>NZ_BSQP01000001.1:0-3906208 GCF_030268405.1 Agromyces sp. NBRC 114283
TTTGGCATTGGGCCCTCGGCGCTGACGGAGGCCATGGGCATGCTCAACCACCATTTCGCAGCAGCCGCCTGATCGGCGCAGAGCGACAGCCTACCTCTGACTGCCGCCAATCTTTGCAACAGAGCCCGGTGCATCACCTCCAGCACGTCGAGCAGGGTGTCCTCGCTCATGCGGTCTCCTTCCGGTCTGCGGCCGCTCGGGCGGCCTCCTGGACTGCGGCGGGCGCGCGCAGGCGCCCGGAGGCGAGCAGCGAGCTCGCCAGGGTGGCGGCCTCCCCGACCGCGGCGACGAGCTGCGGCCGCGTGCGGGTGAATCGTTCCGCGGGGGCGGAGACCGTGAACGAGCCCGCGGGGGTGCCGTCGGGCGCGAAGTACGGGGCCGAGACGCAGCGCATGCCCTCGGCGAACTCCTCCTCGTCGACGGCGTAGCCCTGGCTGCGCACACGCGCCAGCTCCATGAGGAGGCCGTCGAGGTCGGTGACGGTGCGCGGCGTGAGCCGGGTCAGCGTCACCCCGGCGAACAGCGTCTCCACCTGTTCGACGGGGAGGTGGGCGAGGATCGATTTGCAGGATGCCCTGGCGTGCATGTCTCCCGTGTAGCCGACCTCGAGCCCGCCCACGCTCAGGGTGTGGGTGCTCGTGAGGAAGTGGCGCAGCAGCACCGCGCCGCCGGTCCACTCCGCGATGAACGCCGTCTCGCCCGTCGCGTTGAACAGCCTGGTCAGGATGACCGCGAGCTCGGGGGCGATCTCAGAGTGGCGTTGCAGGCCGCGGCCCAGCGCGAAGCCGTGCGGGCCGAGCTCGTAGCGGCCGCCCTCGCCGCGGACGACGTAGCCGTCGGCCTCGAGGGTGCGCAGCACGTGATAGCAGACGCCGAGCGAGAGCCCGCGTTCCGCCGCGAGTTGCTTCGCGGTGGCGGGACCGGCGTTCACGAGGTGCTCGAAGACCGCCATGCCCCGGCTGAGCGTGGTCAGGATCTCCGACTTCGCGGCGGTCACGGCAGCACCCGCAGGGCGTGGGCGATGGTGCGTGCGGCCCGCAGCAGCTCGGCCTCCGCGACGGACTCGTTCGCGGTGTGCGCGAGCGAGGTGTCCCCCGGGCCGAACACGAGCGTCGGCACACCGAGCGCCGCGTACTGCCCGGCGTCGTTCCCGGCGGTGAAGCCGCGGAGCTCGGCGGCGCCGTCGACGAACTCCAGCCCGCGGACGAAGGCGGTGGCGAGCTCGCCCGACTCCGACGTCTCCCACCCCGGGTACGGTGCCCCGAGCCACTCGAGGCGGTGCGGGTGCTCGCGCTCGTGCGGGTCGTCTCGGACGACCGCGGCGAGCGCGTCCGCGAACACCGCTCGGGCGTGCTCGGGGTCCTCGCCGGGCTTCAGCCCGATCCGTCCGGTCATCCGGGCGCGCGCCGGCACGGATGCCTGGTACTCGCCGGCGTCGAGGAGGCCGATGTTGAACGGGATGCCGGTGGGCACCTCCGCGAAGCGGGGGTGGGCGAAGCCGGCGGAGCGGGCGGCCGCGGTGGCGAGCATCGTCTCCCGGAGCACGAGCAGTCGCGCGAGCGCGTCGACCCCGAGCCACGGGGCCGAGGAGTGCGCGGCGACGCCGGACGCCTCCACGCGGAAGAACTGGAGCCCCGTGCAGGCGGTGACGAGGGCGTTGCCCGTCGGCTCGAGCACGACGGCCGCCGCGGGCGGATCGGCGAGGGAGAGCGCGAGCCGGGTGCCGACCCCGGTGCGCTCCTCCCCAATCACGAGGTGGACGACGGGGAGATGACTCAGCGGCTCGGCGTGTTCGCGGAGCACGTCGAGGGCGATGAGCGCAGCCGCGATGCCGCCCTTCATGTCGACCGTTCCGCGTCCGTGCACGCGGCCGCCCTCGCGGACGCCGTCGAAGGGCGGATGCGTCCAGGCGGCGTGGTCCCCCTCGGGGACGACGTCGAGGTGGCCGTTGAAGACGATCGTGCGGTCGCCCGGCCGCGGGCGGCCGAACGGGTAGCCGATCACGTTCGCCCGGTCGCCGACGTGCTCCTCGCTCGCGGCGAGGTCGGTGCCGGCGAGGGGCTGGAGCTCGACGTCCCAGCCGTGCGCGCGCATCCAGTCGGCGAAGAAGTCCGCGACGGCGCGCTCGGCGCCGGTCACGCTCGGCCGCCGGACGGCGTCGGCGAGGAGCCCGGCGATGGCCTCGCCGCGCGCCGCGATCTCGTCGTCGAGACCGTGGGTTTCCTCTGCAGTCATGCTGGCTTCCCTCTCTGGTCTGGATCATCATCGGGGCGGGGCCCGAGCTCATCGATATTCCGAACAAGCTTTTCGATTATGCGAAATATCGCCGCTGCGACCCCGTCGTCCGCCGGCCCCGGCCCTACCGTGGGCGCATGACGAACGCGTACCCCACGCCCGACGCCGACGGGCGCACGCTCCTCGAACGCCACCGCGCCGTGATGCCCGACTGGATGTCGCTGTACTACGAGGAGCCGCTGGAGCTCGTCTCGGGCCGCGGCCGCACCGTGCTCGGCAGCGACGGCCGGGAGTACCTGGACTGCTTCGGCGGCCTGCTCGCGACCATGGTCGGGCACGACATCCCCGAGATCACCGAGGCGATCCGCCGTCAGTCGGAGCGCATCCTGCACTCCTCGACGCTGTACCTGCTGAGCGGCCAGGTGCGGCTCGCCGAGCGGCTGGCCGCCGCGAGCCGGATGGCCGACCCGCGGGTGTTCTTCGTGAACTCCGGGACGGAGGCGGTCGAGGCCGCCCTGCTGGTCGCGACGGCGCACGCGTCGAGCAACCAGGTGCTCGCGCTGCGCGGCAGCTACCACGGCCGCAGCTTCGGCACGGTCGCGACGACCGGCATCCGCGCCTGGTCCGCGACCGGCTTCAGCCCGCTGCAGGTGAGCTACCTGCACAGCGGCTACCGCTACCGCAGCCCCTTCCGCGACCTCGACGACGCCCGCTTCGTCGACGCGTGCATCGAGGAGATGCGCACCATCATCGAGACGAGCACGAGCGGCCGGATCGCGGCCATGCTCGCCGAGCCGGTGCAGGGCGCCGGGGGCTTCGCCGAGCCGCCGCCCGGCTTCTTCCAGCGCACGAAGGCGGTGCTCGACGAGTACGGCATCCCGCTCCTCTCCGACGAGGTGCAGACCGCCTGGGGCCGCGCGGGCCGCGGGCCGTACGGCATGCACGCGCACGGCGTCGTGCCGCAGCTGCTCACGCTCGCGAAGGGCATCGCGAACGGGCTGCCGATCGGCGCCGTCGTCGCCGAGGCGGAGATCATGAACAGCCTCCCGGCCAACAGCATCTCCACCGCGGGCGGCAACCCCGTGGTCATGGCCGCGGCCAACGCGACGCTCGACTACATCGAGGAGCGCGGGCTGATCGAGCAGGCGGACCGCATGGGCGAGCTCCTGCAGCGCGGGCTCCGCACGATCGCGGCCGACTCGCAGGGGATCGTCGGCGAGGTGCGCGGGGCCGGGCTGATGATCGGCGTCGAGCTCGTCGAGCCGGGCACGAGCGATCCCGCGCCGGCGCTCGCCGTCGCGGCGGTACAGCGGGCCCGGGAACTCGGCCTGCTGATCGGTCGCGGCGGCCTGTACGGCAACGTGCTGCGGGTCACCCCGCCGATGACGGTCACGGCCGAGGAGGCGGCGCGGGCCCTCGAACTGCTCGGCGAGACGATCCGCTCGCTCGCGGCGGAGCGCCTCGGCGCGGCCGTCCCGATCGCATGAGCCCGAGCGAGCGGCGCCGGGTGCTCGTCACGGGCGGCGCCCGGGGGCTCGGCCGCGCCTTCGCCGAGCACCTCGCCGGCGCCGGCTGGGACGTCGCGGTGCTGGACCTCGACCTCGACGGCTACCGCGAGTTCCCCGAGGAGCCGTTCACGGCCCCCGTGGTGGACGTCCTCCGCGAGCTCGGGGCCGACGCGGTCGGCTTCGAGGCGAGCGCGACCGACGGGGCCGCGCTCGACGCGGTGGCCGCCGAGCTCCGGGCGCGGTGGGGCTCGCTCGACGGCCTCGTCTGCAACGCCGGCGGCGGCTCCGGCGAACTCGACGGCAACCGGGCGTCGGAGGTCTCGCTCACCGACCTCGCCGAGATGCTGGAGCGCAACCTCCTGGGCACGGTGCGCACCGTGCAGGCGCACCTCGGGCTGCTCCGTGCGACGCCCGGCGGCGCGATCGTGACCATGTCCTCGCTCAACGGGATCGAGCCGACCGAGCACGGCGGCTACGCCCACTACGGGGTCGCGAAGGCCGCCGTGGCGCACTACTCGCGCTACCTCGCGAAGGACCTCGGGCCCGAGGGCATCCGGGTCAACTGCATCGCGCCCGGCCCGATCGCGACAGGCCGCCTGCTCCGCCGCATGGCGGAGCGCCCCGAGGCCAACGCGAACGTGCGGAACGCCCTCGGCCGGCTGGGCACCCCGGCCGACGTGGCCCCGCTCGTGCGCTTCCTGCTCGAACCCGGGTCCGAGTACCTCACCGGCCAGGTGCTCCGCATCGACGGCGGGCTGTGACGACGACGGGCTGCGACTCCGGGCGCGCTCGCTAGCCCTCCGCCATCCAGCGCTCCAGCCGCCGCGCGAACCAGTCGGGCCGTTGGAGCGGGATGCCGTGGCCGCATCCGTCCACGATCTCCAGCTCGCTGCCCGGCAGGGCTTCGGCCAGGCGACGGGCGGAGCGGCGCATGACCGCGCGCTCCTTCCCGCCGGCGAGGACGACGGCGCGACCGGGGAAGCCCGCCCAGCCGGCCGGGACGGTGAAGCGGAGGTTCTCGCCGACGGCCGCGAGGAGCGTCGCGCGCGAGACGCTCGCCGAGGTGCGGAGGTAGTCGTCGAGCAGGGATGCCGGGACGAAGAGCTCCCGCGCCTGCAGCGTCGCGAACCAGCGTCGCCGCGCGAGCGGCGCGGTCAGGCCCAGCAGGCCGAGGATGAGGCCAGGCGCCGGGGTCGGCTCGGCCTGCGCGCTCACCACCGCGACGCGGTCGACGAGCTCGGGCCGCTCGGCGGCGAGGAGCACTGCGAGCTGCGCGCCCAGCGAGAAGCCCACCACCGCGACCGCCCCCTCGGCGCGCCGCTCGATCAGCTCCGCGAGCTCGTGCGCGGTCTGCGCGTGCGAGACGTAGGGCGTCGCCGAGCTGCGGTCGTGGCCGGGCAGGTCGGGGACGATCAGGGTGGGCTCGGAGCGGAGTTCGGCGATCGCGGGCCGCCACATCCACCCGCCCACGCCGCCGCCGTGCAGCAGGAGCACCGTTTGATCGGCCCGCCCGCTCGTCACACTCGCGTACATGCCCGCCCCTTCGTCACGCGCCGGCCGCGGGCGCATCCGCCTGCTCGAATCCGGCCACCATCGTCGCGAGCACGGAGATCGCCCCGCCGAGCTGCGCAGGGCTCAGCGGCCCGAGCCGTTTCGCCGCCGAGAGCAGGCCGATCGTCGCGCACGACAGGGCGAGCGCGAGCTGCTCGGCGTCGACCGCCGAGCTGAACGCGCCGCGCTCCTGGAGCTGGCGGATCCACTCGGCGGTGCCCTCGAAGTGCACCCGGAAGCGCTCGTCGCTCACGGCGTCGGCATGGGTGCCGAGCACCCCCTCGTCGTCGAGGTACGCGGCGGTCATGAGCGGGTCGCCGAGGAGCGCGCGGATCGTCGCACGGTAGCCCTCGCTGAGCAGGGGCTGCTCGCCGAGCTCCTGTTCGACCCGGGCGCGCATGCGCTCGGCGCTCCGGCGGAGCAGCGCCTCGCGGAGCTCGTGCTTGCTCGCGAACTCGCGATACACGGCGCCCTTGGCGATGCCGGCGCGCTCGGCGACCGAGGCGACGCTCATCGCATCGAATCCGCGGTCGAGCACGAGCTGCTCCGCGGCGTCGAGGATGCGCGCTCTGCGGTGCGGGACGAGTGGTCGTGGCATGGGCTGCGGCTCCGTTCCGACGTTGTGACCAAATTAGCAGTTCTAGTCACAACGTCGCCCGGCAGCCCGAGGTCATCCCGCCGAGGCGACCGGCTGCGCCACCGAGCGCGCCGCGGCGCGCATCCTCCGCAGCATCCGCGCGTCCTCGAAGCCGACCTGCCGCGCGGCCGCCTCGGCGGTGTAGCCCTGCGCCATCAGGTGCTCGGCCCGTTCCCGTCGCAGCAGCTGCTGGTAGCGCAGCGGCGTCAGGCCGGTGGCGGCGGTGAACGCCCGCGTCACGGTGCGCGGGCTCGCGTGCACGCCCTCCGCGAGTTCAGCGAGCGGCAGCGGCTGGTCGAAGGACCGGTCGATGAGGTCCTGCACGCGGTGCACGAGCTCGTCGACGTGCGAGCGGTGCCGCAGCAGCGCGCTGAGCTGCGTCGCGTCGCCGTTGCGGCGCGCGTAGACGACCATCTCGCGCGCGACCCGCGCGGCGAGGGCCGGCCCGTGACGCTGCGCCAGCAGGAAGAGGGCGAGGTCGATCCCACTCGCGATCCCGGCTGAGCTGAGCACGCGGTCGTCGTCGACGTAGAGGACGTCGTGGATGACCCGGGCGCCCGGGTTCCGGCGCTGCAGCTCGTGCTGGATGTCGTGGTGCGTCGTGCAGCGCCGCCCTTCGAGCAGCCCGGCGCGGCCGAGCGCGAACGCTCCGGAGCACACACTCACGACGGTGCCGCCGCGCTCGTGGTGCTCGCGGATCCAGCGCAGGGTCGCCTCGGCGAACGCGCCGCTGCCGGACTCGAGCGGGGCGCGCCAGCCGGGGACGACGAGGAGGTCCGCCGGGGCGAGCTCGGGCCGTTCGACGGCGGCTTCGAGCATCAGCCCGTGCCCGGAGGGAATCCTCGCGGTCTCGGCCACGTAGTCGAGACGGTAGTCCGCGCCGGCCGAAGCCGCCGTCGCGAACACCTGCGCCGGCCCGGCGAGATCCAGCAGGATCACGCCGGGCGCGAGCAGGAAGACGACGCGGGTCATGCCGGGACCGCCACCCCCGCGAGCTGCTCGGTCGTCACGATCTCCGCGAAGCCGCGGCCGCCGAGGATCGACGCCGTGCGCGCCATCAGCTGCTCGCCGGAGATCTCGGCGTATCCCTCGCCGGCGAGAATCGGGGAGGTCGTCGTGGCGTCGATGACGAACTGCACCTCGTAGCCGAGGTCGCTCGCGACGCGGGCGGTGGTCTCGCAGCACTGCTCGGTGCGGATGCCGCAGACGACGAGTCGGCGGATGCCGGCGACCGTCAGCTGCTGCTGCAGATTCGTCGTCGTGAACGCGTTGATGGAGGTCTTCGTCAGCTGCGGCTCGTCGGCGGCGGGCTGCAGCTCGTCCATCACCCGAACGAAGCCCAGCGCCGGATCGAACACGTGGCCGGTGCCGGGCTCCGCGTGGGTGACCCACACGATCAGGTCACCGGCCTCGCGGGCCCGCTCGACGAGCCGGGCGACGTTCGGCACGGCCCGGGGGTTGGCCGTCGCCGCCCAGTCGTCGGCGCGCTGGCGGAACGATTCCTGCACATCGATGACGAGCAGGGCGGTGTCGGAACGAGCGGTCATGCAATCATCCTGCGCCCCATGGGCGCCTCCGACGAGGGCCGAACCGGCCACGACTCGGTACGATCCGGTCACCGGCGAGCCAGGCGCTTCGGGCGCTTCGACGAGCTCAGCGAACCAGCTGGTGGTTCCCCGAGCTGGTCGAGGGGCGCTCATTCGGCCGCCGCGCCGCGAGCGACGCCCCGCCCGGCGCCGCGGGCCGGGAGCAGGCCGAGCACGCTGAGCCCCGCGAAGACGAGCATGAGCAGCTGGGCCGCGCGCACGAGATCGGGCGCGGCCAGATTCACGAGCACCCCGGCGAGCGCGGCGGCGAACGCGCTCGCGATGAGGAGCACGGTGTTCACGGCCGCGGCGGCCTTCGCGCCCTCCTCCTCGCCGCTCGTGCTGCCGAGCGCCGCCACGGTGAGATGCGGGAAGCCGAGCCCGATGCCCGCACCCGCGACGAACAGGGTGACGAACCACAGCACGACCACGGCGAGCGAGGGGTCCTCGTACTGCAGCAGCCCGTACGCCGCGAGACCCGCGGCGAGCACGAGCGGGCCGACGAGGATGAGCGCCCGGCGCGCGGTCGCGGTGGAGGCGTTCGCGGTGAACACCTGGGTCAGCGACCAGCCGAGCGAGAGCGCCGCACCGAGCAGGCCCGCGGTGAAGGGGGCCATTCCGCCGATCTCCTGGCCGAACAGAGGGATGAAGGCCTCCGTCCCGATGCCGAAGGCGAGCACCGCGACGGTGAGGTAGACCCAGCGCAGCGAGGAGTTCCGCGCGAAGGTCGCGCGGGGCAGGATGCCGTTGCCGGTGCGCCGCTCGTGCGCGACGAAGCCGGCGGCGAGCGCTACACCGGCGACGAGGACGACCGCGGTCCAGACGCCGGCGGGCAGGATGCTGGCGACGCCGACCGCGCCGACGGCGCCCGCGAGGAGCAGCAGCGAGGCCCACGGCAGGGCGTCGCTCGACGGCGAGGTCGCGGTGCGGGGCATCCGGCGGAGCACGAGGAGGGCGATCAGGGCCGAGACGATGGCGAGCAGGGCGAAGGCCCAGCGCCACGCGTCGAGCTGGGCGAAGCCCCCGCCGACGACGGGGCCGACGATGTTGCCGACGCCCCACATGGCCGAGACGAGTGCGGCGGCCCGGGCCCAGAGCCGTTCGGGCAGGGCGCGCTGGATGAGGGCGTAGCCGAGTCCGGCGAGCAGGCCGCCGCCGAGGCCCTGCACCGCGCGGCCCAACAGCAGCACGAGCATCGACGGGCTCGCGGCGCAGAGGATCGAGCCGGCGGCGAAGAGGCCGAGGGCGAGCAGATAGGCCTGCACCGCTCCGCGCCGGGTGAGCACGCGGCTGACGAGCATGGAGCTGACGACCGAGGCGAGCAGGAACACCGTCATCGTCCACGCGTAGAACTCGGCTCCGCCGATCTCGGCGACGATCGTCGGCAGCAGGCTGGTGGTGAGGTAGACGTTGCTCGCCTCGAGCAGCACGCCGCCGGCGAGGACGGCGGCGATCGGCGCGTACCGGCTGCCGAGGAGTTCGCGCCACGTCCCCGTGGCGGTCGAGTCCTGGTCGATCTCGGTCATGGTCCGTCCTTCGTGTCGAGGGGCGGATGCCGCGGCATCCGGGCGCCGATGCGACGCCGCGGGCAACGGTAATACCTCGAGTAAACTTGAGGTCAAGGAGGTGCCATGTCCCTGGAACCCGAGGACCTGCTCGCGATCGGCGAGGTGTCCCGCCGCACCGGCGTGCCCGCCTCCGCGCTGCACTTCTACGAGCAGCTCGGGCTCATCGCGTCGACTCGCACGGCCGGCAACCAGCGCCGCTACCCGCGGCACATGCTCCGGCGCATCTCGCTGATCGTGGTCGCGAAGCGGCTCGGCATCCCGCTCAGCGATGTGCAGGAGCTGTTCGCCGGCCTCCCGCTCGACCACGCGCCCTCGCAGCAGGACTGGCGCCGGCTCGCCAAGATCTGGCGCGCGGAGCTCGACGCCCGCCGCACCCAGCTCGAGCACCTCCAGCGCGAGCTCACCGGCTGCATCGGCTGCGGCTGTCTGTCGCTGAAGGCGTGCCGGCTGCTGAACCCCGACGACGCCCTGAGCGCCGACGGCCCCGGCCCGCGACGCATCTGAGCCGCTTCGCAGCCGAGCGGACGGAATCGGTCAGCCGGCGTCCGGCGGCGCCGCTGTGTCCGGTCGGATCGCGACGCCCGCCGCCCGCACGATCCGGTCGGATCCGGCCCCCGGCGCCGCCGGGACGGGCCCCACGCCCCGTCCGATTTCCGCCGGAGCGGCGCCGCCCGCGGTGGTGGGGTGGGGGCATGCAGCTCTCCCGCGAACGCGTCCCGCTCCCCTCCGGCTTCACCCGACTGTCCTGGGCGAGCGTCCTCACCCAGCTCGCCGAGCAACTCGTGCTCGTGGCCGCACCGCTGCTCGCGGTGCTCGCGCTCGGCGTCGGCGCAGCGGAGACCGCGCTGCTGCAGGTGGCCCAGACCCTGCCGTTCCTCCTGCTCGCCGTGCCGTTCGGGCTGCTCGTGGACCGGACCGCCCCGCGCCGCGTGCTGCTCGGCTCCGAGGGCCTGCGGACGGCGACCCTCGCGGCGGTCGTCGTCCTGCTCCTCCTCGAGTCCCTGACCTTCCCGGCCCTGCTCGCGCTCGGTTTCATCGGTGCCATCGGCACGATGGGTCTGAGCGTCGCCGTCCCCGCCTCCGTGCCGCGGCTCGTGGGGCGCGAAGAGCTCGTCCCGGCGAACCGCTGGCTCGAACTCGGCCGGAGCGCGGCGTTCATCTCGGGGCCCGTGCTCGGCGGGGCGGCCGTGGCCGCCGGAGGTGCCACGACGGCGTTCGTCGCCGCGACGATCGCCTGCGGGGCGGCGCTCGCCCTGCTCGCGACGACGCGGGTGCCGCGCGGTGACGTCGCGCCGCGCAGCCGCCCGTGGCGGGAGGTCGGCGACGGCCTGCGCTTCGTCTTCACGCACGCGCTGCTGCGAGCGATGATCGTCACCTCGCTCCTCTTCAACGTCGGCTGGTTCCTGCTGCAGTCCGTCTTCGTCGTGTACGCGCTCGAGCGGCTCGGCATGACCCCGGAGCTCATCGGCGTGGCGCTCGGCGCGTTCGGTGTCGGCATGGTGCTCGGCGCACTGGGCGCGGGCTGGCTGTCGCGACGCGTCCCATTGGGCCGGATGGCGCTGTTCGGGCCGATCGGCGGCTTCGCCGCCGCACTGCTCATCGCGACGACGCTCTGGTTCCCGCTCCCCGCGCTGGCTGTGCTCTCCTACTTCCTGTTCGGGCTCGGCCCGGTGCTCTGGACGATCGGCACCACCTCGCTGCGTCAGGCGGTCACCCCGACCCGGATGATCGGCCGGGTCTCCGCCGTGCTCGTCGTCGCCACCTACGGCGCCCGCCCGATCGGCGCCGGCCTCGGCGCCGCGCTGGCCGCCACGGCCGGCATCGAGTGGTGCATCGCGATGTGCGCGGCGCTGTTCGCCGCGCAACTGCTCTACGTGCTCCGCTCGCGACTTCCCCGGGTGCGCGAGCTCCCCGGGCCGGACACGGACGCCGCGGGTGCCGATCCTGGGGCCCGGGTGGCGGCCGAGTGACCGCGGGGGTGGCATGCTGGAGCGGTGGGCATCCTGACCTATCGCTTCATCCGGACCGTCGAGATCGAGGACCGGTCGCTCGCCCATCTCCGCAGCGTCATCCTGGCCAAGCTGCGACGCGGCGAGTCCTTCGCGTTCTCCTGGGAGGTGCCCGCCGAGCAGGGCAGCGGCCGCAACTCGATCTGGCTCGGCCCGGACATCCCGGTCGTCTTCGAGTTCTTCGACGCTCGGGAGCCGCGGCTGAACCCGCTCTGGTTGCGCGAGCTGACGCGAGCGGCGAATTCACCCGCCGGCCTCAGCCTCGTTCCCGAGCCGTCCGGTCAGGGCTCGACGGAGCCCTGAGCGGGGCGCGCCGCAGCGAGCGCGACCGCGCGGATGCCTCGGCGCTCAGCCCGTGGGCTCGCGCCCGGCCTCGAGCGGCTCCGGCACGATCGTGAGGCCGCCGGCGGAGTTCGCGGAGCGGTTCATCGCCTGCACCCAGGCGGGGTTGAGGCGCGGGGCGCGGCCGCCGAAGTACTCGAACGCGACGGGGATCGCCGGCGACAGCCAGACGGAGGTGCGACCGAAGCCGCTGGCCGAGGCGGACTCGGTCCAGGTGAAGGCGAACGGTTCGCCGCGTCGCAGCTTCGCCCAGATCGCCGCCTGCAGGTGCGCGAGCACCCGATCGTCAAACGAGACGACCAGCTTGGAGTCGTAGGTGAGCGTGCCCATCAGAGGAAGGATACCCGGCGGACGAGCGCTCGCCGGCATCGGCCCCCTGGGGGCGCGCCCGGCGGGTGCGGAAGCCGCGAGGCGGTACGGTACACCCCCAAGCTGTGAACGAGCGATCCTTGCGCAAGGGGGTTGACAGGACGAGTCTTGTGGGATGGAGCGCCGCGCATCGCATCCCATCGCCGACCGGTCGGCCGAAGAACTCCGTCGCGCCGTCGGACGGGGCGAGCTCGTCGCCTACTTCCAACCCGAGTACGAACTCGCGACCGGGCAGCCGGTGGTGGTCGAGGCGTTGTGCCGCTGGCTGCACCCCGCTCGCGGCCTGGTGATGCCCGACCTGTTCATCCCGGTCGCCGAGCGCACCGGCCTCATCGGCGAGCTCAGCCGCGCCATGTTCGAGCAGGCCGGGCGGCGCGTCGCCGAGTGGCACCGCCACGGCCGCCACGTCGGGCTCGCGGTCAACGTCTCCCCGACGCAACTCCGCCCGGACTTCGCGGCGGCCGTGCTTGAGCTGGTCGGCGAGCTCGGGCTCCCGGCGGGCACCGTGACCGCGGAGATCACCGAGACCCCCGCCCTCACCGAGAGCTGCGAGGAGGTCGAGGCTCTGCAGATGCTCATCGACGGCGGGATCGGCGTCTCCGTCGACGACTTCGGCGCCGGCTTCACCTCGATCGAGGCGCTCCGGCGCATGCCGCTCACCGAGGTCAAGATCGACCGCTCGCTCATGCGCGATCACGACGCCGAGGCGGACGCGCTCGCGCGGGCCGCGGTCGAGGTCGCGCACGCGCGCGGCGCCGTGGTGGTCGCGGAGGGCATCGAGACGGCGGACGACCTCGACCGCGCCCGGCGGTGGGGCTGCGATCGCGGGCAGGGCTTCTACTTCTCCCCCGCGCTGCCCGCGGCTGAGGCGGAACGGCTGCTCAGCGTCGCCTAGCCGTACGCCATGCGCGAGGCCGCCGAGCCCCGGGGCATCCCGCCGTTAGAGGACGATCTCGTCGCCGGATGCGCCGGCGGGCTTCTCGTCGTCGCGTTCGCTCAGGTCGCCGCCCACGTCGATCTGCGACCAGGTCACGGGCATGCCCGGCGAGAAGAGGATGTCGATGCCGGGGCCGCCGCGCAGCGGCGGGATGTTGACGTACCCGCCGCCCGCCTTGATCGCCTCGAGGACCTGCTGCTTCAGCTCGGTCACGGGGTCGGGAAGGAAGTAGTCTCGGCCGTCTACGGTCAGTCGGTGCACAAGGGTCACCGATTCAGGCTACCTCGGCTCGCTTCCGCATAGGATCGGAACAATGGGACATCTGCACTACGGCTCGCCGCCGGCCTCGTTCGCGATCCCCGATCGCACCCTCGCGCACATCGAGTTCGTCGTGCTCGCCAAGCTCCGCCGCAAGGAGGCGTTCGCGCTCTCCATCGACGGCGACGCGGGCGCGCGCCAGCAGGTGTGGATCAATCCGTCGTCGACGCTGCGCTTCGAGTTCGACGGCGCCCCCGGCGAGATCAACCGGGTCTGGCTGGAGGAGCTCATCGACTCCGCCAACGGCGCCGCCGGCATGCGCGTCACGCCGGAGCCGAAGGCCTGACGCACGCCGCCGGAGGGGGCACCCCGACGCACGCCGCCTGACGGCGCGCGCCGTCAGAGCGAGATCCGGTTCCGTCCCGCGTGCTTCGCCCGGTACATCGCCGCGTCCGCCGCCTCGAGGAGCCCGACCCGGGGCGAGCCCGGCTCGGCCACGACGACGCCGCATGACGCCGTCACTGAGAGCACCGCACGACTCGTCACGATGGGCACGGCGATCGACTGCACGAGCCGATCGGCGATCGCCTCGACATCCTCGCCGATGACGCCGTCGAGGAGCACCACGAACTCGTCGCCGCCGAGCCGCACCACGACGTCCTGCTCCCGCGAGGACTCGGTGAGGCGGTTCGCGACCTCGAGGATCACCGCGTCGCCGGCGTCGTGCCCGTGCGCGTCGTTCACACTCTTGAAGTCGTCGAGGTCGACGAAGAGCATCGCCTTGCCGGCCTCGCCCACCGGGCCCCTGGTGGCCAGGCGCTCCACCAGGTAGCGCCGGTTGTACAGCCCGGTGAGCGCGTCGCGCATCGCGAGCTCCGCCAGCTGGGCCTCCGCCCGCCGTTGCAGGGCGACCTCCAGTTCGTGGCCGAGCTCCGCCGCCTCCTCGACAACCGTGCCCCAGGGCGCGCTGCGATCCCGCACCGTGCGCCGCCAGGTGGCGAACGAGGTGCGCGGCGACAGCTCGTCGGGCCGATTCGTGCCGCCGGGATCGCCGAGCCAGGAGATCTCGCGTGCGAGCTCGCCTCGGAAGAACACGAGCACATCGCCCGACTCCGCGAGCGGCACGATGAGGAGTCCCGCGACGCCCGGGATGAGCTCGGCGAGATCGGGCCGCTCGGTCAGGAGGCACTCGGATACGAAGGGCGTGCTGCCGACGCGTTCGAGCACCTGCAGGATCGGCCCCAGCGCGGGCGTCTCGCCAGCCATCCGCGAGGTGCCCGCGATCCGCACCAGCACGCCGTCGGCCGGGACGAGGTCGAGCACCGTCGCGGTGCCGCCGAGCAGCGCGGCGTGGATGTCGTCCGACGCGTAGAGCGGGGCGAGGAGCTCCGCCCGCCTGGCCCGCACGTCGACCATGTGCTGGAGGCGGCTGATCTGCCGCATCGAGGCGAGCTGCAGCGCGATCTGCCCGGCCAGCACCTCGAGCGCCCGGCGGAGCAGCACGGGCAGACGTCGCTCGCCCCGGTCGGCGCAGGTGATCATGCCGACGAGCCGGCCGCTCTCGACGATCGAGAGGGAGAAGCTCGAGGCCTGCCCCATGTTCCGCATGAACTGCAGGTGGTAGGGCGAGACCGTGCGCAGCTCGGCATCCGACAGATCGATCGTGCGCGGGTCGTCGGCGAGCGCGACGAGCGGGATGCCGGGCGCCTCCGTGCTCGCGATCGTGCGCCCGATCTTCGAGATGTAGAGGGCGCGCGCCTGCGGCGGGATGTCCGAGGAGGGGAAGTGCAGGCCGAGGTACGGCGGCAGCTCCTCCGCGCGGGCCTCCGCGACCACCTCGCCGTGTCCGTCGTCGTGGAAGTGGTACATCATGACGCGGTCGAAGCCGGTGATCTCGCGGATCTCGGTGACGACCGCCGCGCGCAGCTCCTCCTCGGAGCTCGCCTGCGAGGTGCGCATGATCGCCCCGACCACCGCAGTGCGGGCGTACTCGCCGCTCTCCGGCAGGGGCTCGATCTCGACGATCGTGATGGCGTCGCGGTGGTGCACGATCGCGTCGCACGCCTCGCCCTGCCAGGTGATCCGCACCGGATCGATCGCGTGCCCGCTGCGCACCGCGTACTCGAGCTCGGCGTTGCCGAGCTCGGCCACCAGATGCCCCAACCAGTCGCTCGCGTTCTCGCTCGCCACCGCGATGAGCCCCGTCCGGTCGATGCCGAGGAGGGTGCCGTGCGCCTGGATCGAGCCGGGCGTCCGAATCGGCTCCTTCGCGCACTCGTCGAGCCTGCGGAGCTCGTCGGGGTCGAGGGCGAGTTGGGCCGGGTCCACGGTCACTCCGTCTGCCGGAAGGGGTAGGACGACCGGTGTGGCCAGCGTAGCCGATTGAGCTGAAATGCCGCCCGTGTCAAGGGCCCCGTGCGTGGGCCGTTCCGACGGGATGATGCCTTCGGGAGGTCGATCGAAATGGAGCAGACACTGATCTGGGAGCCGCTCGCGCCGGGCGGATGGCGGCTCTGCGACTCGCGGTACCCGGCGGGGCAGGTGCAGCGACTCGTCGCCTACGTCGAGCGCGGAGAGCGCGGCGGCTACGAGGCCGTCTGGATCGCGCGGCGTTCGGCGCCGACGTGGCACACCTCGCGTGCCGATGTGCTCCGCGAGGCCCGGCGCAATGCCGGGTCGGTGGTGCCGACGGCCGCCGACGCGGAGCTGCACGAGGCCGTCGCCTTCACGGCATCCAGCACGTCCGACCGGCACCGCGTGCTCGCGGCCTGAACGAGGCGGCGCACACCGCCGCCGACGAGCGGCTGCGGGTAGGGTCCTCCAGACGCGCGCTGCGAAGGGGTCCGATGCCGGTGTTCACTCCGCCCACCGCACCGACGCTCGACCATGTCGACGTCACCGCACTCGAGCAAACCATCCTGCCCGACGGCGGGCCGTTCCCACCCTCCTATGTCGAGTTCGTGCGGGCGGCGGGGTGGGGGCGGCTCTTCGGGCTGTGGCTCGTGTACCCACCCGTCCTGGCCGGCTACGCGGACGGCTGGCCCGGTCGCACGACTCGACTCACCGAGCGGTTCCACGAGTCCTACGCTGCCGGGCGCATCGAGGGGTACGACTGGATGGAGGCCCGAGCTCGAACCGCTGCCGGGAGCGCGCATCGCCGGGTAGTCGGCACCGGTGAGCGCTCCGCGGGAGGCCGACACGCTCACCCCCAGGGCGGCTCGGAGGGGGTCGTCACTTCCAGGCCGGCGCGCTGCCAGGCACGGCGGGCGCCGCGTTTCAAGCGCTCATTGCAGTGAACCCCGCAGACGTGACGGTCCCGATGCACCCAATGAGCGTGCTTGGGGACTTCCGCACCGCACCAGATGCATGGTTCGCCGCCGCCCGCCCGCCCCTCCGGGTGCCGGAGCGAAGCGCTGTACCACTCCCAGAAGCCGTCCCCGACAGGCCCACGTCCCGCCTGCGCGACGACCCAATCGGGTACCTTGGTCCGGGCACCGCGGACCGCAAGCCTCGCTCTGAGCTCCTCCAGACCGATATCCATCCGGGCGACGAATGCCTCTTCAGTGATGATTTCGAGTGGTTGACCTCGCTCGACCTGCGCAAATGCTTTCGCGAGTTTGGTGCTGAAGGATGCCCCCGGCCGGAAGGTCCTCTCGTCGAAGTCTCCGGTCACGAGGATGCTGGTGGTGCGTGTGACCGAGTCCTGCCAGGTCCCGCCCTGCTCAACTACGAGCTCCCGCGCTCGTGTGCGGATCATCATCTTCAACGCGCCTGTGAAGCACACCACCTCGCCCTCGAAACCGGTGCCGACAAGGTCGTCGGCGTCTCCGTCGAGTGCAGCGATGAGCTCGTCGTCGTCTTCGGTCCAGGTCGCCGTGGTGCTGAGCGAGGTCTTCTTCAGGAGCTGATCGAGGCTTTCCGCTCCCGTCCGGGATGCAATCGCGGTCAACACCTGCGCCGATGCCCGCGCATCGGCCAACGGATCGTGGTGGTCGAACTCCGCGATGCCCAAATGCGCGGCGACCCAGGGCAGCGAATACGACGGCAGCGTGAGCGTCGCTCGCGAAAGCCGCAGCGTGCAAAGGACGTCCAACTGGGGCCAGTCGATGTCATGCGCTCCGCAGGCATTTAGGAGTACGGCGGTGTCGAACGGCGCGTTATGCCCCACCATCACGTCATCGCGCATGAACCGACGAAGATCCCGGTACACCGCGTCCCACGTAGGAGCATCGGCCACGTCGGCCGCGGTGATCCCGTGGACTCGGACGTTGCCTTCCTCGAACGCACCGAACCCGTCTGGCGGCCGGACAAGCGACTGGAACTCGTCCACCACGCTTCCGTCACGGACACGGACTGCGCCGACGGCGCACACAGACGCGTGCGCACGATTCGCTGTCTCGAAATCCACGGCGACAAAATCTAGCGCC
Organism: Agromyces sp. NBRC 114283; assembly: GCF_030268405.1. Lineage (NCBI taxonomy): Bacteria > Bacillati > Actinomycetota > Actinomycetes > Micrococcales > Microbacteriaceae > Agromyces > Agromyces sp. NBRC 114283. The sequence continues at coordinate 17,428 of NZ_BSQP01000001.1, forward strand.
ACACGCACCCCCGCACTCGGTGGAGCCCCATCGCCTCCACAATTCCGGCCACGCTACTTGCCGGCACACGTCAGTGAGCAGGCCCAATGCTGGGGGTATCTCGCAGGTAGCTCGGATCGAGCAGTCTTCGGTCGCGCGCATTGCCATACTGTGCGGCACTATGTAGTGTGTGGCGCATGGTAGATGACGCCGAGCAGCTCCCGAAGCTCGAGCAGGACCTGCGCAAAGGCGTGCTGGTGCTTTCCGCGCTCTCGCGGCTGCGCACCCCGCAGTACGGGTACTCGCTGCGGCAGGAGCTCGCCCGGCACGGCATGCCCATCGAGGAGGGCACCCTGTACCCGCTGCTGCGTCGACTCGAGGGCCAGGGCCTGCTCGAGTCGCACTGGCAGGCGGACGACGGACCACCACGCCGTTACTACCGACTCAGCCCGCAGGGCGCCGAGGCCTACCGCGAGCTCACCTCCGCCTGGGGGTCACTCGTGTCGGTGATGGACGTGCTGTTGAACGAGAACGACCACGAGGAGGAGTGACATGGACCCCAACGCCATCATCGACAGCTACGTCGGCGACGTCGTGCGGCATCTGCCGCGACGACAGCGCACCGATGTGGCGCGCGAGCTCCGCTCGCTCCTCCGCGAGGAGGTCGCGGGCCGCGCCGCAGACGGCGGCCGCCCCGTCGACGCCGACGTGACGATGGAGCTGCTCGCCGCGTTCGGTCGCCCGGCCGACGTGGCCGACCGCTACCGGCCCGCAGGCTTCACCGTGATCCGACCGTCGGATGCCCCGCGCTTCACGTGGCTCGCACTCGGCGGCATTGCCGTGATCTGGCTGATCACGCTTCCCGCCGCGCTACTCGGCGTGCCGCCGGTCGTCGGCTGGGAGTACGGCGCCGACACCTGGTGGGGGCGACTCACGGTCTGGTGGTTCGGCCCCGGCCTCGGCGCGTTCTGGTGGCCGGGCGTACTGATCACGTTCACGCTCCTCTCGGCCCTCGCCACCCGTCGCCGCGAGTCCGCCGCGACGGCATGGGCACCGGCTCCCGCCTCGGTGCCGAAGAACGCGATCGACCGTGACCGCGTGAACCGCCCTCTGGGCGTGCTCTCCCTCGCACTCGCCCTGCTGGGCGCCAGCGCGCTGCTCGCCCTGCCCTCGCTGGGCTCGTGGGCACCCGGCCTGCCCGAGCCCGTGCTCGCCGCACTCGCCCTCGACCGCGGGTTCCTGCAGTGGCGGGCGCCGTGGCTGCTGCTTCTGTGGGCCGCAGAACTCGCCCTCTTCGTCGCCGTCCTCCTCGCGGGCCGCTGGGGTCCGGTCACCCAGGCCGTCAGGGGCGCGCTCGACCTGGTGTTCATCGCACTCCTGCTCTGGTGGGTGCTCGGGGGCCCGATCTTCGCGACGGCAGCCGCTGACGAGACCACCAAGTTCATCCTCGTCGCGTTCGTGATCGCCATCGCGGTCGACGCGGTCGTAGCACTGCGCCGGGCGGCGGCCGGGCGGCGGCTCGCCCGAACCGCAGCAGCCCCGCTCTGAGGCCGGTGCACCTGGCCGCAGGCCCCGTGTGACGCCGGGGGTCACCGTGCCGGCGGCGTGGTACCGTGACCGCGCACGTGGAAACGTTTCCGAGCGGGGACCTGGATGAGCACGATTCATGATGTCGCGCGGCTCGCGGGCGTCTCGATCGGCACGGTGTCGCGGGTGCTGAGCGGGAACCCCGCCACCTCGCCGGAGTCGCGCGAACGCGTGCGCGAGGCCGCCCTGCAACTCGGCTACACCCCGAACGCGCGGGCGCAGTCCCTCCGGCTGGCGCGCACGGGGGTGATCGGCCTGTCGATCTCCGACGTGCGGAACCCCTTCTTCGCCGACGCCGCACACGGGGCGGAGCAGGAGGCGCTCGCGGCGGGACGGGTGACGATGCTCGCCAACGCGGACGAGGACTCCGCGATCGAGGCCCGGTACCTCCGGGCGTTCCGCGCGCAGCGCGTGGACGGCGTGCTGATGTCGCCGCAGGGCGGGAGCGCCGAGGGCGCGCGGTCGCTCGTCGAGGCCGGGATCCCGGTCGTACTGCTGAACCGCACGCTCGACGGCGTCGACGCCCCGGTCGTGACGTTCGACGTGCGGCAGGGGATCGAGCAGGCGATCACGCAGCTGCGGGATCGCGGGCACCGGCGCATCGGCCTGATCGCCGGCCCCGTGTCCGTCTCGACGGGGCGGGCGCGGGTCTCGGCGTTCGAGGCGATCCGCGACGGGCTCGGGCTGGATCCCGCGCCGGAGCTCGTGCAGCTCGCCGACGGCCGGCGCGGCGGCGGCGCGGACGCCGCCGTGCGGCTCCTCGACCTGAGCCCGGCGCCGACGGCGGTGCTGTCCTCGAACGCGCTGATGAGCTCCGGGGCGTTCGAGGCGATCCGGGACCGTGGCGCGGCGGTCGAACTCGTCTCCTTCGACGACCAGGACTGGATGCGCCTGGTGGAGCCGCCGCTCTCGGTGATCGAGCAGGACGCCGCGCACATGGGCGCGGTCGCGATGCGCCTGCTGCTCGAGCTGATCGACGGCGGTCACCCCCGATCGGTGACCCTGCCCACGCGGCTCATCGCTCGCGGCTGATCCCGCGCGACTTGACAGCGGGAGGCCGCGGAGGTTAACTCTCTGCAGTCGTGTAAACGTTTCCATGTAAACGTTCACATCCCTGGATAAAGGAGTTGCCGGATGAGAGTCGCCCTGGGCGCCGACCACGCGGGGTTCCCGCTGACCGGGTTCGTGAAGGAGCAGCTGACGGCCCTCGGCCACGAGGTCGTCGATGTCGGCACCTTCGACGAGACCCCCGTCGACTTCCCCGACATCACGGCCCGCACCGCGCACGCCGTGCTGTCGGGCGCGGCCGAGCGCGGGGTGCTCGTCTGCGGCAGCGGCGCCGGCGCGATCATGGCCGCGAACAAGATCGACGGCATCCGCTGCGCGCTGACGCACGAGCCGTACTCCGCCCACCAGGCCGTGGAGCACGACGACGCGAACCTGATCGCGATGGGCGCGTGGCTCGCGCCGCGCGCGCTCATCCGCGACATCCTCGACGCCTTCCTCACGGCGACGTTCGACGACGACGAGGACACCCGGCGGCGGGTGCGGAAACTCCAGCTGCTCGAGCAGCGCACGCTCGCCGACTACCTGAACGACACCACCCCCTGACCCCACCACCGCGCAATCGAAGGAGATTGGGTATGACCAGCACGACCAGCACCGCCCCGAGCCCCCTGGGCTCGCCCGACCGGGTGAAGACCGCGATCGCCGCCGCCGTCGGCACGAGCGTCGAGAACTACGACTTCATCGCATACGGCACCGCCGCCGCCCTGTACTTCGGCCCGGTGTTCTTCCCGAACGAGGATCCGGTCGTCGGCACGCTCCTCGCGTTCGCGACCCTCGCCGTCGGCTTCCTGATGCGCCCCATCGGCGGGGCGATCGGCGGATACCTCGGCGACCGCTTCGGCCGCAAGCCCGTGCTCGTCGGGGCCATGCTCGTCATGGGCGGCGCGACCTTCGTGATCGGCGTGCTGCCGACCTACGCGACCGTCGGCATCCTCGCCCCGATCCTCCTCGTCGTCATCCGCATGATCCAGGGGCTCGCCTTCGGCGCGGAGTGGGGCGGCGCCGTCACGATGGCGTACGAGCACGCGCCGTGGAACCGGCGAGGGATGTTCGCCGCGATCCCCCAGTCCGGCAACCCGCTCGGCATCGCGCTCGCCAGCCTGATGTTCCTCGTCTGCGCGAACCTGCCCGGCGACTGGGCCTGGCGGGTGCCGTTCCTACTGAGCCTCATTCTCGTCGTCGCAGGCCTGATCGTGCGCGCGCGACTGTCGGAGTCGCCGGAGTTCGAGGAGGCGAAGGAGACCGGGAAGATCGAGAAGAACCCGTTCCTCGCGACGCTCCGCAAGGACTGGCGGGGCATCCTGCGGGTCATCGCGCTGCGCATCGTGGAGTCGTTCGCGTACTACCTGACGGCGACGTTCCTGCTCAACTACCTCACCACGAACCATCCCGACACCCGCTCGATCGCGCTCGCCGCGATCACCGTCGCGAGCGTCGTCGCCATCGGCACCACCTTCCTCGCCGGCTCGCTCAGCGACCGCTTCGGCCGCCGCCCGCTGTACATCGCCGCGTGCGTCACCGCGATCCTGTTCGCGTTCCCGATGTACTGGCTCACGAACGACGGGGTGCCGGCGCTCATCTTCGCCGTCTTCGTGTTCGGCATCGCGTTCATCCACGCCACGCTCACCGGGGTCCAGGGCTCGCTGCTGTCCGAGCAGTTCGGCACGACCAGGCGCACCTCGGGCGCATCCATCGGCTACCAGGTCGCGGCCTCGCTCGGCGGCTTCGCCCCGCTGCTCGCGACCCTGCTGACCGGCGTGTTCGGATGGCCCGGAGCGGCGATGCTCTACATCCTCGCCGCCGTGATCGGCCTCGCCGGCATCCTGACCGCGCGCGAGACCTGGGGCCGGGCGCAGCGCACGAAGGTCGCGGCGCAGATCGAGGAGGCGCGGCGCGAGACCGTGACCGCCTGACCGGGCGCGGCGTTCCGCGCGGTCAGGGCACGATGTGCCCGGCCGCGCGGAACAGCTCGTACCACTCGCTGCGGCTGAGCCGGAGATCGGAGCCCTGCGCGGCGGCGGCCAGGCGGGCCGGCTTCGTCGTGCCGAGGACCACCTGGATGCCGGCGGGATGCCGGGTCAGCCACGCAGTCGCGACCGCGATCGGCTCGACGCCGTAGCGGCCCGCGATCCGATCGATGACGGCGTTCAGCTCGGCGTGCTGATCGGAGCCGAGGAACACGCCCGCCGGTCCTTGGAAGGGCGCCCAGGCCTGCAGGGTGATGCCGTGCAGGCGCGCGTAGTCGACGATGCCCCCGCCGTCGCGCACGACGGACTGCTCGTCGGACATGTTCGCGGCGATGCCCTGGGCGATCGCGGAGGCGTGGGCGAGCGAGAGCTGGATCTGGTTCACGACGATGGGCTGGTCGAGCGAACGCTGGAGCAGCTCGATCTGGCCGGGCGTGTGGTTCGACACCCCGAAGGCGCGCACCTTCCCCGCCGCGTGCAGCTCGTCGAAGGCGCGGGCGACCTCGTCGGGCTCGACCAGGGCATCGGGCCGGTGCAGCAGGAGCACGTCGATGCGGTCGGTGTCGAGCGCATCGAGCGAGCCCTCGACCGAGGCGACGATGTGCTCGTAGGAGAAGTCGAAGGCCGCCTCGCCCTTCACGATGCCGCACTTCGTCTGCAGCGTGAGCTCGTCGCGCTCGGCGGGGCTGAGCCGGAGCGCCTCGGCGAAGCGGCGCTCGCAGCCGTGCAGCTCCCGGCCGTAGATGTCCGCATGGTCGATGTAGCTGATGCCCGCGGCGCGCGCGGTGTCGACGAGCTCGCGGATCGCGGCGTCGTCGAGGTCCTCGATGCGCATGGCGCCGAGCAGGAGGTTCGGGACCTCGAGGCCCGTGCCGCCGAGGGGGACGCGCTTCACGGACGGCTCGGGGACGGCGGTGGCGGTCATCCGGGATCCTTCGTTCGACGGGAGAGCGGGGGCCGCGGTCGGCCTCACCCGACGTTACCCCTCGACGGGCGCCGCGCTCCTGCCGCGGATGAGACGCTCGACTTAATAGAGATTAATCTCTAATATTGAGACGGATGCAAGGAGCCCCCATGATCTCGTCGACTCGTCCCCTGCCGGGACGCCCGTGGAGCTGGGGGCCGCCGATTCCCGGCGGGCCGAGCCACGCCGCTGCCCTCCCCGACCCCCGCACGATCGCGACCCGGGCGGTGCGCACGAGCGCGACGCCGGAAGCGCTGTTCCTCTGGCTGTGCCAACTGCGCCGCGCTCCGTACAGCTACGACTGGATCGACAACTTCGCCCGCCGCAGCCCGCAGCGCGCCGACCCGGCGATGACCCGGCTCGCCCTGGGTCAACGGTTCATGACCATCTTCACCCTCCTCGCCTTCGAGCACGGACGCTCGATCACCCTGGGCATGCGACCCGGCGCGCCGTCCCGACTCTTCGGCGCGCTCGTCGTGGAGTACCGCATCGACCAGCTCCCCGACGACGAGCGTCAGCTCGGCGCCATCCTCCGCATGCCGAGCGCCGGCCGCGGGGCCGCGGCGCGCAACACCGCCCTGGCCTGGGGCGACCTCGTCATGATGCGCAAGCAGTTGCGCGAGCTGAGCCGGCTCGCCGAGCAGGTCACACCGACCGGGAAGGAGGTCCGCTGAGATGGGCCGGACCGCGAAGTACTCGGAGCAGGACATCCTGGATGCCGCGCTCGAGCTGATCGCCGAGGACGGCGCCCACGCGGCCACCGCCGTCGCGGTCGCCAAGCGACTCGGGGCGCCGTCGGGCTCGATCTACCACCGCTTCCCCTCGCGGGACCTGCTCGTCGCCACGCTCTGGGTGCGCACCGTGCAGCGGTTCCAACGCGGCTTCCTCGACGCGCTCGCCTCGCCCGACCCGCGGATCGCCGCCGAACGCGCCGTCCGCCACACGCTCGACTGGAGCACGGCGCATCCGACCGAGGCGAAGCTCCTCACCCGGCACCGCCGGGAGGACCTCATCGCGCTCTGGCCGGACGAGCTCGGCGAGGAGCTCCGCACCCTGAACGACGACGTCGCCCGCGCGATCCGCCGCTTCGCGGCAGCGCAGTTCGAGCGCGTCGACTCGGCCGCGCTCGGCCGCACCCGACTCGCCCTGATCGACCTCCCGTACTCGGCCGCGCGCCTCGTCATCCGGGAGTCCGCGCAACCGCCCTGGCTCATGCCGTCGGTGCTCGCCGCCTCGGCCGCCGTGCTCGATGCGGATGCCGAGGCGCCCGCAGGCGGCGGGGCCGCGACATGATCGGCGACCGGCTCGGTTCGCTGCTCGGCCGCCGCCTCGCGGCGCGGCTCTTCCGCCCGCCGAGGAGACCCCACCACCGTGATCCCGCCGACTTCGGCCTCGAGGCGAGCGAGGGCACCGTCCGCACCGCTGACGGCATCGACCTCCATGTCTGGCTCGTGCCCGGCCGGGGAAGCGGCACCGCGATCGTCGGCCACGGCATCGGGCTGACCAAGTCGGCGAGCCTGCGCCACGCCGAGCTGCTGCACGGGCTCGGCTATCACGTGCTGCTGTTCGACCACCGCAACCACGGTCGCTCCGGCTCCGATCGGAGCCGGAGCGGGCTCGCCGATCGGTTCAGCCGGGACATCGCGGCCTGCATCGAAACGGCGACCGAGCGATGGCCGGACGCCGGCCCCGTCGTCGTGTGGGGCTTCTCCTTCTCGACGTTCCCGACGCTCTACTCCCTGCGCACCCGCGCGACGCCGATCCACGCGATCCTCTGCGACAGCGGCCCCGGCCTGGAGCTCGAGCCGATGCTGCGGCGCTTCGTCGTCGACGGCGGCGCGCAGCTGCCCGCCGCCGCCCGCTCGGCGCTGCGCCATCCGGCCGCGGTCGCCGCGTTCGCCTCGACCGCCGTCTCGATGCTCGGCGCCGCATGGCCGCCGGACCCCGCGAGCTCGGCGTCGGGCAGCACCCCGATGCTCTTCCTCATCGGCACCGAGGACGAGGTGCTCGACCCCGCCCAGGTGCGGGCCCTCGGCGCGCGCTACCCGCACGCACGGGTGGCCGAGCTGCCGACCGGTCACCTGCTCGGCATCAAGGAGACGGAGCCCGAGTACCGCGCCGCCGTCGCCGCGTTCCTGGCCGCCCTGAGCAGCCCACGCCCTGCGGAGGAGCGCCCAGTCAGCCGAGCGCCCCGAGCGGACGCGAGTACTCTGGCGCGCAGCGGAGGTTCGGCCGCCGATGCAGATCGAACCGGCCGCACGAACCCCTCGGCCACGACCACGGAGGCACGATGAACGACGTACCCGAGATCGCACCCGCCACCGATCCGACGGACCTCGCGTTGCTGCGGCGCTGCGTCGAACTCGCCCGGGAGGCGCTGGACGCGGGCGACGAACCCTTCGGCTCACTGCTCGTCGATTCCACCGGAGCCGTGCGCTTCGAGGACCGCAACCGCGTCGCCGACGGCGACGAGACCCGGCATCCCGAGTTCGAGATCGCGCGGTGGGCGGCCGCGCACCTGACCCCGGCCGAGCGTCGGCAGGCGGTCGTGTACACCTCCGGCGAGCACTGCCCGATGTGCTCGGCCGCGCACGCCTGGGTCGGCCTCGGCCGGATCGTCTACGCCACCGCCTCGGCGCAGCTCGCGCAGTGGCGTGCCGAGTGGGGCCTCGCGCCGGGGCCGGTCGCCGCGCTGCCGATCAACGCCGTCGCCCCGGGGCTCCCGGTCACCGGGCCCGCACCCGAGCTCGTCGACGAGGTCAAGGAGCTGCAGCGCCGGCTCGTCGAGCGCGGGGCCTGACGGCGGGGCCGGACGGGCGAGCAGCTCGGCGAGTCGGCATCCGTACGCTAGCCCCGCTCCTTGGTGGCGGTCGTGCGCCGTCGGCCGACGAGCAGCAGCGCAGCGCCGAGCAGCAGCATCGTGCCGACGAGGACCGCCGCGGTGCCGCGGTCGAATCCGAGCGCGGGGAGCTGCGTCGCCGACGGCTTCGCGGGGGCCGGCTTCGTCGAGGTCACCGGAACCGCGGGCGCGGTACCGCCCTCGGCGGCAGTGATCGTGAGGCCGCCTGAGACGTACTCCGCGCCGTGCTCGTCCACGAGCACGATGTGGTGCACGCCGGGTTCGAGCTTCGCGGGCAGGGTGAAGGTGCCGCGCACGTTCCCGACGCCATCCGCCGTGAGTTCGCCGAGCCGCACCGGGGTGGAGTGCAGCCACACCTCGACGAGCTCCCCCGGCGTGAACCCGGTGCCCGTGACCTCGAGCTGGGCGCCCGCCTTCGCCTCGGTCGCCGAGGTCGTGTTCACCGGGGTGGCGGGAGTGGTCTTCGCCGGCAGCACCGTGCCGGTGTACACGCGAAGGGTGCTGCCGAACTCGTTCGACACCTCGATCGAGAACGAGTACGACCCGGATTGCGTCGGCGTACCCGAGAGGACGCCTTCGCTCGTCAGCGAGGTGCCCGCAGGGAGGGCGCCGGAGCGGATCGAGAACTCGGCCTCCTGGTCGGAGGTGAAGGTGTGGCTGAACGGCTCGCCCACCTGGAACCCGAGCGGGTCGACCCCGTCGGTGAAGATCGGCGCGGCCGGATCGATGAAGATGATGAACGACTTCAGCACCAGACCGGGAGCGTAGTCCGGGTTCGACAGCGTCACCATGAACTGGGACGCACCGGCCGCAATCGGGACGCCGGAGATCTCACCGGAGCTGTTCATCAACAGCCCCGCGGGCAGCTCGCCCGCGATGAGGCCGAGCTCGGACCAGTTGGACCCCGAGAGCTGCGCCGAGTACGGCTGGCCGACCTTCGCTCTCGGGAGCCCCTGCGCTGCGAAGCTCGGCATCGGCCACTTCACCGTTCCGGTGAACTGCTGCGGGTAGCTCACCCCGTCCACATCGACGCTCAGCGTGAAGTCGTACGGCCCGAGGGCGCTCGGGGTGCCGACGAGGTGGAGCCAAGTGTCCTCGAAGAACGCCAGCCCGGCCGGCAGCGCCCCGGCGACCAGTCGCAGCGACGCGACGTTCTCCACGTCGATGACGGTGTCGACGTGGATGCCCTGCTCGAGCTGAGGCAGCGTCTTCGTCATCCACGGGTCGACCGGAGCGGTCACCTCGATCGTGAAGTACGCGAGGTCGAACGTGCCGTTCCCCCACGCTTCCACCGTGATCGGGAAGGTCCCCGACACCGACGGGGTGCCCGAGATCGTGGCACCCGTCAACGTGAGGCCGGCGGGCAGCACGCCCGACGACACGTTGTACCAGGTGGCGTTCTGCGCGACGAGCGTCTGCGAGTACGCGGTGCCGACCACCGCGGCCGGCAGGGACGTCGTCACCCAGGTGACGGGCGGCGGCGCCGGCTGCACCGTGCCGTTGAAGTCGTACGAGGACAGGCCGCCGCCCGCATTGTCGACCGCGGTGATCTGCACGAAGTACCCACCAGCGCTCGTGGGGGTTCCAGTGATCCGCCCGGAGGAGTCCATGTTCAGGCCGGACGGCAGAACGCCCATGGTGACCGCGAAGTAGTCCGCCGGAGGAGCCTGCAGCTGGATCGTGCCGACATCCTGACCGACGGTGAGGTCGCCGAGCGTGGTGGTGGCCCAGACGGGATTCTGGATCGGCTCGGCCATGGCCGGCACGGCCGAGAACACCGAAGCCGCAGCGATCACCGCAGCGACCAGCGCTGCGGCGAATGTTCGGCGCCGCGTCGTCGAAGTACTCATGGCTGGAGGGTGTTCCGTCCGTTGTCGACCCGCAGCGACGGCGCTGCGGTCTCGGCACGACCTGCAGGGCCAGCAGCCGGAACGCTGCGCCAGGGCAGCGCAGCTCCGAGATGTCCGATCCTCCTCTTGGATCCAACCATGCGGAAGGCCATCTCCGCCTCAGTGCGAGAGGAGCGGCCTGCCCCCAGTTGTGAGGGCAGGCCGCGCCGCACGCAGTGCTGCCCGCCCGGTGGCGACGACTTCGCGACATCCGAAACCGGCCCGCGAAGATCTCGCGGCGGAGTGCCAGACTGGTGCGATGAGCAACGAAGCGGACCGCTGGGGCATCGATGAGCTCGACGGCCTCACCCGCACGTTGATCGCCCATCGCATCCAGGACTGGGACGTCATGATCGGCGGCGGACCGGACCGCTTCATCGTCACCGCGACCGCCGACCAGGGTACCCGCGTCGCCAACGCGCTCAGCGGCACCCCGCTCGATGACAACGACGACGAGACGGTCGACCTGACCATCGGGGGTCAAGCGGTCGACTACCCCGCCGAGTACGCCGTCACCAGGAGCGAGGCGATGCTCGCGCTCTCCGACCTCGAGTCCGGCGTCCTTCCTGATGGACGCTGGGAGCAGCTGAGCTAGCGGCAGCACAGCCGCGATTCCGGGCGTACATGAGGATCGCGAGCCAGGCCAGTACGAGCAGCAGGGCTTGACAGCGCTACTCTCGGTCGGAACGCGCGTCTCGCCGCCCTGCAGCCTCGGGGTCTTCTTCCGGTTCGAAGGTGGTGGGCTCGCCGGCGCCGATGCCGACGCCGCCGGGTTCATTCGGGATGGTCCCGTCACTACCGAGCCCGTCGGTCTCTTCGGTTGCGCCATCCGGGTCGTCGTCGCCTGCGCCGTCTGCAGGGAGCCGGCTCGGCTCGCCACCGATTCCAACGCCTTGCCCTTCGGGCTCCTCGACGGGGCCGCCACGGTGGGCATCGACTTCCTCTTCATCGACCTGCGTCATCGGCAGGTCCATGCGGTCCGCGTCTTTGTTGTCGCCAGGGTCGACGAACCCGCTGGAGATGTCAGTCATCTGCCGCTCCTCTCGGTGTGTGGTGCGGCCACGATTCCATGGCTCCTGGCCTGGTGGGAGACGGTTGACAAGCGTCGGCGGTACGAGGCCCCGGTACTCCCGCGACTCGCCAACCCTGATCCCGATCGAGGATCGCGGGGCGCCGGCCCATCGGGGGTGAACTCCTCGCCGCGAAACGACAAACGCCCCCGCACACAGCGGGGGCGTTTCGAGTGGCGGAGACGGCGGGATTTGAACCCGCGGTCCCCTTACGGGGACTCCACCTTAGCAGGGTGGTGCACTCGACCGGACTATGCGACGTCTCCATGCGGACGCTTGCGCGCACGCGACTGCCATCATAACCCGATGGCCCCTCGAATCACGATTCGAGGGGCCATCGGCGGAACGAGCGGGTCGGGCTACTGGTCGGCGAGCGTGCGGCCGGCGGAGCAGCGCACGTCGGCGGCCGTCTGACCGGTCACGTCGCTCGGCAGCGAGCCGGCCGGCGGGGTGGGCGTGGACTCGGTCGATCCTTCGACCGGGGCCTCACCGCCCGTGTCGCCCTCGGCGGCCACCTGTGCGTTCGGGTCGGCCGGGGGCGCGTTCGGGTCGGCCGCGGAGGCGAAGTCCGTCTGGTCGGCCGCCGGGTCGAAGGTGATCGGCAGGTCGGCCTGCAGCGCCTGGTTCACGAGCTCGGCCGAGTCGCTCGGCACGACGCCGCCCTCGACGTAGCCGGTCGGGTACTGGATGAACGCGATCTTGGACAGGTCGACGTCCTTCATCGCCTTCGCGATGGAGATCATGCGGGTCGGGTCGGTGAGGCTCGACGACAGCTGCATGTTCGCGAGCGCCGCCTTCGCGATGCTGTAGAGCTTCACCGGGTCGCCGAGGGTGCCGTCGGACTGCAGCTGGCGGGCGAGCGCCGAGAGGAACACCTGCTGGTTCGAGATGCGGCCGAGGTCGGAGCCGTCGCCCACACCGTGCCGCACCCGGAGGAACTGCAGCGCGGGGAGCCCGGAGAGCGTGTGCATGCCGGCGTCGAGGTAGGTGTCCGTGTACGGGTCCTCGATGGGTTCGGCCACGCAGACCTCGACCCCGCCGACCGCCTCGGAGAGGCCGGCGACGCCCATGAACTGCACGATGCCGGCGAACGGGATGGTCACGCCGGTGAGCTCTTCGACCGTCTTGACCACGCAGTCCATGCCGCCGTAGGCGAGCACGCTGTTCATCTTCACGCTGCTGAGCGCGGAGAGCTCCTCGCTCGGGTCCTCGGGGTCGGTGCAGGTGCCGGGCACGGAGACGAACATGTCCCGGGGGAAGCTGACGACCTCGACGTGCGAGTGGTCCTGGGCGATGTGCAGCAGCATGGTCACGTCGTTGAGGACCGCGGTCTCCTCGTCGGGGTCGCCGAAGCCGTCGCCCTGACCGGCGCGGCTGTCGCTGCCGATGAGGAGCAGGTTCACACCGCCGTCGATCGCGCCGACGTCGGGCACGCCCTCGAGAACCTTCTCGCTCTCGAGCTTGACCGTGGGCTGCGCCGTCGCCGCGAGATCCCACGCCGCGTACGCCGCGACCGCACCGCCCGAGACGAGCGCCACCGCCGCGACCGCGGCGACCGACTTCAGCAGGGTCTTCCATGCCGCGCTCTTGCGGAGCCGCCCGTGACGGGCGAGGGATGGCGTCTTGGCTGCGCGCCGAGAGCTGTGCTGCACGTCGTGGGGCACTCGCGATCCTTCCATCTGGGCTGGGTTCTGCCGGTGCGGCACCGGCCTGGCTGACATCGGATGACGCGGAGGGCGTGGGATTCGAACCCACGAGGCATTGCTGCCCACTGGTTTTCAAGACCAGCTCCATCGGCCGCTCGGACAGCCCTCCATGCCCGCTGGCGCGCACGCCGGGGTGTGCACCCCGATGCGCCCGCGAACGGACAGGCCCCGATTCTACCGAACCACGTCCCCCAGAGCCTGCCATTCCGGCCTGGGAAGGCGCTGAGGCGAGCTCGGATCCCCTGATCAGCGCGGGTTCGCCGGCTCAACCCGGGTTGGCGGTTGCGCAGCGGACCTCGTCGCCCGACTGCCCGGTGACGTCGTTCGGCAGGGTCGGCGGCCCAGCCGGCGACCCCGTGCCGTCCACCCCAGTCCCGTCCGCCGGGGCCTCGCCCTCGGCCGGCGCCTCCCCCTCCGGCACCGCCTCGCCGGCGGGTGCCTCCGGTGCGGTGCCGAAGCTCGCGTCATCCGTCGCCGTCGCCGAGAGGGCGATCGGGGCGTCCGCCTGGAGCGCCGCGTTCACGGCCTCCGCCGAATCCGAGGGCACGACGGCGGACATGTCGTCCGTGTATCCGGTCGGGTACTGCACGAAGACGATGTTCGACAGATCGAGGTCCTGCACGGTCCTCGCGATCGAGATCAGCGTCGCCGGGTCCTGCAGGTGGCTCGAGAGCTGCATGTTCGCGAGCGCCGCTTTCGCGATCGAGTACATCCGGATGGGGTCTTCGAGGACTCCCTCCTGCTGCACCTTGCGCATGAGCGAGGCCATGAACGCCTGCTGGCTCGAGATGCGGCCGAGGTCGGATCCGTCGCCCACCCCGTGCCGGGTGCGCAGGAACGCGAGCGCGGTCATGCCCGAGATCGAGTGGTGGCCGGCGTCGAGCACGAGTCCGGACAGGGGGTCGTCGATGGGGTCGACGAGGCAGACGTCGACGCCGCCGATCGCCTCGCTGATCGCCGCGACGCCGTAGAACTCCACGACCCCGGCCAGCGGGATCGGGATGCCGACGAGCTCCTCGACCGTCTTCGCCACGCAGCCCAGCCCGCCGTGGTGGAACACCGTGTTGAGCTTGACGCCGGACATGGCCGAGAGCGTCTCGCCCTCCGCTCCGTTCGGGTCGGCGCACTCGGGGACGCGGACGAGCATGTCCCGCGGGAAGCTCACGACCTCGACGTGCGAGTGGTCCTGCGCGATGTGCACGAGCAGGTTCACGTCGTTCAGCACCGCCGAGTCCTCCTCGGGATCGCCGAACGCGCCGTCGGCCGGTCGCTTGTCGATCCCGGCGAGGAAGAAGGTGAGCCCGCCGTCCATCACACCGATGTCCGGGATGTCCGCCAGCACCTCCTCGCTCTCGAGCGTGAAGCTCGGCGGCTCCTGGATGTCGTCGTACAGGTCGGCCACGGCGTATGCGGCGACGCCGAGGGTCGAGACGAGCAGCACGGCCACGCTCGCGGCGAGCCCCTTCCCGAGCGCGCGCCACGCGCTCGGACGCCGCTGTCTGCCGTGCCGTGCCGCCATGGCTGCGCTCCCCCGGGGCGGCCCGGTCGTTGGCCGCCGCAGCGACAGGATAGCGGGATGCCCCGGCCACCACCCGGCGCTCAGGAGCGCGAGTCGGGCGCGGCCGTCAGCGCCCTCGACTCAGGGCAGCGAGTGCAGCACAGCCGCGAGACCGGCGTCGTCGATCGCCCCGGTGACCTCGCCCGCGACCTCGCGCACCTCGTCGGGCGCCTGGCCCATCGCGACGGCCCGCCCGGCGGAGCCCGCCCAGCGGAACATCTCGATGTCGTTGCGTCCGTCGCCGACGGCGAGCACCCGGTCGAGGGGGTGGTCGATCCAGCCGCGCACCCGTTCGAGCGCGGTCGCCTTGTTGACCCCGTCGGGGGCGATGTCGAGCCAGGCGGTCCAGCCGATCGCGTAGCTCACGTGGTGCAGCCCCATGCGGTCGACGATCTCGAAGAACTCCTCGAGACCGTGCTGACGGCTGCGCACCACGACGCGCGTGGCCTGCTGCCCGAACAGCTCGTCGAAGGGGACCTCGCGAGCGCGATCGAGGTTCCACTCGGTCATGCCCGCCGTGTACAGGCGGTAGCCGTCGCCGAGCTCGATCATGAACTCGCCGGCCGGCAGCACCGCGCGGATGCGCTCGAGCACGGCGGTCGGGTCGAAGACCTCGACGAACTCGCGGCGGTAGCCGTCGTCGGCGCTCGCATCGCGGCGCATGGTGACGGCGCCGTTCGCGCAGACGACGTACTCGGGCTCGAGGCCGAGCGAGCGCAGCACCGGGCCCGTCGTCGACCAGGAGCGCCCGGTCGCGAGCGTCACGTGGTGCCCGCGTGCGACCGCGGACGCGACGGCCTCGGCGACCGCGTGGTCGATCGACTCGTCCTCGTGCATGACGGTGCCGTCGACGTCGAGCGCGACGAACCACCGCTCCTCCGGCGGCAGGGGCTCGGCCTGCGGGCGCGAGCCCGCCGCGGCATCCGCCGTCTGCTCGACGATGGTGCGCACCCGGGGCTCGCGACGGTCGCTCATCGCCGAACCGGCTCCAGCACCTCGAGGCCGCCGAGGTAGCCACGCAGCGCCTCGGGCACAACGACCGAGCCGTCGGCCTGCTGGTGCGTCTCGAGGATCGCGACGATCCAGCGGGTCGTCGCGAGCGTGCCGTTGAGGGTCGCGACGGGCGCGGTCTTGCCGCTCTCCGTGCGGTGGCGGATGTCGAGGCGACGCGCCTGGAAGGTCGTGCAGTTCGAGGTGGAGGTGAGCTCGCGGTACGCGCCCTGCGTCGGCACCCAGGCTTCGACGTCGTACTTGCGGGCCGCGCTCGAGCCCAGGTCGCCGGCCGCGGTGTCGATCACGCGGTAGGCGAGGCCCAGGTCTTGCAGCATGCCCTCCTGCCAGCCGAGCAGCCGCTCGTGCTCGGCCTCGGCGTCCGCCGGGTCGATGTAGCTGAACATCTCGAGCTTGTTGAACTGGTGCACCCGGATGATGCCACGGGTGTCCTTGCCGTGCGAGCCGGCCTCGCGGCGGTAGCAGGTCGACCAGCCGGCGTAGCGGATGGGCCCCTCGGAGACGTCGAGGATCTCGCCCTGGTGGTAGCCGGCGAGCGCCACCTCGCTCGTGCCGGTCAGGTAGAGCTCGTCGTCGGGCAGGTAGTAGATCTCGTCGGCGTGCGCGCCGAGGAAGCCGGTGCCCTGCATGATCTCGGGCTTCACGAGCGTCGGCGTGATGAGCGGCACGAAGCCGGCCTGGATGGCCCGGTCGAGTCCCATGTTCATGAGGCCCAGCTCGAGGCGGGCGCCGACGCCCTTCAGGTAGTCGAAGCGCGCCCCGGACACCTTCGCCCCGCGCGCCATGTCGATCGCGTCGAGCAGCTCGCCGAGCTCGAGGTGGTCGCGCGGCTCGAAGTCGAAGGCCGGCACCTGCCCGACCTCGCGCAGCACGACGTAGTCGTCTTCGCCGCCGGCGGGCACGCCGTCGAGGACGACGTTGCCGATGCGCTGCACGACGGCCTGGAAGGCGGCGTCGGCCTCGTTCGCGGCGTGGTTCGCGTCTTTCACGGCCTGGGCGAGGCGCTGCGCCTGGGCGACGAGCTCGGCCTTCTGCTCCTTCGAGGCCTTCGCGACCTGCTTGCCGAACGCGTTCTGCTCGGCGCGGAGCGTCTCGAACGCGGTGATGGCGGTGCGGCGCGCGGCGTCGGCGGCGACGGCCTCGTCGACCAGCTCGGGAGACTCCCCGCGCAGCTCCTGCGAACGCTTGACCAGCTCGGGGTTCTCGCGGAGCAGCACGGGATCGATCACCCCGCAAGTCTAGCCGGGACCGCCCACACGGGGCCGCCCCGCCGACGGCTCGGTCCCGGCTCCCGGATCCACGCCCGACGATGCCGTACCGTTGGCGTGTGGCGAGCGAAACGACCGCCGGCGGCCCGGCGACCGACGATCAGTCCGCGCGCCCGCGCGCCGCGGTCATCAGCAATCCGACCAAGCAGGGCATCGACGCGCTCCGCGCCGCCGTCGAGCGCGCCGAGGAGCGGCAGGGCTTCGCGCCCTCGCTCTGGATCGACACCCTCGAGGACGACCCCGGCAAGGGCATGGCCCGCGAGGCCCTCGAAGCGGGCGTCGACCTCGTGATCGCCGCGGGCGGTGACGGCACCGTGCGCTCGGTCGCGGCGGGCCTGAGCGGCAGCGGCGTGCCCATGGGCATCGTGCCGCTCGGCACCGGCAACCTGTTCGCGCGCAACATCGACGTGCCGGTGAACGATCCGGACGACGCCGTGGTGCTCGCCTTCTCCGGCACGGACCGCACCGTCGACCTCCTCGTCGCCGACGTGGTGCGCCCGAACGGCGCCCAGGAGTCGCACACCTCGCTCGTCATGGCCGGCATCGGCATCGACGCCGCGATGATCTCGAACACCAACCCCGAGCTGAAGAAGCGCGTCGGCTGGCTCGCCTACGTCGACGCCGGGCTGCGCTCGCTGCCGGCGTCCCAGCCGTTCCGCATCGCGTTCCGGATGGATGCCGGACGCCACCATCGCTCGAAGGTGTCGAGCATCCTCGTCGCGAATCTCGGCTACCTTCCCGGCAACATCGAGCTCGTGCCCGACGCCGAGATCGACGACGGCCGCCTCGACGTGGTGCGCCTGCAGCCCCGCAACCTCTTCGGCTGGCTGTTCGTGTGGCGCACCGTCGCCTGGGAGAACCGGGTGCTCCGCAAGAGCGCCTTCGGCCGGCAGCTGATGGACCTCACGGGCGGCGACCGCCACCGCGCCGTCGCCTACTCGCGCGGCCGCTCGGTCGAGATCGACATCGACGGCGAGCCGCAGGAGTTCGAGATCGACGGCGACGAGTTCGGCGAGATCGTCTCAGCGCGCTTCCGCGTCGACCCCGCCGCGCTCACCGTCCGCGTCCCCCGCTGAGGCGGGCACGGCGGTCGGCTCGGTCACCTCAGGCCTCCGGCTCCCCGGAGAGGATGCCGCGCAACCAGTCGCGCGCCTCGACGAAGACGCCGTCGTCGTACTTCGAGTGGTACTGGATCTCGCGCCGGTCCGCCCGCGGGTAGGAGCCGAGGAAGATCACGTTGGGTGAAAAACGCCGCAGACCCAGCAGGGCGTCGGCCACCCGCTCGTCGCGCACGTGCCCCTCGAGGTCGATCACGAAGCGGTAGCGGCCGAGGGCGTCGCCGATGGGCCGCGACTGGATGAGCGAGAGGTTCACGCCACGGGTCGAGAACTGCTCGAGCATCGCGAGCAGCGCGCCGGGCTCGTCGTCGGGCAGCTCCACGATGACGCTCGTCTTGTCGGCCCCGGTGGGCGCGGGCAGCTCCCTCGAGCGGCCGACGAGCACGAAGCGGGTGACCGCGTTGGGGTTGTCGCCGATGTCGCGGGCGAGCACGTCGACGTCGAGGAGTTCGACGATGCCGGGCGGGGCGACGGCCGCGTCGGCCCGGTCGCCCTCCTCGAAGAGGCTCGCGGCGGCCTGCACGTTGCTCGTCGCCGGGATGTGGCCGTGGTCGGGCAGGTGCTGCTCGAGCCATCCGCGCGACTGGCCATAGGCGACCGGATGGGCGTTCACGATGCGCACCTCGGCGAGCGCGGTGCCGCGCCGGGCGACGAGCAGGAAGTTCACCGGCACGAGGTACTCGCCGATGATGCGGAGGCCGGGCACGGTGGCGAGGGCGTCCTGGGTGGCGCTGACCCCGCCGTCGACGGAGTTCTCGATCGCGATCATCGCGGCGACGGATCGGCCCGCGACGACGTCGGCGAGCGCTTCGCCGACGTTGTTGACCGGCCGCCAGTTCGTGCCCTGCGCCTCGGGCACCTGCTTCAGGGCCGCCTCGGTGAACGTACCGGCCGGGCCCAGGTAGGAGTAACTGGGGGTGGGGGCCGGCGCGTCCGTCATGCCGCGAGCCTAGTCGAGCGGCGGGCGGCGTCCCGTCGCCCGCCCGCCGGCCTTCCCTGGAATACTGCGAGGCATGCAACGGGTCGTTCCGAGCGACGCGGAACGCCGCGCCGCGCTCCGCCGGATGAAGACGATCGCGACGGCGCTCCTCGTCATCGCCGCGGCCGTCTTCGCCGTGTCCTTCGCCCTGCAGGACCGCCTGCCCTGGCTCGGCTACGTGCGCGCCGCCGCCGAGGGCGCGATGGTCGGCGCGATCGCCGACTGGTTCGCGGTGACGGCGCTGTTCCGCCGTCCGCTCGGCCTGCCGATCCCGCACACGGCGATCATCCCGACCCGCAAGAACGAGATCGGCGCGAGCCTCGGCGCCTTCGTCGAGCATGAGTTCCTCTCGGACGAGGTCGTGCTCGGCAAGCTCCGCTCGGTCGAGCCCGCCCGGCGCGCCGGCGAGTGGCTGCGCGAACCGGCGCACGCCGAGCGGCTGGCCGCCGAGGCATCCGTCGCGGCGAACGCGCTGCTCGAACTGCTCGGCGACGACGACATCGAGCAGCTGCTCGAGCAGCTCGCGAGGCGCCACCTGCTGGAGCCCGAGTGGGCGCCCGCGATCGGCCGGGTCGGGGCCCGACTGGTCGCGGCGGATCAGCAGCGTCCGGCAATCGACGCGCTGCTCGCACGGGCGGAGGGATGGCTCGACGCGCACCCGGAGGCGTTCGGGAGCATGGTCAGCGACCGCTTGCCGCGCTGGGTGCCGAAGCTCGTCGACCGCTTCGTCGACGACCGGGCCTACCGGGAGGTGCTCGCCTTCGTGCGGGCCGTGCGCACCGACGACGCGCACCCGCTGCGGCTCGCGATCGACCGCTACCTCGGCGACCTCGCCGAGAGCCTGCAGCACGACCCGGCGACGATCGGCAAGGTCGAGCGGCTGAAGACCGAGCTGTTCGACAGCCCGCGGGTGCGCGAGTTCGCGGGCGAGGCGTGGGCGGCGGTGAAGGGCTCGCTGACGGCGGCGCTCGCGGATCCCGAGAGCGAGCTGCGTCGAGGCCTCCGCCGGGCCCTCGTCGAGCTCGGCGCCCGCCTCGCCGCCGACGAGGGGCTGCAGGCGAAGGTCGACGGCTGGCTGACGGATGCCGCGGCCTACGTGGTGCGCAACTACCGCTCGGACATCGCGGGCGTCATCACCGAGACCGTGGAGCGCTGGGACGCCCGGGAGACGACCGAGAAGCTCGAACTGCAGGTCGGCCGGGACCTGCAGTTCATCCGGATCAACGGCACCGTCGTCGGCGCGCTCGCGGGCCTCGCGATCTTCAGCGTCGCGACGGCCCTGCACGCCCTGCTCTGATCGCAAGCCCCTGCACGCGGCGAACCGGGGTGGGAGACTGGGCGCATGCACGAGCGAGCGGGAACGCCGGCCCTCGAGGCCGATCTGATCGATGTCGACGCCCTGGTCCGGGCCTACTACGAGCTGACGCCCGACGTGTCGGTGCCGGCGCAGCGCGTCGCGTTCGGCACCTCGGGGCATCGCGGGTCGAGCCTGACGTCGAGCTTCAACGAGACGCACATCCTCGCGATCACGCAGGCGATCGTGGAGTACCGCACGGCGCAGGGCGTCACCGGGCCCCTGTTCATCGGCTCCGACACGCACGCCCTCTCGGCCCCGGCGCAGACCACCGCGCTCGACGTGCTCGTCGGCAATCGGGTGCGCGTGCTCGTCGACGAGTTCGACGACTATGTGCCGACGCCGGCCCTCTCCCGCGCGATCATCGCGTGGAACGCCGACCCCGCCCGCCGTGCCGAGGGCGAGGCCGACGGCATCGTCATCACCCCCTCGCACAACCCGCCGCAGGACGGCGGCTTCAAGTACAACCCGCCGCACGGCGGCCCCGCCGACAGCGACGCCACGAGCTGGATCGCGAACCGCGCGAACGAGCTCATCGAGGGCGGCCTCGCCGGGGTGAACCAGGCCGAGCCGAGCGCGGTGGAGACGTACGACTTCCGCAGCGCCTACGTCGAGGACCTCGCGAGCATCATCGACTTCGACGCCATCCGCGAGTCCGGCATCCGCATCGGCGCCGACCCGCTCGGCGGCGCCTCGGTCAACTACTGGGCGGCCATCCGCGACCGCTACGGGCTCGACCTCACCGTCGTGAACGAGCTCGTCGACCCCGCCTGGTCGTTCATGACGCTCGACTGGGACGGCAAGATCCGCATGGACCCGTCGAGCCCGAACGCGATGGCCTCGGTCGTCGCGAAGGCCGGCGACTTCGACCTGCTCACGGGCAACGACGCCGACGCCGACCGGCACGGCATCGTCACCCCCGACGGCGGGCTGATGAACCCGAACCACTACCTCGCGGTCGCGATCGAGTACCTCTTCGCACACCGGCCCGAGTGGCGGGCGGATGCCGCGATCGGCAAGACCCTCGTCTCGAGCTCCATGATCGACCGGGTCGCGGCGTCGCTCGGCCGGCGGCTCTGGGAGGTGCCGGTCGGCTTCAAGTGGTTCGTGCCCGGCCTCATCGACGGCTCGGTGGGCTTCGGCGGCGAGGAGAGCGCCGGGGCGTCCTTCCTCCGCTTCGACGGCTCGGTGTGGACGACCGACAAGGACGGCATCCTGCTGTGCCTGCTCGCCGCGGAGATCCGCGCGGTCACCGGGAAGTCGCCGTCCGAGCTCTACCGCGGCCTGGTCGAGCGCTTCGGCGATCCCGCGTACGAGCGGACGGATGCCGCCGCCACCCCCGAGCAGAAGGCCGCCCTCGGGCGGCTCGACGGCGACGCGATCGCGGCGAGCGAGCTCGCGGGCGAGCCGATCACCGCGAAGCTGTCGCGGGCGCCGGGCAACGACGCCGCGATCGGCGGGGTGAAGGTCGTGACGGAGGACGCGTGGTTCGCGGCCCGGCCGAGCGGCACCGAGGACGTGTACAAGGTGTACGCCGAGTCGTTCCGCGGGCCCGAGCATCTGCGGCTCGTGCAGGCGGAGGCGCAGCGCATCGTCGGCGACGCCCTCGGCGGGTAGCCGACTACTTCACGGAGAAGTAGTTGACGGTGCCGCCGCCGGCGATCGCCTCGTCGACGTCCCAGTAGTCGGCGTCCTTGGTGTGCCCGCCGACCCAGATGCGGGTGCCGGCGTCACTGTGCTCGACGCGGGTGACGATCGCGGTGTGGTCGCGGTCGCCCGAGGCATCCCAGTCGAACTGGGCGATGTCGCCGACCTTGACCTGCGCGCGCTGCGAGTCGTCGAGCGGGGTCGCGAGGTCGGGCCGGCCGAGCAGCCAGTCGCGCATGGCCGTCGAGCTCGCCCACGTCGCGGACATCGCACCGGTCGCGGCGTCGTAGTACCAGGCGCCGTCCATCGTCCAGCCGCGGGCGATGAGCGACTGGCTCGTGAAGTTGGCGCAGTCGTTGCCCGAGATCACGGTGTACGCGTCGGTGTTGTAGTCGCTCCAGTACGCGAGCACGTAGCCGAGCTGCGCGTCGATCCGCGGGTCGCTCGTGTACGTGAGGCTGAGCTCGCTCGGCACGGCGACCGGGGAGGCGGCCGCGACGCGCGGATGCGCCGCCGTGAAGGAGGCGGTCGCGGGCGAGGCGGGCGTCTCCGCGGCGACCGCGGTGCCGTCGGCCTCGGTCATCGTGACCGCGACCGAGCCGAGGGACGTCTCCGCGACGGCGGGCACGGCGAAGGTGAGCTGCCCCTCCTCGGCGGAGACGATCGTCGCGGGGGCGCCGCCGACCTGCACGGCGGCGACCTCGTCGAGCGCCTCGCCCTGCACGGTGATCTGGGTGCCGCCGGTGAAGGGCGCCGCGGCGACCGAGAGGCCGCTCGTGACGACCGGCGCCTGCTCGACCTGCGAGACGGTCGAGCCGCCGGGAGTCACCGTGAGCTCGTCGCCGCTCGCGACGAGCGGTGCCGCTTCGGCGGCGAGCGAGGCGGAAGCGGGCGCGCCGTCCGCGCCCGCGGCGGAGACGGCGCCGAAGGCGGTCACGCCGAGGATCGCGCTCGCTCCGGAGAGGGCGGCGACCCGGCGGATGCCTCGGGCGCCCGGGCGGCGGTTGCCGCTCGGGGCGGCGCGGTGCTTCGGGCGGCGGGAGGCGGGGGCAGGGTCGCGCGTGGTGTCGGGGTCGCTCGCGAGCTCCGGCGTGCGGGGGCGGGCCGGGATGAAGTTGGAGCGGCGGCGGGCAGAGGTGTCGGGGGAAATGTCAGGCACTAATCAGGAGTCCGGGTTGGGGGAAACGGAACCTGGACACCCCATCACGCGTTTTTGTGAGGATTCTTCCCGAAACCTGGGAGGGCCGTGAGAGCGCGGTCACCCGCCATCCCCGCCCCCGCCCCATCACCTCACCCCGTCCCCCGCCCCTTCACCCGCGGGAGGAGATCGTCGCATCGGGAGGATGCCCCGAGGCATCCGCTCCTCCCCAGGCGCTAATCTCCTCCGCCAGAGCCGGGCCATGCCCAGGTGAGCCGGGCGGGGCCCGGGCGTGACCTACTCCGCGTAGTCGGGCGCGGCCGGCAGGCCGAAGAACTCCTCGAGCGTCGTGATGCCGCGCGCGTGCATCTCGGTCGAGAGGTCGACGCCGACATAGCGGAAGTGCCACGGCTCGTACTCGTAGCCGGTCACGTCGGTCTTGTCGGCCGGATAGCGCAGGATGAAGCCGAAGCGGTACGCGTTGTCGCGCAGCCAGATGCCCTCGTCGGTGTCGCCGAAGCACGCGGCGAGCGAGCAGTCGCCCGACTCCGCGCCGATGTCCATCACGAGCCCGGTCTGGTGCTCGCTGTAGCCGGGGCGTGCGGTGAGGGTGTCGTCGCCGTCGTAGACCTCCTCCTGCGTGGAGTACGAGCGGTAGGCGCTATTCGAGGCGAGCGAGAGCCCGGCCTCGTTCGCCGCCGCGTCGAACATGGCGACGACGGCGTCGGAGGCCTCCTGGCGCATGAGCGGCGCCCAGGTGTGCGCGACGGGGACGTCGACGAGGTCGTCGGGCTCGTAGTCCTGCGGGTCGAGCGGCCGGAGCTTGTCGACGACCACCCAGATGCTGTCCGGGTCGTCGATCGAGTGCGCGGTCATGTCGAAGGTGGGGACGGCCTGCGCCGGCGGGGCCGCTTCGGGGGCCGGACGCGGGCTCGCGGTCTCGGCGGCGCCGGCGCTGCCCTTCGACCCGGTCGGCGATGCGCCGGCCGAACCACCGGACGCGGCCCCGACGACGAACGCGGCGACCCCGACGAGCACGGCCGTCGCGACGAGCGCGACGATCATGCGGCGGCGGTGCACCGCCTCGCTGACGGCTGGGCGGGTGGAGCTCTCAGACACCCTCCGAGTGTACGTCCGCCCCTCGACGGCTCCCTGGGAATCGAAGCGTGAGAGCGCTCTCTTGACAGCGTGGAGCCACCCGCCTAGAGTCGCAGCGCCGAGGCCCGATGCGCAGCAGCGCGGGGAACACGGGCCCGCACGACGACGACACCGACCTCCCGGAGGAACGCCCATGACCGATGCGACGGATGCCTCCCGCCCGGGCGAGCCGCGGCGCGCCTTCCCCGATTCCTTCCTCTTCGGCGCCGCGACGGCGGCGTTCCAGATCGAGGGCGCGGCCTTCGAGGGCGGGCGCACGGCGTCGATCTGGGACGCCTTCTGCCGCGTGCCCGGCGCGGTGATCAACGGCGACACCGGCGACGTGGCCTGCGACCACTACCACCGCATGCCCGAGGACGTCGCGCTCATGCGCGAGCTCGGCCTGCAGACCTACCGCTTCTCGACCTCGTGGTCGCGTGTCCGCCCCGACGGCGGGCCGGTGAACCCCGAGGGCATCGACTTCTACTCGCGGCTCGTCGACGAGCTGCTCGGCGCCGGCATCAAGCCGTGGCTGACGCTCTACCACTGGGACCTGCCGCAGTCGCTCGAGGAGCAGGGCGGCTGGACGAACCGCGACACCGCCGCCCGCTTCCGCGACTACGCCCTCAGCGTGCACGACGCGCTCGGCGACCGCGTCGAGGTGTGGACGACGCTGAACGAGCCGTGGTGCTCCTCCTTCCTGAGCTACACGGCCGGCGCCCACGCCCCGGGCCGCTTCTCGAAGGAGGACGGCCTGCGGGCGGCGCACCACCTCATGCTCGGGCACGGGCTCGCGATCGAGGCGCTCCGGGAGCGGGATGCCTCCCTCGACCTCGGCATCACGCTGAACCTGACCGTGGCGAAGCCCGCCGACCCCGAGCGCCCCGGCGACGTCGACGCCGCCCGCCGCATCGACGCGGGCTTCAACCGGGTGTTCCTCGATCCGATCCTCCGCGGCGCGTACCCCGAGGACTTCCTCGCCGACCTCGCCGAGATCGAGCTCGGGCACGTGCTCGAGGAGACCGTGCAGGACGGCGACCTCCGGACCATCAGCGCGCCGATCGACACCCTCGGCGTGAACTACTATCACGGCGAGCTGCTGAGCGACCGGCCGGCGGAGCATCCGCTGCTCGCCCAGGCGCCCACCGCCCGCGAGACCCGCTCGCCGTTCCCGAACGGCGACGGCGTCTTCTGGCACCCGCAGGGCCTGCCGCTCACCGCGATGGAGTGGGAGGTGCAGCCGGCCGGTCTCACCGAGCTGCTCACCCGCGTGCACCGTGAGTACACGGGCGAGCGAGGCATCCGCCTGTACGTCACCGAGAACGGCGCCGCGTACGACGACGTCGTGCAGGCCGACGGCACAGTGCCCGACGCCGAGCGCGCCGAGTTCCTGGAGCTGCACCTCGGCGCGATCCTCGACGCGATCGACGAGGGCACGCCCGTGCACGGCTACTTCTACTGGTCGCTGCTCGACAACTTCGAGTGGGCGTGGGGCTACGAGAAGCGCTTCGGCATCGTGCGCGTCGACTACGACACGCAGGAGCGCACGGTGAAGCAGAGCGGGCGGGCGTACCAGCGCGTCATCCGCGACCGCGCCCTCTGACCCCGCCCCCCCTCCCGAGTTGCCCGACTTTCATGAAAGTCGGGCAAGTCGGGTCTGACGCTCGGGTTGCCCGACTTTCATGAAAGTCGGGCAAGTCGGGGTCTGAAGCGGGCGGCACGCGCGACCTAGACTTGCCGCATGGCGAAGGATGCCTCGGGCGGAGCGCCCACCCTCGAGATGGTCGCGCGTCGCGCCGGCGTCTCCCGCGCGACCGTCAGCCGCGTCGTGAACGGCTCGCCCAAGGTGAGCCCCGAGGTCGTCAGCGCGGTGAACGCCGCCGTCGCCGAGCTCCGCTACGTGCCGAACCGGGCGGCCCGCTCGCTCGCCCGCCGCTCCTCGAGCGCGATCGCCCTGATCGTGCCCGAGGACGTCACCGTCTTCTTCGGCGACCCGTACTTCGCCGCGGTCGTGCAGGGCATCATGGACCGCATCGACGACAGCGAATACGTGCTGAACCTGCTCGTGGCCTCGGCGGATCCGCAGCGCAAGACGCGCGGCTACCTCGAGTCGGGCGTCGTCGACGGCGCGATCGTCATCTCGCACCACGCCGGCGACGAGCTGTTCGAGCACGCGACCGTCCCGCTGGTCTACGGCGGCCGCCCCTCGGCGGGGATCGACGCCTACGTCGTCGACGTCGACAACGTCGAGGCCGCGGTGAGCGGCACCGCGCACCTGATCGAGATCGGCCGGCGCCGGATCGGCACGATCTCCGGCCCGCTCGACATGCCCGCCGGCATCGACCGGCTCGAGGGCTTCCGCCGCGCGGTCGGCGCCGCCGGGCTCCCCGACGACCTCGTCGAGACCGGCGACTTCACCGCCGAGGGCGCGGCCGCCGCGACCCGGCGCCTGCTCGACCGGGTCGGCGACGGCCGCGACGGCCGCCCGCTCGGCGTCGACGCCCTGTTCGTCGCGAGCGACCTGATGGCGACGGGCGCCCTCGCCGTGCTCGCCGAGCGCGGGCTCCGCGTGCCGGAGGACATCGCGATCGTCGGCTTCGACGACAGCCCGGCCGCGCTGCGCACCGGGGTGCCGCTGACGACGGTCGCCCAGCCCTCGGCCGAGCAGGGCGGGCTGATGGCCGAGCTGCTGATCCGTCTGATCGAGGGCGACGAGACGGTGCCGAAGCAGACGATCCTGCCGACCCGCCTCGTGCTCCGCGACTCGGCGTAACCCCGCGGGCGGAAGGGACGCGGGCCGGGAAGGCGGCGCCGCCCGGCCCTAGCCGAGCGCGCGGAGCGAGCGCTCGATGAGCCCCCAGAAGCGGTCGACGTCGAGGTCGAGCGCGACGGTCGCGTTGTGCTCGCGGCCGAGGATGTCGATGAGGTCCGTGCTCGTCGCACCGCGGGTCTCGGTGCCGTCGAGCTCGACGTCGATGCGGGTGCGCACCGTCGTCGCGACCGCCGGGTCGGCGAGCAGGGCGACGGTGATCGGGTCGTGCAGGGGCCCGTCCGGCATCCGCTCGGCGCGCTCGTAGGTCGAGCAGAAAAACTCGAGCAGCTCGACGCCGAACGCCGAGAGCGGCGTGCCGATCGCCGACAGGCGGTCGCGCACCTCGCGGGTGATGAGCGCCTGGTGCGAGATGTTCAGGCCGACCATGGTGAAGTCGACGCCGCTGTCGAGCGCGATCTTGATCGCCTCGGGGTCGGTCCAGGCGTTGAACTCGGCGTACGGGGTGACGTTGCCGCGGGTCGTCGAGCCACCCATCCAGACGATGCGGGCGATCCGCGGGGCGAGCTCGGCGTGGTCGCGCAGCAGCACGGCGACGTTCGTGAGCGGGCCGGTCGCGACGATCGTGACGGGCTCGGCCGAGGCCTCGAGGACGTCGCGCATGAGTGTGATCGCGTCGCGCTCGTCGAGCGGCACGGTCGGCTCGGGCAGCACGGGCCCACCGAGGGCGTTGTCGCCGTGGATCCAGTCGGCCGGGTGCAGCTCGCCCGCGAGCGGGCCGGCGGCGCCGGCCGCGATCGGCACGCCCTCGATGCCGGCGACGGTGCAGGCGATGCGGGCGTTCAGCGTGGTGTGCTCGAGGCGGCCGTTGCCGCCGACGGTCGTGATCGCCCGGAGCTCGATCGCGGGGTCGCCCGCGGCGAGCCAGATGGCGAACACGTCGTCGTGGCCGGGGTCGCAGTCGAGGATGATGGGGGTGGTCATGGCCGCTCCGGTGGTCTCAGGCGCAGGGCGCGGGATGCCGTGGCGGCATCCGCGCCGAACTGCACAAGCTTTGCGTAATCGATTGCACTCTGCGGCGTCGATTTTGTCAAGCCCCTCCCCCGCGAGGCCCCGGAAACCCCGTACAGTGGGAGCGATGCGCCCGCCCGGGTGCGCAAGACCGGAGCAGTCGATGCCGCACGCCGTGACCCTGCAGGAGGTCGCCGACGCCGCCGGCGTGTCCGTCGCGACCGCGTCGCGGGCGCTCTCCGGCAAGAACCGCGTGGCCGCCGACACCGTCGCCAAGGTCCGCGCCGTCGCCGCCGAGCTCGGCTACCGGGTCGACCCGATCGCCCGGGCGCTCCGCGAGGGCTCCACCCGCATCGTCGGCATGATCGTCCCGGTCATCGGCAACCCCTACTTCGCCCAGCTCGTCGACGCGGTCGAGCACGAGCTGCACCGCGCCGGCTTCGAGCTGCTGCTCGCCGACTCGCACGGCGAGCTCTCCGAGGAGTCGCGCCGCCTCACCGTCTTCGGCGACCGCAAGGTCGACGGGATCGTCATCGTACCCTCGCACCGGCAGCGCTCGGCCGGCGCACTGCGCGCCGTGGGGGCCGAGATCCCGCTCGTGCAGATCGACCGCTCGGCGGGCGTCTCGCTCGCCGACTACGTGGGCGTCGACAACGAGATCGGCCTCAGCCTCGCCCTCGAGCACGTGCACGAGCGCGGCGCCCGCTCGCTCGTCTACGTCGGCGCCGACGACGTCACCTCGAGCGGCGTCGAGCGCTGGAACGCCTTCGACCGCACCGTCGACCGCGAGGCCGTCACGGTCGGCGAGCCGTTCCGGGGGGACTTCAGCCTCGCCACCGGCGCCGCGGCCGCCGATGCCCTCGTCGCCCGCGGCGAGCTGCCCGACGCGGTCATCGCCGCCTCCGACCTCATCGCCCTTGGGCTCATCGGCCGGCTGCGCGAGCACGGCGTCGAGGTGCCGCGCGAGCTGCTCGTCACAGGCTTCGACGGCACCGAGCTCTCGCAGGTGCTGGCGCCGACGCTCACGACCGTGGTGCAGCCGATCGAGGCGGTCGCCGCGGACGCGATCGGCTTCCTGCTCTCCCGCGTCGCCGGCTCGACGGCCCCGGTGCGCAGCAGTCGCGTCGCGCCGACCCTGCTCGTCGGCGGCTCGACCACGCGCTGAGCGCTCCGACCCGAAGAATCGGTCGCGCCGCACTCCCGCCGACGCACGGATGCCGCGGGGCGCCTCGAGCCCCGCGGCATCCGCCGTTCCGGATGGTCCGGTTACGCCGCTCGCTACGGCGAGTTGACCGACTCGACCACGATCTCGCCCGAGATGATCTGCTGCCGGATGGCGTCGACGGCCGCCGCGAGCTCGGGGCTCACCGAGTCCTCGTACTCGTGGAACGGCGCGATCGCGACCCCGTCGTTGGCGAGCTCGCCGATGAACGGGCTGTTGTCGAACTCGTCCTCGACGGCCTGCCCGATGAGCTCGACGACCGCGTCGGCCATCTGCTTCATGACCGAGGTCAGCATGACGTCGGCGAGGTCGGGCGAGAGCTCGACCACGTCGTTGTCGACGCCGACGAGCACGACGTCGCCCGGCGCCTCGTGCGCGGCCTCGCCGCTGCCGAGGTAGAGCGAGCCGGCGACGGGCATGATCACGTCGGCGCCCTGGTCGATGAACGTCTGGGTGAGCGTCTTGCCCGCGGCGATGTCGGTGAAGGTGCCGGCGAAGGTGCCGTCCTGGGCCGCCTTGTCCCAGCCGAGCAGCTTCACCTGGGTGCCGGCGTCGGCGTTGTAACGGTCGACGCCGTCGGAGAAGCCGTCCATGAACAGCAGCACCGGCGGGAACGGCTGCCCGCCGAAGACCGCGACCGTGCCCGTCTTCGAGTAGCCCGCCGCGAGGTAACCCGCGAGGAACGAGGCCTGCGCCGTGTCGAAGACGACCGGCTTGACGTTCGGCAGGTCGATCGAGGAGTCGTCGATGATCGCGAAGCGCGAGTCGGGGTTCTGCTCGGCGGCGGCCTTCGTCGCCTCGGCGAGCGAGAAGCCGACCGTGACGGTGAAATCGCAGCCCTGGTCGACGGACTGGGCGAGGTTCGGCGCGTAGTCGTTCTCCGTCGTGGACTCGAGGCGCAGCGTCTCGACGCCGTACTGCTCCTCGGCGGTGTCGAGCGCGGCGAGCACGGCCTGGTTGAAGCCGCGGTCGTCGAAGCCGCCGAAGTCGGAGACCATGCAGGCGAGGAAGTCGGTGGTCGCGGCGGCGTCGCCGCCACTCTCGGCCGGGGGCGCCGAGCAGGCGGTCAGGGCGGTCGCGAGGCCGCCGATGGCGGCGAGCGCGACGGCGGTCCGGGTGCGGTGCTGTCTCACGGGTACTCCTTCGTCTGGCGAGGCAGGGGGGATGCAAGGACGGATGCGTCAGCAAAAGTTGCGCAATCGATTACGCATCACGTGGCACCATGATACTGCTGCGGCCCGTCGCCGCAAGAGGGGCCGCGGCATCCGCCCGGCGGTCCCGCCGGCCCGGGCTACGCCCCGGAGACCTGCTCCCCCGCGAGGTACGTGCCGCGCACCGCGGTCTCCGCGAGCGCCTCGGCCCGTACCGTCAGCGGATCGCGGTCGACGACGACGAAGTCCGCGAAGCGACCGGGTTCGAGCACGCCGATCTCCTGCTCGCCGAACAGCTGCCACGCCGCGTTGGCCGTGTGGGCCCGCAGGGCGTCGGCCCGCGACACCGGGGCTCCGCCCGGCATCCGCCGCCCGTTCCGCGTCAGCCGCGTCTCGGCCACCGCCATGTTCCGGAACGGCTCGTTCGGCGTCACCCAGCCGTCGTTGTGGAACGTCGCCCGGTGCCCCGCCGCGAACGCCGCCCCGGCGTCGGCCCAGGCACCGCCGTGCTCGGGACCGAAGAGCCCGTCGACGAGCACCTCTCCCCAGTACCGCACGTGATCCACGAACACGCTCACCGTCACCCCGAGCGACGCCGCCCGCGCGTAGAGCTCGGGCGACGCGGCACCGACGTGCTCGAGCCGAAACCGGTGGTCCACGAGCCCGTGCCGGGCGATGAGCTGCTCGTACACGTCGAGCGTCGAGGCGATCGCGAGGTCGCCGTGCGCGTGGCAGGCCAGCTGCCAGCCCGCGGCGGCGTAGGGCTCGGCGATCGCGAGCAGCTCCTCGCTCGAGTAGTTCGCCCGGCCGTGGTGCCCGGGCTCGAGGCCGATCGAGCGGGTCGCCTCGGTGTCGAGGTACGGGAAGCTCGTGGCGATGTTGCCGACCCAGGGCGAGCCGTCGCTCCACGTCTTCACGCCGGCCTGGCGGAACACGGGGTCGAGCGAGGCATCCCGCGACGGCGCACGGCCCGGCGCGCCGCCGGGGCGCGACATCTCGTACCAGCGCAGCCGCAGCGGCAGCCGCCCGGAGCCGCGCAGCGCGTCGACGACGGGGTTCAGCGCCGGGTCCCAGGAGAGGTCGGCGACGGTCGTGTAGCCGAGGCCGGACAGCTCGGCGAGGTGCGCGGCGAACAGTCGCGGGAAGTCCGCGCGCCCGCGCTCGAGCAACGGCGCCATGACGCGCTCGACGGCTCCGGCCTCGAGCGCGACGCCGTCGAGCTCGCCGCGGGCGTCGCGGCCGAAGCTCGCGCCGACCGGGTCCGGGGTGTGCCGGTCGAGGCCGGCGAGCGCGGCGCCCGCGGTGTTGAAGTACGCGGAGTGGCCCGAGTTGTGCACGATGACGATCGGCACCTCGCCGGCCAGTTCGTCGAGCCAGGCGCGGTCGGGTGCGGGCAGCCCGCGCTGCAGCAGGCCATCCCAGCCGTTCGCGAACACCGGTCCGCCCGCGGCGACCGCGCGCCGCAGCGCCGCGAGCGCGCCCTCGGCGTCGGGCACGACGACGGGACGGAGGTCCACGACGAGCTCTGAGCAGAGCACCGCCGCGGTGCCCGGGTGCCCGTGCGGCTCGATGAGCCCGGGCATCGCCCAGCCGTCGAGCGCCGTCCGCGCGGCGGCGGGGTGCGCCGCGGCGAGCGCGTCCGCCTCGCCGACGGCGACGATGCGACCGTCGTCGCCGACGAGCAGCCCCGTCACCGGGGCGGATGCCTCGTCCGCCAGCGTGCGGAACCGGCCGGTGTACAGCGTCTGCGTCATCGTCTCCCCCTCGACCCCGCTCAGCGGAACGCGGGCACGACCTCGGCGGCGAGCAGCTCGAGCACCTCGAGGTCGTCGAAGTCGAGGATCTGCAGGTAGAGCGTCTCGACGCCGAGCTCCGCGAGCCCGCCGATGCGGTCGACGACCTCGGCGACGGCGCCGCCGATGCCCTCGCGGGCGAGCTCCGCCGGGTCGTGGTCGATGGCCGCGGCACGGCGCCGGTAGGCGGCATCCGTCTCCCCCACGGTCGTTGTGAGGGCCGCCGAGTAGACGAGCGAACCCGGGTCGCGGCCGAACTCCTCGGCCGCCCGGCGCACGCGCCCGAAGGCCTCGGCGATCTCCGCGTTCGTGCTGAACGGCACGTTGTACTCGTGTGCGAGGCGCGCGGCGAGGGCCGGCGTGCGGCTCGGGCCCGTACCGCCGACGATGATCGGCACCGAATCCTGCACGGGCTTCGGCAGCGCCGGGGAGTCCTGCAGCGTGTAGTGGTCGCCCTCGAAGGAGAAGCGCCCGCCGACGGGCGTCGACCACAGCCCGGTGATGACCTCGAGCTGCTCCTCCAGCAGGCCGAAGCGCTGCGCCGGGAACGGGATGCCGTACGCCGCGTGCTCGGCGGCGAACCATCCCGTGCCGAGCCCGAACTCGACCCGGCCGCCGCTCATCGCGTCGACCTGCGCGACCTGGATCGCGGTGAGCCCCGGATGCCGGAACGTGAGGCTCGTGACGAGCGTGCCGAGCCGGATCGTCGACGTCTCGCGCGCGAGCGCCCCGAGCGTCACCCAGGAGTCCGTCGGACCCGGCAGTCCGTCGCCGCCCATCGTGAGCAGGTGGTCGCTGCGGAAGAAGGCGTCGAAGCCGAGCCGCTCCGCGGCGAGCGCCATCGCGAGCTGCTGCTCGTAGCTCGCCCCCATCTGCGGTTCGGTGAAGATCCGGAACTTCATGCGCGCTCCTTCGCGTCGAGCGCCGTGGCCGGCGCGGTGGCACTGCTCTCGAACACCGTGTCGGGCACCTCGCCGAGGCGGGCCTGCATCACGGCGACGGCGTCGGGGTGCTCGTCGACGAGCACGAAGCGCCGGCCGAGGGCCGCCGCGACCGCGCCCGTCGTGCCGGAGCCGGCGAAGAAGTCGAGCACCCAGTCGCCCTCGCGGGTGGAGGCCTGCACGATGCGGCGCAGCACCCCCTCGGGCTTCTGCGTCGGGTAGCCGGTCTTCTCGCGCCCGGTCGGCGAGACGATCGTGTGCCACCAGACGTCGGTGGGCAGCTTGCCCGCGGCCGCCTTCTCGGGGGTGACGAGCCCGGGCGCCATGTACGGCTCCCGGTCGACCTCGGCGGAGTCGAACCAGTAGCGGTCCGGGTCCTTCACGTAGACGAGGATCGTGTCGTGCTTCGTCGGCCAGCGGCGCTTCGTCTTCGCGCCGTAGTCGTAGGCCCAGATGATCTCGTTGAGGAAGCACTCGCGGCCGAAGAGCGCGTCGAGCAGCACCTTCGCGTAGTGCGCCTCGCGATAGTCGAGGTGCAGGTAGAGGGTGCCGTCGTCGGCGAGCAGCCGCCACGCTTCGAGCAGCCTCGGCTCGAGGAACGCCCAGTAGTCCTCGAAGCGGTCGTCGTAGCGCAGCAGATCGCCGCGCACCCGCTCGTAGCGCTGCCCCGCGAAGCCGCGGACCGTCGCATGGGCGGGGCGAGGTTCGACCTCGGGGCGGCCGGATGCCTCGTCGGGCTCGGGCTCGGGGTCGACGATGCGCACGTGGCTCGTCGTGCGCCGCTCCTGCGGCCGGCCGGTGTTGAACGGCGGGTCGAGGTAGATCATCGTGAAGCGGCCGTCGGGCAGCGTCGGGAGCACGTCGAGGTTGTCGGCGTGGATGACGCGGTTCGGTTCGGCGGCGGCCACGCGCTCCAGTCTGCCAGCAGGCCGACGCGGGCGACCGCTACGATGCCCGCGGGAGGCCAGGATGCGCACGCTCGTCGTCTACGAATCCATGTTCGGCAACACCGCCGCGGTGGCGGCCTCGATGGCGCGGGCGCTCACGCCCGTCGGCGCGGTGCGCCTCGAGCTCGCCGACGACCGGCCCGACGTGGGCGACGCGGAGCTCGTCATCGTCGGCTCGCCGACGCACGGCTTCGCGCTGCCGAGCCGGCTCTCGCGCCGGGCGGCGCGGGCGCAGGGGGCGGATGCCTCGGCCGCGAGCCGCGCGGGGATCCGCGAGTGGCTCGCCGAACTCGGGGCGGTGCCCGCCGACGCCGCGCCCTTCGCGGCGACGTTCGACGTGCGGCAGGCGCCGGGCACCGCGGGCGCCCCATCGCACCGGGTGCGGCGCCGGCTCGACGGCCTCGGCTTCCGCACGATCGGCGAGCCGGCGTCGTTCCGGGTCGGGCCGACCGCCGGGCCGCTCCGCGACGGCGAGCTCGATCGCGCCGCCGCCTGGGCGGCGGCGCTGCTGCGCGCGGCGCGCTGAGCGCTCTGGTAGTTCGCTGAGCTTGTCGAAGCGCCCCTGGTTCGCTGAGCTTGTTGGTTCGCTGAGCTTGTCGAAGCGAACGCCCAGGCCGCTTCGACAAGCTCAGCGGACCAGCCGCTTCGACAAGCTCAGCGGACCAAGCGCAAGCTCAGCGAACTAAGCGCTTCGACGAGCTCAGCGAACCAGCGCTTCGACAGGCTCAGCGGACCAGGGCCGTCAGTGCCCGTGCGCGTGGGCGTCGCTGAGCTCGCGCCCGGCCGCCGGGTCGGCCGCCGCGACGGATCCGACCGCCTCGGCCACCGCGCCGAGCGAGTGCACCACCCGCCCACCGACCATCGTGACCTCGGCGTGCTCCCCGAGGAGCCCGGCGGGATCGTGCTCGTGCGCGTGGAGATCGCCCGACCAGACGACGAGGTCGGCGTCCATCCCTACGGCGAGCCGCCCACGCGAGCCCTCGAGGTGCCAGGCTCGCGCCCCGTGCACGGTGTACGCCTCGAGCGAGCGGTCGATCCCGACGCGCTCGGCGGCGGTCCAGGCATTCGCGCCGTCGAGCGCCGCCCGCGTCGCCGCCGAGAAGACGCCGACGAGGGGATCCATCTCGCCGACCTGCCAGTCGCTCGAGAACGCGACCGTCGCACCCGAGTCGAGGAGGCTGCGGAACCGCCAGGCGCGATCCCAGCGGGCCTCGCCGACGTTCTCCATCCACGTGCCGGCCACGAGGTCGGGCGAGCAGTGCCGCGGCTGCATCGCGGCCGTGACCCCGAGCTCCGCGAAGCGGGGCAGGTCGTCGGGGTGCAGGCACTCGACGTGCACGACGCCGTGCCGGCGGTCGCTCGTGCCGTTCACCCGCTGCGCCTGCTCGATCGCGTCGAGCGCGAGGCGGATGCCGCCGTCGCCCGTCGCGTGCGTGTGGGTCTGCAGTCCGAGCCGGTCGAGCTCGGTCACGATGTCGACCAGCTCGCGCCCGCCGTTGCCGGCGTAGCTCGGACGGCCGCGCCGGCCGGGCCGGTTCGCGTAGTCCTCGAGCATGAGCGCGGTGTGCGGCTCGATCACGTCGTCGGCGTAGAGCTTGATCGGGCCGAGGCGCAGCAGCCCCTCGGCATCCGCTTCGGCCGCCGCGCGGTCGATCGTCTCGCGGAGCCGCGCCCGGAACGTGCCGTCCGCCCCGACCGGGTGGAACAGCGCCGCGATCACCCGCGAGCTCAGCACCCCCTCGGCAAGGGCGCGCTCGAACAGCGGGAGCTCGGCGAGCGGCACCTGCGGCTCGACCACTGTCGTGATGCCGAGCGCGGTCGCCATGCGCATGCTCGACTGCAGCTTGCGGTAGCGGCGCTCGGGCGAGTACATCGGGATGTCGCGCTGCAGCTCGGCGAGGCCCGCCTCGGTCATCGCGCTCGTGTAGAAGTCGGTGACCCAGCCGGTGGGCTCGCCCGTCGCGGCGTCGCGCTCCGGGCGGCCCCAGGCGATCTCGCCGCCGCCGCCGATGCCGAGCACGCGCAGGGCCGTGTCGTTCAGCCAGACGGAGTGCTGGTCGTACGTCGTGACGAACATCGGCCGGCCGGCGGGGTCGAGCCCGGCGAGGTCGGCCGCGTTCGGGCGGCGGCCCTGCACGACCGCGTACACGGCGTTCTCGGCGCAGATCCACGGCAGCTCGGGGCGACGCGCCGCGAAGTCCGCGATGCGGCGGCGCACCTCGTCGAGGGTGTGCGCGCCCTCGAGCGAGACGGCGTCCTCGTCGAAGCCGAGCAGGAGGTGGTTGTGGCTGTCGATGACGCCGGGCGTGACGAGGCGGCCTTCGGCCTGCACCGTTCGGCGCGCCGCGGGCGCCGCGTCGGCCGAGCCGACGTAGGCGATGCGGCCGTCGGCGACGCCGACCGCCTCCGCCCAGGGCGCCGCGGCGTCGAAGGTGCGCACGCGGGCACCGGTGATCAGGGTGTCAAGGGTCACTTCGCGGGCTCCGGTTCGTCGTCGTCGGCCTCGAGCAGGTGGGCGGCGCCCGGATTGCTGCGGAGGTAGAGCAGGTAGTAGAGGAAGCCCGCGGCGACGATGCCCGCCGCGAGGCCGAGGCTCAGCCACTGCGCCGGGTCGAGGATGCCGACCACGAAGATCGTCGCGATCGCGATGAGGGCGACGACGGGCGGGGCGGGCCAGAGCGGCATCCGGAAGCCGCCGCTCGGCACCGTCTCGCCGGCACGGCGGCGACGGACGACGAGGGCCGCGATGGCGATGAAGCCGTAGCTGAAGGCGAGGGTCGAGCCGGTCGCGTTCAGCAGGATGTCGAAGGGCACGAAGCAGGCGGCGAGGGCGATGACCCCCATGACGATCGTCGCGCGCACCGGCATCCGCGTCGTCGGGGAGATCGTCGCGAGCGGGCGGGCGATGGCGGCCGGCATGGCCTGGTCGCGTGCCGCCGCGAACAGCAGCCGGCCCGACTGCAGGGCGATGGCGATGATCGCGTTCACGATCGCGAGGGCGATCGCGACGAGGATGACGATGGAGACGGCCTCGCCGGAGCGCGCCGTGAGGAAGGACTCGACGGGCAGCGCCGCACCGAACAGCTCCTCGAGCGAGTCGGCGCCGAGCAGGATCGCCGACAGCGGCACGATCTCGGCGACGACCGTGATGAGCGCCGACCAGAGCACGGCGCGGGCGATGGTGCGGCGGGCGTTGCGGGTCTCCTCGGCGAAGTAGATGGCGCCGCCGTAGCCGTTGTACGAGAAGATGCCCTGCGTCACGGCGAGCACGAGGCCGGCGATGCCGAGCGGGGCGAGCCCGCCGGTGGCGGCGTCGAGGGCCTGCGGGTCCAGCAGTGCGGTGACGGGGCGCTCGATGTGGATGAAGCCGAGCAGCGCGAGGAAGGCGAGGGCCGCCATCTCGACGAAGAGGAACGCGCCGGTGACCCAGGCGTTCGTGCGGATGTTGAAGCACGCGGTGATCGTGGCGAGCGCGATCACGATGAGGGCGGTCCACATCGGGTCGAGGCCGGCGATCGCGACGCCGAGGTAGTCGGCGACGCCGATGCCGAAGATCGCGACGATGAGGGGCAGCGTGATCAGGTTGATGAAGAAGACGGCGGCACCGGCGGCCGGGCCGAGCACCCGGTTCACGAGGGTGTAGTCGCCTCCGGCGATCGGATGCCTCGAGCCGAGCTCGGCGTAGCAGTACGCGACGAGGAGGCTGATGACGCCGGCGAGGAGGAAGCCCCAGAAGACGCCGGTGCCGTAGGTGGCGAGGGCGGCCCCGCCGAGGATGAAGACGCTCGAGGCCGGCGAGATGCCCGAGAGCGTGATGAGCACGTTGCCGCCGACGCCGAGCGAGCGCGAGAGCTGCGCGCCGTGCGTCGTCGTGGCGGCCGTGTCGAGGGCGGGCGGGCCCGCCGGGGTGGGGGTGGTCATAGGGGCGGTCTCTCTTCGTCGGGGAACCGTGCCGAGTCGAGTCCGGCGTGCCGGTCGGCTGCACCGGCGGGGGCCGGTCGGCTGGGCGCCGGCTGAGCCGGCCAATTCTTTGACGTTAGAGTCAAAGAATTCACCGAGTCTCGCAAACGCGTCGGCTAGTGTCAAGGTCATGGCCCGACCCCGCGATCAGCGCGCCCGCCGCGAAGCGCTCATCGAGGCGACGTATGCCGCCGGGCGCATGCACGGGCTCCGCTCGCTCTCGCTCACCGATGTGGCGGCGCAGGCCGGGCTCACCCGGGGCGCCATCCTCTACTACTACGAAGACCTCGACGCCCTCCTCGTCGAGGCGCACGCCGCCGGGGTCGAGCGCTTCTGCGACGCCCGCGACGCCGCGGTGGCAGCCCTCGACGACCCGCGCGAGCAGCTCTCGGCCGCCATCGCGGGGGGCCTGCCGAGCGGTCCCGACGACGCCTTGATGAGCCTGCTGTACGAGTTCGACGTGCTCGCGGGCAACTCGGCGCTGCACGACGAGCTCGTGCAGAAGCTCTACCTGCGCCAACTCGGCACCTACCGGGGCATCCTCGCCGCCGGCCGCGCGAGCGGCGCCTTCGCCCCGCGCCTCGACGACGAGCAGCTCGCGATGACCTTCGTCGCGCTGGAGGACGCGTACGGCCTGCACATCGTCGGCGGCAACGCGCTCATGTCGGTCGAGACGGCGGAGACGGCCATGCGCGCCGTCGCGGCCGACCTCGGCTGCCCGCCGCGGTAGTCGCGGTCCCCGAGCCCGTCGAGGGGACGACTGGTTCCCCGAGCCCGTCGAGGGGCGCTTCGGCCAGGCGCTTCGACAGGCTCAGCGAACCACCTGGTTCCCCGAGCCCGTCGAGGGGCGCTTCGACGGGCTCGGCGAACCGGCAGCCTCAGTCCTCCGTCCGCACGTCCACGATCGCGGGCAGCCGCCGGGTCATGACGTGCTCGACCGCAGCGGCGAGCGCGGCATCGAGCTCGCCCACGTCCTCGACGCGCCATCCGGACTCGATCCCCATCGAGGCCGCGAGCGCGACGAAGTCGACCGCGGGATCGTCGATGCGCGTGCCGATGCCGGCATGCTCGGTCGAGCGCCCGCGCAGCTCCGCGATCTTCACGGCGTGCATGAACGAGTTGCCCCACATGCGGTTGTTCTCGACGACGATGAGGAGCGGCACGCGGTGCCTGGCCGCCGTCCAGAGCGCGCCGGGCGTCATCATGGCGTCGCCGTCGGACTGGATGTCGATGACGAGCCGCTCGGTGCCCCGGTGCGCGAGGGCCGCACCGATCGAGGCGCCGAGCCCGTAGCCGAGCCCCGCCCCGCCGCTGGAGCCGAGGTAGCGGTCGACCCGTCCGATGTCCCAGATCCGATGCACCCAGTTGTGCAGGCTGCCGTTCGCGAGCACCCGGTCGTGCCTCCGGGTGGCCGTGTCGAGCCGTGCCGCGAGCACTGCCGGCGTGATGCGCTCGGCGTCGGCGGCGGTCGCCGCCCACGCGGTGCGCGCTGCCGCGGAGTGCCCGGTGGTCGCCGCGCCGCGTTCCTCCGCCCGGCGGCGCGCCTCGGGGCGCTCGGCGAGCAGGCGTTCCACCGCGGCGAGGAGGAGCGGCAGCGTCGCGGAGACCTGCGCGGGCACGAGCAGTTCGGCCGGCTGGACGCGCTGCAGGTCGGCGGCCCAGGCCTTCGGGGCCAGGCCCGAGGTCGTCACCTGCAGCACGGTCGCCTCGGGGTCGAGCCCCGGCACGACCGCGACGTCGCGCACCTCGAGCGCGAGCACGACGTCGGGACGGGCGGGCAGCGGCATGCCGGTGAGGTTCAGCGGATGCCGCGTCGGCACGCACAGCTCGGTGCGGTTGTAGTCGCGCTGCACCTCGACGACCCCGGCGCCGAGCAGCTCGGCGAGCCGGACGAGGGCCTCGAGGGCGGACTGCTGGCGGTCGACGGACTCGACGGCGATGAGCGGCCACTCCGCCGCGACGAGTCGGGCCGCGATCGCCTCGACCGCCGCGGGCGCAGGGGCGATGGCCTCGGCCGGGGCGTAGCGACCCGGGTCGGGCACCCGGAAGCCCTCGGGCACGGGGTTCTCCTGGATCTCGGAGTCGATCGTGAGGTACACCGGGCCCTGCGGCGCGGCGACGGCGA
This sequence comes from Agromyces sp. NBRC 114283, assembly GCF_030268405.1. Classification (NCBI taxonomy): domain Bacteria; kingdom Bacillati; phylum Actinomycetota; class Actinomycetes; order Micrococcales; family Microbacteriaceae; genus Agromyces; species Agromyces sp. NBRC 114283. The sequence continues at coordinate 57,648 of NZ_BSQP01000001.1, forward strand.
GCTGCCGCCCCCGGATCATCGCCTCCATCGCCGCGGGCAGCGACGCGGGCTGGTCATCCCACTTCGTGTAGTCGCGCACCTGCGTGGCCTGGATGTTCGCGGTGTGGATCCAGTCGATCCAGGGGCGGCGGAGCGCGGCATCCACCGGTCCGGTGCCACCGAGCAGGAGGAGCGGCACCCGGTCGCACCAGGCGTTGTAGATCGCCATCGTCGCGTGCTGCAGGCCCACGATGTCGTGCAGGGCGGCGGCGGCCGGCTTGCCGCTCGCCTTCGCGTAGCCGTGGGCGACCGCGACCGAGATCTCCTCGTGCAGGCACTCGATGATCCCAGGGGCGTCCGCCCGGCCGTTCACGAGGGAGTCGTGGATGCCCCGGAACGTCGCGCCGGGCGCGAAAGGGATGAGGTCGATGCCGAGCCCGACGAGCAGCTCGACGATCGCGTCCGAGCCGAACTCGGGGCACGCCGGCGCGCTCACGCCGTCACCACGTTGATCGCGCGGAGCTGCGTGTAGCTCAGCAGCTCGTCGACGGACTCCTCGCGGCCGATACCGGAGAGCTTGACTCCGCCGAACGGGACGCCGGGGAAGTGCGTCGAGGTGTCGTTGATCCACACGTAGCCCGCCTCCAGCGCGCGCGAGACGCGCAGCGCCTGGTCGAGGTCGCGGGTCCAGACGCTGGCGGTCAGCCCGTACTCGACGCCGTTCGCGATGCGCACGGCCTCCGTCTCCTCCCGGAAGGTCATGATGCTGACGACGGGGCCGAAGACCTCCTCCTTCGCGACCTCGAGATCCGGGGTGACGCCGCCGAGCACGGTCGGCTGCACGGCGTACCCGTCGCCGGGGCCCCGGCTGCCGCCCGTGAGCACCTCGGCGCCGGCCGCGACGGCGCGCTCGATGAAGCCCAGGGCGCGGTCCTGCTGCCGGCGGGACACCATCGGCCCGATCTGCACGCCTTCCTCCCAGGGCCGGCCGAGTCGCAGCCCGGCGACGGCGCGCACGAAGCGCTCCGTGAACTCCTCGGCGATCGACTCGTGCACGAGCACCCGCGAGGTCGAGCCGCACGACTGGCCGGCGAAGGCGAAGTTCATGCCCTTCACCGCCGAGGCGAGGGCGCGGTCGAGGTCCGCGTCGGGGAAGAGCAGCAGCGCGTTCTTGCCGCCGAGCTCGAGCGAGACGTGCTTGATGCCGACCTCCGCCCCCGAGCGCTGGATGGCCCGGCCGACCTGGTGGCTGCCGGTGAACGCGATGCGGGACACGGCGGGATGCCGCACCAGCGCCTCGCCCGTCTCCGGTCCGCCGTGCACGACGGAGAAGACCCCCGGCGGCAGCACGCCGTCGGCGAGCTCCCCCATCCGCAGCGCCGAGAGGGGGGTGAGCTCGGACGGCTTCAGCACGACGGCGTTGCCGGCGACGAGCGGGGCGGCGAGCTTCGAGGAGGCGAACATGAAGGGGTGGTTGAACGGGATGATCCGCGCGACGACGCCGAACGGCTCCGGGAAGGTGAGGTGCAGGTTCCCGGCGCTCGCGGGGATCGTCTGCCCGACGAGCGAGTGGGCGAGGTCGGCGAACAGCCGCATCCGCTCGACCCCGGTCGCGGCGTCGATGCGCATCATCCAGAGCGGCAGGCCCGCGTCGATCGTGTCGAGCCAGGCGAGCTCCTCGGCGTGCCGCTCGAGCACCGCAGCGAAGTCGCGGACGGCTCCGGCCCGCTCCCGCGGCGTCGCCGTACCCCACGCGACAGCGCCGTCCGCGGCGCGGTCGACGGCGTCGCGGACGTCGTCGGCGTCGGCCGTCGGCGGCGCCACGAGCACCGTGTCGTCCGTCGGGTCGATGATGGGGATCGCGGGGCCCCGGCCGACGCGCAGCTCGTCGCCGATGCGCTGCCGCCAGGGGTGCGCCCCGATCTCCTCGATGCGCCGCCGCGCCTCGCGGTCAGACTCCGTCATGTGGATCGTCTCCTCTCGGGCTCCGGCCCGGAGGCCGCGAGCGTCGTCGTTCGCCCGGCGGCGTCGCCGAGTCTGGTGCGGTGGAAGCGGCGTCCCGCACGCCGCGGGAGATCGCGGGGACGCTGAGGGTGCTGGCGAGGCCGAGCGCGCCGACCACGGCGATGGCCCCGCCGATCGGCATGACGACCGTGAGCGCGCCGAGCAGTGCCGGCGCCACGAGCTTGCCGAGGTTGCGGATCGAGCCCGTCGCCCCGAGGAACGCCGAGCGGGCGCCGGGCGGGGCGGCGAGGCTCGCGGACACGTTGTTCAGGACGCCGAGCAGTCCGTCGCCCAGGCCCGAGGCCACCACGAGCGCGGCGAGCAGCGCCGCGCCGGCAGCCCCGACGAACCCGGTCGCGGGGAGCAGCGCGATCGGCAGCGCCGCGAGCACGAGAGCGAAGAAGGTGAGGCCGCCGACGCTCGAGCGCCGCAGCAGCCACGGCACGAAGATCGCCACCGAGGCGGCGACGAACGCCAAACCGCCGATCATGAAGGCGATCTGGAGCGGCGTCATGCCGAAGGCGTCCGCCGCGAGCAGCGGCACGTAGCTGAGGATCGTGAACTTCACGAAGAAGCGCACGAAGCCGGGCACCTGCACGGCCGCGCCGAACGGGGTGCCGAGGGCGCCGAGCGCGGCCCCGGCGAAGCCGCCGCGCGGCGCATCGCTCCGGGCGGTCACGGGCACGGGGCTCGGCCGCCCGGCGGGCAGCGCCCACCAGCAGAGCATCGCGACGGGCAGAGCCGCGGCTTGGAGGGCGAAGACCCACTGCCAGGAGGCGAAGACGAGCACCGCGCCGGAGACGATCGGGAACACCACCTCGCCCGCGGCCATCGCCACGAGCCGGGTGCGCTGCGAACGGGCGAGCTCCACCGCGTCGGTGGAGTGCGAGACCGCGGCGATGCTGAGCGAGAGCACGACGCCGAACGCCGCGCCCTGCACGAAGCGCAGCACGACGAACGGCACCAGGGAGTCGACGAGGAACACCGCCGGGCCGCACAGCCCGAACACGGCGAGCGCCGCCGCGATGACCGGGCGCTCCCCGAAGCGGTCGCCGAACGCCGAGACGGGGAAGGCGATGAGCGCCGCGGCGAGCACGTACGCGATGGTGACGAGCGAGATCTCCGCGGCGGTGATGCCGAGCTCGGCCTGCAGCGCCGGCAGCGCGGGCGCTACGCCCTGCACACCGGTGAGGCTCACCGTCGCCGCCGCGGTGACGGCGATCTCGACGCGTCGCATCGCGCTCCTCTTCTCTCCGGTGGTTCGCTGAGCCCGTCGAAGCGAGGAATCCGCTTCGACGAGCTCAGCGAGCCATCCGTGTCGTGTCCGCTTCGACGAGCTCAGCGAACCATCCATCTCGACGCGGGCGACGGGCGCGGGGCCATCCCTCCCCGCGCCCGCCCGCGCGCGTCAGCCCTGGATGACGCCGTTCGCCAGTTCGACCGCGCGGTCCAGGGTCTCCCGGTCGACGAGCTCGGCCGGGTCGAGCGGTTCGCTCAGCACGCCGGAGGCCGTCGCGACCTCGACCATGAAGGCCATGCTGTCCTCGCTGAGGCCGCCGTCCTCGGTCCAGAAGGGGTACTCCTGGATGAGGTCGAAGAGCACCCGCAGCGCGTCCTCCTCGGGCGGGTCCTCGACGTAGGTGTTGACGGCTTCGACGAAGAGGTCGAAGTCGGCCTTCAGCTGGTGCATGGCGAGGAGGGTGGTGGCGCAGTACTGGGCCGCGAGCTCGCGGTTCTCCTCGAGCCATCCGGCCTCGGCGGCCTGCACCTCCTTCACGAAGGTGTCGACGTCCTCGTAGAGCGTCGCGATCCGTACCGGATCGGTGACCTCCCCCTCGGCCTGCTCGTACTGGTCCTCGTGGATGACGGTCGAGTCGACCTCGCCCGCGGCCCACGCGGCGGTGCGCAGGCTGGAGCTCTCGATGATCTGCTGGTTCGGGATCTCCTGGATGCTGCGGGTCTCGCCGCTGCCCATGAGCAGCGCGTTCAGGATGATCGCGCCGGCGCCACCGGGGCTGTCGATGCCGACCCGGGTCGACGCGTCGAACAGCTGGTCGATCTCGGTGACCCCGTTCGCCCCGGTGAGCACGAAGTCGTCCATGCTCACATACGGGCAGAAGATCTTGAAGTCCTCGCCCTGCTGCCGGGCGGCGAGGATCGAGGAGATCGACGAGCCGAGCACGTTCGCCCGGCCGCCGAGCACGGTCTGCGCGGCGGTCGTGTGCGAGTCGAAGATCGTCACGTTGTCGTCGACGCTGAGCTCGAGGCCGAACTCGCCGCCGTTGTTGTCGACGCCGTAGACGAGCGGCACGAGCGAGGCCTGGGGGTTGGCGCTCAGCGCGATCTGGACGGTCTGCGGTTCGGCGTCGTTGCCGCTGCCGCCGGACGCGCAGGACGAGAGGGCGAGCACGGCGACGGTGCCGAGCGCGAGGGCAGTGGTGGTGCGCCGCCTGAGGCGGGGTGATGCTGACATGCCATTCCTCCTTGTGGTGCTGGTGATCCTTCTGGGGGGATGCCGACGGCGGCGCCGTCGGCCTGGGAACGCATCGGAGTCAGTGCTGCAGATGGCGCGTCGCCCGGCGCTCCACGAGCGTCGCGATGCGCATGAGGACGAGACCGAGCAGCATGACGAAGATGATCGCGGCGAGCAGCTTCGGGATGTCGAAGAGCGAGCCGGCGAAGAGGATGACCTCGCCGAGGTTCGCCGCGGAGAGCAGCAGCTCGGCGGTGACGGCGCCGCGGATGGCCCGGCCGACGCCGATGCGCAGGCCGACCACGACGAGCGGGAGCGCCGCGGGCAGGATGACCCCGGAGTAGAGCTTCGCCCCGCCCGCGCCGTACGCCCGCCCCATCTCGATGAGCGGCACCGGCGTCGAGCGCACGCCCGAGATGGTGCTCACCATGATCTCGAAGAGGCACCAGAGCGCGGTGAGGGTCACCCGGCCGCTGAGGTCGAGGCCCGTGTAGATGCCGATGACCGGGATGAACAGCGAGACCGGGGTCGCGTACGCGGCGTGCACGAGCGGTTCGAACACGTTGCGCGCGAAGCGGGAGGAACCGATCCACAGGCCCATCGGTACGCCGATCGCGACGGCGATCGCATAGCCGAGCACCATGGTGAGCAGGGTGCCGGCGGCCGCGACGAGGAACTCGCCCGAGACGATCCCCTCCCAGAACGCCTCGACGACGTCGAAGAACGGCGGGATGGCGAAGGACTCGCCCTGCGTGCCGTACCACTGCCACGCGCCGAGGACGCCGAGCAGCAGGGTGATGCGGACGGTCCAGCCCCAGACCTTCCACGGGGGCAGCGGCGCGCGGACGGCGCGGCCGACGACGGGCGAGGCGCTGGTCGAGAGCTGCGCGGTCATCAGCGGGCCCCCGAGACGGCCTGCTCGACGTCGCCCGCCCACGGGGTGAGCTTGCGCTGCCCGTAGAGGAGGAGCGCCGTGAGGAACGCGCCGATGAGCACCACGGCCGCGGCGGCGGCGAAGAACTGCCCGAGCTCCCGCGCATAGCCGAGGCTCAGGAGCTTCCGCCCGGTGCCGATCGACACCCAGAGCTCCGCGACCACCATGCCCTGCACCGCCTGGCCGAGGCCCAGCCGGAGGCCGGTGATCACGAACGGCAGGGTGCCGGGCAGGGTGATGCTCCAGAGCCGGCGCACGGGCCCGACGCCGAAGGAGGTGCCCATCTCGGTCACGCCGCGGTCGATCGACCGCACGCCGGCGGCCGGCGTGATGATCAGATAGAAGACGGCGAAGAGGAAGACGACCGCGACGCGGAACTCGAAGCCGGTGCCGAACAGCAGGATGATGAAGGGCAGCAGCGCGGCGAGCGAGGTCACGAAGAAGGCGTTGACGAACGGTCCGATGACGAAGTCGACGAACTTGAACTGGCCCATGAGCAGCCCGAGCGGGATGCCGACGACCGCCGCGAGGGCGAAGCCGATGAGCATCTGCTGGAAGCTCGCGAGCACCGTCAGGTAGGTGCCGTCGGCGAAGGACTCGATCGCACCGGCGAGCACCTCGGGGATCGTGGGGAAGAAGAACGGCCCCACATTCATGGCGAACAGCTGCCAGGCGACGAGGATGCCGCCCCACACGAGCGTGCGCTGGAACCAGGCCCGGTGCCGGAGCGGGAGGCGGGCCTGCCGCCCGCGCACGTACTGCACGCTCACGCCGGTTGTCGCCGTCGCGGGCACCGCGTCAAGCGACATCGGCGTTCATCCCTGCCTGGAGCGCATGCCAGAGGCGCGTCTTCAGGCGGCCGAACTCCGCGGTGCCGCGCAGCTCGTAGTCGCGCGGCCGGTCGAAGGGGATGTCGACCACGTCGACGACGCGGCCGGGGCGGCTCCCCATGACCACCACGCGGTCGGCGAGGTAGACCGCCTCCTCCATGTCGTGCGTGATGAGGATCGTCGTCTTCTGCTCGGTGCGCCAGAGGCGTTCGAGGTCCTCCTGCAGCACGACCCGGGTCTGCGCGTCGAGGGCGCCGAACGGCTCGTCGAGCAGCAGCATGCTGGGGCGGACGGCGTAGGCGCGGGCGATGCCGACCCGCTGCTGCATGCCGCCGGACAGCTGCCCAGGGTAGTGCTGCTCGAAGCCGTCGAGGCCGACGAGCTGCAGCACATCGCGCACGATGCCCTCGCGCTGGGCGCGGTCGACGCGGAGGCATTCGAGGGCGAACTGGATGTTCCGACCGACGGTGCGCCAGGGCAGCAGGTTCGGCTGCTGGAACACGACGCCGCGGTCGGCGCCCGGCCCGGTGACCTCCTGACCGCGGAGCAGGATCTGCCCGGTGGTCGGGAAGTCGAGACCGTCGATGAGTCGGAGCAGCGTGGACTTGCCGCATCCGCTCGCGCCGATGATCGCGACGAACTCGCCCTCCTCGACCTCGAGGTCGACGCCGGCGAGGGCATGGGTCGAGGTCTGGGTGCGGCTCTTGCGCACCGTGAACGTCTTCGAGACGTCCCGGACGGAGAGGATGCTCGTCATCGGAGCACCCGCTTCCTCGCCTGCAGATCGCGCCGCTGCCGCTCCGCGAGCGAGCCGACATCGTTGTTGGTTCGTTCGTGCTGAGTCTCCATGCCGGACACGATAGGGAGTCTCAGCTTTTTAATCAAGGATTCTGGATACGGGATCCCTCGAAGCCCTTCCGCGCAGGCGGGGTGATCGTGCAGACTGATCCGGAGACGGAGGCCCAGGTGAACGAAGCGCTGTCGACGAGCGCCCTCGCGGCGCTCGGCGAGCCCGCATCCGGCGACTACGAGCTGCCGGAACGCACCTCCTCGAGCCTGCAGGCGACGGCCGAACGGATGGCGAGCCGATACCGCTCCGTGGGCGACACGGTGGTCGAGGTGCTCCGCGCCGGCATCCTCGACGGCACGCTCGCCCCCGGCCAGAAGCTCCGCCAGGCGACCGTCGCCGAGATCCTCGGGGTCTCCCGCGTCCCGGTCCGCGCCGCGCTCATCCAGCTCGAGGCCGAGGGGCTCGTCGAGGCCGACGGCCGCCGCGGCGCGCACGTGAAGTCACTGACGCCGCGGCAGGCCCGCGAGCTCTACGACGTCCGCGCGGTGCTCGAGGTGGAGGCGCTGCGCCAGGCGATGGCCGAGATGACGCCCGATCGCCTCGAACGGCTCCGCGAACTCGCGCGCATCGCCGACGACGAGAACCACGGCGCCGGCTTCGTGGCCGCACGGGCCGCCTTCTACGGCGAGCTCTACGACGCCGAGGAGCGGGCCGTGCTCTGGGACACCATCGAGCGGCTGCGGCTCAAGGTCGGCCGCTTCGTGCTCGGCTGGCGGCTGCACGACTCGCCCGAGCACGAGCGCACGCACACCGCCCTCGTCGAGGCCGTCGCGAGCGGCGATGTCGAGCGGGCGACGGCCGTGCTGCGCGGGCACCTCGCGGGCATCCGGGACGCCGTCGTCGCCCGGCTCGAAGCCGACGTGCCCGACTAGGGAACTGGTTCCCCGAGCTCGTCGAGGGGCGCTTCGACAGGCTCAGCGAACCAATGGCTCCCCGAGCCTGTCGAGGGGCGCTTCGACAGGCTCAGCGAACCAGGCTCAGCGAACCACGCCGCTAGACGTCGAGGCGGATGCTGCCGCGGAAGCGGTCGGACGGATCGGGCTCGGCCGCGGGGTCGCCCTGTTCGTCGGCGAAGGCGATGCCCTTGTCGCCGTCGGGCGTGGGCGCCGGCGTGGGCAGCCGGTTCTGCTTGTCCATCTCGAGCTGCGCCTCGTACTTGCGCGGCGCGAAGACCTCGTCGCCGATCATGAGCACCGCGTGCCCGGACGGCTTGCCGCGCTTCGTCTTGTCGGAGAGGTCGATCCACCCCCGGCGCACCAGGAACGCGGCCACCGCCACCACGACGACGGCGATCAGCGCCCAGACCCACCACTCCATCCGGGCGATTGTAGCGTCCGACGCTGAGCGTTCCTCGCGCCATCCACCCGTCCCGCCACGAAGGCGACCCCGAGGTCGCATGAACGGCGACTTCCGAGCCTGTCACCGTGCGCTTCGCGCGACTCCACCTCGTGGAGTCGCGCGAACGGATGCCTCGGGCCGCTCGCCTGCGCCGTTTGCGCGACTTCGCGGTGCGGGTGGGGGAACGAGCGGCCGCCTACGGAACCCGGTTGAGCCACTCCGGGGTCGCGAACTTCGAGGCGACGAGCTCTTCGGCCTCGGCGAGCTCGTCGGGCGCGACCGTGCCGGGCTGCGCCCCGTACAGCGAGACGAAGGTCTGCTTCAGGCGCTCGATGATCTCGGCGCGGCTGAGACCCGTCTGCGAGCGCAGCGGGTCGACGCGCTTCGCCGCCGAGGCGATGCCCTTGTCGCTGATCTTCTCGCGGCCGATGCGCAGCACCTCGAGCATCTTCTCGTTGTCGAGGTCGTACGACATCGTCACGTGGTGCAGCACGCCGCCGTTGCCGAGCCGCTTCTGCGCGGCCCCGCCGATCTTGCCGGCCGGGCTCGCGATGTCGTTGAGGGGCTGGTACGTGGCCTCGATGCCGAGCGAGCGCAGGCCCTGCAGCACCCAGTCGTCGAGGAAGGCGTAGGAGTCGGCGAAGCTCATGCCCTGCACGAGCTCGGCCGGCACGTACAGGGAGTAGGTGACGACGTTGCCCTTCTCCATCATCATCGCCCCGCCGCCCGAGATGCGCCGGACGACCTCGAAGCCGTGCTTGGCCGCGCCCTCCGGGTCGACCTCGTTCTTCACCGACTGGAACGAGCCGATCACGACCGCGGACTCGTCCCACTCCCAGAAGCGCAGCGTCGGCTTGCGCCGGCCGTCGCCGACCCGGCCCGCGAGCACCTCGTCGAGCGCGAGGTGCAGGCGCGGCGGCACGGCGGGATCGTGCACGAGCTCCCACTCGTAGTCCGCCCAGCTGCGCGCCTCGGTGAGGGCGCGGCGCACGACCACGGCGACCGCCTCGGGCGAGAAGCCGAGCAGCACCGCGTCGGGGCGGAGGCCCTCGGCGACCGCCTTCGCGATCGTCTTCGCATCGGATGCCGCCGGCAGGCCGTCGAGCGCCCGGTCGAGGTCGCCGAGCGCCTCGTCGGGTTCGAGGAAGAAGTCGCCGGCGACCCGCGGATTGCGGATCAGTCCGTCGACGACATCGAAGTCGACGACGACGAGCTTGCCCCCGGGAACCTTGTACTCACCGTGCATGCCCCCAGCCTACGGATCCGACGGCGGGCGCACGCCGGTTCGCCGCAACTCGGGCCTACGCTGAGACCATGACGACGTTCTTCCTCGCTCGCCACGGCGAGACCGTCTGGCACGCCGAGCACCGCTACGCGGGCAACTCCGACGTCGCGCTCACGCGGCACGGGCTCGGTCAGGCGGCGGCGCTCGGCGCCTGGGCCGTCGACGCCCGGCTCGACGCCATCGTCGCCTCGCCGCTCAGCCGCGCGCAGCGCTCGGCCGCCCCCGCCGTCGAGACGACCGGCCTCGAGCTACGCATCGAGCCGCGGCTCGTCGAGATCGACTTCGGCGTCGCCGAGGGACTCACGCCCGACGAGCTCGCCGAACGGTTCCCGGCCGAGTGGGCGGCGTTCTGCCGCGCGCCCGCGTCGAACCCGTTCCCCGGCGGCGAGTCGGGGCGCGCGGGCCTCGCCCGTGCGATGCCCGCGCTCGACGAGCTCGTCGCGGAGTTCCCGGACGGGCGGGTGCTCATCGTCGCGCACGCGACGCTCATCCGGCTGCTGTTCTGCGAGCTGGCGGGCATGGACCCCGACGGCTACCGCGACCTGCTGCCCGTGCTCGGCAACTGCAACGTCACGACGATCGTCTACCCGTGGTCGATGGAGTCGAGCGCGAGGCATCCGAACCATCCCCGCATGCGCCTGCTCGGCTTCGACGTCCCGCCCGACCGCGCCGCCACCTGAGTCGCCCCTGATCCGACTTGCCCGACTTTCATGAAAGTCGGGCAAGTCGGAACACGGGAACGCGCAGCTCAGTCGACGGCGAAGCGCTCGTCGAGCCAGGCGACCAGGTCGGCGCGCACCTCCTCGCGGTTCGTCTCGTTGAAGATCTCGTGCCGCGCGCCCGCGTAGACGATCAGCTCGACGTCGACGAGACCCGAGCGGCGCACGTACGCCTCGGCGAGCCGGCGCGCACTCTCCTCGCCGCCGAGCGGGTCGTCGTCGCCGACCATGATGAGCAGCGGCAGCTCCTTCGGCAGGTGGCGCGCCGGGCGACCGAGGAGGCGGGCGGCGTCGAGCAGCCCGAACAGCTTCTGCAGCGAGACGTCGGTCGTGTACGGGTCGGCCATGAACGCCTCGGCGACGGCGCGGTCGCGGGAGAGCCACTCGACCGTCGTCGCGCCGAGGTGCGCATGCCGCTTGTTGAGGTCGCCGCCGTTCATGTGCCGGAGGGTGCGGTAGGCGGTGCCGGTGAGCACGACGCCGTCGTAGCGTTCGGCGTGCCGGTTCACGATGATCTGCCCCATGAGCGAACCCCAGGAGTGGCCGAGGTAGACGAGCGGCAGCTCGTAGCCCTCGGTCTCGCGGATCACCTCGGTGAACTGCTCGACGGCCGCGATCGTGGCCCGGAGCCCGCCGGGACCGAGCCGTCCCATGCGGGTGAGGTCGCCGCCGTGCTGCTCGAATCCCGTCTTGCCGTGGCCGCGGTGGTCGTCGGCCCAGACCGAGTAGCCGGCCGCGTTCAGCGCCGCGATGAGCTCGCCGTAGCGGCCGATGTGCTCGCCGACGCCGTGGGCGAGCTGGATCACCGCGTGGGCGTCGGGCACCCGCCACGACTCGTAGTGGATCCGGACGCCGTGCGAGTCGGTGAAGGTCGCCATGCGCTCATCATGGCAGGCGGGCCCCGTCGGTGCACGGGCGCCGATCCGCGGGGCGGTCGCCGCGCAATTTACTTAGCCACACTAATTTGTTAGACTAACGATCATGACGGATGCCGCGACCAGCACCGCCTCGACCGACGCACGCCGCCCCGAGGCTCCCCGCCGTCGTACCCTCGCCGAGCAGTCCACCGAGCTGCGCATCGCGATCATGCGGCTGTCGCGGCGGCTCCGCCAGGAGCGCAGCGACACCGAGATCAGCGGTTCACAGTTCTCCACCCTCGGCTGGATCCACAGCGAGGGTCCGCTCACCATCGGCCGGCTCGCCGAGCTCGAGCGGGTCACCGCCCCGTCGATGAACCGCACGGTGAACTGCCTCGTCGACGCCGGCTACGCCGAGCGATCGAGCTCCCCCGACGACGGCCGCAAGGTGCTCGTCACGGTGACCGAGGCGGGCTCGCGCGTGGTGCTCGAGACCCGCAAGCGGCGCGACGCGTGGATCGCGAAGCGCTACGCCGCCCTCTCCCCCGACGAGCGCGAGACGCTCGCCCGCGCCACCACGATCCTCGGGAGGCTCATCGACCAGTGAGTGCCATGTTCCGTTCCCTCGCCCACGTCAACTACCGCATCTGGTTCATCGGGGCCCTCGTGTCGAACATCGGCGCGTGGATGCAGGCCACCGCCCAGAACTGGGTCGTCCTCACCGAGCTCAGCGACAACGACGCCCTCGCCGTCGGCATCACGATGGCGCTGCAGTTCGCCCCGCAGCTGCTCCTCGTGCCCGTCACGGGGCTCATCGCCGACCGCTTCGATCGTCGCAAGATCCTCGTCGTGACGCAGTCCTCGATGATGCTGCTCGGCCTCGCGCTCGGCCTGCTGCTGATCTTCGGCCACGCCGATCTCTGGCACCTCTACATCTTCGCCGGGCTCCTCGGCATCGTGAACGCCGTCGACAACCCGGCCAGGCAGACCTTCGTCACCGACCTCGTCGCGAGCTCCGACATGTCGAACGCCGTCGCCCTGAACTCCGCCTCGTTCAACACCGCCCGCCTCATCGGCCCGGCGGTCGCGGGACTGCTCATCGTCGTCGTCGGCTCCGGCTGGGTGTTCGTGATCAACGCGGCCACCTTCGTCGCGGTGCTCGCCGCGCTCGCGATGCTCCGCGGGCGCAAGCTCAAGCGGATGCCTCGGGCCCCGCGCGAGCGCGGCGCCTTCATCGCGGGCTTCCGCTACGTGTGGAGCCGCCCCGACCTCGTCGTCGTCTTCGTGATCGTGTTCCTCGTGGGCGCGTTCGGCATGAACTTCCCGATCTTCTCCTCGACGATGGCGGTCGAGTTCGGCCGCGGCGCCGGCGAGTACGGCCTGCTCAACTCGATCCTCGCGATCGGCTCGCTCGCGGGCGCCCTGCTCGCCGCCCGGCGCGAGCGCGCCCGCATGCGCATCATCATCCTCGCGGCGGCCGGATTCGGCGTCGCCGCGCTGGTGTCGGCGATCATGCCGGAGTTCGGCTGGTTCGCCGCCTCGACCGTGCTCATCGGCTTCACCGCGGTGACGCTGCTCACGACGGCGAACGGCTACGTGCAGACGACCACCGAGCCGGTGCTGCGCGGGCGCGTGCTGGCGCTCTACTTCGCGATCCTCTCGGGCGGCACGCCCATCGGCGCCCCGATCGTCGGCGCCGTGGCGAACAGCTGGGGCCCGCGCTGGGGACTGGGCGTCGCCGCGATCGCCGCGGGCGTCGCCGCCCTGATCGGCCTCGCTTGGCTCGTGGTGTCGCGCGGCATGCGCCTGGTCCGGCATCCCGAGCGCCGCTGGGCCGCCGCGGTGCGCTTCGAGGAGCCGCCGACCGCCGCGATCGCCGTCGTGCCGACCTCGGCCATCCCGGCGGTGCGCACGGAGGCCGTGCCGGTCATCCCCGCGGAGGCGCTGCAGGTGCCCACCGAGGCGAGCCCCATCGCGGATGCCTCGGACACCGCCGTCCCGCCGCGCCGGGGCCGCTTCGGCGGCGCCCGCCGGGCCCGGGCCGCCCGCCTGAGGTAGGGAACAGACCCCGGCCCGCCGCGGCGCCTAGATGACGCCGAGCGAGAGCATCGCGTCGGCCACCCGCGTGAAGCCGGCGATGTTCGCGCCGACCACGTAGTCGCCGGGGGCGCCGTACTCCTCCGCCGTCGCCGCGGTGCGCTCGTGGATCGCCGCCATGATCTCGGCCAGGCGCTGCTCGGTGTGCTCGAAGCTCCACGAGTCGCGCGAGGCGTTCTGCTGCATCTCGAGCGCGCTCGTCGCGACGCCGCCGGCGTTCGCCGCCTTGCCCGGCCCGAACAGCACGCCCGCCTCGCGGAACACGCGCACGGCGCCCGGCGTCGCGGGCATGTTCGCGCCCTCGGCGACCGCGACGAGCCCGTTCGCGACGAGCTTCGCGGCCTGCGCCTCGCTGAGCTCGTTCTGAGTCGCGCAGGGCAGGGCGACGTGGATCGGCTCGTCGCTCTCGATGTCCCAGACGGATGCCCCGGGCAGGAAGCGGGCGCGGCCGCCGCGCTCCTCCGCGTAGACGGCGATGCGCTCGCGGCGGCGCTCCTTCACATCGCGGAGCAGGGCGAGGTCGATGCCGTCGGGGTCGTGGATGGCGCCGGACGAGTCGGACGCGCCGACCACGACGCCGCCGAGCTCGACGACCTTCTCGATCGCGTAGATCGCGACGTTGCCCGAGCCCGAGACGAGCGCGCGGGCGCCGTCGAAGGAGCGGCTGCGGGTCGCGAGCATGTGCTGGGTGAAGTACACGGCGCCGTAGCCCGTCGCCTCGGTGCGCACGAGCGAACCGCCCCAGGTCAGGCCCTTGCCGGTGAGCACACCGGACTCGTACTGGTTCGTCATCCGCTTGTACTGGCCGAACAGGTAGCCGATCTCGCGGCCGCCGACGCCGATGTCACCGGCCGGCACGTCGCGGTACTCGCCGACGTGGCGCGACAGCTCGGTCATGAACGACTGGCAGAAGCGCATGATCTCGCCCTCGGACTTGCCCTTGGGATCGAAGTCGCTGCCGCCCTTGCCGCCGCCGATCGGCATGCCGGTCAGGGCGTTCTTGAAGATCTGCTCGAAGCCGAGGAACTTGACGGTACCGAGCCCGACGGTCGGGTGGAAGCGCAGGCCGCCCTTGTACGGGCCGAGCGCCGAGTTGAACTGCACGCGGAAGCCGCGGTTGATGCGCACCCGGTTCGCGTCGTCGACCCACGGCACCCGGAAGATGATCTGCCGCTCGGGCTCGCAGATGCGCTCGAGGATCGAGGCCTGCACGTACTGCGGGTTCCGCTCGAGCACCCGGTCGAGGGAGCCGAAGACCTCGCGGACGGCCTGGTGGAACTCGGGCTCACCGGGGTTCCGGGACAGGATCTCGTCGTAGACGTCGTCGATCAGATTCGGGGTCGCGGGCACGCGGAACTCCTTCGGGACTTGGCGGACGGGAAGCGCAAGGGCCGGGGCCGGTGCGGGGTCGCCGAGCGACGCGCCGTTGCGTGCGGGCTGGGTCCACCATAGCCAGCCGGAGCGGAGACTCCGCAACTGTGACGGCCGCCAACCCGGCGGCTCAGTGGCCGTGGGCGAGCTGCTGCAGCAGCACGACGACCGCGCCGAGGGCGACGAGGATGCCGAGGGCGAGGAGCTGCTTCCACCAGGCGATGCGGGTGCGCCGCACGGCGGCGTAGCCGATCACGCCGAGCGTCGCGAGGTACACGATGCTCGAGATGCGCAGCGCGGGCTCGAGCTCCATCACCCCGGCCCAGGCGAGCGCGAGCAGGACGAGCGGCACGCCGGCGGAGGCGAGCGCGGTGCCCGACACCCGCACCATCCGGCCGGCCTCGGCGCGATCGGGGAACGCCTCGTGCACCGCGAGATGGGCGATCACGTCGGCCACGAAGCCCGCCGCGGTGATCGCGACGATGCCGACGAGGAGGGTGACCGTCGCGCGCGCCGCGTCGATGTGCGCGACGTTGGAGTGCTGCACCAGCACGATGGCGAGCCCGGTGAAGGTCGCGTACACGCGCTCCTTCAGCGCATCCGCCCGTTCCTCGCTCGCCCGATCGGACCTGGCCATGCGCCCAAGCTAGCAGCGGCGCCCGCGTCGCGCCCGTCCCGGCGGGTGCACGGCGGCTCTGGAAGGATGGCGGCATGAGCGACGCGCGACTCACGGTGACCGTGCCCGGCGAGACCCTGCTGCGGGCCCTCGAGGCCACGCCGGGTGGCGTGCCAGACGGAGCCGAGGTGCTCGTCTGGGGGCTCGATTCGCCGCCGCCCGCACCGCAGCTCGACCTCGTCGTGCCGCCCTACATGGATGCGGCCGACAAGGTGGGCGCGCTCGCCGGCGTCGAGTGCCGCCTCGTGCAGTCGCAGTCGATCGGCTACGACGACCTCGTCGAGGTGCTGCCCGCCGGCCACGTGCTCGCGAACGCCGCGAGCGTGCACGAGCCCTCCACGGCCGAGCTCGCCGTCGGCCTGATGATCGCCGCGCAGCGCGGCATCCCCGAGTTCGTGCGCGCCGCGGACGAGGGCCGCTGGGCGCCCGTGCGCCGGGCCAGCCTCGCCGACCGGCGGGTGCTGCTCCTCGGCGTCGGCGGCGTCGGCCGGGCGATCGAGGATCGACTGGCCCCCTTCGAGGTCGAGCTCACCCGCGTCGCGAGCCGCGCCCGCGACGATGAGCGCGGCCACGTGCACGGCATCGACGAGCTGCCCGAGCTGCTGCCCGCGGCCGAGATCGTCGTCGTCGGCGTGCCCCTCACCGAGGCGACGACGGGCCTCGTGGACGCCGGGTTCCTCGCCGCCCTGCCCGACGGGGCGCTCGTCGTCAACGTCGCCCGCGGCAAGGTCGCCGACCCCGAGGCGGTGCTCGCCGAGGCCCGCAGCGGGCGGCTCCGCTTCGCGCTCGACGTGGTCGACCCGGAGCCGCTGCCCGAGGGGCACCCCCTGTTCGCGCTGCCGAACGTGCTGATCACGCCGCACGTCGGCGGGGCATCATCGGCGATGATGCCGCGCATGGCCCGGCTGCTGCGCGAGCAGATCGAGCGGATGCTCGCCGACGAGGAGCCGCGCAACATCGTGTTCCGCAGCTGAGCGCGCCGCGGCATCCCGCCTGTTTCCGACCGACCGACCGACCGACCCGAGAGGATCGCATGCCCGCCTTCGACCACGCCTTCGACTGGACCCGTCGCCACGTGGCGAGCGGCGCGCTGCCCACGGCGGTGCTCGGCCTCGCCGACGCCTCGGGCGTCATCGCGATCGAGGCGTTCGGTGAGGCATCCGCCGACGACCACTACCCGCTGTTCTCGATCACGAAGCCGCTCGTCGGCCTCGCCGCGCTCGAACTCGTCGAGCAGGGCCGGCTCGCGCCCACGACGACGCTCGGCGCGGCGCTGCCCGGGTTCCGCCGCGCCGAGGAGGTGCAGCTGCGTCACCTCGTGAGCCACAGCTCGGGCATCCTCGAGTCGCCCATGGACCAGCCGGAGCTGCGGCGCACGCTGCTCGCCGCCGACTCCGACTTCGCCCCGGGCACTGCGACCCGCTACTCGACGCTCGCGTTCGAGGGCGTCGCCGCGCTCATCGAGCACGCGAGCGGCGAGCCGTGGGAGGGCCGCGTGCTCGAGCTCGCCCGCCGAGCGGGGGCCGACGGGGTCACCTTCGACCGCGAGTCCACGCGGCACGCGCCCGTCGACGCCGCGGCGTTCGGACTCGACTGGGACCGCTTCTCGACGCTGCGGCATCCGGGCGCCGGCGCCTTCGCCCGCGCGAGCGACCTGCTCGCCCTCGGCTCGGCGCTGCTGCGGAACGACGGCCGCGTCGTCTCCCCCGCCGCCGTCGAGGCGATGCGCCGGCCGCTCACCGAGGGGCTGCGCAAGCTCGAGCCGTTCACCGAGGACCGCGGGCAGGAGTGGGGCTTCGCCTGGAACCTGCTCGTGCGCGCGCCGGGGCTGCTCGCCCGCGACACGTACGGGCACGCCGGCTGGGCGGGCACGCAGTTCTGGATCACGCCGTCGCGGGACGTCTGCGTCGTGCTGCTGACGAACCGCCCGGAACCGGCGCAGTTCGGCATCGTGGTCGACGAGCTGCAGAACGCCGTCGTCTCGACCGCCTCCCGGCGCGCGCTCGGCTGAGCGGCGGGTCGGCCGAGCGGCGCCTAGCGGGTCCAGGTGCCGAGGCCGCTCGTGTCGTAGAAGTTCAGGGTCATCGAGTCCCCCGAGGCATCCGCGCCCCCGCCGCCGAGCACGAACGCGGCCGAGGACCGCGACCCGGCCGGGGCGTTCTCGCCGTCGGGTTCGAAGGCGAAGACGTCGCCGTCCCAGGGCTCCAGCTCGAGCTCGGTCGCGCCGCCGTTGCCGAGCCGTACGACGAGCCCGCTGCCCGCCTCGTCGACGGCGACCACGGCCTCGCCGTAGTACGGGTTCTGCCACGTGCCGGCGTAGTCGGCGAGCGGGCGCGGCGGCGCCGGGTCGGCGGGACGGCGCTCCCCCGCCAGATCCCCCGCCGGCTCGAAGTAGTGGCCGAGCGCCGCCCCGTACGCCTCGAGCCAGTCGCGCGTCGCCTCGCCGTACTGCACCCGGTCCAGGAACTCCGACACGATCGCCTCCGCCGCACCGACCGGGGCGCCGTTCGTGAGCGCGACGACGCCGAGGTCGAGCGCGGGCACCAGCTGGAAGTTCGTGCCCGCGCCGAGGATGAAGGCCCCGGAGTGCCCGAGCGTCACCCGCCCGCTCGGCTGCGTGCCCACGTTGAAGCCGTAGCCGTAGAAGCCGGCGCGCGCGTCGGGCACGGGCGGCAGGCCGGTCGCGATCTCGGGCGCGATCGCCGGGGCGAGCGCGGACGGCGCGATCAGCTCCTCCCCCGCGAAGGTGCCGTCGTCGAGCACGAGCGACATCCACTTCGCCAGGTCGACGACGTTGGAGCTGACGCCGCCGGCCGGCGACTGGGCGTCGGGCCTGCGCTCGTAGAGCGGCGCGAACGCGCCGTCGCCGGTCTTCGCGTGCAGCGTCGCCCGGTTGTCGCGGGCGAGGAAGTCCTCGTAGCGCGAGCTCGTCGAGTCCATGTGCAGCGGTTCGTAGAGCTCGCGCTCGGAGAGCGTCGCCCAGTCGACGCCGGCGGCGTTCGCCACGGCCTGCGCGCCCGTCGTCATGCCGAAGTTCGCGTAGTTGTAGGAGATGCGGAAGGGCTGCAGCGGCTGGTACCGCAGGTGGTCGAGGATGTACTCGCGGTCGTAGCCGAGGTCTTCGAGCTCGTCGCCGGCGGCCATCGGCAGGCCGGAGCGGTGCGCGTAGAGGTCGGCGACGGTGAGGTGGTCCGTCACCCAGGGGTCGGCGAGCGCGAAGCCCGGGAGCAGCGGCGTGACCGGGGTCGACCAGTCGACGACGCCGGCGGAGACCTGCGAGGCGACCACCGTCGCCCCGATCGGCTTCGACATCGAGGCGATCTGGAACACGGTCTCCTCGTCGACCGCCGCCTCCTCGCCGAGCGTGCGGACGCCGAAGCCCTGCGCGAAGCGCAGCTCCCCGCCCTGCACGACGGCGACGGCGGCGCCCGGGACGCCGGATGCCTCGAGGATCCGTTCGACCTCCTCGGGCAGCTGCTCGAGCGCGGCGTCGAACGCCCCGTCGGCGAGCTCGACCGCGTCCTGCGGCGGAATCTCGCCGAGCGCGGCACGCGGCGCGTAGCTCGGCGCGGTCGTGCACGCGGTCAAGGCGGTCAGTGCGGTGAGCGCGACGGCGAGCGTCGCGATCCTGCCGATGGATGCCTGTCGCCGCATGCGGTCCTCCCCGGGTCCTGCGTGCAGCCTAGCGGCGCGGGCGTGCGGTGTCGCCGAGGCGTGCCCCGTCGACACCGCACGATCCGGTTACGCGGAGGCGGGAGCGGATGCCGCGTCGAGCGCCGCGAGCTCGGCCGGGGTGAGCTCGAGCTCGGCGGAGGCGAGCAGGGCGGGCAGCTGCGACGTGGTGCGGGCGCTCGCGATCGGCGCGGCGACGGTCGGCCGGCTGCGCAGCCAGGCGAGCGACACCGTCGCGACCTCGGCCCCGTGCGCGGCGGCGATCTCGTCGAGCGCCGACAGCACGGCCCGCCCGCGGTCGTCGAGGTACTCGGCCGCACCGCCCGCGCGGACGCTCGCACCGGGGGCCTCGAGGTCGGCGGCGTCGCGGTACTTGCCGGCGAGGAAGCCCTTCGCGAGCGAGAAGTACGGCAGCACGGCGAGCCCCTCCCGCTCGGCGCGCTCGCGCAGGGCTCCCTCGAAGTCGCGCTCGACGAGGTTGTAGTGCGGCTGCAGTGCAACGGCGCGGTGGAAGCCGTTCTCGGCGGTCACGCGGAACCACTCGTCGATGCGCTCGGGCGTGTAGTTCGAGATCGCGATGGCCCGCACCTTGCCCGCGTCCACGAGCGCGGAGAGGGCGCCGACGGTCTCCTCGAGCGGCACCGACTCGTCGTCGAAGTGCGCGTAGTAGAGATCGATGCGGTCGGTGCCGAGTCGGGTCAGCGAGGCATCCGCCGCGGCCCGGATGTTCGCGGCCGAGAGCCCGGCGAACTCCGGGTGCGTGCTGACCTTGCTCGCGATGGCGAGCTCGTCGCGGTCGGAGCGGCCGGCGAGCCAGCGGCCGATGATCGTCTCGCTCTCGCCGCCGCTGTGACCGGGGACCCAGTGCGAGTAGCCGTCGGCGGTGTCGAGGAGGGTGCCGCCGCCCGCGACGAAGGCGTCGAGCACCTCGAAGGAGCCGGCCTCGTCGGCCGTCCAGCCGAAGACGTTGCCGCCGAGCGAGAGCGGGAACGGGCGGACCCCGAGCGTCTCGGCGAGGCGGGCGAGGGCGGGGCTGGTGGCGGCGATGGCACTGGATTCGGTCATGCCTCCGGCCAACGGCGCCCCGCGCGCGGGTATTCCCCGTTCAGGCGCGCGGCGTAGGCTCGCGTCATGCCGGCATCCAGCGAACCCCGCGTGGCCCTCTACTTCGACTTCGACAACATCGTGATCTCCAGGTACGACCAGCTGCACGGCGACAGCTCGTACCGTCGCGACACCTCGCGCACGAAGGCGCCCGCGGCGGGCACGAAGACGGCCGAGCGGCTGCGTGCGGCGACCGTCGACGTCGACGCCGTGCTCGACTTCGCGGCGACGTTCGGCACGATCGCGATCGCCCGCGCCTACGCCGACTGGTCGGGGCACGTGAACGCGAGCTACCGCGGCCAGCTCATCGACCGGGCGGTCGACCTGGTGCAGCTGTTCCCGCTCTCCTCGACGAAGAACGGGGCGGACATCCGGCTCGCGGTCGACGCGGTGGAGGACATGTTCCGCCTCGACGACCTCACCCACATCGTGATCGTCGCGGGCGACTCCGACTACGTGGCGCTCGCGCAGAAGGCGAAGCGGCTCGGCCGCTACGTCGTCGGCATCGGCGTCGCGGGCGGCACGAGCCGGGCGCTCACCGCGGCGTGCGACGAGTACGCGGACTACGACGCGCTGCTCGCGACCGACGCCGCGGTCGGCGACGACGAGGACGAGGAGGCAGCGCCGACGCCGGCGCCCGCAGCCGAGGCCGCGCCGGCCGCGACGAGCGGTTCCGGCTCGCGCCGGCGGCGCGGCGGAGGCAAGCAGCAGGACGCCGCGGCCGAGCCGGGCCCCGAGGAGCAGGCGGATGCCGAGGCCGAGACCCCGCCCGCCGAGCGCCCCTCGGCGCGCACGCTGCAGTTCATGCCGCCGGTCGAGCCGGCGGCCGAGGCACCCGGCAGTCCCCGCAACCCGGGTCGGCTGCTGCTGAAGGCGATCGAGCTGCTGCGCTCGAAGAACGACGAGGAGTGGCAGAGCTCCAGCGCCGTGAAGAACCAGATGATGCGCATGGACCCGACGTTCCAGGAGCGTCGGCTCGGGTTCGCCTCGTTCACGGAGTTCCTGAAGTCGCGGGGCGGCGTCGTCGAGCTGGATGAGTCGGGCCGGGGCCGCGTGCGCATCCGCCCGAAGAAGGGCTGAGCCGAACCGGCCCATCGAGGTGCCGCACCTGTGGTCTGACCACATCTGCTACCCTGTGGTCTGACCACAGGAGGTTCCGTGAGCGACACCCGCGCCTGGCAGCACGTGCTCGAGCACGTCGAGTCGCGCCTGCTCGCGGGCGAGCTCGCCCCCGGCGACCGCCTCCCCGGCGAGCGCGCCCTCTCTGCCGAGCTCGGCGTCGGCCGCTCGAGCGTGCGCGAGGCGCTGCGGGTGCTCGAGGCGATGGGACTCGTCCGCACCGCGTCCGGCTCCGGCCCGAGCGCGGGCGCGGTGATCGTCGCGACCCCCGACGGCGGCATGCGCACCCTCATGCGCCTCCAGGTCGCCGCGCGCGGGCTCCCCGTCGCCGACCTCGTCGACACCCGGCTGCTGCTCGAGGGCGCTGTCGCGGCGCGCCTCGCCGAGGCCTCCGCCGGCGAGGCATCCGCCGCCCCTGACCTCACCGCGGCCGCGCGCCTGCTCGACGCCATGGACGATCCGACGCTCGCGCCCGAGGAGTTCCTCGCGCTCGACGCCGCGTTCCACCTCGCCCTCGCCGAGGCCGCCGGCAACCAGGTCACCCTCGCGACGATGGCGGGCCTACGCAGCGGCATCGAGGGCTACGTCGTCGCCGGCATGCAGCGCATCGCCGACTGGCCCGCCATGGCCGAGCGCCTGCGCGCCGAGCACCGCGGCGTCATCCGTTCGATCAGCGACGGGGATGCCGCGGCGGCCCGTCGAGGCATCCACGACCACATCGCCGGCTACTACGCCGCGATCTCCGACCCCGCACGATAGGACCACGAAATGGTGCAACGCCAGCTGCCGAACCCGCGCGAGCTCTTCCAGCTCATGAAGTTCAAGACGCCGACGATGAACCCCACCGATCGCCGGCTCGAACGCGCCCTCACGATCTGGGACCTCCGCGACATCGCCCAGCGCCGCACCCCGAAGGCCCCCTTCGACTACACCGAGGGCGCCGCCGAGGACGAGCTGTCGCTCGCCCGGGCGCGGCAGGCGTTCCAGGACGTCGAGTTCCACCCCTCGATCCTGCGGAACGTGCCGGTGGTCGACACGAGCCGCGAGGTGCTCGGCGGGCCGAGCGCACTCCCCTTCGGTATCGCGCCGACCGGCTTCACCCGGCTGATGCAGACCGAGGGCGAGGTCGCCGGCGCCGGCGCCGCGGGCGCCGCGGGCATCCCGTTCACCCTGTCGACGCTCGGCACCACCTCGATCGAGGGCGTGAAGGCGGCGAACCCGGCCGGGCGCAACTGGTTCCAGCTGTACGTCATGCGCGACCGCGAGATCTCGTACGAGCTGACCCGACGCGCCGCCGCCGCGGGCTTCGACACGCTCTTCTTCACCGTCGACACCCCGGTCGCCGGGGCGCGGCTCCGCGACAAGCGCAACGGCTTCTCGATCCCGCCGCAGCTCACCCTCGGCACGATCGTGAACGCGATCCCGCGCCCGGCCTGGTGGATCAACTTCCTCACCACCCCGCCGCTCGAGTTCGCCTCGCTGTCGACGACCGGCGGCACGGTCGGCGAGCTGCTGGATGCCGCGATGGACCCGACGATCTCCTTCGACGACCTCGAGATCATCCGCGCCATGTGGCCCGGCAAGATCGTCGTGAAGGGCGTGCAGACCCTCGAGGACGCGAAGAAGCTCGCGGGCCTCGGCATCGACGGCATCGTGCTCTCCAACCACGGCGGGCGCCAGCTCGACCGCGCGCCGATCCCGTTCCACCTGCTGCCGGACGTGGCGCGCGAGGTCGGCGGCGACCTCGAGGTGCACGTCGACACCGGCATCATGTCGGGCGCCGACATCGTGGCCTCGATCGCGCTCGGCGCGCGCTTCACGCTGATCGGCCGCGCCTACCTCTACGGCCTGATGGCCGGCGGGCGGCGCGGCGTGGACCAGACGATCGCGATCCTCCGTACGCAGATCGAACGCACCATGAAACTGCTCGAGGTGTCCACCCTCGACGAGCTCGGCCCGCAGCACGTGACGCAGCTCGCCCGCCTGCAGCCGATCGCCCGCCCGGTGCAGGCCGCGGCCGAGCTCGCCACCGCATCGAAGCCGAAGACGGTCCGCTCGCCGAGGGCCACCGCGGCGAAGAAGCCGGCCGCTCCCGCCAAGAAGCCGGCCGCCGCCGCGAAGGCCGGCTGACCGCCGCACGCTCGTCCCGATCGTCGGTGGTGTTCCACGAATTTCCGCCCGGCGGGTAACGTTCTCGGCTCTGCTGGAAACTCTCCAGGTGACGCCGGGGGGCGATCGTCGCACCATCGGGCGTCGATTCGGGAGGAACGATGACGTTCAGCAAGTTCATGACCAGCGCGTCCGCCGAGCCCGGCCGGGCCCGCTGGCCTCGGATCGCGGCGGCGCTCGCCATCGCGTTCGGCCTCGCCGCCGGCTCGGTGGTGGCCGCGCCGCCCGCGCCGGCGCAGGCGGCCAACGGCGGGTACTGCTCGAAGCAGGTGATCTACTACCCGTCGGCGGGCACGTACTTCGTCGTGCCGGCGGATTCCAACTTCAACGTGCTGTGCCGGCTCGACAGCGGGGCGAACTCCATCGCGGTCAAGGCGCTGCAGGGCGGCCTGAACAGCTCCTGCGCGGTGAGCGCCGGGCTCGCGGTCGACGGCGTCTTCGGGCCGGCGACGCGCGCCGCCCTGATCCGCGCGCAGCAGAAGTTCGGGGTCACCGCCGACGGAATCTACGGTCCGAACACCGCGCGCGCCTTCAAGTGGAAGACGACGGCCGGCACCTGCCGCTCGATTCCCTGATCCGCGTCGTCTGACGAGACCGATGCCGAGACGGCCCGGCCCGATCGCGGGCCGGGCCGTCCTCGCTCAGCGGGCGCGCACGTACTCGGAGAACACGACGCCGTTGCCGAAGACCTGGGTCGAGACCTCGGCGAAGCCGACGGGCGCGTACGGGCGCGGCCCGAACAGCGGGATGCCGCCGCCGAACAGCAGCGGGTACCGCTTCAGCACCAGGCGGTCGATCTCGTCGGCGAGCTGCGCCGCGAGGGTGCCGCCGCCGCACAGCCAGATGCCCGAGCCATCCTGGGTCTTGAGCTCGCGCACGAGCCCGACCGGGTCGTGCCGCACGGTCTCGACGCCCTCGCCCGTCGCCTCGTGCCCGCGACTGAACACGAGCTGGCGGAGGTGGCGGTAGGGACTGTCGACGCCGGAGGGCAGCCCGACGGCGTAGGTGTTCCAGCCCATCAGCACGGTGTCGAAGGTGCTGCGGTCCTGCACGAGGCCGAGCGCCGCGGCCGCGTCGGTGGGGACGGTGTCGGCGAAGCGCTCGTTGATGGCGTCCATGTGGGCGCCCTCGACCGGGAAGGCGTCGTACTCGCCGTTCGGTCCGGCGATGAACCCGTCGAGGGTGACGGCGACGTAGTAGCTGAGTTCTCGCATCGTGCTCCATTCACAACATTTGTAGTGATTGAGAGACTACAACAGCTGTCGTGGTTGCGCTAGGGTCGCAGCATGGCGAAGAACGAGGCGCGCCGACGGGCGCTCGCGGATGCCGGACTCGACGTGCTGGCCCGCGAGGGCTCGCGCGGGCTCACGCACCGGGCGGTGGACGACGCGGCCGCCGTGCCGGCCGGCACCACCTCGAACTACTTCCGCAGCCGCGAGGCCCTCATCGCCGGACTCGTCGACCGCATCGGCGAGCGGCTGGCCCCGAGCGACGCCGACCTCGCGGCGCGCGCCGGGGCCGAGCCGAGCCCCGAGCTCTTCGCCGACTACCTCCGCGACATTGTGCGGCGGCTGACGAGCGAGCGCGAGGTGACGCTCGCGCTGTTCGAGCTGCGCCTCGAATCGACCCGCCGCCCGGAGCTCGCCGCGGTGCTCGGCGCCTGGCAGCGCGCCGGCTTCGAGGCCGACGTGGCCTTCAACACCGGGGCGGGACTGCCCGGCGGCGCCCGCGAGATCGCCCTGTTCCACTACGCGATCGACGGGCTCCTCCTCGACCGGCTCACGAGCCCGATCGACCCGGGCACCTCCACGGACGAGGTCGTCGACGCCCTCGTCGCGGGCCTCCTCCCCCGCGGCTGAACCCAGCCCCACCCCGACTTGCCCGACTTTCATGAAAGTCGGGCAAGTCGGAGTCGGGTGTCTCGGAGATGCGAGCCGGCTCAGCGGGCGGATGCCTCCCACGCGAAGCCGTCCGGGTCCGCGACCGAGCCGAGCGCGCCGGCGATGACCAGCCGGTGCGAGCCCGAGCCCTCGGCGGGCACGCCGGCGTCCTTCGCGAGCGCGCGCCGCTTGTAGAGGCCGAGCCCGATCCGGCTGCCGGGGGTCTCGAACTCGACGTAGCTGCCGAAGCTCTTGCCCACGGCGATCCCGCGCTCGGTGTAGAAGCGCTTGCTCGCCGCGACGTCCTCGGCGCCGAGCAGCAGCACCATCCGCTCGAAGACGGCGGCGGCGGGCCGGGCGTCCTTCTTCGCCGAGGTCGCGACCTTCCAGATGGTGCCGTCGGGCGCCTGCACCGTGCCGCCGTAGCCCCAGAGGGACTTGGCGAGCGGCTTGACGACGACGGCGCCGGCGCCGAGGGCCGAGCGCACGAGCGCGTCGACGTCGCCGGGCTGGGCGGCGATGAGCGAGAGCGTGAAGCCGCGGAAGCCGCTCGACGCGGCCTCCGCCGGCTGCACCCGCAGGCGGTCGCCGAGGCCGAAGGCCGCGGCATGGAAGCGCTCGGCGGCGGCGACGTCGTCGGCCTGGATGACGATCGAGTCGATCGCCGGGGCGGTGGTGGGGTTCGTCTTCGTGTCCATGTCGGCCACGCTACGAGCGAGTGGATGCCCCGGGCTTCTCGATTCCTGCTCGCTTGCTCGACTGGCGTTCAGCATCGGGGAGCAGACTGGCGGTGAGCCCGCAGCTGGGCGGGCCGAATCGAGTCGAGGAGTCCGTGCACATGAGAGCGCTGCAGTACCGCACGATCGGGGCCGCCCCCGAGATCGTCGAGATCGAGACGCCGGAGCCGGGTCCGGGCGAGGTGCGGATCCGGGTCACGGCCGCCGGCGCCTGCCACTCGGACAGCTTCATCATGGGGCTGAACGAGGAGCAGTACATCTACGGCCTCCCGCTCACCCTCGGCCACGAGGGCGCGGGCATCGTCGACAAGCTCGGCGAGGGCGTCACCGGCGTCGAGGTGGGCGAGGCCGTCGCCGTCTACGGGCCGCAGGGCTGCGGCCGCTGCGTGCAGTGCGCGCAGGGCAAGGAGAACTACTGCGAGCGCGCCGCGGAGCTCGGCATCCGACCGCCCGGTCTCGGTGCGCCCGGCGCCATGGCCGAGTACCTCGTGGTGCCGGACGCGCGCTTCCTGCTGCCGCTCGGCGATCTCGACCCCGTCGAGCACGTCGCGTTGACCGATGCGGGCCTCACGCCGTACCACGCGATCAAGATGTCGCTGCCGAAGCTCGTGCCCGGCACGACCGCCGTCGTGATCGGCGCGGGCGGCCTCGGGCACGTCGCGATCCAGCTGCTCCGCGCGCTCTCGCCGGCGACGGTGGTGGCGCTCGACGTGAGCCAGGACAAGCTGCGGCTCGCGACCGAGGTCGGAGCGCATCACGTGTTCCCCTCGGACGCCGAGGCCGCCGAGCGCGTGAAGGAGCTCACCGGCGGCAAGGGCGCGGCGGCCGTCTTCGACTTCGTCGCGATCCAGCCGACCATCGACGCCGGCCACGCGATGCTCGCCGTCGAGGGCGACCAGGTGCTCGTCGGCGTCGGCGCGGGCGCGGTGCCCGCCGGGCTCCTCGCCGCCCCCTACGACTCGACCGTGCGGGCGCCCTACTGGGGCTCGCGGGCCGAGCTGTTCGAGGTCTTCGAGCTCGCGCGGGCCGGGCTCGTGAAGATCGAGACGGAGCGCTTCTCCCTCGACGAGGCGCCGGAGGCGTACCGCCGACTGCACGAGGGCACGCTCAGGGGTCGCGCGGTCGTCGTGCCCTGAGCCGGGCTTCGCACCGGAACGACGGATGCCCCGGGGCCGATGGGCCCCGGGGCATCCGCGTGCGAGCGCTGCTGCGCGATCAGTTGCAGGTGATGACGGTGCCGTCGTCGAGCTGCCACACGCCCGAGCCGAGTTCGGCGCAGGCGGCGCCGAGGCTGCCCGCGGCCGCGATGGCGATGATGATGGCGATGATCGACACGATGATGCCGAGCGCCAGCAGGATCGAGCCGACGATGATGCCGGCCTTCGCCGGGCCGTTCTTGTGGCCCGCCTTCTTCGACTGCGAGTTCGCCACGATGCTCAGGATGAGGCCGATGAGCGGCATGAAGATCGCGAGGATCAGGCCCGCGATGCCGAGGCCCTTGCCCGGGAAGGTGTCGCCGGCCGGAGCGGGCGCGTAGGCCGGCTGGCCCGGGGCGGCGCCGTAGCCGGGCTGCCCCTGCGGGGCGCCGTAGGCCGGCGGCGCGGGCGGTGCGGCGTAGGCCGGAGCGGCGGGCTCTGCGGCCGGGGCGG
The DNA here is from genome assembly GCF_030268405.1 of Agromyces sp. NBRC 114283. Classification (NCBI taxonomy): domain Bacteria; kingdom Bacillati; phylum Actinomycetota; class Actinomycetes; order Micrococcales; family Microbacteriaceae; genus Agromyces; species Agromyces sp. NBRC 114283. The sequence goes on from NZ_BSQP01000001.1 coordinate 85,391, forward strand.
CAGGCGCCTCGTAGGCCGGAGCGGCAGGAGCCGCGGGCTCCGCCGGGGCCTCGTACGCCGGAGCGGCGGGAGCCGCGGGCTCGGCCGGAGCCGCGGCCGGCTCGGCGGGCGCGGCGACGGGCTCGGCCGGGACGGCGGGCTCGCTCGGCTGCTGCGGCTCGCCCTGCGGGGCGTTGGGGTCGGTCATGATGGGCTCCTCCGAGTCGCGGACATGGTCCGGGGAGTGTCGCCCCCCGACGCGCCGATCGTAGCGCCACCCGGTGACGGCGGGCCAGTCTCCGCGCCGGAATCGAGCGCTGCGACCGGCGGCACGGCGGATGCCTCGGGCGACTCGCGCCCGAGGCATCCGCCCGCCGTGCGACCGGCTCGCCCCCGCGGCTCAGCGCCCCGCGTTCGCCGCCTGCAGGAGCTGCTCGATCTGCTCGCGCGTCACCGGGATGCCGGGGAAGCCGACGAGCCGGCCGATCGGGAACGAGGCCATCATCTTCGCCATGCCCTCGTCGTCGGCCATCGCCGCCATCGCCGGGTCCCCGCCGAAGAGCCCGCCGAGCGCCTGCGCGACGATCGGACCGGCGACCGGGTCGCCCATCAGGTCGCCGATCGAGGACTCCATCGTCAGCGGCAGCCGCACGGCGTCGCCCTCGACGGCGACCCCGGCCTCGGCCCGGAGGTCGCGGCTCGAGGCCCCGACGGCGACGAGGTACTCGCCGCCCTCGACGACCCAGCGGTCCACGCGGACATCCCAGTAGGCGAGATCCTCGCGGCGCACCGCGAGCTCGACCACCCGGGACTCCCCGGCGGCGAGCTCGACCGAGGCGAAGGCCTTCAGCTCGCGCGGCGCCCGCTGCACGGCCGATCCGGCGAGCCCCGTGTAGAGCTGCACGACCTCGCGGCCGTCGCGCTCGCCGGTGTTCGTCACCGTGACGCGGGCGGCGATGCCGTTCGCATCGGCCGACACCTCGAGCGCCGAGTAGGCGAAGGAGGTGTACGAGAGGCCGTGCCCGAAGGGGAAGTGCACGGCCGCGTCGCGCGCGTCGTACCAGCGGTAGCCGACGAACAGGCCCTCGCCGTAGCGGACGTGCCCGAACTCGCCCGGGAAGTCGAGGTACGCCGGGGTGTCCGCGAGCCGCAGCGGGATCGTCTCCGTCAGCCGTCCCGAGGGGTTCACCACGCCGTAGAGCACGTCGGCGACGCCGCCGCCGCCCGCCTGCCCGCCGAGCCAGCCCTCGACGACGGCCGGGACCTCTTCGGCGAAGGGCAGCTCGACGACGCCGCCGTTCGCGAGCACGACGACGACGTTCGGGTTCGCGGCGCGCACGGCCGCGAGCAGCTCGAGCTGCGCCTCCGGGAGGCGCAGGTGCTCGCGGTCGAAGCCCTCCGACTCGGCGGCGGCCGGCAGCCCCAGGAAGGCGAGCACGACCTCGGCGCCCTCGGCCGCGGCGACGGCCTCGGCGATGAGCCCGGGGTCGGCGACGGCCTCCGTGTCGAGGGTGAAGCCCGGCGCGAAGGCGGGAGCCGAGCCGGCGAGCCGGCCGATCTCCTCGAGCGCGGTGTCGAGGCGGGTCGGGTTGATCAGCGAGGAGCCGGCGCCCTGGTAGCGCGGGGTGCGGGCGAACTCGCCGACGACGGCGACGCGGGTGCCGGTCGCGAGCGGCAGCACGCCGTCGTTCTTCAGCAGCACGACGCCGCGCGCCGCGGCCTCGCGGGCGAGGGCGTGGTGGGCGTCGACGTCGTACGAGGCATCCGCGTCGGCCCCCGCGGCCGCCTGCTGCGCGAGCCGCACGGCCCGCTCGGCGGCGAGGTCGAGCGCGGACTCGGCGAGCCGGCCGGCCTGCACGGCCTCGACGAGCTGCGCGTCGGTGCGGCCGTCCGAGGACGGCATCTCCAGGTCGAGTCCGGCGGGCAGGCCGGCGACCCGGTCGTTCACGGCGCCCCAGTCGCTGACGACGAGCCCCTCGAAGCCCCACTCCTCGCGCAGCACCTTCGTGAGCAGCCACGGGTCCTCGCTCGCGAAGACCCCGTTGATGCGGTTGTAGGAGCACATCACGGTCCACGGCTGGGCGTCCTCGACCACCCGCTGGAAACCGCGCAGGTAGATCTCGCGCAGCGGCCGCGGGTCGACGTCGCTCGACGCGCGCATGCGGTCGAACTCCTGGTTGTTCGCGGCGAAGTGCTTCAGCGAAGCGCCGACGCCCTGCGACTGCAGGCCGCGCACGAGCGCCGCGCCGAGCACGCCCGAGACGATCGGGTCCTCGGAGAGGTACTCGAAGTTGCGCCCGCAGAGCGGCGAGCGCTTGATGTTGATGCCGGGGCCGAGCAGCACGCCGACCCCTTCGGCGCGGGCCTCCTCGCCGAGGGCGCGGCCGACGCGTTCGGCGAGCTCGGGGTCCCAGGCGGAGCCGAGCGCGACGGCCGGCGGGAAGCAGGTGGCCGGCACGCTGTCGGCGAGGCCGAGGTGGTCGCTCGAGCCGCGCTGGAGGCGCACGCCGTGCGGGCCGTCGGTGAGCACGATGGAGGGGATGCCGGCACGCTCGACCGCCTTCGTGCTCCAGAAGCTCGCGCCGCTCGTGAGCGACGCCTTCTCCTCGAGCGTGAGTCCCGCCACGAGCTCCGCCGCGTCGCGCGCGGTGAACTCGGCGGCCTGGTCGATGGTGTCGGTCATACCGATGCTCCTTCGTAGGGTGACGCCGGCCGGGCGTCGAGCGGTGCCGGGGTCGTCCGGCGGAAGAGGGGCTTGCCGTAGTCGCGCTGCAGCAGCGTCGCGAAGGCCCACCAGAGCACGAGCGTCGCGGAGGCGCCGCCGATGACGCCGACGACGGCGTCCGAGAACCAGTGCGCGTTGATGAGCGTGCGCTGCCACACCATGCCGACGGCGATCAGGCCGCCGACGAGCCACCACCAGCGCCGCTTCGCGACGGGCAGCAGCGCGGCGACGCCGACGAGCAGGATGCCGGCGCTCACCGAGTGCCCGGAGGGGAACGAGCCGTGGTCGACCTGGAACAGGGGCCCGAACAGGTTCGCGGCGACGTCGTCGGCCGGGCGGGGACGGTCGACGAGGTTCTTCACGAGCTGGGACACGAGGAAGGTGCCGCCGAACTCGGCGGCGAGGAAGAACAGCGCCGAGCGCCAGCGCCGCACGACGAACAGCCAGATCGGGATGAGCAGGATCGTGAGCACCGCGCCGGGCAGCTCGCCCAGGTACTGGAAGAACATCGGCAGGGCCCACGTCTCGCCCCCGGTGCCGGGCGCGAGGCCGACGAACGCCCGCCAGGCGTCGTCGAAGGGCTGCGTGAAGGGGCGCTCGACGTTCGCGGCCACCGCGAAGGCGAAGGCGACGAACACCGCCAGGCCGGCGAGCCCGACGACGAGGAGCACCCGCGGGCGGCGGGGCCGCGAGGCATCCGCCGTCATCGCACGGCCTTGATCGGCCAGACGGCGAAGGCGCCGAGCACGGAGAGGACGATCGCGACCGGGAACAGGCCCGCGAAGCCGAAGGCGAGCACGATCGCGCCGGCGACGCCGGGTGCGAGCGTCTGCGGCAGGGTCGCGGCGATGTTGACGACGCCGAGGTCCTTCGCGAAGGACTTCGCCGAGGGCAGCACCTCGCTCATGAGCGCGGTGTCGACGGCCTGGAACATGCCGAAACCGAGGCCCGAGATGAAGGTCATGATCATCCACGCGGTGACGTCGGGCCAGACCCACGGCAGCAGGAAGGCGAGTCCGGTGACGACCGAGGAGGCGAAGACGAAGATCTTGCGGCGGCCGAGCTTGTCCGAGAGCGGTCCGGAGACGATCGTGGCGATGAGGATGCCGGCGAGGCTGATCAGGCCGAGCACCGGGATGACGTCCTGCGGGCGCTCGACGCCGAAGTAGTCGGTGAGCAGGTAGAGCTGGTAGCCGGTGACGGCGAAGTAGCCCGTGTAGAGCAGCAGCCGCCCGGTGAAGGCCCAGAAGAAGTCGGGGTGCTTGATCGGGTTCACCCAGAAGGTGCGCAGGAAGTCGCCGAGCTTGAACGGCTCGACCGGCAGCTCCTTCGAGGAGTAGTCGGGGTTGAACACGATGAAGAGCGTGAGCACCACGAGCGCGATCGCGGCGAAGGTGAAGTAGCCGGCCGTGATGCTGTCGAAGAAGAGCGAGCCGACGATCTGACCGCCGAGGGCGCCGACCATGAGCCCGATGCCGGAGAGCGCCGCGAAGGTGCCGCGCCGCTTCAGCGGCACGCGGTCGGGCATGACGGCGCTGAGCGGGCCCTGCGCGAAGTTGTAGGTGATCTGGACGAGGGTCCAGGCGATGACCACGCCGATGAGGGAGTCCGCGAAGGCGAGGCCGACGAGCGACAGGCCGCCGGCGAGGGCGCCGAGGAACATCCACGGCGCGCGGCGGCCGAAGCGGGAGCGGGTGCGGTCGGAGATCTGCCCGGCGATGGGCTGCGCGATCATCGCGCAGAACGCGCCGATCGTCGCGACGATGGCGAGGTTGGCGACCTTGTCGGCCTCGCCGAAGAGCACGGTCACCTGCTGCGGAAGCAGGATGCCGGGGACGGCGCCCCAGATCAGGAAGATGCCGAGGTTCGCGGGGATGATCCAGCCGAGCAGGCGGCCGACGCCCTTGATCGGCGCGGGCGGGTCCTCGTTTCCGGCCGCGTCCTCGACGAAGGCGGCGGTGGCTTCGAGCGACTCGGGGGTGTCGGACGGCTGGGGGGCGTCGGGCCGGGATTCGGCAGCGGGCTGCGGGGCGGACGACATCGTCATCGGGGGCAAGTCCTTCCGGGAGGCCTCGTCGTCGAGGCGGTGCGAAAACCATACGGCACTCGGTTTTGGTCCGCAAGCACTACCATGCAGCTATGGCACGCAGGGGTTCGTACGCGAAGGGCATCGCCAAGCGGGAGGAGATCCTCACCGCGGCGCTCGAGGTCATCGCCCGCAACGGCTACGGTCGCGCCTCGGTGCGCGAGCTCGCCGACGCGGTGGGCCTCAGCCAGGCCGGCCTGCTGCACTACTTCGCCTCGAAGGAGGAGCTCTTCGCCGAGATCCTCCGCAAGCGCGACGAGGTCGACCGGGAGACCCTCGACGCCGCACACGCCGACGAGGAGCTCAGCATGATGGACGGCTTCGTCGAGGTCATGCGGCACAACGCCGACGTCCCCGGCCTCGTGCAGCTCTACGCCCGCCTCTCGGCGGAGGCCACCGAGGCCGACCACGCCGCGCGCCCCTTCTTCACCGAGCGCTTCCGACTCTTCCGGGAAATGTCGGTCGAGAGCATCCGCGAGGGCCAGCGCGACGGCACGATCCGCGCCGACCTCGACCCGGAGAAGATGGCGAGCCTCCTGCTCGCCGCGGCCGACGGCCTGCAGACCCAATGGCTGATGGATCCCTCGATCGACATGGCCGAGCACGTCGAGTACCTGCTCGGACTCCTGAAGCCGCCGACGGCCGCGTGACCGGATCGCTCGCGAGCGCCGACGTCGGCCGGCACAACCTCGCGCTCGTCGCCGGACGCCTCGCCGAGCTCGGCAGCGCGAGCCGCAGCGAGCTGGCCGAGGCCACCGGGCTCGCCCGGGGCTCCGTGACGGCGCTCGTCCGCCGGCTGGAGCGCGACGGCCTGGTCCGCGAGACGGCATCGATCGCCCCGAGCGGGAAGGGCCGCCCGCGCACGCTGCTCGAGCTCAGCGGCGACCACCTCGCCATCCTCACGGTGCTGGTCGACGCCGATCGCGCGACCGCCGTCGCCTCGACGCTCGGCGGCGCCCGGCTGGCACGGCGCGATCGGCGGCACGGCCGCCCCATGGGCGACCCCGGGCGGGTGGCCGACGTCGCCGCCGAGCTCGTCGAGGAGCTCCTCGCGGAGCTGACACGCGACGGCCGCCGCGTCGCCGAGGCATCCGTCGTCGTCTGGGCGCCCGTGGGCGGCGAGCCGAGCGTCGTGCTCGCCGACACCGACCTCGACTGGGGCATGGTCGACCTGCTCGCGCTGCTGCGGGAGCGCTCGCCCTCGCTCGAGGCGCTGGGCCGGGCCGGTCGACTGCAGCTGCTCGCCGACACGGCGGTCGCCGCGGTCGCCGAGCACCTCGACGCCGGCCGGCCCGCCGAGCTGCTGTACCTCAAGAGCGACTCGGGTATCGGCGGCGCGATCGTCGTGGACGACGCGCCGCTCGACGGCAGCCACCACCTCGCAGGCGCGCTCGGGCACCTGCCCGTCGTGCCCGACGGCGTGCGCTGCGGATGCGGACAGCGCGGATGCCTCGTCACCGTCGCCGGCCCCGACGTGCTGCTCGCCGCGGCCGGCCTCGACGGGCTCGCCTGCGAGGCCGGGCTCGCGGTCGCGCTCGACGCCTTCGTCGCGGGCATCCGCGCCGGTGAACCGCGCGCCCTGGCCGCCTGGCGCACGGGCCGTGCCGAACTGGCGCGGGCGCTGCAGATCCTGGTCATGGCGATCGACCCCGCGGCGATCGTGCTGGGCGGCTACCTCGCCGGGCTCGCCGACGAGCTCGCCGAAGAGCTCGCCGCCATCCAGCCGGGCATCGACGGCGTGCACCTCACGCCGCCACCGGTGCTCGGCAGCCGCCTCGGCGGCGACGCGGCGCTGCTCGGCGCCGAGCGCACGGCCGCCGCCAGGGCCCTCGCGGACCCGGCCGCGCTCGCCCCCTGACGCGGCGACGGGATGCCTCGACCGAGGCGAGCCGAAAGGGACCGAGGTAGAAACGCTCTGGACTTCGCTGGATCGGTGTCGGCGGCGTCGCGTACGCTCGTGCCATCGGGATACCAAGGAGGTCGGTGCGAGTGCGACACCAGACGGCGGCAGACGAGCCGGCACGCGCGCGGGCGCCGCGCATCATCGCGGCGATCGCGCTGCTCGCGCTGGGCGCGGGAGCGGGGTGGGCGTCGACCGCGGTCTTCGCCCCGCCCGACGAGGTGGCCGCGGCGCCGTACAGTTACGTCGAGATCGTCGCGGGCGAAGTCGGCTCCTCGGTGCGGCTCACCACGGTGGCGTCCTGGCGGCGAGCGCCGGCCGGCACCAATCGCGCGGCGGGCACGGTGACCTCGGTGCCGCTCGCCGCCGGCGACGAGGTCCGCGCCGGCTCGGTGCTGTACTCCGTCGAGCTGCGACCGGTCGTGGCGGCCGTCGGCGAGGTCCCGGCGTTCCGCCAGCTCGGGCGCGATGCCGAGGGGCCCGACGTCCGCCAGCTGCAGCAGCTGCTCACCGAGCTCGGCCACTACGACGGACTCGTCGACGGCGGCTTCGGCGCCCGCACGGAGGCCGCGGTGCGGGCCTGGCAGCGTTCGCTCGAGCTGCCCGACGACGGCGTCGTGCGGCCGGGCGACCTCCTCTTCCTCCCGGCGCTCCCGGTGCGGGTCACCCTCGACGACGAGCTCGTCAGGCCGGGTGCGAACCTGTCGGGCGGGGAGCGGCTCGTGTCGGTGCTGCCGCCGGAGCCGGAGTTCGCCGTCCCGGTGAGCGCGGCCCAGGCCGCGACCATGCCGCTCGGCACCCCGGTCGAGATCACGGCGCCAGACGGGGCGGTCTGGCCCGCGGCGGTCGTCGCGCACGAACCGTCCGAGGAGGCCGACGACCAGGTGCGGCTGCGGCTCGGCGCCGCAGACGGAGCGCCGATCTGCACGGCGGCCTGCAGCACGATCCCGGTGCTCGGCGACACCCGGCTGCCCTCCAGCATCGTCACGCAGGCCGCGACGAGCGGGCTCGTGGTGCCCGCGGCGGCCCTGCGCTCCTCCGCCGACGGCACGGTCGCCGTCGTCGACCGCGAGGGTCGCAACCACCCGGTCACCGTGCTCGCCTCGGCACGCGGCATGGCGGTCGTCGACGGGGTGCGAGAGGGACTGCGCGTGCGCGTGCCGGCCGACGGGCCCGACGCGGGCACCGGCGGCGGCACCGGTTCGGATGGCGAGGGCGACGGCCGGGCCCGCCCGCCGGCGGCGGCGCAGCGATGACGGGGCCGGCGCTCCTCCGGGCCGAGTCGCTGTCGTTCCGCTACGAGCGGGCCACCCCGCTGCTCGAGGGCTGGTCCGCCCGCTTCGAGGCGGGCGAGGTCGTCGCGGTCACCGGGCCGTCCGGGCGCGGCAAGTCGACCCTGCTCTACCTGCTGGGCCTCATGCTCCGGCCGCGCTCGGGCGAGGTGCTGCTCGACGGCGCGCCGATGCAGGGGCGGTCCGATCGCGAGCGCGCCGCCCGCCGGGCCGCGACCTTCGGCTTCGTCTTCCAGGACGCGGCGCTCGACGCCACCCGCACGGTGCTCGACAACGTGCTCGAGACGGCGCTCTACCGCGGCGAGGATCGACGCAAGTCCGAGCCCCGAGCGCACGCCCTGCTGGAGCGCTTCGGCGTCGACCTCCGGGCCGATGCGCGGCCGGGCCAGGTGTCCGGCGGCCAGGCGCAGCGCATCGCCCTGTGCCGCGCGCTGCTCGGCGACCCGCGCATCGTCCTCGCCGATGAGCCGACCGGCAACCTCGACCCCGCTTCCACCGAGGTCGTGCTCACGGCGCTGCACGAACAGGCGCGGCACGGCGCGGCGGTCATCGTCGTCACCCACGATCCCGCGCTCGTCGCCCGCTGCGATCGCGAGCTGGCGCTGTGAACGGCGTGCGCGGCCTCCTCGCCGTCGCCAGGGAGGCGCTCGCCTCGGCGCTCGCACAGCCGGTCGGCTCCGCGATCGCGTTCGTGGTGGTCGCGGGCATGTGCGCGGCCGTGCTCCTCACCTCGGGGAGAACCGTCGCGGCCGAGCAGCAGGTCGTCGCTTCGATCGACTCGGCCGGCACCCGCGCGATCGTGGTGCGGGCCGAGGCCGACGCCGGGCTCGACACCTCGGTGCTCGACCGGCTCGCCGACGTCGAGGGCATCCAGTGGGTCGGCGCGTTCAGCCTCGCCGAAGACGCGCGGAACGCCGCGTTCACCGGCGGCACCCCGGTCCCGCTGCGTCGGGCGTGGAGCGAGGACTGGCGGCACCTCGGCCTGCCGAGCGGAGCGCCGGGCGACGGCGCCGTCGCCTTCGCCTCCGCGACCGCGCTCGACCGGCTCGGCATCGGCGGCGTGGTGGGCGCGGTGGCGCTCGACGACGGCAGCGGCTACGCCGTCGGCGGGCGGGTCGAGACACCCGAGCACCTCGCGTTCCTCGAACCCCTCGTCGTCGCCCCGCAGCCGCGCGCCCGGCAGCCGGTCGCCGTCGGTGCGCTCGTCGTCATCGCCACGCGCCCCGAGCTCGTCGCCCCGCTCACCGACGTCGTGCGCTCCGTGCTCGATGTGAGCGACCCGAGCCGGGTGGAGCTGCGCACCAGCGAAGCGCTCGCCTCGCTCCGGGGGCTCGTCGAGGGGCAGCTCGGCGCGTTCGGCCGCACGCTCACCCTCGGCATCCTCGCGGTGAGCGCCCTCCTCGTGGGCGTGCTGCAGTTCGGCGTGGTCACGCTCCGGCGCAAGGACTTCGGCCGCCGCCGGGCGCTCGGCGCGTCGCAGCGGCTCATCGTCGCCCTGGTCACGATCCAGACGGCGATCGTCGCCGCAGCGGGGGCCGCCGTGGGCTCGGCGCTCGCGGTCGGCATCCTCGCCGCCACCGACGATCCGCTGCCCGGAGCGCGCTACGTCGCCGGCGTCGGCGCGCTCGCGGTCCTCGTCGCCACGCTGGCCGCCGTGCTCCCGGCGCTCTCGGCCGCGCGCCGCGAGCCGATCACCGAGCTGCGCGTGCCGTAGCGCTCAGCCTGCGCCGCCGCGCGGCTCGATCCGGTCGACCCGATCGAGCCACGCGTCGAGCGCCGGCAGGGCCAGGTACGCGATCGTCGAGTGCGTCGCCCCCGGCACCGTCGTCTCGGTGACGTCGACGCCGAGGGCGCGTTCGCGGGCGACGAAGCCCGCCGTGTCTGCGGGCAGTACGAGGGCGTCGTCGGCCCCCTGCGCGATGAAGAGCGGCGCGGCGATCGCCGCCCTCCCCGCCGAGTTCTCCTCCAAGAGCTGCGCCCACGGTTCGGTCGCCGTCGGGTCGTGGGCGAAGAAGTCGCCGATGAGCGGAGCACCGAGCTCGTGCAGCCGGTCGAGGTTCGGCAGCAGGCAGAGCCGGTTCATCTCGGGCAGCCGCGCGATCGCGGCCGGGGTGAGCACGTCGTCGAGCTCCGCGCCGGGCACCGTGGGGCCGTAGACCGAGGCGTACGCCGGGAACGCGTACGAGCCGATCGTCACCCCCGACACGTCATCGAGGTGCGAGCCCATGAGCGCCGTCAGATCGGCGGCGGGCGCCGCGGCGGCGACCGCGGCGATCTCCAGCTCCGGGGCGTACGCGGCCGCCTGCTCCGCGGCGAAGAGCACGGCCTGACCGCCCTGCGAGTGCCCCCACAGCACGACGCGATCCCCGGCATCCGCGGCCTCGATGGCCCTCGCCGCACGTACGCCGTCGAGCACCGAATGCGCGGCCGTCACGCCGACGAGATAGGAGTCGGGGCCCGCGGTGCCCATGCCCGCGTAGTCGGTGGCGACGACGGTGTAGCCGCGGTCGAGCATGAGCCGCAGGCCCTCGATGCCGAGGAACGGGTCGTCCGCACGCGAGGGGGCGCAATCGGGCGCGGTCCCCGTGGTGGGATGCCCCCACGCGAGCACCGTCCGTGCACCGGGCACCGGCCTGAGCGGCGTGACCACGATGCCGGTCACGGCGACGGGTGCGCCGTCGAGATCGGTGGAACGGTACATCACCCGCCAGCCGCGGCTTGCGAGCGGCACCCCGGCGAGCGGCTCGCTGCGGATGATCGAGCCCGGGTCGCCGGCGAGCTCCGTCGCCGCAGGAGCGGTGTAGAACGCGTCGAGGCCCGGCCGCTCCGCGGCGTCACCCACCGCGCGCAGCGCCTCAGCGGCGATCAGGGTCGCCACGATACCGAGCACGTAGGCGGCCACGAGCCGACGGCCGCGGCGCGGACGGCGTACCCGCCGCCGTGACCCCGCAGGTTCGTCGCTCACGCCGCGATCCTCGCAGATCACGACCCGACCGTCACATAGTTCGAGGCTTGAATTTTTTGGATGGCCGCGCCACACTGGTGGCACAGATCCCGAACGACGCTTGGTATTTGTTACCTGCACCCCCACGCACCGGCCCACTCGACGATGAGGAGCCCCATGTCCATGCAGCCCCCGCTCGACCCCAGCACCGAGCTCGCCCCCACCGGCGCGATCTCCGCGAGCGAGCCGGTCCCCGGCGACCCGCCCGCGAGCCCGCCGCCGACGCGGCGCACCCTGCCCGGCATCCTGCTCGTCGCCCTCACGCTCTTCGCGACGTACGGCGGACTCAGCGCCATCCTGCTGCCGATCCAGGTCGCCATGATCGACGAGGCGAACAAGGTCGCGAACCTCGCGATCGTCTCCACCGTCTCCTTCGTGTTCACCCTGTTCGCCCAGCCGATCGTCGGCGCGATCAGCGACCGCACCCGCACCCGTTTCGGCCGCCGCGCCCCGTGGATGGTCGGCGGCGCGCTCATCGGCGGCATCCTCCTGTTCGGCCTCGGCCTGCTCGACTCGATCCTCTGGGTGACGATCTTCTGGGTGCTGATCCAGGTCTCGCTGAACGCGCTGCAGGGGCCGCTCTCGGCGATCACCCCCGACCGATTCCCGCGCGACAAGCGCGGCGCGGCGAGCGCGATGTTCGGCATCGGCACCCAGCTCGGCATGACGATCGGCGTCATGATCGCCGGGCAGTTCGCGACGAACTTCGGCGTCGGCTACTCGGCGTTCGGCGTCGCGATCATCGTCGTCACCGTCGTGTACGTGCTCATCGACCGCGACTGGTCCTCGAAGGAGGCCGCGATCGAGCCGTGGAGCTGGAGGCGCTTCCTCAGCGGCTTCTGGGTGAGCCCGCGGCGACACCCCGACTTCGCCTGGGCCTTCGCCGCGCGCTTCCTGCTGATGCTCGGCTACTTCGTGGTCGCGGCCTTCCAGCTCTACATCCTCACCGACTACATCGGCATGTCCCTCGAGGGCGCGGCCGGGGCGACGGTCACGCTGACCCTCGTCTCCCTCGTGCCCACGCTCGTCGCGATCGCGCTCTCCGGCTGGTGGAGCGACCGGATCGGCCGTCGCAAGGTGTTCATCTACGTCGCCTCGCTGATCATGGTCGCCGGCTTCGCGATGCCGCTGCTGATGCCGAACATGACGGGCATGATCGCGATGGCCGTCATCAACGGCATCGGCTTCGGCCTCTACATGTCGGTCGATACGGCCCTCATGAGCGAGGTGCTGCCCGGCGACGGCGCGGCCGCCGGCAAGGACCTCGGCATCCTGAACATCGCGACGAACATCCCCCAAGCCATGAGCGCCGCGGTCGCCGGCACCATCATCGGCGCGCTCGGGGGCTACCCGATGCTCTTCGTCTTCGGCATCGTGTTCGTCATCATCGCCGCGATCGCCACCGCCCCCATCAAGAGCGTGCGTTAGGAGCACTGCATGTCGCACACCCCCGCCACCGAGTCATCCGCCACCGCCGCCGGGGCCGCACCCGCCGCCGCCGAGTTCGTCGAGGTCGACACCCTCGCGGGGCGGGTGCGCGGCCGCTGGCGCCCGACGGTGCGGCGCGCGGGCGACGCGAGCGGCGGCGGGGGCGCCGAGCGCTCGGCCGCGTTCCTCGGCATCCCCTTCGCCGAGCCGCCCGTCGGCGAGCTGCGCTTCGCGGCGCCCGTGCCGAAGGCGCCATGGACCGGCACGCTCGACGCCCTGGAGTTCGCGCCGACGGCGCAGCGCGGCGACCCCGGGGTGACGCTCATCCCGGAGCCGAGCGTGCCGGGCGAGTCCACCCTGAACGTGAACGTCTTCACCCCGTCGCCAGCCACGCCTGCCGCGGGCGCGGCCGGGCTGCCCGTGCTCGTGTGGATCCACGGCGGCGGCTACTTCGCCGGCTCCCCCGCGAGCCCCTGGTACGACGGCCGCAGCTTCAACCGCGACGGCGTGGTCACCGTCACGATCTCCTACCGGCTCGGCTTCGACGGCTTCGGCTGGATCGCGGATGCCCCGTCCAACCGCGGCGTGCGCGACTGGCTGCTCGCCCTGGAGTGGGTGCAGCGCAACATCGCCGCGTTCGGCGGCGACCCCGGGCGGGTGACGATCGCCGGGCAGTCGGCCGGCGGCGGCGCGGTGCTCACCCTGCTCGGCATGCCGGCGGCGCAGCACCTGTTCCACGGGGTCTACGCCCTGTCGGGGGCGCTGGCCGACGTCGCCGCCGCACGGAGCGAGGCCTTCGGCCGGGCGCTCGCCGAGCAGGCCGGCGTCGAGCCGACCCGGGCGGGCTTCGGCAGCCTGCCCGAGGAGCGCGTGCTCGAGCTGCAGAAGCGGGCGACCGAGCTCGGGCCGGACTCGCTCGGCTCGATCATCGACGATGGGCTGCCGCTCGGCCCGACGATCGACGGCGAACTCCTCGAGCGCCCCACGCTCGAGTCGCTGGCCGCGGGGGTCGGCCGCGGCATCCCGCTCGTCCTCGGCGCGACCGACGACGAGTTCACGATGGCGTTCGCGGAGGCCGAGCGGAAGCTGCGCTGGGTGCCGAAGTCGCTGCTGCTGAAGAAGCTCGGCCTGCCGAAGGAGCGTCTGAAGCCGTACCTGCGCGCGAACGCCGACGTCGCCGCGAAGGGCACGGCGCGGATCGCCGGGCGCTTCCTCAGCGACCGGATGTTCCGCACCGCGCTGCTCCGCGTCGTCGAGGCGCGCGACGCCGGTGCTGCCGCCTCGGGGGGCGCGGATGCCTCGGCCGGCACCTGGCTGTACCGCTTCTCGTGGCCCTCCGGGACCTTCGGCTTCGCCGAGCACTGCCTCGACGTACCGTTCTTCTTCGACTGCCTCGACGGGCCCGCGATGGTGCCGCTCGCCGGCCCGAACCCGCCGCAGGCGCTCGCCGACGAGCTGCACACGGCCGCCGTCGCCTTCATCCGCTCGGGCGAGCCGGGGTGGCCGACGGCGCACGGCCGGACTCCGGCGGCGAAGGTCTGGGACGTGCCGTCGCGCGTGCAGCCGGACGCCTACGCCTCCGTCGGCCCGCTGCGCTGAGCCCGGCCCACGGCCCTGACCCGGCCCGCGGCCCTGAGCGCCGCCCCCGGGCTCAGCGGCGACGGAAGCGCGCGGCGACGCCCCAGCCGGTGACCCGCAGCATCGCCTCGAGCACGATGCCGAGGCTCATCTTCGAGCGCCCGAGCTCACGCTCGACGAAGGTCACGGGCACCTCGACGACGTCGAGCCCGGCCTCGTGCGCGTGCCACAGCATGTCGACCTGGAAGCCGTAGCCCTTGGTGTGCACCTCGTCGAGGCGCATGCGGCGCAGCCCCTCCGCCCGGAACGCGCGGTACCCCGCCGTCGCGTCGCGGGTCGGCAACCGCAGCACCCAGCGGGCGTAGGCGCTGCCGCCGCGGGAGAGCAGTTCGCGGTACCGGGGCCAGTTCTCGATGCGGCCGCCGGGGATCCACCGCGAGCCGATCACGAGGTCGGCGCCCTCGCCGAGCGGCGCGAGCAGACCGCCAAGCTGCTCGGGCAGGTGCGAGCCGTCGGCATCCATCTGCACGATCGGGTCGTACCCCGCCTCGAGCGCCCAGGCGAAGGCGTCGAGGTAGGCGGCGCCCAGGCCCTCCTTGCCGGCGCGGTGCCGCACCAGCACCCGCTCGTCGGCGGCGGCGAGCTCGTCGGCGAGCGCCCCGGTGCCGTCGGGCGAGGCATCGTCGACGACGAGCACCGCGACGGCGGGCTCGGCCGCGAGCACCCGGCCGACGATCGCGGCGAGGTTCTCACGTTCGTTGTACGTGGGGATCACCACGAGCGGGCTGGGCATCCCTCGAATCGTAACCGCTCGGTGGCCGCTCAGCGCACGCCGCGCATGAGCCGCAGCACTCCCCGGCTGCCGAGCGCGAGCGCGAGGCCGAGCACGATCGCGATGCCGCCCAGCACGCCGAAGTAGGCGACCTCCGTCGCGGCGGAGTAGAACTCCGCGAGCCGGCCCGAGATGGCCGTGCCGAGCGCGACCGAGAGGAAGAACAGCGCCACCATCTGGGTGTGGAACACCTCGGGCGCGAGCTTCGTCGTGACCGACAGCCCGACCGGCGAGAGCAGCAGCTCCGCGACGGTGAACACGAACAGGATGCCGACGATCGCGAGCAGCGGGGTCGAGTTCGGGCCGCCGCCCGCGAAGGGGATGAACAGCAGGAACGCGACGCCCATGATCGCCGTGCCGAGCGCGAACTTCACGGGCGTCGAGGGCTGCCGGGCGCCGAGCTTCGTCCAGATCGCGGCGAAGACGCCGGAAAGGATGATGATGAAGATCGGGTTGATCGACTGCACCCACGACACCGGCATCTCCCAGCCGAGGACGTCGCGGTCGAGCTGCTTGTCGCTGTAGATCGTGAGCACGGTGAACTGCTGCTGGTACAGCGACCAGAACGCGACGCTCGCGACGAACAGCGGGATGAAGCCGACGACCCGGCTGCGCTCCACCGCGGTGATGCGCCGGCTCGACAGGATGACCGCGAAGTACGCGATCGCGGCGACGATCGTCGCGCCGATCACCCAGACGACGAGGTTCTCCGCGGTGATGAGCCCGGTCGCCACGAGCACCGCGATGACGACGACGCCGGCGACGGCGACCCCGATCGCGAGGCCGATGCGTCCGCGGGGCAGCGGGTTCGGCACGACGGATGCCTCGGCCGGCAGCCGCTTGCGGCCGAAGGAGTACTGCACGAGCCCGATCGCCATGCCGAGCGCGGCGAGCCCGAAGCCCCAGTGGAAGCCGAGGGTCGACTGCAGCAGCCCGGTGAGGATCGGGCCGAGGAAGCCGCCGAGGTTGATGCCGAGGTAGAAGAGCGAGAAGCCGGCGTCGCGGCGCACGTCGTCCGGGGCGTAGAGGGTGCCGACGACGCTCGTGGCGTTCGCCTTCAGGCCGCCGGAGCCGAAGGCGACGAGCACGAGCCCGACGCCCACGCCGAGGAAGCCCGGGAGGAGGGCCAGCGCGAGGTGCCCGGCCATGATGACGATCGCACTGAAGAACAGCACGCGCTCGCTGCCGAGCAGGCGGTCGGCGATCCAGGCGCCGAGGATCGTCGAGAGGTAGACCCCGCCGCCATAGGCGCCGACGATGCCCGCGGCGGCGGCCTCCGGCATGCCGAGGCCGCCGTCGGCGACCGAGTAGTAGAGGTAGATGAGCAGGATGCCCTGCATGCCGTAGAAGCTGAACCGCTCCCACATCTCGACGCCGAAGACGTTCGCGAGCGCGCGCGGCTGCCCGAAGAAGCCGTGGTCGTTCCGGGCGTCGGGCTCGCTCGTCGCGCGCTGATCCCCCATGCCGCTCACCCTACCCCCGCCCCAATTTCCGACTTGCCCGACTTTCATGAAAGTCGGGCAAGTCGAGAGCGGGGTGTCCGCGGGCGCGCCGTCGCCTCAGCCGAGGCGGCCGGTGCGGGCCACCTCGCCGAGCCAGGCGAGGCTCGGCTTCGGGTGCCGCTCGAAGGTCTCGCGGTCCCAGCCGATCAGGCCGAAGGTGGGCGCGAAGCTGCCCCACTCGTAGTTGTCGAGGGCCGACCAGTGCAGGTAGCCGCGCACGTCGACGCCGTCGGCGAGGCATCCGGCCACCGTCTCGAGCGCGCCCCGCGTGTAGTCGATGCGGCGCGCGTCGTCGGCGGTCGCGATGCCGTTCTCGGTGACGTAGACGGGCACCCGGCTGCGCGACCAGGCGTTGCGGATGCCGTCGCCCACCGCCGGCGGGTAGTACTCCCAGCCGGTGAGGGTGCGCTCCGCGCCCTCCGGGATCGGCAGGGGCCCCTCCGGCCCGATCTTCGTGCGGGTGTACGCCTGCACGCCGACCCAGTCGTCGCCTTCGGCGGCGTCGAGGAACACGTCCTCGCGCGAGCGGCCGTAGTCGGCGGCCACCTGCTCCGCCCCGGGCTCGGGCTGGTAGGCCTGCGTCGCGATCGTCCAGCCAGCCTTCGCGCCGGCGCCGCGCACGAGCTCGACCGCGCGCCGATGGGCGGCGATGAGCCGATCGGTGACCGCCGGCACCCCCGGCGGCAGCCCGATCGAGGGGAAGCCGACCGCGGGGTCGGCGAGCACCGACACCATGTTCGGCTCGTTGATGGTGCAGACGTGCGCGACATCGTCGAGGATCGGCAGCGCCGCCTCGACGAAGCGGGCGAAGTGGTCGACCGAGGCATCCGTCAGCCACCCGCCCTCGCGGGCGAACCAGACGGGGTTCGTGAAGTGGTGCAGCGTCACCGAGGGCTCGAGGCCGAGCGAGCGGGCCGTGTCGACCATGCGCCGGTAGTGATCGAGCATGGCCCGCGAGACGAAGCCGCGCTCGGGCTCGATCCTCGCCCACTCGATGCTGAAGCGGTAGGCGTTCAGCCCGGCGTCGGCGAGCAGCGCCATGTCCTCCGGATAGCGGTGGAAGCTGTCGGCGGCGTCGCCCGAGGGCTCGGCGACGGGCGGCCCGGGCAGGTGCCCGTGCTCGCGCTGCCACCAGTCGGAGTTCACGTTGTTGCCCTCCACCTGGTGGGCCGCGGTCGCGGCGCCCCAGAGGAAGCCGTCGGGGAAGGCGGGGTTCGTCATGCGGTGCTGGTCTCCTCAGTCAGTCGAGTCGGATCGGACGGCGGGGGTCACTTGATGCCGGTGAGGGCGATGCCCTGCACGAAGTAGCGCTGCAGCACCACGAACACGGCGAGCACGGGCACGACGACCACGACGGCGCCGGCCATCATGAGGCCGTACTGGGCGGCGTTCTGGCCGACGGAGTAGAGCGCGAGCGCCACCGGCAGCGTGTACTTGTCCTCGCTCGTGGCGACGACGAGCGGCCAGAGGAAGTTGTTCCAGCTGGCGAGGAAGGTGAGGATCGTGAGCGTCGCGACCGCGGGCCCGCAGAGCGGCATGATCACCCGCAGGAAGATGCGCCACTCGCTCGCCCCGTCGATGCGGGCCGCCTCGATCAGCTCGTCGGGCAGGGAGAGCATGAACTGACGCATCAGGAACACCCCGAGCGGGGTGATCAGGAACGGCAGGATGAGCCCCGGGTACGAGTTCACGAGGCCGAGGTTCGCGGTGAGCACGAACAGCGGCACGAAGGTCACGACGCCCGGCACCATGAGGGTCGCGAGCACGAGGCCGAAGAGCAGCCGCTTGCCGCGGAACTCGAGCTTCGCGAGCGCATAGCCCACCATCGACGAGAACACGATGTTGCCCGCGGTCACGAAGAACGCGACGATCAGGCTGTTCGCGAAGTAGTTCGCGAAGTCGAGCCGGCCGAACAGCTGCGCGTAGTTGTCGAGGGTCGGATCGATCGGCCAGAAGTTCGTCGGGTGCTGCCGGATCTCGGCGTTCGTCTTGAACGAGCCGAGGATCATCCAGACGAACGGCATGACCATCGCGACGAGCCCTGCGGCGAGCACGAGGTAGAGCCACCAGCGGCGCGGACCGCGGCGTCGCCGGGGAGGTCGCTCGCTCGCGCGGGGCGCGGCGGCGCCGACGGGCGGGACGACGGATGCCTCGGCCGCGGCGCCGGCCGCGGCGGGCGGGTCGGTGAGCTGAGTCATGTCAGTCCTTCCGTCCGAGGAAGCGGAACTGGATGAGCGAGAGCGCGACGATCGCGAGGAACAGCACGTAGCTCGCGGCCGAGGCGTAGGAGTAGTTGCCGAAGCCGAACTGCTGATACGTGTACATCGCCGTCGAGAGGGTCGAGTCGAGCGGGCCGCCGCGGGTCATCACGAAGGGCTCCTCGAAGAACTGCAGGAAGCCGATGCCGGTGATCACGGCCGCGAACAGCAGGGTCGGCCGGAGCGCGGGCAGCGTGATCGAGCCGAAGCGCTGCCAGGCGTTCGCGCCGTCGACCATGGCCGCCTCGTGGTGCTCCTTCGGCACGCCCTGCAGGCCCGCGAGGAAGATCACCATGAGCGTGCCGATGTTGCGCCAGACCGCCATCAGGATGAGCGAGGGCAGCGCCCAGCTCGTGGACTGCAGCCAGTTCGGGCCCTCGATGCCGAACCAGCCGAGGAAGGCGTTCAGCAGGCCGTCGGGCTGCAGGATGAACCGCCAGACGATCGCGATCGCGACGATGCTCGTGACGACCGGGGCGTAGTAGCCGACTCGGAACACCGTGCGGAACTTCGCGATGCCGGTGTTCAGCGCGAGCGCCACGGCGAGCGCGAGCGCCATCGTGACGGGCACCCCGACGAGCACGAAGATGCCGGTGTTCAGCAGCGAGCGCACGAAGCGCGGGTCCTCGAAGAGGCGCAGATAGTTGTCGAGGCCGACGAGGTTCACGTTGAACGGGGTCTGCAGGTCGCGCGTGGTGAGGTCGGTGAAGCTCATCCCGAGCGAGGCCACGATCGGGCCCGCCATGAACGCGAGGAAGAGCACGACGAACGGCGCGGCGAAGCCCCAGGCGACGAGCGTGGCGCGCCGGCTCCGGCGCCGCGCCGCACGGGCGCGGGCCGGGGCCGGCGTGGGCAGGGCGGTCACGACCGGATCACTGCCCCGTGCCGATGGACTCGGCCTGCTGCTGCACCGACTTCAGCGCGTCGTCGACGCTCGTCTCGCCGCGGGTGACCTTCTCGAGCTCCTGGTCGATGACGGCCGAGACCTGCGCCCAGGTCGGGATGGCGGGCGGTGCCTTCGAGTCGGTGAGCTGCTCGCCGAAGACGCTGAGGTAGGGGTCGTCGGCGAAAGTCGGGTCGTCCCAGGCGGCCTCGACGCTCGGCAGGTCGGTGGAGACGTCGTACCAGGCGATCTGCGTCTCGGGCTGGCTCAGCCAGCGCACGAACTTCCACGCGGCATCCCGGTTGTCGCTGTCGTCGAAGACGGCGAGGTTTCCGCCGCCGGTGAAGCTCGTGCGGCTGTCGGCGCCCGGCACCATCGCGACGGCGAACTTGTCGGCGAAGTCGGCGCCGCCCTGCTCGAGGAGCAGGCTCACGTGGAACGGCCCGCTGAAGAACGAGCCGACCTCGCCGGAGATGAACTTCTGCTCGATCTCGCCGCCCTCGAGGCGCACGGGCTCGGAGATGCCGTCCTCGAAGAAGCCGGCGTAGAACTCGAACGCCTCCTTCCACTCGGGCTGTCGAGGGTGAAGGTCTCGCCGTCCTCGGCGAGGATGTCGCCGCCCTGCTGCCAGGCGAGCGGTGCGACGTACTGCCAGGAGTCGAATCCGCCGGGCGGCAGCGAGACGCCCGAGGCGGCGCCCTGCTCCTGCAGGGCCTTCGCGAAGGCGTGGTACTCGTCCCAGGTGGTGGGCGCCTCGACGCCGGCGGCCTCGGCGAGGTCGGTGCGGTAGTAGAGCACGCGGGTATCGACGTACCAGGGCACGCCGTAGGCGGTGCCGTCGACGACGGTCGTGTCCCAGGAGCCGTCGAAGAAGCTGTCCTCGTCGACGAGGCCCTCGGGCGTGGGCTCGAAGGCGCCGGTCGCGGCGAACTCGCCGACCCAGGTCGTGCCGAGCATCGAGATGTCGGGCGTCTCGCCGCCGGCGATGGCGGTGGCGATACGGTCGTGCGCGCTCTCCCAGGGCACGGCGGTGACGTCGATCGTGACGTCGGGGTTCTCCTCCTCGAACTTCGCGGCGAGCTCGCCGAGGACCTCGCCCTCGTTGCCCATCGCCCAGATCTCGACGGTGCCCTTCGCGGGCTGCTCGTCGATGGCGCCCTTGCTCTCGGCGCCGCCGTCGGCGCCGTCGCTGCGTCCGCAGCCGGCGAGCACGGTCGCGCCGACCGCCATGACGGCGCCCGCGAGCAGGGCGCGGCGCGCCACCCGGTGTGATCTCCATCGATTCATCGTTCGGCCTCCATCGGTCGTGGTCCGCGCGGCACGGGGGTGTGCTCCGCCGGATCCGGTCGGGCGTGCTGCCGCGACCGGCCCACCATAACCCAAAAACCTTACATCCGATAGGTTTTCGCGCGAAGGTGCGATAGATTCGCTCCATGCAGGACGACGAAGTGCAGCGCGAAGCCGCCGCCGGCGCGACCCCGGGGCATCCCGGTTCCCCCGCCCGCCCGCGCGGTGCGCGGGGCAGCTACGCGAAGGGGCAGGCCAAGCGGCAGGAGATCGTCGACGCCGCCCTCGTCGTCTTCGGCCGCAGCGGCTACCACAGCGGCTCGCTCCGCGAGATCGCCAAGCGCGTGAACCTCACCCCCGCCGGCCTCATGCACCACTTCTCTGGCAAGGAGGAGCTCTTCACCGAGGTGCTCCGCCAGCGCGACGCGCACGTGCAGGCGGCCGCGGGCGACGTCTCGGAGTCGACGTTGCTCGAGCAGGTGCGCAAGGTCGTCGCCTACAACCAGACCACCCGAGGGCTCACCTCCCTCTACACGGTCATCTCGGCCGAGGCGACCGACAGCGAGCACCCGGCGCACGAGGAGTTCGCCCGCCGCTACGCCGAGTCGGAGGCCTCCTCCAGTCAGGTGCTCGCCGACGCGCAACGCGACGGGCTGATCCGCGCCGACATCGACCCGACGAGCGCCGCCCGGCTCATCTCGGCCGTGATGGACGGCCTGCAGCAGCAGTGGCTGCTCGACGACTCGGTCGACATGACCGCGCTCTTCGACGAATTCGTGCGCGGCTACCTGCTCGCTCCGCCCGACCCCGCGGCCTGATCCGCGCCCGCGCGTCGGCGCGCCGGCCCCGGGCCATCCATCCGTCTCAAATACCTTGCACTTGTTCGGTTTTAACGAGAGGCTGCCTTCGTCCCATCCGCACGAACGAAGGAGTTCCCATGCGAACGAGACTGCGCGCCCTGCTCGGCGGGGCGCTCGCGCTCGCGCTGCTCGCCCCCGCCACCGCCGCGAACGCCGGCCAGGGCGACCGCGGCGGCGGCGAACGCGACACGCTGCTGCGCTACGCCGCCGACACCTGGACGTCGATGGCGGCGATGACCGACGACGACACCGGGCTCGTCGCCGACCACATCGACGGCGCGCTGAGCACCCCGAGCGGCTACACGAGCCCGACGAACATCGGCGGATCGCTCTGGTCCACCGTCGTCGCCCGCGACCTGAAGCTCGTCTCCCGCACCGAGGCGCACGAGCGGATGGCCCGCACCCTCGACACCCTCGCGGCCATGGAACGGCACGAGCCGAGCGGCATGTACTACAACTGGTACTCCCCCGCCGACGGCTCGAAGCTCACCACTTGGCCGACGGACGGCAGCGCGGTGCATCCCTTCCTGTCCACCGTCGACAACGGCTGGCTCGCCGCCGCCCTGCGGGTGGTCGCCTCCGCGGAGCCGCGCCTCGCGAAGCAGGCCGACGCGCTCTACGCGAGCATGGACTTCGGCTGGTTCCACGACCTCGAGGCCACCCCCGAGGCGGGCATCAACCGCGGCGGCTTCTGGGTCGAGCCGCCGCCCGGCTGCTCGGTGCCCGGCAACTACGGCGACGAGGGCCCCGACGTGTACTACACGTGCCACTGGTACGACACGACCGTGAGCGAGGCGCGGATCGCGACGTACCTCGGCATCGCGAACGGGCAGATCCCCGCGGAGTCGTACTACGGCACGTTCCGCACGATGCCCGAGCGCGGCTGCGACTACGCCTGGCAGGAGCAGAAGCCCACCGGCGAGTGGCGCGAGTACCTCGGCGTGCCCGTCTACGAGGGCGTGTACGAGTACCGCGGCATGAAGCTCGTGCCGGCCTGGGGCGGCAGCATGTTCGAGGCCCTCATGCCGGACCTCTTCATTCCCGAGGCCGAGTGGGGCGAGGACTCCTGGGCGGTGAACCACGAGGCGACCGTCCGCGCGCAGATCGAGCACGGCCTGGACGAGGCCGGCTACGGCTACTGGGGCTTCTCGCCCAGCTCGGACCCGTTCGCCGAGTACCGCGAGTACGGCGTCGAGGCGATCGG
The DNA here is from genome assembly GCF_030268405.1 of Agromyces sp. NBRC 114283. Lineage (NCBI taxonomy): Bacteria > Bacillati > Actinomycetota > Actinomycetes > Micrococcales > Microbacteriaceae > Agromyces > Agromyces sp. NBRC 114283. The sequence continues at coordinate 108,209 of NZ_BSQP01000001.1, forward strand.
CATCAGCGCCGACGGCTACGCGAGCGATGTCGAGCGCACGAACGTCGACGCCGGCTACGAGGGATGCCGCGAAGCCACGAACCCCGAGCCGGACTTCGGCGACGGGGTGGTCACGCCGCACGCGGCGTTCCTCGCGCTGCCCTACGCCAAGGACGAGGTGCTCGCGAACCTCGCGGGGTTGGAGCAGGAGCTCGGCGCCTACGGCCCCGGCGGCTTCTCCGACGCGGTCGCGGTCGGCAGCGGCACGGTCGCCGAGCGGTACCTGAGCCTCGACCAGTCGATGATCATGGCCGCGATCGGCAACGAGCTGCAGCGCGACCGGCTGAAGGACTACTTCGTGGACCGGGAGTTCGAGCGCGTCGTGCGTCCGCTCGTCGAGGCGCTGGAGTTCGGCTCCGAGCTGCGCTGAGGCGCCCGCGCCCACTCCCTTCTCAGAATCCGAGTTGCCCGACTTTCATGAAAGTCGGGCAACTCGGTCTTCTGGCGGGCGTGCAGTGCGCGCAGGGTGCGAGGGCTAGACCGTGCCCGCGGGCGGCCAGACGCCGATGATGAGCGCCATCACGAGCACCGTCACGAGCTCGTGCGCGATGTTCATCGTGGTGAGCGCGGGCGGCCGCCCCTCGAAGGCGTCGTGCGTGATGAAGCGCGCAGCCGTGAACCCGGCCCACAGCGCGCCCGCCGTGAGCAGGGCGCCGAGCAGGAAGTTGCCGCCGTAGAAGTGCCACGCGATCACCGTCGCCCCCGCGAGCACCCACGCCGTGATGAAGCTCACGAGCACGGTCACCACGATCGCGCCGACGGCGCTCGAGGCGGCCCCGTCGAGGTCGACCTTGGCGAGCTTCGCCCAGCGGGTGCCGAAGACCTTCGGCGTGTACCAGATCGAGCCGACGACCATGCTCGACAGCGTGGCGAGGAGAACGGCCCAGTAGTTGATCTCAGGGGTCATGACGGCTCCTTCTCGAGCGCGGATGTTGAGCCGAGCGTAGCGCCGCCGCCCGCGCCGCCGTCGGATGCGCCATGCTGGGCGCACCGACCCACGCCGGAGAACGGAGTCCGCATGGCGCAGCCCGACCCATCCGCTTCACGCCGCGCGCAGCTCGAGCGGCTCGTCTACGGCGCGGGCGCGAGCGAGGAGGAGCGCGCGGCCGCCGAGCAGGAGCTCACCGCCCTGCGTCGCCGCGACGCGGGGGCGGATGCCCCGGCGGGATCGGATGCCCCGCGCGACGCGGATGCCCCGGCAGGATCGGATGCCACGCCCGCGCCGGGTGCCGCATCCGATGCCGCGCCCGCCCCGCCCCCGGACGCCGCACCCCGCGCCTGGTACCGCTCGCGCACGCTGCTCGTCGCGGCATCCGCCGCCGTCTTCGGGCTCCTGCTCGGCGGCTTGGTCGGCTGGCAGCTCTCCCGCACGGCGATCGTGGAGTCCGGGCTCGGCACCCCGATCGCCGGTTCGGGGGCCGAGGCCCTGCTCCTCCGCTCGGCGGACTTCGACGACCGGCCCTCGGTCTTCGACGCCGAGTCCGGCATCGACCGCGACAGCCTGCGCCGCATCGCCACGTCGGACGGCGGCGGCGAACGGGCGGATCGCGGGGTCGCCGCCTACGGTGCGCGCAGCACCGACGGCCGGGAGCTCTGCCTCGCCGTCGTCTGGGAGCGGATGGGCGGCGGCGGCGCCGCATGCACGAGCGGCGGCCGGATCCCGCCGAACGGCCTCACCATGGAGATGGGGACGAGCGATCCGACCGCACCGAACGGGATCCTCGCGCTGCGCGCGACGTGGTTCGCCGACGGCACGGTGCAGCTCGGCATCCCGCTGCTCTGAGCGGCCCTGGCCCGCATGACGTCAGTATCTGCGGGTGTGAAGCCGCCGCGACCCGCAAGAAGTGACGTCATGCAGGCTGAAGAACGGGCTCAGGCGTTCTTGGCGTCGCGCCACTCCAGCCAGCGCCGCACCGGCGCGAGGTCGTAGTCCGGGCCCGAGACGCCGATCGTGAAGAGCCGCACGCCCGCGTCGTACAGCGCGTCGGCGTGCTCCACATCCTGCCCGGCGCGGTCGAGCTCGTTCGAGACGGTGATCTCCGAGACGTCGCGGCCGACCTCGTCGCCCCAGCGCTTCAGCACGTCGAGCTTGTGGCCGAGCTCGTCGGGCTGCACGAAGGAGTGCCAGATGTCGGCGTGCTCGGCGACGATGCGGAGCGTCTTGCGCTCGCCCTTGCCGCCGATCATCACCGGGATGTCGCGGGTCGGGGCCGGGTTCAGCTTCGCCCACCGGGCGCGGATCCGCGGCAGCGCCTCGGCGAGCGCGGCGAGCCGGGTGCCGGGGGTGCCGAACTCGTAGCCGTACTCGTCGTAGTCGCGCTCGAACCATCCGGCGCCCGTGCCGAAGATGAAGCGGCCCGTTCCGCCCTTCGCCGAGACGTGATCGAGGGTGCGGGCCATGTCGGCCTGCAGGTCGGCGTTGCGGTACGAGTTGCAGTTCACGAGCGTGCCGAACTCGATGCGCTCGGTCTGCTCGGCCCAGGCGCCGAGCATGCTCCAGCCCTCGAAGTGCAGCCCGTCGGGGTCGCCGGAGAGGGGGTAGAAGTGGTCCCAGTTGAAGACGACGTCGGCGCCGAGCTCCTCGACGCGCAGGACGGCGTCGCGGATGGCGGAGTACTCGGCGTGCTGCGGCTGGAGCTGCACGCCCAGGCGTGCGCGGGGTTCGAGGGTCATCTCGTCAGCCTACGGTCTGCCCGGGCGTGCACGCCCGCCGCTCCAGGGTTGCCCGACTTTCATGAAAGTCGGGCAACCCTGCAGGGGCGGCGAAGCGGCTACTCCTTCAGGTCGAGCATCGGCGTCGGCCGGCGGAAGCCGCGCGTCACGATCGCGAGGATGACGACGCCGAGCGCGAGCCAGGACAGGCCGATGATGAAGGTGCGGCCCGAGAGGCTCGTCCACAGCCACACCGTGAGCGCGAAGCCGATGAGCGGCAGCACGAGGTTGTTCAGCACGCCGAGGCCGGTGCGCTCCTTGCCGTCCAGGAAGTAGTGCTTCACGACCGAGAGGTTCACCACCGAGAAGGCGATGAGCGCGCCGAAGCTGATCATCTCGCTGAGCAGCGTCAGGTCGAACACGAGCGCGAGCAGCGAGATGGCCGAGACGATCAGGATCGCGACGACGGGCGTGCCGAATCGCTTGTTCAGGTGGCCGAACACCCGGCGCGGCAGCACGCCGTCGCGCCCCATCGCGAAGAGGATGCGCGCGACCGAGGCCTGCGAGGTCAGCGCCGATCCGGTCGCACCGGCGACGTAGCCCGCGATGAACAGCGTCGACAGCCACTGGCCGCCCGCGGCGCTCACGACGTCGACGCCCGCGGCGTCCACCGAGGTGAAGTCGTTCGAGGGGAACACGAGCTGCGCCACGTAGGAGAGCAGCACGAACACGAGGCCCGCGCTGATCGTCGTGATCATGATGGCCCGGGGCACGGTGCGCTTCGAGTCCTTCGCCTCCTCCGCGAGCGTCGACACCGAGTCGAAGCCGAGGAACGAGAGGCACAGGATGGCGGCTCCCGCGAACAGCGCGCCGAAGCCGTCGACGGTGCCGTCGCCCTGGAACGGCAGCAGCGGGTCGACCCCGTTGCCGGCCGCAGTCGAGAAGCCGAGCGCGACGAACACGACGATGAAGATCGTCTGCACGGCGATGATCACGAAGTTCGCCCGGTTCACCGAGACGATGCCGACGACGTTCAGGATCGTCACGAGCGCGATCGCGGCGACGACGAACACCCAGGCGGGGATGCCGGGGAACGACGCCGAGAGGTAGATGCCGAGCACCAGGTAGTTGATCATCGGCAGGAACAGGTAGTCGAGCAGCAGCGCCCAGCCGGAGAGGAAGCCGACCGCGCCGCCGAAGCTCCGCTGCGTGTACACGTACGCCGAGCCGGCGTACGGGTAGGCGACCGACATCCTGGCGTAGGAGCGCGCCGTGAAGACCATCGCGACGAGCGTGATCAGGTAGGCGACGGGCACCCGGCCGCCGGTGACCTGCGTGACGATCCCGTACGTCGTGAACACGGTGAGCGGCACCATGTAGACGAGCCCGAAGAGCACGAGCGAGGGCACGCCGAGCACGCGCTTGAAGCGGCCCTCCGTGACTTGCGCGGTGGCGGTGGTCGCCGAGATCAGGGGATCGTGGGGCGAAGCCTGGGACATGGCCGGGTTTCCTTTCGTGGTGCGGCGCTACGCTGCGCCGCGGTATCGGGGGCTTCCTGCGAGGTAGGTGGAGCGGATGGCGAGGGCGGGCAGCTCGGCCGGGGCGAGCTGCCGGGGGTCGGCGGCGAGCACGACGAAGTCGGCGCTCGCGCCGGGCTCGATGCGCCCCCACGGGGCGGCGGCGCGGTCGGCGAAGCCCTGGTGGGCCACGGAGGCCGAGTAGGCGTCGAAGGCGATCGCCGGGTCGAGGATCTCGGCGGGCGTCCAGCCGCCGGCGGGCACGCCGTCGGCGGTCTGCCGCGACACCGCGATCGCGAGGCCGTCGAGCGGGGCGCCGGAGCTGACCGGCCAGTCGGAGCCGAAGGACAGCGCCGCGCCGGATGCCTCGAGCGAGGCCATGCGGTACTGGCGGTCGGCGCGCTCCTGGCCGAGCCGGGGCACGGTGAGCACGGTCATCAGCCCGTCGAGCTGCGCCCAGAGCGGCTGCATGCAGGCGATGACGCCGAGTTCGGCGAAGCGGTCGAGGTCGGCGTCGTCGACGAGCTGGGCGTGGGCGATGACGGGGCGGCGGTCGCGCGGGCCGTTCGCGGCGATGGCGCCCTCGATGGCGTCGAGCGCCTGGCGCACGGCGGCGTCGCCGATCGCGTGGATGTGCACCTGGAAGCCGGCCGCGTCGACCGCGCGCACGGCCTCGGCGAGGGACTCGCCCTCCCAGACCGACATGCCGTGCTTGTGCAGCGCGGAGCAGTACGGCTCCAGCAGCGCGCCCGTCTCGGACTCGATGACGCCGTCGGCGAAGAACTTCACGGTGTGCGCGGTCAGCATGGGCGAGCCGAGCGCCTGCACCCGCTCGCGCGAGTCGAGCATGGTCGGCAGCTGCGCGGGGAACCGCCGCGGATCGGCGTACAGGGCGAGGTTGAAGCGGACGGGGAGGATGCCCCGCTCCGCCGCCTCGAGGTAGCTGTCGACGTCGCCGGGCTCGACCCAGGCATCCTGCACCCAGGTGACCCCGCGGGCGAGGTAGTACTCGCCGGCCCGCACGAGCGCGCGCATGCGCTGCTCGGCCGGCCGCACCGGGGCGGCGTCGAAGACGAGGTCGACGGCGCCCCACTCGCGGAGGGTGCCGAGCGGGCTGCCGTCGGCGCGGCGGGTGATCTCGCCGAGCACGGGGTCGGGCGTCGAGGCGTCGATGCCCGCGAGCTCGAGCGCCCGGGAGTTCACCCAGACGGTGTGGTAGTCGTAGGCGCGCAGCACGACCGGGCGGTCGGGCACGGCGGCGTCGAGCCAGCGGGCGTCGAAGAGGCCCTCCTCGACGAGGCTCGGGTCGTAGGAGGCGCCGAAGATCCACTCCTCCTCGGGGTGCGCCGCGGCGTACTCGGCCACGGCGGCGACGATGTCTTCGACGGAGGTGCAGCCGCGCACGGCGGGCCCCTCGGCCTCGAGGCCGCCGAACAGCGGGTGGGCGTGGCCGTCGCCGAAGGAGGGCATCAGGAACCCGCCGTCGAGCTCGACGCGTTCGACCCGCTCCGCGCCCTCGGCCGCGGCATCCGCCGCCTCGTCGAGCGCGACGATCACGCCGTCGTCGACGAGGAGGGAGCGCGCCGCGGGCTCGCCCGCGCCGCGCCAGATCGTTCCGCCGGAGAAGTGGATCGCCGTCATGCACCGTTGCTTTCACTCGGACGAACAGCGTTCATACGAACACTGTTCGTGTAGGTGTAGAGAGGCTACACTCTCGGCAGGGCTCAGGGAAGAGGGGGATGCCGGGATGCCGACCGTCAACCGCGAGCAGCTCGTCCTCGCCGCCCTCGCGATCGTCGACGAGCAGGGCAGCGAGGCGCTCACGATGCGCTCCCTCGCCACGAGGGTGCACCGGCAGGTCTCCTCGCTCTACAACCACGTCGGCAGCCGCGACGAGCTGATCGAGCTCGTGCGCGCGCACATCGTCGTAGGCATCGACACCAGCCCCTTCGCCGACGAGCCCTGGGACATCGCGCTCGAAGCGTGGGCGCGCTCCTACCTGCGGGTCTTCGCCGCCCACCCGAACCTCATCCGCATCCTCGCGACGACCCCGATCCGGGACATCTCGACGTTCGAGATCTACGACGTCGTGATCGGCGCCCTGATCGAGGCCGGCTGGCCGATGCACGACGCGGTCGCCGTCATGCGCACCGTCGAGGCGCACGTGCTCGGCTCCGCGCTCGACCTCGTGGCGCCGAGCGACATGCTCGACCAGTCCTCGGTGCCGGCGGAGCTCGCCCGGGTGCACGCCGCGCTCGACCCCGAGTACGAGGAGTCGACGAGCGCCGCCGCAGCCTTCGAGCTCGGCATCCGGGCCCTCCTCGACGGCCTCCGCGCGCGCCGCGCCACGGTCGCCCCTGCCTGAACCGCTCCCGAGTTGCCCGACTTTCATGAAAGTCGGGCAACTCTGGTGCTGTTGTGCCCCGTTTGCGAACGATTCCGCAACGACCCGCAGGATTCGCGCGCGACCGGACGACGGTGCGCAAGAGTCCCGCGTACACTCGCGTTCCATGGACAACCTGGACCGAGCGATCCTCGATCTTCTGCGGCAGAACGCCCGTGCCGGCTACGGCGACATCGGCTCCTCCGTGGGGCTCTCCGCCTCGGCGGTGAAGCGGCGCGTCGACAAGCTCGTCGCCGAGGGCGTCATCCGCTCCTTCACGATCCAGGTCGACCCGACCGTTGACGGCATGTCCACCGAGGCCTACGTCGAGCTGTTCTGCCGCGGCACGGTCGCCCCCGAGGAGCTGAAGCGCATCCTCCAGGAGGTGCCCGAGGTCGTCTACGCGGGGACCGTCACCGGCTCCGCCGACGCGATCGTGCAGATCCGCGCGCGCGACATCGCCTCCCTCGAGGACGCGCTCGAACGGGTGCGCATCGCCCCGAACGTCGACCACACCCGCAGCGCGATCGTGCTCTCGCGCCTCGTGAACCGGGTGCGGGACTGAGCGGGCCCCCGATGTCGAAGCCCGGCGCCGGCCTGTCGCTCACGATCGACCCGGATGCGGCGACCGCCCCGTTCGAGCAGCTGCGCGCCGCCGTCGTCGACGCGGTGCAGTCCGGGCGGCTCACCCCCGGCGACCGGCTGCCGACCGTGCGCGCCCTCGCCGAACAGCTCGGCCTCGCCACGAATACGGTCGCGAAAGCGTACCGCGCCCTCGAGGGCGACGGCGTGATCGAGACCAGGGGCCGCAACGGCACCGTCATCGCCGAGCATGGCGACGCCGGGCGCCGGGCCCTGCAGCGCGCCGCCGCCGACTTCGCGGCCCTCGCCCGCCGCGTCGGCGTCGACGCCGCCGAGGCGCGCGAGATCGTCGACGCCGCCCTGCACGACTGAGCCGGGGCGGGCCGGGCGCGGCCCGCCGAGGCATCCCGCGCCGGCGCGCTCAGCCCGCCGCGAGCGCCAGCGCGAGGGTCGCAGCGGCGACGGTGAGCGGCGCGACGAGCAGCCCGAGCGCGACGTAGCGCCACCACGAGATCTCGACGCCCATCGCCACGAGCCGTTGGTGCCAGAGCAGCGTCGCGAGCGACGCCCACGGCGTGACGATCGCGCCCGCGTTCACCCCGATGAGCAGGGCGGCGGTGCGCAGCGGCGACGCGGCGAACGGCTCGAGCGCGAGGAACGCGGGCAGGTTGTCGATCGCGTTCGCGGAGAGGGCGGACGCCCCGGCGAGGCGCAGCAGCTCGAGCGGCCCCTCCCCGGTGCCGGCGAGCGCGCCGAGCACGGCCGTCGCGCCGAGCTCGTGCGCCGCCTGCATCGCGAGGAAGAGCCCGCACACGAACACGAGGAGCGACCACGGCACGAGCCCGGGCCGCAGCACCCGGCGTCGGCGCACGGCGAACACGACGACGAGCACGAGCGCCGCTCCGCTCGCCGGCACCCACACCGGGAGGCCCGAGACGAGCAGCGGCACGAGCGCGACGAGCACGCCGACGGCGGTCCAGAACAGCGGGCGGTCGCCGATCGCGGCGGGCTCGTCGGGGACGAAGCGGGCCGCGAGCTCCCGCCGCCGCACGAGCAGCACGATGACCGCGGGCACCACGACGGCGACGAGCGCCGGCGCGGCCATCAGCGCGGCGAACTCGAGCGGGTGCAGCGCGAGCCGCTCGGCCGCGAGCAGATTCGTCAGATTCGAGACGGGTAGCAGCAGCGAGGCCGTGTTCGCGAGCCACACGGTCGTCAGCGCGAACGGGATCGGCGGCAGCCGCACGTGCGCCGCGAGCGAGACCACCACCGGCGTGAGCAGCACGGCCGTCGTGTCGAGCGAGAGGAAGACGGTCGACGCCGTCGCGAGCACCACGACGAGCAGCCACAGCAGGATGGCCCGCCCGCCCGCCATCCGCGCCAGCCGCTCCGCGAGCGCCCGGAAGACGCCGGCCTCCGCCGCGAGCTCGGCGACCACCGTCATCGCGACGACGAAGCCGAGGATGGGCGCGGAGCGCTCCGCGAGCGCGGCGACCGCGTCGAGCGGCAGCACGCCGCTCGCCACCGCGACGAGGCCGAGCGCGGTGAGCACGGCTCCGACGATCGCGATGCGCACCAGGCGAGGGTAGTCGATCCGCGGCCGCGTCGAGCGCCCCCGGGCGCCGCCGCGCTGCGCCGCTACTCGCTCGTGGGCATCGCCTGCTTCGGGAGCTTGCGTACCTTCGCCCGGCGGCGACGGCGCTCGGGGATCATCGAGCGCATCTCCTCGAGCTTGCCGAAGCAGAGCAGCCGGTCGCCCGACTCGAGCAGCACGCCCTTGCGCGGGTTCGGGATGACGTTCGCGCCGCGGTGCAGGGTGAGCACCGTGATGTCGCGCTCCCAGAGGCCGGACTCCCCGAGCGTCTTGCCGACGAGGTCGGCGTTCGTGTGCACGAGGAGCTCCGCGACGCCGTACCCGGTCGAGACGGTGAGCCGCTGGCGCACATCGATCTCGGGGAATGCGACCTGGTTCGCGATGTAGTCGATGATCGCGCCGGCGACGTCGAGGTTGGTGGCGGCCTCGATGCCCTGCAGGCCCGGCGAGGAGTTGACCTCCATGACGAGGGGCCCGTGCTCGCCCTCGAGCATGTCGACGCCGGCGACCTTGAGGCCCATGATCTGCGCCGAGCGCACGGCCGCCTGCTCGTACTCGGGGGTGAGCTCGACGGATTCGACGGTGCCGCCGCGGTGCACGTTCGAGCGGAACTCGTCGCCGTTCGCGACACGGCGCATGGCCGCGACGACGCGGTCGCCGACGACGAGGGCGCGGATGTCGCGGCCGCGGCTCTCGGCGATGAACTTCTGGATGAGCACGTTCTGCTTCGTCGAGTGCAGCGTCTCGATGATCGCCTCGGCGACCTTCACCTGCGGGGCGAGGATGACGCCGATGCCCTGCGTGCCCTCGAGCAGCTTGATGACGACGGGCGCCCCGCCGACGCGCTCGATCGCCGGACGCACGTCGGCGCGGTTGCGCACGAAGGCGGTCGGCGGCAGGGCGATGTTGTGCCGGGACAGGATCTGGTTCGCGCGCAGCTTGTCGCGGGCGTTCGAGATGCCGTTCGCGGTGTTCGGCGTGTACACGTCCATCTGCTCGAACTGCCGCACCACGGCGGTGCCGAAGTACGTGATCGAGTTGCCGATGCGGGGCAGGATCGCGTCGTAGTCGCTCAGCTGCCGGCCGCGGAACTGCAGGTCGGGCTCTGGTCCCGCGAGGTCGATCGCGAAGCGCAGCGTATTCAGGACCTTGACCTGATGACCGCGCTGCTGAGCTGCGGCCCGGAGGCGCTGGGTCGAGTACGCGTGCGGCGCGCGCGAGAGGATCGCGAGTTTCATGCTGGGTGCCCTGCCAAGATGGACGAGTGAAGTCGAGTTCCCATTCAAGCACCATCGCCGGATGGCGCGAATGGGCGAGCCTCCCCGGGCTCGGGGTGGCCTGGATCAAGGTGAAGCTCGACACCGGCGCCCGCAGCTCCGCGCTGCACGCCTTCGATCTCGAGGAGTTCGAGCGCGACGGCGAGCCGTGGGTGCGCTTCGGCGTGCGGCCCTGGCAGGGCTCCGACGAGGACGACGTCCGGGTCGAGCTGCCGGTGCACGACCGGCGCCTCGTGCGCAGCTCCTCCGGCCACACCGCCGAGCGCATCGTGGTGCTGCTCGACGTCGTGCTGCTCGGCCGCACGGTGACCGCCGAGGTCACGCTCACGAACCGCGACGAGATGGGCTTCCGCATGCTCGTCGGCCGCGAGGCGCTGCGGCAGGGCTTCGTCGTCGACTCCGGCCGTTCCTTCGTCGGCGGCCGCGCGCCGAAGCACGCGCGCCGCCGCAACCGCGGCCGGGCCTGACCCCTCGCTCCAGGGTTGCCCGACTTTCATGAAAGTCGGGCAACCCTGACCCGCCCGTCGCCTAGATCACGCCCTGCGACAGGGTCGTCGGGTTGCCGAAGCGGTGGTTCGTGATCGAGATCGCCTGCTCGTGCAGGAACGGCAGCAGCTCCACCCGGCCCGAGGGCGTCACGGGGTGCGCCCACACCGCGACATCCGGCGCGCCGCCGAGCGCGTGCGCGAGCGCCGAGGCGTCCCCGCCGACGAGCCGCACCCGGCTCGCACCGAGCGCCTTCGCGCCGCGCTTCGCCACTCGGGCGAGCCAGGCGGCGTCGCCCTCGCGGGTGATCCGCACCTCGCGGGCGGCGAGCACGGTGCGCACGCCCTTCGGCAGCTCGAGCGCGGTCGAGACCTCGAAGCGCGACTTCGTGAGCAGGCCGGCGACGACGACCCGGAGGCCCTCGGCGAGATCCGCGTCGTCCGAGATGCGCACGGTGACGGGCAGCGGGCGGTAGCGGAAGACGTTCCGCTCGACGCCGAGCTGCGAGGCGTCGCGGGCGACCCCGTACTCCTCGGCCCAGGCGACGGCGTCGCTCAGCGCGGAGCGGCGCAGCACGTCGAAGGACTCGTAGTCGAGCGCCGACTGGGACGCCTCGATGACCTCCGTGACACGCTTGTCGAGGCCGCGCAGGTGCAGCGTCGAGGACTGGCGGCCGTGCTCGGCCTCCCAGCTGCCGAGCCCGAACAGGTAGTTCGGCCCGCCGGCCTTGGCGCCGGCGCCGACGGCGGAGCGCTTCCAGCCGCCGAACGGCTGGCGCTGCACGATCGCACCGGTGATGCCGCGGTTCACGTAGAGGTTGCCCGCCTCGACCTGGTCGAACCAGCTCGCGAGCTCCTCCGAGTCGAGCGAGTGGAGACCCGCAGTGAGGCCGTAGTCGACGGCGTTCTGGAAGCGGATGGCCTCGTCGAGGTCCTTCGCGTGCATGATGCCGAGCACCGGGCCGAAGAACTCGGTGAGGTGGAAGTAGGAGCCCGGCTGCACCCCGGTCTTGATGCCCGGGGACCAGAGCCGCCCGCTGTCGTCGAGCTGCTTCGGCTCGACGAGCCACTCCTCGCCGATGCCGAGCTGGGTGAGGGCGTGCAGCAGCTTGCCCTGCGCCGGCTCGATGATCGGCCCGATCTGGGTGCGGGCGTCGGCGGGGTAACCGACCCGCATCGAGCGGGCGGCGTCGACGAGCTGACGGCGGAAGCGCTCCGACTTCGCGACCGAGCCGACCAGGATGACGAGCGAGGCCGCCGAGCACTTCTGGCCGGCGTGCCCGAAGGCGCTCTTCACGACGTCGGACGCAGCGAGGTCGAGGTCGGCCGAGGGCGTGACGATGATCGCGTTCTTGCCGCTCGTCTCGGCGAGCAGCGGCAGGTCGGGGCGGAAGGAGCGGAACAGCTCGGCCGTCTCGTACGCGCCGGTCAGGATGACGCGGTCGACGTTCGGGCTGGAGACGAGCTGGGTGCCGAGTTCCCGCTCGCCGACGTCGACGAGGGCGAGGAGCTCCTTCGGGATGCCGGCCTCCCACAGCGCCTCGACCATGACGGCGCCGGAGCGCTGCGCGAGCTTCGCCGGCTTGATCACGACGCCGGAGCCCGCGGCGAGCGCGGCGAGCACGCCGCCGGCGGGGATGGCGACGGGGAAGTTCCACGGCGGGGTGACGACCGTGAGCTTCGAGGGCACGAAGACGGCGCCCTGTACGTGGTCGAGCTCGCGGGCGCGCTCGGCGTAGTAGTGGGCGAAGTCGATCGCCTCGCTGATCTCGGGGTCGGCCTCGGCGATGGTCTTGCCCGCCTCGGCGGCCATGACCTCGATGAGACGGTCGCGGTTCGCGGCGAGCGCCAGGCCCGCCCGGTGCAGCACGGCGGCGCGCTCGGCGCCGGACTTGCGGCCCCAGGCCTCGCCCGCGGCGGCGACGCCGGCCATGAGCTCGGCGAGCGCGTCGGCGTCGTCGATGCGAGCGGCGCGGATCGTGTCGCGGCCGAGTTCGGAGCCGGGGACGCGCTCGAGGATGCGCCGGCCCCACTCCCGGTTGGCGGCGAGCGCGGGGTCGGTGTCGGGCTCGTTGCGGAAGCCAGGGGTCAGGCCCGGGCCATGGTCCGCTGAGCTCGTCGAAGCGGAGCCCGTCGAATGGTCCGCTGAGCCCGTCGAAGCGCCCGTCGAAGCGCCGCCGCTCGACCCTCGGCTGATCCCCAGCACGACGTTGGTGAGCCCCTCCTCGGCGTGCTCGCTGCCGGGCGCGGGGGCGTCGAGCCGGGCGAAGGCGGCTTCGAGCGCATCGCCCGCCCACTCGGTGCGGCGGTTCTGCGTGCGGTTCGGCTGCGGGGCCTCCGCCACGACGGGCTCGAGGGCGGCGAGGGAGCGCTCGTAGCGGGCGCGCTCGCGGTCGAAGAGCCCGCGATCGTCGGCGAGCTCGAACACGGCCGACATGAAGTTCTCCTGGCTCGCGTTCTCCTCGAGCCGGCGGATCAGGTACGCGATCGCGACGTCGAACTCGGCCGGGTTCACGACGGGCGTGTAGAGCAGCAACTGGCCGACGTCGCCACGGACGGCGTCGGCCTGCCCGGTCGCCATGCCGAGCAGCATCTCGAACTCGACGCCGGCCTCGACGCCTCGCGCCTTGGCGGTGAGCCAGGCGTGGGCGACGTCGAAGAGGTTGTGCCCGGCGACGCCGAGCCGGACGGCGTCGATCCGCTCGGGGGTCATCGACCAGTCGAGCACCCGCTTGTAGTTGGTGTCGGAGTCCTGCTTGCTCGAGTAGGTCGCGACGGGCCAGTCGTGGATCGCGGCATCCACCTGCTCCATGGCGAGGTTCGCGCCCTTGACGACGCGCACCTTGATCGGGGCGCCGCCATCTGCGCGCCGGGTCTTCGCCCAGGCCTGCAGCTCCTGCATGGCGCGGAGCGCGTCGGGCAGGTAGGTCTGCAGCACGATGCCGGCCTCGAGCTGCTGCAGCTGCGGCTGGTCGAGCAGCGCGGTGAAGACCGCGATGGTGAGGTCGAGGTCCCGGTACTCCTCCATGTCGAGGTTGATGAACTTCGACTTGCCCTCGGCGGTGCGCTGCGCCGCGAGCTCGTAGAGCGGGGTGAGCTTGTCGACGACCTTGGCGACGGCCTCGTCGAAGGACCACATGGAGAGCTGGCTGACGACGGACGAGACCTTGATCGAGACGTAGTCGACGTCGTCGCGGGCGAGGAACTCGTAGGTGCCGGAGAGCCGGCGGTCGGCCTCCTGCTCGCCGAGCACGGCCTCGCCGAGGAGGTTGAGGTTGAGCCGGTTGCCGCCCTCGCGGAGCTTCGCGATGGCGGGGCCGAGCTTCGCCGGGGTGGCGTCGAGCACGAGGTGGCCGACCATGGCGCGGAGCACGCGACGGGCGATCGGGATGACGACCCAGGGCAGCATCGGGGCGAAGACGCCGCCCACGCGGATGGCCGCCTTCAGGTACCAGGGCAGGAACTTCGGCGTGAGCTTCGCGACCTGCTCGAGGTTGCGGCCGGCGACGCCGAGGTCCTCCGGGCGCATGACGCCGTCGACGAAGCCGACGGTGAAGGCGAGGCCGTTCGGGTCCTTCAGCACGCCCGCGAGCCGCTCGGCGGCGGGGTCGACGGGGTGCGCTGCGCTCTCGGCGAGCCAGCGGCGAACGAGGGAGACGACGTCGTCGGTGCGCGGGCTGCCGGTGGCTGCGCTGAGGTTCGTCATGGTCACGACAGTACTGTCCTTCACTGGAAGCGGGGCCGGGGGAACGCCGGGCATCGACTCAAGTGTGCGGCCGGCCGTTCATTCGGTACAGCGAATGATTCCGATGGATACTGTTCATGATTTCCGAATGATCGTGAGCGCCTTCTCGACTTGCCCGACTTTCATGAAAGTCGGGCAAGTCGAGGCAGTGGAACAGAGAGGAGGGATGCCGCCATGCTCGACGTCCGCCGCCTGCGCCTGCTCGTGGAGCTGAGCCGCCGCGGCACGCTCGCCGCGGTCGCCGAGGCGCTCTCGTACAGCCCGTCCTCGGTGTCGCAGCAGCTCGCGCTGCTCGAGCGCGAGGCCGGCGTGCCCCTGCTCGTGCAGGCGGGCCGCCGGGTGCAGCTCACCCCGCAGGCCCTCGTGCTCGTCGAGCACGGCATCGCGGTGCTCGACCGACTGGAAGAGGCGGAGGCCGAGGTCGCCCGCTCCCTCACCTCGGTCGGCGGCACGGTGCGCGTCGCAGTGTTCCAATCGGCCGCGCACGCCGTCGTGCCGCAGGCGCTGACGATCCTCGCGGCGGAGCACCCGGGGCTCCGCGTCGAGGTCACCGAGCGCGAGCCTGAGGCGGGGCTGTTCGAGGTCGCGGCCCGCGACTTCGACCTCGTCGTCGCCGAGCAGTACCCGGGGCACACGAGGGCGCACCGCCCGGAGCTCGACCGGGTCCCGCTCGTCGCCGACCCCATCCGGCTCGCCCTGCCCGGCGGCGTCGCTCCCGAGGCCGCGACGCTGGCGGGCGCGGCATCCCTGCCCTGGGTTTTGGAGCCGGCCGGCACCGCCTCGCGCGAGTGGGCCGTGCAGCTCTGCCGCGAGGCGGGCTTCGAACCCGATGTGCGCTTCGAGACGGCGGACCTCATCGCGCACATCCGGCTCATCCGGGCCGGCCACGCCGCCGGGCTGCTGCCCGATCTCGTCTGGGCGGGCGAGCCGCCGAGCGTCCGCCTCGCGGAGCTGCCCGGCCGCCCGCAACGCGAGGTGTTCACGGCGACCAGGCACGCGGCGGCCACCCGTCCGGCGGTCGTCGCGTGCCGCGAGGCGCTCGCCCGGGCGGCCCGCGCCGCCGCTCCGGCGCAGCGCCCCGCCGGCTGAGCCGGGAGGCGCCGGGTTCAGCGCTGCGCGTCGAGGAGGCGGGCCAGTCGCTCGGCCATCGCCTCCGGCTCCCAGCTGTGCCACGCGCCGGCGACGCGTTCGGAGGACCCGAACTGCGCCGCGGCCGCGATCTCGTCGGCGGCCTCCGCCATGCCGGGGAACGTCTCCGTGCCGACCACGGCGAGCACCGGCACGGCGAGCCCGCCGAGGTGGGCCGCGAGCCCGTCGGACTCGACGGAGGCGAGCGCCTCGCCGTCGGGGATCCAGCTCAGCACGAGCCCCGGGTAGTCGGGCGAGCGGCGCAGCTCCTCGAGCCACTCCGGCGGCATGCCGACCATGTACGCGGCGACGGCGTCCTCGAGCCGCCCGTCGGCGATGGCCTGCTCGACCACCGCCCACCAGGCGGGCGCGCCGCCCTCGAACTGTCCGAGCGGCGCTTCCCAGAGCGCGAGGCCCGCGAGGCCGGCCACGCGGGGTGCGGCCCGCAGCGCGATGGCGCAGCCCGAGGAGTGCCCGACGAGCACCACGGGCGCGCCCGCCGCCTCGGCGAGCGCGGCGATCGCGTCGAGCTCGCGCTCCAGCGCGATCGGGCCGGATGCCGCGGAGTCGCCGCGTCCGACCCGGTCGTGCACGATCGCCTGGTGCCCGCGCTCGGCGAGCAGGCGCCCGGTCTCGGCGGTCACCGGGTCGTCGGCGCGGGTGGGCCCGGCGCCCTGGATGAAGACGACGGCGGGGGTTCCCGGCTCGCCGTAGCGGTCGAAGGCGACGCGGTCGCCGTTCGCGGTGGTGATGGTTTCCATCGGGGCATCCCCATTTCTGGACTGACGAGTCTTGATTCACTGAGAATATAGACGCACGAGTATGATGTCTGCAAGAGCCTGACCGATCGGAGACGCGGATGCGCCCCAGCTCGCTGCAGAAGCGCGAAGCCGCGCTGCGCGCCGCCGAACGGCAGTTCCTGGCCACCGGCTACGAATCCGTGACCATGGACTCGATCGCCGCCGAGTGCGGCATCGCGAAGCAGACCCTCTACAGCCACTTCGGCAGCAAGCGCGCCCTGTTCCTCGAGCTCGTCACCGCCGAGACCGTGGACACCAGCCGCACCGTGCTGTCGCCGGCGCCGCGCATCGACCCGCACGACGAGCCGCGCACCGCCCTCCGCGAGCTGCTCGTCGGCCAGCTCGAGGCGGTGCTGACGCCGAACATCGTCGGACTGCGGCGCCTCGTCATCGGCGAGCTGCCCCGCTCCCCCGAGCTCGCCGCGGCCCTCTACGAGCACGGGCCGAAGCGAGCGATCGCGAACCTCGCCGGCATCGTCGCCGAGCTGCAGTCCGCCGGGGTGCTGCGCGCCGCCGACCCCGAGCGCGCCGCAGCGCAGCTGAACTGGATGGTCATGGGCGAGCCGCTGAACCGCGCCATGATGCTCGGCGACGCCGCCCTGCCCGACCGTGCCGAGATCGAGGCGCAGGTCGACCTGGCCCTCGAGCTGTTCTTCGAGGGGCTCGCGCCGCACCCCGCCGACGGGTCCGCCGGAGTCCCGCCCGCCTAGCGCCCGGCGGGCGACGGAATCTGCACCCAGACCGCCGCCCCGGGCCCCCTCAGCCCGCGGCGGCGGCGAACCGCGCAGCCTGCACCGCGAGGAACGCCCGCAGCTCCTCGCCCTCGATGCGGTACTCGGCGTCGGCCGGCAGCCACATCAGCCCCATCGCGAGGCCCTCGACGGAGTCCGCCTCGATCGGCCAGGCGCAGTGCCCGGCATCCACCGCTTCGAGCTCGCGCCCCCACCAGCCCAGGTGCGCGGCGAGCTCGGCGAGCGGCAACGCGACGACGACCCGCGCCGTGACCGAGCTGCGCCGGTACCTCGTGGCCCGCTCGACCCGCTCCCGCGCCTCCTCGTCGTTGATCGGCCGGGGCTCGAAGCGCACGCGGGTCTGGAAGACGTCGTCGACCCGGTCAACGCGGAAGGTGCGCCAGTCGTCCCGGTCCCGGTCCCAGGCCAGCAGGTACCAGCGCCGGGCGACCGGCACGAGGCGGTGCGGCTCGACGCTCCGCGCGGTCTCGCCGCCGTTCGCGTCGGTGTATCGGAAGCGCAGCCGTTCGGCGTCGCGGCAGGCGAGCGCGAGCAGGCCCAGGAGTTCCGGATCGACGGCGGGCACCGGTCGCCCCTCGCGCCCGCCCAGGGGCGGCGCGCCGGCGGCGGCGTGCGACTGCAGCGCCTCGATCCGGCGGCGCAGCGCCGGCGGCAGCACCTGCTCGATCTTCGCGAGGGCGCTGAGCGTGGTGTGCTCCGCACCGCGCAGGCCGGCGGTCGCCTGGGACCGCAGGCCGACCGCGATCGCCACGCCCTCGTCGTCGCTGAGGAGCAGCGGCGGCAGCCCGGTGCCGGCCTCCAGCCGGTAGCCGCCGGCGACGCCGCGGAGCGACTCGATGCCGTACCCCAGCTCGCGCAGCCGTTCCACGTCCCGGCGCAGCGTGCGCTCGCTGACGCCGAGGCGGTCGACGAGCTCGTGCGCGGTCCAGTGCCGATGGCTCTGCAGCAGCGAGAGCAGTTCGAGCGTTCGCGAGGTCGTGGCGGCCATGCCACGATTCTCCTCCGATACCGGACAGAAACTGACCGGATGCCTCGAGAAGCTGTGTCCATGACGAAGCACACGCAGGCCGGAACCGGCCAGATGATCACCGCCCGCGGCTTGACGAAGACGTTCCGCTCGAAGGGGCAGACGGTCGAGGCGGTGCGCGCCGTCGACCTCTCCGTCGCCGCCGGGGAGCTCGTCGCGTTCCTCGGGCCGAACGGCGCGGGCAAGTCCACGACGCTCCGGATGCTCACCACGCTGCTGCCCGCGACGAGCGGCGAGGCGACCGTCGCCGGCTGCGACATCCGCCGCGACCCGGCCGGGGTCCGCCGCCGCATCGGCTACGTCGGGCAGGGCAGCTCGGGCGGCCACACGCAGCGGGTCCGCGACGAGCTGCACGCCCAGGGCGCGTTCTACGGCCTCGGCCGGCGCGAGACGCGGGCGCGGGCGGCCGAACTGCTCGACTCGCTCGAGCTCGGGCCGTTCGCGAACCGCAGCGTGCAGTCGCTCTCCGGCGGGCAGAAGCGCCGGCTCGACATCGCGCTCGGCCTCATCCACCGTCCGGAGCTGCTCTTCCTCGACGAGCCGTCGACCGGGCTCGATCCGCACAGCCGGGCGAACCTCTGGGAGCACATCGTCGAGCTCCGCCGCATGACCGGCACGACGATCTTCCTGACCACCCACTACCTCGACGAGGCGGACCAGCTCGCCGAGCGCGTGATGGTCATGGACCACGGCCGCGTCATCGCCGACGACACGGCCGGGGCGCTCAAGGAATCGCTCGCGGGCGACCGCATCACGCTCGGCTTCGCGGGACGGGCGGATGCCTCGGCCGCCGCCGCCCGCCTCGGCGGAGAGCTCGACCCCGCCGACCCGACCCGCCTCGTGCTCACGGCCGCCGACGGCGAGCGGGCCCTGCCGCGGCACCTCCGCGAGCTCGCCGCGGCGGGGCTGGACGTCGTCACGGCGACGCACCGGCCGCCGACGCTCGACGACGTCTTCCTCGCGCTCACCGGGCGCAGCCTCCGCGAGGAGTCCGCCCGGGCCGGAGCGGCCGAGACGCCCGAACCCGCCGCCGCGTGAGCGGCATCCGTCCCACCGCCACCGCCACCGCCACCGCCACCGAAGGAGCACGACCATGAACACCATCGCCGACCCCACACCGTCCACCGCGACGGGCGCGCAGGCGCCCGCCCCGTTCGCCGCCCGCCCGGTCCCGCGCCGCACCGGCTTCGCCCGTGACACCGCGGCGGTGTTCGTGCGCGAATCCCGCCCGCTCGTGCGCGACCCGTTCAGCGTGCTGTTCTCACTCGTCCAGCCGCTCGTCTTCCTCGGCCTGTTCGGCCCATTGCTCGTCGGCGCGGCGGGCGGCGACGTCGCGGGCACGCTGCAGTGGTTCGTGCCCGGCATCCTCGTGATGGTCGCGCTGTTCGGCACCGCCTCGACCGGGGCCAACCTGCTCTTCGAGATGCAGACCGGCTCGCACGAGCGCACCCTCGTCGCCCCGCTCTCGCGGAACGCGCTGCTCGTCGGCCGCGCCCTGAAGGAAGTCGTGCCGCTCATGGTGCAGGGCACGATCGTGGTGCTCGTGGCCGTGCCGTTCGGCTTCAGCGTGAACGTGCCCGGGCTGCTCCTCGGCCTCGTGGTGCTCGCCGTCTTCGGCATCGGCTTCGGCGCACTGAGCTACACGCTCGCGCTCGGCTGCCGCAATCGGGACTGGATGTTCTGGATGGTGCACCAGACCCTGCTGTTCCCCCTGATGATCCTCTCGGGCATGCTGCTGCCGCTCGAAGACGGCCCCGAGTGGATGCGGGTCGCGGCCGCGGTGAACCCGCTCAGCTACCTCGTCGGCGCGGAGCGCGCGCTGCTCGCGGGCGACTTCGGCGCACCGGCCGTGCTCGGCGGCGCGATCGCGGCGGTCGTCACCTGCGCGATCGGCCTCGTCGTCGGCGTGCGCGCGATGCGCCGGGCCCGCTGACGTCGGCGCGGTACTGCGGCGGCGGCCCGACTCGGGCCGCCGCCGCACCGCACCCGGCTACGCTCGAGCCATGCGCGCGCACGACGTCGTCATCCTCGGCGGGGGCCACAACGGTCTGACCGCCGCCGCCTATCTCGCCCGCGCCGGGCTCGACGTGCTGCTGCTCGAGCGCGACGACCATCTCGGCGGCGCCGCCGTCTCGGCCGAGGCGTTCGAGGGGGTCGACGCCCGCCTCTCCCGGTACTCGTACCTCGTGAGCCTGCTGCCCGCCCGCATCGTCGACGAGCTGGGCCTGGAGCTCGAGCTCGTGCGGCGCCGCTTCTCCTCGTACACGCCCGACCCGGCCGACCCCGCGCGCGGACTGCTCGTCGACCGCGACGCGGACGACGCGGCCCTCGCCGCCGCCTTCGCCCGGGTCGGCGCCGAGGCCGACGTGGCCGCCTGGCGCGAGCTCGGCGCCGATACCGGCCGGCTCGCGACGGCGCTCTTCCCCACGCTGACCGAACCGCTGCCGACCCGGGAGGAGGCCCGCGCCCTCGTCGGCGACGACCGCGTGTGGCGGGGCTTCGTCGAGCGCCCCCTCGGCGAGACCGTCGACGCCCGCTTCGCGAGCGACCTCGTGCGCGGGGTCGTCGCGACCGACGGCCTCATCGGCACCTTCACCTCGCTCGACGATCCCGCGCTCGACGCGAACCGCTGCTTCCTCTACCACGTGATCGGCGGCGGCACCGGCGACTGGGACGTCCCCGTCGGCGGCATGGGCGCCGTCACCGGCGAGCTCGAGCGGGTCGCCCGCGCGGCGGGCGCGACGCTGCTCACCGGAGCCGAGGCGCTCGGCGCGAACCCCGCGGGCTCGGTGCGGTACCGGGACGCCTCGGGCGAGCACCTCGTCGCGGCGGGCACGATCCTCGCGAACGTCGCACCGGCGGTGCTCGACCGACTGCTGGCCGCGGGCGCGCCCGGCCCCGAGGCATCCGCACCGGACGCCGGCGCCGAGGCATCCGCCCCGCGCACCCAGGCGCCCTTCGCCGAGGACCGCGTGCCGAGCGTCCCGCCCGTCGTGCTCGAACGGCTCCGCCATCTCGACGCCCCGGAGGGCGCGCAGGTGAAGGTGAACCTGCTGCTCACCCGCCTGCCCCGGCTCCGCGACCCCGAGGTCGCGCCCGAGCAGGCCTTCGCGGGCACGTTCCACATCAACGAGCTCGAGTCGCAGCTCGAGGGGGCGTTCCGCTCGGCCGCCCGCGGGGCCATCCCGGATCCGCTCCCCTGCGAGATCTACTGCCACACCCTGAGCGACCCGACGATCCTCTCGCCCGAGCTCGTCGCGAGCGGCGCGCACACGCTCACCGTCTTCGGGCTGCACGCCGCGGATCGGCTCGGCGAGCGCTTCGGCGCCGACGAGCTGCGCGAGCGGCTCCAGCAGGCCGTGCTCGACTCGCTCGACTCGATGCTCGCGGAGCCGATCGCCGACGTGATCGCGAGGGATGCCTCGGGCCGCCCGTGCATCGAGACGAAGACGACGCGCGACCTGGAGGCGGCACTCGCGATGCCCGGCGGGCACATCTTCCACGGGCCGCTGTCGTGGCCGTGGGCGGAGCCCGGCCGGCCGCTCGCGACGGCCGCGGAGCGCTGGGGCGTCGCGACGGCGCACGAGCGCATCCTGCTCTGCGGCTCGGGCGCCGTGCGCGGCGGCGCGGTCAGCGGCATCGGCGGGCAGAACGCGGCGATGGCCGTGCTCGAGGCGCGCGGCTGACCCGCGCCCGCGGCTCAGGCCCCGGGCATCTCGCCCGTGTAGAAGCCGAAGGTGGCGTCGGCGGCGCGCGCCGCGGTCTCGGCGTCCGCACCGGACGCACGATGCGCGGCGGCCCAGCCGTCGGCGGCGGCGCGGGAGAACGCGCGACCCTCCTCCGAGAGCATCCAGGCCATGGCGTCCGCCGGCGCGATCCGTGCGTCCTGCGTGCCGAGGTGCAGGGCGAGGCCGAGCAGCGCCTGGTCCCAGCCGACGCCGGTCGCGCCCGGCCCGAACGTCTGCCACATCTCCTCGGGGATGTCGCCGACGCGCGCCACGTGCTCGAGCTCGAAGCGGGTGCGCTCGTCGTCGATCGACGCGAGCCGCACGGTCACCCACGACCTCCCGCCGCCGTACTCCCAGGTGATGCGGTAGCTCGCGCGCCCGTCCGCGGGCGGCGAGCAGGCGAGCACCTCGCCGCCGGCGTTGCCCTCGAGCTGGTACCGCCCGCCGAGCTCGAGCGAACCGGTCACCGGCAGGAACCAGCGGGCGATGCGCTCCGGCTCGGTCGCCGCGGCCCACACGTCGGCGAGGTCCGCGGGGTACTCCTGCGCGATGAGCTGGATGCGCGAGGGCTCGCCGTCGAGGTCCTCGGTGCGCAGTTCGCGCGACACGGCGTCGATCTGCTCGTTCACGTCGATCATGGTCACTCCTCGTCTCGTGGCGGATCGGCCGGGCCGCCCGCCCGGTCATGCACGGCGTCGGCGTCGGCGTCGAGCCTGCGGTCCCGCTGGCCGCGCTTCAGCTCCGTTCCGAGCGCGGCGAGCGGTCCGCGCCAGAAGCGCTCGAACGGACTGAGCCAATCGCTCGCCTGCTGGAGCCCGCGGGCGTCGACCGCGTAGAGCCGCCGACGGCCGTCGGCGCGCACCGAGGCGAAGCCCTGCTCGCGCAGCACCCGCAGGTGCTGCGACACCGCGGGCTGCGTGATGCCGAACTCCGCCGACACGATCGCGCAGACGGCGCCGGCGGGCGCCTCGCCCTCGGCGAGGAGCTCCAGGATCCGTCGCCGGACTGGATCGCCGAGGACGTCGAACGCGTGCATGGTCCAATAGTTACGCCTCAACTTATATAAGTCAAGCCGTAAGTATTGGGATCAGAAGACGAAGAGCTGACCGAGCACCAGGATCGCGATGACGAAGAGCGCGACGATCGCGCCGACGATGGCGAGGGAACGCGCCGAGAGCTTCGCGATCGCGTAGCCGACGAGGATCGGCAGCGCGACGAGGAAGATCGTCACGAGCCACCAGAACGCCTGGTAGGCGCCGGTGCCGACCTCTTCGAGGCGGCCCGCGAAGAGCTGCTGCGAGTGCGGGTGCGTCGCGAAGGCGAACGCGGCCGACAGCGGCACCGCGATGAGGGCGAGCACGACGAGGCCGGCGAGCCAGCCCCACAGCCCGGACTTGCCCTCGGTGATGTCCATGGCGGCTTCGCGCTTGGCGGCCGACGACCCCTTGCTACTCATGGCCACGATGCTAGTGGTTCCGAGCGCCGAGGGTTAGCCTGGGGAAACGGACGACGAGGGGGTCGAGATGAACGCTAAGCCCACCGGTCACTACGAGCTGAAGCCCGACGGCCGCTACCTGCAGTTCGACCGCTTGTTCCGCGCCCCCATCGAGGACGTCTGGTACAGCCTCACGAATCCGACCGCCCTCCGCTCTTGGATCGGCACGTACACCGGCAGCCCGTCCACGGGCGGCGTCCGCTTCCGAATGACCGCGGAGAGCGAGGACGCCCCGTGGCAGAACGTGAGCATCCTGCTCTGCGAGGCGCCGCACCGCTTCCACCTCGACGTCGATACCGAGCCAGCGGCCTGGCGACTGCACTGCCACCTGCGCGAGGCCGGCGGGATGACGACGCTGAGCTTCGCGCAGCGCGTCGACGACAAGCTCGACGTCGGCGAGATCGGCCCCGGCTGGGACTACTACCTCAACCGCATGATCGCCGCCAGGCAGGGGCTGGCGATGCCCGAGTGGAGCGACTACTTCCCGGCGTTCGCCGCGCACTACCGCGACCTCCGCGTCCCCGACGCGGCCCGCCCCTAGACTGACGCCGTGAGAGCGGCAGATCGATTGCGGCGGCGCGAGCCGGCCGCCGGCGGCCCGGGGGGCTCCTTCTTCGCGCAGCACCCGCTGCGCTGGGGATTCATCGTCACGCTCGGCGTACTGCTCGCCCTGCTCCTCGCGATCGTGGTGGTGAACCTGCAGAGCGTGCTGCTCTCGGTGTTCATCGCCTCGTTCGTCGCGCTCGGCCTCGACCCGTTGATCCGCTGGTTCCAGCGGCACGGGTTGAAGCGCGGCCCGGCGATCGTCGTCGTCATCATGCTGTTCGTGCTGGTCGTCGTCGGCATCATCTGGGTGCTCATCCCGCCGCTCGTCTCGCAGGCCACCTCGCTCGTGACGACGCTGCCGGCGCAGGTGCAGGAGCTGCAGGACTCGGGCTGGTACGAGCAGGCGAACGAGACGACGAACGGCGTGCTCGCCGCGATCGTGCAGTCCGTCGAGGACATCCTCTCCGACCCGAACGTCTGGGCCTCGATCGGCGGCGGCGCGCTCGCCTTCGGCGCGGCCGTGCTCGACGCGGTCTCGACGGGCTTCTTCGTCGTCGTGCTCTCGATCTACTTCATCGCGACGCTCGACGCCACGAAACGCGCCTGCTACTCCCTCGTCAAGGCCTCCCACCGCGAGCAGGTCGAGGACTACGGCGAGCGCATCATGCAGTCCGTCGGCAAGTACTTGAGCGGCATGGTCGTGCTCGCGTTCTGCAACGCGGTGTTCTCCACGATCCTGCTGAGCCTCGTCGGCGTGAAGTACGCCCTGGTGATCGGTGTCGTGGCCCTGTTCGTCACGCTCATCCCGCTCATCGGTACGGTGCTGACCACGATCCTCATGACGATCGTCTCGCTCTTCGTCTCGCCCACCGCGGCGCTCATCGTGCTCGTCGCGATGCTCGTCTACATGCAGATCGAGGCGTACATCCTGACGCCGAAGGTGATGGGCAAGGCGGTGCAGGTGCCCGGCACCATCGTGCTGATCTCGGCGCTCGCGGGCGGCACGCTGCTCGGCCTGCTCGGCGCGCTCGTCGCGATCCCGATCTCGGCCGGCATCCTGCTCATCATCCGGGAGATCGTGATCCCGCGCCAGGCGCGCAGCTAAGCGCCGAGACCGGCGCGCAGCGAGCCGCCGAGACGGGCCGCGGCTAGTGCGGCGCCGCCGCGAGGCCGGCGTCCGCCGAGGCATCCGACGTCGCGTCCACGGCGGATGGCCCGGCCGAGGCATCCCGCCCGCCGCTGCGCCCGAGCGGCAGGAAGAACGCCGCGACGAGCGCGAGCACGAGCCCGGCCGAGCCGACGAGCACGGCCGGCACCGCGGCGTCCACGAAGCCGGTCGGCGTGAGTTCCCCGCCCGCGCCGGTGAAGACCGCGGTGAGCACCGCCACGCCGAGCGCGACGCCGACCTCGCGGAGCGTCGAGTTCGTGCCGGAGGCCTTGGCGTGATCGTCTTCCGGCATGCCGGCGAGCACGGCCGTCGACATCGGCGCGAAGACGAGCGACATGCCGACTCCCGCCATCAGGAACGGCCCGATCAGCGCGCCGTAGGCGACGTCGGGGTCGAGCTCGAGGGCGAGCCAGGCGAGCGCCGCGGCCTGCAGGGCGAGTCCGGACACGATGAGGGTGCGGGTGCCGATGCGCGGCGCGAGGGCGCCGGCGATCGGGGCGATGAACATCGGGGCGAGGGTCCACGGCATGGTCTGCACGCCCGCCTCGAGCGGCGTCGCGCCCTGCACGACCTGCAGGAACTGGATGAGCACGAACACCGAGCCGAACATGCCGAAGCTGAACCAGAAGCCGACGAGGTTCGCGGCCGTGAAGCCGCGGTTGCGGAAGAGGCGCAGCGGCAGCAGCGGCGCGGGGGCGCGCAGCTCCCAGGCGATGAAGGCGGCGAGCAGCACGGCTCCGGCGGCGAGCGAGCCGAGCACCTCGGCGCTCCCCCAGCCCGCGTCGTTGCCGCGGACGATGCCGAACACGACGCCGAGCACGCCGAGGCCGGCGAGCAGGATGCCGGGCACGTCGATGCGGAGCCGGGCGCCGAGCGCGTTCGGCAGGGCGGCGAGCGCGAGCGGGATGGCGATGACGCCGACGGGCACATTCAGCCAGAAGATGGCCTCCCAGTTCCAGCCCTCGATGACGGCGCCGCCGACGAGCGGGCCGAGCGCGACGCCGAGGCCGGCGACGCCGCCCCAGATGCCGATCGCCATCGGGCGGCGGCGCTCGGGCACGCTGCCGGCGAGCAGGGTGAGCGAGAGCGGCATGATGCCGGCGGCGCCGACGCCCTGCACGGCGCGGCTCGCGATCACCATCCACGGCTCGGTGCTGAGGGCGACGAGGGCGCTCGCGGCGGTGAACACGGCGAGCGCGATGAGGAAGACGGTGCGCCGGCCGATGCGGTCGCCGAGCGCCGCGGCGCCGAGGATGAACGCCGCGAAGGAGAGCGTGAAGGCGTTCACGAACCACTGCAGCTCCTCGATCGAGGCGCCGAGGTCGGCGGCCATCGCGGGGAGCGCGTTCGTGATGACGAGGTTGTCGAGCGTCGCCATGAACATCGGCAGGGATGCCGCGACGATCGCGAGCCAGACGGGGGTCCGGCGTGCGGTGGTGGACATTTCGGGGCTCCTCGGGAGGCAGTGGACAACAATGGTGGTAATCGACTGATT
The DNA here is from genome assembly GCF_030268405.1 of Agromyces sp. NBRC 114283. Classification (NCBI taxonomy): domain Bacteria; kingdom Bacillati; phylum Actinomycetota; class Actinomycetes; order Micrococcales; family Microbacteriaceae; genus Agromyces; species Agromyces sp. NBRC 114283. The sequence continues at coordinate 134,622 of NZ_BSQP01000001.1, forward strand.
ACTTCACTGGAGCGACTGTAGTAATCGACTGATAACATGTCAAGCATGGTGTCGAAGACGGACCGGATCCCGGCGACCGAGCGCCGCGAACAGATCCTCGAGGCGGCCACTCGGGTCTTCGGCGAACTCGGCTACGCCGGCGCGACGACCGACCGGGTCGCGAAGGCGGCCGGCATCAGTCAGCCCTACGTCGTGCGCATGTTCGGCACGAAGGAGCAGCTCTTCATCGAGGTGCTCGAGCGCACCTGCGAGCTCATCGTCGCCGCCTTCGACCGCGCGGTCGCCGACGAGGCATCCGACACGCCCGTCGGCCCGCGCATCGGCGAGGCGTACGTGCACCTCGTCGAGACCGAGCGCGGGGTGCTGCTCGCCCTCATGCAGGGCTTCATCCTCGGCCACGACCCGAACATCGGGCCGGTCGCCCGGCGCGGCTTCCTGCGCATCTACGACCGCATGCGCGAGGTCATGAGCCCCGACGAGGCGATGCGCTTCATGGCGCAGGGCATGCTCATCAACACGCTCATCGCCTCGAACCTCACCGTCCGCATCGACGAGGACGAGCGGGTCGACGAGCTCTTCGCCTGCACCTTCGGCGACAAGCTCGGCATCGTGCTCGAGGGGCTCTCCCGCTCGGCGTGAGGCGCCCGGCGTGAGCCGTGCGGCTCAGCTCCAGACCGACGGCGCCTCGGCGCGGGTCGCCGGCAGCGCGACGTCCTGGCCCCAGCGCTCGATCCACTCGGGCAGCCCGTCGCCCGGGCCGGCGCCGAAGGCCTCGACGACCTCGGCCATCGGCACCGTGCCGCCGGACTTCTTCAGGAAGCGCCCGCGGATGAACCCCTGCGCGTAGATCTCCGGCCGGCCGTCGGCGCCCTTCTTCACGAAGCGCTGCTCGACGTAGACCGCCTTGTCGTCGAAGCCGAGCACGCGCGACTCGATCGTGAACCGCTCCCAGAGCTGCAGCGACTTGCGGAAGGTGATGGTCTCGCTCGCCACCACCGGGTACCAGCCCCGCTCGCGCATGATCCCCCAGACGCCGTTGCGCACGAGCATGTCGAAGCGCGCGACGTCCATGATCGAGAAGTAGACGCCGTTGTTCATGTGCCGGTTGATGTCGAGATCGGTCGGCAGCGTGATGAAGCGCGTGCGCGCCACGTCGTAGTGCCCGAGATCGGGGCGGCGCCGCGACAGGAACAGCACGTGGAGGAGCGTCCGGAAGAGCATGTGCATGAGCACCGAGCGTAGGCGGCTTCGGGCGGATGGCGCGGTCCGTTGAGGGTCGCCACAGCCGGGCGGCGGATGCCTCGGCCGGTGCTTGTGCGGATCCGCCAGTGCGGCCCCGCACCCGCCTACTTCGCGGGCACGTGCCGCTCGTCGACCCCGTTGTAGACCGACAGCGGGCGGATCAGCGCGTTCGAGGCGAGCTGCTCCATGACGTGCGCCGTCCAGCCGACGACGCGACTCGCGACGAACAGCGGGGTGAAGGTCGGGGTGTCGAAGCCCATCAGGTGGTACGTCGGACCGGCCGGGTAGTCCAGGTTCGGCTTGATGTTCTTGCGCTCCCCCATCGCCTGCTCGAGCGCCACGTAGACCTCGAGCAGCTCGGGGCGCTCGTAGTGCTCGACCATCCGCTCCATCGCGTCGCGCATGGTGGGCACGCGGGAGTCGCCGTTCTTGTAGACCCGGTGCCCGAAGCCCATGATCTTGCGCTTCTCGGCGAGCGCGGCGTCGAGCCAGGCGACGGCGCGCTCGGCGCCGCCCTCGCCCGGGCCGATCTCGGCGAAGGCGTGCATGACCGCCTCGTTCGCGCCGCCGTGCAGCGGGCCCTTGAGCGCGCCGATGGCGCCGGTGACCGCCGAGTAGAGGTCGCTCAGGGTCGAGGCGATCACCCGGGCGGTGAACGTCGAGGCGTTGAAGGAGTGCTCGGCGTACAGGATCATCGACACGTCGAAGGCGTTCACGACCGCGAGCTCGGGCGCCTCGCCGAAGGTCTGCCAGAGGAAGTTCGCCGAGTAGCCGAGGTCGTCGCGCGGCTCGACGAACTCGAGCCCGTGCCGGCGGCGCTGGTCGTAGGCGACGATCGAGGGCAGCTTCGCGAACAGCCGCATCGCCTTGTCGAGGTTGGCTTCGGGGGTGTCGACCGGCGTCTCGGGATCGCTCGCGCCGATCACGCTGACGGCCGTGCGCACGACGTCCATCGGGTGCGCCTCGAGCGGCAACTCGTCGACGATGCGCTTCGTCTGGTGGTCGAGGCCGCGGTGCCGGCGCTCGAACTCCCCGAACTCGGCGAGCTCGGCGTCGTTCGGCAGCTCGCCGTGCCAGAGCAGGTACGCCACCTCCTCGAAGGTGCACTGCGCGGCGAGCTCCTGCACGGGGTACCCCCGGTACAGCAGCGAGTTCGATTCGGGGTTCACCTTCGAGATGGCGGTGTAGTCGACCGGCACCCCGGCCAGTCCCTTGAAGATCTCCTGCTCGGTCATTCGTGCTGCCCTTCGTTGGGATGGTTCGCCGTGGTGCGGCGCGGTCGACGGCCGGGCGGGTCGCCCGGCCGTTGGTTCAGTCGGCGCGACCGCCGGGGGTGTCGCCGACGGTGAAGTCGAAGACACCCGAGTCGAATCGGGTGTAGCCCTCGTAGTCGATGAGTTCGTAGAGCTCCGCGCGATGCTGCATCTCGCCGAGCTTGCCGGTGAGCGCGCCCGCCGCCTCGAGCTCGTCGAGCCCGCGCATGGCGGCCCCCATCGCGAGGCGCAGCAGCGACACCGGCCAGATCACGAGGTTCATGCCCACGTCGCGCAGTTGCGCGACGGTGAAGAGCTCGCTCTTGCCGAACTCGGTCATGTTCGCGAGCAGCGGCACGTCGACCGCCTTCCGCACCGCCTCGAACTCGGCGAGCGAGCGCATCGCCTCGGGGAAGATCGCGTCGGCGCCGGCGTCGACGAGCGCCTTCGCGCGGTCGACCGCAGCCTGCGGCCCCTCGACCGCGGCGATGTCGGTGCGCGCCATGATCAGGAAGTTCGGGTCGCGGCGGGCGTCGACGGCGGCGCGGATGCGCTGCAGCGCCGTGTGCTCGTCGACGACCTGCTTGCCGTCGAGGTGCCCGCAGCGCTTGGGGTTCACCTGGTCCTCGATGTGCAGGCCGGCGAGGCCGGCGTCCTCCATCTCCTGCACGGTGCGGGCCACGTTCATCGGCTCGCCGAAGCCCGTGTCGGCGTCGACGATGGCGGGCAGCTCCGTCATCCGCGCGATCTGTTTCGCGCGGCCCGCGACCTCGCTGAGCGTCGTGAGGCCGATGTCGGGCAGGCCGAGGTCGGCCGAGAGCACGGCGCCCGAGATGTAGACGCCCTCGAAGCCGCGCTGCTCGATGAGCCGGGCCGACAGGGGGTTGAAGGCGCCGGGGAAGCGCAGCAGCTCGCCCGTGGCGAGCCGGGCGCGGAACGCCTGGCGCTTCACGTGGGCGGGGGTGGTGGCGTAGAGCATCGGCTGACCTCCGTCAGAACAGTCCCGTGGGGATCGCGAGGCCGGCGAGGACACCGGGGCCCGCGGTGATGGTGAGGCCGCCGAGCTCGTCGGGCGCAAGCTCCGGCAGGCGCTGGGCGAGCTCGAGGAAGCGCTCGATCTCGTCCGCCTCGAGCACGCCGTCGGCGAGCAGCCGGAACTTCTGCACGTACTGCTCGCGCGCGAACGGCCGGGCGCCGAGCGGGTGCGCGTCGGCGACGGCGATCTCATCGACGATCTCGCCGCCGTCGGCGAGCGTGATGACGACGCGGCCGCCGAAGGCCTTCTCGGCGATGTCGAGCGAGTGGTAGCGGCGGGTCCACTCGGCATCCTCGACCGTCGAGATCTTGCGCCAGAGCGCGACGGTCTCGGGCCGGTGCGCCCGCTCCGGCGAGTAGGAGTGCTCGTGGTGCCAGGCGCCGTCCTGCAGGGCGACCGCGAAGATGTACGGGATGGAGTGGTCGAGCGTCTCGCGCGAGGCGTCCGGGTCGTACTTCTGCGGGTCGTTCGCACCCGAGCCGATGACGTAGTGCGTGTGGTGCGAGGTGTGCAGCACGATCGACTCGATGCGCTCGGGGTCGTCGAGGATCAGGGGGTACGCCTCGTGCAGGCGGCGGGCGAGGTCGATCCACGCCTGGGCCTGGTACTCGGCCGAGTGCTCCTTCGTGTAGGAGTCGAGGATGGCGCGCTTCGCCTCGCCGCGCTCGGGCAGCGGCACCTCGTAGGAGCCGTCGGGCCCGTCGAGGAGCCAGGCGATGACGCCGTCCTCGCCCTCGTAGATCGGCACCGGGCTGGTCTCGCCGCGCATGGCCCGGTCGACGGCCTCGATCGCCATCTTGCCGGCGAAGGCGGGGGCGTGCGCCTTCCAGCTGGAGATCTCGCCCTTGCGGGACTGGCGGGTCGCCGTCGTGGTGTGCAGCGCCTGGCCGATGGCCTGGAAGATCGTCTCGCGGTCGAGGCCGAGCAGGGTGCCGATGCCGGCCGCGGCGCTCGGGCCGAGGTGGGCGACGTGGTCGATCTTGTGCTTGTGCAGGCTGATCGCCTTGGCGAGGTCGATCTGGATCTCGTAGCCGGTCGCGATGCCGCGCACGACGTCGCGGCCGGTGAGCCCGCGGGCGGCGGCGAGGTGCTGGGCGACGGCGACGATCGGGGGGATGTTGTCGCCGGGGTGCGAGTACTCCGCGGCCAGGAAGGTGTCGTGGTAGTCGAGCTCGCGCACGGCGACGCCGTTCGCCCAGGCGGCCCACTCGGGGCTCGTGCGGCGGGCGGGGTCGGCGCCGAACACGGTCGCGCCCTGGCCGCCGATCGAGACGGGGTGGGCGAAGGCCTGGCTGCGCGCCGAGACCACGGGACGGCGGGTGAGGGATGCCGCGGCGACCGCCGCGTTGTCGATGACCCGGTTCACCACCATGTCGACGACGTCGGCGTCGAGCTCGACGGGGTCGGCGGCGAGCTCGGCGAGCTGCCAGGCGAGCTGGCCCTCGCGGGGCAGGTCCTCGTCGCTGCGGTGCGTGCGCAGGTGGTGGGTCTGCATCGGGGGATCCCTTCGGTGTTCGGTCGGTGTCAGGCTACGCTCCGCCCGCCGATGGAGGCGAGGGCGTGACGAAGGCTCAGGTGCAGGTGGACGTGGGTGGCGTGCGCGGCGAGCGCGGCGTCGCCGTCGATGATCGCTTCGACGATGAGCAGATGCTCGTCGGCGGCGCGGCGCAGCCGGGCCGGGTGGTGCCTGGCGAGCCGGCGCACGCGTGCGGAGTGCAGCCGGGCGCCGCGCAGCGCGGCTGTCAGCAGCGGGTTGCCGGCGGCGCGATCGACGGCCTCGTCGAGCTCGGCGATCGCGGCGTAGTACTCGGTGAGCCCGTCGGCGCCGCCGTCGAGCCGCTCGGTGGCGGCGACGATGCGGCGGCGCACGGCCAGGAACGGCGCCGGATCGCGCCGTTCGGCGGCGAGCCGCGCCGCCCGCTCTTCGAGGGCCTCGCGCAGTTCGTAGAGCGCGGCGATGCTCTCGGGGCTGAGCTCGGCGACGACGAGGACGCGGGCGGATGCGGCGGTGGCGAGGCCGTCGGCCTCAAGCCGGGCGAAGGCCTCGCGGACGGGCGTGCGGGAGACGCCGAGCCGCGCGGCCTGCTCGACCTCGCCGAGCGGGGCGCCGGGGGCGAGCTCCCCATCGAGGATCTCCTCGCGGAGGCGCTGATACGCGCGTTCGCTGGCCCGCATCCGCACCTCCCGCTCGATGTATACATTACGACGCTAGCACACGTGATGAACGCGAGTATTGCGCGTGAATGTATACATGGATCCGGGTCTCCTCCCGGCTGAGCATGGGACGATGGAAGGGATGAGCAGCGACACCCTCGGGGCCCGGCGCGTCGCCGATCTCCGCCTCGACTTCCCCGTCTTCCGCGACGCCGGCGAGCACGCCCCCGCGTACCTCGACTCCGCCGCGACCTCGCAACGGCCCGCCCGCGTGCTCGACGCAGAACGCGAGTACCTCGAACACCACCTCGCCCCGGTGCACCGCGGCGCGAGCGCCGCCGTGGGCCGCTCCACGACGCTCTTCGAGGACGCCAGGGCCACCGTCGCCCGCTTCGTCGGGGCCGGCGAGCGAGAGCTCGTCTGGGCCGAGAACGCCACCGACGCGCTGAACATCGTCGCGCTCGGCATGGCGGATGCCTCCGCCGGACTCGGCGGCGCCGAGGCATCCCGCTTCGCCCTCCACCCGGGCGACGAGCTCGTCGTCGTCGAGGCCGAGCACCACGCCAACCTCATCCCCTGGCAGCGGCTCGCAGCTCGCACCGGCGCCGTGCTGCGGCCCGTCCGGGTCGATGCCCGCGGACTCTGGGGCCCGGCCGAGCTCGCCGCCGTGCTCTCGCCGCGCACCCGCGTCGTCGCCTTCGCCGAGGTGTCGAACGTCACGGGCTTCCTCGCCCCGGTCGCCGAGCTCGTCGCCCTCGTGCGCGAGCGCTCGCCCGAGGCGCTCGTCGTGCTCGACGCCTGCCAGTCGGTCCCCCACCGGCCGAGCGATCTCGCCGCGACCGGCGTCGACTTCGCCGCGTTCTCCGGCCACAAGATGCTCGGGCCGAACGGCATCGGCGGCCTCTACGGCCGCGCCGAGCTGCTCGACGCGCTGCCCCCGGCGCGCACGGGCGGCTCCACCATCACCCGGGTGACGCTCGAGCACGCCGAGTTCCTGCCCGCGCCGCACCGCTTCGAGGCGGGCACCCAGCCGGTGTCCCAGGTCGTCGCCCTCGCCGAGGCGGCCCGCTACCTCGACGAGCTCGGCATGGCCGAGGTCGCCCGGCACGAGTCCGCGCTCGCGGCCCGCATGGCCGCGGCCGTCGCGGAGCTGCCCGGCGTGCGCCTGATCGGGCCGCCGCCCGGCGAGGAGCGCGCGGGGCTCGTCTCGGTCGTCGTCGACGACGTGCACGCCCACGACGTCGGCCAGTACCTCGACGAGGCGGGCGTCGTCGTGCGCGTGGGTCACCACTGCGCGCAGCCGCTGCACCGGGCGCTCGGCGTCACCGCCACGACCCGGGCGAGCGCGCACGTCTACACGACGGAGGACGAGGTCGACCGCTTCATCGACGCCCTCGGCGGCGTGCGCCGCTTCTTCGGCGTCGCGGGTGCCGGCGAGCAGACGGGGGTCGTCGCGTGAGCGGGCTCGAAGGGCTGTACCAGCAGATCATCCTCGACCACTCGAAGGCGCGGCACGGCGACGGGCCGCTCGAGCGCGCGGCCGCGGAGCACCACGAGTACAACCCGACGTGCGGAGACGAGCTGACCATGCGCATCCGCCTCGACGACGCGGGCGAGCGCATCGAGGAGCTCGCCTGGCAGGGCGACGGCTGCAGCATCTCGATGGCCTCGGCGTCGGCGCTCGTCGACCTCATGGCCGGCCGCACCCTCGCGGAGGCGGGCGAGCGCATCGACGCCTTCCGCACGATGCTGCGCTCGCAGGGCGCGGGCGAGCCCGACGAGGAGCTGCTCGAGGACGCGATCGCGTTCCACGGCGTCTCGAAGTACGTCATGCGGGTGAAGTGCGCGATGCTCTCCTGGGTCGCCCTGGAGGCCTGCCTCACCGAGGCGCGCGCGACGCGCGGCTGAGCCGCTCGGCCGCGGGGGGGTCAGGCGAAGACGCCGCCGCCGGGCGCCGGGGTCTCGAGCACACGGCCCGGCAGCTCGAGCGGTACGTCGCGGATCTCGGGCGGGTTCCAGCGCGGGGAGCGGTCCTTGTCGATGACCCGCGCACGGATGCCCTCGTGCAGATCGGGCTGGTCGAGGAACCAGCTGACCGCCCGGAACTCCTGCTCCAGCGCATCCTCGAGCGCGGGCAGCGTGCGCGCCCGGCGGATCGAGGCGAGCGTCACGGCGAGCGCCGTCGGCGACAGGGACTCGAGCTCGTCGGCGGCGGCCTCGGCATCCTCGTGCCCGTGCTCGCGCAGCCGGCGCACGATCTCGGCCACCGTCGGCGCCGAGTAGCAGGCGTCCACCCAGTCGCGCGCGAGCGCGAGCTTCGAGGGCTCGGGAGTCTCGTCGAAGAGCATGACGATCTCGGCAGGGCTGCCCGGGTCGGCGCGCTCGGCGAGCGCCTGCACGAGGTGGGACAGCCGCTCGGAGGGCACGTACGCGTCGGCGAAGCCGGCGTGGAGGGCGTCGGCCGCGTCCATGGTGCGGGCGTTCAGCCCGAGGTGCACGCCGAGCTCGCCGGGCGCCTTCGCGAGCAGCCAGCTGCCGCCGACGTCGGGGGTGAAGCCGATGCGGGTCTCGGGCATCGCGACGCGGGAGCGCTCGGTGACGATGCGGATCGAGGCGTGCCCGGCGAGGCCGATGCCGCCGCCCATCGCGATGCCGTCCATGATGGCGACGACCGGCTTCGGGTAGCGGGCGATCGCGGCATCCAGCCGGTACTCCGTTCGGAAGAAGGCGCGCGCCTCCTCGTGCCCGTCGCTCGTCGCGTAGCCGTAGAGTTCGCGGATGTCGCCGCCGGCGCAGAAGCCGCGCTCCCCCGCCCCGTCGAGGACGACGAGGCCGACCTCGGTGTCGCGCCGCCACGCCTCGAGCACGCCCGTGAGCTCGCGCACCATCTCGTAGGAGAGGGCGTTGATGGCCTCGGGCCGGTCGAGCGTCAGGTGGCCGACGCCGTCGGCGACCGTAGCGGAGATGTGGGGGCTCACACCGCCACGCTAGCGGAGTAGCATCCTCGCATGGTCCCCGCCGCCAACCTCTGGGCCTTCGTGGCCGCCTCGGTCGTGCTGATCGTCGTGCCCGGCCCGAGCGTGCTGTTCGTGATCGGCCGCTCGCTCGCGCTCGGCCGGATCGGCGGACTGCTGAGCGTCGTCGGCAACGCGCTCGGCATGCTCCCGCTCGTCGCGGCCGTCGCGCTCGGCGTCGGCGTCGTCGTGGCGCAGTCGGTGGTGCTGTTCACGATCGTGAAGATCGTCGGGGCGCTCTACCTCGCCTACTTGGGCGTGCAGGCGATCCGGCACCGGAGGGATGCCTCGGCCGCGATCGCCGGCCGGGTGGCGCGTCGGTCACCGTGTCGGCTGCTCGGCGAGGGCTTCCTCGTGGGCGTGACGAACCCGAAGACGATCGCGTTCTTCGTGGCGGTGCTGCCGCAGTTCGTCGACTTCGGCGCGGGGGCGATCCCGCTGCAGCTCGCGACGCTCGGCGTCGTGTTCGTGGTGCTCGCGCTCGCCTGCGACTCGGTGTGGGCGCTCGCGGCGGGCTCGGCGCGCGACTGGTTCGCGCGTTCGCCGAAGCGCGCCGAGCACCTCGCGACCACCGGCGGCGTCATGATGATCGGACTCGGCGGCGTGCTCGCGCTCAGTGGCGCGAAGCACTAGGACGCCCACCGACTGCCTGGTGTCCGAACGCGCGGATCGGGCAGACCCCGCCGCACCCGACACCCGCGAGGTCTCGGGGAGACGCCACCCGCCTGGCATACCGAGTGCCGAGTTCGTAGACTTCGATGCGTGAGTGATCAGCAGCAGGGGCGGCCGCCAGCACCTCCGGACGGATCCGATTCGCACCTCCGCTCGGTGCCCGACGCGCAGGCGCGGCTCATGCGAGTGGTCCTGCCGCTCCAGCTCATCCCGGCGGGCGTGATGCTCGGCGGGGTGGCGTCGCTGCTCGTGCCCGGCGAGCTCACGCTCGTACCCGTCCTCGTCATCGCCGCGGCCTGGGTCGCGTGGATGGTGGGCACGCTCGTCACCCTCACGGTCATGGCGCGGGAGGAGGCGGGGCTGCAGCACCGCCTGTCCGCGGCATCCGCGCTGCTCGCCGCCGACCCCGGCGCGGTCTCCTCGTGGCCCCGGGTGCCGGCGATCCTCTCGCGAGTCCCGCGCGCCGGCAAGCGGGCGCCGTTCCGCACGGCGATGTATGTGGCGGACCTCGGCGCCCGGGGAACGCTCCCGGTGGCGGTGCGCCTTGCCCCGCAGCCCGTGCCGGCGCAGGACAGCGGCGCGAGGCTGCTGCTCCATCCGCACGACCCGGCGATCGCGCTGCTCGACCCCGCCGCCACCGCGGGCGACCACGCGGCCGCCGCGCACGACCCCGCGCTGACCGGGCTCTCCAAGGCGCAACGCGGAGTCGCATTCGAGTTCCGCCGGCTGCTGCCGTGGATCGGGGCCGGAGCCGCGGCGCTGGTCCTGACCTTCCTGCTGCTGCTCCTCGCCCGGTGAGCGCCGAGCAGCACCAGCCGAATCCGCTCACCGCAAACGCACGCACTCCGAAGACGGGAGCATCCGTGACACGCTGGAACCCCCTGACCGCCGCAGTCGCCCTCGGCATCGCGAGCGCCGCCCTGGCCGGCTGCGCACCGCAGCCGGTGGACACCGACACGTCCGAGAGCACCGCCGTCGTGGACGCGTTCCTCGCGCACCTCGAAGCGGGCGAGGCGCGCGAGGCCGCCGCGCTGACCACGATCGAGTTCGACGACGCGCTCATCGACGACGCGTTCTACCGTGCCTCGGCCGCCCTGCCGACGGACGCGCACATCGTCTCGTCGGCGGGGTCGGCCGACGGCGCCGCGGTGACCGTCGAGTTCGCGTTCGACGGCGTCGACGCCCCGGTCACCCTGGAACTCGGCACCACCAGAGACGGCGAGGAGGTGAAGATCGACCGGCTGGGCCCGGTGGAACGGATCGGGGCGCCCGCTCCGGTCCCCGGCACCCTGATCGTCAACGACCGGGTGGAGTTCCCGCTCCTCGAACCCGCCGCGGAGGTCTCCCTGCTGCCCGGCGCCTACGCCGTCGAGTACGCCGACCCCACCGGGCTCCTGGAAGGCGCGGACGGGGCGTCCGCGTTCACGGCGTACGTCCCCGAGGTCGTCGCCGCCGACGGCTCGATCATCGGCACGGGCTTCGCGTTCACTCCCGTGTTCATGCAGGACGTCGAACCCGGCCTGGCCGACGCGCTCGCGCGACTCCAGGCGGCGTGCGAGGCCGGCGGCTTCGCCGGGCCGTCGTGCCCGGCCGGGTTCCCGACCGAGCCCCGCGAGAGCTCCAGCACGGAGTGGTTCCCGAAGACCGAACCGCAGATCGTCTTCCTGGACGGCGAGTTCGCGACCACCGCGAAGTACGACGTCGTGTTCTGGAACGGCGACGACTCCACCACGGTCGAGGCCTCCTACACCGGCACGGTCTCGCGAGACGCGAGCGGGTCGATCACGTTCACCCCGAGTGCGGGCTCGGCCGGCTCGGCCGACTGAGGCGACCGGACCGGCCGGCCCCGATCAGCCCGCGTCGGCGGGGTTGACGTCGGTGCCGATCAGGATGCCTCGGGCCAGCCCGTGGAAGAAGCAGTTGAAGCCGAGCACGGCGGGCGTCGTCACGGCCGGGTCGAGGTCGAGGTGCGCCACGTCGAGCGCGTGCACGGCGAAGAAGTAGCGGTGCACCCCGCTGCCGGCGGGCGGCCCGGACCCCCGGTACCGCGGCTCGCGGTTCTCGTTCTGCAGCACGAGCGACCCCTCGGGCAGCGCGCCCGTGGCGAGCGCGTCGGGCGCCCCGGCCCCCGCGGCGAGGCTCGTCACCGAGGCGGGGATGTTCGCGACCGCCCAGTGCCACCAGCCGGAGCCCGTCGGCGCGTCGGCGTCGAAGCAGGTCACGGCGAAGCTCTTCGTATCGGCGGGGAAGCCCGACCAGCTGAGCTGCGGCGACACGTCCCCGCCGCCGCGGCCGGCCCCGCGCTGCGCCTCGGCGAGCGGCTGCCCAGGCGCAAGGTCCTCGCTCGTGAGGGCGAACGAGCCCATCGGCCGCAGCTTCTGCAGCTGCTCGTACGGGTCGAAATCGAACATCTCTGTCCTTCCGTCGTTCGCCGGGCCCTCGCTCGATCCCCGCGGAGGCGCCGGCATCCGGTCCTCCGCCCAGCCTACGTCGCGGCCCCACGTAGGATTTCGGGGTGGCCGTCGCCAAGATCCTGCTGTACTACGTGTTCACCCCCATCGCCGACCCCGAGGCGATCCGTCTCTGGCAGCGCGACCTCGCCGAGTCGCTCGGACTGCGCGGCCGGCTGCTCATCTCGGGCGACGGGCTGAACGGCACGCTCGGCGGTGAGCTCGGCGCGCTGAAGCGCTACGTGCGCAAGACGCGCGAGTACGCGCCGTTCCGCGGCATCGACTTCAAGTGGAGCGAGGGCACCGGCCTCGACGAGACGGGGGCCAGCCTGGACTTCCCGAAGCTCAGCGTGCGGGTGCGCGAGGAGATCGTGTCCTTCGGCGCCCCGGGTGAGCTCGTCGTCGATGCGGACGGCGTGGTCGGCGGCGGCACCCGGCTCGACCCCGAGGCGCTGCACGAGCTCGTCGCCGAACGCGGCGACGAGGTGGTCTTCTTCGACGGCCGCAACGCGCTCGAGGCGGAGATCGGCCGCTTCCGCGGGGCGGTGGTACCTGCAACGGAGACGACGCGGGACTTCGTGGAGCTGCTCGACCGCGGCGACTTCGACCACCTGAAGGGCCGGCCGGTCGTCACCTACTGCACGGGCGGCATCCGCTGCGAGGTGTTGTCGGGCCTGATGGCGAGCCGCGGCTTCGGCGAGGTGTACCAGCTCGAGGGCGGCATCGTCCGCTACGGCGAGCGCTACGGGGACGACGGCCTGTGGCAGGGCTCGCTGTACGTCTTCGACGGGCGCGGCTCGGTGGACTTCAGCGATCACGCCGAGGTGATCGGTCGCTGCGCCGGCTGCGGCGCCGCGACGAACCGCACGGCGAACTGCCCGGATACCTCGTGCCGGCAGCAGTCCGTGGTGTGCGAGGGGTGCACGGCGCTCCCCTGCGCGGCGCACGCCGGGGTTTGAGATCCGCCCTCGGTTAAGGTTAGCCTCACCTTAGTCGACGCGACGAGGGGTCGGCATTCCTTGCACACTCCTACGAACGGGGACTTCCGCATGCCCAGACGCCAGTCGATCTTCGCCGCTGCCGGGGCGCTCGCCGCCGCGAGCCTCCTCCTCGCCGGCTGCGCGAGCGGCACGGCCGAGGCCGAACCGAGCACCGCCGCCGCCACCACGGTCACGATCGAGGACAATCACGGCGAGGTCGAGGTCCCGGTGAACCCGAAGCGCGTCGTCGCCCTCGACAACCACGTCTTCGAGACCCTGTCCGCCTGGGACATCCCGCTCGCCGCGGCGCCCAAGGGCGTCATGGGCACCGACATCTGGCCCGAGTACACCGACGACGAGGCGGTGCTCGACGTGGGCGCCCACTTCGAGCCGAACCTCGAGTCGATCGTCGCCGCGCAGCCCGAGCTCATCATCGGCGGCTACCGCTTCGCCGAGTCGTACGACCAGATCGTGAGCCAGAACCCCGACGCCGCCGTCATCGAGATCGCGCCGCGCGAGGGCGAGGACCCCGCCGCCGAGCTCGTGCGCCAGGTCGAGATCCTCGGCCAGATCTTCGACCGCGAGGACGAGGCGGCGAAGCTCGTCGCCGACTTCGAGCAGTCGATCGCCGACGCCAAGAAGGCCTACGACGGCAGCTCGACCGTCGTCAGCCTGATGACCTCGGGCGGCGAGATCTCCTACATCGCCCCGGTCACCGGCCGCGGCCTCGGCATGCTCTACCCCGCGCTCGATCTGAAGCCCGGCATCGAGCAGGCCGCCGACGACACCTCGCACGGCGACGACATCAGCGTCGAGGCGATCGCCGCCGCGAACCCCGACTGGATCGTCGTGATCGACCGCGAGGGCGCTATGACCGACGCCGAGGGCTACGTGCCGGCCAAGCAGCTCATCGAAGGCTCGGAGGCGCTCGCGAACGTCACGGCCGTGAAGCGCGGCCAGGTCGTCTACGTCGACCCGGCGTTCTACCTCCGCGAGGACATCCAGACCTACACCGGGGTCTACGAGCAGCTCGCGAAGGCGTTCGGGGCGGCATCCTGAGCCTCGACACGTCCCACGCTCGGGCGGCAGACCCCGCCGCCCGGCCGGAGGCGCGCGCCGTTCGCGGCGCGCGCCTCCGCGTGCTCGCCCTGCCCGCGGCGATCGCGCTCGCGATCGCGCTGCTCGCGGCCTCCCTCTTCGTGGGCGTGTACGACGTCGTCGGCGCGGAGGGCGGCGGCGAGATGTTCTGGATCACCCGGGTGCCGCGCACCATCGCGCTCGTGCTCTCGGGCTGCGCGATGGCCGTGAGCGGGCTCGTGATGCAGATGCTCACCCAGAACCGCTTCGTCGACGCCACCACCTCCGGCACCACCGAGTGGGCCGCGCTGGGGCTCCTCGTCACCCTCCTCGTCGTGCCGACCGCACCGCTGCCCGTGCAGATGCTCGTCGCCTCCCTCGCGGCCTTCGCCGGCACCCTCGTCTTCCTCGCGGTGCTCCGCCGCATCGCGCTCCGCTCGACCCTCGTGGTGCCGCTCATCGGCATCATGCTCGGCGCCGTCGTGAGCGCCGTCACCACCTACCTCGCCGCGACGAACAACGCGCTGCAGCTGCTCGGCACCTGGTTCATGGGCAGCTTCACGAGCGTCGTCCGCGGCCGCTATGAGGTGCTCTGGGCCGTCGCGATCGTCACGATCCTCGTCTTCGTCGTCGCCGACCGGCTCACGGTCGCCGGGCTCGGTCGCGACGTCGCGACCACCGTCGGCGTGCGCTACGAGGCCGTCGTGCTGCTCGGCACGAGCCTCGTCGCCGTCGCCACGGGCGTGACCGTCGTGGTGGTCGGCTTCCTGCCGTTCCTCGGACTCGTCGTGCCGAACATCGTCTCCCTCGTGCGCGGCGACGACCTCCGCTCGAACCTGCCGTGGGTCTGCGTCGGCGGCGTCGTGCTCGTGACCGCCTGCGACCTCGTCGGGCGCACCGTGCGGATGCCGTTCGAGGTGCCCGTGTCGATGGTGCTCGGCATCGTCGGCAGCGCGGTGTTCATCGCCCTGCTCCTCCGGCAGCGGGCGGTGCGCTCGTGAGCGCCGGGGCCTCCGTCCCGGCCGTCGGCGCCGAGGCATCCGCCCGCCCCGCCGCCGCGGCCCCGCCGCGAGAGCGGCGCGTCCCCCTCGCCGCGATCGTCGCCGCAGCGGCCGCCGCGCTCTTCGCCGTGGGCCTGCTCGTCTGGGGCAACCCGGTGCCGGCCGACCAGCCCGGCTTCTGGGTGATCGTGCAGAGCCGCTCGGTCGCCGTCGCGACGATCGCGCTCGTCGCCGCCGCGCAGGCCCTCGCGACGGTGCTCTTCCACACGGCCACCGGCAACCGCATCCTGACGCCCTCGATCCTCGGCTTCGACGCGCTCTACACCCTGATGCAGACGGCCCTCGTCTTCGTGTTCGGGATGGCGGCGACGCAGGTCGAGGGCGTCGGCAAGATCGTCGCGCAGAGCGCGCTCATGGTGCTCTTCGCGACGCTGCTCTACGGCTGGCTGTTCTCCGGCAAGCGGGCGAACCTGCACGTGCTGCTGCTCGTCGGCGTCGTGCTCGGCGTCGGCTTCGGCTCGGTCTCGACGTTCCTGCAGCGGATGCTCACGCCGAGCGAGTTCGACGTGCTCTCCGCGCGGCTCTACGGCAGCATCGGCCGCGGCAACCCCGAGGTGCTGCCGTGGGCCGCCCTCGTCGTCGCGGCCATCGCGGTGTGGGCGTGGCGGCGACGCGCGGCGCTCGACGTGATCGCGCTCGGGCGGGATGCCGCGACGAGCCTCGGCCTGCGCTACCGGCGTGAGATCGTGGTGCTCCTCGTCGTCGTCGCCGTGCTCGTCTCGGTGTCGACGACGATGGTCGGGCCGATGACGTTCTTCGGCTTCCTGGTGGCGATCATGAGCTACCAGTTCGTCTCCTCCGACCGGCACGGCCAGGTGCTGCCCGTCGCCGTGCTGCTCGGTCTCGCGACCCTGCTCGGCGCCTACTTCGTCATGCAGCACGTCTTCGCCGCCGCGGGCCTCGTCAGCATCGTCATCGAGTTCGTCGGCGGGCTCGCGTTCCTCAT
Source organism: Agromyces sp. NBRC 114283 (assembly GCF_030268405.1). Classification (NCBI taxonomy): domain Bacteria; kingdom Bacillati; phylum Actinomycetota; class Actinomycetes; order Micrococcales; family Microbacteriaceae; genus Agromyces; species Agromyces sp. NBRC 114283. The sequence continues at coordinate 150,507 of NZ_BSQP01000001.1, forward strand.
CGTCATCCTCAGGAAGGGGCTGCGTTGATCACCATCGAAGCGGTCGACAAGCACTACCGGGCGACCCGTGCGCTCGGACCCGTCGACCTCGAGATCGCCTCGGGCGGGCTCACCGCGCTCGTCGGCCCGAACGGGGCCGGCAAGTCGACCCTGCTCACGATCGTCGGGCGGCTGCTCGACCCCGACAGCGGGCGGGTGCGGGTCGGCGGCCTCGACGTCGTCACGGCGAAGCCGCGCGAGCTCGCGAAGGTCGTCTCGATCCTGAAGCAGGAGAACCACTTCGTCGCCCGGCTCACGGTGCGCCAGCTCGTGTCCTTCGGCCGGTTCCCGCACTCGCAGGGCCGGCTGACCGCCGCCGACCGCGAGGCCGTGGACCGGGCCCTCGCCTTCCTCGACCTGGAGGGCTTCGAGGAGCGCTTCCTCGACGAGCTCTCGGGCGGGCAGCGCCAGCGCGCCTTCGTCGCGATGGTGCTCGCGCAGGACACCGAGGTGGTGCTGCTCGACGAGCCGCTCGCGGCGCTCGACATGCGGCACGCGGCGGCGATGATGCAGCGGCTGCGCGACGCCGCGGACGAGCTCGGCAAGACGATCGTGCTCGTCGTGCACGACGTCAACTTCGCCTCGGCCTACGCCGACCGCATCATCGCCCTCGCCGACGGCCGGATCGTCGCCTCGGGCACGCCCGAGGAGATCATGCGGCCCGAGGTGCTCTCCGCGGTCTTCGACACCCCCGTCGACGTCGTGGAGCACGGCGGCCAGCGCCTCGCCGTCTACTACCGCCCGGCCGCCGTGCCCGCCGCAGCGGGCACCGGGTCCGCATCCGCATCCGCATCCGAGCACTGATCGCCGACCGCACCACCGCAGCGACCCCGAAAGGACCCGCCATGCCCTTCACCCTCGACCGCGTGCCCCGCGAGCTCGTCTTCCGCCCCGTCACGCTGACCGCGCGCGAGCGGCTGGCCCCGCACTACCTGCGCCTCCGCCTCGAGGGCGAGGCGCTGCGCGGCTTCGACTCGCTCGGCAGCGACGACCACATCCGGCTGTTCTTCCCCGGCGAAAGCCCGGCCGAGGGATTCCGTCTCGACGGCGACGCCGGCGCGCTCGACGTCGGGGCGCTCCGCGAGTCCCCGAGCCGGGAGTACACCCCGCTCGCCTGGGACGCCGAGGCCGGCGTGCTCGAGATCGAGTTCGTCGTGCACGGCGAGCACGGCATCGCCGGCCGCTGGGCCGACCACGCGCCGATCGGCTCGGTCATCGGGGTGGGCGGCCCACGCGGCTCGATGGTGATCACCGGCGAGCCCGACGGCTGGCTGCTCGCGGGCGACGAGACGGCGCTGCCGGCGATCCGTCGCTTCCTCGCCCGCCTCTCCCGCGAGGGCGACGCGACGCCCCGCGGACTCGTGCTCGTCGAGGTGCCCGACGCCGCGCACCGGCCCGCCCTCGAGGCCCCCGCCGGCACCGAGCTGCGCTGGGTGCATCGCGACGGGCGCCCGCAGGGCGAGGCACTCGTCGCGGCCCTCGACGCGCTCGGCCCCGAGGACCGGCCCGTCGGCGAGGTGTTCGCCTTCGTCGCCGCCGAGCACGCGATCGTGAAGCCCGGGCGTGCGCTCCTGCTCGACCGCTGGGGCCTCGCGTCCGATCAGCTCGTGGTCAAGGGCTACTGGCGTCGCGGCGAGGCCGAGTACCACGCTCCGCACTGAGCTCGGCCGGAAGGTCGGTGATGAAGCACGCAGCCAAGGCCCTCGTCCTCGCAGCCGCACTCGCCTGCGCGGGGTGCTCGGTTCCCGGGGCGTCGGCGGATGGAGCGCCGCTCACGCGCGATGAGCTCCCGCCGGTCGGCCCCTCGGCGCAGCAGACGATGGCCCTCGCGGACGGTTCGGTGTCGCTGCCCGAGTACCAGGACGCCTTCGCGCGCTACGAGGACTGCATGTCGGACGCCGGCCAGCCGCTCGCGAACATCACCCGGGGCGAGCAGGTCATCGAGTACTCGGTGCCCGACGAAGCCGTGCAGTCGGGAGACGACGACCGCTGCTACCAGCGCGAGTTCGCCGGCGTCGACGAAGCCTGGCAGATCGCGAACGAAGACGACTCGTTCACGACCCGCCTCCTGCAGGCCTGCCTCATCGGCCATGGCCTCACCCCCCTCGATTCCGCGGTCGACGTCGCCGAGCAGGCCGCCGCGGCGGGCCTCACTCCCGACGCGTGCCAGGGCTACGCGGGCTCGCTGTGAGGCCGGGACGCCGCTCGACCGAGCTCAGGGCTCCGCGCGGCCCCGCCGGGCGTAGGCGCGGGCCGAGCGGCTCGACAGGGCGAGCAGCACGAGGATGTCGACGGCGAGCGTCAGCAGCGTCGTGCGGATCGTGATCTCGGCGTCGCCGCCGAAGTAGTCGACCGCCGACACGAGCGTGCTGAGGATCGCGACGAACATCACGGTGATGCGCGCCCAGTTGCTGCCCCGGAACACGAGCCACGCGAACACGAGCTCGGCGAGCAGCACGACCGCGCCGCCGACGATGACGGTCCAGAGCACGAAGGCGGACACCTCCCCCTCCGTGACGCCCTCGGCGACGAGGTCGAGCTCGCGCACGACCGTCGGCCACTGCACGTACAGGCCGATCAGCCAGATCACGCCGAGCAGCACCCGGACCACGATGAGCAGCGCCCCGAGCGAGGTCGCCGCCGGTCGGCGGTGCACCCGGGCGAGCGCGGCCCGCTCCGCGTCGCGGTCGGCGAGCCGGGTGAGCGGCTCGAACGCGGTGCGCTTCGCGGTCTCCGGATGCTCGGCCGGCTCGCCGGGCGCCCCCCAGGAGGCGGCGCGGGTCGCGGATGCCCCGGCCGAGGCATCCGCCGCCGCGACCGCGGAGCCGAGCGCGAGCACCGGCAGGTCGCCGTCGGTCGTGATCGTGTCGCCGCCGCCGTTGCGCGAGTGGTAGCCGGTGGAGAAGTCCCGGATCACGTCGACCGCCGCCGGCACCCCCGCGTCGAGCACGGTTCGCACGATGTGGTCGCGCTCGACGTCGGTGTCGGCGTCGATCTTGTGCGTGATCTGCAGGGTGAACAGCGAGAAGCCGACGGCCCGGTCGAAGGTGCCGGCGGCGAGCCAGTCGACGCGGCGGCCGCCCGGCAGCAGCCAGCCCTCCGGCGTCCGCCAGAAGCGCACGTGGTGCCGTTTCGCCGGATTTCCCTCGACCTCCTGCTGGTACGCGAAGTCCTGCATCCGCCCGAAGAGGAAGAGCGGGCTCACGGGCGCTTCGTCGTAGCTGCGGCGGGTGATCGTGGAGAGGATGATGCGCCAGCTCGAGGCGGCGTCGACATCGTCGGCGCGCGTCCACCCGGCGCCGCGCATGGCCTCGTGGATCGCGCCCTCCTCGCCGAGCAGCGCGAGGTTGACGGGGTCGCCGAGCAGGCCGTCGCTCGTGCGCGCCCGGCCGATGAAGTAGTCGGGCACGTAGATCGTCGTGAGGATGCGGTGCAGCCGGGGCAGCACGAGATAGGCAAGCAGCAGCCAGAACGCGAGGAAGAAGAGGATGCCGAACCAGCCGAACTCGAACGACTGACTGAGCACGAGCCAGGCGAGCCAGATCGCGGCGACGCCCGCGTAGACGAAGACCGCGCCGTCGAGCAGGGCGTTGACCGAGAGACGCCTGCCCCCGCTCGCCGTCGTCGCCCCCATGCGGTCATGCTAGCGATTCCTGGCGCGGCCGGGGCTTCCTGCATCGACCCGGCTCGCCGTCACCGGCTCCGGCTACCCTCGCCTCATGACCTCCACGCCGCACGACCACGCCGCCCACCTCGCCGAGCTCACCGTCTCCCGCGCCGAGCGCCTGCGCGAGCTGCACGCGGCGCCCGAGCTGCTGCAGGTGGTGAACGTCTGGGACGTCGTGAGCGCCCGCGTCGTCGCCGCGCTGCCCGGCACCACGGCGCTCGCCACGGCGAGCCACTCGATCGCGGCGAGCTTCGGCTACCCCGACGGCGAACGCATCCCGGTCGAGCTCATGCTCGACATGGCCGGGCGCATCGCCCGGGCCGTCGAGGTGCCGGTCAGCGCCGACCTCGAGGCGGGGTACGGCGCGCCGGGCGAGACGATCCGGCGGGCGATCGGCGAGGGCATCGTCGGCGCGAACCTCGAAGACGAGCTGAAGCCGCTCGCCGACTCGGTCGCGGCGGTGCGGGCCGCGGTCTCGGCGGCCGAGGCCGAGGGCGTCCCGTTCGCGCTGAACGCGCGCACCGACGCCTGGCTGCGCGGCCACGAGCGCCCGCGCGAGGTGTGGCTGGCCGACGCGATCGAGCGCGGCCGCGCGTTCCTCGACGAGGGGGCGACGTGCGTCTTCGTGCCCGGCGCCCTCGGCGAGGCCGAGATCGCCGAGCTCGTCGACGCGCTCGGCGAGCGCCGGCTGTCCGTCATCGGCCTGCCGGGAGTGCCGGCCCCGGCGCGCCTCGCCGAGCTCGGCGTGGCTCGGGTCTCCTACGGCCCGTACACGCAGCGGCTCGCGCTCGGTGCACTGGAGGATGCCGCCGCGCAGCTGTACGCCGGCGGCGTGCTGCCGTCCGACATCCGCCCGCTCAACTAGCGCGCATCTCCCCCGCGCGACGGATGCCTCTACCGGCATCCGTCGCTAGGGTGATGGCAGGCGGCTGCACCCGCCTGCACGCCACGTGAGGAGAGCGCATGACCGGCGGAATCCCCATCGAGGTCTCGGGACTCGGCAAGCGGTTCGGCCAGGTCGCCGCGGTCGACGATCTGAGCTTCACCGTGCGCCCGGGCGTGGTGACCGGCTTCCTCGGCCCGAACGGCGCGGGCAAGACGACGACGCTGCGGATGCTGCTCGGCCTCGTCCGCGCCGACGCCGGCACCGCGACGTTCGGCGGTACCCCGTACGCGAAGCTCGAGCGGCCGCTCGAGACCGTGGGCGCCGCGCTCGACGCGAGCTTCCATCCCGGCCGCACGGGGCGCGACCACCTGCGCGTCTATGCGACCGCCGCGGGACTGCCCCGCCAGCGGGTCGACACGGTGCTCGAGCAGGTCGGCATGAGCGACTACGCCGGCCGACGCGTCGGCGGCTACTCCCTCGGCATGCGCCAGCGGCTCTCGCTCGCGACCGCCCTGCTCGGCGACCCGGGCGTGCTCGTGCTCGACGAGCCGATCAACGGCCTCGACCCGGAGGGCATCCGGTGGATCCGCGGCTTCCTGCAGCAGCTCGCCGCCGAGGGCCGCACGGTGCTGATCAGCTCGCACCTGCTGAGCGAGGTGCAGCAGTCGGTCGACGAGGTCGTGATCATCGCGCGCGGCAAGCTCATGCGCACGGGGACGCTCGCGAGCCTCGAGCTCGACCGCGCGCCGCGCACCATCGTCGACTCGCCCGACCGCCCCGCGCTCGCGGCCGCGCTCGGCGCCGCGGGCCTCGCCTACGCCGAGGGCCGCAACGGCTTCATCGTCGACGAGCCCGAACCGGGACGGGTCGGTCGCGCCGCGTTCGTCGGCGGGGTGGAGCTCTCGGAGCTGCACCGGCTGAAGTCCGAGCTCGAGGACGCCTTCCTCGCGCTCGTCGGCGAGGGTGAGGGGTGAACGGCATGCGCGTCCTGGCATCCGAGTTCCTGAAGGTCACGACCACCCGCATGTGGTGGCTGCTCGCCATCATCATGTTCGCCTATCTCGCGTTCATCGCGGGCGGCCTGGCGGCGCTGTTCGGTTTCACGATCGCGAACCCCGACGCCGCCGCCGCGACCGGCGCGTCGGCCCCCTCGCTCGGCGACATGCCGCTGGCGCCGCTCATCTACAGCTTCGCGACCTCGATGGGCTACGTCTTCGCGGTGATCATCGGCGTGCTGGCCGTCACCGGCGAGTTCCGGCACCGCACGCTCACGGCGACGTTCCTCGCGACGCCGCAGCGCACCACGGTGCTCGGCGCGAAGCTCCTCGCGCAGCTGCCGATCGGCGCCGGCTTCGGTGTGATCGCGTTCCTCGCCTCGGTCGGGGCCGGCGCGGCGATGCTCGCCGTTTTCGGACTCGACACGCTGCTCGACCAGAGCGACACCTGGGCGATGATCGGCCGTGGCATCCTCGCGATGGCGCTCTGGGCCGCGATCGGTGCGGCGCTCGGCTCGGTCGTGCCGAACCAGGTCGCGGCGATCGTCATCGTGCTCGCCTTCACCCAGTTCGTCGAGCCGCTGCTGCGCCTCGCGACCTCGTTCTCGGACGCGACCGCCGCCATCGGCAAGTTCCTGCCCGGCTCGGCCAGCGACGCGCTCGTCGGCGCCTCGTTCTACGCGCTGGCGACGCCGGGCGGCGCCGCCGAGATGCTGGTGTGGTGGCAGGGCGGACTCGTGCTGCTCGGCATCGCGGTCGTGCTCGCCGTGATCGGAGGGGCGACGAGCTGGCGCCGCGACGTGTCCTGACGCGGCGCGGATGCCTCGGGGCCGGATTCGCGGCGGGGCCGGTTGCCTCGGCGGGGGGGGCCGGGCCGGAGCGAGCGTCAGCCGAAGAGCGCGCGCCAGAGGATCGAGCCGACGGCGATGAGCCCGGCGAGGCCGAGCACCCCGGCGACCACGACGGCGGCGAGCGAGACCACCGCCGAACGTCGGCTGCGGCGGGCGACCGAGGGCAGCGGCGCCGCGGGGTCGCGCGTCGGGCCCGGGCCCTCGCCGAGCTCGGGGATCGGCATCCGCAACGGTTCGCCGGTGCGCGCCGGATAGCGGTCGAGCACGCCGACGCCGGGACCGTGCTCGGCCGTGCGGAGCACCTCGTCCGCGACCGGGGCGGGCGCCGGCTCGCGGCGACGGCGACGACGGTTCGGCGCGTTGAGCACCGGTTCGGCGGGGGTCGCGAGCGGTTCGGCAGGGTGTGCGAGCGGTTCGGCCGCCGTGCCGCGCTCCGCGCGCTCGGCCGAGGCGCCACGGTCGACGACGCGGGTCTCATCGACCTCCGCGCCGCCTGCGCGATCCACGACGACGGTCGCCTCCTCGGGCCGGTCGGCCGTGTCGGCATCCGCCGGGTCCCAGTCGGGATCGGCGAGCGGCGACGCGCCCGCGAGCCGTTCGGCCGTGCGCTCGACGATCACGGTCGCGTCCTCGAGCTCGTCGGGCGCGCCGGCCCCATCATGCGAGGGCATCGGCTCGCCCCGCCCGTGTTCCTCGTTCACGAGGCCGCCCGACGCACCGGGATCGTCGTGTGGTCGTCGGCCTCCTCGCCATCCGCCGCGGGTCGGATCGAGGTGGTGCCGTCGCCGAGCTCCTCGATGCCGCCGGAGATCACATCGACGACGACGACGGTGATGTTGTCGCGCCCGCCCGCCTGCCGGGCGCGCTGCACGAGCGCCTGCGCCGCGGACTCCGGCCGGCCGCTCATGGTGAGCGTCGCGCGGATGCCCTCGTCGCTCACTTCGGCGGTGAGCCCGTCGGAGCAGAGCAGCAGCCGTTCGCCGTTCACGACCGGGAGCAGCCAGCTGTCCGCGGTGCTGTCCGGTGCCCCGATCGCGCGGGTGATGACGTTGCGGCGGTCGAAGCTCGCGAGGTCCTCCCGGCGCATCGCGCCGCGGTCGATGAGCTCCTGACCGAGGGAGTGGTCGACGGTGAGCTGTTCGAGCTCGGTGCCGTGGTGACGGTAGACCCGCGAGTCGCCGACGTTGAACACGAGCCAGGCGGGCTCGCCCTCGTCCTCGATGAGCACCACGCCGGTCACGGTGCTGCCCGCGCCCCGGTCGGTCTCGGCGGCGACCTTCGCGACGCCGTCCGCTGCGGCGGTCAGCGCGTCCCGGACCGCGCCGACCGTGGCGGTGGGCCGTCCGGCGACGTGCACCCGGAACGCCTCGACGACCGCGGCGCTCGCCCGATCGCCGGCCTCGTAGCCGCCCATCCCGTCGGCGACGAGGAAGACGGGCCATTCGGCGAGCGCGGAGTCCTCGTTCGCGCGACGGACCAGGCCGACGTCGGTGGCGACGGCGGCCGCGACGGTCACGGCGTGGGGATCGGTCATACCGGGCCGGTCCGCTCGGACTCGCCACGGAGGATCCGGAGCCCCAGGGTGCCGAGCACGAATCGCTCGGCGACGGGCGTCGGCACTCCGGGGTCGATCAGCTGCTCCTCGCCGAAGCGGTCGGGCACGAGCACGCCGTTCGTGGAGCCGAGGTCGACGACGGTCCACTGCTCGCCGTCGCGGCGGAGCTCGGCGTGCGTCTTCGAGAGCGTGCGGCTGGAATCGGGCACGATGAGCCGCTGCTCGCCCTCGCCGACCTGGCGCGGGTTGCGGCCGAGCACGACGAGCGCGGCGTCGAGGGGCAGCCGCGCGCCCTCGTCGGTGACGAGGATCCAGGTGATCCGCGGGCGGCGCTCGACGACCACGGTGCGGTCGATCGGGTCCTCCTCGGCGGGGGCGACCATGATCGTGGCGGCGTCGGCGATCTCGTCGTCGGCCGGCGGGCTGAAGGCCGGTTCGGCGCGGGCGGATGCCGCGAACGCGGAGGCCGCACCGGCGAACATCGAGGCGGAGTCCGCGAACGCGGAGGCGGACTCGACGAAGGCGGGTCCTGGGGGCATCGGCTCGATGCGATTCGGCGCGGTGGGCTCCTCGGGCGGGGCGGCCGGAACCGCGGGGGCGGCGGCGGGCGCCGCGGCCGGGGCCGCGGGCGCGGCGGCTTGCGGCGCCGGGGGTGCGGGCGGCGCGAAGACCGGCGCCGCGGGCTGCTGCGGGGCTGCGGGCTGCTGCGGAGCGGCCGGCGGCGCGGGCTGGGCCGCCGGCTGGGCCCCGGTCTGGGCCGTCGGCGGCAGCGTGCCGCCCGCGGGCGGGGCGACCGGGGGCACCGCGAAGCTCGGCGGCACGATCGGCGCCGCGGCCGGAGCGGCCGGAGCCGGACGGGCCGTCGCCGGCGCGGGCGCGGAGAACGGCGCGTGCGCCGGCGCTGCAGCCTGCGTGGGCGCGCCCGCGTGCCCGGCGCCGCCGGCCGCGAACGGCTCCTGCGACGGCAGGAACGCGGAGCCCTGCGGGGCGACCGGGGGGATGGCCCCCGGCTGGCCGACGGCGAGCGGGCCCTGCGCGACCGGCGAGGGGCCGGTGTTCGTGCCGAACGGCTTGGGCAGCCGGCCGCGCTCCGGGTCGGGTGCGGCGCCGAGCGCGAGCATCGTCGCCCACACCGGGGGCAGCAGGATGCCGACGACGGTGGTGCCGACCCCGCGCCAGCACTGGGTGGTCACGCGGTGCACGGCGAGGATGCGGAAGTACAGGCCCACGAGCTGCACGATCGGCACGTAGAGCAGGATGGCCGCCCACTTCGGCTGCCCGCCGAGCCCGAAGAGCTGCATCTCGTTGTAGACGGGGACCCAGGCCGACCACGCGGGCAGGCCGAACTTCTGGAACACCCGGGCGAGCATCGCCGCGTACCAGACGTACACCCCGACCGCGACGAGGAGCCAGACGAGGGTCATGACGAGCATGACGACGGCGAACTGCTGGGAATCGGCGGGGGTCATCTGGCGGGCTCCTCCGTGAGAACACGTGCGGGTCGGATTGTACGCAGGAATGACGCGAACGACAGCATCACCCCGAGACGGCGGGGGGCGCCGTCCCGGCTGCGGAGGGCCGCCGTCTCCTGATCGACGATGGCCCACGCGGCGTCCGCATCGGCCGGGGACGGCGGGTCGCCGGCGAAGACGGCGCGCTCGACGAGCGCCGCGAGCGCGACCGCGGCAGGCCGGCCGCTCGCCCGGGCGGTCGCCGCGCGCGTGCCGGACTCCCCCGCGAGGACGCCCTCGTCGACGTAGCGGTCGACGAGCTCGTCCCATGCGCCGACGATCCGCACCTCCGGCGCGGGCTCGCGGCGACGGCCGGCGCGCCGCCACCGCTTCGCGGCGAGCAGGACGAGGACAGGCAGCAGGAGGCAGAGCAGCGCCGCGAGTCCGATCCCCGTCCACCTGAGCACCGCGAAGAGGAGGGAGAGATCCGGCCCGGTCTCCTCGGCGGGCGCCGCCTCGGCCTCACTCGCGTCGCTCTGCGCGGGCGGCGGGTCGAGAGTGTCTGTGTCGGGCCGCTCCGGGCGAGTCGGGTGCTGCGGCAGCTGCTCGCCCTCCTTGATGAAGCTCGGCGCGATCTCGTGCTGCGGGGTCACGTCGACCGTCGCCCAGTCGCCGTTCGCCGAACGGACCTCGACCCACGCGGCGAGCGCACCGCCCGTGCAGACCTCGGTGCAGCGTTCGACGCCGTCGACCTCTCCGGCGGAGTCGAGACGGAACCCGAGCACGACCCGCGACTCGTAGCCGAGGTACCGGGCGAGGAGCGCGACGGCGGGGGCGAACTGCTCGTCGTCGCCGATGCCCGCGACGAGCTCGGCGTCGCCGGCCTGCTCTCCGGCGAGGCGCTGCTGGTCGACGAGCTGTGTGAAGAGCGCCTCGATCCGCGCCGTCGAGTGGCCGGAGTAGCTCGGCAGGAACGCGTAGCCCGGACCCATCCGCCCGATCCACTCGGCCGCCGCCTCGCCGTCGCCGGCCGCGTGGCTCAGATAGCCGCGGGCGCGCAGGCGCTCCACCAGGGTCGCGAGGCCCTCGGCCGAGCGCGGCTGCGCCTGCATCTCCGCCCAGGCGGTGAGCGCGGGATAGCTCTCCTCGTCGATGGCGGACTGGGTGGCGGGGCTGCCGAGGGTCTCGAGTCCGCGGATCTCGTCGGCGTGCGCGACGACCCGGTACCGGTCGCCGGCGACGAGCCCCCGCTGAGCGTCGCGGCCGCTCGAACCCGGCAGCGTCGCGATCGAGATCGAGGTCGCCCCGTCGGCGGAGCGGTGGAAGCCGTCCTCGAGCGCGACCGCACGCTCGCCGGAGAAGTCGGGGGCCGCCATCAGCCCGCCCGGGACCGGGACCCAGAGGCCGCGGTAGCCGTCGCCGACGGCGAGCGTGAACTCGGCGTCGCCGGCCCCCTTCGTCGCGGCGCGCGGCAGCCGGGTGAACCGGGTGGCGGCGTCGTCGGGGTCGGCGGCGACCTGGAACATCTCGCCGTCGAAGTCGTCGAGCGTCGCGATGCGGACGCGCTCCACGCCGGCCGTGTCGCCGTCGAGCTCGAGCCAGGCCTCGTCGATCCGCTCGCTCGTGAAGGCCGAGCGGTAGGCCGACAGCGGCGACGGCGCCTGCCGTACGGCGAGCTCGGGTTCGATGCGGTCGCGCAGCGCGCTGCGGTCGCTCAGCTGCGCGGCGGCGGGGGCGACGGCGGCGCCAGCGATGAGCGCGACCGCGACGAGGCCGCCGGCGACGGCCCGGCGGCGCACCGCGACCCAGCCCGACAGGCCGGAGCGCTGCACCGTTCCGGCCGTCGCCCGCTGCAGCGCGATCCGCCGTGCGGAGCGGGAGCGCAGGAGCAGCCAGCCGACCGCCGCCAGGAGCCCGCCGACGCCGACCAGGAGCTCTCTCGGGGCCGGCACCTGTACGGGCCCGAGCAGCAGCGGGGCGCTCAGGGCGCTCGAGCCGAACACGATGCCGAACACCGTCATGCCGAAGCCTACGAGCACTGCGAGTGGCGACCAGCCGCGGTCGGGCAGTACGAGCAGCCCGCCGAGGAGCGAGCCGAGCAGGATGACGAGCAGGAACGGCACGAGCACCGCCTGGTACTCGCCGAGCGGGAGCGCGAGGGTGAGCAGCTGCTTCCAGCCGACGATGACGCCGACGAAGCCGTCGCGCACGCCCTCGACGATGCGCATCGGGCTGCCGAGCGCGGAGGGGATCGCCACGGGCACGACGACGAGCGCGTAGCCGACGACGGCGAACGCCGTGACGAGGAGGGCGCCGACGACGCCGCGCCAGCGCAGCAGCCGGGCGACGACCGCGAGCCCGAGGCCGAGCACGAGTCCCACGGCGGCGACGAGGATCATGCGCGGGGAGCCGTAGACCGGCCACGCCGCGATCGTCGCCAGCACGACGGCGACGACGACGTAGCCGAGCCCGAGCAGGCTCCGTTCGTCGAAGGGCGACGGTCCGCGCTCGAAGCGCTCGGGCCGGTCGGCGCGGCGGCCGCGGGCCGGCGCCGCCTCCGGCGCGCTCATCGCGCCGCTCCTCTCGCGAGCAGCTGGCCGAGGTCGGCGAGCTCGGCGATCGTGAGCACCGCGAGCTCGCGCGAGCGGCGGAGCCCCGGCTCGGCGCCCGGCTCGCAGCGGACCGCGACGATCGCGATGCCGGGCGGGAGGGCGACGGCGGCCCGGCGCAGCCGGGCGGTCGGCACCTCGGCGCCCGTCACGAGGTAGGCGATCGACAGATCGGCGAAGGAGCGCGCGACGAGCGCGGCGAGCGACTCCAGGCGGATGACGTCGGCGTCGAGCCCTTCGGCGGCGCCGCCCTCGATCGCGGAGGTGGCGTCGAGCAGCACCCGGGGGGAGACGGTCGGCAGCGAGCGCATGGCCTGCACGCTGCCGCGGTCGGCCGGGTCGAGCTCGGCGCTCACGCCGACGAGCACGTCGCGGCCCTCGCGCACGCCCTGCACGCCGAGGGAGGCCGCGGCGCTGACGGCCAGCTCGAACTCGTCCTCGTCGCGGTACCCGCCGAGGTCGAGGTCGAGCAGCACGGCGATGCGGGCGTGCCTGGACTCCTCGTACTGGCGCACCATGAGGGTGCCCGTGCGGGCGGTCGCCTTCCAGTGGATGTGCCGCTGCGAGTCGCCGGGCGCGTACTCCCGCACCGCGTGGAAGGAGAGGTCGGCGTCGACGAGCTGGCTCGACGGCGCGCCCTCGAGGTCGCGGATGAGTCCGGCGCTCGAGGGCGGCAGCTGCGCGGTCACGGGGTGCACGTAGACGCGCTGCACCTCGGGCCAGCTGAGCTCGCGGCGGAGGATGCGCAGCGGGTCGCCGCGCGAGACCGTCATCGGTCCGATGTCGATGACGCCGCGACGCTGCGCGGCGATGACGAGCTCCTCGTGGTGGTGCGCGCCGGCGCGGAGCAGCGGCACGTGGGCCTCGACGAGCCCCGTGCCGACCGGCAGGTCGACGACGCCGGGCAGCGCCAGCCGGCGGCCCTCGTTCACGAGGTCGAGGCCGCCGCGGATCTCGGAGCCCGCGACCACCCGGTCGCGGTCGAGCTCGAGCCGCACCCGGTAGTCGTGCGCGCCGAGCAGGAACGGCACGCACGCGAGCAGCAGCACGCCGGCGATGGCCGCGACGACCCACGCCTCCATCCAGCCGAACGCCCAGCCCGCGAGCACCCCGCCGACCGTGAGCACGGCGAGCAGGACCCCGGCGGGCGACACCGTCTCGCGCACCCAGCGCACGGCCCGGCCCGCGGCATCCCCCGCGCGTCGCCAGCCGCGGCGCAACCGCACCGCGCCGCCCGTGATGCCGCCGAGACGGGTCGCCGAACGACGCGTGACGCTGGCGCCGCGCGTCGAGGTGACGGTGTCGTGGCCCGCGGGTTCGCGGAGCAGGCGTTCGGGTGCGCTCACGCCACCCCGTTCTCCCTCGGCGCCGGCACGTCGAGCAGGATCTGGTTGACGACCGCGCTCTGCGTGACGCCGTCGAACTCGGCCTCGGGCTCGAGGACGAGCCGGTGGGCGAGGGCGGCGACGGCGAGCTCGCGCACGTCGTCGGGGGTCGCGTAGCTGCGGCCGGCCGCGGCCGCCCACGTCATCGCGAGTCGGGACAGGGCGATCGCGCCGCGGACGCTCACGCCGAGGCGCACCTCGGAGGCGCGCCTCGTGGCGTCGACGAGCCGCATGATGTAGTCGGAGACGAGCGGGTTGACGTACACGCTGCGCGAGAGCTCCGTCATCGCGACGATGGTGTCGGTGCCGACGATGGCCTCGAGCTCGCCCTTGGGGGTGCCGACGCCCTGCAGGATGCGCATCGTCGCGGCCTCGTCGGGGTACCCGATGGAGGTCTTGATGGAGAAGCGGTCGAGCTGCGCCTCGGGCAGGCGGTAGGTGCCGCCCTGCTCGATCGGGTTCTGCGTGGCGAGCACGAGGAAGGGGGTGCCGACGGAGCGGGTGACGCCGTCGATCGTGACCTGCCCCTCCTCCATCACCTCGAGCAGCGCGGACTGCGTCTTCGGGCTCGCCCGGTTGATCTCGTCGGCGAGCACGATGTTCGCGAACACCGGTCCGGCGTGGAACTCGAACTCGCCGGACTTCTGGTCGAACACGGTGATGCCGGTGACGTCGCCGGGCAGCAGGTCGGGCGTGAACTGGATGCGCGAGCTGGTGCCGTGGATCGTCTGCCCGATGGCGCGGGCGAGCGCGGTCTTGCCGGTGCCGGGGGCGTCCTCGAGCAGCACGTGTCCGCCGGACACCGCGGTCGCGAGCACGAGCTCGATCACGTGGCGCTTGCCGAGCAGCGCCTGCTCGACGTTGTCGGCGATGAGTCCGAACGTCTCGTGGAACCAGGCGGCCTGTTCCGGGGCGATGGTCATCGGTGGTCCTCTCGGCGGGGATCGGTGCTGGGCTGGGTGGCGGGCTCGGGCTCCGCCCGGCTGCGGTGCGGATGCCTCATCCGCCGCCCCCGGTCTCGCCCGGGTCCGGCGCTGGCGGCTGGCAGATATCGACGGTGCGGTCGATCGCCTGCAGGCCGCCGAACGCCCCGGTGAACGCGAGCCGGAAGGTCGCCTTGTTCGGGTCGTTCGGGTCCGGGGCCCAGTTCTGGATGACGGCGGAGCCCGCCGCGGCCGAGGTGACGGTGGCCCCGGCCTCGCCCGTCGAGACGTCGCTCGGGTTCGCGGGGGCGGGCACGCAGGAGCTGCTGAAGTCGACCGACACGGGCGCGGGCGCAGTGTTCGCGCTCACGGTGATCTCGTTGGAGCAGTAGAGGCCGCCCCAGGTGTCGTGGCACTGCCGGGCGAGCACCTGGCCCGGGTTCGACCCGTCGTTGACGGCCGAGCCGAAGTCCGTCGTCCAGCCGCCGGAGCTGCTCGAGGAGTACTCGACGTGGAAGTCCTCGATCGAGGCGAGGCTCGGGCCGGTGACCTCGTAGCGGAAGTGGGTGCCGCCGCCCGCGGGCGCGGTGGCGACGGTGTAGCTCGCGTCGCCCGTGGGCGTGTCCGCGCTCGTGTAGACGCGCACCTCGCCGATCCCCGAGGCGACGACCCCGAAGCCGTTGGAGCCGCACGCCTTGATGTAGTAGCGCTTGCGCTCGTCGAGGCCGTCGATGTCCGGCGAGGTCGAGACCCGCGCCGAGCCGGCGCTGTACGTGAGCCCGCCGTTGCCGTCGGCGGAGCACTGCGGCTCTCCCCCGGAGCGCCAGGCGAAGTACACGAGCTCGTTCGGCTTCGCGCTCGAGTTGCCCGCGAGGCCGACGCCCGAGATGCGGATCGAGGAGTTCGTCGTGGCGACCGCCTGGATGGCGTTCGGCTCGAGGTAGGGCCCGCCGGCGACGGTGACCGGCGTGGCGGCCTGGCCGCCCTCGTTGTTGCCGCGCCCGGTGGGCGGCGTGTACACGCTGATCGGCACCAGGGTGATCATCTGCGGGCCCGGCGCGAGGGTCAGCTCGGCGTTCGTCTGCGCCCCCGTGCGGTCGATCGTCTGCCCGGTCTCCTGCACGCGGAACGAGCGGGCGTCGGCGTCCGAGGTGATCGTCAGCTGCACCACGCCGGCGCTCGGCGAGGTCGTGCCGGCGCGGTACACGGGGGTCGCGACGACGCCGTCGACCGAGGGCGCCTCGTAGGCCCAGGTCTCGACCGTGTTCGTGGCGGCCGAGGGCCCCACGCTGTTCACGGCGCGGGCCGAGTAGGAGTGCCGCTCGCCGGGGACGAGCCCGCCGACGGTGCACCGCCAGACGCCGGGTGCGCCCGGTCCGCAGGAGGCCCCCACCGAGCGGCCGCCCTCGAGGATCTCGACACCGGTGACCTCCGGGTGGGCCCGGAGCGCCTCGCCGAGCGAGACCTCCATCGTCACGGAGTCCTTCGTGTAGTCGGCCGTGACGATCGACGCGGGCGCCTGCGGCAGGCCGAGCAGGTCGACGGTGAGCCGTCCCTCGCCGGTGCGCCCCTGGGCGTCGGCGACGGTGAACGGCACGACGCACTGACCGCCGTAGGCGTTCTGCCCGCTCGGCCAGGTCACCGTGACGGCGGTGTCGCCCTGCATCCCGATGCTCGCGACGGGGCACGCGGTGGCGCCCAGCGAGCGCAGCTTCAGACCGGAGCCGGCCTTGCCCGAGAACGGGTCGTACTCGCCGGAGACGCCCACGACGGGGATCGAGCAGGAGCTGCCCTGCCCCACCGAGCACTGCTGCGTGAAGACCGCGCCCCGCGGCTGGTCCGCCGGGGCCTGACCGACGACGAGCGTGATCGCGGAGGTCAGCCCGCCGAAGGCGCTCACGCCCACGGTGACGGTCTCGCGGGTGCCCGGCCGGGCATCCGCCCGAGCCTCGGCCGTCACGGTCGCGCCCTGCTGGGTGACGGTGAAGGCGGCGCCCTGGTAGGTGACCGCGTAGTCGAGCTTGCCGCGGTCGCCCTCGCGACCGCCCTCCCAGCTCGTCATCTCCTCGTAGAGCCGCACCGTCTCGCTCGCGCCGGGCGGGACCGTGCGCGACACGGCCGAGAGGATGGCCTGCGGGTCCTTCGGGATGACGCTGATCGGCACGGCGACCTGCGACCACTGCTGCTGCCCCGGGAGCCGGACCCCGATGAGGCAGAGGTCGGACCACGGCGAGCCGGCACCGGCCCGGTACTCCGCCCCGGTGCCGCCCGCGGGGACGCAGCTCGCCGCGTCGCGTTGCACGGGGTACTCGCCGTCGCCCGCCAGCTCGACCCGATCACCCGACTGGAGGTCGAGGAGCTTCTGGACGTCGAAGGTCTTCGACGCCTCCTCCTTCACCTCGACGGGGCTGACGTCGCCGCGCAGCTGCACCCGGAGCTCGTCGGCGGCCGGGACCACGAGGAAGCCGAACGCCTCGACCTCGCCGCCCGCGGAGTTCGTGCCGCTCAACCGGAATGGCACGAGCGCGCCCTCGTCGGGGAGCTGACCGCGGATGCGGTGGCCCTGCACCGAGAAGCCGGCGGCGGCGGGGCCGTCGCCCCAGAGCTCGAGCTTCAGCTCCGCCGGGTCGCCGGAGGCCCAGACCACCCGGCCGCTGACGACGTCGAGCCCGCGGTCGGCGAGCTCGAGCCGGGAGCGCGCGGTGACGACGGTGTCCCGGACGACGGGCACATCGGTCGAGGCGGCCTCGGTGACGTTCACCACGACGAGCCCCTCGGCCGTCGAGGAGGTGCGCTCGGAGGCCACCGTGTAGCGGTAGGAGTTGGTGCCGACCACGTCGCCGGCGCGCAGCACGACGCGGCGGTCGGCGAGCGAGGTCCGGTCGTCGATGAGGGCGAGGAGCCGCTCGTACTCCGCGGTGCCCTCGGGGGCGTTCGGCACGAGCTTCACCAGGCGGAGCGCGCCCTGCGCGGGGTCGAGGTCGTTGCCGGCGGGATCGATCGTCACCGGCGAGTCGGAGGAGCGCTGCACCCGCACGTAGTCGCTGAAGGTGACCGGGGCGGCATCGCTCACGGCGGCGCTCAGCACGCCGACGCGCACGGCGGCGCTGCCGGTCGCGCCCGAGGCGTCGCGCACGGTGTACTCGAAGTTCGGCTGGGTGTCGCCGGTGCCGTCGGCGGGGGCCGTGTACACGATCGCGTCGCCCTCGGCCGAGATCGTGGCGACGCCGAGGCCCTTGCCCGGCTGGGTGACCGACACGAGGCGGGTGCGGTCGCCGTCGGGGTCCATGCCCGCGGCCGGCACGGGGATCGACACGCTCTGACCGCTGAGCACGCGCGCGACGAGCGAGCGGGGCTGCGGCGCGCGGTTCGCGCCGTCCGGGAGCACCGTGACCGTCACGGTCGAGTGGTCGAGCCGGTCGGGCGCCTGCTCGAGGCCGACCGCGTAGCCGAGCTCGTACGTGCCCGGCGTCTTCGGGGCGAGGTAGCGGACGCTGCTGCCGGATGCGAAGACGAGCTCACCCTCGGTGCCGGAACCGGTCACCTCGGGGTGCACGACGAGGCGCTCGGCCCTGGGGCTCACATCGTTCGCGGTGACGGGGATGCTGACGAGCTCCCCCGCCCGCATCGTGACCGTGTCCGGCATCGCGATCGGGCTGAGCCCGGCGGAGGCGGCGACGAGGAACACGCTGAGGTCGCCGACCGCCGTGCCGCCGGCGCCGTCCGAGACGGTGACCCTGGCGCGCCCGACGAGCCCGGGCTGACCGTCCTGGGTCGACCCCGCGACGCGCACCTGGGACTGGCCGACGAGGCCGATGTTGAGCTCGGGCGAGACCGAGACGGCCTCCGTGACCATGAGCACCCGGCCGCCGGTGTTCTGCACGGCGCCGAGCACGTCGACCATGGAGTCCTCGCCCTGCCGGACGAACGCGGTCATCGGGGCGATCGCGATCGGCGCGCCGGCGGCGGCCACGGTGACCCGGATGGTCGCGGACTGCTCGGCACGCGTCACGAGGTCCTGCACCGTGTAGGTGGCGGTGTAGGCGCCCGGCTCGGCGGCGCGGAGCTCGACCTGGCCGGCGGCCGCGTTCGGCACGACCTCGAGCCCGGCGCCCTCCGCGGAGGCCGTCGGCACCGCGTCGAGGAGCCGCAGCGAGCCCGAGCCGCCCGAGGCGTGGTCGGCGATCGGGACGATCGTGGTGCGTCCGGCTCCGGCGGTCACGGCGACCGGCGCGACGTCGAGGCCGGCGTTGGCGGACACCCGGAGGTCGAGGGTCGCGTCGGCGCTCGCGCCGTGGACGTCGGCGATGGTGATCTTCACCGGGACCGTCGTGCCCGCGGCGTTCGGGTCGGTGTGGCGGATGGCGACGCGGCCGTCGCCCATCGGGACGACCGTGACCGGCGCGGACGGGTCGAGCGGCTCGGCGCCGGCGAGCACGAAGGCGTCGCCCTCCGGGTCGACCCAGCCGGACAGCACGTCGACGATCGCGGTCCCGCCGGGCATGAGCTGCGGCGACGGCCACTCCTGCACGCAGGCCTCCACGCCGCACCAGACGGGCGCCGAGTTCTGGTCGTCGGGGACCACGGTGAGCGTCACGGTCACGGGGGCGGAGCTCGCCTGCCCGTCGGTGACGGCGTAGCTGAAGGTGGTCGAGCCGCTCGTCGCCCGCACCCGCACGGTCGGCGTCTGGTCGTTCGCGACGAGCGAGAGCTCGCCGAAGCCCGGGTCCGCGAGCCCGCCCGCCATGGAGGCGCGATCGACCGTCAGCACGTCCTTCGAGTTCGGGTCGTGGTCGTTGAGCAGCACGGGCAGCTCGACCTGCTGGCCCGCGCGCACGCCGAAGGAGTCCGCGACCGCGACGGGCGGTTCCTGCCTCGCGAGGTCCTCCACCTGCTGGGTGCCGACCTTGTCCTCGACCTCGTCGTCGAGGTCCCACTGCTCGAGCGGCACGAGCCGGCCGTCGGGGAGCGTCCAGAGCAGCCCGCTCGTCGTCTCGTTCAGCACCGCGCGGTCGCCGTTCGTGCGCAGCACCGGCGAGAGCGAGGCGGCCGCATCGATCTCGCCCGACGGCATGCCGAGGGCCACCGACTCACCGGTGTCGCCGAACCAGGCGGTGCCGCCGCCCGGCGCGAGCCACGCCGCGACCACACCGCCGTCGGCCACGACGGGCCTGGCCGGCACGCCGCCGTCGGCGGCGACGCGCTCGGGCTCCCCGCCGTCGAGAGGGATCGAGACGAGTCCGTCGGAGTCCGCGAGGAACGCCGCGTCGCCCGACGCCGCGCTCTGCTGCAGCAGCGCGTCGGCTCCGACGTCGAGCGTCGTCGGGGCGCCGCCGCCCTCGCGCCACGTGCGACCGTCCGCGGCGTCGACGAGCAGCCAGTGCTCGCCGATCACGGCGAGCTGGACCCCGGCGTCCGCGGCGGGCGGCGCCTCGATCGACACCGCGTCGCCGAAGCGACCGCTCTCCGCGTCGTAGCTGCGCACCGCGCCCTCGCGCGCCGAGTACATGACGAGCAGGCCGTTCGGGGAGATGCCGATCGCGTTGGCGGCGTACGTCTCGTCGGTGTCGCCCTCCTCGCCCGCGAACGGGTCGACCGGCACCGCCTGGTCGCTCTCGACCCGGCCGACGTGCACGGTCCCGGTGTCGGTGCGGTAGGCGATCCAGTCGCCGGCCGACTGCACCTCGCGCGTGCCGACGGGGGTCGGCGTGCCGCCCACGCCGTCGGCGCCGACGAGGTCGACGGGGTCGGCGACGTTCACCTGCCAGCGCTGCCCGAGCCCCTGGCTGTAGACGGAGGCGCGCGCGCCGGACTGCACGATCGCGCTCGGGTCGTCGACGTCGCGGACGACGTCGATCTCGGCGAGGTCGGTGTTGACCCGAGCGTACTGGCCGGCGTCACGGCTCACCCACACGGAGGTCTCGAGCCGGGGCACCTGCTGGGCCTCGTAGCCGTTCGCCGTCACCGCGAGGGTGACCACGGTCGCGACGGCGGCCACGCCCGCCACGGCGCCGATGATCGCGCTGCGCGACGGTCGACGCCCGCTGCGCTCGCGTGCTGCGGCCGCCATCAGAGCACTCCCGCGAGGTTCATCGCCACGGCGCCGGCGATGAGGACGCCGAGCCCGGCGCCCACGCCGATGAGCGTCGGCTTCAGCCATCCGTTCCGCGCCGGCGCCGCGGCGAGCCCGCCGTCGTCGACGATGCGGCCGCGCGGCGTCGCGGCGGAGGCGGTGCGCGCGGCGAGGCGGCCCTCGGGCTTCACCGTCGAGATCACCGGGCCGCGGCTCGAGGCGTCCGCGAAGTCGATGGGTGCGGCGGCGGCCCACTCCGTCGCGGCGACCTCGAGCGTCGTCGGGGTGAGGCCGAGCTCGTACTGCGCCCAGCGCAGCTGCTCGCCGAACTCGCTCATCGAGGCGTAGCGACGCGAGGGGTCGCGCTGCATCGCCGTCGCGAGCACCGCGTCGATGCGGGGCGGCACGCCGCGCGGGGAGAGCGGCGTGTACCTCGCCGAGAGCACTCGACGGGAGAGCTGGTCAACCGTGTTGCGGGCGCGATCGGGCAACTCGAAGGGGCTGTGCCCCGCGAGCAGCGTGTAGAGGGTCGCGCCGAGCCCCCAGATCTCGGAGGCGACGGTGCCGGTGGTCTGCTCGCCGAGCACCTCCGGCGCGCTCCAGGGGATCGACATGGCGAACGCCTCGCCCTGCCCGTCGCCGATCGCCGCGGCGATGCCGAAGTCGGCGAGCACGGGCGCGCCGAGCGAGTTCAGCAGCAGGTTGCTGGGCTTGATGTCACGGTGCAGCAGGCCGGTGCGGTGCGCGGTCTCGAGGGCGCCCGCCATCCGCACGCCGATGTCGAGCACCTCGTCGTAGGGCATCGGGCCGCGCTTGGCCTTCGCGCCGAGTGAGTCGGGGCAGTACTCCATCACGAGGTACGGGCGGCCGTCTGCGGAGATCGAGGCCTGATGGATGGTCACGATCGAGGGGTGGGCGCTCAGCCTGGCCATCGCGTCGGCCTCGACCGTGAACGAGCGGCGCGCCTCCGCGTCGACGACGTCGGCGAGCAGCACCTTCACCGCGGTGACGCGGCGCGGCAGGTCCTGCTCGTAGAGGAAGACGTCGGCGAAGCCGCCGGTGCCGAGCGGGCGCACGTAGCTGTAGCCCGCGAGCACGGGCGGCGCAGAGGGCAATCGCTTCGCCACGCGGCCCCTCCCTGCCAGCTCGTCATCGGACCGCCGACAGGCGCACCCCGTTCCGTTCTCCGAGTCCGGCCGCCGTCGTCGCGGCCCCCGGATCCCGCGGACGCCTGCCTCCGGCGTCCGCGAGTCATCCTAGATGACCCGCGCTCGGGTGACGAACCCGGGGTTACTCGCCCGCGCCGGCCGACTCCGCCTCGACGTCGGAGGCGGCGGTGAGCCGCAGCGAGTCGATGAGCTGCGCGGCGTGGTTCGTCGACACGATGAGCCGGGCGAACTCGCCGCCGGACAGCTCGAGCACGACCGCCTGGCGCTTGCCCTTGACGATGACGAAGTCGCTGCCGCCGTGGTACTTCCACACGCCGACCGCCACGACGAGCGGGACCTCGGTGCCGCGGCGGCGGATGCCCCGGATCCAGATCCACGGGTCGTCGGTGATGATGGCCGAACGGATGTCGCCCTGCTGCACGACGATGTCGTCTCCGCGCAGCGCGAGCGACTTCTCAGTCGCGGTGAGCTGCACCTCGACGCGGTCGCTGTGCACGCGGAGCTTCGCCATGCCCTCCATCCTGCCCGATCACCACCGACAATTCAGGAATACTCCGGCGCGGAGTTCTGCAGGGGCGGCGGTCGGTCGGGCGCAGGCGGCTCAGGCGGGGCGGGCGGATGCCGCGGCGCGCGCCGCGGCGGGCAGCGCGTCGAGGATGCGGCCGATCGCCGCCTCGTCGTGCGCGGCGGTGACGAACCACGCCTCGAAGACGCTCGGCGGCAGCGAGACCCCGGCGTCGAGCATGGCGTGGAAGAACGGGGCGTAGCGCCACGACTCCTGCCGCTGCACGGTCGCGTAGTCGTGGGCGCCACCCGCGAGCTCCTCGCCGAAGACGAAGCTGAACAGGTTGCCGGCCCGCTGCACCGCGTGGGCGACCCCTTCGGCGGCGAGCGCCTCGGAGACGGCGGTCGAGATCGTCGCGGCCGTGGCGTCGAGCCGCCCGTACACCTCGGCGTCGGCGGCGCGGAGCGTGGCGATGCCCGCAGCCACGGCGACCGGGTTCCCCGAGAGGGTGCCCGCCTGGTAGACCGGGCCGAGCGGCGCGAGCTGCTGCATGAGCTCGGCGCGACCGCCGAGGGCGGCCACCGGCATCCCGCCGCCGATGACCTTGCCGAAGGTCATGAGGTCGGGCGTGTAGGCCGTGTCGGCCGAGCGCGCCTCGAGTCCCCACCAGCCGGCCTCGGATACGCGGAAGCCGGTGAGCACCTCGTCGCTGATGACGAGCGCGCCGTGCGCGTGCGCGAGCTCCACGAGCGCCCGGTTGAAGCCGGGCCGCGGCGGCACGACGCCCATATTCGCGGCCGAGGCCTCGACGATGACGGCGGCGATGCGCTCGCCGTGCTCGGCGAAGACCGCGGCGAGCGCGTCGAGGTCGTTGTAGGGCACGACGAGCGTGAGCGCGGCGATATCGGCGGGTACGCCGGCGGAGCCGGGCAGCGCGAAGGTCGCGAGGCCAGAGCCGGCCTCGGCGAGCAGGCCGTCGGAGTGGCCGTGGTAGTGCCCGGCGAACTTCACGAGCACGTCGCGGCCGGTCGCCCCGCGGGCGAGGCGGATGGCGCTCATGGTGGCCTCGGTGCCGGTGGACACGAGCCGCAGCTGCTCGACGGGGGCGACGCGGGCCTCGACGAGCTCGGCGAGCTCCGTCTCGGCGGGCGTCGAGGAGCCGAACGAGAGGCCTCGGGCAGCGGCCGCCTGCACCGCCTCGACGACGCGCGGGTCGGCGTGGCCGAGGATGGCGGGGCCCCAGCCGGCGACGAGGTCGACGTACTCGCGGCCCTCGGCGTCGGTGACGTACGGCCCGCGGGCGGAGACGAGGAAGCGGGGCGTACCGCCGACGGAGCGGAAGGCGCGCACGGGCGAGTTCACCCCGCCGGGGATGGCGGCCTGCGCGCGCGCGAACAGCTCGGCGTTGGTTCCCTGAGCTCCGCTGGTTCCCTGAGCTCCGCTGGTTCCCTGAGCTCGTCGAAGGGCGCTCATGCCTCGTCCCCGTTCCGGATCCAGGTGGCGAGCTCGCTCGCCCAGTACGTGAGCACGGCGTCGGCGCCCGCGCGGCGGATGGAGCGCACGGACTCGATGATCGCGCGGCGGCGGTCGATCCAGCCGTGCATGGCGGCGGCCTCGATCATCGCGTACTCGCCGGACACCTGGTACGCCCAGACCGGCACCTCCGAGACGGCGGCGACGTCGGCGAGCACGTCAAGGTAGCCGCCGGCGGGCTTCACCATGACGACGTCGGCACCCTCCTGGATGTCGATGGTCGCCTCGCGCAGGCCCTCGCGGCGGTTGCCGGGGTCGAGCTGGTAGCTGCGCCGGTCGCCCTCGAGCGTCGACTCGACGGCGTCGCGGAAGGGCCCGTAGAACGCCGAGGCGTACTTGGCGGAGTAGGCGAGGATCGCGGTGTCGGCGAAGCCGGCGGCGTCGAGCGTGTGCCGCACGGCGGCGACCTGGCCGTCCATCATGCCGGAGAGCCCGAGCAGCTGGGAGCCGGAGGCGGCCTGCACGAGCGCCATCTCGCGGTAGCGGTCGAGGGTGGCGTCGTTGTCGACGGCGCCGGAGGGGTCGAGCACACCGCAGTGGCCGTGGTCGGTGAACTCGTCGAGGCAGAGGTCGGTCTGCACGACGAGCGCGTCGCCGGCCTCCTCGCGCACGATACGGGTCGCGACGTTCAGGATGCCGTCGGCGTCGGTCGCGCCCGAGCCGATCGCGTCACGGGTCTCGGGGACGCCGAACAGCATGACGCCGCCGACGCCGGCCTCGGCCGCCTCGGCGACGGCGCCCTTGACGCTCTCGAGGGAGTGCTGCACGACGCCGGGCATGGAGGCGATCGGCACGGCCTCGGACACGCCCTCGCGGACGAAGATCGGCAGCACGAGGTCGGCGGGGTGCAGCCGGGTCTCGGAGACGAGGCGGCGGAGCGCGGGACTCTGCCGCAGACGACGGGGGCGGATGGCTGGCGCGGAGCTCACCCGTCAAGCCTACGCGGGCCCGGCTGGACGTCGCCTGGCGGGGCGTCGCCTGGCGGGGCATCGCCGCTCGGCGCCGCCGCCGCGGCATCCGCCTCGCCCTTCCCGAGCCGCGCGAAGCGGCGGGCGACCCAGGCGACGACGGCCTCGAGCGGCCCGCGCCGGCCGAGCAGGGCGAGCACGAGCCCGATGAGCAGGGCGCCCGCGACGTGCAGCAGCCAGAGCTGGAGGCTCGACACCTGCCAGGGGATGCCGTCGTCCCACGGCTCCAGCGAGGCGAGCGCGTCGACGAGCCCGGCGGCCAGCACGTGCGCCGTGTAGACGGTGAGCGGGGCGCCGCCCGCGGCGCCGATCGGGGCGAGTACGAGACGCGTCCGCGGCCCGAGGCTCGCGCCGAGCGCGAGGCAGAGGCCGAGCGCGAGGAGCGAGGTGCCGCAGGTGATCGCGAGGTCGAAGCTCGTGCCCGTGTGCGGCGCGGGCGAGGCGAGCCACCACAGGCTGCCGCCGGGCGGTCCGCCGAACTGCTCGGCGAGGAACTGCTCGGCGACGCCGGCCGCGCCGAGCTCCGGCCGGGCCTCGGCGAGACGCTCGAGGCCGCCGAACCCCACCGCGAGCAGCCAGCTGAGCGAGACGGCGACGGCGGCGAGGCCGGCGCCGATCGCCGCGAGCCGGATGCCGAGGGCGCGGAGCCGGGCGGGCTCCGCGACGACGGCGAGCACCGTGCGGCCGACCACGAGCCCGACCATCGTGTAGACGAGCCAGGTGCCGACCGGGTACACGCCGGTGACGAGGAGGCCCCGCACGAGCCGAAGCGGGTCCTCGAAATCGAGCCAGCTCGCGCTGCCGACTTCGAACGGCACGACGAGCTCGGCCCGGGCGAGCTGCAGCAGCGGCGGCCAGACGAGCGCCCAGCCCACGGCGATCGGCAGCAGCACCCGGCTGGGCACGCGCAGGAACGGGATCATCGCCCAGAACGTCAGCGCGTAGTAGGCGAGGATGACGAGGATGCTGCCCGGGAACAGGCCGAGCGTCAGCCCGATCACGAGCAGGGCGAGCCCGCGGCCGAACACCGCCCAGCGTGCCGACGCCAGCCGCCCCTCAGCGACGGCTCGGCGCGTGGACAGCGCGATGCCGACGCCGGCGAGCACGGCGAAGAGCGCGGCGGCCTTGCCCTGCAGCGCGGCGGAGAGCGCGGGCGTGCCGCCGTCGGGCTGCCAGGTCCAGAGATGGGTGGCCATCATGCCGGCGAGGGCGAGGAAGCGCGCGTAGTCGATGCCGACGATGCGGGCCGCGCGCGTGCCGTGGGAGCCGTCGTCGACGGTGCGCTCGCCGGTCCCGCTCGAAGTCATGAGCCGAGACTACGGGCAGCGGCGGCCCGTGGCCTGATGTCCGCGGCTGCTACGCCCGGGCGAGGGCGGCGTTCACGACCGCGTCGATGAGCGACTCGGCACTGCGCTCGACGGCGACGACGTCGACCCGCAGGCCGAGCTTCGCGGCATCCCGCTGGGTCTGCGGCCCGATGGCCGCGACGAGCGTCTGCTCGGGGATCGGCCCGAGCTGCTGCTGCACCTGCTCGGCGACGCTGCCCGAGGTCACGAGCACGGCGCTGACGTTGCCGGCGCGGACGTCGTCGACGACCTTGTCGGCGATGGGCACCCCGACCGTGCGGTATGCGACGACCGCCTCGACGTGGTGGCCGATGCGCTGCAGGCCCACGGAGAGCACCTGCTTCGCGATCGCCGAGCGGAGGGCGAGCACGCGCAGGCCCTTCTGCCCCTCGGTCGCCGCTTCCCACTCCTCGAGCAGGCCGCGCGCCGAGTTCTCCTCGGAGGGGACGATGTCGACGTGGTACCCGGCGGCGGTGAGCGCCGCGGCGGTGGTCTCGCCGACCGCCGCGACCTTCGTCGACGCCGGGATGGTGGCGCCATAGGTGGAGAGCACGTCGACCGTGGTCGCGCTCGTCAGGGTCACCCAGTCGAACTCCCCGCGGCCGAGCTTCTCGAGCGCGGACTCCAGGGCGGCCTGGTCGTCGGCCGGGGCGAAGTTGATCATGGGGGCGATGACGGGGGTGGCCCCGCGCGAGCGGAGCGCCGCGGCGACCGCGTCGCCCCAGGGGCCGCCGCGGGGCACGAGCACGCGCCAGCCGGCGAGCGGTTTGCCGTCGCCCGAGACGGACACGTTGATCGTGCCCGTCATCGGTTCGAATTCGCTCACCGCGGCTCCTCGAGTGCTGCCAGGTCTGCGGCACCGTTGCCGAGGAGTTCGGCGACGACGCGCTCGGCGACGTCGCCGGCCGCTTCGGCCAGGTCGGCGCTCGAGCGGCTTTCAGGGGTCGCAGCGTGAGAACTCGTCAGCTTGCGCGCCCCGTCGGCACTGTACACGGTGGCCGTGAGGAAGAGAAGTTCGTCCTCGATGAAGGCGTTCGCGGCGATCGGAGCGGAGCACCCCGCCTCGAGCCCGGCGAGCACGAGCCGCTCGGCGAGCACCGTGGCCCGGGTCGAGCGGTGGTCGACGCCCTCGAGCGCGCGCTCCAGCACCCGCTCGCCGCGCTCGCGGCGGACCTCGACGGCGAGCGCGCCCTGGCCGGGCGCAGTGGGCCAGTCGGAGAGCTCGAGCAGCTCGGTCGCCGCCTCGAGCCGGCCCAGCCGGCCGAGCCCCGCGGCGGCCAGCACGACGGCGTCGAGCTCGCCGCTCGCCACCTTGCCGAGCCGGGTGTCGACGTTGCCGCGGAGGTCGACGACCTCGAGGTCGGGGCGCACCGAGCGCAGCTGCGCGATGCGGCGCGGCGAGCCGGTGCCGACGCGAGCGCCCTCGGGCAGCTCCGCGAGGGTGAGGCCGTCGCGCGCGCAGAGCGCGTCGCGCGGGTCGGCGCGCTTGGGCACCGCGCCGAGGCGCAGCCCCTCGTGCTCGGCGGTCGGCAGATCCTTCAGGGAGTGCACGACGACGTCGCAGTCGCCGGCGAGCAGCGACTCGCGCAGCGCCGCGGCGAAGACGCCCTCGCCGCCGATCTCGCTGAGCGAGGCGCGCGAGGTGTCGCCGTGCGTGGTGACCTCGACGAGCTCGATCTCGGCGCCGCCGGCGGCCTTCGCGATGCGCTCGGCGATCCAGCGGGTCTGGGCCACCGCGAGGGCGCTGCCCCGGGTGCCGACGCGGATGAGCTCGGTCACGGCGCGATCCCGGCGAGGGCGGGGCGGAAGCCGAGACGGACGTTCTCGCAGCAGCCCGGGCGGCACACGTCGTACCAGGGGCCGAGCTCGGTCATCGCGGGGCGCTCCTCGGTCGGCGTGCCGTTGACACGCTCGAGCACGAGGTCGACGAGGCCCGCGACGTAGGCGGGGTGCGTGCCGGGCGTCGGCACGCGGACGGCCTCGAGCCCGTGCTCCTCGCAGCTCTCGAGCGCCTCGTTGTCGAGGTCCCAGAGCACCTCCATGTGGTCGCTCACGAAGCCGAGCGGCACGATGACGACGGCCTTGCGGCCCGTGGCGGGCAGTTCGGCGATGGCGTCGTTGATGTCGGGCTCGAGCCACGGCATCGACGGGGGGCCGGAGCGCGACTGGTAGACGAGTTGCCACGGCACGTCGCTCGCGCCCGCCTCGCGCATGACGACCTCGGCCACGGCCCGGTGCTGGGCCGCGTAGGCGCCGCCCTCGCCGAAGCCGCGCTCGGCCGGGCCGGACTTGGCCGCGTCGGTCGACGGGATCGAGTGGGTCGCGAAGAGCACCTCGACGCCGCTCGTGCGGTCGAGTCCGGGCACCCGGCGCTCGAGCTCGGCGAGGCCGTCGCGCACGCCCTCGATGAACGGCTGCACGAAGCCGGGGTGGTCGAAGAACTGGCGCACCTTGTCGATCTGGACCGTCTCGGCGAGGCCGGTGTCGGCGAGGGCGTCGGCGAAGTCCTCGCGGTACTGGCGGCAGCTGGAGTACGAGCTGTAGGCGCTCGTGGCGATCGCGATGAGCTTGGTGAAGCCGCGCTCGTTCGCCTCGTTCAGCGCGTCGTTGAGGTACGGGTCCCAGTTGCGGTTGCCCCAGATCACGGGCAGCTCGACGCCGCGCCGGGCGAGCTCCGCCTCGAGGGCGGCCTTCAGCTCGCGGTTCTGCTGGTTGATCGGGCTGATGCCGTCGAAGTGGCGGTAGTGGTGGGCGACCTCTTCGAGGCGCTCGTCGGGGATGCCCCGGCCGCTCGTGACGTTCCGCAGGAAGGGGATGACGTCGTCCTGCCCCTCGGGCCCGCCGAAGCCGGCCAGCAGGATCGCGTCGTAGGCGACGGGCTCGGTGACGTGCTCGGGGCCCGACTGGGCGGCCTCGGTGGCGCCGGGCACGCAGGCGCCGGAGGCGCAGTACGCCTCGGCGGCCGGGGCCGGCTTGCGGCCGCGGGCGGCCTCGCGCTCGGGCGCGGCGGCTCCGGTCGAGCCCAGGTTCGTCGCGGCCATTACTGCAGCACCTCCACGAGCTCGGCGGTCGAGATCCGTCGACCGGTGTAGAACGGGACCTCTTCGCGGACGTGCATGCGGGCGTCGGTGGCGCGCAGCTCGCGCATGAGGTCGACGAGCTCGGTGAGCTCGTCGGACTCGATCGGCAGGAGCCACTCGTAGTCGCCGAGGGCGAAGGCGCTCACGGTGTTCGCGATCGCGCCGCGGAACGAGGCGCCCTTACGGCCGTGCTCGGCGAGCATGCGGGAGCGCTCGGCGGGGTCGAGCAGGTACCACTCGTAGCTGCGCACGAAGGGGTAGATGGTCATCCACGCCTTGGGCTCGATGCCGCGCAGGAAGCCGGGCACGTGCGCCTTGTTGAACTCGGCGTCACGGTGCACGCCCATGGCGTTCCAGGTCGGCAGCAGCGCGCGCAGCAGGCGGCTGCGCTTCAGTTCGCGCAGCGCCCACTGCAGGCCCTCAGCGGTGGCGCCGTGCAGCCAGATCATGACGTCGGCGTCGGCGCGGAGGCCGGAGACGTCGTAGAGGCCGCGGACCGTGACGCCCTCGTTCTCGACGAGCGCGATCACGCCGTCGAGTTCGGTCACGAAGCGCGGCACATCGCGCCCGTCGAGGTCATCGGGGCGCGCGGGGTCCTTTCGGAGCACGGCGAAGAGCGTGTAGCCCTCGGGCGACTGCTCGGGTTCGGACGCGTGACGGAGCTCGTCGGCTGCCCCTTCGGCAGCGGGGGAAGACATACCCCCAGTCTCCCTCTTTCCCCCGGAAGGTCCAAAAGGGAGGCGTCGGCTCCGCCGAATGGCGCGGGAATCCGCGGACGGCTCAGTCCTGTCCGGTCGCGGCGAGCGCGTCGAGGAAGCGGATGACGATCTCGCGCTCCTCCGGTGCGAGGGCCGCCGCGGCAGCGAAGCGGCGCGCGTGCTGACGGCCGACGGTCTCGCGGGCGTCGTGCCGGGTGTGCTCGGTGACGGCGATCGCGAGGGCGCGGCGGTCGCTCGGGTGGGGCGATCGGGTGACGTGGCCGCCGCGTTCGAGCCGGTCGAGGAGCTTCGTGGTGGAGGCGCTGGAGATGCCGAGGTGCTCGGCGAGCGCGCCGGGCGTCACGACGAGCCCCTGGTTGCGTGCGGCGATGAGGAAGCGGATGGCGCGCATGTCGGTCTGGTTGAGCTGCATGTAGCGCCGGGAGGCCTCGCTCATCCGCTCGGCGGCGGCGTGCCAGCCGCGCAGCGCCTGCATGACGCGCACGACCTGGTCGACCTCCTCATCGGCGAGTCCGCTGCGGTCGACGAGCTCCTCGTCGCGGTCGACGATGCGCGGATCGTGCATCGCCGATTCCACGCGCCGGCTGCGCTCCCGCTCATCTGCCATGTCGAGATTCTAGCTAAGCGAGACGAATCTCGCTAAGCTACTCACTAGCCTGGCGAGATAATCGCCGCGGCGAGCGTTCAGCGTCTCACGACCGAGTTGCCGAAGGAGCCGACATGACCGACCTCACCACGACCCCGCCCGCCGCGCGCGCCCGGGCTTCCCGGCCTGCGACGCTCCAGCCCGCCGCCTCGTCGGTCGAGCAGGTCGTGCTCCTCGACGAGGCCGGCAACCAGATCGGCACCGCCCCGAAGTCGAGCGTCCACGGCGCCGACACCGCCCTCCATCTCGCGTTCTCATGCCACGTCTTCGACGACGAGGGCCGCCTCCTGGTGACCCGCCGCGCGCTCGGCAAGGTCGCCTGGCCCGGCGTGTGGACCAACTCGTTCTGCGGGCACCCCGCCCCGGCCGAGCCGCTGCCGCACGCGGTGCGCCGCCGGGCCGAGTTCGAGCTCGGCCTCGAGCTCCGCGACGTCGAGCCGGTGCTGCCGTTCTTCCGCTACCGGGCGACGGATGCCTCGGGCATCGTCGAGCACGAGATCTGCCCGGTCTACACGGCGCGCACGAGCTCGGTGCCGGCGCCGCATCCCGACGAGGTCCTCGACCTCGCCTGGGTCGAACCGGGCGAGCTCGCCACCGCGGTCCGCGCCGCGCCCTGGGCGTTCAGCCCCTGGCTCGTGCTGCAGGCGCAGCTGCTGCCCTTCCTCGGCGGCCACGCCGACGCGCGCGCCCGCACGGAAGCGCTCGTCTCGTGAGCCTCGTCGCGACCGTGGTCGCCCCGAGCCGGCAGGCCGAGGTGGAGCGCTACCTCGGCGGCTTCTTCGACGACGCCATCGTGCGGGCCGACGCGCACGCCGCCGACTACCGGCGGCTCTGGGCGGCAGCGCGGGACGCCGCGAGCGGCGGCAAGCGGATCCGTCCCAGGCTCGTGCTGGGCGCCTACGACGCGCTCGCCGCGCAGGGTGCGCCGGCGAGCGGCCGCGAACGGGCCGACGCCGAGCCGGCTGCCGCTGCGGAGGCCGTGGCGCTCGCGGCGGCCTTCGAGCTGCTGCACACCGCGTTCCTCGTGCACGACGACGTCATCGACCGCGACCTCGTGCGCCGGGGCGAGCCCAACGTCGCCGGCCGCTTCGCGCTCGACGCCGCGCTGCGCGGACTCGAGCGGGAGCGGGCGGACGCCTACGGCCAGGCCTCGGCGATCCTCGCGGGCGACCTGCTGATCGCGGCGGCGCACTCCGTGGCGGCCGGCCTCGACGTGCCGGTCGAGCGCCGGCGCGCCATCCTCGCCGTCCTTGACGAGTGCGTCTTCGCCGCCGCGGCGGGCGAGCACGCCGATGTCCGGCACGCCGCCGGGGTGCGGCCCGGGGAGGCGGACATCCTCGCGATGATCGAGGACAAGACGGCCTGCTACTCGTTCAGCGCGCCGCTCCGGGCGGGGGCGCTCCTCGCCGGAGCCCCGCGCGCGACGGTCGAGCGGCTCGGCGAGATCGGCCGTCGGCTCGGCGTCGCCTTCCAGCTGCAGGACGACGTGCTCGGCGTCTACGGCGACGAGCGGGTGACCGGCAAGACGGCGCTCGGGGACCTGCGCGAAGGCAAGGAGACGCTGCTCATCGCCTACGCCCGCGGGCACGCGGCGTGGGTCGCGGCATCCGGCGCCTTCGGCCGGCCCGACCTCGACGAGGCGGGCGCCCGCCCCCTCCGTGCGGCGATCGAAGCGAGCGGCGCCCGCGCCCGCGTCGAGGCGCGCATCGCCGAGGAGGCGGCCGCGGCGCGCACGGCGATCGCCGCGGCGGGCCTGCCCGCCGCGCTCGAAGCCGAGCTGCTCGGCCTCGCCGCCGAAGCCACGAGGAGGTCGAGGTGAGCACGCGCACCACGCAGCGCACCACCCAGCGCCCGACCGCACCGCCCGCACCGTCCACCGGCCTCGCCCTCTACGACCGCACCGCCGCCGAGGGCTCGGCCCGGGTCATCCGGGCGTACTCGACCTCCTTCGGCCTCGCGAGCCGGCTCTGCTCCCCCGCCGTGCGCGAGCACCTCGCCGAGGTCTACGCGCTCGTGCGCATCGCCGACGAGCTCGTCGACGGCCCGGCCGAGGAGGCCGGGCTGCCGTGCGAGCGCCGCCGCGAGCTGCTCGACGCCCTCGAGGCCGACACGGAGGCCGCCTTCGAGAGCGGCTACAGCGCCAACCTCGTGGTGCACGCCTTCGCGCGCGCGGCGCGGCGCAGCGGCTTCGGCCAGGAGCTCACCCGGCCGTTCTTCGCCTCGATGCGACGCGACCTCGAGCCCATCGCCTTCACCGAGGAGCGCGAGCTCGACGAGTACGTCTACGGCTCGGCCGAGGTCGTCGGCCTGATGTGCCTGCGCGGCTTCGCGATCGGGCTCGCCCCGGACGCCGAGCGCGACGCCCGCTGGGAGCGCGGCGCTCGGGCGCTGGGCTCGGCGTTCCAGCGGGTCAACTTCCTGCGGGACCTCGGGGAGGATGCCTCGCTCCGCGGACGCCGCTACTTCCCGGGGGTCGACCCGGCGAGCTTCTCGGAGGCCCAGCAGCTGCGCCTCCTCGACGGCATCGACGCGGAGCTCGCCGAGGCGGCCGCCGTGATCCCGGAGCTGCCCCGCGGCTGCCGCATCGCGGTCGCCGCCGCGCACGGACTGTTCGGCGAGCTCTCCGTCCGGCTCCGCCGCACACCCGCGGCCGAACTCGTCACCCGGCGGGTCCGGGTGCCCGCGCCGCGCAAGCTCGCCATCGTCGCCCGCGTGATCGCCCGCGGAGGCCGACCGTGAGCCGCGCGGTCGTCATCGGCGGCGGCATCGCCGGGCTCGCGACGGCGGCGCTGCTCGCCCGCGACGGGCACGAGGTGCGGCTCTTCGAGGCGCGCGACGAGCTCGGCGGCCGGGCCGGGCGCTGGCGGGCGAACGGCTTCCTGTTCGACACCGGGCCGAGCTGGTACCTCATGCCGGAGGTCTTCGAGCACTTCTACCGCTTGATGGGCACCACGGCCGCCGAGGAGCTCGAGCTCGTGCGCCTCGACCCCGGCTACCGGGTGTACTTCGAAGGCTACGACGAGCCGGTCGACGTGCGGGCGGAGCGCGAGGCGTCCATCGCCCTGTTCGAGTCGATCCAGCCGGGCGCCGGCGCCGCGCTCGCCCGCCATCTCGACTCCGCCGACGAGACCTACCGGCTCGCGATGACGCACTTCCTCTACACGGACTTCGCCCGGCCGGGAGCGCTGCTCGCCGCGCCCGTGCGACGGCGGCTCGGGCGGCTCGCGAAGCTCCTGCTCGAACCGCTCGACCGCATGGTGGGGCGCTCTTTCGACGACGTGCGGCTGCGGCAGATCCTCGGCTACCCCGCGGTCTTCCTCGGCACCTCGCCCGAGCGGGCGCCGAGCATGTACCACCTGATGAGCCGCTTCGATCTCGCCGACGGCGTGTTCTACCCGATGGGCGGCTTCGGCGAGATCATCGCGAGCGTCGCCCGGCTGGCCCGCCGGGCCGGGGCCGAGCTCGTCACCGGCGCGCGGGTGCTCGGGATCGAGACGGCGGGCGGGCGGGCCACGGGCGTGCGCGTGCAGCACCATGGCCCGGCCGGCGGCCCCGGTTCCGGCACCGAGGAGTTCGTCGAGGCCGAGCTCGTCGTCTCCGCCGCCGATCTGCACCACACGGATGCCGAGCTGCTCCCGCCCCGCGCGCGGACGCGCAGCGAGGCATCCTGGTCCCGGCGCGACCCCGGCCCCGGCGCGGTGCTCGTCATGCTCGGGGTGCACGGGCGGCTACCTGAACTCGCCCACCACACCCTCTGCTTCACGGCCGACTGGCGCACGAACTTCCAGCGCGTGTTCGGCTCGCGACCGGCGATCCCCGACCCGGCGTCGTTCTACGTCTGCCGCCCGAGCGCGACGGATCCGGGCGTGGCGCCCCCCGGCTGCGAGAACCTCTTCCTGCTCGTGCCGGTGCCCGCCGATCCCACGATCGGGGCCGGCGGCGTCGACGGCCGCGGCGACCGCGCGGTCGAGGAGACGGCCGACCGGGCGATCGCGACCCTCGCCGAGTGGGCCGGCATCCCCGACCTCGCGGAGCGGATCCTCGTGCGCCGCACGATCGGACCCGCGGACTTCGAGGACTGGTTCCACTCGTGGCGCGGCTCGGCGCTCGGCCCGGGGCACACCCTGCGGCAGAGCGCCATGTTCCGGGGCCGCACGGCCTCGGCGAACGTCGAGGGGCTGTACTTCGCGGGGGCGACGACGATCCCGGGCATCGGCCTGCCGATGTGCCTGATCAGCGCCGAGCTGGTCGCGAAGGCCGTGCGCGGCGAGGATGCCCCGGGCCCGCTCCCGGAGCCGAGCGAGGAGCCGCACCCCGACCCGCTGCACCGGGAGCGCACCGGATGACCTTCCTCCACCTGGGGCTGCTGCTCGCCTCGATCGTGTGCATCGCGCTCATCGACGCGCGCTACCGGCTGTTCTTCTGGCGGGCGCCGCTGCGGGCGACGGTCGTGGTCGCCCTCGGCGTCGCGATGCTCCTCGTCTGGGACCTCTGGGGCATCTCGCTCGGCATCTTCTTCCGGGAGCCGAACGCCTACTCCACGGGACTGCTCATCGCACCGCACCTGCCGATCGAGGAGCCGGTGTTCCTCGCTTTCCTCTGCCAGCTCGCGATGGTCGGCTACACGGGCCTGCTCCGCCTCCTCGCGCACCGATCCGCGCAGCCCGCCCCCGGCCCCGCTGCCGACTCCACCGCCGAGGAGGCCCGCCGATGAGCTACGCCGTGCTCTGCTTGCCGTTCCTCGCCGTCTCGGCGGTGCTCGCCGCGATCGCCTGGCGGCGTGCACCGGCCGGCCATGCAGCGGCGCTCGCGCTCACGGCGGGCGGCCTGGTGCTCCTCACCGCCGTGTTCGACTCGCTGATGATCGCCGCGGGCCTGTTCGACTACGCCGACGCGCCCCTGCTCGGCCCGCGCCTCGGGCTCGCCCCGATCGAGGACTTCGCCTACCCGATCGCCGCGCTGCTGCTCTGCTCCGCGGTCTGGACGCTGCTCGGGCGAGCGGATGCCTCGGCGCCTCGCGACCGGCCCGCCCGCGCGCCGAGGGGGATCCGCCGATGAGCGCCGTCGGCGCCGAGGCATCCGGTCAGCGCCTGCTCCCCGCGCTCTTCACCGCATCGCGCCCGCTGAGCTGGATCAACACGGCCTTCCCGTTCGCGGCCGCGTACCTGCTGACCGTGCGCGAGATCGACGTCGCCCTCGTCGTCGGCACCCTGTTCTTCCTCGTGCCGTACAACCTCGCGATGTACGGCATCAACGACGTCTTCGACTTCGAGTCCGACGCGCGGAACCCGCGCAAGGGCGGCGTCGAGGGAGCCCTGCTGCCACCCGCCCGGCATCGCGCGGTGCTGATCGCGGCGGTCGCCCTGACGGTGCCGTTCATCGTCTGGCTCGTGCTGCTCGGCGACCCGTGGTCGTGGGCCTGGCTCGCGCTCAGCCTGTTCGCCGTGGTGGCGTACTCGGCGCCGGGCCTCAGGTTCAAGGAGATCCCGGGCCTCGACTCCCTCACCTCGAGCACGCACTTCGTCTCGCCCGCCTGCTACGGGCTCGCCCTCGCGGGGGCGACGGTGACGCCGCAGCTCGTGCTGCTGCTCGGCGCGTTCTTCGTGTGGGGCGTCGCGAGCCACGCCTTCGGCGCGGTGCAGGACGTCGTGCCCGACCGCGAGGCCGGGATCGGCTCGATCGCGACCGCGCTTGGCGCCCGCCGCACCACCCGGCTGGCGATCGGCCTCTGGCTGCTCGCGGGCGTGCTGATGCTCGGCACCTCGTGGCCGGGGCCGCTCGCCGCCGTGCTCGCCGTGCCGTACCTCGTCGCGGCGTGGCCGTACCGCTCGGTGAGCGATGCCGAGTCGGCCCGCGCGAACGGCGGCTGGCGCTGGTTCCTCGCGATCAACTACGGCGTCGGCTTCGCGGCGACGATGCTGCTGATCTGGTACGCGCTGCTCACGGCCTGAGCCGCGAGCGCCCCGTCGAGCGCGTCACTCCCCGTCGAGGGGCGGCGAGCCGAGCAGGAGCCCGGTGGAGTGGGCGATGTGCCGCCGCATCGCCTCGACGCCCTCGGCCTGCACCTCGGCGAGCAGCTCGCGGTGCTCGACGACGAGTTCGGCGAGGCTGTAGTGCCGGCGGATGTGCAGCAGGAAGAGCCGCAGCTCGGCGCCGAGCGCGGCGTGCGCCTCGACGATCCGGGGACTGCCGCTGGCGGCGACGACCGCCCGGTGCACCTCGAGGTGGAGCCGCTCGGCCTCGAGCCAGACCGGCGTCGTCTCGCGCTCACCCGGGGGGCGCAGCGCCTCCTCGGTGACGGCGAGCCGGGCGAGCTCGTCGAGGGCGAGCATCGCCGGGGCGAGCGCCACCTCGGGCCAGTGCGCGCCGTAGCGGTCGCCCGCGATGCGCACCGCCTCGACCTCGAGCGCCTCGCGCAGTTGCTGCAGCGCGAGCACCTGCGCGTGGTCGAACTCGGTGACCCGCACCCCCCGGTAGGGTGCCGACTCCGCGAGCCGCTCGGCGACGAGCCGCTGGAACGCCGCGCGCACGGTGTGCCGCGACACCCCGAAGCGCTCGGCCGCCTGCTCCTCGCGGAGCGGAGCCCCCGAGGGCAGTGCGCCGCTCAGGATCTCGTCGCGGAGCGCATCGGCCATCCGCTCGACGGCGGTGGGCGCCGGCATGCCGCCGCGGCTCAGTCGTCGCTGACGGCGGCGCGCACGACGAGGGCGACGACGCCGGCGACCACGACGACCGCCCCGATCGCGACGGCGACCGCCCCGGCGGGGTTGCGGTCGGCGAAGGCTCTGGCCTTCACCTTCGCGCGATCGACGCGGATGCCGAGCTGCTTCGGCACGTTGAGCTTGTCCTCGAGGGCGTTGAGCGTGCTCGCGAACTCGGCGCGGGCGTCGACGACGGCCGCTCGGGCCTGCACCCGGCCGAGATTGCGTTCGCGGGTCTTCTGCTCGCGCTTGGAGCCGGAGCCGGGCGCGTCAGTAGCGGCGGTCATAGTCACCCGTTCCCTTCAGGGCGTCGAGGTCGGCCTTGAGACTGTCGATCGACTCGAGCGGCTCGGCGCCGCGCTTGAAGTTCATGATGCCGATGCTCACGAGGATCGCCATGACGAGCAGGATGGCGCCGGCGACCACGAGGGCCGCGGCCCACGCGGGCATGACGAGCGCGAGCGCGAAGATCGCCGCCGCCAGCAGGCAGAACACCAGGAACGGCAGCAGCACCAGCACCGTGACGAAGAGCCCCGAGCCGATGCCGAAGTGCTTCGCCTTGTAGCTGAACTCGGCCTTGACCTGGTCGACCTCGGCGCGGACGAGGCTCGACACCGTGTCGGGCAGCTGCCCGATCAGGGTGAAGAGCGAGCGTTCGTCTTCTGTTGGTGCACTCATCTTGCCGCCCTCCTAGGAGTCGGAGCCCGCCGAACGGCCGCTCGTGCCGCCCGGCTTCTTCGCTGCGCCGCTCTTGGCGGCGGCGCGCTTCTGCGTGCCGGGCTTCGCCGCCTGCTCCGCGGTCTTCGCCGCGGCGTCGATCGCGTCGCCGACCGCGTCGGCGGCGTCTTCGACGGCCGAGCTCGCGGCCTTGGCCGTCTTCGAGACGCCGCGCTTGGCGGCCTCTGCGGCCTCGCGCACCTCGGACTTCGTGGCACCCGAACCGCGGGTCGCGTTGCCGATGAACGACTTGGCGGCGTCGAGCACGGTGTCGGAGACGTCGCCGAGCTTGTCCTTGGCGAAGTCGGTGACGGTGCTGACGCCCTGCTGCACGGCCGGCTGGTTCCAGACGCCCTCGGCCGCGCGCTTGATCTGCTCGTACCGTTCGCGGCCGGCTCGGGTGCCGAGCACGTAGCCCACACCAAGGCCGACGACGAAGAGGATCTTGCCCTTCATTTCCACCCCATCTCCTGCCGCCTTCGGCACGGCGACCCTTCCAAGGGTAGACCCCGAGCAGGTGGGCGCAAGGGGGGTTGACGGAAATATTCCGTTTCGGTCATGAACTCGCCGTGTCGGTCGGGATGCCTACACTCCTGGCATGCCGCAGCGCACCGCACGCCTCCTGCTCGA
Organism: Agromyces sp. NBRC 114283; assembly: GCF_030268405.1. NCBI lineage: Bacteria > Bacillati > Actinomycetota > Actinomycetes > Micrococcales > Microbacteriaceae > Agromyces > Agromyces sp. NBRC 114283. Next base: position 188,955 of record NZ_BSQP01000001.1, read on the forward strand.
CCCGACGAGCGCCGACGATCTCGACGCCCTGCACGAGATCTACGGCGACGCGCGCACCTGGACCCATCTGCCCACCGGCCGCCACCGCGACCGCGGGCGCACGGCCGAGGTGCTCGAGCGCTGGCTCGACGACTGGCGCAGCGAAGGCTTCGGCGCCTGGACGATCCGGGAGGCGGCCGCACCCGAGCTCGTGATCGGGCACGGCGGCTGCGTGGTCCGCGGCCGTGCGGCCGGCGCGCACGACGATGCGGCCCGCGACGCCGGGGCGTACTGGAATCTCGGCTACCGCTTCCGGCCCGAGGCGCAGGGCCGGGGGCTCGCGACCGAGCTCTCGCGCGCCGCGGTCGAGGCGGCCAGACTGCGCCGGCCCGAGCTGCCGATCGTCGCCTACCTGCTGGAGCACAACACGGCGTCGGCCAGGGTGGCCGAGAAGGTCGGGCTGACGCTGCGGCACCGCGCCCCCGATGCGGGCAATCCGGATGCCTCGGCCATCCGCCTCGTCTACGCCGATCGCGAGCTCACCGCCGCGCAGCTCGCCGCGACCCTCGCCTGAGCAGAGCGGGGCCGCGCCGAGCGGGGCCGAGCCGGGCCGAGCCGGGTCGGACCCGGATCGGCTCTGCCGCGCTACTGGCGCTCCTGCACCGCCAGGTGCCGGATGCGCGCCGCGGCCTCGATGGCGTGCGGCACGACCGAGGCGAGCCCGGTGCCGGCGACCCAGGAGCCCGTCGCCTCGATGCCGGGCTCCGCGGTGAGCGCGTCCTCGAACTCGGCGACCCTCGCCCGCTGACCGAGCGCGGCGTGCGAGAGCGCGTCGCGCCAGGCGGTGCGGCCCGAGGCCACGAGCGCCTCGGCATCGAGCTCGACGCCGAGGAGGGCAGAGGCATCCGCGACCGCGAGGCGGGCGACCGCCTCGTCGTCGAGCCCCTCGAGCGGGTTCGCCGCGCCCGCTCGGCCGTAGGAGAGCCGCACGACGTGGCGCGAACCGCTGCCACCGCTCGCGTTGGCGGCCTCGGCCAGCCAGGGCCACTTCGCCGAGGAGTGCGTGAGGGCCTTCGCCTGCACGCCGACGGCGTCGGCCGCCACGAGCACGCCGGTGCCGCGAGGGGCCGCGTCGAGCGCGGGGGCGTCGAGCACGAGGGTGACGATCTCGACGGAGGCGGCGCTCGGCCAGTCCGAGGCGTCCGCCCAGCCCTCGACGGCCTGGCCGAGCAGGCGGCGCGAGGTCTGCGCCGGGGCGGCGAGGATCGCGTAGCGCGCGTCGATCACGAGGTCGCGCTCTGAGCCGAGGGCGCGGACGCGCCAGCTCGCGGCCTCGTCGTCCGGCGACTCGACGCGCTGCAGCTCGACCACCTCTCGGCCCGTCTCCACGACGGCGCCGAAGCGGGCGAGCTCCCCGCGCAGGGCGTCGACGAGCCGGTGCATGCCGCCCCGCAGCCCGAGCACGGCGCTGCCCGCGCGACGGGTCTCCACGAGCTCGCCGACGCCGCCCGACAGCGAGCCGGCACGGGTCATCGCGGCGTTGAGGCCGGGGGCGACGAGGTCGAGGTCGAGGTCCATCGGATCGGCGGAGTAGACGCCGGAGGAGATCGGGGTCACGAGGCGTTCGAGCACCGCGGCGCCCATGCGGGAGCGGACGAGCTTGCCGACGCTGTCGGCCCGCCCGATGCGCAGGATCGGCATGAGCCGATCGGCATATGCGCGGATGGCCCCGCCCCAGCCGATGATGGCGCGCACGTCGTCGCCGAGGGGGTTCGCGGGGATGCCGAGCACGCCCGTCTTCGGCAGCGGGGCCGCCCGCAGCCCGGCGCCCCAGACGAGCCACGCGCCGGCGCGGTTCGGTGTGACGATGTCGTCGGCGAGGCCGAGCGCCTCGAGGAGCTCGGCGACGGAGCCGTTGCGGGTCGCGAACGATTCGGCGCCGGAGTCGAGCGAGAGCCCCTCGAGCTCGATGCGGCCGACGCATCCGCCCGGCTCTTCCTGACGCTCGACGACCGTGACCGAGAGCCCGATCTTGGCGCACTCGAGCGCAGCCACGAGCCCGGCGGCCCCGCCGCCCACGACCACGACGTCGCTGCGTCGCTGCTCGGGCTCGACGGGCTCGCCCGCCGCCTCGGCCGGATCGAGCGCGGCGGGGTCGAGCCCGGCGGGATCGCTGCTCACGCGCCGGCCTCGTGCACGAGCTCGACGACGCGGGTGAGCACGGTCGGGTCGGTCTCGGGCGGCACGCCGTGGCCGAGGTTGAACACGTGGGCGGGCGCGCTGCGGCCTCGGCGCAGCACGTCGCGGACCGCGTCGGCGAGCACGGGCCACGGCGCCGCGAGCAGGGCGGGGTCGAGGTTGCCCTGCAGCGGCACGTCGCCGCCGACGCGCTCCGCGGCGACGTCGAGCGGGATGCGGTAGTCGACGCCGACCGTGTCGACGCCGATGTCGTGCATGGCGCCGAGCAGCTCGCCCGTGCCGACGCCGAAGTGCACGACCGGCACGCTGCGGGTCACGGTCGTGCTGCTGCCGCTGCCGTCGCCGAGCCGGCGCTCGTACGAGAGGTCGTGCACGAAGGAGAGCGCCTTCGCCGAGGCGGGCGCGACGTGGCGCTCGTAGTCGGCGAGTGAGAGGGCGCCCGCCCAGGAGTCGAAGAGCTGCGCGGCCGAGGTGCCGGCGAGCACCTGCGTGCGCAGGAAGCGGCCGGTGAGCTCGGCGGTCCAGTCCATCAGCGCGCGCCAGGCGCCGGGGTCGGCGTGCATCAGGGTGCGCGCGGCGAGGTGGTCCTTCGAGGGGCCGCCCTCGGCGAGGTATGCGGCGAGCGTGAAGGGGGCGCCCGCGAAGCCGATCAGCGGGGTCGCGCCCGACTCGGCGCCGGACGGCGCGGTCTCGTTCAGCTCGGCGACCGTGCGGCGCACGGCCTCGGCGATGGGCGCGGCGCGCTCGTCGAGGAGCGCGGGGTCGATCGCGGTGAGCTCCGCGACGCCCTCGGCGTCGGCGTAGCCGCGGGCGAAGACCGGGCCACGGCCCGGCTCGATCGAGACGTCGACGCCGACGAGCTTCAGCGGCACGACGATGTCGCTGAAGAAGATGCCGGCGTCCACGCCGTGGCGGCGGACGGGCTGCAGCGTGATCTCCGCCGCCATCTCGGGGTCGAGGCAGGCGTCGAGCATGCGGGTGCCGACGCGGAGCTCGCGGTACTCGGGCAGCGAGCGGCCGGCCTGGCGCATGAACCAGACGGGCGTCGTCTCGGGGCGCTCGCCGCCGTAGGCGCGGACGAGACGGGAATCGGCGGTGAGGCCGGCCTGCAGGGGGTGGGTGGTGTCGAGCATCACCCCGCCATTCTCGCGCACCGGGCTGAACGTGCGCCCTGACGCGCGGCGGCGCGTGGGCGCGCCGGGCCGTATGACGAGATTTGCAAGGAGCCCTTACCTTTGCGAGCGGTTCGCGCTAGCATCGGTGCCGTCGCGCCATCCCCCAGTGGTGCGACGACGCGTCGACCGCGACGTCGACGCGCCTCCGCGCCCCACGGAGAGAGACGACGTGTCCCGAATCGTCACACCCCAGTCCGCCTTCCCGACCCCGGCCGACGAGCGTCCCGGCGAGCACCGGCTCGCCCTCACCGTCGCCGTCGCCGCGGCCACCGTCGGGGTCGTCGCGGTGCTGGCGGTCGCCGGCCCGGCCCTCGACGAGCTCATCGGCTCCCTGCCCTCCGTGAACGGGCCGGCAGCGGCCGGCGTCTTCCTCGCCGTCGTCGGCGTGCTGGCGCTCGCGACGATCGCGGTGCGCTTCGCCCTACTCGCCCGCAACCGGGCCCGCCGCCGCGCGCTCGAGGCCCGCTTCGAGGGCGGCATCTCGTGCGGCCTCCGGCACCGCGAGCTCGAGGACGCCCTGGCCGAGCTGCCCGGCTGCGAGGTCCCGCTCGCGACGCGCTACTCGATCGTGGCCGACCGGGCCGGGCTGACGTTCTGGAACGGCGGCGCCCGCCCGCGCCGCGCGGCCCACGTCGCCTGGCGCGAGGTGCGGAGCATCCGCCCCGATGAGCTCATCGCGGGCTCGCGCCCCGCCCCGGTCGTCATCGTCCGCGTGCGCCGCCAGGGCACGAGCATCGCCCTGCCGCTCCTCCTCGCGGGCGAGCAGCCCGGCGTCTTCGCCGTCACGGACGCGCCCTTCTACGCCGTGGTGCGCTCCTGGAAGGCGCTGCACCGCACCGCGCTCGAGCACGAGGGCCTGGAGCCGCCGACGAGCACGACCCCGATCCCGGTCATCACCGCGAGCACGGCCGCGCTCCCGGACTCGGCGTCGCCGCGCCGCGCCGCGCGTCGCGACACTCGCCGGGGCGCGCGCCGCTAGCGAGGCCTCCGCCCCGCGAGCGCGCCGGATGTCGCGGCGAGTCCGTGCGGCACTCTACGGCGGGTAGAATCCTCTGGTGCTCATCTGCCTCTCCGCGAGCCACAAGAACGCCGGCTTCGACATGCTCGAGCGGCTCTCCGCCTCCGCAGACGCCGCGGCCGGCCGCATCGTCGACGGCCACGCCGCCCTGCAGGGCGCCGTCGTGGTCGCCACCTGCAACCGCTTCGAGGCCTACCTCGACCTCGCCACCCCCGAGGGCGAGTCCCCCGTTCCCATCGTCCACGAGGCGATCCGCGCCGTCGGCGACGTCGCCGGCCTCGAGCCCGAGGAGCTGCGCAGCACCTTCGACTTCGCCCACGGCAACGCCGTCGCCGGGCACCTCTTCTCCGTCGCCTCGGGCCTCGAGTCGGTCGTCGTCGGCGAGGGCGAGATCGCCGGGCAGGTGCGGCGCTCGCTCGAACGCGCCCGCGACGAGGGGACGACCACTCCGGAGCTCGAACGCCTGTTCCAGCGGGCCTCGCAGACCTCCCGCACGGTGAAGAACCGCACCGGGGTCGGCAGCGCCGGCCGCTCGCTCGTGCGCCTCGCGCTCGACCTCGCGTCGTCCCGCGTCGCCGACTGGGGCAAGGCGCGGGTGCTGCTCGTCGGCACCGGCCAGTACGCCGGCGCCTCGCTGGCGGCCCTCCGCGACCGCGGGGCGAACGACGTGCGCGTCTACTCGCCGTCCGGCCGGGCCGCGCGCTTCGCCCGCAGCCACGGCATCGAGGCCGTGAGCCACGCCGGCTACGCGGTCGCCGCGGCGGCCGCCGACGTGATCATCACCTGCACCACCGCCGACCACCACGTCGTCGACCGGGTCCTGCTCGCCGGCGGCAAGGCGACGCTCGCCTCCTCGCATGCGGCGCCGACGGATGCCGAGGCATCCGCCGTGCTCGCCGAGTTCCGCGCCTGGTGCCCCGTCCCCGGCGCCGCCCGCAGCGCCCGTCAGCTGGTCGTGGACCTCGGCATGCCCCGCAACGTCGCGACCGACGTCGTCGAGGTGGAGGGCGTCGAGCTGCTCGACCTCGAGACGATCCGCCGGCACGCTCCGCTCGAGGAGCTCGGCGCCACCGAGGCCGCCCGCGAGCTCGTCAACAGCGCGGCGCGCAATTTCGGCGCGGTCGGCGAGGAGCTCGACCTCGCACCGTCCGTGGTCGCGCTGCGCTCGCACGTCGCCGGCATCCTCGACGCCGAGATCGAGCGGGCGAGGGGCCGCGGCCAGGGCGATCCCGACGGGCGCGTCGAGCAGGCGCTGCGGCACATGGCGGGCGTCCTCCTGCACACCCCGATGGTGCGCTCGCGCGAGTTCGCCCGCTCGGGCGAGCAGCGCGCCTGGATCGAGGCGCTCGACGCCCTCTTCGGCGTCCGCGCCGACGACGCCCGCTGATCGGGCCCGGTTCTCTCTCCGGCGGGGCATAACGGCAGTTTTCGTGGGTCGCGGCGGCTCCGCACCCGCAGAAACTGCCCGCTTGCCCCCGGCGGTTCGGATGTCGTCCGCTGCGGGTAGCGTCGTGCCATGACCGCCGACGCTCGCCCCACCACTCCGGACTCCGTCCCTCCCGTCGACACCGCGCACAGCTCAGGGGCGCCGGCGCTCGCGCTGCCCTTCGACGTCGAGGAGATCGAGCGCCGACCGATCATCACCGAGCGCCTGGTGATCCGGCCGATCACGGCCGACGACAGCGACGACGTCTGGGAGTACCAGCGCCTGCCCGAGGTGCTGCGCTACATCCCGTGGCCCGAGCGCAGCCGCGAGGAGGCGCACGAGCACACGATGCGGCGGGTGGGCAGCCGGCTCCTCGCGGAAGACGGCGACAACGTGCACTTCGCGATGGTCCTCTCCGGCGAGCCCTCGCCCACCGGGACCGGGCGCGACCGGGTCATCGGCGACGTCATGGTGCGGGTGGCGAGCGTGGAGCACGCGCGGCTCGAGCTCGGCTGGGTGCTGCATCCCGACTTCCAGGGGCGCGGGCTCGCCGCGGAGGGCACGGCCGCGGTGCTCGCCTTCGCGTTCGACACGCTGCAGGCGCATCGCGTGCTCGCGGAGCTCGTCGAAGCCAACACCGCCTCCGCGAAGCTCTGCCTGCGCCTCGGCATGCGCCACGAGGCGACCTTCGTCGAGCACGAGTACGACCGCGACGCGGGCGCCTGGCTCGACATGGCGTTCTACGCCATCCTCCGGCGCGAGCACCTCGCTGCCCGTCTCGCCGGCTGAGCGCCGAGTCGGCGCGCGGAGCGCCGCCGCGCCCCGCGCGAGCTCCAGCTGGCTACACTCGCAAGCACGCGGCGCCGCGCCGCATTCGACGAGGGGGCGCCGATGACCGAACGAGACGAACCGGGCGCGAGCAGGGGCGTCGGCGAAGGCGCCGACCCGGCATCCACGCCGCCCTCACCGGACGGTCCCCGCCGCTCCCGGCGCGACTTCCTGAAGATCGGCGGCGCGGCCGCGGCCGGCGCGATCGTCGGCGGCGGCGCGGGCGCCGCGATCGGCGCCGCGATCGGGCACCGCGCGGGCTTCGTCGAGGGCGCCGACGACTTCGCCGGGCTCTCGCCGCGCAACAAGCCCGGATTCGACCACCTCGTCGTGGTGATGGGCGAGAACCGCTCGTTCGACAACCTGCTCGGCTGGCTCTACACGCCCGACACGCTGCCGGAGGGACAGAGCTTCGACGGGCTCGCCTTCGGCGACTACGGCAACACCGGCCCCGACGGCGTCACCGTCAAGGCGCACATCTACGAGGGCCCGACCGACGAGATCATGGGCCGACCGAACCCCGACCCGGGCGAAGAGTTCCCGCACGTGAACACGCAGCTGTTCGACACGATCGAGCCCGCGGGCAACGCCGCGCTCTTCGTCGAGGCGATGAAGCCGCCGTACAACGCGCCGCAGCACGGCGAACAGGCCGACATGAGCGGCTTCCTGAACGACTACTACGTCAACTTCATGCGCTTGAAGAAGGGGACCCCGCCGACCGCAGAGGAGGCCAGCCAGATCATGGGGGCGTTCTCGCCCGAGATGCTGCCGGTGCTCTCCACCCTCGCCCAGGAGTTCGCGGTCTTCGACGCCTGGCACTGCGCGGTGCCGTCGCAGACGTTCTGCAACCGCTCGTTCTTCCACGCGTCGACGTCGCACGGCTTCGTCACCAACAAGCACGGCGGCGGCTACGACAAGTGGCTCGACGCCCCCGCCGCCCCGACGATCTTCAACCGGCTCGAGGAGGCGGGGCTCAGCTGGCGCATCTACTACGACGAGCTCCAGCTGGTCTCCTTCACCGGCGTGCTGCACGCCCCCGTGCTCGAGCAGTACTGGCAGACCGAGCACTTCGCCACCATGAGCGAGTTCTACGAGGACGTGCGGCTGGGCACTCTGCCCGCCTACGCCTTCATCGAGCCCCGCATGACCTACAACCACAACGACTTCCACCCGCCGTTCGGGGTGTTCCGCTCGAGCGACGTCGACGGGCGCGCCATCATCGACAGCGCCGTCTCGGACGTGCGCGCGGGCGAGGCGCTGATCCACGAGATCTACTCGGCGATCCGGCGGAGCCATTCCGAGCACGGTTCCAATGCCGTCAACACGATGCTGCTGATCACCTTCGACGAGCACGGCGGCACCTACGACCATGTCGCGCCGCCGCCCGCCACGCCCCCGCACGCCGACGCGGGCCCCGGCGAGATGGGATTCGAGTTCGACCGGCTCGGATGCCGCGTGCCGGCGATCGCCGTCTCGGCGTACACCCGGAAGGGCACCGTCATCAACGACGAGATGCACCACGGCTCGGTGATCGCGACGCTCAACCGTCTGCACGGACTGAAACCGCTGACCCGCCGGGACGCCGGCGCCAACGACCTGTTCGACGTGATCAACCTGGAACAGCCCCGGCACCCGGACGACTGGCCGGAGACGCATCCCCAGTACATCCCGCCGAACCCGCAGGCCGAGGCACCGCACCCGGCCCACGCGCACAAGGACAAGCCCCTCAGCCCGCCCGGTCGCGGTCTGCTGGGCATCCTGCTGGCGAAGGCCGGCGTGCAGGACCAGGAGGAGCCCATCACCTACGCCGAGGCGTACGAGCTGCTGCACCAGTACGGCGTGGGGCTGTTCGGGAAGCCCTGACCTGGTTCGCTGAGCCCGTCGAAGCGCGCCCTGGCCCGCTGAGCTCGTCGAAGCGCTTCGACCGGCTCAGCGAACCAGGCTCACTCCGCCCGGGTGAGCGTGCGCACGAGGGCCATCGCCTCCTTCGGCGACACCTCCGGCAGGTACGCCTTGCCGACGGCGATGCCGATGGCGGGCAGCATCAGCGGGTCCGCGTAGCTCATCGAGATCGTGCGGTACTCGGGGTTGAACTTCGCCTTGAACCGGAACAGCGAGGAGAAGCCGTACGCGGGTTCGAGCGTGCGCCCGAGCCACTCGAGCAGTCGGCTCATCGCGGTCGGCGGGGGCGGTTCCTCCCCCGGCGCGAGCGGCTTCGTGGCGAGCGGCGCACCCGACAGGCTCAGCACCTCGGCGCCGGCCTCCTTCATGTGCAGGGCAGCGGAGGCGATGAGGAACTCCATGATGCCGTTCATCGAACCGTCGGCCCGGCGCATGAAGTCGATCGTCCAGCCGACGACCTCGCCGTCCCGGTGCACGGGCAGCCAACTCGTGACCGCCTGCAGGCGGCCGTCGGGGCCGACGGCGAGCATGAGCCGCACCTCGGGGTCCTTCAGCTCCGCCATCCCGCCGAGCGTAAAGCCCATCTCCGGCAGCTCCTTCTCGGCGACCCACTCCTCCGAGATCGCGGTGATCTCGGCGATCGTGGGCCTGGGCAGCTCGTCCCAGCTCGCCCAGACGGTCGTCATCCCCTCCTTGATCCCGCGGTTCAGGGCCTGCCGCACCTTCTGCCACGGCTTGCCGGTGAGCTCGAGCCCGGTGGTGCGCACGACGGTCTCCTCGCCGACCGACATGTGCTGCCAGCCGAGCTCGTCGAAGACGGGCAGCAGCTCGTCGTGGACGCTGTAGAACACGGGGCTCCAGTTGCGCGCATCGCAGAACGCGGCGAACTCGCGCACCGTCTCGGCGAGGCGATCGGGGGCGCAGATCGGGTCGGACATGGTGATCGCGATCCCGTTGATCTCGCGGTAGGCGACGGCGGCCTCGCCGTCCGCACTGAACCACGGCGTGTTGCCGGGCCAGGTCGTCATGAAGCCGAGCGTGCCCCCGCCGTGGCGGTGCAGCAGCGCCCGCAGCCGCGCCTCGTCGCCGTCGGCGGCCGGCCCGGCAGGCCGGTGCATGACGCGGACCGCCGCGACGACGAAGACGGTCCAGAACGCCACCCCCACCCACTCGTAGAGGAAGCTCGCGAAGTCGTGCCCGGGCAGCACGATCGGGTCGGTGGCGGCGAGGAAGTGCGGCGGCACGAAGCGCTTGAGGGTGTCGAGGGCGACGTCGCCGACGGTGGCCTGCGGCCAGTACTCCCGGATCGTCGAGAGCCCGACGGCGAGATACCCGACCGCCAGCGCGACGAAGGAGCCGACGACGACCGCGACGAAGCGGCCGAGCGCCCGTCGCTGCAGCCGGATGCGGAAATGCCGCCGCGTGACGATGAGCAGCACGATGACGCCGATCGGCAGCAGCGCGATCGCCGCGAGCCAGACCAGCAGCTCGCCGAGGTCGAACACCGACCAGTCCCCCGAGTCGAGGTCGCCGAGCTCGTTCGTGACCTCGAAGGCGGGCCGGGCGAACAGCAGGATCGCCGCGTTCACCGCGATGGCGAGCCACAGCGCGAACCGCCGGCCCTGATGCAGTCCCCAGGCCGCGAGCAGCAGCAGCACGACCGGCAGGAACGACAGCAGGAACATGCCGACGCCCTGCGCCGAGAGGAGCGTGAGCTGGCGCAGGCACTCCTCCGCGAGCGGTGCCGCGTCGCCGCAGCTGCGCTGCACCGCGTCGAGGTCGATGGGCTGGTCGGCGAAGAGGAAGGAGCCGAAGGCGAAGGGCGTCAGCTCGGTGCGGGTCGCGAACGCGACGACCGGGCCGAGGCCGGTGACCGCGACGACGGCGGCGATGAGGGTGCGCGTCTCGCGATGCGAGCTGCGCGGGATGCGGAGCGCGGATGCGTCGCGCGCGAGCAATGCCCCGAAGGGCCCGGCGACGAGCACCGCGATGAGCCGGTACACGTCGGAGGAGTCGCCGTCGTACAGCACGAAGATGCAGAGGAAGGCGAGGGTGACGACCCGGAACCGCCGCCGCCACAGCGGTCCCATGAACGCGGTCGCCGTGATCAGCGCGCCGGCGATGCCGGTGAGCGGGTCGAGCGTCAGGTCGATGGAGGTGCCGCTCGCCCACCACTCGCCCGCGAGCGAGCCGATCCACTGCAGCACGACGCCGAGGAGCACGCCGATCGTGCCGGTGACGAGGAGCGCGAGCACCGTGCGGCCCGTCCCCATCCGCCGTTCCGCGATGCCGAGGAGCAGCACGCTCGCGAGCACGCCCGCGGCGAGCTGGAACGGGTCCCAGGGGATGACGAGCGCGCTCAGCACGGTCCACCAGCGACCGGCATCGATCGTCGTCAGCACGCCCGCGGCCCACTGCGACTCGGTCGCATGGGAGGGCGGTCCGGCGATGGTGCCGGTGGCGACGGCGGTCACGATCAGGAGCGCCGCGAAGGCGAGGCTGAACGGGATGCGTCGGGCGAACTGCCCGAGCGCCTCGCCGGTCGATCGGAGCCGGCCGACGGGTTCCGCGTCGAGCACCGCCGCGTCTCCGCCGCCCCCACCTCGCTGCGGAGACCCGCCCGTCGCCGCGCTCACGGTGCCACCAGCCCGAGCCTCGGGTACAGCACGTCGAAGCCGTGATCCAGCCCGCCGAGCAGCGCGGAGACGCCGTGATCGGCGCCCGGCACGAGGAAGCGGCTCGCCGCCATGCCCGCCGCGGTCGCGGCATCCGTCAGCGCCGTCGCGCTCGCGACGTACGCCGGGTCGTTCTCGCCCGCCGTGAACACCGCGGTCGAGTCCGGGTAGGGCGCCTTCGCCGCCATGATGTTGGCGGGCTTCACGGCGTCGTAGGCGGCCTGGTCGCCGCCGAAGACGTCGCGGAGCGTGTCCTGCGGGTGCTCGGCGCCCGCGTACTCGACGGGCGACACCGCGAGGATGTTGCCGAAGACCTCGGGGTACTTCGCGCCGAAGTAGGCGGCGCAGCCGCCGCCGTTGGAGTAGCCGGCGACGGTCCAGCTCGCGGCGCTGCGCAGCACGTCGAGGTGCTCGCGGGCCCAGGGCACGACATCCTGCATCACGTAGCTCTCCACTTTCCCGAGGTCGGTGTCGAGGCACATCGGGTCCGCGGTCGGATCACCGAGCTGATCGACCACGAGGGCGATCGGCGCGAGACCGTCGTGGGCCGCGGCGTGCTCGTCGAGCACCTTGGCGATGAACTGCGGGTCGGGGTCGCCCGGCTGCCCCATCATCATGATGACGAGCGGCAGCCGCGGCGCATCGGCGACGAGGGCCGCGGGCGGCAGGTAGAGCTGCGCCGGGCGTGCGTCGAATCCCGAGTTCGTGTTCGGGATGCCGCCGGGGACGAGGCCCGTCTCCCCGTGCGCCGGAAGGTCGGCGGGCGCCTGCCACGTCGCGTACAGCGGTTCGGCGGGATCGTTCGTCTCCGCCGGGTCGGGGTCCGGGATGTCGATGGGATCGGCCGTGGAGATGCCGAGCATGGCGCCGATCGTGGTGTCGATGCCGTAGGCGGCGTTGACTCCGACGGCCGCGGTGACGGCGAAGACCGGGATGGCGAGGATCGCGATGAGCTTGCGCCACCAGCGCGAGCGCCAGAGGTTCCAGATCGCCAGCAGGATCGCGCCGGAGGCGAGCGGGACCCAGAGCCAGGCGGCGTCGGCGACCGGCCCGCCGAAGAGGTCCAGGAAGTTCGCGCAGAGCCACAGCGCCGCGCCGCCGATCAGCCCCCCGACGATGAGGATGATGATCGCCGTCATCACCCAGCCGCCGGTGCGCTCCCGGCCGAGCAGGTACAGCAGGAGGAGCACGGCGAGCACCGAGAGCGCGATCGGGAACCAGCCGTCGACCACGCTCACCTCGAGCAGCGCGTCCAGCATGCGACCCCCCAAGCCTCCCCGCGTTGACGACAGGGTAGCGGTCGGGGGCCCGGCCGCCGCGGATTTCCGTAGGATTGCAGGTGAACCCCCTTCACCGACCATTGGAGCCACCGTGGCCGCACCCAGCACGCTCGACGCCGTCATCACCCTCGCCCAGCACCGCGGATTCGTCTTCCAAGCCGGCGAGATCTACGGCGGCTCGCGCTCCGCGTGGGACTACGGCCCCCTCGGCGTCGAGCTGAAGGAGAACATCAAGCGCCAGTGGTGGCGCTACATGGTGCAGCAGCGCGACGACATCGTCGGCCTCGACTCCAGCGTCATCCTGCCGAAGCAGGTGTGGGAGGCCTCCGGCCACGTCGAGGTGTTCAGCGACCCGCTCATCGAGTGCCTCAGCTGCCACAAGCGCTTCCGCGAGGACCACCTCGTCGAGGCCTTCGAGGCGAAGAAGGGGCGGGAGCCCGAGGGCGGCCTCGCCGAGATCGTCTGCCCGAACTGCGGCACCCGCGGCCAGTGGACCGAGCCGCGCGCGTTCTCGGGTCTGCTGAAGACCTATCTCGGCGTCGTCGACGACGAGTCGGGCCTGCACTACCTGCGCCCCGAGACCGCGCAGGGCATCTTCGTGAACTTCGCGAACGTGCTGCAGGCGGCGCGCATGAAGCCCCCGTTCGGCATCGCGCAGATCGGCAAGAGCTTCCGCAACGAGATCACGCCCGGCAACTTCATCTTCCGCACGCGCGAGTTCGAGCAGATGGAGATGGAGTACTTCGTCGAGCCCGGCACCGACGAAGAGTGGTTCGACTACTGGATCCAGCACTGCTGGGACTGGTTCACCGACCTCGGCATCGACCCCGAGAACATCCGCCGCTACGAGCACCCGCAGGAGAAGCTGAGCCACTACTCGAAGCGCACGATCGACATCGAGTACCGCTTCGGCTTCGCCGGTGGCGAGTGGGGCGAACTCATGGGCGTCGCGAACCGCACCGACTTCGACCTGTCGACGCACTCGAAGCACTCCGGCAAAGACCTCTCGTACTTCGACCAGTCGAAGAACGAGCGCTGGGTGCCCTACGTCATCGAGCCGGCGTTCGGCCTCACCCGTGCGCTCATGGCATTCCTCGTCGACGCCTACCACGTCGAGGAGGTGCAGAACGCGAAGGGCGGCACCGACCAGCGCACCGTGCTGAAGCTCGACCCGCGCCTCGCCCCCGTGAAGGCCGCGGTGCTGCCGCTGTCGCGCAACGAGAAGCTCTCGCCGCTCGCCCGCGAACTCGCAGCGAAGCTGCGCCGCACCTGGAACATCGACTTCGACGACGCGGGCGCCATCGGCCGCCGGTACCGCCGTCAGGACGAGATCGGCACCCCGTTCTGCATCACGGTCGACTTCGACTCGCTCGACGACGACGCCGTGACGGTGCGCGACCGCGACACGATGTCGCAGGAGCGGGTGCCGCTCGCCGAGCTCGAGGGCTACCTGGCCACGCGCCTGCTCGGCGCCTGACCGCGAGGATCGCCGTGGCCGTGGAGTCAGGGGCGGAGCGCGGCTCCGAGCCATCCGCCCTGCCCGATCTGTTCGTCGCGGCGATCGCGCTCGTCCGCGATCGCCGCGTGCTGATGGTGACCGCGCGCGAGCGCGAGGTGCACTACATGCCGGGCGGCAAGATCGACGACGGCGAGACCGCGGCCGAGGCGGCCGCGCGCGAGGCTCGCGAGGAGGTGTCGCTCGAACTCGATCCCGCCGAGCTCGAGGAGCTCTTCGAAGTCGTCACCCAGGCGCACGGCGAGCCCGAGGGGCGGATGGTGCGCATGCGCGTCTTCCTGACGCGCACGGATGCCTCGCCGAAGGCCTCGGCCGAGGTCGGCGCACTGCACTGGGTGACGACCGCCGAGCTCGACCGCTGCCCGCCGGCCGGGGCCGAGGTGCTCAGGCGTCTCGCGGCGGACGGGCTCATCGACTAGGGCTGCGCGGACGGCATGGAGTTCGACACCACCAGCGACACGGGCTGGATCGGCGACGTGCGTGAACTGGCGCATGAGCTTTCGGAGTCGTCCGCCGCCTTCGCGCAGGCGACCGAATCGGTCTCCGACGCGCTGTTCGTCGCGTTGCGATCGCTGCCGAGCGAGCTGTCGCCGCGCTCCTTCGTGCGCTACGACCGCCGCGATGCGGTGCTCATCGTGGATCTGCGGGTCGCGGAAGAGGATCTCTCCGGCCTGACGATGGACGAGCAACGACGACTGCTCGGCCCGTTGCTGCTGGCGCTGGTGTCGCGAGGCTCGAGGTCGAGGACCGCGACGTGGAGCCGGGAGCAGCGCGCCCTCGTCGTCGCCGAGTTCGAGCGGATGCTGTCGCGGCTGAACTGGCTGCCCGCCGAGGCGTGAGGGCCGGGGCCGCGGGTTTTCCACAGCGCCACTTCGGTGGTGAGTTTCGAAGCTGTGTTCGATAGTGTCGGGGTATGCCCGAAGCGCTGCACCCCGACGACCTGGCCGACCCGGCCGCGGTCAGTGCTGCCGAGCGGGCCGACCCTGGGTGGGCTGACCCTGACTGGGCTGAGCCTGAGTGGGCTGACCCTGATTGGGCGTCGTTGGATGGGTGGCGGGCCGCGTCGGCCGCTGGCGGGTCGCGGGCCGTGTTCGCCGAACTCCAGGCCACGCTGGATGCCGCCGAGGGCGCCCAGTTGGAAGCGAATCGCATGCAGGCCGTGCAGCTCGACGCGTACCGGCAGGCATTCGCGCTCGCCGACACCCACCCCGAACTCTACGTCCACCCCGACGCCCACCACACCGAGTCCCGCGGCGGCATCCCCGTCGCAGAGCTCGCCGCCCGCTCCGTCGCCGCAGAACTCTCGATGCGACTCCAACAGCCCGCCGCGACGATCCGCAACCGTGCCCACCACGCTGCTGTCGCGCACCGGTATCTGCCCCGCCTGTGGGCGAGGTTCCGTGACGGCATCGCCTCGTACGCCGAGGTACGCGCCGCGCTCGACACTCTCGACGGAGTACCCCTCAACGACCCGCACCGCGCCCCGGCCGATGCCGCCCGGCACGCCGCCGCACTCGCAGAGTTCGACGACACCCTCGCCGGTCTTGCCGGCACGATCCCGGTCACCCGGTTCCGGCAGCGTGCCCGCCGGCTCCGCACCCGACTCGAACCCCCAGAAACCGCATCGGCCCGCCACCAGCGCGCCCACACCACCCGACGGCTGATCCTCGAGCCCGCCCCCGACGGGATGGCGTGGATCAGCCTCTACGTCTCCGCCGTCGACGCGGCCCGCATCCACGCCCGCGTCCACACCACCGCCACCCACCACTCAGGCCAGCCCGGCGAGACCCGCACCCTCGACCAACTCCGCGCCGACACCGCGACCGACTGGCTCACCGGCCACGACACCCCCACCGCCGTACGCACCGAGATCCTCATCACCATCCCCGCCCTCACCCTCACCCGCACCACCACCGGCACCGGCACCCGCACCGGGGACGTGCCGGGCACCGGGTACGTGCCCGCCGAGCTCGACGGCCACGGCCCCATCGACGACGACACCGCCCGACACCTCTTCGCCCACGCCCCCACCTTCCTCCGCCTGATCACCGACCCCATCACCGCCGCCCCACTCGCCCTGGACCGCACCCGCTACCGCACCACCACCGCCCAACGCCGCTGGCTCACCCACCACTACGGCACCTGCACCAGACCCGGCTGCACCAGACCCGCCTACCACACCGACCTCGACCACCTCACCCCCTGGGCAACCGGCGGCCCCACCAACACCACCAACCTCGCCCCCACCTGCCGCACCGACCACACCCTCAAACACCACACCCGCTTCCACGTCACCAAAGCGCCCAACGGCACCATCACCTGGCACACCCCCACCGGCCACACCGCCACCACCACACCCCAACACCTGCACCCACCCCAACACTCCACCGAGCACCCACCCGAACCCCAGCGCTACCCCGAACCCGCACCCTTCTAAACACGCGCCCGGCCAAGCCAAGCCAAGCCAAGCCAAGCCAAGCCAAGCCAAGCCAAGCGCTGCTTGCCTCATCCACCCATCGCTCGTCACCCTCCCCTCCCCGCCGCACTCGCCTGCCTAGACTTCGACCATGACGATTCGACGCTTCCGGCGGGGCGACCACGAAACCGTCATCACCGAGACCGGGATCGACAGTGGTCCGACATACGTGCTCGTCCACGGCGTCGGCATGGGCCACCGCACCTGGTCGGACCTCGCCGAGACGCTCGCGCGCTCCGGCCGGGTGCTCGCGCTCGACCTCCCCGGCTTCGGCGACGCCCCGGAGCCCGAGGAGTCGCTCGACATGGCGTCGTCGGGCGCCTACCTCGGGGAGCTGGTCGCGGCCGAGTCACCGGGCGAGCCCGTCGTGCTCGTCGGGCACTCGATGGGCACGCAGATCGTCGCCGAGACCGCGGCTCAGCGCCCCGAGCTCGTCGCGGCCCTCGTGCTCATCGCGCCGACGATCAATCGCCGGGAGCGCACCGCGGCGATGCAGGCGCTCCGCCTCGTCCAGGACCTCGCCTTCAGCCACCTCAAGGTGCTCGCGCTCGGCATCCGCTACTACTTCCAGGCCGGGCCCCGCTGGTACTTCGCGAAGCTCGCCGACATGCTCGCCCACCGCATCGAGCTCGTGCTGCCGCGCATCCGGGCGCGCACCCTCGTCATCCGCGGCGAGCACGACCAGGTCGCCCCGCGCGACTGGGCCGAGCTCGTCACCGCCCTTCTGCCCGACGGGCGCCTCGTCGAGGTCGCGGGACGCGGCCACGAGACCATGATCACCGCGGGCGCCGAGGTCGCGCGGCTCGTCGCGGCGCACGCTGCCGGCGAACCCGTCGGGCATCCCGTCGCCCAGCCCGTGCCGACCGGGCGCCGGCAGCGCCTCGGCACTCGCCCGGGCGCGAAGGCGAAGGCGGACGCGAACGGGAACGCGAACGCTCGCGTCCCCTGGTGGCGCACCGCGGGCTGGTGGGCCGCCGACTACCTCTACGCCGGGTGGCGCCACCTCGCGGCGCCGTTCGACCGCCGCGACGCCCGGCACTGGCAGCGCGGGGATGCTGCCCTGCCCGAGGTGGTCCTGCTGCCGGGCATCTACGAGCACTGGACCTTCCTGCGCCCGCTCGCCGAACGCCTGCACCGGGCGGGCCACCGCGTCCGCGTCGTGCACGGCCTCGGGGCGAACCGCCGTGCCATCGCCGAGACCGCCGAGCTCCTCGGCCGCGCGCTCGCCCGCCGGCCGGCGCCGCCGGCGGGCCGGGTGATCGTGGGGCACTCCAAGGGCGGGCTCATCGGCAAGCAACTGCTCGTCGATGAGCTGCAGCGAGCGGACGCCACCGGCTCGACCCCGGGTGCCGAGCTCGGCCTGCTCGGCGTCGTCGCGATCAGCACGCCGTTCGGCGGTTCGAGCCGGGCCCGCTTCTTCTTCGCCGACCGCAGCCTCCTCGCGCTGCTCCCCGGCGACGCCACGATCCACGCGCTCGGCGAGGCGCGCGAGGTCGACGCCCGCATCGTCTCGGTCTTCGGCCGCTGGGATCCGCACATCCCCGACGGCAGCGAACTGCCCGGCGCGCGCAACATCGAGGTGCCGGTCGCCGGCCACTTCCGCGTGCTCGGCGCCCCGGAGACGGCGAGCGCCGTGCTCGACGGGATCACTGGGCTGGCGGCGCGGGAAGGGGCGCGCGTCGCGGACGCCCCCGATCTCACCGCGGCCACCGAGGCAACCGCGGAGACGCCGAGTTAGTGCACGAACTCCAGCAGGTCGAGCCCGACCTGCCGCATGCCGTCGAGCACCGCGAGGCGGCTCGAGAGCTGCGTGTCGGCGTAGTACATCGACACGGCGAACGCGACGCTCGCACGCGGTCCGCGCAGCACGCCGACCTCGCTGCGCACGCCGCCGTCGGTACCCGTCTTGTTCATCAGCAGCACGCTGTGGTCGGGGCGCCGGTGCGCGAGCGGATCGAGCCCGAACGCCGCGGACACCATCGACAGGTCGGTGTTCAGCGTCAGCCAGCCGACGACGCGCTGCGACACCTCGGGCGAGACGATCTCGCCGCGCGCGAGCGAGGCGAACAGCCAGGTGAGCTCCTTCGCGGAACCGATCGAGAGCTGCGGGGCGTCGTCGGGGCCGCGGTGGTCGCGCACGAGGTCGAGCAGGGCGGTGCGAGTGAGGCCGAGCGCCTCGGTGCGGGCGCGCACGGCCTCGAGCCCGACGTAGCGCAGCAGCACGTTCGTCGCGAGGTTGTCGCTCGTCGCGCCGATGAGCGCGGCGAGATCGGCGATCGGCAGCGAGGGCGACTGCAGGTGCTGCCAGATGCCGGCGTCGCCGACGGCGTCGCGCGCGTCGCGGTCGAGCACCGTGAGCGCCTCGGTCTCGCTCTCGGCGAGCCGGGCGGCGACCTCGACGAGCAGCAGCACCTTGCCGATCGAGGCGGTCGGCATCACGACGTGGTCGTCGACCGAGAAGAGCACCCGGCCGGTGGCGAGGTCGGTCGCCCGCGCCGACACCTGCACCCCGGCGAGCGCGAGCTCCCCGAGCGCGTCGAAGCCGCGGCTGAAGTCCTCGCTCGCCTCGTCGGTACGGTGCTTCCCTCGCCGGACATCGGCATGGCGCGCTCTGCGCTCTGAGCCTTGCGAGGGGGTCACCACGGTGCTTGCACACTCCTGCTCACGAGCTCGGCGCTCCCCCGCCGCGGGGTGCGGCACGCTCGAGGTCAACGGTATCTGGTGGGGCGGGTTCCGGTCACGGGTTTCCGGGACCGTGGAGCGGACTACCAGATCGTCACCCGCTCGGCCGGGTCGAGCCAGAGGGCGTCGTCGGGGGTCACTCCGAAGCCAGTGTAGAACTCATCGATGTTCCTGACGATCTGGTTGCAGCGGAACTCGTTCGGCGAGTGGGGGTCGATCGCGAGCAGCCGCACCACCTCCGCGTCGCGCGCCTTCATCTGCCAGGCCTGCGCCCACGAGAGGAAGAAGCGCTCGGCGCCGCTCAGCCCGTCGATCACCGGCGGCTCCGCGCCCCCGAGCGAGAGCAGGTACGCCTTCCAGGCGATCGCGAGGCCGCCGAGGTCGCCGATGTTCTCACCGATGGTGAGCGCGCCGTTGACGTGCGGGAGCTCGGAGGCATCCGCGGCATCCGCCTCGCCCGAGGCATCCGCCCCGCCCTCGCCGCCCGCGGCGAGCTGCGCCGGGACGAGCGCGTCGTACTGATCGATGAGCGCCTTCGTGCGCTCCTCGAAGGCGGCGCGGTCGTCGGCCGTCCACCAGTCGGTGAGCCGCCCGTCGCCGTCGTACTTCGAGCCCTGGTCGTCGAAGCCGTGGCCGATCTCGTGCCCGATCACCGCGCCGATCGCGCCGTAGTTGGCGGCCGCGTCGCGCTCCGGCGTGAAGAAGGGGTACTGCAGGATGGCCGCGGGGAACACGATCTCGTTGAAGCCCGGGTTGTAGTACGCATTGATCGTCTGCGGGGTCATGAACCACTCGTCGCGATCGATGGGCTTGCCGATCTTGCCGAGCTCGCGGCGGAACTCGAACTCCGCCGTCGCCCGCACGTTCGCGACGAGGTCGCCGGGCTCGATGCCGAGGCTCGAGTAGTCGCGCCACTTCACGGGGAAGCCGATCTTCGGCGTGAACTTCGCGAGCTTGTCGAGCGCCTTGCGCTTCGTCTCCTCGCCCATCCAGTCGAGGCCGACGATGGACTGGCGGTAGGCCTCGACGAGGTAGCCGACGAGCTCGTCCATCTGCTCCTTCGCGGCGGGCGGGAAGTGCCGCTCCACGTAGATGCGGCCGACGGCCTCGCCCATCGCGCCCTCGACGAGGGAGACGCCGCGCTTCCAGCGCTCGCGGAGCTGCGGCGTGCCGGTGAGGGTGCGGCCGTAGAAGTCGAAGTTCGCCTCGACGAAGTCCTTCGACAGGTAGGGGGATGCCCCGCGCACGACCTGCCACGCGAGCCAGTCGCGCCACGCCGGCACGCGCTCCTCCGTGAGCAGCGCGCCCAGCCCCTCGACGAAGCTCGGCTGGCGGACGACGAGCTCGGCGAAGGCTGCCTCCGGGGCGCCCATCGCGTCGCGCCAGACGGCGAGCCCGGCCGAGGCCGGGTCGGCGCCGGGGAAGGCGAGCGCCGCGGCATCCGCCCAGCTCTTCAGGTTGTAGGTCTTCTCGCTGTCGCGGGAGTCGACGTTGCTCCAGTGCACTGCGGCGATCGCGGTCTCGAGCTCGAACACGCGCGCCGCGCGCTCGGCCGCGTCGTCGAGCTTCGCGAGCCGGAACATGCGCTCGAGGTGCGAACGGTACGCCTCGCGCACCTCGGCGAAGCGCTCCTCGCGGAAGTAGCTCTCGTCGGGCAGGCCGATGCCGCCCTGCTCGACGAAGACGAGGTAGCGCTCGGGGTCGCCGGGGTCGTTGTCGACGAAGAGCTGCGCGAAGCCCGCGACGCCCTGGCGCTCGAGGCGACCGAGGGTCTCGAGGAAGCTCGGCACGTCGCCGATGAGCGACACCTCGACGAGCTGACCGGCGATCGGCGTGGCCCCGAGGAGCTCGGCGTGCTGCTCGTCCATGAAGCTCGCGAAGAGGTCGCCGACCTTGCGCTCCTCGGTGCCGGGATCGGCCCCCTGCGCCTCGACGATGATCTCCCGGACCGCGCGCTCGGCCTCCTCGTGCAGCTCGATGAACGAGCCGAAGCGGGCCTTGTCGGCCGGGATCTCGGTGCGATCGATCCACTTGCCGTTGACGTGTCGGAACAGATCGTCCTGCGGGCGCACGCCCGGGTCGAGTTCGTCGAGCGCGATGCCGGAGCTGAGGGTGCCGTCGTCGGTCATGCGCTCCAGCCTAGGCGGCGAAGCCTGAACGGTGGCCCGCGATTCGCGTGAAAGATGCGACGTGGATCCATGTCGCCGGGGACGGCCACCCGGCAGACTCGTCGCCGGATCCGGTGCGAAGATGGAGGCCCTATGAACACCGTGCTCAACGTCATCTGGCTCGTGCTCTCCGGGTTCTGGCTGTTCCTCGGCTACCTCGTGGCCGGGGTGATCATGTGCGTGCTCATCGTGACGATCCCGTGGGGCATCGCCTCGTTCCGCATCGCGCGGTACGCGCTCTGGCCGTTCGGCCGCGAGGTCGTGCAGAAGCCGACCTCCGGCGCGTGGGCGTTCATCGGCAACGTGATCTGGTTCCTGCTCGCCGGGCTGTGGCTCGCGATCGGGCACGTGCTGTCCGGGGTGGCGCTCTGCATCACGATCATCGGCATCCCGCTCGGGCTCGCCGACTTCAAGATGATCCCGATCTCGCTCGCCCCGCTCGGCAAGGAGATCGTCGATAAGGCGTGAGGTCGCGCGGCCGAGCCGAGGCGGGGCGGGGCCGTCGGCGGCAGGCCGTAGGCTCGACGGGCACATGAGCACCACGCCCCAACGCCGTTCCGTCGACCGCGACATCCTGCGCCTCGCGCTGCCCGCGCTCGGCGCGCTCATCGCCGAGCCCGCGTTCCTGCTCGCCGACACCGCCATGGTCGGCCACCTCGGCGCCACCCCGCTCGCCGGGCTCGGCCTGGCCAGCGCGGTGCTGCAGACGATCATCGGGCTGATGATCTTCCTCGCCTACGCGACGACCCCGGCGGTCGCCCGACGGCTCGGCGCGGGCGACGAGCGCGGCGCGGTGCAGGCGGGCATCGACGGGCTCTGGCTCGCACTCGGGCTCGGCGCGCTGCTCGGGCTCGCCGGCTGGGCCGCGACGCCCGCGCTCGTCGGCGCCTTCGGGGCCGACGAGGCCGTCGCCGAGGCCGCCCGCAGCTATCTCGGCATCTCGATGGCGGGCCTGCCCGCGATGCTGCTCGTCTTCGCCGCGACGGGCCTCCTCCGCGGCCTGCAGGACACCCGCACGCCGCTCTGGGTCGCCGGCATCGGCTTCGCCGCGAACATCGCGCTGAACTTCGTGTTCATCTACCTCGCCGGCTGGGGCATCGCCGGTTCGGCCGTCGGCACCGTCGTCGCGCAGTGGGGCATGGTCGCCGTCTACCTGATCGTCGTCGCCCGGCACGTTCGGCGCGCGGGCGCGGGCTGGCGTCCGCACCGGGCCGGCCTCCTCGGCGGCGCCTCGTCGAGCGGTTGGCTGTTCCTCCGCACGCTGAGCCTGCGGGCGGCGCTGCTGCTCTCGACCTGGTCGGCGACGGCGCTCGGCCCCGACGAGCTCGCGGCCTACCAGGTGGCGATCTCGATCTACTTCACCCTCGGCTTCGCGCTCGACGCTCTCGCGATCGCCGCGCAGGCGCTCGTCGGCCGCGGGCTCGGCGCGGGCGACGTCGCCGAGGTGCGGCTCGTGCTGCGCCGCTGCCTGCAGTGGGGCATCGGCTCGGGCGTCGTCATCGGCGCGCTCGTCGTCTCGACCGCGTGGGTGCTGCCGCAGCTGTTCACCTCCTCGGCCGAGGTCGCCGCGCTGCTGCCGCCCGCGCTCGTCGTGCTCGGCATCTCGGCGCCGCTCGGCGGACTGGTCTTCGTGCTCGACGGCGTGCTCATCGGCGCGGGCGACGCCCGCTACCTCGCCTGGACCGGACTCGTGAACCTCGCGGCCTACGCGCCGCTCGCGCTCGGCGCCGTCTGGTGGGCGGATGCCTCGGGCGCACCCGGTGCCGCCGCGCTCGCGTGGCTCATGGCGGCGTTCGCCCTCGGCTACCTCGCCGCGCGCGCGATCACGCTCTCGCTGCGCGCGCGGGGCAGCCGGTGGATGGTCACCGGGGTGGCGTAGCGCCCGGGCGGACCGGCGCGATCAGCGCGCCGGCGGTGCCGTCGTGTCGCCGATGTGCAGGGTGCTCGTGAACGCGAGCGACGTCGCGGGCTCGCCCGCGAGCAGCCGCACCACCGCCTCGCCGGCCGCGCGCCCCTTGTCGGTCGAGGGCTGGTCGAGCGTCGTCAGGTCGTGCCGCAGGCCGTCGACGCGGATGCCGTCGAAGCCGACGACGCTGAGCTCGCCCGGCACGGTGAGGCCGAGCTCCTCGGCGGCGAGGATCACTCCCGCCGCGAGCAGGTCGCTCTGCGCGATGATCGCCGTCGGACGGCGCTCGGCGGGAAGCACCCGGCCCGAGGCATCCGCCAGCAGCAGGCGCGCGGCGAGGCGGCCGTCCTCGACCGAGCTCGTCGCCGCGGCGACCGCGGGCGCCTCGGGGAACACGTCGCGCGCGCCCTGCAGCCGCTCGATCGTGACCTGCGTCGTCGCCCGCGCCTCGAGGGCCGCGTCGACGGGACCGCTCGTGCGCTCCGCGTCGAAGGCCAGCGTCACGACGGCCACGTCGCGGTGGCCGAGCTCCGCGAGGTGCTCGGCGCCGCGCCGGGTCGCGTCGCGGTTGTCGATGGAGATGTCGGGGACGTCGTCGCCGGTGGGTCCGCCCTCGATCGCCACGGTGGGGATGCCCCGGCGGCGCAGGATCTCGAGCGAGTGCCCGACCCGGGGGCTGCAGCCGATGAGCACGACGGCGTCGACCGGGGCGTCCTCGATGGTGGCGCCCTCGGAGTCGCCGCCGATGAACGGCAGCAGCAGCAGGGCCGCGCCGAGCGGGGCGATGCCGTCGGCGATGCCGTCGAGCGTGCGGATCTTCACCGGGTCGAGGAAGGCGCTGCGCACCCGCTCCTCGAGCACGACGCCGACGATGCCGGAACGGCCGCGGCGCAGCGAGCGCGCCCGCGGGTCGGGTCCGGCGTAGCCGAGCTCGGCGGCCGCGGCGAGCACCCGCTCCTTCGTGGCATCCGACACGGGGCCCGACCCTGAGAAGGCGAGCGACGCGGTCGACGCCGAGACGCCGGCGCGGGCGGCCACGTCGGCGAGGGTCGGTCGGGCGGTCATGCCCCGAGTCTAGGGGCCGGCGCTGCGAGCCGCCCGAATCGATTCGAGCGCCCGCGCCCGGTGCACTCACCCACCCTGTCTCCGCCCGACCCCCGCGAGTTGCACGACAAGAACGCGGGGGCGCCAGCCGAGTTGGCGCTGCGGCGGTTTCGTCGTGCAGCTCGCGGTCGGGCGCGGTCGGGCGCGGTCAGTGCGGGTGCTCGGGCTCAGGCGGCGACGACCTCGTCCCGCGCGGCGGTGAAGGCCTCGACGCAGGCGCGGATCTCGTCCTCGGAGTGCGCGGCGGAGAGCTGCACGCGGATGCGCGCCTCGCCCTTCGGCACCACGGGGTAGGAGAACGCGGTGACGTACACGCCCCGGGCCTGCAGCGCGTCGGCGATGCGGGCGGTGAGGGCCGCGTCGCCGAACATGACGGGAACGATGGGGTGCTCGCCGGGCAGCAGCTCGAAGCCCGCCTCGGTCATCAGCGAACGGAACAGGGCCGCGTTCGCCCGCAGCTGCTCGCGCAGCTCGCCCGACGACGACAGCAACGCGAGCGCCTCGAGCGTGCCCGCGACGATCGCCGGGGCCAGCGTGTTCGAGAAGAGGTAGGGGCGGGCGCGCTGGCGCAGCAGGTCGACGATCTCCTGCCGGGCCGCGACGTAGCCGCCGGAGGCGCCGCCGAGCGCCTTGCCGAAGGTGCCGGTCGTGATGTCGACCCGCCCCTCGACGCCGCACAGCTCGGGGGTGCCGCGGCCGTTCGCGCCGACGAAGCCGACGGCGTGCGAGTCGTCGACGAAGACGAGCGCGCCGTAGCGGTCGGCGAGGTCGCAGATCTCCCGCAGCGGGGCGATGTAGCCGTCCATCGAGAACACGCCGTCGGTGACGATCACCTTCCGGCGGGCGTCGGATGCCTCGACGAGGCGCTGCTCGAGATCGGCGAGGTCGCGGTTCGCGTAGCGGTAGCGGCGAGCCTTGGACAGGCGGATGCCGTCGATGATCGACGCGTGGTTCAGCGCGTCGGAGATGATCGCGTCGTCCGGGCCGAACAGCGTCTCGAAGACGCCGCCGTTCGCGTCGAAGCAGGAGGAGAACAGGATGGTGTCGTCGTAGCCGAGGAACTCGCTCACCCGGGCCTCGAGCTCGAGGTGCTGCGTCTGCGTGCCGCAGATGAAGCGCACGCTCGCCATCCCGTACCCCCACTCGTCGAGGCCGCGGTGCGCGGCCTCCACGATGCGCGGGTCGTCGGCGAGGCCGAGGTAGTTGTTCGCGCAGAAGTTCAGCACCCGCTGCAGCCCGATGCCGTCGGCACCGCCGGAGGCGATGTCCACCTCGGACGACTGCGGTCCGACGATGCCGCGCTCGCGCTTCGTGAGCCCCGCGGCATCGATCTCGTCGAGCTCGGCGCGCAACTGCGCCTTCACGTCTCCGTACATGTGCGTTCCACCCGTTCCTATACTTCGGTCCAGTCGAGGATGACCTTGCCCGCGCCCGCGGACGCGGCGACGTCGAACGCCGCCCGCCACTCGCGCGCGGGGAAACGGTCCGAGATCACGCTCGCGACGGCCTCGCGCAGCGGCTCGCTCGTCTGCAGCATCGCGGACATCGAGTTCCACGTCTCGAACATCTCGCGCCCGTAGATCCCCTTCAGCGTCAGCATGTGCGTCACGACCTTGCCCCAGTCGATCGCGTACGGCTCGGCGGGCAGGCCCAGCATCGCGATCCGGCCGCCGTGGTTCATGTTCTCGAGCAGCTCCGGCAGCGCCTTCGGCGAGCCGCTCATCTCGAAGCCGACGTCGAAGCCCTCGCGCATGCCGAGCCGCTCCTGCGCCTCGCGCACCCGCTCCTTCGACACGTCCACCACGTCGTCGGCGCCCATGCGGCGCGCGAGCTCGAGGCGTGCCGGCGACACATCCGTCGCGACCACGAAGCGCGCCCCCACGTGCCGGGCGACCGCGATCGACATCAGGCCGATCGGCCCGCAGCCGGTGACGAGCACGTCCTCGCCGACCACACCGAAGGCGAGCGCCGTGTGCACCGCATTGCCGAAGGGATCGAAGATCGCACCCAGCTCGGGATCGACCGGGGAATGGTGCACCCACACGTTCTGCCCGGGGATCACGATGTACTCCGCGAACGCGCCGTCGCGGTGCAGGCCCACGCCCTGCGTGCGGATGCACATCTGCCGGCGGCCGGCACGGCAGTTGCGGCACATGCCGCACACCACGTGCCCCTCGCCCGACACCAGATCGCCGACCGAGACGTCGTGCACGAGCGGCCCGACCTCGACGACCTCGCCCGAGAACTCGTGCCCCGGGATCAGCGGCGTCGCGATCGTCGACGCGGCCCAGTCGTCCCACTTCTCGATGTGCAGGTCCGTGCCGCAGATGCCCGTGCGCAGCACCCGGATCTTCACGTCGGCCGGCCCCACCTCGGGCTCCGGCCGATCCACGAACTCGAATCCGGCACCGGGCGCGGCTTTGAACAGGGCCTTCATGTGGAACTCCATCGTGGTTCAGGGCACGGAACCGCTGGGTGCGGCGGTCCGTGCGAGTCGGTCCGGTGGGTGCGCCGGATGCCTCAGCCATCGTATCGACGTGGCGCCAGATGTTTCAGGGGACGCGGTCGGCTGCGCCGGCAGTGCTGATGCCTCGGGGCGCGGCGGAGCCCTTGCACGAGGACGACGCGCTCGCTATCGTGGTCGAATCGATTCGAGTCGAATCGATTCGAGGGGCGCGGCGGGTCGGACTGGACCCCGACCCGCCGTGCTCCCGCCCCTCCGCACCACCACCCCGCACCACCATCCCGCATCGGCCAGACTGGGAGCGGCATCCCGGCCGTTCGGGCCGACGACGACCGCGAGGACGACCGGATGACCCAGCCGACCCACGACGAAGCGCTTGAGATGACCGACACCCCAGATGAGAGCGGAACCTCCGCCCGCACCCCCAAGCGCGGGCGCACGCCCCGCGGCCTCGCGGCCTGGCGCAACGCGGTCTTCGCCATCTTCTTCCTGTCCGGCCTCAGCATGGCCAGCTGGGTCGCCCGCCTGCCCGCGGTGCGCGACTTCACCGAGCTGTCGACGCAGGGCGTCGGCCTCGTCATCCTCGGCATGTCCGTCGGCTCGATCATCGGCCTCGTCGTCGCGCCGATCTTCCTCGCCCGCCTCGGCGCGCGCACCGGTATGATCGCGATGCTGCTGCTCGTCTCCATCGGCCTCGTGCTCATCGGCATCGGCGGCTCGCTCGTGCCGTCCGTGGCCACGATCGTCGTCGGCCTCGCCTTCTTCGGCTTCGGCAACGGCGCGGTCGACGTCATGATGAACGTCGAGGGCGCTGAGGCCGAGCGCGAGATCGGCAAGACGCTGATGCCGCTCATGCACGCCTTCTTCAGCTTCGGCACGGTCGCCGGCGCCGTGCTCGCCGCCGGGGCCGCCGGGCTCGGCCTGCCCGTGCTCGCGCACCTCGGCATCATCGCGGGGCTCATCGCGATCGCCGTCGTCATCGCCGTGCGCTTCGTGCCGCGCCGCGCCGAGCTCGGCGACCCCGAGGAGCACGACGCCCCCAAGCCGCCGTGGCGGGAGCGCCTGCGCGCGAGCCTCTCCGTGTGGGCCGACGCCCGCCTGCTCCTCATCGGCGCGATCATGCTCAGCATGTCCTTCGCCGAGGGCTCCGCGAACGACTGGATCACCCTCGCCGCCGTCGACGGCCACGGCTTCGACGCGACCACCGGCGCCCTCGTCTTCAGCGTCTTCACCGTGTCGATGACGGTCTCCCGCGTGCTCGGAGGCCCGCTGCTCGACCGCTTCGGCCGGGTGCCCGTGCTCCGGGTGCTCTCGGTGACCGCGGTCGTCGGCATCTCGATGTTCATCTTCGGCACCGAGCCGTGGGTCATCGTCGTCGGCACCGCGCTCTGGGCGGTCGGCTGCTCGCTCGGCTTCCCGGTCGGCATGTCCGCCGCGGCCGACGATCCGGTGAACTCCGCCGCCCGGGTGAGCGCGGTCGCGATCATCGGCTACTTCGCGTTCCTCGCGGGGCCGCCGCTCATCGGCTTCCTCGGCGAGCACTTCGGGCTGCTGAACGCGCTGCTCGTCATCCTGGCGCTCACCGCCGTCGCCGGCATCCTCGCCCCCGCGGCACGCGAGCGCTCGCGCAGCTAGCGGGCCGCGACGCCCTCGGCGAGCGAGCGCACGGCCGCCTCGGCGGCGTGGGCGAGCTCGTCGAAGCCGAGCGCGCTGGCGTCGGCCGCGCCGGTCCCCGCCCCGGCCGTGCCGCCGGTCTCCGCGCCGACCGTGGCGACGCCGCGGCTCCGCACGGCCGGCACGTGCAGGAACCCACCCGGCAGCTCGGAGCGCGCGAGCTCGTAGGCGATCCGGTTGCAGACGAAGCCGCCGGCATCGTCGGATGCCTCGGCGCGGACGCCGACCGCACAGATCGCGTCGACCATCGCGTCGACGTCGAAGCGCGCCGCCCGGCGCTCGGGGCCGTCGTCGATCGGCACCCCGAGCGGCTGCGCGCCGTCGTTGTCGGGGATGCGCGCGTCGACCAGGTTCCGCGCGCCGCGCTCGGGGGTGACCGCCGCGCGCCGCCCGGCCTCGCCGAGCGCGAGCACGGCATCGGGGCGGTGCTCGGTCACGAGCTCGCCGAGGCGCGCGGGCGCGCCCGCGAACGACACCGGCAGGATGGCGGTGACGAGCTCGATCGCCGGGTCGCTCCAGCGCTCGCGCAGCCGTGCGACGGTCTCGCCGCTCGCGTTCTCAGAATCCGAGCCGAACGGTTCGAAGCCGGTGACGAGGATGCGCATCGCTCCAGGATTCCATGAGCGGGCGACCGGGCCAGTGCGCAGCACCCCTGGCGGCGCGGGCCCGTTCGGTGCAGCATGTGCGCCAGGAGGTATCACGATGGCCGCACTGCTCTACTCCACGAACTGCTCGCTCGACGGCTACATCACCGACGAGCAGGGCAGCTTCGACTTCAGCGATCCGAGTCCCGACCAGCACCAGTTCATCAACGACCGGATGCGCACCGTCGGCACGCACCTCTACGGCCGCCGGCTCTACGAGGTGATGCGGGTGTGGGAGGACTTCGATCCCGCCGAGCTCGCCCCCGTCGAGGCCGACTTCCAGGAGATCTGGCGGGCGACCGACAAGGTCGTCTACTCGGCGACGCTCGACGAGGTGCCGACCCCGCGCACGACGCTCGAGCGCAGCTTCGACCCCCAGGCGGTGCGGGAGTTTGTCCGTACCGCGGAGGCCGACGTGCTCGTCGGCGGCGCGATGCTCGCGGCCGAGGCGCTGCGCGCGGGAATCGTCGACGAGCTCTCGCTCTACGTCGCGCCCTGCCTGCTCGGCGGCGGCGCGAGGGCGCTGCCCGACGGCGTGCGCCAGCAGCTCCGGCTCGTCGACACCCGGCGCTTCGACAACGGGGTCGTGGTGGTGACGTACCTCCGCGCGTGACCCGGCGCCGAGCCGCGGGTGCGGTGCGCCGGCCGCGTACACTCGAACGGTGCGTCTCGTCATCGCCCGCTGCTCCGTCGACTACGCCGGCCGGCTCTCCGCCCATCTGCCGCTCGCGACCCGCCTGCTCATGGTCAAGGGCGACGGCAGCCTGCTCGTGCACTCCGACGGCGGCAGCTACAAGCCGCTGAACTGGATGAGCCCGCCCTGCACGCTCGCCGAGTCGGAGCCCGACGAGGAGCAGGCCGCCGGCGGCATCACGCAGGTCTGGACGGTGACGCACAAGAAGACCGCCGACCGGCTCATCGTGAAGATCCACGAGGTGCTGCACGACTCGGCGCACGAGCTCGGCGTCGACCCCGGCCTCCAGAAAGACGGCGTCGAGGCGCACCTGCAGCAGCTGCTCGCCGAGCAGATCGAGCGGCTCGGCGACGGCTACACGCTGATCCGCCGCGAGTACATGACCGCGATCGGCCCGGTCGACATCCTCGCCACCGACGAGGCGGGCGCGAGCGTCGCCGTCGAACTCAAGCGCCGCGGCGACATCGACGGCGTCGAGCAGCTCACCCGCTACCTCGAGCTGATGAACCGCGACCCCCGGCTCGCCCCCGTGCGCGGCGTCTTCGCCGCCCAGGAGATCAAGCCGCAGGCGCGCACCCTCGCCGAGGACCGCGGCATCCGCTGCGTCGTGCTCGACTATGACGAGATGCGCGGCGTCGACAGCGGGCACGCCCGGCTGTTCTGACGCTGATCAGGGCACACTCCCGGACCCGAGCGACACTCGGCTTTCGCCGAGGTGCGCGCCCATAGGATGTCACGGTGACCTCTGACACGCTGCTCCCCCCGGCACCCGTCGTCGCCACCCGAACCTGGTCGGCCGTGCTGTTCGACCTCGACGGCACGATCATCGACTCCGCCGGAGACATCACCCGCTCCCTCGCCCACGCCTTCGACACGGTCGGGCTGCCCGTGCCCGACGAGGCGACCCTGCGCGACTACGTCGGCCCGCCGCTGCTCGACAGCCTCCGCCTCTCGGCGGGGCTCGACGACGAGCAGGCCAGGCACGCACTCGGCATCTACCGCGCGCACTACAACCAGCGGGCCATCCGCTCCCCCGTCTTCCCCGGCATTGCCGGGCTGCTCGAGCGGCTGCACGCCGCCGGCATCCCCGTCGCCCTCGCCACCTCGAAGCCCGAGGCCGTCGCCCGCGCCGTGCTCGAGCACGCGGGCCTCAGCGACTACTTCACGACGATCACCGGCGCGAGCGAGGACGAGTCGCGCACCACGAAGGCCGACGTCGTCGCCGAGGCGCTGCGCCGACTCGGCGACGCCGGAGTGGATGCCTCGCACGCGGTCATGGTCGGCGACCGCGGCTACGACATCCTCGGCGCCGCCGCGCACGACGTGCCCACGATCGTCGTCGAGTGGGGCTACGGCTCGCCCGCCGAGGCCGCCGACGCCCTCGCGATCGTGCACTCGAGCGACCAGCTCGGCAAGCTGCTGCTGGGCTGAGCGGGCGGGGGCGCGGGCACCCGCGCTACGACGCCGGCACCACTACGAGCGTGAACTCGAGCTTGTCGCCCGACTCGTCGTTCGTCAGCGTCACCTCGGTGTCGCCCTCGGCGAGCGCGGTGAGCCCCGGGTTGAACTGCGCCGAGCCGTCGTCCTTGCCCGGCACGAACTCGGCGACCTCCGGGTCGGAGAGCTCCGCCGTCCAGGCGAGGAAGTGCTCGTCGTCGCCGACCAGGTCGACGGTGCCGCCGACGGGCACCTCCACCTCGGTGCCGTCAACGGCGCCGAGGTCGACGATCACGGGCGGGAGCGCCGAGGCGCCGCTGCTCGCGGGCGGGCTCGCACTGGGCGACGCCGTGCCGCCGCCCGCGGCGCAGCCGGCGAGCGTCGCGGCGAGCGCGGCGGCGGCGAGCAGCGCCCCGAACCGCCTGGTCAGCTGAGCCCGTCGAAGCCCCTGGTTCGCTGAGCCCGTCGAAGCGAGGCCGTCGAAACGCATCGTTCGCGGTCGAGTCATCCTGATCCCCCCCATCCGGCGCGGCTCCGCGCCACGGCCAGCGTAGCGCGCGACGCAGATCCCGCATCGGCCGCGCGCGAGATCGCAGATCCTCGCGATCATGCCGTCGTCGCGGGCCCGACGGCGGCGATCCGCCACCGGATCGGAATTCCCCTCTTCCCCCGAACGGGGTACACGGTGCATGATGCCGAGTACGCGCGTCTGATCGACGCGTGCCAGTCGCACCGGCGCGACGAACCCACGCGTCGGTGCTCGGAGGGAGAAGCATGTCTGGAAACTCCACTCGCGCGCGGCGCGTGGTGGCGACGACCTCTGTGCTCGCGCTCACGGCCGCCGGGTTGGCGACCCTGAGCATCGCGCCAGCGAATGCGTCGCCATCGCCCGTGTCCGCGCCGGTGATCGGTGACGACGAGTACTACATGAACTACGTCGCACCGCGAGCGGAAGTCGCCTTCGGCGACGACGAAGTGGTCGTCGACGTGAACGGGGCGAAGAACGACACGGCCCGCGGCATGTCCGCGCTCGAACAGGCCAAGGTCGTCGACGAGAAGTACGCGGCCGGCAACCCGGTCGCGGCGCAGGGCCTCGCCAAGCTCGAAGACCAGTCCAACAAGACCGGCAAGAGCCCGAAGGAACTGAAGTGGGACCGCGGCGGCCACGGGCACGGCCACGGTTGGAAGGGCAACAAGCACAAGAAGCCGAACTACAAGCAGGCCGACGAGACGCAGGAGGCGAAGCTCCTCACGATCCTCGTGGAGTTCGACGACACGGTGGTCGACGACTTCAGCGACGTGTACGTGCCGACCGAGTTCGGCGCGACCGAGTGCAAGCCGGGCGCTCCGCAGAGCGGCCCGCTGCACAACAACATCCCGAACCCTGCCGACTACGAGCTCGAGGACAACAACTCGATGTGGGTGCCCGACTTCTCGAGCGAGCACTACAACAAGATGCTGTTCAGCGACAAGGGCATCACGGAGCGCGTCCGCACGGACCTCCGCGGGCCCGACGGCCGCAAGGGCATCGACATCTCCGGCTACACGATGAAGAACATGTACGAGGAGATGTCGCAGGGCGCCTACACCGTCACGGGTGAGGCGACCGCCTGGGTGACGGTGCCGCACTCCGAGGCGTACTACGGCGCGACGGTCTGCCACCAGAACGACGAGGGCGTCTACGAGGCCGGCCCCATGCAGGACATGCAGGGCCACCCGGACAACCCGCTCGGGCCGGGCCAGCTGCCCATCGACGCGGTCGCGGCGCTGTCCGCGGCGCAGCCCGACTTCCCCTGGGCCGACTACGACATCGAGGACCAGGGCGACCGCGACGGCGACGGCGACCTTTTCGAACCCGACGGCGTGATCGACCACGTCGTGCTCGTGCACGCGGGTGAGGACAAGTCGGGCGGCGGCGGCGCCGAGGGCACCTACGCCATCTGGGCGCACTCCTCCGCCGTCGCGGGCGGGGCCCCGATCCCCGGCACCGACCTCAAGCTGTCGAACTACATCGTGCAGCCCGAGGACTCGGGCGTCGGCGTGTTCGCGCACGAGTACGGCCACGACCTCGGCCTGCCCGACCTGTACGACACCTCGAACGCCGGGGACTCCGACGTCGACTTCTGGGACCTGATGAGCTCCGGCTCGCACGCGGGTCCCATCTTCCAGTCGATGCCGACGCACATGGGCCTCTGGGACAAGTACGTGCTCGGCTGGGTCGACCCGGCCGAGATGAACCCCGGTGACGACCCCGACACCTTCAAGGTGGGCCAGAACTCGCGTCCGCTGAAGGGCTCCGCGGACGGCGTGAAGGTCAACCTGCCCGACAAGGTGGTGACCCTCGCGACCCCGCACAGCGGCGAGAACATGTGGTACACCGGCTCCGATCAGGACTGGGCGGACCTCCGCCTCGGCCGCACGATCGACGTCCCCGCGACCGACCCGAAGTTCTGGATGTGGAACGACTTCGTGATCGAGGAGGACTGGGACTTCGGCTTCGTCGAGGTCTCGACCGACGGCGGCACGACGTGGACCGAGCAGAAGGTCTTCGACGAGGCCGGCGCCGAGGTCACCACGCCCGACGGCTACGCCGACCCGAACGGCCGGCTGAGCGACTTCGGGGCGGGCACGCCGAAGAAGTACGGCCTGACCGGCTCGACCGGCGGCTGGCGCCACGACTACGTCGACCTGAGCTCGTACGCCGGGCAGACGGTGCAGCTGCGCCTTCGGCTCGCGACGGACGCCGCCTTCCAGGAGCGCGGATGGTTCGCCGACGACTTCTCGGTCACGAGCGGCGCCGACACCGTCTGGAGCGACGACGTCGAGCAGGGCGACAACGGCTGGACCGCCGAGGTGGCCTCGTTCACCACGACGACCGGCCCCGGCTGGCGGCAGGACACCGGCACTTCGATCAAGGCGCAGTACTACCTCGTCGAGTGGCGGAACATGGACGGCTTCGACCAGGGCCTCAAGTACGCGTACAACAGCGTGTACCAGGAGGGCGCCTGGAAGGTCGAGAAGCTCGCCTACAACGCGCCGGGCATGCTCGTCTGGTACCGGGACACGACGTACGGCGACTCGAACATGATCACGGCCAACGAGGCGGCGCTGCCCAGCTACGGCGCCAAGGGCGGCCTGCTCATCGTCGACAGCCACTTCAATCCGCTGCAGCGGACCGGAGCGGCCGCCGACCTCGACCCGTCGACGCTCAACGTGATGCCCTCGCGGGCGCAGTCCTCGAACGCCGCCTTCGGCGTGCAGAAGACGTACCCCTTCACGGAGTGCATCGTCGATGACGCGTTCGCCGAGTACTGCACGGACATCCCCGCCCTCGACCCGGTGAGCACCTTCACCGACGACCAGGGCTGGGTGCCTGGCTTCGCGCTGCGCGAGTCGGACGGCGCGCTGTTCTACCGCGACCGGGATGCCTCGACCGTGGTGCCCTCGGTGGGCAACGCGCAGTACAGCACCCCGCTGTACGACCTCGAGGGCAACCGCCTGCCCGGCTACGACGGCGTCGACGCCGGGGTCGGGCCGTTCGGCTCGGGCAACCCGGCCGACGACGGCGTGGGCTACGGCACCGTCATCAAGCTGAAGAAGCCGATGAAGGACAACACGACGGCGCTGATCCAGATCACGCCGCCGAAGGCGGACTGACCCGCTGCACCGCGCGGCCCCGCCGCGCTGCCGGGCGCCGGCTCTCCTCGTGAGGGCCGGCGCTCGGCCGTGTCAGCCCCGGCTGCCGATCCGCTCGCCCCGGCGCACCCCGCTGCGCACCACCCGGATCTGCACGAACAGGGTCACGACGCCGCCGGTGACGATCGCGGCGAGGTTCACGACGAGCTGCAGCAGCGAGGTGCCGAGCGTGTGCCACTCGCCCGCCGCGAGCGCGAGCGCCGCCGCCCCGGCCGCCGGCACCGTCGTGACCGAGATGAGCACACCGATGAGCGCCCCGGACTTCGCGGAGGTGAGCGACAGCACCCCGGCGATGCCCGCGAGGAAGCCGACGATGTAGCTCAGCACGTTCGGCGTCCAGATGAACTCGGTGGCCGGATGCGAGGACGCGAAGGGGTCCGCCGGGAACACGCCCCAGCTCACCATCACGAGGCTGAACAGCATCGCGACGACGATGGCCGAGGCGTAGCCGAGGAGGATGGCCACCGCCGACCGCCCGACGACGCGCCACCTGCGCCGGACGATCCCGACGGCCATCGCGGCGAGGGGGCCGAAGTCCGGCCCGACGACCATCGCCCCGACGATGAGGATCGGCTGGTCGCTGACGACGCCGACCGCCGCGATCATCGTCGCGACGGCCATGAAGACGAGGAAGGTCGCGGTGAGCCGCACCTCGTCGCCCGCGCGGGCCTCGACCTCCTGCCAGACGACGGCGTCGTCCTCGCCGCCGAAGACGCTCGCCGCGCTGCGCTTGGCGCTCGGCGAGAGCGTGAGCTCGACCGTCTCGATCGCGATCGAGCCCGAGCGGTCGAGGCCGGCGGCGTGCAGCTCGCCGAGGAGCTCGCTCGCCGCGATCCGGTCGACGTCGCAGAGCACGACATCGCCCGCGGGATCGGCCGCGGCGCCGGGCAGCCGAATGACGTTCGAGACGTGGTCGCGGTGCGCGCCGAGCACGCGGTCCACGGCGGTCCCGAGCCCGCTCGGCACGATCATCCGGAAGTGCAGCATGCGCTCAGTGTCGCGCCGGAGCGCCGAGCGGCGGGCGAGGCGCGCGCGGCGTTCTCGCCGCCCGGCCCCGCGCGACCGGTTGGACCGGTTACGCCGAGGCGAGCAGGCCGTCGATGAGGCGGTCGAGGGTCCAGCGCCGGGATGCCTCGTCGGCCTCGCCCGTGTCGAGCCCGAGATGGGCGGATGCCTCGAGCCGGGGGTGGCGGCTCGGCTCCTTCCAGAGGGTCTGCGGGGCCGGCGTCGGCTCCGGGCTCGCCGCGGCCGCGGCATCCAGCGCCGCAGCACCGATGACCTGCGCCCGCACCGCGTGCCCGGCGCGCGCCGCCTCGTCGGCGCCCAGGCCCGCCTCGGCGAATGCGGCGATGAGCGCCTCGGCGATGTCCCGCGACCGTTCGCCGTCGAGCGGGCCGCTCGTGAGCAGGGCGATCGAGCCGGCGTGGCCGGCGATGCGGGCGCGCAGCGCGGCGGCGACCGCGTGGATCCGCTCGCGCCAGGCCGGCTCGGCACTGGGCTCGGGCGCGGTGTCGGCCTCGGCGACGCCGGCGAGCAGCTGCTCGATCATCGCGGCCTGCAGCGCACCCTTGGAGGGGAAGTACGTGTAGAGCGCCGTCGGGGTGAGCCCGAGCGCGGCCGCCACCGCGCGCACGGAGACGGCGGCGAAGCCCTTCTCCTCGAGGATCTCGAACGCGGCGTCGACGATGTCGGCCTGGCTGATGCTGCGCCGGGGTCCGGGTTTCATGCGGGTGGGGCTCCTTGGTGCTCGACCCACCACGCTACCGGTTGAGGAGGCCACGCTCCCGGCTCAGGAGGCGGCGAGAGACGCCTCGATCGCCTCGACCACCTCGGGCGCGTCGGGCTCCGTCGTCGGCCGGAAGCGCGTGACCTCGCGAGCGGGCGAGACGAGGAACTTCTCGAAGTTCCAGGTGACGCGGCCGGCCTTGCCCGAGGCATCCGGCGTCTGCTTCAGCTCCTGGTAGAGCGGGTGGGCGTTGCGGCCGTTGACCCGCACCCGGTCGAGCACCGGGAAGGAGATGCCGTACGTCGTCGAGCAGAACTCGCTGATCGCCTCGTTGCTGCCCAGCTCCTGCAGGAACTGGTTGCTCGGGAAGCCGAGCACCGTGAAGCCGCGGTCCGCGTAGCGCCGCTGCAGCTCCTCGAGCTTCGCGTACTGCGGGGTGAGGCCGCAGCGCGAGGCCACGTTCACCACGAGCACCGTCTGGCCCGCGTAGTCCGCGAGCGAGCGCTGCTCGCCGTCCATGGTGGAGAAGGGGATGTCGTCCAGAGCGGTCACGTCGTACCTCCTCGCTCAGCCTACGCCCGCCCGAACGGCGAACGGCCAGGGGTCGGCAGACTCCCAGCCGTGCCGGAGAACGGTGGCGCTACGCCGGCGGCGTCGCCGCCAGCCCGGCCCGGTAGACCGCCTCGGTGCGGGTGGCCGCGCCGAGCTTGCGCAGGATGGCGGAGACGTGCACGCTCGCCGTCTTGCCGCTGATGAACAGCCGCTCGCCGATCTGCCGGTTGCTGAGCCCCTCGGCGATGAGCGCGAGCACCTGGCGCTCGCGGGCGGTCAGCTCGGCCGTGGCATCCGCGACGGCGTCGACCGCGTCGGTGACCCCGATCGCGCGACCCGCCCCGGCCCCCTCGAGCACGAGCCCCGCGGCGCTCGCGACACGCACCACCGAGGCGAGCACCGCGCCGATGCCGTACCGCTCGGCCTCGTCGTGCGCGAGCTGCAGCGTCGCCTTCGCCGCCTGCCTCGCTCCCGCCTCGAGCTCGGCCTCGCCGAGCCGGAGCCGGGCGTAGGGCCGGAGCAGCCGCAGCGCCCGCGGGTCGTCGACCGCGTCGACGGCCCGGCGCCACGCCTCGACGGCGCGCTCGTGGTCTGCCTCGAGCTCCGCATCGATCAGGGCGAGCCAGAGCGAGTGCATCGGCCAGTGCGCGAAGCGCTCGAGCAGCGCCCGCAAGCGGGGCTCGGCCGCATCGGCGGTGGCGAGCAGCTCGGCCTGCTCGGCGTTCGCGGCGGCGTGCCCGGAACGTGCGGCGGCGATCGTGCGCGCGAGCGCCCAGGCGTAGGGCAGTCCGTAGCCGGCGATGGCCCCCTCGTGCTCGTCGAGCAGCGGCGCGGCCTCGCGCCACGCGGTCACGACGTCGCCGTGGGCGAGCGCGATCTCGGTCGCCACGCGACCCACGCTCTGCCGGGTCTGCAGCTCGACCTCGCCGACGGCGTTCATCGCGGCGCGGTTCGTGCGCAGCACGTGGTCGGCGCTCGCGAGGTCGCCGCGCCAGAGCTCGGCCCAGGCCTCGGCGCGCCACAGGTAGATCTTGAACGGCTCGGGCGGATCGAGCGCCAGCGCCCGCTCGATGAGCTCGAGCCCGCGCTGCCAGCGACCGAGCGCGAACAGCGGATCGACGGCGTTGGAGGCGAGGATGACCCCGCTGCTGCGTTCGAGCCCGGTCGCCCGGGCCCGGCCGAGCCCCTCTTCGGCCAGCTCGATCGCGAGCTCGTAGTCGCCGAGCAGGTTGTAGAGGTCGGAGGCGTTGACCCAGTAGCGGAGGAGCGCGGAACCGTCGCCCTCGGCGAGCTGCTTCGCCCGTTCGAGCTGCTCGGCCGCGCCGAGCGGGTCTTCGAGGTGGGCGCGGCTGACCGCGGCGATGTTCAACGCGACGGATGCGAGCCGCGGGGCGTGGATCGTCTCGGCGAGCTCGAGCGCGCTCTGCGCCATCTCGGCCGCCTCGGGCAGCCGCCCGTCGATCATGTAGCGGCCGGCGAGCGAGGTGCGTACGGAGGCGCGCAGCTCGGCCGGGCCGTCGGGCCCGAGCACATCGAGCGCCTCGAGCAGCAGCGGGATCGAGCCCGGTCGGCCGTCGCTGCCGAGCGTGAGCGCCCGGTCGCGCAGCAGCCTCGGATAGTTCGGGTCGTCGCGCGGGCACTCGGCGAGCGCCGCCTTGAGCACGGCGAGGCTGCGGTCGTTCTCGCCCGCATTGCGGAGGTGGGATGCGGTGCGCCCCATCAGCTCGGTGCGGCTCATGCCCGCAATCTTCGCCGCGCCGCCGCCGGCGGACCCGCCATCCGCGCCATCCCCGTCATCTGTGCCGCCGGTGCCGCCGGCCGACCCACCGGCCGTGGCCCCGTCTACCACGTCCCACAGGGCGAGCGCCCGCTCGCCGAGCTGCGCCGCGGAGGCGAAGGCGGAGGCCGCCCTGGCCTCGCGCATGGCCTGCACCGTGGCGGGGAACGCCCGCATCGCATCGTTCGCGCCGAGCCAGTGGTAGGAGATCTCGGCCGCGAGCCGACGGCTGCCCGCCGCCGCGAGCGCCTCGTACGCCTCCGCGTAGCGGGCGTGGAACCTGGCCCGCTCGCCCGGCAGGATGTCGGCGAGGATCGCCTCGCGCACGAGGGCGTGCCGGAAGCCGTACTCCTCGCCGTCGACGACGAGCACGCCGCCGAGCACCGCCTCGCGCGCGGCCTCGTCGAGCTCGTCGTCGCCGCCGCGGAAGACGCGGGTGAGCAGCGGGTGCGCGACCCGCACCCCGCCGGTCGCGATGAGCCGGAGCAGCTGCTGCGCTTCGTCGCTCAGCCGTTCGTAGCGGGCGAGCAGCAGGTCGCGCAGCGTGTCGGGCAGCTGCCCCTCGTCGCTGCAGCCGTCGAGCCCGACGACCTCTTCGACGAAGAACGGCACGCCGTCGCTGCGGCGGAAGAGGGTGTCGAGCAGCGCCTCGTCGGGCGAGCTGCCGGCCAGGGAGGCGGCGAGCTCGCGCACTTCGTCGCGCGACAGCCGGGACAGCTCGCGACGGTCGACCCAGCGGTCGCGCTCGAGTTCGGCGAGGAAGGGCCGCAGTGGATGCCCGCGCGTGACGTCTTCGCTGCGGTAGCTGAGCAGCAGCATCACCCGGCTGGCGGTGAGCGCGCGCACCAGGAAACGCAGCAGGCCGAGGCTCGCCGGGTCGATCCAGTGCAGGTCTTCGACCACGAGCACGAGCGGCCGCTCGCGGGACACTGTCTCGAGGAGCACCGCGACGGCCTCGTGCAGCTGGCCGCTCGCCCCGGGGCCGCCGGCCACGGCCGGCACCGGCTCGCCCGCCGCGCCGGACTCGGCCAGCTCGGGCAGGAGCGCGACGAACGCCGCGCGCCCCGGGCCGACGGTGTCGAGGGCGCGCTCGGCTCCGATCTCGGAGACGAGGCTGCGCAGCGCCGCCTTGATGGGCGCGTAGGGCGCGGCCACGGTGCCGAGGTCGACGCACTGGCCGACGACGACCCGGGCGATGCCGCTCGGGCCGGGCGACGCGCCGTTCGCGCCAACGCGGGCCGCGAACTCGCGGATGAGCCGGCTCTTGCCGATGCCCGCCTCGCCCCCGACCACGACCGTGCGGGGCATGCCGGCCTCGGCCTCGCCGAGCAGCCCGTCGAGCCAGGCGAGCTCGGCGTCGCGGCCGATCATGGCGCTGGCGGAGGTGGTCACCTCTTCATGCTGCCACGCACCACCGACGGCGCGTCCCGGCTCCGCCGTCAGCGGATCGGCGATCGTCACGCAGTGCGACCGGCGGCGCGCTCCTCGGCGGCGCGGCGCAGTTCGAGCACCAGCTCGGCGCGTCGCAGATCGGCGGCGTAGGTGCTCGTGGCGAGCACGGCGTCTGCGAATTCCATGGTCTTCTCCCCTGTTCGGTACTCCGAGCCTCGCGACTGAGGTACCGACGGGGCATCCGGCGATCGCCCTATTCCTGCGGCCGGGGCACCTCAGACGCCCGTGAGGCGGCGCACCGACTCGGGGAGCGGAGTGCCCGCCGGGGTGAGCGGCGAGGGCTCGGGCTCGCCCCAGGCGCGGCCGAGCGGCACGACGCCGGCCCAGGCGGAGTGGTCCTCGCCGTCGTCGGGGGTCTCGCCGACGCCGGCCGCGCGGGCCTTCATCACGAACTCCGCGATGGGCAGCCGCAGCGCCCGCGTCGCCGCGTACTCCTTCTTGGTGGTGTCGCGCACCTCGGCCGGGCGGCCGGGCATGAGGTGGGCCGAGAGCGCCACGAGCGCGTCGTGCTCCTCGGCCGCGGGCACCTCCTCGAGTACGCCGTAGACGACGGCGCTGCGGTAGTTCATGGAGCTGTCGAAGAGCGAGCGGGCGTAGACGAGCCCGTCGAGCGAGGTGACCGCGAAGGCGACGGTCGCGCGCTCGGCCGCCGCGCGCAGTGCGAAGCCGCCGCCGGTGGAGCCGTGCAGCAGCAGCTCGTCCCCGACCCGGGCATAGGCCATCGGGATCACGAGGGGCTGGCCGTCGGCGACGACCGCGAGGTGGCCGACGAGCTCCTGGTCGAGCAGGGCGTCGAGCTCGGCGCGCTCGTGGCGCTGGCGCTCGGGCAGACGGCGGACACGGCGGGGGGAGGAAGTCATGCACGCAGTCTCGCTCGCACACTGGTACCGTTTGCAGTCCAGTTCAGAGACTTTCACACAGACCAGTTGGGAGCCATGGCCGAGCCGCACATCCTCCTCGACCGCCGTCCGGGCGCCGGCCTCGTCGCTCAGCTCGTCGCGGCGCTCCGGCGCGACATCCTCGACGGCCGCCTGCGCGCCGGCGACGCGATGCCCTCCACGCGCGGCCTCGCGCGCGAGCTCGCGATCGCCCGCAGCACCATCGTGGCCGCCTACGAGCAGCTCGCGGGCGAGGGCTACCTCGAGCTCCGGCAGGGCGCGGCGACGCGGGTCGCCGAGCTCGGGCCGCGTCAGGCGCAGGGGTCCGCCGACGGCGGCCGGTCGGATGCCCCGGATGCCCCGGCCTCCCCGGCTGGCGACTCCCCCGCCCGGTCGCTCGTCGCCGACCTCTCGCCCGGCGTCCCCTCCACGGTGCGGCTCGACGAGCGCGCGTGGCGCGCCGCCTGGCGGGCCGCCGCCGCCCATCCGCCCTCGTGGTCGCCGCCGCCGCTCGGCGTCCCCGCCCTGCGCACCGCGATCGCCGAGCACCTGCGGAGCGCCCGCGGGGTGCACTGCGCACCCGAGGACGTCGTCGTGGCCGCCGGCACGAGCGAGGCCCTGGCCCTCGTCGCGCGGGCGCTCGTCGCGCTCCGCGGCGCGGGGGTGCGCGTCGGCGTCGAGGACCCCGGCTACCCCGCCGGACGCCGGGCGCTCGAGCGGCACGGGGCCACGCCCGTGCCGCTGCCCCTCGCCAACGGCGGCCTCGAGCTCGGCGCGCTCGAACGCGCCCTGCAGCGGCGCGGCCGCGCTCGGCTCGACGCGGTGATGGTCACCCCCAGCCACCAGTACCCCCTCGGCGGGCGACTGCCGGTCGCCGATCGACTCGCGCTCCTCGAGCTCGCGGCCCGAGCCGACGCCTTCGTCGTCGAGGACGACTACGACAGCGAGTTCCGGCACACCGGCGCACCGCTGCCCGCCCTCGCCTCGCTCGACGGCGGCGAACGGGTCGTGCTCGTCGGCAGCTTCTCGAAGGTGCTGACGCCCTGGCTGCGGCTCGGCTACCTCGTGCTGCCCGCGCACGCCGGCCTGCGCGCGGCCGTCGCGACCGCCCGCGCCGAGCTCGATACCCCCGTGGCCGGGCCGGTGCAGCTCGCCGTCGCCGACTACCTCGGGCGCGGCGCGCTGCGCCGGCACATCGCGGCGACCCGTCGCGAGTACGCGCACCGGCGTCGGCTCGTGCAGGACGCCCTCGGCGACCTCGACCCCGGGCGGGCCCAGCTCACCGCGATCGACGGCGGACTGCACGCGGTGCTCGAGCTCCCGGACCGCGCGGCGGAACGCGAGCTCGTCGCACGCCTGGGCGAGCAGGGCGTGATCGTCGCCCCGCTCGCGCAGTACGCCGTGCACGAGGATGGGGCCGGGCCGGATGCCACCGGCCGACCTGCCGGCATCGTGCTCGGCTACGCGGGCGTCGGGGATCTCGCGCTGGCGGCGGCCCTCGAGCGGATCCGCACGGCGGTCGGGACCTGAACCCGGCCGGAGGGTGTGTTCCACATCCCCGCCGAAACCGGTCCAGCGGTGGCATCCGCGACTAGGCTGGCCGAGCCCACCGGATCGATGAGGAGCCCTCGTGAGGCCAGTCCCCAGCATCGCGCGGCGACGCCGCGCGCTCGGCGCCGCCGCGCTCGTCCCGCTCGCGATCGTCGGATTCGCCGCGTGCACCCCGTCCTCGCCGCCGCCGGCCGAGACCGTCCTCGTCACCGTCACGGCCACGCCGACGCCCACGCCCACCCCGACACCCACCGCCCCGGTGGCGGCGCCCGAGCCCCCGCCCGCGCCCGAGCCCGTGCCGAACGACCCCGCGCCCGTCGTCGAGCCGGGGCCCGCCGTCGACCTCGGCTCGATCCCGGGCGCCACCGGCACCCCGGTCCTCGACGGCGACGGCATGCCCGTCCGCTACACCGTCGTCTCGGGCGACAGCTTCTTCGACATCGCGCAACGCTTCGACCTGCCCCAGCAGCAGCTCCTGCGCATGAACCCGCAGATCCACGACTTCGGCGAGGCGGTCTACATCGGCGACGAGCTCAACCTGGACTGGACGAAGACCGGCCTCGGCTGAGCGCGCGGCTCCCGCGCAGCCCCCTCCGGTAGCCTGACCGGGTGCCGCCCGCCCTCGCTCTCGACTCCCCCGTCGTCGTCCTCGAGCCGTGGAGCCCGTGGCCGCTCGTCTTCTCCGGGCTGGTCCTGCTCACCGGCGCGGTCTTCGCGATCGCGGGCCGCGAGCACCGCTGGATGCGCGACCTCGGCTACGTGCT
The DNA here is from genome assembly GCF_030268405.1 of Agromyces sp. NBRC 114283. Classification (NCBI taxonomy): domain Bacteria; kingdom Bacillati; phylum Actinomycetota; class Actinomycetes; order Micrococcales; family Microbacteriaceae; genus Agromyces; species Agromyces sp. NBRC 114283. The sequence goes on from NZ_BSQP01000001.1 coordinate 232,598, forward strand.
CGTCGTCGCCGGGCCGCTCTCCGGCGTCGCGCTGCTCGGCTTCCTCTCGGGCAACTGGGACCAGGGCCAGCGCCGCGACGCGATGATCGCGATCGGCTACGAGCAGCCGCTCTTCTCGGGCGGCGAGGGCATCGTCGGCGGCACGCCCGGCGCGATCGACTTCACGGCCGTCCGCGACGGCGAGGACGTCTCCGGTCAGCTGCAGCCGCTCGGCGGCGACCGCTGGGCCGTCGTCGAGGGCGCGCGCTCCTCGCAGGAGTAGGCGCGCGGGCGGCTCAGTCGAACAGCCGCTGCCCCACGAACTCGCCCTCGGCGATCCCGCCGGGCACGGCGAAGATCGCCGAGCCGACGTGCTTCAGATACTCGTTCAGCCCGTCGGCCGCGAGCGAGGTCTGCACCCGCACGAACTGCTCCGGCGAGCGCTGGAACGCCAGGAAGAACAGTCCGGCGTCCAGCCGCCCGAGCGCGTCGTTGCCGTCGACGAAGTTGTAGCCGCGCCGCAGCAGCCGCGCTCCGCCGTTCGTGGTCGGATGCGCGAGCCGCACGTGCGAGGCCGGATCGATGAGCGGGGCGCCGGTCGGGCCGGCGGCCTCGAAGTCCGGTTCGGTGAACTCGGTGCCGCCGGAGAGCGGCGCGCCCTCGCCCTTCGAGCGGCCGACGAGCTGCTCCTGCTCGCCGAGCTGCACCCGGTCCCAGTTCTCGATGACCATGCGGATGCGCCGCGCCACGAGGTACGAGCCGCCGGCGAGCCAGGCCGGCTCGTCGCCCGGCTGCACCCAGACGTGCTCGTCGGCGACGCCGGGCTCCTCGGCCTTGATGTTCGCGGTGCCGTCCTTGAACCCGAAGAGGTTGCGCGGCGTCGCCTGCGCCGTCGACGTCGAGGAGGTGCGGCCGAAGCCGAGCTGCGACCAGCGCAGCGTCGCGCGCCCGAAGGCGATCCTGCTGAGGTTGCGGACGGCGTGCACGGCGACCTGCGGGTCGTCCGCGCAGGCCTGGATGCAGAGCGCGCCGCCCGTGCGCGCCGGCTCGAGGGCGTCGCCCTGGAACCTCGGCAGCGCCGCGAGCTCGGGCGGGCGACGGACCGCGAGCCCGAACGGGTCCCCGCCATCGGCAGTCTCGAAGAGCTCCGGGCCGAAGCCGAAGGTGATCGTGAGTCCGGACGCGGGCAGGCCGAGCGCCTCGCCCGTGTCGGCCGGCGGCGCGTAGTCGGAGCCGCCGACCGCGCCGCCCTCGGCGACCTCGAGGCCCTGGCTGAGCCGGGCCGCCGCGGCCGTCCAGTCGCTGAGCAGCCCGATCAGACCCTCGCGGTCGAGGCCGGCGTCGGGGTCGAAGACGGCGAAGTGCAGCCGGTCCTGCGCCGGCGTGGTGATGCCGGCCTGGTGCGTCCCGTAGAAGGGGAACACGGATGCCCCGGCCGCGCCGCCGCCGCGAGCGCCCGCCGTGAGGGCGACGCCCGCGGTCGCCGCGCCGCCCGCGAAGCCCGCCGCGGCACCGGCCGCCCCCGCGCCGAGCAGCCCGAGCAGCCCGCGGCGGGAGACGCCGCGGGACTCGGGCGCGGCGCCGGCGGCCGGGGCGCTGCCCTGGTCGTCGGCCTCGGCGGGGACGTCCGGCTCGGTCATCGGACTCAGACCCCGAGCACCGTGGCGGTGAGCTGCGACAGCGGCTCGGCGAGCGCGTTCACGCGGTCGCTCAGCGCCTTCCGGTCGGCATCCGTCAGCGTCGCGTAGTCGACGAAGCCCGCATCGAGCGAGCCGTACTTCGCGAGCTCGTCCTCGAGCGCGGTGAAGCGCCCGTCGATCTCGTCCGCGAGCGCCGTGCCCTCGTCGCCCTTCGACTCGGCGAGCGCGCGCACCGCGCCGAACGCCACGCCGGCGCCCTGCACGTTCGCGGCGACGTCGGAGAGGTCGGTGCCGCTCCACCAGTCCTCCTCGCCGGTGATCTTTCCGGCGGCGACCTCGTCGAGGAGGGCGATGGCGCCGTTCGAGATGTCGGCGAGCGAGACCGCGAACGCGGAGTCGGTGACGAGCTCGTGCAGCTGGGTGACGTCGGCGACGAGGCCGTCGGCGTAGGCCTTCCGCTCCTCGGGGGTCGAGGGCGCCCAGTCCTTCAGCGCGTCCTGCCCGTCGGAGTTGAGCTCGCCGGGCTTCGGCGCCCAGAGGTCCTTCTCGATGCGGTGGAAGCCGGTCCAGTCGAGGCCGTCGGCGACGGCGTCGACCTCGCGGAAGTCGATCTTCGGGTCGAGATCGCCGAACGCCTCGGCGGTGGGCTCGATGCGCTCGTAGGGCACGCGCGCCGTCGCGAACAGGGCGCGCGCCGCCTCGTCGTCGCCCGCCGCGTAGGCGTCGGCGAGCTGCTGCACGAGCGGCAGCAGCTCGGAGGTCTGCGAGCGCACGTAGGCGAGGTACTCGGTGACGGCCTGGTCGCTGAGCTCCTGCTCGTCGGCCGAGACGGCGGATGCCTCGCCGGTCACGGTGAACTCGGCGAGGCCGACCGGGGCGCCGACCTGCTGGAACTTGCACGCGGTGTAGTACGTGCCGGGTTCGAGCTGCGCGGTGAAGTCGACCGTCTGCCCCGGCGTGACGTTCTCCTTCTCGCCGACGATGCGGAGCTGGTCCTCGGCGAGGATCTCGAACTCGTTCACGTCGCTGCCGGAGTTCGTGAGCGAGAACGTGACGGCTCCCGCCGGGGCGGTGCCGGTGGCGACGGCGCAGGCGTCGTCGCTGATCTCGACGGCGATCGCCTGGGCGAGCTCGGACTTCGCGACGCAGCCGGTCAGAGCGAGCGCGGTGAGCGCGGTCGCGGCGACGGCGACGGGGAGGGCACGACGGGTCATGGATGCTCCAAGGGTCGATGAGTGGATCGGATCACTGCTGGCGACGTCGGCCGGCGGGCCGACGGGCGTCGGATTCAGCCGGCGACGGGCGCCGGGGCGGGCGGGGCCGCGGCCGCGGTGTGCCGGCGACGCAGCATCACGAGGTAGAGCGCCATCGTGACGGCGACGTACGCGGTCCAGCCGATGACCTGCGCCCAGGTGGGCTCGGGGGTGAAGTTGAAGATGCCGCCGAGGAGGGTGTCGAGCCAGCCGCCGGCGGGGATGAGCTGGGTGAGGCTGTAGGCCGGCGTGCCCCAGCCCGGGATCACCGAGGCCTCCTGGAGGTCGCCGATGCCGTAGGCGAGCACCCCGGCGGCGACGAGGATCAGGAAGAGGCCGGTCCAGGTGAAGAACGCGCCGAGGTTGAAGCGCACGAGGCCCTTCGAGATGCCCCACGCGATCACGATCGCGGTGGCGATGCCGGCGAGCGCGCCGAGGGTGCCGAGCACCGGGTCGCTGCCGCCGGCGACGTTCGCCCAGACGAACAGGGCGGTCTCGACGCCCTCGCGGCCGACCGAGAGGGCGCCCAGCAGCACGATCGCCCAGGACGAGCGCTCGATCGCGGCATCCACCTGACCGCGCAGCTCGCTCGAGAGCGTTCGGCCGTGGGTACCCATCCAGAAGATCATCCAGGTGACCATCGCGACGGCGAGGAGCGAGAGCGCGCCGCCGAGGATCTCCTGCGCCTGGAACGTCATCGCGTAGGGGCCCCAGGTGAGCAGCGCGCCGACGCCGAGGGAGATCGCGACGGCGATGCCGATGCCGATCCAGAGCCGCCCGAGCAGGTCGCGGCGGCCGGTCTTGCCGAGGTACGCCACCAGGATGCCGACGATGAGGCCGGCCTCGAGGCCTTCGCGGAGGCCGATCAGATAGTTGGCGAGCACGGGCGTCTCCTGGATGTGGACGGAGGATGGCTCTGATGAGAGCAGCTAAGGCTAACCTAAGCGCGCCCCCGCGGCGAAACGGATTCTCAGCTTCGGATGCGCCCGGTCCCCGGAGGCCGGCCCGGGGGTAGCGTGGGGACGTGCTCACTCCGCCCGTGACCCCCAAGCGACCGACGCAACGAGAGCACCACGGCGACGTGGTGGTCGACGACTACGAATGGCTGCGCGAGAAGGACGATCCCGCCGTCATCGCGCACCTGCACGCCGAGAACGCGTACACCAAGGCGAAGACCGAGCACCTCTCCCTCCTCACCGAGCAGGTGTTCGAGGAGATCCGCGCCCGCACCAAGGAGACCGACCTCTCGGTGCCGACCCGCGAGGGCGACTGGTGGTACTTCACCCGCACCCGCGAGGGCGCCGAGTACGGCATCCACTGCCGCGTGCCCGCCGCCGGCCCCGACGACTGGGAGCCGCCCGTGCTGCCCGAGTCCGGCGGGGAGGCGCTGCCGGGCGAGCAGCTGCTGTTCGACGAGAACGCCGAGGCCGAGGGCCACGAGTTCTTCGCGCTCGGCAGCTTCGACGTCTCGGCCGACGGCGCGCTGCTGCTCACCGGCGTCGACGTCGAGGGCGACGAGCGCTACGAGCTGCGCATCCGGGCGATCGACGGCTCCGGCCGCACCTTCGACGACGTCATCCCCGGCACCTCGGGCGGCGCCCTGTTCGACCCCAGCGGACGCTTCGTCTTCTACGCGACGGTCGACGGGTCCTGGCGGCCCGACACGATCTGGCGGCACGAGGTCGGCACCGAGGCATCCGCCGACGTCCGCGTCTTCTCCGAGCCGGACGAGCGCTACTGGCTCGGCGTCGGGATGACCCGGAGCCGCCGCTTCCTCGTCATCGAGGCGGGCTCGAACATCACGAGCGAGACTCGCCTGCTCGACGCCGACGACCCGACCGGCGAGTTCCACGTCGTGTGGCCGCGCCGCGAGGGCGTCGAGTACGACGTCGAGCACCTCGTCGCGGGCGGGCGCGACCGGCTGCTCATCACGCACAACGACGGCGCCCCGAACTTCGAGCTCGTCTCGGTCGCCGCCGACGACCCCGAGGGCCCGCGGCGCATGCTGCTGCCGCACAACCCGGCGGTGCGGCTGGAGGGCGTGGATGCCTTCCGCGACTTCGTCGCCGTCGAGTACCGTCGCGGCGGGCTGCCGCGCGTCGCGATCGCGAAGGTGCCGGCGGCCGGCATCCCGGAGGGGGCGACCGCCGACGACACCCTGCACGAGCTCGTCTTCGACGAGGAGCTCTTCGCCGTCGGCGTGCGCGGCAACCCGGACTGGGCGCAGCCGCAGCTGCGCATCGGCTACACGAGCTTCGTCACCCCCTCCACCGTGTTCGACGTGGTCGTGGAGACGGGCGAGCGGCGGCTGCGCAAGCGCCAGCCCGTGCTCGGCGACTACGACCCCGCCCGCTACGTGCAGCGCCGCGAGTGGGCCACGGCCGAGGACGGCACCCGGGTGCCGATCTCGCTCGTCTACCGGCACGACCTCGTGACGCCCGGCACGCCCGCGCCGACCCTGCTCTACGGCTACGGCTCGTACGAGCACTCGATCGACCCCGGCTTCGGCGTCGCCCGGCTCTCGCTGCTCGACCGCGGCATGATCTTCGCCGTCGCCCACGTGCGCGGCGGCGGCGAGCTCGGCCGGCACTGGTACGAGGACGGCAAGAAGCTCCGCAAGAAGCACACCTTCAGCGACTTCGTCGCCGTCGCGCGGCACCTGAGCGACGAGGGCTGGACCGCACCCGACCGGCTCGTCGCCCAGGGCGGCTCCGCCGGCGGCCTGCTGATGGGCGCCGTCGCGAACCTCGCGCCCGGCGCGTTCAGCGGCATCCTCGCCGAGGTGCCCTTCGTCGACCCGCTGACCTCGATCCTCGACCCCTCGCTGCCGCTCACCGTCATCGAGTGGGACGAGTGGGGCGACCCGCTGCACGACCCCGAGGTGTACGCGTACATGAAGTCGTACTCGCCCTACGAGAACGTTCGCGACGGCGAGCACGGCGGGCGGCACTACCCGCCGATCCTCGCGGTCACCTCGCTGAACGACACCCGCGTGCTCTACGTCGAACCCGCGAAGTGGGTGGCCCGGCTGCGCGACGCCGGCGCCGAGCCGCTGCTGCGGATCGAGATGGCGGCCGGGCACGGTGGCGTCTCCGGGCGCTACGCCTCCTGGCGGGAACGGGCGTTCGCCTACGCCTGGGTCATCGACCGGGCGAAGGCGCACCCGAGCGGCGAGTGACTGGTTCGCTGAGCTCGTCGAAGCGCCTGGTTCGCTGAGCTCGTCGAAGCGCCTGGTTCGCTGAGCTCGTCGAAGCGAGCCCGCCGCAGCGCCTGGTTCGCTGAGCTCGTCGAAGCGAGCCCGCCGCAGCGCTTCGACAGGCTCAGCGAACCACAGCGCGCTTTGACCGGCTCAGCGAACCACTCCGGCCCAGCGAACGTGCGGACGTCGGCGGCGGGTGGCACACTGGCGCGCATGCCGATCCTCGCAGCGTTGCAGCAGGTCCTTCCCGGCCGCGCCTTCGGGCCCGGCGACTCCGAGTACGACGCCGGGCGCGCGGTCTTCGCCGGCGTTGGCTCCCCCGAGGCGGTGGTCCGCCCGGCGAGCGCGGAGCACGTCGCGGCCGCCGTGCGCATCGCCGCCGAGTACGGCGCGCCGATCGCGGTGCGCTCCGGCGGGCACGGCAGCGAGCCCGTTGACGGCGGCCTGGTCATCGACCTCGCCGAGCTCGACGGCGTCTCCCTCGGCGAGGGGCGACTCGTCACGGTGGGCGGCGGCGCGCGCTGGGGCGACGTGGCCGCCGCGCTCGAGCCCGCGGGCCTCGGCGTGAGCTCGGGTGACACCCGCGACGTCGGCGTCGGCGGCCTCACGCTCGGCGGCGGCATCGGCTGGCTCGTCCGCCAGCAGGGGCTCACGGTCGACGCGCTGCGCTCGGCGGAGCTCGTGACGGCGGCGGGCGAGGTGCTGCGGGTCGACGCCGAGCAGCACCCCGAGCTGTTCTGGGCGATCCGCGGCGGCGGCGGCAACTTCGGCGTCGTCACCTCCTTCACCTTCGAGGCCGTGCCCGCCGACGGGCTCGCGGGCGGTCATCTGCGCTTCGCACAGGCGGATGCCCCGGCGGTGCTCCGAGCCTGGCGCGAGGTCGTGCGCGCCGACGAGGCGCTGAACTCGACGCTGCTGATCTTCCCGCCGTTCGCCCCCGAGGTGCCGGCGGGCCCCATGGTCGCCGTCGCCAGGCGCGGCAGCGAGGCCGAGCTGCGCGAGACGCTCGCGCCACTGCTCGCGCTCGACTCGCTCGAAGAGACCGTGCTCGGCCCGGTCGCCTACTCCGAGCTGCTCGAGGACGCCCCGCCCGGCAAGCCGCCGTTCCGTTTCGTCGGCGGCAACGGCTTCGCGCCCGAACTCGACGACGCGCTGCTCGAGGCCTGCCTCGCGGCACTGGCCGGTCCGGCGCCCACGATGCTGCTGCTGCGAACGCTGGGCGGCGCCTTCGGACGGGTGCCCGCCGAGGCGACGCCGATCGCCTTCCGCGACGCCGAGACCTTCGTCGTGGTCAACGCGGTGCTGCCGCACGACGCGCCCGAGCAGCAGGTCGCCGAGCTCCGTGCGCTGCACGAGGGCGTGCTCGGCCGACTCAGCGGCGTCTACGGCAACTTCTCCGAGGAGCGCGGTGAGCACGTCATCCGCGCCATGTACCCGCCCGAGACGCTCGCCCGGCTGCGCCGGATCAAGGCCGAGGTCGACCCGCAGCACCTCTTCCGCCACGGGCACGCGATCGCGCCGGCGTAGCCGTTCGCCGAGCCTGGTTCGCTGAGCTTGTCGAAGCGAGCCCGTCCGAGCGCTTCGACGAGCTCAGCGAACCAGCCGCTTCGACGAGCTCAGCGATCCAGCCGCTTCGACGAGCTCAGCAAACCAGCCGGCGCTTCGACGAGCTCAGCGAACCATGACCGGCGGGTCGGCGTGCAGCTCGGTGTCGGCCGCCACGTGCCGCCAGGCGGTGAAGGTCACCTCGAGGCCGTCGCGCGAGGGCGCGCAGATCATCGGGCCGGCCGACGCATCGGCCGGGAACGGCGTCACCCGGAACGTGCGCCACGGCCCGTCGTCGGCCCGGGCGCGCAGCACCACCGCGTCGGCGATCCGGCTCGCGCGGATGGTGACGAGGCGCCCCGCCCACTCGGGCACGGGAGCCATCGACCAGTCCGAGCGCCCGTCGGTCACGACCGCCCCGAGCTGCGGCACCCCGTCGCTCAGCTCGATGCCCGCCTTGACCCAGCGCTCCGGGCCGGCGACGAGCATGAGCCCCGCCTGGTCGTAGAGCTCGCTGAGCGAGGCGCTGTCGAAGGAGACCTCGATCGCGGCATCCGCAGGCCACGCACCGAGCAGGGCGTGCCCGTCGTCGTGGACGAAGCCGTAGAGCGTCTCACGCCAGTAGTCGCTGCCCTCCAGCGCCCGCACGACGAGCGCGTCGCCGCGCTGCTCGGTCGAGGCGGGCTCGCGGCTCCAGCGGCCCTCGCTCCAGGGAACGCGCATCGTCAGCCCACGTACCCGTGGAAGGGATCTTCGCGCTCGGCGCGCTTCAGCTCGGCCGTCTCGACGGCGCGCTCGAGGTCCTCGAAGAGCTCGCGCATGCGCTGCGGGCGGGCGAGCTCGTACTCGGCATCCACCTCGATCTGCGGCCACTCGCGGTCGAGCCTGGCCTCGATCGCACCGGCGACGTCGTTCCACGCCTCGTCGCGCGCGCGGGTGGCGAACTCGCGCAGGTACTCGGGGTCTTCGCGCAGCTCCCAGAGCCGCTTCGCGACCGAGGTGTAGACCTTCTCGCGGCGGCGCAGGTTGCCGGTGTCGGCGCGGCGGTAGTCGTGCTGGTGCTTCGCCTTGCCCTCGCGCTTCGCGGCGGTCTCGCGATCCTCGGCGGAGAGCTCGGCGGTCGCGTCGGCCTGCTGCACGAGTTCGTACAGCACCTCGCGCGCGGCCGCGGCGGCACGATCGTCGTCGTAGCGCTCCTCGCCGCGCAGCGCCTCGACCACGAAGCGGTTGCGGAGCGTCATCCGGCCCGCCGATTCGGCGAGCATCACGCCCTCGTCGATCATCTCCTCGACGCTGGGCGGCTGGACCTCCGGCAGTGCGGCGCGGTCGAATGGCTTGAACTTCGGACGCCTCCGACGGAACCAGCGCATGCGGGCTCCCTTCCGACTCCGATGCCCGCCTTCGAGCCTAGCGGCGGGAGCCCGGACGATGGGAGGGGGCGGCGGCCGCGGCGATCACGTCGGGCAGTGCAGCTGCGTGCGCTCGCCCGAGCGGTCGATGTCGTGCTCCGACATCGGCTTGCCGCAGAGCGGGCAGGCCGGCGGGCGCTCGGCGACGGGCTCCTCGTCGTAGGGACCCAGGGGCGGGGGCCCGATGTACGGCAGGAGCTTCGCGTTGAGCTTGTCGATGAGGCCCGCGTACCCCCGTCGGGGCGAGTCGCCTGCGGGGTGTTCTCTTCGTGTCACAATCATTAGTGTACTAATTATTAGCTCATGCGCAATACTGGAGGAGTGACCATGCAGGAGCAGCGCGCGAGCGACGACCGCACGGATGCCTCGATCGTCGAGGTCGACGGCGAGCCCATCGACCTTCTGGCCCTCGAGAATCAGGTGTGCTTCGCCCTCGCCGTCGCCGCCCGCGGCGTGATCGGGGTCTACCGCCCCATCCTCGAGCCGCTCGGCCTCACCCACCCCCAGTACCTCGTCATGCTCGCGCTGTGGCAGCGCAGCCCGCGCACGGTCCGCGACCTCGGCGCCGCCCTCCAGCTCGAGCCCGCCACCCTCTCGCCGCTCCTGAAGCGCCTCGAGGCGCAGGGCTATCTGACCCGGCAGCGCAGCACGAAGGACGAGCGCGCCCTCGACGTCGAGCTCACCCCCTCGGGCCGGGCGCTGCGGGAGCAGGCGCTCGGCATCCCGCCGCAGGTCGTCGACCGGCTCGGCATGACCCTGGAGGAGCTCGGCTCGCTGCGCGACCGGCTCGGCGAGGTCATCGACGCGGTGCAGCGCGGCGAGCGCTGAGCCGGCCCGAGGCTCGGCACCGCGAGCGCCGGGCGGCGCGCCTCCTCAGGCCTGCGGGTCGAAGCCCGCGATGCGCCCGTCTGGCGAGGCGAACTTCGCGATGAGGCTGCAGTCCTTCGCGCCGTAGCCCTCGCCGATCAGCCGCTCGAACTGATCGAGCGCGATCCGAGCCGCCGGCGTGCGCACCCCGGCCGCCCCGGCGGCCTCGACCGCGAAGGACAGATCCTTCTCGGCGAGCGCGGCCGTGAACGTCGCGTCGAAGTTGCGGTTCGCCGGGCTCGTCGGCACGACGCCCGGCGCGGGGTACCAGGTGCGCAGCGGCCAGGACTCCCCCGACGAGACGGCCGCCACCTCGAAGAAGCGCTGGGGATCGAGTCCCAGCGACGCGGCGAGCGCCGCCCCCTCGGCGACGCCGAGCAGTGAGACGAAGAGCATGAGGTTGTTCGCGAGCTTGGCGGCGATGCCGCTCGTCGCCCCGCCGAGCTCGAAGACGTGCCCGGCGAAGGGCTCGACGAAGCCGCGGGCGAGCGCCGTCGCCTCGGCCTCGCCGCCGAGCATGACGGTGAGCGTGCCGGCGGCGGCGCCGGCGATGCCTCCCGAGACGGGCGCGTCGACGAAGCGGATGCCTCGGGCCGCCGACTGCTCGTGGCACCAGCGCGAGGTCTCGACGTCGACGGTGGAGGTGTCGAGCAGCAGCGCCGTGGCCGGCGCGGTCTCCCACACGCCGCCCGGGCCCTCGTAGACGGCGCGCACGTGCTCGCTGCGCGGCAGCGAGGTGAAGACCGCCTCGGCTCCGGCGACGGCCTCGGCGACGGAGGCCGTGACGCGCACGCCCCTGGCCGAGGCATCCGCCGCGGCCTCGGCGGCGACGTCGAAGCCGCGCACCTCGTGACCCGCCGCGACGAGGTTCCCCGCCATCGGCGCACCCATGTGCCCCAGCCCGATCCAGGCGATGACCGACATGACGACCTCCCGACCCCGGTGTCGATGTGCTCACTCCCCACGGTACGCCCGCCCGGCCGCGGCGCTACAGCAGCAGCTCCTCGGGCCCGGTGAGCTCGCGCCACCCCTCGGCTGCCACGGGCCGGGGCATCCGGTCGGCGGCGACGAGCTGCGGCATCGCGAGCCGGGCGAGCTCGGAGATCTCGGCGATCGGCGCCTGGAAGGTGCGGAAGCCGCCCAGCTCGGGCAGTGCGCCGGATGCCGAGCGGCCCGGCGTCGCCTCGCGCTCGACGATCGAGGCGATGAGTGCGGACTGGTCGAGCACGAAGCCCGCCGCGGCGAGCCGCTCGCCGCGCAGCCAGGCGACGACCTTGAAGAAGCGGCGCGGCAGGCGGATGCCCCGGTACGGCGGGTCGTCGGCGGCGAGCACCGGCGCGGTGAAGACCGCGAGCCGGAGCCCCTCGGCGGTGCCGAAGGCGAGCACGTGGTCCTCGAGGCCGAGCCACAGCTGCTTGGACTGGTTGAAGCCCGCGGCCTGCGGCGCGGCGTTCGGGTAGTGGAAGGTGTCGGACTCCGCCCGGGCGGCGACGGCCGGATCGCCCCAGACCGGGTCGCGGCGGCGCACGAGGTGGCCGCGGTCGAGCGGGTTATCGGCGTAGACGCCGGGGCCGGCCTGCCAGTCGGCGGGGATGCGCGGGTCGAGCCGCCAGCCGTCGCCCGAGCGTTCGCGCTCGACGAGTTTCGCCCCGTCGAGGTTGACGCCCGTCACCCGGGCCAGCCGCCGCAACTGGTCGAGCCGCACCGAGAAGTGCACGTAGTCGAGCAGCACCGTGTCGGGCTGCGCACCGTCGAGCGGCAGCGGCACCGGCATGGGCAGTTCGCCGCCGAGGAAGTCCGTCTCGTACCCCATGACCCCAGCCCAGCACACCCCGCCGACGCCCGTGCGCCGGCCGGGCGGGGCACGGCAGAATGTCCCCATGGATCTGCTGCTGGCCGCCGTGCTCGCGCTCCTCGCCATCGCCGCGGCGACGGCGTTCGCGCCGAAGCTCGGCGTCGCCGCGCCGCTCCTGCTCGTGCTGGTCGGGCTCGGCGTCGGCCTCCTGCCGATCGTGCCGGCCTTCGAGGTCGATCCGGAGTGGATCATCGCGGGCGTGCTGCCGCCGCTGCTCTATTCGGCCGCCGTCTCGATGCCGGCGATGGAGTTCCGCCGAGACTTCGGCGCGATCAGCGGCCTCTCGGTCGTGCTCGTCGTGGTCACCTCGGTGCTGCTCGGGCTGCTCTTCGCGTGGCTCATCCCCGATCTCGGCATCGCCGCCGGCATCGCGCTCGGTGCGATCGTGAGCCCGACCGACGCGGTGGCGACCTCGATCGTGAAGCGGCTCGGCGTCTCGCCGCGCGTCGTGGCGATGCTCGACGGCGAGAGCCTGCTCAACGACGCGAGCGCGCTCGTGCTGCTGCGCTCGGCGATCGCGGGCATGGCGGCGACGGTCTCGCTCTGGAGCGTCGCGGGCTCCTTCGTCTACTCGGTCGTGCTCGCCGCCGTGATCGGCGTCGTCATCGGCTGGGTGAACCTGCGGGTCCGGGCGCGCGTGATGAACCCGACCGTGAACACCGTCATCTCCTTCACGATGCCGTTCCTCGCCTCGATCCCCGCCGAGCACTTCGGCGCCTCCGGGCTCGTCGCGGCCGTCGTCGCGGGGCTCGTCACGGGGCGCGGCGCGGCGAAGTTCCTGAGCCCGCAGCATCGCCTGTCCGATGCGCAGAACTGGCGCACGGTGGAGCTCGTGCTCGAGGGCGCCGTGTTCCTCATCATGGGGCTCGAGCTCACCGCGATCGTCGACGACGTCGAGACCGCGCACTCGGGCGCCTGGCACGCGGCGGGTCTCGCGGCGATCGCCCTCGCGGCCACGATCCTGATCCGCGCGGCGTACGTCGCCCCGCTGTTCGCCGGGCTCGCCCGCCGGGCGAAGCGCGCCGAGGGCATCCGCGAGTTCATCCGCACGAAGCAGCAGACGAACCCGGGCGCGGCGATCCCGGTGCACCCGAAGGCCTCCCCCGCGCAGGCCGACCGGATGCGCTCCATGTTCCGCCGCCGCGTCGCCGACATCGACTACTACCTCGACGAGCGGCTCGGCTGGCGCGAGGGCACCGTGGTCGTCTGGGCGGGCATGCGCGGTGTCGTGACGCTCGCAGCGGCGCAGACCCTCCCCTCGGACACGCCCAACCGCTCGCTGCTCGTCTTCATCGCCTTCCTCGTCGCGATCGGCTCGCTGCTGATCCAGGGCGGCACCCTGCCGTGGCTGGTGCGCTGGGTGATGCCCGCCCGCGACCCCGAGGACGGCGCCGCCGAGCGCCGCGAGCTCCGGCACGTGCTGCAGTCGGCCGCGATGACCGAGCTCTCCGGCTCGGAGGATCCCGCCATCCGCGCCATGGCCGAGCGCATGCGCGCCGCCTGGCAGCTCTCGAACCAGGAGGGCGTCGGCGAGGACTCCGCCGAGGAGCTCGCCGAGGTCGAGGGGGCGGATGCCTCGGCGGGGGCCTCGGCGGGGGCCGCCCCGCCGGCCGAGAGCCAGCCCGGGCCCGAGGCCAGCCAGCGCCGCCTCGTCGATCCCGAGCGGGTGCGCCAGCTGCGGCTGCGGATGATCCGCGCCCAGCGCGACGCCCTGCTCGACGCGCGCGACGAGGGCCGGTTCAGCGCGGCCTCCCTGAGCGCGGCCCTCGAGGACCTCGACGCCGAGCAGATCAGCATCGAGCTGAAGGCGATCGAATAAACCGTGGCGCGATCGGCGTCATGATCGCGCCGCATCCGCATCCCTCCAGTAGGCGCATCGCGAACGGAGGGAGACCGGATGGCCCGCCACCTCGAATTCGTCTTCGGCCCGCTCGGCGAGGAGACCCGTCTGCCCTGCGCATGCGCCAGGGACGGCAACCATCTGCGGCCCACCTCCGTCGACCGCGTCGGCGCGCTCGACCCCGAATCCCTCGCCCGCGCGGAACGGCTGCGAGCCCGTCGTCGGGGCCACCGCCGCCGCTTCAGCTTCGAGCTCGCCGCGCAGCCCAGGCACGCCGCCTGAGCCCGCGAAGGGCCCGCCATCCCGCCGGAGTCGTCCCGAGGTACCACGCATCTCCCTCGCCCGGCTGATGCCCGACCCCCGCCTCGCCGAGTGAACTGGAACCATCGCCCGGCGCGGCCCCTGCCCGGCGCGCTCGTGCACCGATGCCCGCTCCATCCGGCCGTGCCCCCGACCGGAGATCGCCATGACCTTCCTCACCCGAGCCAGTCTCGCCAATCGCGCCATCGTCGGCCTCATCACCATCGCCATCGCCCTGCTCGGGCTCGTGGCGATGGGCTCGCTCCGCCAGGAGCTGATGCCACCGGTGAAGTACCCGGGCGCGTTCATCTCCGTCCAGGCCGCGGGCCTCGCCCCCGAGCAGATGGCGGAGGTCGCGACCGAGCCGGTCGAGCAGTCGCTGCGCTCGGTCGCCGGCATCACCGAGGTGAGCTCCGTGTCCAGCACCGGCTCGTCGCAGATCTCCGTGACGTGGCCGTTCGAGCTCGACGCCGAAGAGACCGAGCGGGCCATCCGCTCCGCCGTCGACGGCGCGAAGGCCGCGCTGCCGCAGGGTGCGCGCGTCGACGTCATGTCGGGCTCCAGCAGCGACATGCCCGCGATGATGTTCACCGCCGGCTCCTCCGGCGACCCGATCGCCTTCGCCGACTCGCTCGAGCAGACCGTGCTGCCGGCGCTGCGCTCGGTCGACGGGGTGCGCGAGGCGACGCTGTCGGGGCGCGAGGAGCAGCGCGTCGAGGTCGCGATCCGCCCGGCCGACCTCGATCGGCTGAAGGTCGAGGCCGCCTCGGTGCTGCAGGCGCTCCAGGCGAACGCCGCAGTACAGCCCGCCGGCCAGGTCGAGGGCGCCGAGGGCGCCGTCTCGGTGACCGTGGGCCCCGGCCTCGAGAGCATCGAGGCCATCCAGGCGCTGCCTGTGCAGGTGGAGGAGGGCTCGGTGCGCGTCGGCGACGTCGCCGACGTGTCGCTGCAGTCCGTCGCCGCGACGAGCATCTCCCGCGTGAACGGCAAGCCCGCGCTCACCATCCAGATCATCCCCGGCTCCGGGGCGAACGTCGTCGACATCTCGCACGGCGTCCAGGCGCAGCTCGACGGCTTCACCGAGTCGCTCGACGCCGAGTTCGTCACCCTCTTCGACCAGGCGCCGTACATCGAGCAGTCCATCCACGACCTCTCCGTCGAGGGCGCGCTCGGCCTGCTCTTCGCGGTCATCGTGATCTTCGCGTTCCTGCGCTCGTGGCGCTCGACCGTGATCGCCGCGGTGTCGATCCCGCTGTCGCTGCTGATCACGATGATCGGGCTCTGGTGGAGCGACAACACGCTGAACATCCTCACGCTCGGCGCCCTCACGATCGCGATCGGCCGCGTGGTGGACGACTCGATCGTCGTCATCGAGAACATCACGAGACACGCGGAACGACGCGCGCCGACCCCCGCCGACATCGTCACCTCGGTGAAGCAGGTCGCCGGCGCGATCACGGCGTCGACGCTGACGACGGTCGCGGTGTTCCTGCCGATCGCCTTCGTCTCGGGTCTGACGGGCCAGCTGTTCCGGCCCTTCGCGATCACGGTGACGATCGCCCTGCTCGCCTCGCTCGTCGTGGCGCTCACGATCGTGCCGGTGCTCGCCTACTGGTTCCTGAAGAACCGCGCGGCGAAGCAGCTCGCAGCGGCGGATGCCTCGGCGGAGTCCGTGGCGGCCGGCACAGCCGGCGCGGCCGGCGCGGCCGCGCACGACGACGCCGAGCACGACGCCCCGCTCGACGCGGCCGCGGTCGCCCGGGCGGAGATGCAGAGCCCCGAGGACCGGCTGCAGCGCAGCATCATGCCCGCGCTCGGCGCGACCCGACGGCATCCCTTCATCACCCTCGGCGCCTCGATCGTCATCCTCGTCGCGACGCTCGCCCTGAGCGTCGTCATCCCGACCGACTTCCTCGGCGAGTCCGGGCAGCAGAGCCTCTCGCTGCAGCAGACCCCGAAGGATGCCGTCGACCTCGAGTCGCGGGCGAAGGCGGCCGAGCCCGTGGAGCGCGCGCTCAGCAAGGTCGAGGGGGTGCGCGACGTCGTCGCCGCCATCCCGGCCCAGTCGAGCACGGCCGGCGAGCCCGCCAAGATCAGCTACGACATCCTGCTCGCCGACGGCGCGAAGGCCGACACCGTCCGCGGCGCGGTCGAGCGCGCGCTCGAACCGCTCGGCGACCCGGAGCAGTTCGAGCTCACCGCGGTCGACACCAGCGGGTTCGGCGGCGGCGGCATCGAGCTGCGCGTGCTCGGCAACGACCCCGTCGCCCTGCGCGAGGCGAGCGACTCGCTCGTGAAGGCCCTCGAGGGCGAGCCCGGCGTGGAGAAGGCCACGAGCAGCCTGTCCGGCGATCAGCCCGTCGTGCGCGTCGTCGTCGACCCGGCGAAGGCCGCGGCCCTCGGCTTCGACCAGCAGCAGATCGCGCAGGCGATCGACGCGGCGCTGAGCGGCACGCCCGCGGGCACCCTCATGCTCGAGGGTCGCGAACGCAACATCGTGATCCGCACGAGCACGGTCACCGGTGGCGCCGCCGGCGTCGCCGAGCTGCTGCTGCCCGTGACTCCGAAGCAGACCGCCGCCGCCCAGAAGGCCGCGTTCGACAAGCTGAAGGCCGAGCAGGAGCAGCAGGCGCAGAGCGCGCAGGCGGACGCCGCGAACGCGCTCGATCGACAGATCTCCGAGGCGCAGTCGGCCCGGAGCGAGCTGCGCGGTCAGCTCGGCACCCTGCGCGAGCAGCTCGCCGCGCTCCAGGCCGCACCCATCGTGCCCGCGGTGCCCGGTTCGCCCGAGGAGGAGGCCGTCGCCGCCGCCATCCGGGAGCGCCAGGAGCAGCTCGCCGGCCTCGAGTCGGCGATCGCACAGACCGAGCAGGGCATCACCGCGAGCGACGAGCAGGTGGACCAGCTCCGCAAGGCGCAGCGTGAGGCCGACGAGCAGCGCGCCGAAGCCGAGCGGATGGAGCAGGAGCAGACCGCCGCCGGCGAGCTCCGCGGCACCGCCGTGCGCGTCGCGGACGTCGCCAGCGTCACCGAGGAGCGCACCGCTCCCTCGGTGACCCGCGTCGGCGGCGAGCGCGAGGTCACCATCACGGTCACGCCGAAGAGCGGGGCGCTCGACGCGGCGAACGCGGCCGTCACCGCGGCGATGGCCGAGGTGACCCTGCCGAGCGGCGTGCACTACGAGGTGCACGGCGTCGCCGCGGAGCAGGACGAGGCGTTCGGTCAGCTCGGGCTCGCGATGCTCGCCGCGATCGTGCTCGTGCTGTTCGTCATGATCGGCACGTTCCGCAACCTGCGGCAGCCGATGATCCTGCTCGTCTCGGTGCCGTTCGCGGCGACCGGCGCGCTGCTCGGCCTGTTCCTCACCGGGACGCCGCTCGGCCTGCCCGCCCTCATCGGCCTGCTGATGCTCATCGGCATCGTCGTGACGAACGCGATCGTGCTGATCGACCTGGTCAACAAGCTGCGCGAAGGGGGTGCGACGCTCGAGGACGCGGTGCGCCACGGCACCCGGCTGCGGCTCCGCCCGATCCTCATGACCGCGGCCGCGACGATCTTCGCCCTCCTGCCGATGGCCTTCGGGCTCACCGGTGGCGGCGTGTTCATCTCGCGCCCGCTCGCGATCGTCGTCATCGGCGGGCTCATCTCCTCGACGCTGCTGACGCTCGTGCTGGTGCCGATCCTGTACCTGCTGTTCGAGCGCGGCCGCGATCGGCGGATGGCCCGGCGCGCCCAGCGCCGCGAGCGCCGTGCCGCGCGCCGCGACGGGGGCTCGGGCACCGGCTCCGCCGACGGCGGATCGAAGGACGGCGGCCTGACGGACGACGGACCGGGTTCCGGACCGGGCACGGGGGTTCCCGGACCGGGCCTGCCGTCGCCGACGGCCGGCTGAGGGCGCGTGCCGGGCAGCATTGGGGGCTGCCCGGCACGGCGCCCCGCGCACGCACCGGATGCGGCTGCACGCCATCCGGTGCGTGCGTGCGTCCGGGCGCGGCCTGGCCCGCGCGCGCAGGTTCCGTCGGACGCGCTCGACCGACCGCCCGTCTCGCAGCGTCAGCCGGCGACGAGCACGCCGCCGAGCGCGACGCCCGCGACGACGAGCGTCGAGGCGCCCGCGAGCGCGACGGGGCGGAACCCGACCCGGCGGAACATCGAGAACCGCACGCCCGTGCCGAGCGCGAACATCGCCATGGCGAGCAGGACCGTCTGCACGACGCCCGCACCGGCGAGCACGCCCGCGGGCAGCACGCCCGTCCAGCGCACGAGCACCATGACGAGGAAGCCCACGACGAAGAGCGGCACGATCGGCGGGCGCCTGCCGGTGGGTGCGGCGCCGTCGGCCTGCTCGCGACGCATCGCGCGGCGCCGCTGCACGGAGACGACCGCGAGCACCGGAGCGAGCAGCAGCACCCGCGCGAGCTTCACGACGACGGCCGCGGCGAGTCCCGCCCCGCCGATCGCGGAACCGGCGGCGACGACCTGGGCGACCTCGTGGATCGAGCCGCCGGCCCACAGGCCGGTGCGCAGCTCGCCGAGCCCGAGCCCGGCGCCGAGCAGCGGGATCAGCGGGATCATCAGCGTGCCGAACAGCACGACGAGGGCGAGGGCCGTGACGACCTCCTCCTCGTCCTCGGTCTCGATGACACCGTCCACGGCGGCGACGGCGGCCGCCCCGCAGATCGAGAAACCGCAGGCGATGAGCAGACGCTGCGTCGGCGAGACGCCCAGCGCCCGGCCGATCGCGAGGGTCGCGAGGATGCCGACGGCGACGATCGCGACGACGACCGCGATCATGCCCGGCCCGAGCGCGAGGATGTCGCCGAGCACGAGCTGCAGGCCGAGCAGCACGATGCCGATCCGGAGCAGCCGCTTCGCCGCGAGCGCGAGGCCGGGGTCGAGCGAGGCGGGCAGGGGCAGCAGGTTGCGGCAGGCGACGCCGAGCACGATCGCGACGAGGAGCGCGCTCACGGTCGGCAGCACGAGCGTGAGCGCGAGCGAGAGGCCGGCCGCCGCGAGGGCGAGGGCGAGTCCGGGGGCGAGGCCGCGCAGCCGCGCGGCTCGGGAGGCGGTGCTCGGGACGGGGTTCGGGGCGGGGCTCGGACGTGCGGGACTGCTCACCAGTTCACTCTGGGCGCCCCGGACGGCTCGCAGTAGCCGCCGATCCGGCATCGAGTCATATCATCGTGATATGCCCTTGACGCCGCAGCAGCGCTGGCCTGATCTGGCCGTGCTCGAACTCCTCGTCGCCGTGGCCGAGCACGGCGGCCTGGGCGCCGCGGCGCGCGCGGTCGGGATGGCCCAGCCGAACGCGAGCCGCGCCATCACCCGCCTCGAGGGTGAGCTCGGACTCGACCTTGTGGCGAGGCATCCGCGCGGCTCGCGCCTCACCCCGGCCGGCGCCGCCGTCGCCGACTGGGCCCGCCGCGTGCTCGACGACGCCCGCGAGCTGATGACGGCGAGCGCCGCCCTCCGCGCCGACCGCGACGCCCACCTCGACGTCGCCGCGAGCCTCACCGTCGCCGAGTACCTCGCGCCGGCCTGGCTCGCCCGACTGCGACGCGCGCGGCCCGAGCTCGAGGTGCAGTTGCGCGTCGCGAACTCGGCCGAGGTGTTCGCCCTCGTCGCTTCGGGGGCGTGCGAGCTCGGCTTCGTCGAGACGCCGCGCGTGCCGCCGGGGCTCCGCAGCGTGACCGTCGCCGACGATCGTCTCGCGGTCGTCGTCGCCCCCGACCATCCGTGGGCCCGGCGCCGACTGCTCACCCCCGCCGAGCTGGCCGCGACCCCGCTCGTCGTGCGCGAGGGCGGCTCCGGCACCCGCGCCACGCTCGCGGCGGCACTGGAACGGCTCGGCATCCCCGAGCACGAGCTCGCCCCGCCCAGCCTCGAACTCGGCAGCAACGCCGCCGTCCGGGTGAGCGCCGCCGCAGGGGCGGGACCCGCCGTGCTGAGCGAGCTCGCAGTCGCCGGCTGGATCGCCCGCGGCGACCTCGTCGAGGTGCCCGTCGACGGACTCGAGCTCCGTCGACGCCTGCGCGCGGTGCGCCGCGCGACCGCCCGGCCGAGCGAGGCCGCCGCCGAGCTCGTCGCGATCGCCCGGCGCTCCTCGCGGCCCGCGTAGGCCGCGTGGGGCGCCGCACCCGGCTGCCCCGTCCACCGCCGCCCCGCGCCGCCGCCTCTCCCCGCCCGCTCTCCCCGCCGAGAACCGCCGTGTCGTCACTATTTGCGGGTGGCGGCGACCGGCGACCCGCAAATAGTGACCGCACGGCAGGAGTGGGGTCCGGGTGGGTGGGCGCGGGTGGGTGGGCGCGGGTGGGTGGGCGCGGGCGTGGCCGGGATGGGTGGGTCCGGGTGGGGGCCGGTCAGGCCGGGCGGAGCGTCGCGAGGATGGCGGCGGCGACCTCGGCGCGGTCGCGCTCGGGCTCGAAGACGAGCCATTCGAGGCCCGCCATCAGCACCGCGCCGAACACGGCCGAGGCGCGCAGGCCCGCGGCGGCGGCCGAGGCATCCGCGTCCCCCGCACCAGCGGGGCCGGATGCCTCGGCGATCGCCTCGGCGAACACCGCGAGCGCCTCGTGCCGCAGCGCGAAGAGCGTCTCCTGCCAGGCCCGGTCGGTGCGGAAGATCTCCGCCGCCATCAGCTTCGCGAGCGCAGAGTTGGCCGCGATCACGTCGAGCAGCTCCGCGACCAGGGCCTCGATGGCCTCCTGTCCGCGGCGCTCGCCCTTCGCCCGGCGCAGCGACTCGGCGAGCGCGCCGACCCGCTCCTTCAGCAGGGCCTCGAAGAGCAGGTCCTTGGAGCTGAAGTTGTAGTAGAGGCTGCCCTTGGCGACGCCGGCGCGCTCGGCGACCTCGTCCATCGTCGTGCCGGTGATGCCCTTCGTGGCCGCCAGCTCGAGCGCGGCGTCGAGGATCTGGCGCTTCGTCGTGCTGGTGCGGGCCACGGGCATCTCCTGGTCGGCGGCGGCGGTCGGTGCGGGCGGTCGGCGGCGGGCGGTGGCTCAGATCACGAGCTCGGGGTGCAGTCGGCCGATGCTCCACACCCGCTGCTTGCCGGCGCTCCAGGCGCTGATCGCGAGCGATCCGACGAGGATGCCGGCCATGACGAGCACCGAGAGCCACAGTCTAGAGTCGACGCCGCCCGTGATGAGCTCGCGCAGGCCGTTCACGACGTAGGTGGCGGGCATGAACGGGTGCAGCGCCTGGAAGAACGCGGGCGTCGTCTCCACCGGGTACGTGCCGCCCGAGCTGCTGAGCTGCAGCATGAGCAGCACGAGGCTCACCACGCGCCCCGCGGCGCTGCCGAGCACGACGATGAACATCTGCTGCAGGGCGAGGAACGCGAGCGTCACGAGGTAGATGAACGCCGCCGTGCCGAGCCAGTACTGCGGCTGCAGCCCGATGCCGTAGACGAGCACGAGCACCATGATGACGACCTGGCCGAGCCCGATCGCCATGGCCGGCAGGAACCCGGTCATCACGGCGCGGAGGCCGGTGGCACCCGCGGCGAGCGCGCGACTCGGCAGAGCCCGCAGGATGAGCCAGGTGATGAGCCCTCCGACGAAGGTCGCGAGGGCGATGAAGAACGGCGCGAAGCCCTCGCCGAAGCTCCTGGACTCGTGCTGCCAGCGCTCGTCGAGCGCGACCGGGGCGGACATCACCTCGGACTTCGCCTCGAGGTCGGCGCGGCTGAGCTGCGGCGCCGCCTCCGCTCCGGAGCCGAGCTCGTCGGCGAGGGTGCGGCTGCCGTCGGCGAGCGTTCCCGCGCCGTCGGCGAGCTTCGTGCCGCCCGCGGCGAGCTCCCCGGTGCCGCTCACGAGGGAGTCGGTGCCGCCCGCGAGGGTGGCCGCGCCGTCGGCGAGGGTGCGGGCGCCGGATGCCGCGTCGCCCGACTTCGCCGCGAGGGTGGCGGTGCCGTCGCGGAGCTGGGCGGCCCCGGCGGCGAGCTGCTGCGCCCCGGGCTGACCCGCGGCGAGCGCGGCGGCCAGCTCGTCGGTCTTGCCGGCGAAGCCGGCGCTCTTTGCCGCGTACTCCTGGGCGCCGGGGAGGGCGGCCTGCGCCCGTCCGTTCAGCTCGCTCGCGCCGTCGGCGAGCTGCTGCACGCTGTCGAGGTAGGCGGCAGCGGGCACCTCCGGGTGCGCCTGCATCGCGGCGAGGAGTTCGTCGATGCCGCCGGACAGCGTGCCGGTTCCGCCTGCGAGGGCCGCGGTGCCGTCGCTGAGGGCGCCGGCGCCGTCGGCGAGCGCGTGCGCGCCCGCGGCGAGCGCCTGGGACCCGGATGCCGCGTCGCCGACCTTGCCGGCGAGCAGCGCCGAGCCGTCGGCGAGCTGGGCGGCGCCGCCCGCGAGTTCGCCCGCGCCGTCGCGCAGCTGGGCGAGCCCGTCGGCGAGGGTGCCCGAGCCGTCGGCGAGCCGGATCGCCCCCGCGTCGAGCTGCCCCGCGCCGTCGGCGAGCTCCCCGATGCCGACGACGAGCGCGCCGGCCCCGGTCTTCGCGGTGGCGACGCCGTCGGCGAGCTGATCGGCCCCGTCGGCGGCCCGGCGGATGCCGTCGCCGGCGTCGGTGATGCCGACGAGCAGGGTGTCGGCGGTGCGCTTGGAGACCTGCTCGGCGACGGCGTCCTTGAGCTGCACCATGGCCTGCTTGCCGAGGGTGGAGGCGAGGAAGTTGTTCGCGTCGTTGTAGTCGACCTCGACGCTCGCGGGGCGCGGCTCGTCGGTGCCGACGGAGACGGCCCGCTCGGAGAAGTCGCGCGGGATGGTGACGGCGAAGTAGTAGTCGCCGGCGGCGACGCCGCTCGAGGCATCCGCCGCGTCCGTGACGCGCCAGTCGAGCTGGCCACCGTCGGTGAGCTCCTCGACGAGGTCGTCGCCGGCGGTGATCCGCTCGCCGTCGAGGCGCGCGCCGGCGTCCTCGTTCACGAGGGCGACGGGCAGGTTCTTCAGCTCGTCCGTGGGCGCCCAGAACGCCCAGAGGTAGAGGGCGCCGTAGATGAGCGGGATGAAGAGCAGCACTGCGATGGCGATCTTCGGCAGCGTGCCCTTCCGGAAGCGGCGCAGCTCGGTGCCGGGTGAGAGGAAGGCGAACATCAGGCGTGCTCCAGGAGAAGGTCGAGGTCGTCGGCGTCGTCGGCGCCGTCGGCGCCGCTCGGCGTCGAGTCGGCCCGTTCGGCCGTCGGGAGGATGGACTGGGCGGCGGGCTCGATGCCGAGCTCGGCCCAGAGGCGGGGGTCGGCAGTGGCGGCCGAGACGACGACCGCGGTGCCGGCGCGGGCGATCGCGTCGAGGCTGCGCCACACGGCCGCTCGTGCGGCGGGCGAGGCGAGCTCGTCGAGGCCGTCGAAGCAGAGCAGGCGCGGCTCGCTCATCATGGCGAGCGCGATGCGCAGCAGTGCGGTCTGCGCTTCGTCGAGCTCCCAGATGACGGTGTCGGGAGCGGGCAGCGGCGTCTCGCCGAAGACGGGGCCGAGGACGGCGCGCAGGGCCGCCTCGTCGGGGCGGCGCACGAACGCCCACCACGGCGAGATCCAGGCGGCGCGTTCGCGGACGGCGGCGCCGACGGTGACGGACTCCTCGAGCTCGTCGATGCCCGCGAAGCCGGCGATGCCGGACTCGCGCTGCACGCGGCGTGCGCCGCGCGGCAGTTCGCGGCCGAGGGTCTCGAGCGTGCCGGCCGAGGGCTTCATGCGCCCGGCGAGGGTGAGCAGGAGGCTGGTGCGTCCGCTGCCCGAGGGCGCGTGCAGCACGGTCAGGCCGTCCTGGATGCGGAGGTCGAGCGGGCCGTAGACGGGTCCGCGCTTCGATTCGAGGGCGAGGTCGTTCGCCCTGGCGATGGTCGGCACGTGCGTTCCTTCGATTCGTGCGGTGGGATGGTTCGCACGTCTTTGTACTGACCAGTCAGTTTAATCACGAGAAGCGGATGCCGCAAGCGCCCGATGCGCGGGGCGCAGTCAGCCGTGCGCGGCGGACTGCCCCGCGAAGACGTTCAGCACGATGACCCCGGCGATGATGAGCGCGATGCCGATGAGCTTCGGCACCGTCAGACTCTCGCCGAGGAACAGCACCCCGATCGCGACGATCGCCGCCGTGCCGACGCCCGACCAGATCGCGTAGACGATGCCGATCTCGAGCTCCCGCACCGCCTGCGCGAGCGTCAGGAACGACACGCCGTAGCCGGCGAGCACGCCGACCGTCCACCACAGCTTCGTGAAGCCCTCGGTCTTGCCGATGAAGCTCGTCGCAGCGACCTCGAAGGCGATGGCGAGCGAGAGGTAGAGCCAGGCCATGGCGGTCCGTTTCCGCCCCGTGCGCAGGGTGCGCCGGGCTCAGCCCGCCGGGGTCACATTCGCATTGTCGCGGAAGAGGTTGTCCGGGTCGACCTCCGCCTTGATCCGGCGCAGCCGCTCGAGGGTCGCGGGCGGGAAGGCGGCGGCCAGGCGCTCGGGCCCGCCCTCGGTCTCGAAGCTCAGGTATGCGCCGCTCATGTGCGGCTCGAGCAGCTCGTCCCAGCGCTCGCTCGTGCGACGGTTCGGCGTGCCGAAGGCGACGACCGAGAACTCCGCGTCGCGGTGCGCGTACGCGGTGGCGTCGGCGGGCACGTCGTGCACGGCGCCGCCGGCCGCGCGCACCTGGAAGAAGTAGCTCGCGCCGCTCTCGAGGAAGCGCGTCGCATCCCGGGCGAACTCCGGCGTGAACCGGCCGATCAGCCCGGTGCGCGACAGCGGCTCCCCCTCGGCGCTGTGGCTCGCGTCGCTCGCGTTCGACACGATGCCCCGGTAGGTCGTGAAGCGCACGTCCTGCGCGACGAGCTGCGCCGCGTCGGCGAGCGGGTTCAGCCGCTCGAGCACCGTGTCGGCGTCGTCGGAGTCGACCACCACGAGCACGTGCGCGAGCGGCGGCCGACTGGCGCTGCCGGGCTGCACGATGAGGAAGCTCGTGAGGTCGCGCGGCGCGTCCACGACCCAGTCGCTCCAGGCGAGGAGGAACGCGGCGGTGTCGCTCGCGTCGAAGGTGAGCTGCCCGAACGCGAGCACGCCGACCTCGTCGGCCTCGAACTCGAAGGCGGTCACGATGCCGACGTTCGCGCCGGCGCCGCGGACCGCCCAGAACAGCTCCGGGTGCTCCTCGGCGCTCACGCGCACGGTGCGCCCGTCGGCGAGCACGAGCTCCGCCGCGCGCAGGTGGTCGATCGTCAGGCCGTGCTCGCGCACCAGCCAGCCGATGCCGCCCGCCGTCGCGAGGCCGCCGACGCCGACGCCGCCGGAGTCGCCGGAGCTGAGCGCCCAGCCGTGCGGTTCGAGGGCGGCCGCGACATCGACCCAGCGCGCGCCCGGTTCGACGCGGACGAGCCGGGATTCCTCGTCCAGCACCTCGATGCGACGCATCCGGGAGAGGTCGATGACGAGGCCCCCGTCGTTCGTCGAGCGCCCGCTGATGCCGTGCCCGGCGCTGCGGACGCTGAGCGGCACATCGCGATGGGCGCGCGCGACGGCGACCGCCTCGACGACCTCCTCGCGCGTCGCGGGCTGGAGCACGAGCCCCGGGTCGCCGCCGCGGAGGTACGTCGAACGCACGCGGGAGAACTTCGCGTCCCCGGGTTCGATGGCGGTGGCGGCGAGCGAGGCGGGCAGCCCGTCGTAGTCGATGCCGGGGCGTCGCTTCGCGAGCGCGGCGGTGCTGCGGACGGCTCCGGCCGAGGCATCCGCGCCGAGCTCCTGCTCGACCGCCTCCCGCAGCGCGGGCGCGACCTCCTCGATGAAGCGCTGCATGCTCGCCGGGTCGTCGCCGGCGAGGATGAAGGTGTCGGCGCCGTCTTCGACGACATAGGGCAGCAGCTGCTCGACCCAGTCGGCCGGCGCACCCTCGACCATGCCGCCGCGGCTGCGGACGTCGCCGCCGCGGCCGGCGGTGAAGCGACCGGCGACGTTGAGCAGGCGGCGGATCTCGGCGGGGTTGCGGCCCGCCTTCGTCGCCGCCTCGTCGATGCGGGCGGCGGAGTCGGTGTAGTCGCCCGGTTGCAGGTAGGCGAGCGAGGGCAGCCAGCCGTCGCCGGCGCGGCCGATGAGGCGGAGCATGCGGGGCTTCAGCGCACCGATCCAGATCGGGATGTCGTGCGCCGGGGCGGGCCCGCGCTTCGCGCCGTCGACCCGGTAGTAGTCGCCCTCGACGGCGAAGCGTCCGCGATCGGAGACGTCCCAGGTGCCGCGGATGATGCGGATCGCCTCGTCGAGCGCGTCGACCGCCTGGCCCGGCGTGAGCCGGCGCCCGCCGATGGCCTCGATCGCGTCCCAGAAGCCGCCGGCGCCCAGGCCGAGCTCGAAGCGCCCGTCGCTCAGCAGGTCGAGGCTCGCGGCGGCGCGGGCGAGCACGGCGGGCTCGCGCTGCAGCGGCAGGTTCAGCACGTTGCCGGCGAGGTGGATGCGGCTCGTGCGCGCGGCCGCCCAGCTCAGCAGCGTCCACGTGTCGTGGAACGCGGGCTGGTACGGGTGGTCCTGGAAGGTCACGAGGTCGTAGCCGAGCTGCTCGCTGAGCTCCGCGAGCTGCACCGCGCGCTGGGGCGGGTCGTTCACGGGCGTGACGAAGGTGCCGAACTGCAGTGGGCGTCCGTAGTGCATTCCATGCTCCGTTCCGGGGCGGTCGCGTCCATCATGCTGGGGATGCCGCGGGCCGCGCATGCGACGGGTAAGCTACTTACTCGAAGGAAGTTCCTTCACCGAGTGGAACGGAGCGCGGCCCATGGCGTATTCCCCGGACCCCGAGGCGCAGGCCGACGAGCTCGACGCCCGACGCTCGGCCCGGCTGCACGAACTCGGCCACATCGACGACGAGGCCTGCCGCCGCTTCACGAGCGCCATCGAGTTCGCCGGGCGCAAGTGGAACGCGGCCATCCTGCTCGCCGGAGTGCGCGGCGCCCGCCGCTTCTCCGAGTACCGCGACACCGTCGCCGGCATCTCCGACCGGGTGCTCGCCGCCCGCCTGCGGGAGCTCGAGGCCGACGGCCTGCTCGAACGGCACGTCCGCGCCACGACGCCCGTGACGATCCGGTACACGCCGAGCTCGCGCGCGCTGCAGCTCATGGAGCTGCTGCAGCCGCTCGTCGAGTGGCAGGCCGACGAGGAGCGCAGCGCCGGACAGGCGGGCTGACCGGGCGGCGCCCGGGTTGCGCGCTCAGCGGGCGCGGTGGTCGACGAACGGCATCCGCGGTCCGCGCCGCGGCCGCCCGCGGTGCCCGGCGAGGCCGAGCAGGCGGATGACCCGGTAGCGCTGCCCGGCCCACGGCGCGAGGGCGGCGAGCATCTCCTCGTCGCTCATGTCGCGCCCCTCGAGCGCGTGGCCGACGAAGTTCGCGAGATGGTAGTCGCCGACCGAGACCGCATCGGCGTCGCCGAGGGCGCGCTGGGCGACCTCGGCCGCCGTCCACGGGCCGACGCCCGGCAGCGCGGTGAGCCGGACGAGGGCGTCGGCCGGCGCCATCCCCGCCGCCTCCTCGACGCGCTCGGCGAGCGCCGCGACCCGCACGATCGCGCGGGAGCGCTGCGGGTCGACCCCTGCCCGGTGCCACTCCCAGCTCGGGATCATGCGCCACCCCTCGGCACTCGGCGGCACCAGCATCGGCCGCGGCACCGGCCCCGGTGCCGCCTCGCCGAAGCGACGCAGCAGCACCCGCCACGAGTCGTGCGCCTGCAGGGTGATCACCTTCTGCTCGAGGATGGCGGGCACGAGCGCCTCGAGCACCCGGCCGCTGCGCGGCACCCGGAACCCCGGGTTGCGCCGGTGCGCCTCGACGAGCTCGGGGAGCCTCGGCTCGAAGCGGGCGGTATCGTCGCGCGCACCCAGCAGCTCGGGTGCCGAGGCCACCGCGGCGGCCGCCCCCGGCCCCCACGCCTCGCAGCGGAACTCGTCGGCGCCGCGCTGCGAGAGCCGCATGGTCGCCGGCCCCTCGGCCATGCGGGTCGCACGCCAGACCGAACGATCGGGCGCGGTCAGGTACGCGGGGTCGCCGGGCCCCCGGCGGAGCGAGCCCACCGTCTGATGCAGCTCGCTCGGATGGGGCGCCCGCCAGTCGAGTCGCGCGTCCGGGGTCACCAGTCCAGTGTGCGCCATCCCGCCGACGGCGCACCCGGGCGGCCTGAGCCGTCGAGGCATCCGGCATCCTCCGCGCGCCGCCGCCCGCACGCAACGGACTGCCCGTTTGTGCCGTCCAAGCGAGCGGTGATTGCGTGCACGGCGGGATTCATGCGTAGAAGTTGCGCGCGGCCGGGCGACGGTTCAGACTTGCCGATGCCATCGAGAGGACACACATGGGCACCGCAGCCGACTCCCCCAGCAGCAGCACCACCGACGCCGGGTCCACGCCCCCGGCGGAGGCCGTCGACCCCACGCGGATGCACGCCGTCACCGCCGAGACCCAGGCCATCGTCGACCTCGTGCTCGACTACTCGCGCCGCCGGCTGCTCTCGACCGACACCCCGCTCGACAAGCCCGAGACGGAGGCAGAGCTCAGCCGCCTCGCCGGCCGCACGATCGACGAGCACGGCATGGGCGCGACGCGCGCCCTCTCGGTGTTCGAGCACGTGCTCGCCCCGGCCTGCATCACGATCGACCACCCCCAGTACCTGTCCTTCATCCCCGCCGCGCCCACCAAGGCCGCGATGGCGTTCGACCTCGTCGTCTCGGCGTCGAGCCTGTACGGCGGCAGCTGGATGGAGGGCTCCGGGGCGGTGCACGCCGAGAACGAGGTGCTCACCTGGCTCGCCGCGGAGTTCGGTCTGCCCGCCGGCGCCGGCGGCGTCTTCGTGCAGGGCGGCACCATCGGCAACCTCTCCGCGCTCGTCGCCGCCCGCGAAGCGGCCCGCGATCGCCGCACCGCGGCCGGGCTCCCCGCACCCGCCAGGTGGAAGCTCGTCTGCAGCACCGAGGCGCACTCCTCGAACAAGTCCGCCGCGAAGGTCATGGACGTCGAGCTCGTGCTCGTGCCGGCGGGCCCCGACGGCCGGCTGCGCGGCGACGCCGTGCGCGCCGCGCTCGAGGAGCACGGCGACGACGTCTTCGCGGTCATCGCCACGACCGGCTCGACGAACTTCGGCATCGTCGACGACGTCGCCTCGATCGCCGCCCTCAAGGACGAGTTCGAGTTCTGGCTGCACATCGACGGCGCCTACGGCCTGACCGGCATGCTCTCCCCCCTCGCCCGCCCGCGGTACCGCGGAGTCGAGCGCGCGGACTCGGTCATCGTCGACCCGCACAAGTGGCTCTTCGCGCCCTTCGACGCCTGCGCCCTCATCTACCGCGACCCCGAGATCGGCCGCCGCGCGCACACCCAGCACGCCGAGTACCTCGACACGCTGACCGGCAAGCCCGAGTGGAGCCCGTCCGACTACGCGGTCCAGCTCACCCGACGCCCCCGCGGGCTGCCGTTCTGGTTCTCGCTCGCGAGCTACGGCGCCGCCGCGTACCGGGCCGCCATCACCAACTCGCTCGAGCTCGCCCAGCGCATCGCCGAGGAGATCCGCTCGCGGCCGGAGCTGCGGCTCGTGCGCGACCCCGAGCTGTCGATCGTCGTGTTCGAGCGCGAGGGCTGGACGATGGACGACTACGAGCGCTGGTCGACGCGCCTGCTCGAGGAGCAGCGCGCCTTCGTCACGCCGAGCTCGCACGACGGCCGGCCGAACACCCGCTTCGCGATCGTGAACCCGATGACGACGTTCGAGCAGCTCGTGGGGATCCTCGACTCCATGGAGTGAGGCGGGCCGCGAGCCCCGGCGGTGCGCCGGGGGCCGCCCGCCGCATCGTCGGGACCCGATCACCCGGCGCTGGCGGGGCCAGCCCGGCCGGCACCGTCGTGCCGCGAGACGCGGCGCGCGCGGACCGCGTCAGGAGGGAGTCGTCGCGGACCCGCGTCGCGCCGCCACCGCATCCGAACCGATGCGATCGTGCTCGTCGACACGATCCAAGGCTGCGCGCCGACCCTATGACCGGGCTATGTCGGGGGCTCGGATCCGCTGTGAACGCCACCCATCGGCAGCATCGCTTCGACGCCAAAAAAGACTCGGCCCCAGAGGGGCCGAGTGGTATCCCGAAAGGATAGCACGCTCGCCCGTGGCACCTACCAGCCGGAGGGCTTGGTGAGCCTTCCGACCCGGTCCGGCAGCTGCGCACTCTTCACATCGTCCGCAGTGAGCTGGTACCACCAATGGCCCCCGACCCCGTCGAGCGGCGTCCCGCCGAGCTTGCCAGCGCGGTAGTTCTTCGTCGGATTCACCGTTCCGACGGGCACACGCTCTCGTGCCTGGGCGATCGGGAACGCCAGATCGCTGTCGTTGCTGACGACGACGGCCGCATCGACCCGTCGCTCCAGCACATCGAGCAGCAGATGCGATGCCACGTTCACATCGGAGCCCTTCTCCTCGCGTCGGGCCACCGAGGCCATGAACACCGCGTCCGGGTGAGGTCGGCCATCCCGATGCTGGATCATCATCGGCCAGCCCGGCAGCGCGAGGACCGGACGAGCCTTCCGATCGGCGACCGCGAGCGGAGCCGTCGAGACCCGCGAGACGTAGTTGCCCATCGCGAACTCATCCACCGACCCCGATTCCCGCAGTGCACGGAGATAGACGTCCTGGTCACGCTGGCCGCTCGCGTTCGACGCCCCGCTGACCCTGGCCGTGCAGTACACGACTCGATCGATCGTCGGGCCGATCCATGTGGAACGACGAGCGACGATCGAGCCGGCGAGCTGCCGGAGGTCGAGCCACCGCCACCCGGGGGTCGACCGTGCGCACAACCCACGCGCGCCGTAGTAGAGGTTGAAGCCGTCGACATAGACCCCGATACGCATCCCACTAGCCTGGACGGCTCGATACGCGCGCTCGGCAGTTCAGGTCAAGCTGTGGAGAACTCGCGCACCGAGCCATCCGCTCAGAGCGGGCGCACGTAGCGCAGCTCGTGCAATCCCTCAACGCTGCCGCCCTCACCGAACTTCTCTCCGCCGTCGGCGCGCCAGCCGTGCCGCTCGTAGAAGCGGATGGCGCGGGCATTGCCGTCGAGCACCCAGAGATAGCCCTCGGTCCAGCCGGCCGCGGCGAGCTCCTGCTGCGCCCGCTCGATCAGCGCGTGGCCGACCCCGCGCGTCCAGCTCGTGGGATCGACGTAGAGCCCCGCGAGCTCGCCGAGCTCGCGGCGGTCGTCGTCGCGTCCGCCGCCGAAGCTCGCCCAGCCGAGGATCTCGCCGTCGAGCTCGGCGACGAGCAGGCGGTGCGCGACGTCGCCGTAGCCGTCCGGCGCTTGCCCGAGCTGCGAACGAGCGATCCAGTTCCGCCACATCTGCGTGCGCGCCTCGACGCTCTGCCGATCCAGCACGGCCTGGTCGATCAGCCCCGCGTAGGCCACCCGCCACGCGTTCACATGCACTGCGGCGACCCCGGCCGCATCCTCGACCGTCGCCCATCGGATGCTCAGCATCCGACGACGCTACCGGAGGGCGGCGACGTGTGACGCGCGCGCATCACGGTGGACCACCGGCCGCGTCATACGCCGCACGGCAGGCGTAGCGTGGGGGCATCGGCCGGGACGGGAGGCAGCCATGCGACAGGACGAGCACCTCGTGATCGAGCCGAGCGTGCTGTACGTCGGCACCCCGGTCTATCTGGTCGTCACGCAGAACGCCGACGGCACCGCCAACCTCGCCCCGGCATCGAGCCACTGGGCGCTCGGACGCATGCTCGTGCTCGGCCTCGAGACCGACGGGCAGTCGTACGCGAATCTCGTCGAGCGCCGGCAACTCACCGTCAACTTCCCGGCGTCGGGCCAGTGGCGCAACGTCGAGCGCCTCGCCGCCGTCACCGGCAGGGACCCGGTGCCCGCGGCGAAGGCGCACCGCTACCGCACCGAGCGCCGCAAGTTCGAGCTCGCCGGTCTCACGGAGCAGCCCTCGGAGCTCGTCGCCCCGCCGCGGGTGCGCGAGGCCCCGCTGCAGTTCGAGGGCGAGGTGCGCCGGATCACGCCGGGCGTCGACCCGGGCTACGCGATGGTCGAGGTCGAGGTCGTCCGCGTGCACGCGCTGCCCGAGCTGCACGTGCCCGGCACCCAGCACATCGATCCCGGCGCCTGGCACCCGCTCATCTACGCGTTCCGGCACTTCTACGACCGCGGCGAGGAGCTCGGCTGGACCCGCAGCTCCCCCACCGCGGCCGGACCGCCGGAGCTCGGGCCGCCGGCCCTCGAATCGGCATCCGCGAGCGCCCCGCTCGACGAGCTCGCCCGCTGGGAAGGCTTCGGCGGCACCTGGGCGCTGCGCGAGATCGATGCCGAGGGTGCCGTCGTCAGCCTGTGCCGCTGCGACGGCGGCGAAGAGGTGTCCAGGATCGTCTCCGCCGACCCCGCGTTCCTGCGCTGGGCGGCCGAACAGGAGGTGCAGCCGTGACCGGTCTCGCCACGCCGTGGTCCGCCTCGCTCGGGCTGGGCGTTCCGATCGTCGCGGCCCCGATGGGCGGGGTGGCCGGCGGCCGCTTCGCGCACGCCGTCTCGCGGGCCGGCGCGCTCGGCCTCATCGGCATGGGCAGCGCGGGGTCCGCGACGAAGCTCTCGGCGCAGCTCGCCGAGTTCGAGGCGGCGCGCGGCGTGGATGCCGAGGCATCCGCGCTCCCCTTCGGCATCGGCCTCGTCGACTGGGGGCTCCGCCGCGACCCCGAACTGCTCGACACGGCGCTCGCGGCCCGCCCCCACCTCGTCTCGATCGGCTTCTCCGAGCGCTTCGACTGGGTCGAGCGGGTGCACGCCATCGGCGCGCTCGCGGCGACCCAGGTGTACACCCCGGCGGAGGCCGTGCTCGCGGCCGACGCGGGCATCGACGTGGTCGTCGCGCGCGGCAGCGAGGGCGGCGGCCACGGCGACCCGCGCATGGGCACGCTCAGCCTGCTCGACGCCGTGCTCGACGGGATCGGCGGCCGGGCGACGGTGCTCGCCGCGGGCGGCGTCTCCTCGGGCCGCAGCCTCGCCGCGGTGCTCGCGGCCGGCGCCGACGGTGCCTGGGTGGGCACCGCGCTGATGGCGAGCCCCGAGGCGCTGACGCCCGAGTCCGCCCGGCCCGTGCTGCTCGCCGCGAGCGGCGACGACACCGTGAACACGAGCGCGGCGGATGCGGCGCTCGGACTGCCCTGGCCGGAGCGCTTCCCCGAGCGGGTCGTACGTAACGCCTTCGTCGAGGCGTGGGCGGCGCGGGTCGACGAGCTCCGCGGCAGTGGCGACGAACTCGACGACTTCCGCGCCGCGTTCACGGCAGCGAACTCGGCGGGCGACCACCGGCTGGTGCCGGTCGACGCCGGTGAGGGCGTCGGTCTGCTGCGTTCGGTGCGTCCGGTCGCCGAGATCCTCGACGAGTTCGCGCGGGATGCCTCGGCGCTGCTCGGCCGCTGGAGCTGAGGGGCCTCAGCGGCCGGATTGACGCGCTTCGCCGACCGACTGGGAGAATGACCTCGTGAGAGCACTGCTGACCGCTGGAGCCTTGTCGCTCGCCTTCACGCTCTTTCTGACCCCGGTGTTCATCAGGCTGTTCACCCGGTTGGGGTGGGGGCAGTTCATCCGCGACGATGGGCCGCAGAGCCATCATGTGAAGCGGGGCACGCCCACGATGGGTGGGATCATCTTCATCCTGGGCGCCTTGTTCGGGTATTTCGGGGCGACGCTGATCAATGGTGAGGGTGCCACGGCGTCGGGGCTGCTGGTGCTGTTCATGATGGTCGGGCTCGGCGTGGTCGGGTTCATCGACGATTTCTTGAAGACGCGGAAGAAGCAGAGCCTGGGGCTCGGGGGCTGGGCCAAGGTCGCCGGGCAGGTCGTGGTGGCGGGCACGTTCGCGGTGTTGGCGTTGCAGTTCCCGAATGCGCAGGGCACGACGCCGGCGGATACGAAGATCTCGTTCATCCGGGATCTGCCGTTGGACTTCATGGTGTTCGGCACGATCGCCGGCACGATCCTGTACGTGATCTGGATCTGTTTGATCTCGACGGCGGCGTCGAACGGGGTGAACGTGACCGACGGGCTCGACGGGCTCGCCGCCGGGGCGTCGATCCTCGCGATCGGCTCGTTCGTCGTGATCGGCTTCTGGCAGTTCAACCAGGCCTGCGCGAATCCCAATCTGAATCAGGCGGATGCCTACCGCTGCTACGAGGTACGCGATCCCCTCGACCTCG
Source organism: Agromyces sp. NBRC 114283 (assembly GCF_030268405.1). NCBI lineage: Bacteria > Bacillati > Actinomycetota > Actinomycetes > Micrococcales > Microbacteriaceae > Agromyces > Agromyces sp. NBRC 114283. The sequence continues at coordinate 266,670 of NZ_BSQP01000001.1, forward strand.
CGATCGTGGCGACGGCGATCGTGGGCGGGCTCATCGGCTTCCTGTGGTGGAACACGAACCCCGCGAAGATCTACATGGGCGACACCGGGTCGCTGGCCCTGGGCGGGGCGCTCGCGGCGCTGGCGATCGTGAGCCGCACGGAGCTGCTCCTGGTGCTGATCGGCGGGCTGTTCGTGATCGAGACGGGGTCGGTGATCGTGCAGCGGGCGTACTTCAAGCTCACGCACGGCAAGCGGATCTTCCTGATGAGCCCGATCCATCACCACTTCGAGTTGAAGGGGTGGGCCGAGGTCACCATCGTCGTGCGGTTCTGGATCATCGGCGGCCTCCTCGTCGCCGCCGGCGTCGGCACCTTCTACCTCGAATGGCTCCAGAGCTGACGGCGAACCCCGCGGCTCACTCCGGGCGGCGGAACACGCGGCGCATGTGATCGCTGTCCAGGAAGTCGGCGATGCCGATCAGGATCAGGCTGAACACGATCTGCTCCGTCACCATCCAGAACGGGAACAGTCCGGGGATGGCGGCCATGACGAGGGTGATCACCGGGAAGATCTTGCTGAACAACCGCAGCCGGGAGTACGCCCAGCGGTAGCCCTTCTGCGCGCGCCAGGCGAAGTAGAACAGCGTCGCGGTCATACCCAGCACGACGAGGATCCGCATCCACACGGGGAAGGCGAGCACCGTGCCCTGCGCGAACAGCACGATCGCCACGACCAGCGCCGCGAGCCCGATGAGCAGCTCGAGCGCGAGCAGCCAGCTGATCCAGGTGAACGCGCGGCGCGTGCGCGGGTGCTCGACGAGTTCGTCGTCGGCCTTCTCGCCCGCGGCGCGGCCGCCCGCGATGCGGTCGAGCTTCGTGAGCACGGGTTCGAGATCCATGGTCGCCTCCGGCTCCGACGATACGCCGCGGGCAGAGCGGCCGCATCGACCGGAAGTTCGAGCCCCGAACCCCGGAGCGGCACTGAAACCACCTAGAGTGGTGACATGGCGGCCCGCTCCGACGACGCCGTGGTCATCGAGGTCGACGGCCACGAGGTGCGGGTGAGCCATCCGGGCAAGCTCGTCTTCCCCGACGCCGGCCTGACCAAACGTGACCTCGTCGACTATTACCTCGCCGTCGCCGACGGCGCACTCCGCGGCGCCGGCGGACGGCCGATGGTGCTGAAGCGCTTCGTGAAGGGCATCGATCGCGAGGCGTTCTTCCAGAAGCGGGTGCCCGAGCAGCATCCCGACTTCATCGACACCGCGACCCTGCACTACGCCTCGGGCACCGAGGCCGAGGAGACTGTCGTGCGCGATCGCGCCGGACTCGCCTGGGTCGTGAACCTCGGCTGTATCGACCTGAACCCGCATCCGGTGCGCGCCGAGGACCTCGATCACCCCGACGAGCTCCGCGTCGACCTCGACCCGATGCCCGGCGTCGAGTGGTCGCAGATCGTCGACACGGCGTTCATCGCGCGCGAGGTGCTCTCGGAGCACGGTCTCGTCGCCTGGCCCAAGACCTCCGGCTCCCGTGGCATGCACCTGAATGTGCGCATCGAGCCGCGCTGGAGCTACCCCGAGCTGCGCCTCGCCGCCGAAGCGCTCGCCCGCGAGGTCACCGATCGCGCCCCGGGACTCGCGACGGCCCGCTGGTGGAAGGAGGAGCGCGGCGAGACCGTGTTCGTCGACTTCAACCAGAACGCGAAGGACCGCACCGTCGCCTCGGCGTACTCGGTGCGCCCGCTCCCCGATGCGCGCGTGTCGACACCGCTGGACTGGGACGAGGTGCGCACCGCCCGGCCCGAGGACTTCACCGTCACCACGGTGCTGCGCCGCTTCGCCGAGCGCGGCGACCCGGCGGCCGGCATCGACGACGCCACCGGATCGCTCGACGGGCTGCTCGCCCTCGCCGAACGGCTCGGCCCGGCCGAGAAGCCGCCGAGAGGGGCGGATGCCTCGGGCCGCCGCACCTCGACGATGCCGCTCATCGAGCTCGCCCGCACCGAGACGAAGCCCGAGGCGCTCGCCGCGCTCGAGGAGTGGCGGACGAGGCATCCGGCCGCCGCCGCGGCGCTGCACCCGGCCGACGTGCTCGTCGACGGCATGCGCGGGGCGAGCTCGCTCTGGTACCGCGTGCGGGTGAACCTGCAGCACGTGCCCGAGGGCGAGCGCCCGCCGCAGGAGCCGCTCGTCGCCGACTACGACCCGTGGGCGGGCCGGCGGCCGGACTGAGTGCTCGGCGGGGCTGCGGACGTCGGCGGTCGGTGGCAGGCTGGCAGTGATCCGGGGAGGCAGCATGTGCGGAAGATTCGTGGTCTCGCAGAAGGCCGACGACCTCACCGAGGTGTTCGAGGCCGAAGACGACTTCCCCGAGTGGCGGCCGAGCTACAGCCTCGCGCCGACCGACACCATCCCGATCGTGCGCGAGCGAGCCGACCGCGAGACGGGCGCGTTCGTGCGGCGGCTCGAGCCCGCCGTGTGGAACTTCCACCCCTCGTTCATGAAGGAGTCGAAGCGGCCGCAGTTCAACTCCCGCATCGAGACCGTCGCGACGAACGGGCTGTGGAAGGGCGCCTTCGCCCAGGGCCGCTGCATCGTGCCGATGCGCGGCTACTACGAGTGGACGGGCGAGCCGGGCAAGAAGCACGCGCACTACCTGCACGGCGAGAGCGAGCTGCTCGCGGCGGCCGGCATCTCGACCGCCAGGCGCCTCGACGACGGCAGCTGGCAGGTCTCCGCGTCGATCATCACGCGTGAGGCGCGGGATGCCTCGGGCGAGATCCACGAGCGCATGCCGGTGTACCTCCCGCTCGACGAGGTCGAGCGCTACCTCGACCCGGTGAAGCTCGACGCGGGCGGCATGCAGGCGATGGTCGACTTCCTGCTCGAGGCATCCGACCGCGTCGCGCCCACCATCCGCGAGTACGAGGTCGATCGGCGGGTCAACTCCCACCGGGCCATCGACCCGCATGACCCGACGCTGATCCAGCCGCTGACCGCCGACTGAGCTGGGTCGTGGGCGGGTATCGCCCGCGTATGCGGATTCCGAGACGGCCCGGCAACGGCCGCTGCGGTCGACTCGTCGTATGCGAACCCATCACGACTCCGTCATCCGCCGTCGCCGCGTCGCCGTGCTCGGCGCCCTCGCCGCCGTGCTCGCCTTCGTGGCCGTCGGAGCCGCCCTGCTCGGTGCGGCGGCGGCGAGCCGCGGCGGCGTCCCCGGCATCGGGGCGGACGGCCTCGGCACCCCCTCGGGTGAGGCGCAGCCGGGCAACGGCGACACCGGTGACGGCACGATCGACGAATCGGACGGGTACATTCCGGAAGGGGAATGGATCTCGCTCGACGACGAGGTGCCCGCGATCACCCTGCTCGACGGCGAGCTGCTGGCGGCCGTGCGCGCCGCCGCGGCGGACGCCGCCGACGACGGCATCGAGTTCCGGGTGACGAGCGGCTGGCGCAGCGCCGAGTACCAGCAGCAGCTGCTCGACGACGCGGTGCTCGAGCACGGCAGCCTGGAGGAGGCGCGTCGCTTCGTCAGCACCCCGGAGGCCTCGAACCACGTCACCGGCCGGGCGATCGACATCGGCCCCACCGACGCCGACAGCTGGCTCTCGCAGCACGGCGCCGACTACGGGCTCTGCCAGACCTACGCGAACGAGATGTGGCACTTCGAGCTCTCGACCGAGCCCGGCGGCGAGTGCCCGGTGATGCTGCCGGACGCCTCGTGAGCCGGCTCGACGGCCTCGGCGTCGCGTGGTCCGCCCTGGCGCTGCTCGCGCTCGGCGTGCTCGCCGTGCCGCTCCTCGCGGTGTGGCTCATGCTGCCGCTCGTGCCGGCGGTGGCGATGCTCGCCCAGCTGCTCGGGGTGTTCTAGGGCGAGCCGCCTCAGCCCGCGCGCTCCGCCGCGGCTCGGCGCGCTCGGCTCGCCCAGAACAGCACCGGGATGAGCACGAGCGAGAGGATGCCGCCGCCGAGCGCCAGCGCCGCATAGCTCGACGCCGCCATCACCACGCCGGACATCACGCCGCCGCCGGCCCCCGCGAGCGCGATCAGCACGTCGATCGTGCCCTGGGTGCGCGCGCGGTTCGCGGGCACCGTGGCGTCGACGACGAGCGCGGTGCCCGCGATGAGGCCGAAGTTCCAGCCGAGGCCGAGCAGCACGAGCGCGAGGATCAGCAGGCCGAGCGAGTCCGCCGGGGCGACCGCCGCGACGATGCCGGCCGCGAGCAGGGTCACGCCCGCGGCGATCGCCATCGGCGTGCGGCCCACGCGGTCGACGAGCACGCCCGTGACGAGCGACGGCAGGTACATCGCCGCGATGTGCAGGCCGATGACGAGGCCGACCTCGCTGAGGCCGTGATGATGGGCGCGCATGTGCACCGGGGTCATCGTCATGATCGCGACCATCGCGATCTGCGTGAGCACCATCACGGTGGCGCCCGCGTACGCGCCGGGGCCGGGGCGTACGGGCGCGGGCGGAGCGGATGACGCAGCAGGAGCGGATGCCGCAGCAGGAGCGGATGCCGCAGCGGGCGGCACCGCCTCGGCCGGGTCTGATGCCTCCACGACCGCGGGCGCCTCGGCATCCGGCAGCCGGCGGGCGAGCAGGAAGGGGTCGGGCCGGAGCAGTGCGAGCAGCACCGCACCCGCGGCGACGTAGGCGGCCCCGCCGAGCAGGAACGGCCCCGCGAGCGCCGGGATGCCCCAGGACTCGGCGAGCCGGCCGAGCGGCTCGACGAGGTTGGGGCCGGCGACCGCGCCGAGCGTGGTCGACACCATCGCGATGCTGACGGCCGTGCCGCGGGTGCGCGGCGTCGCGAGGTCGGCTCCCGCGTACCTCGCCTGCAGGTTCGTCGCGGTGCCCGCCCCGTAGACGAAGAGCGAGAGGAACAGCAGCGGCACGTTGTCGGCGACGGCGGCGAGGACGACGCCCGCCGCGCCGATGCCGCCCGCGGCGAAGCCGAGGCCGAGGCCGAGTCGGCGCCCCCGGCGCTGAGTGACCCGGCCGACGAGGAACGCGGCGAGCGCCGAACCGAGCGTGAAGAGCGCCGTCGGGACACCGGCGAGGCCGTCGCTGCCGAGCACCTCCTGGGCGAGCAGCGCGCCGACGGTGACCCCGGCGGCGAGGCCGGCGCCGCCCAGCACCTGGCTCGCGACCACGACCGCGAGGGTGCGGCGCTGCAGCCGGCGGCGCAGCTCGTCGTCGGCGGCGAGCTCGCGGGCGAGCTGGTCGAGCGCGGCGGCGCCGTGCGATGCTCGCGACCCGGCGGGACCCCCGCCCGCGCGACTCACGTCTGCACCGCGGCGATGGGCTCCGTGGTGGGCTGCTCCGAGCCCCCGGCCGGTTCGACCGTGAGGCCGACGACCATGCCGTCGACGAAGTCGCCCTCGAGCACGCGCCAGCTGTTCGCGCCGACGAGCCCCGCCGGTGCCGGCCCCGCCTCGTCGATGTACCAGAGCTCGTAGTCGTGCGTGGAGCCGAGCTCGGGCAGACCGTTCGCCATGACCGCGCTGCGCCCGAGTTCGGCCGACCAGAGCACCGTCACCTCGCCGCCGCCGGACACCTCGACCGTCTGCCGCTGGGCGTCGGGGGCCGCCTCGAGGGCGGCGAGCTCGCGCTGCGCGCCCCAGCCGTTCGGGCCGGACCAGCCGATCCCGATCACCACGCCGATCGCGAGGATCGCCACGGAGGCCGCGGCGGCCAGCGTGGTCACGAGGCGACGCCGCCGGCGCCGCGCGGCGAGCTCGTCGACGGGCGCGACGTCGGGCTCGGCGGCCGCGTCGGGCTCGGATGCCGACGCCGGGAACGCGGCGGGCTCGGCGAGCGGTTCGGCATCCACCGGCGGCAGCTGCGGCGTCTCGTCGAGCCGCGCGAACAGCCCGGCCTTCAGCGAGGGCGGCGGCGCGAGCTCGGGCGTCTCCGCACCGAGCCCGGCGGCAACGGCGCGGAAGCCGTCGACCTCGGCCCGGAGCTCGGGCGATCGGGCGAGCTCAGCTTCGAAGCGGCGCAGCTCTTCGCCGTCGAGCGCGTCGAGCGCGTAGGCCGCAGCGAGCGCGCGAAGCTCCTCGTCGGGTTCGGTCATGAGGTCACCCCCAGCAGGTGGCGCAGCCGGATCATGCCGTCGCGCAATCGGGTCTTCACCGTGCCGAGGGGCAGTTCGAGCGCGTCGGCGATCTCGGACTGACTCTTCCCCTCGTAGTAGGCCATGGCGAGCGCGGTGCGTTGCGCCTCGCTGAGCTCGCCGAGCGCGGCGCTCACGCGCTCGTGCTCGACGCTGAGCTCCACGCGCTCCTCGACGTCCTCGGCGGGCGTGGCGAGCTCGCGGATGCCGGCGCGGAGATCGCGCTCGGCGCTCGCCTGCGCCGAGCGCACCCGGTCGACCGCGCGGCGGTGCGCGATCGTCAGGAGCCAGGCGACGGCCGCACCGCGGCTCGCGTCGAAGCGCGCCGCCTGCTGCCAGACCTCGAGGAACACGTCTTGCGTGACCTCCTCCGCCTGGGCGGCGTCGACGAGGATCCGTCGCACGAGGCCGAACACCCGCGGTGCGGTGCGGTCGTAGAGCTCGCCGAACGCGGCCCGGTCGCCGCCCGCCGTGCGCGCGAACAGCACGTCGATCGACGGCTCCCCGCTGCTGCCCTCGCCGTCGCTCACCCGACCAAGCATGGCAGACCCCCGGCCGAGCGTCGCCCGGTCGGCCCGAGGTCGTTCCAGCAGCTGGGTCATCCGAAGGTGAAGGAGTAGGCCTGCACGTCGCCCTCGACCGTGACGTCGAGGGTGCCGCGCTCGGGCGAGTCGGACTGGTGGACCGCGTAGGAGCGGGGGACGCCGGAGATCTCGATCCGCTGCGTCGTTCCGCCGTCGCGGACGGTGATGGTGCCCTCGCCGCCGAGCACCATGCGCACCTCGCTCGCGAGGTACGAGAGCCGCACGGCGGCCTTCCCGCCGTCGGCGGGGGCGATCGACTGGGTGTCGAGCGCCCACGAGCCGTCGAGGGCGAAGCGGTCGTCGGCGAGCTTCTCGGGGAACGCGAACGAGCTCGTGCTGCGCCGGTAGGGCTCCTCGCCGCCGAAGTTCGCCTGCTTCGTGGTGCCGAGGAAGGTCTCGGGCGTGGTCGAGCCGGCGTCGGGCGTCTCGTCGGCCACCTCGGTGGCGGCCGGCAGGGCGACGCCCGGGTCGGCGTCCTCGAGGAGCTGGCGGATGAGCCGCTCGGTGTCGGCGTAGTGGCCCTCGCCGAAGGAGACCTGGCGCACGACGCCGTCGGCGTCGACGAGGTAGTGCGCGGGCCAGTAGCGGTTGCGGAAGTTCGTCCAGGTCGCGAGGTCGTTGTCGAGCGCGACGGGGTAGTCGATGCCGAAGTCGCGGATGCCGGCCTCGACGTTGCGCGGCTCCTTCTCGAAGGCGTACTCGGGCGAGTGCACGCCGATCACGCTGAGCCCGGCGTCGCGGTACGCCTCGTCCCACGCGACGACGTGCGGGATCGATCGCTGGCAGTTGATGCACGAGTACGCCCAGAAGTCGATGAGCACGACCCGGCCGCGCAGCTCGTCGAGGTCGACGGCGGCGCCGTCCGGCGTGTTGAACCACTGCTGGATGCCGCGGATCGAGGGCACGGGCCCGCACGATTCGAGCTCGGCGGCCCCGTTGGTGCACTGGTCGAGCTGGCGGTTCTCGTCGGTGACGAGGCCGCCGAGGTCGAGGGCCTGAGTGACCTCCTCCGACTGCGCGAGCTGCCGCTGCAGGTCGCTCGTGTAGTCGGGCACGAGCCGCTGCAGCGCGCCGGGCAGGTCGAAGACGAGGCCCACGGCGAGCGCGATCATGACGATGCCGCCGGTGATGCGCACGCCTCGCTGGTGCTTGCGGAACGCGGCGACGCGCTCGGCGACCCGGCGGCCGGCGAGCGCGAACAGCAGCAGCGGAGCGGCCGCGCCGAGCGCGAAGGTCACCGTGAGCACGATCGTCTCGACCCCGATGCGCCCCGTCGAGCCGGCGACGGTGATCGCGGCGAGCACGGGGCCGGCGCAGGGCACGTAGACGGTGCCGAGCACGAGGCCGAGCACGAAGCCGTTGCCCTCGGTGCCGACGCTGCGCCGCGGGATCCAGGCGAAGGGCTTCTCGAGCAGCTCCTCGAAGCGCGGCACGATGAGGCCGATGCCGATGAGCACGAGCACGACGAGGCCGGCCCAGCGGAGCACGTCCTGCGGCAGGCCGAGCAGCCCCAGCACGAGCGAGCCGGCGAGGGTGATCAGGCTGAAGCTCACGACGAGGCCGGCGATGACGAGATAGGGCCGCCACCGGCTCGGGCCGGGCGGGGCGGCAGCCGGGACGCCGTCGGGGTCGACCGCGGTCCCCGCGGTGCTGCGTGCGCTCTGCGCGCCGCCCGAGAGCAGGATCACGGGCAGCACGGGCAGGATGCACGGCGAGATCCCGGTGATGAGACCGCCGGCCAGGCCGATCAGGGCGAGCGCGATCATGGGGTCCCTCGATTCAGCTGGGCGACGGGTGGGCTGCCAGGGATTCGGAGCGGACGCCGGATCGGATGGTCCGAGGCATCCGATCGGGCGGCCGCCGCGGTGCCCGACGAGGCCGTCCCGAGGCATCCGCGATTCCGTCCAATCCGATCGGCGGATGCCTCCGAATCCCCCGTGTCGGCCAGAACCGGGCCGACGCATCCGAAGGAGGAAGTCCATGCGCACGATCCGCACTCGCACCGCATCCGCCCTCGTCGCCCTCGCGGCGATCACCTCGCTCGGCCTCGCCGGGTGCAGCATGGGCGGCTCGTCCACTCCCAGCGAGGAGTCGACGCCGAAGACGGAGTCGACGCCCTCGGCCGAGTCGATGGAGACCGACCCCGCCGCCGACCTCGTGGGCTCCGGCTGCGCGGCCTACGCCGAGCAGGTGCCCGACGGCGCCGGCTCGATCGTCGGCATGTCGCAGGACCCGGTCGCCGTCGCGGCCTCGAACAACCCGCTGCTGACGACGCTCGTCGCGGCGGTCTCCGGTCAGCTGAACCCCGACGTGAACCTCGTCGACACGCTGAACGGCGACGAGTTCACCGTGTTCGCCCCCGTCGACGACGCCTTCGCGAAGATCGACCCGGCGACGATCGAGTCCCTGAAGACCGACTCGGCGACGCTCACCTCGATCCTCACGTACCACGTCGTGCCCGGTCAGCTCTCGCCCGACGAGGTCGTCGGCACGCAGACCACGGTGCAGGGCGGCACGGTCGACGTGACCGGATCGGGCGACTCGCTCAAGGTCAACGACGCCAACGTGATCTGTGGCGGCGTGCACACCGCGAACGCGACCGTCTACCTCATCGACGGCGTGCTGATGCCCCCGATGTGATCCCGGCGTGCGTCGGCAGCACGACGCACACGCCCCACATCGGGACCCCCGAGTTCATCGGGAACCCCCGAGTTGCCCGACTTTCATGGAAGTCGGGCAACTCGTCTGTTCAGCGGGCGCGGACGGCGCTCAGCGGATGCCGCTCACTCGATGGCGTCGTCCGAGCGTTCGCGCTTCGTCGTCGCCCCGCGCTCGGGGATGAGCGCGTAGTCGGTGAGCAGCTCGCCGATCTGCGTGCCGTCGAGCTTCGCGAACAGCCGCTCGCGCAGGAACTTCGGCCCCGGCAGCCCCACCTCGGCGCCGTCGCGCAGCCGGCTCGTCGCGTTCAGCAGCCAGCGCACGTCGTACGTCGAGCCGAACACCTCCGGCACGCCGCGGTCGACGCCGAGCAGTTGGTACGCGGCCTCCATGCCGGTGCGCACCGAGTACTCGGTGGTGAAGATGCAGTCCCGCGTGGTCTCGGCGAACTGCCCGATGAAGGCGAAGTTCTGCGCGCCCGCCGGCACCACCGCGGGCCGGTCGCCCGCCTCCCGCGGCATGAAGAACGAGGTGACGTACGGCATCATCACCGGCACGCAGCTGGCGGCCTCCGCGGCGAGCCCGTCGATCTCCTCGACGGGCACCCCGAGGTGGTACAGCCACTCGCGGGTGATCTCCTCACCCGTGGACTCCTGCAGCGTCTTGCCCGTGTAGTCGCCCGGCACGTCGACGAACAGGCCGTACACCCAGACCACGATCTGGTCGGCGGGCTGCTGCTTGAAGTGCGGCTGGCGGTTCACGGTCCAGCTCATCAGCCACGCCGAGTCGCGGGCGGTGACGATGCCGCCGGTCACGACGCGGCCGCTGAACGGGTCGCGCTTCGCGATGCGGCGGATGTACTCGGGGATCCGCTCGTCGAGCGTCGTGACCGTGGCCGACTCCCACTTGGTCTTCGCGATGTCGCCGCAGAAGACCTCGGGACGGCCGAAGGACGGATGCTTCGCCGCGATGTTCTGCCAGAGCGCCCAGCCGGCCGCGGGGGACTCGTCGAGCCTCGCGGGCGTGTGCTGGTCGCCCTCGTCGGAGTTCTCGGTGAGGCCGCCGATGGTCGCGAGCACGAGGTCGTCGTCGCCGAGGTCGACGCCGCCCTCCACGCCGTCCTGCACCCAGTGGATGCGGGTCGCGCGCTTCGAGGCATCCGGCTCGTCGCCGTCGATCGCGAAGTCGATGTCCGTGACCTGCGTGTCGAAGTGGAAGGTGACGCCCTGGTCGAGCAGCCAGCGGTACATCGGCAGCACGAGCGACTCGTACTGGTTGTACTTCGTGAACTTCAGCGCCGAGAGGTCGGGCAGCCCGCCGATGTGGTGCACGAAGCGGTGCAGGTAGAGCTTCATCTCGAGCGCCGAGTGCCACTCCTCGAAGGCGAACATGGTGCGCCAGTACAGCCAGAAGTTGCTGTCGAGGAAGTCCTTCGAGAACACCTCGTCGATGCGCTTGCGCTCCATCTCCTCGCGGGTGGCGAGGAAGATGCGCACGATGTCCTTCTGCGCGGTGTCGTTCAGTCCGAAGAGGTTGTTCGTGTGCGCGTCCTGTCCCTGCTGCTCGGTGACGCGGCAGAGCGAGAAGTTCGGGTCGTCCTTGTTGAGCCAGAAGAACTCGTCGAGCACGCTCGCGCCCTCGATCTCGAGCGACGGCACCGTGCGGAACGCGTCCCACAGGCACTCCATGTGGTCTTCCATCTCGCGCCCGCCGCGGATGACGAAGCCCTTCGCCGGCTTCTTGATGCCGTCGAGCGCGCCGCCCGGCAGCGGCAGCCGCTCGAGGATGGTGATGCGGTCTCCCGGCAGCTGGCCGTCTCGGATCATGAAGAGCGCGGAGGACATGGAGGCGAGCCCCGCCCCCACGAACCACGCCGACGCCCGATCCGATCGCTCCGGCTTGCGCGGCCTCGCGAATGCCTCGTAGTTGCCCGTGCTGTAGTACATGCGTCTCCCCCCGGAACGTCGCGTCGCGACGATGCGCGGCGCACCCTGTTCCCCACGCTAACCCGGTTCGCGCGGATTGCACCCGCGGATTCGGGGTCTGCTGAGCCCCCTGGTTCGCTGAGGCCCCTGGTTCGCTGAGCCTGTCGAAGCGGGGGCGGTTTGGTCCGCTGAGCCCGTCGAAGCGGGGCGTTCCCTTCGACAGGCTCAGGGAACCAGCTGGTTCGCTGAGCTCGTCGAAGCGGGGGGCGTTCCCTTCGACAGGCTCAGGGAACCAGCTGGTTCGCTGAGCTCGTCGAAGCGGGGGGCGCGGAGGCGCGGGGCACAAGACGGTAGGGCGCCTGCTCGACGCGCGGCGGCGACTCGGGGTCGTCGACGAGCCGCAGCACCGAGGCGACGGCGAGCCGGGCGAGCTCGCCGAGATCGGGCGCAATGCTCGTCAGCGGCGGCACCGCGTACGCCGACTCCGGGGCGTCGTCCCAGCCGACGACGGCGACCCGGCCCGGCACGTCGACCCCCGCCTCGCGCAGCGCGCGCAGCGCACCGATCGCGAGCAGGTCGTTCGCGCAGACGAGGCCGTCGAGCCCGGCCAGGCCGTCCCGCTCGGCGAGCAGCGCCCGCACCCGTGCGTGGCCCTCCTCGCGGGAGTAGTCGCCGTCGGGCGAGCGCTGATCCCACGGCGAGACCTCGAGCAGGTGCCGGGGGTCCGCGTCGAGTCCGGCCGCGCGGAGCGCCGTGCGGAACCCCTCGAGGCGCAGGTCGGCGGCGGCGGCGCCGCTCGAGGCATCCGGAACCGTGCCGAGGAAGCCAAGCGTGCGCCGACCCGCGGCGATGAGGTGCGCGGTCGCGTCGCGCGTGCTCGTCACGCTGTCGACGACGACGCGGTCGACCCGGGCGGCGCGGATGCGCTCGCCCAGCACGACGAGCGGGGTGCGACCGCGGGCCGCCATCAGCTCCTCGTCGCCGATCGACATGGCCGACAGCAGGATGCCGTCGCTCAGCAGGGTGCGGTACCCGGAGGCCGCGCGCAGCTCCCGCTCGGGATCGCCGTGGGTCTCGTCGACGACCACGTCGTAGCCCACGGCCTCCGCCGCGGTGACGACGGCGTGCGCGAGCTGGGCGAAGTACGGCAGCGAGAGGAACGGCACCGAGAGGGTCAGCAGGTTGCTGCGCCCGACGCGCAGCTGCCGCGCCGCGAGCTGCGGGCGGTAGTCGAGCTCGGCGACGGCGGCCTCGACCCGGGCGCGCGTCGCGGCGCTCACGGGCGCCTTGCCGCTGATCACGTTCGAGACGGTGCGGTACGAGACGCCGGCGATCGCCGCGACGTCCTTCAGCGTCGGCCCGGCCGAGCGACGGGGGCTCACCAGCGGTTCCGCACGTCTTCGGCCCAGCCGAGCAGGCCGTCGAGTTCGATGCGCTCACCGTCGGCCTCGACCCACCCCGAGTAGTGGCCGAAGCACTGGTGCCCGTGCGAGCCGAACACGCCGAGCTCGGTCGCGCTGACCCGGTCCCAGAACGGCTCGAAGCGCAGCTCGGCGCTCGCGCCGTGGATGCGCCAGGGGGCGAGCCAGTCCCGCTCGTCGTACTCCCAGTCGAGCTCTTCGCTGAGCTTGCGGAGCCGGCCGTCGACGACGATCGCGTTCTCGGTGGAGCCGGTGCCGTCGGTCCACTTGCCGCCGAGCTGCAGTCCGACGACGCGGTCGCCGACCCGACCCGAGGCGGCGCCCCAGTTCCACACCATGCGGTAGGGCCAGCGGCCCCGGCCGTGATCGAGCACCGCCCAGCTCTCACCGAGCGGCAGCTCCACGATCTCGGGGGCGCCGAGCTCCGGCGCGTCGAGCTCGAGCCGACCGCGCGCGGGGCGGGCGACGTCCTTCACCGTGTACTGGAACCGCCGCTTCGACCACGGCACCACGACCCCGAGCCGCTCGTGCCCGGCCGGCAGCTCGGCCAGGATCTCGACGCGGGCGCCCGGCACCTCGGCGCGCAGCAGCGTGCCCTCCGCAGTCTCCTCGAGGTCGATCGCGAGGTGCTTGGCCCGCGCCCGGGCCGGTCCGTCGCCGAGCGAGGCGGGCAGCATCGCGCCGCGACCGAACGGCACGATCGCCCCGCGGTCGAGCGTGCGCCCGGTGCGCCGGTCGTGCACGAGCACGCCGTGCACCGCCGCGTAGTCGATCGAGGAGACCGTGAGCGCCACGAGATGAGTCGGCGTCGTCACCGCCCAGTACTCCCAGCGCTTATTGCGCCCCCAGCTGCGCCGGCCGTCGATGCCCGAGGTGTCGTGCAGGGGCGTGCGCGTCCAGCCGACCGCGGCCGGGTTCAGCCGGTTGTCGGCGCCGCGCAGCGCGACGGGGACGGTGAGCTCACGCTCGGTGATCGTGCGAGGCATCCTGGACCTTTCTCGTGGGGTGCGGCGCGGGCGCGACCGCCTTCGCGAACCGGGCGGCGAGCTCGGCGTTCACCTCGCGCACGCGGTCGGCGTGCAGCTTCCGCACCGTGCGGTCGGCCGTGAGCAGCCCGTTCAGCTCGTCCTCGACATCGGAGAGCTGGGTGTAGACGTAGCCGCCGAGCCCGGCGTCGATCGCGGGGGCGATCTCGTCGCGGTGCAGGGCGACGAAGGCCTCCGTCAGCTCGTCGACGCCGGCGTAGCGACGGTAGCCGAACTCGCGCGGCCCGAACTCGTGGCCCGGCAGGCGCAGGCTGTAGCCGCCGTACTCCGAGACGACGATCGCCCGCCGCTCGCGCCGCCAGCCGCGCTCCGGCTGGAGCTTGCGGAAGTAGACGTGCAGGCTGCGCAGGTCGCCGCCGCCCTGGTCGTGCCAGCCGCTCGCGTGGTCGATCACCCGGTCGGGGTCGAGTTCGCGGAGCCGCGCGGTGACGGCGAGCGCATCGAACTGGCCCCAGCCTTCGTTGAACGGCACCCACACGGCGATGCTCGGGGCGTTGCCGAGCAGGCGGACCGTCTCCTCGAGCTCCGCCAGGAACTCGGCGCGCCCCTCGGCGTCCTGCCGGCCGAATCTGCGATGCCGGCGATCGTCGAGCCGCAAAGGCAGCTTCACCGGCAGCGTCACGACGGCCGGGTGGTAGCGGCGACCGCCGTTCACGAAGTCCTGCCAGACGAGCATGCCGAGCCGGTCGCAGTGGTGGTACCAGCGCAGCGGCTCGATCTTGATGTGCTTGCGCAGGGCGGTGAAGCCGAGCGCCTTCATCTCCTCGATGTCGTGCACGAGCGCCGCGTCGGACGGCGGCGTGTAGAGGCCGTCCGGCCAGTAGCCCTGGTCGAGCACGGCGGCGTGCAGGATCGGCTCGCCGTTCAGCACGAGGCGCGGCCGACCGTGCGCGTCGGGCGCGATGCCGACGGAGCGCATGCCGAAGTAGCTCTCGACGCGGTCCTCGCCGAGCCGCACCTCGAGCTCGTAGAGGAAGGGGTCGTCGGGGTGCCAGCGGCGCGGCTGCGGCACCGGCAGGCGCAGCGGCTCACCGACGGCGCCGGTGGCCCGCGCGATCTCGCGGCCGGCGGCGTGCACGATCACGCTCGCCTCTGGCCGAGCGGATGCCTCGGGAGGAGCGGATGCCTCGGGAGGAGCGGATGCCTCGGGCCATCCGACCGCCTCGACGACGAGCTCGACCGCCTCCGCATCGAGGAGCGGCCGCACGCGGAGCGCCGCCACGTGCACCGCCGGCACCCGTTCGAGCCACACCGTCTGCCAGATGCCCGCCTGCGCGGTGTACCAGATGCCCCCGCGCTTCAGCGCCTGCTTGCCGCGCGAGTGGAACGAGGTGTCGCTCGGATCGACCACGTCGACGACGAGCTCGTGCGGCTCGCCGTCGCCGAGCTGCGCGGTCACGTCGAGCGTGAAGGGCAGATAGCCGCCGCGGTGGCCGCCCACCTGCACCCCGTCGACGAGCACCCGGCAGCGCTGATCGACCGCGCCGAAGTGCAGCAGCACCCGGCCGCCGCGGGCCCCGCCGTCGAGCCGCACCGTGCGCCGGTACCAGAGGTGCTCGTCGGGCTGCAGCTGCCGGCCGACGCCGGAGAGCTCGGCCTCGGGCGAGAACGGCACGACGATCTCGCCGTCCCACACGCGCGGTTCGAGCGCGTCGTCGGTGATGGCGTACGACCAGCGGCCGTTGAGGTTCTGCCAGTGCTCGCGCACGAGCTGGGGGCGCGGATACTCGGGCAGCGGGTGGTCGGGGTCGAGCTCGTCGGCCCAGGGGGTGCGCCGGCTCATCCGCGGTCCGCCATGGCGGGTTCGGTGCGACGCAGGACGCGTGTGCGCAGCGCGATGCCGAGCGGCACGAGCAGCAGCACGACGGCCGCCGCTGCGAAGATCTCCGGGCCGGGCACCGGATGGGCGACCCCGAGCTCGACGTAGCTGTGCGCCGAGCCGGAGATGACGGCCGCGCCGATCGCCGGGCCGATGATCATCGGCAGCATGACGGCCAGGATCATGCGCGCGCCCTGCACGCCGCCCGCTCGGTCCTCCGGCGTGTGGTCGCGCGTCAGCGCGGACACCGCGGCGATCGAGCCCATCATCCCGGCCATCATCACGGTGGCCGCGGCGATGACGCCGACGGCGTCGCGCACGAACGTCATCGCGACGAGTCCCGCCGCGAAGGCCGCAACGGCATACGGCAGCACGCGGGCTTTGCCGAAGCGGTCGATGAGCCGTCCGCCGACGACGCTCAGCGCGGAGGCGAGCAGCAGTACGATGCCGAGCACGATCGCGTAGCCGTCGAGTTCGAGCGAGTAGCGCAGGTAGATGAGCACGTAGGGCAGGAACACCTGCGAACTGACGCCGATCACACCCCAGACCGCGAGCGTCGCGAACAGCGCGGGCTCGCGCCGCACCGTCGCGGGACGGAGCCCGTCGACGACGGCCTTGAGCACGCCGTGCTCGTGCCGGGCGACGCCGCGGTCGCGAACCAGGAACCACGCCGCGACGCCCGTGGCGGCGGTCAGGCCGCCGACGATCCCGAAGAAGAGCTCCCAGCGGCCCTCCTGCGTGAGCGGGTCGAGCAGGGCGAAGACGAGCAGCATCCCGACGAGGGGCATGATCGCGAGCCAGCCGTCGACGCGCCCGCGGTTCGCCGGCACGGTGGAGTCGGTGACCCAGGCGGCGAAGGCGGCGTCGTTGGCGCCGGAGCCGATGAAGCTCATCACGCAGTCGAGGGCGATGATCGCGATCACGGCGGTCGCGACGGTCGCCCCGGCGCTCGCGACGGCGGATGCCTCGCCGCCGGCCTCGCCCGCGGCGCCCGCGCCGACCAGCCCGAAGGCTGCGGTCACGAGCCCCCAGGCGATGTAGCCGATCGCGATGAACTCGCGGCGGCGGGCGAGGCGGTCCGACCAGGCTCCGAAGAGCAGCGTGGCGGCGGTCGCGGCGATCGCGCTGAGCGCGACCATCCAGGCGATGACGGCCGGATCGGTCGAGATGGTGTCGTAGACGAACACGTTGAGGTACATGTTCTCGATGACCCAGGCGAGCTGGCCGACGAGGCCGACGACGAGCACCGCCGTCCAGGTGCGGGCGCCGAGCGGCGCGGGGGAAGCCATGGCTCGGGGACTCCTTGCGGTCGGGCGGGGCAGACCCGGGTTTCAACGTTGAAATCACGGGAACCCTAGCAGCTCGCCCGAGCTCCATGGAAGCCACGCACGTCGGAACCGCACCTCACGTCGGCGAGCTGACCCGACTTGCCCGACTTTCATGAAAGTCGGGCAAGTCGGAGGCTGGGGGTCGGGCTAGGGGGTGGCGACCGCGGCGGCCAGGCGCTCCTCGGCCCGGCCGAGGTGCTCGGCGAGCACGGCGACCGCGGCCTCGGCATCGCCCGCCGCGATGAGCTCCAGGATCCGCTCGTGCTCGGCCAGGATCGTGTCGACCGAGATCAGCCCGCGACCCTGCACCTGCGCCATGCACTGCCGGACCTCTTCGGTGAGCGAGCGGTACGCGCGGCTCGTGCGCTCGCTGCCGAGGGCGTCGACGATCGCCGAGTGGAACCGCAGGTCGGGGTCGACAATGTCGACGCTCGAGCCGCCGAGGTGGGCGGCGATCTCGGCATCCGCCTCGGCCGCGGCATCCGGCCGGCTCCGCGTGGCCGCCAGTTCACGGATCGCGGCGCTCTCGATGCGGCGGCGCGTGCGGTAGACGTCGCGCACCGCGTCGGCGTCGAGGCGGCGCACCCGTGCGCTCCGGTGCGCGGTGCGCTCGAGCACGCCCTCGCCGACGAGCTTCTCGATCGCGGCCTTGGCGCTCGGCCGGGCGACCCCGAAGCGGCCGGCGACCCAGGCCTCGGTGACCGCGCGGTCGGGCGCGAGCTCGCCGCCGATCGCGGCCGCGCGCAGCGCCTCGGCGACGGCATCGACCACGCCGGTGACCCGGATCCCCTCGACCATGCGCACGCCCTTCCGCCGCGCGTCAGTATACTTGTCCGACCATCCCGGTATACTTGTCTAACAATCTGGAGCACCAATGTCGCCTGCCGCCGTCGCCAGCGTCCTCGACTCCGCCCTCCTCGGCGAGCGCGCCACCGTGAGCGTGCGCTCCATCGACCGCTTCGCGAAGGCCCACGACGCCTCGCACTACCTCTTCGTCCCCGAGGCCGTCGTCACCCCGCACGACGCCGGCGCCGTCGCCTCGCTCTTCGCCGCCGCGCGGGCGGCCGGCCGCAGTGTGACGTTCCGCTCCGGCGGCACGAGCCTCTCCGGCCAGGGGATGACCGACGAGCTGCTCGTCGACACCCGGGCGCGCTTCCGAGGCATCCGCGTCGGCGAGGAGGGACGCACTGTCCGCGTCGAACCCGGCGCCACCGTGCGCCAGGTGAACCAGCGGCTCGCGCGGCACGGCCGCAAGCTCGGCCCCGACCCGGCGAGCGAGATCGCCTGCACCATCGGCGGCGTGATCGCGAACAACTCGAGCGGCATGGCGTGCGGCATCACGCAGAACGCGTACCGCACGATCGCCTCGCTCCGGCTCGTGCTGCCGAGCGGCACCGTGCTCGACACGGGGGCGCCCGATGCGGCCGAGCTCCTCGCCGCCCGCGAGCCCGAGCTGCACGCCGGCCTGCTGCGGCTGCGCGAGCGCCTGCTCGCCTCCCCCGTCTCGGTCGAGCGCGTGCGGCAGCAGTTCTCGATGAAGAACACCATGGGCTACGGCCTGAACGCCCTGCTCGACTTCGCCGAGCCGCTGCGCATCCTCGAGCACCTCGTGATCGGCAGCGAGGGCACGCTCGCCTTCGTCGCCGAGGCGGTGTTCGACACCGTGCCGCTGCTCCCCCACGCGGCGACCGCCCTGCTCGTGCTGCCCTCGCTGCGCGAGGCGACGGCCGCACTGCCCGAGCTCGTCGCGACAGGCGCCGCGACGATCGAGCTGATGGATGCCACGTCCCTCCTCGTCGCCCAGCGGGCCGCCGACGTGCCCGAGCAGATCGCCGCCCTCACGGTCGAGGGCCACACCGCCCTGCTCGTCGAATACCAGGCGGAGACCCCCGAGGCACTCGACGCGGCGCTGGCCGGCGCCGCGTCGCTGCTCGACGCGCTGCCCCTCGCCGCGCCCGCCGCCTTCACGCGCGATGCCGCGGAACGGGCCGCGCTCTGGCATGTCCGCAAAGGCCTCTACACGACCGTCGCGGGCGCGCGCCCGAGCGGCACCACCGCCCTGCTCGAGGACATCGTCGTGCCGGTCGAGCGCCTGCTGCCCACCTGCGAGCGCCTCATCGGGCTCTTCGCCGAGCACGGCTACGACGACTCGGTGATCTTCGGCCACGCGAAGGACGGCAACCTGCACTTCATGCTCGGCGAGCGCTTCGACGACCCCGAGCAGCTCGCCCGCTACGAGCGCTTCACCGAGGATCTCGTGCAGCTCGTGCTCGAGCAGGGCGGCTCGCTCAAGGCCGAGCACGGCACCGGCCGCATCATGGCGCCGTTCGTGCGGCGGCAGTACGGCGACGAGCTCTACGCGATCATGCGCGAGGTGAAGCGGCTGTTCGACCCGAGCGGGCTGCTGAACCCGGGGGTGGTGCTCTCCGACGACCCCGACTCCTACCTGCGGCATCTGAAGCTCGTGCCGACGGTCGAGGCCGAGGTCGATCGCTGCGTCGAGTGCGGCTACTGCGAGCCGACGTGCCCGAGCAAGGACCTCACGCTCACCCCGCGCCAGCGCATCGCCCTCCGCCGCGACATCGCGAGCGCCGAGGCCGCCGGCGACACCGCCCTCGCGGCCGAGCTCCGCGACGACTACGAGTACGACGGCGAGCAGACCTGCGCCGTCGACGGGCTCTGCGCCATCGCCTGCCCGGTCGACATCAACACCGGCGACCTGGTGCGGCGGCTGCGCGCCGAACGCCGGAACCCGGTGCTGAACGCCGGCTGGTCGGCGGCCGCGGCGGCCTGGGGCCCGGTGACCCGCCTCGGCGGCGCGGCGCTGACCGTCGCGAACGCGCTGCCCGCGGCGCTGCCGAAGACGGCCACGACGGTCGGTCGCGCGCTGCTCGGTCGCGAGACAGTGCCCGAGTACGACGGCGGCCTGCCGCGCGGCGGGGTGAAGCGCCCGGAGCCGGGCGGCGACCCGGCGACGGCCGAGGCGGTGTTCTTCGCGGCCTGCATCGGCACGATGTTCGGCCCGGAGCCCGGCGGCATCGGCGCGACCGCGGCGCTGCTCGAGCTCGCCGAGCGGGCCGGCGTCGGGCTCGTCGTGCCGGACGGCATCGGCTCGCTGTGCTGCGGCACTCCGTGGAAGTCGAAGGGGTTCCTCGACGGCTACCACGCCATGACGGAGCGGGTGCTGCCCGCGCTCCTCGCAGCGAGCGGCGGCGGCCGGCTGCCCATCGTCTGCGACGCGGCCTCCTGCACCGAGGGGCTCGAGACGATGCAGCACCTCGCCGCCGTCGCGGGCCGCGAGGCGCCGGCCCTGCGCTTCGTCGACGGGACGCAGTTCGCCGCCGAGCGCATCCTGCCGCGGCTCGAGGTGACGGCGCCCGTCGGCCGGGTCGCCGTGCACCACACCTGCTCGACCGCGGCGCTCGGCGCGGGCGGCGCGATCGACCGCATCGCGCACGCCGTCGCGGCCGAGGTCGTGCTGCCCGACGACTGGAGCTGCTGCGCGTTCGCGGGCGACCGCGGCCTCCTGCACCCCGAGCTCTCGGCGAGCGCGACGGCACGCGAAGCCGCCGAGGTCATCGCCGCCGACGCCGACTGGCACGTCTCCGCGAACCGCACCTGCGAGATCGGGATGACCCGGGCGACGGGTCGCCCGTACCGCCATCTGCTGGAGCTGCTGGAGGCCGCGACCCGGCCCTGACGACCGCCGTCTGAAGGCCGCACGAAAATTCTCGAAAAATCTTGGATTCGCCTGTAACGCTTTGCCCTCTGGTGGAAACAGAGCAATTGAGGTGGCCGGCGTGGTCCGCAGGTTCGGGGGAGCTTCGGACCCCGGCCACCTTCAACGTCGACCCGTCGACGCCCCCAGCCGTCACGTCGGCGAGCCCGCGCACGCGCGGCCCGATCAGGCGGATGCCTCGTGCAGACGCGGGCTCCACTGCACCACCGTGCCCACCGCGCCGATCCCGCTCACGCCGACGACCCGGCCGCCGAACTCGTGCCGGGCGACGAACTCCTCGCCGTCCTCGAGCCGTGCCTCGCCGCACGCCGGTGCGCCGACCCCCGAGACGACGAGCCCGTGCACCATGGCGAGGTACGAGCTCCTGGGCAGGTAGTCACCGGGGTCCGCTCCCGCGCCGAACTCGTGGAGCACGGACTGCGCTGCGTGCGCCCCCTGCGCCGCGGCGTCCTCCCAGTGGTCGATCCGCCAGCTGCCGAGCACCTCGTCGCGGTGCACGGCCACGCCTCCCGCCCCGAAGACCCCCGGCGCGTCGGCTCGCAGCCGGCCGTCGACGTGCACGCCGTCCGCCCAGGGCGCCGGCCCGGACGGCTCGGTGCCGAGCGCGAGGAGCGCGAAGTCGGCGACGACGCGTTCGCCCCGATCGAGTTCGATCACGAGCCCGCCGTCGGCCGCCGCGACCGCGTCGACGCTGCGCCCGAAGCGGGTGAGGACGCGGGCGCTGTGTTCGGCGGCGAGCCGCTCGGCGACGGGGGCGCCGAACGCGGCGATGCCCGGCACTCGGCTGCGGGCGATCAGGATCACCGTGTGCCCCTGCGCCCGCAACGTCGAGGCCGTCTCGGCGGCGATCGCCCCGCCGCCGAGGATCGCGATGCGTGCGGCGCCCGCGAAGCCGGCGAGCCGCTCCCGCAGTTGCAGCGCGTCGTCGAGCGAGTGCAGCCCGTGCACGAGGCCGGCCGAGCGCGCCTCGGCGGCGCCCGGCAGCTCGGGCGGCAGCCCGCGGGGCCGGCTTCCCGTCGCGACGATGAGGGCGTCGTACCTGAGCCGGGCGCCGGAGGCCAGCCGCACCCGCCGCGCGCCGACGTCGACCTCGCTCGCGGTGTCCGCGACGAACTCGACCTCGGGCAGCGGCAGGGCGACGGCCTCCGGCGGGAGGGGGCCGAACGCGACCCCCGTGATGAGCATCCGCGTGAACGGCGTCTCATCGCTCCGGGCCACGAGCGTGACCCGGGTGTCGCCGCGCGACGCGAGCATCCTGGCGGCCCCCACCCCGGAGGCTCCCGCCCCCAGGACGACGACGTGGCGCGACGACACGTCGACTACGCCATGTTCGCGGCGTACTTGGCCGGGTCGGAGTCGAAGGCGGGCCCGCATCCGGCGCAGCAGAAGTAGTAGCGCTGGCCCTCGTAGTCACGGAACAGCCCGACGGCCTCCGCCGCGGCCTTGCTGACCGGGCTGCCCACCATCACGGGGCAGGTCGTCTGGTCGTCGGCGGAGGCGCCGCCGAGCAGGTTGGCCTTGCCGTGGCCGCTGACGGCGGCGGTGTGGGCGGCGTCGCTCGCCGCCACGCCGGTGCTGCAGCAGGAGCCCGTCTGGGTGTCGTTCGTCATGGTGGTGCCTTTCGTCTCTCGGTTGGAGCTGGTGGATCGGGCCGGGCGGCCCGGGTCAGGACTTGGCGACGCTGCGGAACCCGCGCAGCCGCAGGCTGTTGCCCACGACGAACACGCTCGAGAACGCCATCGCCGCGCCCGCGAGCATCGGGTTGAGCATGCCGAGGGCCGCGATCGGGATGGCCGCCGTGTTGTACGCGAAGGCCCAGAACAGGTTCGTCTTGATCGTGCTCAGGGTCTTGCGGGAGAGCCGGATGGCGTCGACCGCGCTGCGCAGATCGCCGCGCACGAGCGTCAGGTCGGATGCCTCGATCGCGACATCCGTGCCGGTGCCCATCGCGAGGCCGAGGTCGGCCTGCGCGAGCGCCGGCGCGTCGTTCACGCCGTCGCCGACCATCGCGACGACCTTGCCCTCCGCCTGGAGGCGGGCGACGACGTCGACCTTGTCCTGCGGCAGCACTTCGGCGTACACCTGCTCGATGCCGACCTCGCTCGCGATCCGGCGCGCGACCGCCTCGTTGTCCCCGGTGAGGAGCACGGGCGTGAGCCCGATCTCCTTGAGCTGGGCGATCGCCTCGGCGCTCGTCGGCTTGACGGTGTCGGCGACGACGAGGATGCCCCGCGCCTGCCCGTCCCAGCCGATGGCGACGACGGTCTTGCCCTCGCCCTCGGCGCGCGCCTTGGCGGCGGCGACCTCCGGGGACAGCGTCAGCGCCCAATCGGCGAGCAGCGACTCGCGGCCGATGACGACGGAGGCCCCGTCGACGATGCCCTGCACGCCCTTGCCCTCGACGTTCGCGAAGTCCTCGGGCACGGGCAGCTGCCCGACCTCCTGGGTGGCCCCCTTCGCGATGGCCTGCGCGATCGGGTGCTCCGAGGCATCCTCCAGCGCGCCCGCGAAGCGGAGCAGCTCGGCGCGGTCGACACCCGACTCGGTGATCACGTCGACGAGGGTCATCTTGCCGGTGGTGACCGTGCCGGTCTTGTCGAGCACGACGGTGTCGACCTTGCGCGTCGACTCGAGCACCTCGGGTCCCTTGATCAGGATGCCGAGCTGCGCGCCGCGGCCCGTGCCGACGAGCAGGGCGGTCGGGGTCGCGAGGCCGAGCGCGCAGGGGCAGGCGATCACGAGCACCGCGACGGCGGCGGTGAAGGCCGCCGCGACCGGGAAGCCGGCGCCGAGCCACGCGCCGAGCGTGACGAAGGCGATGACGATCACGATCGGCACGAACACGCCGGAGATGCGGTCGGCGAGGCGCTGCACCTCGGCCTTGCCGGTCTGGGCGTCCTCGACGAGCTTCGCCATCTGCGCGAGCTGCGTGTCCGAGCCGATGCGGGTCGCCCGCACCACGAGCCGGCCGCCCGCGTTGACGGTGGCGCCCGTGACGGGGTCGCCCGCGGCCACCTCGACCGGCACGGACTCGCCGGTGAGCATGGAGGCGTCGACGGCGGAGCTGCCGGAGACGACCACGCCGTCGGTCGCGATCTTCTCGCCCGGGCGCACGATGAACTCGTCGCCGACCGCGAGCTCCTCGACCGGGATCTTCACCTCGGCGCCGCCGCGCAGCACCGAGACCTCCTTGGCGCCGAGCTCGAGGAGCGCACGCAGCGCGGCCCCCGCCTGGCGCTTCGAGCGCTTCTCGAAGTAGCGGCCCGCGAGGATGAACATCGTGACGCCCGCGCCGACCTCGAGGTAGATGTTCGCGGCGCCGTCGGAGGGCGCGATCGTGAACTCGAAGGGGTGCGTCATGCCGGGGACGCCCGCGGTGCCGAGGAAGAGGGCGTAGACCGACCAGAGCAGCGCGACCGAGGTGCCCATCGAGATGAGCGTGTCCATCGTCGCGGCGCCGTGCTTGAGGTTGGTCCATGCAGCCTTGTGGAACGGCCAGGCGGCCCACACGATGACCGGCGCCGCGAGGGCGAGCGACGCCCACTGCCAGTAGGTGAACTGCAGCGCGGGGATCATCGCCATCGCGATGACCGGCACGGTGAGCACGATCGAGCCGATGAGCCGCTGGCGCAGCGAGGTCAGCTCGGGGTCGTGCTCGGCGTCGTCGGCCGAGCCGTCGCGCGAGCGCTCGCTCGCCTTCGGGGTCGGCAGCAGGGCGGTATAGCCGGTCTTCTCGACCTCGGCGATGAGCAGTGCCGGGTCGTAGCCCTCGGGCACGGTGACCTTCGCCTTCTCGGTCGCGTAGTTGACGGTCGCCTGCACGCCGTCGAGCTTGTTCAGCTTCTTCTCGATGCGGTTCGCGCAGGAGGCGCAGGTCATGCCGCCGATCTCGAGCTCGATGCCGGTGCCGCCGGCGAGGGGCGCGGTGGTGCTCATCGGTGCGCCTCCCCCGTCGCTCCGGCCGACGCGTCGACCACGAACTCGGCGGTGTGCACCTGTCCGTCGACCTGGAAGTCGAGGTAGAGCAGGTAGCGACCGGGCGTCGGGGCGTTCGCGGCGAACGCGATCTCCGGGCCGCCGGTCGACCCGGCCTCGGGCTCCTCGCCCTCGGGGTGCACGTGCAGGAAGGCGAGGTCGCCCTGCCGCAGCGCCACGAGGTGCCCGAACGCGCCGAGGTACGGCTCGAGCTCGGCGACGGGCCGCCCGTCGCGCTGCACCGAGAGGGTCAGCTCGCTCGAGGCGCCCGCGGCGAGCTCCCCGTCGAGGGTGACGACGAAGCCGTCGACCTCGCTGCGGCGGTTCGGCTCGGCCGTGACCGGCACGAGCTCGCCCGCCACGTCGATCGTGCGGGTCAGGGTGATGCCCTCGGCGTCGTCGCCCGCGGGGGTGAAGTCCGCGTAGAGCCGGTAGCTGCCGGCCGCGTCCCACGTCCAGGGCAGCGACCAGACGCCGCTCGCCTCGTCGAGCACGGGGTGCACGTGCCGGAAGCCGGCGCCGTCGGAGCGCACCACGATGGTGTGCAGCTCGCGCTCGTGCGAAGTCGTGTACTCGGTGACGGGGTGGCCCGAGGCATCCAGCACCTGGAAGCGGAGCTCGCCCGCCTCGCCGACCGCGCCCGGCGCCGTCACCGGCGAGAGCAGATAGCCGTCGGCGTCGATCGAGACGCCGTTCGGTCCGTGCGCGGCCGTCTCGGCGCCGGCTCCGCCGTGCGCGTTCTGGTCGTCACCGTGAGTTTCCATGTCGCTTCCTTCCGCCCATGCCGCTACGAAAGAGTCGGGGACGACGACCCCGGCGAGCGCGAACGCGCCGCCGAAGGCCACCGCGACCCCCGCCCCGTAGAGGGCGAGTCGTGCCCCGGCCCGCATCAGATGCGCACGGCCGAGTAGCCGGCCTCCTCGACGGCCGCGAGCACCGCGGCGTCGTCGATCTCGTCGGCCGAGCTCACGACGAGCCGACCGGTCTGCGCACTGACCTGGATGTCCTGGATGCCGGCGAGCTCGCCGACCTCTTCGCGGATCGACAGCTCGCAGTGCCCGCAGGTCATGCCGGTCACCTGGTACTCGTTGGCGGTCATCGCTTCTCCCTTTCAAGCCCGTACCCGACGGGGTACCTGTGCACGAGACAACTATATACCCTCCGGGGGTATTCCGCGAGTCGCGCAGAAGCGCAGAAGGGGCGGCGGGCGGACGCCGGTGCTCGCTACTCCCCGCGCCTCGGGCCCGGCTTGCCCGGTCGGACGGCCGCGGAGTCGGCGACGTCGATGCGGGTCACGTCCTCGTCGGCCTCGGTGACCTCCACGCGCGGCGCGGCGTCGCCGGGGTCCGCCTTCGGGGCTGCGGTGAGCTGCTCACGGCGCTCTTCGGGGTCGGCTGCGGGCACGGTGATCCTCCGTTCCTGGGGTGACTCCCCCCCAGTCCATCGCGGAGCCCCGGTGCGCAGAAGCGGGTTGACACGGGCTGTTCGCCCGGACGGCGCACAGTCCGCCGGCGATGTCAACGCACTCGACCGGCCCGCCGGGCGGGCATACGGTCGCCGGATGGGCAGGATCGGATACAGCACCCGCGACTTCGAGGTCCCGGATCGCACGCTCGCGCACCTGCAGGTGGTCATCCTCGATAAGCTCCGACGCTCGGAGACCTTCAGCCTGACCCTCGGCAGCGGCCTCGACGGCGGCACCCGCACCGTCGTCATCGGCCCCGGGACGGAACTCGCCTTCGTCTACTCGGGCAACCGACCACCGCGGCTGAACCGTCGTTGGCTCGCCCAGCTCGCGGGCGTCGCCACGACGAACACCGGCCTGCTCGTCACCTCCGAGCCGGACGACGGCGAACCGCTGCCGGAGTGACCGCCACGAGGCCCAGCGCGATCAGCAGCAGGGCGGCGAGCGTCGGTCCGGTGATGGGGCTCCCGGTCTCCGCGAGTTCCTTCGCGCCGCTGTGCTGGGCGGGCGTCGGCGCGGCCGGCACCACCGGCGCCGCCTCCACCGTCACCGTCTGAGCGGCGTCCGCCAGGTCATGGTGGACGGCGACCGGCTCGGCGATCCCCGCCTGCGTCAGCGTCTCGAAGGCGACGAGCTGCTGCCCGGCGTAGCCGGAGGGCACCGTGAACGACACCTGGACCGTGCCGTCCGGGGCGGTGGGCGTGAACGTGGCCGAGGCGGTGATCCCCGTCGCGGACCCGTCGCTCTTGCGCATGAGCTCGCCGGACACCGTGTACTCGACGCCCGGGATGAGGTGCTGGTACGCGATCGTGTCGGTCGCGGTGCCGCCGTTCCAGGGCAGCGTCTGGTCGCCGTCCGCGGCGTCGACGAGCGTGGTGCCGATCACGGGCGGGACCGCGTCGCCGACCCACTCGGCGGTGGCGCTGGCGGTCGAGACCGCACCGGCGGGCGCGACGAGGGCGATGGTCTGCGAATGGGCGGCCTCGCTCGGGGTGCCGCCCGGCGTCGTCGGGACCGAGACGATCCGGCCGCCGACGGTCGTGCCCTCGGCGGTGGCGGTGACGGTCGCGCTGCCGCTCGTGTTCGCATCGCGCAGATCGAGGTAGAGCTCCTGGCCGTCGACGACGGCATCCGCGTCGATCGGGGCGCCGGCGGCGTCGGTGATCGCGAACGCCGGGTCGGCCGTGACGCGCACGCTCGGCCGATCGGTCGTCACCGTGAACGGTCCGACCAGGGTGCCGGCCTCCTGCGGGGCGGAGGGCCCGGAGATCGACAGGGTGATCGAGAGATCCGCGGGCGTGAGTCCGCCGCTCGCCTCCGCCCCGTCCGCGAGGTAGTGGTACACCGCCTCCGAGTTGGGGGTCTCCCACGGCCAGTTCGCGTCGAAGCCGAGGTCCGTGTACCGCCAGATGGCGTACTGGGTCGCCTCGAAGGCGTCGTTGGCGTCGAGCCCGGGCGCCCCGGCGGCCGTTCCAAGCTCCGCCAGTGAGACCGCCGGATAGCTGTGCGCGAGAATCCACAGCACCTTGCCCTGCACGACCGGGTCGAGGAACAGATTGTCGCCGAGGAAATCGCCGGCCTCGCCGATCGTGCCCTCGAGCCCGGTCCGCGCGGTCACGTCGTGTTCGATGCAGAAGGCCCAGAGGTCCGGCTCGCCGGGCGCCGACGGGTCGACCGGGGTGTCGAGGTAGATCGGGAACGCGCCGGTGCCGCCGTAGCCCTGGCGCGGCCCGATGTAGACGGAGTCGCCGGCCTCGGGCGCGGCGGCGGCCGCCACGGGCACCGCCAGGAGTGCGCCGATCGCCAGCACGCCGATCGCCCCGATGCTCCGCAGTCGACCAGTTCGTGTGCTCACCACAATCCCACCGCCCTTTCGGTTCAGCGCGCGCCGGATCGCCCCCGGCGAGCATCACGGTAAACCCGCCGGGGCGCCCGTGGCGAGAGGGGCGACCGGATCGCCCCCCGAACGGGGTCCAGAACGGGCGCGCCGCAGAAGCGCTGCTGTCAACCCCCGCGAATCGAGCAGCGCTTCGGACGTACCGTGCAGGCATTCATGCGGTCCCCCGGGGGCGGCCAACGAGGACGGGAGTGGGCTGATGAGGCGGAAGACACGACGCGGTGCATGGCTGGCAGGGGTGGGCACCGCGGTACTCCTGAGCGGATGCGCCGTCGGCACCGGTGGCGGCAGCGGTGCGGATGCGGACTACGACAGCGAGGCGAAGGTCGGCGGCACACTCAGCGTGATGGGCTTCGGCGCCGGTGACGAGGTCGCCACGGCTCGGGTCGACTACACGACGGCGCAGCTCGGCGACGTCGAGGTCGACCTCATCGAGGGCGAACTCGACCTGCAGCAGTTCCTGTCGGCCGTCGCCACCGGGGACCCGCCCGAGCTGGTCTACGCGGACCGCGACCAGATCGGCTCCCTCGCCGCTCGCGGAGCGATTCGCCCCCTCGACGACTGCGTCGACGGGGAGGGCATCGACCTCGACGCCTACGTTCCCGCCGCCGTTGACCAGGTCACTCTCGACGGCACCGTCTACGGCATCCCCGAGTTCAACCAGGTCCAGCTGACCATGGCGAACTCCGAGCTCCTGCAGGCTGCCGGGCTCGGCATCGACGACGTCAACGGCTCGGACCGCGACGCCGTCACCGCCGCGAACGAGAAGCTCATGCGCTCGGACGGCGGGACCGTCTCGGTCATCGGCTTCGACTCGAAGCTGCCCGAGTTCCTCCCGCTTTGGGTGGCCGCGGGCGGCGGATCGGTGCTCTCCGACGACGGGCGCACCGCGCAGCTCGACAGCCAGGAGGCGGTCGACGCGCTGAGCTGGGCCGCGGGCATCTACGACGACCAGGGCGGCTTCAGCGCGGTGAAGTCCACTCGCGACGCTGCCGACTTCTTCGGCGAGGGCAATCAGTTCGCGAGCGGCACGCTCGGCGCGATGCCGATGGAGCAGTGGTACCTCAACGTGCTGAACGACGTCTCGCCCGACGCCCCCATGGCCTTCGACACCGTGCGGACGACCGATGGGGAGCCGATCGCCTTCGCCACGGGTTCGGCGTGGGCCATCCCGACCGGGAGCGAGAACCCGGAGGCGGCCTGCCGCTGGGCGAAGGACATGACCTCCGTCGAGGCGTGGCGTGCGGCAGCCGAGGCGCGACTCTCCGCCCGCGAGGCCGACGGCAAGCCGTTCACCGGCATCCTCACCGGCAATACCGTGGCCGACGAGGAGATCCGGGGCATGGTGACCTCCGGCGGCGAGCCCTGGGACAGCGGCGTCACGGCGATGTACGAGGCGAACGACCACACGGTCGGCCTGCCCTCGAATCCAGCCGACGCGGAGTTCAAGGACGCGATGCAGGATGCCGTGAACCGCGTGCTGGAGGGCCGGGAGTCGCCCGAGGACGCCCTCGCGAAGGCGCAGCAGTCCGCGCAGCAGGCACTCGACGAAGGCTGGCAGAAGCTCGAGGAGAGCAAATGACCGCTGAGCTCGAGGCTCGAGCCGACGCGGCCGCCGCACCGGTCGCTGGCGAAGCCCGGCCGCCGGGCGTTCGGCCTCCCGCCCGGCCTCGTGCGGCGGAGCGCCGCCCGAGTGCGCGTCGCCGGCGGTGGCGCGAGGCCCGCCCGGCGCTGCTCTTCCTGAGTCCCTGGATCATCGGCTTCCTGGTCTTCACGGCCTGGCCGATGCTCTACAGCGCCTATCTCTCGCTCACCGACTACGACGTCATCAACGACCCCTCGTTCGTCGGGCTCGACAACTACGCGCGGCTCGCCTCCGACGAGAAACTGCTGCTGGTCCTCGAGAACACGGCCGTCTACACCCTGCTGCAGGTGCCGCTCGCCATCCTGGTCTCGCTCGGGCTCGCGCTGCTGCTCGACCGCGCCGGCCGGGGCTCGGGCTTCTTCCGCACGGTGTTCTTCCTGCCAAAGATGACCCCGCCCGTCGCTGTGGGCGTGCTGTTCCTGCTGCTCTTCAACGGTCGGGACGGTCTGCTGAATCGCGCCCTCGCCGCGGTCGGCATCGAGGGGCCGAGCTGGACGACCGATCCGGCGTGGGTGAAGCCCGGCCTCGTGCTGATGTCGCTCTGGACGGTCGGATCATCGGTGATCATCCTGCTCGCCGCGCTCCGCGCCGTGCCCGACACGCTCTACGAGTCGGCGAAGCTCGACGGCGCCGGCTTCTGGCGCGCCTCGTTCAGCATCACCCTGCCGATGATCAGTCCGGCGATCTTCTTCATCGTGGTGGTGAACACGATCGCCGGCTTCCAGACCTTCGACGAGGCGTACACGGCCTTCTTCGGGGCCGGCAACTCCACCTACTCGAACGACGCCGCGCTCTTCTACGTCATCTACCTGTTCCAGCAGGCCTTCGAGTACCTGCACATGGGCTACGCCTCGGCGATGGCCTGGATCCTCTTCCTCGTCATCATGGCGGTCACGGCGGTGCAGCTCGTGCTCTCGCGCCGCCTCGTCTACTACGAGGGCGATCGATGACGGCCGCCGCAGAGGTGCGGGCGACGGCGAAGCGCCGTCGCGGCATCCGCCGTGCCCTCGTCTTCCTCGCGCTCGGCCTGTGCGGGCTCGTCTTCGTCTACCCATTCGTCTGGCTCATCAGCGCCTCGTTCAAGCCGCGGGGCGAGGTCTTCGACAACCGGCTGATCCCGCAGACGTTCACCTTCGACAACTATGTGAACGTCTGGCAGGAGGCACCGCTCGCGCTCTGGCTGTGGAACACGCTGCTGGTCACCGCGCTCGCGGCGATCACCGTGACCCTCACGAGCGCCATGGTGGCGTGGGGCTTCGCCTACTACCGCTTCCGGGGACGAGGGGCGCTCTTCGCGCTGGTGCTCGCGAGCATGATGCTCCCCGGCGCGGTCACCATGATCCCCACCTTCCTCATCTGGAACGCGCTCGGCCAGGTGGGCACCCTCACCCCGCTCTGGGCGGGCAATCTGTTCGGCAGCGCGTTCTACGTCTTCCTGCTCCGGCAGTTCTTCCTCGGCCTGCCGCGCGACCTGCCCGACGCGGCGCGGGTCGACGGGGCATCGCACTGGCGCGTGTTCTGGAACATCGCGCTCCCCCTCGCGAAGCCGGCGCTCGCGATCGTGCTCGTGTTCGAGGTGCAGGCGGTCTGGACGGACCTGATGCGCTCGCTGATCTACCTGCGAGACTCGGACACCTTCACGATCCCGCGAGGCCTGAAGTCCCTCGTCGACGCGTACGGCTTCGGCGGCGAGTGGCACTGGGAGATCATCGTCACGGCGAGCGTCATCGCGACGGTGCCCATGATCATCCTGTTCTTCCTGGCCCAGCGGCGGATCATGGACGGCATCGCCGCGACGGGGCTCAAGGGCTGAGCGGATGGCCCGCCTACTCGGCTTCGACCGCGCTCGCCTCGTGCGGCGCTCCCACCGGCTTCGACTCGGACGAACCGCGCTGCCGGAGGAAGATCGAGAACGCCACCATGCTGCCGACGGCCAGAAACTCCGACTGCCAGTTCTGCAGCGTGCGGTTCCAGAAGTCGGCCGAGACGGCGTAACCGAGCCAGTCGACCGCCGCCTGGCCGTGCTCGGCCTGCTCCGCGTTGAAGGCGACCATGCCGGCGATCGACTGCGCGAGCCACGACAGCAGGAACACGGCCCCCATCACGAGCAGCAGCGAGTTGGAGAAGAGCCAGCGGCGCCATCCGTCGACCCGGGCCCAGGCCGGCGAGTCCGGCCGGGCGTAGCGCCCGACCAGCTGGGACTCGTCCGAGCCGACTCCCTCGTCGCCCGGCTTCTTCGACTCCGGGCTACCGCGCTGCACCAGCCAGATCGTCGTCAGGATGAAGAGGAAGAACTGCAGGTACTCCGACTGCCAGTTCTCCGCCACGTCGACCACGAACTGCGAGGACAGCAGGTACTCGCCGAGGCCGACCGACGGCAGCCCGTGCGAGGCCTGCTCCTCGTTGGTCAGCGCGAGGCCCGTGAGCGCCTGGCCAGCGAGCGCCGCGAGGAAGATCGCGGCGAAGAACACGCTCAGCGCGTGCTGACGGAGGCGCATCACACCGACCTCCCGAGCAGGCCGATGACCAGCATGTAGACGATTCCGGCGGCGATGAACACCAGCCATCCGGTGAACACGACTCTCATGCCCGCACGCTAGCCCCGCCGCGCGAGCGGCCGGCAGGGGCTTGAAGCGCGGTGCGCGACGCGGTACGGATGCCGCGACGTTCCCGTCGGGCCCGGCGTCGCGCGTCCGCTCAGTCGCCGAGGTACGCGTCGATGAGCTCGCGCAACCGCTCGCCGTCGAAGGATCCGCCGTGGCCGGCGTGCACGGTGCGCACCGGGAGCCCCCGCAGCCGGCGGAGGCTCGCGGCGTAGTCGCCCCGGTCGGATTCGTGCAGCCCGTCGAGGAGCACGTCGTCGTAGATTACGTCCCCGCTGAAGAGCGTGCCGCTGGCCTCCTCGAGCAGGCACAGGGAGCCAGGGGTGTGCCCCGGCAGGTGGAGCACGGCGAACCGGCGGTCCCCGAGATCGATCGCGTCGCCGTCGCCGAGCCGAGTCGTCGCCTGCACGGGACGCAGGCGGTATCCGTCGGGATCGAACCCCGCTGGACGCGCGGTGATCAGGAGGTCCGGCAGCTGCTCGTCGAGGCCGAGTTGTTCGGCGAGCTCGGGACCGCGGATGGATGTGCCGCGCGGAGCGCCGATCGCTTCGGCGTCGTGCGCGCGGCGGTCGCCGAACTCGTGCGCGCCACCCATGTGATCGAGGTGGGCATGGGTCACGACGAGGATCGGGTCGTTCGCGAACAGTTCGGGGAGCTCTTCGCGAAGCGAGGCGACCCCCAGGCCGGCGTCGACCACGAGGTCGCGGTCAGCGCCTCGAACGTGCCAGATGTTGCCCCGCAGGAGCTCGTGCACATGCGGTTCGTCGATCCGCATGATGCCGTTCCCGACCCGCTCTGCGGCGAACCAGCGGTCGACGGTCGCGAGCCGGGCGGCGCTCACTCCGAGATCCCGATCGGTTCGGCGCCGGAGGTGACGGGAGCATCGTCGGTGCGTCGAGCGGGAGCCGGGACGGCACGACGGATGCCGCGTGGCGCGAGCACCGCGTACAGGCCGCCGCCGACGAGGACGCCGACGAGCGGGGACACGTCGGCCCCACCGAGGGCGACCGCGATCGGGCCGGCGTAGAAGGTGGTGTTCACGCACAGTGCGGTGACCACGCTGCCGACGCCGAGGGCGGTGCATCCCGCGAGATTCCAGCCAGCGACGTACCAGTTGGGCCCGTCGCGCGATTCGTCTTGCAGAGCGGTCCCGTCGTACCGGTTGCGTCGCAGCAGGATGTCGACGACGTAGATGCCGAGCGCGGGGGCGAGCACCGCGATGCTGATCTCCAGCAGCCCGCTCACGGTCCCGAGGAAGTCGGAGACGAAGAGCGCGTAGAGAGTGAGCGCGACGGCGATCACCGCGTCGAACACGACGGTGACCGAACGCTTCCACCGGATGCCCGACGCCATGAGGGCGAGCCCGGTGCTGTAGGCGGTGAGCGCGTTGTTGGTGATCGAGCCGATGACGACCACCAGCAGGAAGATCGGATAGAACCACGGGGGCACGATCTCGGCCATGGACTCCTCGGGCACCGACATGTCGACGACGGTGCCGGCGAGGACGCCGAGCGAGCCGATGACGACCGCCGGCAGGAACCCGCCGAGCGCCGTCCAAAAGGCGACCTTCGTCGGGCTGGACTGCTCGGGGAGGTAGCGCGAGTAGTCCGCTCCGACGAGCCACGAGAGGGGTGCCGAGGCGATGATGGTGAAGCCGGCGGCGGCAGCGGCCCAGAGCTCGACCCCCTCGAGCACGCCGCCGTCGGGCACGTACGACAGATCGGCGTTCGTCAGCACGAACCATGCGAGCATCGCGATCCCCCCGAGCAGGGCCCACATCACCCAGCCGCTGATCTTCAGGATGGTCGCGTGGCCGTAAACGCTGATCGTGAAGGTGAGCAGCGCGAGACCGATCACGATGACCGCCATGACCGCATCTGGGGCATCCGGGGCGAACCAGCGCACGAGCGTGAACCCGACGAGGGCGCCGACCGAGAGATTGATCGCTTCGTACAGGACGCCGATCAGCCAGCCGAGGACGACGTTCACGACCCGGTTGCCGCGCACGCCGTAGAAGCTGCGGGTGATGACCTCGCTGGGCACGCCGGCACGCGGTCCGCTGATGGCGAGGAATCCCACTCCGATGAAGAACAGATTGCCGGCGACGACGACGGCGAGGGCCTGCCATGCATCGAGGCCCAGCAGCACCAGGATGCCGCCGAGCACGAAGTACAGATACGTCACTCCGGAGCCGGCCCACACCGCGAAGAGGCTGCGCGGAGCACCATGCCGCTCGATCACGGGAATGTGGTCGGTGCCGTGCTGTTCGACCCGGCCGGCGCGGGTATTGACCTCCCGAGCCGAGCTCTCCGCAGGCCGCAGCCCAGTCGTCCCTCGTGCCGCCATCTCGAACGCCTCCTCGCGTTATTGGCCTTGCGGCCAAGTACAAGCACACAGGAGGCTAGCGCGTGTTGACCTATCGGTCAACAAGGGCCTCGCCCTCCGGTCACGCAGGGCGGAGCGCACCGGGGGGGAGGCCGAGCTCCCGCTCCGAGGTGCTGAAGACGAAGTCGGTGACGTTCGCGTAGTCGATGGTGGGCTCGTCCAGTCCAGCCCTGACGGCCGCGTTCGCGGCGAGCCCGTCGACGAGGGCGATGATGCGCATCGACGTCTTCGCAGACGCGTCGGGGAAGTCCCCGCTGGCGATGCCCGCTTCGATGATCGCATCGAGGTCCGCGACGTCGCCCTCCATCTGCCGGACGACCGCCTGCCGCACGGCCGGGCGGTGGGCGCTCTCGCGCCAGGCGTCGAGCCAGAGCAGCGCGGAGGGATCGCGGTCGTGCGAGACGTAGAACCCGAGGACGCGTCGCATGTCCGCGACCGGATCGCCGGAGGGCCGCGGATCGAGCGCGTCCCGCTCAGCCTCCGCCGCCCGCTCGAAGGCGGCCGCCAGCAGCTCGTCGATCGAGCCGAAATAGTGGGTGACCAGCCCCTGCGCCACCCCCACGCGCGCAGCCACCCGGCGCGCCGTGACCTTGCCGAGGCCGTCCTCGAAGGCGAGCGCCACCGCCGCGTCGAGGAGTTCGTCGCGACGGTCTTCACGCGGACGCCTCGTGTAGGCGCCACCCTGGCTGCGGGTCATCTCAGTCAGGGTAGCGGGGCGGGGCCGAGGGTGCCGTAGCGGGCGAGGAACGTCGTGACCGCGCTCGTCACGTGGGCGTCGAGCCCGTCGAACCGCTCGCCGAGGAGCGCGGCATTGAGCGGGGCGCCCACGACGAGCCACGTGAACTCGGCGGCTGCAGCTAGGGGGTCGTCCACCGTGAGCGCGCCGGCGCGGTGGAGCGCTTCGAATGACGTCGCGAGGGCCGCCACGTTCCGCTCCCAGCTGTCCCGGCGGTAGGCCGCGGCCACCTCGGGCTGCACGTTCGCCTCGGTGATCACGAGGCGGCGCATCTCGACGACGGGCGGCGCGAGCATGCCGCGCAGCATGCCGTGGCCGAGCTCGACGAGGCCGTCGCGCGGCTCGGCGGCCGCGGCGAGCCGCTCGAGCATCGGCCGCGTCGCGTCGCTGCCGGATGCCGCCCAGTCCGCGACGACCGCGGCGAACAGCTCGGACTTCGACGGATGCTCCCGGTACAGCGAGCTCTTCGAGATCCTGGCGCGGCTGGCGATCTCGTCCATCGTCGTGGCGGTGTAGCCGCGCTCGAGGAACACGGCCCGCGCCTCGGCCAGCAGCGCCGGCCCGGCCAGGCCAGGGGGGCGGCCTCGAGTTCGGGGGGCGACGGGCATGGTCCCACTTTAGTACTTGACGGGACTAAATCACGCGGCTACCTTGATTAGTACTAACCAGTACTGAAAGGAACGCGCATGGCTCTCCTCGGCGTCGCACTCGCGACCATCGTCTCGTTCGTCGCCAGCGCGGTGCTCTACGCCACCCCGCCGGTCGCCCGGCTCATCGCGGCGAACAGCACGCCGCGTCCCGGCATCCCCGCCGTGGTGCAGATGCTCCTCGTCGTGCTCCGCAGCCTGCTCGTCTCGTTGCTCGTCCTCGGGCTCATGGTCGCCGCCGACTGGCACGGTGCCGGCCCGGGCGCCCTGCTCGGGCTGGCGCTCGCGGTCCTCCCCGCCGTGCTGCTGCTCGGGTCCGTCGTGCACGAGAACACTCCGGTCGCCGTCGCCGCCGTGCACTTCACCGACTGGCTGGCCAAACTCGTCATCATCGGCGCCCTCGTCGGCGCCTTCCTCTGAACGGAGTCGTCATGACCGACCACCCCACTCCCCTCGACCTCACCTTCACGTCCGTGCTGGGCAAAGTCCGCGAGGGCGACACCTGGACCTGCGCGCAACTGCCGGGCTCCGCCGAGATCTTCGGCACCCGCGGCCTCGTCAAGGTCGAGGGCACCGTCGACGGCGAGCCGTTCCGGGGCGCCTTCATGGCGCTCGGCGACGGCACCCACAAGCTGCCGGTCTCCGCAGCCATCCGCACCCGCATCGGCAAGGGCGACGGCGACACCGTCACGATCCACCTGAACTCACGCCTCAACTGAGCGGCCCACTCGCGCCGGGGCCTTGACGCGGCACTTTCATTTTACAAGTATGTGTCCATGAGTCTCTTCATCAGCTGTCCCGTCGCGGACGTCGAGCGCGCGACCGCCTTCTACACCGCCCTCGGGTGGGTGCTCAACACCGAGATGTCGGATCACAACGTGTCCTGCTTCGCCATCGCCGCCGAGCAGTACGTCATGCTCTCCAGCCGCGAGATGTACGCCAGCGTCGGCGGCACCGAGGAGCTGATCGGCGGACCCGACACCCCCTCGAAGGTCACTGTCTCCTTCGACCTCCCCAGCCGCGAAGCGGTCGACGAACTCGTCGAACGGGCCCGTGCCGCCGGCGGCCGCATCGGCGACGTCGACGACTACCCCTTCATGTACCAGCGCCAGTTCGACGACCTCGACGGCTACCACTACTCGCCGTTCTGGATGAAGCCGGACGCCGATCAGACCGCGTGAGCGACCTCGCCGCCGCCCTGGAGATCGTCGGCTCGCGCTGGGCGCTCCGCATCGTGGAGCAGCTCCTCGACGGCCCGCAGCGCTACGGCGACCTCCAGCGCGAGCTCGGTGCGCCGACGAACATGCTCGCGATGCGCCTGCGCGAACTCGAGGAGGCCGGCGTGCTGTACCGCCTCCCGCTCAAGCACAACACCCGGGCGTACGCGCTGACCGAGCGCGGCCTCGCCCTTCGCGACGCGATCACCGCGCTCGGGCGCTGGGCAGCCGAGCAGGCCTAGCTCGACGTCGTCTGCGGCGAACCGACCAGCTCACCATACTCCCAGGACCGCCAGGAACCCGCCGAGGTACGCTGTGGGGTATTCGTTTGCCGCCGGGTCCGACGGATCAAGGGAGGTGCATCGCGTGCTGAACCTGACTCGTTCCCTGTCGATGCGTCGCCTCCGACTCATGCGGAACACCCTGCTGAGCGCGCTCGGCATGGCCGCGATCGTGATGGGGCTGCTGGCCATGCACTCGTCCGGTGCCGAGCACGGCGGCCTCCCCGGCTCCGCAGTCGTGAGCTCCGCTTCCGTCGATGCCGCCCAGTCGCCTGGAGTGCAGGCAGCGGCCTCGAGCGGTGCGCACTGCGACGGCGACTGCACGCACGACCTCATGGGTTGCGCCCTCGCGGTCATGGGGTGCGCGGTGCTCCTGGGCGTCGCCGCGTCGCTGCTCTTCGCGAACCGCCCCGGCTTCTTCCGGTCGCTCCTCGACGCCGGCGGCCGTGCCGCGATCCAACTCCGCGGCCTCCTCCCGCCGTCCGCGCCGCGCCCGGACCTCGTCGTCCTCTCCATCAGTCGCACCTGAACCCCGCTCCACTGTTGCGGCCACTGCGACCGCGCTCGCCCTGACGGGCTGACCGGTGCGCGCCCTGCCCGCGTGGACCCGGAACAGCCCACCGCACTGAGTCGACCGCACTGAGTTCACCGCACTGAGCCCCGGCGCGGTCCGCTGCCAGCTGCGGAGCCGTCACCCCAGCCCCGAGATCTCAAGGACCCTTCATGCCTCCCCTTTCCCCCCTTCCGGCGTGCCATGACTGAGCCGCCGCTGACCCGTCGCGCCCTCCGCGAGGCCGAACGTTCCCGACCGCGTCGATACCGCACCTCCCCGGAGCCCCGGGCGACGAGACGACGGCTCCTCCCGACCCTGGCGCTGACCTCGGCGGCCCTGATGCTCGCGAGCACCACCCTTCCCGCATTCTCGGCCGGCCCAGCCGGCGCGACAGCGACCCCGGTGACCGTCACCGCCGGAGAGGAGCCGCAGGACGTCATCGTCGGCCCGGAGGTCGCCCAACTGGACCTCCAGCGCGACAGCTACACGGCGGGCAAGGCCGCGACGAGCGGGGACTACGCACAGACCGCGGCGACCTTCGTGAACTATTCCGGAGCGATCCAGTGGCCGTTCCTCACCGGGGTGCCGATCAGCACTGATTTCGGTCCGCGCATCCCGCCCTGCGCCGGCTGCTCCAGCTACCACAAGGGCATCGACATGAACCCCGGCGACGGATCCCCCATCCAGGCCATCGCAGCCGGCGTCGTCCGAGAGGTGTCGGCCTCCGACAACGGCGGACTCGGGGTGTACGCCGTCATCGATCACGTCATCGACGGGCGACTGGTCAGCAGCGTCTACGCGCACATGCGGGAGGGGAGTCTCGCCCTCTCCGTCGGCGAGACCGTTGCGGTCGGCGATCTCGTCGGCAAGGTCGGCAACACCGGCCAGTCCACGGGGCCGCACCTGCACCTGGAGATCCTGCTCGACGGCACCACCCCCACCGACCCGGTCGAGTGGTTGTCCGAACGGGTCGTCCCGTGACGGGCGCGCGGCCCGCCGTCGCCGCGATCGCGCTCGCGGCCGCCGTGACCTTCGCCCTCGTCGGCGGAGTCGCACCGGCCACGGCGAGCAATGACTACCCCTCCTGGCAGGACGTGCAGAACGCCCGGGCGTCCGAGTCGGAGAAGCAGACGCAGGTCGCCGAGTTGCAGGCGCTGATCCGATCCCTCACCGCGGAGGCGCAGGCGGCGGAGGAACTCGCGACCCGCCGCGGCGACGAGTACGAGCAGGCGCAGGGCAAGTTCGACGAAGCCACCTACGCCGCGAACACCCTGCAGGCCGAGGCGGACGAAGCGGCCGCAGCTGCCGAGTCGTCCGGCCAGGCCGCGGGCCAGCTGGCCGCGATGATGGCCCGCACCGGCGCATCCGATCCGGCCCTGACGATGTTCCTCGGCGCGAGCGTCGCCGACGACCTTCTCGGCCGGCTCGCATCGATGGACAAGCTCACCGAGCGCATCTCCCTCGTCTATGAGGCCGCGGACGCCAGCCGGAACACCGCCGAGGCCCTCACGGAGCAGGCGCGGCTCGCGCAGAACGCGCTCGGCGAACTCGCCGAGGCCGCCGAGGCCGCACTCACCGCCGCGATCACGGCACGCGAGGACGCCAATCGCACGCTCGCCGAGCGGCAGGCCAACGAGGCGACGATGCGGGCGCAGCTCACGGTCCTCACCGAGAACCGCGAGGCCACCGAGGCCGACTACGAGAAGGGCGAGGCGGCCCGTCGCGCCGCCGAAGCCGCCCGCGGCGGTGGCGACGGCGGCCTGGATTCCGGGCAGCTCAGCGGCCAGGGGTGGGCGCTTCCCGTCTCCGGATGGATCAGCGACCCGTTCGGCCCTCGCCCGAACCGTCCGGTCGCGGGCGTCGGTGCCTTCCACTACGGCACGGATCTCGCCGCCGGGTGCGGTCGACCGGTGTACGCCGCGACCGGCGGAACCGTCGTCTACGCGGACTGGCTCGGCAGCTACGGCTTGTGGGTCCTCATCGACCACGGCAACGGGGTGCAGACCGGGTACGCGCACAACAGCGCCCTCCTCGTCTCCCCCGGCCAGTCGGTGCCCGCCGGTGCGAACATCGCCGAGGTCGGCACCACGGGTGCGTCCACCGGCTGCCACCTGCACTACGAGGTGCGAGTGGACGGCGCCCGGATCGACCCGCAACCGTTCATGAGCAACAGAGGAATCACCCTCGGCTGATGCCGGAACGACGAAGGCCCCGGCGAACCCGCCGGGGCCTTCTCGTGGTGGTGAGAAATTCACGAAACTCCTTGTGCCCTGTCATTCCGGGGCTGTTGCTGGGGCTTGAAGCTGGGGATCCTCCGCTAATGGACGGTGGATCCTCTCGTGAAACCATGTACGTGGTGAGTCACAGGAGCTGCGGTCTTCGACGTCGTGGAGTGCTTCTGCCGACTGATGATCGTTGCGATACGGCAATCGCGAGGACGCGATAGTTCGTGCGGTGTGGACCACCGCGCTTGCCATCCGGCACGATGGATCGGCAGGCGTGCTGGGGCAGTGATGGTCGCGGTAGTCGATATCATCTGGCCATGAGTAGGTGCACCGCCCCGATCCAGGGCCATCGAACGTCGAGCGCTGCGGCTGCCTGCCCCGCGTGTGGCAGCCGCGGATACGGCAGGTACTACTCGCCGCCCCCTTCGTACTATCGTCCGTCGGCAGTCGCCCCTCGGAGCAGCAGTGGAGGCGCCAGTTCAAACGGGGGCAGGACTCAGCCACGGTGGTCGCCAAGCGAGTCCTCCGTTACCTACACTCCGGCGGAGGTCCGGGCGCTAACGCCTGTCCGGCGGAAGGTTGAGATCCGTGCCAGGGAAGAGCCTGACCTGCGCGATGTGTTCCTCTGCCACGCGTGGGATGACCGGCGTGCAGCGGCGAAAGAGTTGCACGATCTACTCGTGGACCAGGGCGTGTCCGTCTGGTTCAGTGAGAAGGACATCGTTCTAGGTCAGCCATTCCTGCGGGAGATCGACCGGGGTCTGGCGAAGTCGCGGACCGGCTTGGTGCTCGTCACGCCGGCGCTGCTCAAGCGGGTCGACCAGCGAGGGATCTCGGACAAGGAGCTTTCGGAGCTTCTGGCTCGTGATCTGTTGATCCCGGTGATGCATGAGACAAGTTATGACGAGCTTCGGCGGGTCAGCCCGCTGCTTGGTTCTCGGAACGGTTTGGACACAGCGGAGGACTCGATGACAGACATCGCGATGAAGATCGCTGAGCTCGTCACTGTGGAGGAGGACCTGGCCGT
Source organism: Agromyces sp. NBRC 114283 (assembly GCF_030268405.1). Lineage (NCBI taxonomy): Bacteria > Bacillati > Actinomycetota > Actinomycetes > Micrococcales > Microbacteriaceae > Agromyces > Agromyces sp. NBRC 114283. The sequence goes on from NZ_BSQP01000001.1 coordinate 307,953, forward strand.
CGCGGTCAGCTGATCCGCTGTGGCGTTCGTCTTGACGGGCTAGCTACGTCCAGAGGTGTTTGACGTCTTCCGGACGAATCGCGGTCCCCTCCAAGGCACCTTCCCATTGGTTGGGGGTGAGGCCGCTGACCCAGCCTCGAATGTCGTCGAAGGAGCGCGGGGCGTCGCGTCCTTCTTCTCGCCAGATGTCAGCAGCGCCTCGGGCGACATCGCGCGGTAGCCCTGCCATTCGCATCCAGGTGGCTTCCGGGGTGTTGACACCGTAGAACACCATGGTGGGGACGTAGCGTGCGGTTTCGTCCCTTGCGGGTTCTTTGCCTGCGAAAGCTACCTTCTCCAGGGCTCCGAGCCCCCAGCTCGCGTTCTGCGACAGCCTACCGAGTAGGTAGGTGACGAAAGACGCGTGGGTAGCGGCGGCATCCTTCCTCACCTTGGCGTGCTTTGCGACAAGTTCGGGCAGCGGCATGCCGTTCACCCAGTCGCGGAGGATGAGGGCGGCACGTCGCGGGTTGAAATCGCCTCGCTCTTCGTCGGGTGCCAGCCGGAGTTCAGGCATCTTGGACACGAGTTCGAGTCGTTGCGTGAGGGGGTCAAGACTTGATCCGAACAGCGCATGCGGTTCCCAGTTCTGAGGGTTTCGCATGTCGGGGTGCTCACGAAGCCCGCCCAGGAGCAGGTTGATCGCGGGCGTCGAGAATCCGGTGCCGTCGGCGAGTGAGACGAGTGAACCCTTGCCCTGCAAGGAGTCGAGGTAGCCACGGCACAGTTGCACGAGCTGCTGTGCCGCCTTCCGCGAGACGCGTTCGGTCTCCGCGAAGATCAGGCTGGATCGCAGGAGGTCTTCGATCTCATTGGCGGAACTCAATGCGCCGGATACACGCAGGGCATGCGCGAGGTACTGGAGGAACTCGGAAAGGCTCTCGACGTCAGAGCTTCGGTTCAACGCGCTGAGGAAGTCGGTTCCGATGCTGTCAGCGTGTTCAACGACGGCGGCGAGGCGGCTGGCGATGTCGGCGGCGTCGTCCTCGAAGAACGTCTGCCATTTGGCGCGTTGTTCGGCGGTGGTTACAGGGAAGCCGACGACCCCCATTCCGCTGAGCATGCCTCTTCCAGCGCGTCCCGCGATGTTCCAGAACTGTGCGTGAGTGATGTCACCGTCGCCCATCCGGAAAGACTCGATGATGACGTTCGTGAGGGGGAAGTTCGCCCCCTGGGCGAGGGTGGTCGTGCCGCAAACGACGTCTACATCGCCGTGCAGGACGAGTTCTTCGACAAGTCGTCGGGTATCGCCTGACATGCCTGCATGGTGATACGCGACACCGCGTCGGATGCACATCGCGAGCGGGCTGTCTTCACCGAGTTCGGTGACGACGTGGCGATGGACGGCTTCCGCACGCGGGCTGAGCGGGCGGTCCAGCCGCTCCTTCGCGATCTCCACGGCACGCTTGGTCGCTTTGGGTTTGCCGTTGCAGACCAGCAGGGTCGCGCCTCGACTCTCGAGTCGTTCGTGTGCGGCGGCGGCGATGTTCGCTAGCGATGCCGTTGGCATGGTGACTTGCCCGAGCTCGAGCACGCTATCCGATGGGAGATGGTAGTTGTCGGCGGCCTTGATGGGCGACAGGGTGAGGAAGCTGTCCTTTCGTCGGCCATCGTGGGGGTTTCTCTGCTTGCGGATGGCGAGCTCTCCGATGAGCTTCTTGTTCGGCTTCCAGTCGACGCGGATGCTGGAGCCTCGGTCGCCGCCCAGCCAGTCCGATAGGGACTTCGCGTTCGGCACGAACGGTGAAAGCAGGAGGAACCGAGCGGAGGGCTTGTCGCGGCGGATGGTCGCCAGGACGAGCTCTAGACGCGCGCCTCGGTTCGCTTCTCCGAGGTTGTGCGCTTCATCGACGACCACCATCGCGAGGTCCTCGATCACTGGGTGGGCGGTCCGCACGAGGAGGTCGAGCTTTTCAGGTGTGGTGACAAGCACGTGCGGGAGACTGTTCAGAAGCAGGTCTTCGGTCGGGTCGAGGTCAATGACCGGGATCGCTTGCTCAACCGAGTAACCGAGTGGTTTAAGGTCGCGTCGCAGCTCATCGGTGACCTGATTGACGAGTACTCGCGTCGGCACAATGTACGCGACGCGCCCCTTCTCGTTCAGTGAGAGCGTCTGCACTATGGAGAACTCGGCGAGCAGCGTCTTGCCGGCGCTGGTGGGCATCTGGACGACGACCGCCCGACGGTATGCGTCGAGCAGGTTCTTGTTCATCGCTTCGACTTGGCTGGGCCAGAGTTCGAGCATCGGGCTGGGGTTTTCGCGGTGTGCCAACGCTCCCGCCAAGCGTCCAACCTTAGACCCGAGAGTCTCAACTTGTGCCCAGATGGATCGCTCCACGAGCGGACGAAGACCGAGGTGGACCAGGTCGATGACCCGCGCCAACGTTCCGTCGTTGATTTCGGCAACGGCCCGAAGCGCCTGCGAGCGGTGGGTGTCCAGGCGCGTGACGGCCTGCTGGGTCGACCCTTGTCCGGTTTCGATGTACTTGCCTGCGGTCGTGGCCAGCTGAGCTAGGTGGTACCCAGCCACCAGCCGCATCACTCCGATACGCGGGCCTGCGCTGTCCTCACTCGCTTCTTCCGCGCCTGAGACTGGCGCCGTCTGCAATGGCTGGAGGAACGCCGGTTCGTGGTCTGCTTGACGGTCGCGGAGTGACTGGAGCAGCTCCAGCGCGAGCCCAACGTCGTTCCACCCACCGTGCTTTCGGGTGAGCAGGGCGAACGCAAGGACCGTATCGGAGATGACAGCTCGGGCCCAATCCGGGTCCTGAGATTGGATGAGGTCGGACGCTGGGGGCAGGAAGCGGATGAGCGCCTGCCTGGTCTCGGTTACCCGGTCAGCTGCAGTACCGGTCGCCGCGAGGTGCAGTACGACAGCGAGCTCTGCGGGCACGGCCCCATCCGCTAGCGGCGACAGGTCCTCGCCGAGCGCAAGCCGAATCCAGCAGGAGAACGCGTCTTCCAGCAGTTGCTTGCGGCGGGCGGGGTCGCGCTCGTCGAGAGCCTCGAGTTCGAGCATCTCAGCGCTGAGGACGAGGTCCTCAGCGTTCTCGCTCGCTGCCCCCTGCCCGAGCACGCTGACCAGTGTGGTGTCCCGCTCGGCGTCGGCCGCGACCGTGAACACGCCGGTGGCGTGGAGCATGCTGTCGAACTCAGACCGACGGTTCATGCTGCTTCCTGGCGTGCGAGGGCGAGGAACTCATCGACGAGCTCCTCGATGTCGCCGGTGTCGATGACCAGGATCGTGAAGTCGATGTGCCCCGGATCGTAGTCGGACGGCGAAGCCCGGAACGACCCGAAGTCGGTGGGCTGATGGTTGCGGTCGCGGACCAGCATCGAGGTGCTGCGCAGCGTGACCTTGTCGGAACCCTGACGCCACAACATGCCGGCCGCGAACAGTTGCCGGGCAGTATCCCGATCCGCCGTGTGTCGGGCGGCGCCGAGGACCTTTTGGATCGACTCTGCAGACTCGGTGAGGTGTCCTCGATGCTGAACGCGAAGGCAGTCCTTCGAGCCGTCGACGACCGCGGGAGGTGAGTTCTTGTCGATAGAAACCTTCGCTTCGCCGAGCGAGAGGACGTAGGCGCGCTCCCCGTTGGTGAGATCCAGTTCGAGAACGCCGATCTGATCGATGCCGCGACCTGGGAGCTTCACCAGCTCACGGTCACGCACGGACCGGTACCCGTAGTTGTAGCCGTACTTCAGCTCTCCGATGAGCGCGAGCACGAGCTCGCCGATGTCAGAGCGTTCGACCGCCATGTGCTTCACCTTCGGCGATCCACTGTGGCGCGTAGGGACCTGTGTTGCGACGAGGGCAGCCTGGAGATCTTCGACATCGAATCCCTCAAGGCCGGTGAGGCCAAGGTCACCGATGGGAACACGAGAGGCGGTGCGCAGCTCTCGGTAGAGCTCGGCGAGTCCGGTCAGCCAATCGGCGTGATCCGGCGTGATCACCCTGAATCGGTGGACACCGTCGTCCCACTCGCCGACCGTCTTGAAGTACTCGCTGATCGCGGGCACGCGCACCTCCACCCCCCGGTTGCACGTCCTGCGTGCTTGAGGGCGAGTGTATCGGGCACGCCGGACGTGGTGGCGCGACCCACGTCCGGCGCGTCGAACCGTGTCTGTTTCCGCTAGTTTCATAGCGCTACTATTCTAGCGATGATGTCTGACATCCAGAAGGTTCGAGCCGGCGCTGCGCTTGGTGAATGTGTTCGCGGTGCACGGCGGGCCGCGGGGCTTCGCCAAGAGGATCTCGCCCGCAAGGCTGGAGTTGGGACGTCCACACTTCGCCTGATTGAGTCGGGGTCGGCAACGGGCACGAGCCTCTTCGCGATCTTCCGGCTACTCCAGGCCTGCGGCGTGCCGCTCGCTGCCTTGGAGGATGTGTACCGGTTGGCGGCGCCGCAGCCGGCGCGGGCGAAACCTCGGCCACGGGGTACTGCTGCTGGGGCTGTGGCGGGCGCGGCAGGTGGCCGACGGCAGCGCTGAGGTGGTGGACACGGTCGCTCCGATAGGCGACCTCGCAACGCTTCCGACTGAGGGGCGCCTGGCGGTGCGGCTACCCGAGCGTAACGCCGCGGTTCGCCACGGCGAGCTCGACGTACTGGCTCTCCACACTCAGCCCGCACTCGTTATCTGAATTCATACGCAGATATATGCATTTTGGGCCTGAGAACGCAAGCCTCCGGTTTGGACGAAGACGCCCGACCCGCGCGTATCCAGCGTCGAGACCAGGGCGGATCGCCGGCGCTCCGGTGATGAGGGACAATGGCTGCATGTCCGGTCGGTGGAGTCGCGTCGCCCGCGGCGTCGCCGTCGCCTTGGCCGCAAGCTACGTCGCGGTGTTCGCGCACGTGCTCGGAGGCGGGCCGGTGCCGTCCTGGCAGGGAATCCTAGCGACAGTAGTGCTCGGCGTCCCGATCTGCACCGCCCTGTCCGGGCGCCGGCTGCGGTGGCTCCAAACCGCCGCCGGGGTTGCCGCCAGCCAGTACCTGTTCCACGGGCTGTTCTCGGTCGCTCCGTCGCGCTTCGGCGATGAGCCCGCGGTCGGGCATGGTGCGCACGGCATGGTTCAGCTTCCGTTGGCCGCCGACCTCCCGGTGGACGGGATGGCGCTCTCGCATGCGGGCGCCGCGGTGCTCACGTTCGGCCTCTTGCAGCTTGCCGAAGCAGTCGCCGACTGGCTCAGCCGCGTCGCGACGCGCATCCACGAGCGGGTCGTAGCGTCGATTCGCCTCATCGCGGTCGCCCCGGTTTCGCGGCCAGTCCGCACACTCCTGAGCTGGCTTGAGCGTCCGGCACTCACCGCTCGAACGGTCCTCACCGCGCCACGACGTGGGCCACCGGTGGCCGCGTAGCCCGTTGCTTTCCTGAACGCGTCGCCCGACGCGTCCGTCCTGCGCGCCTGACGCGCCCACGGACTCTTCACGCTCACCCTCTCCATCAAGGAGCCCCGTTTGCCTGCACGTTCACGTGTGCGCGGGGCGGTTCTCACCGCGATAGCAGCGGCGGCATTCATCGCCGTCGCGCCTGCGGCGCCCGCCATCGCCCACGAATCCATTCAAAGCACCAGCCCCGCCGAAGGCGCTGTCGTCGATGTCTCACCGAAGGAGGTCGTGCTCGAATTCACCGATGAGGTCCTCCCGCTTGGGGCGATCATCATCGTCGACGACGCCGACGGCACTGACTGGGTCGACGGCGACGTCGTCGTCGATGCGAACACCGTCACGGCCGCGCTCGAGGACGGGATGCCCGACGGCGTCTACAGCGTCCGCTGGCGGGCCATCTCCGGCGACGGCCACCCCATCAGTGACATCTTCCAGATCGGCATCGGCGCAGACACGGTCATCCCGACCACCGCGCCGAGCGCGCCGGCGAGTGCCGACCCATCCAGTGCGGCCGGAGACGAGGAGAAGCCGGCGCCGTCCACGGACACCGGGTCCGAGACTTGGCTCCGGGTCGGCCTGGTCGCCGCGTTCGGCGCGGCCCTCGCGCTGGGCCTTGTCATCGTCGGGATCACGCTCGGCCGCCGCCGCCCCCGTTCCGACAACTCCGACAACTCCGACAACTCCGACAACTCCGACCAGTCCGACGGCTCCGAGCCGTCGGACTCACCCACCACTTCGAAGGACTGACATGAACCTCACCCGCCGCACCACCACCATCGCCGGCATCGCGATTCTCGCGCTTGCCCTCACCGGCTGCGCCGCCGCCGGAACCCCGGAGGCCACGGAGCCGAGCCCGGCGACCGCCGCCGAGTCGCTCACGGTGACGGACGCATGGGTCAAGGCGACCGATACCGACATGACCGGCGGTTTCGGGCTGCTCGAGAACACCGGCGACGCCCCGATCACCATTGAACGGGCCAGCGCGGACTTCGCCGGCATGATCGAACTGCATGAGACCGTCCAGAACGAGGGTGGCGAGATGGTGATGCAGCCGAAGAAGGGCGGCTTCGTCATCGAGCCCGGCGACACGCTCGCCCTCGAGCCGGGTGCCGACCACCTGATGATCATGGGACTGAGCGAACCGCTGGTGTCAGGCACCGACCTCACTGTCTCGCTGGAGTTCTCCGACGGGAGCACGTCCACGTTCTCGACCGTGGTGAAGGACTACTCCGGCGCGAACGAGAAGTACACCCCGGAGACCGAGATGGACATGGGCGATGCGCCGAAGTAGCCAGACCCAACCGGGCGGGTTGAGCCGCCGCCAACTACTCCTCGGCGGAGCGGTTGCCGGCGCCGGCGCCGTCAGCGCGGTGGCCGCGGATCAGGTCCTCAACCCCGCGCCCGCGAAGGATGCGGTCGCCGACGTGTTGAACGGCACCGGGGTGGTGCCGTTCCACGGTGCACATCAGGCCGGGATCGATACGGCGCCTGCCGCACACGCAACACTCGTCGCCCTCGATTTGCGCGACGGCGTCGACCGGTCCCAGCTCGCGTCCATGATGCGGTTGCTGTCTGATGATGCGGCCCGGATGGCCCAAGGGGTGAACCCGCTCGCCGACACCGAGCCCGAGCTGAGCTTCGTCCCAGCGAACCTCACCATCACTTTCGGGTTCGGGGCGGAGTTCGTCCGCCGTGCGGGGGCGGACCCGGCGGCCCACGCCTGGGTGCGCCCGCTGCCCGCGTTCAAAGTGGACCAGCTCGACCCGGCCTGGAACGACGGCGACTTGCTGTTGCAGGTCTGCTCGGATGATCCGCTGACGGTTGCGCACACCCTGCGGATGCTGCTGAAAGACGCCCGCCGGTTCGCGACGATCCGGTGGACGCAGCGGGGGTTCCGGCGGGCGTACGGTTCAGAACCGACCGGGACGACGATGCGGAACCTGTTCGGGCAAGTCGACGGCACCACAAACCCCGCGCTCGGCAGCCCGGAGCTCGCTGACGTCGTCTGGGTGAAGGATGCCAGCTGGCTTGCTGGCGGCACCGGGATGGTCGTTCGACGCATCCGGATGGATGTCGACAAGTGGGACCGGCTGGACCGGCCCGGGCGGGAGTTGGCCGTCGGCCGGCGCCTGAGCAACGGCGCGCCGCTGACCGGGACCGCGGAGCGCGACACCCCGGACTGGGAGGCCACAACAGCCATCGGATTCCCAGAGATTCCGGAGTTCTCCCACATGCGCCGCGCACGCCCGGAAACGGCGGACGAGGTGATCTTCCGCCGTTCGTACAATTACGACGACACCCCGGACGACCCGGAAGCGATCTCGAACACCGGGCTCGTGTTCATCTCTTTCCAGGCAGACGTCGACCGACAGTTCGTCCCGATCCAGACCCGGTTGGATGAGCTGGACCTGCTGAACGAGTGGACCACCCCCATCGGATCCGCGGTCTTCGCGATCCCGCCGGGCTGCGAGCAGGGCGGCTACGTCGGCGAGACCCTGCTCGCCTGACCTACGGCCCGGGCTATCGGGTTCCGCACCCTCATCTCATGGGTGCGGAACTCATGGGTGCGGAACCCGATGGCGTGCACGGCCTGCGCGGCCTCCATCGACGTCACGATTGGGGCCTAGGGCGCGCTCAACCCGTTTGGCTATTGGTCTGAGAGGCGGGGGACGAGTCACATCGACTGGGCGACTTCGCGGACCGGCTCCGGCCGGTTCCGCGAATGACGCGTCAAGACCCGCGGAAACAGGGACGAGCTAGCCCCTGACAGTGTCGAGATTAGTCAGTGAATGCTGTATGGTCATTGCGTGCTGACTATTGCGTCTCGACTTGATGTGCTCAACCGGCTTGGCCGGGCGATGGCCGATCCCACCCGGTCGCGGATCCTGCTTTCGCTGCTGGATGAACCCGGCTACCCGGCGGAGCTGGCCCGGCAGTTGGAGCTCACTCGCACGAACGTGTCGAACCATCTAGCCTGCCTTCGCGGCTGCGGGCTGGTAGTCGCCACGCCTGAGGGGCGACAGACGCGGTACGAGATCGCTGACCCTCATCTGACCCGAGCGATTGGCGAGCTCGTGAAGACTGTGCTCGCCGTCGACGATGGTGAGCCCTGCACGGACGAGTACTGCGACGTACCCCTCTGCTGCGGCCCGGGGCTGAGGAGCTCACCGCCGGGACAGGCGTGACGGCATGAGCGAGGAGTGCTGCGGCCCAGACGTGCCGCGCGAGCCCAAGATCCGCCGACTTGAGCTGAGGGCCCGGCCCGTCGAAACTGACGCGTGCTGCCCGCCCGAGCCGGCCGAGACCAGCCGCCCGTCCCTCGCGCTACGAGCCCCCGTCGATGACGGGGACGCATGCTGCGGCCCAGGCCCCGCCTCCCAGCGGGAGGCGTCTGAGGCCACCGAACACGAAGTGCGCCCACCCTGGTGGCGCGACGTGGCGCTGCTTCCCTCAGCGATCTCCGGCATCACGCTCGCCATGGGATACACGCTCGAGTGGTCCGGGCTCGGTGTTCCCGCGCTGGTGTTCCAGTGGGTCGCGCTCATCGCCGGCGCCTACACGTTCGTTCCTGGAGCTGTTCGCCGTCTCGTGCGTGGCCGGCTCGGAGTTGGCCTGCTCATGACCATTGCCGCGGTCGGTGCCGTCGCGCTCGGTCATGTCGGAGAGGCCGCGGCGCTGGCGTTCCTGTTCTCGCTCGCCGAAGCGCTCGAGGACCGGGCCATGGATCGCGCGAAGGAAGGACTGCGCGCGCTCCTCTCGTTGATTCCCGACACGGTCCGGGTCTCGCGGCTAAGCGGAGACGTCACCATCCCCGCTGCCGACGTCCGTGAACTCGACCTCCTGGTCGTCGGTGCAGGCGAGCGGGTCGGCACGGACGGTGTCGTGGTGGATGGGCGCTCAAGCGTCGATACCTCGGCTGTCACCGGTGAGTCGATCCCTGTCGCTGTAGGACCTGGTGACGCGGTGCCCGCAGGGTCGATCAACGGCTCCGGCACTCTGCGGATCGAAGCCACCGCGGACGGCCGCGACAACTCGTTGACCCAGATCGTCGCCCTCGTCGAACAGGCTCATGCCCGGAAGGGTGAGCGAGCTCGTCTCGCGGACCGCATCGCCCGCCCGCTCGTCCCCATCGTGCTCATCGTCGCGGCCCTCGTCGCGGTGTTCGGTTTCGTGGTCGGCGACCCGTCGACGTGGCTCGAACGGGCGTTGGTGGTCCTCGTCGCCGCATCACCGTGCGCGCTTGCCATCGCCGTGCCGGTGACCGTCATCAGCGCTATCGGCTCGGCCTCAAAGCTCGGTGTCATCATCAAGTCCGGTGAAGCGTTCGAGCAGCTCGGCACCATCCGCCAGATCGCCCTGGACAAGACCGGCACGCTCACCCGCAACGAACCTCGGGTCGTCGACGTCCGCAGCAGCCCGGATGTCGGACGTGAGCGGGTACTCGAGCTCGCGGCCGCTGTCGAGGTCGGTAGCACGCATCCGCTCGCTGCTGCCATCCTCGCCGCGGCACCCGCCCGCCCGGCCGCCACCGGCGTCGTTGAAGACGCCGGGCACGGCCTAACCGGCCTGGTCGACGGTGCTGAGGTCCGCGTCGGCAACACCCGCTGGCTCAGCCCTGGCGTCCTCGCGGGCGACGCCGAGACCCTCGCAGCAGAGGGGATGACGGTTGTCGTAGTCCAGGTGGACGGGGAAGTCGTTGGCCTCATCGGCATCCGGGACGAACTCCGACCCGAAGCTGCCGAGACTGTGCGGATGCTGACCGATCAGGGCATCCGCCCCGTCATGCTCACCGGCGACAACACCCGAACCGCTCAGGCGTTGGCCGCGCAAGCCGGCATCACCGAGGTCCGCGCTGAACAGCTGCCGGCCGACAAGGCGACCGCGGTCACCCAGATGCTCACCGATGCGCCCACCGCGATGGTCGGTGACGGCATCAACGACGCCCCGGCGCTTGCAACAGCTACGGTCGGCATCGCGATGGGCGTCACCGGTTCCGCGGCGGCGGTTGAATCGGCTGACGTCGCGTTCACCGGGCAGGACCTGAGGCTGCTGCCGATGGCGTTCGCTCACGCCCGCCGTGGTCGACGCATCATGACGTGGAACATCGGCCTCGCCCTCGCGATCATCATCGGGCTCTTCCCGCTCGCCCTGTTCGGGGTACTCGGGTTGGCTGGTGTCGTCTTGGTGCACGAGATCGCGGAAGTCGTCGTCATCCTGAACGGCGTCCGCGCGGCTCGGCGGCCGGCACGGGCGAAGACGGCCGAGCTTCTTTCGGGAACTCCTGAACCCGCTCGGGTCTGAGCTGGCCACCGCGAACGAGGTCAGTTCCTCCCAGCATCCGTCTGTTATCTTGGCCGGGACCTCCCCGACAAATGAGGAACTGTGAACGCATCAACCCGATTGCTGACGCGGCTGCGTCACGCTCTCATCGCGTTGGTGATCGTTTTCGGCGCCAGTCTTGCGCTGCTGTTCTGTCACACGGCGGAGGCGGCCGAGCCGACGTCTGGGCCTGCTGCTCTCGCGCAGGTCTCCATCCCAACCATCGAGGTCGGTGACGCCGCGGCTGCCGAAACGCGAGTCGCTCCCGGCGAACGTTCGGCCCCGGACGTCTTGGCGCTCTGCGTCGGTCTGGCCTGCCTCGTCGCGTTGTTCGTAGTTGCGCTGGTCACGCGTGCACTCCCGCAGCTCGCGCTCCTCCTCCCAAGCTCCGAGCGTATGACGCTGCGTCCAGTTGGCCGTCGTCGCCCCATCCCCCTCGCGCTGAACCAGATCTGCATCAGCCGAACGTAGGCCGTACTCCGAATCGGCCTGCCGTCGCCAGGTGAGTTGCGACGGATAGGGCGCCACGTGCCATCCCATCGCCGAGGCACCCCCTCGCGAACTCCCTCCCCGCGATACACCGCGCGAGCTTGCAGTCTCGCGTCCATTCGGAGACCACATGCGTTTCATGTCGCGACGACCCGCTTCGTCGCAGTCCGCTGTCCATCCCGTTGCGCCGGCCTGGCGCAGAGCGGTAGCCGCCGCGATCACTACACTCGCCGCCACGAGCCTCGCCCTCGCAGGCTGCTCGGCCGCGTCGTCAACGTCCGGAGACTCCGCCGGCACGACATACGAGTCCGGCGATTTCAGGGTCGTGGAGATCCCGCCGGACAAGCGCGGCGAACCGGTGTCGTTCGAATCGACCACGGAGCGAGGTGCGCCCGTTTCCAGCACCGACTACCGGGATCGGGTGTACGTCGTGAACTTCTGGTACGCGGCGTGCGGGCCATGCATCGTCGAAGCGCCCTTCCTCGAAGAGGTGTGGCAGGAGTATCAGAACGACGACGTCGGCTTCCTCGGCGTCAACATCTACGACCAGCCGGCGACCGCGATCTCCTTCGCGGAGGAGAACGGCGTCACCTATCCCAGCGTCATCGACGTGAACGACGGCACCGTCAAACTCGCATTCGCCGCGGTGACTCCGATCCAAGCGACACCGACCACCCTGGTGATGGACCGCAGTGGACGCGTCGCAGCGCGGGTGATCGGGCAGCTGCAGTCGGCATCCATCCTCGCCTCACTTGTCGACACCGTCCTCGCGGAGAGCTGATGAACCCGTCGTTGCTGATCTTCGATGGGGCACTCTGGCTCGCCGCCCTCGTCGCATTGCTTGCCGGGCTGCTGTCGTTCGTCTCACCGTGTGTGCTCCCCCTCGTGCCCGGCTACTTCGGGTACCTCGGGAGCTCCCTCGGGGTCCGCGCCGACACTCGCCCGGACAGCAAATCGGGGCGGGAGCGGAACCGACTCCTGCTGGGTGTGTTGCTCTTCATCGGCGGGTTCACCCTGGTGTTCATCGCGGTCACCGTCGTCGGCGGAGTCCTCGGCCGCTTCTTCCTCGAGTACTCGAACGTCATCACCCGGTTCCTCGGCGTGATCGTGATCCTGCTGGGTCTGGCGTTTATCGGCGCGTTCCGCCCCATGCAGCGAGTGTTCCGGTGGCGGGCACCGGAACGCGTGGGCCTGATCGGGGCGCCGCTTCTCGGTATCGCCCTGGGCGTCGGGTGGACTCCGTGCATCGGCCCGACGCTCGCTGCGATCATGTCCGTCTCCTGGAACCTCGGCGACCCCGTTCGCGCTGGCCTGCTGGGCTTGGCGTACTCACTCGGTCTCGGCATCCCGTTCATACTGCTCGCCCTCGGCCTCGGATGGGCGAGCCGGTCCCTCGGCTTCCTTCGCCGGCACATCCGGGTCATCAACGTCGCCGGAGGGATCCTACTCATGCTCCTCGGTGCGCTCATGGTCAGCGGCGCTTGGACGGCACTGATGTCCTCCCTCCAGGGGGTGATGCTCCGTGTCACGCTCCCCCTCTGAACCCACCATGACCGATCCGGCACGTCCCGGGGATCACGTCGACGCGACCCCCTCTACCACCCCCGCGGCATTCGGCTGGCGTGGGTGGCTCCGGTGGGGCTGGCGGCAACTGACCAGCATGCGCACCGCATTGCTGCTGCTGGTGTTGTTGGCAACGGCTGCCGTTCCCGGCTCGATCTTCCCGCAACGTTCCGCCGACCCGAACGGGGTCGCCGCCTACTTCCGCAACAACCCGGGCATCGCGCCGGTCCTTGACGGGCTGCAGATGTTCGACCTCTACAGTTCAGCGTGGTTCTCCGCGATCTACCTCCTGCTGTTTCTGTCGCTGATCGGGTGCGTGATTCCCCGAATCCGGCACCACGCTCGTGCGCTGCGGTCCCGCCCGCCACGTACCCCACGAAACCTGGGGCGACTCGACCAGCACCTCGTCGACGAACACGAGTTCACCGAGCCCGCAGCAGCTCGGGACGCCGCGGACCGATCCATCGACGCCGCCGAACGAGTCCTCAAGGACCGCGGGTACCGGGTTGAGCGGTACTCCACCGCGGGTTCCGACTCCGTCTCAGCCGAACGCGGCTATTTACGAGAGACCGGGAATCTGGTCTTCCACGTGGCTCTGGTCGGTGTGCTCGTGGCCGTGCTCGTCGGCAGCGGAAACGCCTACACCGGGCAACGAGTGATCGTCGAAGGCACCTCCTTTGTAAACACGCTGAGTGACTACTCGTCCTTCTCACCCGGTCGTTTCGTCGACGACGGCGAGCTCGCCCCGTACTCGCTCACCCTGGACCGCTTCGATGTGACGTACGAGGCGCCCGGCACACCAGCGGCCGGGCAAGCCGGAAACTTCGCTGCCCAGCTCATGGTGCGCGACACGCCCACGGCGGAACCTCGGACGGCGACCGTGCGCGTCAACGCCCCCATCGACGTCCGTGGCGACCGCATCTATCTCCTGGGGAACGGGTACGCCCCCACGATCACGGTCCGCGGTGCCGACGGCACCGTCATCTACCGGGAGATGCAGCCGTTCCTGCCGCAGGACTCGATGATGACCTCACTCGGCACCATCAAGATCCCGGACGGGCTCCCCGAACAGGTCGGACTGGTCGGCTTCCTCTACCCCACCCAGGATGCGCTCGCCTCCGGGGCCTACACGTCCGTGTACCCCGCTCTGGTGAACCCAGTCGTGACGTTCAACGTTTTCGCCGGCGACCTCGGAATCGACGACGGCACGCCCCGCTCGGTGTACAGCCTGGACACCTCGGGCATGACACAACTCACCGGCGGGGACAGCGGGGCGGCGTCCATCGAGCTCCGGCCCGGGGAGACCGCCGACCTGCCGAACGGGTGGGGCACCGTCACCTTCGAGGACATGAAAGTCGAAGGCGCCCCCGAATCCGTGCTGCGCTTCGCCTCGCTACAGGTTCAACGAGACGCCGGCGCCACCTGGGTACTCGGGTTTGCGGTACTGGCAACGTTGGGCCTCATCACCGCGCTCCTAGTCCCCCGCCGCCGCATCTGGGTGAAGTGCAGCCTCGTCGAACCCACCACCGTGCGCACCGAGTTCGCGGCGCTCGCACGAGGTGAGGACCCAAGCCTGGGCCGTGCACTGTCCGACATCCAATCCCGCCACCACGCAGCCCTCACCTCCCAGACCCCAACCCAAGGAGCATCATGAACACCTCAAAATCCAAGCGCCCCTCGCCCGCAACTCAACCTCGCCGACGGATGACGCCGTTGAAGATCGGGATCATCACGGCAGCGGTCGCTATCGTGCTGCTGCTTGTCGCACTCATCGTGGGGATCGCCGCGCAGCCACGCACTTCCTCGGATGGGCCCACGTCAACGACGCCCGCAGCAGCCGACGGCGAACTGCCGGGCACCCGCTCCAACACCCACGTGCTCGATGAGGTCGGTCCGGACGCACCAACGCTCGTCGAGTACCTCGACTTCGAGTGCGAGGCCTGCGGCGCGTTCTACCCGTACATCGAACAGATTCGGACGCAGTACGACGGGAAGCTGAACTACGCCTTCCGATACTTCCCGCTTCCTGGACACTTCAACTCGATGAACGCTGCCATCGCCGTCGAGGCCGCCGCCCAGCAGGGCCGGGTTGAGGACATGTACAACAAGCTCTTCCAGACCCAGACCGAGTGGAGCGAGCAGCAAGAGTCCAGGGCGGACACGTTCCGCGGGTACGCCGAAGCGCTCGGCCTGGACATGAGCGCGTACGACGCCGCGGTCGCCGACCCGGCAACACAGGCTCGTGTGCAGCAGGACGTTGACGAGGGACGCTCGCTGCAGGTCAGCGGCACGCCCACGTTCTACCTCGATGGCGAGTTGCTCGAGCTGTCCAAGTACACCGACCTCACTGATGCTCTCGACCGCGCCATCGCAGACTGAGGCCCGCCCCCAGCAGCGACGACCGCCGGCACCAGTTCTCAACCTCGCTCCGGCCGTCGCCGCTTCCACGGTGGGTGGGTTCCTGCTCGATGTCGCGTTCCCGTCGGTGGGTTGGTGGCCGGTTGTCTTCCTCAGCGTGCCGCTCGCGCTGGTCGCGCTGATTGGACGCACCGTTTCGGGTGCCGCCCTGGTCGGCTTCAGCTACGGTGCGGCGTTCTCGTTCGCGCACCTGGTTTGGATCGGCGAGTTTCTCGGCCCCCTGCCATGGGTCGCCTTGGCGGTGCTGCAGTCCGCTCTCGTCGCGTTCGGTGCGGTGCTGATCACGTTGACGTACCGGTGGCTGCCGGAACTGGCACCCGGCCGGGTCGGCCAGCTGCTGCTCACACCGGTGGTCGTCGCGGCGATCTGGACTGGGCGGGAACTGCTCGCCGGGGCGTGGCCGTATTCCGGCTTCCCTTGGGCGCGACTCGGGATGACCCAGGTGGAGAGCCCATTGGCGGAACTCGTCTCCTGGACTGGGGTGACCGGTCTCAGCTTCGTCCTCGTCTGGGCTGGCGCGGTCATCATTGAGGGCTTCCGCCACGCTCCTCCCGTTCGTCTTGCGATGCTCGGTGGTCTGACCGCGGTGTTGACGCTGATCGCGCTCGTCCCGCAGTTCCCGACGGTCACGGCGGGAACGTTCCGCATCGGGTGGGTCCAGGGCGACGGGCCAGCGGGGTACTTCGATGCGCGTCGCCCTGGCGACATCTTCACCGCGCAGGAAGAGGCGACTGAACCACTGCTCGGCACCCGGATGGACCTGCTCGTCTGGCCTGAGGGCAGCGTCGACGGCGACGCCGTGAACGACCCGGCGGTTGCCTCACGGCTCGACCGTCTCGCGACGCAGACCGGCGCC
The DNA here is from genome assembly GCF_030268405.1 of Agromyces sp. NBRC 114283. NCBI lineage: Bacteria > Bacillati > Actinomycetota > Actinomycetes > Micrococcales > Microbacteriaceae > Agromyces > Agromyces sp. NBRC 114283. The sequence goes on from NZ_BSQP01000001.1 coordinate 324,027, forward strand.
CCACTCCTGGTGAACGGCGCGACTGCCCGCGACGGGCGCACCTTCAACACGACCCTTCTCTGGGGGGACGGAAACGACGCCGGCCCGCAACTGCATGACAAGGTCAACCCGGTCCCGTTCGGTGAGTACGTTCCGGATCGCTGGTTCTACGAGCTTCTGGTCCCGAACCTCACCGAACTCATCCAGCGTGAGTACTCGCCCGGAAACAACCCGCCCCTCGTCGACGTCGGAGGCACACCGCTCGGGCTCGCGATCTGCTTCGACGTCATCTACGACGACGTCATTCGAGCGGGAGCTGTTGGCGGCGCGCAGGCGTACGTCTTCCAAACGAACAACGCGGACTTCCGCGGCACCGACGAGAACTTGCAACAACTCGCGTTCGCACGAATGCGGGCAATCGAGACCGGCCGAGCGGTCGTGAATGTATCGACGGTTGGCACCAGCCAGGCCATCGGCCCCGACGGATCGGTCCTCGACACGCTGCCAGCCGACGAACCCGGTGCGCGGGTCACGACCGTTCCGCTTCGAACCGGAGTCACCGCCGGCACGATCCTCGCCCCGTGGGCGGAATGGACCATCGGGGTGGCCGGCATCTTCGTGCTCGGGTTCGCCGGGCTGGTGCGCGCACGCAAACGCAACGAGAACAGGAGAACAACCGGATGAACACCCCAACGCTGGATTCGGCGTCGTTGCTGGCCGTATGGACAGCCATCGCCCTCTACGTCCTCGCGTTCACGGCCTACAGCATCGATCTGGCCCGCCGGGCCGGTGCGTCGCAGCCGCGCACGGCGGAACTTGTCGGCGCCCGGGCAGGTGGCGGGGATCGGCCAGTCTCTCAGTTGGACGAACCGGACCCGTTGCGACTCCCGCCGCAGCTGCGCCCGCGGGCGTTCTGGGCACGTCTGGGCACGGCATTCACTGCGCTCGGCCTGCTCTTCCATCTCGCCGGCACGGTGACACGCGGGGTGGCCGCGGCTCGAGTGCCGTGGTCGAACATGTACGAGTTCGCGCTCACTGGCACGACGTTGGTGATCGCGGTGTACCTGGTGGTGCTTCGTCGATACGACCTTCGCTTCCTCGGCTCGTTCATCGTCGGCATGGTGGCGCTTCTCCTTGGCGGGGCAACGCTCGCGTTCTACGTCGACGTGGTGCCGCTGATGGATCCGCTGAAGAGCATCTGGCTGGTCATCCACGTCTTCGTCGCCTCCCTGGCGACGGCACTGTTTGCCATCGCGTGCGGGCTCTCGGTGACCCAGCTGATCCAGGCACGGCGTGAACGGACGAGCATCCGGCCGTCCGACGCTCGACCCGGTGCGTTCCCTTCCGCTGACACCCTGGAAGCGTTGGCGTACCGATTCGCCATCGTCGGGTTCATCTTCTGGACGTTCACGCTGATCGCCGGTGCGATCTGGGCGAACGAATCGTGGGGCCGCTATTGGGGGTTCGACACGAAGGAGGTCTGGACGTTCGTGATCTGGGTCCTGTACGCCGGCTACATCCACGCTCGTGCCACCCGAGGTTGGCGTGGAACGCGGTCGGCGTGGCTGTCGATCATCGGTTTCGCCGCGGTGCTGTTCAACTTCACCATCGTCAACCTCTTCTTCAAGGGTTTGCACGCCTACTCGGGTCTCAGCTGATGAGCGACCAGGTCCTGACCGGACAGACCCGCCGGTGGTCGCGACGACGGGCGTTCCTCGTCACGGCACTCATCGGCCTCGCCATGGCACTCGTGGATCAGACCAGCAAACTCCTCGCGCTTGGCACGCTCTCCGAAGGTGAGCGGATCCCGCTCATTGGTGACGTGTTCGGCCTGCAGCTGGCGTTCAACCCCGGCACCGTCATGTCATTCGGCGCCGGGTCCACATGGGTGTTCACGACGATCAGCGCTCTGGCAACCATCGGGCTCGGCGTCGCCGCGACCCGGGTTCCGTCGCTTCCGTGGGCGGTTGCGGTCGGCCTGATCTGGGGCGGCGCGATGGGCAACCTCTGGGATCGCCTCGCGGCGCCGCCCGGCTTCGGGGTCGGCCACGTCACTGACTTCCTCGCGTACGGCGACCTGTTCATCGGCAACCTCGCTGACGTCGCACTGGGGGTCGGCGTCGCGCTCTCGTTCCTGCTCCGGCTCCTCGCCCGCCGAGACTCCCGGGTCCCAACACCGCAGTGAGTGGGTCACTCGTGCGGGTGCGCCTCCGTGGCTTGGTGGGCGACCGGCTCGAGTTGAAACGTGGAATGCTCCACGTTCACATCGAAGTGCTCGGCAACGCATTGTTGCAGGTCACCAAGAATCGCCGGAGCGTGCCCGTCGCGGAAGCACTCCGGTTGAACCACAACGTGAGCACTCAACACCGGAAGGCCCGTCGCGATCTGCGAGGCGTGCAGGTCGTGTACGGCGACCACATGTTCCATACCCAGGATGTGCGCACGCACTTGGCCCAGATCGAGCCCTTTCGGCGTGGACTCGAGGAGGACGCTGACGGACTCCTTCAAGAGAATGAGGGTCCGCGGGATGATCAGGGCGCTGATGAGCATTGCTGCGACGGCGTCGATCTGCACCCAGCCGGTGGTCGCGATGACGATGGCGCTGACGATGACGGCCACCGACCCAAGCGCATCGTTGATCACCTCGAGGAACGCGGCCCGCATGTTCAGGCTCGCTGAACGTCCGGACGTCAGCACCAGGATGGACGCGATGTTGCCGACCAGGCCCACGATGCCGAACACGAGCAGACCCGTCGAGGAGACATCCGGTGGCTCGAACAGCCGTTTGACGCCTTCGATGAACGCGTAGATCCCGACGGCGAGGAGCACTGACGCTTGCGCCAGCGCGGCAAGCACCTCCGCCCGTTTGAACCCCCAGGTGTGCCGCGGGGTCGGCGGTTTCAGCATCCATGAGGCCGCGATCAACGCCATCAGCAGTCCGGACGCGTCGGTCAGCATATGACCGGCGTCGACAAGGAGCGCCAGGCTTCCGGTCCAGATGGCACCGATGACTTCTGCAACCAGGATCGTCGCGGTGATCGAGAACGCGATGGCGAGTCGTGTGCGGTTGTTGGATACCGCGTGGTCGTGTTCGTGGGACATAGTGAGCCTTCTTCGCCGTTCAATCGAGCCGGTTGCGCCGGATCATCCGGAAGAACGCAATCCCGATACCCAGGAACACCACTCCGAAGACGCCGGCGAGAACAACCAGGCGAATGGTGGCGGCCTGTGCGCGCTGCTCATGGTCCGGCGCTGGCGAGCTTGGCGTGTCGACTTCGATGACCGAGGAGGCTGGTATCACAGCCGATTCGCCCGGGGCAGCTTGCGCTGGCAGCGGGGCGGCGAGGGACAGTCCGATGCAGAGCGTGAGGATCGGGAGGACGCGTCGGCGCCCGGTGTGGATAGGCATGGTGTTGGTTTCGTCGTGGCCGGCATTCGCCGGCGGAGGTGAACGGGGTCGTGTGCGCTACAGCGCGAACACGACGACCGGCGGGCCCCGACGACGAACCGATGCACCCAACCACCGAACCCGGAGCGGGCGGGGGACGCACTCAATGACCTGCCTGGTATCGGGCGTGAGGACCCGCGGCAGCCTGCACCATGCTCTGTGGGCGAGACGCCTAACCGCCGCGGCGATGACCGCCGTCAGGTGGTTCCCGAACCCCAGATAAGCGGCGGTGACAACAGACGCGACCACATGCGGGACCCAGAGGGCGGCGGCAACGGTGAACTGGTTACCTTCGACGATGAACGACGCCCCGCACACCCCCTCTCCGACGCGGAAGAACGCGTGGAAGACGAGCTGGCTGGCGACGACTCCAAGCAATGCCCGGGAGATCGTGAAGCTCCGACCGCGGAACACTCCGTACGCTGCTGCGGAGAACGCCACAGACAACGCGAACCCCACGAGCGTCGGCGCAGCCCCCACCAGGACCAGGTTCGCGAAAGCCATCATGCAGGCAGCCGTGACGGCGACGAGTGCACTCTCGCCGATCCGCCGGTGCATGCCGCCCATGCCGACTCCGCTCTCTTCCCCTCATCTAACCACCGGTGACCTGCTGATCGCGGTGAACGACAACTGCTCAGGATCGGCAGAATGTCGTCTGCTATCTTGACGGTGTTCCCGTCCAGTTGCGAGGTCCCCCTTGGCTACGCCCCCACGATCCCACGCGCGCCTGCGCAGGGTCCTGGTTGCTGCGCTGCTCATTTTGGGGACCTGCGTGGGATTGCTCCTGGCGCACTCGTCGGACTGGCAGCATTCGGGATCCGCGACCGCCAGCGTGACCTCCGCTGATCACGGTGTCGTCGACGAACCGGCGGTCTCTGCGAATCCGGCCGATCTGCTCGCGGGGTACGACTCACTCGCGCTGTGCTTGTCCATCGGGATCGGCTGCGTGATCGCGTTGCTGATTGCCGGTCTCACGTTCCGGCGAAGCCCGGTACTCGCGCGCGGCCCGTCCCCTCAACGCACGTCACCGGTGCGCGGAAGCACCCGGTTCACCGCGCTTTCGATCTCTCTCGACACCCTCTGCGTTAGCCGGGTATAGGACCCGGCGGACTCCGCCACCGACGCCGGCCTCGGACCGGCTGTTGCAGCGTCGTCCCGTCCCGGTCCTTGCCCATGCCGTCTCCGGCCTACCCGCAGAGAACCATGTCGTCAGATTCAATTCCCCCGCTTCCATCCCGCCGCGAACTGCGTGCCAAGCGTTCCCGGCCTCGGCGCGGTGCCCGGGCTCCTCGCCCACGACCCGAGCGGAGCCAGGGCCCTCGCCGGCAGACGGTACCGCCCCGGCGACCTCGCGCCCGGCCCCGCATTCAGGGGTTTCTCGGGCTGGTCGCGGCAGTCCTTCTCGCGAGCGCGACAATGCCGGCGGCCCTCGTCAGCGCGCCAGCGGTAGCGACGGCTGATACCTCGGTCCACGCGTCCCAGTCCGTCGAAGTCGACGCGTCAGCGCTGTCCGCCCCAGTCAACGGGGAGGCTTACGCGGCGACGTCCGGCAAGGAGCTCCGCGCGGCGGCGAACATGCGAACCGCCGACACCTTCGTCAACGATCTGAGCTCCCCCGTGCAGTGGCCGTTCCCCGTCGGGGTTCCGATCAGCGACGACTTCGGGCCGCGCGCGGCCCCCTGTTCCGGGTGTTCCACCCAGCACAAAGGTCTGGACATGACGCCCGGCGAAGGCACCCCGATCTCCGTGATCGCAGACGGCGTCGTGCTCGAGACGCAGGAGTCCGACTCGGGCTTGGGGGTCTCGGCGCGGATCGAGCACATCGTCGACGGCGAACGCTACGTCAGCGTGTACGCGCATATGGGGTTCGGGTCTCTGCAGATCCAACCTGGCCAAGTGGTCCGCGTCGGTGACCAGGTCGGCGAGGTCGGAAACTCAGGGCAGAGCACCGGCCCGCACCTTCACTTGGAGATCTGGCGCAACGGCACCGAGGCCATCGACCCGTACGCGTGGCTGACCGAGCAGGTCGGGCGATGACCGGCCCTGTTCGCGGGCGCAAGCGACCGCGACCTTCAGAACAGGAGAAGCCACCGAGACGCGCCCTCTGGACCACCCTCGCGCTCATCGGCTGTTTCCTCGCAGCCGTCGCCCTGATCCTGCTCCTCATGCGCCCAACCTCCGCGAACTCAGAACCGGCGAACTACGAGCCGTCAAGCCAGGCAACGCTCCAGGCCGGAGGGCCCCTGCTGTGACCGTGTCGCTGGCGTTTCCAGTGCGGCGCCGATTGGCTGCGACGTCAGCTGCGACGTTGGGGGTGCTCACCCTTGCGGCGGTGATCGCGGCCACGATAGCCACCGCTCTGACCGCCACCGACCCGGTGTTCCCGGTGCCGGAGGTGGTCGAGTTCGGGCTACCCCTCGTGAAGACGTTGACGACGTTGGCGGCCTCGGTCACCGTCGGTGCTATCGCAGTCGCCGCGTTCATGCCCCGAGCCAACCCGGCACGGGACGCTGCACTCGACATCGGCGCCAGCGCAGCGGTGGTGACGGCGGTACTCAGTGGCGGGACCGCGGTCCTCACCCTGCTGGCGCTCGCTGGGGAGGTTGCAGCAACGACGTTCGCTGCGACGCTCGGCCAGTTCTTCACGGAGATCGCTGTAGGCCAGGCGTGGCTTGCGACGCTCCTTGCGTTCGCAGGGCTTTCGGTCCTCTGCTTCGCGGTTCGTGAGGAGGGGGCAGTTCGGTGGATCGCGGTGATCGCCGTGCTCGCGTTGATCCCTGTCTCACTGCAAGGGCACGCCGCCGGCGCCGGCAGTCACACGGTCGCAGCGACCGCGCAGTGGCTGCACTCGGCCGCGAGTGCGGTCTGGATCGGCGGGCTCGCGGTGCTCGCCACGGTTCGGCACCGGCTAGGGAACTCGACCACGCAGGTGCTCGCCATCTACTCGCAGATCGCGCTTGTCTGCTTCATCGTAGTTGCCGCCGCCGGGGTCAGTGGCGCTGTAGTCCGCTTCGAAAGCCCGGGCCAGCTCTTCACCACGACCTACGGCGTCCTGCTGCTCGCGAAGGTCGCGTTGCTCACCGTGCTGGGCGTACTTGGCGCCTGGTACCGGCGGTCTCTGCTTCGGTCGAACCCGCCGAAGCCGGCGTTCTGGAGAACCGTCGCCGCCGAGCTGGTGATCATGGGCACCGCCATCGGACTTGCCGTGGTCCTCACCCGGACCGCACCGCCCGTCGGAGAACGGATTGCCGCGACCCCGGCACAACGGCTGACCGGGCTCGACCTTCCGGCCGAGCCGGATCAGTGGGCAAGTGCGACGAGTTGGGTGTTCGACCCGTTGTGGATCCTTCTCATCGGGTTCGCCGCGTTCAGATATGTCCGCGCGGTCATCACGGCTCGACGTCACGGACGATCCTGGCCCCTGCTTCGCATCATCGGCTTCCTTGCCGCGCTCATGCTGCTCCTCTTCGTGACCTGCGGCTGGGCCGGCGTGTACGACACGTACCTGCTCAGCGTCCGCATGGTGGTGCTCGCAGCACTGACCGTGGTGATTCCACTGCTGATTGTCCTCGCTGCCCCGCTCAAGCTGCTGCGCCCCTCCGAACACCCCGGCCCCGCGCTGGTCCATCCGTTGGTGTCAGCCGGGCTGCTCGCGTTCGTGGTGCTGCTCTGGGCATCGCCGGTCACGTTGAGGTGGGCTGTTGAGGATCCCGTCGGCTCGCAGTTGATGCTGCTTAGTTCATTGGCCGCAGGGCTCTACTTCTGGGCGTCGATGCTCGCTCCCGCCCGCCGGCACATCCGGGCGGTCGCGGCAGGTGCGGTCACCCTCGCATTCGCCGGTGCTGGCATCCAGCTACTGAGCGTTCCAGGGGGGTCGCCGGACTGGTACGCAGTCATCACCGAGGGATGGGAGCTCGACCTCGTTCAAGACCAGGCGAACGCCGGGATCGTCCTGTTCTCCGGTGCGGCGGCGGTGCTCGTCGCTGCCGCGTTCTTCCTCCGACGGAAGCTGAGCGATGCGGTGGACTGAACCATCCGCGGTCGAGCCACCAGACCTGGCCGCGTTCCTCGCCTGGACGCCGCCGGAGCTGCCGCTGCTCCCGGCGCTCGGCGGACTACTCGCTCTGGCATACATCGCCGGCTGGCTCCAAATGGTCCGAACGGAGCGGCGGTGGCCGGCCTGGCGAGGACTGCTGTTCCTACTCGGGTGTGCGCTCATCGTCGCGACAACGGGAAGCGGGGTCGACCGCTACGGCCAGGAACTGTTCTCAGTGTTCATGTTCCAGCAGCTGACGTTGATGATGGCCATCCCACCACTACTCGTGCTGGGGTCCCCGGGCACGCTTCTGCTCCGCGCGACACCGCGCCGCTGGCCGGGTAAACTTCCCGCGGTCGTCGCAGTCTGGGGCCTGCGGTCCAGGTTCACTCGCGTGCTGCTTCATCCCGGCTTCATGATCCCGCTGTTCCTGTTCACCTTCTACGGGATTTACCTCAGCCAGATCGGCGACGCCGCACTCCGCACTCCCACCGGTCACATCTGGCTCGAGCTGCTGTTCCTCGCCTCAGGAGTCCTGTTCACCGTCCCACTCATCTCCGCCGACCCGCTCCCGGTTCGGCAGACCCATCTCGGCCGGATGGTGGACCTATTCGCTGAGATGCCGCTGCACGCCTTCTTCGGGGTCATCGTCATGATGGCCGTCGCACCGCTCGTTCCATACTTCGGCGAACAAGGCAACCAACTCGGCGTCGACCCCGTCGTCGACCAACAGATCGCCGGTGGCCTTGCCTGGTCATACGGAGAGGCCCCCTCGCTCATCATCGCCCTCGTGCTGCTCGCACGCTGGTACACCGACGACACCCGACGCGCCCAGGCTCGCGACAAACGCGTGGAACGAGACGGGGATCCGGAACTGAGCGCCTACAACGAGTACCTCGAACGCCTCCACGAACGGGACCGCACATGAACAACAACCGGAATCACGCACTCGGCTTCGTCGCCGTCGTGAGTACCCTCGCGCTCCTCAGCGGGTGCGCCATCACCCGCGAGCTGAGGACCATCGACGGCGCCGTGCCAAGCTCCACACTGGGGGAAATCCACCGCATCGCCGCATCCGCCGAGGGAGACCAGCTGCTCATCGCCGCGCACACCGGTGTCTGGACGACCACCTTCGACGGCACGAGCTGGCAGGCACCACAGCCGTCAGGGTCAACCGAGGACCTCAGCGAGCTCGCCGTCCTGAGCGACGGCACCCTCGTGGGCATCCGTCACGAGGACGCCAGCCAACTGCTCACCAGCGACGACGCCGCGCGAACATGGACGACATCCCAGATGCCGGCCGGGGCCGCATACTCGGAACTCACCGCGGGCGGCGGCACCCTCTTTGCCTCCAATGCCGGCAAGCTCCAGACATCCGATGACCTCGGCGAGACATGGACCACCTTGGGCGAAACGGAGATCGGGTCGATGTCCGCGTCGCAAACCGATGGCCAGCTGCTCTGGATCATCGGTTCCGACGGTCTGGTCGAAAGCCGCGACGGCGGGGAGCGCTTCTCCGACGTTCCGGATTCCCCGCAAACAACTCTCGTCACCTCCACCGCAGACGAGTCACACCCCGGATCCATCGCGACCACCGGCGGCGACCGGCGGATCTGGACCCGCGAAGGCGCTGACGAGCCGTGGCGTGCGAAAGGCCGCTACGTCGGGACAGCGCGGCTGCTCACCTACGTTCCCGGTGACACCCCGTACCTCGCCATCGTCGACGACCGCGGCCTCATCGTTTCACCTGACTACGGATACAGCTGGACTGCGCTTACCGAGGGGACCAAGTAAATGCCAACCGAGAAACAAGCCGTGTATCAACGAAACGCCCTCGCACCCTCACTGCTGGCCGGCCTGATCCTCCTCATCGGCATCGCCGCGGTCGGCGGAGGCGCATTCCTCCTGTTCCAGTTCCTCATCACAATCCTCGCGCTCATCGTTGGGTGGTTCGCGATCCAAGCCAAACAGTGGTGGTGGGCCCCCGCCTTCCTTGCCGTCGCTGTCCTCTGGAACCCCGTGTTCCCGATCACGCTCCCCGAACAATGGTGGGTTGGTGTGCACTACGTGGCGCTGCTGCTGTTTGTGCTCGCAGGGCTGCTCATCAAGACGCCGCGCGCCACACGCGCCTGACGAACACGGAACCCCGGCCGCACCGGCCGACGCAGCCTCCGAATCCGCTGCAGGATTGAGGATTCGCCAGCGGAAGCGTAGCTTCTCCACCGCAAAGGCAATCCGGCTCCCGAACAGCCTGCGCGCCGGATAGCGCAAGGAACGCCCCCGCACGGCCCGCCCGGTCACCGCATCGGGCGGGTCGGGGCGTCTCGGCAGCCGGTCGCTCAGACAGACTCACCCGCACACGCAGGCCGATCCTGCACGAGGGCCTGGTCGTATGGTTCAGGTATGTCCAAGCTCACGGAGAAGTTGAAGTCGTTGTTTCGACGGCCTCGGCCGGTATCGAAGGAGGACGCCGCCGAGATCGCTGACTGGGTGAACGAAGGCGGCGCCGTATCCCCTGATGGACCGCCCCCGGCCGTCGAGGATGACACAGAAAAGAGCTGAAGCGACCCGCGAAGCAGATTCGGCAACCCCCGAAATCAGATGCCGCCCACCCCGGGCGGTAGGACCGGGTTTCTCTGGGCTTCTTCGGCGACCCTGTCGAACGCACCTCCTCGCAGGAGCTCGACCGCGTTCGCACCATCGAACTCGTCCCGCCGCACGCAGAGCCAGAGCGTGACGGACCAGTCAACATCCGGGTCGAGCGCCGGGTTCAATGCGACACGCAGCTGCCGGAGCCCAGGCACTGTACTCCTGTCTCCGAGGAACTGGAACGCGGGAAAGAACTCACGACCGCCACGCTCGAGGCGAAGGACCTCGGCCCGTTCGATGCGTGCGTCGAGTTCTGCTTCAGCGATGGCGAGGTCACGCAGGAGCGTTGCACGCGAGTAGAAGGGACCGACCGTACGGTTCCAGTTCCGGGCCGCACGGTGCCGGGCTTCGTCACCGTCCACCTTCGCCCTCCCGCTCCAGGCGCGGGAAAGCCACCCAGTCCCACTTCAACGCAGACAGCTCGAGAACGGCCAGATTCCCTCGCATCCATTCGCATCCCATCGAGTAGACCCTCCGCCCGTCCGAAAGCGTCCGCCCGCCCGTCACGTGCATGTGCCCATGCGCGAGTAGCCGCGGCCGCACCTCCTCCCACACGGCGGTGACCCGCGCCCGAACCATAGCCGAGTAGGCCTGTGCCTCAGGGCTCCATCGGCCGCGGGCGAGCTGCTCCGCGGCTTCCCGAGTGCCACCATCGACCATGTCGTGCGTCAGCAGCACATCGACCGGGCCGCCGGCCGCGGCGTACTCAGCCTCGAGCTCCGTTGGTGCTTCCTCGGCCCACCAGGATCTGCCCTCGATGCGGGCTTCGTAGTCCATCGACGCGGCCCCACCAAACGATAGGAAGACTCGCCCACCGATCTGGAATCGCAGGCCGCGCGGCAGCGCCCACACCCGATCACTCAGGGAAACGGCACGGCCGGGGGCGGTCGCGAACTCCGCCTCCAGCCAGTGCCAGTCGTCGTGGTTCCCCGGTGTCAGGAGGAGACGGTCGATCCCGCTACGTCCCAGCCAATAGTCCACGGTGCCGAGAAAGCCAGGCGGTCGTTCCTGGCTCCAGACTCCGAGGTCTCCGAGGTGCAAGATCGTCCGCACATCCGAATGCTGCCGCGCAAGCGCCGGCACCGCCCGCTGGACCCAGCGGACATCGCCATGCCAATCGCCGGCGACCGCAACACGTCGCTCAGTCGCGAGTCGGTCGTCCAGGCCAGAGGTCGACACCCAGGCCGAGCTCGAGCTTCGCGATGGTGGCAAGGTCCGGCCACGCCCGGCCGGCGAGGAGGCTGAGGATAGTGGTGTGGTCGACCCCGGTGTCTTTCGCGACCGCTCTGACGCTCCGGTCACCGATGGCGTCGGCGACGTTCCGGGCGAAGAGACGGGCGACCTCACCAACGGGGTCTACCGCCTCCACGTCCGGCCATCCGGGCGCGACTTCGCGCGGGGACGGTCGAGGTGGCCTGGCCATGATCCGAGCGTAGAGCACGACCATCCAGCCAGCGGGTGCCACCTCGACCAGATGGGGGCGATTCCACGCATACGGTTATTCTAATAACCGACCTGGGGTTGTCAAGGTAGCCACCGCGGGGACCTCGTCGAACCACCGCGCATAGCAGGAGCAGCGGGCCACCCCGCTACCCAGATTGGTAGAATTGTGCTGCTCTCGCGGCACCGAGCGAAAGGAGCAGAGTCGCCATGTCGACCACTCCTCATGAAGATGCCCCGATGAGCGAAGCGGAGATCACCGAGCATCTCGCCGCCGCAGATGCCGCCCTCGCACTGGCAGGACACCATGCCTCCGCGGAATCGGAGGAACTGGCGCGTCGCGTCGGCCGGGGAGAGCTGACCATCGACGAGGCGGTCGAGCTCACTCGCCGTCGCATTCAGGGCGACAGCTGACGTGCCGGGCGCATTCAAAGCCTGGGACGACTACTTCATCCCCGGCACGGAGGTTCTGCGCAACCGACCAGGTTTCTCGGACGCTGCGATGCTCGCCCGCTTCGAACACGACGTCACGCGGCTGCGGATCTTCGAACTGTCCGCGAAACCGATCCCCGGCGACTTCGACTACGCCCACATGAAGGCCATCCACCGGCACATCTTCCAGGACGTGTACGACTGGGCGGGACAGGAGCGGGTCGGGCCAGGGCGGATGACGAAGTCAGGCGTGAACGTCGTCACCGGCAGTGGCGAGGCTGCGTATGCGTACTTCCCCGCCGAGTACATCGCCGAGAACGCCGAGGATCGCTACGCGCTGCTCGCTGAAGAACACCTCCTCGTCGGCCTCCCGCAGGCCGAGTTCGTGGACCGGCTGGCTGACCACTGGGGCGAGATCAACGTGATCCACTCCTTCCGGGAGGGGAACACCAGGGCCCAGTTCGTGTTCTTCAAACAGCTGAGCGAGAACGCCGGATACCTGCTCGACGCGGCGCAATTCCGAATCGGCAGCCCGCTCCGAGACGAGTTCGTCGCTGCACGTTTCGAGAACCAAGCCAGCGGCTCGCATCGGCGTCTGGCCGCCGTACTGGCGCGCGCGGTGCGGCCACGCGAACCGAAGCGAAACACGTCCGTCGGAGCATCCACCGAACGCCAGCCACGTCGGGGCACGCTCGGCCTCCCCGGGAACGCTGGTGAATTCGCTCCCAAGCAACACTCAGACCCGGAGGTCTCGCTCGGCTAGATGCCGCCGCAACGAGCGTTGCACCTCACCACCAGAGCGCGTATTTTAATACCCGTCGTACGTTGGCGGACCCCAGTCCGGGACCGCGCATGGATCCGCACATGGATAGCTGCGCTCTGCATGGAAGCGACGGTCCGCGATGAGCGCGAACCGCATCGGCGCCTTCACGCCTGCGATGCCGGCGACACACTGGACGCGGATCGCGCCGTTCGTGCGCGCCGCGGTGCTCGAATCGCACGCCCAGATCCCGTACTCGACGCAGCAACTGATGAAGACGGTCGCCGCGCACGTGCACTGGTGCGTGTTCGTCGCAGGCCTCGAACTCGACCGGGCGGAGGTGTTTGACCGCGCGATCATCGTGCATGCGGTCCACCACGCCGAGCGGCTCTCCGAGGCAAGCCGCGGGAACACCCGCTCGCAACTGCTGCGTGTCGCCGAGATCCTGCTTCCCGACGCGCACCCGGCACGGCTGCCGGCGCTCTCCTCGGCTGAACCATCCGCGCCGTACACGCAGGCGGAGCTCAATTCGTTCAACTCCTGGGCACGAACCCAACCCACCGAGGTCGCCCGGCAGTCTGCGGCCGCGCTCGTCACCCTCGGCGCCGGCGCCGGGCTCGCAGCTCGCGAGCTCGCTGCCGTCGTGCCTGAGGACATCGTGGTCGACGATGAAGGAACGCTCATCCATGTCCGTGGTGAACGGCCGCGCACGGTCCCGCTGCTGCGCTCCTGGGAAGAACTGCTCGAGCAGACGCGGCGGAGTTCTCGTCCAGGGGTCCCGCTCTTCCGCCCCGGGCACGGGAAGTTCTACCCGAACATCGTCACGAACTTCGTCGCCCGCAGCGCCGGCATCGGGTTGAAGCCGCAATCACCGCGACTCCGAGCAACGTGGATCGTCACGCTACTTGCTTCCGGGGCTCCGCCGCTCGCGCTGCTGGAGGCCGCTGGCGTGAGCTCCCTGGAGGCGCTCACCCGCTACATGCGTTTTGTTCCGCCGCCGAGCCCGGGCGCGGCGAGGTTCGCGCTCCGGCATGCCGAGCTTCAGGATGCCGGCTGATGCATCGGCGCCAGCCGGAGGTCGAAGCTGAAGAACTCCGCAGCGAGGAACAGGTCCTCGAACTTCGCGGGGATCTCACCTCTGAGTATCCGGCCGAACCGGTCGTAGTCGGTACCGACGGCAGTCGTGTACCTGCCGACCGTCCACCCACCTGACTGAAGGCTCCGCCACACGAGGTATGAGAAGTGGTGCTGCAGCTTCGCCGCCCGCAGACGCGCCTCCGCATCACGACCGGAGACGGGGTTCCAAACGATCTCCTTCTCCTTCCCGAACAGCTTCGGCAGCGCCGCGAAACTGCGCGGTTCGAACCTCGGTGCCCCCATAGACACGCACCCTACGTGGATTGCGTCTTTTCCGCATCTTCTGCGCCTCAGACGCAGAAGAATGCTCAGAATACCGGCGTGTCGCGACACCTCGCCAAAACCGAGCGCACAGAACCCCACGTGAATGCATCTTCCATCGACACTCTCATCGGCACCTACACCCCGAACGCTCCGGCGACCCACTGGGCCCCGGTCGCTGAGTTCGTCCGCGACGCCATCCGCGCGACGACGCTCGACGACGCCGAGCAGGTCCGCCGCGCCCTCATCTTCACCACCCAGTTCGTCATCTGGGCGGTCCGAGTGGCGGGCATGCCCCTGACCCGAGACGGCATCTTCGACACCGCCCTCATCGAAGAACACATGGCGACCCGCACCGGACTCTCGCAGACGAGCCAGGTGCGTCAACGTTCCCTCCTTCTCCGCATCGCCCACGACCTCGTCTCTGCGCCCGCACCCGCGTCCACGACCTCGCGAACGTCGGCGCAGCAGCCATACACACGGGCTGAACTCGCGCACTTCGCCGCGTGGGCAACCAGTCAGCCCAGCGAACGTCAGCGGAACAACGCCCTCGCCGTACTGACCCTCGGTGTCGGGTGCGGTCTCACGCCCGACGAGGTGCGAAACGCGCACGCCGACCACATCAAGCCCGCGGGCCTCGGCCTGCACGTGCCGGGCCGGGTACCGAGATTCGTCCCGGTCCTCGACGGATGGGAAGAGTACTTCCGCGCCGTCCGCGACGCGAACCCGGCAGCCTACCTCTTCCGAACCAATGGAGCGCGCGACCAGCACACGCTCAAGGTCTTCATCAGAGACACGCAAGGAATGGGCCCCAAGCCGCGCCCGTCGCGGCTCCGCGCGACCTGGATTCACGCGCAGCTTCGCGCAGGGGTTCCGCTCAACGTGCTACTCCCCGCCGCCGGCCTCACGTCCACCACCTCGCTACAGCACTACCTCGCGTACCTCCCCGACCCCGCAGACAGCGACGCGGTACTCACCTCGGCGAAGGCGGGTGCATGATGAGCCGGCCCACCCCGAACCGTGCTGGTCTCGCCGCCATGCTCGACACCCAGGCGAAAGTCAATGCCCAACGACGGAAAGACCCCATCCCGCTCGCCAGAGTGAACCGTATCGCGCAGTTCATCGACAACGCCGGCATCATCGAGCAGCTCGAAACCTGGCGGCGAGCGGACCGGACGAAGACCGCGCCCGGCGGCCGCCCGGGCACCACCACCATCCGCACCATCCTGCTGCTGATGTTCCTCCTCGCCGACGAGGACAACGCGCTCCTCATCCGGAACATGGTCGACATCGTCATCGACCGGTTCGACGACAAAACCCGCGAACGGTACGGCATCGCCCTGGGCAAGAACTACCGGGCCACGTACGGGCGGATCTGGCGCGCTTGGGAAACGCTCCGCACGCTCCTGGACCCTGAGCCCCTCCCGCGCGGCCGCCGGAAGCGCCTCGACGTCCACACGTACCTCCAGCTGGCCGAATCCGCCCGCAGTGAAGAGCTCTGGCGCGAACGCAAGGACCGCATCGACTGGTTGTGTAACCAGATGCTCGAGGCCACCATCCACGTCCTCCCTGCCGAGTACCAGAAATGGGGCGGCGGCGTCGCCGCCGACTCGACCTTCGTCGAAGCGTTCGGTCGCTACCACTCGCCACGGTCAGTCAAGGGCATCTCCACGGACCCCGACGCCGGCTGGTACATCCGCGACCCCGACCTGCGCGACGCGTACGCGAAGTACACCAGCACGAGCAAGGACCGCCCGCCCCTGAAGACCGCCAAATGGGGATTCGAAGCCTGCTACATCGTCCAGGCGACGAACGACCCCACCAAGCCCGCCGACTTCCCCCAGCTCGTCATCGGCATCGCCTTCCACCGGCCCGCGAAGAAGGCAGCCCAGGAAGCGCTCAGCGCCCTCCGCTCCGTCGCCGACCGCGGCCACCCAGCCGGGTACCTCATCGCCGACCGGCTCTACCTGCCCGGCGCAAAGCCGGAGAACTTCCAGCTCCCCATCCGCGCCCTCGGCTACCTCCCAATCAACGACTACGACAAGAACGAGGTCGGCCGCCAAGGCCACCACGAAGGCGCCATCCTCGTCGACGGCAGCTACTACTGCCCCTCCATGCCCGAATCACTCATCAACGCGACCCGCAACAACCAACGGCGGCCCGATCACCCCGACTACATCGACGACGAAACACACCGCAACTACATCAAGCGGCGCGAGCTCTACCGCTTCCGCCCCAAGGAGAAGCCCGACAAGCACGGCAACACCCCGATGATGTGCCCCGCCGCCGGCCCAAACCCGACCGCGAACTGCCCACTGAAGCCACGCGACGGCAAGACCGGCTCTCGCAAAGTCTCCGTCGAACTCACCATCAGGAAGCCGCCGAGCATGCCCCCAAAGGTCTGCACCGCGAAGTCCTCGACCAGCTTTCCCGCCGAAGCCGGCGCCAAGTACTGGCAGCCCATCCCGCACAAGAGCGACGAATGGCGCCGCTGGTACGCCCACCGCAACGTCGTCGAGGCCTACAACGGCGACATCAAGGACGACTCCCGCACCGGCCTCGGAAGCAAGCTCCGTCGCCGGTTCCGCGGCTACGCCGCCACCTACCTCGTCACCGCCGTCCTCACCGCCGCGACCAACCTCCGTCGCATCGCCAGCTTCCTCCACGACGCCTACGAGAAACACCTCGCCCCGGCAGGACGCCGAACCGCGAAGAAGCCGCGGCCACCCCGCACCAAACACAGCCTCACCAAGTGGGCGAACACCGGCACCATCCCGTACGAGCCCCCACACGAACACGAACGCTGGCAGGAGTAGCCCACCTGCTCAACAGACACCCGGCTGAGACGGCCACCACCCCAGCTCAACGAAGGCGGCAGCATGCCCGGAACCGGGTGCGGGCGCTGCTCGCAGGACTGTAGCCGGGTCGGGCGGGGCCATCGGGCGTCTGAACGGGCCTGAGAAGGAGGAAAGCCCCGGCACTCCTGCCGGGGCTTTCCTTCTGTATTGAGATTCGTGAACCAAATCGCTTGGTTTCGTGAATCTCTCGTGGTGCGCAAGGGGGGAGTTGAACCCCCACGCCCTTTCGGGCACACGGACCTGAACCGTGCGCGTCTGCCTATTCCGCCACTTGCGCATGCCGGCACTCGCGTGCCAGCCGATCGAGACTAACACTTCACCCGCCCGAACTCCATTCGACGGCCGCCACCTCGCGCCGCACGACGCCTTCGAACCCGCTGAGCGTCCTCGCCTCCCCTCGCGGGCCGCGCGCCTCCGGGCATAGCATCGGACGCGGGTGTTGACGCCCAGACCGACGTGACGACGACGACGTGACGAAAGGACCGGCGTGACTACCGTCGACCCCTCCCCCGATCTCTCCCCCATCCGCGCGTGGCTCTTCGACCTCGACGGGGTGCTGACGCCGACCGCGGTGGTGCACATGCACGCCTGGGCGCGGCTGTTCACCCCCTACCTCGCCGAGCACGGAGCTGCCCCGTACACCGAGGCCGACTACTTCGCGTACATCGACGGCAAGCCCCGTTACGACGGCGTGCGCAGCCTGCTCGCGAGCCGGGGCATCCGCGTCCCGGAGGGCGAGCCGAGCGATCCGCCGAGCGCCGACACCGTGCACGGCCTCGGCAACCGCAAGAACGCCGTATTCACCGACACCCTCGCCGAGGAGGGCGTCTCGCCCTATCCCGCGAGCGTCGCCTTCCTCGATGCGATCGAAGCGGCCGGATGCCTCGCCGCAGTCGTGTCGAGCTCGAAGAACGCCCCCGAGGTGCTGCGCGCCGCCGGCCTCGCCCCGCGCTTCGAGGTCGTCGTCGACGGCGGCTACGCGGCCGCCGAGCAGCTGCCCGGCAAGCCCGCGCCCGACACCTACACGCGCGCGGCCGAGCTGCTGGGCGTGCCGTCGAAGGCCTGCGCCGTCGTCGAGGACGCCGAGTCCGGCGTACAGGCGGGCGCCGCCGGCGACTTCGGCCTCGTCGTCGGCGTCGACCGCGGCGTCGGACGCGATACGCTGCTGCGGCTCGGTGCCGATGTCGTCGTCGACGAGCTCGACGAGCTCGTCCCCGCGCTGAGCATCGCACCGCCCTCCCCCGACCCCACGACCGGAAAGCGCACTGCATGAGGTTCGCCGACACCGACCCGCTGAACCGCACCCGGTTCCCGCTCGACGAGTGGGCGCTGGTCGAAACCGATTTCCAGGCCGACGACCAGGGCCGCACCGAGACCCTGTTCGCGGTCGGCAACGGCTACCTCGGCCTCCGCGGCAATATCGAGGAGGGCCGCGACGGCTTCGCGCACGGCACCTTCGTCAACGGCTTCCACGAGACCTGGCCGATCCGGCACGCCGAGGAGGCCTTCGGCTTCGCCCGCGTCGGCCAGACGATCGTGAACGCCCCGGACGCGAAGATCATCCGCCTCTACGTCGACGACGAGCCGCTCGTCATCACCGAGGCCGAGATCCTCGCCTACGAGCGCCGGCTCGACTTCCGCACGGGTGTGCTGAGTCGTTCGATCGAGTGGCGCACCCCGGCCGGCAAGCGGGTGCTCATCACGAGCCGCCGCATGACGAGCTTCGTCGACCGGCACCTCGCGGTGCTCGACTACGAGGTGGAGCTGCTCGACGCCGACGCCGCGGTCACGATCACGAGCCACATCCTGAACCGCCAGGACGGCCGCGACGAGTACCGATCGGGCGTCACCGAGGCGCCCGGCGCCTTCGACCCGCGCAAGGCCGAGACCTTCACCGAGCGGGTCCTGCAGCCGCGGGTGAAGCGGCAGCACGGCGACCGCTACCTGCTCGGCTACCAGACCACGAATTCCGGGATGGCCCTCGCGGTCGGCGCCGAGCACGCCATCGCGACGGACAACCCGTACACCGAGACCGGCACGATCGACGACGATCTCGCCAAGCACACCTATCGGGTGCAGGCGAAGCAGGGCCATCCGATCCGCGTGACGAAGCTCGTCAGCTACCACTCGGCCCGCTCGGTGCCGGCGCGCGAGCTCGGCGACCGCGCCGACCGCACGCTCGACCGGGCGCTCGAGCAGGGCGTCGCCGAGCTCTTCACGCAGCAGCGCGACTGGCTCGACGACTACTGGGTCCGCTCGGACGTCGAGGTCGGCGGGCAGCCGCTGCTGCAGCAGGCGATCCGGTGGAACCTGTTCCAGCTCGCCCAGGCCTCCGCTCGAACCGACGGCGGCGGCGTCGCGGCGAAGGGGGTCTCGGGGTCGGGCTACGGCGGCCACTACTTCTGGGACTCCGAGATCTACGTCATGCCGTTCCTCACGTACACGGCGCCGATCGTGGCCCGGAACGTCATGCGCTTCCGTCAGAAGATGCTGCCGGCGGCCCGTGCCCGTGCGCTCGAGCTGAACCAGCAGGGCGCCCTGTTCCCGTGGCGCACGATCAACGGCCTCGAGTCGAGCGCGTACTACGCGGCGGGCACCGCGCAGTACCACATCGACGCCGACATCTCCTACGCGCTGATGCACTACGTGCAGGCCACGGGCGACGAGGACTTCCTCGCCCGCGGCGCGATCGACATCCTCGTCGAGACGGCGCGGATGTGGGAGGACCTGGGCTTCTGGCGGCACAACGCCGACGACGTGTTCCACATCCACGGCGTCACCGGGCCCGACGAGTACACGACCGTCGTGAACGACAACCTGTACACGAACGTCATGGCCCGGGCGAACCTCGAGGACGCGGCGAGCGCGGTGGACCAGCTGCAGGTGCGGCATCCGCTCGAGTACCACAAGCTCGTCGAGCGGCTCGGCGTGACCCCGGCCGAGGTCGCCGGCTGGCGCCGCGCCGCGGCGCACATGCACATCCCCTTCGACGCGAAGCTCGGCGTACACCCGCAGGACGCCGCGTTCCTCGACAAGGAGCTGTGGGACCTCGAGCAGACCCCGGAGCAGCTGCGCCCGCTCCTGCTGCACTACCACCCGCTGGTGATCTACCGCTTCCAGGTGCTGAAGCAGGCGGATGTCGTGCTGGCCCTCTTCCTGCAGGGCGACCGGTTCACGACCGAGCAGAAGCTCGCCGACTTCGAGTACTACGACCCGCTGACCACGGGCGACTCGACGCTGTCGGCGGTCGTGCAGTCGATCATGGCGGCCGAGGTCGGCTATCACGAGCTCGCGCTGCGCTACTTCCGCTCGGCGCTGTTCGTCGACCTCGCCGATCTGCACCACAACGCCGCCGACGGCGTGCATGTCGCGTCGACGGGCGGCGTGTGGAGCGCACTCGTGTTCGGTTTCGGCGGCTTCCGCGACCACAAGGGCAAGTACGGCTTCGACCCGCGGCTGCCCGACGGCTGGGACGAGCTGACCTTCCGCATCACGCTGCGCGGGGCGCGGGTCCGCGTCACGGTGCAGCCCGAGGCGATCCGCTTCGCCCTCGAGACGGGCGAGCGGGTGGAGCTCGCGGTGCGCGGCACGCCGGTCGTCGTGACCGCCGAGGCGGACGTCTCGGTGCCCCTCGACGGACAGGGCCCGCGCATCCTCGGCCGGCCGACGATGCGCGACGTGGAGGGGGCCCGCCGGGCCGACGGCACGCTGCTCACCGCCTCGGTGCCGACGCTCTCGCTCGACGTCGACGAGGGGGATGCGACCATCCCCCTGGACTGATCACCCAGCATTTTCAGCCGCTCGCGCTAACATGACGCGAAGTCAGACACCGGAATCGGGAGACCTGTGGGCCTACTGGACAACTTCGAGAAGGGTCTCGAGCGCGCCGTCAACGGCGCGTTCGCGAAGACCTTCCGTTCCGGTCTCCAGCCGGTGGAGATCACCTCCGCCCTGAAGCGCGAGATCGACACGAAGGCCGCCGTCGTCTCGCGCGACCGCGTCCTGGTGCCGAACACCTTCACGGTGCGGATGTCGGCGGAGGACTACGACCGGATGTCCCGGCTGGGCCCCGCGCTCACCGACGAGCTCGTCGACCTCGTGCAGAAGCACGCCGCGAGCCAGCGCTTCCAGTTCGCCGGCGGCATCACCATCGAGCTGCAGCCCGATGCCGAGCTCAGCGTCGGCATGGTGCAGGTCGACTCGCAGAACGTGAAGGGCCAGGTCGCCTGGACGCCGGTGCTCGACATCGACGGCAAGCGCTACCCCATCATCAAGGGCCGCACGGTGCTCGGCCGCGGCAGCGAGGCCGACATCGCCCTCGGCGACACCGGCGCCTCCCGCCGGCACGCCGAGGTGCAGTGGGACGGCTCGCGCGCACGCGTGCGCGACCTCGGCTCGACCAACGGCACCCAGCTCGACGGCGCCCCGGTGTCCGACTCCGTCCTGGAGCCGGACTCGGTGATCACCATCGGGCGCACCCGCATCGTGTTCCGCGTCCTCGCGCAGGCCGCGGCCGCGCCGCGCCGCGAACCCGCGACGGAGCGCCACGACATGAACGGGTTCTGGGGGCCGGCCGAATGAGTCAACTCACCCTCCTCGTCCTCCAGATCGGCTTCCTGCTGCTGATGTGGGTGTTCGTGTTCGCCATCGTCTACGCCCTGCGCAGCGACCTTTTCGGCCAGCGGGTGCGCAAGCTCCAGCCCGATGCGGCGCAGGCCGGCACCCCGGCGGCGTCCGGCTTCCCGAGCTCGCCGATCACGCCCGGCGGCGGCACCCGCAAGCCGGCCCCGGCTCCTGCCCCGGCCAACGGTGAGATCGCCTCGGCGCAGAACGCCCGAACGCTCGTGATCACCTCCGGCCCGAAGGCCGGTGCCGAGTTCCCGCTCGGCCGTGACGAGATCACCATCGGCCGCTCGGCCGATTCGGCGATCATCATCCGCGACGACTACACCTCGACCCACCACGCCCGGCTCATGCTGTGGAACGACCGGTGGATGATCCAGGACCTCGATTCCACGAACGGCACCTTCCTCGACGGCTCCCGGGTGAGCGTGCCGACCCCGATCCCGCTCGGAGTCCCGGTCAAGGTCGGCGCGACGACGTTCGAGCTCCGGCGGTAGCCCATGACGCACGTCAAGGCGAGCGCGGCGGTCTCACACGTCGGCCGGGTCCGGAGCAACAACCAGGACTCCGGCTTCGAGGGCAACCACCTCTTCTTCGTGGCCGACGGCATGGGCGGTCACGCCGGCGGCGATGTGGCGAGCGCGATCGCGACGCACCGCATCGCGGAGGTCGACCACGCCTTCACCGACCCCACCGAGGCGGCCGCGACGCTCGAGGGCGCCCTGATCGCGGCGAACCGGCGGCTCGCGGAGACGGTCGCCGAGCACTCCGAGCTGACCGGCATGGGCACGACCGTCAGCGCGATGATGCTGACGGGCGACCGCGTGGTCATCGCGCACATCGGCGACTCCCGCATCTACCTACTCCGCTCGGGCGAGCTCAACCAGGTCACCATCGATCACACCTTCGTGCAGCGGCTCGTCGACGCCGGCCGCATCACCGCCGAGGAGGCGATGGTGCACCCCCGCCGTTCGGTGCTGATGCGCGTGCTCGGCGATGTCGAGGCCTCCCCGGAGATCGACACGATGGTGCTCGAGACCCGTCCGGGCGACCGCTGGATGCTCTGCTCCGACGGCCTGTCCGGCGTCGTCTCCTTCGAGGAGATCCACGACTTCCTCGCGAGCGATCAGAGCGCGAAGCCCGTCGCCGAACGACTCGTCAAGGCTTCGCTCGACGGCGGCGCGCCCGACAACGTGACCGTCATCGTCGTCGACATCGGCGAACCCCCCGCGCCGGAGACGCCCGGCGTCATGGTCGGCTCGGCCGCCGCGCCGCTCGCGTTCAAGACGCCCGAGCCCGCCCGGCCCCGCGGCATCCGACTCACGCCGTTCCGCCCGCACCCGGTGCAGGAGACGCACTTCGAACCGGACTCGGTCGACTACTTCGACGAACTGATCGAGGAGGACGAGCGCCGCCGGCGCCGCCGCCGCATCGTCTGGGGCGCCTGGATCGTGCTGCTCGTCGGCGCGATCGTCGCGGCCTTCGTCATCGGCTACCAGTGGACGCAGACCCGCTTCTACGTCGGCGAGCACAACGGGCGCGTGGCGATCTACCAGGGCATCCAGCAGAACCTCGGGCCGATCTCGCTGCACGAGCTGCACACCGAGACGACGATCGACGTCTCCGAGCTGCGCACCTACGATCAGCAGCGGGTGGAGCAGACGATCAGCGCCGACTCCTACTCCGAGGCGTCCCGCATCGTCCAGCGATTGGAGGCGTCGCTTGACTGACCCCATCGCCCCCATCTCGGCCGGCTCCCCGAGCTCGACTGGTTCCCCGAGCTCGACTGGTTCCCCGAGCTCGTCGAGGGGCGCCCGTCGCGCCGCCCGGGCCGCCGGCGAGCCGACGCCGCCCTCCGGCATCCGCCGCATCCGCCTGCCGCAGAAGCTCCGCAACCTCGAGCTCGCCCTGCTGCTCTTCGCCTGCGCGATCAACGCCGGCGCGATCGTGCTCGTGCAGCTCGGCGCGCTCGGGGCCATCGACACGCAGCTGATCCTGCTGGGCGCCGGGCTCTCGGCGCTCGTCCTGGCGCTGCACATCTCGATGCGCTTCGTCGCGCGCGACGCCGATCCCTTCCTGCTGCCGATCGCGACCCTCCTCAACGGCATCGGCATCGCGATGATCTACCGCATCGACATCGCCGAGGGCGACACCGGCTGGGACAGCGCGGCCGTGCGCCAGATCGTGTGGAGCGCCATCGCGATCGTCTGCGCGATCGTGACGATCCTCGTGATCCGCAACCACCGGGTGCTGTTCAAGTACACCTACCTGTCCGGTCTCGTCGCGATCGTGCTGCTCCTGCTCCCCCTCGTGCCGGGGCTCGGCGACGACCACGACGGCGCGCAGGTGTGGATCTCCATCGCCGGCGTGATGAACTTCCAGCCCGGCGAGATCGCGAAGATCGCCCTGGCCGTGTTCTTCGCGGGCTACCTCGTGCGCAACCGCGACTCCCTGTCGATGGTGGGCCGCACCTTCCTCGGCATGCGCTTCCCGCGGGCGCGCGACCTCGGGCCGCTGCTCGTCGTGTGGGCCCTGTCGATGGCGGTCATCGTGTTCCAGCGCGACCTCGGCACCGCCCTGCTCTACTTCGGGCTGTTCCTCGTGATGCTGTACGTCGCGACCGGTCGACTGTCGTGGATCGTGCTCGGCCTCTCGCTGTTCCTCGCCGGCGCCCTCATCGCGAGCCAGGTGCTCGAGTACGTGGGCAACCGTTTCGCAAACTGGCTGAACCCGTTCGACCCGGCCCGCTACGAGGCCGAGGTGGGCGGCAGCTACCAGCTCGTGCAGGGCCTGTTCGGGCTCTCGAACGGCGGCTTGATCGGCACCGGCTGGGGCCAGGGCCGCCCGGACATCACGCCCGTGCCGCAGTCGGACTACATCATCGCGAGCCTCGGCGAGGAGCTCGGCCTCGCCGGAATCTTCGCGATCCTCGCGCTCTACCTGCTGTTCGTGTCCCGCGGCTTCCGGATCGGTTTCGCCGGGCAGGACGACTTCGGCAAGCTGCTCGGCGTCGGGCTCTCCTTCGTCGTGGCCCTGCAGGTGTTCATCGTCGTCGGCGGCGTCATGCGCGTCATCCCGCTCACCGGCCTGACTACCCCGTTCCTCGCGGCCGGCGGATCCTCGCTCGTCGCGAACTGGATCATCGTCGCGCTGCTGCTGCGGCTCTCCGACACGGTCCGCAACCATCCGAGGCTGGTGATCGACGGATGAACCGCGAACTGAAGCGCATCACGATCCTCGTCTTCGTCATGTTCCTGTCGCTCTTCGTCGCCTCGACGATCGTGCAGTACGCGCAGGCGGAAGCGCTGGCCAACGACCCGCGGAACTCGCGCACGCTGTACGAGAGCTACTCGGTCGAGCGCGGCCCGATCCTCGTCGGCGGCGAACCGATCGCGTACTCCCAGCCGTCCGACGACGACTACAAGTTCCAGCGCGTCTACGCGAACGGCCCGCTGTACGCGCCGATCACCGGCTTCCTCCCGGTCAACGGCGAGGCGACCGGCCTCGAGCGCTCCCTGAACTCGTACCTCAGCGGCCAGTCCTCCACGCAGTTCTTCGACCAGCTGAACCGGCTGATCTCGGGCCAGGACCCGATGGGCGCCTCCGTCGAGGTCGCGATCGATCCCGTCGCCCAGCAGGCGGCGTGGGACGCGCTCGGCGACTACACCGGCGCCGTCATCGTCACCGAGCCCTCGACTGGCCGCATCATCGCGATGGTCACGAAGCCGACGTACGACCCGAACTCGCTCGCGGTGCACAACAGCGGCGAGGTCCAGGACACCTACCAGGCGCTCCTCGACGACCCGTCCGACCCGCTCTACAACCGCGCGACGGGCGGCGACATGAACCCGCCCGGCTCGGTCTTCAAGCTCGTCGTCACCGCCGCGGCCCTCGAATCCGGGCAGTACACGCCCGACAGCACCTTCCCGAACCCGGCCGAGCTCACCCTCCCCGGCACGAACTCGGTCGTCCGCAACACCGACGGTGGAACGTGCGGGGGCGGTGCGCAGGTGACCCTCGCGGACGCCCTCCGGCTCTCGTGCAACATCCCGTTCGCCGAGCTCGGCATGGCGCTCGGCGACGACGCCATCCGCGAGCAGGCGGAGAAGTTCGGGTTCGACTCGGAGTTCGACATCCCGACCGCGACGGAGCCGAGCACCTACCCGCGGGCGCTCGACGAGCCGCAGACCGCGCTCACCGCGTTCGGCCAGGGCGACGTGCGGGCCACGCCGCTGCAGATGGCGATGGTCTCGGCTGCGATCGCGAACGGCGGCATCGTGATGAACCCCAACCTCGTCGACCAGATCACGGCTCCCGACTTCACTCCGCTGCAGGAGTTCCAGAAGAGCGAGTTCGGCCGCGCGATCAGCAAGCAGACGGCCGACACCATGGTGCAGATGATGGTGAACGGCGTCGAGAACGGCGCCGCGAGTAATGCAAGAATAGACGGCGTCAGCGTGGCTGGGAAGACGGGCACCGCGGAGAACGGCGAGAGTGACCCGTACACTCTCTGGTTCACCGGTTTTGCCCCGGCCGACGCCCCCCAGTATGCGATCACGGTCCTGGTGGAAGACGGCGGGGGACAAGGGCAAGAGGGGTTCGGCAACGGAATTGCCGCACCGGTGGCGAAACAGGTACTAGAGGCGGTGCTGAACAAATGAGACCGAGCGCAGGGCTCACCTTCGGTGGGCGCTACGAACTGCAGTCGCGCATTGCGATCGGCGGCATGGGCGAGGTGTGGCAGGCCACTGACCTCGTCATCGGCCGACAGGTCGCCCTCAAGATCCTGAAGGACGAGTACCTCGGCGACCCGGGCTTCCTCGAGCGCTTCCGCGCCGAGGCCCGGCACGCGGCGCTCGTGAACCACGAGGGCATCGCCAACGTCTTCGACTACGGCGAAGAGGACGGCAGCGCCTACCTCGTGATGGAGCTCGTGCCCGGCGAGGCGCTGTCGACCATCCTCGAGCGGGAGCACGTGCTCTCGACCGACAAGGTGCTCGACATCGTCGCGCAGACCGCGGCCGCGCTCCAGGCCGCGCACGCGGCGGGCCTCGTGCACCGCGACATCAAGCCCGGCAACCTGCTGATCACGCCCGACGGGCGCGTGAAGATCACGGACTTCGGCATCGCCCGCATCGCCGACCAGGTGCCGCTGACGGCCACCGGCCAGGTGATGGGCACCGTCCAGTACCTCTCGCCCGAGCAGGCCTCCGGTCACCCGGCTTCGCCGACGACCGACATCTACTCGCTCGGCATCGTCGCGTACGAGTGCCTCGCCGGCCGCCGCCCGTTCACGGGCGAGTCGCAGGTCGCCATCGCGATGGCGCAGATCAACGAGACGCCGCCGGAGCTGCCGGTGACGGTCTCGGAGCCGGTCCGCAACCTCGTCTACGCGTGCATCGCGAAGAACCCGGCCGACCGGCCGCAGTCGGCCGCACACCTCGCACGGGCCGCGACCGCGCTGCGCCGCGGTGACGTCCAGGCCGCCGCGGCCGCGGTGCCGGCGGTGCTCGGCGCCGGAGACGGCACCGCCGCGACGATGCTCATGCCGCAGCAGGGGGCGCCGACCGCGGCGACCACCGTGCTCGCGGCCGGAGCCGGTGCAGCCGCCGGCGCGGCGCTCGGCGCCGACGGTGCGGCGGGAGCCGACGACCCCGAAGCAGGCAAGAAGAAGCGCAGCAAGTGGACGTGGCCGCTGATCATCCTGATCGCGATCCTCGCGATCGTGCTGATCGGCACGATCGTCGCGCTGCTGCTCAACGGCGGCAAGGCGGGTCCGTCGACGACGAGCGCGCCACCGAGCTCGAGTGCGCCGCCGAAGACCACCAGCGCGCCGCCGACCTCCGAGGCGCCCCAGACCGTGCAGATCGACCGCACGCACTTCATCGGCATGAACGTCGATGCGGCGCGAGCGGAGATCGAGGGCATGGGGCTCCCGGTGAACGCGGTCGAGGGCGGCCCGGCCTCCGAGCCCGGCCTCGCGAACACCGTCTCCGACGTGAACCCGAGCGGTCCGGTGCAGCCGGGCACGACGATCACCCTCACCTACTACGGGGAGCCGGAGACGCCGGCGGCCCCCGGCTCGGCGCCCACGGTGAACCCCTCCTCGGTGAGCCCGGGGCAGTCCTTCGAGGTGTCGTGGCCGGCCGCGAGCTGCCCCGCCGGGCAGACGCTCTCCGGTTACGCGATCACCGTCGAAGGCCCCGCCGCCCAGCCCTCCCCGGTGTCCGCCGACGTGCGCAAGGTCACCATCTCCACGAACAGCGACGCGACCGGCGAGGTGAGCGTGAGCTACAGCTACTTCTGCGGTCAGCTCAACTCCCCCTCGTCCCCGGCCGCAACCGTGACGATCACCTCCTCCCCGCTGCCCGGCAACGGGAACAACGGCACCGACGACTGACTCGCACTGGCGCGGCGCGGGGGCCCGGAGCACCCGAGCCGGAGCCGATGGAAAGGACTGCACGACGTGAACGATGAAGGACGCATTCTCGCGGGTCGCTACCGCGTGGGCGCGCTCATCGGGCGCGGCGGCATGGCCGATGTGCACGTCGGCACCGACACCCGGCTCGGACGGCAGGTCGCCATCAAGCTGCTGAAGCCGCAGCTGGCGACCGACCCGGCCTTCCGGATGCGATTCCGGCAGGAGGCCCAGTCGGCGGCGCGGATGGCGCACCCGACCATCGTGCGCGTCTTCGACGCGGGCGAGGAGACCGTGGTCGACCCCTCCGGCCACGAGGTGCAGCTGCCGTTCATCGTGATGGAGTTCGTCGAGGGCCGGCTGCTGAAGGACGTCATCAGCGACGGCCCCCTCGAACCGCAGGCGGCCGTACGGATCGCCGAAGGCGTCCTGACCGCCCTCGAGTATTCGCACCGCGCCGGCGTCGTGCACCGCGACATCAAGCCAGGCAACATCATGATCACCACCGCCGGCCAGGTGAAGGTCATGGACTTCGGCATCGCCCGGGCCGTGTCCGACTCGTCGACGACGGTCGCGCAGACCACGGCGATCCTCGGCACCGCGGCGTACTTCTCGCCGGAGCAGGCCAAGGGCGAGACCGTCGACGCCCGCACCGACCTGTACTCGATGGGCGTCGTCCTCTTCGAGATGCTGACCGGGCGGCCGCCGTTCCGCGGCGACACCCCGGTCGCAGTGGCCTACCAGCACGTCAGCGAGCGCCCGGTCAAGCCGAGCGTCATCAACCCGAAGGTCTCGCCGGCGCTCGACGCCGTCGTGCTGCACGCGCTCGCGAAGAGCCGTGACGACCGCTACCAGACGGCGGCGGAGTTCCGGGCGGATGTCGAGACGGCGGCGTCCGGCCGCGTTCCCGTGCACCGCGAGCCCGAAGGCGCGGCACTGCTGTTCGACGCGCCCACCGGCTCGCTCTCCAGCTCCGAGCTCGCCCTGCGGCAGCTCACCGAGGACGAGACGATGACGCGCACCCAGCGTCGCCCGCCGGCCGTCTGGATCTGGTCGGGCATCGTCGCGGTCGTGGTGATCGTCATCGCGGTCATGTACTGGGCGCTGAACCTGCAGCCCACGACCGAGCTGCCGTCCGACGTCGCGCGGGTCCCCGACCTCACGGGGCAGACGTACGAGCAGGCCGTCGATCAGTTGCAGGACCTCAACCTGCCGGCCACCAGGGTCGACCAGACCGACCCGTCGATCCCGGCGGGCCAGGTGATCGACACCGATCCCCCGGCCGGCGAGACCGTCTCGAGCGGCACGACCATCACCGTCTTCGTGTCCAGCGGGCGCGAGGCCGTCGCCGTGCCGGATCTCGCGAACCTGACGCTCGACCAGGCGAAGCAGGCCATCACCGATGCCGGCCTCGTCCCCGGCAGCGAGACGCGCGAGAACTCCCCCACCGTGGCCGAGAACACCGTGCTCGGCAGCGACCCCGCCGCCGGCACCTCGGTCGAGATCGGGTCGACCGTGAACTTCAAGATCTCGAACGGCCGGGTCACGCTCACCGATCTGACCGGCCAGTCCCTCGCGGCGGCGAGCTCGTTCCTGCAGTCGCAGAACCTGCAGCTCGTCCCGGTGCCCGTGCCCGATCCGGAGTGCGCCTCGCAGCCCGGTTCGCCGGTCACCCGGCAGTCGCTGCCGCCCGGCGAGGTCCCGCAGAAGTCCGAGGTCGAGCTGAGCTACTGCGCGGGCTGAGCCCCTCGCGGGCCGCGCTACTGCGCGGGCTGAGCCCCTACTTGAGGAGCGGGTTCAGGCCGGCGGCGCGCTCGCGCGCTTCGGGAAGCCCTGCGGCCGCGAGCCAGTTGCCGAGCATGCGGTACCCGCCCTCGGTGAGCACCGACTCCGGGTGGAACTGCACCCCGTAGATGGGTGCCCGCTCGTGGCGCAGCCCCATGATGACGCCTCCCTCGGTCCGGCTCGTGACGACGAGCTCGGGGGGCAGGGTGCCGTCGACGACCGCGAGCGAGTGGTACCGGGTCGCGGTGAACGGCTGCGGGACACCCGCGTAGAAGTCGCCGTCGTCGTGGCGCACGTTCGAGGTCTTACCGTGCATCAGCTCTTCGGCGTTGGTCACCACGCCGCCGAAGGCCTCCGCGATCGCCTGGTGCCCGAGGCACACGCCGAGCAGCGGCTGCCCGCTCGCGAGCGCCGCCTCGACCGCCGGGATGGAGATGCCGGCATCGGCGGGCTTGCCCGGGCCGGGCGAGACGAGCACGGCGTCGAACTCCGCGAGGCGCGCCGGCACGTCGGCGACCGCGATGTCGTCGTTGCGGATGACCTCGGTCTCGGCGCCGAGCTCCTGCAGGTAGCCGTTGAGCGTGTAGACGAAGCTGTCGTAGTTGTCGATGACGAGGACGCGGAACATTTACTCCACCGTGACGTTGATCGGGTTCAGGATGTGGTCGACCCAGGGGAACACCCAGGTGAAGAGGGCATAGACGGCCGCTGCGGCCAGCACGAGCATGATCAGCAGCCGCAGCCACCACGGACCGGGCAGAATGCGCCAGAGGGCTCCGTACACGTCACTGCTCCCATCGTGCGACGTCTGCCGCGATCTCGGCTGGCGGCCCGGCGGACAGCGGCTGCCACGACTCGAGCACCCCGTAGGCGATCAGGCGCTCGGCGGTGGAGTAGAGCGGGTTGCAGGTCGTGAGGGTGACGATCCGGTCGGTCGCCTGCAGGTCCGGGCGGTGCGGCACCGGGGCGAGGACGTCGACCGTGTCGGGGGTGACGTACTCGAAGTCCCGGAAGCGGTAGGTGTACCAGCCGTCCTTCGTCTGGATGAATATGCCGTCGCCCAGCTGGAGCTGCTCGATCTCGTGCATGCCGCCGCCGTAGGCGCTGCGGTGCGCGGCGATCGCGAAGTTGCCGACCTCGCCGGGCATCTGCGTCTCGGGGTAGTGCCCGACGCCGAGGTCGAAGCTGTTCAGCACGTCGAGGCCGTAGCCCTGCGCGATCGTCCGCACCGAGTCCACCGTGTCGGGGCTGTTGAACCGAGGCACGTACATCACCGCGAACGGCTCGGCGTTGCCGTACTCGCTCGTGTCGACGACGGGATCGCCGTAGTCGGCCGGATCCGGCGGCGGGGCGTCGCCCCGGGTCGCGCGCTCCTCCTCGATCCACTTCGACGACTGGGTGGATGCCGCGGCGGACTGCTGCCCGGCCATGATCGCGTCGTTCCACCAGAGCTGCCAACCGAGGAAGAGCAGGATGAGCACCCCCGCGGTCACGAGGAGTTCGCCGAAGACCCCGACCACGCTCACCCGTGGGCGCGGCCTCGCCGGGCGACGCGAGGCGCGTCGCCCACCCTCAACCGGCGCGGGCGCGGACATACCCGTGAGTCTACTGCCGCCCGGCTGTGCCGGAACCGTGCGCTTCGCCGCCGGGATGGGCTCCGCGCCCCGCCTCGGCTAGAATCTCGGGCATGGCACGTGCGAAATCCCCGAAGCCCGCGAACGCGGAGCAGCCGAGCGGCGAAGAGGCCCCGAACCCTGTCTGGTTCAAGCCCGTCATGTTCGGCTTCATGCTGCTCGGACTGGCCTGGATCATCGTGTTCTACGTCTCCGGCGGGGCCTGGCCCATCGCCGACCTGGGTCCGTGGAACATCCTGATCGGATTCGGCATCGCCTTCATCGGCTTCCTCATGACCACCCGCTGGCGCTGACGCCGGCCGAACCGACGACGAGAGAGGGGCGGGTGCTTCGGCACCCGCCCCTTTCTCATGCCGAGCGAACCGCTTTCCACAGCTCTCCACAGCGTTCTCCCCATTCTCCACAGAGTCCTGTGGAATCTGGGGATAACCCAGCTCGCGGCGAGATTGCCGGGAATCCGGGCTTCTGGAGCGGCACCCGCTGAATCACACCTCTGTAATTCTCCCCAGACTGTGGAGAGGGTGTGGATAACTCAGAAGGCGCCGATCTTCCAGCGGGCCACGAGGAAGCCGAGCACGAAGAGCGCGACGACGAGTCCGGCGAGCAGGCCGATCTGGAGTCCGCGGCGCGAACGGTCCCGCGTCTCGAGGTAGATGAGCCCGACCAGGGCGCCGCCGATCAGGCCGCCGAGGTGGGCCTGCCAGGAGATGTTCGCGCCGGGCAGGAATCCGATCGCGAGGTTGATGGCGAGCAGCACGTAGAGCTGGGTGAGGTTGCCGCCCAGCCGTCGCTGGATCACGACGAACGCGCCCATCAGGCCGAAGATCGCTCCGGATGCGCCGAGCACCCAGGTGAACGGGTCGGCGAACACGACGACGCCGATCGAGCCGGCGAGCCCCGCGATCAGGTACAGCGCGAGGAAGCGCCAGCGGCCAAGCATCGACTCGAGCAGCTGGCCGAACAGCCACAGCGTGTACATGTTCAGCAGCACGTGCAGGATCGAGCCGTGCAGCAGCAGACTCGTGAGCGCCCGCCACGGCTCGATCGACAGCACGAAGGCCTGCGGGGTGAACGCGAAGAGGTTCGTGAGCAGCGAGCCGGTGAGGAACTGCAGCAGGTAGACGACGAGCGTCACGCCGATGATCGAGTACGTGACCACCGGAGCGCCGCGGCCCGCAGCGCTCCGCATGCGGGTGAAGGCGGCCGGTTTCGTGCGCGGCGCCTGTGCGCGCTGCTCACGCATGCACTCGGGGCAGATCACTCCGACGGGTGCCGGGGTCTGGCACTCGCCGCACACGGTGCGGCCGCAGCGCTGGCACAGCACGTAGCTCCGCCGATCGGGATGCCGATAGCAGAAGTCCTCGCGGGACGGCGCGCCCTCGCTCACCCGATGCTCGAGATTCTCGGGCGGGTCAGCGCTGCTCGATGGCGATCGACTCGATCACCACGTCCTCGAGCGGCTTGTCGCGGCCGTCGGTGGGCACCGCGGCGAGCTTGTCGACCACCGCCTGGCTGGCGGCGTCGGTCACCTTGCCGAAGATGGTGTGCTTGCCCTGGAGCCAGGTGGTCGGCCCGACGGTGATGAAGAACTGGGAGCCGTTGGTGCCGCCGCCGGTGATGCGGTCGGGGCCGGCGTTGGCCATGGCGAGAACGTAGGGCTCGGTGAAGTCGAGCTCGGGGTTGATCTCGTCGTCGAACTGGTAGCCGGGACCGCCGATGCCCTGGCCGAGCGGGTCGCCGCCCTGGATCATGAAGCCGGGGATGATGCGGTGGAACACGACGCCGTCGTAGAGCGGCACACCGCTCTGCTTCTGGCCGGTGCCCGGGTGGGTCCACTCCTGCTCACCGGTCGCGAGACCGATGAAGTTGCGCACCGTCTTCGGCGCGTGGTTGCCGTAGAGCTCGACCTCGATCGGGCCGTGGTTCGTCGTGATCGTCGCAACAGCGGTGGGGAGAGCAGCCATGTCGGCCATTCTCTCATGCACGAAGCGGCATCCGCTGGCAACCCCCGACGACTCCCACCTCGTTTCCAGGCGGTTCGGTGGCAAGATGGAGGAGTTCGCTGCACAACGATGGAGGTCGACATGAGCCTGTCACGCAAGCGCCGGAAGGAACTCAAGCGGCTGCGGGGGAGTGCGGAAGAACTGTGGGGGAACCAGCAGGCCGTACTGGAGCACGCGAATTCCGTCGCCCGTGAGGCCAGCCGCCAGCTCGGCAACCTGACGCGCGAAGAGGTCGTCCCGCGGGTTCGAGACGGGTACCAGACGTACGTCCGGCCCGGGATCGACACCGCGCGCGTCGTCGCGAAGCGCGCCGGCGACACCGCCGAGCGCACGGTGGGCGGCTTCCTCGGCTCGCTGCTCTCGGTCGGCGACATCGCCAACGACACCCGGGTGCGCCGCGCGATCGAGCGCGTCAACCCGCGCGCCGTGGTCGTCGAGCAGAAGAAGGGCCCGGGCGTCGGCACGATCCTCGCGATCGGCGCCGGCGTGGTCGTCGCCGCCGGCGTCGCGTACGCCGTCTGGCAGACGTTCCGCGCCGACGACGAGCTCTGGGTCGCCGACGACGAGCCCGAGAGCCCCGCGGCATCCTGATCCCCCGCGTCCCTTCCGACGCGCACCATTGAGCGATGGCCCCGCTGATCCAGCGGGGCCATCGGTGTTTCCGCATCGTTCGGATCCGATTTCGGCCAGGCACTTGCGCGGGCGGCGCGAACACCGATAGGTTCGTGACCGTTCGTTTCCGCCGAGTTTCAGAGAGGAGTGATGACCGATGATGAAGCAGACTTTCCAGTCGCCCGCCGGCCACACCTTCCTCGGCGCAGCGTTCGCGGCCTCCGTCGCCGCCTGCTGAGCCCGGGCTGAGCGCCGCCAGTCTGCACTGGCCCCGTCGCTCCTGAAGGCTCCAGCCCCACGGGTACATCGCGCCATCGAGGCGCATCGCCCATCACCGAGTCGGTGACTCGGACGCCGTACGCTGCGGCTCCCCGCTCCGGAACCTCCGGTGCGGCCGCGCGACGCCGGTCCGCCCGGACCCGTCGCGACTGAGACTCGGCGCGCCCGCGCGCGTCGACCCGGCTCCGACCATCCTCGGCGCCGACCATCCTGAAACGAAGGAACCATCGTGAATCCCACGACCATCACCACCATCGGGACCACCGAATCCCGAGCGAGCGACGTGCGCACCGGTGCGCGCATGCTCCGCGAGCGCGTGGCCGCACGGCTCGGGCTCGCCCTCCTCGAATGGAGCCGTCGTCACGACGAGAGGCGCACGCACCGAGCGGTGGCGCACCACCGCGAGGCGCAGCGCATCGCGACGGCGCTCCGTGACGAGGAGTTCGCCCGCATCGCACTGAGCGTCACCGCCAGGTGACCCCGTGAGCACCGTACGTCCCGCCGGGTGCACCGCCTCGGCGCCGATCCAACGGCCCCGTCCGCTCGGACGGGGCCGTTCCCTTTTCTCCGAGGCGGCGACGTGCTGCCGGGCGAGGACCGCTCAGCGCTGACGCCCGTCGGCGGGCTCCTCGGCGTTGAGTCGCAGCCCGATGTCGAGCAGGCTCACCCGCTTCAGCCGCGGAATCTCCTCGAGCCGCACCCAGCGCGCCTCGTCGCTCGACCCGCCCACCTCGTTGCGCAGCTCGCCGCCGACGACGTGCGCGCGGTACACGACCCGCATCGCGTAGAGCGGCGCCTGCCCCGTATTCCGCCGCTCCGCCGGGATCACCATCGTGTCGATGCCGAGCAGGCGATCGATCTCGGCGTCGTAGCCGGTCTCCTCGCGGATCTCGCGGACCGCCGCTTCGAGCGGATGCTCCGACCCCTCGATGCCGCCACCGGGGAGGGTCCACCCCGAGCGGCCGTGCTCGTTCCAGTGCGAGAGCAGCATTCGCCCCTGGTCGATGATGACGCCATACGCCGCGATGCGGATGTCCATTCGGTCACTGTACCCGCACGGGCCGAAGCCCCGGCGCCCGCACTGCACGCGGACGCCGGGGCGGTCGGATGCCGGGACTCAGCCCAGACGGCGGCGCAGGAACACCGTGCCGCCGGCGGCGAGCAGCGCCATGGCGAGCAGCGTCAGGCCCCCGATCGCGGCGCCGTCGACGCCGGTGTCGGCGAGGCTGCTCCCGTCGCCCGTGCCCGGGTTCGGGCTCCGGCCCGGAGCGGGCGTGCCCGGTCCGGGCGTTCCCGGGCCCGGCGTGCCCGGCCCGGATGCCGCGGTCACGGTGAGCGTCGCGCTGGCGATCCGGTCGCCGCGACCCACGGTCACCTCGTACTCGCCGGGATCGACCCCGGTCGCCCGAAGGGTGTAGCGCACCACACCGTCGCCGTCGGGCACCGCCGTACCGATCTCCTCACCGTCGAAGAACACCGAGACCTCCTCGCCCGCGGTGAAGCCGCTCGCGGTCAGCGCCACCCCCGCTCCGGCGAGGGCGTCGCTCGCGATGCTCGTCTGAGCGAGCTCGAGCGTCGGCTCGCCGGGGCCGGGGTCCGCCGTGACCGTCAGGGTCGCCTCGCCGAGCACATCGCCGGCCGCGAGCGGGCCGACCAGCGCGAACGGCTGCACCGGCAGGACCGGAGCGAAGCCCGGACCCTCGACGAGCTGCACGAGGTACGAGCCGGGAACGACGTCCGCGACGCTGAACCGCAGCGACCCCCCGCCTGTCGGCGAGCTCGTGAAGGCACCGACCTCGTCGCCGTCGAACAGCACCCGGACCGGGAGTCCTGCAGGCAGGCCATCGACGTCGAGGGCGACGCCGCCGCCCTCGAGGTCGCCGCTGCTGAGCTCGTTCGGCGTGAGCACGACCTCGGCAGGGACCGCCGGGTCCTCGGTGACGACGAGCTGAGCCGAGGCCTCCCACTGGCCACTGCGGAGCAGCACGGTCGAGGTGCCGACCGGCGCGCCGGCCCGGACGAGCTGGGTCGCGACCGCGCCGTTCGCATCCGACCGCACGGTGGTGACGAGCTCGCCGTCGAAGCGCAGCTCCACGTCGGCGTTCTCGGGGAATCCGGCCCCCGTGACCCCGACCCCGGTGCCGGCGAGTCCGCTCTGCGTGACCGACCCCGGCGACACGGACGCCTCGGGCTCGTAGACGATCGGGTCCTCGGTCACCTCGAAGCCGGTCTCGGCGCTCCACTGCCCGCTGCTCAGCACGACCGTGTGCGGCCCCGGCGCGACATCGGCCCGGACGAACACGTGCGTGAGCGCCCCGTTCGCGTCGACCGAGACCGTCGCGACGGTCTCGCCGTCGACCGCGATCGCGACCGGCTCGTTCGGCGGGAAGCCGATGCCCTCGAT
The DNA here is from genome assembly GCF_030268405.1 of Agromyces sp. NBRC 114283. Taxonomy (NCBI): domain Bacteria; kingdom Bacillati; phylum Actinomycetota; class Actinomycetes; order Micrococcales; family Microbacteriaceae; genus Agromyces; species Agromyces sp. NBRC 114283. The sequence continues at coordinate 360,785 of NZ_BSQP01000001.1, forward strand.
GGTCACGCCGTCAGAGCCGAGCTGCTCGACCGTCAGCGACGCGGGCGAGGCGCTCGCCTCCGGGTCGTACTGCACCGGGTCTGCTTCGACGGTCAGCGTGGCCTCGGCCGACCACTGCCCGGCGGTGAGCCTCACCGTGTGCGCACCCGGCGCCACGCCGGCCCGCACGAGCGTCGTCGCCACGGACCCGTCCGCGCCGCTCGTCACCGTGGTGACCGGCGCGCCGTCGAAGGCCAGCTCCACCGCCGTCGACGGCGGGAAGTCCGTTCCGCTCACGGCGACGCCCGCCCCCGCGAGCCCGGAGACGGTCACCGTGGCCGGGTCGACGGCAGCGGTCGGCGAGTAGCTCGGGTCCTCGACGATCGTGAGCGTGGTCTCGGCCGAGCGCGAGCCGCTGACGAGGCGCAGCGTGTGCTGCCCGACCGTGGCGTTCAGCCACGCGAGCTGCACGGCGACGTCGCCCTGGTCGTCGGCCGTGCGTTCGGCGGCCTGCTCGCCGTTGACCGTCAGCGCGACGGTCGAGCCCGGCACGAAGCCGGAGCCCGTGATGTTCAGCGCGCCCGCCGGGTCCTGCGCCTGGGAAAGCGTCGCGGGGTTCGGGGTGACGCCCATCTCCGGCGCGACGCCCGCGACCGCCGCATCCCAGCTGAACTGCATGCCCTCGCACAGCAGGCCGACGCCGATCATGTCCGCGGCGTTCGAGCCGGCGCTCGTGACGGTGCCGTCGTCGTTGAAGACGCCGCCGAGCCAGTACTCCGCGGAGTAGTCGGCGTCGATCTGGTAGGTCCAGTTCGCGGAGAACGAGCCGTCGGCCGCGATCGGCGTGACCGGGATCTCATTGAACGGGACCACCGTGTTGCTCGGCGGAACCCCGCAGGCGGCGTACGACGTCGTGACGACATCGGTCACGGCGCCGCCGCTCACGGTGATCGAGAAGTCGAAGCCGTGGCTGTTCTCGCCGGTGTACACGCCGTCCTGGGGGGCGGCGTGGGCGGGCAGCGCCACGGCGAGGCCGCTCGCGCCCACCGCGAGCACCGTACCGGTGAGTGCGGCGAGCAATCGCGACCATCGTGGTCGACGGGTCGTGGTCATTTCGTGTTCCTCACGGTTCGGGCGGACACAATCAGGCACACGCTACGGCGGCCCCCGATCGGGTCGCATCCGTAGAACCACGCAACATCCGGAATGTCATCCTCTGGAGTGAGCCGGTGGGTGCGGGATTCCAGATACTCTGACGCCAACCGTGTCGGAGGGGACCCGATGATCGTTGGCAGAACAGCAGAGTTGGCGCGTCTGCGCTCCGCCCTCGGCGCGGAGCCACCCGGGCCCGCTCACCGTTTGGTATTCCTCGAAGGCGCGATCGGCATCGGCAAATCCGCCCTCGTCAACGAGTTCCTCGCAGCCTGGCGAGGGGCTCGTGTCCTCTTCGCCAGGGCCGACGAACTCGACTCGGGCATCCCGTTCGACGGGGTCCGCGGCATCCTCGAGTCCCTCCTCGACACCGAGCTCGGCCCCCTCCTGCAGGCCCAACGCTCGCCGCGCGCACTGCTCCGCTCGGTCCGGACCGGCCTCACGGCCTCCCCCGCCCTCCTCGTGATCGACGACGCGCACTGGCTCGACGCCGCTTCGACCGCGCTGATCGAGCAGCTCCTGCTGGAGCCCGCATCCCTCGGCCTGCGACTGCTGATCAGTCACCGCACCGGACGCGCACCAAGTGCCCTCGCGGCCGCGGCGCGTCGCAGCGGGAGCTCGATGCACCGCATCGTGCTCGCCCCGCTCGCCCCGGAGGACGCCAGCGCCCTCCTCGCGAGTCAGGGCGTCGACGACGCCCGACTCGTCGCGCTCGGCGGGGGGAACCCGCTCTTCCTCCGTCTCCTCGCCGAAGGACACCACCGGAGCGGGGCGATGCAGATCGATCCCGTCGAGGCGGTCGGAGCGAGCCTCGACGACGCCCTGCGGGGCGAGCTTCTGGCGCTCGACGAGGAGGCCCGGGCGCTCCTGGGAGCCATGTCGCTGCGCCAGACCGTGCCACCCGGTGCGCTGCACCTCGTCGCCGGCATCTCGGCGGAGGCCGGGGCGCGTGCAGCGGATCGGCTCGCCGCGCGCGGGCTGATCGACGTCGAGCGGATGCGGGTCGCGCATCCGCTCATCCAGGCCGCCGCGTACCGCGGCATGTCCTCGTCGAGCCGCCATCGTGCGCACCGACGCGCGGCGCAGCACGCGAGCGATGCGATCGAGCGGGCTTCACAGCTCCAGCACCTCGGTCCGATGCTCGACGGCGCGGAGCTCGCGGTCATCGTCCAAGCGGCCGGAATCGTGCTGGCCACGTCACCGCGGAGCTGCATCGGATTGCTCGAGCGAACACGACCGGTGCCGTCGCGCGAACGCGATCTGCTGCTCGCTCGCGCACTGCTCCTCGACGGGCGGCCCGCCGAGGCCGAGGGGCTGATCCGCTCGGCGTACCGGGTCGAAGAGCCCAGCGGAGCCGCACTGGCTCTGCTCATCCAGTGCCTGCGCATCCAGGGACGGCCCGACGAGGCGGTCGAGCTCGCCGTGGGGGCGAGCCCCGCAGCGTCCTCCCCAGAGGTGGCCGTCGAGCTCGCGACGCTCGAGGTGATGCACGACGGCAGCCCGAGCGTCCGCTCGAGCGACCGCCTCGAAGCGCTCGATCCCGCACGCAATCCCCCGCTGGCGGCCGCGATGTCCGCGCTGCGCGCACTCGCCCATCTCCGCGGCGGCGAGCTCGAACTCGCGCGGCGCGAGTATGCGAGCGCCAAGCACGGCTTCGCCCGGCTGTCCGGGAACGAGGTGCTGTCCGTCATCGACGCAGCGACCGCGCTCGGCTGGTGCGCGCACTTCCTCGGCGACTTCGACGAGGGTGCTGAGCTCCTCGAACGCGCGCTCGGACTCGCGGAGCGGCACGGTCGTTTCCACGCGCTCCCCCACCTCTACGTCGTGCTGGCCTTCATCTGCATTCCACTCGATCGCTGCACCGAGGCGGAAGAACTCGTCGAGCTCGCGATCGATGCCGGACGCAGATACAACTGGCCGGACGCGATCCCACTCGCAGCGACCGCGGCGCTCGTGGCAGCGCCGGGACGGGTCTCCCCGGCAGAGCTGCGCTCCCGCTACCGCCGGCTCCAGGACGCGGGCCTCCCGCAGATCGCGTGGTGGCGCCGCATCGTCGAGCTGTTCAGCGTGCGCGCGGCCATCCGACTCGGTCTCGAGGTCGATCGCGCGCCGCTCGCGGTGGGGCCGCACGACCTCTTCGGCGGACAGAAGCACCTCGGTCTCGGCGAACTCGCACTGGCGTCCGGCGACCCCGCGACCGCACTCCAGCACGCCGAGGCCGCGATCGCGGTCGGGTTGCGCGCGCGGCACGCTTCTCAAACCGGTCATGGCCTGCTGTTCCGCGCTCAGCTGTTCCACGCACTCGGCCGGAACGCGGACGCCCGCGAGGATGCGAGCCGCGCGGCCGACTGCTTCCGTCGCGGCGCAGCGCCGTTGTACGCCGGCTTCGCTGAGCATTGGGTGCAGCAGCTGTCGACCCCCGGCCCTTCGACCCCGGCTGCGCTGGCCGAACGCGGCGGCCGAGCCGCCGCCCTGGAGGGCGCGGCGCTCACCCCGCGCGAGCGCACCGTAGCCGAACTCGTCGCCGAAGGGCGCAGCAACCGCGACATCGCCGCCACGCTCCACCTCAGTCCGCGAACGGTGGAGACCCACGTCTCACGGATCCTGCGGAAGACAGGGCTGCGCTCGCGGGCGGGCCTGGCGCGACGCCTCGACGCAGCGGGGTGAGGACCAGGGCCGCTTTCAGCTCGGGCGAGAGGCGCCGAGCGCGGCCTGGATCTCGCGGATGGTCGTGGCGAGTACGCCGGTCGTGAGCAATCCCGGTCCCAGCGGGCCGGCGGAATCCGTGCCGAGCAGCGGGAGGCGCGCCAAGGCGTCGCGCGCTTCGGGCGTCAGCCGCTGGAGCTGCCACTGCACTTCCTCGCGCCGAGCGGACTCCGGATCGCCCGCGGCGAGGGCCGCCGCCTTCGCCGCGTAGGCTGCTGCGCCGAGCGCGTGCGCGCCCATGTGGGCGACGCCCGCGGCCTGGCCGGCCGCTCGCGCGGCAGCCACCGCGGCGGGGGTCCTCGCCGAGCCGGCGGCCCGGCCGGCGACGAAACGGATCCGGATCTGCCCCGCGGTGTCGAGCTCGCCACGGCCGAACGCCCGCGCGCGGTCGATGCCGTCGCGCGCGCGATCGTCGGCGTCGGCCTCCGCCTCGAAGAGCGGCAGGACCCGCTCGGCGCACTCGGCGGCCCAGGATGCGACGATCCTGCGGTCGGCCTCGCTGAGCGCCTGCGGTGTGGTCATGCGGAACCCCCCGGTGACCGAACTGGTGGAGCCTAGGAGAATCGAACTCCTGACATCCTGCTTGCAAAGCAGGCGCTCTACCAACTGAGCTAAGGCCCCGGAACCGGCGGCACGCCGCCGGTGAGTGTGGAGTTTTGGAGTGGGGATACGAGGACTTGAACCTCGGACCTCTTCGTTATCAGCGAAGCGCTCTAACCGCCTGAGCTATATCCCCGAATCGGTGCCGGCCCGTGAAGGCCGAAGGACAGCCTACCCGACCGTGGGCGAAACTCCGAATCGGGTTCCGCCACGCCGGCACCGTCGATCAGTTGTTGGTGAAGCCGACCAGGATGCCGCCGGTGACCTTCACGCTGAGGTTGTAGAGCACCGCCATGATGGCGCCCAGCGCGGTCGTGACGACCAGGTTCAGCAGCGAGACCACGATCGCGAAGCCCATGACGTTGCCGAGCGAGAGGATCGACGTGAGGTCGCCGCCCTGGCCCGCGACGTCCTGCACCAGCTCGTTCACCTTGCCGAAGATGCCGGTCGAGTTGAGCACCGTGTAGACGAGGAACGTCGCGACGATGTTCACGACCGCGAGGCAGACCGCGATCAGGAAGGACAGCTTCACGGCCGACCAGAAGTCGATGTAGACCAGGCGCAGGCGCACCTGCTTGGCCGGGCGCTTGCGGCCGGACTTCTTGGCCAGCTTCTCGGCGACGCTACTCATCGGTGGTGATTCTCCCTCAGGCGGTTACTCGGTGTCCGTCGACTCCACCGACTCTTCGGTTTCCTCGTCGAGGTTCCTCTCAGAATTCTTCGCAATCGCGATGATGCGGTCGTCGTTCGCGAACTTCGCGAACACGACGCCCATCGTATCCCGGCCCTTGGCCGGGACTTCGGCGACATGGGAGCGTACCACCTTGCCACTGGCAAGAACCACAAGGACCTCGTCGTTCCGCGAGACCATCAGGGCGCCGGCCAGATCGCCGCGGTCCTCGGAGAGCTTGGCCACCTTGATGCCGAGGCCGCCGCGGTTCTGCTTGCGGTACTCCTCGATCCGGGTGCGCTTCGCGTAGCCGCCCTCGGTGACGACGAAGACGTACGCGTCGCTCGGGCTGAGCTTCTGGCCCGCGGAATCCTCCGGGGCATCCGCCTCGTCGTCGTCATCGGAGGACGGGACGACGGATGCCGCGAGCAGCGCGTCCCCGTCGCGGAACGACATGCCCTTGACGCCCGAGGTGGCACGGCCCATCGGACGCAGCGCCTCGTCGGTCGCCTCGAAGCGGAGCGACATGCCCTTCTGCGAGACGAGCAGGATCTCGTCGGTCTCGTTCGCGAGCATCGCGGAGACGAGCTCGTCGCCCTCGCGGAGGTTGATCGCGATCACGCCGCGCGAGCGGTTGGTGTCGTACGCGGCGAGCTCGGTCTTCTTGACGAGGCCGTCGCGGGTGGCGAGCACCAGGTAGGTGGCCACCTGGTAGTCGCGGATGTCGACGATCTCGGCGATCTGCTCGTCGGGCTGCATCTCGAGGAGGTTCGCGACGTGCTGCCCCTTGGCGTCGCGGCCGGCCTCGAGGATCTCGTAGGTCTTCGCCCGGTAGACGCGGCCCATGTTCGTGAAGAACAGCAGCCAGTGATGCGTCGTCGTGACGAAGAAGTGGTCGACCACGTCGTCGGCGCGCAACTGCGCGCCCTTCACGCCCTTGCCGCCGCGGTGCTGCGAGCGGTAGTTGTCGCTGCGGGTGCGCTTGATGTAGCCGCCGCGCGTGACGGTGACGACCATCTCCTCTTCGGGGATCAGGTCTTCCACCGACATGTCGCCGTCGAAACCCGGCATGATGTGCGTGCGCCGGTCGTCGCCGAACTTCGCGACGATCTCGGTGAGCTCCTCGGAGATGATGGTGCGCTGGCGCCCCTCGTCGGCGAGGATCGCGAGATACTCGGCGATCTCGAGCTCGAGCTGCGCGAGGCGGTCGATGATCTTCTGCCGCTCGAGGGCCGCGAGGCGGCGGAGCTGCATGGTGAGGATGGCGTCGGCCTGCAGCTGGTCGACCCCGAGCAGGTTCATCAGGCCGGTGCGGGCCTCGTCGACGTCGGGCGAGCGGCGGATGAGCGCGATGACCTCGTCGAGCGCGTCAAGGGCCTTCACGTAGCCGCGCTGGATGTGCGCGTCGGCCTCGGCCTTCTTCAGGCGGAAGTTCGTGCGACGCACGATGACGTCGATCTGGTGCGCGATCCAGTGCGTGATGAAGCCGTCGATCGAGAGCGTGCGCGGCACGCCGTCGACGATCGCGAGCATGTTCGCGCCGAAGTTCTCCTGCAGCTGGGTGTGCTTGTACAGGTTGTTCAGCACGACCTTGGCGACGGCGTCGCGCTTCAGCACGAGCACGAGTCGCTGGCCCGTTCGGCCGGAGGTCTCGTCGCGGATGTCGGCGATGCCGGAGAGCTTGCCGTCCTTGACGAGCTCGGCGATCTTCACCGCGAGGTTGTCGGGGTTCACCTGGTACGGCAGCTCGGTGACGACGAGGCAGGTGCGGCCCTGGATCTCCTCGACGCTGACGACCGCGCGCATCGTGATCGAGCCACGGCCAGTGCGGTAGGCGTCGTGGATGCCCTTGACGCCCAGGATCTGCGCGCCGGTCGGGAAGTCCGGCCCCTTGATGCGCTCCATGAGCGCCTGCTGCAGCTCCTCGTGCGAGGCATCCGGGTGCTCGAGCGCCCAGAGCGCACCCTCGGAGACCTCGCGCAGATTGTGCGGCGGGATGTTCGTGGCCATGCCGACCGCGATTCCGACGGAGCCGTTGACGAGCAGGTTCGGGAAGCGCGCCGGGAGCACGGTGGGCTCCTGGGTGCGACCGTCGTAGTTGTCCTGGAAGTCGACGGTCTCTTCCTCGATGTCGCGCACCATCTCGAGGGCGAGCGGCGACATCTTCGTCTCGGTGTATCGGTGCGCGGCCGCGCCGTCGTTGCCGGGCGAGCCGAAGTTGCCCTGCCCGAGCGCGAGCGGGTAGCGCAGCGACCACGGCTGCACCAAGCGCACGAGCGCGTCGTACACCGAGCTGTCGCCGTGCGGGTGGAACTGGCCCATGACGTCGCCGATGACGCGCGTGCACTTCGAGAACGCGCGGTCGGGGCGGTAGCCGCCGTCGTACATCGTGTAGATCACGCGGCGGTGCACCGGCTTCAGGCCGTCGCGGACGTCGGGCAGCGCGCGCCCGACGATCACACTCATCGCGTAGTCGAGGTACGAGCGCTGCATCTCCAGCTGCAGATCGACCTGGTCGATCTTGCCGTGGTTGTGCTCGCCGTCTGCGGCTTCGGTGCTGAATTCGTCAGTCATGTCTTCTCGTCGATTCGAACTGCTCGCGGATCGCGCGCCGGGTCACGGCGCGCGCTCAGATGTCGAGGAAGCGGACGTCCTTCGCGTTCTTCTGGATGAAGGAGCGACGGCTCTCGACGTCGTCGCCCATCAGCGTCGAGAAGATCTCGTCGGCGGCCGCGGCATCCTCCATCGTGACCTGCAGCAGCGTGCGGGTCTCGGGATTCATGGTCGTGTCCCACAACTCCTGGTGGTTCATCTCGCCGAGACCCTTGTAGCGCTGGACGCCGTTCTCCTTCTGGAGGCGCTTGCCCGCGGCCTGGCCGGCGGCGAGCAGCGCGTCGCGCTCCCGGTCGGAGTACACGTACTCGTGCTCGGAGTTCGTCCACTTCAGCCGGTACAGCGGCGGCTGCGCCAGGAAGACGTAGCCCATCTCGATGAGCGGCCGCATGAAGCGGAACAGCAGGGTGAGCAGCAGCGTGGTGATGTGCTGGCCGTCGACGTCGGCGTCGGCCATGAGCACGATCTTGTGATACCTGGCCTTCTCGGGGTTGAAGTCCTCGCCGATACCCGTGCCGAAGGCGGTGATCATCGCCTGGATCTCGGCGTTGCCGAGGGCGCGGTCGAGGCGCGCCTTCTCGACGTTCAGGATCTTGCCGCGCAGCGGCAGGATGGCCTGCGTCGCCGGGTCGCGGCCGGTCTTCGCCGAGCCGCCGGCCGAGTCGCCCTCGACGAGGAAGATCTCGGAGATCGTCGGGTCCTTCGAGGTGCAGTCGCTCAGCTTGCCGGGCATGCCGCTGGTCTCGAGGAAGCCCTTGCGGCGCGTCGCCTCGCGGGCCTTGCGCGCCGCGATCCGCGCGGTCGCCGCCTGGATGGCCTTGCGGATGATGTCGCGGGCCTGGTTCGGGTTGCGCTCGAACCAGTCGCCGAGCTGGTCGCCGACGATGCGCTGCACGAACGACTTCGCCTCGGTGTTGCCGAGCTTCGTCTTCGTCTGGCCCTCGAACTGCGGCTCGGAGAGCTTGACCGAGATGACCGCGGTGAGGCCCTCGCGCACGTCGTCGCCCGAGAGGTTGTCGTCCTTCTCCTTGAGCAGGCCCTTCTCGCGCGCGTAGCGGTTGACGAGCGTCGTCAGCGCCGCGCGGAAGCCCTCCTCGTGCGTGCCGCCCTCGTGCGTGTTGATCGTGTTCGCGTAGGTGTGCACCGACTCGGTGTACGCCGTCGTCCACTGCATCGCGACCTCGAGCGCGATCTTGCGCTCGGTGTCCTCGGACTCGAAGGAGATGATCTCCTCGTTGACGAGCTCGGCGCGCTTCGACTTGTTGAGGTACTCGACGTAATCGCTCAGGCCGCGCTCGTAGAGGAACGTGTCGCTGCGCGGCACGAAGGCCTCGGGGTCGGCGTCCGCTTCGACGTCGGCGGGGTCGACCGGCACGCCACCGTTCGGCCGCAGGTCGGTGAGCGTGATGCTGAGGCCCTTGTTGAGAAAGGCCATCTGTTGGAAGCGGGTGCGGAGCGTCTCGTAGTCGAAGACGACCGTCTCGAAGATCTCGGGGCTCGGCCAGAACGTGATCGTGGTGCCGGTCTCGTCGCTCGCCTCGTCCTGCGAGAGCGGGGCCTCGGGGACGCCGATGTTGAAGGCCTGACGCCACACGTTGCCCTCGCGCTTCACCTCGACCTCGAGTCGCGTGGACAGGGCGTTCACGACGGAGGAGCCGACGCCGTGGAGACCGCCCGAGACGGCGTAGCCGCCGCCTCCGAACTTGCCGCCGGCGTGCAGCACGGTGAGCACGACCTCGACGGTCGACTTGCCCTCGGTCTTGTGCATGCCGACGGGGATGCCTCGGCCGTTGTCGATGACCCGGACCGCACCGTCTTCGAGGATCGTCACGTCGATCGCCGTGGCATAGCCCGCGAGCGCCTCGTCGACGGAGTTGTCGACGATCTCGTACACGAGGTGGTGCAGGCCGCGCGGACCCGTCGAGCCGATGTACATGCCGGGACGCTTGCGGACCGCTTCGAGGCCCTCGAGTACCTGGATGTCGTCGGCGCCGTATTCGGATGCGCCCTGGGCCTTCGTCGGTTCCGCTGTCATGGGTGAATCGAGGCTCCGCTCTGTCGTTCTGGCGACTCTCGATCCTATCAAACCGCCCGCCTCAAAAGGCCGGAAACGCCGATCTGAGGCAATGAACGGGGCAGGTTGACCGAATTTGTCGTCTCAACCGTAGGTGTCGCGCGGACCGCGGCCTGGAACCGATCTGGGGCCGCGTTTCCAGGTGGGGGCGTCCGGCCCTTGAAACCGGATCGATTCCACCCCCGCCCCCGGGTGAACCTCGGCGATGCGCGCAAGCAGCTGCTGGCGCATCAGCCGCAGCTGGGTGGCCCAGGCCGTGGAATCGCAGCGGACCTGCAGCGTGCCGCCCTCGATGGCGATCGGCTCGGAGTGCCGCGCCGTCTCCTCGCCGGCGATGTCGCGCCACGTGGTGAGCAGGTCGGCCTGCGAGAGCGGGCCGCTCCAGCCGAGCTGCGAGGAGAGCTGATCGATCGCCGTTCCGAGCGGGCGCGGGTCGCGACCCGGGGTGAACGGCTCGCTGCCGGACGTCTCGCGCGTGCGGCGCGCACGGCCCGGGCGGTAGCGCGGCTCGCCGCCGAAGATCTCGCGGAAATGCTGATAGACCCGGACGGCCTCGGAGGCGTCGCTCATGCCGTCGCCCCCTCTTCGGCGGCCGGGGCGTCGTCGGGCGCGGACGCGGAGGCCGGATGGGCGGGGGGCGCCGGGGCATCGACGATGCGGCCAGCGTCGATGTGCACGATCGTCGCGGTGAGCGGCTCGGGCACGTCTTCGAGCACCGCCGCGGTGACGAGCACCTGCTCGTAGCCGCCGATCGCCGCGGCCAGACGTTCCCGCCGCAGGCGGTCGAGTTCGGCGAAGACGTCGTCGAGCACGAGCACCGGGTCGCCGGTGGCCGAGTCGCGGCGCAGCAGCTCGGCGGCGGCGAGCCGCAGCGCGAGGGCGAACGACCAGGACTCGCCGTGGCTCGCGTAGCCCTTGGCCGGCAGGCCGTTGAGCAGCAGCAGCACGTCGTCGCGGTGCGGGCCGGCGAGCGTCACGCCGCGCTCGAGCTCCTTGCGGCGGAGCCCGCGGAGCGCGGCGGCGAAGCGCTCGGCCGTCGGCACGGCGGCGGCTCCCGTCGCGCTCGCGGCGGAGCCGTCGGCGGATGCCTCGCCCGAGGCATCCGCTCCGTCGCCCCGCGGTGCCGGGCGCGGCTCGTCGTCGTCTTCGGCGACCGCCCCGTCGATGGAGAGCACCGGCTGCAGCGACGGCCCGTGGTCGGCGTCGACGATCGACTGGTAGGCGGCCGCGAGCGGATCGGCGAGCTCTGCGACGAGCGCGAGCCGCTGGTCGATGAGCTCGGCGCCGAGGGCGACGAGCCGCTCGTCCCAGATGTCGAGCGTGGTGAGCTTGTCGGCGCCGAGGCCTCTGGCGCGGGCGCTCTTGAGCAGGGTGTTGCGCTGGCGGAGCACCCGGTCGTAGTCGCCCATGACGCCCGCGAGCCGGGGCGAGCGCTGCACGAGCAGCTCGTCGAGCATGCGCCGGCGGACGCCGGGCTCGCCGCGCACGATGGCGAGGTCTTCGGGCGCGAACAGCACGGTGTGCGCATAGCGCGGAAGCTCGCGGGTCTTGACCGGCGAGCGGTTGAGCTGCGCACGGTTCGCGCCCTGCCGGTTGAGCTGCAGCTCGAGGAGGAGCTGGCGGTCGCCGTGCACGAGCAGCGCCCGGACGATGGCCGACTCGGCCCCGGCCCGCACGAGGGCCTGATCGCCGGAGACCCGGTGCGAGCCGAGCGTGGCCAGGTAGCCGATCGACTCGACGAGGTTGGTCTTGCCCTGGCCGTTTCGGCCCACGAGCACGGTGGCACCCGGGCCGAGCTCGAGCTCGGCCCGCTCGTAGTTGCGGAAGTCGGTGAGGGAGAGGCGGGCGACGTGCACCGGCACCACTCCTCTCGCTCGACCTCCGTCTACGGTACCCGCGACCGCCGACAGCGGCGCGGGATCAGCGCAGCAGCAGGTTCGGCTGCAGCAGGTAGCGGTAGCTGTCGCTGCCCGCCTGCTCCCGCGAGGTCTGGCTGGTGATGAGCACGGGGCCCGGCTTGTTCGGGTTCTCAGTCTTCGTGAACGAGACGCGGACGAACTCGGAGTGCACGGCGCCGAGCCCGTCGAGCAGGAACTGCGGCTTCAGCGAGACGACGGTCTCGTCGCCGGTGAGGATGGCGTCGATCGACTCGGAGGCCTGGGCCTGCTCGCTGCCGATCGCCTCGAGGGTGAGGCCGTCGGGCGTGAACGAGTAGCGGAGGGCCGCCTCGCGCTCGAGCACGAGCGCGACACGGCGGGTCGCCTCGATGAGTTCGGCGGTGTTCACCACCGCGTAGTTGTCGACGACCTCGGGGAAGAGCCGGCGCACGGGCGGGAAGTTGCCCTTGATGAGCAGGCTCGTGACGGTCTTCTTGTCGGCGCTGAAGGCGATGAGCTCACGGTCGTCACGGCTCGTGATCGAGACCGAGATCGTGCCGGAGTGGCCGAAGGTCTTGCCGACCTCCTGCAGGGTGCGGGCCGGGACGAGCGCGGTGAGCGCCTCCTCGGCCGTGGCGACGGAGCCGCCGTCCCAGTCGATCTCGCGCACGGCGACGCGGTAGCGGTCGGTGGCGACGAGGCCGAGGCTGTTCTCGCGGACCTCGAGCTGCACGCCCGTGATGACCGGGGTGACGTCGTCGCGGGACGCGGCGACGGCGACCTGCGCGACGGCGGCCGCGAACTCCTCGGCCGGGACGACGCCGGACTGGTCGCCGATCTCGGGGATCGAGGGGTACTCCTCGACCGGCATCGAGAGCAGCGTGAAGCTCGCCGAGCCGCAGCTGACCTGGATGCGGTTCTCTTCGGTGGCGATGCGCACCGGGGCGTTGGGCAGACGGCCCGCGATCTCGGCGAGAAGTCGGCCGGAGACGAGCACGGTGCCCGGCTCCTCGACGTCGGCCTGGATCTCGGTCTGGCTGGAGACCTCGTAATCGAAGGAGGAGAGGACGAGCCCGTCTTCGTTCGCCTGGATCAGGACGCCAGAGAGGATGGGCAGCGTCGTCCGCTGCGGGAGCAGCTTGACCGCGAACGACACGGCCTCGCTGAAGACGTCGCGGTTGACCTGGAACTTCACGGCTCTCCTGTCGTCATGGCGCGTGCTCCGCACGACCGTGCCCTCCCGCGTCGGTGGACGCGGGTTCCTATGCTATCGAGCGACCTTCGAGGCATCCACACCGTCAGGTTGTCGAATCCCCGTCATTGAAGGCTTAAGTCTCTTAACGGTGTTAACCGCTGTGGAAACTGTGGATGGTGTTCGGAGATCCGCGGAGTGATGCCGATCCGGGCCCATTCGATCTGTGCACACCGTGTGGGAATCGCCGAGGGGACGCTGAACGGTGTACTGGGACGAATTCGGGTTGTGCACAGGCCGAGCTCGCGTCTCAACAGCTGGGAGCCGGTTGCTCGTTAACAATCCACAGGCTTTCCACAATTGTGGGGAACGCCCCGAACGGCCCGCAGAACGCGGCCTGCGGCCGCCCCGAGGCATCCCTCGAACCCGCCGCGACGGCCGGAACTCAGCGGTAGCGCGCGGTCTGCTTGATACGGGCGGTGAGCTCGGTGACCTGGTTGTAGATCGAGCGGCGCTCCTTCATGAGCTCCGAGATCTTCTTGTTCGCGTACATGACCGTGGTGTGGTCGCGATTGCCGAACAGCTGCCCGATCTTCGGCAGCGACAGGCTCGTCAGCTCGCGGCAGAGGTACATCGCGATCTGCCGCGCCGTGGCGACGGCCTGCGAGCGGCTCGAACCGTAGAGGTCGTCGACGGTGAGCTTGAAGTAGTCCGCCGTCGCCGTGATGATGTCGACCGGTGCGATGACGTTGTCGGAGTCGTCGGTGATGAGGTCCTTCAGCACCGTCTGCACGAGCGGCATGTCGACCGGCGTGCGGTTGAGGCTCGCGAACGCGGTGACGCGGATCAGCGTGCCCTCGAGCTCGCGGATGTTGCTCGAGACCTTCGAGGCCATGTACTCGAGGATGTCGTCGGGCACCTGCAGCCGCTCCGACTGGGCCTTCTTGCGGAGGATCGCGATGCGCGTCTCGAGGTCGGGCGCCTGCACATCGGTGATGAGGCCCCACTCGAAGCGGCTGCGCATCCGGTCCTCGAAGCCCGTCAGGTGCTTCGGCGGCACATCGCTCGTGATCACGACCTGCTTGTTGTGGTCGTGCAGCGTGTTGAAGGTGTGGAAGAACGCCTCCTGCGTCTCCGCCTTGCCCTGCAGGAACTGGATGTCGTCGATCAGCAGGATGTCGATGTTGCGGTAGCGCTGCTGGAACAGCGAGCCGCGGTTGTTCGCGATCGAGTTGATGAAGTCGTTCGTGAACTCCTCGCTCGAGACGTAGCGCACGCGGATGCCGGGATAGAGGCTCATCGCGTAGTGGCCGATGGCGTGCAGGAGGTGGGTCTTGCCGAGACCGGAGTCGCCGTAGATGAAGAGCGGGTTGTAGGCCTTGGCCGGCGCCTCGGCCACCGCGACGGCGGCGGCGTGCGCGAAGCGGTTCGACTGGCCGATGACGAAGCTGTCGAAGGAGTACTTCGGATTCAGTCGCGAGTCGCGCGGACGGTCCTGCGGGGAGCTCTCGAAGACGGCCGGCGGCGCGGCGTGCAGCTCGACCGGTTCCGCGTACTCGTCGCCCGGGCCCTGCGGCTCGCTCGGGCGGACCTCTTCGAGCTCGGGGTTCACGACGACGTAGAAGGAGGTCACCGGGGACGGCACGTCGAGCTCCGACATCGCGGCCAGCAGCGGCACCCGCATCCGCTGGTTGAGCATGCTGGCGGTGAACTCGTTCGGCACCTCAAGGTAGAAGGTGCCTGCGGCGATGCCCTTCGGCTCGACGAGGTTCAGGAAGCCCTGCAGCATGGGGGTGATCGCGTCGTCCTGCGAGAGTCGCTCGAGCACCGTCGCCCACGTCTCGGAAATGGGCTGTTCCGTCATTGCTCCCCGCAATCTGCCGCGCTCGGCTGTGCGCCGTCGATCGAACGCATTCTCCGGTCCCCCTCCGGAGCGCGAAACGGCGCCAGGCGAATTGTTCACAATGTTGTCCACCGCCTGTGAGCAGATCGGCCGGAAACCCGATGATTCCGCGTTCGAGGCTGGGGATAACTGGTGACTCACGCTAGCGAATGGATGTGCCGCCGACAAATGCCGCGAGCGGGATTCGACGCGCCTGGCGTGTCGATCCACAGCGCTCGCGCAGGATGGCGGGATACTGTGTGGTTCGATCGCCGAAGGTCTCGGTCGTGGTCGGTTTGACCCCGCCGCGCCGAGGCCGTAGTTTTAATAGGTTGACCGCCGCCCTTTGGGCACCCAGTTTTCCCGCAGACGCACCGTTGACGCGCCGCGAGGAGAGTCCGACAGCCGGAGAGAAGAATGAGCAAGCGTACCTTCCAGCCCAACAACCGTCGTCGTGCCAAGAAGCACGGCTTCCGTCTGCGCATGCGCACCCGTGCCGGCCGCGCCATCCTGGCCGCTCGTCGTCGCAAGGGCCGCACCGAGCTCTCCGCGTAGTTCTTCCGGTGCTCGCCAAAGCCAATCGCCTCACGAGCGCCGATGACTATCGAGTCGTCGTGCGCCGTGGAGCGAAGGCGGTCGGCCCCAACACCGTGAGCTATCTGCGATCGGGTGAACCGGGATCGGCCGCACGCTTCGGCTTCATCGTCTCGAAGAAGGTCGGCACCGCCGTGCGACGCAATCTCGTGAGACGCCGCCTCAAGGCCGCGTGCTCCGAGCTCGTCGACAGCGGTGCCGTCGGCGTAGACATGGTGGTGCGAGCGCTCCCGACCGCAGCCGACGCCGATTGGGCGTCGTTGCGCGCGGAGGTCTTCTCGGCGTTCGAGCGCCGGGGCCGCCGCGTCGCCGCCCAGGCATCCGCTTCCTCTCGAGACGTGTGACATGCGAAACCTTGCGCGATTCGTGCTGCTGCTCCCCCGCAACGCCGGGGTTCTGCTGCTCCGCGGCTACCGCGCACTGATCTCGCCCCTCTACGGCGACGTCTGCCGCTACTACCCCTCGTGCTCGGCGTACGGTCTCGGCTCGGTGCAGCAGCGCGGGCTGATCGTGGGCTCGGCCCTGACCGCGTGGCGCATTCTCCGGTGCAACCCGTGGTCCGCCGGCGGCATCGACGACGTGCGGGCGGCTCGCCACGACCGCGATCGGATCACCAGCTTCGGCTGGGTCGTCCCCGCGGGCATGTTCCCCAAGGCCGAGGCCGCTGCAGAAGCGGCTCGACAGGCTCACCTGAGCGAGCACCTTCGTCGGGACGAGGCCGCACCGGCTCGTCCGGCGTCGTCGCCCGCTTCAGTTCTCCGCACGCCCGCGCCGCTCGGCGCGCCCGTGCTCGCGACCTCCTCCCCCATCCCGTCCCGGAAGGACTGATCCTTGGATCTCATCGGCACGCTCCTATGGCCCATCAAGTGGGCCATCGAGCTGATTCTCGTGGCGTTCCATTGGCTGTGGACCACCATCGGCATGGACCCCGACGCCGGGGTCACCTGGGTGCTGTCGATCGTCGGCCTGGTCATCGTCGTCCGTGCCGCGCTCATCCCGATCTTCGTCAAGCAGATCAAGAGCCAGCGCCGCATGCTCGAGGTGGCGCCGCAGCTCAAGAAGATCCAGGACAAGTACAAGGGCAAGAAGGACCAGTTCTCGCGCGAGGCCATGTCGCGCGAGACCATGGACCTCTACAAGCGCACGGGCACCAACCCCCTCTCGTCGTGCCTCCCCCTCCTGCTGCAGATGCCGATCTTCTTCGGCCTGTTCTCGGTGCTGAACGACGCGCAGCACGACAAGGCGGGCGTCGGCCTGTTCACGCAGCAGCTCGCGAACTCCTTCGCGAACGCCGAGTTCTTCGGCGCGCCCCTGAAGTCGACCTTCATCGGCGAGTGGAACCACATGACGGCCGGCCAGCTGTTCAGCCTCTCGGTGATGCTCATCGCGCTCACGATGATCGTGCTGATGACCGCCTCGCAGTTCATCACGCAGCTGCAGATCGTCTCGAAGAACATGTCGCCGGAGACCAAGGCGAGCCCCATGTTCCGTCAGCAGCGCATCCTGCTGTACCTGCTCCCCCTCGTGTTCGCCTTCTCGGGTGTGGCCTTCCCGCTCGGCGTCATGTTCTACTGGCTCGTCTCGAACTTCTGGACGATGGGCCAGCAGTTCGTCGTCATCCGTAACATGCCCACCCCCGGTAGCGAGGCGGCGAAGGCCCGCGAGGCGCGTCTCGCCAAGAAGGGCAAGCTCGTCGCCCCGGACTCCCCCGCCGTTGAGGCTGAGGACGAGGCGAAGCCGAAGACCACGCAGCGCCAGCAGCCCATGGGCAAGTCGCGCGCCAAGAAGCAGGGCGGAAAGTGACCGACATGACCGACGTGAAGCAGGACACCGAGGAACGCACCCTCTCGCAGATCGAGGAAGAGGGCGACATCGCGGCCGACTACATCGAGGAGCTGCTCGACATCTGCGATCTCGATGGTGACATCGACATCGACGCCCGCAACGGCCGCGCCTACGTCTCGGTCAACGCCGGTGACGGCGCGAACCTCGAGCTGCTGTCGAAGCCAGACACGGTCAATGCGCTGCAGGAGCTGACTCGCCTTGCGGTGCAGAGTCGGACCGGCGCGTTCTCGCGCCTCATCCTTGACATCGGCGGCTCGCGTGACGCGCGTCGCACGGAGCTCGCGGCGCTGGTCTCGCGTGCTGCCGAGCGCATCGACGGTGGTGCCGCCGAGGCTGCGCTGCCTCCGATGTCGTCGTATGAGCGCAAGCTGGTGCACGACCTCGTGGCCGAGCGTGGCCTGCACTCGGCGTCGCGCGGTGAGGGCGCCGACCGGCACACGGTCATCACGCGCGTCGGCTGATCGCCGCCGTGGCGGATGTTTCACGTGAAACGATGACCGAGAACCTCGAGCCTGAACCCGCGTTCGCGGCTGAGCTGTTCGGCGACACGCTGCCGAAAGCTCGCGCCTTCACGGCGGCGCTCGCGAAGCACGGCGAGGAGCTGGGCCTGATCGGGCCGCTCGAGTTGCCGCGCCTGTGGACCCGCCACATCATCAACAGCGGTCTCGTCGCACCCTTGCTGCGGCCTGGCCACGTGGGAGATGTCGGCTCGGGAGCCGGACTCCCCGGGTTGGTGCTCGCGATCGCGCGACCGGATGTTTCATTCACGCTGATCGAGCCCATGGAGCGTCGCGTGGCGTGGCTCGAGCAGCAGGCGGCTGAGCTTGAGCTGGCGAACGTCTCAGTGATGCGGGCGCGAGCCGAAGACGCGAAGCTCAAGGGCGCCCTGGATCAGGTGACTGCGCGAGCCGTGAGCGCACTGCGCACGCTGATTCCCATCACCGCTCCTCTGCTGAAGCCGGGGGGTGAACTCGTGCTGATGAAGGGCGCGAGTGTCGAGCAGGAGATCGCGGGCGCCGAGAAGGCGATGCGCAAGTTCCGCCTTCTTGACGCAGAGGTCATCGTGCTCGGCGAGGGCAAGGTCGACGAGCGCGAAGTGACGCGCGTGTTCCGCGCGACGGTCGCCGCCGGCTGAGGCACGCTTGGGCTTGGGCTTGGGCTTGGGCTTGGGCTTGGGTTTGCGGTGTTCCTACGTACCGTCGCAGCGTGCGGAGCGATCCCGTGGTTCGGTGGGTCCCGCGCGGCGGGCTCGCGCGATGCTACCGATCTTTGAAGCTTCTGGGCTCTCCCGGCGTCGCCGCCATCGCTCCCTCCCACATCGAAGCCAATCGGTGGATCGGATCACGTATGGCTCGTGGATGCCGGCCAGGCGAAGGCAACTACGCCCCGGGTGGTGAGAATGGTGCGAGGTCCATCTGCTCGCGCTGGCAGCGCGTTTCACGTGAAACATCGCCTTATCGCGACCCCCGCGGCGCACACCAACTGGACAGCTCGGCGGTCGCTCCGAAGTCCGAGACGGGATATGCGAGGGGTCAGCCTTCGCCCTTCTTGCCGCGCGATGTGCGAGAGACCGAAGCGAGCATCTCCCGCAGTTGGCGTGTGTGCGGGTGACATCTGGATGGGTGTTGGCTCCTCGGGGGCAGTCGGACGCGTCAAACGCCTCGGGTCCGTACGAGTCCACGGTCTCCTCGGACTTGGCGGAGTCTTCGGACCTCTCGATGTCCACAGCCTCATTGGGCTCCGCGGACGGATCCTTCGGATGCCGTCGTACAGCGCAGACTCCCCCGGTGCCCGACGGGCCACAACGCGCGTTCGACAGAACGGGCGGATAGGCGGTGCAACGTCGTTCTGCGAGATCGGCTGCGCTCAATGCGACGTCCACGGACAGGATTCTCAGCCCGCCTTCGGCCTGTGCGCCCGCAGTGGCACGAGGCGAATGCATGCTGAGCATGCTCGTTCTCGTCTCGAGCTGATGGAGGTCGCCTCATACGGCGAACGGGCCTGACGCTAACTCGCCATCCTCTACGCGCGATCGTACGAGTTCGGAGGGTTGGCGTTGCTGGCGCGAGTCGGGCGTAGGCCGTGATGGATGGTGTCAGTCGTCTAGAGTTCGGGCGGGGCTCCTTCTGGCTGACCGCGTGGCCTGCGGTCAGTGTGGCGGCGGTCGCCAGCTCGACCCGTTCGGAGTTCCGCAGCTGTCGAGGTTGGCGCGGCCGTGGAGAGCTACCGCGCGCGGGTTCCGACTACACGCGCACTCCCCCATCCGTTGGGGCTCAACTGCGCGGCTTCGCGGATCATGTTGCCGACGCGCATCAATCTCCAACAGCCGGTGAGTGCGACGGTCTCCCACGGAAGCCGCGCCGCGCTCGGCCAGGGACCCAGCTCCTCGTGGCAGACCTCGCGAAGCCTGTGAGGCTTCCAACGTGCGACCCTACTAGCGGAATGCCGAAGTTTCACGTGAAACACTGAGCCGATCGAACTCGTCCTGATCCCGCACCTACCGTTCGATGTGCTCTTGGGTCGGCCGCCTGTGGTCGCCCTGACGCACAAGCCGCGAGGCCGCCTCAGCGAGCGGCGGTTCGTTGGCTGAAGTCACGGAGAGGCGTTGCGAACTCGCCCTATCGTCATGTTTCACGTGAAACGATGCGAGGTTCCGCGCCTGACACCGGGCGATCTATGGTGACCGCGGAAGGCGCGCTCTTCCCGCACCTCGTGCGCTGGCCGCGCGTACGCGGCCCGTACCCGCGCAGCGACGGACATTTGTATGCGTCTCGCCCGGCACGCGGGTTCGTCATAGCGAGTGTCACTCGCGGCTGTAGGACAGAGATCATCACTGAGCACCGACTTCCAGTCGCCCCTCCCCCAGTGCTGCTGAAGTAGGCGAGCCCTCGGTGCCCAAGAGCTATGCGCGCGCTGATCCAAGCCGAGGGCGAATCGCTCGTGCAACTGCGGCCACGCCCGTCCGATCGCGGACCCAGCCACACCGCGCCGCACCGCGTTTCACGTGAAACATGACGTGCCGGATAGCATCGCTCCTCCGCGCACAGCGCTGATTCCCACAATGTGCCCACAGAATCGTCGCCCCCGCATAGCTGCTGCTGGTGCTGACGGTTAGGCTTGTGGAGGTCACTCGCGAGATGTCTCTCGCGCAACTGCGTGGCATTTCGTTTCGAGGTCTCGGGAGTCTCACCACATGGCACAGAGCGGGGGTCGAGGGTGGTTCCGCCGCCGTACCCACGCCGATGAGGTGCATGAAGCGGGTCTTGATTCGGATCAGCTCAGTGGCGACCGCGCGGCCAGTTCCGCGGACGATCGTGATGCGCCGAGCGTCCCGATGGCGACTACCAACGATGAGCCGGAACAGGGTTCGGCGCACTCCATTGGATCGGCCTCCGCGGTGCACCCAGCCGACGAGACGCGGCTGCCAGTGAGCCAAAGCGCGGCGGATGCCCCTCGTCATCCCGCCCGCGTCGACTGGGATGCAGCGACCGCAGCCGCACTGGCCGACGACACGGCGGTCTCACCAAGTGCGCCTCAGTCCGCACGCTCGGCTGATCCGCTCCTGGAAGAGATCATCCGCGAGATCGTGGGAGATGCCGCAGTCGATACCGTCGAGTCCCTGCAGCCCCGTTCCGCAGAGTTGAGTTCCGGGTCGCCGACTGGCGGATCGCGTGTCGACGACGATGTTCGCCCGCCCGCCCGTGGCGCCTCTGCCGCACGCGTGAGTGACGCCGTAGCTGACGACGCCCTCATCAGCTCCACTCCCCCGGCCGTGGCTGCACCGAACCCCGCTGAGGTTCCTGCCGTCGGCAGCGAGACGTCTGCGCGACCCGAGACCCCTGCGCACAGCGGCGGGCTCGGCCAGGTCGACGCGGAGAGCAGCGCGCCGCACCAGCCATCGACGAACACGGAACAGCTCCGCATCGCGATTTCGGGGGCGCTCGACCGCAGTCTCGGGCCGGCGCCGGTTCCCGATGCATCGCAGAGTGAGAACCCGTCTGCCCCAGCGGCGCCTGGAGGCTCAGACGCCGCGGAGCGCGGCGTCGTGGACGCGGTCCACGCCTCACCGTTGGCCCCCGGCTCCGCCGACGAGCCGACCGAAGACCTCATCACCACGCCCGATGTTTCACGTGAAACGTCGATCATCCCTGGAGGAACTCCCCTGGCTGACGCATTGGCCGACGAAACCCGCCGTCGGATCGCACTCGAAGAGGCGGTACTCCCCCTCCCCCCGAAGACCCGGGTGCTCACGATCTCGAATCAGAAGGGCGGCGTCGGCAAGACGACGACTGCCGTCAACCTTGCCGCAGCGCTCGCACGATCCGGCGCGAAAGTGCTCGTGATCGACCTGGACCCGCAGGGCAACGCTTCGACCGCGCTCGGTGTGGACCACCGTTCCGAAGAACGAAGCGTCTATGAGGTGCTGGTGTCGGATCTCGCGCTCGGTGAAGTCATCCGCCCGTCGACTGAGCACGAAATGCTCGACTGCGTCCCGGCGACGATTCACCTTGCCGGCGCCGAGATCGAGCTCGTTTCGCTCGTCGCGCGCGAACAGCGTCTGCGCCGCGCGCTCGACACTCACCTCGCCTCGATGGAGCGGCCGTACGACTACGTCTTCATCGACTGCCCGCCGTCGCTCGGGCTTCTTACCATCAACGCGTTCGTCGCAGCGCGAGAGGTGCTGATCCCGATCCAGTGCGAGTACTACGCGCTGGAAGGCCTGTCTCAGCTGTTGAGCAACATCGAGCTCATCGAAAAGCACCTGAACCCGGAGCTCCGACTCTCCACCATCCTGCTCACCATGTACGACTCCCGCACCAACCTGGCGCAGCAGGTCGCACAGGAGGTGCGCAACCACTTCCCCACCCAGACTCTGCAGACGATCATCCCCCGATCGGTCCGCGTCTCCGAAGCCCCGAGCTACGGTCAGAGCGTGATCAGTTACGACTTCGGGTCGACCGGTTCGCTCTCCTATCGGGAGGCCGCGGCGGAGATCGCGAAGCGGGGTGCCGCCAAGAACGGCGAGCCGAGCAAGGAGCAACACTGATGGCCAGCAAGCGTACGGGTCTCGGCCGAGGAATCGGCGCCCTGATTCCCACCGGCGACGACAGTCCGAAGGCGAATCGTCCGGTCGATGTCTTCTTCCCCGACTCCTCCGAGACCGCGACCGCAACTGCTGTCGCGGCGGTCGAGCAAGCCGCCTCCGCCGAGGGACTGCTCACGGTTCCGGGCGCCCGACTCGCTCGGCTCGACCCCAGCACAATCGTCCCCAACGCGAATCAGCCGCGCAGCGTCTTCGACCCTGAAGACCTCGCAGAACTCGTGCACAGTATCCGCGAATTCGGGGTGTTGCAGCCCATCGTGGTGCGTCCTCACCCGAGCGAGGCGGGCAAGTACGAGCTCGTCATGGGAGAACGTCGACTGCGCGCCACCAAGGCGGCCGGTCTCGACACCATCCCCGCCGTGGTCAAGGACACCGCTGACGACGCGATGCTCCGTGACGCGCTGCTCGAGAACCTGCACCGCTCGCAGCTGAATCCGCTCGAAGAAGCGTCGGCGTACCAGCAGCTCCTCGCCGACTTCTCCATCACGCAGGAGGAGCTCGCGAGCCGCATCGGCCGGTCGCGCCCGCAGATCTCGAACACTCTTCGCCTCCTGAAGCTGCCCGAAGCGGTGCAGCTCCGTGTTGCGGCTGGGGTGCTGAGCGCCGGCCACGCTCGCGCGATTCTCGCGATGCCCGACGCTGAGTCGATGCAGAAGCTCGCCGACAAGATCGTCAACGAAGACCTCTCGGTGCGGCAGGCGGAAGCGATCGCCGCGTCGGCGCCGAAGCCGAATCGGGTGAAGCCCGCCGCCGGCAAGCGCCAAGAGTTCCTCGACGACCTCGCTGTGCGGCTCGGTGACCGTCTGAACACGCGAGTCAAGATCGCTCTCGGGGCGCGAAAGGGCCAGATCAGCATCGATTTTGCGACCGTTCAGGACCTGCGAAGGATTCTCACCGATCTCGGCGAGGAGCTCGAAGGCGTCTGAAATCGAGCGGCCGAGAAACGCGGATCTCGCTCGGCTGATTCGGAGCGCAGAATCGCTCCTGACGAACTGAAACGGCCCGGTTCCGGAAGCGGAACCGGGCCGTTCTGCGCCCGGGAAGACCGAGCGGTCGAGCGAGTGGCCGACACCGAGGCGTCGAGACCGGGCGGTCGACACCGAGGCGTCGAGACCGGGCGGTTGACACCGAGGCGTCGAGACCGGGCGGTTGACACCGAGGCGTCGAGACCGAGCCGTCGGGACCGGGCCGTCGGGACCGAGCGGCCAACACCGACCGTCGAGCCTGAGTCGTCGAGACCGAGCCACCGGCCCCGAAGCTCAGCCGCGCGTGATCGCCGCGCGCACGAGCTCCGAGTACAGCTCCGAGGTCTCGATCCCCGCCGCCTCGGCGGCGAGCGGGAGGAGCGACGTCTCGGTGAGGCCGGGCAGCACATTCGCCTCGAGGAACCAGGGCGTGCCCGAGGCATCCACGATCAAGTCGACGCGGGAGACATCCCGCAGCCCGAGCTCGAGGTGCGCGCGGATCGCGACTGCCTCGACCTCGCCCAGCACCTCCGGCGAGAGCCGAGCCGGGACGAAGAAGGTGGTCTCCCCCGCGTTGTACCGCGCATCGAAGCTGTAGACGCCCGCCGTCGGCACGATCTCCACCGGCGGCAGCGCACGGGGGCCTTCCCCCGTGTCGACGATCGAGACCGCAAGCTCGGTGCCGACGACCCGCCGCTCGACGATCGCGACGTCCGCGTAGGTGAACGCCTCGACCATGGCCCGTGGCAGTCCGTCGGGATCGGTGACGACCGTCACACCCTGCGCCGATCCGCCCGAGGCGGGCTTCACGACGAGCTCGCCGGGCAGCGCCTGCCGGATGACCTCGAGCACGCTCGCCGCACCGAGCTCGCGGAAGGACTCGTGCGAGAGCACGATCGACTCGGGCACCGGCAGGCCGGCGGCCTGCACGATCGAGCTTGCGGCCGGCTTCGACCAGGCGAGTCGGGCGGCTTCCGCCGTGGAACCGACGGTCGGGATGCCGAGCGCCGACAGCAGCTCGAGGAGCGCGCCATCCTCCCCGCTCGACCCGTGCAGCGCCGGGAACACGGCGTCGGGGCGGTGCTCCGCGAGGTACGGGAGCAGCGAGGCATCCGGGTCACGCAGGACCACACGGTGGCCCGCAGCCGTCAACGCGTCGGCGACGCGTCGGCCCGAGCGCAGCGAGACGTCGCGCTCATGGGAGATGCCGCCGGCGAGGACGACCACGGTGAGGGCTCCGGATTCGCTCATGATCTGGGGTTTCTCCGTTCGGATCTGACTGTTCGCTTGCGTCGGCCGCCATGCAACCGGATGACGGGGTTACGGGCTACTTGAGGTCGCTCGGCGGGGCCGACTCGATCCCCGGCTTGGCGGGGAGCTGCAGTGTGCCGGTACCGGCGAAGGTGTCGAGCAGATCAAGCTCGCCGTTGATGACGGTCGCGAGCCGGCGGATGCCGAGCCGGATCGCCTCGGGCGTGGGATAGCAGTAGGACAGGCGCATCGCGTGTCGTCCCCGACCGTCGGCGAAGAAGGCCGTGCCCGGGGTGTACGCCACGAGTTCTCGCACGGCCCGAGGCAGCATCTGTTTCGAGTCGAGCACGTCGGGCATGGTGACCCAGACGTAGAAGCCGCCGTTCGGGTTGGTCCAGCGCAGCTGCGGCAGGTACTCCCCCAGCGCCTCGATCATCGCGTCCTTGCGTTCGCGGTAGACGCCGCGGAAGGTGTCGATCTGCCCGCGCCAATCGGCGGTGGACAGGTACTCCGCGACGACGAGTTGGCTGAAGGACGACGGCGAGAGCACCGCCGACTCGGCCGCGAGGATGAGCTTCTCGCGGATCGCGTGCGGGGCGAGCGCCCAGCCGACGCGGAACCCGGGGGCCAGCGTCTTCGAGAAGGAGCCGAGGTAGATGACACCCTCGGGGTCCATCGAGCGCAGGGCGTTGGGCGCGGGCTCGTCGAAGTGCAGCAGCCCGTACGGGTTGTCCTCGAGCACGAGGATCTCGTTCTGCCGGCAGATCTCGAGGATCTCGGGGCGGCGCTCGGCCGAGAGTGTGACGCCGGCCGGGTTGTGGAAGTTCGGGATCGTGTAGAGGAACTTGATCCGCCGGCCCTGGCTGCGCAGGAAGCCGATCGTCTCGCGCAGCGCCTCGGGGATGAGCCCGTCGTCGTCGGTCGCGACATGCACGACTGAGGCCTGGTACGAGCGGAAGACCCCGAGCGCGCCGACATAGGAGGGCGCTTCGGCGAGCACGACGTCGCCCGGATCGAGGAAGAGCTTCGCGACGAAGTCGAGCGCCTGCTGCGAGCCGGTCGAAGTCACGACATCGTCGACCGAGGCGCCGCGGATGCCCTCCAGCGACATGACGTCGAGGATGTGCTCGCGAAGCGCCGGAATGCCCGCTCCCCCGCCGTACTGCAGCGCGGTCGGGCCCTGCTCGCGCATGACCCGGTCCATCGACGAGGTGATGAGGTCCTGCGGGAGCGCCGAGACGAACGGCATGCCGCCGGCGAGCGAGACCACCTCGGGCCGCGACGCGACGGCGAACAGAGCTCGAACCTCGGAGGCGGCGAAGCCGGCGGCTCGCTCGGCGTAGTTCGCATACCAGGGGTCGAGGTTGTTGCCAGTCCGCTCGGGGACGCCGTCAGTGCTCACGTGCCATCCGTTCTGTTCAGGGTTCTCATGCTAGTCATCGGTGCGTCGCCTCGAAGACCGCGTGACGCGGTCGCCGGGCGGAACGCCAAGGACCCGCCCGGCTGGTGCCGGGCGGGTCCTTGGGTCGTTCGAGGATGCCGGCTACTGGATGTAGGCGGCGAGGTCGGCCTCGAGGGCCGGCTTGGGCTTGGCGCCGACGAAGCTCTGCACGACCTCGCCCTGCTTGAAGACCTTGAACGCCGGGATGGCGGTGATCTGGTACTTCATGGCGAGCTGCGGGTTCTCGTCGACGTTGAGCTTGACGATGTCGATCTTGTCGGCGTGCTCGGTCGCGATCTGGTCGAGGATCGGGCTGACCGCGCGGCACGGGCCGCACCATTCGGCCCAGAAGTCGACGATGACGGGCTTGTCGTTCTCGAGCACCTCGGCCTGGAAGGTGGCCTCGGTCACTGCACGTGCGGACATTGCATTCTCTCCTTCGGTGAAACGCCTGGTGAATCCGCGAAAACCGCGCGGAAACCGGATGAATCGGTGTCGCTACTCGGCGACGGTCGCGAGCTCCGCCACTGGGGCGGGCTCCTCGGCCGCGTCGTCGAGCGCCGCGAGGTAGTGCTCGGCGTCGAGCGCCGCGACGGTGCCCGAGCCGGCGGCCGTGACGGCCTGGCGGTAGTGGGGGTCGATGACGTCGCCCGCGGCGAAGACGCCCGGCACCGAGGTGCGCGAGGAGCGACCGTCGACGGCGATCGTGCCCTCCGGGGTCAGCTCGAGCTTGCCGTGCACGAGGTGCGTGCGCGGGTCGTTGCCGATCGCGACGAAGAGCCCGTCGAGGTCGAGCGCGCGGAGCTCGCCGGTGACCGTGTCGCGCAGGCTCACGCCCGTGACCGCCTCGGTGCCGTGGATGGCCGCGATCTCGGCGTTCCAGATGAACTCGATCTTCTCGTTGTCGAAGGCGCGCTGTTGCATGATCTTGGAGGCCTTGAGCGAGTCGCGGCGGTGGATCACGTAGACCTTGTCGGCGAAGCGGGTGAGGAACGTCGCCTCCTCCATCGCCGAGTCGCCGCCGCCGACCACCGCGATCGTCTTCTGACGGAAGAAGAAGCCGTCGCACGTCGCGCACCACGAGAGACCGTGACCCGACAGGGTCGCCTCCTCGGGCAGCCCGAGCTTGCGGTAGGCCGAGCCCGTCGCGTAGACGATGGCACGCGCCTCTTCGACCCCGCCGTTGCCGAGCTTCACGCGCTTGACCGGACCGTCGAGCTCGAGTTCCACGACATCGTCGTAGACGATCTCGGTGCCGAACTTCTCGGCCTGCTCCTGCATCTTGGTCATGAGGTCGGGCCCCATGACGGCCTCGGGGAAGCCGGGGAAGTTCTCGACCTCGGTTGTGTTCATGAGCTCGCCGCCGATCTCGACGGAGCTCGCGATGAGCAGCGGTTTGAGCTCGGCGCGCGCGGCGTAGATGGCGGCGGTGAACCCGGCCGGGCCGGACCCGATGATGATGATGTCGCGCAAGGGGCGCTCCCTCGAGTGCTGTCGGTGAAAGCGGCATCCGACGGAATCGGATGTCACGACGTGGTCAACACAGTCTAGGCGGCGGGTATTCCGCGCGACGAGGCGACGAGCGGCGGATGCAGCGGGTGCTCAGCCTCGGCGGAGGCGGCGGAGCACCGGCTCCGCGAAGCCGCGCAGCTCCGGGGTGCGGATGAGCCAGAGGGTGCCGAGGTAGGCGAGCGACATGACGCCGCCGATGACGGCCATCGAGAGCACCGCGGGGACGAGGCCGGACATCGCGAAGCCGTCCTCCGAGATGCCGCCGAGCAGCACGAGCGTGACGAAGCCGACGATGACGGCGGGCACCGCGCCGATCGCGTACCGCACGAAGCTCGAGGTGATGTGCCAGCCGTCGATGCCGCCCAGCCGTCGGCGCAGCAGGATCGCCGCGAGGGTCACCTGCGCCACGCAGGCGAGCGAGGTGAGCAGGGCGATGCCGATCGCGATGAACTCGGGGAGCACGTTCAGCAGCAGCAGCGCGCCGCCCGAGAAGAGCACGACCTGGAAGAGCGTGAAGAAGAAGGGGGTTTTCGTGTCGCCGAGCGCGTAGAAGGTGCGCTGCACGATGAACAGCATGCTGAACGGCAGCAGCCCCACCATGTAGGCGACGACCACGTTGCCGAAGACGAGCTTCGTGTCGAACGAGGCGCCGCTGACGAAGGCGGTGGCGAACGGGTAGCTGCACATCACGAGCACGATCGAGGCGAGCACGATGATGAGGCCGACGCCGCGCGTCGCACTCGAGAAGTCGGCCCGGACCCGGTCGGTGTCCCCGAGCGAGGCGTGCTCGCTCATCCGGGTGAAGTAGGCGGTGGCGATCGAGACGGTGATCACGGAGTGCGGCAGCATGAACAGTAGCCAGGCGTTGCCGAGCGCGGCCACCGAGGCGGACCCCTGGCCGGATGCCTCGCCGACGACGTTCGTCTCGACGAGCCCCGCGAAGGTCGTGAGCAGGAGCATGCCGAACGTCCAGCTCGCCATCCGTCCCGCGTCGCCGAGACCGACGCCGCGCCAGCGGAAGTCGGGCCGGTAGCGCAGCCCGATCCGGCGCCAGAACCAGAACAGCACCACGGCCTGCACCGCGATGCCGAGCGATGCCGAGCCCGCGAGGACGGCGATCATCGCCGGGTCCCAGCTGCTCGCGTCGCGGAGGCCGTCGGGATCGCTGCCCCACACCGCCATGAAGACCACCAGGCCGGCGATGGCGACGAGGTTGTTGAGCACGGGCACCCAGGTGAAGGGGCCGAAGCTCCGGCGGGCGTTCAGCACCTCGCCGAGCAGTGTGTACAGCCCGTAGAAGAAGATCTGCGGCAGGCACCAGTACGCGAACAGCGTCGCGAGGTCGCGCGTCGATTGGTCGAGCTTGATGCCGTACAGCCAGGCGAGCAGCGGCGCCGCGAGCGTCGCGAGCAGGGTGATGCCGACGAGGATGACGAGCGCGAGCGTGAGCAGCCGGTTGATGTAGGCGCGCCCGCCGTCGGCGTGCAGCCCGGCGCGCACGATCTGCGGCACGAGCACCGCGCTCAGCACACCGCCCGCGACGACGACGTAGACGGTGTTCGGCAGCTGGTTCGCGACCGCGAAGGCGTCGGCGCTCGCGCCGGTGATGCCGATCGCGCTCACGAGCACCGCGGCCTTCACGAAGCCGAGGATCCGCGATACCACCGTGCCGGAGGCGAGGAAGAGGCTCGCGCGGCCGATGCGGTCGTCACTCATCGCGCGGGTCCTCGTCCTTCTGCGCCGGGGCGTCGGCTTCGGGGGCGGTGGCGGCGGCGCGGCCGGCTTCGGCGGCCGGAGCGGATGCCTCGGCGGGGGCGGTGGCGGCAGCGGTCGGCTCGTCCGCCGCGGCGGCGCGGGCCTTGCGGCGTCGGTGGACGTTCCGCCAGATGCCGATGCCGAAGAACAGCACGACGATCGTGGCGAGCACTGCGGCACCGACGCCCTCCCAGTCCGCCTGCACATTGGCAGACAGATAGGTGGGCGAGCCGATCTCGACGCCCTCGGTCGAGTAGAGGGAGACGGTGAGCAGCACGTCGCCGCTGCCGACGCCGGCGGCGACCGGCACCACCACGCTGGCCCGCGATTCCGGCTCGACCGTGACCGTCTGGCGGCCCTCGACGATCAGGCGGCCGTTGGAGGGGGCCACGTCCACCTCGAGCGTCACCGTATACGGCAGCGTGTTCTCGATCGTGGCGGGGACGCCGGACTCCCGGGAGATGACGTTGATCGTGCTCGAGGGGACGACCGAGATGCCCGCGCGGGTCTGCACCTGCGTCGTGAGCCAGTCGTTCGCGGCCGACTGCCAGTCGGTCGGGGTGCTGATCCAGCCGGCGTCGAGCAGCGCGAGGAGATCGCGGCGAGTGGAGTCGGTGAGCTGCGACGGCTCGGTGAGCGCCGTCGCGAACGAGATCGTCTGCGCCTCAGAGTCGATGAGCCGTTGCACGGTCGCCCGGCGCTCCTCGGCCTCGGGCGAGCTCGCCAGCGTTCGCGCGACCGGCGGTGCCCCGATGGCGTCGGACAGGCTGGCCGCTTGCGCCCAGGGGAGCGTCGCGAGCGCCTCGAGGGTCGCCTCGACCCGGTCCGCGGCGCTGCCGCCCGCGCGTGCGAAGCTTGCGAGCAGCGAGCTCGCCGAGGCATCCGCCGCCGCGTAGCCGGCGAGCTCGGCCGACAGGCGGCCCATCGCCTCGCGCCACTCCGCGTCGCTCGTCGCGGCGGCCGCGGCACGCAGCGCCGCGGTCAGGCGGGCATCCGCGACGACCGCCGTGCCGCCGTCGATCGAACTCGCCGCGTTGCCCGGCGCGGTCGAGACCGGGGTCGAGTCCTCGTCGCCCTCCTCGTCGACCGCGGGCGCGGGGGGCTCGACATTGCCCGGCGAGAGCAGGCTCGTGGTGAGCCCGCCGGCCGCCAGCCACGCCAGATCGCCCGCCGCGACGGTGTCGTCCGCGGGCCAGGCGATGTCGGCGCGGGTGTACGGCCAGGACAGCAGCTGCTCGGTGGTCGGTACTTCGTCGACGGTGCCATCGCCGTCGACGTCGCCCGGGGTCGCGGTCGGCGGCGGCGTCGACCCCTGCGTCAGCGCGCGGCCGTCGAGGCTCGCCGGCCCGGTCACGGGCTCCTGCGTCGGAGGGGTGGCCGGAACCCCCGGCATCCCGTTGAGGAAGTCGGCCGCGTCGAGCACGTCGGCGAAGGACTCCGGCTTCAGCGGGGCGGGCAGACCCAGCTGCGACTGCACGGCCAGATCGGCGTCGGCGTAGGCGAGGGGGAACACGACGTTGCCGACCGTGCCCAGCCGCTCGAGCCAGGCGGTCGCCGACTCCGGCGCCCGGGAGCCGAGCACTCGCACCGAGGCGATGATGCGCGGGTCGACGCCGATCGCGACCGAGCGGTCGGCGACGGCGTCGAGCTGACGGGTGAGCAGGCCGTCGGGCGCGGTCCACGCCTCGAGCTGCTCGGCGTCGATGAGTCCGGCCGTGTCGTCGGGAACGGTCAGGGGATACGCGAGTGCGAGGCGCGGAGCGCCCGCCGACGCGGTGTGCGGGGAGGGGAACGCCGCGTCGTTCGTCGCAACTACGACGCCGTCGACGAGGAGCTCCGCGCGCAGGCCGGTCACGGCCGCCGCGCCGTCGAGCCTCCCGGCCGGGATGCTGACCAGGACCTGCGTGGTGCCGCCGCTGACGAGGCCGGGCGCCTGCGACTCGCCCACCGCGCTCGCGGTCCTGGCGGCGTCGCCGAGCCAGGCGTCGAGGGCGGCGGCATCGTCGGGGGCGTCATCGGCGACGCTGAGCCGCACGACGCCCTGGCTGAGCAGCTCGGTGGAGCCGTTGACGATCTCCACGCCGATCGTCGTCGCTGCGGCCGGATCGAGCACGAACGCGCCGGTCGGGGCGAGGTGCAGGGAGACGGTGCCGGCGTCGCTCGCCACGGCGGCGAGCGGTTCGGTGGCGCGCGCGACGGAGTTCGCCGCGAGCTCCGCCGGCGGCGCGGCCTGGACGGCCGCGGCGATCGGGACGGCGGCGCCGAGCGAGCCCAGGGCGACGAGGCCGATGACCCCGGCGGCGGCGACCCGGCGACGGGGCGTCGCCGTGGCCCGGTCGAAGAGTCGGCGGAGTCGACGCGCAGGGTTCGACTCGGCCACCATGCACGCGATTCTACGGTGTGACGCCGGGTGGATCGTGGGCCGCAGCGGGCGCTCGCGGCATCCGCCTCCGGCCACCGCGGCACCCGTGTTGCGTACGATGGTCGGCATGCAGAGCGTGGCCGAGGCCCTCGATCGACTCGGCGAGCTGGCCGCGTCGACGACCGTGTCGACCCTCTCCGCCGCGTTCGAGCGCGCGGGCCACGAGCTCGCCCTCGTCGGCGGGCCGGTGCGCGACGCCTTCCTCGGCCGCCCGGTGCACGACCTCGACTTCACGACGGACGCGACGCCCGAGCGGATCCTGGAGATCGTGAAGCCGATCGCCGACGCCCACTGGGACATCGGCCGGGACTTCGGCACCATCGGCGCCCGCATCGCCGGCGAGACGGTCGAGATCACCACGTACCGCGCCGACAGCTACGACGGGCAGTCGCGCAAGCCGGAGGTGGTCTTCGGCGATTCGCTCGAGGGCGACCTCGTGCGACGCGACTTCACGGTGAACTCCCTGGCCCTGCGGCTGCCGAGGATCGAGCTCGTCGACCCCTCGGGCGGCGTGGAGGACCTGCTCGCGCGGGTGCTGCGCACGCCCTCCGCCCCGCAGACCTCGTTCGGCGACGACCCGCTGCGGATGATGCGTGCGGCCCGCTTCGCCGCCCAGCTCGGCTTCGAGGTGGAGGAGGCGACGCTCGCCGCGCTCGAGGAGCTCGCGCCGGAGATCGACCGCATCTCCGCCGAGCGGGTGCGCGAGGAGCTCTCGAAACTCCTGCTCGCCGATCACCCGGTGCCGGGACTGCGCATCCTCGTCGACACGGGCCTCGCGCAGCGCGTGCTGCCCGAGCTGCCCGCGCTGCGCCTCGAACGCGACGAGCACCACCGGCACAAGGACGTCTACGAGCACAGCCTGAAGGTGCTCGACCAGGCCATCGACTACGAGCGCGCCCGGGGGCGGCTCGACTCCCCCGACCTCGTGGTGCGCCTCGCGGCGCTCCTGCACGACATCGGCAAGCCCGCCACGCGGCGGCTCGAGCCTGGCGGTGCGGTCAGCTTCTACCACCACGATGTCGTCGGCGCGAAGCTCGCGAAGAAGCGGCTGCGGGAGCTGCGCTACGACAACGACACGATCACGGCGGTCGCGCGACTGATCGAGCTGCACCTGCGCTTCTTCGGGTACAGCGACGGGGCGTGGAGCGACTCCGCGGTGCGGCGCTACGTGCGCGACGCCGGGACGCCCGAGCAGCTCGAACGCCTGCACATCCTCTCCCGGGCGGACGTGACGACGCGGAACAAGCGCAAGGCCGACATGCTCGCCTTCGCCTACGACGACCTCGAGCAGCGCATCGCCGAGCTCGCCGAGCAGGAGGAGCTCGCCGCGGTGCGCCCCGAGCTCGACGGCGAGCAGATCATGGCGGTGCTCGGCATCCGCCCCGGCCGCGAGGTCGGCGAGGCGTACCGCTTCCTGCTGGAGCTGCGGCTCGACGAGGGGCCGATCGGCGAGGATGCCGCGCGCGAGCGCCTGCTCGAGTGGTGGGCGGCCCGCGAGGGCTGAGGCCGGCGGGCCCGGGGCAAATGGCGCGGGGGCGAGGCATCCGTTACACTGTGAAGGTTGCCCGTGCGCCGCATTCGCGGCCTCCACGACGCACAGTATGAACACCCTCCTGCTCCCGAGACACGCTCGGGAGCCGCTGAGTCCGAAGGAGGTGGGTACGTCATGCACCAGTACGAGCTGATGGTCATCCTCGATCCCGAGATCGACGAGCGCACCGTTGCTCCCAGCCTCGACAAGTTCCTCAACGTCATCCGCAACGATGGCGGCACCGTCGACAAGGTCGACATCTGGGGACGTCGCAAGCTGGCCTACGAGATCAAGAAGAAGGCCGAGGGCATCTATGCCGTCGTCGACTTCACCGCTGAGCCCGCGACCACCAAGGAGCTCGACCGCCAGCTGAACCTCAGCGAGGCCGTCATGCGCACCAAGGTGCTCCGCGCCGAAGAGGCCATCGCCCAGGTCGCCGCGTACGCGAAGGCCCAGGAGGCCAAGGCCGCCAAGAAGGCCGCCGCTGCCGCCAAGAAGGACGCCTAGTCCTCATGGCCGGCGAGACCGTCATCACCGTGGTGGGCAACCTCACTGCAGACCCCGAGCTGCGTTACACGCAGAACGGACTCGCGGTTGCCAACTTCACCATCGCGTCCACCCCCCGCACGTACGACCGTCAGTCGAACGAGTGGAAGGACGGTGAAGCACTGTTCCTGCGTGCGAGCTGCTGGCGTGAATTCGCCGAGCACGTCGCCGGTTCACTCACCAAGGGTTCCCGGGTCATCGCATCCGGGCGTCTCAAGCAGCGTTCCTACGAGACCAAGGAAGGCGAGAAGCGCACCACCATCGAGCTGGAGGTCGACGAGATCGGCCCCTCGCTCCGGTACGCGACCGCCCAGGTCACCCGCGCGCAGTCCAACCGCGGCGTCGGCGGAGGCGGCTCCTTCGGGGGCGGCCAGTCCGACGACGCGTGGGCCCCGTCCGCTCCGGCTCAGTCGGGCAACAGCGGCGGCGGCGCGGGCGGCGGCGACGTCTGGAACACGCCGGGCACGAGCTACGGCGACGAGACGCCCTTCTAAGCCCGAGCGCTCCGCACCGGAGCAGGGCCCGCGATCGGATGCCTCGAGCTGAGGCATCCGGCGCAACAGAACGTATTCACTCAGACAGGAAAGATCCATGGCTGGAAAGAGCAGCGGCGACCGCCGCAAGCCGCGGAAGGGCGCGAAGAACGCCGCCCCCGCGAAGTCCGTCAAGGTCGGCGTCATCGACTACAAGGATGTCGCGACCCTTCGCAAGTTCATCTCGGAGCGCGGCAAGATCCGTGCCCGTCGCATCACCGGTGTCTCCGTGCAGGAGCAGCGCCTCATCGCCCGCGCCGTCAAGAACGCGCGCGAGATGGCGCTCCTGCCCTACTCGGGCTCCGGCCGCTAAGGAGCACGAAAATGGCAAAGGTAATCCTCACGCACGAGGTCTCGGGGCTCGGTGCCGCCGGCGACGTCGTCGAGGTCAAGAACGGCTACGCCCGCAACTACCTCGTCCCGCAGGGTTTCGCGACCCCGTGGACCCGTGGTGGCCAGAAGCAGGTCGACCAGATCAAGGCGGCCCGTGCCGCTCGCGCGCTGCACTCCCTCGAGGACGCGCAGGCCCTCAAGGCGAAGCTCGAGGACGGCAAGGTCAAGCTGACCGTCAAGGCCGGCCTCGGCGGCCGCCTGTTCGGTTCGGTCAAGACCTCGGCCGTCGCCGACGCCGTGGCCGCTGCCGGCCTGGGCGAGATCGACAAGCGCAAGGTCGAGTTCCCGACCGCGATCAAGACCGTCGGCGACCACGAGGTCTCCGTCCGTCTGCACGACGACGTGACCGCGACGATCACCCTGCAGGTGATCGCGGCCAAGTAGTCGCACCCGTACGAAGCGGCGGCACCCGATGGGTGCCGCCGCTTCGTCGTTTCCGGACGGTTCACCTCAGATACACCTGAGGAGGGCTCGACACAAGTCCCCCATTCCGGAGATTTCAACATGTTTGTGCACAGGTGAGTGAGACTCATCCGTGCAATCTCAAGAAAGTTTTCCCCCACAGGTGTGAATTGTGAAAATGCCAGGTCAGGCTGGAATTCAACTGGTGTAATTCACACGATTTCCACAGTTGTCCACAGGCGGAGTGCACATGTTGGTCGGCGTTTCGCCCAGATTGTCCCCAGAGTTATCCACAGGCTGGCTTGTATGTGGATGAGTGCTTCCTTATGGTGAAGCAATCGTCTCGCGCGCGTGGGCCGGGGAACCCAGCGCGATCATGTCGGCGGTCCCGAGTAGAACGGAACCGTGGTCGTGCTGCGCCCGCCCGCCGTCCCCGAATCGGAGGTCATCACCGTGTCGATCGCTCACATCGGACTCGCCGAGCCGGTCGACGACGGCGGAGCCCCGCGGGGCGAGCGCACGCCGCCGCACGACCTGCTCGCCGAGCAGAGCGTGCTCGGCGGCATGATGCTCTCGAAGGACGCGGTCGCCGACGTCATCGAGACGATCCGCGGCGTCGACTTCTACGTGCCGAAGCACGAGGTCGTCTTCAACGCCGTGCTCACCCTCTACTCGCACGGCGAGCCCACCGACGTCATCGCGGTCACCGACGAGCTCACCAAGTCGGGTGAGCTGCAGCGCGCCGGCGGCGTCGAGTACCTGCACACCCTCACGAGCCTCGTGCCGACCGCCGCGAACGCCGGCTTCTACGCCGAGATCGTCGCCGAGCGCGCGCTGCTCCGCCGGCTCGTCGAGGCCGGCACCCGCATCGTGCAGATGGGCTACGCCGGCGAGGGCGAGGTCGTCGACCTCGTCAACAACGCGCAGGCCGAGATCTACTCCGTGACGGGCTCGGTCGAGACCGAGGACTACGTGCCGCTCTCCGACGCGGTGACCGTCGCGATCGACGAGATCGAGGCGGCCAAGCACACCGACGGCAAGATGACCGGCGTGCCCACCGGCTTCACCGACCTCGACGACCTCACGAACGGCTTCCACCCCGGCCAGATGATCGTCGTCGCCGCCCGTCCCGCCATGGGAAAGTCGACGCTCGCGCTCGACTTCGCGCGCGCGGCGTCGATCACGAACGGCCTGCCCTCCGTCTTCTTCTCCCTCGAGATGGGCAAGAGCGAGATCGCGATGCGCCTGCTCTCCGCCGAGTCGAACGTGCCGCTGCAGAACATGCGCAAGGGCAGCGTCGACTCGCGCGACTGGACGACCATCGCCTCGACGCGCGGCCGCATCAACGACTCGCCCCTCTACATCGACGACTCCCCCAACATGACGCTCGTCGAGATCCGTGCGAAGTGCCGCCGGCTCAAGCAGCGCGTCGGGCTCAAGCTCGTGGTCATCGACTACCTGCAGCTCATGACGAGCGGCAAGCGCGTCGAGAGCCGCCAGCAGGAGGTCTCGGAGTTCTCGCGTGCGCTGAAGCTGCTCGCGAAGGAGCTGCAGGTGCCCGTCATCGCGCTCTCGCAGCTGAACCGTGGCCCCGAGCAACGTGCCGACAAGATGCCCGCGATCAGCGACCTGCGCGAGTCGGGATCGATCGAGCAGGACGCCGACATGGTCATCCTGCTGCACCGCGAGTCGGCCTACGAGCGCGACAGTCCCCGAGCCGGCGAGGCCGACCTCATCGTGGCGAAGCACCGTAACGGTCCCACCCGCACGGTGACCGTGGCCTTCCAGGGCCACTTCTCCAAGTTCGCCGACATGGCGCCGATGTAGGGGTTCCGCGATGAACGCCGTCTGGGGGCGGAGCTACTTCGCCCTGCAGGCGATCGCGGGAGCCGCCTGGTGGGTGGGCGTCTTCACCCTGCCACTCGTGCGCGAGGCGACTCTGGGCGAGCTCGACCCGCCGCTCGTCGCGTTCTTCGACCTCCCGCTCTTCGTCGTCGCCTCCGGGCTCGCGGCCCTCGGCGTGCGCTGGGCGGCGGTCCTCGCCACGGTGTGGACGGTGCTCGTCGCGCTCGCGCTGACCGGGTACGCGACGATCACCGGGCTCGCCGGCTGGGGAGTGCTCGCGATGATCGCGGCGGCCGCCGGCTCGATGGCGGCCCTCTCGCTCGTGCTGCGCGGGCGACTGCCGAGCGAGCTGCTGCTGCGCGGCCCCTTCGCCTTCCGTCCTGCGGCATCGCGGGCGAGCCCCGCCCGGCATCTCGGGGCGACGGCGGTGCAGGCGGGGCTGTTCTGGGGGCTGCTGCTCGGCGTCGTCCCGCTCGCCATCGCGGCGCTCGAGGAGCGCTGGGGTCTCGCGGTCGCGCTGCCCGAAAGCCTCTCGACGTGGATGCGCGGCGCGGGGCTCGCGCTGCTCGTCCTCGCCACGGCGCTCGGCATCGCCTCGGCCGCCGCGCTCGCGACGAGGGGTGACGGCACCCCGCTCCCATCGGCGATGCCGAACCGGCTGGTCGTCGCCGGGCCGTACCGGGTCGTCCGCAACCCGATGGCGGTCGCCGGGATCGCGCAGGGGGTCGCGGTCGGCCTGCTGCTGAACTCGTGGCTGGTGGCCGTGTACGCGGTGGTCGGTGCGCTCATCTGGCACCTCCTCGTCCGCCCGCCGGAGGAGGCCGACCTCGAGGCCAGGTTCGGGGAGCCGTACCGGCGGTACCGCGGTGCCGTGCGGTGCTGGGTGCCCCGCCTGCGGCCGGTGCCCGCCGTGCGCTGAATGGGTGCGCGCATCCCGTTCCCGCCGATCGAATCGATTCGATAGGATGGCGCGCAGCACCGCCGCGGCCCGGCTCGATCAGCCCGCGCGCCGCATCCGCCCGACCCTTCCTGCTCGACCCTTCCCGTCCGCCCTCCCACCGTCGAGAGCCCCATGGCCAGAACCCTCACGACCGGCGCCCCCTGGCGCGTCATCCTGCTGTTCGCCGTCCCCCTGCTCCTCGGCAACGTGGTGCAGCAGCTCTACCAGGTGGCCGACGCGATCGTCGTCGGCCGGCACCTCGGCATCGCCTCCCTCGCCGCGGTCGGCGCGACGGGGCCGCTGCTCTTCCTGCTGCTCGGCTTCGCGTGGGGCGTGACGAGCGGCTTCGCCATCCCCACCGCTCAGGCCTTCGGCGCCCGCGACCACGAACAGGTGCGCCGCTCGGTCGCGACGGGCACGCTGCTCACCGGCGCGATGAGCGTGCTGCTCACCGCGGGCGCTCCGCTCATCGCGGGGCCGGCCCTGCAGCTGCTGCAGACGCCGCCCGAGCTCTTGCCGGAGGCGACCGCGTTCACGCAGATCAGCTTCCTCGGGGCATCCGCCGTGATGTTCTTCAACTACCTCTCGGCGATCATCCGGGCCATCGGCGACTCGCGCACGCCGCTCGTGTTCCTCACCCTCTCGTGCCTGCTGAACGTGGGACTCGTCGTGCTCATGGTCGGCGTGCTCGGC
This sequence comes from Agromyces sp. NBRC 114283, assembly GCF_030268405.1. Lineage (NCBI taxonomy): Bacteria > Bacillati > Actinomycetota > Actinomycetes > Micrococcales > Microbacteriaceae > Agromyces > Agromyces sp. NBRC 114283. The sequence continues at coordinate 399,302 of NZ_BSQP01000001.1, forward strand.
TGGGGCGTCGGCGGCGCCGCGTTCGCGACGGTGGTGGCGCAGGCCGTGTCGGTCGGGCTCTGCCTCGAGTTCGTGCGTCGCCGGGTGCCGGCGCTGCATGTGCGCCGGGCGGACTGGCGGGTCTCGCGTGCCGAAGTGCTGGAGCACCTGCGCGTCGGCCTGCCGATGGGGTTCCAGGCCTCGATCATCGCGATCGGCACGCTCACCGTGCAGGTCGCGCTGAACGAGCTCGGCGCCGACGCGGTCGCCGCGTACACGACGGCGTCACGGGTCGACTCGCTCGCGGTCGCCTTCCTCGCCTCACTCGGCCTCGCGGCCTCGATGTACACGGCGCAGAACCTCGGCGGGCACCGGCCCGACCGGATCCGCCGCGGCGTCGTGCAGGCCACCTGGCTCGCGGTCGGCACGGCCGTCGCGATCGGCGTGCCGTTCATCCTCTTCGGCGAGCAGCTCGTGCGGCTCTTCGTCGGGGAGGGGTCGGACGGCGTCGTGGCCGATGCCGCACTGATGCTCGCGGTGGACGGCTACACCTACGCCTCGCTGGCGGTGCTCTTCGTGCTGCGCGGGGCGCTGCAAGGGCTCGGGCACACGATGATCCCGACGGCGACGGGCGTGATCGAGCTGGTCATGCGGGTGGGCGCCGCGATCGTGCTCGGCGCCGCGTTCGGCTTCGTCGGGGTGGTCTGGAGCAACCCGCTCGCGTGGATCGGGGCGGTCGTGCTGCTGATCCCGGCGTATGCGCGCGAACACCGGCGGCTCGGACGGATGCCGGTGGAGCCGCGCACCGCGACGCCCACCACGCCCATCCCGGTCGTGGGGCCCGTCGACGGCTCGATGACGGTCGACGCGGTCGTGACGGGGTCGGTGCCGGCGGTGGAGCCGCCGCGCTCGGCCCGATGGCGGCGACTTGTCCGGTCGGAGAGGACAGTTCGGGTCAAGCAATGAGCGGTGCGCCGAGGCATCCGTTCGTGAAATCGCGCTGATCTGCGCTTTCGTCGGAATATCACAGAACGGTAACGTCGCCCACTTGTCTCTGGTCCGGTACAAGTGCGCCCGGTGAGGATTGAGGCACCCCACCGAAGAAGGCGGAACATGACCAACGCAGACGCGCTCGAGACGCTCCCGGCGCTCGACCGGAGCTCGGAGTCACCGATGTGGTTCCAGGTCCTCCGGAGCATCGAGTCCGGGATCTCGACGGGCGTGTGGTCGCACGGCAGCAAGCTGCCGAGCGAGCACGAGCTACGGGAGCACTACCGGGTGTCGCGGACGACGATCCGGGAAGCGCTCGCGCGACTCGAGAAGTCGGGCATCATCTCCCGCCAGCAGGGCCGAGGCGCGTTCGTCGACACCACGCAGGCGCCGTCGTCCTGGACCCTGGAGAGCGCACCGAGCCTGCTCGGCCAGCTCGCCGACGGCGACCGCAGCGCCCTCACCTCGACGGTGCTGCGCTCCGGCGTCGACGTGCTGCCGCCGTGGGCCGCGGCGGTCTTCAAGGGCGACGGGCACGGCTTCGTGCTCGAACGCACCCGCGCGGTCGGCACCCTCACGGCCGTGCACGTCGTGAACTACATGCCGAAGCGCTTCGCCGCCGTGCTGCCGAGCCTGCGCGACCCGCGGGCCAGCCTCTACGTCGCGGCCGAACAGGTGCTGGGCACCCGGATCACCCGGATGCACCGCACCATCGAGGCCCACTCGGCCGACCGTGCGCTCGCCCGATTGCTGGAGATCGAGGAGGGGCATCCGATCGTCGTCGTCGAAGCGGTCGCGTACGACCAGAACGATGAGCCGATCGACTTCTCGCGGGCCTCGGTCCGCACCGACCGCATGCGCGTGACCGTCGACAGCGGTCACAACGCCGCCGGGCTCGACGCGAGATCGACCTCCGGCACCTATCCCAGGCGCTGAGCGCCACCATCCCCCGACTCCCCGAACCCTCCCCCGAACGTCGCGGCACCGCCGGTGCCCCCGTTCCTCGACCCCACGCACCCGCAGGAGACGTCTGTGCCCACTTCGCCCCGAATCCTCGTCATCGGCGACAGCTACATGTCGGCCGAGGTCTTCGCCGATGCGCTCGACGGCCGCGTCGACGCCGTCGAGCTCCGCACGATGACGCCGACGGATGCCCCGAGCTGGTCGCTCGACGCGCTCCGCGAGTACGAGGGCGATCCCGCCGAGGTCGATGCCTTCATCGACGGGCACGAGGTGCTCGTCGTGCACGGCGCGCCGATCACCCGGCGAGTGCTCGAGCAGAACCCCTCGGTGCGGATGATCGGCTGCGCCCGGGGCGGGCCCGTCAACATCGACCTCGAGGCGGCCGCCGAGCTCGGCGTGACCGTCGCGACGACGCCGGGCAAGAACGCCGAGGCGGTCGCCGATCTCACGATCGGTTTCATCATCACCGCGTTCCGGAATCTGCGGCCCGCGCTCCAGGACGTCGATGCCGCGGCCGCCGAGGGCCGCGCGATCGCCGAGTCCGCCTTCGAGGGCGCGCGCTGGTTCGGCAGCGAACTGCGCGGCGCGCGCCTCGGGCTCATCGGCCTCGGGCACGTCGCCCGCTTGGTCGCCGCTCGCGCCCTGGCGCTCGGCATGACCGTCACCGCCTACGACCCGTTCGTCGCCGATGCCGTGGCGGGCGTGACGCTCGCGCCGAGCCTCGAGGCGCTTCTCCCCGAGGTGGACGTGCTGAGCATCCACGCCCGTGCGACCGCCGAGAACCGGCACCTCGTCGGCGAGGCGGCGCTCGCGCTGCTGCCCGAGGGGGCGGTGCTCGTGAACACCGCCCGGGAATCGCTCGTCGATGAGACCGCACTGCTCGCGGCGCTCCGCAGCGGGCGGCTCCGCGCCGCGGCGATGGACGTCTGCGAGCCCGACGGCCCGTGGCGGGAACTCGTCGCGCTGCCCCAGGTGCAGTTGACGCCGCACATCGGCGGGGCGACGTTCGAGACGCTCGCCCGCGGCGCCCGCATGGTCGTCGACCGAGTGGTCGAGCACCTCGAACACGCCGAGGAGCGGGCGTCGTGACCCGCGACCCGGTCGTCCTCGCGATCGACGCCGGCACCGGCTCGGCCCGGGCGCTCGCCGTCGCGCTCGACGGCTCCGTCGTCGCCCGCGCCGGACGCGAGTGGAGCCACCGCGCCGTCGGCGGGCACCCCGGCGGCACCGCCTTCGACACCGCCGCGAACTGGGCGCTCGTCGCCGAGGCCCTGCGCGAGGTCGTCACCGCCCTGGACGGCCGCCCGGTCGCCGCCGTCGCGGCATCGAGCATGCGCGAGGGCTTCGTGCTCTACGACGGCCGCGGCCGCGAGCTCTGGGCCTGCCCGAACACCGACGGACGTGCCCGCGGGCAGGCGCAGCGCCTCGTCGACGAGGGCGCCGCCGACCGCATCTTCGCCCTCGGCGGCGACTGGGTGTCGATCACGGCGCCGGCGCGCCTGCGCTGGATCGCCGAGGAGGCGCCCGAGGTGCTCGCCGAGGCGCGGCACTTCGGCATGCTGAGCGACTGGGTCGTCACCCGGCTCACCGGCGAGTTCACGACCGATCCGACGTGCGGCTCCTCGAGCGCGCTGTTCGACCTGTCGGCGCGCTCCTGGTCGGCCGAGCTGGCCGGCCTCATCGGCATCGACCCTGGCATCCTCCCGCCGGTGCTCGAGGGCGGCGAGATCGCCGGCCGGGTCACCCTCGACGCCGCGGACGCCACCGGGCTGCCGGCGGGCACCCCCGTCGTGATCGGCGGCGCCGACACGCAGCTCGCGCTGCACGGCATCGGCGCGGTGCCGGGCGCGCCCGTCGTCGTCGGCGGAACCTTCTGGCAGACGACCGCGCTCGTCGACCGGCCCGTCATCGACCCCGAGCGTCGGCTGCGCACCCTGTGCCACGTCGAGCCGGGCAGCTGGATGGTCGAGGGCATCAGCTTCCTCTCGGGCCTCGCCATGCGGTGGCTCCGCGACGTGTTCTTCGTCGACGCGGTCGCCGCGCGCGGCCCGTCGGGCGCCTTCGACGTGATGGAGGAGCTCGCCGCCGCCGTCCCGCCGGGCTCGAACGGGCTGGTCGCGGTGCTCGCGAACGCGATGCAGGCCGACGCCTGGCACCACGCGGCGCCGGCGTTCGTCGGCTTCGACATCAACGACCCCGAGCGCTTCGGCCGCGGCACCTTCGTGCGCTCCGTCGAGGAGGCGGCCGCCTGGGTCGTGCGGGCGCACCTCGCCATCCTCGACGAGCTCACGGCTGGCGCGGCCGGCCGCAGCGGCGAGCTCGTCTTCGCCGGCGGCTCGAGCGGCGGGCGGCTCTGGCCCCAGCTCATCGCCGACGCCACGGGCCGCACGGTCGTCACCTCGACGGTCGCCGAGGCCACCGCCTACGGCGCGGCCCGGCTCGCGGCGGCCGCGATCGGCGCCGAGCTGCCGCCGGCCGGCGGCGGCGAACGACGGCTCGCGCCCGAGGCATCCGCCGTCGCCGCCTCCGACGAGGCCTACCGGCGCTGGCTCGCCGTGTACGACGCGCAGGTGCGCGCCACCGGCGCCGCCGGCATCGACCCCCTGTTCACCCCGCCGGGCGGCCTGCACTACCGGCCCGCCCGACCCACCGACCGAGAGAAGAAGGACACCAATGGCTGACCTCGACGGCAACGTCAACGCGAAGGACTTCGCCCCCACCGTCCCCGCCGCGAGCTTCGGGCACGCGATCAAGGGCGCCGCCGCCTACGACTGGGGCATGCAGCACCGCCTCGGCCGCATCTTCGAGGGCGAGACGGGCCGCACGGTCATGCTCGCGTTCGACCACGGCTACTTCCAGGGCCCCACCTCGGGGCTCGAGCGACTCGACCTGAACATCGCGCCCCTCGCCCCCTACGCCGACGCCCTGATGGGCACGCGCGGGGCGCTGCGCACCTCGTTCCCCGCGACCACCCGCTCCGGCCTCGTGCTGCGGGCGTCCGGCGGGCCGTCGATCCTGAAGGACCTCTCCGACGAGCACCCCGCGATGGCGATGCGCGACGCGGTCCGGATCGGCGCCGACGCGGTGGCCGTGCAGGTGTTCATCGGCGGCGAGCACGAGTCGCGGAGCGTGCGGAACCTCACCGGGCTCGTCGACGAGGGCTACGAGGCGGGCATCCCGGTGCTCGGGGTCACCGCCGTCGGCAAGGAGCTCGTGCGCGACGCCCGCTACCTCGGCCTCGCGACCCGCATCATCGCGGAGCTCGGCGCGCAGATCGTGAAGACCTACTACTGCGAGGAGGGCTTCGAGGACGTCGTCGCGGGATGCCCCGTGCCGGTCATCATGGCGGGCGGCAAGAAGCTGCCCGAGCTCGACGCCCTGACCATGGCCGCGAACGCCGTCCGCGCGGGCGCCGCGGGCGTCGACATGGGTCGCAACATCTTCCAGAGCGCCGACCCCGCCGCGATGATCCAGGCCGTGCGCGCCGTCGTGCACGACGATGTCGACCCGGCCGAGGCGCACGAGCGCTACCTCGAGCTCGCGGCAGCACGGCGGGCGGCATGAGCGGCGCAGCGGTGCCCGCGCGACCCGTGCGCCTCGCCGACGCCGAGCTGCGCTTCGGCGACTGGGGACCCGGCTACCTGAGCCAGGCCGAGCACGCCGCCTTCGGCACCATCGTGCTGCGGCCCGGCGACGAGTTCGCCAACCACCTGCACGAGCGGCACGAGGAGTCCTTCCTCGCGGTCGAGGGCGAGGCGGAGCTCTGGATCGACCGCGAGGGGCCCGTGCGGCTCGCGGCCGGCGAGTTCGTCAGCTGCCCGCCGAACGTCGAGCACTTCCTGCGCAACACGGGCGAGGCGCCCTTCCGGGCCCTCTTCATCAAGGCGCCCGGCGTCGCGGCCGACAAGATCGACCGCCCCTGGCATCCGGGCGACCGCCCGAGCGACTGATCCACCCAGCTGCACCTCCCCCGAGAGAACCACGAAAGGAATCCGAGCAATGAGCAAGCAACGGAGCTTCTCGACCCGTCCCGCACGGGCCATCCGCACGGCCGCGATCGCGACCGCGCTCGTCGTGGCCGGCACGCTCGCCGGCTGCGCGGCCGACGGCGGCGACGCCGGTGACGGCGACCGCACCCTGAACGTGCTGATCGCGCAGCCCCAGGAGGGCGCGGGCAAGATCCTCGCCGAGCAGTACGAGGAGGAGACCGGCGTGAAGGTCGAGATCGAGGTCGTGCCCTACGACCAGATCCAGACGAAGGCGATCCTCGACGCGCAGTCGGGCACGAACCACTACGACGCGATCCAGTACTGGTACACCTCGGTCGGCGCGCTCGCCGAGGCCGGCGCCCTCGCCGACCTCACCGACTGGGCCTCGTCGGACGAGGAGATCGACGAGCCCGACTTCATCCAGAGCATCTTCGGGCCGTACACGCAGTTCGAGGGCAAGACGTACGGGCTGCCGATCGACGGCGACACGCACGTGCTCTTCTACAACACCGACATCCTCGAGCGGAACGGCGTCGCCGTGCCGACCACCTGGGACGAGTACGTCGCCGCCGCGAAGACGATCACCGAGGCCGAGAAGGCGGACGGCGTGTACGGCGCCGCACTGCTCGGCTCGAAGAGCGCCTTCAACATCGGCTCGACGTTCTTCAACCGGCTCGCGACGATGTCTCCCGACCCGATCGACCCGGCGATGCCCGATCTCACGACGGATGCCGCGGTCGCGGCGGCGCAGGCGATGCTGGATGCCTCGCCCTACGCCCTGCCGAGCCCGCTCGAGATCGGCTTCGAGCAGGCGCTGCCGCAGTTCCTCGCCGGCAACGTCGGCATGATCGAGTTCTGGACCGACCTCGGCGTCTTCGCGCAGGACCCGGGCCAGTCGAAGATCGTCGACGGCTGGGGCGTCGCCCCGCTGCCGGTCGGGCCGGAGGGCCACGTCTCCGGCGCACTGAACGCCGGCTGGGCGATGGGCGTCAGCCCGAACGCCTCCGACGAGGAGCTCGCGAAGGACTTCGTGCGCTTCTCCTCTTCGAAGGCGATGAACGAGCAGCTCATCACGACGACGGGCAGCGGCGTCGACCCGATCCGCACCTCGACGCTCGAGAGCGAGAAGTACCGCGAGTTCGCCCCGCAGGTCGCCGAGGTGTCGGCGCAGGTGCTGCCGGAGGCGCAGTCGTGGCCGACCTCGCCCGCGGCGCCCGAGATGATCTCGGCGCTGAATGACAACCTCGCGCTCATGCTGCAGGGCAACCTCACCGCCGAGCAGGCCATGGCGCAGACCTGGGACGCCTGGCAGAAGCTCTGACCGGCGCGGCCGGCCGGGACTCCGTGTTCCGGCCGGCCGGCCCCGACCCATCCGCCCGGGCCAGCCCGGGTCGCTCGAGACAAGGAAGTCCCCCATGGCAACGGTGGCCCCGGAGACGGCGGCGCTGCGGAAGCCGCGCGGCCGGCGCATCGGCTGGGCGTTCCTCGCCCCCGCGTTCCTCGCGATCGCGATCGTCGCGATCTACCCGCTGATCTACACGGTCGTGGTGTCGTTCAGCGAGTCGTCGCTGGGTCGGCCGTTCGCCGAGTGGGTGGGCTTCGACAACTTCGTCAAGGTGCTGAGCGACGGGGTGACGGTGCCCTCGCTCGGCCGCTCGCTCGTCTTCGCGATCCCCTCCGCGCTGCTCGCCCTCGTGATCGGCTTCGTCATCGCGCTCTCGCTCGACGTGGCGGTGCGGTCCGGCAAGGTCGTGCGAGTCATCTTCCTGCTGCCCCTGATGACGCCGCCGGTCATGGCGGGCGTGATCTGGAAGCTCATGTTCGCTCCCACCGGCGGGCTCTTCAACAACGTGCTGCAGCTCGTCTCGCCGGGCGCCGACCCGATCCTCTTCCTCGGCAGCTCGCCTGCGGCGATGATCTCGATCGTCGTGGTCGACGTCTGGCAGTGGGTGCCGTTCTGCGTGCTTCTGCTCTTCGCCGCCCTGCAGACGCTGCCCGGCGAGGTCTTCGAGGCGGCGCAGGTCGACGGCGCGGGTGTCTGGCGCACCTTCCGCCACGTGACGTTCCCGCTCGTGCTGCCGACTCTCGTCACGGTGCTGATGCTGAAGCTCATCGTGTCGTTCAAGGTCTTCGACCTCGTGTTCATCATGACCGGCGGCGGGCCCGGCCTCGACACCACCGTGAGCAGTTTCAACATCTACCGCACGGCGCTGCAGCAGTTCGACGTCGGCGCGGCGGCCGCGCAGACGATCGTCTTCCTCGTGCTCGTCACGATCGTGATCGTGCCGCTCTCCTCGTACCGCACCCGACTCCAGAAGGCCGGGGAGTGACCATGTCGACCACCATCGAGCGCGGTCCCGGTGGGCCCGCCGACGCCGCGACCACCCGCGCGATGACCGTGCCGGACGGGCCGCCGCCGCGCGCCCGCCGGGCCAGCTCGGCGAGTCGCATCGGACGAGCGCCCCGCGGCGTCGTCGTGCTGAAGTGGGCGGTGATCGCCATCGCGATCGGCTTCACGCTGCTGCCGATCCTGTACCTCGTGACAATGTCGTTCAAGAGCCCCGACGACATCCTCTCCACCCGCATCCTGCCCTCCCGGATCGCCTGGGAGAACTGGGCCTCGGCCTTCGAGCAGGCCCCCGTGCTCGTCTACCTGCGCAACTCGCTCATCGCCGCCGCCATCGCGGCCGTCGTCGCGCTCGCCGTGGCGATCCCCGCGAACTTCGCGATGGCGCGGCTGCGCACCGGGGGGTCGCGTTCGATGGCGCTCATCGTCTCGGCGTACGTCGCGCCGCCGATCGTCGCGGTCATCCCACTGTTCATGCTCGTGCGGACCGCCGGGCTGATGGACAACGTGATCGGCCTCGGCCTCATCGAGGGCCTGATCGTGACCCCGGTGGCGGTGTGGCTCCTCGACGGCTTCTTCCGCGGCATCCCGGAGGAGATCGACGAGGCGGCGCAGATCGACGGCTGCGGGCCGGTGCGCACTCTCGTGCGCATCGTGCTGCCGCTCGTCGCGCCCGGGGTGGTCGCGGTCGCCATCATCGCGTTCATCCTCGTGTACAACGACTTCCTCATCCCGCTGATGCTCACGCAGAGCACGGCCTCGCAGACGTTGCCGGTCGGCATCGCCCTCATGCAGGGCGGTCGCGAGGTCATGTTCGGGCAGATGGCGGCGGCGTCGCTCACCGGCATGATCCCGGTGTACCTGCTGGCGCTGTTCCTGCAGCGCTGGCTCGTCGGCGGGCTCACCCAGGGCAGCATCAAGTAGCCCCTCGCCGGCCCATCTCCTCGCTTCGACGGCTCCTCATCGCCGCGCCCGCGGTTGTCCCGCGCGCGCGGCGGGCGTATGATCACTGCGCGATAAACGAATGGCACGTTCGATTATCGAACGAGAGCGGATGGCGACACGCGAGCCGCCCTCGGGCGGGACGCCGCAGCGGCGCCCCATCACGACGAGGTGAGGAGCCCCCGTGCAGTTCCACCACAACGGATACGTCTCGGGCGACCCGCGCGTCCAGCCCGCCGCCGGCGTCGGCCTCGACCGGCCCGACGAGCTGCCCGACGAGATGGACGTGCTCATCGTGGGATCCGGCCCGGCCGGCATGCTGCTCTCCGCGCAGCTCTCCCAGTACCCCGGCGTCGTCACGCGCATGATCGAGCGCCGCGACGGCCGCCTCGTGCTCGGACAGGCCGACGGCATCCAGCCCCGCAGCGTCGAGACCTTCCAGGCCTTCGGCTTCGCGGAGCGGATCATCGCCGAGGCCTACAACATCGGCTACATGAACTTCTGGGGACCCGACCCCGAGCACCCCGGGCAGATCACCCGCACCTCCCGCACCGAGGACTACGGCTACAAGATCAGCGAGTTCCCGCACCTCATCGTGAACCAGGCGCGCGTGCTCGACTACTTCGCCGAGGCCGCCGCGAACGGCCCCGGCCGCATGAAGCCCGACTACGGTATCGAGTTCCTCGGCCTCACGGTGCACCCCGACGGCTCGCCCGAGGCCGGCGACCACCCCGTCGAGGTGCGCGTGCGCTACACCGCGGGCGAGCGCGCCGGCGAGGAGCGCACGGTGCGCGCCAAGTACGTCGCGGGCTGCGACGGCGCCCGCAGCGGCGTGCGCGAGGCGATCGGGCGCAAGCACCTCGGCGGCATCTCGGCCCACGCCTGGGGCGTCATGGACGTCGTCGTGAACACCGACTTCCCCGACTGGCGCACGAAGTGCGCGATCAACTCCGCCGCCGGCAACATCCTGCACATCCCGCGCGAGGGCGGCTACCTCTGCCGCATGTACATCGACCTCGGCGAGGTCTCGCCCGACGACAACCACGAGGTGCGCAAGACGCCCATCGAGACGATCATCGCCAAGGCGAACGACATCCTGCAGCCGTACTCGATCGACGTGCGCGAGGTCGCCTGGTTCAGCGTCTACGAGGTCGGCCACCGGGTCACCGACCACTTCGACGACCGCGGGGAGGGGGCGGATGCCTCGCCGCGCGTGTTCCTCACCGGCGACGCCTGCCACACGCACAGCGCGAAGGCCGGCCAGGGCATGAACGTCTCGATGCAGGACGGCTTCAACCTCGGCTGGAAGCTCGGCTCCGTCGTCGCCGGGCTCGCCCCGACCGAGCTGCTCGCCACCTACTCGGCCGAGCGCCAGCCCGTCGCCCAGCAGCTCATCGACTTCGACCGCGAGTGGTCCTCGCTCATGGCGCGCAAGCCGGAGGAGATCTCCGACCCGCAGGAGCTCGCGAACTACTACCTCGGCACGGCGGAGTTCCCCTCGGGGTTCATGACCGAGTACGCCCCCTCGGCGATCGTCGGCGAGGCGACCCACCAGGCGCTCGCGACCGGGTTCCCGATCGGCAAGCGCTTCAAGTCCTCCGAGGTGTCGATGGTCTGCGACGGCAACGTCGTGCACCTCGGCCACCACGCGAAGGCCGACGGCCGCTGGCGCATCTACGCCTTCGCCGACGCGCCCGCCGCCGGCGAGGCATCCGAGCTCGCGGGCTGGGCCGAGTGGATGGCGTCGCCGGCGTCGCCGCTCGCGCGGTTCACGCCGGAGGGCGCCGACGTCGACGCGGTGTTCGACGTGAAGGTGATCTACCAGCAGCCGCACGAGGGCGTCGACATCATGGCGGTGCCCGAGACCTTCCGGCCGAAGACCGGCCCGCTCGGCCTGATGGACTGGGAGAAGGTCTTCGCCGCCGCCCCGAGCGCGTGGTGCAAGACCGATATCTTCGAGGAGCGCGGCATCTCCCGCGACGGCGCGGTCGTCGTCGTGCGCCCCGACCAGTACGTCGCGCACGTGCTGCCGCTCACCGCGACCGCCGAGCTCGCGGCGTTCTTCGAGGGGGCCCTGCGGCCGCAGCGGTAGCGGTGGTTCCCTGAGCTCGTCGAAGGGGGTGGTTCCCTGAGCTTGTCGAAGGGGTTGGTTCCCTGAGCTCGTCGAAGGGAATCCGGAACGAGTTCCCTTCGACAAGCTCAGGGAACGAGGACACGTTCCCTTCGACAAGCTCAGGGAACCGGGCTTCACACCCCGGAGGCGCGTTGCAGCCGGGCGGCCGCCTCCTGCAGTCGCTCGGCGAGCTCGGCCTCCGGCCGCGGAAACGAGACGTGGATGACCGCGATCGACGCCGGCGGCTGGCCGGGCAGGCTGAGCGGCACGGCGACCGAGCGCAGGGAGGGCACGACCTCGTCGTGGCTCACCGTGTAGCCGCGCAGGCGGCTCTCGACGACCTCGGCGCGCAGCTCCTCCGGCACGTCCGCCGGCCAGCTGCGCTCGGGCAGGCCGAGCAGGATCGCCTTGCCGGGTCCGCCGCGGGTGATCGGATGCCGATGCCCCGGCCGGTACGACACCGCCGCCGTGCGCCGCGGCGAGGCGCTGACGAGCGTGACGGCCTCGTCGCCGTCGAGCAGCACCGCGAGCAGGCAGGTCATGCCGAGGTCCTCGGCCACCTCGGCGAGCTCGGGCAGCGCGAGTTGCTGCAGGTCGCGCTGCACCCCGGCGGCGAGGGCCGCGAGGCCGGCGCCGAGCAGCAACCGTCCGGCCGCGTCGCGGGTGACGAGTCCGTGGTCCTCGAGCGTGCGCAGCAAGCGGTAGGCGACGGAGCGGTGCACGCCGAGCGCGGCGGCGACCTCGTCGATGGTCAGCGGGCGCTCCGCGTCCGCCAGCACCTCGAGCACCCGGATGCCTCGGCTCAGCGTCTGCGATCCGGCCGCGTTCGCCGGGGCATCCTTGGCCACCTGGACCGCCTCTCCCGGCGGCGTCCGCCGCGCGTTCTCGTCCGATACTAGAACGCCGTGACCGGAGTGCGGACGACGCCTCCCGAGGGGCCCGCGCCGAAGTTCCGCCTGGAGAAAGAACCGGGAATCCTTCATCTTCGGCGCGCGGAGAATCGCGGCATCCTCAGCTCGGCACCCCATACGCTGACCCCAGTCACCACGATGACCCTCCCCGCTTCCGCATAATGAAATGTAATTTTCACACTGAGGAAGAAGCGTCCTCTAGAGTGGTGCCAGCCCTGCTGCAGTGCCGCCGCCCGCGCGTTCGCTCGGGACCGCGGCGAGTGCTGCAGCCCGCAGTCCGACCGTGCGCGGACGCGTCGACGAAGACGAAGGCAGAGGAGAACCGCATGACCCGAATCGGGGTCGTCACCGAGCAACCGCCGGAGACGAGGGTCGCCGCGACACCGGCGACCGTGAAGCAGTTGATCGCACTGGGCTACGAGGTGGCCGTCGAAGCGGGGGCCGGCGAGGCATCCGCGTTCCTCGACGAGGCCTACCGCGACGCCGGGGCGACGACCGTCACGGGCGCCGAGGCCCTCGCGAGCGAGATCGTGCTCAAGGTCAACGCGCCCACGGACGCCGAAGTCGCCGCGCTGCGCCCGGGCACCACGGTCATCGGCCTGCTCGCGCCGGCCTTCAGCGCCGAGCTGCTCGAGCGGCTCGCCGCCGCGGGCGTCACGGCGATCGCGATGGACGCGGTGCCGCGCATCTCGCGGGCGCAGTCGATGGACGTGCTCAGCTCGATGGCGAACATCGCCGGCTACCGCGCCGTGGTCGAGGCGGCGCACGAGTTCGGCCGCTTCTTCACCGGTCAGGTCACCGCCGCCGGCAAGGTGCCGCCCGCCAAGGTCCTCGTCGCCGGGGCCGGCGTCGCCGGGCTCGCGGCGATCGGCGCGGCATCCAGTCTCGGCGCGATCGTGCGCGCCACGGACCCGCGGCCCGAGGTCGCCGACCAGGTGAAGTCGATCGGCGGCGAGTACCTGAAGGTCGAGGTCGAGGTCGAGCAGTCCACCGACGGCTACGCCAAGGCGACGAGCGAGGCGTACGACCGCCGCGCCGCCGAGATCTATTCCGAGCAGGCCGCCGACGTCGACATCATCATCACGACGGCGCTCATCCCGGGCCGCCCAGCACCGAAGCTCATCACCGAGGCCGACGTCGCGAGCATGCGCTCCGGCAGCGTCATCGTCGACATGGCCGCCGGCATGGGCGGCAACGTCGAGGGCTCGGTCGCCGGCGAGCGGATCGTCACGCCCAACGGCGTCGTCATCCTCGGCTACACCGACCTCGCCTCGCGCCTGCCCACCCAGGCCTCGCAGCTGTACGGCACGAACATCGTCAACCTGCTGAAGCTGCTCACCCCCGGCAAGGACGGCGAGCTCGTGCTCGACTTCGACGACGTCGTGCAGCGCGCCGTCACCGTCGCCCGCGGCGGCGAGGTCACCTGGCCGCCGCCGCCCGTGCAGGTCTCGGCGGCCCCGGCGGCCGGCGCGCCCGTCGCGGCGCCGGCCGAGCCCGCCGCGCCGAAGGCGCCGATGTCCGCCGCGAAGAAGGCGCTCCTCGTCGCGATCGGCGTCGCCGCGCTGTTCCTCGTGAACGCCGTCGCGCCGCCGCCGCTCCCCCAGCACTTCACGGTGCTCATGCTCGCGGTCGTCGTCGGCTTCTACGTCATCGGCAAGGTGGCGCACGCGCTGCACACCCCGCTGATGAGCGTGACGAACGCGATCTCGGGCATCATCATCGTCGGCGCGATGGTGCAGATCACGAGCGACGTGCTCGTCGTGCAGATCCTCGCCGCCGTCGCGGTGCTGCTCGCGAGCATCAACGTCTTCGGCGGCTTCGCGGTGACCCGCCGCATGCTCGCCATGTTCTCGGTCGGCGCGCCGCCTGCGGGCGCCGCCGCCAAGACCGACCGCGCGGGAACCGACGGAAAGGCCGGTGCCTGAGATGACCGAGCTTTCGACCCTCACCGTCGCCGGCTCCGTGGCCGGCGCCGCGTACCTCGTGGCCGCGCTGCTGTTCATCCTCAGCCTCGCGGGCCTCAGCAAGCATGAAACCGCCCGAGCCGGTGTCGGCTACGGCATCGCCGGCATGGTCATCGCGCTCGTCGCGACCGTGTGGGCGACCCTCGCCGGCGCCTGGGGCACGGCCTCCGTCACGACGGGGCTCATCCTGCTCGTCGTCGCCGTGCTCGTCGGCGGCGCCATCGGCCTCTGGCGGGCCCGCGTCGTCGCGATGACCGGCATGCCCGAGCTCATCGCCCTGCTGCACAGCTTCGTCGGTCTCGCGGCCGTGCTCGTCGGCTGGAACGGCGCGCTCGAGGAGTCCGAGATGTCGGGCGCCCTGCTCGACATCCACCACGCCGAGGTCTTCATCGGCGTGTTCATCGGCGCCGTCACCTTCACCGGCTCGATCGTCGCGTTCCTGAAGCTCTCGGCGCGGATGAAGTCGGCCCCGCTCATGCTGCCCGGCAAGAACGCGCTGAACCTCGGGGCGCTCGTCGCCTTCGTGGGCCTCACCGTCTGGTACGTCATCACGCCGGAGCTGTGGCTGCTCGTCGTCGTGACGGTGCTGGCGCTGCTGCTCGGCTGGCACCTCGTCGCCTCGATCGGCGGCGGCGACATGCCCGTTGTCATCTCGATGCTGAACAGCTACTCGGGCTGGGCGGCGGCCGCCGCGGGCTTCCTGCTGAACAACGACCTGCTCATCATCACCGGCGCGCTCGTCGGCTCCTCGGGTGCCTACCTCTCGTACATCATGTGCAAGGCGATGAACCGCTCGTTCATCTCGGTCATCGCTGGCGGCTTCGGCATCGCGGCGCCGAGCTCGAGTGGCGAGGTCGAGGGCGAGGTGCGCGAGCTCGACGCGGAGGCGGCGGCGGCACTGCTGCGGGATGCCTCGAGCGTCGTCATCACCCCCGGCTACGGCATGGCGGTGGCGCAGGCGCAGTACCCCGTGGCCGAGCTCACCAGCCGGCTGCGCGAGCGCGGGGTGAAGGTGCGCTTCGGCATCCACCCGGTCGCCGGTCGCCTGCCCGGGCACATGAACGTGCTGCTCGCGGAGGCGAAAGTGCCGTACGACATCGTCGAGGAGATGGACGAGATCAACGACGACCTCGCCGAGACCGACGTCGTGCTGGTGATCGGCGCGAACGACACCGTGAACCCGGCGGCCGCGCAGGACCCGGGCAGCCCCATCGCGGGGATGCCGGTGCTGCGCGTCTGGGAGGCGGGCAACGTGGTCGTCTTCAAGCGCTCGATGTCGGCGGGCTACGCGGGCGTTGCGAACCCGCTGTTCACGCGGGACAACGCGCAGATGCTGTTCGGCGACGCCAAGCAGCGGGTCGAGGACATCCTCCGGGCGCTGTAGCCCGCGCGTCGCGCGATGCCCCGGGCCGAACGGCCCGGGGCATCGTCGCGCCCGGGTGCGGCCGGCATACTCTTCGCTTGGGTCTCGCCTTAGTGAAGGTTATGTAGCTAAACTTCACTACACCGAGCGAGTGGTGAAGGATGCGAATGTCTCAGCCGACAGGTCCGACCGCGGTGAGCTACGAGGAACGCCCGTGGACGCCGAAGGTCCCGTCGGACGTGCTCCCCGCGACGGTCCGCGCGACCATCACCCGCCCGTACGAGGCCGCGGTCACCCCGAGGATCGCGGATCTCGACATCGTGCTCTCCGAGGAGCTCGCCGAGGCCGTCCAGAACGCGCAGCAGCAGCTCGTCCGCTTCGACGCCGAGGTCGGTGCCGTCACTGCGCCGTTCGCGTCGATCCTGCTGCGCAGCGAGTCGGCGTCGAGCTCGCAGATCGAGAACCTCACGTCCGGCGCACGGGCGATCGCCGAGGCCGAGCTCGGGGAACGAGTCGATGGCAACGCGCCGCTGATCGTGAGCAACGTCCGGGCGATGGAAGCGGCCGTCGAGGCCGCCCACGGCCTCGACCACGAGACGATCATCGCGATGCACCGAGAGCTGCTGAAGGAGTCGGACCCGGGGATCGTCGGCAGGTACCGCACCGATCAGGTCTGGATCGGCGGCGGCGACCGGACGCAGTACTCGCCGCACGGCGCAGACTTCGTGCCACCGCACCACGAGCGGGTGGAGGCCGCGCTGGACGACCTGATCGAGTTCTCGCTGCGGCCGTCGGCGGTCCCGCTCGCGAGCATCGCCGTCGCGCACGCCCAGTTCGAGACGATCCACCCGTTTCCAGACGGCAACGGGCGCACGGGCCGCGCCCTGGTGCAGTCGGCCTTGCGGCGGTCGGGACTGACGAGGTCGGTGACCGTTCCGATCTCGGCCGGTATCCTCCAGCAGCGAGACCGGTACTTCGCGGCGCTCGACCGCTACCGCGAGGGCGACGTCGAGCCGATCGTCGGAGTGTTCGCCGACGGCGCGGTGCTCGCGGTCGTCAACGGCCGGCAGCTCCTCGCCGATATCCAGGCGACGAGGGAGTCGTGGGAAGCGAAGCTGCGGGGGATCCGCTCGGACGCGGTCGCCCGGAGGATCGCCGACCTCGCGCTCGAGCATCCGGTCCTGAACTCGCGTCTCATGCAGGATCGGCTGCCGCGGTCGGGCCGTGCGATCTTCTCCGCGATCGGAACGCTCGTCGATCGCGGCATCCTCACCCAGGCGAACTCGCGTCAGCGCAACCGGATCTGGGTCGCGCGCGACCTCATCGCGAACCTCGACGCGTTCGCGGAGCGGAGCCGGCGCAGTTGACCCGATCCCGCGGACTGCGCATCGTCGCCCGCGGGCCCGCCGACGTACGCCGAATCCCCAGTTCGACGGCGCGTAGGATAGATGCGTACCCCGGCAGCGACGGGGCACCCATCGACAGCGAAAGAGGTCGCCGTGACCGCCGCATCCGCGCGCGCCCAGGACTGGGCGGTGCCCGTCGTCCGCGGTGCGCTCGCCCTCGCCGCCACGGCGGCCATCACCTTCTCGCAGGACCACTCCCCCGCCATGGGCCTGCTCGTCTTCGGGATCTGGGCCGTCGTCGCGGGGGTCGTCGTCGGCGCCCTGAGCCTGCGGTTCGTCGCCGACCGCACCACCCGGACGGTCACGCTCGTCTCGGCGATCGTCACCGCCGTCGCGGGTCTGCTCGCGCTCACCCTTCCCGCCGGTCTGCCCTTCTTCCTCACCCTCGTGAGCGCCTGGGCGGCGATCACCGGGTTTCTCGAGCTCTACCTGGGCCTGCGCGGCCGCGGCAAGGATGCCGGTGCGCGCGACCGCCTCGCGGCGGGCGTCTTCACCGCGGTGCTCGCGGTGCTCTTCGTGCTGCTGCCGCCCGACTCGGTGACGGCGGTCGGCTTCTTCGGCGCCTACCTCGCGATCCTCGGCGTCTACCTCGTCATCGGCGGCCTGTCGCAGAAGTGGGCCGCGGCTCCCGGCCGCGGCGAGTCGCCGGCGGCCGGCGCCGCCACCCCCGGAACGGAGCAGTCGTGACCCAGCAGAACCCGGGCCAGCCGCCCCGTGAGCCGTATCAGCCGAGCCGTCGCGAGCTGCTGCGCCCGGCCGAGTACGTCGGCGGCGCCGCGATCGCCGCGATCTTCGTCGGCGTGGTCGTGCTCGTCGCCACGCGCGACTGGATGCTGACCCTGATCGGCACCGGCGGCGTCTTCATCGTCGTGCTGATGGTGCTCGCGCTGCTGCAGATGGCGCTGAAGCCCGACGCGTTCGAGCAGGCCGAGCTCGCGCAGTCCACCGGCCACGGCGCCGGGCCGGCAACCCCCGGCGCCCCGGCGCCGGGTGCGGGCGACGCCCCCGCCGGCGGCGACGCCCCCGCGGGCGGCTCCGCGTCCGGCGACGATGAGCCCACGCCCCCCGCGAACTAGACGACCCGCGTCCGATCGGGCCGGTCTCCGCGCTGCGGTGGCCGGCCCGTTCTCGTCGGCGGCCGGGCGGCCCATCGCGGACTCCGTCAGGATTGCCGCCGACTTCCACGGATTCCGCGCCGCCGGGCCGAGCGCAGGCACAGCTCGGCGGCTCATGATGGTGAACACCCCATCACCGGCGAGCTGCGAAGGAGCAACGTGACCGCGACCACACGGGCGATCCATCTGGGTCGTCAGGAGAAGCCGAAGCGCGGCTCGCTTCTGCTGCTCATCCCCGGGATCGCCTCGGTGGTGCTCCTCGGCGTCCTGCCGCTGTTCATCGTGGCGCGCAACAGCTTCGCCGTCGCCGACGACTACGGCGGCATCACCGACGGCCTCACGTTCGAGAACTACGCCAAGCTGCTCGACCCCGTGTACTCCAAGACGTTGCTCTTCTCGCTCGGCCTCGGCCTGCTGAACACCGTCGTCTGCCTCGTCATCGGCTACCTGACCTCGTACTACATCGTGTCGCGGCCGACGAACCGGCAGGGCTTCCTGCTGCTGCTCGTCATCATCCCCTTCTGGACCGACTTCCTCGTGCGCACCTTCGCGTGGATCACGATCCTCGGCTCCGGCGGCCCCATCGCCGGCATCCTGGGCATCTTCGGCATCGCCGGCTTCTCGGTGATCCCGAGCAACCTCGCGGTCGTCCTCGGCCTGCTCTACTCCTTCCTGCCGACGGCGATCTTCCCGATCTATGCGTCGATGCGCTCGATCGATCCCTCGCTGAAGGAGGCCGCCACCGACCTCGGCGCGAGCTGGTGGGGCGTGCACCGCCGCGTCATCCTGCCGCTGTCGAGCCCCGGCATCCTCGGCGCCGCGCTGCTGACCTTCATCCCCACGATGGGCGTCTTCGTCATCCCCGTCCTGCTCGGCGGCGGCAAGGACCCCCTCGTCGGCAATCTCATCGTGACCCTCTACACCGAGTTCCGGAACCAGCCCATGGGCGCGGCGGTGTCGATGGTGCTGCTCGTGCTGATGCTCGCCTCGATGGCGCTCGTCGGGCTCGCGCTGAAGCGCTCCTCGACGAAGCGCGCCACGACGAAGAAGACGGAGGCCTGAGCATGGACCGGATCGTGAACGGCATCGCCCGCGGCGTCTTCGTCTTCCTCTACATCCCGATCGTCGCGGTGATCGTCTACTCCTTCAACGCCGCGGGCACGAACACCCGCTTCGACGGGCTCACCCTGCAGTGGTACGTCGAGCTGTTCCAGGATGCCTCGCTGATGCAGACGCTGCGCACGAGCGCCCTCGTGGCGGTCATCACGGCGACGGTCGCGACGATCATCGGCATCATGTTCGCCCTCGGACTCGCGAGGTACCGGGGACGCGGACGCGGCGCGCTGATGGCGCTCATCGCCCTGCCGCTGATCGTGCCCGAGATCGTGCTCGGCGTCGCGCTGCTCAGCGTCTTCAGCACGACGAAGGTGCCGCTCGGCATCCTGACCCTCGTGCTCGGCCACCTCATCGTCTCGCTGCCGCTCGCCACGCTCGTGCTGATGAGCTCGGCCGCGATGCTCGACCCGAGCCTGCCCGAGGCGGCCACCGACCTCGGCTGCACGCCGTGGCAGACCTTCACCCGCGTCTACTTCCCGCTCCTGCGACCCGCCGTGGTCGCCGCCTGGCTGCTGAGCTTCACGACCTCGTTCAGCAACATCGTGATGTCGACCTTCTTGAGCGGCGTGGGCTCCACGACGCTGCCGCTGAAGATCTACTCCAGCCTGAAGACCGGCCTCACACCGAGCATCAACGCCCTCGGCGCGCTGCTCATCCTGCTCACCCTCGTCATCGTGCTCCTCGTCGGCGTCAGCCAGATGCGGCGCATCCTCGTCGAGTCCCGCACCTGACCGGCGCCCGCCGGCCACCAACCGCACCACAAGCACCACCGCAGCACGCACCACCAGCACCACGCAGTCCCCGCAGCACCATCCCCCATCGAAAGGACCCACGTCATGAAGAAGCTGATCGTCGCCAGCGTCGGCGTCGTCGCCGCCCTGGCGCTCTCCTCCTGCAGCGGAACCGGCGGCGACGCCGGCCCCTCGACCGAGCTCAACGTCTACGCCTGGGCCGACGAGATCCCCCAGACCGTGTTCGACGCCTTCACCGAGGAGACGGGCATCGCCGTCAACGTCGACAACTTCGACAGCAACGAGACGATGATCTCGAAGCTCGCCGCCGGCAACTCCGGCTACGACATCGTCGAGCCGAGCCAGTACGCCGTGCAGCAGCTCGTCGGCCAGGAGCTGCTTGAGCCGCTCGACAAGTCGAAGATCGAGGGCATCGACAACCTCGCGCCGAAGTTCGCCGACCCGAGCTACGACCCCGGCCTGCAGTACTCCGTGCCGTGGGTGTGGGGCACGACCGGCCTGCTCTACAACGCCGCGTGCACCGGCGGCGAGGAGATCACGAGCTGGACCTCCCTCTTCGACCCGAAGTGGAAGGGCAAGATCAACATGCTCGACAACATGCTCGCCGCGTACATCGCGGGCCTGCAGGTGAACGGCTACGGCGCCGACAGCACGGACGAGGCCGAGATCGCGAAGGCGACCGAGTCCCTCATCGAGCAGAAGCCGCTGCTTTCCGGCTACAACTCCACGAACTACGGCGAGCTCGTCGCGAGCGGCGACGTCTGCATCTCGGAGGCGTGGGGCGGCACCAGCACGGCGAAGATCGTCGAGCAGAACCCCGACGTGCACTACGTGCTCCCCGAGGAGGGCGGCAGCCTCTGGGTCGACGGCCTCTCGATCGCGAAGGGCGCCCCGCACCAGGACGCGGCCTACGAGTTCATCAACTTCCTGCTCCGTCCCGAGATCGCCGCGATGGCGACGAACGACGGCGGCCTCGCGAGCGCGAACGCCGCGGCGCAGGAGCACGTCACCGACCAGGGCCTGCTCAGCAACGCGGCGGTCTACGCCTCGGACGAGCAGGTCGCGAACGCGGACTTCATCGTCGACCCGGGCAAGGCCATGCGCTTCTACCAGGACGGCTGGACCCGCGTGAAGGCCTCCTGACCCGGGCCCGACCCCTGTCCGCCACGAACAGCAGATCGAGATCATGACGACGCAGACCACCTCAGCCGCGGCCGACACCACCGCGCCGACGACGGCCCCGGCCGTCGAGATCCAGGGGCTCTCGAAGGAGTTCGCCGGGCACCTCGCGGTGCACCCGCTCGACCTCGAGATCCGGGAGAACGAGTTCTTCTCCATCCTCGGACCGTCCGGATGCGGCAAGACGACGCTGATGCGGATGATCACCGGCTTCGAGACGCCGAGCTCGGGCCGGGTGCGGCTCGGCGGCGTCGACGTCACCGATGTGCCGACGCGGAACCGTGATCTCAACATGCTGTTCCAGAGCTACGCGCTGTTCCCCCACCTCACCGTGTTCGAGAACGTCGCGTTCGAGCTCCGGGTGCGGCGGGTCGCCAAAGCAGAGGCGAACCGCCGCACCACGGAGGCGCTCGAGCTCGTGAAGCTCGGTCACCTCGGCGACCGCAAGCCCGACCAGCTGTCGGGCGGGCAGCGGCAGCGCGTCGCCCTCGCCCGCGCCGTGGTGTCGGGGCCGAAGGTCGTGCTCCTCGACGAGCCGCTCGGCGCGCTCGACCAGCAGCTCCGCAAGGAGATGCAGTACGAGCTGAAGCGGATGCAGCGCGAGGTCGGCATCACCTTCATCTACGTGACGCACGACCAGGAGGAGGCGCTCACGATGTCCGACCGCATCGCGGTCATGTCGGAGGGCGTCGTGCAGCAGGTCGCCGGGCCGGAGGACATCTACAACCGCCCCGAGACCCGTTTCGTCGCCGGCTTCATCGGCAGCTGCAACCTGCTCGACGTCCAGGCGCCCGCCGGTGCGGAGGGCGAGGAGGTCGCGGTCGAGGTGCCGGGCGTCGGCGCGCTGCGCGGGGTGCTCGGCGAGACCGTGCCGACGCCGCGGGCGGGCACGCTGCTGCTCCGCCCCGAGCGCATCGAGGTGCGCCGCGCGGGCGAGGGCGACGGCGTCGTCGGCGTCGCGGAGACGCTCACCTTCCTCGGCGAGGAGTGGCACCTGCACCTCCGCGTCGGGGAGCACCTGCTGCGGGCATCCGTCTCCAGTCTCGCCAAGGAGCGCGACCTGCCCGGCCTCGCCGCCGGCGACCGGCTCAGCCTCAGCTGGCGGCCGCAGGACGCCCGCATCGTCGTGCGCTGACGAACGCCCCACCGCCCCCACCATCGACCCTTCACACGAGAGGAGCCGCGCGATGCGAGTCGCCGTCGCCCAGACCTCCCCCGGCATCGACGCCGAGGAGAACTTCGCCACCATCCGCCGCTTCACGGCCGAGGCCGCCGAGCGCGGCGCCCGCCTCGTCGTCTTCCCCGAGGAGGCGATGCTCCTCGCCGAGGACGAGCTGAAGCCCCGCTTCGACGAGATCCTCCCGGCCGTCTGGCCGCGCTTCGAGGCGCTCGTCGCCGAGCTCGCCCGCGAGCACGGCATCGCCGTCATCGCGGCCGGCTACGAGCCGAACCCCGGCGGCCGGCCCTTCAACACGATGATCGCGGTGGATGCCTCGGGCGCCGAGCTCGCGAGGTATCACAAGCTGCACACCTACGACGCCTTCGCCTACCAGGAGTCGGCGTACGTCACGCGCGGCGCCGAGCTGCCGCCCGTGATCGAGATCGACGGCGTGCGCATCGGCCTCGCCAACTGCTACGACGTGCGCTTCCCCGAGCTGTTCCGCAGCCTCGCCGACCGGGGCGTCGACGTTATCGCGCTCTCGGCGGCCTGGGTCTCCGGCAAGGGCAAGGAGGAGCACTGGTCGGTGCTCACTCAGGCCCGCGCGATCGAGAACGTCAGCTGGCTGCTCGCCTCGGCGACCGTCGGCCCCGACTCGGCCGGCCTGAGCCGGGTCATCGACCCGCTCGGCGTCGTCGTCGCCGGGCTCAACGCCCACGACGAGGGCCTCGTCGTCGCCGAGCTCGACCTCGAGCGCTCGGAGCGGGCGCGCGCCATGCTGCCCGCCCTCGACAATCGGCGCATCGAGCTCGCGTACACCCTCGCCTGAGCCGCCTCGCCCGACCCCCTCGCCTGACCCACCCAGAAAGAGGACCATGTTCTTCCACACCGGGACTGCCCCCGCCTCCCTCCCCCAGCCGCTCCGCGAGAAGCTCGAACGGCTGAGCTTCCCCACCCTCGGCCACTACCTCGAGGAGGGCTTCGTCGACCCGGAGGTGCGCCGCATCGTCGCGGCCGGCGGCCGGGTCATCGGCACCGCCTTCACCATGCGCACGACCGCGAGCGACTCGACCGCCCTGCACCACGCCGCGGGGCTCATCGGCGCCGGCCAGGTGCTCGTGCTCGACACCGGCGGCGACCGCCGCCACGCGCCGCTCGGCGAGGTCGTCGCCGCCCAGCTCGTCGCCCGCGGCGCCGCCGGCGCGGTGGTCGACGGCGTCGTGACCGACGTCGACGAGATCGCCGAGCTGGGGCTCACCGTGCATGCCCGCGGCACGAGCATGCTCACCACGAAGCTGCACGGCATCGACGCGGGCGGCGTGAACGTCCCCGTCACCTGCGGCGGCGCGGTCGTGCACCCCGGAGACGTCGTGCTCGCCGACGCGAACGGCGTGCTCGTCGTGCCCGTCGAGGTGCTCGAGCGCCTCGTCGACCTCGCGCTCGAGGACGACGCCGAGGAGCCCGACCTCATCGCCGACCTCCGCCGGGGCGAGCCGCTCGGGTCGCTCACCGGCGCCAGCGACACCGTCGCCGAGCTCCTGGCGCGCACCACGCCCCAGTAGCGCGGCGCTCCCACTCGCGGTCGGCGGCCTTCGGCTCCGTCGGCCGTGCTCCGCCATGCCGAGAAACACCTAGGAAAGGCATCCCATGCTGCTCAAAGCCGCCATCAACGGCGGCCGCCCGGTCACCGAGCACCCGGCGGTCCCCCGCTCCACCGAGGAGATCGTCGCCGCCAGCGTCGCCGCGATCGCGGCGGGCGCGGACGTCGTGCACGCCCACGTCATCGACGAGGACGGCGAGCAGACGATCCGTCCCGAGGCGATCGGGGCGTGGGTGCGCGCGATGCGTGCGGCCGACCCCGCGGTCGTGATCGGCACGACGACGGGGCTCTGGACGGTCGCCTCGCACGCCGAGCGGATGGCCCACCTCGCCGCCTGGCCGGCGGACGCCCTGCCCGACTTCGCCTCGGTCGCCTTCTGCGAGGAGGGCGCCGCCGAGG
Organism: Agromyces sp. NBRC 114283; assembly: GCF_030268405.1. Classification (NCBI taxonomy): domain Bacteria; kingdom Bacillati; phylum Actinomycetota; class Actinomycetes; order Micrococcales; family Microbacteriaceae; genus Agromyces; species Agromyces sp. NBRC 114283. Next base: position 423,589 of record NZ_BSQP01000001.1, read on the forward strand.
CCGCCGTGCTCGTGCTCGAGCGCGGCATGGTGCTCGAGTCGGCGGTGTGGTCGATGGACGACGTACCGGCGCTGCTCGCCTCGCCGACGCTGCACCGGAACGTCCGCGTGCTGATCGAGCCGGAGACCGAGGATGCCGAGGCCGCCGTGGCCCAGTGCCGCGAGATCGCCGCGGTGCTGCGGGAGGCCGGCGTCACAGCGCCGATCCTCTACCACGGCTACGACGAGACCGTCTGGCCCGTCGTCGAGGCGGCGATCGCCGACGGCTGCGAGACCCGCATCGGCTTCGAGGACGGCGTGCTGCTCGCCGACGGCAGCACGCCCGCCGACAACGCGGAGCTCGTGCGCGCCGTGCGTGCGCTCGAGCGCGCGACGCCGTCCCGCGTCTGAGTCGACCCGGCCGGCCTCCCGCCCCGCGATACCCTCGTGGAAGGGAGGCCGGTGCCGCATGATCGACGACCTCGACCGCAAGCTGATCGAGTTGCTCGCCCGTGACGGGCGACGCACCTTCGCGGCGCTCGCCGACGACCTCGGCGTCTCGCAATCGACGGTGCGCACGCGCCTCGCGAAGCTCGAGGAGGACGACGTCATCATGATCGTCGCCCTCTGCAACGCGCTGCTGCTCGGGCACCAGGTCGTGCGCCTGCTGTTGCGGGTGCGCAACCTCACGCCGCTCGCCGTCGCCGACGGGCTCGTCGGCATCAGCCAGATCAACCACGTCGCCCTCGTCGCAGGGTCGCACGACCTCTACCTCGAGGCGACGTGCCGCGACCAGCCGCAGCTCATCGACCTGCTCGACGAGATCCGCCGGCACCCGGGCGTCGCCGCCATCCAGCCGATCATCGTCACCTCGCTCGCGAAGGACTACAGCTGGGGCGGCCTGCGCGGCACCGCGGGGCAGAGCATCAGCGATCCCGACGGCTGAGCCGCGCGCCGGCGGGCGCGTGACGACTCAGTCGCCGAGCTGGGCGAGCGGCGAGGGCTCGCGGAAGCCCTGCCAGAGGTAGGTGTCCTTGCGCACCTCGAGCACCGTGAGCGTCTCGAGGTCGGAGATGCCGCGGATGCGCCGCAGGTCCTGCAGCACGATCTTGCCGAGGGCCTGGGCGTCGGGCGCGACCACGTCGAGGATGATGTCGTAGTAGCCGAGCGTGCACGCCACGTACTTGATCTGCGGGTGGTCGGCGAGCTGCTCGGCGACCCGCGCGACGGGCACCTCCGCGACGCGGATGCCGACGTGCGCGGCGATGCCGCCGATCTTCGTCTCGTCGTACATCCCGGCGACGTAGATCACGCCGAGCGAGACGAGCCGGTTGTAGCGCTGGCGGATGGTCGGCTCGGAGAAGCCGATCCGACGCCCGATCTCGGCGAAGGAGCGGCGTCCGTCGACCCGGAGCTGATCGATGATCTCCCGGTCGACGTCGTCGAGGATGGGGTCCCTCGGGTGACGCGCGGCTTCCACGAAGTCAGCGTAGTCCCTGCGCGGCGGCCCGGCACCGCGCGGACGGCACCCGCCCCTGCCGCGGCCGGGCGGGTCGCTCCGCCGACGGTCGCACGCCCCGCGGTACGGTTCGATCGGATCGACGAGGATCCAGTTCGAGTGAGGAGACGCCGTGTCCGACCACCGTTCCGCCCCCGCCGCCGAGCTCGGCGCACCCGACGAACCGACGCGCGGCTGGCTCCGCCTCGGCACGCTGCCGGTCGTCGCGGCCGTGCTCGTCGGGCTCAACGGGCTCTACATCCTGCTGGTCGCGTTCGGGAACATCACCGACTTCGGCACCAATCAGGCCTTCGTGCAGCACGTGCTCGCGATGGACACCACGAACTTCGGCGCCCCCGCCGGCGAGGACCTCGATCCCGACGTGATGTGGCGGGCGATCACCGATCCGGTGCTGCAGAACCTCGGCTACCTCGGCGTCATCGTCTGGGAGTCGGCGACGGCGATCGTGCTGATCGCCGCGGTCGTGTTCTGGATCCGAGAGCGCCACCGCGGCTACCGCGTCGCCCGGGCGCTCTCGACGATCGGCCTGCTGATGCTCCTCGTGCTGTTCATGGGCGGGTTCATCACGATCGGTGGCGAGTGGTTCCAGATGTGGAAGTCGACCTCGTGGAACGGCCTCGACCCGGCGTTCCGGAACTCGGTGCTCGCGCTCATCGCGCTCGTCGTCATCCACCTGCCGAGCGCCCACTGGCGGGCGGCGGAGGTTCGGGCGCGCGCCTAGCGGCGCGCCCCGCGCCGAGGCGCCGCCGCCCGGCCCCGCGCCCTACAGGCGGTCGACGAGCTCGTCGGCGAGGCCGGTGTACGAGGCCGGGGTGAGCGCGAGCAGACGCTGCTTCGCGGCATCCCCGATCTCGAGGCCCTCGACGAACGCCGCGAGCTCGACCGCACCGACCCGCTTGCCGCGGGTGAGCTCCTTGAGCAGCGCGTACGGGTCGCTGATCGTCGACCGCCCCGCCACGACCTCGCCGCGGATGACGGTCTGGATCGCCTCGCCGAGCACCTCCCAGTTGCCGTTGAGGTCGGCGAGCAGCAGCTCCCGGTCGAGGTCGATCTCGGTGAGCCCGCGCTGGATGTTGTCGAGCGCGAGCAGCGAGTGCCCGAAGCCGACGCCGATGTTGCGCTGCGCGCTCGAGTCGGTGAGGTCGCGCTGCAGCCGCGAGGTGACGAGCGTCGCCGCGAGTGAGTCGAGCACGGCGCTCGAGAGCTCGAGGTTCGCCTCGGCGTTCTCGAAGCGGATCGGGTTGACCTTGTGCGGCATCGTCGAGGAGCCGGTGGCGCCGGCCGCCGGGATCTGCCGGAAGTAGCCGAGCGAGATGTACGTCCAGATGTCGGTCGCGAGGTTGTGCAGCACCCGGTTCGCGTGCGAGACCTTGCCGTAGAGCTCGGCCTGCCAGTCGTGCGACTCGATCTGCGTGGTCAGCGGGTTCCAGTCCAGCCCGAGCGAGGTGACGAATTCGCGCGACACCTCGGGCCACGAGGCATCCGGCAGCGCCACGACGTGCGCAGAGAAGGTGCCCGTCGCGCCCGAGAACTTGCCCAGGTACTCGGTCGCCTCGATCTGCTTCGCGATGCGCTCGAGCCGGTGCGCGAAGACCGCCAGCTCCTTGCCCATCGTCGAGGGGGTGGCCGGCTGGCCGTGCGTGCGGGAGAGCATCGAGGCATCCCGGTGCTCGCGCGCGAGCTCGGCGATCGCCGCGACGACCGCGCGGTACTTCGGCAGCCAGACCTGCTGCACCGCGTCGCGCACCGTGATCGCGTAGGAGAGGTTGTTGATGTCCTCGCTCGTGCAGGCGAAGTGGGTGAGCTCGGCGATCGCGTCGAGGCCGAGGTCGGAGAGGCGGCGGCGCACGTAGTACTCGACGGCCTTGACGTCGTGACGGGTGGTCGCCTCGAGCGAGCCGAGCTCGTCGATGTCGGGCTGGCCGAAGTCGGCGACGACCTGGCGCAGCGCCTGCTTCTGGTGCTCGCTGAGCGGGGAGGTGCCGAAGAAGCCGCGGTCGGTCTGGGCGATCAGCCACTCGATCTCGACGTGGACGCGGGCCCGGTTGAGGCCCGCTTCCGACAGGTGCTCGCCGAGGTCTCCGACGGCGGCGCGGTAGCGTCCATCGAGCGGGCTGAGCGGCTGGGGAGGCAGCGAAGTCATCGGATTCCTTGTCTGAGAGCCGGCGCGAGTTGCCGGAAGAGCGCCGTGGTCGACCGCTCTATCATCTCAAGCACACGATCGAACATCGCATCGTCGGAGTAGTAGGGGTCGGGCACGTCGACGAGGCTGGTCGGTTCCGGCTCGAACTCGAGCAGCAGCCGCACCTTGTCGAGCTCGCCGGAGTGGTGCGCCCAGTTGCGCAGGATCCGCGCCTGGCCGCGGTCGAACGCCACCACGAGGTCGAGTTCGCGGAACCACTCCGGCTCGAACTGGCGCGCCCGGTGCCGGGAGCCGTCGTACCCGGCGCGTTCGAGGGCGGCGATCGTGCGGTGGTCGGCGCGCTCGCCCACGTGCCAGTCGCCGGTGCCGGCGGAGTCGACGCGCAGCGCACGTTCGAGGCCGGCCTGGGTGGCGAGGTCGCGCAGCACGACCTCCGCCATCGGCGACCGGCAGATGTTGCCGGTGCACACGAACGAGACCCGGAAGGGCTGCGCGGGCAGGCCGACTGGCTCCGCTCGCGTCATGGCTCCATTCTGCTGGAATCGGCCGGCAGGGAACAGGGGGCATTCGCGGTCGCGCCCGCCGGCGGCCGCGGCGCTACGCTGGGTCGGCGCCGCCGGCACCCCGACCGGCGGGCAGGACCGGGGGATCATGGACGCGCCCACCGCCGACGTCGAGATCGACGAGGCACTCGCCGCGCGGCTCGTCGCCGAGCAGCACCCGGATCTCGCCGCACCGGTGCGGCTCGTGGCGAACGGCTGGGACAACGTGATGCTGCGGCTCGGCGACGACCACCTGATCCGGATGCCTCGTCGCCTCCTCGCCGCCCGGCTCGTCGAGCACGAGCTGCGCTGGCTGCCCGAGCTCGCCCGGCACTCCCCCGTCGCGCTCCCGGTGCCCGTGCGGGCCGGCGCGCCGAGCGCCGCCTACCCCTTCGTGTGGAGCATCGGCCCCTGGTTCGACGGCGTCGCGGCCGTAGAGCTCGAGCCGGCCGCGCGGCGGGAGGCCGCACCCGCACTGGCGGCGTTCGTCGCCTCCCTCCAGCGCGAGGCGCCGGCGGATGCCCCGGCGAATCCCTACCGCGGCGTCCCCCTCGTCGAACGCGACCCGGTGGTCGGGCCGCGGATCGCCTCCGGCGTGCTCGACGGGGTCGCCGACCGGGCCGCGCTCGAGCGCGTCTGGCGGGCGGCCCTCGCTGCCCCCGGCTGGGCGGGACCGCCCGTCTGGCTGCACGGCGACCTGCATCCGGGGAACCTGCTGCTCGAGCGCGCCGGCGGCCCCCTCGCCGCCGTGCTCGACTTCGGCGACGTGACCGCGGGCGATCCCGCGACCGACCTCGCCGCCGCGTGGCTCTGCTTCGACGCGGTCGGGCGGGAGCGCTTCCGCGCGGGGCTGCCCGCGTTCTCCGACGCCGACTGGGGGCGGGCGCGCGGCTGGGCGCTCGCCGTCGGCTCGGCCATCGTCGAGACGGTGGGCGTCACCGGCGCCATGGGGCGGCTCGGGGCGCTCGCACTCGCCGAGCTCGTCTCCGGCTGAGCTCGTCGGACGCTCGTCCTCCCCATGTGCGCGGAGACTCGGCTCCTCCCCCGACCGCACCTCGCACGGCGGACGGATGCCTCGGCCCGGGCACGCTCGAGAGATGCCACCTGCCCCGACCTTCGCTCCCTCACCCGCCGACCAGTTCGCGCCAGAGCTTCTCGGTCTCGACCAGCGCATCGAGGCGATGCGCGCCACCGCTGCCCAGACCCGGGCGCTGCTCGACGAGCTTCCGGCCCTCCAGCACTCGCTCCCGCTGCTCGGGTGCGCGAGCTGGCGATCGGCTGCCGCCGAGCACTACGAGGCGCGCCTCGAAGAGCTCGTCTCCCGGGTCGGCCTCGCCCGCTCGGCGCTCGAACAGGCCGAGCTCGAGCTGAACGCCACACTGATCCGGCTGGAGCGGGAGCGAGACGAGGCCCTGGCTCAGCTCGTGGCCGCGCCGGGGTCCGGCTCCGGTCCGGGCGCGGGCCCAGCCCCCGGCGCACTCGGTGGACCGACCGCGTGGGGGTGGCGATGAGCGGCGAGCTGATCGTCTCGGGCGGAGGCGGCACCGCGGTCGCCGTCGACGAGCTCTTCGCCGAGGCGGCTCGGCTCGCGGTGGCCGAAGCCGGCTGCTCCCGGCTCGCCGAGCTCGCGGCGGGGCTGCTCGCCGCGATCGGCCGCGCCGGCGGTGGAGCCGGGCGCGCCGAGCACGAGCTCGCCCTCGCGACCCACCAGTTCGGGCAGGCCGCCGAGCTCGCCGCGTCGCTCGGGCGCAATCTCGATGAAGCCGCCCAGCGCTACGGCGACGTGGAGCAGCGGCTCGGTGCGCTGGGCGAGGTCGCGGGGCAGTTCGCCGCGTGGACGCTCGGCGCCTCGGCTCGGTTCCTGGCGTGGCCGCTGCTGGCCGCGGCGGGCGGGGCCTTTCTCGGCGACCGCCTCCTCGAGGCGTTCGGGGTGCCGCGCGAGGGCGCGCTCCCGCTCCTTCGACAGTTCCTCGTGCAGGCGGGGGCCGGCGAGGCGCTCGGCGTCGCGCTCGATTCGAGCGACGAGCTGCTCGCCGGCGCGATCGGGGTCCCCCTCCCCACCGCGCTGGCGCTCGGGCGCCACGTCGACGCGCCCGACTCCGCCAACGCGATCGTGCTCGGGGCGTCCCTCCTCGGCGGGCTCGGCGTCGGGCTCCTGGCCGAAGGCTCGGTCGGGGTGCGTCGAGTCGCCGAGCCGACGGGCGCTCCCGGCGGCGCGCGAGGTGCTGCGACGCCCGCGGCCGCCTTGCCGGTGCCACCGCCGGTGGGGGTGGCCGGACTCGCGGCGCGCGTGCCCGCCCCGCGCGAGGGGGCGCCGCAGATCCGCATCGAGCAGTACCCCGCGCCCGACGGTGGGAGTGGCCGCGATGGTGGAGTGCGGCGCTGGGTGGTTTACGTCTCCGGCACGGTCGACTCCTCCGTCGTCCCCGGGCCGCAGCCCTTCGACATGACGAGCAACGTGCACACCGTGGCCGGGCGAGGGGGCGAGCTCGTGCCCGAGAGGGTGCCCGCCGGGGCCGGTGAGCGCGCCGTTCGTCTGGCGCTCGCCGAGGCCGGGGTGCAGCCCGGCGACGAGCTCATCGGCATCGGCTATTCGGGCGGCGGGGCGATCGTCGCCGATCTGATGGGCGATCCCGAGCTCGGATTCACGGCCGGTGCGAACCTCGGCGGGCCGGCGCGGGTCGACCCGGCGGCACCGCTGCTGAACCTCGAGCACCACGACGACCTGGTGCCGGGCTCGGGTGGAGCTGACCGGCCACTCGGGCCGCTGCTCGTGCGGCGCGAGGTGGCGACGCCGCCCGAGCAGCCGGGCCCGATCCTCACGGCGCACGAACTCGAGGCCTATCGGCGCACGGCGGAGCTCGTGGATGCCTCGGCAGACCCGCGCCTCGCGGAGTTCAGCGCGCTCGTCACCGACTTCACGGCCGGGCGCGAGGGCGAGGCGTCCTTCTGGCTCGCGGAGCGCGATCCAGAAGAAGCCGTCAGTCCTTCGAAGGGCGCACGATGAGCCCGATGAGCCAGCTGATCAGGCCGAGCACGAGCGCGCCGAGCACGCCCCACCAGAAGCCGTCGACTTCGAGGCCGAAGCCGATGAGCCCGCTGATCCAGTCCACGAGCAGCAGCAGCAGTCCGTTGACGATGAACGAGATGAGGCCCAGCGTGATGACATAGATCGGGAAGGCCACCACTCTGATGAACCCGCCGACGATGGCATTGACGACGCCGAAGATCGCGGCCACCAGCAGGTAGGTGAGGATCGTGGCGAGTTGCGTGTCCTCGTAGGGCACGACCGAGACGCCCGCCACGATGAACGTGGTCAGCCAGAGCGCGAGCGCGACGACGATGGTTTTGACGATGAAGCGCATACCGCCACTCTCCCAGAGGTGAGGGCGTCTGCGAAGGGGGCTGGCCCCCGAATGTCCGATCCGGTAAGCAAATTGCTGCGCGACGGGGGCGCGGAGCCGAACCGCTCACGGAATATGCGACGGAGTACGGTGGAACGCGTGACCGCAACGGAGTCGACCGCAACGGAGTCTGCCAGCACCGGGGTGCGCCTGCGCCCCGAGATCGCGGCCCTGCCGCCGTACCGCCAGGGGCGCCCCGCGCCCGCCGACGGGTTCAAACTCTCGAGCAACGAGAACCCCTTCGATCCCCTGCCCTCGGTGCAGCAGGCGGTCGCCGAGACCGCCGGCACGATCAACCGCTACCCCGACGCGACCGCGCTGGCCCTGCGCGAGGTGCTGGCCGCCCGCTTCGGGGTCTCCGCTGACGAGGTCATCATCGGCGCGGGCTCGGTGGCGCTCATCGCCCAGTTCATCCTCGCCGCCGCAGCACCCGGCGACGAGGTCGTCTACTCCTGGCGATCCTTCGAGGCCTACCCGGGGCTCGTCACGATCGCCGGCGCCACGAGCGTCGCCGTGCCGAACCGCCCCGACCACGGGCACGACCTCGACGCCATCGCCGACGCCGTGACCGAGCGCACCCGCGTCGTCATCGTCTGCACGCCGAACAACCCGACCGGGGTCACGATCACCCGGGCCGAGCTCGACGCGTTCCTCGCCCGCATCCCCGCCGACCGGCTCGTGCTGCTCGACGAGGCCTACGTCGAGTTCGTGCGCGACACCGACGCCGTCGATGGCCGCGAGCTCATCGGCCGGTATCCGAACCTCGTCGTGCTGCGCACCTTCTCCAAGGCCTACGGCCTCGCCGGGCTGCGCGTCGGCTACGCGATCGGCCCGGTCGGCATCCTCGACGCCGCGCGCGCGACCGCCATCCCGCTGGGCGTCACCGCCGCCGCGAGCGCCGCCGCGGTCGCCTCCCTCGAGCCGGCCGCCGAGGCCGAGCTGCGCGAGCGCGTCGAGGTCATCGCCGAGCGGCGCGACCGCGTGCGCGCCGCGCTGCTCGCCCAGGGCTGGCCGATCCCGGTCAGCCAGGCGAACTTCATCTGGCTCCCGGTGGGCGAGCGCACGAGCGAGATCGCCGAGCGCCTCTTCGACGCGGGACTCGTGACCCGGGCCTTCCCGCCGGAGGGCATCCGCGTCTCGATCGGTGAAGAGGAGTCTGTCGACATCCTCCTCCGGATTCTGAATGAGCTTGTCGAGGGTTGACAAGAACCCCGTCGAAACGAACGGATAGCGTGGAACAGTGGTAGCCCGCGAACGAGACTTCACCGTACCGACGGTCCAGCTGCTGACCCCCGAGGGCCAGCTGCGACCGAGCGCCGAGGCCGAGCCGTACCTGCACCTCGTCGAGGCGCTCGACGACGCGACGCTCGAGCAGTTCTACCGCGACATGGTGACCTCGCGCCGCCTCGACGTCGCCGGCGCGAACCTGCAGCGGCAGGGCCAACTCGCGCTCTGGGTTCCGAGCCACGGCCAGGAGGCCGCGCAGGTGGGCTCGGCGCGCGCGAGCCGCCCGCAGGACCACCTCTTCCCCTCCTACCGCGAGCACATCGTCGGCATCATCCGCGGGCTCGACCCCGTCGCGATCCTCTCGCTGCTCCGCGGAGCGACGCTCGGCGGCTGGGACCCCGCGCAGAACGGCAACTTCCACCTCTACACGCTCGTGCTCGCCTCGCAGACGCTGCACGCGACCGGCTACGCGATGGGCATCCAGTTCGACGGCGCGAGCGGCACCGGCGACCCCGAGACCGACGCCGCCGTGCTCGTCTACTACGGCGACGGCTCCACCTCGCAGGGCGACGCCAGCGAGGCGCTCGTGTTCGCGGCCAGCTACCGCACGCCAGAGGTGTTCTTCGTGCAGAACAACCAGTGGGCGATCTCGGTGCCCGTCTCGCGTCAGTCGCCGAGCCCGCTCGCCCTCCGCGGCACCGGCTTCGGCATGCCGAGCGTGCAGATCGACGGCAACGACGTGCTCGCGAGCTACGCGGTCACGCGGCAGTCCCTCGAGGAGGCGCGCGCCGGCGAGGGGCCGAGCTTCATCGAGGCCGTCACGTACCGCATGGGCGCGCACACCACGGCCGACGACCCCACGAAGTACCGCACGCAGGACGAGGTCGACCTCTGGACGACCCGCGACCCGATCACGCGCTACCGCGCCTGGCTCGAGGGCCGCGGCGCGAGCGCGGCGTTCTTCGACGAGGTCGACGCCCAGGCGCAGGACTTCGCCGCCGACGTGCGCCGCCGCGCCCTCGAGCTGCCCTCCCCCACGCGCGAGACGATCTTCGAGCACGTCTACCACGAGCCGCACCCGCTCATGGCCGAGCAGTACGCCTGGCTCGACCGCTTCGAGCGCTCGCTCGACGGGAGCGACGCATGAGCCTCGCCGGCGACGCCATCCGACGCCTCGACGAGCCCGACACGGCCGAGGCGCAGCACCAGGAGGTCTCCGTGACGAACCACTCGACGGCCGAGGCATCCGCCCGGCCCGCGCAGCAGGATGCCGAGCCCGCCGTGCGCGGCGTGCAGACGCTGTCGATGGCGAAGGCCATCACGGCGGGGCTCCGCGAGGCGCTGCGCGCCGACGAGAAGGTGCTGCTGATGGGCGAGGACATCGGCCCGCTCGGCGGCGTGTTCCGCGTCACCGAGGGCTTGCAGGCCGAGTTCGGCGACCGCCGCGTGCTCGACACCCCGCTCGCCGAGTCCGGCATCGTGGGCACGGCGATCGGCCTCGCGATGCGCGGCTACCGCCCGGTCGTCGAGATCCAGTTCGACGGCTTCATCTTCCCCGCCTTCGACCAGATCACGACGCAGCTCTCCCGCATCAATTTGCGGCACGGCGGCGGCATGCCGATGCCCATCGTGATCCGCGTGCCCTACGGCGGCCACATCGGCTCGATCGAGCACCACCAGGAGAGCCCCGAGGCGTACTTCGCGCACACCCCGGGCCTCCGGGTCGTGAGCCCCTCGAACCCGCACGACGCGTACTGGATGATCCAGGAGGCCATCGCCTCGAACGACCCCGTGCTCTACTTCGAGCCGAAGAGCCGCTACTGGCCGAAGGGCCCGGTCGACCTCGACCACGCCGGCATCCCGCTGCACGAGAGCCGCATCGTCCGGCAGGGCACCGACGTCACCGTCGTCGGCCACGGGGCCATGGTGGCCACGCTCCTGCAGGCCGCCGACATCGCCGCCGGTGAGGGCACGAGCCTCGAGGTCGTCGACCTGCGCAGCCTCTCCCCCATCGACTACGGACCGCTGCTCGAGTCCGTGCACCGCACCGGCCGCCTGGTCGTCGCGCAGGAGGCGTACGGCAACGTCTCCGTCGGTTCCGAGATCGCCGCCACCGTCGCTGAGCGGGCGTTCTACTCGCTCGAGGCCCCGGTGCTCCGCGTCTCCGGCTTCGACACCCCCTTCCCGCCCGCCGCCCTCGAGACCGAGTACCTGCCGAGCCCCGACCGGGTGCTCGAGGCCGTCGACCGGGCCCTGGCCTTCTGATGCATGCCGGGTCCAGCATGCGGCATCGAGCAGGCTGGACCAGGCATCGCGCAACACCGCACGACCCTTCGAACGAGAGGCGCACCCGCCCATGAGCGAGATCCGGTTCCCCCTTCCCGACGTCGGCGAGGGCCTCACCGAGGCTGAGATCGTGCAGTGGAAGGTCTCCCCCGGCGACCGCATCGCGCTCGACCAGGTGTTCGTCGAGATCGAGACGGCGAAGTCGCTCGTGGAGCTGCCGAGCGCCTACGAGGGCGTCGTCGCCGAGCTCCTCGTCGAGGAGGGCTCGACCGTCGACGTGGGCACCCCGATCCTGGTCATCCAGACGGATGCCTCGAACGGCATGAATGCAGGCGCGCCCGTGGCCCCGGCCGGTGCAGCCGCCGCCCCGGCTCCCGCGGCGGACGCGGCCGAGCTCGTCGCCGACACGGCCGCCTCCATCGCGGGCGACGAGGGCGGGGCCGTGCTCGTCGGCCACGGGGCATCCGGCCCCGCGCTCAGCCGTCGCCGCCGCCACCCCGTCGCCGACGGCGCGCACGCCCACCTCGGCGACGCCCACGTGCCGCCCGCTCCCCCGACGGCGCCGGCGGTCGAGGCCGCGCCGGTCGCGGCATCCGCTCCGCGACCCTCGGTCGAGTCGCAGATCCCCGTCATCGCGAAGCCGCCGATCCGCAAGCTCGCGAAGGACCTCGGCGTCGACCTCTCCCGGGTCACCCCGACCGGCCCGATCGGCGACATCACGCGCGACGACGTCATCCGTGAGGCGACGCAGGCGAGCGTCTTCCGCAACATCCAGACCCCGGAACTCCCGGAGGGGCGCGAGACCCGCATCCCGGTGAAGGGCGTGCGTAAGGCGATCGCCTCGGCGATGGTGCAGAGCGCCTTCACGGCGCCGCACGTCTCCGTCTTCGCCGACGTCGACGCGACGCGCACCATGGAGTTCGTGAAGCGGCTCAAGGCCTCCCCCGACTTCGCGGGCGTGAAGGTGTCGCCGCTCCTGATCATGGCGAAGGCGATGATCTGGGCCGTGCGCCGCAACCCGACGGTCAACGCGCAGTGGACCGATGAGGAGATCATCGTCAAGCACTTCGTGAACCTCGGCATCGCCGCGGCGACCCCCCGGGGGCTCATCGTGCCGAACGTCAAGGACGCGCAGAACATGTCGATGGTCGAGCTCGCGGCCGCGCTCGAGCAGCTGACGCTCACTGCGCGCGAGGGCAAGACGCAGCCGGCCGAGATGCAGCACGGCACGATCACGATCACGAACATCGGCGTCTTCGGCATGGACACGGGCACGCCGATCCTGAACCCGGGAGAGGTCGCGATCGTCGCGCTCGGCACCATCAAGCAGAAGCCCTGGGTCGTCGACGGTGAGGTGCGGCCGCGCTACGTGACGACGATCGGCGGATCCTTCGACCACCGCGTCGTCGACGGCGACGTCGCCAGCCGCTTCCTCGCGGACGTGGCCGCGATCATCGAGGAGCCGGCGCTGCTCCTCGAATGAGCAGCGCGGCCGTGGTGGCGATCACTCCCATGGGGCGACCGGTCGCGCAGTGGGCGGGAGCGGCGGCTCCAGCGTGAGCGCGATCCCGGCCTGCTCCGCGAGCGCGATCAGCTCGGCCGACGCGGTCGTGGGAGTGTCGTCGCGCAGCTCGACGGTGACGGCGCCGTCCTTGATCGCGACGGTACCGGTGCCGAGCTCCCGCGCCCGTTCGACGAGCGGCAGGAACGGGGCGAGCTCCGTGTCGGCGGAGAGCAGCGCGGCGAGGTGCACGTGATCGGGCAGATTCGGGTCGCCGTCCTCGTCCCAGGAGCCGCGGAAGTCGAGCGGGACGCCGGGCAGCTCGGTGCGGACGTCGCGAAGGGCCTCGTCCAGGCGGGCGCGGTCGGTCGAGGTGAGCGTGACCAGGAGCGGGTCGTCGCCGCCCGCCTCCGGACCCTGGAGCGAGACGCTGAAGCGACCCTCGAACCCCTCGCCGAGCCGTTGCATCGCGGCGCTCGCCTCGGCGAAGCGGACGAGCCCGGGCTCCGACAGGCAGGTGGTGCCGGACTCGGGCGAGAACACGTCCAGCACGGTGCCCGGCGCGAGCGAGTCCTCCTTCGTCGCGATCGAGATCATGGCCACCTCCACGTCGCCCTCGCAGCTCAGCTGGGCGATGCGGCGGGCGTCGTCCTCGCTCAGTGCGGGGTCGACGACGACCCAGAGCCGGTGCTCCGCCGGGGTGACGACGCCGCCGGCGAGGTCGGCCCGTGCCGAGACCACGCCGGGGAGGCCGTCGAGGCGGGAGGCCAGGCTCTGCAGCTCGGGCGCCTGGCCGAGGCATCCGGCGAGCAGGACGACGGTCGACAGGCCGACGGCGGCGGCGACCGGTCGAATGCGCATCACCCCATCATGCCGTTCGGCGGCGGTCAGGCGAAGCGGCGCTCGTAGACGAGCTGGCCGTCCACCTCTGCGCTGCGCTGCATGCCGGCGTGCTCGAGCGCCCGGCGGGCCGGCAGGTTCTCGACCTCCGCGTGCGCGCGCACGAGCGTGGCGCCGGCCGAGCGGGCCAGCTCGAGGGCCGCGACGACGGTGGGGACCGAGAGCCCCTGCCCGCGCACGGCGGGCACCAGGCCGAACGCGAACTCGACCGCGCCGTGCTCGTCGGGCGGGCCGAAGAGGTTCACTCCCCCGATCGCCGCGCCCTCGGCGCCGCGGTGCACGAGGTACGGGCCGAAGGGCGCCGGGTCGCCGTCCTCGCGGACGGTGCGCACGAACTCGCGCAGCAGCTCGGGCTCCTCGGTGAAGGCGTAGCCGCCCTCCCACCCGGCCGTCGCATCGATCTCGCCGGCGAGCAGGCGCTCGGCTTCGGCGACGGTGAACGGATGCAACGTGATGGGCTCGGTCGTCGTATCCACGTGCTTCACTCTCCCACGTTCCGATGACGCGCAGGTTTCGGATGTGCGTCCGGTGTCACGCGGTGACGTCGCGAGACGGCGGATGACCCCGCTGCGGGCCGCGGCGCCCCGGATCCGGTCGGCGCCATGATGGTTTTGACAATCATTATCAATAAGCGTACCGTCGAGGTCATGACCGCACGACGCCGCATCCGCCGACCCGCCCTCGCCATCGCCTCGCTCGCGATCGGCACCACCGGGGCCCTCGTGCTCGCCGGCTGCGCGGGCGGGGGCGCGGCCGCCGATGGCGGCGACGGCGTCTCGATCGTCGCGACGACCACGCAGGTGGGCGACTTCACCCGTGAGCTCGTGGGCGGCGAGGCGAAGGTCACCCAGCTCCTCGGCCCAGGGCAGAGCGCCCACGGCTTCGACCCTTCGGCGGCGCAGCTCGCCGCGATCGCGAGCGCCGACGCGCTCGTCGTGAACGGCGCCGGCCTCGAGGGCTGGGTCGACGACGCGGTCGCCGCTTCCGGCTTCGACGGCAAGCTCATCGACGCGAGCACGGGCATCGAGCTCTTCGGCACGCACGATCACGATCACGATCACGGCGACGAGACGGCCGACGAGCACGCCGAGCACGGCGACGAGACGGCCGACGAGCACGGGGCGGACGACTCGCACGACGGCCACGACCACAGCGGCGGCAACCCGCATATCTGGACCGATCCCGAGCTCGCCGAGCAGATGGTCGAGAACATCGCGGACGGTCTCGCCGAGGTGCCCGGGCTCGACGCCGCGACGATCGACGCGAACGAGTCGGCCTACACCGCGAAGCTCGCCGCGCTCGACGAGTGGATCGAGCAGAACGTCTCGCAGGTGCCCGTCGCCCAGCGGCTGCTCGTCACCAACCACGATGCCTTCACCTACTTCGTCGAGGCCTACGACCTCACCTTCGTCGGCAGCGTCATCCCGAGCTTCGACGACAACGCCGAGCCCTCGGCCGCCGAGATCGACGAGCTCGTGAAGAAGATCCGCGAGACCGGCGTCAAGGCCGTGTTCTCGGAGGGCTCGATCTCGCCCAAGGCCGCGGAGACGATCGCGACGGAGGCCGGGGTCGCCGTGTACTCCGGCGAGGACGCGCTGTACGGCGACGCGCTCGGCGCCGAGGGCACGGACGGCGCCACCTACCTCGGCAGCCAGGAGCACAACGTGCGGCTGATCCTGGAGTCGTGGGGCGTCGTGCCGACCGAGCTCCCCGCCGTACTGCAAAAATGACGAGCATGACCGATCCCGTCCTGGAGCTGCTGGGGGCCGCGTTCACGCACCCGGGCGGCTCCGGCGTCTCGGGCCTCGACTTCGCGATCGCCCCGGGGGAGGCGGTCGCGCTCGTCGGTCCCAACGGCGCCGGCAAGTCGACCCTGCTCAAGGGGCTGCTCGGCTTGGTGCCGAAGACGGCGGGCCGGGTGCGCATCGCCGGCAGTGAACATGCCGCGAACGGCATGATCGGATTCCTGCCGCAGACCGCCGAGCTCGATCCGGAGTTCCCCATCACGCTCGAGCAGGTCGTGATGCAGGGGCGGTACCGCAAGCTCGGGCTGTTCCGCTGGCCGGGTCGCGCCGATCGCGCAGCGGTGCGACGGGCGCTCGAGTCCGTGGGGCTCGCACCGCTCGCGAAGCGGCGCTACGGCGAGCTCTCCGGCGGCCAGCGCCAGCGCGGCCTGCTCGCCAGGGCGCTCGCCTCGGAGCCGGTGCTGCTCCTGCTCGACGAACCGTTCAACGGCCTCGACCAGCCGAACCGGGACGCCCTGATCGAGACGCTCCGGCGGCTGAAGGCCGAGCGGGTCTCGGTGCTCGTCTCCACCCACGACCTCGAACTCGCGCGCCAGGTCTGCGACGCCGTGCTCTTCGTGAACGGCGAGCAGCTCGCCTTCGGCCCGATCGACGAGGTGCTCACTCTCGCCAACGTGCAGGAGTGCTTCGAGGGCGTCGAGGTCGAAGTCGACGAGCACACCCTCGTCGTTCCTGGGCACGAGGGGCATTGATGCCGCGAACCGCATATCTCGGCACGGGCCGCGCGGCGGGACCGGCGTCGCCGGCGGGGGAGTGGCGCGCATGAGCCTCGGCGACGCGCTCTTCGGTGCGTTCGCGATGCCGTTCATGGGTCGGGCGCTCTTCGTGATGCTCGTGCTCGCCGTGGTCGCGGGCGTGATCGGCGTGCTCGTGAACCTCCGCGGGCTCGAGTTCATCACCGACGGGCTCACGCACGCGGTGTTCCCCGGGCTCGCGATCGGCCTCGCCCTCGGCGGCACGGCCGGACTCATCCCCGGTGCCGCCGTCGCGGCGCTGGCCGCCGCGCTCGTACTCACCTGGCTCGACCGGGCCGGCGTCACCTCCGACGCGGCGATCGCGATCGTGCTCACCGCGACCTTCAGCATCGGCGTGATCGTGGTCTCACGCAGCGACGACTACGCGGGCGAGCTCGAGGCCCTGCTCTTCGGGCGGGTGCTGACCGTGCCCCCCGAGCAGCTCGTACCGCTCGTCGGCGTCTCGCTGCTCGCCCTGCTCGCGATCGGGGTGACGATGAAGCAGCAGCTGCTGCGCGCCTTCGACCCCGCCGGCAGCCGCGCGATGGGCGACTCGGCGCTCGGCCTCGACCTCGTGCTCAACGCCGCCGTCGCGCTCGTCGTGGTCGCGGCCTCGGCCACGATCGGATCGCTCCTCGTGCTCGCGCTGCTCATCGTGCCCGGGGCGCTCGCGCGGCTCGTCACCGTGCGCCTCTGGTGGCTGTTCCCGATCGCCGCGGCGTTCGCGGCGGTCGCGGCGTGGCTCGGCCTCGCGGCGAACTACGCGATCTCGCTCGGCGCGGGCGTCGATCTGCCGGCCGGTTCGACGATCGTGGCGGTCTTCGTGCTGGGCTACGGGCTCGTGCTCGCGATCGCCTTGCTCGTCGGGCGCCTCGCACGGCGTGCGCGCCCCGAGCACTCGGCCGGGCCGGTGACGACGACGACGGCGGCGGGAGCCGCGACGGCGGGGGAGGCGGCCTGATGGGCTACTTCGAGCGCGCGCTCCTCGCGGCCGTCGTGATCGGTGCCGGCGCGGGCTTCGTCGGCGCCCTCGTCGTGCTGCGCCGGCGCACCTTCTTCGCGCAGGCCCTCACGCACGCCACCTATCCGGGCGCGGTCGCGGCGGCGGCGCTCGGCGTCAGCGTGCCCCTCGGCGCGGCGGTCGCCTCGGTCGCGATCGTCGCGATCATGGCGGGCATCGCCCGGGTGCGCCGGCAGGGCGCGCAGGTCGCCGCCGGTGTCGTGCTGACCGCCGGCTTCGCCGCGGGCGCCCTGCTGCAGGCGAGCCTGCCCGGCATGCCGGTGCACGCCGAGTCGTTCCTGGTGGGCTCGATCCTCACCGTCACCGACGGCGACATCCTGCTGGCCGCGGTCGTCGCGGTCGCCGCCGTCGTCCTCGTGGCGGCCTTCGGCACGCGGATCTTCTTCTCGACCTTCGATCCGTCGGGATTCCGGGCGGCCGGCTTCCGCGAGTGGCCCGTCGAGCTCCTGGTGCTCGCGCTCATCGCCGCCTCCGTGGTCTCCTCGCTGCCCGCGGTCGGGGCCATCCTCGCGATCGCGCTCATCGCCGCACCGGCCGCCGCCGCGCGGTTGGTCGTGCCGAGCTATCGGGGGGTGCTGCTCGTCGCCCCCGTCATCGGCGCGGCGTCCGGGATCATCGGCGTGCTCGTCTCGCGCGCCTTCGCGATCGCAGCGGGGCCGTCGATCGCGCTCGCCGCGACGGCGTTCTTCGCCGTCGCCTTGGGTGTTTCCAAGCTTCGACGGCTACCGTGGAGGGAGCAGATCCCGGTCGAGACGGCAGAGGACGCACGCATCGCATGAAACGCAACACCTGGCAGCGCGAGGCCGTTCGCGAGGCCCTCGACGACACCGAGGGCTTCATCAGCGCACAGGCCCTGCACTCGGCGCTGCACGCCAACGGTTCGCCGATCGGATTGGCGACGGTCTACCGGGCGCTCGGCGACCTCGCCTCGAGCGGCGAGGCCGACTCACTGCAGTCCCCGGAGGGCGAGGCGCTCTACCGCGCGTGCTCGACGACGGGGCATCACCACCACCTGATCTGCCGCAACTGCGGACTCACGGTCGAGATCGCGGCCGACGAGGTCGAGGCCTGGGCCAAGGGCGTCGCCGCCGAGCACGGCTTCACCCAGGCCGCCCACGTGGTCGACGTCTTCGGCCTCTGCGCGAACTGCACCAAGCTCGCCGCCGCCGGCTGAGCGGGCGGAGAAGCCCAGATCAGGGCATATTTCCAACCGTTCGGTTTGAGTTCTGCTCCCGAAGGTGGATAGCGTGGACGAGGTCTTCGTGACCGTTTGAACCCAGTCCGCGGCCCCGCGGCACCGCCGTGCCAGGGGACGTATGGTGGGGGCGTGGTGCCCGGTCCCGATGGCCGGTCGCGCTGGATCCCCGGATCGCTGGACCGCGTATCGCGCTCCGCTCCCGGATCCCGGATCGCCCTGACCCGGCCGTGACTCGTGCGCGTCAGCACACAGCACCCTCCGCCGGCGCGCCAGGAGCACCCCGTCTATGCCCGTGCGCCCGCAGCAGCCCGACTCCAGCACCCGACCCGACCCGACCACCGAGCTCCGGACTCCCGGGCTCGAACCGCACCCGGACCCGCTCGCGCTCCGCCCCGTCGCCGCCGAGACGCCCGCCATCGAGGTCGCCGGCCTCACCAAGTTCTTCGGCCGCCGCCCCGGCGAGGCCCTCGAGCGCTTGCGCCGCGGCGCGAGCCGCGAGGAGCTCGCCGGACTCGGCACCGCCGCCGTCATCGACGCCGACTTCCGGGTCGCGCAGGGCGAGATCTTCGTCGTCATGGGCCTCTCCGGCTCCGGCAAGTCGACGCTCATCCGGATGCTGAACGGCCTGCTTCCCGCGACCGCCGGCACCGTCTCGGTGATGGGGGAGCGGATCACCGGCATCGCGCCGAAGCGCCTCCGCGAGGTGCGCCGCCGGCACGTGTCGATGGTGTTCCAGCACTTCGCCCTGCTGCCGCACCGGAACGTGCGCGACAACGCCGCCTACGGGCTCGAGATCCAGGGCGTCGCGCCGGCGGAGCGCCGGGAGCGCGCCGAACGGATCCTCGAGCGCGTCGGCCTGGGCGGCTGGGGCGACAAGCTCCCCTCCGAGCTCTCCGGCGGCATGCAGCAGCGCGTCGGGCTCGCCCGCGCCCTCGCCGCGGACACCGACATCCTGCTGATGGACGAGGCGTTCAGCGCCCTCGACCCGCTCATCCGCCGCGAGATGCAGGAGCAGCTCATCGAGCTGCAACAGGAGCTCGGCAAGACGATCGTCTTCATCACGCACGATCTCAACGAGGCGATGTTCCTCGGCGACCGCATCGCGGTCATGCGGGACGGCCGCATCGTGCAGCTCGGCACGGCCGAGGAGATCCTCACCGATCCCGCCGACGACTACGTCGCCCAGTTCGTGCAAGACGTCGACCGGGCCCGCGTGCTCACCGCCGCGAACGTGATGGAGCCGCCGCGCGCGGTCGTCTCCGCCTCGGCCGGCCCGCGCGGCGCGCTGCGCACCATGCGCGATCTGCAGACCTCGATGGCCTTCGTCGTCACCGGCGGACGCCGGCTGCGCGGCGTCATCCGCGACCGCGACGCGCTCCGCCTCGTGCAGCGCGGCGACCGCTCGCTCGAGAGCGCGATCCGCGACGACCACCCGGTCGTGCACCCCGACGAGCACCTCAGCGAACTCCTCGAGACCTCGGTCGAGAGCCCGCTGCCGCTCGCCGTGGTCGACGACGCCGGGCGCCTGCTCGGCGCCGTCCCGCGCGTCACCCTGCTCGCCGCGCTCGGCAACGTCCCAGCCGTGACCGGCGAGCTCGAGATCGTCGAGCCGCCCGCGACCGTCCCGGTCGACGTCGTGACCGCGACGCTCCGCGAGACCGCGGGTGCGGCGCACGAGGACGTCGAGCCGCGGGCGAGCGAAGCGGAGCCCACCGCGGATGCCGCGCCGGAGCTCGCCCGGCCGGTCGCCGCCGCGACGGAGGGGGGTGCCCGATGAACGGCTTCCGCCTGCCCCTCGGCGAGTGGATCGAAGCGATCTTCCGCACCATCACCGACGTCGCCGGAGGCTTCTTCGCCGCGCTGCGCACGATCTTCCTCGGCGCCTACGACGCGGTGGACTGGCTCTTCTCAGCGCCCCCGTTCTGGGCCGTGATCGTCGCGATCGCGGCGCTCGCCTGGTGGGCGCGCGGCTGGAAGCTCGGGGTCGGCACGGCCCTCGGCCTCCTGGTCATCCTCGGCGTCGACCAGTGGGACAACGCCATGGACTCGCTCGCCCTCGTGCTCGTCGCGAGCGCCATCGCGATCGCGGTCGCGGTGCCGCTCGGCATCCTGGCGGCCCGGAACGACGTCGCGTCCCGCATCATCCGGCCGATCCTCGACTTCATGCAGACGATGCCGGCGATGGTCTACCTCATCCCCGCGCTCGTGCTGTTCCGCGTCGGCGTCGTGCCCGGCATCGTCGCGACGATCGTGTTCGCGATGGCCCCCGGCGTGCGGCTCACCGAGCTCGGCATCCGCGGCGTCGACCGCGAGGTGGTCGAGGCGGGGCAGGCCTTCGGCTCCTCGCCGGGCCGCATCCTGCGGCAGATCCAGCTGCCGCTCGCGATGCCGTCGATCATGGCCGGCGTGAACCAGGTGATCATGCTCTCGCTGTCGATGGTCGTCATCGCCGGCATGGTCGGCGCGGGCGGCCTCGGCGGGCAGGTCGTCGCGAGCCTCACCCGGCTCGACGTCGGCCTCGGATTCGAGGCCGGGCTCTCCGTCGTCATCCTCGCCGTCATCCTCGACCGGATCACCGGCGCGTTCGGCGGCGGCTTCCGCGGCAAGGCGGGCAAGGCCAAGCCGGGCACGGCCAAGGCGACGGCGAAGGCCCAGGCGGCGACGCCGCAGACCGCCGCCGAGCCCGACTCGGAGCCGCAGCCGCCGCGCGTGCCCGCCGCGACCGCCTGAGCGGCGCCCCGACTCGCGGACGCCGGCGCCCAACCGCCGGCGCCCGTCGATCCCGCGCGGCGCCCCCGCGCGGAACATCCCCAACACCCGCGACACAGCACGCGGGAGGAAAGGAAGCACCATGAAGAAGCGACACCTCACCTCGGCCCTCGCCATCGGCGCGGCCGCGACGATCGCCCTGGCCGGCTGCGCGGGCGACGGCGGGGGCAGCGGCGACGCCGCCTCCGACAAGCAGCTTACGATCGCCGTGTTCAACGGCTGGGACGAGGGCATCGCCGCCTCCGAGCTCTGGAAGGCGGTGCTGACCGAGCAGGGCTACGACGTCACGCTCGAGTACGCCGACGTCGCGCCGGTCTTCTCCGGCCTCTCCACCGGCGACTACGACCTCACCCTCGACGTCTGGCTGCCGCAGACGCACGCGAGCTACCTCGAGCAGTTCGGCGCCGACATCACCGACCTCGGCGCCTGGAACGAGGAGGCCTCGCTCACCGTCGCGGTCAACGAGGACGCCCCGATCGACTCGCTCGCCGACCTCGCGAAGCACGCCGACGAGTTCGACAACCGCATCGTCGGCATCGAGCCGGGCGCCGGCCTCACCGAGGCCGTGCAGAACGAGACGATCCCGACGTACGGCCTCGACGGCATGGAGTTCGTGACGTCCTCGACGCCCGCGATGCTCTCCGAGCTGACCGCGGCGACCGACGCCGGCGAGAACATCGTCGTCACCCTCTGGCGCCCGCACTGGGCCTACGACGCCTTCCCGCTGAAGGATCTGAAGGACCCCGAGGGTACGCTCGGCACCGCCGAGGGCATCCACGCGTTCGGCAGCGGCAGCTTCGCCGACGACCACCCCGAGGTCGCCGAGTGGCTGTCCAACTTCACGATGGACAGCGAGCTGCTCTACTCGCTCGAGAACGCCATGTTCAACGAGCACACCGGTGACGACTACGAGCAGGTCGTCGCCGACTGGATCGCCGACAACCGGGAGTGGGTCGACGGTCTGACGAAGTAACCTCCCGCGGCGCACCGAGGGTGCGTCGCCGACGCGGATGCCGCGGGCTGCACCGGCCCGCGGCATCCGTCGTCTTCCGGCGGACGCTGGACGCCGCCGCCGATCTTCCGTAGCATCCGACTCGGATGCAGGTTCGGGGGGACCCATCCGTCGCCGCCCGCGGCATCCGCGCCGGCACCGAACTCCGGTGCCGGAGTTCTCGATGCAGGGGGGCCACATGTCCGATCGACTCGACTCCGATGAGACGCCGAACTTCGCGAGGCCGGGGGAGGCGACGGTCGCCGCGCGGCATCGCATCCCGCAGGCCGAGTCCTTGCCCGATACGGCGTACCAGATCGTTCACGACGAGATCATGCTCGACGGCAACTCGCGGCTGAACCTCGCGACGTTCGTGGGTACGTGGATGGACGACGAGGCCAGGAAGCTGTACGAGGACTCGTTCGACAAGAACATGATCGACAAGGACGAGTACCCGCAGACCGCGGCGATCGAGGACAACTGCTGGCGGATGCTCGCGAACCTCTGGAACGCGCCGGATGCGGCGACGGCGATCGGCACGTCCACGATCGGCTCCTCGGAGGCCTGCATGCTCGGCGGTCTGGCGTTCAAGCGCCGTTGGCAGCAGGCCCGCCGCGCGGCGGGCAAGGACGCGAGCTCGCCGAACCTCGTCATGTCGAGCGCCGTGCAGGTGTGCTGGGAGAAGTTCTGCAACTACTTCGACGTCGAGCCGCGCTTCGTGCCGATCTCCGAGGAGCACAAGACGCTCGACGGGCACGGCCTCGAGCAGTACGTCGACGAGAACACCATCGGCGTGGTGGCGATCATGGGTGTCACGTACACCGGCATGTACGAGCCCGTCGACGAGATCGCGAAGGCGCTCGACGCGATCCAGGCGAAGACGGGCCTCGACATCCCGATCCACGTCGACGGCGCCTCGGGTGCGATGATCGCGCCGTTCCTGCAGCCGGACACGGTGTGGGACTTCCGCCTGGAGCGGGTGCACTCGATCAGCACCTCCGGGCACAAGTACGGGCTCGTCTACCCGGGCCTCGGCTGGGTGGTCTGGCGCGAGGCGCAGTGGCTGCCGGACGACCTCGTGTTCAAGGTGAGCTACCTCGGCGGCGAGATGCCGACGTTCGCGCTCAACTTCTCGCGGCCGGGCGCGCAGGTGCTGCTGCAGTACTACGCGTTCCTGCGGCTCGGCATCGACGGCTACACCGCGGTGCAGCAGGCCTCGCAGGATGTCGCGAAGTACCTCTCGGCGGGCATCGCGAAGATCGGCGCCTTCGAGCTGTGGAACGACGGCAGCGACATCCCCGTCTTCGCGTGGCGGCTGAAGGCCGGGCACACGAAGAACTGGAACCTGTACCACCTGCAGGACCGGCTCAGGATGAAGGGATGGCTCGTCCCCGCCTACCCCATGCCGGACGACCTCGCCGACCTCACCGTGCAGCGCATCGTCGTGCGCAACGGGCTCAGCATGGACCTCGCCGAGGAGCTGCTCGAGGCGATCCAGACCGAGACCGCGTACCTCGACGCCCTCGAGTCGCCGATGCCGGTCGAGGGCCAGCACCCCGGGTTCCACCACTAGGGGGTGCGAGATGGCTCAGCACCGCACCGAGGCCGCGCGCACCTCCAACCATCCGCTCGCGCCCCACAACCCGGCGACCGCCTTCCTCGGCGTCGGCCAGCTGGCTCTGCTCACCCTCGTCGTCGTCGCGAGCCTGCGCTCGTTGCCGGCGATGGCGGTGTTCGGGCTCGGCAGCATCACCCTGTACCTGATCCCGGCGATCTTCTTCCTGATCCCGACCGCGCTCGTCGCCGCCGAGCTCGCGACCGGCTGGAAGGGCGGCGTGTACATCTGGGTGCGCGAGGCGCTCGGCAACCGCTGGGGCTTCACGGCGGTCTGGCTGCAGTGGATCCAGAACGTCGTCTGGTACCCGACGCAGCTGTCGTTCATCGCGGCGGCGCTCGCCTTCGTGTTCTTCGACCCCTCGCTGTCGAACTCCGGCTTCTTCACCGCGGTGGTGATCCTGGTGCTCTACTGGGGATCGACGTTCATCACGCTGCGCGGCGGCAACCTCTTCGCGAAGCTCGGCTCCTGGGGCGGCATCCTCGGCACCCTGCTGCCCGCGGCCCTGCTGATCGTGTTCGGCGCGATCTGGGTGTTCAGCGGCGAGAAGAGCCAGGTGCCGCTCGAGGCATCCGCCATCATCCCGCCGTTCACGGGCCTCGCCTCGATCGTGCTGATCGTGTCGAACGTGCTCGCCTACGCGGGCATGGAGGTCAACGCGGTGCACGTGAACCAGATGAAGGACCCGGGTCGCGGCTACCCGCGCTCGGTGCTGCTCGCCTCGGTGCTGATCCTCGCCGTGTTCATCCTGCCGACGCTCGCGATCTCGGTCGCGGTGCCGCAGAAGGAGCTCGGCCTCACGAACGGGATCATGCTCGCCTTCGGCGAGTACTTCCAGCACTGGGGGATGGGGGAGTGGGCCACCGCGATCGTGTCGGCGCTGATCGCGGCGGGCGCGCTCGCCTCGGTCATCACCTGGGTCGCCGGGCCGTCGAAGGGCGTGCTCGCCGCCGCCGAGACGGGGCTGCTGCCGCCGCTGCTGCAGAAGCGCAACGCGGAGGGCGTGCAGTCCGGCATCCTCATGCTGCAGGGCACGATCGTGACCGTGCTCGCGGCGATCTTCATCATCGTGCCCGACGTGAGCTCGGCGTTCGTCGCGCTCATCGACATGGCCGCGGCGCTCTACCTGATCATGTACATGATGATGTTCGCCTCCGCGATCGTGCTGCGGCGCACGCAGCCGAACGTGAAGCGGGCGTACCGGGTGCCGGCGC
Source organism: Agromyces sp. NBRC 114283 (assembly GCF_030268405.1). NCBI lineage: Bacteria > Bacillati > Actinomycetota > Actinomycetes > Micrococcales > Microbacteriaceae > Agromyces > Agromyces sp. NBRC 114283. Next base: position 448,436 of record NZ_BSQP01000001.1, read on the forward strand.
TCGACTTCGTCGCCGGGGTGGGCTTCCTCGCCTGCCTCGCGGCGTTCCTGCTGGCGTTCATCCCGCCCGACGGGTTCAGCGCGTTCTCGCCCGCCGCGTACCCGTGGATCGTCGGCGTCGTCATCGTCGTGCTCGGCGTGCCGCCGCTCATCTTCTACGCCGTCAGACGGCCGAGCTGGGACCGCCGCAGCGACGCGGACAAGCAGAAGCACGGCACGCACGAAGAGGACGGCTGAGCGCGCCGCCGCAGATCCCCCGATTCGGCCCGGACCGGGGGATCTGCTAGGCTGGCTCGTTGGCTGGGTACATCCACTGCCCAGTTCGTAGGCGAATCCCTCGTATCTTCCGCGCAAGCGGTGGGCGTCGCCTGCAGACAAGAGACCTTGGGAGGGGCGATCCGCCCCTCGGTATTGGAGGAAACCAATGGCAGCAGTGTGCCAGGTGACCGGCGCCGTTCCCGGCTTCGGTCACAACATCTCGCACTCGCACCGTCGGACGAAGCGCCGCTTCGACCCGAACGTGCAGAAGAAGACGTACTACGTGCCCTCGCTTCGTCGCAGCGTGACGCTGAACGTGTCCGCCAAGGGCATCAAGGTGATCGACGCCCGTGGCATCGACGCCGTCGTCCGTGACATCCAGGCTCGTGGGGTGAAGCTCTAATGGCGAAGCAGCAGGACATCCGTCCCATCATCAAGCTCCGTTCGACGGCCGGCACCGGGTACACCTACGTGACCCGCAAGAACCGTCGCAACAACCCCGACCGTCTCGTGCTCAAGAAGTACGACCCCGTGGTGCGCAAGCACGTCGACTTCCGAGAGGAGCGCTAAGACATGGCGAAGAAGAGCAAGATCGCGCGCAACAAGCAGCGCCAGGAGGTCGTGGACCGCTACGCCGCCAAGCGCGCCGAGCTGAAGAAGGCGCTCGTCGACCCGAACGGCACCGACGAGTCGCGCGAGGCCGCCCGCGTCGGCCTGCAGAAGCTCCCCCGCAACGCCTCGCCGGTTCGCCTGCGCTCGCGTGACGCCATCGACGGCCGCCCCCGTGGTGTGCTCTCGAAGTTCGGCATCTCGCGTGTCCGCTTCCGCGACATGGCGCACAAGGGCGAGCTGCCCGGCATCACCAAGTCGAGCTGGTAAGCCAGCCCGCACCCGCTTCACGACGAGGGGCGTCCCGGTTCTCCGGGGCGCCCCTTCTCGCGTCCGGACTCCCTCGGGGCACGGCGGCGTTCGCCATGGGCGCACGACACGCCGGTGCGAGAATGCTGGAATGACCCGGAAATCCGCGTGATTCCGGGGAATTCTGTTACATTCGAGGCGGCCTGAACGGCCCCGGGGGTGGTTGGACGATCGTTCCCGAGTTCTTCAACAAGTGCTGTTCCGACAGCGAACGTCCGAGGAGGACACTCAATGGCTGACAAGTCGCTGAACAAGACCGAGCTCGTCGCGAAGATCGCTGCCTCGACCGGTCAGAGCCAGGCCACCGTCGACTCCGTGCTCGGCGGTCTCTTCGACGCCCTCGCCGAGTCGGTCGGCTCGGGCACCAAGGTCTCCATCCCGGGCTGGCTCGCCGTCGAGCGCTCGCACCGCGCCGCTCGCACCGGCCGCAACCCGCAGACCGGCGCCACCATCGAGATCCCGGCCGGCTACTCGGTCAAGGTCACCGCGGGCTCGAAGCTCAAGGCTGCCGCCAAGTAAGTCTTCGCGACGCTCGAAGGGCGATCGGCTCCGGCCGGTCGCCCTTCGTCGTTCCGCGACGCCGGTGGCGGACCGGCCGGCGGCCGCGGCGGAGGAGGCCCCCAGGTGCAGCGCCTAGGCTGGTGCGGTGCCCCGTTCCGTTCGTGTGCTCGGCCCTGCCGTGCTCGTCGCCGCTGCGCTCATCGCGGTCCTCGTGGGCCTCGCCTTCGGCGGGGGCGCCGACCCGGTCCTGATCCAGGACCCCGGTCCCATCGTGCGCTGGAGCCTGCCGGTCGCGAAGCTCCTCGTGAACCTCGGCGCCGCGGGCATGATCGGCTCGCTCGTGCTGGCGCTCTGGGCGCTCAGCCCGGAGCGCGAGGAGTTCAACGCGGCCCTCGACGTGGCGGCCGCCTCCGCCGCGGTGATGACCGTCGCGAGCGCCGCGGCCGGCCTCATCACCTTCCTCGACGTGACGGGCGTGCCCTTCGACCTGGGCGAGCGCTTCGGCATGCAGCTCGGGCAGTTCGTGACGAGCATCGGGCTCGGCCAGGCCTGGCTGACGACCACCCTCGTCGCCGCCGCGGTGACCGTGCTCTGCTTCGCCGTGCGCAACCACACCGCCCTCGTCTTCGTCGCCGTGCTCGCGGTGTTCTCGCTCGTGCCGCTCGCCCAGCAGGGGCACGCCGCCGGCGCCTCCGGGCACAACCAGGCGATCACCGCGCTCGGCCTGCACCTCGTGTTCGCCGCGGTCTGGCTGGGCGGGCTGATCACGATCGTGCTGCTGCAGCGCCGGCTCGGCGGGGAGCGGCTCGTCGTCGTACTCGCCCGCTACTCGACGGTCGCACTCATCTGCTTCATCGTCGTGGCGATCTCGGGCTACGCCAGCGCGGCGCTGCGCATCGGCAGCTGGGACGCACTCGGCACGCCCTACGGCATCCTCGTCATCGCGAAGGTGGGCGCCCTCATCGCGCTCGGCTGCTTCGGCGCGCTGCAGCGCACCTGGCTGATCGGGCGGATGCAGCGCAAGCAGCTCGCCGCCGAGGCATCCGCCGGCGGCGCGAAGGCGGATGCCTCGGCGCGCAAGCCCCTCGCGGAGTTCTGGTGGTTCGTGGTCGCCGAGCTCGCCTTCATGGGCCTCGCCTCGGGCGTCGCGGCGGCGCTCGCCCGCACCGCGACGCCGGTCTCCGAGGAGGTCGCCGGGGACCTCGCCCGCACGCCGGCCGAGATCCTCACGGGCGAGCTGCTGCCGCCCTGGCCCGACTGGTACCGCTTCGTCACCGAGTGGAAGCCCGACCTGATCTGGCTGCTCGCCTGCGGCTTCGGCATCTTCTTCTACCTCGCGGGCGTGCGCCGGCTGCGCCGCCGCGGCGACAAGTGGCCGATCTACCGCGCCGTGCTCTGGGTGTCGGGCCTGCTGCTGCTCGCGTACCTCACGAGCGGCGGCGTGAACGCCTACCAGGAGTACCTCTTCTCGGCGCACATGCTCGGCCACATGGGCCTCACGATGGCCGTGCCGGTGCTGCTCGTGCCCGGGGCGCCGGTGACGCTCATCGCGCGCGCGGTGCAGGCGCGCAAGGACGGCTCCCGCGGCGGCCGCGAGTGGGTGCTGCTCGCGGTGCACTCGAAGTTCGCCGGGATCATCGCGAACCCCTTCGTCGCCGCGGCGCTCTTCGTCGGCTCGCTCTGGGTGTTCTACTACTCGCCGCTGTTCCGCTGGTCGATGGTCGACCACATCGGGCACGAGTGGATGATCACGCACTTCCTCATCACGGGGTACCTCTTCGTGCAGTCGCTCGTGGGCATCGACCCGGTGCCGTACCGCTTGCCGTACGCGTTCCGGCTGCTGCTGCTGCTCGGCACGATGGCGTTCCACGCCTTCTTCGGCCTCGCGATCATGATGTCGACGGGGCTCATGCTCGCCGACTGGTACGGCGCGATGGGCTGGGGCACGGACGCGCTCGCAGATCAGCAGCTCGGCGGCGGCATCGCCTGGTCGATCGGCGAGATCCCGACCCTGGCGCTCGCGGTGACGGTCGCGATCCAGTGGGCGCGCAGCGACGAGAAGGAGTCCCGCCGCCGCGACCGGCACGCGGACCGCACGGGGGACGCCGAACTCGAGGCGTACAACGCGCAGCTCGCCGCGATCGCGGAGCACGACAAGGCGCCACGCGACTGAAGCGGGGCGGGCGCGGGCGCGTTCGGACTACTTCAGCTGCACCGCGATCGAGCCGTCGGGCTTGATGCGTGCGTCGAGCGCGACGGTGAAGCCGCGGTCCTCCTCGAGCGTGGAGACCTCGCCGTCGAACAGCGACTGCACCTCGACCGAGATGTGGGCGGTGCCCGCCGTGGCCGGCATCTCGAAGGCGGACTCGCCTGCGGTGAGCGTGACGGTCGGGCTCGCGACCATCGACCACACCGGCGCGCTCAGGATGCGGTCGTCGATGTCGATGCCGAACGGGCAGTCGGTCGGATTCAGGACCTGCTGCTCGACGCAGCCCTGCAGATAGAGGTCGAGCTGCGCCTGCACGCGGTCGACGAACGCCTGCGTCGGCTGGGCGTCGACCGTGACGGCGCCGCGCTTGCCGGGCTCCGCGACGGCGGTGACGTGCGGGGCCTGCAGCAGCTGCGAGTCGTACTCGAACTCGTAGGCGGCGGGGGCGATCGCGAGGTACGGCGTCGTCTGCGTGAAGTTCGCCAGCTCGTCCTCGGGCTTCGTGGCCCGGGTGTCGAGGGTGAGGTCGCCGACCGTGAACTGGGGCGAGTGCGCCGCGGTCACGTCGATGATCGCGAGCGGGCTCTCGGCGAAGGCCCAGCGGTGGAGCACGCCGTAGAGCGGCTCGATCGGCTTCACCTCGAACGTCGTCTCGGCGATGGAGGTGCCGATCCGGTAGCTCGCCGTGACGGAGTGCGTGCCGTCGTCGTGCTGCACGTCCTCGACGATGCGGACGTCGGCCGGACCGGAGTCCACGATGCCGGAGCGCAGCATCGCGGTCGACACATCGGTCGGCAGTCCGAGCTCGGCGAGCGCGTCGGCGTTGAGCGCCACGCCAGGAGTGGTGGCCGCCGTCGCGAGGTCGTCGTCGGCGATGGCCGAGAGGTAGCGCTGCACGAAGTTGGAGGCGCCGTACACGCTCTGGTTCAGCCCGCCGAGGGCGGCGAGGAGGGCGCCGCCGAGCAGCGCCGCCGCGCCGACCCAGCCGATGACGGCGAGCGGCGAGATGCGCCCGCGTGCTGCGTCTCGCTTCCCCACCCGGCCAGTCTATGGGCGGCCCTCCGGCGCAGACTGAGGATGTCCCGAGCCGGAGGCCGCCCGGCGTTAGGGTGGGAGCGCGCCCGGCGGGCGCGTCGCCGCGGCTCGCCGTCCGCGGCATCCGCATCCCAGCAGAGAGCAACGAGCCGAGACTCCCGTGCAGTCAGTCACCCTCACCCGCGAGCAGGCCGCGGTGTTCGAGGCGATCGAGCACACCCGCGAGCACGTGTTCGTCACCGGCCGCGCCGGCACGGGCAAGTCGACGCTGCTCAGCCACCTCAACTGGCACACGAAGAAGCAGATCGTGATCTGCGCGCCGACGGGCGTCGCCGCGCTGAACGTGGGCGGCCAGACCATCCACTCGCTGTTCCGTCTGCCGATCGGGGTCATCGCCGATCACGCGATCGACCAGAACGACCAGGTGCGCAAGATCCTGAACGCCATGGACACGCTCGTCATCGACGAGGTGTCGATGGTGAACGCCGACCTCATGGACGCCATGGACCGCGCCCTGCGGCAGGCCCGGCAGCGCCAGGCCGAGCCCTTCGGCGGCGTGCAGGTGGTGCTGTTCGGCGACCCGTACCAGCTCGCGCCGGTGCCGGGCGACCTCGAGGAGCGGCGCTACTTCGCCGACACCTACCGCTCGATGTGGTTCTTCGACGCCAAGGTGTGGGGCGAGACCTCGCTGCGCATCTTCGAGCTCGGCGAGGTGCACCGGCAGAGCGACGACCGCTTCAAGTACATGCTCAACGCCGTGCGGCACGGCATGGTCACCGCGGAGATCGCGGGCGTGCTGAACGAGACGGGGGCGCGTCGCCCGCTGCCCGAGCAGGGCGCGATCACGCTCGCGACGACGAACGACACCGTCAACCGCATCAATCGGGCGCAGCTGAAGCGACTGCCGGGCGAGCCGCTCGCGAACCCGGCCGAGGTCAACGGCGACTTCGGGGGCCGCACCTTCCCCGCCGACGAGCGGCTCGAGCTGAAGGTCGGGGCGCAGGTAATGTTCCTGCGCAACGACACCGCGATCGGACCGGACGGGCAGCGCTGGGTGAACGGCACCATCGGCACGGTCGTCTCGCTGGACGGCGAGGTGATCGTCGAGATCGACGGCGAGGAGCACGAGGTCGAGCCGGTCACGTGGGAGAAGTACCGGTACCGCTGGGATCCGGCGGCGAAGAAGCTCGAGCGCGAGATCGTGGCGGAGTTCACCCAGTTCCCGCTGCGGCTGGCGTGGGCCGTCACCATCCACAAGTCGCAGGGGGCGAGCTACGACACGGCCATCGTCGACCTGGGGTCGCGGGTGTTCAGCCCTGGGCAGACGTACGTGGCACTGAGCCGGCTGACGTCGCTCGAGGGCCTCTACCTGGCGCGCCCGCTGCGGCCGAGCGACATCATCGTGGACCGCGACGTCGAGCGGTTCATGTCGGGGGCCATGCGGCCGCAGCTCGACGGCGCGTAACCGCGCCAGGCGGTTACGCGCCGCGGGATCGGGGATGTCTCGGGGGACCCCCTGACGGGCGCCGCGCGGATGCCGGGGTAGAATCGCAGCGGACACAGGCTAGGGGGGCTGGTGGCTGAGCAACGGCATTCTTCGCGCGCGCGACGCTCTCGGCGTCGCCGTTTCGCTGTCGCCGTCGCCGTGATCGCCTCCGCCTCGCTGGTGCTGACCGCGTGCACCGGCGGCGGCCCCGACCCGGCGCGCAGCTTCGACGAGCTCGATCGCGCGCTGCCCGACTCCACCGTCGAGCAGCTGCAGGGCGTCCTCGACGAAGCCGTCCGGCAGAGCGGCTCGAGCGGCGGGATCGCCGGCGTCTGGGCTCCGTGGTCCGGCAGCTGGGAGGGCGTAACCGGTACGACCGGTTTCGAGGACCACGCCGCGAAGGTCACGCCGCAGACCAAGTTCCGCCTGACGACGGGCACCACCGAGATCACCTGCACGGTGCTGCTGCGGCTCGCCGACGCCGGCGTCGTCGGGCTCGACGACCACGTCACCGAGTACGTCGACTCCATGCCGGGCATCGAGGGCATCACGCTCCGCCAGCTCTGCCAGCAGACGTCCGGGCTCGGCGACTTCTACCCGGGCCTCCGCAGCCACTTCGCGGCGAACCCGCAGCGCATCTGGAGCGAGACCGAGCTCATCTCGGGCGGCCTCGCCGCCGGGCGCGCCTCCGCGCCGGGCGAGGGCTGGGCGCCGTCCCAGGCCGGCGTCATGCTGCTGTCCCTCGCGCTGCGCAACGCGACCGGCCGGGATTGGGACGCGCTCGCCGAGGACTACGTGTTCGACCCGCTCGGCATGGAGGACACCGCCATCCCGGCTCCCAGCGATGTCGACCATCACGGCATGCTCGGGGCGTACCTCGCGAAGCCGGGCGACGGCGGCCCCGACTGCAGCGCGCACTTCGACGATTCGAAGCAGTCCAGCTCGATGGGCGGCGCGGCCGCCGGTGCGGTCACGACGCTCGCCGACGCCCAGGCGCTCAGCGAGGCGTTCGCCACCGGCTCGCTGCTCGGCGAGCAGCTCGCCCGCGAGCAGTGGACCCTCGTGCCGATGAGCGGCGACGCCCCGGCTTGGCAGGGCTACGGGGTCGGCGGCGCCCAGTACGGCCCCATGCGCGGCACCGCCGGCGAGGGCGCCGGGGCGCTCACCGCGGCGTTCACCGACCCCAAGTCCGGCCTCACCGTGGTCGTGGCGCTGAACAACTCGACCGCGGGCGCGGACTTCGTGCGCGAGGCGGCGTTCGCGCTCGCCTCGATCGCCTCGAAGTCGAAGGCCGCGCCCGACCACGAACTCCCGATGGTCGAACTGCCCTGGTCGCTCGATCAGGCGGTCGCCAAGATGTCGGAGCTGGCGAAGTGCCCGGCCGAGGAGGCCGTCGCGGCCGCGGAGTGAGCGTCGGCCCGCCCCCGAGGCCGGAGCCGGCATCCGTCGCTCGCTCGGAGAGGAGAAGAGACCGATGTGCCGATGGCTCGCATACTCCGGCGACCCCCTGCAGATCTCACGGGTGGTGCTCGACACGAAGCACTCGCTCGTCGCGCAATCGCTGAACTCGCCGCTCGGCGCCGAGACGGTGAACGGCGACGGATTCGGCCTCGGCTGGTACGGGCCGTCCCGCGACCCGGGCGACGCCCCGGCGGTGTTCCACAGCATCGAGCCGGCCTGGCACGACGAGAACCTGCGCGAGCTCGCGCAGGCCGTCGAGAGCCAGCTGTTCTTCGCCCATGTGCGGGCCGCGGCCGGGCCGCCCATCCAGCAGACGAACTGCCATCCGTTCCGCTACGGCCGATGGCTCTTCATGCACAACGGGGCGATCGCGGGGTTCGCCGCGATGAAGCGGGAGCTCCTGCTCGAGGTCGCCCCGGAGTTCTTCCTCGGCATCCGCGGCACCACCGACTCGGAGCTCGTGTTCCACCTCGCGCTCACCCACGGGCTCATGGACGAGCCCATCGAAGCGATGGCCCGCACGCTGCGGCGCATCGAGGAGGCGGGTCGCGCCCACGGCGTGACGGCCGCCGTGCAGGGCACCTTCGCGGTGACGGACGGCGCGACGGTCTGGGCGTTCCGCTACTCGAGCGCGCATCGCAGCCGCACGCTCTTCCACTCCGAGGACATCGACGTGCTCCGCGCGATGTATCCCGACTTCGAGCGGTTGCGCGTCTTCGGCACCCGCGCGCGGCTGATCGTCAGCGAGCCGCTGAACGACCTGCCCGGCGCGTTCATCGAGGTGCCGGAGTCGACCGCGGTCGTGGTGACCCCGGACGGCGCCTACGAGCACCAGCCGTTCCTCACCCCCGCCTGACCACCCATCTACCGAGTTGCCCGACTTTCATGAAAGTCGGGCAACTCGGTGGTTCGGGGTGCGCGGTGCGGCGGGATGCCGCGGGGTCAGAGCCGCAGGTCGGGGTCGTCGCCCAGCGTGCCGTCGCGACCGAACTGCGGGGCGGCGCCCGGCGCCGCGTCGTGCACCTCGCCGCGCCACGCGCCGGTCGGCGTCTCGCGGCGCTCGATGAACTGCTTGAAGTGCTCGAGGTCTCGCTTCACCAGCAGGTCGTCGAGCTGCAGCGCGGCGCCGGCCTTCTCGACGAAGCCCTCGGGCTCCCACTCCATGGTCAGCTCGACGCGGGTGCTGCCGTCCGCCTCCGGGCGGAACGCGACCCGGCCGCGGTGCGCGACCTCGCCCACGCTGCGCCAGGCGACGTGCTCGTCGGGGACCTGATCGGAGATCTCGGCGTCGAACTCGCGGCGCACGCCGCCGAAGCTCACCACCCAGTGCGTCAGCGTGTCGTCGACCTGGGTGATCTCGTCGACGCCGCTCAGGAACTCGGGGAACGACTCGAACTGCGTCCACTGGTCGTAGGCGGTGCGGACCGGCACGTCCACGTCGATGTCGGCGGTGATCGTGGTGCTCATCTCGGCGACTCCTCTCGTCGGTGTTCGGTTCGTCAGCGACGGTACGGAAGCCGGCTGGGGATGCCGAGGGGCTTGCGGATGCCGGAGCGAGCGGGTAGCGCGCGAGGCATCCGATCCGTCCCCTGACACACCGAAACCCCGGGTCGCCCGACCTTCATGGAAGTCGGGCGACCCGGGGTTCTGATGTCAGCTGGACGGGTCGGCGGCTCAGGCGCCGCGACGACCCGCGATCGATCGGATCAGCCAGCTGATCACGGCGATCGCCAGCAGCACGAGTCCCACCCACAGCAGGAAGTTCAGCGACTGCACGAGTCCGCCGGTGATCGCCAGGATGATGGCGATGATGACGATGATGATCAGCAGGATGTTCATTGGAACCCCTTCCTCGGGACGGCGCATCCGACGTGAATGCCCGATGGCAACACCTTCACGCTAGGGGAGTTCGGCAGCGGCGCTCTGGGGGTTGACGCGGGTGCTTCAGCCGTGCAAATACGCGAGAATCCGGGGGAGCCGGCCCGTTTGTCGTGACGGGCGCCGAGTGTCAACCCCCTGCAGCGGCGCCGCCCGCGCTGCCTACCGTTGGTGCGTACACAGAGACGCGACGACGACGAAGATCGCCGAGGAGGAGACCATGGCACGCACCACGACCCTCATCGACCCCACCACGAAGCACCCACGGGGTCCATTTCCGCGGCAGGAGCAATCCGCGCCCGGGGTGACGGCCGACATGACGCCGAAACCGGATCACGGCGAAGAGAGCTATCGCGGCTCCGGCCGCCTGCAGGGCCGTCGCGCGCTCATCACGGGCGGCGACTCCGGCATCGGCCGCGCGACGGCGATCGCCTTCGCCCGCGAGGGCGCCGACGTCGCGATCGGCTACCTCGAGTCGGAGCACGCCGACGCGGAGGAGACCGCCCGCTGGATCGAGGACGCGGGCAGCCAGGCGCTGCTGCTGCCGGGGGATCTGCGTTCGGAGGCGCACTGCGAGCAGATGATCGAGCGCGTGAGCTCGACCTTCGGCGGCATCGACCTGCTCGTGCTGAACGCGGCGCATCAGCGCGACCGCGGCGGCATCGACGAGATCCCGACCGACGACTTCGAGACCGTGATGCGGGTGAACCTGTTCGCCCCGGTCTTCCTCGCGCGGGCCGCCGTGCCGAAGCTGCGCCCCGGTTCGAGCATCATCACCACCGCGTCGATCCAGGGCTTCGACCCCTCGTCGCGGCTCGTCGACTACGCCATGACGAAGGCCGCGCTCGTCGCGTTCACGAAGGCGCTCGCCGAGGAGCTCGGGCCACGGGGCATCCGCGTCAACGCCGTGGCGCCCGGCCCCATCTGGACGCCGCTGATCCCCGCGACCGGATGGCCCGACAAACTGCCGCAGTTCGGCAAGAACACGCCGCTGGGCCGCGCCGGGCAGCCGGCCGAGCTCGCCGGCGCGTACGTCTACCTGGCGTCGGAGGACGCCTCCTACGTCTCGGGCGCGATCCTGCCGGTCACCGGCGGGCGCGGCCTCTGACGGGGCCGGGGATGCCGCGGCTGCGCCGGGTGCAGCCGTACACCTCGCCCGGCTACCAGCGGCGGCGCCGCGGCTCCGGCTTCGAGTACCGGCACGCCGACGGCGGGCTCGCCGGCCGCGCCGAGCGCCGGCGCATCGAGGAGCTCGCCATCCCGCCCGCCTGGACGGAGGTCTGGATCGCGGAGGCCCCGAACGCGCACATCCTCGCGGTCGGGGTCGACGCGGCGGGGCGGCGGCAGTACCGCTACCACCCGGCCTGGCGGGAGCGGCAGGACGCCGAGAAGTTCGAGCGGATGGTGGAGCTCGCGCGCGTGCTGCCGGGCGCCCGCCGCTCGGTGCGGCGGCAGCTCGCGGCGGAGGGGCGCGGGCGGGAGCGCGCGCTCGCCGCGGCGTTCCGCACGCTCGACCTCGGGGCGCTCCGCGTCGGCGGTGAGGAGTACCTGCTCGCCGCCCGCACGCGCGGCCTCACGACGCTGCTCATGCGCAACGCGAGCGTCGAGGGGGAGCTCGTGCGACTGCGGTTCCGGGCGAAGGGCGGGGCGCTGCACCGCATCGAGCTCGCCGACGCGGGCCTCGCCGGCTTCGTCGAATCCGGGGCGGATGCGCGGCCGAGCTCGCGGCTCTTCAGCTGGCGGGCGGAGGCGGCGGCCCGAGCCGCGTTGCGGGCGATTACCGCGAGCGAGGTGAACGACGACATCCGGGAGCGCACGGGCGGCGACTTCACGGCCAAGGACTTTCGCACGCTGCGCGGCACGCTCGCCGCCGCGGAACACCTGGCCGCCGAGGGGCCCCTCGCCACGAAGCGGGCGAGGGACGCGGCCGTCCGGGGCGCGTACGTCGCGGCATCCGAGGTGCTGCACAACACCCCCACGATCGCGAAGTCGAGCTACGTCGACCCGCGCGTCGTGCGCGCCTACGAGTCCGGTTTCGTGCTCGAGACGAGCCGACGGCCCGAGGCGGCGCTCGTCGCCCTCCTCGAGGAGGAGCGCGTCGACGAGGCGGGCTGAGGCGCGACTCGCCCGCGGGTCCTGTCAACCCCGTGCGGGAACCGTGGCGGCTCGCCGACCATAGGGCCATGACCTCGATCTGGGATGCTTCCACCCTGCCGCAGCTGGATACCGCGCACGGCCCGCCGCCCGAGGAGTGCGATGTCGTCGTGGTCGGCGCCGGCGTCGTCGGACTGAGCGCCGCCGTGCGGCTCGCCCGGGCCGGCCGTCGGGTCGCGGTCGTCGCCGACGGCGAGCCCGGCGGCGGCACCACGGGGCGTTCGACCGGCAAGCTGACCCTGCTGCAGGGCACCCGGCTCAGCCAAGTGCGGCACGGCGCCTTGCTGGAGGTCGCCGGCGCCTACCTCCAGGCCGGGCGAGTCGGCCTCGACTGGCTGGCGGCGCTCGGCCTGCCGGAGGGCGAGGCGTGGCGGACCGCACCCGCGTACACGGCTGCGACCACCGAGGACGGCGCGGCGAAGGTGCAGGCCGAGTTCGAGACGGCGAGCGCACTCGGTCTGCCCGTGCAGCGCGCGGATGCCTCGGAGTCGCCCTTCCCGGCCGAGCTCGTCGTGCGGCTCGACGGGCAGCTCATGGCCGACCCCATGGTGCTCGTGGCGCGGCTCGTCGAGGAGGCGGTCGCCGCCGGCGCGATCTTCGTCACGGGGTGCCGAGCGACCCGCGTGGAGGTGGACGGTGATCTGGTGCACCTGACCACGGAGCGCGGGTCGCTGCGGGCCGGCCACGCCATCATCGCGACCGGCAGCCCCATCGTCGACCGCGGCGGCGACTTCGCCCGCCTCAAGGCCTCGCGCTCGAGGGTGGCCGTGTTCCGGGTGCCGAGCGGAACCCTGCGCGGCATGCACCTGACGGTCGACGCCGAGCCGCGTTCCCTGCGCCCCGTCACGCGCGACGGGGTCGACTACCTGCTCGCGGCGGGCTCGGCCTCGGTGGTCGGCCGGGCGCACTCGACCGCCGCGCTCGCCGAGGAGCTGCAGGCCGCCGTGCTCGAACGCTTTCCCGAGGCCGAGCCGATGGCGGCGTGGGCCGCGCAGGACTACGAATCGCTCGACGGTGCGCCATACGCAGGCCCGGTCGGCAGCTCTGGACGCATCCATGTCGCGACCGGGTTCGGCAAGTGGGGGCTCACGGTCGGCGCCGCCGCGGCGCTCGCGGTGGCCGAGGGCATCCTGGATCACCGCCCGGACTGGGCGGACCGGCTCTTCGACCGGCGTCCGACGCTCGGCGACGCGGCCACGGCGATCAGCTGGAACGCGCAGGTCGCCGGTCGGCTCGTGAGCGGGCTCGCGTCGAGCGCGGTGATCGGCGATCGCGAGTTGGAGGAGGGGGAGGGCCGGGTGGAGGTCGACGGCGTGCATCCGGTCGCGGTGAGCCGGGTCGACGGCACCGAGCGGAAGGTCTCGGCGATCTGCACCCACCTCGGCGGCGTGCTCGCCTGGAACGACGCGGAGTGCAGCTGGGACTGCCCCCTGCACGGGTCGCGGTTCGCCGCCGACGGCCGCCGTCTCGAGGGGCCGGCCGAGCGCGACCTCGAACCCCGCGACCGGCCGTGACGCGGCATCCCGCGCGCGCCTTCCACATCGTCCGGGAGCTGTCAATCCCTTGGCCGTCCGCGCGCGCTGATGCGACCGTGGAGTGGTCGGCGCCGAACGGGCGCCGAAGGGCGAACCGACATCGAGGGGAGACCGACCATGGGACTCGGAGACAAGGCCAAGCACGCCGCTGAGGAACTCGCCGGCAAGGCGAAGCAGGGCATCGGCAAGGTGACCGGCAACGAGGAGCTCGAGGCCGAGGGCCGCGCCGAAGAGGCGAAGGCCGACCTCAAGCAGGCCGGGGACAAGGCCAAGGATGCCGGCAACGACGTGAAGGACGCCTTCACGGGTCGGGACTGATCGCAACGCGCGAGGCCCGGGTGAACCGCAGGTCGCCCGGGCCTCCGGCGTCTATCGGACCGTTCAGCACGTACGCACGCACGATCAGCATGCATTCAGGGGAGGAGACGACATGCCGAAGCAGACACTCGAGAGCCCGCAGGACCTCCTGCACTTCCAGCTCCGCACGGCGATGACGATGGAGAACGACTCGCTCGCGGCGCTGCAGGAGCTCGCGGGGGCGGTGAAGAGCGCGGAGATCCGCAAGCTCTTCAAGCACCACCAGGACGAGACGAAGGAGCAGATCGCGAACCTGCAGGAGGCGTTCCGCCTGCTCGAGTTCAAGGAGTCCACGGCTCCCTCGCCGAGCACGAAGGGCATCAGCAAGCAGGCGGCGTCGCTGCTCGAGCGCAGCGCCCCGAAGCTCCGCGACCAGGTGGCGCTCGCGAGCGCCCTCGGCAACGAGCACTACGAGATCTCGGCCTATGAGGGTCTGATCATCCCCGTCGCCGCGATGGGCGCGACGGACGTCGAGCAGCTGCTGCGGGCGAACCTCGAGCAGGAGCAGCACACCAGCGAGGAGCTGCGAAAGACCCTGCAGACGCTCGTCGGCTGAGCCCGACGACCGCAGCACGACGTGCCCGACTTCCACGGAAGTCGGGCACGTCGTGTGCGGGGCGGGGCAGCTAGGCGGATGCGGCGAACAGGGTCTCCCCGATGAAGCCGCCCTCCTCGACGCCGGGCGGGATCGCGAACACCGCCGAGCCGATCGGCGTCGTCCACTCGTTGAGCAGATCGAGCTCGTCGAGCCGACGCTGCAGGGGGACGAACTGCCGGTCCACATCGGCCTGGAACGACGCGAACAGCAGCCCGGAGTCCGAGATCGCCCCGCCCGCCGGCGCCGCGTCGTAGTTGTACGCCCGCCGGTGGATCCGCTCGCGCGGGTCGTCGGAGCGCGCTCGCCGCAGGTGCGAGAACTCCGGGATGACCGGGAAGCCGATCGCCGTCTTCGCCTCGAAATCGGGTTCGTCGTGCTCCTCGGTCCCGGTGAGCGGCGCGCCGTTCCCGAGATACCGGCCCACCGACTGCTCGCGACCGCCCCGATCGAGGCGGTCCCAGCGGTCGAGATCCATCCGGATGCGCCGCAGCACGAAGCCGGAGCCGTGCTGCAGCCAGCCGCCGTCCGCGCCGACCCAGACGAGCTCGTCGAAGTCGGCGTCGCCCGGCCGCGGGTTCACGGTGCCGTCGACCTGGCCGAAGAGGTTCCGCATGGTCGTGCCGTCGGGCACCGATCCCGCCGCCCGCCGGAATCCGGACTGCACCCAGCGCACGCCGGCCGCGCTCCGGGCGTCCTTCAGCAGCATCCGCAGCGCGTGCGCGACGGTGAACGGGTCGTCCGCGGCGATCTGCAGCAGCAGATCCCCGTCGGACCAGGCGGGCTCCAGGCGATCGATGCCGAACGCCGGCAGCGGCCGCAGCCACGCCGGCGCCGCGGCCGGGGCGACGCGGCGCACGAGCTCCGGACCGAAGCCGAACGTCACCGTGAGCCGCGCGGGCACCTCCGCGAGCTCGGGTTCGGAGTCGGCGAGCGCGGGCCGGCCCTGGGTGAGCCGGGCCGCGTCGTCGCTCAGCACCGAGAGCAGCCGGCGGATGCCGTCGCGGTCGGTCTGCGGCGCCAGCTCGAGCGCGACGAAGGTGACGTGCGCCTGCGGGGTCGTCGCGATGCCGGCCTGGTGGCGGCCGTGGAACGGTACCGTCGCGGTGCCGAACGCCGGGGCGGCGGCGGGGTCGGCGTCGCCCGCCGCGGCCCCGCCGCGCTCGGCGCCGGAGCGGATGAGGGCATCCGCCCCCACCGTGGCCGCCGCGCCGAGGCCGGCGACGGCCCCTCCGAGGAGGAGCCGCCGCCGGGTCAGCCCCCCGCGGCGCGCGTCGGACTCGGAGCGCATCAGTGCCCCGAGCCGTGCCCGGCGTCGCCCATGTCCATGCCGTCCATGTCGCCGCCCTCGTAGTTCTCGTTCGCGCCCGCGTAATCCTTCGCCGGGGCGACGAAGGTGGCGCTCGAGCCGTCGGCGAAGGTCAAGGTGAACTCGTACTCCTCGCCCGCGAGGATCGGGCCGGCGAGCTCCATCAGCATGAGGTGGGAGCCGCCGGGTGCGAGGCTCAGCGAGCCGCCGGCGGGGATGACGAAGCCGCCGTCCTTCTCGCGCATGACCATCTCGCCGGTCTCGTTCTCGACGGTCTCGTGCAGTTCGACGCGGCCGGCCAGCTCGGTCTCGGCGGAGACGACGGTGATCGGCTCCGGCCCGGCGTTCTCGAGCTCGCCGAACGCGGCCGACATGGCCTCGTCGCCGGCCTTCACCCAGGCGTCGGTCACGGTGAGGTGCGACGCCTCGGTCGCCGCGGGGCCGGTGCTCGCCGCCGGAGCGGCGGCGCCGGCGCAGGCGCTCAGGAGGAGCGCGGCCGCGGCGGCGAGGGCGAGGCCGGCGGTGCGGCGGGTGCGTGCGGTGGTCGTCGGTGCGGTGTTCATTCGTGGTCGTCCTTCGTTCGTTCGTCGAGTCGGTTCGTCGCTCCGGCGCGTTTCCGGCGGGCGAGGTGCACCGCGAGCCAGATCAGCAGCGCGGCGCTCGCGCCGCCGGCGGTGAGGAGCAGGGTTCGGATGGTGGGATCGAGGCCCGGGTCGGACGCGGATGCCTCGGCGGATTCGCTGAGCGCGGGTGCGGAGGTCGGCGTGGGCGCCGCGGCGTCCGGATCGGCCGGGGGCGCGTCGCCGGGCCCGCTCCCGGCCGGGGCATCCCCGACCGTGAACGGGACGAGCCCGGTGATCGGGTGCCCGTCGGACGAGACGACGCGCCAGCGCACCTCATATCGTCCGTCGGGCATCCCGCCGCGGAGTTCGGCGCGCACCGTGTCGCCCTCGAGCGACACGGCCGAGGCCGTCCAGTCGGCGCCGTCGGCGTCGGACACGACGATCGCCGCACCGAGCGGCAGCACCTCGTCGGAGAAGCGCAGCGAGACGTCGCTCGGTGCTGCGGCGAGCGCCTCGCCCGTGGCGGGCGTGCTGCCGAGGAGCTCGTCGTGCGCCGTGGCGGGCAGGGCCTGCGCGAGGCTGAGGGACGCCGCCAGCGCCGCGCCCGCGAGGGACGCGACGAGGAAGCGGCGCCCACGGTGGGTGGGCATGGAATTCCTCCAGGGTCGCCGCCGCGCGGGCGCGCGAGGGCGCCGCGCGACGCGGTCGGGTACGGCTCGTGCCGTGCCGACGGGCGCGCGGGCGTCGACCGGCGCGCGAGGCGGCCGGTCGCTCCGGGAGCGTCGGTTACGGCGTGAGGGGCCGCGGCGGACCGCGGACCGGGGCGACCGGATCGGCCGTGCGCCGGCGCGGCACGGCCAGTGTGAAGACGCCGGCGACGAGCGGCGGCACCGGTCGCGGCGACAGCTCGGCGGAGACGCGCGGCAGGACGGCCGCCCAGACGCGGTCGCGGACGGCGACGATCGCCTGGAGCACCCGCTCGCCCTGGTACAGCGCTGCGATCGTGAGCGCCGCGGCGATGGCGTGGGCGGCCCACATGTCGGGCTGCGCGTGGGCGAGGTGCACGCTCGGCTCGGCGAGGGAGACCGCCCCGCCGTGGCCGGCGTGCGCGGCGCCGGCCGCCTCGGCGGTCGAGCGGGTGAGCGGGCCGGGCGTGCCGAGCACGAACAGGCTGTGGAAGAGGGTCTGGCTGATCGCGACCGAGAGGCTCAGCCGGACGAGCGAGAGCCGCCGCCCCGCGAGCAGGACGCAGACGAGCAGCGAGAGCGCGAACGGCACCGCGACGCCGGCGAAGCCGGGCAGCGCGCCGCCGCCGAGCAGGTGGCCGAAGAGGGCGACGAAGGTGGCGACGGACGCGGCGAGCAGTCCCCGGAGGGTGCGACCGCGCCTCGCTTCATGCACGGGACCATCCTCGCAGACGCGGTCGCCGCGCTGAGCCCGGTGGATGAGTCAGCTGTCGCTGTATAGTCATCGAATGCTGACCATTGCGACCCGTCTCGACGTGCTCAACCGGCTCGGCCGGGCGATGGCCGACCCGACTCGCTCGCGCATCCTGCTCTCCCTGTTGGACGCTCCGAGCTATCCGGCCGAGCTCGCCCGCGAGCTCGAGCTGACGCGCACGAACGTCTCGAACCACCTGGCGTGCCTGCGCGGCTGCGGCCTCGTCGTGGCCGCAGCCGAGGGCCGGCGCACCCGCTACGAGATCGCCGACCCGCACCTCGCCCGGGCCATCGGCGAGCTCGTCGAGACCGTGCTCGCCGTCGACGACGGTGCCCCCTGCCTCGACGAGCACTGCGACGTGCCGCTCTGCTGCGGGCCCGGCGCCGCATGAGCGAGGAGTGCTGCGGCGGCGTCGGCGAGTTCGCGCCTTCCGGCAGCGCCGACGACGCCGCACACGTCGCCCACGCGGAGGCGCCGCGGCCGCCGTGGTGGCGCGACCCGGCGCTGCTCCCCTCGGCGATCTCGGGTCTCGCCCTCGTCGTGGGCGCCGCGCTGGACTGGGCCGGCCTCGGCATCCCGGGCCTCGCCCTGCAGTGGCTCGCGCTGCTCGCCGGCGCCTGGACGTTCGTCCCTGGCGCGATCCGGCGGTTGCTCCGCGGCCGACTCGGCGTCGGGCTGCTGATGACGATCGCGGCGACCGGGGCCGTGCTGCTCGGCCACGTCGGCGAGGCCGCCGCGCTCGCCTTCCTCTTCTCCCTCGCCGAGACGCTCGAGGACCGCGCGATGGACCGCGCCAAAGAGGGCCTGCGCGCCCTGCTCGCCCTCGTGCCCGAGCGCGTACGGGTGCTCCGATCGGGCGGCGAGCTGCTGATCCCGGCGGCGCAGCTGCACGCCGGCGACCTCCTGCTCGTGGGCGCCGGCGAGCGCATCGGCACCGACGGCGTCGTCGTCGAGGGCCGTTCGGCGGTGGACGCCTCCGCCGTGACCGGCGAGTCGATCCCCGTCGCGGTCGGACCGGGCGACCCAGTGCCCGCCGGCGCGGTCAACGGCACCGGCACGCTCCGCATCGAGGCCACCGCCGACGGCCGCGACAACTCGCTCACGCAGATCGTCGCCCTCGTCGAGCAGGCGCACGCGCGCAAGGGGGAGCGAGCGCGGCTCGCGGACCGCATCGCGCGCCCGCTCGTGCCCGTCGTGCTCGTGGTGGCCGCGCTCGTCGCCCTGTTCGGCTTCGTCGTCGGAGACCCCGGCACGTGGGTCGAACGCGCGCTCGTGGTGCTCGTCGCGGCATCCCCGTGCGCGCTCGCGATCGCGGTGCCCGTCACCGTCATCAGTGCGATCGGCTCGGCCTCGAAGCTCGGCGTCGTCGTGAAGTCCGGGGAGGCCTTCGAGCGGCTCGGCACGATCCGCCGCGTCGCCATCGACAAGACGGGCACGCTCACCCGCAACGAGCCGCGGGTCGTCGACGTGCGGCTCGCCCGAGGTCGGGATCGCGACCGCGTGCTCGCCCTCGCGGGTGCGCTCGAGGCGGGCAGCGCGCACCCGTTCGCCGCGGCCGTCACCGCTGCGGCGCCGCGGTCGGCCGGCCGCGGCGAGTTCGGCGAACTTCGCGCGAGCGAGGTCGTCGAGGACGCGGGGCACGGCATCGCCGGCCGCGTCGACGGCGTGCGCGTGCGCGTCGGCAGCGTCCGCTGGCTCCCGCCGGCCGAGCTGCAGGCGGATGCCGAGGCGATGGCCGCGGCCGGCATGACGGTCGTCGTGGTCGAACTGGACGGCGAGGTCGCGGGCCTCCTCGGCGTGCGCGACGAGCTCCGCCCTGAAGCCGCCGAGACGATCCGGATGCTCGCCGCGCAGGGCATCGACGCGGTCATGCTCACCGGCGACGATGGACGGACGGCGCGTGCGCTGGCCGCACGGGCGGGCATCGCCGAGGTGTACGCCGAGCAACTGCCCGCCGACAAGGCCGCCGCGGTGCAGGCGATGCTCGCCGAGCGGCCCACCGCCATGGTCGGCGACGGCATCAACGACGCGCCCGCCCTCGCGACGGCGACGGTCGGCATCGCGATGGGGGCGCACGGCTCGGCGGCCGCGGTGGAGTCCGCCGACATCGCGTTCACCGGGCACGATCTGCGACTGCTTCCCCTCGCCTTCGCGCACGCGAGGCGGGGCCGGCGCATCATGACGTGGAACATCGGGCTCGCGCTCGCGATCATCGTCGTGCTGTTCCCGCTCGCGCTGCTCGGCGTGCTCGGACTCGCGGGCGTCGTGCTCGTGCACGAGGTCGCGGAGGTCGTCGTGATCCTGAACGGGGTCCGCGCTGCTCGCCGACCCCCCGCGTTCGCCCGCGCCTGAGGGGCCCCGTCCGGGCCGGTTTGCTATCTTGGCCGAAACCCCGACCCCAGGGAGCCCCGGTGCCGACGCCCTCGACCGCGCTCGTGCCGCTGCGCGCGGCACTGCTCGCGATGCTGCTCGTCGTCGGGACCTGCGCGGCGCTGCTGTTCGGGCACGCCCTCGAGGCGGGCCACGGCGGGCCTGCGGCCCAGCGCGCGAGCCTCAGTGCTGCAGCGGTCGACGGGGTCGTTGCGGTCGAGGCATCCGCGGTGTCAGCGTCGTCCGCAGTATCCGCTGCCCCGTCGGCCCCCGACGACGGCGGCGAGGGGCTGCTGGCGCTCTGCCTCGGTGTCGGTTGCGCGATCGTGCTGCTGCTCGCCGGCGTGCGCCTGCGCGCGGCACCGCTACGGCTCGCCAGGAGGCTCGTCGGTGCCCGGCGGCACCCGCGGCCCCGCCCGCTCGACGCCCCGGCCCCGGCGGTGGCCCTCGACGCGCTCGGGATCAGCCGGACCTGAGCCGCGCCCGCGCCTCCACGACCGGCGAGTCGATTCCGCTCGCCGTCCGGGCTTCCACCCACCTCGCTTCCGCACCGTCGCGCGGCGTGCAGCCGCGCTCTCTCCGAAGGACCCCATGTCATCGCACACCCCCGCACCCGCCCGCCGCAGCCGCCGGGTGCTCTGGATCAACCTCGCCCTCATCGGCGCCTTCCTCGTGGTCGTCGGCCTCGCCTTCGCCTTCCTCCGCCCGGGCGGCGCACCGCCCGCCCCCGGCGCCGCCGACTCGGAGACCCCGGGCGCGAGCGCGCCGCCCACGCTCCGCGACGACAGCCACGTGCTCGGCGAGCCCGGGTCGAGCGGGGTGACGGTGGTCGAGTTCCTCGACTTCGAGTGCGAGGCGTGCGGGGCGTTCTACCCGCTCGTCGAGTCGCTCCGCGAGCAGTACGCGGGCGAGGTGACCTTCGTCGCCCGGTACTTCCCGCTCGACGGCCACCGCAACTCGAAGACGGCGGCGGTCGCGGTCGAGGCCGCGGCGCAGCAGGGCGCGTTCGAGGCGATGTACGCGAAGCTCTTCGAGACTCAGGCGGCGTGGGGTGAGCAGGCCGACTCGAAGGCCTCGCTGTTCCGCGAGTACGCGGCGGAGCTCGGTCTCGACCTCGCGGCGTACGACGCCGCGGTCGCCGACCCGGCGACGCTCGAGCGTGTGCAGTCGGACCAGGCCGACGGCTACGCGCTGGGCGTGCAGGGCACGCCCACCTTCTTCATCGACGACCGGATGGTCCAGCTGCAGAGCTACGACGATCTCGGCCTCGCCATCGACGCCGCGCTCGAGCAGCGCGATGGAGACAAGGGTGTGGGCTGAATTCACACCCAATTAAGCTCAAGGATTGAATTCCGCCTGCGTGTGCTCGGACGGTGAGGCCGGGGTTGACCCGGGCGATGCTGGAGTGGCTCCGTCGCCAGGGGGGCCGCCTCGGAATGCGATCGAGCTGAGCAGCGAGGTCACGGCGGCGAGGGCGCCGACCGAGGCGAGCTGCACCGGGTCGACCTGCAGGATGCCGGTCACCCCGGCCCCGAACGTGCCGATCGCGGCCTGCGCGAAGGTCGCGATCGCGCGGTCGGCGGCGTCGATCCAGAACTGCCGATCGGCGTACTTCGAGGTCACGGTCGGCTCCAGGGGGCTCGGCGGCGGGGGTGCGGGGGCGGGGTACGGTCGCCCGGGTCTGCGCCGGGGTCAGCGGTCGGGCCCGAGCTCAGCTCGTCGCGGAGCTCGTCGTGCAGTTCACCGTGCAACTCCTCGTGCAGTTCGTCATGCAGCCGCTCGTGGTCGTCCTCGACCTGGCGGCGCAGCCGGCGCACCGAGGCATCCGTCCGCTCCATGAATCCCGGCAGGGTGCCGAGCGCCTCGACCAGGGCTACCACCCGACGCAGCCACGGCCAGAGCCGCACGAGCAGCCGGATCACGAGCACGAGCGCGGCGACGCCCAGGGCGAGCTGAAGCAGATCGATGCCCTCGAGCCAGTCGGCGACGGCGGCGAGCCAGTCGGGGGAGATGGGGTCGGTCATGGGGTCCTCCGTTCTTCGGGCTAGGGGGTGAGGCGGGCGGGATGGGGTGCGGCTCAGCGTCGGCGCGCGTGGCGGGGTGCGCGGTCGTGGCAGCCGCGCGGGCAGTTCAGCTCGTAGCCGCAGCGGCCGAGCATCGCCTTCGTGCCGCGGCGGCACTTCGCGCAGCACGGGGTCGGCTCGGCGGTCGCGTCGAGGTAGGCGATGATGCGCTCGAACTCGAGGTCGCGCATGGCGGTGATGGTCTTGTCGGGGATGCGGTTCATCCGTGGCTCCGTTCCGTTCGATCATGCGTTGCATGGATGCAATGCAGTTGCGTGTGATCAATATGCGGGATGGCTTGCGCGAATGCAAGCCGATTGCGGCGCGTCGTCATCCGCCGTACGCTGGAGTCCGTGGATGAGCGGATTCGGTGGAGCAGCTACCTCGACGCGACGAGCGACGGTGTGCGGAACAGTGAGATCGCACGCCGTGCCGGCGTCGACCCGGCCACGGTCGGGCGGTGGCGCAGCGGCTCGACGGATCCCAACCCCAGGCAGGTCGTGGCGTATGCGCGCGCCTTCGGGCGGCCGCCCGTCGAGGCCCTCATCGCCGCCGGGTACCTGACCGCCGAGGAGGCCGAGGTGCCGGTCGCCGTCGCGCCCGCCGATCCGCTCGCCGCCGTCTCGACGGGCCGCCTGCTCCGCGAGGCGCTGCGCCGGGTCGAGGCGGATGCCGCCGCCGGTGTCGGCGGCGACGCCGAAGATGACTACGAGTTCACGCCGGAGGCGCCGTCGCCCGACGACTACCGCCTCGCGGCACGAACGGGAACTCGCAAGTAGCACGACCGCATCGGGGGATCGGGTGAGGGCATTGGTTCGGGTGGCGGCCGCGCTCGGCGTACGCCTGCACGCCACCCATCTCGACGAGCACACGCTCGGCCTCTACTCGCCCGACGAGCAGCGCATCTACTTCGACATCCGGCTCACGCCGAACGAGCGGCGGGTGACGATCGCGCACGAGCTCGGTCACGCCTACTACGGGCACGACCACTCCAACCCGAAGCACGAGCGGCAGGCCGAGGTGTTCGCCGCGGAGCTGCTGATCGACCCCGAGGAGTACGCCGAGCTCGAGCGCGTCGACCCCGACCCGCACCGCCTCGCCGACGACCTCGGCGTGACCGTCGAGCTCATCCGCACCTACGAACGGCACTGCCTCGAACGGGTGCGCGGGGTCACCTACGCCCGTCCGCGGATGGGCGCCGGGCAATGGGAGTACCGCGGCGTGCGAGCGGACGCGGAGTCGGCGAACGGCTGAGCGACGGGTGGCGTCGCGCGGGCCCGATCGCTGGGGCTCAGGGGCGAGGCTCGAAGCGCCGCGGTGCGTGCGTGCGTGCGACGAGGTCCCGCAGGGCCTCGAGCGAACCGTCGACGAATCCGGCGGTGCGCGCCTGCACGAGGAGGTTGCCGAGCGCGGTCGCCTCGACCGGACCGGCCAGCACAGGCACCCCGGCGCGGTCGGCCGTTCGCTGGCAGAGCAGGGCGTTCTGCGCCCCGCCGCCGACGAGATGGATCGTCCGCAGCTCGATGCCGCCGAGCTCGGCGGCCGTCGCCGCGGCATCCGCGAACGCCTGGGCGAGCGACTCGACGATCGCGCGTGCGATCTCCGCACGGGTGCTGGGAGCAGCAAGCCCGTGCTCGGCGCACCACGCGCCGATCCGCGCCGGCATGTCGCCGGGCGGCAGGAAGCGCGGATCGTCGACGTCGAAGACCGGCACCGAGTCCGCGGGCACCTCGGCGGCGGCGGCGAGCAGCGCGGGCAGCTCGACCGCGTGCCCCTCGCGCTCCCAGCCCCGCACCGTCTCGCTCAGGATCCACAGGCCCATCACGTTGTGCAGCAGGCGCACGCGCCCGTCAACGCCGCCCTCGTTCGTGAAGTTCGCGGCGAGCGCCTCGGGGGTGCGCACCGGCTGCGCCACCTCGACCCCGACGAGCCCCCAGGTGCCGCAGGAGATGTAGGCCGAGGCATCCGCCCGCATCGGCACGGCGACGACGGCCGACGCCGTGTCGTGCGAGCCGACGGCGACGACATCGGCCGTGCCGCCGAGCGATGCGGCGACCGCGGGCAGCAGGGCGCCGACGCGCTCGCCGGGGGCGACCAGCGGCGGCAGCAGCTCGCGCAGCCCGGCCGGCAGCCCGACTCCGGCGATGAGGGCGTCGTCCCAGGCCTGCGCCGGCCAGTCGAGGAGGCCCGTCGTCGAGGCGTTGGTGAGCTCGGCTCTGGCCTCGCCGGTGAGCCAGAGGCCCAGCAGATCGGGCACGAGTAGCGCCCGATCGGCGAGCGCGAGCACCTCGGCGGGCTCGGCCGCGAGCTGGTAGAGCGTGTTGAACGGCAGGAACTGCAGGCCGTTCCTGGCGAACAGCTCGGCGTGCCGCATCCGCTCGTGCACCGCCGCGACGCCCCGCGCGGTGCGCTCGTCGCGGTAGTGGAACGGGATGCCGAGCAGGCGGCCCTGCCGCAGCAGCCCGTAGTCGACCGCCCAGGAGTCGATGCCGATGCTCGCGATCCCGGGCTCCAGGCGGAACGCGTCCCGAAGGCCCGCGAGCACCTCGCCGTAGAGGCCGAGCAGATCCCAGTGCAGCCCGTCGCCGGCGAACACCGGGGTGTTCGGGAAGCGCGCCACCGTCGTCGCCTCGAGCGTGTCGGGGCCGACGCGGCCGAGCACGACCCGCCCGCTCGTGGCGCCGAGATCGACCGCCGCGACCGTGCCTGCCGGCCGCGACGTGCCCCCGCGGGCGCCGGTCATCGCAGGAAGGCGGCGGCGACGCCCGAGTCGACGGGGATGTGCAGGCCGGTGGTGCGGCTGAGCTCGGGGCCGGTGAGCACGTACACGGCGTCCGCGACGTTCTCGGGCACGACCTCGCGCTTGAGGATCGTGCGGTTCGCGTAGAACTGGCCGAGGTCCTCCTCGTCGACGCCGTAGGTCGCGGCGCGGTTCGCGCCCCAGCCGGAGGCGAAGATGCCCGAGCCACGGACGACGCCGTCGGGGTTGATGCCGTTGACGCGCACGCCGTGCTCGCCGAGCTCGACCGCGAGGAGGCGCACCTGGTGCGCCTGGTCGGCCTTCGTCGCCGAGTAGGCCACGTTGTTCGGCCCGGCGAACACCGAGTTCTTCGAGGAGATGTAGACGAGGTCGCCGCCGAGCTTCTGGGCGATGAGCACGCGGGCGGCCGCCTTGGACACGAGGAAGGAGCCCTTGGCCATGACGTCGTGCTGGAGGTCCCAGTCGGCCTCGGTGGTCTCGAGCAGCGGCTTGGAGAGCGAGAGCCCCGCGTTGTTCACGACGAGGTCGACGCCGCCGAAGGCGAGCACGGCGGTGTCGATCGCGGCCCGGACGGCGTCGGCGTCGGCGACGTTCGCGGCGACGCCGATCGCGACGTCGGTGCCGCCGAGCTCCGCGGCCGCGGCGCGCGCCTTCTCGAGGTCGAGGTCGGCGACGACGACGCAGGCGCCCTCCGCGGCGAGGCGGGTGGCGATGGCCTTGCCGATGCCGCTGGCCGCGCCGGTCACGAACGCGATCCGCCCCTGGTGCGACTTCGGCTTCGGCATCCGCTGCAGCTTCGCCTCCTCGAGCGCCCAGTACTCGATGCGGAACTTCTCCGCGTCCGAGATCGGGGCGTAGCTCGACACCGACTCCGCGCCGCGCATCACGTTGATCGCGTTCACGTAGAACTCGCCCGCGACCCGGGCGGTCTGCTTGTTCGCCCCGTAGGAGAACATGCCCACGCCGGGCACGAGCACGATGAGCGGGTCGGCGCCGCGCATCGCCGGGCTGTCGGCCGTCGCGTGCGCCTCGTAGTACGCGCGGTAGTCGGCGCGGTACGCCTCGTGCAGCTCCGCGAGGCGGGCCAACTGCTCCTCGAGGCTCGCCGTGGCGGGGAGGTCGAGGATGAGCGGCTTCACCTTGGTGCGCAGGAAGTGGTCGGGGCAGCTCGTGCCGAGCGCCGCGAGCGCGGGCGCCTGCTCGGAGGCGAGGAAGTCGAGCACCGCCTCGGAGTCGGTGTAGTGCCCGATCATCGGCTTCTCGCTCGACGCGATCCCGCGGATGGCGGGGGCGAGCGCCGCGGCGCGCGCGTGCCGCTCCTCGTCGGGCAGCGCCTCGAAGCCGGGGCGCACGCCGCCGAAGGGCTGCGGATCGCCGTGCTCGGCGAGGTACGCGGCGGCGGTGTCGATGATCCACCGCGAGTTCGCCTCGGCCTCCTCGGAGGTGTCGCCCCACGCGGTGATGCCGTGCCCGCCGAGGATCGTGCCGATCGCCTGGGGGTGCTCGGCCTTGATCGCGGCGATATCGAGGCCGAGCTGGAACCCGGGGCGCCGCCACGGCACCCACACGACGCGGTCGCCGAAGATCCGCCCGGTCAGCTCGGGGCCGTCGGCGGCCGTCGCGATCGCGATCCCCGAGTCCGGGTGCAGGTGGTCGACGTGCGCGGCATCCACGAGCCCGTGCATCGCCGTGTCGATCGACGGCGCCGCACCGCCCGTGCCGTGCAGGCAGTAGTCGAACGCGGCGACCATCTCGTCCTCGTGCTCGACGCCGCGGTACACGCCCTGGAGCGCGCGCATCCGGTCGAGGCGCAGCACGGCGAGGCCCTCCGGCTTCAGGGTGCCGAGGTCGCCGCCCGAGCCCTTCACCCACAGCAGCTCGACCGGCTCGCCCGTGACCGGGTCGGCCGCGACGCCCTTGGCGGAGGTGTTGCCGCCGGCGTAGTTCGTGTTCCGCGGGTCCGCGCCGAGTCGGTTGCTGCGCGCGATCAGCTCCGCGACGGCCGGGTTCGTCATCTCGTTCGGCTTCGTCTCGTTCGGCTTCGTCATCTCAGGCCCCCCATCCGGCCTGCACGCCGCCGACGCGTTCCTCGGCGATCCGCTGCTGGTAGCCGGAGGCGAGATAGGCGGCCATCGGGTCGGCGGCGAGCCCGCGCTCCTCGCGCCAGGCGGCGAGCTGCGGGCGCACATCGGTGTAGAAGGCATCCATCACCACCGCGTTCGCGGCGAGCACGTCGTTCGCCTCCTGCGCGGCGGTGAGCGCCTCGCGGTCGATGAGCAGCGCGCGGGCCGTCATCTCCTGCACGTTCAGCACGGAGCGGATCTGGCCGGGGATCTTGTCCTCGATGTTGTGGCACTGGTCGAGCATGAACGCCACCTCGGGGTTGTTCAGGCCGCCGCCGCGGATGACCTCGGCGAGGATGCGGAACAGCTGGAACGGGTCGGCGGCGCCCACGATCAGGTCGTCGTCGGCGTAGAAGCGGCTGTTGAAGTCGAAGGAGCCGAGCTTGCCGAGGCGCAGCAGTTGCATCACGATGAACTCGATGTTCGTGCCCGGCGCGTGGTGGCCGGTGTCGAGGCAGACCATGGCCTTCTCGCCGAGGGCGCTCACCTGCGCGTAGCTCGTGCCCCAGTCCGGCACGTCGGTGTGGTAGAACGCCGGCTCGAAGAACTTGTACTCGAGCACGAGGCGCTGCTCGTCGCCGAGGCGCGCGTAGATCTGCTGCAGGGAGTCCTGGAGCCGGTCCTGGCGGTCGCGCATGTCGTTCTGCCCGGGGTAGTTCGAGCCCTCGGCGAGCCAGATCTTCAGGTCGCGCGAGCCGGTCTCGTCCATGATGTCGATGCACTCGAGGTGGTGGTCGATCGCCTTGCGGCGGATGCGCGCGTCGTGGTGGGCGAGGGCGCCGAACTTGTAGTCCTCGTCCTGGAAGGTGTTCGAGTTCACGGTGCCGAGCGTCACGCCGAGGTCCTCGGCGTGACGGCGGAGGGCGTCGTAGGAGTCGACCCGGTCCCACGGGATGTGCAGCGCGACGACGGGGGCGAGCCGCGTGTACGCGTGCACCTGCGCGGCGTCGGCGATCTTCTCGAAGGGGTCGCGCGGGGTGCCGGGCGTCGCGAACACGCGGAAGCGGGTGCCGGAGTTGCCGAACGCCCAGCTGGGCAGTTCGACCGACTGCTGGGCGAGGGCGGAGAGGTGCTCGGTGGAGAGGGCGGTCATGATGCGGGGCTTTCGTGGTCGGTGGCGGCGGAGGCCGTCAGCTGGTCGTGCAGGTTGAAGACTTCGACGAGGGGCGTCGCGGCCTGGTCGGCACGGCCCTCGAGACCGACGAAGAACTCGGCCATGGATGCCTCCCAGCGGGCGGCGACGGGGGAGTCGGCCAGGTACGCGCGGGCCGCCTCGTCGTCGTCGGTCTCGTAGTAGCCGAAGAGGGTGCAGCGCTCGCGGTCGAGGAAGATCGAGTAGTTGCGGCGGCCGGCCGCCGCGATCTCGCGCAGCAGCTCCGGCCACACCGGGGTGTGCCGCTCGACGTAGGCGTCGAGCAGTTCGGGGCGCACCTGGAGGGTGAACGCGACGCGGGGCATGGCACTCCTTCGTGGGCTCGCGGGGGGTCGAACGGCCCGGTCGACACCGAAATGAATCGATCCAGCCGTGAATCGTTTCAAACTGTAATGTGGTCCCCAAGGATCCGTCAAGCGATCCGCCATCACCGACCATCAGGGCGAGGGGCCACCTATGTCAGTGAGCGTGAAGGACGTCGCGGCCGCCGCCGCGGTGTCGGTCGGCACGGTGTCCAACGTGCTGAACCGCCCGGACAAGGTGGCGCCCGCCACCGTGGCGCGGGTGCAGGCCGCGATCGACCGGCTCGGCTTCGTCCGCAACGACGCGGCCCGGCAGCTGCGCGCCGGGCGCAGTCGCAGCATCGGCCTCGTCGTGCTCGACAGCGCCAACCCGTTCTTCGCCGAGGTCGCCCGCGGGGCGGAGGAGCGCGCCGCCCGCGAGGGCATGGCCGTGCTGCTCGGCAACAGCGATCAGACGCCGAGTCGCGAACGCGCCTACCTCGAGCTCTTCCGCGAGCAGCGGGTCAACGGCGTGCTGCTCACGCCGACCGACCTCGAGGCGAGCGCCGTGCGCCGGCTCGCGGACAGCGGCATCCCGCTCGTGATCGTCGACGGCGAGCTGCCGGGCGGCGGGGTGCCGTCGGTCGCGGTCGACGATGTGCAGGGCGGCATGCTGGCCGTCGCGCACCTGCTGGAGCGGGGGCGTCGGCGCATCGCCTACATCGGCGGGCCGCGCTCGATCCGCCAGGTGGCCGACCGGCTCGAGGGCGCCCGGCGCGCGCTCGCCGGCGTGCCGGAGGCGACGCTCGAGGTGATCGAGCTCGACGCGCTGACCGTGCTGCACGGCCGGGATGCGGGCGAGGAGATCGCCCGGCGGGATGCGGCCGATCGCCCCGACGCCGTGTTCTGCGCGAACGACCTGCTCGCGGTCGGCGTGCTGCAGGGCACCGCGATCCTCGGCGAGGTGCGCGTGCCCGAGGATCTCGCCCTCATCGGCTACGACGACATCGACTTCGCGCAGTCCGCGGTGGTCCCGCTGTCCTCGGTGCGCCAGCCGGCGCGTGCGATCGGGGCGGCGGCGGTCGAGCTGCTGCTCGAGGCGCTCGACTCCGAGGGCGCGGCCATCCGGCACGTCCGCTTCCAGCCCGAACTCGTCGTGCGGGCGTCGACCGGCCCGTGATCCAGGGCCGCCCCGCCAGTCCGGGGGTCGTGTCCGATCCGTGACTTGACCGACGGGCGACGGATGCCTACAGTTGCCCTGAATCGAAAGTGAATCGATTCACACCGATCCACTGAACCACTGATCCCCCAACACCCTCAACGAGGAGGAACCCCGTGCCGAGCACTGACGCACCCGTGGTCCTCGAGCTCTCGGAGGTCGTCAAGTCGTTCGGCGCCGTCGTGGCGCTGCGCTCCGCCAGCCTGCGGCTGCAGGCCGGCTCGATCCACGCCCTCATCGGCGAGAACGGCGCCGGCAAGTCCACGCTCGTGAAGATCGTCGCCGGCCTCTACCGCCGCGACGCCGGCGAGTTCCGGCTCGACGGCGAAGACGTCGACTTCACCTCCACCGCCCAGTCGAAGGCCGCGGGCGTCGCGGTCATCTACCAGGAGCCGACGCTCTTCCCGGACCTCTCGGTCACCGAGAACATCTTCATGGGCCGCCAGCTCACCGGCCGCTTCGGCCGGATCGACCGGAAGGCGATGCGGCACGAGGTGGAGCGGCTCTTCACCCGGCTCGGCGTCGTCATCGACCCCGATCGCCCGGCCGAGGGCCTGTCGATCGCCGACCAGCAGGTCATCGAGATCGCCAAAGCCGTCTCGCTCGACGCGAAGGTCCTGATCATGGACGAGCCCACCGCGGCGCTGTCCGGCGTCGAGGCCGAGCGCCTGTTCGCGATCGCCCGCAGCCTGCGCGACGAGGGCCGCGGACTCATCTTCATCTCGCACCGCTTCGACGAGGTCTTCGCGCTCTGCGACACCGTCACCGTCATGCGCGACGGCTCGTACATCGCCACGACCCCGATCGCCGAGACCACGCCGGGCGAACTCGTGCGCCAGATGGTCGGCCGCGAGGTCACCGAGCTGTTCCCCAAGCAGGAGACGGTCGTCGGCGAACCGCTGCTCGAGGTCGAGGGGCTCACCTCGCCCGGCGTCTTCCACGACATCAGCTTCACCGTGCGCGCCGGCGAGATCGTCGGGCTCGCGGGCCTCGTCGGCGCCGGCCGCAGCGAGGTCGCCCGCGCTGTTTTCGGCGTCGACCAGTACCGCGAGGGCAGCGTCACGCTCAAGGGCCGCCGCATCCGCCGCGGACGGCCCACCGAGGCCATGCGGGCCGGACTCGCCCTCGTGCCCGAGGATCGCCGCAAGCAGGGGCTCGTCATCGACTCCGGCGTCGGCCGCAACATCACGATGGCGATCCGCCGCGAGCTCTCCCGCTTCGGCCTCATCACCACCGGCCTCGAGAACCGCGCCGCCCGCGTCTGGGCGAGCCGGCTCGAGGTGAAGTCCTACGCCCTCGACACCGTCGCGGCGACCCTCTCCGGCGGGAACCAGCAGAAGGTCGTGCTCGCCAAGTGGCTCGCGACGAAGCCCGACGTGCTCATCGTCGATGAGCCCACGCGCGGCATCGACGTCGGCACGAAGTCCGAGGTGCACCGCCTGCTCTCGGAGCTCGCCGGCGAGGGCATGGGCATCCTCATGATCTCCTCCGAGCTGCCAGAGGTGCTCGGAATGGCCGACCGCGTGCTCGTGATGCGCGAGGGGCGCATCACGGCCGAGATCGACCGCGCAGACGCCACCAGCGAGAACGTGATGTTCGCCGCCACCCACGCATCGGAGCAGCACTCGTGACCTCCTCTCCCCCCACCACGGTGATCCCCGTCTCCGGGATCACGAAGCACATCGGCGCCCTCGGCAAAGCGCGCGAGTTCGGCATCCTGATCGCCCTCGTCCTCGTGGTGATCGCCGCGACGACGATGAACCCGAGCTTCCTCTTCTCGACGGACGGCTGGCGCGACCTGCTGCTCACTCCGTCGATCCTGGTGCTCGTCGCCGCCGGGCAGGCGATCGTCATCATCACCCGCAACGTCGACCTCTCGGTCGGCTCGGTGATGGGGCTGTCGGCCTACCTCACCGGCCGGCTCTTCATCGACGTGCCCGACCTGCCGATCCCCGTCGTCGTACTCCTGGCGGTGCTGTTCGGCGCCTTCCTCGGGCTCGTGAACGGCTCGCTCGTCGCCTTCGCCCGCGTGCCCGCGATGGTGATCACGCTCGGCACGCTCTACGCCTACCGCGGCATCAACGTGATGTGGGCCGGCTCGACCCGGGTCAACGCCTCGGACATGCCGAAGGAGTTCCTCGCGATCGGCACGGGGCAGTTCCTCACCATCCCGATCCTCGCCATCGTCGCGTTCGTCATCCTCGCCGCCGCGGCCTGGTACATGCGCAACACGCGCGGCGGCCGCGAGTACTACGCGATCGGCTCCGACCCGGCTGCGGCCGAGCTCTACGGCCTCAAGGTCACCCGCCGGGTGCTCACCGCCTTCACCCTGTCGGGCGCGCTCGCGGGCCTCGCCGGCGTCTTCTACGTCGCCCGCTACGGCACGGTCAGCTCGCAGGCCGGCGCCGGCTGGGAGCTCGACGCCGTGGGCGCGGCCGTCATCGGCGGCGTCGCGATCACGGGCGGCATCGGCACCGTGTGGGGCGCCGCGATCGGCGCCGTGCTGCTGATGACCATCAACCGGGCGCTGCCGATCCTCGGCATCCCCGACTTCTGGCAGCGCGCCGTCGTCGGCGTGCTCATCATCGGCGCCATCGTGCTCGACCGCTGGCTCGCCGTGCGGCAGAGACAGCGGCTCATCGAAGCGAGGGACGAGTCATGACCACCACGACCACCCCGGCGACCCCGCCCGCCACGACGAACCGGGTGAGCCGCGACTACGAGAAGCCGCTCTGGCGTCGGGTGCTGCTCACCCGCGAGATGGCGATCGTGGCGCTCCTCGTGCTCGTCGTCGCCTACGCGATGCTCACGGTGCGCGGCTTCGCGCAGCCGATCACGCTCAACTACCTGCTGCTCGACATCGCGCCGATCCTGCTGATCGCGCTGCCGATGACGCTCGTGATGATCACGGGCGAGATCGACCTGTCGGTCGGCAGCATGGTCGGCCTCGCGAGCGTCGTCACCGGCGCCGGGGTGCACGCCGGCCTGCCCTTCGAGCTCGCCGCCGTGCTCGCGCTGCTCGTCGGCGCCATCGGCGGCGCGTTCAACGGCTTCCTCGTGACCGTGGTCGGCCTGCCCTCGCTCGCGGTGACGATCGGCACGCTCGCGCTCTTCCGCGGTCTCGCGGTCGGCCTGCTCGGCACCACCGCCGTCACTGACTTCCCCGAGGGCTGGACGGCCCTCGCGAAGGCGAAGATCGCCGGCACGACGATCCCGTACATCATGATCCCGTTCCTGATCCTGCTCGTGATCTTCGTCGTGGTGCTGCACTTCACGCCCTTCGGTCGCGGCATCTACGCGATCGGGCAGTCGAAGGATGCCGCGCGCTTCTCGGGCGTGCACCTGGAGCGCACGAAGTTCCTGCTCTTCATGGCGGCCGGGCTCGTCGCGGCGTTCGCGGGCGTCTTCTACACCCTGCGCTTCGGCAGCGCCCGCGGCGACAACGCGACCGGGCTCGAGCTGCAGGTGATCGCCGCGGTCGTGCTCGGCGGGGTCTCCGTCTTCGGCGGCCGCGGCCAGCTCTACGGGGTCGTCGCCGCCGTGCTCCTGATCGGCGTGCTCTCGAGCGCCCTCCGCCTCGCGAACGTCACCTCCGACGTCATCAACGTCATCACCGGCACGCTGCTGGTGGTCTCGGTCGTCAGTGCGAGCCTGCTCGCCTGGCTGCAGAAGGTCCGGCGACGACGCTCGGGCCCGGTCTCCTCCGTCGCAGCACCCACAGCATCTTGACGACGCTGCGCGTCCCCCGGCCGACGGCATCCGTCTCGGTCGCCAGCACGAAAGGAATGGAAGAACAATGAAGTTTGCACACAAGCGTGCGACCGCCGTGGCTGCGGCCGCGGTGGCGGCTGCGCTCGCACTCTCCGGCTGCGCCGACACCGGCTCCTCGGGCGGAGGCGCGAGCGAGGGCGGCGGCAGCGACAACCTCTCGATCACCTTCCTGCCGAAGAGCCTCGGCAACCCCTACTTCGACACCTCGAGCAAGGGCGGCAAGGCGGCCGTCGAGGAGCTCGGCGGCACCTTCGCCGAGGTCGGCCCGGCGGAGTCCGGCCCCGACGCCCAGGTGAGCTACATCAACACCGCCACGCAGCAGGGCGTCGGCTCGCTCGTCGTCTCGGCGAACGACCCGAAGGCGATCTGCGACGCGCTCAACGAGGCCCGCGACGCCGGCGTCAAGGTCGTCACCTTCGACTCCGACACGAACCCCGACTGCCGCGACCTCTTCGTGAACCAGGCGACCGCCGACGGCATCGCCAAGGTGCAGGTCGACCTCATCGCCGAGCAGATCGGCGACGCGGGCGAGATCGCCATCGTTTCGTCGACCGCGAACGCGACGAACCAGAACACCTGGATCGACAAGATGAAGGAACTGCTCGCGGCCGACCACCCGAACATCCAGCTCGTGGACGTCGTCTACGGCGACGACGACGAGCAGATCTCGTTCGACAAGACGGCGGCCGTGCTGCAGTCGCACCCGAACCTGAAGGGCATCGTCTCGCCGACGACCATCGGCATCTCGGCGGCCGCGCGCTACCTCTCGACCTCGGACTACAAGGGCAAGGTCGCGCTGACCGGCCTCGGCACGCCGAACCAGATGCGCGAGTACATCGAGGACGGCACCGTCACCGCCTTCGCGCTGTGGAACCCGGAGGACCTCGGCTACCTGTCGGCCTACGCCGCGGCGGCGCTCATCAACGGCGACATCACCGGCAAGGAGGGCGACACCTTCACGGCCGGCAAGCTCGGCGAGTACACCGTGGGCGCGGACGCGACCGTGCTGCTCGGCGACCCGTACGTGTTCGACAAGGACAACATCGACGACTTCGACTTCTGAGTCGTCGGCGGGTCTCGTTCGACACCCACCCAGAAGCGCCCCGGCCGGGATCGGCCGGGGCGCTTCGTCGCTGAGGTGATGACCGAGTTGCCCGACTTTCATGAAAGTCGGGCAACTCGGGGTGGTGGTGACGTGGTGAAGTGGTGGCCGGCTCAGCCCGCTTCCGCGAGGCCCGCGACCCAGTCCACGAGGTGGGCGAGCAGCGGCTCGGCGTGCTCGGTGTCGAGGCGGCGGGGGTCGGCGCCGAAGACGCCGTGCAGCGGGTGGTCGGCGCGGTGCCGGTCCTGGCCGTAGGGGTCCTCGCCGTCAGGGGCCGGATGCGTCGTGGGGTCGGGCAGTGCGTCGACGTGCACGAGCTCGGGCGAGAGGGCGTGCAGCACGAGGGATTCGAAGCGGCCGGCATGGTCCGGCGCGACCGGCGGGGTCGGCGCCTGGCCGAGCGTGCGGGCGACGGCGCGCAGCGGGGCATCCGTGCCGTTCCAGCGATCCGCCACCCGCTCGACCAGCTCGCGCTGCTCCTCCGCGAAGTGACCACTCAGGATGACGACGCGGCGCACGCCCAGCTCCGAGAGCCGGGCCAGGCTCTCGCCGAGGAGCGCCTCGATCGCCTCGGGGGTGTCGCTCATGATCGTCCACGGGTAGCGCGAGTGCTCACCGCCGACCGCCTGGTAGTACGGGGGCAGCACGACGCCGCCGTGCTGCCCGGCGGCCCGCAGGCAGATGCCGTACGCGGTGAGGGCGTCGAGGCCGATCGGCAGATGCGGGCCGTGGAACTCGAGCGAGCCGAGCGGCAGGTACGCGACCGAGGCGAGCGACAGGCGCGCCTCGATCTGCTCCGGGCTCAGCCGCTCGATCGCGGGTGAGACGTCGGTGGCTGCGGTCGTGTCGCTCATACGTAGAAGTTCCTCTCCCATCCGAAGCCGGCGAGCTGCTCGCGCAGCCCCTCGGCGAGCCCGCGCCCGTCGGCGAACGACAGGTTGCGGGCGATGCGTCGCTGCGAGGTCATGCCGACGATCGCGGTCGAGACCTCGGGGCGGTCGAGCACGAAGCGCACGGCGGCCTCGTCGAGCCCGTCGTAGTGCGGCGCCGTGACCGCCTTGATCGCCTCGACCCGCTCCAGCGTCTCGCTGAAGCGCTCGCCGCGGAACATCGTCTTCAGCACCGAGTCATCCGCCCACTGCGCGTACGTCTCCGGCGTCCACGCTCCGCTCAGCGAGCCGGAATCCAGGGCGACGCGCACGATGATCGCCGTGCCGGACGCGGCGGCGGCGGGCAGCAGCGCCTCCTCGGGCCGTTGCTCGAAGAGGTTGTAGATGACCTGGATCGAGTCGACCAGCCCCGACTCGGCGAGGGCGACGCCCTCGTCGGCCCGGTAGTCGCGCAGCGAGACGCCGATGCGGTCGATCTTGCCCTCCGCGCGCAGCTCGTGCAGGGTCTCCAGCCAGCCGAGCTCCTGCATCCCGCGAGGCATCCAGCAGTGCAGCTGATACAGGTCGATCCGCTCGACGCCCAGGCGGCGCAGCGACTGCTCGGCCTGCGCGCGCAGGTACTCCGGCCGGTAGGCGGCCGCGATGTCGGGGTCGTCGACCGAGGGGTGCGGCCACTCGGGCGGCTGCACCTTCGTGGCGACGTAGACGCGCTCGCCGCCCCACTCCCGCAGCGATCGGCCGACGACCTCCTCGCTGTGGCCGGAGCCGTACATCTCGGCGGTATCGACGAAGTTGATGCCGCGCTCGTAGGCGTCGAGGAGCGCGCGGACCGAGGCGTCGTCGTCGACCGGCCCCCACTGCCCGCCGAGCTGCCAGGCGCCGAACGACACCTCGCTGATCTCCCACCCGGTGCGACCGAACGGTCGTCGATGAACGGTCATGTGCTGGTGCGCTCCTTCACGCTCGGGGCGCGCTGCTTGCGCGCGGCGGCGCGCGGGGTGCACACCGCGCCGCGCATCCGGCGCGGCCCTTCGAATCTACGAAGCGCGGATGGCCGGGCGGAGGACACCGGAACGCGGAAACATGGACTGGACGAGCAGTGCTCGCCGCCGCCTCAGGGTCGCACGGTGTCGCGCGCGAACTGGGTCGGGGAGACCCCGTACGCGCGGCGGAACGCGCGCGAGAAGTACAGCGGATCGGGGTAGCCGACGAGCTGCGCCACCTCGCTCACCCGCATGCCGGTCGTGCGCAGCAGGCTGCCGGCCTCGCGCAGGCGCACGTGCCGGATCCACGCCTGCATGGACTCGCCGGTATGCCGGGTGAACAGGCGTTGCGCGGTCGTCTCGCTGCACCTGGCCGCCTCGGCGACCCGGGCGACGGTCAGCGGCTCGGCGATGTGGTGGCGGATGAACGTCATCATCAGCTCGAGCGAGCCGGGCACGGCGGTCTGCTGCGCGTGGCTGTCGGCCCAGGCGGCGTTCTCGAAGAGGATGAGCCGCCCGAGCGCCCGGAAGTACTCCTCGTCGAAGGCGCCCTCTCCGAGTCGTTCGATGGCGATCGTGCCGAACTCGGTGATGCGCCGGGCGGCGGCGTTCCGCATCGTCGACAAGCCGGGGCGGAATGCCGCCGCATCGCCGTGCCTGGCCGGATCGTCGAGCAGCGGGTCGCCCGGCAGGTGCGCGACCCGGGGCACGACGGGCGCCGAACGGTCATAGCGGGGCACGACGTGCAGGGTGCCGATGTGGAACGGCCCGCGGCGGTTCGCGCGGTACTCGACCCGGTGGTGCCACGGCAGCCGCACGACGTGCTGCGCGTCGACGGTCCAGCTCTGCCCGCCGGCGCGGATCTCGCCGCCGCCGCTCACGATCCAGATGAACGAGACGCTCATCACGTGCGGGTTCACGATCTGCTCGCCCGAGGTGAAGCGGTACCAGTTCGCGCCGACGACGACGGGGTCGTCGTCGGGGTGCAGCAGCGTCACATCGACCATGGTAGGTCGCATGAGCGTCAGGCGGCGGCCTCCAGGCGGACCGAGACGGTGCCCGCCTCGTACACGGCGACGGGGTGTGCGAAGGGCTGCGGGGTGAGCTGCTCCGCGTCGACGAGCGCGACGCCGGGGAACGACTCCAGCAGGGCCGCGATGGCCTCGCGGATCTCGACGCGGGCGACCTGCTGGCCGATGCATCCGTGGATGCCGTAGCCGAAGCCCAGGTGGCCGAACGCGTCCCGGGTGACGTCGAACTCCTCTGGGCGCTCGCCCCAGTGCCCGGGGTCGCGGTTCGCCGCGACGGGCGAGACCGACACCGAGGTGCCGGCGGGGATGCGCGTGCCCTCGATCTCGACGTCCTCGAGCGCGGTGCGGGCGAAGAGCGTCACGAACATGGCGCCGGCGCGCATGAACTCCTCGACCGCCGGACGCAGCTGCTCGGGGTCCGCGCGCAGGATCGCCAGCTGCTCGGGGTTCGTCAGCAGTGCGACGGAGGCCGTCGCGATCAGATACGCGACGGAGTCTCGCCCCGCGCCCATCAGCAGGCGCAGCAGCGCCTCGACCTCGACCCGGTCGAGCTCGGGGTTCTGCAGCAGGTCGGTGATGACGTCCTCGCCCGGCGAGTCTGCGCGCTCCTCGAGGAGGGCGCGGATGAAGTCGTACTTCTGCTGCGCCGTCGACTCCTCGACGAAGAGCGCGACGAAGCGCTCGTAGTGGTGCTCCGGGATGCCGATGACGTGGCAGTGCGTGCGGGCCGAGATCGGCATGGCGTAGTCGCGCCAGAGGTCGACGACCGGGCCGCGCTCGCGCAGCGCCTCGATCTGCTCGGCGACCATGGCGCGGATCCACGGCTCGCGGGCCCGGGCCTGACGCACCGAGAAGCGGGCGGTCACGGCGCGCCGGAGCTTCGCGTGCTCCTCACCGTCGAGGTTCAGCAGGTTGAGCTCGTCGGAGGCCTGCCCCGAGGCATCCAGCTCGCCCGGCGCCTCCAGCGGCACGGCGGCGCTCTCGGCCTTGCCCTCCTCGCCGTGCGCGGGCGGGCCGACCGGCATCCGCGAGGGCCGCATGCTGAACCGCGGATCCTGCAGCACGGCGACCGCCGCCTCGTAGCGGGTGGCGACGAGGCCCTCGTGGCCGTCCTGGAAGTCGAGCGGCATGAACGCGCCGGCCTCGCGCCAGGCGGCGAGCTGCGGGGACGGCGTGAGCGGGGTGCCGTCGCCGGGGAGGGAGCGGGAGTGGAACGGGCATTCGGCGGGGATCGTCATCGATCTGGCTTCCTTCAGGAGTGGGCGACGAGGGGACGGGCGGAGGTGACGACGGCCGCGCGGGCCGTGCGGAAGTCGCGGGGCGGGGCGTTCCAGCCGACGACGCCGCGGAGCGCTCCGGCGTCGTCGTGGCTGCCGTAGACGGTGCCCGCGGACTCGGCGGCCGTGGGCAGTTCGGTGAGCGGCCGCTCGGGGTCGAACCAGCCGTAGGCGTGGATGCGGGTGCCGTGGATCTCCGACCAGAACAGCGGCACCGGCTGCGCGCCCTCGGCGCCGTGCGCGAGGCGCCCGGCGACGGCGATGGCCTGCTCGATGGCGTTGCTCTGGTGCTCGACGCGGCGGTGCCGCCCGGTGATCGGGTCGAACCAGGCGGCGACGTCGCCCACCGCGGAGACGCCGGGGGCGGCGATGCCGAGGCGGTCGCAGGCGATACCGTCGGCGAGCTCGAGCGTCGAGGAGGCGAGCCAGTCGGTGCGCGGGGTGCCGCCGATCATGGTGACGACGAGGTCGACGGTGCGCGTGGTGCCGTCGGCGAACTCAAGCGCGGTGGCGTCGGGTGCGGCCGTCGTGCCGGCGGGACGGGCGGCGACGAGCTCGGTGCGGAGGGCGAGCTCGACGCCGTGCGCCTCGTGCAGTCGCACGAGCTCCTCGCTCAGGAGGGTGCCGACCCCGCCGAAGCCGAGCGCGCCGGAGCGGCCGACGAGCAGCACCTCCGCGTCGCGCTTGCGCGCGGCGCTCGCGATCTCGGAGCCGAGGATGCCGGAGCCGATCACCGCGATGCGCCGGGCCTCATCCATCCGCTCGCGCAGTCGCAGCGCGTCGTCCATGGTGCGGAGCGTGGATGCCTCGGTCAGCACGGGATGCCGCCGGGGCTCCGTGCCCGTCGCGATGACGAGTTCGTCGAAGGCGATCGGGCCGTCGCCGGTGTGCAGGGTGCGCGCGCCGACGTCGAGTCCGGTCGCCCGCCGACCGGTGAGCACGCGGATGCCGAGCTCGTCGAGCTCCGCCGCCGTGCGGATGGCGGCCTGATCCGGCTGCCATTCGCCGGCGAGGATCTGCTTCGACAGCGGCGGCCGGGTGTACGGCAGGTGCGGCTCGTCGCCGAGCAGGGTGATCTCGCCGTCGAAGCCCTCGTCGCGCAACGACTCGGCGACGGTGAGCCCGCCGATCGACCCGCCGACGATGACGACGCGTGCGGAGGCGCTCATGTCGTGAGCGCGATGGCGCGGGCCGGGCAGAGCCGCACGGCGCGGGTCGCCGCCGCGAGGTCGGCGCCCTGGGGATCGGGCTCGAGCAGCAGGACGATGCCGTTGTCGTCCTGGTCGAACACGTCGGGGGCGACGAGGGCGCACTGCCCGGCGCCGACGCAGGCGTCGGTCTGGACCAGGATGCTCATCGGTACTCCTCTGTACTAGGTGCGATGGAGTCAATCCAAGCCGTGGCAACCACGGAATCCCATGCCCCGCGCACCCAGAACATGGACTGGACGATCAGGCGCCCGCACTCGAGGCGCCCCCTCCCGCTCGAAGGCGGGAGGGGGTGCCGTGGCGGGGAGCTACTGCTGGACGGGCTCCTTCGAGAGGTAGGCGGTCTTCCAGGCCTGCCAGGTGCCCCAGTCGAGGTTGACCGCGGTCCCGTGCTGCCCGGCGAGGCCGTTCGCGACGTTCACGTCGGAGATCTGCAGCCAGGCCGCGGTGCCGCGGCCGTCGCCGGCGAGGGCCCAAGTGTGCGAGCCGTCGGTGTTCTGGATGTGGAAGAGCGAAGACATGCCGTTGTTGTTC
Organism: Agromyces sp. NBRC 114283; assembly: GCF_030268405.1. Taxonomy (NCBI): domain Bacteria; kingdom Bacillati; phylum Actinomycetota; class Actinomycetes; order Micrococcales; family Microbacteriaceae; genus Agromyces; species Agromyces sp. NBRC 114283. The sequence goes on from NZ_BSQP01000001.1 coordinate 488,900, forward strand.
CTTACGTGAGGGGTGGTGGTCGGGATCCCGCTCAGGCGTGCGTTGATGTAGATCCATGGATCGGTGGTGACGCTGAGGTCTCCGTTGTTCCAAGTGCCGTCGTGGGTGTAGGTGATGGTCAGGTGCAGGTGGTTGCCCTGTGAGGCGGTGCCCTCGTTGCCGACGTTGCCGATGATCTGGCCGCGTGCGACGGATGCACCGACCGCGAGCGGCGACTGCCGGATCATGTGGCTGTAGCCCGAGAACACGCCGTCGGCGTGCGCGATGACGAGGACCCAGCCGAGCGCGTCGTTCCAGACGTTGTGCCTGACGGTGCCGTCCGCCACAGCCGGGATGGGCGTATCGGCGGCCTGCGGGTAGTCGAGTCCGCGGTGCGCTTGGCTGCGACCGCCGGCCCATGACCCCCAGCCGTCGGCGAGGTCCGGATTGGAGAACGGATGCTGGTACTGAACCATGTTCCTCCTTTCGTTCCGTAGCTTCCGGGCCGCCGGTCGGCGACCCGACATTCGAATGCGTGTTCGAAACTACGGATCGATGAAGGGGAATGAGAACCCGACACGCCGGCCCGATATCCGGGTGCGCGGAGACTCCGAGCGGAATATTCGAAGACATCGGGCTATCCGGAGCTGTCTGCGGCCCACATCCGGTCAGCGGTGCCGTCGCCGCCCAGAGTAGTGCTCGACGCTGCAGCAGATCCGCGCGTACACGGAGGTTGCGTTCGCGGCGGTCTGGTCGACGGCATCCCAGGGATGGGAAGCTGACGCGCCGCCGGGATGAGCGGCGCGGCAGGGGGGATCAGCGTCGCCACGGTCGACCGCTCCGCTGGCTGATACGTTCTGCGGTATGCACCAGGTCGGGGGATTCGTGATTGCGGGTGTCGTTGCACTACTGCTCGGGGGGTGTGCCGCACAGGTCTCGCCTACTCAGCCGCCGACCTCGTCGGCGGGGGCTCCGTCGGCCGCCCCGGCTTCCACGGCCCCGGTGACCGAGACGCCTCTCGCCGAGAGTCCCGAGAGCAACGGGTTGGATGCGCGCACCGCCTACGAACTGTGCATCTCGATGGTCGGCGAAGGGGTGGAGTCCCAGGGCTACGGCCCCTTCCTCGCGGTCAGCTTCGATCAAGCGGAGGTAGTCCGGCGGGAAGATGGCTATTTCTGGGTCTGGGCCGACTACAAGAACGGGGCCGGAGCGGAACAGCGTGACGACGGCGCCGCGCACTGCATCGTCGGAGGCTCGGTGGCGTCGCCCGAGTGGGTCACGATGTCGCAGGCGTCGCGGAGCTATCGGCACCAGTTCGATTCGGAAGAGCCGCTCAGCAACTACAGGGGCTAGTCGAGCGCCTTGACATACGCACCCGCCGCCGCGTCTCCGCATGCATCGACACTGAAAGGTCGCCCTCGGCGAGCGGAACCTATCGATGGCCGCGGCATGTGCGCCCGTTCGGAGTGCTCGCCGGCATGAACAGCGAATCGCCTTCGGGGAGGCTGAATTCTCGATCAGAGCCGAAGACGGGAATCGAACCCGCGCTGTCTGCTTGGGAAGCAGAAGTTCTACCATTGAACTACTTCGGCGTGCGACATCCTGCGACGTCACGGAGACCATCGTAGCAACTAGGCTGGGCGCGTGCTGCTCTCCGATCGCGACATCCGTGCCGAACTCGAACGCGAGCGCATCGGCATCGAGCCGTCCGACCCGGCGATGCTCCAGCCGTCGAGCGTCGACGTGCGCCTCGACCGGTATTTCCGGCTGTTCGACAACCATAAGTACCCCTTCATCGATCCCGCCGAGGACCAGCCCGAGCTCACCCGCCTCATCGAGGTGAAGCCCGACGAGCCGTTCATCCTGCACCCGGGCGAGTTCGTGCTCGGCTCCACCTACGAGCAGGTCACGCTGCCCGACGACATCGCTGCCCGGCTCGAGGGCAAGAGCTCGCTCGGCCGCCTCGGCCTGCTGACCCACTCCACGGCGGGCTTCATCGACCCGGGCTTCACCGGCCACGTGACCCTCGAACTCTCGAACGTCGCGACGCTGCCGATCAAGCTCTGGCCGGGCATGAAGATCGGACAGCTCTGCTTCTTCCGGCTCACCTCGCCCGCCGAGCGGCCGTACGGCTCCGCCGACTACGCGAGCCGCTACCAGGGGCAGCGCGGGCCGACCGCCTCGCGCTCGTTCCAGAACTTCCACCACACCGACGTCGGCGCGAGCGAGGCGGGCGCGCGCGGCAACTAACGGCACCCGAGCGGCGGCCGCCGCGGTGCCGATCGAAACCCGCCGAACGGCGGGGATCCAGTCGCGGATCCGCCGCGCTCGGCGGGTGCCGGCGGCGTCCACGAGCGGGGAGCATGGCGGCACGCGCCACGATGGAGTGGCCCCGGACGATGGAGTACCGATGACCGACATCCTTTCCCGACCGCCGTTCGATCCCGAGCTCGAAGCGGCGCTCACCGTGCTCGGCGACCAGCTGCCCTCGACGATCACTCCCGAGTTCATCCCCGTCATGCGGCAGGGGCAGTCCGGCCCGGTCGTCTTCGACCAGCTCGCGCCGCTCCTCGCCCAGTACGAGCTCGAGACCCGTGAAGTGATCATCCCCGGGCACGGCGGCGACGAGATCGCCGTGTCGATCGTGTCCCGCCGCGGCCGCACCGGCACCGGCCCGGGCATCTTCCACACCCACGGCGGCGGCATGATCGTCGGCGACCGCTGGGTGGGCGTCGCGAGCTTCGTCGAGTGGATCGCCCGCTACGACGCCGTGCTCGTGACCGTCGAGTACCGGCTCGCCCCCGAATTCCCCGACCCGTACCCCGTCGAGGACTGCTACGCCGGCCTCGTCTGGACTGCCGAGCACGCGGCCGAGCTCGGCATCGACCCCGACCGCATCCTCATCGCCGGCGCGAGCGCGGGCGGCGGGCTCGCGGCCGGCACCGCGCTGCTCGCGCGCGACCGCAGCGGCCCGGTGCTGCTCGGCCAGCTGCTCATCTGCCCGATGCTCGACGACCGCGACGTCACGGTGTCGACGAAGCAGATCGACGGCGTCGGCGTGTGGGACCGCGGCTCGAACGTCACCGGCTGGTCCGCGCTGCTCGGCGAGCGGCGCGGGACGGCGGATGTCTCGATCTACGCCTCGCCCGCGCGCGCCACCGACCTCTCCGGCCTGCCCCCGGCGTACATCGACTGCGGCAGCGCCGAGGTGTTCCGCGACGAGGATGTCGCGTACGCGACGAAGCTGTGGGAGGCGGGCGTCCAGGCGGAGCTGCACGTGTGGGCGGGCGGCTTCCACGGCTTCGATCTGCTCGCCCCGCAGGCCGCCGTGTCGCAGGCCTCCACGGCCGCGCGCGACAACTGGGTCTCCCGCCTGCTCGGCGACTGATCCCTGAACGCTTCCGTCGCCGCGGCCGGCACCGCCTGCCTTCCGCCGCGGCGGCGGAGCACCACCCGCACCGGGATATCGTGGTCGCCAGAGCTTGGAGCGCACCATGCAGGAACTCGTCGGGCGGCTCACCGCCCTCGACCCGGAGGCGAGTGAGACCCTCAAGGTCGTCACCTACTTCGACGCGCTCGTCGCCGCGGGCGTCGGCGCCGAGGCGCTGCTGCGCGGGGCTGCGGCGCTGAGCGGGGCGCCGGTCGGCTTCCTCGGCTCGGCGCGCCGGCTCCGCGTGGGACAGGACGGCGGGCGGCTGCCGAGCCCCGTCGCGCCGCCCGCTGCCGCTCGCCTTCGCACGGTCGGCGAGGGCTCCGTGTGCTGGCTCGAGCGCAGCGGAGACGCCCACGCGAACGACGCGATGGTGCTCGAGCGGCTCGCCATCGCCCTCGGCATCTCGGAGGCCCGCCGCGCGGCCGGCGGCTCGGGCCTCGCCGGCGCGGTCGAGATCGCGGTGAACCCGCATGCCACCGCCGAGGAGCGCGGGGCCGCGCTCGCCCGGCTCCAGCTCGACGCCGAGCCGCGGGTGCGCGCGATCGCCGCACCGCACGATGCGAAGGCGCCGACGGATGCCCCGAGCGCCGTCGTCGCGACCCGCCACGGGCTCGTGCGCGCCGTGCTGCGGCGGGCGGCGGAGGACGGACCGGCGGGCACGGAGCCGACGCAGCTCGGCCTCGGTCTCGCGCTGGTGCCCGAGCGCCTCCCGGAGTCGTGGGCCTCGGCGCTCGTCGCGCTCCGGCTCGCCGACGACGCGCGTCCGCTCGTCGACGCCGAAGAGCTCGGCGGGCTGCTGCTGCTCGCCGAGGCGGCCGATGCCCGGCCCGAGCCGCACCCGGACGCCGTCGCGCTCGCCGCCCTCGACCCCAGGGCGCTCGCCCTGCTCGACGCGCTGGCCGAGACCGGGAGCGTGCGCGGGGCGGCGGCGCGCTGCGGCATCCACCACTCCACGGTGCAGGAGCGGCTGCTCGTGCTCGGCCGTCGGCTCGGCTACGACCCGCGCTCGCCGCAGGGGCGCACGCGCTACGCGGTCGCCCGCGTGCTCGTCACGCTGTCGGTCGTGCCGAGCCCGCGCTGACGGGCGCGAGCGCGTCGACGCCCGCGAGACCGCGGAGCGCGAAGGCGGTCACGGCGTCGAGCGTCGCGTCGTGGCCGAGTACCCGAGAGTGGCCGGAGCCGGTGACGACGACCGCGCGGGCGCGCTCGTCGTGCGCGGCGCGCAGGCGCTCGCTCTCGCTCACCGGCACCTCGCGGTCGGCGGCGTCGTGCACGAGCAGCAGCGGCACCGGCGCGGGGATCGGGTGCGCCACGCGGTCGAAGCGACGCCACACCTCCACGGGGTCGAGGCCCGGCGCGACGCGGTGGATGAACGCCGTGGCGAGCTCGGCGGCGGCTCGATCGCCCAGCCGGAGGGCCCCGGCGAAGACGTTCGTGGTGACCGCCGCGTCGCCGACGCTCGCGATGGCGACGACCCCGCCCGCGCTCGTGCGCTCGGCGACGGCGGTCATCGCGGCCAGGCCGCCGAGCGAGTGCCCGACGATCGCGCTGAAGCGCCCGTGCCGCTGCTGCAGGGCCTCGATCGCGGCGATCCAGTCGCGGATGTCGGCGCGGCGCCCGGGGGAGTCGCCGTGCGCGGGCGCGTCGAAGGCGATGACCCGGAAGCCCTCCGAACGGAGTTCGCGCACGAGCGGGGCGAACTGGCTCGCGCGGCCGCGCCAGCCGTGCACGAGCAGCACGGTCTGCGCGCCCGAGCCCCACTCGTAGCTCACGAGTTCGTGGCCTGCGGCGGTGAACGCGCTGCGCCTGGCGCTGTCGTGGATCGCCCGCTCGCGCGGCGCGACCGGGCGGCGCGGGCGCGTCGAGGTGAAGAGGGGGAGCACGGCGCGCGCGGCGAGGCGCGGACTGCGCGGGGCGGCGGCGCGGGCGATGGCAATGCGGGCGGCGACGGACGCGGGGAGCTTCGGCATGACGGCCTCCGGATGGCAGGCAATGAATACGAACGATCGTACGGGTTACTTTACGCACGATCGTGCGTAAAATCGAGTTGAGGAGGCGAGCATGCAGCAGCAGACGGCGATCGACGGGCGTCGCGCCCGCGGGGATGCCTCGCGCCGGACGGTGCTGGCGCAGGCCGTCGACCTCGCCTCGGTCGAGGGACTCGACCAGCTCTCCATCGCCCGCATCGCCGAGGCCGCCGGCGTCGGCAAGTCGAGCGTCGCGACCCTCTTCGGCAGCAAGGAGCGGCTCCAGCTCGCGACGGTCGAGACCGCGAGCGCACGCTTCGCCGCCACGGTCATCGCCCCCGCGCGGGTGCATCCCCGGGGCGTCCGCCGGCTCGTCGCCCTGCTCGACCGGGTCGTCGCCTACTCGCAGGACCGGGTCTTCCCGGGCGGCTGCTTCTTCTCGGCCGCCGCCGCCGACTTCCACGCCAAGCCGGGCCAGGTGCGCGACGCCGTCGCTGCGCAGCTCGACGACTGGCTCGGCTACCTCGCGCTCACCGCGCGGTTCGCCGCCGAGCGCGGGGAGCTGCCGGGCCTCGACCCCGCCGGAGACGAGCCCGAGCAGCTCGCCTTCGAGATTCAGGGCACCTTCGAGCTGATGAACCTCCTCGCCGTCATCCGCGACGACGAGCTGCCCTACCTGCGCGCCCGCCGCGCCTACCGGGCCCGACTGCTCGCCCTCGGGGTGCCCGCCGAGCTCGCGGAGCGCGTGCTGGAGCCTGGCGCCGCCCTGCGCTGAGCGGGCGCCCGCTCGCTCCCCGGCTGGTCGTGGCCGCCGACGTCGCGCAAACGGCGCTCCGGTGCCGGGCGAAAGTGTGAACTGCGCGACTCCACGATGCGAAGTCGCGCACACGGCTCCTGGCGGGGCCGCGGAAGCGCCGTTCGCGCGACTTCGTGAGGCGGCGGGCGGCGGGCGGACGCGACGAAGCGCCGGCCCTGTTCGGGACCGGCGCTCCGGGGTGGATGCCTCGGCGGGGCCGAGGCGCGGTTCAGCGGTGCAGGTGCACGTGGACCTCGAGCTGCTCGCGGCGCGGACCACGACCGTGTCCGCGACCGCCGTGGCGCTCGTCGTGTCCGTGGCGCTCGCCGTGCCCGCCGTGCGACTCGTGACCGCAGGGCTCGTGGCTCGAGCCGGGCCGGCGGCGACCGCCGCGCGCTTCGGGGTGCCACTCGGGCCCGCCGTCGCGCTCGTGGCCGAAGCCTCGGCCGTGCCGCTCGCCGCGGGGACCGCGGAAGCCGTGCTCGTGCGGGAAGCCCCCGCGCTCACCGTGGAAGCGGCGGCCGCCGCGACGGCCTCGGGGCATCGGCTGCGACTCGTCCCAGCCGAGCTCGCGGGCGATCGCCTCGAGCGTGCGGAGCGTGGTCGCGAAGTCCTCATCGGACACCGCGCCGGCGACCCGCTCGCGGAATCCGTCGACGCGGGACTGCAGGCGCTCGCGCGCCGCGCGTCCCTCCTCGGTGAGCTCGCCGCGTTCGAGCCAGCCGTGCTCGGCGAGCCGGTGGGCGAGCTTCGGCCGCTCGGAGAGGCGGGCGGCGAGCCGCTCGTCCTCCGCGGCGCCGGCGTACAGGTTCAGTGCGCGCCAGTCGCGGCGGCTGAGGCCTTCGTCGGCGAAGAGCTCCGCCATCTCCTCGGAGAGGCGGCGGTCGACGAGCTTGAGCCAGAAGCCGAACGGGCGGGTGCCCGCCTTGGCCTCGGTCGGCTCGGGGGTGGGGTGGTCTTCGTGGGTGGTCATGGTGTTCCTCTCTCGGTGGCCCGCCTCGGCGGGTCCCGGCGCGCGGTGCGCGGTGTTCGGATATTGCATGCCTTATGACATATATATGTACTATGACATGTATGTCTGATCGTGGTCAAGGGGCTCCCAGCGAACGCTCGGGTTCGGGCGATCCGGTGTCCCGCATCGAAGCGGCGCTCGGGATGCTTCGCGGCGGCCCGCGCGGCTTCGGTCCGCGCGGTGGCGGCCCGCAAGGCGGCGGCCCCCACGGCGGCGACGAGGGCGGCGGGCGCCACCACGGCCGCGGCCCCCACAGCGGCGGGCACCACGGTCGGGGCCCCCACGGCGCCGGGCACCACGGCGATGCCGCGCCCGGCGACCCCGAGCGCGGTGGCTGGCGCGGCCCCGGCGGTCGAGGCGGGCAGGCGGCGCTGCGCGTGCTCCACCTCTTGGACGAGCACGGCCCGGCCTCGGTCGGCGAGCTCGCCGAGCGCATCGGTGTCGATCAGCCCCGGGCGAGCCGTCTGGTCGCCGCCGCGGTCGCCGCGGGTCACGTGCGACGCGAGCCCGATCCGAACGACGCGCGCCGGGCCATCCTCGTCATCACCGACAGCGGTCGCCAGGCGCTGCGATCCCTCCTCGGCCGCCGTCGCGGCGCGGTCGAGCGCGCGCTCGAGGGCTTCAGCGACGACGAGCGCGCTCAGTTCGCCGAGCTGTTCGCCCGCTTCGCCGAGGGCTGGCGCCGGGGCTGAGCGCTGCGCTCAGCCCCGCGCGTTGCGCGTCGACTTCACCGGGATGAGCAGTGCGAGCCCGATCGCGATCACCAGGACGATGCCGAGGATGCCGAAGTACGCCTGGTTGCCGCTGAGCGTCACGAAGATCGCGAAGGCGGTGGGGGCGAGGAAGCTCACCGCGCGACCCGTCGTCGCGTAGAGGCCGAACACCTCGCCCTCACGCCCGGCCGGGATGAGCCGCGCCAGGAAGGTGCGGCTGGCCGACTGGGCCGGGCCGACGAAGAGGCAGAGCGCGAGGCCCGCCGTCCAGAACACGAGCTGGCCGCCGTCGTGCAGGAAGAACACGACCAGCCCGCTCACGACGAGTCCGACGAGCGCGACGACGATCACCGGCTTCGCGCCGAGCTTGTCGTCGAGCGCGCCGACCGCGATGGTCGAGATGCCGGCGACGACGTTCGCGGCGATGGCGAAGACGATGACCTCGCCCGCGGAGAAGCCGAAGACCGAGGCCGCGAGCACGCCGCCGAAGGTGAACACGCCGGCGAGCCCGTCGCGGAACACCGCGCTCGAGAGTAGGAACCACACCGTGTTGCGGTCCTCCTTCCAGAGCTTCGCGATGTCCCGGCCGAGTCGCCGGTAGGAGGCGAAGAAGCCCACGCGCTCGCGCCGCACCGCGGGTCCCCGGTACTCGGGCACGGCGAACAGCACCGGCAGGGCGAACAGGCCGAACCAGAGGGCCGAGACGAGCATCGAGACGCGCACCGCGAGGCCGTCGTCGCCCGTCACGCCGAACCAGCCGACCTCGGGCTGGATGAAGCCGAAGTAGACGATGAGCAGCAGCACGATGCCGCCGACATAGCCCATGCCCCAGCCGAAGCCCGAGACCTTGCCGATGGAGCGCGGCGTCGAGACCTGCACGAGCATCGCGTTGTAGTTCACGCCGGCGAACTCGAAGAAGACGTTGCCCGCCGCGACGAGGAAGAGGCCGAGCAGCAGGTACTCCGGCGTCGGCAGCACGAAGAACATCGCGAGCGTGCAGGCGACGACGAGGTACGTGTTGACCGCGAGCCAGAGCTTGCGCCGTCCGCTCGTGTCGGAGCGCTGTCCAGTGATCGGCGCGAGCAGCGCGATCAGCAGTCCGGCGATGCCGAGCGCCCACCCCAGCTGCGCCTCGACCGTGCCGCTCGGGCCGAACGAGTCGCTCGTGAGGTACACCGTGAAGACGAAGGTGGTGACGACGGCGTTGAACGCCGCCGAGCCCCAGTCCCAGAGGCCCCACGCGAGGATGCGCCCGCGTCTGGCTCCGGCCTCGGTGACCGCTTCCACCTGCTCCGTGCCGACGCCGATGGTCGCCGCGGCGCCCTCCGCGGTCGTCATCGGTGCGGGCGGGAAGTTGCGAGGGCGCCGGTCGGCGGCGTCGCCGCCGCTGGGCTCGCCGCCCTGCGGTGCGGTGGGGTCGGTCATGGCGGCAGTCTCCCGAGATCCGGTGAACGGGTGGTGACGGCGCACGTCCGGGGATCGGCGTCGATCGTCTGCACTGTATCGCGCTGCGCGCGCGATGCACGTGGTTTCACGGATGCCGGTCGGCCGTTGCGGCGTGAGGCTGGGCGTGGCGCCGTCTGCCTCGGCGCGAATCGATGGAGGAGTGAACATGAAGAAGACTGCACGGGCCACCCTGGCCGCGAGTGCCGGCGGTGCGCTGCTCGCAGCGACCCTCGTGGCGCTGCCGGCCACGACGGCGGTGGCGAGCGAGACGGAGTGCGACGCCCCGACCGCCGGTGCCCCGGTGCGGAACACCTGGGCCAGTCCGAGTGGTCACTACCGGGGCACGCGGATGGTCTACCGCGACCAGGTCATCGGACACGCGACGGACGTCTACGAGACCTTCGGCGACGGCTACCGGCAGATCGAGGTCTGGGAGCGCAACGGGTACCACCCGGCGGCCGACCAGCGAACCGAGTGCTTCCGTCAGCCGGCCGCACCGGTGGAGACGCCGCCGGAGCCGGTGATCACGGAGCGAGCCGGCGGCTGGGAGGTCGACATCCGCTTCGAGGGCTTCCACCGCACGGTCTCGGCGCCGAAGAGCTGGGGCGGTACGCGGGGCGGCGGCAAGGTTCGCATCGGCGAGATCGAGTCGTACTGAGCCGATCGCATCGGGCTGGGCGGCCGGCGGGCCCGGCCGCCCAGCCCGCTACCAGTGCAGCACGCCCACCAGCTCGCCGAACAGCTCCTCCGCGTCGCACTCGAGCCGTCGCCGGGTGAACCACTCGCAGAGGTTGACGCAGTCGCGGTGCAGCAGCTCGAGCCCCGCGGGGTTCGCGATGACGTCGACGACCTGGGGCAGGTCGATGACGACGACGCGGCCGTGGTGCACGAGTACGTTGTACGGCGAGAGGTCGCCGTGCGCGAGCCCGGCGCCGGCGAGCACGTGCATGAACTCGACCAGCTGATGGAACAGCTCCCGCAGCTCGGCCGGCTCCGCCCGCACCTGGGCGAGCCGCGGCGCCGCGACCCGGTCGTCGCCGATGAACTCCATCAGCACCTCGGTCTCCTGCACCTGCACGGGGTACGGCACGGCCGCGCCGAGCCGGGTGAGCTCGCTGAGCGCCTGGAACTCGGTGCTCGCCCACTGCACCCGCGCGACCTCGCGGCCGAAGGTGGAGCGCTTGTCGATGGCGCGCTGGTCGCGGCTGCGGCGGGTGCCGCGGCCGTCGGTGTAGATCGATGAGCGGTGGAAGTCGCTGCGCTCGATGCCGCGGTACCGCTTCGCGGCGAGCACGACGTGCTCGCCGACGGTGCCAGGCACGGCGCCCGGTACGGCCCGTTCGAGCAGGAACAGGTCGGCCTCCTTACCGCTCTTCACGACGCCGAGCTCGGTGTCGATCGCGCCGGCCGAGGTCACGAGCCAGTCGGGTCGCGGCTCGGGGCCGCGTTCGGTGGGAATGGTGGCCGGCCAGGTCGACCAGCGCTGGCCGTCGCCGGGTTCGGCGGCGGAGAAGAAGAGACCGGATGCCGCGTCGAGCGGTGCGCCGGCGGAGTCGTCGAGAGACGAGAGGAAGTTCACGATGGTGGCTTTCGGATCGTGAGGCCACCGGATGCCGCGACGGGCTTAGAAGGCGGCGACCTCGAGGAGGGTGTCTGCTGAACGCGCGACGAAGGCGTCGGTCATCACTCGCTCCTCTCTCTCGATCCTGCGGGCCGTCGATGCGGCCGGACTCGGCCGCTCAGGCGACCGAACACGCAGCTTACGCCCGCTCGCCCGCCATGTCCATGCCCCGTTCCGGACGGAACGGGGGTCATTTGGGTACTGAACCCCGCGAAATCGTTGCCGCACCGCCGTTTTCCCCGCTACGCTCTCGGGTGCGCTCCGCGGGAGCGCGTGATCCCTACCCCAGAGAGGCACCCCTCATGAGCAACACTCCCGCTCAGCCGCCGGCCGACTACCCCGGCAAGACCCTCGGCATCGTCGGTCTCGTGCTCGCCATCATCACGCCGCTGATCGGTCTGATCATCAGCGCGGTGGCGCAGTCGCAGTCGAAGAAGGCGGGCTACCCGAACGGCCTCGCCAAGGCGGGCGTCATCGTCGGTGCGATCCTCACCGCGCTCGGCGTCATCTTCTTCATCATCTACATCGTCATCATCGTGGCGGCCGTCAACTCCGGCAGCGTCTCGACGTACTGATCGAGCGTCGCAACGGGGGCTCGCCGGTTTCGGCGGGCCCCCGTTGCGCGTCCGGCTACACCGCGTGGACGCAGCCGCTCTGCCCGGCGACCGCGACGCATTCCGCCTCGACGGCCTCCGCGTCGGTGCCGCCGCGGGCCGGTGCTGCGGCGGTCTCGTGCGGCCAGAGCAGCATCGCGGCGACGGTGCCGCCCATCGCGAGCGCACCGAGTCCGACCCAGGCGACGGTGAGACTCGAGGCGCCGATCCACCCGGCGATCGGATAGGTGATCAGCCAGGCCAGGTGGGAGAGCGAGAACTGGGCGGCGAACGCGGCCGGCAGCCCCTCCCTGGCGATCGATCTCCGGATGACCCGACCGGTCGGGGTCACGATGAGCGCCATCCCCGCGCCGATGGCCACCCAGACCGATGCGGTGAGCGGCACGGACTCCGTCGCCGTCGCGGCCATCGCCACGGCGGCCGCGAGCCCCGCCACCAGCGCGGCCGCACCGCTCAGCATCACCGCCCGATCGGACACGCGGTCGAGGACGCGCGGGAGCGCGAGCGCGACGAGGAGCGTACCTCCGCCGGAGGCCGCGAGCATCCAGGCGACATCGGCCTCACCTCCGCCGAGCCGGTCCCTGACGTAGTTGACGGTGTTGACCACGACGATGGACCCGGCCGCCGCGACGACGAGGTTCAGGGCCAGGATGCCGCGCAGCCGCGGCGTCCGGGCGAACGAGACGAGGCCGGAGCTGAGCCGGTCCCACGCCCCGACTCGGCCGCTCGGCGTCGCGTTCGGGATCCTCGTCGCGAGGACGAGCGCCGCCGAGACCGCGAAGCCGAGCGCCGTGCCCGCGAACAGCCAGTCGAAGCTCATGACGAGCAGCGCGAGCGCGGCGAGCACCGGGCTCAGCAGACTCTCCATCGTGTACGCCACCTGCGAGGCGGACAGCGCGCGGGTGTACTGCGATTCGTCCGTGACGATGTCCGGGATGACCGCCTGGAAGGTCGGCGTGAACGCGGCCGACGCCGCCTGGAGCACGCCGATCAGTACGTAGATCTGCCAGATCTCGGTGATGAACGGCAGGGCGACGACGACGCCCGCGCGGATGACGTCGAGGAGGGTGAGGAACAGGCGGCGGGGCAGCCGGTCCGCCCATGCCGCCGCGATCGGTGCGATGACGACGTACATCACCATCTTGATCGTCAACGCGGTGGCCAGCACGGTGCCGGCGGCGGGCCCTGCGAGCTCGTAGGCCAGCAGCCCGAGCGCAACGGTCGCCAAGCCGGTGCCGAACAGGGCGATGACCTGCGCGCCGAACAGGCGGCGGTACTCGCGGATCGCGAACAGTCCCATGACGACCTCCTTCGCCCGAATGGGCTCCGCCTGCGCCAACCATATACCCCCATGGGGTATTCCGTCGTGCGGGTGTCGGGAGGGCGAGGGGAGGTCAGGCGGCTGCGTGGCGGGACTTCAGGTGCTTCTGCACCAGCTGCCAGGCGGCGAAGGCGAGCAGCACCGAGAACGCGACGTTCGAGACGAACGGCGTGATGGACTGGGCCGTCCACGTGCCGAGGGGCGAGGCGACGCAGGCGGTCACGCCGATGATCGCGGCCATCCGCAGGTCGACGTTGCGCCGGCGGGCGTTGCCGATCGTGCCGGAGATCGAGCCGGGCACCATCATCGCGAGCGAGGTGCCCTTCGCGACGAGGTCGCTGGCGCCGAAGAAGAACATCAGCACGGGCACGACGACGATGCCGCCGCCCACGCCCATGAGGCCGGACAGGATGCCGGTCAGCACGCCGACCGCCACGAGCGCCGCGCCGAGCCACACGTTCAGCTCGATCTCGGCGTCGCGCTGCGGCACCACGAGCCAGAGGCTCACGGCGACGACCGCGAGGAAGCCCAGGAAGCCCCAGAACAGCGCGGCGCGCGGCAGCCGGGCGAGGAGGTAGGTGCCGAGCTGGGCGCCGACGATCATGCCGACGGCGATGAGCGCGGCGGCGATCCAGTCGACGTGGCCGGTGAGCCCGTAGGTCACGGTTCCGACGACGGCCGTGGGCAGGATCGCCGCGGTCGAGGTGCCCGCGGCGATGCGCTGGTCGACGCCGAACAGCATCAGCATCGGCACGAGTACGATGCCGCCGCCGACGCCGAAGAGCCCGGAGAAGTAGCCCATCATGACGCCGAGCAGGATGAGGATCCAGATCGACAGGCGCGTGCGCTCCTGCATCATCGGCCGGCCTCCTCGAGCAGCTCGGCGGCGGCCTCGACGACGATCGCCGAGCCGTCGGAGCGCGGGTCGCTGGCGGCGTCGTAGCCGCCCGCGACGACGCGGATGAGGTTCGAGTGCCCGAGGTTCTCGTCGCGCGGCGGCACGAGCCTGGGCTTCAGCCCGCTCGCGTGCAGCGAGGTCAGCGTCGCCTCCGGCACATCCCGCTCGATCGTGATGGTGGCCTCGACGTCGCCGGCGTCCTGCACGCCGACGACCCAGCGCGGCGAGCTCGTCGCCTCGAGCGCGGAGGCGCCGGCGAGGGTGCGCAGCAGCAGGTGCGCGTGGATCTGCGGCTGCGCCTGTCCGCCCATCGTGGCCTGCGCCTGCAGCAGCTCGCCGTCGCGCAGCACGAGCACGGGCATGAGCGTGTGCGGCGGACGGAGGCCCGGTCCGAAGGCGGCGGGGTGGCCGGGGTCGAGCGAGAAGGAGGTGCCGCGGTTCTGGAACAGCACGCCCGTGCTCGGCTCCAGCACGCAGGCGCCGAACGCCCAGTAGACCGACTGCACGAGCGACACGGCCCAGCCGTCGGCGCTCACCGCGGTGAGCCCGACGGTGTCGCCGGTGGCGGGGAGGTCGGCGCGGAGTTCGTCGAGCGGCGGGACGTCGGCGGCGACGAGCCCGGCGGCGTCGATCGTGGCGACATCGGGGTCGGACAGCCAGGCGCCGCGCACGCGGTTGTTGTCGTGGAAGACGGCCGCGAGCGCTCCGGCCCCCGCGCCGAGGGCGTCGGCGGGGGTGCCGAGCAGGCCGGTCGCGAGCGCCCGGACGGTGCGCAGCAGAGAGAAGCCCTGCGTGTTCGGCGAGGCGGTGACGACCTCGAGCTCGCCGACGGTCTCGGAGATCGGCGCCTCGACGACGGCGCGGGCGGCTGCGGCGTCCGCCGCGGTGATGCGGCTGCCGAGGGCGGTGAGGCCGTCGATCCAGCGGCTCGCGGTCGCGCCGGTGTAGAACTCGTCGGGCCCGTGCTCGGCGATGCGGTCGAGGGTGTCGGCGAGCGCGGGCTGCACGAGCGGCTCGCCCTCGTCGAGTGGGCGGCCGCCGGGCAGGAACAGCGCGCGGCATCCGGCGTCCGCCTCGAGCGCGGCGCGTTCATCGCGGATGGCCCGGGCGACCGAGGTCGCGGTGGGCACGCCATCGCGCGCGTAGCGGCGGGCGGCCTCGAGCCGCTCGGCCCAGGGCAGACGGCCGCCGATGGCGGCGAGCGCTTCCCAGCCGCGGATGCCGCCGGGGACCGTGACGGTGTCGACCCCGCGCGAGGGCAGGCCGCTGTCATGCCGGGCGCGGAGCGCGTCGAGCGATTCGCCCGCCGCGGAGCGGCCGGTCGCGTTGACGAAGCTCATCTCACCCTGCGGGCTGCGCACGAGGGCGACGAGGTCGCCGCCGAGCGCCACGTTGTTCGGGTAGACGACGCAGAGAGCCGCGGCGGCGGCGATCGCGGCGTCGACGGCGGTGCCGCCGGCCCGCAATGCGGCCGCGCCGGCCTCGGTGGCGAGGTAGTGCGAGCTCGCGACGGCGCCGAGGGGTGAGCTGGTGGTCATGGGCAGGGCCTTCTCGTTGCGGTCGATCGCGACGCGTCGATCCGCACGGCGGATGCGTCGGTGCTCACAGCGTCGCACTTGGTCCTACCAACTGTCAAACTTTCGCCCGACGGTGGTGTCGGCCGGCGCGACGGCGGCCGGATGCCTCGGCTCAGTCCGCCTCGTCGCCCGTCCTGCCGGCCGCCAGCGCCGCCGCGGCGTGCTCGATCTGCTCCCGCACGGCGCCGATGTGCAGCGCCGCCTCGTGCTCGGCGACCTCGGGCTCGCCGGACGCGATCGCCGCGAGGATGCGGCGGTGCGCCGCGGTCGAGGTGTCTCGCCGCTCCTGCGTCTGCAGCGCGGTCGAACGGCTCGGCGCGATGAGGTTCGCGATCTGCTCGTTCAGCATCGCGAGCAGCGGGTTGTGCGTGTACTGGGCGATGGCCTGGTGGAAGGCCCGGTCGAGCTCGGCGTAGTGCTCCTTCGACTCGGGCGACGCCATCTCGTCGACGAGCTGCTCGAGCTGCACGAGGTCGCGCGGGGTCGCTCGCTGCGAGGCGAGCGCGGCGATGCGCGGCTCGATGATCGAGCGGAGCTCGAGAATGTGCGCGATCTCGCCGCCCGTCGAACCGAGCACCTCGGCGAGGGCCGCGCCCGAGGCATCCCGCGCGTCCGCCGGAGAGAGCACGACGGTGCCGCGACCGGGCTTGCGGTCGATGAGGCCGCGTCGTTCGAGTTCGTGCAGCGCCTGCCGGAGCGAGACGCGCGAGACACCGAGGCGCTCGGTGAGCTCGAGCTCGGGCGGGAGCTTCTCGCCGGGCTGCAGCGTGCCGTCGAGGATGAGCCGCTCGAGTCGGATCGACAGCCGATCCGGCACCGACAGCGTGCGGCCCTGCTCGATCTCAGTCCAGTCCATGCTGTTCCCTTCCGAGTCGATTGAAGCAGCTCGACCGCCCGCGCGGTGGATTCCGGACGGTCCGTCCTGCTCGCCGACGCCGGGCGTTGACGCCGGAGACGACCCCGGGTACTCTCCGACTAATCGTCCTACAAACTAACCAGTAGTCAAGGCCGAATCAACGAAGGAGTTGTCAGTGTCCGTCGAGCTGCAGATCACCCCGAGCGAGTACGCCGCCCGAGTCGCGGGCGTGCGCCGGCTGATGGCCGAGTCCGAGCTCGACGCGATCGTCGTGTGGGGGCGCGGCGGCGGCACCATCGAGCGCTACGGAAACGTGCTCTACCTGTGCGGCCATTACGCCGTCTTCCCCACCATCCGCGACGTCGCGGGCGTCTGGAGCGATCGCGGCTACGCCGCCGTCGTCGTCACCGCCGACGAGGTCGTGCTCTGCTCGGAGGACGTCGACGCCGAGCCCATCGGCGCCACCCGCCACCTCGCCCTCGACGGCCGCACCGGCGGCAGCCTCGGCGAGCTCGTCGGCGAGGCGCTGCGCGGCGGCAGCGGCCTCCGCATCGGCGTCGTCGGCAGCGACACGATGACCGCCAAGCAGCTCGCCGCCGTCGACCGCGCCACCGAGGGCCTGCGCCGCGGCGCGCTCGTGCTCGCCGACGACCTCGTCGAGACCGTGCGCTCCATCAAGTCCGAGACCGAGATCGCCCTGCTCCGTCGCGCCGGCGAGATCGGCAATCGCGCGCTGACCGCCGGCGCCGAGTTCCTCGTACCCGGCGCACGCGAGACCGACGCCGTCGCCGCGATGGTCGCCGAGCTCACCCGCAGCGAGGCCGTCATGGCGAACGCCTTCGTCTACACCTTCGGCGCCGAGGCGCCCGGCATCCCCGCCCCGCCCACCTACTCGAACCGGGTGCTGCAGACCGGCGACCTCTTCACCGTCGACCTCACCGGCGCCTACCGCGGGTACTTCTTCGACTTCGCGCGGAGCCGCGTCGTCGGCGCCGAGCCGACCGCGGCGCAGGAGGCGGCCTACCGCCTCGCCCGCACCTCCATCGACGCGGCCGCCGACGCGGCCAAGCCCGGCGCGACCGTCGGCGACCTCGCCCGCGCGGCCGACGAGCTGCTCGCCGAGGGCGGTTACGACTTCGAGCACGCCGAGTTCCAGGCCGGCGGCCACGGCCTCGGCCTCGGCTTCGAAGCCCCGTGGATCCGTCCCGAGAACGAGCGGCCCATCGAGGTCGGCATGACCCTCGCCCTCGAGCGCTTCGTCGTGATGGGCGGCACCGCCGCCACCTTCGAGCGCAACGTGGTCATCACCGCCGACGGCGCGGTCGACCTCGCCCCCGTCCTCGACCTCTGGTAGGCCGGCGACTCCCCCGCACGCAGCACCGCACCAGCAGCACCACTCCCGCACCCCCGAAGGAGTCCTGACATGTCCCGCACCTCTCATCGCGTCGCCGCGGCGGCGCTCGTCGTCCCGCTCGCCGTGGGCCTCGCCGCCTGCTCCGCCGAGCGCCCCAGCCCGAGCGCCGGCGGCGGCTCGGCCGGCGCCGAGCTCGACTGGATCACCACGACGCCCGCCGCCTCCGGCCCCATCGACTCGTTCACGTGGAACCTGACGAGCGGCGAGCCCGCCTCGCTCGACTGGATCTACGCCTACAGCGACTCGGAGAACACCACCCTCGCGAACATGTGCGAGAGCCTCATGCTGCAGACGCCGGACTTCGGCCTCGAGCCCGGCCTCGCCGAGAAGGTCGACCGCCCCGACGACACGACGATGGTGCTCACCATCCGCTCGGGCGTCACCTTCTGGGACGGCAGCCCGCTCACCGCCGAGGACGTCGTCTTCAGCCTGTCGCGCAACCTCGACGACGCGGCCGGCTCGTACTGGGGCGTGCCCTTCTACGACCGGGTCGCCTCCATCGAGCAGACCGGCGAGCTTCAGGTGACCATCACCTTCACCGAACCCGACGCGCTCTTCGAGCGGATGCTCGCGACCGCGGCCGGCGTCATCGGCTCGAAGGCGTACGTCGAGCAGGCCGGCGAGGCCTACGGCACCGCGTCGGGCGGCATCATGTGCACCGGGCCGTTCCAGTTCGACGGCTGGAAGCCGGGCACGAACATCACCATGTCGCGCTACGCCGACTACTGGAACGGCGACCGCGCTGCGCTCGCCGACTCCGCGACGCTCACCTTCGTCACCGACGAGTCGACGATCGCGTCGAGCCTGCTCTCGGGCGACATCGACGGCACCTATCGGGTGCCGCTCTCGGCGACCGAGCCGCTGATGAACTCCGACTCCGGCAGCTTCTACCTGGGGGCCAGCACCGACTGGGTCGCCGTGCGCCCCACCGAGAAGGACGGCCCGTTCCAGAACGCCGAGCTCCGCCGCGCGCTGAGCCTCGCCTACGACCGGCAGGCGCTCGCCGACACGGTCTACCGCGGCACCGCCGCGCCGTCGCTGACCCCGATCCAGCCGGGCGCGTGGGGCTACGCGAAGGACGTCTGGGAGCAGGGCGCCGCCGAGCTCCCGCCGGTCGCGCAGGACGTGGATGCCGCGAAGAAGCTCGTCGACGACGGCGGGCTCGCCGGCCAGAGCATCACCGTCGCGCTGCCCGCCGAGACGGAGGCCGACAACAAGGCCGCCGAGCTGCTCGCCGCGGCCGGCAAGGCCATCGGCGTCGAGGTCAAGACGCAGACCCTGCCGCTCACGAGCTTCAACGCGCTCTACTTCGACGCGGCCGCCCGCGCCGAGTACGACGCCTTCATCGTGAACGAGTACGGCGCCGGTGTCGCCGACCCGATCGTGTCCCTGAGCGAGTTCACCCCGCTGAGCGCCTACAACTACGGGCTGCTCGACGAGCCGAGCGTTACGGACAACGTGGCGGCCGCCTTCGGCGAGCTCGACGACACCGCCCGCGCCGAGTCCCTCGTGGCCGCGCAGGCCGGGCTCGTCGACTCGACGGGGCTCATCAACCTGGTGAACCCGGGCATGCGGCTGTACCTGAACGACCGCATCTCCGGCGCGACCGCCTCGCTCGCGTTCCTCTACTACCCGTGGGCGGCGGGCATCGGCGCCAAGTAGCGCCGAGCCCCGTCCGAACCCGACCGAGGAGGGTCGTCGTCTTGCCCCGCTTCATCGCCATCCGTGTGCTCGAGGGACTGGCGACCCTCCTCGTGTCCTCGTTCCTGATCTTCGGGGCGCTGTACCTCGCGCCGGGCGATCCGCTCAGCTACCTGATCGGCAACCGCACCCTGAGCGACGAGGCGATCGCCGCGCTGCGCGAGCAGTACCACCTCGACGATCCCTTCCTGGTGCGCTGGGTCGCGTGGCTCGGCGACGTGCTCTCGGGCGACCTCGGCCGCTCGATCACCTACCGCGACGACGTGCTGTCGCTGCTCGGGCCGCGGCTCGCGACCACGACGCTGCTCATCGCCTACGCGCTCGTCGTCATCGTCGTGATCGGCGTCGGGCTGGGCATCGTCGCGGCGCTGTCCCGCCGGGCGCTCAGCGACGTGATCCTCGCGGGCACCTCGATCGGCGTCGCCATCCCCTCCTTCGTGGCGGCCTCGACGCTCATCTCGGTGTTCGCGGTGGGGCTCGGCTGGTTCCCCGCGTTCGGGCCCGGCGACGGATTCTTCGACCGGCTCTACCATCTGACCCTGCCGGTCATCGCGTTGACGCTCGCCTCCGGGTCCTACGTGATCCGGGTGACCCGGGCCGCCCTCCGCGAGGAGGCGGCGCGCGACCAGGTGAAGGCGGCCGTCGCGCGCGGCCTGCCGCGCGGCACGATCATCGGCCGGCACATCCTGCGCAACGGCCTCACCCCGGTGGCGACGGTCGTCGGCCTCACCCTCACGAGCCTCATCGTGGGCTCCGTGGTCGTCGAGCGCGCCTTCGCGCTCGACGGCATCGGCGCCCTGCTCACCGAGGCCGTCGCGAAGAAGGACTTCGGCGTGGTGCAGGCGATCTGCCTGCTGCTCATCACCGCCGTCGTCATCGTCGTGCTCATCGTCGACGTCATCCAGGTCGTGATCGACCCGCGGGTGCGCGAGCGTCAGGGGATCGCCGCATGACCACCGTCGTCTTCGAGGCGCTCCGGATGCGCCGGCGCCGCACGCGCCGGAGCCGCGGCTTCGGCGTCACCGGCATCGTCGCGACCGCCGTCGTCGGGCTCGCGGTGCTCGCCGCGCTGCTCGCGCCGGTCATCGCGCCCTACGACCCGAACGAGGTCGACTTCGGCCTCACCTACCGCCCGATGGAGCCGTGGGCGCTGCTCGGCACGGACGGCTCCGGCCGGGACATCCTGAGCCGGCTGCTGTGGGGCGCCCGCACGAGCCTGCTCGGCCCGGCGGTCGTCGTGCTCGTCGCCGCGGTCGTCGGCACGCTGCTCGCGCTCGTCGCGGCGATCTCGGGCGGCTGGGTCGACCGCATCCTGAGCCGCATCTTCGACATCGGCTTCGCGTTCCCCGGGCTGCTGCTCGCGATCCTCGCGGTCTCGGTGCTCGGCCCGGGCTTCACGACCGCGGTGCTCGCCCTCGCGATCGCCTACATCCCCTTCATCGCGCGGATCGTGCGCAGCGTCGCGGTCGGCGAGATGTCGCTGCCGTACCTCAGCGCCCTCGTCACGGTCGGCCAGTCGCGCACCAGGATCGCCGGGCGCCACCTGCTGCCCGCCGTGATGCCGACGGTGCTCGCCCAGTCGACGATCTCCTTCGGCTACGCGATGGTCGACCTCGCGGCGCTGTCGTTCCTCGGGCTCGGCGTGCAGCCGCCCGACGCGGACTGGGGGCTCATGATCTCCGAGGGGCAGCGCGGCGTGCTGCAGGGGTACTGGGAGGAGGCCACGTTCGCGGGCCTCGCCATCGTGATCGTCGTGGCCGCCGTCTCGCTCATCGGCGACCGGCTCGCCGATCGGGTCAGCCTGAACCGGGAGGGACGATGACCGAGCTGCTGAAGGTCGAGGACCTCGTCGTCGAGCTCTTCGACGGCGCCGAATGGGTGCGCGCCCTCGACGGCGTGAGCTTCACCGTCGCGCCGGGGGAGATCGTCGGCTTCATCGGCGAGTCCGGCTCGGGCAAGTCGACGGCCGTCAACGCGGTCGCCCGCCTGCTGCCGGCCTCGGCGCGGGTGAGCGGCAGCATCCGCTTCGACGGGCGCGACGTGCTCGCGTTCCGCCAGCGCGAGCTCGCCCGCTTCCGCGCCGACGAGCTCGGCATGGTCTTCCAGGACCCGCGCGCCTCCGTGAACCCCGTCACCACGGTCGGCGAGTACGTCACCGAGGGGCTGCGCAAGACGAAGCGGATGCCACGGGCCGCGGCGTACGCGCGCGCCGAGCAGCTGCTCGGCGAGGTCGGCATCGCCGAGCCCGCGCAGCGCCTGGCGGAGTACCCGCACCAGCTGTCCGGCGGCATGCTGCAGCGCGCGGTGATCGCCGCGGCCCTCTCGACCGATCCGCGGCTCATGCTCGCCGACGAGGCGACGACCGCGCTCGACGTGACCCGGCAGGCCGAGATCGCCGCGATCCTGCGCGCGGCGACCCGCGAGCGCGGGCTCGGCACCATCTTCATCACGCACGACCTGGAGCTCGCCGGGGCGCTCTGCGACCGCATCTGCGTCATGTACCGCGGGCGCATCGTCGAGCAGCTGCCGGCCGAGGAGCTGCACGGCGGTGCGAGGCATCCGTACACCCTGGCCCTGCTGCGCTCCCGGCCGAGCATCGAAGAGCGGATGCCCCGGCTGCCCACGATCACGGCGGCCGACCGCGAGGCGTTCCTCACCGCGCCGGCGGTGGCCGCAGGCGATGCCGGCGAGGCATCCGCGTCGGAGGCATCCGCATCAGGGGCATCCGCGTCAGAAGGAGGTTCGCGATGAGCGCCGAGCAGCCGGGGGCGGTTCCCGCCGTCGTCGTCGACGACGTCACCCGCGTGTTCAGCAAACGCGGACGGCGCACCGTCGCCGTCGACGGCGTCTCCTTCACCATGCGGGCCGGGCGCGACCTCGGCATCGTCGGCGAGTCCGGCTCGGGCAAGTCGACCCTCGCGCGCATCATCATGGGCCTCGACCAGCCGACGAGCGGCCGGGTGCTCGTGCACGGCGAGGACCTCACCGCGAAATCGCGCTCGCGGGCCGAACGGCTGCGCCGGGCGAAGCTCGTGCAGATGGTCTACCAGGACCCGTACGGCTCGCTCGACCCGCGGCAGACCGTGCGCTCCTGCCTGGTCGAGGTGCTGCGCCTGCACCCGCCGCGCGGCGGCAACGTCGCGGCCCGCGCGAGCGAGCTCGGCGACCTCGTCGGGCTCACGCCGGCGCAGCTCGACCGCAGCCCGGTCGGCCTCTCGGGCGGGCAGCGGCAGCGCGTCGCGATCGCGCGGGCGCTCGCCGTCGAGCCGCGGCTGATCATCCTCGACGAAGCGGTCGCCGCGCTCGACATCTCGATCCAGGCGCAGATCCTGAACCTGCTCGCGGAACTCCGCGACGAGCTCGGCACCGCCTACCTGCTGATCTCCCACGACCTCGCCGTCGTGCGCCAGCTCACCGACGACGTCGTGGTGCTGCACCACGGTCGGCTCGTCGAACAGGGCGAGACCGGCGCGGTGCTCGACGACCCCGCCGAGGACTACACGCGGCGCCTGCGCGACAGCATCCCGAGCCGGCACTGGCGGGAGCCCGGCATGCTCGAGGAGCTCACCCGGGTGGGGTGAGGGTCGGGGCGCCGAGCTGCGCGGAGAGTTCGGCGGCGCCGCGCGCGGCCAGCCGGCCGGCGGCGTCGAGGTGGGCGCCGAGGCGCGGCTTCGGGGCGCTGATGTTCACCGCGGCGATGATCTGCCCGCGGAAGTCGTAGACGGGGGCGGAGACGCCGACGACGCCCGCCTCGAACTCCTCGTCGACCGTGGCGTAGCCGCGCTCGCGGATGCGCCGGATCTCGGCGAGGAGGCTGTCGAAGTCGGTGACGAGCAGCTTGCCGGGCGGCGGTGGCGGGGGCGGGACCACGCTCGGGCCCGAGGGGCGCGAGGAGGCCGGGCTCACGATCGCCTCGTCGTGCCCGTGCAGCTCGTACCAGGCGGCGAGCTCCTCGTCGGACCATCCGCTCACGAGTACCCGCCCGGCCGAGGTGCGCCAGGCCGCGGTGCTCACGCCCTCCCAGCCGAGGCCGCGGAACGCGTGCTCGCTGAGCTCGCTCGCGAGCGTCAGCACGCTGCCGCCGCGCAGCACGCAGAGGTGCGTCGTCTCGTGCGTCGCCGCGACGATGCGGCGGAGGTAGCCGGTGGCCTCCCGCACGAGCCGGGCCTCCGCGGTGCGGGCCGCCAGGGCGTAGAGCTGGTAGCCGAGGCTGTAGCCGAGGGTCACCGGGTCGCGGGCGACGAGTCCGGCATCGGCGAGCGTCGCGAGCGTGCGGGAGACCTGGCCTTTGTCGCGGCCGGCGAGCTCGGCGAGCCGCACGACCCCGAGGCCGCCCTGCTGCAGCGCCTCGTCGCTGCCGAGCGCCTCGAGCAGTTCGAGATCCCGCCGGAGCCCGGCCGAGTTGCGCCGCTGCCCGCTCGCGGACGTCGTCGGTGGAGTCATGGGGCCAGCGTAGAGGTGTGTTGACACTTGCGCAACAGTAGTTGCGCATATCGTGACCCCGACGTATCGTCGCTGCATCGACCACCGAGCCCTCGGCGGTTCTCGACGACGAGAAGGGAGCACGCGACGTGAACGCACTCGACCTCGACGGTCTGCTCACGTTCTGGGGCCGCCGGTGGGACGACATCCTCGAGCTGGTGCTCCAGCACCTCGCCGTCGTCGCGCTCTCGCTCCTCATCGCGACCGTCGTCGGCGTGCTCATCGGCATCCTGGTCTGGAACCGGCCGGTGCCGCGTTCGCTGACGATCGCCGCGGCCGGCGTCGCCCTCACCATCCCCTCGCTCGCGCTCCTCGCCCTGATCACCCCCGTGTTCGGGCTCGGCTGGACGCCCACCGTGCTCTCGCTCGTCTTCTACTCGCTGCTGCCGATCGTCCGGAACACCGTCGTCGGACTCCGCGAGGTCTCGCCGGCGATCATGGAATCGGCGAAGGGCATGGGGATGTCGCCGGCGAAGATCCTCTTCGCCGTGCAGCTGCCCATGGCCTGGCCGATCATCCTCACCGGGGTGCGCGTTGCGGCCCAGCTCACGATCGGCATCGCCGCGATCGCCGCCTACGTGGCGGGCCCCGGCCTCGGTCAGTTCATCTTCCAAGGACTGTCGTCCCTCGGCTCCAAGAACGCGCTGAACTTCGCGCTCACCGGAACGCTCGGCGTCGTCCTCCTCGCGCTCGTCGTCGACGGCGCCTTCGTCCTCATCAGCCGCTCCACGACGTCAAGGGGTCTCCGTGTCTGAATCCACCGCCACCGGCATCACCGCGATCGCGCAGCACACGAGCGGCGTCGAGATCGTCCTCGACCAGGTCGTCAAGGTCTACCCCGGCCAGCAGGCCCCCGCCGTCGAGGACTTCTCGATGACCGTCGCCCCCGGCGAACTCGTCATGTTCGTCGGCCCCAGCGGCTGCGGCAAGACCACCACCATGAAGATGATCAACCGCATCATCGAGCCGAGCTCGGGGTCCATCTCCATCGGCGGCCGCGACGTGCTCTCGCTCGACCCGAACGAGCTGCGCCGGCACATCGGCTACGTCATCCAGCAGATCGGCCTCTTCCCGCACATGACGATCGCCGAGAACATCGCGACCGTCCCGAAGCTCCTCGGCTGGTCGAAGCCGCGCATCGCGGAGCGGGTCGACGAGCTGCTCGAGACCGTGCAGCTCGACCCCGGCACCTTCGCGAACCGCTATCCGAAGCAGCTGTCCGGCGGACAGCAGCAGCGCGTCGGCGTCGCCCGCGCGCTCGCCGCGGACCCGCCCGTCATGCTGATGGACGAGCCGTTCGGCGCGACCGACCCGATCACCCGCGAGAAGCTGCAGGCCGAGTTCCTGCGCCTGCAGGAGTTGATCGGCAAGACGATCATCTTCGTCACCCACGACTTCGACGAGGCCATCCGGCTCGGCGACCGCATCGCCGTGCTCTCCGACCGCAGCCGCATCGAGCAGTTCGACACCCCGGCGAACATCCTCGCCGAGCCGGCCAACGACTACGTGGCCTCGTTCATCGGGCACGGCGCCGCGCTCAAGCGCCTCGCCCTCGTGCCCGTCGTGGAGGCGACCCTCGGCGCCGCGGTCGGGACGAGCGGCGCCCCGACCATCGAACTCGCCGGAAACCTCCGCGACGCGCTCGACGTGCTCGTGCTCACCGGGCTCCCGGCCGTCGACGTCGTCGACGAGCACGGGCGGGCGGTCGGCTCGCTGAGCGTCGACCGCATCTCCGCGGTCCTCGGCGCCGAACTGCCCGGCCGGTCGGCCGGCTCACGAGCGGGCGCACGATGACCGTCACCACCGAGACCCAGGCGATCGGCGCGACGCGCGCAGCCGAGGCGCCCGCGCGGCCGAGGTTCTTCACGTGGCGCCGCTTCACGACGCCGATCGTCGTGGTCGTGGTGCTCGCGCTCCTGCTGCTCTGGGTGTCGACGCTGCAGCTGGACTCGATCGAGCAGCGCACGCTGAACTGGGGCTACATCACGCTCCGAGTCGGCGAGCACCTGAGCCTCACCGTCGTCGCCTCCGCGCTCGTCGCCGTGCTCGCGATCCCCACCGGGATCCTGCTCGCGAAGACGCGCTCGGCGACCGTGCGGAACGTCATCCTCGCGATCGCGAACATCGGCCAGGCCACGCCCGCCGTCGGCGTCGTGATCCTGCTCGCCATCCTCTGGCAGACGGGGTACACGACGGCGCTCGTCGCCCTCGTCGTGTACGCCTTCCTGCCGGTGCTGCGCAACACGATGATCGGCATCCAGCAGGTCGACGCGAACGTGCGGGAGTCGGCCCGCGGCATGGGGATGACCCCGAATCAGGTGCTCACGCGCATCGAGGTGCCCCTCGCCGTCCCCGTGATCCTCGCGGGGCTCCGCACCGCGCTCGTCTTCTGCGTCGGCGTCGCGACGATCGCGACCTTCATCAACGCCGGCGGCCTCGGCGACATGATCGTCAACGGCCTGAAGCTGCAGCGCTACCCCGTGCTCGTCGTCGGCGCCGTGCTCGTCGCCTGCATCGCCCTGCTCATCGACTGGATCGCCGGCTTCGCCGAAGACCTGCTGAAGCCGAAGGGCATCTGAGCGGCCTCCGCTCCCGCCATTCCACCCCGCCCCACCCCCGAATCCCGCACACAAGGAGTCCATCAATGAAGACGCGCACCCTCCTGTCGGCACTGGCGCTCGCCGCGGCCGGCGCCCTCGCCCTCTCCGCCTGCTCCTCCGGCGGCGCCGCCACCGGCAGCCAGGGCACCGAACTCGAAGGCCTGAAGGGCGACATCGGCGCCAAGGACTTCTCGGAGCAGTTCATCCTCGCCCACCTCACGAGCCAGCTGCTGAACGCCCACGGCGCCGAGACCGTCGCGAACACGAAGCTCGTCGGCTCCGCCAACGTGCGCCAGGCGCTCGAGAACGACGAGTTCCTCGGCTACTGGGAGTACACCGGCACCTCCTGGATCACCTACAACGGCAACACCGAACCCGTGAAGGGCGAGGAGGCGCAGTTCGAGGCCACCAAGGAGGCCGACGCCGCCAACGGCATCGCCTGGCTCGACCCGGCGCCCCTGAACAACACCTACGCCTTCGCCATCCGCGCCGACAAGGCGAAGGAGCTCGGCGTGAAGACGCTGAGCGACGTCGCCGCCCTGCCGGTGGAGGAGCAGACCTTCTGCGTCGAGAGCGAGTTCTCCACGCGCGACGACGGCTGGCCGGGCCTCAAGGCCGCCTACGGCATCGACGTCCCCGACTCGAACGTCGCGCTCCTCGACACCGGCGTCATCTACACGGCGACGCAGAAGGGCGACGACTGCAACTTCGGCGAGGTCTTCCAGACCGACGGCCGCATCCCCGCGCTCGACCTCGTGGTGATGGAGGACGACCTGCAGTTCTTCCCCGCCTACCAGGGCGCCTTCACCCTCAAGCAGTCCACCCTCGACGAGTACCCCGAGATCGCCGACGTGCTCGGCCTCCTCACGCCGCTGCTCACGACCGAGCAGATGCAGAAGCTCAACGCCCTCGTCGACGTCGACGGCGAGGACCCCGAGGACGTCGCCACCGACTGGCTGACCGAGCAGGGCCTCATCTGATGAGCGAGGGCCTCCTGATCGGCGAGAGCTTCGTCGGCGACGGCGTGAACGCCGCGCACGTGAACACCGTCTTCGGGCACCGCGAGGGCCCGGCCGGGGTGGCGTGGGCGACCGCGCTCGCCACCCCGAGCGCGGGGCACGTGCCCTTCGTGACGGTGCTCCGGCCCTCGCTGCCGGTGAAGCCGCTCACCCTCTTCGTGACGAAGTCGGCGCCGGCGAGCGACGAGCACGGCCTGCTGATCTGGGGGCCCGCGCAGGCGGGCATTGCCGCCGGGGTCGCCGACGCGCTCGCGGACGGCGTGATCACTCGGGAGGAGGCGGACAGCCACGTGCTGATCGCCGCCGTCTGGGTGAACCCCGGCGCCGACGACGCCGACGCGGTGTTCGAGCACAACCGCCGCTCCGTCCGCACCGCCCTGGAGAACGGGGCCAGGCACCTCCCCGGGACCGACGGGGTCATCGCGGCCCGTCACACGCCGTCGAACCCCTTCTACACGCCGAAAGACCGAGCATGAAGATCACCGCCATCACCCTCACCCGGCTCCTGCAGCCGCTCGATCCGCCGTTCGCGGCGGCCTGGGACCCGAACCCCCGCACGGAGTTCGCGGCCACGCTCGTCACGGTGCACACCGACGAGGGCGTGACCGGCTACGGCTCCGGCGACACCATGGACGGCTTCGAGGCCTTCGAGCACCTGTTCATCGGCACCGACCCGCTGCAGATCCTGAACCAGGTGCGCCGCATCGAGACGATCAACTTCCACGGCGGCCGGTACTGGCCGCTCGAGGCGGCGCTCTGGGACATCATCGGCCAGGTCGCCGGGCTCCCCGTGAGCGTCCTCTTCGGCGGCGCGCGCGACCGGCTGCCCGCCTACGCGTCCAGCGGCGAGCTGAAGGCCCCGGAGGCGCGGGCCGAGTCCGCGCTCGCCGCGAAGGAGCTCGGCTTCCGCGCCATGAAGATCCGCATCGCCAGGCATCGGCTAGCCGAGGGCGTCGCCGCCGTGCGCGCCGCGCGGGAGGCGGTCGGGGAGGACTTCGAGCTCATGGTCGACCTGAACCAGATGTGGCGCATGTCGGGCGACATCGAGGCGGCGCTGCCGCTCGCGAAGGTGCAGCGCGTCGCCGCGGAGCTCACCGAGCTCGGGGTGCTCTGGCTCGAGGAGCCGCTGCCCCAGGTCGACGTCGTCGGCGCGCAGCGCGTGCGCGCCGAGACCGGCATCCAGATCGCCGGCGGCGAGATGGTGCGGAGCCTGCCGGAGATCATGGCGCTCATCGAGGCCGACGCCTTCGACGTCTATCAGCCGGATGTCGCGCTCGCCGTGGGCATGTACCGCGCCCGCCAGGTCGCCGAGTCGGCGAACCTCAGGCACCGTCTGTTCACCCCGCACACCTGGTCCAATGGGCTCGGTCTGCTGGCGAACCTGCACGTGGCCGCCGGCGTCGACGCCGGCCCCTATCTGGAGTTCCCCTTCGACCCGCCCGGCTGGACGGCCGAACGGCGCGACTTCTTCATGACGCCGCTGATGATCGACGCGGCCGGCGACCTCGTCGTGCCGGATGCCCCCGGGCTCGGCGTCGAAATCGACCACGACGCCGTCGCCCGGTACACGGTCTGACGACGAGCACGAGGAGCTGCACCATGACCGACTGGATCGCCGCCGCGGCGGCGCTCACCCCCGAGACCCGGCTGTTCATCGACGGCGCGTTCCGGGACGCCGCGGACGGCGCCGTCTTCGACACCTTCGCCCCGCGCGACGGCCGTCGGATCGCGAGCGTCGCTGCGGCTGGCGAGGCCGACGTCGACGCCGCGGCGCGCGCCGCCCACCGCGCCTTCGAGGCCGGTGTCTGGTCGCGGGCCGACCGCCGCGAACGGCAGCGCGTGCTGCTGCGGCTCGCCGAGCTCATGCTCGAGCACCGCGAGGAGCTCGCGCTGCTCGAAGCGCTCGACTCGGGCCACCCGATCGGCGACTCCCTCAACGTCGACGTGCCGAACGCCGCCCGCGTCGTGCGCTGGTACGCGGAGGCCATCGACAAGCTCACGGACGAGATCGCCCCGGCCCCCGAGTCCGCGCTCGCGCTCGTCACCAGAGAGCCGCTCGGAGTGATCGGCGCCGTCGTGCCGTGGAACTACCCGCTCATCATCACCGCGTGGAAGATCGCCCCGGCCCTCGCCGCCGGCAACTCGGTCGTGCTGAAGCCGGCGGAGCTCACCAGCCTGTCGGCGCTGAAGCTCGCCGCGCTCGCCGCGGAGGCGGGCGTGCCCGACGGCGTCTTCAACGTCGTCCCCGGGCTCGGCCCCGTCGCCGGGCAGGCGCTCGGCCGGCATCCGCTCGTCGACAAGATCGCGTTCACCGGCTCGCCGGCCGTCGGCCGCGGCTTCCTCCGCTACGCGGGCGAGTCGAACGGCAAGCAGGTGAGCCTCGAGCTCGGCGGCAAGTCCCCGCAGCTCGTGCTCGCCGACGTCGGCGACCTGGAGGCGTGCGCCTCGGCCGTCGCCTGGGGCATCTTCTACAACGCCGGGCAGACCTGCCACGGCGGCAGTCGCCTCATCGTCGAGGAGCGCGTGCACGACGAGCTCCTCGAGGAGGTGCTGAAGGTCGGCCGCTCGCTCGTGCAGGGCGACCCGCTCGACGAGCGCACGCAGCTCGGCACCATCGCGAGCGAGACGCAGCTCGAGCGCGTGCTCGGCTACGTCGACGTGGCGCGCGCGGAGGGGGCGACCGTGCACGGCGGCGGGCGCGTCCGCCCGACCGGGCTCGAGGGCGGCTACTACGTCGAGCCGACCGTCTTCGACGGCGTCGACAACGCCGGGCGCATCGGTCAGGAGGAGATCTTCGGGCCGGCGCTGGCCGTCACGACGGTGCGGGATGCCGAGGAGGGCGTGCGCCTCGCGAACGAGTCCGACTACGGGCTCGCCGCGAGCGTCTGGACCTCCGACGTGACGCGGGCGCACCGGATCGCCCGACGCCTCCGCGCCGGCACCGTCTGGGTGAACGCCTTCGACGTCGCCGACGTGATCACGCCGTTCGGCGGCTTCAAGCAGTCGGGCGCGGGCCGCGATCGCTCGCTGCACGCCTTCGACGCCTACACCGGACTCAAGACCACCTGGATCAACCTGGGCGACGGCGCGCTCTGACGCCCGCCCGATCTGCGAGAGAAACGCGAGAGAGCACAGCATGACGCACGCAGTCCTGCCGACGGTCGGCTTCATCGGCCTGGGCAACATGGGGTCCGGGATGACCCGAAACCTGCAGCGGGCGGGATTCCCGCTCGTGGTGAACGATCTGCGGCGCGAGGCGGCCGCCGAGCTCGTCGCCGGCGGAGCGCGCTGGGCGTCGACCCCGGCCGAGGCCGCGGCCGCGAGCGACGTCGTGATCACGATGCTGCCGACGCCCCGGCACGTGGACGCCGTGGTGAACGGGCCCGACGGCATCCTCGCGGGTATCGCCGACGGCGGCACCTGGGTGGACATGTCGACCTCCGTGCCCGAGGTGGCCGACGCGGTGCGCCGGGCGCACGGCGCACGCGGCCTGCGCATCCTCGACGCGCCCGTCAGCGGCATGTCGGTCGGCGCGGCGAACGGCATGCTGCAGATCTTCGTCGGCGGCGAGGCCGAGGACGTCGCGCGGCTCCGCCCCGTGTTCGAGGCCATGGGCGACCCCGAGCGGATCCTCCACGTCGGCGGCGCCGGCGCCGGCTACGCCGTGAAGCTCATGATCAACCAGCTCTGGTTCTCCCACCTCGTGGCCACGGCGGAGGTGCTCGCGATCGGCGTGAAGGCCGGCGTCGACCTCGACGTGCTCCGGGGCTCGCTCATCGCGAGCCCCGCCAACTCCAACTTCGTCGAGCACGACGTGCTCTCGATCCTCGACCGCGGCGACTACGACGAGGGCTTCGCGATCGCCCTCGCGTGCAAGGACCTCGGCCTCTCGATCGACCTCGCCCGCTCGGTCGGGGTGCCGGCCGAGCTCTCCGCCGTCGTGGAGCAGATCTACCGCCGGGCGAAGGCCCAGTACGGCGACCTCGCCGGGGAGATGACGCCCGTGCAGCTCTACGAAGACCTCATCGGCCGCCCGCTGCGCCGCGAGGCGGTGGCGGCATGACCGGCACCCGCCTGGCCCCGCTCCCGCGGCCGCTCGCCGAGATGGAGCTCGTGCTCGACCCCAAGCCCATCGCGTACTTCGGTCGCGGCCGGGTCGCCGAGGCCGGGGCGATCGTCGCCGCGCACGGCGCCCGCACGGTGCTCATCGTCACCGACCCCTTCCTCGCCGGCTCGCCGATCGTCGCCGCGGTGCGCGCTTCCCTCGACGCCGCCGGGCTCGCCGTGCACGTCTACGGCGAGGTGACGCCGAACCCGACGACCACGAACCTCGACGCGGGCAGCGATCTCGCCGCCCGCGTCGGCGCCGACGCGATCGTCTCGGTGGGCGGCGGCTCCTCGCTCGACGCCGCGAAGGGCATCGCCCTCGGCGCCGTGAACCCCGAGCGCGGGATCGAGCTCGACTACCGCGCCGCCTTCGCCCGCCCGGCGCTGCCGATCGTCGCGATCCCCACGACCGCGGGCACCGGCGCCGAGGTGAACGCCTTCGGCGTCATCACCGACGTCGTCGGGCACCGCAAGTTCTACGTCGGGCACGACACCGCGCTCGCCAAGGCGGCCATCCTCGATCCGGAGCTCACGGTTGGCCTGCCGCCGAGCGCGACGGCCGCCACGGGCTTCGACGCGCTGACGCACGCGCTCGAGTCCTATCTCTCCGTGCGGGCGAACCCCTATTCCGACGGCATCGCGCTGCAGGTGCTCGCGACCGTCTCGACCCACCTCCCGCGCGCGGTCGTCGACGGCGGCGACCTCGAAGCCCGCTCCGAGCTGCTCCTCGCGAGCCACGTGGCCGGCGTCGGCTTCTCGCACACGGGCCTCGGGCTCGTGCACGGCATCGCGCATCCGCTCGGCGGCCGCTTCGACATCCCGCACGGCCTCGCCCTCGCGATCGTCATCGGCGGCGTGCTGCGCCTGAGCCGGGACGTGCGCGTCGAGCGCCTCGCGCGCGCCGCCTTCGCGCTCGGCGTCGGCGACACCGCGGCGACGGACGAGGAGAACGCGGATGCCGCGATCGACGCCGTCACGGGTCTCGCCCGGTCGATCGGCCTCGTCGGCCCGCTCTCGCGCTTCGGGGTGACCGAGGACGCCCTGCCCTCGCTCGCCGCCGACACCCTCGCCGACGCCGTCACGGTGAACGCGCCGCTGCAGCCCAGCGAGGAACAGATCATCGAGATCCTGCGGGAGGCGCTGTGAGCGGCACGCAGCTCAGCGACGTCGCCAGCGCCAACTCCGGCTCCGGCTCCGGCTCCGCGATGCGACCGGCCGAGCGCGCCCTGCTCGCATCGCTGCCCACCGGGCTCCTCATCGACGGCGAATGGCGCGGGGCATCCGACGGCGGCACCTTCGTCGTCGAGGACCCCGCCACCGGCGCCGCCCTCCTCTCGATCGCCGACGCGACGCCCGCAGACGGGGAGGCCGCGCTCGCCGCTGCCCACCGCGCGCAGGCGGGCTGGGCTCGGACCGCGCCCCGCGAGCGCGCCGAGATCCTGCGCCGCGCCTTCGACGCCGTCACCGCCCGCGCCGAGGACTTCGCCCTGCTCATGACGCTCGAGATGGGCAAGCCGCTCGCGGAGTCCCGCGGCGAGGTCGCCTACGGGGCGGAGTTCCTGCGCTGGTTCTCCGAGGAGACCTCGCGTGTCTCGGGCCGGTACGCGACCGCGCCGGACGGCCGCAGCCGACTCCTGGTGCTGAAGCGTCCCGTCGGTCCGAGCCTGTTCATCACGCCGTGGAACTTCCCGCTCGCGATGGCGACCCGCAAGATCGCGCCCGCGATCGCGGCGGGTTGCACGATGGTGCTGAAGCCCGCCGCGCTGACTCCGCTCACGGCGCTCCTCTTCGCCGCTGTGCTCGAGGAGGCCGGGCTGCCGCCGGGCGTGCTGAACGTCATCCCGACGACGAGCGCGGGCCGCGTGACCGGCCCGCTCGTCCGCGACCCGAGGCTGCGCAAGCTCTCGTTCACCGGCTCGACCGAGGTGGGCCGCCGGCTCATCGCGGATGCCGCGGACCAGGTGCTGCGCGTCTCGATGGAGCTGGGCGGCAACGCCCCGTTCCTGGTCTTCGAGGACGCCGACCTCGAGCAGGCTGTCGAGGGCGCGCTGCTCGCGAAGCTCCGCAACGGCGGCGAGGCCTGCACGGCTGCGAACCGGCTGCTGGTGCACGAGCGGGTCGCGGCGGAGTTCGCCGAGCGGCTGACCGCGCGGATCGCCGCCTACCCGGTGGCCCGCGGCACCGAGCCCGGCGCGAAACTCGGCCCGCTCGTCGACGCCGGTACGCGGGACAAAGTGCACGAGCTCGTCGAGTCGGCCCGGGCGGACGGGGCGACCGTCGCGCTCGGCGGCAGGCCCGTTCCCGGCCCGGGCTACTTCTACGAGCCGACGGTGCTGACGAACGTGCCTGCGGACGCGCGGATCCTGCGCGAGGAGATCTTCGGACCGGTCGCGCCCATCGTGACGTTCGCCGACGAGGCCGAGGCCGTCGCGCTCGCGAACGCCACCGAGTTCGGGCTCGTCGCCTACGCGTTCACCCGGGATCTCGATCGGGGGCTGCGCCTCGCCGAGGAGCTCGAGGTCGGCATGTTCGGCCTGAACACGGGCATCGTGTCGAATCCCGCGGCGCCGTTCGGCGGCGTGAAGCAGTCCGGCATCGGTCGCGAGGGCGGCTTCGAGGGCATCGAGGAGTACCTGGAGACCACGTACGTCGGCATCGCCGACCCGTTCCGCGGCTGAGCGCTGGCGCCTCAGCCCACCACGCTCGGGTCCGCGACCTCGACGACCACGGGCGCCTCCGGCATCCCCGCCGCGCGCCACACCCGCACGACCGCGCCGACGCCCGGGACCTGCGTCTGCAGCAAGCGCTGGGACGCCCGCTCGAGCCGCCACTCGGCCGTGAGCCGCGAGCCGTCGGCGAGCTCCACGTCGAGCTCGAAGGAGGTCGGTGTGCCCTCCTCGGCGAGCTGGGTGCGGCGGGCGACGACGCGGCCGGCGGTGGGGGTCGCCGAGTCGCGGGCGGCGCTCCAGGCGGCCTGCGCCGCGCGGTCCTCGCGCGCCGCGGCGATCGAGCCCGTGAGCAGGAACCACGGCACCAGGCCCATCGCGCCGAGTAGCACCGAGAAGAGCAGGCTGAACCACGAGCCGGGCGTCTCTTCCGTCCAGAGCAGCACGACGCCCCAGGCGGCGGCCGCGGTCGCGACGGCGGCCGCGGCGGCGAAGGCGAGACGGCCGGGCGTTCCGAGCCGACGCGGCAGGCGCAACGCCACCGGGGCGGCCGCGTCGGCGACGTCGTCGAGCCGATCGACGAGGTGGACGGCCCTGGTGGCGGGCTGGGCGGCGCGCGTCATCGGCATGGGCGCATCGTAGTGCGCCGGGGTGTCCGCCCGACAGCCGGGCGGGGAGGCTGGCGCTCGCCGGCGACCCCGGCGACGATGGAAGGAGTGCCGCGCCGAGCGGCGCCGACGAGGGGAGCAGCATGCAGCAGGAATTCGACCTCATCGTGATCGGCGGCGGGCCCGTGGGCGAGAACGTCGCCGATCGGGCCGTACAGGGCGGGCTCAGCACCGTCATCGTCGAGCACGAGCTCGTCGGCGGCGAATGCTCGTACTGGGCGTGCATGCCGTCGAAGGCGCTGCTGCGCGCCGGAGCCGCGATCAGCGCGGCCCGTCGGGTGCCCGGCGCGGCCGAGGCGGTGACCGGGCAGCTCGACGTGCAGGCGCTCTTCGCGCACCGCGACGACGTCGTGAAGCACTGGAACGACAGCGGCCAGCTCGAATGGCTCGACGGGGCCGGCATCCAGCTCGTCCGGGGGCACGGCCGCATCGACGGCCCGCGCCGCGTCGTCGTCGACACCCCGGACGGCGGCAGTGTCGAGCTGCGCGCCCGCGTCGCAGTGGTCGTGGCGACCGGCTCGGATCCGCTCATCCCGCGCATCGAGGGGCTCGCCGAGGCCCGGCCCTGGGCGAGCCGGGAGGCCACGAGCGCGGAGCAGGCGCCCCGCCGGCTCGCGGTCATCGGCGGCGGCGTGGTCGGCGTCGAGATGGCCGCCGCCTACGCCTCATTCGGCACCGAGGTGACCGTCATCGCCCGCAGCGGGCTGCTGCGCGAGTTCGAGCCCTTCGCGGGCGAGCTCGTCGGCGAGGGGCTGACCGAGCAGGGGGCGCGGGTCATCACGGGCGCGTCGCCGGTGCGGGTCGAGCGGGACGGGGAAGCGGACGCCGCGGATGCCTCGGGCGGCGAGGTGCGCATCGAGCTGTCGACCGGCGAGACGATCGTGGCCGACGAGGTGCTCGTCGCGACCGGGCGCACCCCGCGCACCCACGGGCTCGGGCTCGAGACGATCGGCCTCGAACCCGGCGACTGGCTCGAGGCCGACGACACGCTGCGAGTGCCCGGGCACGACTGGCTCTACGCCGTCGGCGACGTGAACCACCGGGCGCTGCTCACCCATCAGGGCAAGTACCAGGCGCGCGCCGCTGGTGACGCGATCGCGGCGCGGGCGCGCGGCGACGAGGCATCCGACGCCCCCTGGGGCGCGCACGTCGCGACCGCCGACCATCACGCGGTGCCGCAGGTCGTGTTCGCCGACCCCGAGGTCGCCGCCGTCGGGCTCACGGCGGCCGGCGCCGAGCAGGCCGGGCTGCGCACCCGGGTGCTCGACTACGAACTCGGCTGGGTCGCGGGCGCCTCGCTGCTCGCCGACGGCTACCGCGGCACGGCCCGCATGATCGTGGACGAGGACCGCGGGGTCGTCGTCGGCGCCACCTTCGTCGGCCAGGACGTCGCCGAGCTCGTGCAGGCCGCGACGATCGCGATCGTCGGCGCGGTGCCGATCGACCGGCTCTGGCACGCGGTGCCCGCCTACCCGACGATGAGCGAGGTCTGGCTGCGCCTGCTCGAGGCCTACGGCCGCCCGGCCGCCTGACCCTGCCTGGCTCGCTGAGCTCAGCGAAGCGTGTCGACTTCGCTTCGACGAGCTCAGCGAACCAGAGGGTCAGAGCCAGCGCCGGAGCTTGAAGACCCCGTACAGCGCGGCGCTCATGCCGAGCATGAGCAGCAGCGCGAAGGGGTAGCCGAGGCTCCAGTGCAGCTCGGGCATGACGTCGAAGTTCATGCCGTACACGGTGCCGATCAGGGTCGGCGCGAACAGGATCGCCGCCCACGAGGAGATCTTCTTGATCTCCTCGTTCTGGGCGAGGTTCAACTCCGTCATCCGGCGCATCTCCTCGTTCTGTCGCTGGGCGACGAGCGTCGCCTCGACCTGCAGGGCGTTGTCCAGGATGGCGCGGAACGCCCCCGCCCGCTCGACGATCCGCAGGGCGTGGTCGAGCACGTCGCGCAGCGAACGGCGCAGCTCGACGTCGACGCCGTACTTGTCGGAGCCGCGGGCGAGCCCCTCGAGCATCCCGACGAGCGGCTGCGCCGCGCGCTGGAAGTCGAGCACCTCGCGGGCGAGCTCGTAGATGCGCCGGGAGACGCCCTCGACGCCGGAGAACAGCTGGTCCTCGATCTCGTCGATGTCGTTCTCGAGCCCCGCGACGACCGGGCCGTACTCGTCGACGACCTCGTCGAGCACGGCGTAGAGCACCGCCTCGGGGCCCATCGCGAGCAGCTCGGGGGAGGCCTCGAGCCGCCGGCGCACCCGCCGCAGGTCGGGCGCCTCGGCGTGCCGGATCGTCACGACGAAGTCGGGCCCGACGAACAGGTGCAGTTCGCCGAACTCGACCTCCTCGTGCTCGTCGACGTAGCGGGCGGGGCGCAGCACGACGAAGAGGGTGTCGCCGTAGCGCTCGAGCTTGGAGCGCTGGTGGCCGGTGAGCGCGTCCTCGACGGCGAGCGGATGCAGCTCGAACTGCTCGGCCACCGAGCGCACCTCCTCGGGGCTGGGGCGGTACAGGCCGATCCAGGCCATGCCTCCGCCGGAGCGCATCACCTCGGACGTCTGCTGCAGGTTCTCGGGGGTGGCGGTGCGGAGGCCGTCCACGTACACGCCGTTGTCGATCAGGGTCATCATTTCGTCTCACCTCGTCTGGGTCGATCGCGCGACGTCCACGACGTCGCGGGGGCTGCGCGCTCGGCGCGCGGATGCCACCGCTCGGACCAGCGAGGGGACGGATGCCTCGGGCGGACCTGCGATCGTGCCGCAGCCGCGCGGCGTCGGGGACGCGGGGCGCTGCGGGCGGGACGATCAGTGCCGCGGGAGACCGGCTCGAAGGGGCGAGGCGGCGGCGCGGCTACTATCACCGGACATGTCGCATCACCTGCCTTCGATCGGGGCGGCCTCGTGCCGGAGTCGGCGGGAGGCCCGGGGGCCGGGAGGGCCCCGGTAACCATAGGCCGGGGCATCCGACAAGTCAATGCGCGGCGTCGGCCGGGATGTCGGTGGCCGGCACGAGACTCGCGTCATGACCTCTCACACGCACGGCATCCCGCGCACGATCGACTACATCGAGATCTCCGTCACCGACCTGCCCGCCGCACAGGCCTTCTACGGCGCCGCCTTCGGCTGGGAGTTCACGCCCTACGGCCCGCAGTACGCGGGCATCCGCACGGCGGCCGAGCGCGGCGGCGAAGAGGCCGGCGGGCTGATGCAGGTCGACGAGGTCAGCACGGGCGGCCCGCTCGTGCTGCTCTACAGCGACGACCTGGAGGGCACCGCCGAGGCGATCACCGCGGCCGGCGGTCGGGTGACCCAGGGGCCGTACGAGTTCCCCGGCGGCCGTCGTCTGCACTTCGCCGATCCCAGCGGCAACGAGCTGGGCGTCTGGTCGGAGCGATAACCGCTCCCACCAGGCGAATCCTTCTGCGTCGGGAATACCGCACGCGCTCCAGAAGTTGAGTCAACTGTACTCAAGTTTCACCGGATCGACTTGACGCGTTCACCTCGATTTGCGACACTTGAGCCGTTGAGACTCAAGTCTTGACGGGGCCAGCAATGGCCGTCAGAGATGACAGAGACTTCGGCTGCGGGCCAGCACGGCCGAGCCGCGCGCTGAACCGGGGTCTCGCTCAGGCGCATCCGCGCCGCCGGACACCGGTCAGCAGAAGGAGAGAAACACATGTCACGAGCAGTTGGAATCGACCTCGGCACCACGAACTCCGTGGTCAGCGTCCTCGAGGGTGGCGAGCCCACCGTCATCGCGAACGCCGAAGGCTTCCGCACCACCCCCTCGGTGGTCGCGTTCACGAAGGACGGCGAGGTGCTCGTCGGCGAGACCGCCAAGCGCCAGGCCGTCACGAACGTCGACCGCACCATCTCGTCGGTGAAGCGCCACATGGGCACCGACTGGAAGACGCAGGAGATCGACGGCAAGCAGTACACGCCGCAGGAGATCTCGGCGCGCATCCTGCAGAAGCTCAAGCGCGACGCCGAGCAGTACCTCGGCGACACGGTGACCGACGCGGTCATCACCGTCCCCGCGTACTTCAACGACGCCGAGCGCCAGGCCACCAAGGAGGCCGGTGAGATCGCGGGCCTCAACGTCCTGCGCATCATCAACGAGCCCACCGCGGCTGCGCTCGCCTACGGCCTCGACAAGGGCAAGGAGGACGAGCTCATCCTGGTCTTCGACCTCGGTGGCGGCACCTTCGACGTCTCCCTCCTCGAGGTCGGCAAGGACGAGGACTTCTCCACCATCCAGGTCCGCGCGACCGCCGGCGACAACCGCCTCGGCGGCGACGACTGGGACGAGCGCGTCGTCGAGTGGCTGATCAAGCGCTTCAAGGAGTCGACCGGCGTCGACGTCTCGAACGACAAGATTGCGAAGCAGCGGCTCAAGGAAGCCGCCGAGCAGGCCAAGAAGGAGCTCTCGTCGAGCATGTCGACGAGCATTCAGCTCCCCTACCTCTCGCTCACCGAGAACGGCCCGGCGAACCTCGACGAGACGCTCACCCGCGCGCAGTTCGAGAACATGACGAGCGACCTGCTCGACCGCACGAAGAAGCCCTTCGAGGACGTCATCAAGGAGGCCGGCATCAAGGTCTCCGACATCGCCCACGTGGTGCTCGTCGGCGGCTCGACGCGCATGCCCGCCGTCTCGGAGCTCGTGAAGCAGGAGACCGGCAAGGACCCGAACAAGGGTGTGAACCCCGATGAGGTCGTCGCCGTCGGCGCCGCGCTGCAGGCCGGTGTGCTGAAGGGCGAGCGCAAGGACGTCCTGCTCATCGACGTCACCCCGCTCAGCCTCGGCATCGAGACCAAGGGCGGCATGATGACGAAGCTCATCGAGCGCAACACCGCCATCCCGACCAAGCGCAGCGAGACCTTCACGACCGCCGACGACAACCAGCCGTCGGTCGCGATCCAGGTCTTCCAGGGCGAGCGCGACTTCACGCGCGACAACAAGGCGCTCGGCACCTTCGAGCTGACCGGCATCGCGCCCGCGCCCCGCGGCATCCCGCAGATCGAGGTCACCTTCGACATCGACGCGAACGGCATCGTGCACGTGTCCGCCAAGGACAAGGGCACGGGCAAGGAGCAGTCGATGACCATCACGGGCGGCTCGTCGCTCTCGAAGGACGACATCGACCGCATGGTGCGCGAGGCCGAGGAGCACGCCGCAGAAGACAAGAAGCGCCGTGAGTCCGCCGAGCAGCGCAACCAGGCCGAGCAGCTCGCCTACTCGGTCGAGAAGCTGATCAAGGACAACGAGGACAAGCTCCCCGAGGACGTCAAGACCGAGGTCCAGGGCGACGTCGACGCCCTGAAGTCGGCGCTCGCGGGCGAGGACGACGACGCGGTGAAGACCGCGTTCGAGAAGCTCTCGCAGTCGCAGGGCAAGCTCGGCGAGGCGATCTACGCGCAGCAGCAGTCCGAGGCGCCCGCCGGTGCCGGTGAGGACCAGAACGCCAGCGGCCAGGCATCCGACCAGGCGTCCGACGAGGACGTGGTCGACGCCGAGGTCGTCGACGACGAGGACCCGTCGACGGGCTCCGGGCAGGCGAAGTAACCATGGCTGACGAGAACCAGAACCCCGACGAGCCGGTCATCCGCGACAAGCGGAAGATCGACCCCGAGACCGGTGCGGTTCGCGAGCCGTCGAACGAGACGGATGCCGCGGCCGACGCCGCGGCATCCGTCGACGAGGCCGAGCTCACCGTCGACGACATCCTCAACGCGGCGCAGGCCGAGGTCGCGGAGCCGAACGACGAGCACCTCGCCGACCTCAAGCGGGTGACCGCCGAGTACGCCAACTACCGCAAGCGCACCGAGCAGAACCGCGAGCTCGAGCGCGACCGGGCGGTCGGCCAGACGGTCGCCGCGCTGCTGCCCGTGCTCGACGACCTCGACCGGGCCGAGAAGCACGGCGACCTCGAGGGCGACACCGCCTTCGGCACGATCGCCGCGAAGCTCCGCCAGGTCACCGAGCGGCTCGGCCTGGTGCGCTTCGGCGCGGTCGGCGAGCCGTTCGACCCGCAGCTGCACGAGGCGATCTTCCAGCAGCCCGCCGACGACGTGGAGGTCGACACGGTCGCCGACGTCGTCGAGACCGGGTACCAGCTGGGCGAGGTCCAGCTGCGGCCGGCCAAGGTCGTGGTGAAGAGCCCGCAGGGCTGAGCCCCGGCAGACCGCCCCACGAGACGGGAGGAGATTCGCGCCAGGGGAGGATGGGATCGTTCGATCCGACCTCCGCCGCAGCGAATCTCCTCCCGCACTCATTCAGATACGACAGACTTCAAGAAAGGAGGTGCCGATGGCCAGTCAGGACTGGTTCGACAAGGACTTCTACCAGGTGCTCGGCGTCTCCAAGGACGCGAGCGACAGCGAGATCAAGAAGGTCTACCGCAAGCTCGCGCGCAAGTACCACCCAGACCAGAACCCCGGCGACGCCGCCGCGGAGGCGAAGTTCAAGGAGATCTCCGAGGCGAACGCCGTGCTCTCCGACCCCGAGCAGCGCAAGGAGTACGACGCCATCCGGGCGATGGGCTCCGGGGCGCGCTTCACGGCGCCCGGCGCCGGCGGCCAGGGCGGCTTCGAGGACGTCTTCGGCGGCATGTTCAACCAGGGCGGCGGCGGCCAGCGCTACACCTTCCAGCAGGGCGGCGACTACGACGACCTGCTCGGCGGGCTCTTCGGCGGCGGCCGCTTCGGGCAGCCCTCCGGAGGATACCGAGGCTTCGGCGGGCCGACCCGCGGGCGCGACGTCACGGCGACGACCACGCTCGACTTCATCACGGCGACCAAGGGCGAGCAGATCACCCTGCAGACCTCCGACGGCAAGCCGATCACGGTGCGCATCCCGGCCGGCGTCGCCGACGGGCAGAAGATCAAGCTCCGCGGCAAGGGCCACCCCTCGCCCGACGGCGGCGAGACCGGCGACCTCATCCTCACCGTGCACGTGCGCAAGCACCCGGTCTTCGAGCGCGACGGGCTGAACCTCCGCGTCACCGTGCCCGTGACGTTCACCGAGGCCGCGCTCGGCGCCACGATCCAGGTGCCGACCCTCGGCGGCGACCCCGTCAAGCTGCGGGTCGCCCCCGGCACCCCGAGCGGACGGGTGCTGCGCGTCAAGGGCCGCGGCGTCGAGACGAAGAAGGGCACCGGCGACCTGCTCGCCGTCGTGCAGATCGCCGTCCCCTCCCACCTCTCGAAGGAGGCGAAGGAGGCCGTCGAGGCGCTCGCCGCCGCCCTCCCCGACGAGGACCCGCGCGAAGACCTGCTCGCCAAGGCGCGGAGCTAGCCGTGAACGAGACGAGCCCGCTCTTCGTGATCTCGGTCGCGGCCGAGCTCGCGGGCATGCACCCGCAGACCCTCCGGCAGTACGACCGGCTCGGGCTCGTGTCGCCCACCCGCACCGCCGGCAAGTCGCGCCGCTACTCCATGCGCGACGTCGTGCAGTTGCGCGAGATCGCCCAGCTCTCGGCCGAGGGCGTGAGCCTCGAGGGTATCCGCCGGGTGCTCGGCCTCGAAGACGAGGTGCAGAGCCTGCGCGCCCGGGTGCGCGAGCTCGAGGCCGCGCTCGCCGACGAGATGCTGAACCGGCCGGGTCGCCGCGTGTTCGCCGCAGGTTCGGCCGGTGAAGTCGTCACCCTCAAGGCCGGCACGCGCGTGCGCCGCGAGAACGCGCTCGTCGTCTGGCGCCCGCTCGAGCACGAGTAGCGCCCCGACCGCGGCGAAGCGCGGCGGCCAGCGCCGAACGCGCGCAGCCGGCTCAGCGCCCCCAGGCCTCGGCAGGCGCCTCGATGACGTCGTACGGCCGCGAGCTCCAGTGCGTGCCGTAGCCGTAGTGGCTCGAGGCCCACGGCGAGGCCCAGATCGCCTGCGCCGTCGCGTCGGCGGAGTCGCCGCGCTGCAGCGCGGCGTCGACGGCCGGGTACCGTCCGGAGCGCAGGTTCTCGGCGGCGTAGTACGCCGCGACGGCGAGGTCAGGGTAGCTCCCCAGCCCTGAGCCTCCGCCCGAGCCCTGCCCGTTGTTGAGCGGGTTGTTGCGG
Source organism: Agromyces sp. NBRC 114283 (assembly GCF_030268405.1). Taxonomy (NCBI): domain Bacteria; kingdom Bacillati; phylum Actinomycetota; class Actinomycetes; order Micrococcales; family Microbacteriaceae; genus Agromyces; species Agromyces sp. NBRC 114283. Next base: position 531,828 of record NZ_BSQP01000001.1, read on the forward strand.
TTCCACCAGTTGTCGGCGCCGTTCTCCTGGCGCATCCAGCGCATCATGAACGTGACGTTCTCTTCGGTCACCGGCCAGTCGCCCTCGATCAGCACGAGCTTCGCCCAGTCGAGGTTGGTGCCGCCCGCCACGAGGGTCTGGGTGCCCGTGGACGCGACGTACGACTCCTCGGCGACGCCGGGCAGGGCCGCGGCGTCGTGCACCTCGATCGACTGCACCGCGTCGGCGACGGTGTCGGCCGATCCGTCGGCGACGAGGGCCACGGCCGCCGGGTCGGGGGCCGGCGAGCTCGGTGCCAGCGCGAGCCCCGCGGTCGTGCCGAGCACGACGACGGAGGCGAAGAGGGCCGCGAAGCGGCGGGCGACGGGCGGCCGTGCGGCGTCGCTGCGGGGTCGCTCGCGCGCCGCCGCACCGGGGTTCGGGGCGACGGCCGGGTCGGTGGAGCGGGGGAACCGGCGGTGACGCATGCGGATGCGAGGGTAGCAAACCCGACTGGATCCCTCCAGAGCGCGCCCAGTCGGCGCCGGGTAGCCTGCCGAGGTGGACTTCACTGCGCTGCGCCGGCATCCCGACGTCGAGGGGCCCGGGCTCGAGGCATCCGATGCCGCCGACCGGCTGATCCTCGACGAGGCGAGGGCGGCCGTCGGGGCGCTCGCGCCCGGTGAGCTCGTCGTCATCGACGACGCCTTCGGGGCCCTCGCGCTCGGCGCGGTGGACCTCGGCGCGCACGAGGTGCGCGTGCACCAGGACCCGATCACGGGCGAGCGCGCGCTCGCCGAGAACGCCGCCCGGCTCGGGCTCGCGCACGAGGTGCGCTCGGAGCCGCTCGCGCCGGCGCTCGTCGCCGGGGCGCGGCTCGTGCTGCTGCGGCTGCCGCGCTCCCTCGACCGGCTCGACGAGATCGCCGAGCTCGTCGCCCGCCACGCGGCTCCCGACGTCGAGATCGTCGCCGGGGGACGCCTGAAGCACATGTCGATCGCGATGAACGAGGTGCTCGGCCGAGCGTTCGCGCGCGTCGACGTGAGCCTCGCGCGGCAGAAGTCGCGGGTGCTGCGCGCGAGCGGCGCTCGCGCCGAGCTGCGACCGCCGGCCGGCGCCGCGGATGCCCCGTCGAATGCCGCGCCCGCCCGGTGGCCGCGCCGCGAACGCCACGACGAGCTCGGCCTCGTGGTCGTCGCGCACGGCGGCGTGTTCGCGGGCACGAAGGTCGACATCGGCACCCGCTTCCTCCTCGGCCACCTCGCCGAGGCCGTGCCCGGCGCGGCATCCGCCGTCGACCTCGCCTGCGGCAGCGGCGTCATCGCGACCAAGCTCGCGCTCTCGCGCCCGGGCATCCGCGTCACGGCGAGCGACCGCTCGGCGGCCGCCGCGGCATCCGCCCGCCTCACCGCGCTGGCGAACGGGGTCGCCGAGCGGGTGACCGTGGAACGCGCCGACGGCCTCGAGCTCCTCGCCGACGCGAGCGAGCCGCTCGTGCTGCTGAACCCGCCGTTCCACAGTGACGCGGCGCTCTCCACGGGCATCGCGGGGCACCTCTTCGCCGACGCGGCGCGGGTGCTGGCGCCGGACGGCGAGCTCTGGTGCGTCTGGAACTCGCATCTGCGCTACCGGCCGCTGCTCGAGCGCCTCGTCGGCCCGACGCGGCAGATCGCGAGGAACGCGAAGTTCACGGTGACCGCCTCCCGGCGCTCCGAGCGAACCGCCGAGCGAAGCGCCGAGCGGGCGGGCGCGTGACGGCCGCCGAGCAGCCGGCCGACGACGAGCGGCCGGACCCGCGCCGGCTCACCTCCGTCGAGCAGCGCATCGACGCCGCCGCGCACCGCCTGCTCGCGGGCGCGTCCGAGCACGGGGCGAAGGCCAAACTGCTCGAGTTCCTCGTGTTCGGGGCGAAGCAGGCCTGGGCGTGCGTCTTCGGCGCCGCGCTCCTCGCCGTCATCGTCGCGGCGCGGCTCTGGTACCCCGACGACGCCTGGCTCGCGCGCAACGACGCGCTGACCCTCGCGGCGATCGCCATCCAGATCGTCATGCTCGCCACCCGCCTCGAGACCGGCCGCGAGCTCTGGGTGATCGTGCTCTTCCACCTCACCGGCACCGCCATGGAGCTGTTCAAGACCGACGTCGGCTCCTGGAGCTACGACGGCGACGGCATCCTGCGCATCGGCGCCGTGCCGCTCTTCTCGGGCTTCATGTACGCGGCGGTCGGCTCGTACATGGTGCGCGTGTACCGGCTCTTCGACCTGCGCTTCACGCGCTATCCGCGGCGCTGGCTCACGGCGGTCGTGGCCGCGGCGATCTACGCGAACTTCTTCGGGCATCACTTCATCGTCGACTTCCGCTGGCTGCTGCTCGCCGCGGTGGTCGTGCTGTGGTGGCCGACGATGATGCACTTCCGGGTGTGGCGGCGGGTGCACCGGATGCCCCTGCTCGTCGCGTTCGGCCTCGTCGCCCTGTTCATCTGGTTCGCGGAGAACATCGCGACGTGGGGTGGCGCGTGGCTGTACCCGGACCAGCTCGACGGCTGGCACCCCGTCTCCGCGTCGAAGCTCGTGTCGTGGTTCCTGCTCATGATCATCTCGGTGGTGCTGGTGACGTTCGTCTACCGGCCGCGGGAACCGGATGCCCCGACGGAGCGCTGACGGGGGTGCGCGTCCGGCGGCATCGTGTCAGGCTGGAGGCGTGACCGGGATCCTCGAAGCCACCGACGTCGAGTTCGACGTCGACCTCGACCGCGCCACCCGCGAGGGGGCGGCGCGCTCGTGGCGGGCGATCGTCTGGGACGACCCGGTCAACCTGATGAGCTACGTGAGCTACGTGTTCCGCAGCTACTTCGGCTACTCCCGCGAGGAGGCGGAGCGGCTGATGCTGCTCGTGCACACGACGGGCAAGGCGGTCGTCGCGACGGGCAACCGGGAGGCGATGGAGCGGCACGTGCAGGCCATGCACGGCTACGGCCTGCAGGCGACGGTGGCGAGGGCGGAGCCGTGATCGTCGCGGGCCGCAGCGGCGAGGGCGTCCGGCTCGTGCTCGAGGCCGAGGAGGCGATGCTGCTCTCCGAGCTCGCCGACCAGGTCGACTCGGTGCTGCTCCTCGGCGCAGGCGACGACCCGGCGATCGACCGGCTGCTGCCGAACGCGTACCCCGACGACGCCGAGGCGGCGGGTGAGTTCGAGCGGTACACCCGCGGCAGCCTCGTCGACGGCAAGCGGCAGGCGGCGCAGTCGGTGCGCGACGCGACCGACGTCAGCGACGGCCGCGACCTCGTCGAGATCGAGCTCGACGAGTCGCAGGCGTGGGGCTGGCTGACCTTCCTCACCGATCTGCGGCTGATCCTCGCCGAGCGGGTCGGCGTCACCGACGACGGCGGCTACGCGGAGGACGAGGAGCGCGACGACTACCTGCGCGCGGCCTACGAGTGGGCGGGCTTCGTGCAGGGCTCGATGCTGGAGATCCTCGACCCGATGGACGCCTGAGCCGCGTCCGAGCCGATCCCGCCCTCCGTTCGCGGGCTTCCGCGGGTGCGCCGCGCATGGATAGGGTGCGTACGCGGCGTCTCGGGATCGCGTCGCGATGATCGTGACGACGGGGGACGGGCATGCGCGGACGGATGTTGACGAAGGCGGCCCTGGTCGCGGCCGGTGCGGCGCTCCTCGGAACGGTCGCGGCCGCCCCGGCCGCCCTCGCCGCTCCCGCCCCGTCGCCGGCCGAGGTGCCGATCATCGCCGAATCGCTCCGGGACGGCACCTTCCTCCCCGCGGTGGAGGTGCAGGTGGGCGGGCGCCCCCTGACCCTCCTGCTCGACACCGGCTCGGAGGGGCTCGTCGTCTACCCGAACCGCCTCGCGGGCGACACGACGGTCGATCGCACCGACGTGGTCGCGGATCCGGACTACAACGGCGCCCACGTCTTCGGGCATGTCGCGCTCGCCGACGTCGCCATCGGCGGCGCGGCACCCGCCCGGCTGCCGTTCGTGCTCGCCCATCGCTGCGAGCCCGTCGACTGCCTCGGCGGGAACGACGGCCTCGACGGCATCCTCGGCGTGAGCCAGGGGCTCCGCACCTGGGGCGAGGCCGGGGAGACGCAGTACCCCTGGTGGTCGGCGATCGCTCAGCTGCCCGACGGCGCCGGCGAGGGCCACACCATCCGCATCACGCACGCGCCCACAGCGCCGGGCGAGCGGATCGGCACCCTGTCGCTCGGCGCCCCGCTCGTGGGCGAGGCGGATGCCGTCCTCCAGCCCGCGCTGACGGGCGGCGGCGACTACCCGGGCAGCGATCACCCGATGTTCGCGAAGCAGGCCGAGAGCTGCTGGTCGATCGCCACGACCATGAACTGTCTGCCCACGACCGTCGACTCCGGAGAGCGCGGCTCGGTGCTGATGGGCGACTTCGGGGCCTGGGCGACGCCGATCCCCTCGCCCACCCCGTTCCCGGGCGGCGGTGCCGAGGAGATCGCGCACCTGAACGCGGGCACGCCGATCTCCTTCGCGACCCCCGGTGGGGAGCCGTTCTGGACGCGGACCGTCGCCGGCGGCTACCGCGCCGCCGGACTGTACCAGCCGACCGGCGCGTCGCCGAGCGAGGAAGCGGATGCGGGCGCGGATGCGGATGCCGCGGCGCTCGCCGCGAGCGGCCCCTACTTCAACACCGGCAACGTTTTCTTCGTGGGCCGCTCGATCGGCTTCGACAACCTCACCGGCCGGATCGTCGTGGGCCCGGTCGACGGGCTCCCGGCCGCGGTCCAGCAGGTGAGCCTGAGCGAGGGCGACCGCCGCGTCGAGGTCGGCTGGACCGACACGCAGCCCGGAGTCGAGTCCTACGTCGTCCGGTTGAAAACGACGGCCGGCGAACCGCTCCAGGAGCGTGTCGTGCTCGGCGCCCCGGCGCCGCAGGTGTTCACGGGCGTGGCCGACGGAGTGGACGTCGTCGCCGAGGTGGCCGCCGCGAACGCGGCGGGCGTCGGCCCGTGGTTGGCCTCGCCGAACCCGGCGCGGTTCCGCCCGCACCTGCCCGAGACCGGCCCCGAGGTGGCCGGCCCGGCCCTCGGCGGCGCGCTCCTCGGGGCCGCGGGCCTGCTACTGCTCGCCGCGCGCGGCGCGATCGGATTCCGCACCCGCCGTACGCCCGCGCCCTAGAGTGGTGCCGAGCGCGGCCGGTGGTCGGGCGCGCCGCGGGGGAGGCGCAATGAGCACGACGCAGGAGCATCCGGCCGGAGCGGCGCCCAGAGAGCACGAAGATCCCGTCTCGCTCCGCGCCGCGCTGCGGCATCCCGCCGAGAGCGCCGAATCGCTGGAGTCGGTGGCGCTGCTCGCCGGCAGCGCGTTCTTCGTGGTCGGCGGGCTCGTCTCGCTCGCCGTCTTCTGGGGTCGTGACCTCCCCATCGCGGGCGGGCAGGGCTCGCTCGGCGAGTTCGTCGGCATCGCCGGGGCCGTCGTCGCGGTCGTGGCCTTCGTGCTCGGCCGGGTGCTCGTGCGGCGCACCGCGAACCCGGCGCTCCGCCGCGAGATCGGGCAGGGGCTGTCGGTGCCCGGCGCCCGGCTGCACTGGTTCGACGTCACCGCCCTCGCGATCGCGCACGGCGCCATCGCCCTGCTCAGCTGGTTCGCGCTCGCCACGGTGCTCGAGTTCTGCTTCCGCGACGCCGTCGTGTTCACCCTGCCGGGGGCGGCGCTCGCCGCGGTCGCGATGGCCCTGACCGGCTACGTGTGCTTCCTCTCGGCGGCGCGGATGACCCCGATGCTGCTCTCGCTCGTGCTGGCCGTGTTCCTCGTGGTCGGCGCGCTCACGAGCATGCTCTCCGCGAGCGATCCGCACTGGTGGAAGGAGAACCTCTCGGCGCTCGGCATGACGAACGACGTCTCCGCGATGGCGTTCAACCTGACGCTCATCGTCGCCGGCGCGATCGTCACGATCATCGCGCGGTACGCGACGGCGACGCTGCCCGCCGGGAACCCGCCCGACCGGCGCGGGCGCGACCTCGTGCGGATCGGCCTGATCCTCATCGGCGTGTTCCTCGCCTGCGTCGGGATCTTCCCTGTCGACCGCTTCTTCCTCCTGCACAACACGGTGGCGACGGGCATGGCGGTCTGCTTCGCGGCGATCGTCGTGTTCCTGCCTTGGCTCATCCGCAGCGTGCCTCGGGTGTTCGTCGGGCTCGGCTACGTCTACGTGGTCGTCATCATCGTGATGGCGGTGTTCTTCGCCACCGGCTACTACAACCTCACCGCGGTGGAGCTCGTCGCCGCGTGCCTGATCTTCAGCTGGATCATCGTGTTCCTGCGGACCGCGGGCGCGGCCGGTGGTGCGCCGCTCGGAGCGACCGACGTCGCGGGCGAAGGGCCAGCAGCGCCGCGCCGCTGACGAGCACGGCGAGCGCGCCGAGCACCGTCGGGATCGCGTCGGCGCCCGTCCGGGCGAGCGTCGGCGCGGCGTCGTTCGCGTCCGCCGCGGGGGATGCTGCGGCGGGCTCGATCGGTGCCCCGGGGACGGCCGGCACGCCGGGTTCGATCGGCACGCCGGGTTCGATCGGCAGGCCGGGTTCGATCGGCACGCCGGGGACGGTGGCGTCGTCGCCCGGTGCCGCCGTCCACGACAGCTCGGCGGTCGCGGAGATCGTGAGCTCGCGCGTCTCGGCGATCATCATGGTCTGCCGACGCGGGGTATTGGGCGAGGTCAGGAGCAGCCCGTCGTAGCCTTCCCCGACGAGCTCGGAGCGGACGGCCGCAGTCCCAGCCCCGGCGTCGGCGGGCACATCGAGATAGAGGTCCGTGTCGCGCGGAGGGCGGGTCGGATCGATCGGGGTGCCGTCGGCGGTCACGAGCGGGAAGCCGGAGGGGTTGTCGAGCACCAGCTCGCCCGCCGATGCGGTGAGGGTCAGCGGGCCGAGCTGCTGCCCGGCGACGCCGCTCACCTGCGGCGGGGTGATGCGCAGCTCAGGTCTGCTCGACTCGGCGATCCCCGTGTTCGTGGGACCGGTGAGGTGGTCGACGAGCGCCTGGATCCTTCGCGCCGTCGGTGAGGTCGTGTCGAAGCCGTCGTCGACCACCAGGCCCCGATAGACGAAGTCAGCCGGAGCCGGGCTCGAATCGGTGAGCTGCCAGATCGCCACTTGGGTGCCGGTGATCGCTTCGTCGGCGGTGAGTCCGACGATGCCGGCTCGATCGGCGATCGACTCGAGCGACGACTGCGGATACGAGTTCGACACGATCCAGGCGACGCGTTCACGCACGCGCTGATCAGTGGCGAAGAGGTTCTCACCGGGGAACGAAGCCCAACCGCCTACGTCCATCCGCTCGCCGAAGCCCGGCCACACGGTGACCTCGATGCAGTAGGCGAAGAGATCGGGGGTGCTCCCCGCTCGCGTGTAGACCGCGTAGAGCTGCGTGATCGCCGAGGTCGATCCCCAGGCGATGTGGTGTCCGTCTCGGGACTCGCTCCAGGCTCCGACCCGGGGATACCCCGGTTCGTCTTCGAGCGCCTGGGCCGGCGCGCTCACGAAGGGGGAGATGACCAGCAGCAGGGCGAGGAGGATCAGCGTGCTCCGGGCGCGCGTGAAGAGGGAGAGCTTCGGGTGCATGCCACGAAGAATACCTCAGTTTCCCGAACGGGATACCAAGGCTCCACCCCCCGTCGGAGGGTGATCGGGAACGTGCGCCTCAGGCGACCAGATCGACTCCGAGCTCCGCGAGCAGCCGCCGCACGCGCGTCTTGATGTCGTCGCGCACGCGGCGCACGGTCTCGAGGTCCTTGCCGGCGGGGTCCTCGAGCTCCCAGTCCTCGTAGCGCTTGCCCGGGAAGATCGGGCACGCGTCGCCGCAGCCCATCGTGATGACCGCGTCGGCGGCGCGCACGTCGTCGGTCTGCAGCAGCTGGGGCACCGCCTCGCTGATGTCGATCCCCTCTTCGCGCATCGCCGCGATCGCGACGGGGTTGATCGCATTGCCGGGCTCGGAGCCGCCCGATCGCACCTCGACCGCGCCGCTGGAGAGGGTGCGGGCGTAGCCCGCGGCCATCTGGCTGCGGCCGGCGTTGTGGACGCAGACGAAGAGGACGGTGGGGCGGGTGTCGGTCATGGGGTCCATGCTTCCTGACTCGGGTGAACGGATGCTATGCGCAGCTCGACGGCGACGCCGGTCCGCAGCACGAGGAGCTCGTCGAGGCGGTGCCACCGAGGCTCGACGAGCACACGCCGGTCGCGGGGAGGACGAGCTCGACGTTCGCCGCCGCGGCGCGATCGCCGGCGAGGTGGGCGACGATCGAGCGCACCTGCTCGTAGCCGGTGGCGAGCAGGAAGGTGGGGGCACGGCCGTAGGACTTCATGCCGGCGAGGAAGAACCCGGGTTCCGGATGCTGGAGCTCGGCGAAACCGTGCGGGCGCACGGTGCCGCAGCTGTGCAGGTTCGGGTCGATCAGCGGGGCGAGCCGTCTCGGTGCTTCGACCACCTCGTCGAGGTCGAGCCGGATCTCGCGGAGCAGCTCGAGGTCCGGGCGGAAGCCGGTGGCGTTCACGACCGTGTCGGCCGTGAGCTCCTCGAGTGCGTCGCCGCGATGCCCGATCAGCGTCACCCGCTCGTCGTCGCGGCGGAGCCGGACGATCTCGAAGCGGTCGACGAGGCGCACCCGCCCCTGCGCCACGAGCTGCTGCACGCGACCGCCGAGTGAGGCGCGCGCCGGCAGTTCGTCGTCGGCCGAAGCGCTGACGCGGACTGCCGCGCTGTTCCGGATGACCCAGGTGATCGTGGTGCTGGGTGCGGACGACGCGAGTTCGGCGAGCTCGAGCAGGGTGTTCGCAGCAGAATGCCCGGCGCCGACGACGATCGTGTGACGGCCGGCGAACCGCTCGCGCTCCGCGCCCAGGACGTCGGGAAGCGCGTGCGAGATCGCATGGCGGACCTCCTCGGCACCGAGCGGATCGAGTCCGGAGGAGGCGAGCGAGTTCGGGGAGCGATAGGTGCCCGAGGCGTCGATGACCGCGCGCGCCCGCATCTCATGGGGGCCGGCGGCTCCGGTGACGCGAAGGAGGAATGCGGTGCGCTCGCGATCCCGCGTGCGGGTGCGGTCGGCGCCGTCACGGCTGACGCCCGAGACCCGCGCTCCGGTCGAGAGGTGTTCGGCGATCGCCGGCAGTGCGGCGAGCGGCCGCAGGTAGGCCTCCACGAGTTCGCTCCCGGTCGGGAGGTCGTCTTCGTGGGGGTGGGTCCACCCGGCAGCCTCGAGGAGTCGACGGGACGCCGGGTCGACCAGGTGCCGCCAGGGGGTGAACAGGCGCGTGTGGCCCCAGCTCTGGATCGAGTCGGCCACCCGTTCGCCGGCTTCGTAGATCTCGAAGGGGATGCCGCGTTCGACGAGGTTCGCGGCGGCCGCGAGCCCGACGGGGCCGGCGCCGATGATCGCGACGGGGAGGCCGTCGAGGGGATCGTCGTGCAGGGTCGGGGTCGTCAGGTCGACGAGGGTCACGGGCGCCTCCTTGGCATCGAAGAACATCGATGCAGCTCAGCATCCACCCTGTATCGAAGAATGTCAATATGGCGTAGAGTTGCGTCATGACCGAGGTGATCGAGCTCCCCCTGATCCAGCAGGACAGCTGCTGCGCGCCAGTGGCGAGCGCGCCGATCACGCTCGAGCAGGCGGCGACCACCGCGGGCCTGTTCAAGGCCCTCGGCGATCCCACCCGCGTGCTGCTCCTCTCGATCGTCGCCGCCGCCGAGGGACAGGAGGCGTGCGTCTGCGACCTCACCGAACCCACCGGGTTGTCCCAGCCGACCGTCTCGCACCACCTGAAGATTCTGAGCGAGGCCGGCTTCCTCAGCCGCACCCGGCGCGGCAGCTGGGCGTACTACGCCCTCGTGCCGGGCTCGCTCGATCGCCTCTCGACGGTCCTCGCCGAATAGGCCGAGCTCGCACGCGGACGACGACGGGGCCGGATGCCTCGCGGCATCCGGCCCCGTCGATCGGGTCGCGCGATCAGCCCTGGCGGGCGAGCGCCTTCGCCTTGAGGAGGTCGTACTCCTGCTGCGTGATGGTGCCCGAGTCGAGCAGCGCCTTCGCCTTCGCGATCTCGTCGGCGGGGCTCGCCGAGGTGCCGGCGGCCTGGCGGATGTACTCTGCCGTGGCCTGCTGCGCCTGCACGGCGTCCTTCTGGGCGCGCTCGGCCATGCCGCGGCCGCGGGCGATCAGGTAGATCAGCGCCGTCACGAACGGGAAGAAGAGCAGGAAGATGATCCAGAGCGCCTTCCACCAGCCGTTGAGCTTGTGGTCGCGGAACAGGTCCGTGATGATCGCGATGACCGCCCAGAGGTACGCGAAGAACGCGAAGATCCAGATGGTCCACCAGATGATGTCCCAGAAGCTCTGCCAGAAACTCATGAGTGAGCCCTTCCGATTCGAGGATCGCGACCGCTCGAGCGGCCGGAGGTCGCACTCGGGCTCGCATCGCGGCCGGAGCCGCGTTCCCCCCGGATGATGCTTCCGTCTGCACCATAGCGCGACACGGCGTGTGGTGTCAGTAGTCCTTCCTACGCGCTACGCTCGGCCGCAAGGGGGGATCGCATGGCGGAGTGGGTCGCGTCGCTCGACATCGACGGCTGGAGTCTGCTCTTCGCCGCCCTCGCCCTCGTCGCCGGCTGGATCCTCTCCCGGCTCGCCCGGCGGGGCCTCACCAAGCTGCTCGTGCGCCTGCCGTCGCTCGGCGATGGCGCGAAGACCGCGATCGTGCGGATCGTGGTCTACGCGATCATCCTGCTCGGTGTGGGGGTCGCGCTCGGCTTCCTCGGGGCGTCGGTGCAGCCGCTCCTCGCCGTCGCGCTCATCGTCGGCGTCGTGCTCGTGCTGGTGCTCCGCGGCATCGCCGACAACTTCGCGGCCGGCGTGGTGCTGCAGACCAGGCGTCCCATCGAGGTCGGCGACGTGCTCACGAGCGACGACGTCGAGGGCGAGGTCGTCGAGCTGAACGGCCGCGCGGTCGTCGTGAAGACCTTCGACGGCCGCGTCGTGCACCTGCCGAACGGCACCGTGCTGCAGCAGCCGCTCGTCAACGAGAGCGCGCACGGCGCCCGCCGCAGCGAGGTCGAGGTGCGCGTCGGCGGCGCCGCCGACGGGATGCCGGAGGCCATCGCCGCGGCGGTGCGCGCCGTTGACGGGGTGCACCAGCGCGAGCACGTCGACGTGCTGAGCCGCAGCCGCTCGCCCGAGCGACAGGTCTACCGGGTGCGCTTCTGGCACCACCCCAAGCACGGCACCACCGTGAGCTCCGCCGTCGTCGATGCGCTCGCCGAGGCGTTCGCCGGACGGGGCATCCCCGCGACCGTGACGAGCGATCCGCCCGCCGCGCCGCTCACCCCGCCGTTCGAGATCTGATCGGCGCGATCGGAAGGAGCCGAGCATGCAGCGCACCCCCGCCTCCGAGGCGCCGGGCTCCCCCACGGTGCGACAACTCCTGCTGCTCTCGATCCCGGCGCTCGTCATCGGCGCCGCCTCCGCGCTCGTGCTCTGGCTCGTCGACCTCCTCGCCGAGCAGCTGCACGTCGTGCTGTGGGAGGCGCTGCCCGGCGTCTTCGGCGCCGACGCGGCGACGCCCTGGTGGATCCTCGTCGTGCTCACCGCGACCGGTGCGGCCGTCGGCCTCGTCGTCCAGTTCGCGCCCGGCCACGCCGGGGCCGACTCGGCGACCACCGAGCTCGATGCGCCGCCGATGCCGCTCCTGGTCGTGCCGAGCCTCGTCGTCGCGGTCGTGCTGAGCCTCGCGGGCGGGGTGAGCCTCGGCCCGGAGAACCCGATCATCGCGATCAACACCGCCCTGGCCGTGGCACTGCTCGCGCGGCTCTCGAAGGCCGTGCCGCAGCAGCTCGTCGTGCTGCTCGCGAGCGCGGCCACGATCGGCGCGCTGTTCGGCACCCCCGTCGCGGCGGCGCTCGTGCTGACCGGCACAGTCGCCGCGGTGAAGGCCGGCGGCGCGCTCTGGGACAAGCTCTTCCTGCCGCTCGCCGCGGCCGGTGCCGGCGCGATCACGATGCACCTGCTCGGCGGTTCCTCGATCGCGTTCACGGTGACGCCCATGGGCGAGGTCGAGCCGGTGTTCCTGCTCACCGGCCTGCTCGTCGCGACGGTGTCGGCGCTCGCCGGCATCCTCGCGGCCTGGGCGCTGCCCGCGGTGCACCGCGCGTTCCACTCGCTGCGGCATCCGCTGCTCTTCACGACCCTCGGCGGCCTGGTGCTCGGCCTGCTGGGCATGATCGGCGGGCCGATGACGCTGTTCAAGGGCCTGGAGCAGACCGGCGAGCTCATCGAGCATCCCGAGCGCTACGGGGCGGGTCAGCTCGCGCTCTTCGCCGGCATCAAGATCGTGGCGCTCGTGATCGCCGCGGCGGCCGGGTTCCGCGGCGGCCGCATCTTCCCCGCCGTGTTCATCGGCGTCGCGATCGGGCTGCTCGGGTACGCCCTGATCCCCGGCCTGCCGCTGTCGCTCGCGATCGCCTGCGGCGCGCTCGGCATCGTCCTCGCGGCCACGAAGGACGGCTGGATCGCGATCTTCGTCGGCGTCGCTCTGGTCGGGGACCCCCTCGTTCTGCCACTGTTGTGCGTGATCGTGCTGCCGGTCTGGCTGCTCGTGACGAAGGCGCCGGAGCTCGTGGTGCACCCGTCGGAGCGGCCCGGAGTCGTGACCCCGCCGGTGGCGTCGTGAGGGGGGATCACGTGCAACGACCGATGGTCGGACTGACGCGCCGCAACCTCGTCCGCGAGCTCGTCGCGGGCGTGACGCTCATCGCGATCGCCATCCCGCTGAACATCGGCTACGCCCAGATCGCGGGGCTGCCGGCGACGGCGGGACTCTACGCGCTCATCGTGCCGACGATCGTCTACGCGCTCACCGTCTCGAGTCGCCAGCTGGTGGCGTCGCCGGATGCCGCGGCCGCCGCCCTCGTCGCGAGCTCCATCGGCGGGCTGGCCGTGGCAGGCAGCGACGACTACGCGACGCTCGCGCTCGCGCAGGCGGTGCTCTGCGGCATCATGTTCCTGCTGCTCGCGGTGTTCAAGCTCGGCTTCCTCGCGAACTTCCTCTCCAAGCCGATCCTCGTGGGCTTCGTCGGCGGCCTCGCCCTCGACATCCTGGTCAGCCAGATCGCGAAGATGCTCGGCGTGAAGATCGACTCTGGCGGCGAGTTCGTCGACAAGGTGGCCGGGCTCGTGACCGGCCTCGGCACGACCAACCTCATCTCGCTCGCGATCTCCGTGCTCTCGGTCGTCGTGCTGCTGGCCGGCAAGCGCTTCCTGCCCGCCGTGCCGTGGGCGCTCGTCGTGCTCGTCGTCGCGACCGTCGTGGTCGTGCTCGCGAGCCTCGACGATGCCGGCGTCTCGGTGCTCGGCGAGGTGCCCGCCGGTCCGCCCGCGCTGACCTGGCCGGTCATCGACTGGACGACCTGGCTGCTGCTGATCCCCTCCGCGATCGCGCTCACCCTCGTGACCACCGCCGAGGGGCTGCTCGTCTCCCGCTCCTACGGCGAGAAGCGCGGATACCCGACGAGCCCGAACCGCGACCTCTTCGCCTTCGGCCTCGGCAACCTCGCCGCGGGCGCCTCGGGCAGCTTCGCCGTCGGCTCCTCGACCTCGCGCACCGCCGCGATGGACCAGGCGGGCTCGCGCACGCAGCTGCCCTCGCTCGTGCTCGCGGTCGGCACGCTGCTGCTCCTCCTGTTCGGCACGGCCCTGCTCGCCGACATCCCGAGCCCCGCGATCGGCGCGATCGTCGGCGTCGCGATCCTGCCGCTGCTCGGCATCCGCGACTTCATCGGACTGTGGAAGGCCGACCGCTTCGAATTCGTGGTCGGTGCGGTCTGCTTCCTCGTGACGCTCTTCATCGGCTCCATCCCCGGCATCGTCGTCGCCTTCGTGCTCGCGCTCGTGAACCTCGCGAAGCGCGCGGCGAACCCCGCGATCGACGTGCTCGCCTCGAGCGGCGAACCCAGCGACTCGCTGCTCGACGAGGCGCCGAAGGGCCAGGTCACCGCGCCGGGCGTGGTCGTGGTGCGCCTCGCCGCCCCGCTGTTCTTCGCGAACGGCTCGGTCTTCAGCGACGCCGTCAAGCGCGCGGTCGAGCGGGCCCGGGCGGCCGGCAACGGGCCGGTGCGCCACGTCGTCATCGACATGGAGGCGGTCACCGACGTCGATGTCACCGGCGCCGAGAGCTTCGAGGCGCTGCTCGCCTGGCTCGAGCGCGAGCGCATCGACCTCAGCTTCAGCCGGGTGCGGCCCGACGCGAAGGCGCGGCTCGAGCACCTCGGCCTGCTTGGCGAGCGGGCGAGCTACGAGACGAACCGAGCGGCGCTCGCGGCGCTCGCCGGAGAGGCGGCGCCTGGCGCCGGAGAGACGGCGCACCGCGCCACCGAGCGCGGCGGCGCCTGAGCCGACCGCGATCGAGACCAGGAGAGGACCGGGGGGACCGAATGGGCACAGAACAGGCAGCGACCAGCATGAGCGAGCGAGAGCTCGCCGAAGCGGTCGAGCGGCTCAGCACGCCCGACGAGCTCGACACCCCGTTCGGGCGGATCGAGCTCTTCGACGGGGTGCCGCGCGACGCGAGCCTCGCGACGCTCTACGACGGCCTCGACCTGATGCGGGCCGCGGAGGCGTTCTTGAACGCCATCCCGGGCGCCTCGCTCGTCGCGATGCGCCGCGGCCTGCGGGCCGCCGGGCTGACGAGCCCGGACATCATCGGCATCACCGACCCGAGGGCGAACTCGGGCGGCCTGTACCTCACGCCGAACACCGAGACGACCTACGGCACGACCTTCCTCGACCTCCGGGCCTGGGGCCCGACGGTGATCGAGGCTCCGCCGCAGTCGCTCTGCGTCGTCGACGACTTCTGGTTCCGCTACGTCGCGGACATGGGCATCCCCGGCCCCGACCGCGGGGCCGGGGGCAAGTACCTCTTCCTCCCGCCCGGCTATGACGGGGAGCGGCCGGAGGGCTACTTCACGTACGAGAGCCCGACGTACGCCAACTGGGTCGTGCTGCGGGCGCTCGGCGGCGTGCCGGCGATGAAGCGGACCCGCATCTACCCGCTCTCCGAGGCCGACGCCCCGCGCGAGAACGTCTTCGTGAACATCGCCGGCGCGAAGATCAACACGGTGCACTCGAACGACGTGGACTTCTTCCACGAGATCGACGAGCTCGTGCAGGAGGAGCCGGTCGAGGCGCTCGACGTGGAGCGCGCAGGTCAGCTCGCCGCCCTCGGCATCGTGCACGGGCAGCCCTTCGCCCCGGACGCGCACCGGCTCGACCTCCTCGACCGTGGAGCGAAGCTCGGCGCCGCGATCGCGCGAGCGCTCGTCTACAAGCCGCGCGACCCGGCCGCGTTCTTCTGGGAGGGCGTCTCCTGGAAGAACGCCTTCGTCGGCGGCAGCTTCGAGTTCCTGCGGAACGGCGCACGCCTCCTCGACGCGCGCACCCAGTTCCACTACTTCGCGACCGTGATCACCCCGGCGATGGCGCACGCGCAGGTGGGCGCCGGTTCGGCGTACGCCTACACGGCGGAGGACGCCGAGGGCCACGTGCTCGACGGCGGGGCGACGTACTCCCTCCGCATCCCCGCGGACCCGCCCGCGAAGAACTTCTGGTCGATCGACCTCTACGACACCCAGACCCGCTCGCTGCTGCAGGTGCCCGCGACGCCGTACCCGGCGCTCTCGAGCCTCGACGGCACGGTGCAGGCGGAGGAGGACGGCAGCCACGTGCTCTGGTTCGGTCCGACGGCGCCCGAGGGGCGCGAGTCGAACTGGATCCAGACCGTGCCGGGCAAGAGCTGGTTCCCGATGCTGCGGCTGTACGGCCCGCTCGAGCCCTGGTTCGACGGCAGCTGGCGGCTGCCCGAGCTCGTGAAGCAGTCGCTCGCATGAACGGGGTCATCGGCGGCATCCTGCCGCTCGCGCTGGGGATCGCGATCAGCCCGATCCCGATCATCGCGGCCATCCTGATGCTGCTCTCGCCGAAGGCGAAGGGCACGAGCGTCGGCTTCCTGCTCGGCTGGGTGCTCGGCATCGTCGTCGCGGTGGTGGTGTTCACCCTGCTGGGCGCGATCATCCCGGCCTCCGACCCCGACGCCTCGAAGCCGATCGCCGGCACCATCCAGCTCGTGCTGGGCGTGCTGCTGCTCCTCCTCGCGCTGAAGCAGTGGCGCTCGCGGCCGAAGGGCGACGCCGAGCCGACGATGCCGAAGTGGATGGCGGCGATCGACCAGCTCACGGCGGTGAAGGGGGCCGGGCTCGGCTTCCTGCTCTCCGCGGTGAACCCGAAGAACCTGCTCATGGCGGTCGCGGCGGGCGTCGCGATCGGCACGGCCGGGCTGAACGGCGGCGAGTCGACGCTCGCGATCGTGGTCTTCACGATTGTGGCCGCGTGCTCGGTCGCAGTCCCGGTCATCGCCTACCTCGTCGCCTCGGCCAAGATGGCGGGGCCGCTGGAGTCGCTGCGGCACTGGCTCGTGCACAACAACGCGACCGTCATGGCCGTGCTGCTGCTCGTCATCGGCGTCGTCGTCATCGGCAAGGGCATCGGGCAGTTCTGATGGCGGACGGCGGGCTCGCGCACGGCACGCGCGTTCTGCTCACCCTCGCGGCGGCGGTCGTCGTGTTCGCCGGGGTCTGGCTCGCCCGCGACGTGCTCGCGCCCGCCGCGGTCGCCGCGGTGGTCGTGATCATTGCGCACCCCGTACGCTTCCCGCTCGAACGCCGCGGCTGGCCGAGCTGGCTCGCGACGACCGCCGTGATCGTCGTCGCCTACCTGATCCTCGCGGCGCTCGCCGCGCTGCTCGTCGTCGCCTCCGCCCAGTTCGTCGCGATGCTGCCGGACTACGCCGACGAGCTGCAGCGCACCGCGACGGAGATCGCCGGCTGGCTCGAGTCGCTGGGCGCCACGGATGCCACGGCCTCCGCCGCGGCATCCGCCCTGCACCCCGAGACGCTCGTGCCGATCGCGGCCTCGATCGCCGACGCGGTGCTCGGCTTCGCGACGGCGTTCTTCTTCGTGCTGGCGTACGTGATCTTCATGGCGGCGGATGCCTCGGGCTTCCGCCGCGGAGGGGCCGCCTTCGGCGGCGGGCAGGGCGAGGGCATCGCGGGCCGCTACTTCACCGGCGTGCGCCGCTATTACGTCGTGAACGCGAGCTTCGGCGCGGTCGTCGCGGTGCTCGACGGGCTGCTGCTCTGGGCGCTCGGCATCCCCGCGCCGCTCGTCTGGGCCATCCTCGCCTTCGTCACGAACTTCATCCCGAACATCGGCTTCGTGATCGGGGTGATCCCGCCCGCGGTGCTCGCGCTCGTCGTCGGCGGCTGGCCGCTCGCGCTCGCCGTCGTGCTCGCGTACAGCGTCATCAACGTGGTACTGCAGGTGCTCGTGCAGCCGAAGTTCGTGAGCGACGCCGTGGGGCTCAGCCTCACGCTCACGTTCTTCTCGGTCGTGTTCTGGGCGCTCGTCATCGGGCCGATCGGAGCGATCCTCTGCATCCCGCTCACGCTGCTCGTGCGGGCGCTGCTCGTGGAGCCCGATCCGGGCGCCGGCGTGCTGCGCCGGTTGTCGGGGGTTCCGCCGGAACGCGAGCGGGCCTAGGCTCACGGACAAAAGGGGGGATTCATGGCGGAATTCGAGTACGGCCCGGTCGAGATCGTGGTCGTGGCACTGCAGAACGAACGGCCCTCGGCGGGCACCCTCGACGCGCTCGCGGAGCTCGTGGAGGCCGGGCAGATCCGGCTGCTCGACGCGCTGCTCGTCTCGCGCGACCAGGACGGCGGCATCGAGGCGATCGAGATCGAGGATCTCGGCGACGAGCTCGACGTGACCGCGCTCGAGCTGCCCGCGAGCGGGCTCGTGGGGCACGACGACGTCGCGGAGTTCGCCGAGACGATCGAGCGCGGCACCTCGGCGGTGCTGCTCGCGGTCGAGCTCGTCTGGGCCAAGCGGCTCGCCTCGCGCTTCGCGGAGGCGGGCGGCGTCGTGCTGGAGTCGGTGCGGATCCCCGCGCCGGTTGTGAACCAGGTGCTCGCCGAGGCGAGCACCGAGGCGGAGTAGGAGGCGGCGATGCCGTTCATCAGGCGAGTCGGACGCCCGGGGCTCATCGGCCTCGCGGCGCGCACCGCGGTCGTCGCCGGCACCGCGACGGCGGTGTCGGGCGGGATGGCCCGGCGCCAGCAGCAGAAGGCGCAGGAGCAGTACGAGGCCGAGCAGTACCAGGCCGCCCAGCAGCAGGAGGCGATGCAGCAGGCGGCGGCGCAGGCCGCGGCCGCGCAGGCCCCCGCGGCCCAGGCAGCGGCCCCGGCCGGAGCCGCGGCGCCCGGGGGCGACCTCGTCGGCGAGCTGCAGAAGCTCGCGACGCTGCAGCAGCAGGGGCTCATCACGCCCGAGGAGTTCGCGGCGGCCAAGGCCAAGCTCCTCGGCGCCTGACCCGCGTCCTCACGTTGCGCTGAAACCCGAGTTGCCCGACTTTCATGAAAGTCGGGCAACTCGGTGGTTCAGGCGGTGGTCACTCGCGGGCGAGTGCCGCGAGGGCCTCGAGCTCGAGGTCGAGGTACTGCTCCTCGCTCACGTCGACCGCGACGCCGAGCAGCTCCCCGCCCTCGAAGCGGAACGGGTTCGTGTACTCGCTGCTCACGGCATCCGCACTGTCGTAGCCGACGCAGAGGCCGTCGCCGCAGAGCGTGAACTTGCCGACCTGCGCGCGCATCGGCCCCTCGGCCACGACCTGGTCGTCGACGTACAACCGGCAGGTGCCGATCGACTCGCCGTGCTCACCCGCCGACTCGCGCACGAACTCCATGCCGAGCGCGTGGTCGCCCGGCTCCAGCGCCTCGGAGACGAAGTGCTGCTCCGGCGGGATGCCGAGGAAGTTGTACACGTAGTGCAGCCGGCCGTCCTTCAGGAACAGCGAGTGCCCGCCGAAGCGCGAGCCGTGCGCGAAGATCACGCCCTTCGTGCCCGCCTCGAGCCGCACGTCGGCGATGATCTTGAACGAGCGCCCGCGCACGTTCACCGCGACGCTCTCGGGCACGGCGCCCGTGTCGGGGTAGTAGACGTAGCGCGTGCGCGGCGGCTCGGCCTGCGGCCGTTCGACGGTCAGCTGATCGCGGGCCGATCGGTCGTCGAGCGGCAGGGCGTGGTTCTTCTCGGCCTCGGCGAACCAGACGTCGATGAGCTCCTGCAGCTTCTCGGGGTGCTCGGCCGCGAGGTCCCTCGACTCGGAGCGGTCGACGTCGACGTGGTACAGCTCCCAGCGGTCTTCGTTGAAACGGCCGTGCCCGGTGAGCGGGGCGTGGATGGCGGACGCCTTCCAGCCGTCCTTCCAGATGCCGCGGGTGCCGAGCATCGTGTAGTACTGCACCCGCTTCTCGGTCGGCCCGTCGGGGGCGGCGTCGAAGCTGTACTTCATCGACACCCCGTCGAGCGGGCGCTGCTCGACGCCGCGGAACACGGTCGGGAACTCGATGCCGATCACGTCGAGGATCGTCGCGACCACGTCCGTCGAGTGGTGGTACTGGTGGCGCACCTCGCCCTTCGCCCGGATGCCGGCGGGCCAGTGCACGATCATCGGGTCGCACGTGCCGCCCGAGAACTGCGAGTACCGCTTGAACATCTGGAACGGGGTCGAGAACGCCGCCGCCCAGCCCGTGGGGTAGTGGTTGTAGGTTTCCGGGCCGCCGAGCACGTCGATCTTCGCGAGATTCTCGGCGAGGTCGTCGGGGAAGCCGTTGAAGAACTTGTTCTCGTTCACCGAGCCGTCGGGCGAGCCCTCGCCGGAGGCCCCGTTGTCGGCGCAGTAGAAGATGAGCGTGTTGTCGAGCTGGCCGGATGCCTCGAGATAGTCGATCACGCGGCCGATCTGCGCGTCGGTGTACTCGCTGAATCCCGCGAACACCTCCGCCATGCGGCTGAACAGCCGCTGCTCGTCGGCCGAGAGCTCGGCCCACGGCTTCACCCAGTCGGCGGGGTTGGCCTGGTCCTCCGGCATCGGGTTGAACGGGGTCAGCTCCGTGTCCTCGGGCAGGATGCCGCGCTCGATCATGCGATCCAACACCCAGCCCCGGTACGCGTCGTAGCCGTCGTCGAAGGCGCCGCGGTACTTCTCGATGTACTCCTCGGGCGCGTGGTGCGGGGCGTGGTTCGCGCCGGGGCAGAACCAGGTGTACCAGGGCTTCGAGGGGTTCGAGGACTTCTGGTCGCGGATCATCCGGATGGTCTGGTCGGCGAGGTCCTTCGAGAGGTGGTACCCCTCCTCCGGCGTGTACGGGGGCTCGATGAAGCGGTTGTCCTCCACCAGATCGGGGTACCAGTTGTTCGTCTCGCCGCCGAGGAAGCCGTAGAAGCGGTCGAAGCCCATCGCCAGCGGCCACTGCGCCTTGCTGCCGCCGGCCGAGACGTCCTCCTCCGGCACGTTGTGGTTCTTGCCGACCCAGAAGGTCGAGTAGCCGTTCTGCTGCAGCACCTGGCCGATGGTGGCGCAGCCCTCGGGAATGTGCCCCGCGTACCCGGGGAACCCGTTCGTGGCCTCCATGATGCTGCCCATGCCGTTCACGTTGTGATTGCGGCCGGTGAGGAACGTCGAGCGCGTCGGCGAGCAGAGCGCCGTGGTGTGCCACTGGGTGTAGGTCAGCCCGTTCGCGGCGAGCCGGTCGAGCGTCGGCATGTTGATGCGCCCGCCGTAGGGCGACCACGAGGCCATACCCGTGTCGTCGTAGAGGATGACGAGGATGTTCGGTGCCCCCTCGGGCGCCTTCGGTCGCTCGTAGGGCGCCCAATCGGCCACCGAATCGCGCACGTCGAGCGCGATCTTGCCCGAGAACGCCGGCTTGCCTGTGGACTCGTTCGCCATGGATCCCCCCGGATGCCAGGCGGTCGCGCGGGCGACCGCGAATCAGCGCGGCAGCGTCGCCGCACCCCTCACGCTACTGACGGATGCCTCGCCTGGGAAGGGCCTCCGACCGGTGCGCAACCCCATGGTGCCCGGCTCGACCGGCCACCTAGACTGCGGACCATGCGCGCCACCCTGAGAGGCCTTTCGACCGTCGTCCCGGCCACGGTCCTCGTGCAGCCCGAGGTCCGCGACGTGTTCGCCGCGCAACCCGGGCTCAACCGGCTCGGCCAGCGCATCGTCGGCACGAGCTTCGACGTGTCGGGCATCGAGACCCGGCACACCGTGCTCGCCGAGCTCACCCGCACCGCGCAGGCCGAGAACCCGGTCTTCTACGACGCGGCGAGCGGTGAACTCCTGCTGCCGGGCACGAAGGCGCGCAACGAGCTGTTCATCGAGCACGCCACCCGGCTGTACCTCGAGGCCGGAGCGGCGGCCATCGCCGCGACGCCCGGCCTCGACGCCGCCGACGTCACGCACGTCATCACGGTGAGCTGCACGGGCTTCTACGCGCCGGGGCCCGACTACGTCCTCGCCCGCGACCTCGGCCTCGACCCCGGGGTGCAGCGCTACCACCTCGGCTTCATGGGCTGCTACGCGGCCATCCCGGCGCTGCGCTTGGCGAGCCAGCTCTGCGAGGCCGATCCCGACGCCGTCGTGCTCGTCGTCTCGGTCGAGCTGTGCACGCTGCACCTCCGCGCCTCGAACGACCCCGACACGATCGTCGCCTCCTCGCTGTTCGCCGACGGCGCCGGCGCCGCGATCGTGAGCACCCGCGAGCCGGAGCCGGGCGAGCCCGCGTACCTGCTCGACGGCTTCGCCACCCGGATCACCCCGGTCGGCGAGGGCGACATGGCGTGGAAGATCGGCGACCACGGCTTCGAGATGGTGCTCTCCACGGCCGTGCCGGCGATCATCGACGCGCACATCACCGGCGCCCTCGAGCCGCTCTTCGCGCAGGAGGACGGGCTCGCGGCCGCGCTCGCCGCGGATGCCTCGAGCGAGGCCGTCGAGCATTGGGCCATCCACCCCGGCGGACGCAGCATCCTCGACAAGGTGGAGGCGCGGCTGGCCCTGAGCGCGGCGCAGCTGGCGCCGGCCCGGGGCATCCTCCGCGAGTACGGCAACATGTCCAGCGCGACCGTGCTGTTCGTGCTGCAGCGCATCCTCGACGGCGCCGACGCCGCCCGCCCCGGCGGCGAGGCGACCGCCCGGCCCGCGATGCCGGGGGAGCGCGTCGCCGCGATGGCCTTCGGACCCGGGCTGACCGTCGAGTCCGCCCTGCTCACCGTGGCCGGCTGAGCGGGCCGACGATGGGCTGGTGGCGAGCGCTCGGCAGTCGGGATGCCGACGCTGTCGAGCTGATGGACGACCCCGAGTGCGACGAGGCGGCGCTCGCGAAGACCTATGCGCGCTTCACGCCCGTGAACCGAGCGGTGTCCGCGCCGCGCGAGCGCTACCTGCGGTGGATCCGGCCCCGCCTCTCGCCCGTGTTCGAGACGCGCCTGCTCGACGTCGGCACGGGGGCCGCCGACCTGCCGGCCCTCTGGCTGCGCTGGGCCGCCGCGGACGGGCTGCGGCTGCGGGTCACGGCGATCGACCCAGACCGACGTGCGCTCGACTTCGCCGCCGCACGCACGGCGGGCCTCCAGGGGCTCACCCTGCTCGACGCGACGACCGCCGAGCTCGCCGCCGCGGACGAGCACTTCGACCTCGTCTGCTCGAACCACGTACTGCACCACCTCGACGGCCGCGAGTTCGGCGCCCTGCTCGCGGACTCGGAACGGCTCGCCGAGCTCGGCGGCACCGTCGTGCACGCCGACATCGAGCGGAGCCGGCTCGCCTACGCGGCGTTCGCGGTGGGCACCCTGTCGTTCGAGGCGACGTTGCTGCGCGGCTCGTTCATCCGGGCGGACGGGCTGACGTCGATCCGGCGCAGCCACACCGCCGCCGAGCTCGAGGCGATTCTGCCGGCGGGGTGGCGGGTGCGGCGCGCGTTCCCCGCGCGGCTGGAGCTCGTCTGGCAGGCGGATGCCGCGGGGCGCTCGCGTGTCTGATGCGACCGTCACCCGGTGCGACGTCGTGATCGTGGGCGGCGGACCGGTCGGCCTGCTGCTCGCGGTGCTGCTCGCGCAGCGCGGGCTCGAGCCGGTCGTGCTCGAACAGCGCACGCGCATCGCGACCCGGCCGAAGGCGGTCGGCGTGCACGCGCCCGGCTGGCGGGCGCTCGAATCGGCCGGGGTCGCCGAGCGACTGGAGCCGAGCAGCGTCGCGATCGTCGGCGGCGCGGTCGAGTGCGACGGGCGGGTACTCGGGCGGATGCGGTTCCCCGGCGACGCCGCGGTGCGCTCGGTGCCGCAGCACCTCGTCGAGGCGGCGCTCGAGGCGAGGCTCGCCGAGCTGCGCCCGGGGGCGCTGCGGCGCGGGGTCGAGGCGGTCGGGATCGAGTCGGGCTCCGGCGCGGACTCGGCGCGGGCGGGGGTCCGCGTGCGGCTCCTCGATGGCGCGGAGCTCGCGGCGGACTACGCGGTGCTCGCGGACGGGGTGCGCAGCCGGCTCCGGGCCGAGCTCGGCATCGCCTGGCGGCTGCGCCGCGGGAGCGCCCGCTACGCGATGGCGGACGTCGCGGGACCAGGGGCGGGCGGTGTCGCCGCGGGATCCGCCGCGGACGCCCGGCTCTGCTTCGAGCGCGACGGGGTCGTCGAAGCGTTGCCGATCCCGGACGGGCTCCGCTGGGTGACGCACCTGGGGCGACCGGGACGGCGCCGGCCCGGTTCCTCGGGGGCCTCGGCGTCCGACTGGCCGGATGCTCCGGCCTTCGCCGTGCTCGTCGCGGACCGCGTGGGCGTGCGCCTCCCCGGCGACGTCGAGCCGAGCGGCTTCG
Source organism: Agromyces sp. NBRC 114283 (assembly GCF_030268405.1). Lineage (NCBI taxonomy): Bacteria > Bacillati > Actinomycetota > Actinomycetes > Micrococcales > Microbacteriaceae > Agromyces > Agromyces sp. NBRC 114283. The sequence goes on from NZ_BSQP01000001.1 coordinate 555,598, forward strand.
TCGCCCGGCAGCGGCTCGCCGCGCGCTTCGCGGTCGGACGCCTCGCGCTCGCCGGCGACGCCGCGCACGAGATCAGCCCGATCGGCGGGCAGGGCATGAGCCTCGGCTTCCGCGATGCCGAGGAGCTCGCCGAAGTGCTGGCCGGGGTGCTGGCTGCCGCGTCACCGAGCGGCGGGACGGCGGGCCCGGGTGCCTCGGCGCCGTTCGGGGCCTACGCGCGGCGCCGTCGTCGGGCCGCCTCCCGGGCGATCCGCCGGGCGGCGTTCAACATGGCGATGGGCGGGCCGGCCCGAGGCATCCGCCTCGCCCTGCGGAACCTCGCCGTGCGCCTGCTCGCGCTGCCCCCGGCGCGCGCCGCACTGGCCCGCGTCTTCACGATGCGCGGGCTGTGAGGCGCCGGGCTCAGATCCGGCTGAGCACGAAGACCGGGATCTGCCGCTCGGTCTTCGCCTGGTAGTCGGCGTAGTCGGGCCAGGTCTCGTTGGCCCGGGCCCACCACTCCTCGCGCTCGGCGCCCTCGACCTCGCGGGCGAGGTAGTCGTGCTTCTCGTCGCCGTCCTGCAGCTCGACCTCGGGGTGCGCCTTGAGGTTCCAGTACCACTGCGGGTGCTCGGGTGCGCCGCCGCGCGAGGCGACCACCGCGTACTCGCCGTCGTGCTCGACGCGCATGAGCGCGGTCTTGCGCAGCTTGCCGGACTTCGCGCCGAGCGTCGTCAGCACGATGATGGGCCGGCCGCGGAGTTCGTTGGCCTCGGCGCCCTCCGACGCCTCGAAGGCCTCGGCCTGCTTGCGCGCCCACTCTGAGGTGCTCGGTGCGTACTCGCCCTGCAGCGGCATGGGGATTCCCTTCGTCGAAACGGCTGCGTCTGCAGCTTCAACGGTACGCCGCCCTGGACCCTTCCCGCCGTCGCAGTTCGTGCGCCCGGGGCATCCGGCCGAAGTCGGCGGCCTCCGGCAGAATGCTCAGGTGACCGGTATGAAGACGTTCTGGCAGGCCCTCCCCACCGAGGGGCGCTGGCTGCTGTCCACTGTCGCCATCCAGACGCTCGGGCGCGGCATGACGCTGCCGTTCACGATCATCTACCTGCACGAGGTGCGGGGCTTCGACCTCGGGCTCTCCGGGGCGCTGATGAGCCTCATCGCGGTCACCGGGCTCCTCGTCACCGGGCCGGGGGGCACCCTCATCGACCGCTACGGCGCCAAGCGGGTGCTGCTCGTCGGGCTCGCGGCGATGATCGCGGGCTGCACGCTGCTCGCCTTCGCCACCCATCCCGCGGTCGCTGCGGTCGCCCTCGTGCTCATCGGCGTGAACTTCGGCGTCTCCTGGCCCGGCTTCAACGCGCTCATCGCCACGGTCGTCGACGGCGAGGTCCGGCAGCAGTACTTCGGCGTGAACTTCGCGCTCGTGAACCTCGGCATCGGGGTGGGCGGCATCATCGGCGGCTTCTTCGTCGACGTGCACAACCCGAGCACGTTCACCGCGATCTTCCTCGTCGACGCGGTATCGACGCTCATCCCCATGGCCCTGCTGCTCGGGCCGCTGCGCCGTGTGCGCACGCAGGGCGACCCCGAGCCGGGCGAGGCGCCCGTCGCGGGGTACCGGGCCATCCTGCGGCAGCCGGCCGTGCTGTGGCTGACGCTCCTCACCTTCATCTCGGTGTTCATCGGCTACGGGCAGATGGAGGCCGGGTTCCCGGCGTTCGCCCGGCAAGTGTCCGAGGTGTCGACGCGGGTCGTCGGCCTCTCCTTCGCCGTGAACACCGCGGTCATCGTGCTGCTGCAGTTCACCGTGCTGCGGCTCATCAGCGGGCGGCGGCGCACCCGCGTCATGCAGGTCATGGCGCTCATCTGGGCGGTGTCGTGGCTGCTGCTCGGGGCCACCGGTCTGCTGCCCGACTCGCTCGCGGCGGCGATCGGCGTGCTCGCGTTCATGGGGGTCTTCGCCTTCGGCGAGACCATGCTGCAGCCCACGGTGCCCGCGATCTACAACGACCTCGCGAGCGACCGCAATCGGGGCCGCTACAACGCGATCAACTCCGCGGCGTTCCAGGGCGGCGCGATCACGGGCCCCATCGCCGCGGGCGTGCTGCTCGGCGAGGGGCTGTCAGGCTGGTTCATCGCGGTCATGGTCGCCGGCTGCGCCGCGATCTGCGTGCTTGCGATCGCCCTCGAGCGCCGGGTGCCGCCCGCCGCGAACGGGGTCACCGCCGACGCGGCGGCCGGCGGCGCTGCGGGCGCCGAGGCCCCCGAGGCGGCGGGCGACTCGCGCGAGCGCTAGCGACTGCGCGGCAGCGGCGGCACCATCGTGCGGATCGCCCAGCCGAACAGTAGGAACAGCACGCCCGCGCCGCCGGCGAAGAGCGCCATGCCGAACGAGATCACCGAGGTGAAGAGCGAAGCGCGCAGGAACGAGGCGTTCATCACGACGGGTCGCAGCGGGTCGTCCTGGTCGAGCTCGGCGTAGGTCTTGCCGTCGGCCATCTCGCGCGCGTGCATGTCGATGACCCCGGCCTGCACGAAGGCGTCGATCGGCCCGTCGACGACCTTGCCCGCGAGGATCGGGGCGTCGTCCGGGATCACGATGTTCTCGGCACGGAGCTGCGAGGACACGCCGACCCACGCTACGACGGCCACGACGATCAGCAGGATTCCGCCGATGATGCCGGCGAGCCCGGTCAGCCGCACCACGTTCACCTGCGTGCGGTTCAGCACCGCGCCGCCCGCCTCGAACTCTTCGGTCATGCGTCCATCCCCCTTGGAGCGCGGCCGCTCCGGGGTCGTCCGGAGCGCGTCCGATGCGCCCACCGTAGCGGAGGGGCCGCATCCGCGTCGAGGCATCCGCCAGCGCCACTTCGGCGTCGTCGCGCCCACTGAAGTGGCGCGCGGTGACCGACGTGGCGCTGGCGGGAAGGGATGGCTGCCGGGGCGGCTACTCGTCGAGCAGCTCGGCCTCGACGACGTCGTCCTCGCCGGCGGGCCCGGTGCCGGGCACCTCGGCGCGCGACACGGTCAGCGCCTCGCCGTCGTCGGCGAGCCCCACCACGACGGTGTCGCCGTCGCGGATCGAGCCGTCGAGCAGCGCCCGGGCGAGCCGGTCGTCGATCTCCCGCTGCATGAGCCGGCGCAGCGGCCGGGCGCCGTAGAGCGGGTCGTAGCCGCGTTCGGCGAGCCAGGCCCTGGCGTCGGGCGTGACCCCGAGCTCGAGCCGCCGCTCGTGCAGCCTGGCGGTGAGCCGGTCGATGTAGAGGCCGACGATCTCGCCGAGGTCCTGCTGGCTGAGCGCCGAGAACACGACGATGTCGTCGAGCCGGTTCACGAACTCGGGCTTGAACGACTGCCGCACGGTCTGCAGCACCGCCTGCTCCTTCTCGTCCCACGTGAGCGAGGGGTCGACGAGGTAGTGCGAGCCCAGGTTCGAGGTGAGGATCAGGATCGTGTTGCGGAAGTCGACCGTGCGCCCCTGGCCGTCGGTGAGGCGCCCGTCGTCGAGCACCTGCAGCAGCACGTCGAACACCTCGGGGTGCGCCTTCTCGACCTCGTCGAAGAGGATCACCGAGTACGGCCGACGCCGCACGGCCTCGGTCAGCTGCCCGCCCTGGTCGTAGCCGACGTATCCGGGCGGGGCGCCGACGAGCCGCGACACGGAGTGCTTCTCGCCGTACTCCGACATGTCGATGCGCACCATGGCGTGCTCGTCGTCGAAGAGGAACTCCGCGAGCGCCTTGGCCAGTTCGGTCTTGCCGACGCCGGTGGGCCCGAGGAAGAGGAACGAGCCCGTCGGGCGGTTCGGGTCGTTGATGCCCGCGCGGGAGCGGCGCACGGCGTCGGCGACCGCGGCGACCGCGGGCTTCTGGCCGATGAGGCGCTTGCCGAGCTCGCGCTCGAGGTGCAGCAGCTTCTCGGTCTCGCCCTGCATGAGGCGGCCGACGGGGATGCCGGTCCAGGCGGCGATCACGGCGGCGATGTCCTCGTCGGTGACCTGCTCGTTGACCATGCGGCCCTCGCTGGCGTCGGCCGTGGCATCCGCCCGCTCCGCCTCGACGAGGTCGCGCTCGAGGCGCTTGATGGTCTCGTACTCGAGCTTCGAGGCGCGCGCGTAGTCGGCCTCGCGCATGGCGCGGTCGCGCTCGGTGACGGCCTCGTCGAGCTGCTTCTTCAGCTCGCCGACGCGGTTCAACCCCTGGCGCTCGCGCGCCCAGCGCGCCTCGAGGGCGGCGAGTTCGCGCTCCTGCTCGACGAGGGTCTCGCGGAGCTTCGCGAGGCGCTCCTTGGAGGCGTCGTCCTTCTCCTTCTTGAGGGCGAGCTCCTCGAGCTTCATGCGGTCGACCTGGCGCTTGAGCTGGTCGATCTCGATGGGGCTCGAGTCGATCTCCATCTTCAGTCGGCTCATGGCCTCGTCGATGAGGTCGATCGCCTTATCGGGCAGCTGCCGCGAGGTGATGTACCGGTTCGACAGCGAGGCCGCCGCGACGAGCGCCGCGTCGGAGATGGTGACGCCGTGGTGCGCCTCGTAGCGGCCCTTGAGTCCGCGGAGGATGGCGATGGTGTCCTCGACGGAGGGCTCGCCGACGTAGACCTGCTGGAAGCGGCGTTCGAGGGCCGCGTCCTTCTCGATGTACTCGCGGTACTCGTCGAGGGTGGTCGCGCCGATGAGGTGCAGCTCGCCGCGGGCGAGCATGGGCTTCAGCATGTTGGACGCCGCGACGGAGCCTTCGCCGCCGCCGGCCCCCATGAGCAGGTGCAGCTCGTCGACGAAGGTGATGATGCCGCCCTCGGCCTCGTTGATCTCCTTGAGCACGGCCTTCAGCCGCTCCTCGAACTGGCCGCGGTACATGGCGCCCGCGACGAGCGCGGAGATGTCGAGCGAGACGAGCTGCTTGTCCTTCAGCGATTCGGCGACGTCGCCCGCGACGATGCGCTGCGCGAGGCCTTCGACCACGGCGGTCTTGCCGACGCCGGGCTCGCCGATGAGCACCGGGTTGTTCTTGGTGCGGCGCGTGAGCACCTGGCTCACCCGCCGGATCTCCGAGTCCCGGCCGATGACCGGGTCGAGCTTGCCGGCCTTCGCGAGGTCGGTCAGGTTGACGCCGTACTGTTCGAGCGCCGACTTCTGCTCCTCCTGCGAGCTCGGCGCGCCCTGCATGTTCGCCACTCAGTCGATCCTTTCTGGGAACTCGGTCCCGTCGTCCTAAAGTTGAGTCTACTGAACTCAACTTTGGTGCTCGGTTCGATATTCCTGGATGCCTCGGCGGAATCCCCCTGCCGCTCACGGTAGACCGGATGTCCCGGGGCCGCCAGGGCTCAGGGCGTGCCGGCATCCCCAGGGCGGCGATCGAGGAGCTGACGGATCAGCCTTCACCGCCCGGTTCCAATGACGGATCGGCCGCAGACCGCCCCGGCATTCGCGCGAGCGCCCCTACGATCGGCTCCATGACCGCGCTCACGCGCCGCTCGCGGATCGGCTACGCGCTCGGCGGCATCGCCTCCGGCACCTACGGCACCGTGCCGGGCCTCATCCTCATGCCGTTCCTCACCGACCTCCTCGGCGTCGAGGCGGCCGTGGCCGGCATGATCGTGTTCGCGCCGAAGGCCTGGGACTTCTTCCTGAACCCGGTCGCAGGCCGGATCAGCGACCGCTCGAGGCATCCGCTCGACCGCCGCCGGCCGTTCGTGCTGCGCGCCGGCATCCTGCTCGCGCTCGCTTTCGCCGCCATGTTCTTCGGCCCGACCGCCCCGCCGCTCGCCGGCGCGCTCTGGGTGCTCGCGCTGTTCCTCGCCTCGGCCACCGTGTACGCCTTCTTCCAGGTGCCCTACCTCGCGATGTCGGCCGAGATCACCGACGACTACAGCGAGCGCACCCGGTTGATCGCCTGGCGCGTCGTCGTGTTCAGCCTCGCCATCCTCGTGTCCGGCGCCACGGCGCCCGCGCTCGTCGAGCTCGCCGGCGGCGTCGCCGGGTACCGCCTCATGGCCGGGGCGATGGCGGTGCTCATCCTCGTCGGCACGATCGGCGTGTGGTGGGGCACCCGGCGGGTGCCGCTCACCCGCGAGGAGGTCGCCGGCGGTCGCCTCTTCGGGCAGCTCGCCGAGGTGCTGCGCGACCGCGACGCGCGGAACCTCATCATCGCGTACGTGCTGCAGGCCGTCGCGATCGGCATGGTGCTCGGCGGCGTCGTCTACGTCGCGCGGCACGTCGTGCACGATCCCGGCGTCGCCACCATCGCGTTCGTCTGCTTCGTCGCCCCCGCGATCGTGCTCACCCCGGCGTGGTCCCGACTCGGCCGGGCGATCGGCAAGCAGCGCGGCTTCGCCGTGGCGACCGGGGTGCTGACCGTCGGGCTGATCGCCCTCCTCGCCGCGCGCACGGGCGAGGTGACCGTGCTGCTCGTCGCCGCGGGCGTCGTCGGCGTCGGGTATGCGGGGACGCAGCTGTTCCCGCTCGCGATGCTGCCCGACCTCGCTGCCGAGGACGCGAAGCGCAGCGGAACCAACCGGATCGGCATGATCTCCGGCGTCTGGTCGGGCTTCGAGCTGCTCGGCTACGCGCTCGGCCCAGCCATCCTGGGCCTGGTGCTCAGCCTCGGCGGGTACCGCGCCTCGGCGGGCGACGTCGTCGCGCAATCGGGCGAGGCGCAGTGGGCGATCGTGCTCGGGGTGTCCGCGATCCCCGCCCTGCTCTGCGCCGTGAGCCTCCTGCCGCTGTCGCGGTACCGCCTGGACGCCAGGCTGCGGCGGGCCGCGGATACCGAGGCGGCGACCCGCGCGGCGGGCTGAGCCTTTACCAGCGCACGGGCACGCGGGCGGCGGAGCGCCCGTTGGCGTCGAGCAGGTGCCCGTTCCGCTTCAGCTCACGCAGCACCGTCCAGCGTTCGACGATCTCGAGCTCGGCGCCCCAGGCCTGCTCGATGCGCGGCAGCTCGGTGAGCGAGCGCGCGCGGACGCAGACGAAGAGCGGCGCACCGCTCACGAGGATGCCGACCCGGTGCGCCTCGGGCAGCTGCACCGCCCGCGCGGCGGCCGTCTCGACGTCGGCGGCGCGCCCCCAGAGCACGGCCCCGCGCCGGTAGCCCGCCGCCGGCATCGCGAGATCGCAGCCGAGCCGGAGCACGCCGGCCGCGACAGCCCGCTCGACCGTTCGACGGGCGGTCGCCTCCGAGACGCCGAGCGCGACGCCGAGGGCTGCGGCCGGCATCCGGGGATCCGCTTCGAGCGCATCGGCGAGCTCCGCGACCACCTCCGGTCGCGGCGGCCGAGCCTCCGCACCCCGCGGCGCGGCGCTGAGCGTGCGCTGCTGGGCGCGCGACAGCACCCGCAGCCGCCAGCCCGAGTCCTCCGCGGGGATCGCTGCGGCGATGTCCGCGCGGTGCACCTCGCCGAATCCGCCGAGCGTGCGCACGCGCTCGCCGAGGGCCGCGAGCCCGGCGCCGCCCGCGGCGAGCACGAGCCAGCCGGCGGAGGTCTCGTCGACGCTCAGCACCCAGCTCAGCCGGGCGAGCTCGTCGATTCGCTCGGGCGGCGTCGCGCGATCGAGCAGGACGACGGCGACGTCGGTGGACGAGGACCAGCGCTCCGGCGTCGGCCAGGCGGTGAGCCAGGCGAGGGATGCCTCGCGCAACGCCTGCCAGTGCCGGGCGACGGTGGCCGGGTCCGCGCCGACGGCCGCGGCGACGCGCGTCCATGGTGCCCGGGCGTCGATCTGCAGCGCGTGCACGACCGCGAGGTCGAGTTCGTCGAAGGCATCCACGTGACGGATCGTACGCAGGCGGGCCGAAGAAGTGAAGGATCGTATCCAGCGAATCGCGGGAAGGCGAGGGCTGCCTACGCTCGGCTGCATGGTGGCGAGCGAGGCGGCGGCGGGCGAGTCCGCGATGATGGCGACGATCGAGGACCTCGTCGCCATGGCCCCTCGGGCGACCGGCTCGCCGGGCGGCGCGGCCGCGGCGGACTACGTCGAGCGGCGCTTCGCCGAGGCGGGACTGCAGACCGAGGTGCTCGAGGTGCCCTCCTTCGCCTGGCGCGCCGAGGCGTGCGAGCTCCGGCTCGGCGACACGGCGTTCGCCTGCTCGCCGATCCTGCACTCCGGACTCGCCGGGCACGAGTGGACCGGCGAGGTGCAGCACCGGCTCGACGCCCCCGTCGTCGACATCGGGGCGGACCGGGTGCGCCGCCACGACGTCCGGGGCGCCGTCGTGCTGTTCGACCTCAGCTTCGACATGACCGTGGCGCACTCGCTGCCGCTCACCCTCTTCCTTCACGACCCGGGCCGCCGGGTGCTGCGCCGCGAGGTGCTCCGCAGCCGCAACCCCTACGTCACCTCGCTCGCCCGCACGATGCGCGAAGCCGCCGAGGCGGGCGCGGTCGGCGTCATCGGGGTGCTGCGCGACTATCCGGATTCGCGGAACTATCACAACGAGTACTACCGCCGCACGCTGTTCCCGCTGCCCGGCGTGTGGGTGACCCGCGCCGAGGGGGCGCGGCTGCGCGCAATCCTGGGTCAGCAGTCGCGAGCCCGGCTGACCCTCGACGTCACCCGCCGCGAGGTCGTCTCGCGCAGCGTGATGGGGGTGCTGCCCGGGCGCACCCGCGACGCCGTGATGGTCCAGTCGCACCACGACTCGATCGGGCCCGGCGCGGTGGAGGACGCCTCGGGCACCGCCGCGGTGATCGCCCTCGCTGAGCGCTACGGTGCGGCCGCGCGGGCCGGCGCCGAGCGCGAGAAGACGCTGCTGTTCGTCACCTTCGACACGCACTTCACCGGCTACCAGGCGCACCGGGCGTTCGCCAGGCGGCACGTGCTCGCCCGCGACGCGCCCTGGAACGTCGTGCTCAACGCGACGATCGAGCACATCGGGCTTCGCGCGGTCGAGGGCGCCGACGGCGGATTCGCCTCGACCGGCGAGACCGAGCCGCGCGGTGTCTTCGTGAACGTGAACCCGGCGTTCACCTGGCGCATCGGGCGCGCGGTGCGTCGCCACGGACTGCACGGCACGAGCCTGCTGGGCGCGGGCGCGCTCGAGTTCTTCGCCGGCGGCATCCCCACCGACGCCTCGTTCACCTTCGTCTCCGGGGTGCCGACCGTGAGCCTCATCTCGGGGCCGTTGTACCTCTACGACGACGCCGACACGATCGACCGCATCGACCGGGCGCAGCTCGTGCCCGTCATCGACTTCTTCGCCGACGTCGTCGACGACGCCGAGCGGCACGACGGCCGGCGGCTCGGCACGATGCCGGCCGGCCTCCGGCGACGCCTGCCCAGGGGGCGCTGGTGACGGGCGAGCGCCGCGTCGTCGCCTTCCCCGCTCGCGGGATCGACGGGGCGGTGCACGAGCAGACCGGGTTGCTCCAGCTCCCGGGTATGCGCCCGCCGGCGGGCGGCTTCCCGATCGTCGTCTACGGCCACATGACCACGGGCGGCTCGCCGCGCTCCGCGCCGAGCACGGGCGGGCCCTCGCATCCGGAATGGCGTCGGATGTCGCAGGGAGACGCGCTGTGCGACGCGCTGCTCGCCCGGGGCATCGCGGTGCTGCGCCCCGACTACGAGGGCATCGGCGGCCCGGGCGTGCACCCGTACCTGATCGGCGCCTCGCTCGCCGAGTCGATGACCGCGATGGTGCGGGCGCGGGCCGCGTTCGGTGCGCCGCTCGGGGACGCGTGGGTGGCGGCCGGCCACTCGGAGGGCGCGGTCGCCGCACTGCACGCCTCGGTCGCCGTCGAGCCGGATGCCGCGTCCCGCCTGCTCGGCACGGCCGCCTTCGCGCCGGTCACGCGCATGGACCGCAGCATCGCCGCCGCGGTGCGGCTCGGCGTGCGCTTCCCCGGCTCCGGGATCGTCTCGGCCCTGGTCGCGCTCATGCTTCGCGGGGCGGCGACGGGCGACGAGCGGATGCGGGAGCTCATCGCGAGCGACGGCCTGAGCCCGGCCGCCGAGGCGCGCTGGGCCGAGCTCGACGAGCGCTGTCTCACGGAGCTGGCCGGCCCCGACTCCTGGGGCGCGATCGCGCCCGGGCGGATCGGCGGCGCCCGCGGCGAGGAGCTGTTCCAGCGCCTCTTCGCGTCGTTCCGGGCGAACGAGGTGGCCGGGCTGCGCGGCTTCCGAGCGCCGCTGCGCATCGACGCCGCGCGCTTCGACGAGGTCGCGCCGGCGCCGCTCTCCGCCGCCCTGCTGCGCGCCTACCGCCGTGCCGGAGTCGAGCTGACGAGCCGCTGGTGGCCGACGCACCACTCCGGCACGATGCATCCGCAGCACGCGCCCTCGCTCGCCGCCGACTGGATCGCCGCGCGCTTCGCCGACGCCGCGCAGGCCTAGTCGGGCGCGTCGGATGCCGACGAGGCATCCATGCGTCGGAATAGAGCTGCGCCGATGCCTGTTGCCACCGACGTGGAACGCTTCGGAACCCTCTCCTTCGGTCACTACGGCCCCCTCGGCGGCGGCCGCGAGCTCACCGCCGCCGACTCGATGCTGCAGGCGATCGACCTCGCCCAGGGCATGGACGAGCTCGGCGTCAACGGCGTCTACTTCCGCGTGCACCACTTCGCCCGGCAGCAGGCCGGGCCCATGCCGTTGCTCGCTGCGATCGCGGCGCGCACCCAGCGCATCGAGATGGGCACCGGCGTCATCGACATGCGCTACGAGAACCCGCTGCACCTCGCCGAGGACGCGGCCGCCGTCGACCTCATCTCCGGCGGGCGACTCGCGCTCGGCGTGAGCCGCGGATCACCCGAGACGGTCGTGCGCGGCTACGAAGCCTTCGGCTACACCGGCTCGCAGGACCCGCGCGGCGCCGACCTCGCCCGCGACCACTTCGCCCGCTTCCTGCAGGCGATCGAGGGCGAGGGGCTCGCAGAGCGGGATCCCTCGTCGCCGTTCGGCGGCGGCACCGGGCTGCAGCGCATCGAACCGCACAGCCCCGGCCTGCGCTCCCGCATCTGGTGGGGCGCCGGCACCCGCGACACCGCCGAGTGGGCGGGGCGCGTGGGCGTGAACCTGATGTCCTCGACGCTCCTCACGGAGGACCGCGGCATCCCCTTCGACGAGCTCCAGGCCGAGCAGATCGAGGCGTTCCGCGCCGCCTGGCGCGAGGCCGGGCACGCCGGCGAGCCGCGCGTCTCGGTGAGCCGCTCGATCTTCCCGATCACGACCGCAGAGGACGAGCTCTACTTCGGCGGGCGCGACGAGTCGGACGGCGTCGGCTACATCGACGGCTTCCGGTCGACGTTCGGCAAGACGTACGCCGACACCCCCGAGCGCCTCGTGGAGCAGCTGCAGCGCGACGCCGCGATCCGCTCGGCCGACACGCTCATGCTCACCATTCCGTCGCAGCTGGGCGTCGCGTTCAACCTGCGCCTCATCGCGGCGTTCGCGGAGCACGTCGCGCCGAGCCTCGGCTGGAAGCCGACGACGGCCTAGCGGCCGCTGGGCATGACGTCAGTATCTGCGGGTGCTGCGGCGCGCTGACCCGCAGATACTGACGTCATGCCGGGCGGGGCGAGGCGGGGCGGGCGGGGTCGGCGGGCGCTAGCCGCGGCGGTCGGCGTGCTCGGGCGGCCAGACCACCTCGAAGCGCTCGAAGACGATGTCGTGCGCCTCGGTCCACTCGATGCCGAGGGCGGCGCCGACGCGGGTCCAGTAGTCGCGGTGGCCCGCACGCCAGCTCTCGAGCGAACGGTCGCCCTCGCCCTCGTCGAAGGCGAAGCGCTCGTCGACGCTCGTGAACGGCCCGACGCGCAGCTCCACCGAGCGGAGCACGACGCGGGGCCGCCCGCTCGAGTCGCAGGCGATCCAGTGGCTGCCGACGCGCGGGAGCGGCTCGCCCTCCGCCTCGAACTCCGCGACGAGTCCCGCCGTGGCCCGCTTCGGGCCGTCGATGACGAGGCCGAGGAGTTCGTCGGTGAGCTCGGCGTGGTCGCCGAAGCGTTCGATCGAGGGCGCCCCGCCCTCGACCCAGTGGGCCGGGCTGGAGGCGCGGTACTCGGCCCAGAGGGCGTGGGCGGCGTCGGAGTCGATCGGCGCGTTGTCCATGCTCCGAGTCTGACAGCTCGCGCGGGCCGGCCCGCGCGAGCAGGGGGACGGTCAGCGCGGGCTCGCCCGCCCGCGCGGACTCAGCCGTCGATCTCGACCGAGCGGATGGTCGTGCGCAGCACGCCGCCCGGCACGGGCACCTCGTACCGCGCCGGCATCCCGGGCAGCTCCAGGGCGAACCAGAACACGGCGGCGGGTGCGCCGTCATCGCCCGCGAGCTCGTAGCGTCGGCAGGCCGCGCGGCCGAAGGGGAGGTCGAGCTCCTCGTCGCGCACGGTCGTCGTCGCCTCCGGGAACGCCGCGTGCTCCTGCAGCTCGCGCCAGCTCACCCGGCCTCGGCTCGGCTCGCCCTCGACGGTGCCGTCGGCGGCGAGCCGCCACTGCTCGAGCGTCGCCCCCTCGGCGTCGCAGTCGACGAAGCGGTTGACCCGCTCGAAGCTCGCGCCGCCGGGCTCCTCGACGAGCAGCCGGATCGTCTTGCCCGAGCCGCTCGCGGCCCGGATCTCCTCGGCGGTGAACGGCGTCGGCAGCAGGCCGGGGGCGAGGCGGTGCGGGTCGGCGTTCGCGGCATCCATAGCGTCATTGTGCGCCTGCCAGGCGCCCGAGTCATCCGCCGGTCGGATCGGCCCCGGCGTCATGCCGCGTCATCTGCGGCGCCTTCCAGGAGAACTCCATGGTTTCTCATACGTTCGTGCGCCACGCTGGAATCCCGTCACCGCGCCCCGACGCGACCCGTCGACCACGATGAACGAAAGAGTCCCATGCAGAAGCGCACCAAGATCATCACCGTCTCGATCGTCGCCGGAGCCCTCGTGCTCGGCGGCGCCGCCGCGATCGCGGGCCCAATCGTCTACCGCGACCTGATCGCCGCGAAGCCGGACACGGCTCCCACCGTCACCGCCGCGCCCGAGGCGAGCACGAGCGATCCCGCTGAGGTCGGCGACCTCAGCGGCGACTGGACGGTCGCCGACGGCTCCTTCGCCGGCTATCGCGTCGACGAGGTGCTGAACGGCACCGACGTCACCGTGACCGGCCGCACGGAGCAGGTCACCGGGGAGCTGACCGTCTCGGGACTCACCCTCGAGTCGGCCTCCTTCGAGGTCGACGTCGCCTCCATCGCGACCGACTCGGCGAACCGCGACGACTACTTCCGCACCGAGGCGTTGCGCACCGACGAGTTCCCGACGGCGAGCTTCGTGCTCACCGAACCGATCACGGTGGATGCCGCACCCGCCGTCGGCGAGGTGCGGACCGTGCAGGCGACGGGCGAGCTCACCCTCGCGGGCGTCACGAAGCCGGTCACGGTCGAGCTGCAGGCCGTGCTGAACGGCGCGACCGGGCAGGTCGCCGGCAGCATTCCGATCACCTTCGCGGACTTCGGCGTCGAGGCGCCGAACCTCGGCTTCGTCTCGGTCGAGCCGAACGGCACCGTCGAGTTCTCGCTGGAGCTCAGCCGCGCCTGACCCGCACCGGATCGGCGAGCACCGTCGTGCTGTCGCGGCCGCCGTCCCGACCGTCGCCCTCGCGGTGGAACTCGTGGTCGGCGCCGCGGCGGCAGCGGCAGCGCACACGGATGCGCTCGCCGGTCTCGGGGACGGTGAAGATCTCCGCGTGCTCGGTGGGGGCGGCACCCGGGAAGGCGGGGGAACGGGTCATACCTGAGAGACGGCGGATGCCGCTCAGGATGACGCGGAACGCTCAGCCGTGCAGCGGTTTCACAGCTCAGCCGGCCGGACCGTCGACGACGCGATCGCGCCGGCTCGGATCGGTGAACACGCTCAGGTAGATCGCCTCGGCGAGGCCGGTCTCGCGGCTCGCGATGGCCTCGAAGAGGAAGCGGTGCCCGCGCTTCACCTCCGCCGCCATTGGGGCGTGGGCGACGAGCATGCGCATGCGCGCCTCGACCAGCCGGCCGATCTCGAGCAGCAGCCGGTTCTCCGCCATCACGTAGACCTGCCGGCGGAATGCGAACATGCGGTCCAGCAGCTGCTCGGGGTCGTCTGGCGAGAGGCGCTCCTCCTCCAGCAGGCGGGCCTCGAGCAGGGCGAGCTCGTCGCGCGTCGGGCGCTGCGCGGCGAGGCGGCTGGCCAGCACGTCGAGCGTCACGCAGACGTCGAAGAAGTCCGCGGCCTCCTCGGGCGGGATGGCCCGCACCCGGGAGGGAATGCGCGAGGTGCCGTCGGTCGCGAGCCCCTCGAAGCGCAGTGCGTCGATCGCCTGCCGGACCGGGATGCGGCCGACGCCGTACTCCTGGGAGAGGGCGCGCTCGGAGAGCACCTCGCCGGGGCGCCGGCGTCCGGCGATGATGTCGGCGCGGACCCCCTCGATGACCGGGGCCGCGTCGCTCGACTCCGCGTCGGCGGACTCCCCCTCGGCGGCGGTGCCGCCGGCCGGTCGCATGTGAACCGTCGTGCGCGGCGCACCCGGCGACAGCGCATCGTCGAGGCGGCGCAGCATCCGTTCCTGGCGGGCGGCCCGCAGGTGCGCGCTGAACTCGGCCATCGCCGCATCCGCCGCGTCCGCGTCCCGCGCCTCGAACGCCGCGAGGAACCGCCGGTAGTACGGCAGCGGCGCCGTCGCCGAGCGCTCCGCGAGGGCGAACATGCGCTGCGTGCGGCTGAGCAGCGCGTCGTGGATCTCGAGCAGCGGCCGGTTCGCGCTGGCGAGGTAGGTGTCGGAGCGGAATCGCACGCCGACCCGCGCGAGCTCGTCGCGGTCGCCCGCCGCCTCGGCGGCCTCGGCGGCGGCGACGTGGCCGCGGAACCGCTCGAGGTCGGCCTCGCCGCGCCGCACGGCGGCCGTGCGGACGGCGAGCCGGTCGAAGGCGTGGTGGAGTTCGGCGACGTCGGCCACGTCGGAGCGCGTCATGGGCCGCACGAAGCTGCCGCGCCGGGGGAGCTGGTCGACGAGGCCGTCGAGCGTGAGCCGCCGGATCGCGATGCGCACGGGCAGCCGGCTGACCTCGTACTCCTCGGCGATGGTGCGCTCGACGAGGTGCTCGCCGCCCGGCCTGGTGCCGTCGATGATGTCGTCGCGGAGCCCCCGAAGGACCCGCTCGACGGCGGTGTCGTCGTTGCTGCGTGTCCTCGGCATCCCTATAAGGGATACCACAGCGGCGTCCGGTCGGGGGAACCGGACGCCGCTGCAGTCAGCCACGCCCCACCGCCGGGTCGACGACGACGGAGCGCGGGTCGTGGGCCTAGCCGACGCCCTCGAGCGCGTCGGTCTCGGTGTTGCCGATCCGGGCGATGACCTCGGGGCGGCGCTTGGCGAGGTGCAGGTACCAGGCGATCGCGGCGATCATCGTCACGAGGAACAGGTAGGGGATGACGTTCAGCGGCCACGCCGGCACCGGCCACACGTTCGCGAAGAACACGTAGGCCATGGCGGCGACCGAGACGATCGCGCAGAACCAGACGAGCCGGTTGCGCATCTTCTCGCGCTGCGTGTAGGCCACGCAGGCGATCGCCACGAGCGCGTAGGCGACCATGTATCCGTAGGTGCCGTAGGTGTCGACCCACACGACGATGTCCATCGGGTTCACGCCGATCGCGAGCAGGACCAGGTCGAGCACGATCGCGGCGGGGCCGGCGATGAGCAGCACCCGGTGCGGCGTGAGGTGGCGGTCGTGGGTGCGGCCGAAGCGCTCGGCGACCACGCCCTCCTTGCCCATCACGTAGATGATGCGGCCGACGACGTTCAACGGGGCGACCACGACGGCGAAGAACGAGGCGCCGACGCCGAAGGTCAGGATCGGGGCGAACCAGGCCGGCATACCGATCTGGGTGGCGATGGCCTCGAGCGGGCTCGCGACGGTGCCGAGGTCCTCGCCGAGCACCGCGATCTGGGTGTACGCGGCGAAGACGTAGAGGATGCCGACGGTGACCGCGCTCCACATGATGGCCCGGGGGATCGCGGTGTACGGGTTGCGCGCCTCGCGGCCGAGCGCGTCGGCCGAGGAGAAGCCGACGAAGCCCAGGATGCCGAGCACCATGCCGGCGGCGACGCCCTGGAACGGCACGCCCTCGAAGGAGAACTGGGCCGGGTCCCAGGCGGCCGGACCGGCCCAGACGAGGGCGAGCACGAGCAGGATGAGGATGATCGTGACCGAGACGAGCTCGAGCACGAGCGAGACGCGGGCCGAGAGGCGGATGCCGCGGATGGTGAACAGCGTCGCGAGGCCGCCGAGCACGACGGCGAGCGCCATCGACCAGCCGAGACCCTCGGCGGGAACCCCGACGAGCAGCAGGAACTGGTTCATGTACGACACGGCGCCGCCGAGCGAACCGGCCGCGATGCCCCAGCAGCCGACGAGGAGGGCGATGCCCGCGAGGTACGCGCCGAACGGCCCGAGGCCCTTCGACACGTAGGTGTAGAGGGAGCCGGCCGAGGCGTGCCGCTTCGCGAAGACGGCGACGCAGTAGCCCACGGCGAGGATGACGAGGGTGGCCAGCACGAAGGAGAGCATCGTGCCGTTGCCGGCGCCGAGGTAGATGCCGGCGGCGGTGAACGCGATGACGGCGCTCGGGGCGATGTTGGCGATGGCCTGGGCGGCGAGCTCGGGCCCGCTCATGACGCCGCGGCGGAGGCCGGCGTCGACGGGGGCCTGCGCGGGGGCACCGGCCTGGGTGGGGGCGGTCATGGCAACTCTCCAATGAGTCGGGTGGGGGGAACGGAGGAAGAGCGGTGGTGCGGGGGTGCCGGCCCGGGCGGCCGGTCGAGCTGCGGCCGGCCGCCCGGATCGGCGGGACTGGCGTCAGGGGATGAGGAGGGTGCGCAGCGCCTCGCCCGACTCGAGGTCGTCGAAGGCTGCGGCGGCCTCGACGAGGGGGCGCCGGGCCGAGATGAGCGGGTCGAGCTTCAGCTGGCCGTCCATGTAGCGGTCGACGAGCGCGGGGATGTCGATCGAGGGGCGCACCGAGCCGTAGTTCGAGCCGAGGATGCGCTGGTCGGCCTCCGCGAGCACGAGCGGCTCGAAGCTGGCCTTCGCGCCGGTCGGCGGCAGCCCGACGATGACGGCGGCACCGCCGAGGCCGAGCATGCGGATGGCCTGCTCGGTGGTGACGGTGCGGCCGATCGCGTCGAAGGCGTAGTCGACACCGTCGGGGATGAGCTCGAACAGCTGCTCGACGGCGTCGCCCTTCGAGGCGTCGATGCGGTCGGTCGCGCCGAACTGCAGGGCGAGCTGGGTCTTCTCGGGCAGCACGTCGATCGCGACGATCCGCTCGGCGCCGGCGAGCTTCGCGCCCTGCACGACGTTCAGGCCGACGCCGCCGCAGCCGATGACGACGACGGTCGAGCCGGGCTCGACGGCCGCGGTGTTGAGCACCGCGCCGACGCCGGTGGCGACCGCGCAGCCGACGACCGCGATGACATCGAGCGGGGCGTCGTCGCGCACCTTCACCGCGCCGGAGGCCGGGACGACGACCTCCTCGGCGAAGGAGGAGACGCCGAGGTAGTGGTGCAGTTCCTCGTCGCCACTGCTCAGGCGCGAGGTTCCGTCGAAGAGCACGCCCTTCGGTGCGACCACGGTGGCGACCTTCTGGCAGCGGGCCTCGTGGCCCGAGCGGCAGTACCGGCACTCGCCGCACGGCGGCACCCAGCTGAGCACGACGTGGTCGCCGACGGCGAGGGAGGTGACGCCCTCACCGAGCTCGACGACCACGCCGGAGCCCTCATGACCCATGACGAGCGGAGCCGGGGCGTCCCATTCCCCTCGCTTCACGTGCAGGTCGGAGTGGCAGACTCCGGCCGCGGCGATCTTCACGCGGACTTCGCCGGCCTTCGGGGCGGCGAGGGCGACCTCGGCGACCTCGATCTGCGTCTCCGGCTCGCGGAAGACGATGGCTTTCATGATGCTCCCTTGGATCTGTTGCTGGGCATGCCGATGCTAGGCACGGAGTCGAGGGTCCGTCATTGCGAAGAAGTGTGAACTCAGGCCGATTCGATCGACATTCCGTACAATCGAGGGATGGCCCGGCGACTCGACTCCGTCGCCGCGACCCTCGGCGGCGAACTGGTCGAGGGCCGCGTCGACCCGTCGACCCCCGTCGACGCCGCCGTGCCGCTCACCGACTTCGCTGTCGTCGGCCACCCCGCGTTCGCGACTCTCGTCGTCGGCACCGCCGCCGAGCTGCAGGCGGCGCTCCGCGCGGGCGACGCGCGCGCGCTCGCGCTCGCCGGAGCCGTGCTCGTCGCCCCGGCTCCCACGACGGCGTTGCGCGCCGCGCTCGCCGAGGCGGGGGCGACGGCGATCTTCGGCCGGGGCCAGTCGCCCGAACTGCTGCACGCCGCGCTCGTCGCCCAGCTCGCCGACGACCGCGCCGCCGAGGACCGCCTCGTCACCACCGGCACCAAGGTGCTCACGCAGGTCGCGCGCCGCGGCGGCGCGCGGGCGGTCGTCGCCGAACTCGCGCATCGGATCGACGGCTGGGCGGTGCTGCTCGACGTGCACGGCCAGGTCATCACCACGGCCGGCGCGGGCGGCCTGCACGTGCAGGACGCCGTGGCCGTCGCGTTCCACCGGCCGGTGCGGGTGCGGCATCCGGGTCTGCAGGTGCACGCCGTCGGCCCCGGCGAGGACCTCACCGCCTACCTCGTCGTCTCCTCCCGGGAGGCCTCGACGAGCCGCACGCGGGATCTCGCCTCGCAGGCCGCCGCGCTCCTCGACCTCCTGCTGCGCACCCACGACCACGGCGGCACCGAGCGGCTCGGCCGATCCGTCATGGTGGACACGCTGCTCGCGGGCGGCCCGGAGGCATCCGAGCTGCTGCACCGCTGGGGCGTGCGCGACCGGAGCCTCACCGCGTTCGCGCTGACCAGCCGTTCGAAGGGCGTCGACCTCGAGCGCCTCGTGACCCGATGGCTCGACGAACTCGGCGCGGTGCACGTCGTGACGGAGTCGCACGAGCGGGTCATCGGCTTCCTCCGCGACGGCCAGGTGGACGCCTTCGCCCGTCGGGTCGAGGAGTTCCTGCTCGACGGCCGGGTCGTGCTGCGCCTCGGCCTCGGCTCCTCCGCCCCGGTGGACGCGCTGGCCCGCAGCGCCGGCGAGGCGCGGCAGGCACACGAGGCGGCCGTCGCCGACGCGCGCGCGGTGGTGCGGTACCGCGCGCTGCCGACGGTCGCCTACGTGCTCGACCGGCTCGACGAGGATGCCTCGGCGCGCATCGGCGATCTGCTCGAGCCGCTCGCGGGCGGTGACGGCGAGCTGCTGCGCACGCTCCGGGTCTATCTCGCCGAGCACGGGGCGCTCGGCGTGACCGCGACCGCCCTCGGCATCCACCGACAGACCCTGGCGACGCGATTGCTCCGCATCGAGGAGCTCACCGGGCTCTCGCTGGCGAGCCCCGACGACCGCACGGCGGCCTGGCTCGCCATCCGCGCCCTCGAGCGCTGAGCCGCGGCGGGAGCCGCGCGCTCAGAACCCGACGGTGAAGACGACGTGCTGCCCCTCGCGACGTGCTGCCTCGAAGAAGGGCCGGAGCCCGGCGAGCATCGCGAGCGCGTACTCCTGCTCGTCCGGGCCGAACTCCGGGTTCCGCAGCTCCTCCGGCATCTCGGCGTAGGCGGCGGCGAACGCCGCGTCGTCGAGGCCGGCGAGGTAGTCGGCGACCTCAGCGGCCTCGCCCGGGTCGAGGTGCGTGACCCAGGACTCGTCGTCGTCCTGCTGCAGTGCGCGTGCGCCGCCGATGACGCCGCGCGCCGGCCACTCGCCCGACTCGCCCGCCGGAGCGATCGCGCAGGCGATCGGGTCCCAGGCCTTGTCGGTCTCGCACGCCCTGGCCCAGACCTCGTCGTCGGCCTCGAGCTCGGCGAGCACGGCGCCGAGGCGCTCGTCGTCGCCGGCGGCCTCGCGCACGCGCGCGGCCTCGGCGTCGGTCAGGCGGAAGTGCACTCCGAGCTCCATGGCTCGAGTCTGCCAGGCGCGGCGCTCCGCTCGCGGGCGGCGGTCATGAGCGCCCCGATCATGGTCGCCCGACTGCCCGAGCTCTGCTCGATCGGATCGCACAGCGCTTAATTTGCAGCGCTGTGCGTTGAGATTCTGGTATCCCTGACATACGATTCTGTGCATCGATGCCGGTCGAATAGTGCAAACCCGAAGCCGACCGGAGGCGAGGGAACGTGGAATGGGGGCCGTCATGGCGAAGCAGACGACGCAGCGGAGGACCGCCGGTCTCCGGCGAGTGCTGGCCGCCCTCGGCATCGGGGCGCTCGTCGCCGGCGCGGCGGCGGTCGTGCCCACCTCTGCGGCCAATGCGGCGGAACCCTTCAGCGCCGAGTATCTCTACGGACAGGGAGTCGCTTCGACCGGCCAGCCGGTGTCCCGCGCCATTTACCAGATCGACGCCACGACCGGCGCGACCACGCAGATCCTGACGGCACCACCGTCCACGAGCAGCTTCAACTCGCTCGCGTTGACCGCAGACGGCAATGCGATGCTGATGACGAACACCACGACGGTCTTCATGTACGACGCACCGAGCGAGTCCTGGCGGCAGGCTGCGCGACCGTCGAACGACGCGGCGAGCAACTTCATGGGGGGTGTGAACTCGGTCACCGGGTACTTCTACTACGGCGGCAACCGCTGGGCGGGTGCACCGAGCGACACCTTCGTCTTCGCGGCCTACGATCTGGCGAACAACACCGTCATCCCAAACGCGCTCACCGTCACGGCAGCCGGCAACACGGGCTGGAACGGCGACCTGGTCTTCGATCAGCAGGGCAACATGTTCATCCTCTCCTCGGACGCGACCGGTGCGAACCCCGAGGGCTCCGTGGTATATCGCGTGAATGCCTCCGACGTCTCGACGCAGACCGGCGGTACCGCGACCGCGACCGCCGTGGGCCCGAAGATCATGGGCACCCAGTACGCGAACGGTACGGCGTATGGACCGGACGGGTACGGGTACATCTCGAGGAACGACGACAACCAGAGCGGACCGAGCACCCTGCTGCGAACGGATCCCGTGTCGTTCAGCCTCGTCGGGACCGTCGCGCTCAACCCACCGGTGCGCCTCGTCGACCTCGCTTCCCGTGTGTTCCACCCGACGGCGCTGGTGAACGTGGATCTCCCGCAGGGCCGGCACAGCGACACCGACCAGTTCCACCTGAGCTACCAGGGCCCCGAGCCGGGCGACCCGCTTCTCGAAGCCGAGACGACGGGCACCGAGTCTGGGCTGCAGGATCAGGAAGCGGGAGAGTACATCGGTCGCACGGCGACCTTCCCCGGCGACACCTACACCTTCTCGCAGTCCGCGGCAGGCACGACGAACTTCGGGAACTACCGCACCACGTGGGCATGCGTGAACCTCGAGTCCGGTGAGACGGTGTCGAGCGGCACCGGCAACTCGGGCAGTTTCACCGTGCCGGTCGCGCCGATCATCGACGTCGACTGCACCTTCACCAACATCCCGCTCAAGCCCGGCCTGACCCTCGAGAAGTCCGCGGATCGCACCGAGCTCGTCGCGGGGCAGACGATCACCTACTCCTTCCTCGTCACGAACACCGGCGATGTCGCCCTCGAGGTCGCGGTCAACGAGATCTCCTTCACCGGATCCGGCGAGCTGTCGGACGTGAGTTGCCCCCGAACGAGCCTTGCGCCCACCGAGGCGGTGACGTGCACGGCGACGTACGAGGTGACGCAGGCCGACGTCGATCGGGGCTCGGTCGACAACTCCGCCTCCGTGACGGGGACGCCGCCGAACGGCGGCGACCCGGTCACCTCTGATCCGGACAGCGTCCGCGTGCCGGGGGTCCCGGCGCCTGGGCTGTCGATCGTGAAGTCGGCTGATACGGACGAGCTCGTCGTGGGTGAGACGATCACGTACGAGTTCGTGGTGACGAACACGGGCAACGTGACGTTGACCGAGATCGTGGTGAACGAGGGCGCGTTCACGGGGTCGGGTGAGCTCTCGGCCGTCGACTGCCCGGTGACGGTGCTCGCGCCGGACCGTCAGGTGACGTGCACGGCGACGTACGAGGTGACGCAGGCCGACGTCGATCAGGGGTCGATCGAGAACTCCGCGACCGCGACGGGCACGCCGCCGAACGGCGGCGATCCCGTCACCTCCGAGCCCGACGAGGTCGAGATCCCGCAGGATGCCGCTCCGGGCATCACGATCGAGAAGTCGGCGTCGCCCGAGTCGACCGGGGCCGCGGGCGACGAGATCACGTACACCTTCCGGGTGACGAACACCGGCAACGTGACGCTCACGGACGCGAGCGTCACCGAGGGCGACTTCTCCGGAACCGGAGAGCTCGGGCCCATCGTGTGCCCCGACGGCGCCGCCTCGCTCTCGCCGGGGGAGTTCGTGGACTGCACGGCCGGCTACACGCTGACCCAGGCCGACGTCGACGCCGGTGGCGTGACGAACTCCGCGACGGCGAGTGGGACGCCGCCGAACAGCGGCGACCCGGTCACCTCGGAGCCGGACGATGCGCGCGTCGACATCCCGCCCGCGCCGGAGCTGTCGATCGAGAAGTCGGCCGATACGGACGAGCTCGTCGTGGGTGAGACGATCACGTACGAGTTCGTGGTGACGAACACGGGCAACGTGACCTTGACCGAGATCGTGGTGAACGAGGGCACGTTCACGGGGTCGGGTGAGCTCTCGGCCGTCGACTGCCCGGTGACGGTGCTCGCGCCGGACCGTCAGGTGACGTGCACGGCGACGTACGAGGTGACCCAGGCCGACGTCGATCAGGCGTCGATCGAGAACTCCGCGAGCGCGACGGGCACCCCGCCGAACGGCGGCGACCCCGTCACCTCCGAGCCCGACGACGCGAACGTGCCGTCCGAACGGAACCCGGGCATCGAACTGATGAAGTCCGTCTCACCCGCTGAGGGTGGCGCGGCCGGAGATGAGATCGTCTACACCTTCACCGTGCGCAACACCGGCAACGTCACCCTGACCGAAGTGACCATCGACGAGGGGGACTTCAGCGGCACGGGGCCGCTCGGCCCGATCGTCTGCCCCGACGCGGCGCTGGCGCCGAACCGGGCGCTCGAGTGCACCGCGAGCTACGTGCTGACCCAGGCCGATGTCGACGCCGGTGGCGTGACGAACTCGGCGACGGCGACGGCGACCCCGCCGGACGGCACCACGCCGCCCGTCTCGCCGCCGTCCTCCGCCGAGCTGCCGATCCCGCCGGCGCCCGGGCTCTCGATCGAGAAGTCCGCCGACCGGGCAGAGCTGATTGTCGGCGAGACGATCACCTACTCCTTCGTCGTCACCAACACCGGCAACGTGACCCTCGCCGACGTCACCGTCGAGGAAGGCGACTTCTCCGGTTCCGGGGAGCTCTCGGCGGTCAGCTGCCCGGCTGAGGCCGCCTCGCTCGCGCCGGGCGACCGAGTGACGTGCACGGCGACGTACGAGGTGACGCAGGCCGACGTCGACCGGGGGTCGATCGAGAACTCGGCGACCGCCAACGGCGTCCCGCCCGCCGGCGGCGACCCCGTGGGGTCTGAGCCGGGCGAGGCCCGCGTGCCCCAGGATCCGGCACCCGGCCTCTCGCTCGTGAAGTCCGCCGATGCCGAGCGGGCCGAACGTCCCGGCCAGCTGATCACCTACTCGTTCACGATCAGCAACATCGGCAACGTCACGGTGTCGGACATCGTGGTGAGCGACGACGACTTCTCCGGCGCCGGCGAGCTTTCGGCGATCGAGTGCCCGACCGACCCGCTCAGCCTCGCCCCGGGCGAGACCGCCGTGTGCACGGCGACGTACGATGTGCGGCCGGGGGACCTCGACGGCCGCCCGCTGATGAACACGGCGTCCGCGAGCGGGACGGGACCGGGCGGGACGCCGGTCACCTCGGCGTCTTCGACGGTCGCGGTGCCGACGTCGGCCCAGGCGTCGCCTGTCCCCGGGCCTGGACAGCTGTCCCGGACCGGGATCGAGCTGGGCGCGGGCATCCTGCTCCTCGTCGCGCTGCTCCTCAGCGTCGGTGCCGGGACGATCGTGGTGGCGCGTCGCAAGCGGGTCGACGGATGACGCGCGGCCGAAGCATCCGCGGGGTGCGCGGTGCCCTGGCCGCGCTCGCGGCGGTGGTGGTCATCGCCGGAGGCATGGTCGCGGGAACGGCCGGTGCCGCACAGGCGGCGACCGAGACCGGCTGCTCGACCGCCGATCCGGGCTCCGGCCGCTTCGCGACCACGCTCTGCTGGTTCGACCTCAGCTCCTACGACTCCGCCCAGGCGCGGAGCGCCGCCGGCCAGGAGATGGAGGTGCGGCTCCCCGGCGGCTCTCGGATGTCATTCACGCTGAAGACCTCCGGCGGGATGATCCAGACCGTACCCTTCCCGACGTGGAGCGGCGCCTACCTCGGCAACCGCGAGTACACCGGGGTGAGCGGCCGGCCGGCGCTCTACCAGACGGGCCATCGCACGACGACCGACCTGACGCTCAGCGACATCCGCGTGGTCAACGCGTTCGGCCAGGAGATGACGGCGTTCGCCCTCGTCGGCGCCGACGCCGAGAGCACCGACACGAACGAGTCCATCCGGTGGCGGTCGAGCAACCCGATCTTCTCCCTGACCGCGAACGGCTCCGACCCGGGCGTGGGCACGGCGTGCGACGGACGTCTGCCGGGTCTCGGCACCACCGAGGTGAGCTGCGCCGCCACCCGCACCGTCAACAAGACCGGCAACGCCATCGTCGCGAGCGAGAATCCGGAGTTCTGGACCCAGCGCATGGTCGGCGGCGGCGTGCAGGCCGTCGCCTTCGGCGTGCTGCTTTCGCAGGTGGAGCTGAACAAGCGAGTCGAGTCCCGCTTCACCGGCGATGACTTCCGCATCTCGATCGGCGGTGAGGACGGCACCTGGGTGTACAGCGGTTCCACCGGCCCGACCGGCGCGAGCGCGACCACCGGACGGCAGACGGTCGTCGCCAAGGGGATGGAGACGAGGTTCACCTTCGCAGAGCGCATGATCGCGGGCGAGCTGACGAACTACGACGCCTCGTGGTCCTGCACGCGGAACGGGGCGGCGGACCCGACGCTGCCGACCGGTCGCTCCCCCGGCTACCGGGCCGAGGTGCACGTGGGCATCGGCGACCTGGTCTCGTGCACCATCACGAACGCCAAGAAGGACACCGGCCTCTCCCTCGTGAAGCGGGTCGCCGCCATCGAGGACGTGAATGGCAACGGCATCACCGACGCGGGCGACCGGATCCGCTACACCTTCCGGGTCACCAACACGGGCGAGCTGCCGCTCACCGACGTGCGCATCGACGACCCCAAGCTCGGCAGCGTGAGCTGCCCGCCGGGCGAGCTCGCACCGGATGCATCGGTGGACTGCGCGGCGGACGCGCCGTACACCGTGACGCCCGAAGACGAGCAGGCCGGCGTCGTCGAGAACCGGGCGTCCGCGGCCGGCACGGTGAGCGGCACGAGCGACGACGTGAGCTCGCGGCCCGCGCGCACCCGCACGCCGGCCGAGGCCGCCGCGCCCGCGCTGTCGATCACGAAGGCGGCGAGTCCCTCGGCGGCGGAGGACTTCGTCGTCGGCCAGCAGATCAGCTACACCTTCGTGGTCACGAACACCGGCAACGTGCCGATCGACGACGTCACGATCAGCGAGGACGCGTTCTCGGGCAGCGGGGAGCTCTCGGAGATCCAGTGCCCGGCCGATCGCACCGTGCAGCCCGACGACACCATGACGTGCACGGCGACCTACACGATCACCCAGGCCGACGTCGACTCCGGCTCGCTCAGCAACACCGCGAGCGCGAGCGGGATGCCGGCGGGCGAGGAGGAGCCCGTCGCCGCCGACCCGGTGGAGGAGGAGCTGCCGAGCGACCCGAGCCCCGAGATCGGCCTCGAAAAGCGCGCGAGCCCGCGCACGGTCGCCCGCGCCGGTGAGATCGTGACGTACACGTTCCACGTGACGAACACGGGCAACGTCACGCTGAACGACGCCGAGATCACGGAGGTGTCGTTCTCCGGCACCGGCGGGCCGCTGGAGATCTCCTGCCCGCCCGGCCCGATCCTTCCGGGCGACTCCGTCGACTGCACCGCGAGCTACGAGGTGACGCAGGCCGACGTGGACGCCGGACGCATCGACAACACCGCGACGGCTGCGGCGACGCCCCCGCCGGGCCAGGCCCGCCCCGGGTCGGGCGAGTCGAGCGCCGTCGTCGCGATCCCCGCGGAGACCGGCCTGGCGCTCGAGAAGTCCGCGGAACCCGCCGCGTTCGGCGAGGTCGGGCAGCTCGTCGAGTACCGCTTCGTCGTGACGAACACCGGGAACGTGACCGTGAGCGGCATCGCCGTGGACGAGCTCGAGTTCAGCGGGAGCGGGGAGCTCTCCGCGATCGAGTGCCCAGGCACCGCGCTCGGCGGCGGCGAGTCGATGACGTGCACGGCGAGCTACGTGGTGACCCAGGCCGACCTCGACCGAGGGGAGCTCTCGAACGCAGCCAGCGCGAGCGGCACGGCGGTCGGCGACACCGAGCCGATCGAGACCCCGCGCAGCGACGCGGACATCGAGGCGGCGCAGGACCCGGCGCTCGAACTCGTGAAGTCGGTCGAGCCGGTCGAAGCGCGCATCGGCGACACGGTGCTCTACCGCTTCACCGTCACGAACACGGGCAACGTCTCCGTCGTCGACCCGTGGATCGACGAGACGGGCTTCACCGGCACGGGCACGCTGAGCGACGTGTCCTGCCCGGAGATCGTGCTCGCGCCCGGGGAGTCCGCGACGTGCACGGCCAGCTACACGGTCGGGCCCGACGACGGTGCCGCTGGGACGGTGCGCAACACCGCGGTCGCCTCCGCGTACCCGCCGAGCGGGGCGGCGATACCGCACTCGAACGTGTCCGATGCGAGCCTGCTCGTGCACGCCCCGCCGGTCGTGCCGATCGCGCCGCCGGCGCCTGGAGCCCCGCTGCCCGGCGAGCTCCCGCGTACGGGCGTCGAGGTCGGCGAGGGCGTCGTGCCCATCGTGCTCCTGCTGTTGACCGTCGGCGCCGGCGCGATGGTGTTGGCGCGTCGCCGGCGGGTCGGCGGCTGATGCGAGGGCGGCCGGCGCGGGCCGGTGCGGAGAACTGTGGAGGTCAGGTTGGCCGGAGCGATCGAGGTGGTCGCACTCGACGAACTGCACACCGTCTGGACGGCTGCGTCGCTCACGGCGTTGCTCGACTCGCGCCGCGAGCACGGTGGCCACTTCCAGCTCTCGGCGCTCGGAGCGTCGTTTCCCGTGCTCGACATTCTGATCGCCGGAGATGTCGCGGCCGTGCACTACTTCCCGCGCGCGAAGACAGCCGGGTATCAGGCGCTGGGTACCATCGCGGGTGCCGGCGACGCGGGAGTTCCCGGAGACCGCGCTCGGCGAGCGCATTCGTCTGCCGGGGTCGGTGCTGCTCGAGGTCGAAGCTGCGCTGCGCTGCGCCGCGGAGTTCGCCGAGACGAACGACCGCCCCACCGTCGTCGACTGGGTGCGGCTGTAGCCGACCTCGACGGCATCGCCGTTCACGCCGGGCCGCTAGCATGCGCGCATGGTGGGGACGGCTGCGGGGGACGGGCTGCTGGTCGAGACCGAGCTCGGCGCGGTGCACGGCGTGCGCCGTCGCGGGGTCCGCACGTGGCGCGGAATCCCCTTCGCCGCGCCGACGGGCGGAGCGGCGAGGTTCCGCGCGCCGCAGCCCGCGAGCGGCTGGGACGGCGTCCGCGCCGCGCATGAGTTCGGACCGGTCGCCCCGCAGCTGCGTCGTGGGCAGTTCATCGGCGCGGCCCCGCACCTCCCGCGCAGCGAGGACTGCCTGAGCCTCAACGTGATCTCGTCGGAGGGCGCCGGGCCGGGCGCCGGGTTGCCGGTCATGGTGTTCCTGCACGGCGGGGCGTACAGCGTCGGTTCCTCCGGCGAGTACCCCCGCCAGGGCGAGCTCTTCGCGGCGCGGCACGGGGTGGTCTACGTCAGCTGCAACTACCGGCTGGGCGCCCTCGGCTGGCTCGACCTCCGCGCCTACTCGACGCCGGGGCATCCGATCGAGGCGAACCTCGGCCTCCGCGACCAGCTCGCCGCGCTCGAGTGGGTGCGGCGGAACATCCGCGCCTTCGGCGGCGACCCCTCGCGGGTGACGCTCTTCGGCGAGTCCGCCGGCGCGAACTCGGTGACGACGCTCATGACGGTGCCCGCCGCCGAGGGGCTCTTCGCGCGGGCGATCGCGCAGTCCTCCCCGGCGAACGCCGTCTACCCGGCCGAGATCGCGCAGCGCTGGGCGGCCGAGTACGTGCGGCTGCTCAGCCGGCTCGTCGACGACGACGACCTGGAGAGCGAGGCGCCGGAGGACGCGGCCCGGATGCTGCGCACCGCCGACCCCGCGGTGCTCGCCCGCGCCACGACGGAGCTCGCCGTGCGCACGCCCGACGAGAACCCGGGCACGATCAGCCTGGCCCCGGTGATCGATGGCGAGTTCCTGCCGTGGCGGCCGCTCGACGCGTTCAAAGAGGGGCGCGCCCACCGCGTGCCGCTCGTGATCGGCACGAACGACCGGGAGGGCTCGCTGTTCGAGGGGCGGATCGACATCCTGCCGACGACGAAGCCGCGCATCCGGGCGATCTTCGCGAACACGAAGAAGAAGGCGCGCAAGCGCATCAAACGGCAGTATCCCGGGCTCCCGGATCGGCGGCCCGCCGCGGACTTCGCCGGCGACTTCACCTTCTGGTTCCCGAGCGTGAAACTCGCCGAGCGGCACGCGCGCTTCGCACCGACGTGGAGCTACCGCTTCGATGCGGCGCCGCGGATGGCCCGGCTGCTCGGGCTCGACGCGACGCACGGCCTCGAGCTGTTCGCGCTCTTCGAGAAGTTCGACACCCCCGTCGGCGTCGGGCTCACCGTGCTCGGCGGCCGGGGCATGTTCGTCGCCGTCGGGCGTCGCATGCAGGCGCGCTGGGCGAGGTTCGCCACGACCGGGAGCCCGGAGCTGGCGCGCGCTCCCGGCGGACGAGGCGTGGCGGGCCCGGGCGACGACGGATGGCTCGACTGGCCGCAGTACGGCGAGCCGGAGCGGTTGACCCTGATTCTCGATCGGCGGGACCGGATCGAGGCCGACCCCCGCGGTGAGCGCCGGGTCGCCTGGCAGCGCTTCGTCCCCCACGTCTGAGCGTGGAACTGGCGCGATGTCTCTGTTCGGACGCATTGCGCGGGAACCCACAGCGTTTCTACCTTGAATCCGAACGCTGGAATCCCATACGCTTCAGAGATCCGCAAGACACCGACGTTTGGAGGATCGAATGAAGAAGTTCCGAGCAGCGGCCCTGGCCGCGACCGCGGCCGCCGCGATGGCCGCCACCCTCGCGGTCGCGGCTCCGGCCGAGGCTGCCGGCATGCGCGCCATCACCGGCCGCATCTCGTGCACCGCGTATCCGAACATCACGATCGGCACGACCGCCGTCGCCCGCGGCACCGTACAGTTCCAGCTCAACAACCCGCAGAACACCAACAGCAACACGGTGAGCCTCGGCTACTCCGCCGCGTACGCGAACTGGGGCTGGAAGTTCTGGACCAACGAGGCCGGCAACTTCTACGCCTACGGCCTCGGTTCGAACGGGGACGTCTCCTCCGCCAACCGGTACTGCCAAGCGATCTGATGCGGCGTCGGCGCTTCCTCGTTCTCCTCCCGGTCGCCGTGCTCGCACTCGCGGGGTGCAGCCCGACCTCGCCCGCACCGTCGAGCAGCGGTATCGACTCCCTCTTCGCCGGCGCCGACGTGGCCAGCGAGCGGGCGGCCTGCCTGGTCGAGCGGGGGTGGGACGTCCGGCTCGAGGGCACGGCGATCGTCGGGAACATCCCGCCCGAGCAGATGACCGCGTATCAAGCCGACGACCTGGAGTGCTTGGAAGCGGCCGGCATCGATCCCGACGCGCCGCTGTCGGCCGATCAGTACGAGCTGATCTACGACTGGTACGTCGAGATCGAAGAGTGCCTCGACGGCGCCGGGTTCCCCGTGCCCGAGCGGCCATCCCGCGAGGCGTTCGAGGAGACGTACGACAGCGAGCCGTGGATCCCCTGGTCCGCCGTTCCGGATCTCGACGCGCAGCGTGCGGGCGAGCTCTGCCCCATCATGCTCGCGCCGACGAGCTGAGCCCCGCGAACGCGTGGCTCCACCTCGTGCGCGTGCGGTCGCCCATCCCCCCGCGGCCGCACGCGCACTCCCTCCGCCGAGATCCCCTCGTGGGCTGCGGTATTCGCTACTCTGCGTCCATGAGCTCGAACGAGCCGGATCGCCGTCGCCTCGACGACCACGATGCGGAACCCGTGGACGACGGCAGCGGCCCCGCCACCACCTCGGCCGAACGCCTGAAAGCCTTCACCGACGCGGTCGTGGCGATCGCGATGACGCTGCTCATCCTTCCGCTCATGGAGAGCGTCACCGATGCGGGCGCGGAGGGCGGCGGCGTCGTCGCCTGGTTCGGCGAGCACGCCGAGCAGCTGATGAGCTTCGCGCTGAGCTTCGCGCTCATCGCGACCTTCTGGCTCGCCAACCACCGGGTGTTCGCCAGGGTCGAGCGCACCAGTCCCGCGCTGCTCTGGCTCACGATCGGCTGGATGTTCACGATCGTGTGGCTACCGGTGCCGACGGCGATGCTCGGATCGATGGACACCGACGACGCGCAGAAGCTCGTCTACATCGGCAGCCTCGTGCTCACGAGCGTCATGTCACTCGCCATCCGCTGGTACCTGCTGCGGCACCCCGCGCTGCACTCGGTCGCCGAGCTGCGGCTGCGCCGCGGCATCCTCGCCGACGTCATCACGACCGGGCTCTTCCTCGTCGCCCTCGCTCTCTCGATCCTGGTGCCCGCGATCGGCTACTGGGCGCTGCTGCTGCTCGTGCTGGTGTCGCCCGTGCACACACTGCTCTGGCGTGCGCTCGGCCGGGGCGGGCGGCGCAGCTCGACGTAACCGTCGGCGGCGTCCTCCCGCGCATCGCCTGTGTCGACGCGGACGAAGCCGTGCCGTGCGTACAGCCGTTCGGCGGGGTCGCCCGCCCACACCGAGAGCCCGATCGCTCGACCCGAGGCATCCGCCTCAGTCGTGAGCGAGCCGAGCGCCGCGCTCGCGACGCCGCGGCCGCGGGCGTCCGCGCGGACCGCGAGGTCGACGAGGCGGAGCTCCTCGCCGCTGCGGTCCACGACCAGGTAGCCGAGCGCCTCCTCGGTGTCGTCCCGGCCGGCCGGCAGCAGCTCAGCGGTGCTCGCCGGACGGGAGACGCGCATCGCCTCGAACTTCGCCCGCAGCTGCGCGGCGACGAGCGACGCGGCGAACTCCGCCGGGACGCCGGGGAGGCGTTCACGCAGCACCTCGGCCGCGATCTGCTGCACGAGCGGATGCCGCGGGTCGTGCTCGGTGGTCATCGGCGCGTCAGGGGCGCGGCGGGAACTCGCCGACGAGCGCGATGACGAAGTACATGCCGAGCACGGGCGGCAGGTTGTTATGCGGTTGACTGCCGCCGGCCATGCCGAGGGCGTCGCCGCGCATCGTCGCGTCGGTGCTGCTCGCGTAGGCCTTGCGGCCGACCCGGCCGTAGCGGGGCTGCGCCCAGACACCGTCGGTCGCGGAGCCGGACGTGCCGGCCGCGTCGATCGCGGCGGGCGCGTGGGTGTGGCGCGGCATCTCGGTCGGCAGCAGGGTCACGGTCGCGCTGCCGACGTCCATCCCGAGCGAACGGGGGGTGAGCCCCGGCCCGTCGCCCTGCCCCATCGCGAGGTGGCCGTTCAGATTGGGCAGGGCGAACGTGGACTTGCCGTCGCCGCCGTAGGTGGTACCGAGCACGGAGTACAGGGCGGTGTTCTGCGCGATGGGCATGAGCTGCCCGTTGCAGGGCGCCCAGTTGTACGGCGCGTAACCGAAGGCGACGGTGCGGATCTCGCCGTAGTAGGGGTCTGCCATGATGCTCCGTTCGGACCAGGGCGCGTCAGTTGCGCGAGGGGAAGATCCCCTGGGTGGCGATGATGTAGTTGACGACGAGGAACGGCGGCCGGTTCTCGTGGCGCTGATTGGCGCCGACCGACGTGACCGCGCTCTGGCGCAGCTGCGTCGTCGCCGAGCCGGTGCCGTAGGCCGCCTGCTCCGTCTGCGCCCAGACCGCGCCGGCCGGCGAGGTGCCGGCGGCGGCGGCGTTCGTCGCCGTCACCTGGTGCGTGTGCATCGGCATCTCGTTCTGCGTGAGGGCGTGGCTCTCCTCGCCGAGGACGGCGCCCCAGGGAATGCTCGATCCGACGCCGATCGGGCTGCGGCCACGGAGGTCCGGCAGGGCGAAGGTCGTGACGCCGTTGCCGCCGTAGGTGGCGCCGAGCAGTGCGTACAGCGCCTGGTTGTTCTGGATCGAGAGGATGCGGCCGTCGCACGGGAGCCAACCCTTCGGGGCGAACTTGAATGCGACACGTCGGATTTCTCCGATGAATGGGTCTGCCATGGTTCGTCCCCTCAGAACTCGGACGGAAAGATGCCGTAGGTGGCGATGATGTACGTCACCGCGAGCGACGGCGGCATGTTCTCGTGCGGGAACGAACCGCCGACCTCCTGCACCGTCTGCGCCTGCATCGTCGCCGACGGGTTCGCGGCCTGGTACGCGCCCGTGGTCTGCGAGGACCAGATCGCGTCGCCGGGGGTGGTGCGGTCGGGCACCGCGGTGGCGCGGGCGGCGTGCGTGTGCGCGGGCAGCTGATTCGCGGTCAGCGTCACCTGCTCGACGCCGCCCGGCGTACCGATCACGTAGGTGTCGCCGCCGGGCAGTGCGCCCTGGTGCACCGGCACCCGACCACGCAGATCGGGCAGGGCGAAGTTCGTGACCCCGTTGCCGCCGTAGATGGTGCCGATGAGGGTGTAGAGCGCCTCGTTCTCGCTGATCGAGAGCAGCTGCCCTGCGCAGAGCTCCCAACCGACCGGTGCGTAGCTGCCCGCGAAGACGCGGATCTCGCCGAGGAACGGTTCGGCCATCAGACGGCTCTCCGATCGACGACGCCCTCGAGCGTCGGCGCGCCGCCGCCGACGCGCGTCAGGTACAGGATCGCGTCGGGTTCGCCGGGCGCGCTCAGGCGGTAGATGCCGTCGCGCGCCGCGTCATCCGTCGTGAACCGCACGGCGAAGCGGTGCTCCGCGTCGCCGTCGCCGGGGAGGTCGCCGATGAAGGCGAGCTCGAGCCGATGAGCGGACCACTGCGACGCTCCGTCGTACCCGGTGCCCTCGCGGCCGAGGAACTGGGAGCGGACGGGCAGCGCCGGGTCGGGGCCGGCGGCCGCGGCCGGCGGAGTCGAGGCGGTCGCCGTGCGCGCCGCCTGCTGCGCCTGCGCCGGCGCAGCGGTGCCGACCGCCGCGGCACCGAGCGCAGCCGCGCCGGCGCCGAGGGCGGTGCGGCGTGAGAGTCCTGACGTCACGTCGCTCCTGAGATCCCGAAAACCCCCCGAACTGGGCGGCGGGCCCACACTATCTCTCCGATCGAATCAGCCGATAGCATTCCGACGTACCCAGTTGGGGTGCAAACGCGCCCTCGAGACGGCGCATCGGGAAAGGGCTTCGTTTGCGGGCTGGACACGTCCGGAGTGCCGCAGCGGCGCTCTCCATCGCTGCACTGCTCGCCGGCGGGGTGTTCGTCTCGCCCCCGGCGTACGCCGCCGACGCGATCACCGTCACGACCACCGCCGACGGCGACGTCAACAACGCCTGCGGGAACGACACCGTCACGACGACGGCGGACCCCGTGACGCTCCGCAACGCCTTCTGCGTGGCGAGCAACCTCGGCGGTGCGCAGCAGATCTCGGTGCCCGCCGGCGAGTACCGGCTCGGCGCGGCCGGCGCGCTCAAGCTCGGCACGGCGCCCGGTGCCGACATCACGGTCAGTGGCCCGGCCTCGGGCGAGGCGGCGATCATCGGCAACGGCACGACGCAGCTGCTGAGCGTCGACCCCGCGGTGGGCGGCGGCGTCTCCGTGACGCTCGAGCGGCTCACCTTCCAGGGCGGGCGCGACGCGGAGGCCGGCGGCGGTGCGATCATCGCGGGCTCCGCCGAAGCAGCCGCCCGCGACGAGCTCGTCATCCGCGACGCCGTCTTCCGGGACAACCGCTCGACGGCCGGCTCCTTCGCCCCGGGCGGCGCGGTGCAGGTCATGGGCGGCAGCCTCACCATCGAGGACTCCCTCTTCGATCAGAACACGGCCGGCATCGGCGCGGGCGGCGCGGTCTTCTACCAGGCGCTCGGTGATCCGGCCGATCAGGCGCTGCGCATCACCGGGTCGACCTTCACCGGCAACTCCGTCGTCGCGGCAGCCGGCCTGGACAACGGCGGCGGCGCCGTCGCGTACGACGCGGCCGGGGCCGCCGTCGAGATCAGCGGCTCGGCGTTCAACGGCAACCAGGTGGCGACGAGCGACGGCTCGCCGGCCCTTGGCGGCGCGGTGCGTCAGCTCTCGGGTCCCGCCACGATCACCGCGAACACCTTCACCGGCAACACGGTCGCGGGTGCAGCGGGCTTCGGTGCCGCCGTCGCGCTGGCGAACGGGCCGGTCACCGCGCAGTACAACCGCATCGCCGGCAACACGGGCGGCGGGGCCGCGTTCCGGGCGGATGTCTCGAGCACCGTCGCCGCCACGCTGAACTGGTGGGGCTGCAACGCCGGCCCGTCGACCGCGCCATGCGATCTCGCGAACCTGCCGGGCGGCACGGTCGCGCCGCACCTGACGCTCGCCGCGAGCGCGGCGGCCTCGACCGTCGACTCGGGCACCTCGACCGCGCTCACCGCCACCCTCGGCCGTGACTCCGCGGGCCTGCCCGTCGCCCCCGCGAACCTCACCGCGTTCGACGGGGCGGCGGTCGCCTGGGCGGCCACCGGCCCCAGCGGTTCCACCGTCTCGCCGGCCTCGGCCGTCCTGAGCGCCGGCACGGCCGGCGCCACCTTCACGGCCGGTGCGACGGGCGGGGCCGGCGGTGCGAGCCTCAGCTTCGACGCCGCCACCATCCCGATCGCCATCTTGGTGCGCGCAGTGCCGAACTTCACGAGCCCGGCGAGTCTCGTCGCGCCGATCGGCGACGCCGTCTCCTTCCCCGTCACGGCGACGGGCGATCCGACGCCGGCGATCAGCCTCGTCTCGGGCGCGCTCCCGACCGGCCTGTCGTTCTTGCCCGGCGCGCCCGGCGCCGCGCACATCTCGGGCACCCCCACCGCCGGTGCGCGCGGCAGCCACCAGGTCGTGCTGCGCGCGGACAACGGAGCGACGGTCGAGCAGACGCTCATCATCGAGGTCGGGTCGGCTCCGGTCTTCGACGGGCTCAGCGATCTCACCGTGCCGCAAGGCGACCTCGTCGACGTCACGATCAGGACCACCGGCGACGTCGCCCAGCGGATCTCGCTCGCCTCGGGCGGGTTGCCCGCCGGGCTGAGCTTCGACGACGTGGGCGACGGCACTGCGACGATCACCGGGCGACCGACGGCGTCGGGCCTCTTCCCGATCACGCTCGAGGCGGGCAACCGGTTCGGGAACACCTCAGCGTCGATCGCCATCACCGTGACGGCCCCGCCGGCCATCACGAGCAGTGCGTCCGCGACCTTCACCTCGAACGGCACGGAGCAGAGCGTGCCGATCACCTTCACGCCGGGCTACCCTGCGGCGACCGGCGTCCCGCAGCTCAGCGGCGCGCCGTCCTGGCTCAGGATCGACACCACCTCGGGCACGCGGCTCGTCGGCACGCCCCCGGCGGATGCGGGCGGCACGCACACCTTCACGCTCTCGCTCGGCAACCCGACGGGGACGGCGACGCAGTCCTTCACGCTCACCGTCGAGTCCGCCCCGAGCTACCTCGGCCCGACCTTCTACTCGGTGGCGGCCGGGACGAGCATCGACGAGACGCTCGTGTTCTCGGGCGCCCCCGTCCCGACCGTCACGGCGCTCGAGAACTCCTCGCTGCCGACCGGCATCGCCCTCACCGACCTCGGCAACGGGCGCGTCCGGCTGCACGGCACCGCCGCCCCCGCCGACGCGGGCTTCTACACGACCCGCATCGACGTCGAGAACAGCGTCGGCGGGCTGCACCAGACGATCCAGCTCGTCGTCGGGCGCGCCCCCGCGATCACGAGCCCGGGCACCGCGACCTTCACGGTCGGCACCGCCGGCGAGCTGCCCATCACCGTCGACGGCGGCTACCCCGACGCCGGTGCGGTCGTCTTCGACGGCACGGTGCCCACCTGGCTCGGCCTCACCGGCCCGGTCGGCTCGCAGCGGCTCGTCGGCACCCCGCCGGCCGGCGCGGGCGGCACGGTCGAGGTCGGACTCCTCATCTCGAACGCCTACGGCAGCGACCGACAGCTCGTCCGCCTCACGGTGAACGAGGCGCCCGTCGTGACGCAGAACCCGGTCGACGCCTCGGTCGTCGCGGGGAC
The DNA here is from genome assembly GCF_030268405.1 of Agromyces sp. NBRC 114283. Lineage (NCBI taxonomy): Bacteria > Bacillati > Actinomycetota > Actinomycetes > Micrococcales > Microbacteriaceae > Agromyces > Agromyces sp. NBRC 114283. The sequence goes on from NZ_BSQP01000001.1 coordinate 591,993, forward strand.
CGAACTCGCGTTCACCGCCGCGGCGAGCGGCTTCCCGGCTCCCGGCGTGCAGTGGCAGCGCTCTTCCGACGACGGAGCCAGCTGGCAGCCGATCGCCGGCGCGAGCGATGAGACGCTGACGCTCACCGCCACCCTGACCGACGACGGCGTTCGGTACCGGGCCGTGTTCACGAACGCGGCCGGCGAGGCGACGAGCGCCGAGGCGACGCTCACCGTCGGCGAGGTGCCCGTCTTCGCGGCGCAGTCGGACGTCACCGTGCTGCCGGGCGGGGCCCGCACGATCGAGGTGTCCGCCACCGGCCATCCCGCCCCCGCGATCACCGCGAGCGCCCTGCCCGCGTGGCTCACCCTCGTCGACCACGGCGACGGCACCGCGACCCTGAGCGGCACCCCCGCGCTCGGCGACGCCGCGACGTCGGCGATCGAGCTCACCGCGACGAACGCCTCCGGCGACGACGTGCTCGAGTTCTCGCTCACCGTGACCGACGAGGTCGCCCTGCCCTCGCAGCTGCCCGCCGCGGTCGACGGGGTGCTCGGGGGCGTTCCGGCCGAGCTCCGCCGCGGCCAGACGCTCACGGTTTCCGGAGAGGGCTTCCTCCCCGGCGCGCCGATCGCGCTCGGCGTCTACTCGACGCTCACGCCGCTCGGTTCGGCGGTCGCCGACGCCTCGGGCGCCTTCTCCGCGGAGGTCACGGTGCCCGAGGCGCTCGCGGCCGGAGAGCACGCGTTCGCGGCGAGCGGCGTCGGAGCGGATGGCTCGGCGCGCCTCCTCGCCGCCGAGACAGAGCTCGTGGTGCCGGTCCCGGTGCCCGGCGACGGCACCGGCAGTGCGCCGGGCGGACTCAGCCAGACCGGCGTCGACACGCTGCTGCCGATGCTGCTCGCGGCGGGAGGCATCCTCGCGGGGCTCGCCCTGCTGGTGCTGCTCGCCGTCCGCCGCCGCCGGGGCGCCTGAGCCACCGGCGGCGCGGGCGGCCGGCGCGCGCATGAGGGCGTAGGCTCGCCCTCATGCGCGCCACCCTGATCCACGGCCCCGGTGACATCCGTATCGAGACGGTGCCCGACCCGGTGCTCTCGACCGGCCGCGACGCGATCGTGCGGGTCGTCGCGGCCTGCGTCTGCGGCTCCGACCTCTGGCCGTACCGCGGCGTGACGCCGACGCGTGAGCCGCGCCGCATCGGGCACGAGTTCGTCGGCGTCGTCGAGGCGGTCGGCGAACAGGTCGAGCGCGTGCGCCCGGGCGACTTCGTGATCGCCCCGTTCTACGTCTGCGACGGCAGCTGCGCGAACTGCCGCAACGGGGTTTCCACCTCCTGCCTGCACGGCGGTTGGTGGGGCTCCGCCGACCGCGAGGGCGGCTTCGCCGACGGCGCGCAGGGCGAGCGCGTGCGGGTCCCACTGGCCGACGGCACGCTCGCCGTCGTGCCCGGTCCGGTCGCCGACGAAGCGGTGCCGGGGCTGCTGACGCTCTCGGACGTCATGGGCACCGGGCACCACGCCGCCGTCTCCGCGGGGGTCGGCCCGGGGGACGCGGTCGCCGTCGTCGGCGACGGCGCGGTCGGACTCTGCGCCGTGATCGCGGCGAAACGGCTCGGCGCGACGACGATCATCGCGATGAGCCGGCACCCCGAGCGGCAGGCGCTCGCCCGGGAGTTCGGCGCCACGCACGTCGTCGCCGAGCGCGGCGACGCGGGCATCGAGGCGGTCCGCGAGCTCACCGGCGGGATCGGCGCCGACCGCGTGCTCGAGTGCGTCGGCACGAAGGAGTCGATGGACCAGGCGATCCGCTCCGCCCGCCCCGGCGGCATGGTCGGCTACGTCGGCGTGCCGAACGGCGGGCCCGAGCTGCCCGTGCGGCGACTGTTCGAGACGAACGTCGGGGTGAACGGCGGCGTCGCACCGGTGCGCGGCTACATCGAGGAGCTGCTGCCCGACGTGCGCTCGGGCGCCATCCGCCCGGGGCTCGTCTTCGACCTCGAGCTGCCGCTCGAGGAGGCCGCCGAGGCGTACGCCGCGATGGACGAGCGCCGTGCGGTGAAGGTGCTGCTGCGCCCGTAGCGCCCGGTCAAGCGATGCGCGGCAGACCGTCGTCGTCGCCCGGGCGCCGGGCGGCCGTCAGCCGCTGCGGCGTCGCCGGCTCCGACGGCGGGATCGGCCGAGGACCGCTGCCCTCGCCCGCCCAGCCCGGGGCGTTCGCGTCCAGCCAGGCGATGCGCGTGGCGTCGAGCGTGCCGTCGCGGTGCGCGCGCCGCTGCGTCTGCAGCCAGGTGCCGAGGCGGCGGGACCGCTCGACCGTCGACCGTTCGGAGGGCAGCCGGCCGCGCTCCGAGAGGTAGGCCGCGACCTCCGCGGCGCGGCGGAGCCAACTCGCGAGGCGCGGGTCGCGCCACTCGGGGATGCGGGCGTCGAGCCACTGCTCGCGCTCGGGGATCAGACCGCGGCGGCGGGCCGCCGAGCGCTGGTTGTTCAGCCAGACGCCGAGCTCGAGCTCCGCGGCGTTCGCGTCGTCGCTGCGGGCCGGCAGTCGGCCGTGCTCGGCGCGGAAGGCGAGAAGGCGCGTCGCGGTGTGCTCCCACGCCGTCAAGCGGTGGTCCCGCCACCCGGGGAGCTGACGGTCGAGCCAGCGCTCGCGCGACTCGTCGAGCTCGCCGGCGGCGACGAGGCCGCGCTGCCGCTGCAGCCACCTGGCCAGCGATCGCTCCTCGGGGTCCTCGGCGCGGCTCGCGGGCGCGCCGGCGCCGAGCGCGAGCCGACGGGCGAGCCGGTCGGCCTGCTGCCGCCACTCGCGCTCGTCGTCGAACCAGCCGACGACCGACGCGTCCAGCAGGGCGCGGCGGGCGTCGCTCAGGCGGCCGGCCCGCGCGGCGGTGCGCTGCTCGGCGAGCCAGGCGGCGGCGCGGCGCTCCTCGTCGCCGGCGTCGGCGGTGCGGGCCGGCGCGCGGCCGGCCGCGGCGGTGAAGGCGAGGAGCTCGTCGAGGCGCATTCGCCATGCGGCATCGGGGCGCTCGCGCCAGCTCGGGACCGAGCGGTCGAGTCGGGCTGCCCGCGCCGGTGGGAGCGAGCCGGCGGCCGCGAGCCGGCGCTGCCCGGCCAGCCATTCGCCGAGTCTGCGCTCCAGCGGGTCGGAGGCGTGCTTCGCGGGCAGGCGGTCGTGCGCCGCGACCCATCCGGCGAGTCGCCGCGCGGTGCGGGTCCACCGCGCGGCGGCCGGGTCGAGCCAGCCGGGCACTGCGTCGTCCAGTGCCCGACGACGCTCGTCGTCCAGTCGGTCGTCGGCCGCGGCCTCGCGCTGCCGGCGGAGCCAGCCCGCCAGCCGCCGCTCGAACTGCTCCCCGTGGGCCGCCTCGCGCGGGAACCGCCCCGTCTCGGCGACGAAGCCGGCGACCGCCGCGACGGTGTCGTCCCAGCCCTCGTCGGCGGGGCGCCGCCAGCTCGGCAGGTTCAGTTCCAGCCAGGCGAGCCGCTCGGGCGACAGACGGCCGGATGCCTCGGCCCGCCGCTGCGTGCGCAGCCACGTCGCGAGGCGCCGCTCGGCGGCGTCGTGCGCGCTCGGGGAGGGGTAGGCGCCCGTCTCCGCGAGATGCAGTCCGACGGCGACGGCCGTGCCGTGCCAGTCGGTGCCGCGGGGGTCGCGCCAGCCGGGAACGACGGAGTCGAGGTGGCGGAGCCGCCGCTCGGGCAGCGCGCCCGTGCGGAGCAGCTCGCGCTGCCGCTTCAGCCAGCGGGCGACGGCGCGCTCCGCCTCGGGGGCGTTCGCGGCATCCCGCGGCGGTCGGCCGGTGGTGGCGAGGTGCTCGCGCAGCCGTGCGACGCGCGCCTCCCACTCGCCGTCACCGTCGTGCAGGGCGACGCCGTGCCGCGGCGTCGGCGTCGGCGTCGGCGTCGGCGTTCGCATCGTGCGACGGGCGATCGGCGCGTCGTGGCGCGGGCGCGCGGCGGCGAGGCCAGGACCCGACGCCTGCTGCGTCGGCGCCGAGCTGTCGTCGCCCATTCCATACCCCGAATCCGGCGGCGCTGCGCGCACGCCACGGCGACCGCCCCCGCGGTCGCCGAGGCGGCCGGAGACATTCGGAACCCGAATCCGAACGCCGGAACACCGGCCGCTGCGGCGATTCTCACAGCCACTGCACAGCTTGGGCAAGGAGGTGGGAAGGGGCCCTGACGAATCCGCTTCGGGGGAGCGCGCTCACCCCCGGCGGATCCGCGTGATTCCGGGCGAGTAGCGGGTCGTCGGCGGGGGCGGACCCGTCCGGTTCACCCCCGGACTGGGGGACGCTCGGCGAGTCCGGCGCGTCGCATCCCGGTGATCCACGGCGTCGGGAACGCGATCGACAGCTCCCACGCGAGCTCGCAGTCGGGCTCGGCCGCGACGACCGCGGCGATGCGCTCGGCATCCGCCTCCGCGAGCATGTGCGTCGGGGCATCGACGCCCCGGTTCCAGGCGGCCATCGCGCGGCGCTTCGCCGCGTTCAGCAGCTCCTCGGGCGAGGCGACGGGCGCACCGTGCTCGAGCCAGCGGGACCGGCGCGCGCTGCCGGCGTCCTCGAGGGCCGGGCCGTCGAGTCGGTGCAGGCGGGGGCCGCCGGCGGTCTCCTCGTAGAAACGGCGTTCGCCGGTGCGCAGCACGCGGACGCGGTGGTAGCCGCCCGGATGCGCTTCGGGCGCGCCGGTCTCGCCGAGGTAGCGGGTCTCCTCGACGCCGCCGGCGGTGGTCCAGCGCAGCACGCGCACCCGGCCCGCCTCGTCGTGCCACTCGAGCACGCCGTCGGCGGCCTGGCCGGCGAAGCACAGCTCCTCGGGGTGCGCGGGCGTCGGGATGCGCCGGCCGAACAGCCACGCCTCGCGGGCGCCGGCGCGGTCGACCGCCCAGCCGACGGCGCGGTGCCGTTCGCCGCGGCGCCAGTAGGAGACGCCGTCGGCGTGCTCGCGGCGCTCGGTCCACCCCTCCAGCGGGTGCGGGGCGGTCGTGGTCTGTTCTGCTGGCATCGTGCTCGTTCCTCGGGTTCGGCCCTCGCGGGCCCTGGATCGTGTGTGCAGCGGGTGCGGGTCCACCCGCCGGGCCGCCGAATCGGTGCGTTCGGCGGTGTCCTCATTAGTGCGGACATCCCGGCAAGAGATACATGCGCGGCACGGTCCGCCTTTGTGCCGACTTGCCCGACTTTCATGAAAGTCGGGCAAGTCGGAAAGGGAACGGGGGAGCGCGCTTACCGCGGGCGGGCGCACGGCCGATAGTCGGATGCATCGAGGAGAGGCGGTCCGCATGTCGTTGCACGAACTCTCCGCCGTGCTCTGGCGCGAGCGGGAGCTGCTCGACGTGCTGCTGTACAAGCTCGAGGTGGAACGCCTGCTGCTCGCCACCGACCGCCGCCGGTGGCTCGGCCGGGCCGCGCACGAGATCGAGTTCCTCACCGCCCGCCTCAAGGAGGTCGGGCTCGCGCGTGCCGTCGAGTCCGCCGAGGTGGCCGAGGAGCTGCAGCTGCCCGCGGAGGCGACGCTCCAGGAACTCGCCGACGCCGTCGGCGACGAGGTCTGGCGCGATATCCTGCTCGCCCACCTCGCGGCCCTCCGAGAGGTGACCGGCGAGATCAGCGAGCTCCGCGATGCGAACGAGCAGCTGCTCAAGCAGGCCGCCCGGCCCGCCGGAGTCGCCCAGCACGCCGCCCGTCGCGGCACCACGACCTACGACGCTCGCGGCCTCACCCGGGACGTCGTCGAAGCCACCCTGGTGGACGAGGAGACCTGATGAGCACCTTCGGCGGGCTGAACACCAGCCACACCGCCCTGAACGCCGCGCGCACCGCCGTCGACGTCGCCGGTCAGAACATCGCGAACGTGAAGACGCCCGGCTACACGCGCCAGCGCGCGGAGCTCGCCTCCTCGCCGGTCGCCGGTCCGATCGGCGTGCTCGCGCTCTCGCGCCCAGGCCCCGGGCAGGGCGTCATGGTCACCGGCATCGCCCGCCTCGCGAACGAGATGCTGAACGAGGGGGTCCGCGAGGCCTCCGCGAGCTCCGGCTACCACGCGACCCGCGCGGCCGCGCTCGAGACCCTCGAGACCGGCCTCCGCGAGCCCGGCAAGGATGGCCTCTCCGCACGGATGCAGGAGTTCTGGGCCTCCTGGCAGGACCTCGGCAACGCGGCCGGCGACGGTGCGGCGGCGGCCGTCGTGCTGCAGCAGGCGGCCACCCTCGCCGCGCGCATCGCCGACGGCTCCCGCGCGGTCTCCTCGCAGTGGACGGCGCTGCGGAAGGATGCCTCGACGATGGTCGACCAGGTCAACCACGCCGCCGCCCGGGTCGCTGAGCTGAACGACACCATCCGCCGCTCCACCCTCGCCGGCGGGCAGGTCAACGAGCTCCTCGACGAGCGCGACCGCGTCGCCGCCGACCTCGCCTCGATCGCCGGCGGCCAGGTCTACGACCGCGGCGACGGCACCGTCGACGTGCTCGTCGCCGGCAACCCGATCGTCACGGGCACGACCGCGAACCGGCTCGTGCTCGCGGGGCCGACGACCCCGGGCGGCACCGGCGCGGTCTCCGTGCAGTGGGAACGCCGACCGGGCACCGCGATCGACCTCGACGGCGGCGAGCTCGCCGGTGCGCTCTCCATGCTCGCTCCCGCGTCGGGCGGCACCGGCGGCCCGTTGAACGAGGCGCTCGCCTCCTACGACGCGGTCGCGACGGCGCTCGCCGAGCAGGTCAACGCCGTGCACCGCACCGGCGCGACGCCGAACGGCACGACCGGGCTCGACTTCTTCGCCTTCGACCCCGGCGTGCCGGCCGCGCTCGGCCTGCGCGTCATCCCGACCGACGTCTCGGGCATCGCCGCCGCCCTCCCCGGCGCCGGCGCGAAGGACGGCACCATCGCCGACCGCATCGCCGGCATCGGTCGGGCCGCGGGCTCGCCGGACGAAGTCTGGGGCTCCTTCGTCGGCAAGGTCGGCATCGCCTCCGGCGCCGAGTCCTCGCGGGCGCAGGTCGCCGCGCTCGGCCTCGTCGACGCCGTCGGCCGGCAGCAGTCGGAGTCCGCCGTCGACCTCGACGAGGAGAACCTCGCGCTCGTCACCGCGCAGACCGCCTACCAGGGGGCCGCGCGGGTGTTCACCGCGATCGACGAGATGCTCGAAGTGCTGATCACCCGCACCGGCGTGGTCGGGAGGTAAGCCATGATGAACCGCGTCACCACGATGTCCATCGCGCAGTCCTCTGCGCGCAACCTGCAGCTCGCGGCATCCCAGCTGGCCAGGGCGCAGCAGCGCGCCACCGATTTCAAGGCCATCACGAAGCCCTCCGACGACCCCGCGGCCACCGCACGCGCCATGCAGGTGCGCGCTGAGCAGCGCGCGAACCTGCAGTACTCGCGCAACATCCAGGACGGCAACGCCTGGCTCTCGACGATCGACTCCGCGCTGCAGTCGACGACGTCGCTGCTCGGCCGGGCCCGCGACCTCACCCTGCAGGGCGCGAACGACGGCGCCCTCTCGCAGACGCAGAAGGACGCCATCGCCGCCGAGCTCGACGCAGTGCGCGACCTGCTGCTCGCGCAGGCGAACTCGAGCTACGCGGGCCGCCAGGTGTTCGCCGGCACCTCCGACCAGCCGGCGTTCGACGCGAGCTACGCGTTCTCCGGCGGGGCGGGCACCGTGGAGCGCCGCATCGACGCGGGCACCACTGTCCGTGTGGACGTCGACGGCTCGAGCGTCTTCGGCGTGGGCGCGGACTCCGTGTTCGCGACCATCGACCGCATCGCCGCCGGCCTCCGCGCCGGCACCCCGGTCGGGGCCGAGCTCAGCGCGCTCGACGTGCACCGCTCGGCCGTGCTCGACGCGCACGCCGCGGCCGGGGCCCGGCACGCGACTGTGCTCCAGTCGGTCGACCGTAACCTCGCGCAGAAGATCGACCTCGAGGCGACCCGCAGCCGGCTCGAGGACATCGACGTGGCCACCGCCGCCATCGAGCTCTCGACGAGCGAGATCGCGCACCAGGCCGCGCTCGCCGCCACCGCCCGCGCCGTGCGCCCGACCCTGATGGACTACCTGCGATGACCCGACTGACCTTCCTCGCCCCGCCCTTCGGGCTCGCCGACACGGACTTCGAGCTCGTCGCGGTCGACGGCGCGCCGGGCCTGCTCGCCCTGCGGGCGGCGTCGGGCGACGCGCGCCTGTACCTGCTGGATGCCTCGCTCCATCTGCCCGGCTACCACCCGATCGTGCCCCGCATCGACCTGGACGAGCTCGGCGACCCCGAGCCCGCCGTCTACGTCGTGGTGAACCCCTCTGCGGCGCCGACCACCGTCAACCTGCAGGCGCCCATCGTGGTCGCCGCCGACGGCCGCGCACGGCAGACCATCCTCGACCGCGGCGACTGGCCGCTCCGCGCCCCGCTCGCCGAGGTGCTCGCCGCCGCCTGAGCGCGAGCCCGCGCGGACTTCAGCGACCGAGCAGCCGCAACAGCTCCGACTCGGCGCCGGCGCCGATTTCGGCGGCCTCGCGGTTCGCGTCGGTGACGCCGACGACGATCTCCTCGCGCTGGATGCGCCGGTCGCGCGGTGCCTCGATGCCGAGTCGCACGGAGCTGTCGCCCCGCACCTCCAGCACCGTGATGACGATGTCGTCGCCGATGAGCACGCGCTCGTTCGACTTGCGGGTCAGTACCAGCATCCCTGCTTCGCTCCTCCTGGCCGCAGACTCCCCGGCGGCCGTCACCACCATCATGCGCGGCACCGGCGCGGAGCGCGCCGGAATCAGCGAACGGTCAGCGGCCGGTCGAGCGGAGCGGATGCTCCGTCGGCCCTCGCCCGCCGATCGAGCAGCCCGGAGTCGCGGCTCGCGACCGCCTCGAGCACGAGCCGGTGCTCGCCGAGCGACGCGAGCGTGCCCGGCGAGCGGGCGCTGAACACGCGCAGGCGCGGCTCGATCGTTCGGGCGAGCTCCCGCAGCACGCGATTGCCGGACATGTCGTGGAGCTGCGCGCGGACCGCGAGCGCGGCCTCGTCGAGCTCGGCGGGGCTCGCGTCGCCGCGTCGCGCCAGTCGTTCCGCGTCCTGGGCCCGCTCCTCGAGCCCGGTGAGCGCCTCGGGCGTCGGTCGCTCGGCGGCGAAGCGGACGGCGAGGCGGTCGAGCAGCCTGCCGAGGTCGAGGAAGCCGCTGAGCTCCGTCTCCGGGATGTCGCGCACCCGCGCGGAAAGCTGGCCCGAGCCCGGCGCGACGAGCCCCTCCTTCGCCAGCTCGCCGATCGCGCCCCGGACGTCGGCGCGGCCGGCACCGTACCGCTCGGCGAGGACCCGCGTCGGCAGCGGCTGGCCCGGCGCCCGCGCTCCGCTGAGGATCTCGGCACGCAGGGCGGCCGCGATGCGCTCGACCGCGTGCGGCTCGGTGCCCGCCGCGGCGGTCGGGTCGCCGAGTTCGCGACCGAACCCGCCGTTTGACTCGTCGAGCCGGCGGAGCGCCCAGACGCGGCGGGCGGTGCGGAGCTCGGCGTTGAAGCGCCGCGCGGCCAGCTCCGCGGCATCCGCGTCGCGCGCGGTGAACGCCGCGTCGAAGTCGGCGAGTGCGCGCGCCGGGTCGAGCTCCGCGTCGTCCGCGAAGGCGAGCAGCCGGAGCGACCGGCTGAAGAGCAGATCGTGGAGTGCGAGCAGCGGGCCGTTGCCGGTCGAGCCATAGACCTCGGCCCGGAAGCGTCCGCCGATGCGGATCAGATCGAGGTCGTCGCCGCGCTGCAGGGCGCGTTCGGCCGCGGCGATCTGGCGGCGGAACCCCGCGAGGTCCCGGCTGGTTCGGCGGTGTGCCGCCTGGCGGGCCGCGACCCGGTCGAGCAGCGACTGCACCTCGGCGAGGTCGGCGGCGTCGGACCTGGTGAAAGAGGTCACCCGCCAGCCCTGAGCGGATGACTCGTCGACGAGTCGCTCCGAGACGAGCCGTCGGATCGCCGTCCGCACCGCGTGACGGCTGACCCCGGCCTCGCGCGCGATCGGGAGCTCGATGAGTCGCGAGCCGCCCGGCAGCGTGCCGATGATGATGTCGCCGCGCAGCTTGCGGAAGACGCGGGAGGCGGCGGCATCGGTGTAGGCCGAGACATCGCCCCGGCCGGAGGCGCCCCCGAGGAATCCGGGGCTGCCGCGACGGAGTTCGGTGGTGCGCGGCTCGGCCGTGGTCGTGGGGCGGTGCGGATCGACGGAGGGGCGGGGGACGAGGCGATCGAGAACCATCGTTGGACTCTCCTGGCAGCGGATCGACGGGACGCGGCGGAGCCGTCGTGCGCGGTCGGGCTCGCCGAAAAGCGCGCTCCGGGGCTGCGTCGCCGCCGCCCCGGAGCGCCGGGGGTCAGAACATGGTGTTGTCGTTGGCGGCTTCGGCGGGGACCGGCTGGATGACGTCCCAGTGCTCGACGATCATGCCGTCGTCGACCCGGAAGACGTCGACGACGGCGGAGCCGAGCTGCTCGGGGGCGTCGGTCGAGCGCACGTGCAGGTAGACGAGGTCGCCGTCGGTGGCGCTCCGCACGATCTCGGCGCGAGACTCGGGGTTCTCGGCGAAGAAGCCGGTGAAGAACGAGACGAACGGCTCCTTGCCGTCCGGCACGGCCGGGTTGTGCTGGATGTAGTCGTCGGCGATGACCTCGGCCGCCTCCTCCGTCTCGTGCTCGTTGAAGAAGCGGTCGTAGAACTCGAGCACGAGCTCGCGGTTCGCCTCCTCCGCGGCGAGGTCGCGGCCGGATGAGTTCGCCGGCTCGGCCGGGGACGCGGCCGGTGCCGCTGCGCTGCAGGCCGCGAGCGCGAGCACGGCGGGAAGGGCGAGGGATGCCAGGGCGGTGCGAATGGATTTGGAAGTTTTCATGTTGCATACCAGCGTATGAAGGGCAGCCCCGCCGATTCGATGTCAGAAAAGGGATTTCTTGTGGTGAAAATCGGATCCGAGGGGATACCTGTCGTGCGCTTCCGTCGACCGGGGTCCGCGTCGCGGGTGGAGCTGGTCCGGGTGGCCGAGCTGCGCGACGGCGAGGCGGCGGCCGCGGCGCTGCGCGAGCCGCAGCGCCCGAGCTTCGATCTGCTGATCGAGGTCGGCGCCGGCCGCGCCACCCACCGGGTGGATCAGGTGGAGCACCGCCTTCGAGCCGGAGACCTGCTCTGGGTGCGCGCCGGGCAGGTGCAGCAGTGGGGCGAGCTGAGCGAGTGGGACGGGCGGGTCGTGCTCTTCCGGCCCGAGGTCATCACGCCGGCCTCCGTCGAACTCCTGCGACGGGCGGGTGTCGCGGGCCGCGCGCACTGGCGCCGGGGGAGCTACCCCGACGAGGTGGTCCCGCTGCTGCAGGCGCTCGAGGAGCTCGACCGGGGCGCGACGCGCTGCACCGCCGCCGCCGTCGAGCACGTGCTCGAGGCGATCCTGTTGCGGCTCTGCAGCGGTGCGGCGCCTGCGGACCCGCCGCGGGGATCCGCGGCGCTCTACGAGCGCTTCGTGGGCCTCCTCGACGAGCGCGGGCCGCGGGGCATCGGCCGCTCCGTCGAGTCCGCTGCGCAACTGCTCGGCTGCACGCCGAAGACGCTGACCGTGGCGGTGCGCGAGCACGGCGGCCGTACGGCCAAGCAGCTGATCGACGAGCGGGTGATTCTCGAGGCGAAACGGTTGCTGACCCACCTGCCCGACGCGCCGGTGCGGGACGTCGCAGCCGCGCTCGGCTTCCACGACGCCGCGAACTTCTCGAAGTTCTTCAAGCGTCATGCCGCGGTGACGCCGGCTGCGTTCCGTTCCTCATCGATTTGAGTTTCTGGTATCCCGCTTTGTAGAGTTGCGGCGGGAAATCCCACGCGGTCGACGAATCGGGTTGGTCGACTGCGGGACCAGGGGGCTGCCGTTCTGCAGAACGTCCCAGGCGGCCCCCTGGTTTCCTTCTCCGGGAGTTGGCATCCCAACTGGGGTGGATGTCGGCATGGTTCGGGAGACCGTTTCGCTCACAGTGGAGGGAAAATGTCGCGTCCGCGTACACGTATGTCCGGGTTCGGGATGGTTCGGCGGGGGGTTGTCTCGTCGGGTTCTGGGCGGGCGGGGGTGGTGCGCGGGCTTGCCGCGGGCACCGTGGCCCTGCTCGTGGTCGGGGGTGGTGGGGCGCTGAGTGCGCAGGCCGCCCCTGGGGATCCGTCCCAGGCGTTGGGGCAGTTCCTGGGGGCGGATCTGCTGCAACTGCAGGCCGCGGACCTGGCCTACGCCTACGCCTCGGATCCGGGCGGTCCGCCCAGTGAGGCCGACCCGTTCGATCTCGCGGTGCTGCAGGCACTGGGCCTGCAAGTCGACCTGATCGGGAACGGGCTGGTGCAGGTGCCGCTGCTGACCGACGGGACCGGGCCGGGTTTGTTGAACCTCGGCGAGATCGGCGTGATCAACAGTTACGCCGGCACCGCGTCCACGACGGACTCGGTCGCCGCGTCCGGCGCGGTCGCCGATGACGGCACGATCTCGGTGTCCGAGGACGCCGACCCGGCCGATTTCGGCAACACGACGGTGAACCTCACCGATCTGCTCGACCAGCTCGGCGTCGCCGCCGTCACCGACGAGCTCATCGACGAGGCCTCCCTGGAAGTCGGGGCCCTCGCCACCCGCGCCGCGAAGAACGGCGGCACCGGGATCACCAGCGACTACCGCGTCACCGACCTGAAGCTGAACCTCTCCAGCCCCGCGGTCGCGGGCCTCGCGACCCAGCTCCGGGGGACCCTGAACACGGCGACCACCGAGCTCACCAGCGACCTCGAAGCCCTCGCGGGGCCGGGCGGCGCCGTGCAGGGCGTGGTCGACGCGATCGCCGACATCCAACTCCTCGGCGTCGCGAACGTCAGCCTCGGCGACGCGACCATCGCCGTGACGCCGCCGAACCTGAGCCAGCTCGTGGACCAGCTCCTCGGCGGACCCAACGCGATCCTCTACAGCGACGACGGCGCCATCAGCGTGAACCTCACCGACGGCACCGTCTCGGTCGACCTCGCCGAACTCGTCAACCCCGGCGGACCCAACCTCAACGGGCTCCCCGCCAACACTTCAGTGCTCACGCCCGAGGTCATCGGGATGATCACCGACGGCGTGAACCAAGCCCTCGGCAAACTCGTCGGCCACCTCACCGGCGGCCTCGACGCCCTCCTCGAATCGACCCAGATCTCGCTCAACGTCGGCCTCAGCGTCGTCGCCCTCCCCGCCCTCGGCGGACTCCAACTCGTCAACGCCCCCATCATCATCAACGGCACCCTCACGCAATTCCTCAACGGCACCGCCACCACCGATGTATCCGGTCTGCGGTTGCTGCCTGGGGCGCCCAGCTGCCTCGGCGCATCCGTCGGCGGCATCTGCATGGGAGTGGATGTGAACCGGCTGCTGGGTGCCGTGCTCGGCACCGTGACCGACACCGTGCTGCCCACCGTGCTCGCGGGGCTGGCGGCCCCGGTTCGCGCGATCCTCACCAGCTCGAGTGCAGCGACCACCGCCGTGCTCGACGGCGTCGTCGGTTCGCTGCTCACCATGCTGCGCCCGGCGCTCGACGGCCTGCTCGCGAACATCGCGGTCATCCGCATCAACGAGCAACCCACCGAAGCCCCCCTGAACGAGGCCGGCGGCGATCTCGGTCCGGGCTCCTTCACCGTGCGCGCGCTCAGCGTCACCCTGCTGCCCAACGTCGCGAACACCGACCTCGCGAAGGTGACGCTCGCTTCCTCGACCGTGCTGGCTGCGGACGACGACGTCGTGCCGGTGGGCGTGGTGCCGGTGTTGTCGGGGTTGGCGCCGTCGGAGGGTCCGGTGGCTGGTGGCACGTCGGTGACGGTGTCGGGGTCGGATCTTGGTGGTGCGACGTCGGTGACGGTTGGTGGGGTGTCGGTGCCGTTCGAGCAGGTGAGCGGGACGGAGATTCGTTTCGTGACGCCGCCTGGTGTGGCGGGTCCGGTGGATGTGGTGGTGACGACGCCGGGTGGGTCGAGTGATCCGCTGCCGTTCACGTATGTCGAGGATGAGGTGCCGGTGGGCGTGGTGCCGGTGTTGTCGGGGTTGTCGCCGTCGGAGGGTCCGGTGGCTGGTGGCACGTCGGTGACGGTGTCGGGGTCGGATCTTGGTGGTGCGACGTCGGTGACGGTTGGTGGGGTGTCGGTGCCGTTCGAGCAGGTGAGCGCGACGGAGATTCGTTTCGTGACGCCGCCTGGTGTGGCGGGTCCGGTGGATGTGGTGGTGACGACGCCGGGTGGGTCGAGTGATCCGCTGCCGTTCACGTACCTTGAGGACGAGGTTCCGGTGGTGGCGGTGCCGGTGTTGTCGGGGTTGTCGCCGGCTTCGGGTCCGGTGGCTGGTGGCACGTCGGTGACGGTGTCGGGGTCGGATCTTGCGGGTGCGACGTCGGTGACGGTCGGTGGGGTGTCGGTGCCGTTCGAGCAGGTGAGTGACACGGAGATTCGTTTCGTGACGCTGCCTGGTGCGGCTGGTGCGGTGGATGTGGTGGTGACGACGCCGGGTGGGTCGAGTGATCCGCTGCCGTTCACGTATGTCACCGAGACGGATGCCGGCAACGGGAACGGCGACGGGAACGGGAACGGCGACGGGAACGGGAACGGCGACGGGGACGGGAACGGCAACGGGAACGGCGACGGCACCGGGAACGGCGACGGGAACGGCACCGGGAACGGGAACGGCACCGAGAACGGGAACGGCAACGGCACCGGGAACGGCGTCGGCACCGGGAACGGCACCGGGAACGGCAACGGCACCGGGAACGGGAACGGCACCGGGAACGGCAACGGCACCGGGAACGGGAACGGCACCGGGAACGGCGACGGCAACGGGAACAGCACCGGGTCTGGGAACGGGAACGGCACCGGGACTGGGAACGGCGCCGGCACCGAGAGCACCAACGCAACCGGCTCGGGCTCCGGCGGCGCCTCGACGGAGCGCGACGCGCTCAGGGGCGGCTCGCGCGGGGCGGGCGCGTCCGATGGTCTCGCCTCGACGGGCATCGATCTGGCCGTGGCCGTCGGTGCGATCGTCGCCGTCCTGGCCGGGCTCGGCGCGATCGTGACGTCCTCGCTCGGCAGTCGTCGGAAGGCCGGCGTCCGACGCGGCCAGCGCGCCTGAGGGGTGCAGCGCAGCGGGGGCCGGTGCGCTGCACCGGCCCCCGCCGCGTCACGATCAGGCGCGCGGCTGCCGCCAGCCGACGCGCGGACCGAAGCGCGAGATGTCGAGCGGATGCCTCGTCCGCTCCACCCCGACGGCAGCGAGCGCCGAGATCGGCAGCGCGGCATCCACCCGGGCGAGCCAGTACGCCGTGTCGTCGGTGCGCCGGCTGACGTCGACGGCGGCCCACACCTCGTCCGGCCGGAGCTCGGCGATCGCCGTGAGGTCGTCGTCGAGGCCCACCGACACCGCGAGCACGACCGCGGCGTGCTGCTCGACGGCACGCATCCGCGCGGCCAGCGCCGCCCGCCGGTCGGGTACGTCGGCCTCGGCATCCGCCGCCCGGCCGTGCAGCAGCAGGGGTGCGCCGGCCGCTTGGCCGATGAGTCCGCGCGCCGCCGTCTCGGCATCGTTGCCGAGGCCGAGGACGAGCACGAAGTCGCCCGCGGACGCGCGGTCGGCGACGAGCGGGATGCCGGGCGCCTCGAGCTCCACGAGTGAGGAGCGCACGGCCTCGAGGACGATCGGGCGGTCCTCGGCGTCGGCGAGCTCCGGCTCCGGCGAAGCGCTCACGACGCCGTCGCCGCCCGGGCCATCCGCCGCCGGCGCTGCCACCGGCGGCGCCGCCGGTGCGGGGAGCGGCGGCACCGCGATCGCCCGCTCGACGTCGGCCAGCAGGGTCGCGAAGGCTCGGCTCGACGTCGAGGCCTGCGGGCCCGCGGCCGGCTCGATCGCTGCGGCCGCGCGGGGGCCGGCGGGGCCTGCGCCGCCATCCGCCCGGTCCGCGTCGGCGAGGAGCGCCGCGATGCCCGCGCGGTCAACGCGCTCCGGGTCGATCCCGCCCGCGGGGGCCGCGTCGTCGGGCACGATGACCGTCGCCTCGATCTCCTCGTGCGCGAGGAAGCGGCCGAGCCCTTTGCGGGTCACCCGGGTCGCCTCGGTGATGCGGGCCTCCGGCCCGTAGGCGAGGAGCACCTGCATGCGCAGCTCCTCGAGACTGGCCGCCTTACGCCGGAAGCTCGGCATCGCTCCGGATCACCCCCACGGTCTCGATGGTGGCGGCGCCCGCGGACGCCTGCTGGTAGGAGAGCACCGGGGTCCCCGGCGACTGCGCCGCGACCAGCCGGTGCACGGCGGGCCGGAGCGCGGGAGCGCACACGAGGACCGCCCGACCGCCCTCGGCCTCCGCCGAGCGGATCCGGTCGCGCACGCCCGTGAGCACGCGCTCGATCGTCTCGGGCGGCAGCAGGATCTGGCTGCCGTGCTCGCTCGGCCGCAACCCCTCGAGCATGCGCTGCTCGAGCATCGGGTCGATCATCACCACGCGGAGCACGCCGTCGTCGGCGAACGCGGCCGGCAGCACCGCGCCCAGGGCGTCGCGAGCGGCCTCGACGAGCAGCTCCGGGTCGGTCGTCGTCTTCGCCCGCAGCGAGACGGCCTCGTAGATGCGCGGCAGATCGGTGATCGGCACCCGCTCCGCGAGGAGGCCCTGCAGCACCCGCTGCACCTCCGCGAGGGACAGCGGCGTCGGCGTGAGCTCCTCGACCGCGGCCGGATTCTCGGCCCGCACGCCCTC
The DNA here is from genome assembly GCF_030268405.1 of Agromyces sp. NBRC 114283. Classification (NCBI taxonomy): domain Bacteria; kingdom Bacillati; phylum Actinomycetota; class Actinomycetes; order Micrococcales; family Microbacteriaceae; genus Agromyces; species Agromyces sp. NBRC 114283. The sequence goes on from NZ_BSQP01000001.1 coordinate 608,701, forward strand.
GGTGAGCACCCGCACGTCCTCTCGGCTGAGGAGGCGTGCGGCGTGGTCGCCGACGATGCTCGACAGGTGCGTCACGATGACCGACACGCGGTCGATCACGGTCGCGCCGAGCAGCTCGGCGTTGCGGCGCGACTCCGTCGGCACCCATTTGCCGGCGAGGCCCCACACGGGTTCGATCGTCGGCTCGCCGGGCAGCGACTCCAGGTGGTCGCCGAGCGCCAGGGCACGGCCGGGCGGCGCCTGCCCGCGACCCACCTCGACGCCTGCGACGCGGATCGAGTAGGTCGACGGCGGCAGCTCGACGCTGTCGCGCGTGCGCACTGGCGGGATGACGAAGCCCATCTCCATCGCGAGCTTGCGCCGCAGCGCCTTCACCCGGGCCAGGAGGTCGTCGGCCGAGCCGTTGACGAGGTCGACGAGGTCGGTGGCGAGGCCGATCTCGAGGGCGTGCACCCGGGCCTGCGCGAGCAGGTCCTCGGTGGTCTCGGCGCGGGGCGCCGCCGCCTCGATCTCGTCCGCCCGCGCCTGCTGTTCGGCGGAGCGCTCCCTCGTGCGCACCCGCTGGGCGAGCATGGCGAGCACGATGCCGGCGCCGAGGAACGGCAGGATCGGCATCCCGGGGATGAAGCCCATCAGCACCGCGGCGCCCGCCGCGATGCCGAGCGCCGTGCGCGACTGCATGAGCTGCGCCGCCGCGCTGTCGCCCATGTCGGTCTCGCTGTTCGAGCGGGTGACGACCATGCCCGTCGACACCGCCATCAGCAGCGCGGGGATCTGGGTGACGAGGCCGTCGCCGATGGTCAGCAGCGTGTAGGTGTTCAGCGCATCGCCGATCTCCATGCCGCGCTGCACCATGCCGATCGTGATGCCGCCGATGATGTTGATCAGGATGATCACGATGCCGGCGATCGCGTCGCCCTTGACGAACTTCGAGGCGCCGTCCATCGCGCCGTAGAAGTCGGCCTCCGCCGAGACCTCCTCGCGGCGGCGGCGAGCCTCGGTCTCGGTGATGAGGCCCGCATTCAGGTCGGCGTCGATCGCCATCTGCTTGCCGGGCATCGCGTCGAGGGTGAAGCGCGCGCCGACCTCGGCGACGCGCTCGGCGCCCTTCGTCACGACGACGAACTGGATGACGACGAGGATGAGGAACACGACCGCGCCGATGATGATCGAGCCGCCCACCGCCACGTGCCCGAAGGCCGCGATGACCTGCCCCGCGTAGCCCTCGCCGAGCACGAGGCGGGTGGAGGCGACGTTGAGGCCCAGCCGGAACAGGGTCGCCACGAGCAGCAGCGAGGGGAACACCGAGAAGTCCAGCGGCTTCTTCACGAACATCGTCGTCAGCAGGATGACGAGTGCGAAGAGGATGTTCACGACGATGAGGGCGTCGAGCATCCAGGCGGGCACGGGCACGATCAGCAGCAGCAGGATGCCGACGACACCGAGCGGCACCGCGATCATGGAGAGCCTGCGGTTCATCCGACACCTCCGGCGGGGGTCATGGTGGTCAGGGCGTGCACGCCGGCGACGCTGCCGCGGCGGCGGAGGGCCTGTACGAAGGTGAGCACGACGGCGACGGCCTGGTAGAGCTCGACGGGGATCTCCTCGCCGAGCCGGCACGCCGCGTGCAGGGCGCGGGCCAGCGGCACGTCGCGCACCATCGGCACGCCGGCGCGCTCGGCCTCCTCGCGGATGCGGGCGGCGATGTGCCCCTTGCCCTTCGCGACGAGGCGGGGGGCGCTGCGCCCGGGCTCGTAGCGCAGGACGACGGCGACGTGCGTGGGGTTCACGACGACGACGCTCGCGTCGGCCACCGCGGAGATCATGCGGTTGCGGCTCATGGCGAGCTGCCGGGAGCGGCGCTGTGACTTCACGAGTGGGTCGCCGTCGGTGTGCTTCGCTTCGTCGCGCACCTCCTTCTTCGTCATCATCGTGTGCTTGCGGTTGCGGCGGCGCACGACGAGCACGTCGAGGGCGGCGAGTACGAGGCCCACCGCGACGGCGGTGACGACGAGCGCGGCGACGCCGTCCGAGGCGGCCTGCAGCACGGTGGTGAGCGGCAGCCCGCCCGCGCCGGCGAGGATCGGCATGAGCGACTGCACGACCGACCACAGCACGATGCCGAGCACCGCGGTCTTCGCGAGCGCCTTCGCGCCCTGCCAGAGCGCCTGGAAGCCGAACACCCGGCCGATGCCCTTCACCGGGTCGAACTGCTCGAAGCGCCAGAACTTGCGCCGGAAGTGCACGCCGCCCTGCAGCACCGCCGCGGCGAGCACGACGATCGAGACGACGACGAACGCGAGGCCGAGGGTCGGCAGCATCGAGGCGAATCCGGCCTCGAGCGCCTGCGTCGCCGCGGCGCCCGAGGGGGCGGCGGCGACGTCCGCCACGAGGTGGAACTGCGCCACCGCGGCATCCGTCCCGACCGCGATCGTCGCCGGCAGCACGACGGCGATCGCACCGATGCCGACCCAGGCCGTGAGGTCCTGCGAGCGCTGCAGCTTGCCCTCGCGGCGCACCTCGCGCATCCGCTTGTCGGTCGCCTGTTCGCTGCGCTCACCGACGTCGCTCATCGCTCACCACCCCTTCCGCATCGCGCCGATCGCGGTCTCCGTGAGCGCGTCGACGACGCCGGGGAGGGCGACGAAGACGGTCCCGGCGAGGGCGAGCGTCAGCAGGATCTTCAGCGGGAAGCCCATCGCGAAGGCGTTCAGAGCGGGCGCGACGCGGGTCAGCAGGCCGAGGCCCGCGTCGGCGAGGAACAGCACGACGAGGAGCGGCCCCGCGATCTGCGCCGCGGAGACGAGGATGCCGCTCGCCGCGTCGACCGCCGACTCCGCCGAGCGGGCCACGTCGATGCCGACGCCGAGCGGGATCGCGTCGAACGACTGGAACATGCCCATCAGCACCACGAGGTACGCGCCCGACGCGGCCATCAGCGCGATCGCCGCGAGGTTGAAGAAGCGGGCGAACTGGGCGCCCTGCACCATCGACTGCGGGTCGAAGCCCTGCGCGAGCTGGAAGCCGCCGAAGAGGTCGAGCAGCCCGCCCGCCGACTGGATCGCGCTGAACACGGCGTAGACGAGGAAGCCGAGCAGCGCCCCCGTGCCGATCTCGGCGATGAGGGCGCCGAGGAAGCCGGCGCCGTCGGGCGGCGTGTAGCCGGGCACCACGGCGGGCGACACGGCGAGCCCGAGCGCGAGCGCGAGCCCCGCCTTCACCCGCATCGGCACCGCCCGGTTCGAGAACGGCGGGGCGATCACGAGGAAGGCGGCCATCCGCACGCTCGCGAGCATCACGGCCTCGAGCCAGGCGGGGTCGAAGGCGAAGTCCATCAGCCGGCCCCCACGAGGCTCGGGATGCGCTCGAACAGGCCGAGCGTGAAGGCGACGATCTCGCTGATCATCCAGTGCCCGCAGACGACGAGCGCGATGCCCACGGCGACCGCCTTCGGCACGAACGACAGCGTCACCTCCTGGATCTGCGTGATCGACTGCAGCAGCGAGATGGCGAAGCCCACGACGAGCGCCGTGAGCAGCGCCGGCGCACCGAGTTTCGCGGCGACGAGGAGGCCCTGGAGGCCGATGTCGAGGACGGCGGCGGTGTCCACTCAGCCTCCCCGGTAACTGGAGACGAGAGTCGTGGCGAGCAGGCCCCAGCCGTCGACGAGGATGAACAGCAGGATCTTGAACGGCAGCGAGATCATCACCGGCGGCAGCATCATCATGCCCATCGACATCAGCACCGCGGAGACGACGAGGTCGATGACGAGGAACGGCACGAACACGACGAAGCCGATGATGAACGCCGAGCGCAGCTCCGAGATGACGAACGCCGGGATCAGCGTCCACAGGTCGACCGCCGAGGGATCGGCCGGGTTCGGGAGCCCTGCGGCCCTGGTCATCAGCGCGAGGTCCTCCTCGCGCGTAAACGACAGCATCCAGTCGCGCAGCGGCGCGACGCCCGCTTCGAACGCCTGGCTCGCGTCGAGCTGGCCGGCGAGGTAGGGCTGGATGCCGAGCTCGTTCACCTGCGCGAGCACGGGCTGCATCACGAAGAAGGAGAGGAACAGGGCGAGGCCCGCGAGCACCTGGTTCGGCGGGATCGCGGGCAGCGACAGCGCGTTCCTGGCCATCGCGAGCACCACGAAGATCTTCGTGAACGAGGTCGTCATGATCAGTAGCGCCGGGGCGACGGCGAGCAGGGTGATGCCGATGAGGGTGACGATCGCCGAGGAGGGCGTGCCGTCGGGGCCGTTGATGGACACGCCGAAGCCGCCCTGTCCGGGATCCACGGGGGCGACGGGGTCGCTGGGCGGTTCCGGGACGGTGGGGTCGATCTCCACGGCGAAGCCGGCTGCGGAGGAGAGCACGACCCAGAGGAGCGCGATCAGGATGGAAGCGGCCGCGATGGCGGCGATCCGCAGAGGCTTCCCCGACCGGCTGCTGCCGGCCGAGGGGCGCGTCATATGCCGAGGCCCTCCTTCACCCCGGCGAGCGAGCGCTTCCATGTCTCGGCCGAGAGGATCGACCCGCGGCGCGATCCGTGCGATGCGGGTGCGGTGGAGGCCGCTGCGAGGGCGGCACGACGGGTGACGGGCGCGTCGGCGTCCGCCGACGGCTCGTCGAAGATGGCGAGGGCGTCGAGCCCGTCGAGGACGTCGTCCTCGCGGCATGCCGCCGACGGCTGCGCGGATGCCTCGACGGGCACCGGCTCGGCGGGCGCGACCGCGGCGGCGAGCACCGCGTCGAACTCGGCGTCGGGCACCGGCGCCGGTCGGTCGCTCAGCACGGACACTCCGTGCTCGGTGACGCCCAGCACCAGGCGGCGGCCGTCGGCATCCACGATCGCGACCGAGGCTTTCGGCGACAGCGACTGGCGCGCGACGACCTGGACGAGCCCCGCCTTCTTCGACCCCGAACGCCGCCGGCTGAGCTGGCGGTGCGCCACCCAGATGACGGCGAGGACGACGCCGAGGGCGACGACCACGCGGAGGACGAGGAAGACGGCATCCACTAGCGGGCGCCCTCCTGGGCGTCGAGGATGCGGGTGACGCGCACGCCGTAGTCCTGATCCACGACGACGACCTCGCCGTGGGCGATGATGCGGCCGTTCAGCAGGATGTCGGCGGGAGCGCCGGCGGAGCGGTCGAGCTCCACCACGGCGCCGGGCTCGAGGCCCAGCACGTCGCGCACCGTCATCCGCGTCCGGCCGATCTCGACCGTGAGCGCCATCTCGACGCCGTTGATGCGGTTCAGCCGCTCCTCGGGGTCGCCCCCGAGCGGGCCGCCCTGGCGCGCCGAGCGGCGCGGCCGCACGGCGAACCAGCCGACGATCGTCTCGCCGTCGAGCAGCTCGAAGACTTCGGCATCCGGGTCGTCGAAGAGCCCGGCTCCCTCGCGGACCTCGCCGAGCACGCCCGTGCCGTAGACACGGGCGGCGGCGGCGAGCGCGGGGTGCACGAGGTTCTGCACGGCGAGGCCGTCGTGGGCGATCGTGCCGACGCCGAGGAAGCCGACCGCGACATCGACCGAGACCTGTCCGACCGAGCTCGCCTCGAAGGATTCGGCCGGCGCCACCCGGCCCGCCGGGCCGCCGACCGTGTAGCCGTTCTCGCTCGGCAGGGCGCGGGCGAGCTCGGCGGCGGCGTCGGCGGCGAGCGCGGCGGAGGCGGTCGTGGTCATCAGGGGATCTCCAGGGTCTCGGTGATGGTGCAGGCGAGCCGGTTGCCGGTGCGGCCGATCGCGGCACGGCCGACGGCGCGACCGTCGACGGTGACGAGGAACGGCTCGCTCGCGGCGTGCGCGAGCGGGATCACGTCGCCGACGGCGAGCTCGAGGATGTCGTGCGGGGTGACCGGAACGGGGGCGAGGCCGACGCCGAGCGGCACCGGGGTCAGTTCGATCTGCGCCGCGACGAGGCTGCGGGCGCGGTCGGTCGCGACCACCGGGTTCGACTCGCCGAGGCCGCGCAGCACCGCGTCGGCCGGCAGGGCGAGGGTCGCCGTCGTCTCGCGCTCGGCGCACTCCACGATGAAGCTCGCGACGATCATGAGCGCGGACGTCGGCGCGGCCTGCGCGAATTGCGCCGTGTGGTGCAGCGAGTCGAACTCCGGACGGGCGGGGAGGATGCGGCCGAGCGAGTACTGCAGGTCGTCGAGGAGGTCGTCGAGGAGCGCGCGCAGCAGCTGCTGCTCGATCTCGGTGAAGGTGCGCTCGGGCTCGATGCGCTCGCCGGAGCCGCCGAGCATGTGCGTCATCCAGCCGAGGGCGGCCGAGGCGGGGAACTGGATGACGGCCTTCGCCTCGTCGCCCGCGAGCCGGCAGAGCACCATCGTCGTCGCGGGCGGCAGTGAGGCGGCGTAGTCGTCGTAGGTGTGCATGCCGACCTGGAGGAACGTGGCCTGGGAGCGGGCGCGCACGTTCGCGGTGAGCTGCGTGCCCCACTGCCGGGCGAAGCTCTCGAAGGCGAGCTCGAGCACACGGGAGTGCTCGCGGGCGAGCGTCGTCGGGCGACGGAAGTCGTAGGGCTCGGCGGCGCGCGTCGGCGTCTCGGCCTGCTCCTCGGTTCTCGTCAGCACGAATCCGACTATCGGTCGCGGTGCCCGGCGCGGTTAGCGCCGCCCGCCGAGCTGGTTCGCTGAGCTCGTCGAAGCGTTGGTTCGCTGAGCCCGTCGAAGCGCCCCTCGACGAGCTCGGGGAACCAGGCTGGTTCGCTGAGCCCGTCGAAGCGCCCCTCGACGAGCTCGGGGAGCCGGCCGGGCTACTGCCCCGCCGTCGTCGCGGCTTCGAGCTGGTCGTAGAGGGCGGGGAGCAGCGCCCGCACGTCCTCTGGCTGGTCGGAGACGACGACGAGGTCGACGCGGCGGTTCAGCGCCATCCCCTCCTCGTCGGTGCGCGCCGTGATGGGGCGGGCCGAGCCGTAGCCGATCGCGACCGCGCGCTCGGGCGCCAGCGAGCCCTGCTCGACGAAGTAGCGCACGACGCGGGCCGCCCGCCCGCTGGCGAGCTCCCAGTCGGTGGGGAACGGCCCCGGCGAGCCGTGCGGGTCGGCGTGCCCCTCGACGCGGATCTCGTTCGGGATGGTCGACAGCACGCCGCCCACGATCGTCAGCACCCGCTGCGCGAGCTCGCTGAGGTCCACGCTGTTGCCGGTGAAGTACGTCTCCGCTCCGACGAGCCGGATGATGAGGCCGTGCTCGTCGATGTCGAAGGCCACGGCCTCGCGCAGGCCGGCCTGCTTCAGCGCGGCATCGATGCGGTCGCGGATCTCGACGAGGTTCTGCAGCTCCTGCTTCGCGAGGTCGAGCGGGGTCGGCTCCTGCTCCGTCTCCTCGCTGCGCAGCTCGGCGGGCACGACGTAGCCGTCCGAGAGGTCCACCTTGTCACTGGCCTCCTGGCCGAAGCCGGTGGCGAGCGAGTTGCTGAGCGCCTGGAACTTCTCGGCGTCGACGGTCGACATCGCGAAGAGCACGATGAACATGCACATCAGCACGGTGACCATGTCCATGTACGAGGCCATCCAGCGCTCGTCGTTGTGGACCTCGCCGTTCGCCGCGCGGCGCTTCCGCCGGGCGCTCATGCCGCCTCTTGCTGCTGCCCCAGGCCCGGGGCGATGGCCCGCAGGCGCTCGCCGAGGAGTCGCGGTTGACTGCCCGACTGGATGGCCAGCGCACCCTCCATGACGAGGGTCATGTGCTCGGCCTCGAGCGTGGTGAGGCGGGCGATCCGGTCGCCGATCGGCAGCCAGATGAAGTTCGCCGACAGCAGGCCCCAGAGGGTGGCGACGAAGGCGGTCGCGATGGAGGGGCCGAGGGTGTCGGGGGAGTCGAGCTTCTCGAGCACGTGGGTGAGCGAGACGACCGTGCCGATGATGCCGATGGTCGGCGCGTAGCCGCCGAGCGCCTTGTAGAACTTCGCGGACTGCATGCCGTCGCGCTCCTTGGAGGCGATCTCCTCCTCGAGCAGCGAGCGCAGCTCGTCGCCGTCGGTGCCGTCGGCGATGTTCTGCAGGGCGTTGCGGAGGAACGGGTCGTCGGTCTCCGAGGCATCCTGCTCCAGCGAGAGGAGGCCCTCGCGCCGCGCCTTCTCGGCGATCTCGACGAGTCGGTCGATCGTGCCCTGCGGCTTCGCGGTCTTGCCGCGGAAGGCGCGGGGGAGCGCCTTGACCGCGCGGAACGCGTCGCCGAGCGTCGCGCCGGCGATGCCCACCGCGATGGTCGCGCCGAAGACGAGGGCCATCGGGGCGGGGAGGAGGAGCGCCTCGACGTGCGCGCCCTCGAGCGTGATCATCGCGTAGAGCGAGCCGAACGCGAGGACGAGGCCGATGAGCAGGGAGGGGTCCACGGTCAGTCCGCCTTCGGTGCCAGGGTCAGGCGGGTCACGGGGGCGGGGGTGCCACGGTCGAGCTCCTGCGCGCGGGCGAGCACCCGGGCGCGGAACTCGACGACCCGCTCGATGACCTCTTCGACGGACTCCGTCACGACGTAGTTCGTGCCGTCGACCATCAGGAGCGTCGTGTCGGGGGTCGCGTGGATGCGCTCGACGAGGTCGGCGTTCAGCGCGAAGCTGCTGCCGTTCAGTCGTGTCACGACGATCATGGGTCCCCCGAAGCTGCAGGGGCGACCGGGGCGGCCGCCGCTCTCCACTCTCGGCCGCGCGGTGTCCCGCCGTTAGGGGATGGGGCGCGCACGCTGTGGAGAACTCCGGCGCGAATATATCGAAAGCGATATTGTGGGTTCAGAAGGGCAGAGGGAACGGAGGGCCGCATGGAGATTTCAGCGAAGCGCGCAGCGCAGCTGCTGCGGGCCGCGAGGCTCAGTCAGAGCATTCCCCAGGCAGAACTCGCCCGACGTGCCGGCACGGCGCAGCCCGACCTGTCGCTCATCGAGCGGGGCCGGCGCACTCCGACGGTCGACACGCTCGAGCGGATCCTCCGAAGCGCCGGCCATCAGCTCATCGCGGCTCCCGTGCTGGGGCTCAGCGGAGTCGAAGCGGCAGCCGAGATCGCGTCGTCGATCGAGGGTGCTGACGGCGAGCGGGCGTTCCGGGTCTTCCTGAGCTACTCCGACGCGCTCAAAGCCGCCGATGCAACCGGCAGGGTCGTGCTCACCGCTGCAGAACCGGCCACGATCGGCGACCCCAAGTGGGACGCCGCGGTCGCGGGACTTAGCGCGTATTGGCTGGAACGGGGGCGACTCCCGATCCCTGGATGGCTCGCACGGGGAGACCGGAGGCTGCCGGAGGCGACCCCGCTCGACCTCGGACCGTACGTCGGTGCACCTGACCCTGATCGCGTACCGACGGCATTCCTCGAACGAAACGTGCTGCTCGACGAGTCGACCCTGGCGAGCGTCTGATGGCCGCACTACTGGGGCTCGCCGAACTCGAAAGCGGGCTTCGCGAGCTCGCCGCTCGGGTGCGAGCCGCGGGCATCGGAGGGGTGCGCATGTTCATCGTCGGTGGTGCGGCGCTCCGCCTCGGCTACTTCGATCGGCCCGCGACCTTCGACATCGATGCGCGGATCGAGCCGAAGGCCGTGCTTGCGCCGTTCATCGCCGATATCGCAGTGGAACGAGGCTGGCCGCTGGATTGGCTGAATGACGACGCGGCGAAGTTCATCCCCGGCTACGGCAAGACGGTCGAGTGGGTGCCATTGCATGACGACGCCACCATCTCCATCTGGCTCGCGCCCGCCGACGCACTGCTCGCGATGAAGCTCAAAGCGATGGAGGGGCGGCGGGGTCGTGATGAGCGCGATGTCGCCTACCTGCTCGCGATCAACGGCATCCGCCGCTCGGAGGACGCCGAGGAGTTGCTCGAGGAGTTCTTCCCAGGCGACGCTCTCAACGAGCAGGCGGCGGAACGACTCGAGCGCATCTTCGCCGCAGGGCTCCCAGAAATCGAACCGGTGCACGGGTCGGCGCTCGAGCTGTAGCCGACCCGCCTCCGCTCGCGCTCTGAGGCACGTAGCGACCGCGGTCAGCCGGCGAGCGCGTCGAGCCGCGGCCCGAGCAGGGCCCGCAGCAGCACCTCGAGGGAGGCGTTGACGCGCTCGTCGGTCCAGGCCTCAGGGTCCTCGACCGTCTTCACGTGGAAGCCGCGGCAGTAGAGGTAGAGGATGTCGGCGATGTACTCGGGGTGCTCGAGGTCGGTCGCCTCGGCGCTCGACACGAACTCCTGGTAGGTGGCGTCGGTGACCTCGCGCACGACGTCGTACGCGCGCCGGGTGTCGCCGCGCACGTCGCCGATGACCTCCACCCAGAGACTGCGGAGCACGTTGTCCTCGGGCGTGGTCGAGCACATCCAGCGGGCGACCGCGACGAGGCGCTCGATGCCGGTGGCGTCGCGCAGCAGGGAGGCGCGCTCGGTGCGCCAGTGCGACTGGGCGTGCTCGAGGGCGTTCACCATCAGGTGCGCCCTGGAGGGGACGAAGTTCGTGATGAACGCCGTCGACCGGCCCAGGCGCTCCGCGACGGCCCGCAGGGTCACGGCGCGCGTGCCCCGCTCGTTCGCGACGGCCACCGTGGCGTCGGCGATCTCGGCGAGGCGCTCGCTCTCGTCCACCTCGATCGGCATCTCGGCATCCCCCTCCGCGCGCCCGCATGGCGGGCTGATTGGACCCTAGTGCACCACCGTCCGGATGCGACCTTGACGGGTCTGTGCTCCAAGGCTACCCTTCATAAAACGTTGTTGTAAAACACGACGATATCTCGCCGTGTCGACCGACCATCGCCGCACCGCCGCGGCCCACGCGCCGCGCGGTGCCGCCCAGACCGAGAGGGAACGGATGCCACGATCCACCCATCGCCGCGTGGGCCTCGTCGCCGACGAAGCGGGCTTCTGGCACGAGTCCAGGGCCGACTTCGGCCCCTCCGTCGAGCCCGGCGTGCAGCTCGAGACGCCCGAGGCCCGCCGCCGCCTGCTGCACCTCATCGAACGGCTCGGCCTGCGCCGCCGGATGACCCCGCTCGAGCCGCTCGCGCTCGCCGAGGCCGATCTCGCCCGGGTGCACACGGCCGACTACCTCGCCGCGTTCCGGGCCCAGTCCGCCGGAGCGGGCGGCGAGCTCGGCGACTTCGCCGGCTTCGGGCACGGCTCCTACGAGATCGCCGTGCGCAGCGCCGGCGGGGTCGCCGCCGCGGTGCGCGCGGTGCTCGACGGCGAACTCGACCGCGCCTACGCCCTCGTGCGCCCGCCCGGGCACCACGCCGAGCCCGACCGGGCCCGCGGCTACTGCCTGCTCGCGAACATCCCGATCGCACTCGAGCTCGCCCGGGCCCGGCAGGGCCTCGGCCGCGTCGCGATCGTCGACTGGGACGTGCACCACGGCAACGGCGCGCAGCGGATCTACTGGGACGACCCGGACGTGCTCGCGATCAGCCTGCACCAGGACCGGCTCTACCCCGTCGAGTCCGGCGCCGTCGAGGAGCGCGGCGGCGACGCCGCCCTCGGCGCGACCCTGAACATCCCGCTCCCGGCCGGTAGCGGCGAGGGCGCGTACCTCGCCGCCTTCGACCGGGTCGTCGCCCCGGCGCTGCGCGCCTTCCAACCCGAGCTCCTCGTCGTCGCCTGCGGCTACGACGCCGCCTTCCTCGACCCGAGCAGCCAGATGGCGCTCACCAGCGCGACGTTCGGCGACCTCACCCGACGCATGATCGAGCTCGCCGAAGCGCTCTGCGGCGGGCGGCTCGTCATCGCCCAGGAGGGTGGCTACTCGCCGCTCTACACCCCGATCTGCGGCGCGGCGGTGGTCGCCGCCCTGCTCGAGGCCGAGGCGGAGACCGAACTGCACGACCCATACGGGCGGCACCTGCACACGCCCGAGCAGAACCTCCTCCCGCACCAGCTGGAGGCCATCGAACGTGCCGGCGCAGCCGTCGGCACCGCACCACCGACGCACCACTAGCACCACCAGCACCACGCGCACCACCAGCACGACCCACACCACCGCAGCACTCATCACCACGAGGAGTCAGCACCATGAGAAGCACCATCCCCCGGACGGCCCTGCTCGCGGGCGCCGTCGGCGTCGCCCTGCTCGCCGGGTGCAGTTCCACCCCCGCCGGCGGCGGCAGCAGCGACGGAGGCGGCGATCAGCGCCTCACCTTCGTGACCTACGGCAGCGCCTTCCAAGAGGCGCAGGAGAAGTCGATGGTCGACCCGTTCATCGCGGAGACCGGCATCGACGTCACCGTCGAGAGCCCCGTCGACCCCGCCAAGCTCAAGGTCATGGTCGAGGCCGGCAACCCCACCTGGGACGTCTACCTCGCCGGCCAGCAAGACGTGCCCGCCTACTGCGGCACCCTCTTCGAGGAGCTCGACCTCTCGAACATCGACGAGGCGGACTTCGCGCCCGGCACCGTCGAGAAGTGCGGCGTGCCCGTCGACACCTACTCGTACATGGTCGCGTACAACGAGGAGAAGTACGGCGACAACCCGCCCACCTCGATCGCCGACTTCTTCGACCTCGAGAAGTTCCCCGGCACCCGCTCGATGGGCAGCGACCCGGCCGAGGGCAACCTCGAGCTCGCGCTGCTGGCCGACGGCGTCACACCCGACGAGCTGTACCCGCTCGACTACGACCGGGCGTTCACGGTGCTCGACAGGGTCAAGGCGGACACGGTGTTCTGGAGCTCCGGCGCCGAGCAGGTCGCGATCATGGAGGAGCAGCGCGCCGACATGATCCTCGTCTGGTCGGGCCGCGGCTACGAGGCCGTGCAGAACGGCGCGCCCTACGCGCCCATGTGGGAGGACAACTCCTACCACTGGGCCTCGCTCGCGATCGTGAAGGGCTCGCCCAACCGCGAGGCCGCGCAGCAGTTCATCGACTTCGCCGTCTCGCAGGGCCCGCAGACGGTCTGGGCGGAGTCGATCGCGTACGGCCCGGCGAACCTCACGGCCACGCCGAAGCTCGACGCCGCGGCATCCGCCTGGGACTCGTCCCTGCAGGAGCACCGCGACCTCTCCTGGCAGATCGACAACGCCTGGTGGGGCGAGAACCAGGACGAGGTCGTCCAGCGCTGGACCGACTGGTCGGCCGGATGATCCGGGGTGCCGCCGGCCGAGCGCCGGCGGCACCCGCCCGTCCGCCCGCGCCGACGCGCGTCCCCAGCCAGCATCCGAGCCATCGACGGAGCCATATGAACGACCTCGCCCTCGTGGGCGGCACCATCGCCACCCTGCACCCCGGCACGCCGGACGCCGAATCGCTGCTCATCGAGCACGGCGCCGTGCGCCTCGTCGGCACCACCGAGGAGGTGCTCGCCGCCGCCCGGCCCGGCACCCCCGTCGTCGAGCTCCACGGTCGCACCGTGCTGCCCGGCCTCATCGACTCGCACACCCACGTCGAGTTCTGCGCGCTGAGCCGCGACTGGCTCGACGTGCGGCAGGCGCCCCGCGCTGAGACGCTCGCCCGGCTGGCGGCGGCCGTCGCCGACGGCGTCGACGGCTGGCTCGTCGCCCAGGGCACCTACGGGCAGGACCTGCCGAGCCGCGACGAACTCGACGCGGTGTCCCGGGAGGTGCCGATCCTCGTCCGGGAGAGCATGCACCGGCTCACCGCGAACACGGCGGCCCTGGAGCGGGCCGGGCTCGTCCGCGGCGCCACCTCGCCCGTCGGCACCCTCGTCGTGATCGGCGAGGACGGCGCCCCGAGCGGCGTCGTCGAGGAGGGCTACCACCTCTTCCCGGTGCCGGCCCCGCCGCCCGAGCGGCTGCGGGCGATGCTCCGCGACGAGCTGCGCGAGTCCTTCGCCAGGCACGGCGTGACCACCATCTACGAGCTGCCGGCGACGGCCGACGGCATCCGCGCCTATCAGGCGTTGCGCGCCGCCGGCGAGCTGCCCGCGCGGCTCAGCCTCACGCTGACCGTCGCGCCCGGGCTGCACGCGATCCTCCGCTCGCCGGAGCAGCTCGCCGAGACGGGGCTCGCCTCCGGCTTCGGCGACGAGCGGCTCTGGCTCGGCGGCCTCAAGGTCTTCCTCGACGGCGACGACACCTCTGCCTTCGACTCGGCGCACCTCGACAAGAGCCCGGGGCACTGGAGCACGAACACCCGCCAGTACGCCGAGATCGTGCACGTGCTGACGGTGGCGCACCGCGCCGGGCTGCAGGTGTGGATCCACGCGATCGGCGACCTCGCCCAGCACCTCGCCCTCGACGCGATCGAGGAGGCCGCGCGCGTCGCCGGCCCCGGCGACCGCCGCACGCGGCTCGAGCACGCTGCGAACCTCTGGGTCGACGACGCGATCGTGCGCCGGATGCGGGAGCTCGACGTGATCGCGGTGCCGACGGCGGGATTCATCCACGCCGACGCCGGCACGGGCGTCTATGCGTACCGAACGCTCGTCGAGGCGGGGATGCGCCCGCCCGGCAACTCCGACACGGGCGGCACGCAGCCCTTCGCGACGAACCCCTGGTTCGGCGTCGCCCGCATGCTCGACCGGCGCACCGGCTCGGGCGCGATCGTCGCCCCCGAGGAGGCCGTCGACGTCGACACCGCGCTCCGCACCTACACGGAGTTCGCCGCCGAGGCGGGCTTCAACGAGCGCCGCATCGGCGCCCTCGGGGTCGGCATGCACGGCGACTGCGCCGTCTACGCGGAGGACCCGCGCACCCTCCCGCCCGAGCGGCTCGCCTCGCTCGAGGCCGAGCTCACGGTCGTCGGCGGCGAGATCGTCTGGCACCGGGAGGGCTCGGCATGAGGACCGCGCGCTCCCGCACCTGGGCGCTGCTCCTGCTGCTGCCCGCGCTCGCCGTGGTGCTCGTGTTCTTCGTGTACCCGGTCATCGCACTGTCGGCGCGGAGCTTCCTGGAGCCCACGCCGGGCTTCGGTCAGTACGTCGATCTCGTCACGAACGAGACGACGGTGACGATCCTCGTGCGCACCCTCGTCGTGGCCCTGCTCGTGACCGTCGTCACGCTCCTGCTCGCGTACCCGTACGCCTACCTGATGAGCCTCTGCGGTCCCGGGATGCGCACCTTCCTGCTCTTCCTCGTGCTGCTGCCGTTCTGGTCGAGCCTCATGGCGCGCACCTTCGCGTGGATCGTGCTGCTGCAGCCGAGCGGGCCCGTCGCGGGTTTCCTCGGCTTCCTCGGCCTCGACGGGGTGAAGCTGCTCGGCTCGCAGCTGGGCGTCACGATCGCGATGACGCAGGTGCTGCTGCCCTTCATGG
Source organism: Agromyces sp. NBRC 114283 (assembly GCF_030268405.1). Taxonomy (NCBI): domain Bacteria; kingdom Bacillati; phylum Actinomycetota; class Actinomycetes; order Micrococcales; family Microbacteriaceae; genus Agromyces; species Agromyces sp. NBRC 114283. The sequence continues at coordinate 623,876 of NZ_BSQP01000001.1, forward strand.
TGCTGCCGCTGTTCAACACGATGACCGGCATCGACCGGCGGCTGCTGAGCGCGGCGCACTCGATGGGCGCCTCGCGCCTCCGCGCCTTCCGCACCGTCTACCTGCCGCTGTCCGTGCCGGGCGTCGCCGCGGGCTCGGTGCTCGTCTTCATCCTGAGCCTCGGCTTCTGGGTGACGCCGCGGCTGATCGGCTCGCCGCAGCAGTCCCTCGTCGGCCAGCTGATCGAGACGAAGGTCGGCAAGCTGCTCGACTTCCCGGGCGCCGGGGCCATCTCGGTCGTGCTGCTCGTCATCACGGTCGTGCTGCTGCTCGCCGTCGGCGGCGGGGTGCGCGCGCTCGTGCCCGGCGCGAAGACGGACGGAGGCCGTGACGATGGATGAGACCACCCGCGCCGGCTGGGGCCTCCGCCTCTGGGCGATCCTCGTCGCCGTGCTGCTCGTCGCACCGCTGCTCGTCGTGGTGCCGATCTCCTTCGCGGAGAAGCGGAGCTTCAAGTTCCCGCCGGACGGGCTCTCGGTCGACTGGTACGTGAACCTCTTCACCGACCAGCGCTGGACCTCCGCGATCGGCACCTCGATCCTCGTCGGCGTGCTCGTCACCCTGATCTGCACCGTGCTCGGCACGGCCGCGGCCCTCGGCATCCACCGCCTCGGCGGCCGCGTCGCCGCCCTTGCGACCGGCGTGCTCGTCGCGCCGATGATCGTGCCCGGCATCGTCTCGGCGGTCGCGATCTACTCGGTGTATCTGCGCTGGCAGCTCACGGGCAATCTGCTCGGCTTCCTGCTGGCGCACACGGTGCTCGCGATCCCCTTCGTCATCGTGACGGTGACGTCGAGTCTCAGCACCACCGACCCGATGCTGGAGCGCGCCGCGGCGAGCCTCGGCGCGGGCCCGTGGCGCACCTTCGTCAGGGTCACCCTGCCGGCGATCGCGCCGGGCGTGGGCGCGGGCGCGCTGTTCGCCTTCGTGACCTCCTTCGACGAGGTCGTCGCGGCGAGCTTCCTGCAGTCCCCCGCGATCCGCACTCTGCCGATCGAGATGTTCGTCAGCGTCACGAACGAGGTCGACCCCACGATCGCGGCCGTCTCCACCGTCATCCTCGCCCTCACCACGGCGATCGTCCTGCTGCCGGCCTTCACCCGCCGGCGCTCCAGCCAGAAAGCGAGCAGCTCATGACCGACCGCAGCGCCACGACCGCGCAGCCGGCCCCCACCACGCGCACCGGTGGGGTGCGTCTCGACCGGGTCACGAAGCGGTTCCGCTCGGGCACGATCGGCGTCGACGACGTCTCCCTCACCGTCGAGCCCGGCGAGTTCGTCACCTTCCTCGGCCCGAGCGGCTCGGGCAAGACGACGACGCTGAACACGATCGCGGGCTTCGCGAAGCCGAGCTCGGGGCGGATCGAGATCGCCGGCGCCGACGTCACCGCGCTGCCGCCGAGCAAGCGCAACCTCGGCGTCGTGTTCCAGAACTACGCGCTGTTCCCGCACATGACGGTGCGCGAGAACATCGCCTTCGGCCTGCACGGCCGGGGGCTCTCGAAGGTCGAGATCGGCGCGCGCATCGAGGAGTCGCTCGCGATGGTGCGTCTCGACGGCCTGGGCGACCGCACGCCGAAGCAGATCTCGGGCGGGCAGCAGCAGCGCGTCGCCCTCGCCCGGGCGCTCGTCTACCGTCCGCCGGTGCTGCTCATGGACGAGCCGCTCGGCGCGCTCGACAAGGCCCTCCGCGACCGGATGCAGGTCGAGATCAGCCGCATCCACCGCGAGGTGGGCACGACGTTCCTCTTCGTCACGCACGACCAGGGCGAGGCGCTCGGCCTCTCCGACCGGATCGTCCTCTTCGACCGGGGGCGGGTCGTGCAGGTGGGCGCGCCGACGGAGCTCTACGAGCGCCCCGCCTCGCTCTTCGCGGCCGAGTTCCTGGGCGAATCGAACGTGTTCCGCGGCGAGCTGGCCGGGCCGGGCGTGCTGCGCTTCGGCGAGCAGCCGCTGCGCTTCACGGGCGACGGTCCGGCGAGCGGCTCGGCCGCGGTCGTCGTGCGGCCCGAGCGGCTGCGCCTCGTCGGGGTCGCGGATGCCTCCGGCGGTGCGGATGCCTCGGGCATGGAGAACCGCGTCGAGGCCCGGGTCGTGAACATCGCGTACTTCGGTGCGTTCCGCCGGGTGACCCTGCGCTACGCCGACGGCTCGAGCGGCCTGCTGCACGACGGTGTCGACGCCCCGGCGCCGATCGCGCTCGGCGACACCGTCACGGTCGGCTGGGACGCCGAGCACGCCGTCGTCGTGCCGGTGCCCGGCTCCGCGGAGCGGGCGGCGTGAGCGGCCTCGCGCTGGACGAGGCATCCGTCGTTCCCGGCCCCGCCGTCGCGTACCGCGGCGCCCGCGTGCTCGTCGACGACGAGGCCGCGCCGCGACCAGCGGAGCTGCTCGTGCGCGACGGCCGCATCGTGCGGGTCGCCGAGCCCGGCGGGATCCGCGACGCCGAGGAGACCGTCGACCTCGACGGCCTCGTCGTGCTGCCCGGCTTCGTCGACGGGCACTGCCACCTCGAGCTCACCGTGCAGGCGCTCGAGCACCACGTGCCGCTGCACGGGCACGCGAGCCTCGCCGAGATGCTCGACGTGCTCGCCGCCGCGCGCCGGGCCCGGCCCGAGGGCTGGATCGTCGGCCGCGGCCCCTTCGGCCTGCAGCGCGACGTCGCCGAGGGCCGGCTGCCGCACCGGGCCGAGCTCGACCGGGTGAGCCCGACCCAGCCGATCGTGGTGCTCGCCGGCCTCCACGTCGCCTGCCTGAACACCGCGGCGATGCGCGAGCTCGGCCTCGCCGATCCCGACGCGCTGCCGGGGTGGATCACCGTGCACCGCGACGCCGACGGCCCGACCGGGGTGTTCACCGAGGTGTGGGACCGGCTGCCCACGTGCACCGTCGAGGAGGCGATGGCCGCGCTCCGCGCCCACGCCGTGCCGGTGTTCTCCCGGCAGGGCACGACGAGCCTCAGCACGATCTCGACCTCGGCCGACGACGTGCGCGCCCTGCACCGGCTGGCGCAGTCGGGCGAGCTGCCGTTCCGGGTGCGCTGGTTCACGCACGTGCCGCGCACCGCGAGCCTCGACGAGGTGCTCGCCTGGGGCCCCGAGTCCGGCTTCGGCGACGAGCGGCTGCGCTTCGGCGGGGTGAAGATCTTCGTCGACGGCGAGGGCGGCGACGGACTCGGTCACGCCCGTGACGACGTGAAGTGGGCGCCCGAGGAGCTCGCACGCTTCGTCGACCGCGCGGACGCCGCCGGGGTGCAGCTCATGATGCACGCGGTCACGCCCCGGGCCATCCGCCTCGCCTGCGACGCCGTGATCGCGACCCGCCGGGAGCGCCCGGCCCGGGTGCGGCACCGGATCGAGCACGGCGGCGACTACGTCGACCTCGCCGATCTGCCGCGCATCGCGGCCGCGGGGGTCGGCCTTGTGGCGACGCCGCACTTCGCGACGTCGTCCGACGCGGACCGCGAGGGCTTCCAGCCGCTCGCGAGCCTCGTCGCCGCGGGGCACCGCGTGATCGGCGCGACCGACTCGACCGGCACCGTACCCGACGCCGTCGGCCCGCTCGCGAACATCGCCGGTGCGGCCGGACGCACCGGCGCCGACGGCGGGCCCTCGCCCGAGCGGATCCCGGTGCGCGACGCGGTGCGGATGTTCACGAGCTGGGCGGCCGAGGGCGTCGGCGAGGAGCGCGAGAAGGGGCGGATCGCCCCGGGCCTCCGTGCGGACCTCGTCGTGCTCGACGCCGACCCGTACTCGGTCGCGCCCGACGGGATCGGCGGCATCGGCGTCGAGCGCACGATCGTCGGCGGTCGCACGGTCGCGGAGCGCGCCCGGTGAGCGCCCGAGCGACCGCGCACGACACATCGTCCGGACGGCGTCCGGAAAGCCAGCAGTTGGAGGGTGGCGCCCCGACCGGGGCGTCCCGCATGATCGAACGGACGGCCGTCGTCGGACGGAACGTCGCATGGAGGGAACGATGACGGGCAACGGCGGAGTGTCGTGGTGGTGGCAGCAGCTGGGACTCCCGGCGCCGCGCAAGGGACTCGACGGCGACCTCGACGTCGACGTCGCGATCGTCGGCGGCGGCTATACCGGGCTCTGGACGGCGTACTACCTGAAGACCCTCCAGCCCGACCTCCGAGTCGTCGTGCTCGAGGCGCGCTTCGCGGGCTTCGGCGCCTCCGGCCGGAACGGCGGATGGCTCACCAACTCCGTGACCGGCGGTCGCGAGCGCTACGCGAAGTCACACGGCCGCCAGGCCGCCATCGCCCAGCAGCGCGCCCTGAACGAGACGGTCGACGAGGTCGCCCGCGTCACCGAGGTCGAGGGCATCGACGCCGACCTCGTGAAGGGCGGCGAGCTCAACGTCGCGTACGCGCCCGCCCAGCTGGCCCGCCTGCGGGCGTTCGCCGCGGCGGAGGCCGAGTGGCCCGGCGCCGACGTCGAGCTGCTCTCGGCCGAGGCATCCGCCGCCCGCGTGAACGTCGCCGGCACGCTCGGCGGCGTGTGGCACCCGCACTGCGCCCGCGTGCACCCGGCGAAGCTCGCCCGCGGTCTCGCCGCCGCCGTCGAGGCGCTCGGCGTGCCGATCCTCGAGCAGACGCTCGTCACCGAGATCCGGCCCGGCGAGGCCGTCACCGAGCGTGGCGTCGTGCGCGCGGGTCATGTGCTGCGCGCCACCGAGGGCTTCACGGCGAACCTGAAGGGCGAGCACCGCCGCTGGCTGCCGATGAACTCCTCGATGATCGTGACCGACCCCATCCCCGCCGCGGTGTGGGACGAGCTCGGCTGGGCCGGCCGCGACACCCTCGGCGACTTCGCGCACGTCTACATGTACGCGCAGCGCACCGCCGACGACCGCATCGCGTTCGGCGGCCGCGGCGTGCCGTACCGCTACGGCTCGCGCGTCGACACCGACGGGGCGACGCAGGCGCAGACGATCGAGTCGCTCACGGCGCTGCTGCGCCGCTTCTTCCCGGCCGCGGCCGAGGTGCCGATCGCGCACGGCTGGGCCGGCGTGCTCGGCGTGCCGCGCGACTGGGCCGCCACGGTGGGACTGGATGCCTCGACCGGGCTCGGCTGGGCCGGCGGCTACGTCGGCACGGGCGTCACCGCGACGAACCTCGCCGGGCGCACCCTCGCCGACCTCGTGCTGCAGCGCGACACCGAGCTCGTGCGGCTGCCCTGGGTGGGGCACCGCGCGCGCAACTGGGAGTTCGAGCCGCTGCGCTGGCTCGCGGTGCAGGGCATCTACGGGCTCTACCGCAACGCCGACCGGGCCGAGTTCGCCGGGCGCAGCACGACCGCGCCGACCGCACGGCTCGCCGACCTCATCGCCGGCCGGCACTGAGGCGTCCGTCCATCGCCCCGGGCGTGCTCGATCGCCCGGTGGCGCGTCCCTGAGAGGAACCAGCATGACCGTCGAGTTCGTCATCCAGTCCCAGCCGCTCGCCGCCGAGCTCGGCGAGCCGGCCCCGAAGCCGACCGCCACGACGCCCGACGTCGTCGAGGCGACGAGCCCGCTCTGGAGCGCGGGCGGCACCGAGGTCGGCTTCTGGGAGTGCTCGCCCGGCAGCTTCACCGCGCGCCGCGACGGGTACACCGAGATCTGCCAGATCCTTTCCGGCTCCGTCACCGTCGAGACGACGGGCGGGCAGCGGGCCACGATCGGCGCGGGCGACACGCTCGTGATGCCGAGCGGCTGGGAGGGCGTCTGGCACGTGCACGAGACCCTGCGCAAGACCTACATCACGATCGACGACTGAGCGGGGGCCGCTATTCGCGCGCGGGCACGAGCCTCGGCACGAGCCGCGCGAGCGCGGCGACCTCGGCGCCGACCGCGGCGGCACCGCGGCGACGTTCACGAGCATCACCGTGCCGAGGAAGCGGACGTCCCACAGCGTACGCCCGACCCCGTCGATCGACACGCCCATGAACGTCGCGAACAGCAGCAGGGCGAGCGCCGGATTCGTCGCCGAGGAGAGCGCCGGGCGGGCGGGATGGATGGCTCGTGGAGTCGAGTCCGGTGAATATAAGCTTGCAGAAATATCCCTCTGCAAGCTTATATTTGTCTCCGTGGCACATCTGACGGAGAATCAGGCGCTGGAGATACTCCAGCAAGCAGGAATGGACGCCCGCATCGAGGGCGCAGCAGATCTCAAGGTCGACGGCGCCCTGGTGAATCTCAAGGTCAGATCACGCCCGAGCCGAGCCGATCTCGTGCGCGAACTCGAGCGGCATCAGGCGCGACATCCGCGGGATGTGGTCCTCGGTTACGTCGTTCCTCGGATCACGCCGGCTCTCGAAGAGATCGCGCGACACAACCGGCAGGTGATTCTGGTGTCCGTCAACGACCGCACCATCATCCACGGCGAAGTACGCCACGAGCTCCCACTGCTCTCAGAACCTTCGGCCCGTCCACCGTCGAAACGCACGGCATGGGCGCGCTTCGGCCTCATGAGAGTGTTGGCGATGCAACTCCCGCTCAGACGACAGATTGAGCTGGCCGAGGCAGTGGGGGTCAGCCAACCGGCGATCTCACACGCGCTGCGCGAGTTGGGCGACGTAGCTCAGGCAGCGCGCAACGGATCCAAGACTGCAGCTGGCGAGCTCTTCGACCAGTTCGTCGATCAGTACCCTGGTGCCGGCGGGTTCACGACGGATTGGTTCAGGCTGGACACGCCCTCCGCTCAGGCGCACGACGTGCATCGGCAGTTCCCCGACACCCTCGTCTCGGGTGACGTCGGCGCCGACGAACTCGCGCCATGGCGAGTGGTCAGACGCGCCGCCGTCTATGCGACACGAGGCCTCCCGCTGTCGGAGCTCGACTTCGCAGAGGCCGACGAACGCGAAGCGACCCTCACGCTCACCGTTGCGAAGGACCCGACGATCTGGGCGACGGCCGCCGCATGGGGCCAGTTCAGTTCAGCCATCGCGACGGTCGACCCGATCCTCGTGGCGTACGACGTGTCGAAGATCGGGGGACCCGATACGGGCGAGGCTGTGCAGAAGGTTCGGGAGATGGTGGACCGGCGATGGAGCTGATCCACCGTGCGGTGACGACCGTGTCGACATCGAACGCCGACGATGCGGCGTTCCGAGCGCTGGCCGATGCGTCCGCGATCATCGAGGCCCTGCCCGATGCCCGGATCGTGGGCGGCCAGATGGTGGCGCTGCTGCTCGCGGCGTTTCCGGCATCGGAGGCGATCCAGCGCCGGACGGCCGACGCGGACGCTGCGATCACCGCCGAGATCGCAGCAACGGGAGAAGTGCATGAGGCGCTGACGGCCGCTGGATATCGGGCCGAACGCGGCAATTCCTATTTCAACGGGCGGCAGGAGATCGACCTGCTGGTTCCTGCGCCCACCGGCAAGTTCGGTCAAGAAGAGCTCGGCGGGCGGATGTTCGACGCGGCCCCGGGGATTCACCTCGCGTTGGCGGTGCGGCCCATCGTCCTCGAGGTGTCAGTCCTGCTCCTCGACGGGTCGACGCTTGACTTCACCACACGCGTCCCGACGCCGGAGACCGCGACCGTGATCAAGGCGTACGCGACCACGTCGCGCGCGGAGGCGAAGGACCTGGTCGACCTGCACAATCTGCTGACGATCGCCGACACCTATCCGGTCGAGGAGATCGGCGGGTGGGCCTTGACGCCCGGTCCGTTGACGGGTGCTCGTCTCGATGCTGCTCGTATCATGACCGCGCTCGCACAGCAGATCCGGTTCGATCCGACGGCCAGGGGTGCGGCGTACCGATTCCGCGGCTCACCGCGCTCATCCGGAAGCGCGTCGCGGCGAACTGAGCGTGAGCGTACGCGGTCCGTCTGCGCCACTTCGGCCGCGTTGCGCCAGTACAGGAGGCGCGTGGAGCACGAAGTGGCGCAGACGTTGCCCGCGACCCGGGCGACGCCGAAGCGCGCTCCGGCTAGCGCTTCAGGTTCGTCAGCTCCTGCAGCACCTCGTCGCTCGTGGTGATGATCCGGGCGTTCGCCTGGAAGCCTCGCTGCGCGATGATCAGGTTCGTGAACTCCTGCGAGAGGTCGACGTTCGACATCTCCAGGTAGCCGCTCGCGAGCTTGCCGTAGCCGGGGTCGCCGGCGGCGCCGAGCTCGACGGCGCCCGAGTTCGCGGTCGCCCGGTACGAGGAGTCGCCCGCCTTCTCGAGGCCGCCCGGATTGACGAAGGTCGCGAGGGCGATGCGTCCGACGGCCTGCGTCGCACCGTTCGAGAAGGTGCCCGTGATCGTGCCGTCCGGGCCGATCGAGTAGGCGTCGAGCGTGCCGGCGGGGCGGCCGTCCTGCCCGGCGACCTTCAGCGTGCTGAGGTCGGCGAAGCCGGTGACCCCGGCGAGGTCGATCGTCGCGCCGGCGACGGTGACCGAGGTGATGCCCGTCGGCTGTCCGTCGACGAAGGTCATCGCGCCGAGGTTGGTGCCGCCCGAGGCGACGTCCCAGCCGGTCGCGCTGCGCGTGAACGAGAGGGTGACGCTCGTGGCGTTGCCCGAGGCGTCGTAGACGTCGATGTCACGGACGATCTCGGTGCCGGCCGCGGCGTCCAGCGGCAGGTTGCCGGTGAACCGCACCGAGGTGGTCGGCACGGCCGGGGCGACGACGCCGCGGGGGAGGGTGATGTTCTGCAGCCCGGCGCCTTGGTTCACGACGCCGTTCTGCGCCATCCAGCCCTGCACGAAGCCGCCGTTCGGCGACACCAGGCGACCCTGCGCGTCGAAGTCGAACGAGCCGGCCCGGGTGTAGAGCGTCTCGCCGCCGGCGTTGACGACGAAGAAGCCGTCGCCCGAGATCATCAGGTCGCTCGCGCGGCCGGTCGCCTGCGCGGAGCCCTGCGTGAAGTTCGTGCTGATGCCGGCGATCTGCACGCCGAGGCCGATCTGGGCGGGGTTCGTGCCGCCGATCGCGGCGCCGGGCGCGCCGCCGCCCTGGATGAGCTGCGACAGCGTGTCCTGGAACTGCGTCGCCGAGCCCTTGAACCCGGTGGTGTTGACGTTGGCGATGTTGTTGCCGGTGACGTCGAGCATGGTCTGGTGGGCGCGGAGTCCGGAGATCCCGGAGAACATCGAGCGGAGCACGGTGGCGTCCTTTCGGTCGTGCGCTGGAGCGCGGGGTCGGTCGTGGTGGTCGGTGCGGTCGCGAGCGGATGCCGCGACGGGGTCAGGTGCGGACGGCGGAGAGCTTGTCGAGCGCGACGGAGACCCCGCCGACGTCGACGGTCGGGATCGGGCCGGCGAAGGACACGGAGCCGGCGACGCCCTTCACGGTCTTGCCGTCGGCGTCGAGGTACTCCACCTCCTTGCCGATCAGGGCGGCCGCGGCGGTGCGCATCTGCAGCGAGAAGGACTCCTCCTGCCGCTTCGACAGCGCCGTCAGCTGCTCCATCGTGGCGAGCTGCGTGGTCTGCCCGATCATGGCGTTGGTGTCCATGGGCGAGCTCGGGTCCTGGTTGGCGAGCTGGGTGACGAGCAGCTTCAGGAACAGCTCGCCGTCCATTTCCTGCTTCGGCCGGCGGGTCGCCACCTGGCCGGTGTACATGCTCGCGCCGGCGCTGCCGGCGGTCGCGTTCACGGAGTCGACGGTCATCCGGTGCCTCCTAGGCGATCACGTCGAGGCCGGTGCCGGGCGGCATCGGTCCGGTGGGGACGGGGGTCTGGGCGAGGGTGCGCGCGGGCGCGGCGGCGGCGCGCGGCTCCTCGGCGGGGGCGGCGGTGCGGGCGTCGTCGCCGGTCTGCCGTCCGCCGTCGCGGTCCTGCGGGGCGAGGTCGAGCGAGCCGGAGAGGCCGGCGGCCGCGCCGTCGCGGCGGAGGTCGCCGAGCGCCTGGCGCAGCGCCTCGCGGCCCGCATCGTTCGGGGCGTGCAGCTCGACGCGCACGTGCCCGTCGGCGCCGACGACGGCCCGCACGGTGACCGGGCCGAACTCCTCGGGGGCGACGCGCACCGAGACGAGATGCTCGCCGGGTCCGCGGCGGGCGAGGGAGACGAGGTGGCCGCCGAGCTGCTCGGCGAGCGGCGGCGTGGTCGCGGCGGATGCCCCGGCGGGGGCCGCGGCGGGTGCGGCGGGTGCCGCGGGTGCGGTGACCGCGACCGGTGCGGCCGGCGCGGAGGCCGCGAGCGAGGTGATCCCCTCGCCCGTCGGCGCCGTGGCCGGCGTCGCGGGGGCGGTCGCGGATGCCGAGGGGGCGGCCGCGCCGGGCACGGTCGAGCCGGGCGGCGGAGCGGATGCCTCGGCCCCGGCGCGAGCGCGCTCCGTGCCGTCGGCGGTGGCCTGGCCCTGACGCGCCGCTGCGGCGGGGTCGGCGGACGCCGCACCGCTCGCGTTCGCCGGCGCCGGCGCGGTGCTCGATGGGGAGCCGGCCGGCGCCTCGCCGTTCGCGCCGCCGCCGAGCCCGGAGCCCGGCTGTCCGCCGAGCCCGTCGCCGGTGACGCCGCCGGCGGGCGCGCCGCCGGCGACGCCCAGGGGGCTGACCGGGGTGCCGCCCGAGGTGCTGCTCGCCGCCTCGCCGCTCGCAGCCGTCCTCGCAGCAGACCCGGGCGCCGAAGCAGCGGCCGAGGCGAGCACGGCACCGGCCGCGGCGTCGCCGTCGCCCGCACCGCTCACGACGAGCGCCCCGTCCTGGACTGCGCCGGGCTCGGCCTGCGGCAGCCCGAGCCCGGGCCCGAGCCCGAGCCCGGGCCCGAGCCCGAGCCCGGGCTCCGCGGCGGGAGCCGGAACGGGAGCCGTCGGCGCGAAGGCCGCGGGGAGTGCGGCGGCGAGGGAATCGAGGGCCGCCTCGCTCGCCGGTTGCTGCGCGGCGCCGCCGTCGGGCGCCGGGCCGGTTCCCGCACCCGGAGCGGTGCCCGAAGCATCCGGCTGCTGCGCGGTGCCCGCGACGCCCGCGAGCGCGGCCGCGAAGCCGCCGTCGTGGGCCCCTGCGCTGCCCGAGGGGCCGCCGGTCCGCGTGGCGGGGGCGGGCGCGGGGAGCGCCGGGGCGATCGCGGTCATGCGGCGCTCCGGAGGATGGCCTGCAGCTGGGCCGCGGCGACGAGGTCGCCGAGCCCGCCGGCGCCCTGCGCACCCGTGCCGAGGCCCGATCCCGCTCCGAGGCCGGAGCCGAGCCCGGAGCCGAGCCCGCCCGTGCCGCCGAGGCCGAGCAGGGCGCTGAGCATCCCGGCCGTCCCGAGCCCCGTGAGCCCACCGCTCGACGAGGCCAGCAGCGCCTGCAGCTGCGCCGCGACCTCCGCGCCGCCGAGCCCACCGGCTCCGGCGGCGACCGGAGCGGCCGCGGCGGGCTGCCCGGCATCCGGCACGACCCGGCGGATCGTCAGCACGTCCGACTCGTCGAGGTAGTTCTTCTGGTACGAGACCGTGCGGCCCTCGTACGGCGCGTGCACGATCATGCCGTCGCCCGCGTAGATCACGACGTGGTCGGCGTTGTTCGTGATGATGAGGTCGCCCGGCTGCGCCTGCGCCATCGACGGCACCTCGACGCCGAGATCGGTCTGCAGCGAGACGCGGCGCTCCGCGTCGATGCCGAACTTCGCGAGCACCTGCTGCACGAGGCCCGAGCAGTCGACGCCGGAACGGTCGTTCCCGCCGAGCACGTACGGCACGCCGACCCAGGTCTTGGCCTCGGCGACGAGGTCCTCGCCGGTGACGCCCTGGGCGACCGGGCCGCTCTGCCCGAGCGAGGCGGCGGAGGCGGCGTTCGCGGCGGTGGTCCCGTTCGCACCGAGCGCGGCGAGCAGCGCCTGGGCGAAGGCCGTGCCGTCGCTCGCGGCGGCCTGGCGGCCCTGCAGCGCGGCGACGGTCTGGCTGATCTCCTGCATTCGGGCGACGGCGTCGACGGCGGCCATCACTCCTCCCCTCCGCGGGCACGACGCCCGTTCGCGATCTCGTCCAGTCGGTTCTGCTCGACGCGCAGCTCGGTCTCGAGCTCGGCCTCGACGTGCGCGGCCTCCATGCGTTCGAGGGTGCGCACGCGGCGGCGCGCCTCGTCGTGCGTGAGCTTCGCCTCGTCGACCTCGGCCTCGAGCAGGGTGCTCGCGGCGAGGAGCTCGGCGAGCATCGCCTCGCTCGAGGCCCGCGCCGCGGCGATCGCGCGCAGGGTCTCGAGCTGCGTGCCCGGCTCCCCGTAGGCGGAGAGCTCGCGCTGCGCCCTGGCGCGCAGGGCCTCGCTGTCGCGCAGCTTCGCGGTGCGCGAGGCGAGCACGCTCGCGGTGCGCTCCTCCTGCACCCGGCGCACCCGCAGCAGGCCGTCCAAGCGGAATCCCTTCATGCTGCGGCACCTCCGATCGCAGTGACGAGCGCCGCGAGGGCGGCGGTGGTCTGCTCCAGCGGCGTCGACTCGCCCAGCCGTTGCCCGAGGAACGCATCGATCGCGTGCTCGTTCGCGAGCGCCGCGTCGACGAGCGGGTTGGCGCCGGGCTGGTACGCGCCGACGTCGATGAGGTCCTGCGCCTGGGTGCGGGCGGCGAGGGCACGGCGCAGGGCGGCGGCGTCGGCGAGCTCCGCGGGCGGCGTGATCCGGCCGGCGACACGGGAGACCGAACCGAGCACGTCGACCGCGGGGTAGCGCCCGGCCACGGCGATGCGGCGATCGAGCACGACGTGCCCGTCGAGCAGCGACCTGGCCTGGTCGGCGATCGGCTCGTTGTGGTCGTCGCCGTCGACGAGCACCGTGTACAGCCCGGTGACCGAGCCGCTGGTGCCGGCGCCGGCGCGCTCGAGGAGCCGCGCGAGCAGCGCGAACGTCGAGGGCGGATAGCCGCGCGTCGCGGGCGGTTCGCCGGCCGAGAGGCCGACCTCGCGCTGCGCCATGGCGACGCGGGTGAGGGAGTCCATCATGAGCACGACGTGCGCGCCGCGCTCGCGCTCGTGCTCCGCGATCCGGGTGGCGAGCTGCGCGGCGCGCAGGCGCATCGGCGCGGGCTCGTCGGCCGTCGCCACGACGACGACCGAGCGGGCGAGGCCGGCGGGGCCGAGGTCGTCCTCGAGGAACTCGCGCACCTCGCGGCCGCGCTCGCCGATGAGCGCGATGACCGAGACCTCGGCCTCGGAGCCGCGGGCGATCATCGACAGCAGGGTCGACTTGCCGACGCCCGAACCCGCGAAGAGGCCGAGCCGCTGGCCGCGGCCGAGCGGCACGAGGGCGTCGAGCACGCGCACCCCGGTCTGCAGCCGTCGGTCGATGCGGGCGCGGTCGAGCGGCGGGGGCGAGGGATGCCGGAGCGGCACCTGCGCCTCGGCGCGGATCGGGCCGCGGCCGTCGATGGGCCGGCCGAGCCCGTCGATCACCCGGCCGAGGAGGCCGCGACCGACGGGGGCGGTCGCCGTGCCCGCGACGCGGTGCACGGGCAGCCCGACGGCGGGGGCGTCGAGCGGGGTGAGCAGCATGCACGAGGCCGCGCCGGGGCGCACGGCGACGACCTCCGCGGAGGCTCCGCCGAGCTCGACGACCTCGCCCACCGCGAGCGGCAGACCCTCGACCTCGAGCGCGAGGCCGACGGCGCTGCGCACCCGGCCGAGGCGGGCGGGTCGGGCCGCGTCCAGGGCGGAGCGGAAGGCGGGGGCGTCGAGGATCGTCGTCATCGCGACTCCCGGATGGCACGGCGGGCCCGGTCGAGGGCCGCGGCGATGCGGGCGTCGACGAGCCCGTCGGGCAGCTCGGCGATGGCGTCGGCCTCGCCGAGGCTGGCGTCGGCGACGAGTTCGAGGTGCTCGGGGGCCGCGGCGGCGACGCGGGCGAGGGCGGCGGGATGCATCCGCACGCGCGTGACGAGCGCTGCGTCATCGTGGTCGAGCGCCCGGCCGAGGGCGGCCCGGGCCGCTCCGTCCGGGTCGGCGGCGAGCTCGGTGCCGAGCACCGTTTCGGCGAGGGCGAGCGCGCCCTCCGCGAGCTGCCGCTCGGCCGCGGCGAGCACCGGCAGCGCCGCCGCCTCGAGCGCCGTGCGGGCGAGCACGAGCGCCTCGATCGCGGCGCGGTGCTCGGCGTCGCGGCGCGCCTCGCGCTCGGCGGCCTGCGCGGCGATCGCCGTCAGCAGCTCCTCGCGCTCGGCCTCGGTGCGTCGGCGGGCGGCCGCGAGCCCCTGCGCGTAGCCGCGCTCCTCGGCCGCGGCATCCGCCTCGCCCTGGCGCCCGATGCGCGGGAAGTCGATCGTGCCGAACGCGGCCTCACGAGACGAACTCATCGGCGTCCCCTCGCTGCACGGTGATCCGGCCCTCCTCGGCGAGCTCGCGGATGGTGCGCACGAGCTCGGAGCGCGCCTCCTCGACCTGCGAGACGCGCACCTGGCCGAGCAGCTCGACCTCGGAGTTCAGCAGCTCGCGGTTGCGCTCCGAGAGGTTGCCGCGGATCTTCTCCTCGACGGCGGCGGGCGCCCCGCGGAGGGCGAGGGCGAGCACGCCCATGTCGATGCCGCGCACGATGAGCTGCACATCGCGGTCCTCGAAGCGCACCAGGTCGGTGAAGGTCAGCAGCCGGCTGCGCACCTCGGCGGCGAGCTCGGGGTTGCGCTGCTCGAGCGCCTCCAGCACGGCCTTCTCGGTCGCGACCGGGGCGCGGTTGATGATGTCGACGAGCGGCTGCACGCCGCCGGTCACCTCGGCGGCGCTGCGCGGCGAGATCATCGACGCGGCGCGCGACTTCAGCACCTGCGAGACGATCGCCACGGCGGCGGGCGTCGCGCTCGACAGCCCGGCGATGCACTCGGCGACGTCGGCCCGGCGCACGTCGGGCAGCGCCGCGAGGATGTTCGAGGCCTGCGGGGTGCGCAGGTGGGTGAGCACGAGGGCGACGGTCTCGGCCATCTCCGCCTCGAGCAGCGAGATGACCTGGGCGGGCTCCGCGGCGTCGAGGAACTCGAAGGAGCGCCCGGCGAGCGAGGAGGCGACGCGGTTCATCACGCCGGTGGCGCGCTCGCTGCCGAAGGAGGACTCGAGCAGCCCCTCGGCGACGTCGAGGCCGCCGCGGGCGGCGAGCCGGCCGCGCATGGCGAGCTCGTGGAACTCGGCGATCGCGTGGTCCGCGGCGTCGAGGTCGACGCGCTGCAGCCGGATGATCTCGGCGGCGATCTCCTCGGCCTCGGTCTCGCTGAACTCCTTCAGCAGCGCGGCCGCCTGGTCGCGCTCGAGGTTCATCAGCACGAGGGCGACCTTCTGGGCGCCCGTCATCGTCGCGGCGTCGTTCACCCGGCGCTCCGATCATCGAGCATGGCGCGCAGCAGCTTCGCCGTGCGCTCGGGATCCTGCTGGGCCATCCGGGCGATGTCGCTGCGGCGGCTCTCGGCCGGGTCGGGGCCGATCGGCTCCGTCGGCGCGTCGAGGGCGATGGGCTCCGGCGCGGACTCGAGCACCTGCGTGTAGTGCGGCACGGCCTCCTCGAGCTCGAGCGGTTCGCGGCGCGGGCGCAGGCGGCGGGCGATGACGATCGCGCCGACGATCCCGACGACGAGGGTCACGAGGGCGATGGCGCCCCAGCGGATGAGCTCGGCCATGCGGTCCTGCTCGGCCTGCGCCTCGGCCGAGCGCAGCGCCTCGGTGGCCCGCTCGGAGTCGGCGGTGCTGAAGTCGACGAGCTCGACGTTCACGGCATCGCCGCGCTGGCGGTCGATGCCCGCGGCGGCGGCGACGAGGTCCTGGATCGCGTTCGAGGAGAGCCCCTTCGCCGCGGTGCGGTCGATCGCGACGGACACGGTCTGCCTGGCGACGGCGCCGGCCGGGATGCTGCGGGTCTCGGTGACCTTGTCGACGGCGTTGTTCTGCACCCGCTGCTCCGAGGTGTACGTGCCGTCGCCGCCGGTGCCGCCCGGGACCGCGATGTTGTCGGGGCCGAGCACGCCCGCCTGGGCGCCGCCCGTTCCGGTGTAGGTCTCGGTGTTCACCGACTCGTTGAGCGCCGGGGTGTCCTCGGCCCCCTCGAAGCGCTCGGTCGTCACCTCGGCGGACTCGTCGCTGATCGTCGCGGCGACGGCCACGCTGGAGTTGCCCGAGCCGAGGATCCGGTCGAGCATCTGCTGCACGGCCGTCGTGGTGCGGGTCTCGTAGTCGGCCGCGCGGCTCTCGGCCCCGCCGGAGGCGCCGACGCCGACCGCGGACAGCACGTTGCCGTTCGCGTCGACGACCGCGACGTCCTCGGCCTTCATGCCCTCCACCGCAGCGCTCGTGAGGTGCGTGATCGCGTTGACCTGCGTCGTCGAGAGGGTCGTGCCGGCGTCGGTCTCGATGAAGACGGATGCCGTCGGGTCGACCTTCTCGGAGACGAACACGGTCTCCTCGGGCAGCGCGAGCTGCACGGAGGCGGAGCGCACGCCCTTCATCGCCTTGATCGTCGACGCGAGCTCGCCCTCGATGGCGCGCTTGTACGTCACCGACTGCTGGAACGAGGAGGTCGTCATGCCGAGGTCGTCGAGCAGCGCGTAGCCGCCGCCGTCGGAGTTCGCCGGGAGGCCGGCCGAGGCCGCCTTGATGCGCTCCTCGTAGACGACCTGCTCGGGCACGAGCACCGTGGTGCCGCCGTCGGCGAGCTCGTAGGGCACGTTGCCGGAGCGCAGCTGCTCGACGACGGCGCTCGCGTCGGAGCCGGACAGCCCGCTGAACAGCGGCGTGTACGACGGCTTCGTGAGCCAGGCGGCGAGCCCGACGACGCCGAGCACGAGCAGGCCGACCGCGAGCACGGCGAGCACCCGCTGCGCGGTGCTGAAGCCGCCGACGAACGCACCGATCCGCGCGAGCCCGGCCTTGACGGGGGCGGGCATCAGGCCTGCATCCGCATGATCTCGTTGAACGCCTCGACGCCCTTGTTGCGCACGGCGGCGACGAGCTCGAGCGTGACGGCCGCGCGCGAGGACGCGAGCGTGGCCCGGTGGATGTCGGTGAGGTCGCCCGTGACGGCCTTCAGCGCGAGCGTCTTCGACTCGGCCTGCAGCGCCTGCGCGCCGTCGACGGCGCCGAGCACGCCCGCGAAGGCCGCGCCGCCGGTGCCGGCCACCCCGCTCGTGCGGCTCGCGTCCGCCTCGAGGTAGGCGCTCTGCGCCACCGCCTGCACACCGGCCTGCACGCCGTTCACTCCGGGGATGGGCATCAGCTGCGTCCGATCTGCAGGGCCGACATGTAGGTCTCACGGGCGCGGTCGACGACGGCCGCGTTCGCCTGGTAGCCGCGCTGCGCCATGATCAGCGAGCCCATCTGGCTGGACAGGTCGATGTCCGGGTACCGCACGTAGCCCTCCGCGTCGGCGAGCGGGTGCGCCGGCTCGTAGACCATGCGGCCCTCGGCGTCGCCGTACGCGGCGCCCTGCACGTACACGCCGGAGGTGCCCTCGCCGGCCTGGGCGATGACGTAGCGCGCCTGGAAGGCGTCGCCGTTCGTCGGCGTGGCCGTGTTGACGTTGGCGAGGTTGTCCGAGACCGCGTCGAGCCACTTGCGGTGCACGGTCAGAGCGGAGCCGGCGATGCCGATCGCGTCGAAGGTCATGGGGTCCTCCGGGTCATCCGTTGGTGCGCATCGCGGTGCGCAGTGAGGTGAACTGGCCGTTCGCGGCCTGCGCCGCGAACTGGTACCGCAGCACGGTGTCGATGTTCGACAGCGTCTCGGTGTCGAGGTTGACGTTGTTGCCGTTGAGCTTCGTCGGCTCGAGCGAGTTCTGGGTGGTCGCGCGCACGCGGCCGTCGCCGGCCTCGATGGAGGCGGCGAGGGCGTCCTCGAACTGGACGCGCTTGGCCGTGTAGAACGGCGTGTTCACGTTCGCGATGTTGTTCGCGATGGCCCGCTGGCGCTCGGCGAGGCCGTCGAGCGCGCTCGCGAGGGCGAGCGAGGAGACGGATTCGAGCACGATCCTCCCAGGGTGCGTGGTGGGGCCGATCCCTGGCCTCGTCTCGAGCGATCCGTGCTCGAAGGTCACTCTCGGTCGCGGGTGCCGCCGCCGTTAGCTGCGGTGCCGGAGCTGCGCAGGACGGCTCAGGCGGTGGCGTCGAGGTAGGCGGGGCGTGGGGCGGAGGATGCCGCGGCCCCCGCCGCACCGAGCCGGGCGAGCTCGGCGGCGGTGTCGTCGCGGTCTCGGCGCAGCTCGGCGGCGCGCGCGTCGATCCGCTCGCGCAGGGCGGCGGCCCGGGCGGCGAGCTCGGCGGGCAGACGGTCGAGTCCCGCGGGCTCGGGGAGCGTGGCCGGGCCGTCCGCCGCGAGCGCCAGCTCCAGCTCGTCGAGCCACCGGGCCCAGCTCGTGGACGGCTCCGAGGCGGCCGCCCCCAATGCGGCCGTCTCCGAGGCATCCGCTCCCTCGCCGAGCCGTTCGGTCGGCTCGAGCCGTTCGGTCGGATCGTGCTGCTCGGCCGGGACGGTCGGCTCAGCCGACACGCGCGACTCCGCCGAGCGGTGCGGCGACCGGCATCGCGGCGGCCTCGTGCCACGCCTGGCGGAGCGGCTCGAGCCGGGCCTGGCACTCGCGGGTGAGCTCCACGTCGCGCGAGATGTTCGCCCGCACGAGCGACTGGTACACGTAGTCGTAGATCGCCATGAGCCGGCTCGCGCCGTCCCAGACGCGCACGTCGAGGGTGCGCTGCAGCTCGCTCACGATGTCCTGGGCGTGCAGCAGCTGCGCGCTCGCCTCGCCCCACTGCTCCGCGAGCTGGGCCTGCTCGGCGCGGTCCAGGTCGAGCAGCAGTCGGTCGTAGAGCATGGTGAGCAGCTGCGCCGGGCTCGCCGAGAGGATGGCGGTGCGCTGGTAGTCGTTCAGCCGATCGGTCATGCCGACTCCTTCCGGGCGGGGATCACTTGTTCGAGTTCGACCACGTCGGCAGGTTCGCGAGCTGCGAGGCGAGGTAGTCGGACTGCTTGTTCATGCTGCTGAGGGCGACCTCGAGCGCCGAGTAGGTGCGCTTCAGGGTCGCCTCGCGCTGTTCGAGCCGCCGCGTCCAGGACTCGATCTGCTTGTCCATGTCGGCGATCGTCGTCTGACGCCCCTGGATCTGCTTGGTGAGCAGGCCGTCGAAGCGGTCGGCGTACCGGTCGGTGACCTCCTCGATGCGGGTCGCGACGGTGGCGAAGGCCGAGCGCACCGCGGCCGGGTTCGTCTCGAGCGCCTTCTGGAACTTCTCGGCGTCGAACTCGAGCTCGCCGTCCTTCGAGACGCTGATGCCGAAGGGGGCGATCGAGTTGCCGGCGACCGGGCCCTGGATGGCCGAGACGAGCGCCTGGCGGAGCGTGCGGATGTTCGAGTCGCTCGTGAAGCTGCCGACGACCGTGATCGGGTTGCCCGAGGCATCCGTCGACTTCGTGCTCGCGGACTTCGCGTCGATGAAGGCGAGCACGTCCTTGATCTTGTCGAGGAACGCCTGCGCGGCGGTGGCCGACTCCTTCGTGTTCGGCGCGATGTCGATCGTGACCGGGGCCGAGGTGACTTTCGAGATGGTGACGTCGACGCCCGGGAGCAGGTCGGTGAAGGTGTTCGAGGCGCTCGTCAGCTGCTGCTCGGCCGCCGTGCCGGCGAAGAGGGTGACCTGGGCGTCGGCGCCCTGGCGCAGCAGGGCCGCGCCGGGCTGATCGGTGAGCTCGGTGGCGGTGCCGGCGTCGACGTCGGCCTCGCTGCCGATGAAGACGCGGAAGGACGCTGCGGCGCCGGTCTCGGTCGAGGCGAGCTGGAGTCGCGAGAGGGCCGCGCCGCCGGCGTCGGTGCCGGCCTGGATGCGAGTGGCGCGGATGCCGAGCTCCGCGTTGTTCACGGCGCGGGCGACGTCCTCGATCGAGCTGCTGCTCGCGACGAGCTGCGTGCGCGTGCCGTCGGGGCGCACGATGGTGAGCACGGGCGGCACGCCCGGCAGGCTCGGCATCGCGGCCGAGACCATGACGTGCGCGCTCGCGACGCGGGTCACGGTGAGGTCGATGCCGCCGGCGGAGGCGCCGGGGCGGGTCGCGACCGAGACGGAGGGGTCGGTCGCGGAGGTCGTGAACTTCGACAGCGCTTCGGGCTTCGCCGCGCCCTGGGCGAGCTCCATGAGGGAGGCGAGGCGCGCGTTCAGCGAGAGCAGGTCGGTGACGACGGAGGAAGCCTTCGCCTTGCTCTGCACGAGGAGCGCGCGCGGCGCGGCCTCGGCGGCCATGAGCTTCGCGATGAGCTCGGTCGTGTTGAGGCCGCTCACGAGGCCGTCGAGGGAGATCCCCATGCGTTGCTCCTTGCGGTCGGTCGTGGTGCGGTGGAACGGGACGAACCCGGCGGTGACGGGGCGGAGTGCAGCGCCTCGGTCACCGCCGGGTTCGGTCAGATGATCCCTGCGGCTCAGCCGAGGAGCTTCAGCACGCCCTGGTTGGCCTGGTTGGCCTGGGCGAGCATCGCGGTACCGGCCTGCGAGAGGATGCTGGCGCGGGTGTAGCTGACCATCTCGGCCGCCATGTCCGTGTCGCGGATGCGCGACTCGGCCGCCGAGAGGTTCTCGGCCGAGACGTTCAGCGTACGGATGGTCGACTCGAAGCGGTTCTGCTGCGCACCGAGGTCGGCGCGAGCGGTCGAGATCGCCGTGATGGCGGTGTCGATCGCGGTCAGCGTGGTGTTCGCGGTCGCGTTGCTGGTGACGACGAAGCCCGCACCGGCGGCGGTGCCGTCGGCCGAGGCCAGCGTGCCGACCGAGGTGCCCACGTTCGCGAGGTTGATCGCGATCGTGTCGTTCGCGGTGTCGCCCGCGCCCACCTGGAAGTTCAGCGAGCCGCCCTTGAGCAGGTCGATCCCGTTGAAGTTCACGCCCTCCGAGACGCGGTAGAGCTCGAGGCTCAGCGCGTCGGCCTCCTTCTGGATGGCGGCGCGCGACTCGGTGTTGTTCGAGTCGGAGGCGCCCTGCACCGCGAGGTCGCGCATGCGGTGGAGGATGTTGTGAACCTCGGTCAGCGCACCTTCCGCCGTCTGGATGACGGAGATGCCGTCCTGCGCGTTGCGCGCCGCGACCTTGGTGCCGGAGATCTGCGAGCGCAGGCCCTCCGAGATCGCGAGGCCCGCGGCGTCGTCGGCAGCACGGTTGATGCGCAGACCGCTCGAGAGCTTCTCGAGCGACTTCGACAGCTCGTTCTGCGTGTTGGTCAGGTTGCGGTGCGCGTTGAACGCCGCAACGTTGGTGTTGATCTGCATACCCATGGTGTGATCTCTTCCTTGATCGGTCGCGGTCCATCCGTGGACCGTCGAGAGCCACTCTCGGTCGCGGCATCCGGGTCCGTTAGCCGCGGTTCGGGCCGCGTCGCCCCCGGTGGCCACGAGGACGGCGGGGAGTCAGCGCCGCGTGGGCGCCTCGGGATCGATCCGCTACGCTCGGGATACCATCACGTCGAGCGCGGCGACCCGGATTCCTGGCCCGCGCACCCGCACGCCGACCGCATCCGAACCGAGCAGGATCCCAATGACGAACCAGCCGCCCTCCCCGCCTCAGCTCCCGCCGCAGATCGTGCTGGCCGCCGCTCCGCCGCCCCCGCCCCGGGGGCTCAGCATCACCTCGATGGTGCTGGCGCTCGTGTCGATCGTCTTCGGGTTCACGTTCCTGCTCCCGCTGCTGTCGCTGATCCTGGGATTCATCGGCCTGAAGAAGGAACCGGCCGGCCGCGGCATGGCGATCACGGGCGTCGTGATCAGCGGGCTCATCCTGCTCGTCTGGGCCGCCGTCTTCGCCGTGGTCATCGTGATCGGCGTCGTGGCCGCCGCGAGCGCCGGGACGTCGTAGACGTTCGAGGAGCGGCCGGCGCGCGGGGATGCCGCGGCGGCCTCAGCCTGACGAGGTGCCGGGAACCAGCGGATTGCCGGGGCCGTGAAGCCGGCCCGTCGCGGGGTCGACCCAGTTGCCGGAGCCGGTCGCCCGGTGCCAGCGCTTGTGGAACGAGAGGTCGGTGCCCTCGGCTTCGACGACGGCTGCGCCGCACAGATCGCAGATGCGCAAGAGGACGACGTCGCCGCCCGCAGTCGTGACGGAGATCTCCCCGTCCGGGAATACGACGCCCATCGGCTCCTCCTCGTGCTGCACCCGACCATCGCGGTCAGGGTCCGAGTCTGCCACCGCTGAGCGCGCGCGACGTCAGTATTTGCGGGTCGCCGGGCCTCCGCACCCGCAAATACTGCCCGCATGCGGCGCAGTGGCCGACCGGAGGGGGTCACCTGAGCCGGGCCAGGGGGTGCCCGGCTCAGGCGAGTGTGGTGCTGCGGCGCCCGCCGAAGGCGCCGCCGAGGTCGTCGAGGTACTTCTTCGCCCGCGAGGTGCTCGGGGCCGGCACCTGCAGGGGCAGTTCGGTCTCGTCCGCGAGGTACCCCGCAGCGCCGAGGCGCAGGAGGCGCAGGCCCTCGCTGCGCTGCTGCGAGACGGCCGAGTGCGTGACGCCCAGTTCCTCGGCGAGCTCGGTGACCGCACGGTCGTGGAAGTAGATCTCCTCGATCACGTAGCGCAGCCGCTCGGGCAGCGCGGCGACCGCGGCGTGCGCGAACTCGATCCGCTCGCGCACGACGAGCTCCGCCTCCGGGAGCATGACCTCGGATGCCTCGTCGCCGACGAAGGCCTCGTCGTAGGGACCGACCCGGCGGGACGCGAGGCCCTCGTACTCGGAGGCCGTCGCGCGGTCGACGCCGAGCGCCGAGGCGAGCTCGCCCGTCGAGGGGCGACGGCCGAGGGCCGCGGTCAGCTGCTCCTGGACGGCGACCGTCTCCTTGATGGTCTGCCGGGTGCTGCGCTTCGCCCAGTCGGTGGCGCGCATCTCGTCGCGGATGCCGCCGAGGATGCGCTCGCGCGCGTAGGCGCCGAACGGCACGCCCCGTTCGGCGTCGTACGCGTCGACCGCCTTGACGAGGGCGACGGCGCCCGCCTGCGCGAGATCGTCGCGGGAGAGGTGGGTGGCGCTCGCGATCACCTTCGACACCAGGAAGCCCACGAGCGGCAGGTGCTCGACGATCATCCGATCGCGTTCGTCGGTCTTCACCGGGGGTCCCTCACTCTCAGTGCCGGGCCGTCGCGCTCCCGCGACGGTCACCCGGCGCTCAGTACATGCGCGGCGGCGCTCCCGCGGCCCCCGGACGCGGGGACGGTGAATTCCGGCGCGGGATCTCTGAATCGCTTCGGCGGATGCCGCGTCGGGATCCGGTGAGGATCGCGCCGCGCAGCGGGGGAGACGGCCGGATTCGCGGGGCCGGTGGATCGGCGGCGACCACTGCGTCGGATCCGGGGGATCCGCGGGGGCCTCCGGCGATTCGGCGCCGCGCACGATGGGCGCGTGGAACACCTCGACCGCCCAGCCGGGAACGCGCAGCCCGTCACGGCCCCGCGCGACTGGACGGTCGATCTCGCGAGCGACGATCCGCACGAGGTGCGCCGGGCCGCTGCGGAGCTCCTCGACGAGACCGTCCGCGCGGTGCGCGGGCTGCGTTCCCGCATGGGCCTCGGCGACGCCGACGTGCAGGACGCCATCGGCGAAACCCTGCTGGAGCTCGCGAAACGGCTCGAGGCGGGGCATCCCGTCCCCGGCGCGATCGTGCAGCGCGTGGCGACCACCGTGTGCTCCCGCTTCGTGAACGGGCCGGTTCGCCACGAGACGGCGAAGGCGCTGCGCATCCTGAAGGAACGCGTCGCGGCGGAGGAGGCGGTGCTCGGCCGCTCGCTGTCGAGCCGCGCGGTCGCCGCGCTCGCCGAGGAGGTGCGCCTCGGGCCGGACTTCAACCCGCGGCACCGCCCGGTGGAGCGCTTCCACCTCGTGGAGGGGTTCTCGAAACCGCTCTCGATCGACCGCTACGACGCCGACGTCGTCGACGTGCTGCTCTCGCGGGCGGTGGACGCGCGCGCCACGAGCGACGGAACCGCGGATGCCGCGGCCGCGGGGCTCTCGGGGGCCGCCGCAGGCGGGGCGTGCGACCGGCTGCTCGACCGGCTCGAACGCGGGCGGGTGACCCGCCGCGAGGCGAGGCTCGAGCTGTGGGGCGCCGTCGCCGCCGACGAGGAACTGCCGCGCCCGGCGCAGGGGCGTCTCGACCGTCGGCTCGCCGCCGACCTGCAGGCCTACGTCGAGGCGCTGCCGGAGGGGGTCGTCACGGCCTGCCGCGAGCAGCTCGACGGGCGGGAGACGCGAGCCGTGTTCGCGCTGTTCGCCCCCTTCGCCGATCTCGACGAGCCGCAGAAGGATGCGATCGCCGAAGCCCTCGCCCGTCGGGGCGGCTTCGCCACCCGGATCTGGGCGAGCGCGGTCGCGCAGGCGCAGCTGCCGGCGCGGGAGTGGTCGGCCGGCGCCGGGCTCTCACGGGTCGCGGCCATCCGTCCGCCGATCCGCGCGGTCGCGGGTGCGCGGGCCTAGCCTGCGGCCATGATCATCACCCCACCCGCGGCAGAGTCCGCGACGGGCACGGTCGCCGAGCTCTACGACGACGACCTGCGAGCGGACGGCCTCGTCTACGCGCACACCGCGGCGATGGCGACCAACCCCGAGGCGTACCGGGCGTTCGAGGCGCTGGTCCGGGCGGTCGTGCCGTCGATCGGCATCCGCCTGTACGAGGCGGCGACGCTCGGCGCGGCGCGCGCCATCGGCTCCGAGCACTGCCTGCTCGCGCACGGGCGCAAGGCGCTCCGTGCCGAGGTCATCGACGAGGCCGGGCTCGCCGCCTTCGCCGCGGGCGACGACTCGGGGTTCCGGAACGACGAGCGGCTCGTCATCCGCTATGCCGAGCGCCTCTCGCGCGATCCCGCGGCCATGACGGATGCGGACACGCAGGAGTTGCGCGACGCGGGCTTCAGCGACCGGCAGATCGTCGACCTGACCCTCGCCGCCGCGGCCCGGAACTATTTCAGCCGGGCGCTGCTCGCCCTCGCGGTGCCGGTCGACGAGGTGCCAGGGCTCGCTCCGGAGCTCGCGGAGGCGCTGCGCGCCGCGACGTGAGCGCCCCCGGCTGACGGCGAGGCACGGGCGGGGCCGGGATGCGGCCCCGAAGGGAGGCGGGGCGGCATCCCGGGTCTGCTGAGCCCGGAACCCGAACCGGAGCGTCAGGAGACGAACATCCGCTGACCCGATCTCCGACCGCTACCCGAGGCTGCCGGCGGCTCGACGGATATCCCACGAGCGGAGTGTAACTCCGGGGATACCACGCGGCAAGAGGGGCCCGCGGAGCCCGCCGAAGGGGGGCCGGCGGACTCCGCGGTCCCCGACTCCGATGCAACCCCTTGCCCGGAGCGAGGTGGGTGACCCCGAGGCTGAGCGTAGGGTGCGGTGTCGCTCCGGCGGGAATCGTTCGTGCGGATCATCCAACTCATGGCCCCTTGCCGACCACAGGGATACCAAGATCTCCAAACTGTGACCATCGCTCGGCTCCTCGGCGGCCGGATCGCCAATCGGGCGCGCAGGCTTCACCGACGGTGGCGCGGTGTGATTCAGTGGTCCTATGCGTGCACTGCTCCCCCGATCCTGTCCTCTCGCCCGCGACCATTCGACGCACCCGTGCCCGGTGCGCGTCGGTGCCTGAGCGGATCGCCTGGTACGACGCGGATCGCGTGCCCGACGACGCCGTCGCGCGACTGCACGCGCACTTCCGGGAGCGGCGCCCGGTCGGCGTGGTCGGCCAGGGTGAGACGCAGCGCGCGTTCTACGCCCGGCTGACCGTCACCTCCGCGGGGGTCCTCGAGGCCGAGGGTGTCGAAGCGTGGGGCGTGATCGAGAGCGCCGAGCACGGTGCGGTGCTGGTGCCCGCCGAGCTCGCCGCCGCCTCAGCGCTGCCGGCGCTGCCGCCCGCCCTGCAGCGGCTCGCCGCTCGCGTCGGCCCCGCGAATCGGCGCCTGCGGCAGGCAAAGGACGCGACCGATGCCAGGCCGGCCGTGCAGCGGTTCCGGGAGCGGTTCATCGCGGCCGCCGTCGCCCACGCCGAGCTGCACCGCAGGCTGGAGGAGTGGCAGCCGCGGGCCGAGCGGGAGCGCGACGCCGACTGAGCCGGGGCCTCGCGGGCTCGGTTCGGGCTAGGCCTCGATGTCGTCGAGGCGGTCGATGACCACCTCCAGGAGGCGGGCGAGTTCGCCGCGCTCCTCGTCGCTGAGATCCTGCAGCACGTCGGACTCGACGACATCGGAGCTGCGGATGGCGAGGCTGAACAGCTGCCAGCCCTCCTCGGTGAGGTTCACGAAGATGCGGGTGCGGTTCGCGTCGTCGGGGGTGCGTTCGACGAGTCCGCGTTCGGCGAGCTTGTCGAGCCGATGGGTCATCGACGACGGGGCCACGTTCGTGAGGTCGGCGAGCTGGCTCGGGGTGAGCGGTTCGCCGGCCTTCGCGAGGGAGGTGACGACCGCCCACTCCCCGGCCGTCACGTCGAGATCCGCGAGCTGTCGGACATACCACTGGTCGAGCTTCTTCGTGAGGCTCTGCACGGCCGTGATGACGCGCTGCACGGACTCCTCGCCGCCGGCGGCGACGTAGGTCGCGACGGCCCGGCGGTGCAGCTCCGGGGCGCTCGGGATGCGTCTGGCCATCTGGGAATTCTCGCACGGCTCGTTCGGTTGCTAATATTTCGACATCGAATAGTTCGTATTCGAAGCGCGCGGATGCCTCGGCCCGGTGCGGCGCCGGGAGAGCCCGTCGCGAGCACCATCCGGACCTCGGCCCGCGACGGCATCCCGTCGCGAGCCCACCGAAGCTGAGACTCTGAAAGGGGGCGCGACCCCATGCGCGCGAAACTGCTGATCTTCGCCTCCGCCATCGGCATGCTCGGCTGGGGGGCCGTGCTGCCCTACCAGTACGCCTACGCCGCGGACACCCGCGGCTGGGGCGCGCTCGTGGCCGCGGGGGCATCCTCCCTCTTCTCCATCGGCGCGCTCGTCGCCGCGCCCATCGCCGGGCGCCTGGCCGACCGCTTCAACCCGGTGCTCGTCGCCGTCGTCGCGCAGCTCATCGGCGCGGCCGGCGTCGGCGCGCTCGCCTTCATCGACAGCCCCGGCCTCTTCCTCGCGGGCATGCTCGTCTTCGGGCTCGGCCTCGCCGGGGCCGTGCCCGCGAAGCAGGTGCTCGCGCTGCAGTGGTCGACGAGCGACGACCGGCGCAAGGTGTTCGCCTACAAGTTCACGGGTGAGTCGCTCGGCATGGCGGCGGGCGCGTTCCTCGCCGGGCAGATCGTCGACCTCGGCCGGCCCGACGGGCTCGACGTCGGCTTCGCGATGGCGGCCGCGGGCTTCGTGCTCTCCTCGGCGATCATCGCGCTCGCGGGCCGCGGCGCCGTCGTGCCGAGCGAGTTCGCCGTCGCGGCGGTCGCCGACGGACGCCCGGTGACGGGCAGCGTCGGGGCGATCGAGGCCGCCACGGGCGCGATCGCGGCCGTCGACGTGCGCGCGGCCAAGCGCGACCGCAGCGTGGTCCGAGCGATCCTGCGCACGCCCGCGCTGCGGTGGACCGCGATCGTCACCGTCACGCTCGCGCTCGGCTTCTACGCCCAGTTCGAGTCCGGCCTTCCCGCGTACGGGCTCACCGTGCTCGGCGTCGACGCCTCGGCGATCGGCATCGCCGCCGCCGTCAACTGCATCGTGATCGTCGCGCTGCAGGTGCTCGTCGTGAAGCTCACCGCCAGGCGCAGCGCGCCGTCGCTGCTCATGGTCGTCGGCATGATCTGGGTGGTGTCGTGGCTCGCGCTCTCGGCCGCGCAGTTCGCGCCGGGCATCGCGACCGCGCTGTTCGTGACGACCTACGGCGTCTTCGCGATCGGCGAGACGATCTACAGCCCCGTGCTGAACCCGCTCACCGCGCAGCTCGCGCCGAAGGGCATGGTCGGGCAGACGCTCGGCACGATCGGCGCCCTGCAGACCGCGTTCTCGGCGGCCGGCCCGCTCGTCGCGGGCGTGCTGCTCGGCGCCGGGCTCGCCGACGTGTTCCTCGGCATGCACCTCGCCGTGAGCGTCATCGCGGTGTTCGCGGCGTGGCGGGTGAAGCGGGCCATGGAGGCGATGCCGGTGCCGGCGGCGTCCGAACGGGTCGACCCGCCGACCGCGCCGGTGCCGTTGCACTGAGGCGGGCGGCGGGCCGGCCCCCGCGCCGCGACCGGCTACTCGCCGACGGTGACGAAGTCGGCGAGCGGCTTGCGCTGGCGCGGGGCGACCTCGCGCTCGCGGAGCACGTCCGAGAGCCGGTCGACGTCGCCGAGCGCGCCGATCGTGGTGATCGAGACGACCTCGTGGCGCTCGTCGAGGCCGAACGCCTCGTGGATGGCCTGCGCGTCGAAGCCGCCCATCTGGTGCGTGTGCAGCCCCTCGTGCTGTGCCTGCACGGTGAGGTGCGCGACGGCCTGACCGAGGTCGTAGCGGGCCCATGGGCGCGGGCGGCCCTCGGCATCCACCGTCTCGGCGATGTTCACGATGAGCACGGCGGCCGAGTCGGCCCACTCCTTGTTGAAGCCGGCCATCGCGCCGTGCAGCGAGGCGAAGGCGGCGGTGCCGCGGCGGGCGACGATGAAGCGCCACGGCTGCGAGTTGTTCGCCGAGGGGGCCCAGCGCGCCGCCTCGAGGATGGTGCGGAGCTTCTCGGACTCGACGACGGCCTCCGGGTCGAAGGCGCGGGGGCTCCAGCGCTCGGCGAGCGGATCGATGAGCGGGGCCTCGGTGGCGGCCTTGCGGCTGGTGAGATCGGTGACGAGGGTCATGGTGCGGCTTTCGTGGAGGTGGAGTGCTGCCGGGGCGCCCTTGACCCGTGTATTCGAACGTATCGAGTTTCGAGCCTATTCCGTGCGCGTCGTCCGGGGTGCCGGGGAGCGGGCACAATACCCGTATGGATTCCGCAGCCGACGCGCCCGCGCGCGTGCCCGCCAGCGTGCTCGCGATCGACGCCGGGCAGACCGGGGTGAAGGTGCGGCACCGCTCCTCCGCCGGCGTCGTCGAGTGGGCCGAGCCGGGCGTCCGCACCGACCAGCCGTTGCCGCCGCAGCTCGCCGACGCGATCCGGGGCGCCGCCGCGCGCGGGCTCACGGCTGAGGCCGTCGGCATCGGCACGACCGGGCTGACCTCCCCCGACTTCGACGCCGAGCCGCTCATCGAGGCGGCCGCGCCGCTCGGCACGCGCGAGTTGATCCTCGCCCACGACTCGATCACCGCCTACCTCGGCGCCCTCGATGAGGCGCCGGGCGTCGTCGTCGCGGCGGGCACGGGCGTCGTCACGCTCGCGGTCGGGGCGACGGCCGTCGCGCGCATCGACGGCTGGGGCAACATCATGGGGGATGCCGGCAGCGGGTACTGGATCGGCCGCGCCGCGCTCGAGGCCGTCATGCGCGCGCACGACGGGCGCGGCGAGGCGACGGCGTTGACCGCCGTCGTGCGCGAGGAGTTCCCCGAGCTCGAGGACGCGTACATCGTGCTGCAGGGCGACGGGGAGCGGATCCGCCGGGTCGCCCGCTACGCCCGCGCCGTCGCCGAGCTCGCGGAGACCGACCCGGTGGCTGCCGGCATCGTCGACGGCGCCGCGCGCGAACTCGCGCACGCCGCCGTCACCGGCCTCCGCCGGGTCGGTGAGGACCTCGCCGCCGCGCCGACCGTGCGCGCCGTCGGCGGCGTCTTCGGCTCGACCCGCCTGGCAGGTGCATTCGAGCGCGCGGTGCGGTACGAGATCCCGGCGGTCGAGGTCGAGATCGGCTCGACCGACCCGCTCGACGGCGCCGCGCGGCTCGTCACCATGTCGGCCGGCAACCCGCTGCGGGGCCACGTGGCCGCCGCCTCGCGCTGAGCGCACTGACGGCGCGTGGCGCGCGCAGTCAGCGCGCGCGGTCAGCGCGCGGCGAGCTCCTCGCGGATGCCGGTGACGAAGGCGTCGATGTCGGCCTCGGTGGTGTCGAAGGAGCACATCCAGCGCACCTCGCCGCGCGAGGCATCCCAGTCGTAGAAGCGGAAGCCGCGCTCGCGGAGCCGGTCGGCGACGCCCTCGGGGAGCACGGCGAAGACGCCGTTCGACTGCGTCTCCTGCGAGAAGCCGAGGCCGGGCAGCTCGCCCGCCGCGATGCCGGCGTCGAGCGCGTCGCGCAGCCGGCGGGCCATCGCGTTCGAGTGCCGCGCGTTCTCGAGCCACAGCTCGCCCTCGTACAGGGCGATGAGCTGGGCGGAGACGAAGCGCATCTTCGAGGCGAGCTGCATGTTCAGCTTGCGCAGGTACTTCAGGCCCTCGGATGCCTCGGGGTTCAGCACGACGACGGCCTCCGCGCCGAGCGCGCCGTTCTTCGTGCCGCCGACGCTCAGCACGTCGACGCCCGCGTCGCGGGTGAAGGCGCGCAGCGGGACGCCGAGCGAGGCGCCGGCGTTCGCGATGCGGGCGCCGTCGAGGTGCAGCTTCATGCCGAGCGAGTGCGCGTGATCGGCGATCGCCCGCACCTCCTCGACGGTGTAGGCGGTGCCGAGCTCCGTGGTCTGCGTGATCGACACGACGAGCGGCTGGGCGCGGTGCTCGTCGCCCCAGCCCCAGGCCTCCTGGTCGATGAGCTCGGGGGTGAGCTTGCCGTCCTCGGCGGCCACGGTGAGCAGCTTCATGCCGCCGACGCGCTCGGGCGCACCGCCCTCGTCGGAGTTGATGTGCGCGGTCTTCGCGCTGACGACGGCGCCCCAGCGCGGCAGCATCGACTGCAGCCCGGTGACGTTCGCGCCGGTGCCGTTGAACACGGGGAACGCCTCGATCCCCTCGCCGAAGTGCCCGGCGAAGACCTCCTGCAGGCGCTCGGTGTAGGCGTCCTCGCCGTAGGCGACCTGGTGGCCGTCGTTCGCGGCCTGGATGGCGGCGAGCACGGCGGGGTGCACACCGGAGTAGTTGTCGCTGGCGAAACCGCGGAACGTCGTGTCGTGGAGCTGCGAAGTCACCGAACCATCCTGCCACCCGCTCCCTGGCAGCGTCTCACCGGGTGGCGCACGGAACGCGCGCCGCGCGCCCCGTCGACGCACGGATGCCGCGCGCCTGGCCCGCTGAGCTCGTCGAAGCGAGCTCGTCGAAGCGCGCGCCTGGCCCGCTGAGCTCGTCGAAGCGCGCCCGGTGGCTCAGGCCTCGACGGTCACGTCCGTGACGGCGCCGTCACGGTCGAGGTGCACGGCGGGCCAGTAGCCCTCGGGGAAGTGCTCGCCGCAGGAATCGTCGAGGTGCACGGTGACCGTCCCATCGGGGTGCGCCTCGATCGTCTGCAGCTCGAGGTCGCTCGCGGCGTCGTCGAGCTCGGCGGCGGTCGGCCCGCCCTCGCTGAAGCCCGTGACCACCGCGTCGCTCAACACCCGGCGGAGCGTCGGCAGCGCCTGCACGGTCTCCGCGATCCGCGGCAGCATCGCGCGCACCTCCTCGGGCGATCCGCTCGCCGCGGTGAGCTCCACGGACTCGCCGTCGATCTCGATGAGCGCCGAGTACCAGTCGTGGTCGAGGACCTCGCCGTCGAGCAGCTCGGTGCGGGCGCGCCGGAAGGCGCCGAGCTCGGGGTGGCTGATCTCGGGTGCGTCGCTCATGCCCCCACGGTAGCGGGCGTGCGCGTCGGGACGGGCGCCCCGACGACCGCGGCGATGAGCTCCTCGTAGGAGACGCCGGCGGCGGCGAACATGCGCGGCACCTGCGAGTGCGCGGTCATGCCCGGGATCGTGTTGATCTCGTTCAGCACGAGGCGTCCGTCCGGCGTGACGAAGAAGTCGAGGCGCGCGATCGCGTCGCAGCCGAGCGTCTCGAAGAGTCGGAGGGCGGTGTCCTGCAGCCGCCGAGCGGTGGCGTCGTCGATCGCCGCGGGCACCGTGAACCGCGCCGAGCCGTCGTACTTCGTCGCAGCGTCGAACACGCCGTCCCCGTGGATCTCGAGCGGCGGCGGGACGAGCAGTTCGCCGGCCGCCGTGCGGACGACGGCGACGTCGATCTCGCGGCCCACGACGGGCTGTTCGACGAGCACCCGTTCGTCGAACAGCCGCGCCTCCGCGATCGCCGCCGCGAACTCGGCCGCGGTGCGCGCGAGCCGCACGCCGTGGCTGGAGCCCGCGGTCGCCGGCTTCACGATGACGGGGCGGACGAACGGGATGCCGGCGTCGAGCTCGGCCGCGCTGTGGCAGCGACCCGGGGCGACGTCGACGCCGTTCGCAGCGGCGACGAGCTTGGTGAGCTCCTTGTCCATGGTCACGGCGCTCGCCGTCAGCGGGGAGCCGATCACTCGGATCCCGGCGAGCGTCGCGAGCGCGGCGAGCGCGCCGTCCTCGCCCGGGGCGCCGTGGATCATCGGGTAGACGGCGTCGCAGTCGGCGAGCAGTTCGAGTGCCGCGGCGAGGCCAGCCGCCGGGCTCGGGCCGAGCGGGCGCCCGCGGCTGCTCCAGCAGCCGTCCCGTTCGACGCGGAGTCGGACCGCCTCGACGCCGATCCGGGCGAGCGCGGCCTCGACGGCGGCGGCGCTCGCGACGCTCACGTCGTGCTCGGCGCTCGTGCCGCCGGACACGACGGCGATGCGCCGGGCGGTCCCTGCGGCGGGCTCCCTCGGGGGGTGCGGTCGTGACATGGCTGCCTCCTCGTCGTCGAGTCCAGCGGTCCGGATGTTGCGTGGGCGTATCGGAATCCGCAGACGGCCGCGCAACACGCCCGCCGCTGGACTGGCCGCATGGCCCCACCCGCATCCGAACTCCTCGTGCACCACGACGCGATCCGCGCGAACGCCGCGCACTTCGCGGCGTCGACCGACGGCCGCCTGATGGCCGTCATCAAGGCCGACGCCTTCGGCCACGGGCACGAGCGCGTCGCCCGGGTCGTGCTCGACGCCGGCGCGAGCTGGCTCGGCGTCGCCTCCTCGGAGGAGGCGCTCGCGCTGCGGGCGGGAGGCATCGACGCGCCGATCCTCAGCTGGCTGAACGCCCCCGACGCCGACTTCTCGGCGGCCGTCGCCGCCGACGTCGATCTGGCGGTGCCCAGCGCCGCCGTGCTCGGCGCGGTGAGCCGGGCGGCGGCGCAGCTCGGGCGGCGGGCGCGGGTGCACCTGCACATCGACCTCGGGATGGCCCGGGAGGGCTGCCCGCGGGAGGGCTGGTCCGCGCTCTGCGAACTCGCGCAGGAGCTGCAGTTGCAGGGCTCCGTGCGCGTCGTCGGGATCATGGGGCACCTCTCGTGCGCGGAGATCCCCGGCCACCCGCAGAGCCGGCTCGAGCGTCAGCGCTTCGTCAACGCGGTGCTGGCCGCGCGGCGGCGTCGGCTCTCGCCGAACGTCGTGCACCTCGCGGCCACCGCGGCGACGGTCACGGGTGACGGGGCGGGCTTCGGCCTGCACCGCATCGGCGCCGGACTCTTCGGCATCGACCCGTCCGGCAGCTCGACCTCGCTCCGGCCGGCGCTGTCGCTCGTCACGCGCGTCGTCGGGTCCCGCGAGGTCGAGGCCGGCACCGGGGTCGGCTACGGCCTCGATCACGTCGCGGAGGCGCGGACGAACCTCGCGCTGCTGCCGCTGGGCTACGCGGACGGCGTGCCGCGCGCCGCGTCGGGGCGGGCGGAGGTCCTCGTGCGGGGTCGGCGCCGCCCGCTCGTCGGCCGGTTCTCGATGGACATGGTCGTGGTGGACACGGGCGGCGAGCGGGTCCGGCCGGGGGAGCCGGTGACCGTGTTCGGTCCCGGCGACGCGGGCGAGCCGACGGTCGCCGAGTGGGCCGGCTGGGCGGGCACCATCGAACACGAGCTCGTGACGCGGGTCGGCGCCCGGGTGGCGCGCGTACACCGGGCGGATGCCCCGGCCGGCAGCAGCCTCGGGCGCACCGCATGAGCCGGGTCGAAGGGACCGGCCGGCCGGCGTCGACCGCGCGCAGCGGGCCGGCAGCGCCCCGCGAGACCTGGGGCGACGTCGTCAAGGGCGTGCTCATCGTGCTCGTCGTGTTCTGGCACGTCGTGATGAAGAGCTACCTCGAGGTCGACTGGCAGCTCGGCGTGCCGATCCCCGGGGCGTGGGGGCTGCTCGCCGACCTGATCTGGCCGTTCCTCATGCCGCTCTTCCTGCTCGTCTCCGGGACCTTCGCGGCGGCGGCGTTCTCACGGCCCTGGGCGCTCGTGCTGCGCACCCGGGTCGTGCGCTTCCTGTACCTCTACCTGCTCTGGTCGCTCATCCACACCGCGGCGCTCTGGGCGTTCCCCGACTTCCCGACGCTCGTGCCGCGGGGCGTCGCCGAGTTCGTCGAGGCCGTCACGATCAGCCCGCCGAACACCTGGTACCTCTTCGCGCTCGCGCTCTACTTCCTCGTGGCGAAGGCGCTCGCCCGGGTGTCGCCGTGGCTCGTCGTCGGGGCGGCCGCCGTGCTCTCGGTCGTCGTCGCGGCCGGCTACGTCGAGATCGTGAGCAACCGCGGCTCACTGCTCTACAACCTCACCTTCTTCCTGCTCGGGCTCCATCTCGCTCCGCACGTGCGCCGGCTCGCGGGCCGGGTGCGGCCGGCGCCGCTCGCGCTCTTCGGGGCGGGCTACCTCGCGGTGTTCGCGGCCATGCGGCTGACGGGCAGCGAGACGGTGCCCGGGGTCTGGCCCCTCGTCAGCCTCGTGGGGGTCGCGTTCGGTCTCGCCGCGGCGCCCGCCTTCGCCCGGATCCCGATGCTCGGACCCGGCGCCGCCTGGATCGGGCGGCGGAGCCTCCCGATCTACCTCCTGCACATGCCCCTGCTCGCCGTCGTCGACATCGTGCTCGTCGAGTGGCTCTCGCTCGTCTCGCGCCCCGTGCAGCTCGCTGCCGCCGTCGCGCTGCCGATCGCGGTGACCGCGGTGATCGTCGCGGCCTGCGTCGGGCTCGAGCGCGTGCTGGTCCGCGGCGGCGCCGACTGGCTCTTCGAGCTGCCCGAGCGGCGCACGGATGCCTCGGCGAGGGCCGCCGCCGTCGAGGCATCCGCTCCCCGTCCCGCGCCGCGACCGTCCCGCGGGCCCGCCTGGCGCGCGGTCGTCGTCGTCGCGCTCGTCGTCGCGAGCGGCGTCGTCGCCGTCCGGGCGACCGCGATCCCCGGCTGCGACGGGAATCCGCCGGTGCAGGCCGCGGCCGAGCCGGGGCGCGTGAGCATCGGCGCGGTCGGCGACGTGCTCATGCACGACGTCGGCCACGTGGTGCCCGCCGACGGCGGTGCGGCGCACTTCGACGCCGTGCGGCCGTGGTTCACGCAGGACCTCGTCACCGGCAACCTGGAGCAGGTGATCGCGGACGACCCCGGCTACGACAAGTGCGGCGGCGCTGCGGACTGCCTCGCCTTCCGCAGCGCCCCCGACACGGCCCGGATCCTCGACGGCTTCGACCTCATGAACCTCGCGAACAACCACACGGGCGACTTCGGCCCCGTCGGGTACGCCGACACCCGCGCGAACCTCGCGGCGAGCGGCATCCGCTCGGTCGGCGATCGGAACGAGATCGCCTGCACCCGCATCGGCGACACGACGGTCGCGGTGATCGGCTTCGCCCCCTACCGGGACACGAACCGGGTCACCGACCTCCGGCACGCGCGGCGGCTCGTCGCCGCCGCGGCCGAGAGCGCCGATCTCGTCATCGTGCACGCGCACATGGGGGCGGAGGGGCCGACGGCGAACGTCGTGACCCCCGGGCCCGAGGAGGCCTACGGCGAGCAGCGCGGCGACGTGGTCGCCTTCTCGCACGCGGTCGTGGACGCCGGCGCGGACCTCGTGATCGGGCACGGCCCGCACTCGCTGCGCGGGATGGAGTTCTACCGGGGGCGGCTCATCGCGTACAGCCTCGGCAACTTCGGCGGCGGCGGCGTGTTCGGCGCCGAGCAGGCGACGAGGTACGGCGCGTACCTCGACGTGACGCTCGAGGCCGACGGCCGCTTCGCCGGCGGGCGAGTGCGCTCGATCGACTTCGAGCAGGAGGGCGGCGTGCCGCGGCCGGATCCGGAGGGGACGGCGGCGCGGCTCATGGCCGAGTTCGGGGCGCGCGACTTCCCGGAGCGCGCGGCGCGGATCGGGGCGGACGGCACCATCGCGCCGCCGGATCCCGAGCGCCCGCGCTGAGGCCGATCGGTTCGCAGACCCGTCGCGGCTCGCGCCGGCCGAGCGGGTGTCGGACTAGACGCTCGCCGCCGGGGCGTCCACGTTCGCGACGTCGTCGACGGTCTGCAGCCAGTCGCCGTACTCCGCGACCCAGCGTTCGATGAGCCCGGCGGCGTAGTGGCTGGCGTCCCAGCCCGCGTAGAGCGACATCCGCACCTGTCGGCCGTCGCGCATGACGCGCACGGGATGCAGGCCGAACACCGCCTCGTTGGTGAGCACGGCGGCGCCCCGACCGGCGGCGGCGAGGCCCTGCGCCATGAACGAGGAGCTCAGCTCGGTGGCGTCGGGCAGGGCGAGGCCCGACTCCGCGAGCGCGTCGTCGAAGACCATCCGGGCCTGGTTCGTGCGGTCCATCAGGATCAGCGGATGGCGCACGAGCTCGGCGACCTCGACGTCGGGCCGGCCGTGCAGCGGATGCCCCGGGGCGACCTGCGCGCTGATGCCGATGGGGGAGAGCCGGTGCCCCGCCCAGTCCGCGGGCGGCGGCACCGTCGAGACGCCGAAGTCCGCGCCGAGCGCGACGGTGCGTTCGAACACGAGGCTCGGCTCGCACTCGATCGCGTCGATGACGGGATGCCTCGCGCCGTGCGCTGCGGCGAAGGGCGCCAGGGTGCGCAGGATCGTGGCGAACGGCGCGACGGCGACGAGCCGGGTCTCGAGCGGGCGCTCGAGGCCGACCGCGTTGCGGGCCATCTGCTCTCGGCGCACGAGGTCCCGCCCGACTCCGAGGAAGCGCCGACCCGCCTGGGTGAGCCGGAGCGCACCGTGGCCGCGCTCGAAGAGCTCGACGCCGAGCTCCTGCTCGAGCGCGCGCAGCTGCCGGGATACCGCGGGCTGCGAGATCCGCACCTGGCGGGCGCCCTCGGTGATCGACCCCGCCTCGGCGACGGCGAGGAAGTACTTGACGACGCGGAGCTCCATCGATGCCTCCAAGGCATGCCACAGACCGTTTGGGGATGTCGAAAGCATGCCATGGGCGGTCGCCGCGTGTGGAGGACGGGCGCGGGCATCGCCGTGAACTGGTACATTTCTTCATGCAAGGCCCTATGCGACCCGTGAGGTCGCTCGGAGGGTCTTGCACCCCGCGAACCCCTGGCCCAGGCTGGGGGTTCTTGCGTTGGCGGGCGTCACTCAGTCGAGCCAGTAGACCCCGTCGTCAGTGTCGTCGGGCCAGTGGGCGCGCGCCTGCAGATATGCGCGGACGGCGGCCGCGCTCGTGGCGTGCGGTGCCGTCCAGATCTCGGGGTGGCGCTGTCTGTGGCGGTGGTAGGCACCATACGCCAGGAGGTCGGCAGCTTGGATCAGCTGACTGTACCGGCTGTCCTGCATCATGGGATCCTCGAGGATGCGCCGCGAGCGCAGCTCGAGGGCGCGGTGCGCCGCACGGTAGGGGGCCGCTGATCGGACGGCGCGTTCCCAGATGTTCCGACGCTGCGCGGGGTCCAGCTCGGGTGCCTCGTCGGTCCCCTGCTGCCCGTCGTAGAAGACGAGGACTCGGGTGTCCCGCGCCTCCGCCCAGTCCTCGAGGCGTGCGACGAAACGCGCGTAGAGCGTTGCGGGCGACCGATCTGTCGAGCCGACGGTGAGGACCGTGAATGCGCTGCGCTTGCTGAGGTGGCTGAGCATGATCCGGCCGGTGGCGGCACGCTGCGCCGCGCCAAAGCGGCGGTTGTCGGCGGACGATTCGCAGTACCTCCCGCGACCTTTGTACAGCTCGTTGGCGTGCAGCTCGCGGAGCTTCGGAACCCCGAACGCCCGGTGGATCTCCCGCCTGCCCGAAAGCCAGGCGTCGAGCACCGACGTCCAGTGCGCGTCCTCGACGATCAGCGCGGTGAGGGTCGTTCCGTGTCTCGAATCGCCGGAGTCGTCCACGTAGCAGAGGTGCATTCGGGCAGCCCGCTCAGTTGAAGAGCGGGTACGGCCCGAGCAGCAGGCCGACGAGGAGTTCGGCGACGGCGGCGGCGGCGAGCGCGATGGCCGCGCCGGCGAGAGCCGGGCGGGCGAGTCGCCGGACCAGGACGACGCTGCCGCCGGCGATCGCCGCCGCCGCGAGGAGGCCCGCGAGCGCGAACTGGGCCACATGCGCGATCGGGGCGAACTGCACGAGGGACACGACGGTGAAGGAGCCGCCCCAGTACAGCGCGGAGAGGACGAGGCGGAAGCCGAGCACGACGAGGAGCGCGAGCAGGCCGGCGGCGAACGAGAGCGGAGCGAGGGGCGAGCGGGTCATGGCTGGACCGTAGTGGGCGGCCCTGCCCCGGCGACTCCGCCATCCACAGGTCATGCCATTGAGGCATGAAAACAGTGCAGATTCGGTATTCGACAGCATGATGCCGCCGCGCGCAGAATGGGGCGATCCCGGGACATCCACCTCGTCAGCACCCATCCCCCGCAACGGAGCACCCATGGCACAGACCGAGACGCGCCCCAGCGCCCGCACCTCCCCCGAGCGGCAAGGCCGCACCGCCCGCATCGCCGCCTTCCTCGGCACGACCGTCGAGTGGTACGACTTCTACATCTACGGCACCGCCGCCGCCCTCGCCTTCGGCCCCGTGTTCTTCCCGAACGTGGATGCCTCGACGGCCATCCTCGCCTCTTTCGCCACCTTCTGGGCCGGCTTCCTCGCCCGCCCGATCGGCGGCATGGTCTTCGGCCACCTCGGCGACAAACTCGGCCGCAAGAACACCCTCGTCGCCACCCTGCTGATCATGGGCGTCGCGACCTTCTGCATCGGCATCCTCCCCGGGTACGCGACCATCGGCGTCGCCGCGCCCGTGCTGCTCACCCTGCTGCGCGCCCTGCAGGGCTTCGCCGTCGGCGGCGAATGGGGCGGCGCCGTGCTGCTCGCCGCCGAGTCCGGGCCGAAGTCGAAGGCCGTGCGCGGCGGCATGTTCGTGCAGCAGGGCTCGCCTGCCGGCAACATCCTCGCCACGACGGCCTTCGCGCTCGCCGCCTTCCTGCCCGACGAGGCGTTCCTCGCCTGGGGGTGGCGGATGCCGTTCCTGCTCTCCGCGCTGCTCGTCGTCATCGGCCTCGTCATCCGCCTCCGCCTCGAGGAGCCCGAGGAGTTCGCCCAGACGAAGGCCGCCGCCGAGACCGTGAAGGTGCCCCTCTTCGAGCTGCTGAAGCACCACTGGAAGACCGTCGTCGCCGCCGTCTTCGCGAGCGGCCTCGGCATCGGCATGGCGTACTTCGTCAGCACCTTCATGCTCTCCTACGCCACCACCACCCTCGGCGTCGACCGTCAGGTGATGCTGAACATCCTGCTCGTGGGCGCGGTGATCCAGTTCGTCTGGCAGCCGATCGGCACCCGCATCGCCGAGCGGGTCGGCACGACGAAGTTCATGATCTGGAGCCTCGCCGCGAGCGCCCTGCTCGCCGTGCCGCTCTTCCTCCTCGTCACGACCGGCGAGCCCTGGCTCATCCTGCTCGGCATCGGCCTGTCGATGATCGCCGGCACCGGCTACTACGCGGTGCTCGCGGGCTTCCTCGCGCAGGCCTTCCCCGTCGAGGTGCGGTACAGCGGCGTCTCGCTCTCGTACCAGCTCTGCTCCACCCTGATCGGCGGCACGACGCCGCTGCTCGCCCAGCTGTTCCTGAACCTCGGCGGCGGGCACTGGGGCGGCGTGGCCGGCTTCTTCATCGCCCTCATCGTCATCACCGTCGCCGGCGTGCTCGCGCTCGCCGCGATCACCGGATTCTCCGCGGCGCGCGAGCGCGAGCTGCGGAACGCGGAGTAAGGAGCCGCACCCCGACATGCGCATCGACACCATCCTCAGCAACGCCCGCATCACGACGCTCGACCCCGAGCGGCCGACCGCGAATCGCGTCGGCATCCTCGGCGGCCGTGTCGTCGGCTTCGACGAGGAGCTGCACGGCGTCGTCGCCGACGAGCAGCTCGACCTCGGCGGCGCCCCCGTCGTGCCCGGGTTCAACGACGCCCACCTGCACTTCTCGATGCTCGGCAAGGAGCAGGTGCAGCTCGACCTCGCCTTCGAGCAGGCGCCCACCCTCGACGCGCTCTACGCGCGGGTCGAGGCGTGGGCCGCCGCGAAGCCCGAGGGCGCCTGGGTCATCGGCAACGGCTACGACCAGAACAAGATCGGCGCCCACCCCGACCGGGCCGTGCTCGACCGGATCGCCGGCGGCCGCCCCGTCTACCTCGTGCACAACTCGAATCACATGGCCGTCGCGAACACCGAGGCGTTCCGTCGCGCCGGGCACGCCGACCCCGACGCGCTCGAGGCCCCCGCCGGCGGCAGCATGGTGCGCGAGGGCGGCCGGGCGACCGGCCTGCTGCAGGAGCAGGCGATGCAGCTCGTGAACCACGTGCTGAAGCCCGTGCCGCAGGAGGAGCTCGTCGCCGCGCTCGCCGCCGCGAGCGAGTGGGCGCTGCGCAACGGCGTCACGAGCGTCACGGAGCCCGGCATCGGCGGCACCCTGATCGGGCACGGCCCCGCCGACGTGCGGGCGTTCCAGCTCGCCCGGGAGCGCGGCCTGCTGCGCACCCGGGTGACGCTCATGCCGTACATCGACGCGATCCACGATCTCGGGCCGCTCGGCGACGGGGTCGACGGCTGGGGCGTCGACCTCGGCATCCGCAGCGGGCTCGGCGACGAGTGGCTGCGGATCGGCCCGATCAAGGTCGTCTCAGACGGCTCGCTCATCGGCCGCACGGCGGCGATGTGCTGCGACTACGCGGACACCCCCGGCAACGCCGGCTACCTGCAGTGGCAGGCCGAGGAGATCCGCCGGTTCATCCTCCGCGGGCACGAGAACGGCTGGCAGCTCGCGACGCACGCGATCGGCGACGGCGCGCTCGACGTCGTGCTCGATGCGTACGAGGAGGCGCAGCGGCGGATGCCCCGGGCCGACGCGAGGCACCGGATCGAGCACGTCGGCGTCGCCTCCGACGAGCAGGTGCGCCGGATCGTCGCGGGCGGGCTCGTGCCCGTGCCGCAGGGGCGCTTCGTCTCGGCGCTCGGCGACGGCTTCCTCGCGGCTCTCGGCGAGGAGCGCGCGCAGCTCGCGTACCGCATGCGCAGCTTCGTCGACGCGGGCGTCGAGCTGCCGGGATCGACGGATGCCCCGGTCGTGCCGGGCGAGCCGCTGATCAGCCTGCACGACATGGTGAACCGCCGCTCCGCGAGCGGGGCCCCGATCGGACTGCACGAGGCGCTCACCCCGGCGCAGGCGCTGCGGGCGTACACGATCGGCTCGGCGTACGCCGTGCACGAGGAGGCGCGGAAGGGGGCGCTCTCGCGCGGCAAGCTCGCCGACCTCGTGGTGCTCTCGGACGATCCGCTGCGGGTGGCGCCCGAGCGCATCCGCGAGCTCGAGGTCGGGGCGACGATGGTGGGCGGCGTGTTCGGCTTCGACGCCGCCGGGGAACTGGCGCGGGCGACCGCGGCCTGAGCGGCGGAGGCCACTGCGCGAAGGGGTCGGATTCCGACTGAGCCACCGCATCGCGGTCGTGCTCCGGTCGGGATCCGACCCCCTCGGCAGGAGTGGGCCGGGTGGATCAGCCGGCGCTGGGGCGACGGCGGCGCGCCGCCAGCAGCCCGAGGCCGCCGAGGAGCCCGGCCGCCGCGAGCCCGGCCAACGGCAGCGCCCACTCGGTGCCGGTCGCCGCGAGGGAGCCCGAGGCATCCGCGCCGCTGCCGGCCGAGCCGGAGCCGCCGCCCGTCGAGCCGCCGCCGGTGCCGCCGGTGCCGCCGCCCGTGCCCGGGTCGACCGGGGTGGTGGCCGCCGTCGGCGTGACCTCGGCCGAGGGCTCGGAGTCCGCCGAGGTGCCGGCCTCGTTCGCGGCGACGACCCGCACCGTGTACGCGGAGCCGTTCACGGCGCCCCCGATCGTGCAGGCGGTGCCGGTCGTCGTGCAGCTGAGCGGCGCGGCGGCGGCGAGCACCGAGGCATCCGCGCCCGCCGTCTCAGCAGCAGGTGCCGCGGCGACCGGCGTCGCGGTCGCCGTGTAGCCCGTGATCGGCGCGCCGCCGTCGGACTCGGGCGCCGTCCAGGACACCGCGATCCGGCCGTCCCCGGCCGTCGCCGTCACGCCGGTCGGGGCGCCGGGCGCGGTGATCGCGGGGGCCGCGTCCTGCTCGAGGCGCACCTGGTCGACCGTCCAGAAGGCGCTGTTCGTGCCGGTGTAGTGGAAGCGGAACTGCGCGGCCCGCGCGCCCGCGGGCACCTCGAACTCGAGCCGCTCGAACCGGTTCGTGTCGATGCGGTAGTTCTTCAGCGACTGCGGCTCGCCGCCGTCGAAGCTCACCGAGACCTCGGCCGACTGGGGCCCGTCGATGAAGTAGTTCGTCGCGTAGGCGAGCGTCGCCGTCGCCGCACCGCTCAGCGGGTAGGCGGGGCTCACGAGGGTCGAGTCGAACTGGCCGGGGTCGTGGGTCTTGTCGTCCCACTCGTCGGAGTCGGCGACGGCGAACACGTCGCGGTTGCGCACGCTCGTCTCGCGCATCTGGCCGCGCTCCGCGCCGGTCCAGAAGTCGTCGGTCGCGAACGACCAGCCCGCCCACTCGGCGACGCCGCCCGCGGGCATCTTCGAATTGTCGATCGTCCAGCCGCTCGGGGCCTCGTGCGTCCAGCCGAGTACGCCGGCGCCGGGCCGGGTCTCGTCCTGCTGCGGCTTCAGCACCGGGCGCAGGGTGTCGAAGTCGTCGCCCTCGAGCTCGCCGAGCGCGGTGCCGTCGAGGCCCCAGGCGGGGTCGTTCGCGATGCCGTCGGCGGCGAGCACGGTCGGGGCGATGTCGGTGATCTTCACGTCGTGCCGCACCGAGCCCGCCTCGATGCCGGGGCCCGCGGCGATGACGAAGGTCTTGCGCTCGGCCGCGGAGTTGCCGCCGTGGCCGCCGGTCGGCGTGTGCCCGTGGTCGGCGGTGACGACGACGAGCCAGTCCTCGGCGGCCCGCGTCGCGCGGGCGTCGATCGCCGCGAGGATCTCGCCGAGCTGCGCGTCGGCCCGGCGCAGCGCCTCGCCGTAGGCGGTGCCGTTCGTGCCGACCGAGTGGCCGGCCCCGTCGACCTCGTCGAGGTGCACGAACACGTCGTCGGGGTCGCCCGTGGAGAGCGCCTGCACGACCTTCGCCGTCGTCCCGGCGTCGTTGCCGCCCGCGACGCGCTCGTCGACGGCGGGGCCGAAGACCGTCTGCGGGATCGGCGTCCACGTGCCGACGACGAGCGTCTCGCGCTCGGGGGCGGCCGCTTCGATGCGGGTCAGGTAGTCGGGGTACTCGGCGTAGTTCGGGTCACTGAAGCTGTTGTCGACGACGCGGTGCTTGTCGGGCCAGACGCCCGTGGCGATGCTCGACCAGCCGGCGCCCGAGATCGTGCCGGCCATCGGCTGCGCGTACAGATTGCTCGAGGCGGTGAGGCCGGCGGCGCGGAGGCCGGCGAGGGTCGGCATGCCCGCGGGCTCGAGGAAGTCGAAGCTCGCGCCGTCGATGCCGACGACGAGGGTCTTCACCGCGCGCTCGGGGGCGGCGGCGGGCTGGACGGCGGTCGGGGCTGCGGCCTGAGCGGTGGGCAGCGCGGCGGCCGGGGCTGCGGCCGCCTGGGCGCAGACCGGCACCGCGACGAGCGCGGCAGCGAGGAGCGAGGTCGAGACGGCGCGGGCGGCGCGGTTCGGCGAGGGCATGAGGGTCTCCGGACTTCGGGGCGATGCGGCGGCGGATGCCGCGCGCTGCCCAGTCTTCGGAGGGCCCCGAGGGTGGTTCAAGCGAAAACGCCGCTTGTCGAGACACGTTCGCCGCGGGTTCACGCGGATCCGGCGCGAACCGGCCGCCACGTCCCCCGAGGAAGGTGAACACCTCGCGAACCCGGGCCCGAGGTGTCGATACAGCTGGAAGGCCTCGCTACCCCCGCAGCGCCTCGGCGAGCTTCACCCGCGTGCCGGTGCGGAGCAGCGAGTTGCGGTACACGCGGTCGCCGATCGCGAGCGCGGCGAGGGTCGTCGCGACGAGGATCAGCAGCGAGAGCACCGGCTCCCACCACTCGGCCTGGCCGAGGAAGATGCGCACCGGCATCCCCACCGGCGCCGAGAACGGGATGTAGCTCATCACCGTCAGGATCGTCGGGTTGTCGAAGAAGAACACCACGGCGAAGTACGGGATCATCACGAGCATCGTCACCGGCGAGGTCACCGAGCCGACGTCCTCGGCGCGCGACACGAGCGCCGCCGACGCCGCGAACAGCGCCGCGAGCATCACGAAGCCGATCGCGAAGAACACCACGAACCAGATCACCGAGGAGCCGAGCACCCCGAGCAGCACCCGCTGCCCCGTCGCGAGCAGCCCGACGAGGGCGAGCACCGCGATCGCGATGATCTGCCCGAACGCGAGCACGCTGTTGCCGATCACCTTGCCCGTCAGCAGCTCGCGCGCCGAGACCGTGGACAGCAGGATCT
This sequence comes from Agromyces sp. NBRC 114283, assembly GCF_030268405.1. NCBI lineage: Bacteria > Bacillati > Actinomycetota > Actinomycetes > Micrococcales > Microbacteriaceae > Agromyces > Agromyces sp. NBRC 114283. The sequence continues at coordinate 668,265 of NZ_BSQP01000001.1, forward strand.
CGATGATGCGGGTCTGCTTCTCCTCGACCACCGATTGCGCGATGGTCGAGCCGAAGGTGATCGCCGACATGAAGAACACGATGCCGAAGCCGAAGGCGATGAAGTACGCCAGCAGCGGGTCGACCGTCGCCGGGTCGAGCAGCTCGACGCCGGGCTGCGCCGACAGCGCCTGCACCACGCCGCCGGGAGCGCGGTCGAGCCCGATGACCTGCAGACCGGTCGGGTCGGATGCCTCGGGCACGATGATCGCGTCGACCTCGCCGTCGCGGAGCAGCGCCTCGCCGGCAGCCCGGTCGTCGACCGGCACGGCCTCGAGGGCGGGATTGCCCTCGACGGCCGTCGCGGCCGCGCCGACCACGGCGACCTTCGCCGGGTCGGACTTGCCGCCGAAGATGCCGCCGAGCACGACCGAGGCCAGCACGGCGAGCATCAGGATGCCGGTGGAGATGAGGAACGCCTTGCTGCGCAGGCGCGTGGTGACCTCGCGGCCCGCGATGAGGCCCACCGTCTCGGTGAACTTCGGCGTGCGGAGCTCGGCGGTGCTGCGTGACGTGCTCACTGCACGACCTCCTTGAAGATCTGGGCGAGCGTCGTGTGCTCGCGGGTGAAGCCGGCGACCTCGCCCCGGCGGAGGGCCTCGGCGAGCACCGCGCGGCGCGCGGCATCCGAGTCCGCCTCGAAGCGGGCCCAGCCCCCGTCGAAGTCGGTGACCACGATGCCGGGGAGCTCGCGCACCCAGCCGGCGTCGCCGTCGGTGAGCAGCTCCCAGCGCTCGGAGCCGTGCTCCGCGCGGAGCTCCTCGCCCGAACCGGCGGCGCGGATGCGGCCGCCGGCGATGATGACGAGGTCGTCGCAGATCCGCTCCACGATGTCGAGCTGGTGCGAGGAGAACAGCACGCGCGCGCCCGAGTCGGCCGCGTCGGACAGCACCGACTGGACCGTCTCGACCGCGATGGGGTCGAGGCCCGAGAATGGCTCGTCGAGCACGAGCACCTCGGGGCGGTGCACGAGCGCCGCGGCGATCTGCGCGCGCTGCTGATTTCCGAGCGAGAGGCTCTCGACGGGGTCGTCGTGCCGCTCGGCGAGACCGAGGCGCTCGAGCAGTTCCTCGGCGTTGCGGCGGGCCGCCGCCGGGGACCAGCCGTGCAGCCGCGCCAGGTAGACAGTCTGCTCCAGCACGCGCATCTTCGGGTAGAGGCCGCGCTCCTCCGGCATGTAGCCGAAACTGCGGCGGTCGGCGGTGCCGAGCGGGTGGCCGTCGAGCGTGACCGTGCCGGTGTCGGCGCCGAGCACGCCGAGCACGATCCGCATCGTGGTCGTCTTGCCGGCGCCGTTGCCGCCGACGAATCCGGTCAGGCGGCCGGGCGCGACGCGGAACGACACGTCGTCGAGGGCGACGCGCTCGCCGAAGCGCTTGCCGAGGTGCTGGAGTTCGAGCATGCTCCCACGCTAGGCAACCGGCACGCCGCGGGCATCCGCCGCACGACGGGTTCCCCCGCCTGCGCCGCCGCGCGCCTCCCCCCTGCGGGGGAGAGCCGCCTGGGAGGCGGCAGGGGCGGTGCCGTTCAGCCGGAGGGGGAGACGACCCCGTGCTCGTAGGCGAAGACCACGGCGTGCACCCGGTCGCGCAGGCCGAGCTTCATCAGCACCTTCGACACGTGGCTCTTCACCGTCGCCTCGCCGACCCACATGCGCCCGGCGATCTCGGCGTTCGACAGCCCCTCGGCGAGCAGCACGAGCACCTCGCGCTCCCGATCGGTCAGGGCGTCGAGCTCGGGCGGCGCGCTCGAGCGCGCGGGCGGGGCGGATGTCTCGTCGCCGGCGTCGTGCACCTGCGCGGGCCCGGGCGCGCCCGAGGCATCCGCGCCGTCCGAGCCGCTGCCGCCCGCGGCGAGCACGCCGTGCCGCCGCGCCGCCTCGATCACGCGCCTGGTGACGTCGGGCGCGAGCAGCGCCTCGCCGCCCGCGAGCACCTGCACCGCGTCGATGAGGCGCTCCGGGCTGGAGTTCTTCAGCAGGAAGCCGCTCGCGCCCGCCTCGAGGGCCGCGAAGAGGTAGTCCTCGCGGTCGAAGGTCGTGAGCACGAGCACCGCGGCCTCGACGCGCGGATCGGCGGTCAGCCGGCGGGTGGCCTCGAGACCGTCGACGTTGGGCATCTGCACGTCCATGCAGACGACGTCCGGCGCGAGCTCCAGGGTGCGGGCGACGGCGAGCTCGCCGTCCTCCGCCTCGCCGACGACCTCGATGCCGGGCTCGGAGTCGAGGATCGTGCGGAAGCCCGCCCGCACGAGGCTCTGATCGTCCACCACGAGCACGCGGATCATCGGGCTTCTCCGTTCGTCGCGGGCCGCCGCCCGTCGCTCTGCAGCGGGAACGCCGCCCGCACGAGATAGCCGCCGCGCGCCCGCGGCCCGAGCTCGAGCTCCCCGCCCGTGGCCGCGACCCGCTCGCGCATGCCGACGAGGCCGAGCCCGGCGGTCTCGCCCGCGTCGCCCGCGCTGCGCCGCACGATCCCCGTGTTCGCGACCTCGAGCTCGACGCGCTCGGCCGTCCAGCGGATGCGCACATCGGCGGTCGCCGCGGCGCCGGCGTGCTTGCGCACGTTCGTGAGCGCCTCCTGCGCGACCCGGTACGCGCTCGCCTCGACGAGCGTCGGCGCCTGGCGCGGCTCGCCCACCACGGCGAACGCGGTCGGCAGCCCGGCCGCGCTCGCCTCCGCGGCGAGGGTCTCGATCTGGGCGATGCCGAGCGTGCTGGCGGTGGGCTCCGGCTCGCCGTCGGCGCGCAGGGTGCCGAGCAGGGCGTGCAGCTCGGTCACGGCCTCGCGGGAGCTCGTCTCGATCGCCGAGAGCGCGTCGACCGCGGCATCCGGCTTCGAGGACAGCACCCGCCGCGCCGCCCCAGCCTGCACGCCGATCACCGAGACGTGGTGCGCGACGACGTCGTGCAACTCGCGGGCGATGCGCACGCGCTCGAGCTGGACCGCCTGCCGCCGCGAGCGCTCGCGCTCGGCGGCGAGCTCCGCCGTGCGCTGCTCGAGCGCCGCCCGCTCGCGCGCCGAGCGGTAGCTCGCGTCGCCGAAGTACCAGGCGCCGCCGAAGTACAGCAGATTGGTCAGCACGTTCACGAGGCCGTAGGCGAGGTAGGGGGAGAGGAAGCCCTCGCGCCCGAGCTCGGGCGCCACCTCCTGCACCGTCGAGAAGTAGATGAGCGACCAGAGCAGCCAGCCGAACATCGCGAGGACGATCACGAGCCGCACGACGAACGCGCGCCGGCGGTTGCGCCCCCACGCCCCGACCGTGTAGATCGCGATGAACAGGGCGATGTTGCTGAACAGCGCCTCGCTGAGGTACAGCACCGCGCCGGTGATGAACGCGGCGGACGCCACGACCGCGATGACGTCGGGGAAGCGCCGCCGCAGCGCCAGGGGCAGCGTCATCGCCGCGGCCCAGAGGAGCGAGGCCCACCACGGGCCGTCCTGGTTGTAGCCCGTCGCGCGGTAGAGCACGAGGCTCGCCGCGCTCGCCGCGGCGAGCACCAGGGCGAGCAGCACGTCGTTGCGCAGCTGCCGCCGGGTCGGTCCCGGGCGGACCCACTCGACGCCCTCGATCACGGGTGGGGCTGGGGGCTGCTGCTGCATCCCCTCACGCTAGCGGCGCGGATGCCTCGGGGCATCCGCCGTGCGGGGGAGGCGTCGCGCCCAGGCCCGGGCAGGGGCCCGCGGGGTTCCGGATGTCGGCGGCGGTGAGTACCCTCGCACCGTGGACGAGCAGCGGGGACCCACGGCCGAGGAGGGCGCGGCGCCGAGCGCGCCCGCGCCTGCGGCGTCAGCGCCGGCCGCGCCCGCCCCGCCCGCGAACGGCTTGCGCACCTTCGCCCAGGTGCTCGTGAACACGATGGTGGCCAACGTCACCACGAGCTTCCTCTGGTTCGCGCTCACCTTCTGGGTGTATCTCGAGACGGAGTCGGTGCTCGCGACGGGCATCATCGGCGGCGCGTACATGCTCCTCATCGCCTTCTTCTCGATGCTCTTCGGCACGATCGTCGACCGGCATCGCAAATACCGGGTCATGATGCTGTCGAGCGTCGTCACGCTGGCGTCCTTCGCGCTCGCGGGCCTGCTCTACGTGCTCCAGCCCGAGCGGGCACTGCTCGATCTCGGCGGCCCCTGGTTCTGGGTCTTCACGGGCGTCATCCTGTTCGGCGCCGTCGTCGAGCACCTCCGCAACATCGCGCTGTCGACCACCGTGACGCTGCTCGTGCCCGTCGAGCGGCACGCCAACGCGAACGGCCTGGTCGGCACCGTGCAGGGCCTCGCCTTCATCGTGACGAGCGTGTTCTCGGGGCTCGCGATCGGCCTGCTCGGCATGGGCGGCACCATGATCATCGCCGTGGGGCTGACCTTCGTCTCGCTGCTGCATCTGCTGTTCGTGCGCATCCCGGAGGCGAAGCCCGTCGTCGAGGAGGGGCGCCCGCCCGCCATCGACTTCCGCGGCAGCATCGCGGCGATCCGGCAGGCGCCGGGGCTCTTCGCGCTCATCCTCTTCTCGACGTTCAACAACCTCATCGGCGGCGTCTACATGGCGCTGATGGACCCGTACGGCCTCACCCTGTTCGAGGTGGAGTGGTGGGGCGTCGTGTTCGGCATCGCGTCGACGGGCTTCATCGTCGGCGGCCTGATCATCGCCAAGTGGGGGCTCGGGCGCAATCCGATCCGCACGATGCTCGTGGTCGTCATCGGCATGGGCCTGCTCGGCGCGTTCTTCACCGTGCGCGAGTGGTGGTGGCTGTACGCGGTCGGCATCTGGCTCTACATGGCGCTCGTGCCCGCGGTCGAGGCCGCCGAGCAGACCGTCATCCAGAAGGTCGTGCCTTTCACCCGGCAGGGGCGCGTCTTCGGCTTCGCGGCCGCGTTCGAGGCGGCCGCGGCCCCGATCACGGCGTTCCTGATCGCGCCGATCGCGCAGTTCTCGATCATCCCGTACATGCGTTCCGACGCCGGCTACGAGACCTGGGGGTGGCTCCTCGGCGAGGGCGACGCGCGCGGCATCGCCCTCGTGTTCCTCGTGAGCGGTCTTGCGACGGCCGCCCTCGGCCTCGCCGCCTTCGCCACCCGGGCGTACCGCACGCTCTCGGCCGAGTACCGCACGGCCGCGGCGACGACGCCCGACGAGGCGCAGGCCGGAGAACCCGGCGTGCAGGCCGACGAAGCCGAGGCGCAGGCCGGTGAGCCGGGGGCGACGCCGCCCGACGAGGCGCAGGCCGTCGCTCCCGAGGCCCGCTAGCCCGCTACCGCGCCAGCCGGTACGTCAGCCCGAGGTGCCCGGTGGGGAAGCTCACCGCGTGGTCGAGCTCCAGGCGCTGCAGGGCGAGCGCGTCCGGCGTGAACGAGCGACCGGCGCCGAGCAGCATCGGCACGACACGGAGTCGCAGCGTGTCGACGAGCCCGGCCGCGAGCAGCGCGTCCGCGAGCTGCAGGCTGCCCCAGACGATCACGTGCGCGCGCTCCGCCTTCAGCGCCGCGACCGACTCCGCGGGGTCGCCGCGCAGCAGCGTCGCCTCACCGTCGCCCCAGGGCGCCCGCTCGAGCGTGCTCGACACGACCCATTTCGGCAGCCGGGCGATCGGCTCGGCGACGGGCTCGGTGGCGGGGTCGGCGACGGGCCAGTACTCGACGAACATGCGGTAGCTGTTCGCGCCGAGCAGGATCGCGTCGACGTCCTCGAGGTAGGCGAGCTGGTCGTCGTCGGTCACGTCGAAGGCGGGCACCGCCTCGACGAAGTCGAGCCCGCCGTGCTCGTCGGCCGCGTAGCCGTCGACGGAGACGATCTGCTCGAGCGTCAGGCGGCCCATCAGCGCGCCCCGTCCGCGAGATGCTCCTCGAGCACGTCGAACGCGGAGGCCCAGCCGTCGTACACGTTGTCGTCGCCCGGGGCGGCGTCGATGCCGACGAGGTGGAACAGCATCTCGGTGCGCTCTTCGTCGAGCTCGCGCAGGAGCACGGTGATGAGCGGGGCGGCGTCGTCGGCATCCTCCGGCGAACCCCAGGTGAACGCGAGCCGCTCGGGCGGATGCACCTCCCGGTAGACGCCGGCGGTGGGGTAGCGGGAGCCGTCGGCGGGGTTGACCATCGTGTAGCGGTACCTGCCGCCGGGGCGGACGTCGAGCTCGAGGCTGCCCTCCTCGACGTCGATGCCGCGCGGGTGCCACCAGGCGCCCGCCTGCTCCGGCTCGGTCCAGGCGCGCCAGACGAGCTCGCGCGGGGCGTCGAGGATGCGGGTGATCGTGAACTGCGGTCGGTCGTCAGGCTCGGTCATCGCCGGTTCCCTTCAGTCGGCGGAGCTGCTCGTCGAGCAGATCGAAGCGCTCGTTCCACTCGCCGCGGTGCCGTTCGACCCACTCGGATGCCTCGTCGAGGGGCTCCGTGCGCAACGTGCAGCTGCGCCACTGGGCCTGGGCGGTGCGTTCGATGAGTCCGGCCCGCTCGAGCACCTTCAGGTGCTGCGAGACCGCGGGCCGGCTGATCGCGAACGGCTCGGCCAGTTCCCCGACGGTCGCCGAGCCCGAGCGGAGCCGCGAGAGCATCGCGCGGCGGGTGGGGTCGGCGAGCGCCTGGAAGACGAGACTGAGCTGATCGGTCATGTAAGCAACTCCTTAATTAAGGATTTGCTTAAATTAGCGCGACGGCAGTGTGGTGTCAAGGGTCGCGTTCGCGGAACGGGTGGAGTTCCTGCGGGCTACTTGCGCTTCTCGGCGCGGTCCTTCAAGAAGATGAGCGGCAGCAGCCAGCCGCCGAGCGCCGTGATGATCCACACGACCAGCGTCGCGAGCACCCAGGTGACCGCCCCGTCGATGTGGATGCCGCCCGGGAAGAGCGAGGCGATGAGCAGCGCGAGGAACGTCGTCACCAGGCCGATGCCGCCCAGCACCGCCGAGGCGTACTGTCGGGCGAGGTTGAAGACGAAGGGGCCGAGGATCGCCTGCGCCACGGAGAACACGATGATCGCGACGAGGAAGCCGCCCCACTCCAAGTGGAAGTCCGGCAGCACCCACGAGGCGACGAGGAGGCCGAGGGCGGCCGTCACGAGCGAGATCGCCAGCCGGATCAGAAAGCGCACCATGGCGCGAGCGTAGCGCGTGGGGCGCAGTCCGGGGTGCTCGGCTTCACGCCCGTGGTGCCGGAGGGGATGGGATGCCCCCCTTGCAGGGGGGGGATCCCTCGCCTACGGTGGAAAGGGATGCCTCGTCCGCGCGATGTTCCTCGTGCGCCGCGTCCCGAGCGGACCCGGCGCCACGCGGCGACCGCGTCCACCGGTGACGCGCACCGCAGGCACGCGCACCGCGACCGTGCGCCGCGGGCCTCCGGGCCGATGATCGCGATCGCTGCGGCCGGCGTGGCTGCGCTGTGCACCGTCGCCGCGGTCGCTGGCGTGCACGCGGCGATCGGCGACAACGATGGCCCCGCCGTGCAGCTCGCCCACCGCGGGGTCGATCTGCGCCCCGAGGCGGAGCGCGGCGGGTCGACGGAGCTGAACGACGGCTCGGCCGCCGGCTCGCCCGAGACTCCGGCGCCGAGCGCCCCGCCCACGGCGCCGTCCACCCCGCTGCCGACGATCCCCGCCCCGAAGCCCGCGCCCGAGCCGTCGCCGAGCCCGCGCCCGGAGCCACCGTCGCCAACGCCGACCCCCTCGACGCCGCCGAAGAACCCGTACCTCGACCCGGCCGACCCCCGCTTCGTCTCCGAGGCCGACCGCGCGGCGTGGTCGACCGGACAGCGGGCCGTGCGAGCGTGCATGGCCGAGGCCGGGTTCGAGTACCGGGAGTGGGAGTGGTGGAACGGCGGCACTCCGAAGCCCGCCGGGCTCGACGAGCAGCGCGACACCGCCTGGCGCTTCGCCCTCCAGGGCGACGAGGGCACCGCGGGCTGCGCAGCCGAGGCGGGCGATGCCCCCGCGATCCCGCCGGAGGCCGTGCCGCCCGGGCTCAGCCCGGAGACGGCCCCGCCGACGGAGGCGCCCGAGTCAGGGGGCGGCCCCGAATCCGGCGCTCCGCCCGCGAGCAGCGCCCCCGCGCCTGGAGCGATCGAGGCGCCGGGCTCCGTCGAGGCTCCGGTCGACTAGCGGGCGCCGCTGCGGGCCGTGTCGCGGCTCAGTGCGCGAGCGCGTCTTCCGCGACGAGCGGTTCGATCCACTCGAAGACCGGCTCCAGGGCGTCGCGCTTGAGGTGGTGCAGAGTGGCCTGGTCGACGCGGCGCGCCTTCACGAGGCCGCTGCGGCGGAGGATGTCGAGGTGGCGCGACGCGGTGGAGCGGGAGACTTCGATGCGCTCGGCGAGATCCGTGATCGACACCCAGTGCGCGCCGTTGAGCGCCTCGAGGATGTGCCGCCGCACGGGATGCGCGATGGCGTCGAAGACGGTCGATCGTTGACGGAGCACAGGCGCTCTCCTCTCTGAGATCCGCAGCGGGCGTCGGGGTCCGCGGTGAGCCACCGACAGCTTGCCCAGTCGCGCCGACGCTCGCCGCATCCAAGTGGATATAGGATATAGGAATCAAGCGACGGTGCAGGCCGTCGACCGATCCGACCCCAAGGAGGAGCCAATGCGGTTCGCCCGACTCGGTCGCCCCGGCGACGAGGTCCCCGTCCTGCTCGACGGCGACCGCGCCTTCGCGCTGCGCCCGCTCATCGCCGAGCTGGCGGGCATCCCCGACGACCCCGCCGCCCGACTCGACCTCGACGGCGCGTTCCTCGCCGCCGGTGGTCTGCGGGCCGCCCGCGACGCGCACGCCGCCGGCCGTCTGCCGGAGCTCGATCGCGCGGGCCTCCGCGTCGGCGCCCCGATCGCCCGGCCGAGCGCGGTGTACTGCATCGGCATGAACTACGCGGCCCACGCCGCCGAGTCCGGCGCCGAGCCCCCCGCCGAGCCCGTGGTCTTCATGAAGGCGCCGAACACGATCGTCGGTCCCGACGATGCCGTCGCAATCCCGCGCGGCAGCGCGAAGACCGACTGGGAGATCGAGCTCGGTCTCGTGATCGGCAGCCGTACCGACACGCTCGACGACCCGGCCCGCGCCAGGGACCACGTCGCCGGGTACGTCGTCGCGAACGACCTCTCGGAGCGCGACTGGCAGCTGGGCCGGGTCGGCGGGCAGTGGACGCTCGGCAAGTCCGCGCCGGGCTTCTGCCCGCTCGGGCCCTGGCTCGTGCCGGCGGATGCGTTCGATGCCGACGACGCGCGGCTCCGCAGCTGGGTGAACGGCGAGCCGCGGCAGGATTCGCGCACGGCCGATCTGATCTTCGGCATCGACCGCATCGTGTGGGAGCTGAGCCGCTTCCTCGTGTTGGAGCCCGGCGACCTCGTGCTGACGGGCACGCCCGAGGGCGTCGCCCTGTCCGGGCGATTCCCGTACCTGGCTCCCGGAGACGTCGTGGAGCTCGAGATCGACGGGCTCGGCCGGCAGCGCCAGGAGGTGATCGGCTGATGGGCGCCTTCGACGGGCTCGTCGCGATCGTCACCGGCGGGGCATCCGGACTCGGCGAGGCGATCGCCCGCCGGCTGCGGGCCGAGGGGGCGCGCGTCGCCGTCTTCGACCTCCGTGCCGCGGACGCGGCGCACGCCGATCTCGCGGTCTCGCTCGACCTCGGCGACGACGCCGCGGTGCGAGCGGGCGTTGAGCGCGTCGCGGCCGAGCTCGGCGGCATCGACGTGGTCGTGAACAACGCCGGCATCGGCGCCCAGGGCACCGTCGCCGACCACGACGACGCCGAGTGGCACCGGGCGTTCGACCTCAACGTGGTGGCGATCGCGCGGGTGAGCCGCGCTGCGCTGCCGCATCTCCGGCGCTCCTCGGCGGCGAGCATCGTGAACACCTCCTCGATCGCCGCCACCGCGGGGCTGCCGCAGCGCGCGCTGTACTCGGCGACGAAGGGCGCGGTGCTCGCGCTCACCCGGGCGATGGCCGCCGATCACCTCGCCGAGGGCATCCGAGTGAACGCGGTCAGCCCCGGCACCGCGGACACCCCCTGGATCGGCCGCCTGCTCGAGCGCGCCGCGGACCCGGTGGCCGAGCGCGCCGCGCTCGAGGCGCGCCAGCCGCACGGGCGGCTCGTCTCGGCCGACGAGGTCGCCGACGCGGTCGCCTATCTCGCGAGCCCGCGGGCCGGCTCGACCACGGGCGTCTCGCTCGCGGTGGACGGCGGGATGCAGGAGCTGCGCCTCCGCCCGCGCGGCTGAGGCGCCGCGCGCCCGCGCGGGTTGCGCCGGGCAGCCGCGGCGGCTATTCGGCCGCCTCGTCGGCCTGCGGGACGAGGCGGGCGCGCGAGGTCTCGAGATGCGTGCGCATGGCGAGCTCGGCGGCGTCGGCGTCACCGGCTTCGAGCGCGGCGAGGATGGCGGCGTGCTCGTCCGCTGTGTCGTCGGCGATGCCGTGCTGGAAGTACAGCCGGTACAGGTGCACGTGCGAGCGGAGCCGGATGATCGCGTCGGCGAGCAGGGGGTTGCCCGAGGCGCGGGCGATGGTGTGGTGGAACGCGGCATCCCGCTCGGCGAAGTCGCGGTAGTTGCGGAAGCCGGCCTCCGCGCCGTCGGATGCCGCGGCCTGCCGCATGCCGCGCAGCTGCACCGCGAGCTCCCCGCGGGCGACGGCGTCGAGCCGGGCCGTGGCGAGCCGGGCCGCCCGCGGCTCCAGCAGGATGCGCAGCTCGTACAGCTGGTCGAGGCCCCCCGCGTCGAGCAGCTCGGCCGCGGTGTAGCCCTTGCGGGCCTCGCGGAGCACGAGCCCCTCGGCCTCGAGTCGGGTGAGCGCCTCGCGCACCGGGGTGGGGGAGACGTCGAGCTGGCGGGCGACCCCGTCGATCGAGAGGCGCGCGCCCGGCGCGATCTCCTGGTCCATGAGCAGCGAGAGCAGGGCGTCGTAGACGTCGTCGACGAGGGCTCGACGCGGGGGGATGGTCACGCTCACGGCACCCAGGGTCATCCGGGAAGTCTACCGCCCGCCCTATTCCGTGCATCCTCTAGCTATTTCCTATAGGATCTACGAACAAGCCTCCCAAGGAAGTGAACCCATGGCCCGCATTACCCAGGCGACCGCGTCGCTCATCGACCTCGAGGTCGAGACCGTCCGCACCGACGCCACCCAGAGCTTCGAGAAGCAGGAGACCATCGTCGTCGACCTCACGACCGACGAGGGGCTCCGCGGCACCGGCTACTCCTACACGATCGGCACGGGCGGCCGCTCGGTGATCGAGCTGCTGCGCGGCACGCTGCTGCCTCAGCTCCTCGGCCAGGATTCCCGCGAGGTCGAGGCGCTCTGGCGGCGCCTGCACGACCGCACCCACGCCACCACCGTCGGCGCGATCACGAGCCTCGCGCTCGCGGCCGTCGACACCGCGCTCTGGGACCTGCGCTGCCTGCGCTCGAACGAGCCGCTCTGGCGCGCCGCGGGCGGCTTCCGCAACGCCGTGCCGCTGTACGACACCGAGAACGGCTGGCTGCACCTCGGCACGCAGGAGCTCGTCGACGGCGCGATCGCCGCGAAAGCGGCCGGCTGGAGCGGCACGAAGATCAAGGTCGGCAAGCCGCACATCGCCGAGGACCTGGAGCGGCTCGCCGCGGTGCGCGAGGCCGTCGGTCCCGGCTTCGACCTCATGGTCGACGCGAACCAGGCGTTCACGAGCGCCGAGGCCATCCGCCGCGCCCGTGCCTTCGAGTCGCTCGAGCTGTTCTGGTTCGAGGAGCCGCTGCCGGCCGACGACGTCGACGGGCACGTGCGACTCGCCGCCTCGACCGCCATCCCGGTCGCGGTGGGGGAGTCGATGTACTCGCTCGGCCAGTTCCGCGACTATCTGCAGCGCGGCGCCGCGACCGTCGTGCAGACCGACGTCGCCCGCATCGGAGGCATCACCCCCTGGCTGAAGGTCGCGCACCTCGCCGAGGCCTTCAACGCCGATGTCTGCCCGCACTTCCTGATGGAGCTCCACGTCAGTCTCGTCGCGGCGATCCCCAACGGGCGCTACGTCGAGCACATCCCGCAGCTGCGGGCCGTCACGAACGACGAGATCCGCCTCGACGGCGGCCGCGCGGTCGCCCCCGGGCAGCCCGGCCTCGGCATCAGCTGGAACCGCGACGCGATGGACGACCGCCGGGTCGCGTGAGCCGAGGCATCCGCCGCCCGCACCCGCAGCGTTCTCCGCACCCTCCCCCGCCCGCGAAGTACCCTCGACACGAATAGGACAAGGATGTCTCGAACCGCACTCCCCCCGACCGATCGCCCCGCCAAGCACAACTCGATGCTCGGCGTCGGCGCCGCCTCGCTCGTGGGCTCCGCCCTCGAGTGGTACGACTTCTACCTCTACGGCACCGCGGCGGCGCTCGTCTTCAACCGCATCATCTTCGTCAACTCCGACCCGCTCGTCGCGACGCTCGCCGCGTTCGCGACGTTCGCGGTCGGCTACCTGATCCGCCCGCTCGGCGGCCTCATCTTCGGCCGCATCGGCGACACCCACGGGCGCAAGTACGTGCTCGTGCTGACGCTGCTCGTGATGGGCGTCGCGACCTTCCTGATGGGCCTCGTGCCGAGCTACGAGCAGGTCGGCATCTGGGCGCCGATCATGCTCATCGTGCTGCGGCTCGTGCAGGGGATCGGCGCCGGCGCCGAGTTCGGCGGGGCGGCGATCTTCTCCGTCGAGCACGCGAACCCGCGCCGCCGCGGGCTGCACGGCGCCTGGCCCTCGGCCGGCGTGTACCTCGGCCTGCTGATGGCCTCGGGCGTCTTCGCGATCGTCACCCAGCTGCCGGAGGACGAGTTCCTCGCCTGGGGCTGGCGCATCCCGTTCCTGCTCAGCGCGGTCGTCGTGGTCGTGGCGCTCGTCATCCGGCTGAAGCTCGCGGAGAGCCCCGCCTTCGTCGCGCTGCAGGAGCAGGAGCACGCGCCCGCCTCCCCCGTGAAGGAGGTCTTCGCCCGCGAGAAGACGGCGATGCTCACGCTCTTCCTCGCGCAGACCCCGCAGAACGTGGTGTCCTCGATCAACCTCGCCTTCATCACCGCCTACCTCGTCGGCAACCTGCACCTCGCCTCCTCGATCGGGCCGCTCGCGACCACGATCGGCACCGCGGTCACGATGGTGCTGCTGCCGCTGTTCGGCTGGCTCTCCGACCGGGTCGGCCGACGGCCGGTGATCCTCTTCGGCATCGTGTTCTCCGCGATCTTCGCCTTCCCGTACTTCTGGCTGATCGACGGGGCGCAGGCGCCGTTCCCGATCGTGCTCGCCATCGTCGTCAGCCTCGGTCTCGGCGTCGGCGCGATGTTCGGCCCGCAGGCGGCGTACTTCGCCGAGCTCTTCACGGGCGGCGCGCGCTTCACGGGCCTCGCGTTCTCGCGTGAGCTCGCCGGCGCGGTGAGCGCGGGCACCACTCCGCTCATCGCCGTCGCGCTCGTCGCGGCGGTCGGCGGCGGTACCTGGGGTGTGGCGCTGTTCATCGTCGGCGCGTGCGTGCTCGGTGCCATCGCGGTGTGGTTCGGCGGCGGGACCCGTGGGCGCCGGATGAGCGCGACCACGGTCGAGGAGCTCAAGGCCTCGACGGGCTCCTTCGAGTCCTGAGGGGCCCGGCCCGGAAACGCGGAACGCCGCCGACGGATCCTCCGTCGGCGGCGTTCCGGCGTGCGGCGCTGCGGGCGCCACGGGCGCCACGGGCGCCGCGCGCCGCGGGCTCAGGCCGCGCGCGAGCCCTGCACCCGGCGGATGAGGTCCGCGAAGGCGCCGAGGAAGCCGCGCAGGTACTCGGCGAGGCCCTCGTCGGTCACCCGGCCGTCGGCCAGGAGGCCCTCGGTCGCGTGCACGAAGGTCTCGGGCTGGCCGAGCGTGGCCGCGTTCAGGTTGCCCAGGATGCCACGCAGGTGCTGCTGGGCCGCGGCCGTGCCGATCGAGCCGATGGAGGCGCCGGTGATCGCGACGGGCTTGCCGTCGAAGGCGTTCTGGCCCCAGGGGCGGGCGGCCCAGTCGAGCGCGTTCTTCAGCACGCCGGGAATCGAGCGGCTGTACTCGGGCGTCACGATCAGCACGCCGTCGACGTCGGCGATCGCCTGCTTGAAGTTCTGGGCGACCAGCGGGTAGTCGGCGTCGTAGTCGGGCGAGTAGAAGGGCAGTTCGGCGATGGAGATCTCCACGAGGCGCACGCCCTCGGGGGCGAGGTTCGCGAGGGCCTTCGCGTACTCGCGGTTGACCGAGGTGCTCGAGATGCTGCCGACGAGGTAGCCGATGGTGGTCACTGGTGCTCCGATTCCTGCCGGACTCCGTGCCCGGCCACCAGGACGCAACGGGATACCATGCGAACGTATTCCCGGCTCGGCCGATCCGCCGTCGAACTCGTCGGTCTCGCGACATCCGGCGGCCGGACTCAGTCCGCCGAGAGCGTCTCCACCCGGCCGTTCAGCGCCGCGGCATCCTCGTGCCAGAGCGCGACCACCCGCTCGGCGAAGCGCTCCTCGAGCCCCTCGAGCGCCTTCACCCGGAAGGTGACCGCCGCGCCGCGGTCGCCGGCCTTCCCGAGTCCCTGTGCGACGCTCTGCATCCACGACTCGCTCGCAGCCTTCACCGCGGTGTAGTTGGCGCCGCCCGCGGTCGGGTGCTCGACGGTCGTCGAGGAGATGATCGTGATCCGCCCGGCGGGGGAGCCGACGAGGTCGTCCCACAGCGCCCGGCTGAGGTGGCGCAGCGCCGAGAAGGAGCGCTCGAGCACGCGGTAGTCCTCCTCCGTCTGCCCGGGCAGCCCGCCGCCGCCCCGCCAGCCGCCGACGAGGTGCACGACGCCGTCGACGTCGCCGACGCGGCCGTGCACCCGCATCGCGAGCGGCCAGACCTGCTGCTGATCGGTGAGGTCGGCGAGCTCGGTGACGAGCCCGGGGAGCTCGTCCGCCATCGCCTCGAGGCGCCCCCGGTCGCTGCCGACCGCGACCACCACGGCGCCCGCGTCGAGCAGGGCGCGCGCGACGGCGCGGCCTGAGGCGCTCGTCGCGCCGGCGATCAGCACGACCCGGCCCGCGGGCCCGTTCGTCGAATCATCCACCATGTCGTTCTCCATCCGCTCGCTCCGTGCTCGCTCCGTGCTCGCCGTGTTCCATCGAAGCGAATCACCCCGAGCGCCGGAACGGAAGCTCCGTGCGCCCGGGGTGATCCGGTGAATCCAGTGCTCAGGCCTCGTCGGCGCCCGTGATGCCGACCGTCGACTCGATGACCGGCTTCATCTTCTTGTCGAGCGCCTCGAAGAACATCGACAGCGGGAACTCGTCGTCCATCACGAGGTCGGTGTAGCCCTTCGGCGGGCCCGCGAGCACCTCGCGGGGCAGGCCCTCGGCCCACACCGACGCGGGGTTCGGCGTGACCACCGAGGTGACGAGCTCGTACGCCTTCAGCCAGTGCACCGTCTTGGGGCGGTCGATCGACTCCCAGTAGAGCTGGTCGATCGCGTCGCCGAGCTCGACGACCGCGTCGGCGACGGCGTCCCAGTCGAAGCTCAGCTCGACGTCGCGCCACTCCAGCACGTGCTTCTGGTGCAGCCACGCGAACAGCAGCTGCCCGCCGAGCCCGTCGTAGTTGCGCACCCGGCTGCCGGTGATCGCGAAGCGGAAGATGCGGTCGAAGATGACCGCGTACTGCACGAGCTTGCCGGTCGAGCGCATCTGCTCCTCGACCTCGGTGAGCTCCTCGCCGGCCGCGAGGCGGGCGTCGAGCGCGCGCTGGATCTTGACCGACTCGCGGAAGGCGGTCAGGTCGCAGCGCAGCTCCTCGAGCGAGTAGAGGAAGAACGGCATCCGCTGCTTGATCATGAACGGGTCGAACGGCAGATCCCCGCGCATGTGGGTGCGGTCGTGGATGATGTCCCACATCACGAAGGTGCGCTCGGCCAGCTGCTGGTCGTCGAGGAGGCTCGCGGCATCGTCGGGCAGCTCGAGCTTTGTGATCTCGCTCGCGGCGCGCACGACGCGACGGTAGCGGGCGGCCTCGCGGTCCTGGAAGATCGCGCCCCAGGTGAACTGCGGGATCTCGCGCATCGCGACCGTCTCGGGGAAGAGCACCGCCGAGTTGGTGTCGTAGCCGGGCGTGAAGTCGACGAGCCGCAGGCTCACGAAGAGCTTGTTGCCGTAGTCGCCGGCCTCGAGGGCGGCGATGAACTCCGGCCAGATGGTCTCGACGACGAGCGCCTCGACGTGGCGGTCGGAGGAGCCGTTCTGCGTGTACATCGGGAACACGACGAGGTGGCGGATGCCGTCGACGCGGTGCCGCTGCGGCTGGAACTCGACGAGCGAGTCGAGGAAGTCGGGGATGCCGAAGCCGGCGCCCTGCCAGGTACGGAAGTCGGCCTGCAGCGCCGTCAGGTACGCGGCCTCGTGCGGGAAGCGCGGTGCGAGCGCGGCGACGGACTCGACGATCGTGTCGACGAGCGCGGATGCCTCGGGGCGGTCGGTCTCGACCGGCACCGAGCCGTCCTTCACCTGGAGCGCCTGCAGCCGGGTCGCCGCGTCCTTCAGCGCCAGCCAGGCGGGGTCCTGCTCGACCCCGGCCGCGAGGGCGATCGTCTCCGGCGTGACCGCGTCCTCCAGGACCTCGGGTTCGCCAACGATGGTGTCAAGAGTGGTCTGTGACATTCGGAACCTCCCGTCGTCGTGGTGGTCTGCGGCAGCGCAGAATCGCCGCCCATCCCAGGGTAGGCGCACGCGCTCCGCGATTGGTTGCGGTGCGACGCGGGAATCTTGCGCCGATCGAACGATCCACGCTGGCGATCGCCTGCCCGCACACGAATCCGAGAGCGGAGGCATAGGGGATGCATAGCGGGCGTGCGTACCGTCGCTCGAGGCCGGGCGACGGACTCCTCCGCACCGGCCCGGCGCACCGGCATCCGTCTCGGCGTCCGCCGAACTCGACCAGACGAAACGAGTCCCTCATGACCCACTCCCGCCCCTCCGCCGCCGTCGCCCTCGTCGTGCCGACGATCGCCCTCGCCGGCTCCGCCGTCGTCACGGTGATCGGCGCGATGTGGACCTCGCAGGCGAACGCCACGCTCAACGCCGCGCTCACGAGCGGCACCGGCACCGCCGTCGACGTCTACGGCAGCCAGTCGGAGATCGTCGTGTCCTCGGGTCTGCTCACCGGCGGCATCGTCGGCCTCGTCGTCTCGCTCGCGCTGTTCGCCGTGCTGATCGGCTTCGGCGCGCTCTCGCGCCGGGTGCCCGCGCCGGTGCTCGCGGCCGAGCCGCAGGCGGAGCCGGAGCTCGCGGCCGAGCCGGAGCCGGAGCCGGAGCCGGAGTTCACGGCCGAGCCGCAGACGGAGACGGCGCCGGAGCTGGAGCCGGAGCCGGCCGACGGTCCGAGCCCGGCTGAGCCGGGCGAGCACCGTGATTCACGGGGCTGACGCGCGGCGCGACGCACCTGGCCCCGCCTCGGCGCCGTGATCATGCGTGCACGCCACCCTGGTGCGCCGCTCGCTCCGCGGCCGCTCTCGAACCGTGCGCGCGGTCGCGGAACCGGGCGGCGGCGTCGCGCCGCCCGAGCCTCGTGGCGGCGGCGAGCCACCGGGCCCGACGTTCGGGTGACGAGAAGCGCACCGGCGTGAACCGAGTGACGCCGATCGCGCGAATCCCGACGTACGCGAGCGTCGCCCGCGACAGCGAGGTCTCCGCGGCATTGCGGTAGACGAGGCGGTTCCAGACCCGCGGGGCGTCCATCGTCATCATCAGGCGGGCGGTGCGCCCGCCGAGCAGGCGAGTGGAGACGTGACCTCGCCCGTGCCGGTAGGCGCGGCCGGAGAGGACGACGCGGTCGATGAACGCTTTCAGCACGGCGGGGTAGGTGCCCCACCACTGAGGGAACGCCAGGACGACGTGCTCGGCCCATTCGACGTCGTCGATGAACGAGCGGATCCGGGCGTCGAGGTGCGTCGTCGTGCCACCCGGCGCTCGGAGCTCCGCCCGTTCGGCGGCGACGAGCTCGAACTCGTCTCGCGCGAGGTCGATCACGCGCACGTCGGCGCCGCCGTCCCGCGCGCCCTCGATGTAGCGCGTGGCGAGCGCGTGCGTGAAGCTCCCGGCGAACGGGTGCCCGATGATCACGAGCGTGCGCCGCACCTCAGGCGCCCGCCCGCTCGAGGTGGGCGACGAGCAGCGCGAGATCGCGGTGCAGGGAGCCGAGCTCGACGCCGTCGACGCCGGCGAGGAGCCCCGAGAACGCGGCGTCGAGGGCGGGCCCAGCCCGTTCGATCAGCTGGAGCGCCGCCGGCGTCGGTTCGAGCAGGACCCGGCGCGCGTTCGCCGCGTCGGTGCTCGTCGTGACGAGTCCAGCCTCCACGAGGCCGGGAACGCGCTTGCTCACCGCAGCCTTGGTGATGCCGAGGCACTCGGCGAGCGTCGTGATGTCGGGCGGAGGGGCGATCGTCGCAAGCGTGGCGATGAAGACGAACTGTGCGTGGCTCACGCCGAAGCGCTCGCGCAGGAACCGGTCGCCGAACTGCTGCATCAGGGTGCTGAGGTGGTGGAGGGTGACCGTCAACCGGTCGCCGAGAAGCGCATTCACCCGGCTAGTCAACCAGTTGACACACGATGGTGTCAACTGGTTGACGAAACGGTTGGCGATAGCGTGCAGGCATGGTTGGAGACGAACTCCGGACCGCCGCCGAGGTGCGGGCCGCGCTCGCCGCGGCGTCCTCCCCCGAGCGCGCCGCCGGCGCCGCCCGCTTCTTCAAGACGGGCCCCGGCGAGTACGCCGAGGGCGACGTCTTCATCGGGGTCACGGTGCCCGCGACGCGCGCCATCGTGCGGCGCTCGCTCGCGCTGCCGGCCGCCGAGACCGCCGAGCTCGTCGCGAGCCCGATCCACGAGGAGCGTCTCGCCGGGCTGCTCGTCATGGTCGAGCGCTTCCGCCGGGCCGGGCGGCCGCGCGGGCGCGACGACGCGGTGCGCCGCGCCGAGCACGAGGCGTACCTCGCGGCCGTGCGCGCCGGCCGGGTCGACAACTGGGACCTCGTGGACGCGAGCGCCGAGGTGCTCGTCGGCGAGGTCGTCTACCCCGGCCCGAGCGCCGACGAGCCGCTGCCGCCGCTCGTCGCGGAGCTCGCGGCCTCCGCCTCGCTCTGGCAGCGCCGGGTCGCCGTGCTCGCGACCTTCGCGGCGATCAAGGGCGGGGACGCCGCGCCCACCCTCGCCATCGCCGAGCGGCTGCTCGACGACCGCGAACCGCTGCTGCACAAGGCCGTCGGCTGGATGCTGCGCGAGGTCGGCAAGCGGGTCGACCGGACCGCGCTCACCGGCTTCCTCGACCGCTTCGCCGCCCGGATGCCGCGCACCATGCTGAGCTACGCCTGCGAGCACCTCTCGCCCGAGGAGCGGGCGCGCTACCGGGCCCTGCGCTGAACGGGGCTGGTGCGCGGCCGGTCGCAGGTGCAGGCTGGACCCGGATGCGCGGCGCCGCTCCGCGCCGCCACGGAGCAGGAAGGATCGCGCCATGCAGATCGAACCCATCCACCACGAGCCGCCGTACCGGGTGGGCGTGTTCATCGGCAGCCTCGCGAGCGACTCGATCAACCGGCTGCTCGCCGGGGCGCTCGAGCGGCTGGCCCCGCCGGAGCTCGAGTTCCACGAGATCGTCTACCGCGAGCTGCCGCTCTACAGCCGGGACTACGACGCCGACTACCCGCAGGTGGCCCGCGACTTCAAGGCGGCCATCCAGGCGTCGGACGCCCTGCTCTTCGTCACGCCCGAGTACAACCGCTCGTTGCCGGGGCCGCTGAAGAACGCGATCGACTGGGCGAGCCGGCCCTGGGGGCAGAACGTGCTCACCGGGCGGCCGAGCGCGGTGATCGGCGCGTCGACCGGCGCGATCGGCACCGCGGTCGCGCAGCAGAGCCTGCGCAGCATCCTGAGCTTCTCCAACGCGCCGCAGATGAACTCGCCTGAGGCCTACCTGCAGTTCACGCCGGGGCTGATCGGCCCGGACGGCGAGGTGACCGTCGAGAGCACCGAGGAGTTCCTCGCGACGTTCATGCGCCGCTTCCTCGAGTTCACCACGCGCGTGCTGACGGTGCTGCCGCGCCCCGACTGAGCCTCACCCCCGACTTGCCCGACGTTCATGGAAGTCGGGCAAGTCGGGGGTGCGAGTCCGGTCAGCGCCGTCCGCGGCTCAGGCCCACTTGCGCACGGCCCAGCGCTCGAACAGGCCGACGATCGCGTCGGTCAGCTTGCCGAGCACGGCGAGCAGGATGATCGCGAGGAAGATGCGGTCGATCCGGCCGTTGTTGCCCGAGTCCACGAGCAGGAAGCCGAGGCCCATCGAACTCGCGATGAGCTCCGCGGCGACGAGGAACAGCCACGACTGCGCGAGCGCGAGCCGAAGTGCCGAGACGACCGAGGGCACCGCCGCGGGCAGCTGCACGACCGAGAGCAGCCGCACGCCGCGCAGGCCGAACGCCCGCCCGGCCTCCAGCAGCTGCCGGTCGACGTGCCGCAGCGCCGCCGCGACGATCGTGTACACGGGGAAGAAGGCGCCGATCGCGATGAGCACGACCTTCGACTCCTCGCCGATCTTCAGCCACAGGATGAGCAGCGGCACCCAGGCGAGCGAGGGCACCGCGCGGATCGCGCCGAGCGTCGGCGAGAGCAGGATGTCGCCGAGCTTCGACAGCCCGACGACGGCGCCGACGACGAGGCCGAGCGCGGCGCCCACGGCGAAGCCGATGAACACACGCTGCGTCGAGATCGCGATGTAGAGGCCGAGCAGGCCGCGCTCGGCGAGGTCGACCCCGGCCGTCCACACCATCTCGGGGCTCGGCAGCATCGAGACGGGCACGGCGCCCGAGGTCGAGGCGAGCTGCCAGGCGACGAGCAGCACGAGGGGGAGCAGCGCCCCGCCCGCGATCCGGAACCAGCGCAGGTCGACGAGGCGGCGGCGCGGGGCGACGCCCGAAGGCCCGGCCGGGCCAGCGCCGTCGGCACGGAGGTCGGATGCCTCGCGCCGGTCGATCCCGGAGACGCCGAGCGGCCCCGCGGCGGCGACCGCGAGGCCGCCGTCCGCGACGGGCGCGTTCGACTGCCGATCGACCGAGGTCACGCCCGCGCGCCCGTCCCCGGCGCCGGCGCGGCCGGTGCCGGGGTCGGTGCTCGTGAGCGCGTCCCCGCGCGAGGCATCCGCCGTCATCGGATCCGCCTTACTCGAAGCGCGACGCGTCCGCCTTGGCGGCGAACGTGTCGTTCACGATCGAGGCGAGCGCCTCGTCGACCTGCTGCTGGCTGGCGACGTCGCCGAGTTCGACGAAGATCGGGCCGATCTTCTCGAGCACCGCGATCTGCGCGTCCCCGGGCACGTGGTCGACGTCGAGGTTCGTGCGCTCGTCGATCACCTTGGTGGCCACGGCGAGGTCGAGGCCCGCGACGTCGGCGAGGATCTGCGCGGTCTCCTCGGGGTTCTCCTCGGCCCACTGGCGGGCGTGCTCGTAGGCGTCGACCACGGCCTGGGCGACCTCGGGCTTGTTCTGGATGAAGTCCTCCGTGGCGTTCAGGAAGCCGTAGGAGTTGAAATCGACATTGCGGTAGAAGAGGCTCGCGCCCTGCTCCTCGGCGCCGGCCATGATCGGGTCGAGGCCCGCCCACGCCTGCACCGAGCCGTTCTGCAGCGCGGCCCAGCCGTCGGCGTGCTGCAGGTTCTGCACGGTGATGTCCGACGCCTGGAGGCCCTCGGCCTCGAGCGACTGCAGCAGGAAGAAGTACGGGTCGGTGCCCTTCGTCGCCGCGACCTGCTTGCCCTTCAGGTCGGCGACCGAGGAGATCCCGGTGCCGTCGACCGTGACGAGCGCCGCCCACTCGGGCTGCGAGAAGAGGTCGATGACCTGGATGGGCGAGTTGTTCGAGCGGGCCAGCAGGGCGGCGGAGCCCGCGGTCGAGCCGACCTCGATCGCGCCGGCGCGCAGCGCCTCGTTCGCCTTGTTCGAGCCGGCCGACTGCACCCAGGTGACGTCGAGTCCGGCGTCCTCGAGCCAGCCCTGGTCCTTGATGACGAGGCTCAGCGGGTTGTAGGTGGCGAAGTCGATCGCGAGGGTCTGACCCTCGAGCGAGCCGGACTCGGCGCTCGGGGCCGGCTCGGCGGCCTGGCCCTCGCCGGCGACGCAGCCGGAGAGCAGCAGGGCGCTCGCCGCGGCGCCCGCGACGAGCGCGGTTCGGATGAGACTGGTGCGGGACATGTGACTCCTCGGGGGTGGGGTGCAGGCGGGGCCCGGCGCGCTCAGTAGGGGAACGCCGGGATGGTGCTGGTGGACTGGATGCCGCGGGCGGCGCCGTGCCGGTCGATGCCGAGCCCGTCGAGCAGGCGGCCTCGGAGCTCGGCGAGCTCGGCGGAGCCGCGGTCGCGAGGCCGGGTGCCGGGCACGACGACGGTCTGGCGGATGCTCGCTCCCGGCGTCGCGTCGGTGTTCGCCTCGGTGCCGAGCACGACGATGCGGTCGGCGAGCTGCAGCGCCTCGTCGACGTCGTGGGTGACGAGGAGCACGGTCGTGGGCTCGGCGGCGTGGACCTCGAGCAGCAGGTCCTGCATGCGCAGCCGGGTCAGGGCGTCGAGCGCGCCGAAGGGCTCGTCGAGCAGCAGCACGTGCGGCGAGCGGGCGAGCGCCCGCGCGAGCGAGGTGCGCTGCGCCATCCCGCCGGAGATCTCGCGCGGGCGGTGCTCGGCGAACTCGGCGAGCCCGACGAGTTCGAGCAGGCGGGCGACATGCGCCCGGCCCGCGGCGCGCGGGGTTCCGCGGGGCAGACCGAGGGCGACGTTCTGGGCGACGGTGCGCCACGGCAGGAGCCGGGGCTCCTGGAAGCCGATCGCACTGCGCGCGTCGTAGTCGGCGACGGGACTGCCGGCGATCGTGACCCGCCCGCTCGTCGGCCGGTCGAGGCCGCCCGCGATGCGCAGCAGGGTCGACTTGCCGCAGCCGCTCGGGCCGAGGATCGCGAGGATCTCGCCGGCCTCGACGACGAGGTCGACGTCGCGGAGCACCGGCCGGGGGCCCGCGGCGGTCGGGAACGCGCGACCGACGCCGCGGAACTCCACGGGCAGCGCGGCTGCGCTCGTGCTCGTCGGCGTCGCTGGCATCTGGGCTCCCGGGTTCCGGGCTCGCCGGAACCGAACGGCGGCGCCCATCGGGGGAGATCAGCGCGCAGGGCGGTGGTGGATGCCCCGACGGTACCCAGCCGACGCCCGCGCTGTCAGCCCGTCACGACCCATGGCGTAACACGGGGTGCGCGGAACCGCGGGCTCGTCAGCCGAAGATCATCGGCAGGTCGCCGTCGTCGTCGCCGCCGAGGTCGAGCTCGACGAGCACCGGCACGTGGTCGCTCGGCGCGTCGCCCTTGCGCTCGTCGCGGTGGATCGACGCGCTCGTGACGGCCTCGGCGAAGGCCTCGGAGCCGAGGATGAAGTCGATGCGCATGCCCTCGTTGCGGGGGAAGCGCAGTTGCTTGTAGTCCCAGTAGGTGAACAGGCCCTCGGGCACGCGGGCGCGCACCACGTCGCTGACGCCGGCGTTCTCGAGCGCGAAGAACGCCTCGCGCTCGGCGGGGGAGACGTGCGTCGTCTGGCCGACGATCACGGTGGGGTCGCCGTTGTCGACGTCGAGCGGGGCGACGTTGAAGTCGCCCATGAGGGCGAACGGCACCTCGGGGTGCGCGCTCGTCTGGGCGCGGGTGTACTCGGTGAGCGCCGCGTACCAGTCGAGCTTGTAGCTGTAGTGCGGGTCGCCCAGGGCGCGGCCGTTCGGCACGTACAGGCTCCACAGCCGCACGCCGTCGACGGTCGCGCCGATCGCCCGGGCCTCGCGGGGCAGGTCGGGGCCCTCGTGGCCCTTCAGGAAGCCGGGCATGCCGGGGAACTCGTGCTCGACGTCGTGGATGGGCGAGCGGCTCGCGATGGCGACGCCGTTCCACTGGTTGAGGCCGTGGATCGCGAGCTCGTAGCCGGCCTGCTCGAACGCCTCGTGCGGGAACTGCTCGGGCTTGCACTTGATCTCCTGCATCGCGAGCACGTCGACGTCCTCGCGCACCATCCAGTCGACGACACGGCCGACGCGGGTGCGGATCGAGTTGACGTTCCAGGTGGCGATGCGCATGGGATCCAGCGTATCCGCCGCATCCGACGGTCAGACGCTGACGGACTGCATGAGCAGCACGAGGAACCAGATGAACGTCACGCCGCCGAGCACCAGGCCGACGATCGAGGTGACGAGGCTGTACCGAGGCCACTTCGCGCCCGGCGCCCGGCTCAGCCGAAGGCCCTGGAGCGCGAAGAGCAGCGGGATGAAGCTCCCCAGCATCGAGTAGCTCCACTCCCCGCCCGTCGACCCGATCGAGGCGGCCATCCAGACGAGCGCGGCGCCGGCGACCACGGCGATCGTGCCGCAGACGCGTGCCGAGATCTCGTCGCGCGACGCTCGGGACTGCGACATTGCGGCTCCTCCTCGTGCTCGGCCAGGACCTTGGAAGTGTACCCAGCCGAATCGCCCGACTGCCGCGCGCCCGGCATTGCTGCCATGATCGAAGCCGAGCGAGGAGGCGACGATGGGATTCAGCGTCGAAGGCGTCGAGGGCATCGGCGAGATCACGGCGGGCGCCGATCTGGCGGCGATCATCGCGGGGGCCGCCTCGCTCGAGCACGGCGACATCCTCGTCGTGACCTCGAAGATCGTCTCCAAGGCCGAGGGCCGGATCGTCGAGGCATCCGACCGCGAGGCGGCGATCACCGCCGAGACGGTGCGCGTCGTGGCGACACGCGAGTACGACGGCGGCGTCACCCGCATCGTCGAGAACCGGCAGGGCATCGTCGGCGCCGCCGCGGGCGTGGACGCCTCGAACTCCCCGGACGGCACGGTGCTGTTGCTGCCCGTCGACCCCGACGGCTCGGCGCGCGCGCTCGCGACCGGGCTGCGCGAGCTCACCGGCCGCCGCGTCGGCGTCATCCTCTCCGACACGCTCGGCCGGCCGTGGCGCGAGGGGCAGACCGACATCGCGATCGGCGCGGCCGGCGTGCACGTCTTCGACGACCTGCGCGGACAGGTGGATGCCTCGGGCAAGGCCCTCGCGGTGACCATGCCGTGCGTCGCCGACGAGATCGCGGGCGCCGGCGAGCTCGTGAAGGGCAAGAGCGCCGGGGTGCCGGTGGCCGTCGTGCGCGGGCTCGATCGCTACGTGGGCGACCTCGACCTGCCCGGCGCCCGGTCCATCCAGCGGCCCTCCGACCGCGACCTCTTCCGGCTCGGCGCCGACGAGGCCTACGACGAGGGGTACCGTGCGGGCTTCGACGAGGCGCAGGCGGAGGGCGGCGAGCGCTGAGCGAGGGGCGCGCCGCAGCGGGCGCGCCGCGGTTCCGAGATCTTGGATCCAATTTGCGTGCCCGGCGCCCATCCATCCGCTAGCCTCGTCGCCATGAGCGAACGCGAGACCCGCACCGCCGGAGCGAGCGCGCCGAGCGCCGAAGCGCTGCAGAAACTGGCCGGTCGGCACCAGGCGGGATACCGCTCGGTCGGCACGATGGCCTACGACATCCTGCGCGACGCGATCCTCGACGGCACGCTCGCCCCCGGGCAGAAGCTCCGCCAGGAGACCCTCGCCGAGACGATCGGCGTGTCGCGGCTGCCCGTGCGCTCGGCGCTCATTCAGCTCGAGGCCGACGGCCTCGTCGAGTTCCATGCCCGGCGCGGCGCGGTCGTGAAGGCCCTGTCGGCGGAGCAGGCGCGCGAGGTCTACGACATCCGCGTCCTGCTCGAGATCGATGCGCTGCGGCACTCGATGGACGAGATGGCGCCCGAGCGCATCGCGCGCCTGCGCGAGCTCGGCCGCACGGCCGACGCCGAGGAGGAGGGCGCCGACTTCGTCGACGCCCGCACCCAGTTCTATGCGGAGCTCTACGGCGCGGCCGCCCGCCCGGTGCACTGGGAGATGATCGAGCAGCTGCGGCTGAAGGTCGGCCGCTACGTGCTCGGCTGGCGGCTCGTCGGCGGCGGCGAGCATGGGCACTCGCACGAGGAGCTCGTCGCGGCCGTCGAGGCAGGGGATGCGGATGCCGCGGCCGAGGTGCTGCGTTCGCACCTCACCGGCGTGCGGGACGCCGTGCTCGCCATGCTCTCCGCCGAGGGCGGCGCCGGCGCGCGCTGAGCCGCCGTGGCGACGACCGGCCGGCGCCGGCGCACTTGCTTTTGGATCCAGTATCCGAAAGACTGTTCCCGCGGGAGGTGGACCCGCCTCGCGAGTTCGCTCGCGTGACGCCGGTACGACGACGCGTCAGGATGGAGGGGTGTCAGTGCACATCGGTTACGCCGCCATGCTCGAGCAGTTCCCTCCGTCCGACGCGGTCGCCTTCGCCGCTGCGGCGGAGCGTCACGGCTTCAGCGGCACCATGGCCACCGATCCGTTCCAGCCGTGGTTGCCGCGTCTCGGCCAGGCCTCGCATGTGTGGAGCGTGCTGGGTGCGGTCGGCGCGGCAACCCGGGGCGACCTCGGCCCCGGCGTCACGACGCCGACCTTCCGCATGCACCCCGCCGTCGTCGCCCAGGCGAGCGCGACGCTCGCCTCGATGTACCCCGGCCGGCACTGGCTCGGCATCGGCTCCGGCGAAGCGATCAACGAGCACGTCGTCGGCGCGTACTGGCCCGAGCCGCCCGACCGCATCGCCCGCATGTTCGAGGCCGTCGAGCTCATCAAGAAGCTCTTCGCCGGCTCGATCGCCGGGCGCGACGTTCGCCACGCCGGCCCCAGCTTCAAGATGGAGTCCACCCGGCTGTGGACCATGCCGAAGACGGCCCCCGAGATCTACATCGCGACCGCCGGCCCCGTCACCGCGCGGCGGGCCGGCCGGGTCGCCGACGGGCTGATCACGCAGAGCGGCCCCTCCGAGCGGCTCGAGGTACTGCTCGCGCGCTTCGCCGACGGCGCCCGCGACGGCGGCCGCGACGCGGCCAAGATGCCCCGCGTGCTGCAGCTGCACCTCTCCTGGGCCCCGACCGACGAGGAGGCGATGCGCAACGCGCTCGCCGAGTGGCCGATCGCCGGCATGCGCTTCGGGCGCGGCGACATCCGCTCGCCGTTCGAGCTTGAGCAGCTCGCCCGCACCGTGCGGCCCGAGGACTTCGCGGGCCGCATGGTCGTCTCCGCCGACCCCGATCTGCACCGCGCCGAGATCCAGCGCCACCTCGACCTCGGCTTCGACCGCATCTACCTGCACAACGTCGGCCGCAACCAGCTCGAGTGGCTCGAGGTCTTCGGGCGCGAGGTCCTGCCGGGGCTGCGGCCATGAGCGGCGGCGACTGGGTGGTCGTCATCCCCGTGAAGCTCTTCGCCGCGGCGAAGTCGCGGCTGCGCCCGCAGCTCGGCGACGAGCAGCGCGCGGCCCTCGCCCGCGCCTTCGCGCTCGACACGGTGGATGCCGTGCGCAACGCCGAACGCGTCGCCGAGGTCGTCGTCGTCACCGCCGAGCCCGAACTCGGCGCGGAACTCGCCGCGCTCCCCGACGTCGAGCTCGTGCCCGAGTCGGGCGAACCCGGCCTGACCGCCGCGATCGAGCTCGGCATCGGGCACGTCAGGCACGGCGGCGGGCGCCACCTCGCGGTGCTCCTCGGCGACCTGCCTGCGCTGCGCTCGGCCGCGCTCGACGGGGCGCTCGAGGCCGCGTGCGGCCACCGGCTCGCCTTCGTGGCCGACCTCGAGGGGACCGGCACGACGCTCGTCACCGCGCTCGCCGGCACGGGCCTCGAGCCCGGCTTCGGGCCCGACTCCGCCGCGGCCCACCGGGCCGCCGGCTTCGCCGACCTCGCCGCCATCGGCAGCATCGACCTCGGCCTGCGGCGCGACGTCGACACCGTCGAGGCGCTCGAAGCGGCCCTCGGGCTCGGCGTCGGTCCGCGCACCGCCGAGGTCGTCGCCGCCTTCGCCGACGAAGCGCTCCCGCACGCGCCGGCCGAGGCATCCGATCCGCTCGCCCCGGACGCCGCGGAAGCCCCCGCGGCCCCCGCACGTTCTCAGTGATCAGCAGTTCCCAGCAGAAGGAGACCAATCGTGACCCTCACCCTCGGGTACAAGGCCAGCGCCGAGCAGTTCGACCCCCGTGAGCTCGTCGAGATCGCCGTCGCCGCCGAAGGCCACGGCATGGAGTCGGTGTTCGCGAGCGACCACTTCCAGCCGTGGCGGCACACGGGCGGTCACGCGCCGTTCTCGCTCGCCTGGATGGCCGCCGTCGGCGAGCGCACCAGCTCGGTGAAGATCGGCACCAGCGTGATGACGCCGACGTTCCGCTACAACCCCGCGGTGCTCGCGCAGGCCTTCGCCTCGCTCGGCCTGCTCTACCCCGACCGCATCATCGCCGGCTTCGGCTCCGGTGAGGCGCTGAACGAGATCGCGACGGGCTTCCGGGGCGCGGGCGAGCAGGACTGGCCCGAGTTCCGGGAGCGCTACGCGCGCCTCCGCGAGTCGGTGCGCCTCATGCGGGCGCTCTGGAACGAGGAGGGGCAGGTGAACTTCCAGGGCGAGTATTACTCGACCCACGACGCCTCGATCTACGACCGGCCCGAGACCGCCGTGCCGGTCTACATCGCCGCGGGCGGCCCGCAGGTCGCCAAGTACGCCGGCCGCGCGGGCGACGGCTTCATCTGCACCTCGGGCAAGGGCGCCGAGCTCTACGCCGATCAGCTCATGCCCGCCGTGAAGGAGGGCCTCGCCGCCCGCGACGACGGCCGCACCTTCGACGAGTACGACCGGATGATCGAAATCAAGCTCTCCTACGAGGAGACCGAGGAGGCCGCCCTCGAGAACACCCGGTTCTGGTCGCCGCTCTCGCTCTCGAAGGAGCAGAAGCACGACATCACCGATCCGGTCGAGATGGAGCGGGCCGCCGACGCACTGCCGATCGAGCAGATCGCGAAGCGCTGGATCGTCGGCACCGATCCCGACGCCGTCGTCGAGCAGATCGGCCAGTACATCGACTGGGGCTTCAACCACCTCGTGTTCCACGCGCCCGGCCACAACCAGCGCCGCTTCCTCGAGCTCTTCGAGCGCGACCTGGCGCCGCGCCTCCGCGCCCGCGGCTGAGGCGGCCGCACGCGAGCTCCGGGCCCGGCGCGTGGGTGAGCGCGCCGGGCCCGGCCCGGGCACCGGCCCGCCGTGTCAGACTCGTGACATGACGGCGACGGGCTGGGCGGTGCGCGATGGGCGGGCCGAGCTCGAGATGTCGGCGCTGCGCGCCCGCAGCGGGGTGATGCACGCCGTGCTCGCCGTCGCGCTCGTGCTCGCCGCGGGGGCGGTCGTCACCGCGTTCTTCGTGGCCGACGCGCGCGGCGGGGTGATCGGCCCGCAGCCGCTGCTGCTCCTCGGCGGGGCCGTGTTCCTCGCCGTCGCCGGCCTCGGCATCGTGGTCGCGCGGCCGTTCCGCCGCCGGGGGGTGCTCTCGATCAGCGCCGGTTCGATCCGATGGCGCGATTCCCGCGGCGAGCTCATCGTGCCCCTCTCGCAAGTCGAGCGGATCACGGTGCGCCGCCGGTTCCTCCCCGGGATCGACGTGGATGCCGGGCGTCGGAGCTGGGGGCTGCGCACCTCGGCGTCCATCCTGGATGCCGCGCGCGACGACATGCGACCGCTCTCGGCCCGCGCCCGGCGCGCCCTCGACGAGGCGGGGTTCGTGCCGAGCCCGAATGGGAACGTCACCGTCTGGGAGCGGGCGTAGTCGAGAGCCGAGCCCGCCCGCTCAGTGCAGGCCGGGGCGGTTCACGCTCGGCGGGATCGCGCAGTAGTCGTAGAAGTACCGGCTCGGCGCGCCCTCGTCCGAGAGGTCGACGATGACGTTCGCGCCGGAGTGCGGCAGCTCGTCGCCCGCGAGGGTCCAGACCGAGAAGTGCCAGATGCCGCGCACCGCGTCGTCGAGGAGGCCCTGGCCGTCGACCACGAGCACGGCGTCGGGGCCGTCGGCGTCGCCCGCGCGGAACGGCTCGACCGTGCCGCTGCGGAGCTCCGGCTCGGTCACGGCGCCGAGCGAGCGGCGCACGACGTCGTCGCCGGATGCCCCGGCGATCGCCTGCGCCAGGGCGTCGGCGAAGCGGGCGGCGCGCCCGGCATCCGCCCCGTCGACCGCGACGAGGCGTCGTCCGCGATTCGCGTTGTGCAGGAACTCGGCGGCGATGCCGTCGACGACCGATTCGCTCACGCCTCCAGGCTACGCGCTCGGGGTGCCGCCGGTGCCGGCCGGGACCGCGCCGGGGGCCGCCGTCGCCGCCTCCGCGGCCGCCCCGCCCGCGACCGCGACGAGCGGCCGGCCGGTGATCGGGTGGTCGATGATCTCGGCGCGGACGCCGTAGACCTCGTGCACGAGCTGCGCCGTCAGCACCTCGCGGGGCGGGCCTGCGGCGACGACGCGTCCCTCGGCGAGCACGAGGACGTGGTCGGCGTAGGCCGCCGCCTGGCTGAGATCGTGCAGCGCCGCGACGACCGTGAGCCCGCCGCGGGCGAGGCCCGCGAGCAGCTCGAGCGCGACGAGCTGGGCCGAGAGGTCGAGGTGGTTGGTGGGCTCGTCGGCGAGCAGCAGCTCGGGCTCCTGAGCGAGGGCGCGGGCGAGCGTGATGCGCTGGCGCTCGCCGCCCGAGAGCTGCCCGATCTGGCGCTCGCCGAGGTGCGCCGCGCCGCTCGCGGCCAGGGCGTGCGCGACGAGCGCGTGGTCGCGCGGACCGGCAGGGGCGAAGGCGCCGAGGTGCGGCGTGCGGCCGAGCAGCACGGCCGCCGAGACGGTGAGCTGCGGGTCGAGCTCGGCCTGCTGCTCGGCGAGGGCGACGAGGCGGGCGCGTTCCCGTCGGCGCATCCGGCCGAGCGCCCG
Source organism: Agromyces sp. NBRC 114283 (assembly GCF_030268405.1). Taxonomy (NCBI): domain Bacteria; kingdom Bacillati; phylum Actinomycetota; class Actinomycetes; order Micrococcales; family Microbacteriaceae; genus Agromyces; species Agromyces sp. NBRC 114283. The sequence continues at coordinate 699,128 of NZ_BSQP01000001.1, forward strand.
GCCGTCGAGGGCGAGTGCGCCGTCGTCGGCCCGTTCGATCGCGGCGATGAGGTGCAGGAGGGTGGACTTGCCGGCCCCGTTCGGCCCGATGAGCGCGGTGAGCGCGCCGCCGGGCAGCGTCGCGTCGACGCCGTCGATGATGGTGCGGCCGCCGCGGGCGAAGCGCACCCGATCGAGATCCAGGGTCATGCGTTCCTCCTCGAGCGGAGCAGCAGCCACGCGAGTTCTGCGCCTCCGCCGATCTGGTGCTCGCCAGTCATGCGTTCCTCCTCGAGCGGAGCAGCAGCCACGCGAAGACCGGACCGCCGATGAGGGCCGTCAGGATGCCGACCGGCAGCTCGCGCGGATCGAACAGGGTGCGCGCCCCGGTGTCGGCCCACACCAGGAAGATCGCGCCCGCGATCGCCGAGAGGGGCAGCAGCGCGCGGTGGCTCGGGCCGATGACGAGCCGCACCGCGTGCGGCAGCACGAGGCCGACGAAGCCGATCGAGCCGCTCACCGCGACGAGCGCGCCGGTGAGCAGCGCGGTGCCGCCGAGGAGCAGCGCCCGGCTGCGGGCGACGTGCACGCCGAGCGCCGCGGCGCCGGACTCGCCCACCGCGAAGGCGTCGAGCGTGCGGGCGCTCGCGATGAGCGGCGCGCCGACGACGAGGAGCGCGCCGCCGGCGATCGCGACCGAGGTCCAGTCGGTGCCCGAGAGCGAGCCGAGCAGCCAGTTGAGGATCTCGCGGTAGCTGTCGTTCGTCGCGCTCCAGAAGATCACGAGGCTCGTGATGGCGCCGAACACGCTCGTGACGGCGACGCCGGCGAGCACGGTCGTCGTCGGGGCGAGCCGGCCGCCGCGCCCGGCGGCGAGGGCGAGGCCGAGGGTCGCGACGAGCGCGAGCACGGCGCCGCCGAAGGCCGCGAGCGGCAGCAGCAGTCCCCAGCCGAGCACGAGCACGACGACGGCGCCGACGGAGGCGCCGGAGGAGAGCCCCAGCAGGTAGGGGTCGGCGAGCGGGTTCCGGGTGATGGCCTGCATCACCGCGCCGCACAGCGCGAGGCCCGCCCCGACGGCCGCGGCGGTGAGCACCCGCGGCATCCGCAGCTGCCAGACGATGCCGTCGCGCAGCGGCGACAGCGTCGGCTCGCCGAAGCCGAGGTGCGCGGCGAGGCTCGCGAGCACCTCGCCGGGGGAGAGGTCTGCCGGGCCGAGCGTGACGGCGACGACGAGGGAGGCGGCGAGCAGCACGAGCCCGAGCAGCCCGGCCGCGACGGCGCGGCCGCCGCCGCGCCGCCCGCGCGAGGCGGGCCCGCGCGAGGCCGGGCCGCGCGAGGCCGGATCCGTCGGTGCGGCGCGCAGCCCGTCGACCCCGGCCGGGCCCGTGGCCCGCACCGTCGTCTCCGTCCGCCCGGCCGCGCGCATCAGCCCGCCAGCGTCGCGAGCTGCTCGACGAGCGACTGCACGGCCGAGACGTTGCGCACGCCCGCCTCGGTCGCGGGGAAGTCGACGACGAGGAAGCGCTGCTGCGCGACCGCCGGCAGCGCCGCCGTCACCGGGTTCTGCTGCAGCAGCTCGATCTTCGATGCGGCGGTGTTCCAGGGCGCGTCGACGAGCACGATCACGTCGGGCTCGGCGTCGACGATCGCCTCCCAGCTCATCGAGGTCCAGGTGTCGCGCACCTCGGCGGCGACGTTCTCGAGGCCGGCGGCGTCCATGATCATCTGCGGGGCGCCGATGCCCGCGCCGACGAAGGGCGTGTCGCTGCCCGAGCTGTACCAGAGCGCGGTGAGCCCGTCGGCGTTCGGCTCGACGGCGTCGAGCGCGGCGCGCTGCTCGGCGACGAGTTCGGCCGCGGCATCCGGCACGTCGAAGATCGCGCCGAGCTCCTCGAACTCGCGGAAGACCTCGTCGAAGGTGAGCGGGTCGGGCATGTAGCCGGCGCTCTTGCACGCGGCCGGGGCGACGTAGCTCGCGACGCCGAGGGCGGCGAGCTGCGAGCGCTCGCCGGCGCCTTCGGCGGAGAGGTTCGACTCCCAGCCGGCGTAGACGAGATCGGGCTCGAGCTCGAGGGTGGCCTCCTGCGAGGGCACCTTGTCCGAGACGGCCGGCACGCCGGTGAGGTCGTCGGCGTACTCCTCGGGCACCGGCCCGTCGCTGAAGGCCGTGCCGACGACGCGGTCGCCGAGGCCGAGCGCGAGCATGAGCTCGAGCGTGGAGGACTTGATCGTGACGACGCGCTCGGGCGCGGCGTCGAAGGTGACCTCGGTGCCGCAGTTGTCGAGCGTGAGCGGGTAGCCGCTCGCGGCCGGGGTGGATGCCTCGGGGTGCTCGGCCGAGGCCGGCGCGGCGCAGCCGGCGAGCGCGACGGTCGAGGCGACGGCGAGGCCGAGCGCGGTCGCGACGAGCGCGGGGCCGCCGAGGCGGGCGCCGCGGGCCGAACTGCGGGGACGGGTGGGACTGGTGGTCATGCGGGGTCTCCTGGGCAGGGGCGAGCGATGGGGAATCCGACGAGGTCGGCGACTCGCGGCCCAATCCCGGACCACTGACACCGGGCAATCCCGCCCGGCCGTCCCAGAAGAGCCTAGCTCCGAGCACGATCTCGGATCAATACTGGATTCTGGATCCAAGATACGACATGATGGGCTCGGCGGGCCCGATCGGAAGCTTCCGATCGACACCGCGGATGCCGATTCATCCGCCGCGTGCCGGGCCCCGCGCAAGGAAGCGTCGAGATCCGGGAGGACCCGCATGAGAAGCACAGGCGTCGAGTTCTACAGCGAGGGCGATCGCATCGCCGCCATCTGGCGCACGCCCGAGACGCCGGGCCCGTACCGGGCCATCGTGCAGGGGCCGGGGTGGCTCGGCCTCAAGGACGCGAAGCTCTACGTGCGCTACCACGAGGCGCTCGTCGCGGCCGGCTTCGCCGTGCTCGTCTTCGACTACCGCGGCTTCGGCGACTCCGAGGGCGACCGGGGCATCCTCTCGCCCGCGCGCCAGCTGCAGGACCTCGTGAACGCCGTGAGCTACCTCACCACCCGCGACGACGTCGTCGCCGACGCCATCGGCGTCTTCGGCACCGGCGGCACCGGCGGCGGCAACGCCGTGCTGCTCGCCGACGTCGACCCCCGCGTGAAGGCGGCCGTCAGCCAGGTGCCCGTCGCCGACGGCACCGACTGGCTGCATCGCATGCGCGAGGAGCACGCCTGGCTCGCGTTCCTCGCGAGCCTCGAGGAGGACCGCCGACTGCGCGTCGCCACCGGCCAGGGCCGGCTCGTGCACCCCCGCGAGGAGATCATGGTGCCGACCCCCGAGCGCCGCGCCACGAACATCAAGGCCGACGTCGACGACCGCATCCCCAGCGCCATCCCGCTGTCCTGCGCCGAGGAGATCCTCGCCTACCGCCCCATCGACGCCGCGAACCGCCTGCGCACCCCGCTCCTCGTGATCGGCGTCGAGGGCGACGCGACCACCCCCACCGACCACGCCGAGGCCCTCTACGCCGCGGCGAAGGGGCCGAAGCAGCTGATCATGCAGCGGCACACCACCCACTACGCGGCCTACGACCGCTACTGGGAGCAGACCACCCCGCTCATCGTCGACTGGCTCGACCGCTACGTGCGGCCGAGCGACGTCGTCGTGCGCACCACCACCTCGTCCGAGCAGGGCGAGACCATCGAGCTCATGGAGGCACCGAAGTGACCATCGACCTCAGAATCGCCGGCGGCACCGTCGTCACCCCCGCCGGCCCCGAGCGGGCCGACGTGCTCGTGCACGACGGCCGCATCGCCGGCCTCGTCGGCCCCGACGTCGCGATCGACGCCGCGCGCACCGTCGACGCCACCGGGCGCCTCGTGCTCCCCGGCATGGTCGACGTGCACGTGCACACCCGCGAGCCCGGCTACGAGCACAAGGACGACATCCTCACCACGACCCGCCAGGCGGCGGCCGGCGGCGTCACGACCATCTTCGGCATGCCGAACCTGAACCCGCCGACCGTCGACGTCGAGACCCTCACCGACGTGTTCGAGCGCTACGCCTCGACCTCGATCGTCGACTGGAACCACAACCCCGCGCCGACGAAGTTCGACGAGATCGAGCCGATGGCCGAGATGGGCATCAACGCCTTCAAGATCTACATGGTCGTCGACACGGGCCGCACCTACCCGCACCCGGCCGGCACGGGCATCCACGACCACGGCCACCTGCTGCAGATCATGGACCGCATCGCGAAGACCGGCAAGCGCTTCATCGTGCACCCGCACGACCAGGCGCTCATGGACTACATCGAGGGCGAGGTGCTCGCCCGCGGCGAGAACACGCCGCAGGGCTACGCCTCCGCGTACGCCGCCCGCGAGGGCGTCATCTGGGACACGGCGATCGACGTCGTGCTGCGGCTCGCCGAGGCATCCGGATGCCCCGTGCACATCGCGCACATCCAGACTCGCCGCTCGATCGAGGCGGTGCGCCGCGCGAAGGCCGCCGGCATCGACGTCACCTGCGAGGTGAACCACTGGGCGCCGTTCCTCTCCACCTGGAACGACGTCGAGACCCTCGGGCCGTACGCCCTGTCCTACTGGGTGCCCGACGACAACCGGGCCGCCATCTGGGAGGGCATGCGCGACGGCACCATCGACATCGCGAGCTCCGACCACGCGCCGCACACGCGCGAGGAGAAGGAGATCGGCTGGACCGAGATGTGGAGCGCGCACACCGGCACGCCCGGCATCCAGTACTACTACGAGCTCATGCTCGACGCCGTGAACCGCGGCGAGCTGACCCTCGAGCGGGCCGTCGACATGGTCGCGACCATCCCCGCCGACAAGTTCGGCCTCGCCGGCGTCAAGGGCACCATCCAGGTCGGCGCCGACGCCGACCTCGTCATCGCCGACCCCGCCCACGAGTGGACGATCACGAACGACGACGTGCTCTCGAAGATCGGCTGGACCCCGTACGACGGGCGCACCATCAGCGCCCGCATCGAGCGCACCCTCGTGCGCGGCCAGGACGTGTACGCCGACGGCGAGGTCGTCGGCGCCCCCGGTCACGGAAAGCTCGCGGCCGCCCCGGCCGCAGCACATGCGGCACGCGCCGCCGAACCCGCGCTCGCCGCGAAGGAAGGGAACTGACACATGAAATTCGGACTGCTGCTGCCGCACTTCGGCGAAGAGGCGAGCAAGGAGAAGCTGCTCGAGGGCTCGAAGCGTGCCGAGGAGCTCGGCTTCGACTCCGTCTGGGTGCGCGACCACCTGGTGTTCGAGCCGCACGGCGAGATGGAGAAGCCGAACCGCACCTTCTACGACGCGCTCACGACGCTCACCGCGATCGGCGCCGTCACCGAGAAGCTCGAGCTCGGCACGGGATCGCTGATCCCCTTCCGCCACCCGCTCGTCACCGCCCTCATGGCCGGCACGATGACCCAGCTCCTCGGGCCGCGCCTCATCCTCGGCTTCGGCGCCGGCACCTTCGACCACGAGTTCGAGGCGATCGGCTGGGGCGACCTCAACCGCGTCGACATGGTGCGCTCGAACGCCGAGATCCTGAAGCGGGTCTTCACCGAGAACGACGTCACCTACGACGACGGCATCTTCTCCTTCGAGAACGTGACGATCGAGCCGAAGCCCGTCGGCGGCAGCGTGCCGTTCTGGTACTGCGGCGCGACGCCGCGCTCGGCGCGCCTCGCGGCCGAGTACGCCGACGGCTGGATGCCGGGCCGCATCTCCCTCGCCTCGATGGCCAAGCGCATCGAGGTCATGAAGGAGATGACGGATGCCTCGGGCCGCCCGATGCCGACCGTCGCCGTCATCCCGCCGACCTCGATCGAGGAGACCCGCGAGGAGGCCCTGAAGCACGTGAACGTGCCCGGCCTGCTCGCCTGGGCCAACAAGGCCAAGTTCGCCGTCAAGCCGCCGTCGGGTAGCTTCGAGACCGTCGAGGACCTGGAAGGCCAGCTCATCGTCGGCAACCCCGATGAAGCGGTCGCCGAGCTCAAGAAGTTCGAGGCGACGGGCGTCGAGCACGTCGTGTTCGACTTCCGGTTCAAGTTCGACAAGTTCTTCGACCAGATCGAGCTGCTCGGCAGCGAGGTGCTGCCGAAGATGCGCTGACGCGGCAGCTCCGCCGCGCCCCCGAAATGGAGAATGAGATGACGACGACGTCAATCGAACGGAACGAGGCGGGTGCGCCGCTGATCTCGGTGCGCGACCTGTCGGTGAGCTACGACGTAGCGCGAACGGGCAAGCGGCTGACGGCCATCGAGGGCGTGGACCTCGACGTGCACGAGGGTGAGTTCATCACCGTGCTCGGGCCGTCGGGGTGCGGCAAGACGACGTTCATGAACGTCGTCGCGGGACTGGTGAAGCCGACGACGGGCACGGTGCTCGTCGGCGGCTCGCCGGTCACCGGGCCCGGGCCGGACCGCGCGGTCGTGTTCCAGGACTACGCGCTGCTGCCGTGGCGCACGGTCTTCGACAACGTGAAGTTCGGGCTCGAGATGCAGAAGGCGCTGAAGGGCGCCGGCTGGCGGGAGCGGGTGCAGGAGGCGATCGAACTCGTCGGCCTCGCCGGCTTCGAGAACTCCTACCCCCGGGAGCTCTCCGGCGGCATGCAGCAGCGCGTGGGCCTCGCCCGCGCGATCGTCGCGGAGCCGCGCATCCTGCTCATGGACGAGCCGCTCGGCGCCGTCGACGCCCTCACCCGTGAGGTGATGCGCGACGAGATCGAGAAGCTCATGGCGGCCACCGGCAAGACGGTGCTGTTCATCACGCACTCCATCGAGGAGGCCATCCTCCTCGGCGACCGGATCGTGGTGTTCAAGAGCCACCCCGGCGCCATCAAGGAGATCATCGAGACCGGGCTCGAGCGCCCGCGCTCCGAGCGCAGCATCCAGCACGACCCGCGCTTCCTCGAGCTGCGCGACCACCTCTGGGACGCCCTGCAGGGCGAGGCCACGGCGGCGGCGGTCTCGAAATGAGCGCCTTCCTCGCCGCCGGGCCGAACCTCGGCCGGGGCGGCATCGGCGCCTGGCTCGCCGGACTCAGTCCGGCGGGCAAGGCGGGCGTGCTCGCGATCGAGGTCGTGGTCATGCTCCTCGTGTGGCAGCTCGTCGTCGGCGTGTTCGGCTGGATCAACCCCGTGTTCCTGCCGCCGCCCACCGCCATCGCGCAGGGCTTCGTCGAGCTCGTCTCGGGCGGCGCGCTCTGGCCGAACATGCTGATCTCGGCGCAGGCGTGGCTCATCGGCTTCGCGATCGCCGCGGTGATCGCGATCCCGGTCGGCCTGCTGATGGGCAGCTCGCTGCCGATGGACCGGGTCGTCGGGCCGATCGCGTGGACGATCTACGCGACGCCGACGATCGCGTACCAGCCGCTCGCGAAGGCCTGGTTCGGCTTCGGCATCGGACCGGTGATCTTCCTGGTCGCGGTGAGCGCGCTGTTCCCGATCCTGCTGAACGTGGCGGCGGGCATGCGCACGACGAACGCCTCGATCATCCGGGCGGGCAAGGTGTACGGCGCGAGCCGCACGCAGCTGTACCGCTCGGTGTACCTGCCGTCGACGGTGCCGTTCCTCTTCGCCGGGCTCCGGCAGGCGGTCGTGCTCGCGACGATCGGCATGGTCGTGGCGGAGCTCGCCGGCTCGGCCTCCGGCATGGGCGCGCTCATCATCAAGGCGGCCAACACGTACCAGACCGACCAGGCGTTCGCCGCGATCGCGATCGTGGTGGCGTGGAGCGTCGGGATGACCCAGGTGGTGACCCTCGTCGAACGATGGGCCGCCCCGTGGACGAGGAAGGGCCGGCGATGACCGTCACCAGTGCGACCGGCACGATGCGCATCGTGCGCCCCCGGCGGGTGATCCGGCGGAGCGAGGCCAAGTGGACCTGGCTGCTCGTCGGCGTCATCGCCGCCATCCTGCTGATCTGGGAGGCCGCGGTCAGCTGGCTGCAGCTCATCCCGGCGTCGTTCCTGCCGCCGCCCTCGGCGATCGCGGTGTCGTTCGGCAAGCTGCTCGTCGACCCGGAGTTCTGGGGCGCGTTCGGCTACAGCCTCGGCAATGTCGCGATCGGCCTCGTCATCGCCGTCGTGGTCGGTGTCACCGTCGGACTCGCGGTCGGCTGGTCGCCGGTGCTGCGCTTCACCGTCGCGCCGTTCCTCTGGCTGCTGTACTCGACGCCGAAGGTGGCGCTCGCGCCGCTGTTCATCCTCGGCCTCGGGCTCGGCAGCGAGTCGAAGATCGCGCTGGTGTTCCTGCTCGCGGTGTTCCCGATCATCCTGAACACGATGGAGGGCGCCGTCACGGTCAGCACCTCGCTCGTGAACGCGGGGCGGGTGTACGGCGTGAACGGCATCGCGCTCGGCTGGAAGATCATCGTGCCCGCGACGCTGCCGTACAGCCTGTCGGGCATCCAGCGCGGTGCCGCGCTCGGCTTCACCGGCGAGGTGCTCGGAGAGTTCCTCGGCGGCACGGGCGGACTCGGGCACATGCTCGAGTACGCCGCCTACCAGTTCCAGATGGATGACGCGATCGCCATGGTCATCGTGATGGTGATCATCGCGAACCTGACGCTGCTGCTCATCTCCACGCTGCGACGCCGCCTGGCGCCGTGGTACGACGACCGGAAGATCGCGGGGGCCTCCTGATGCACAAGCAGATCGTCGTCCCCGAGGGCGTCTACCCGCCCACGGCGGACTTCAGCCAGGGGATCCGGGTCTCCGGCGGAGACCTGGTGTTCCTGAGCGGCATCATCGGCATGCGGCCGGACGGCACGATGCCGGCCGAGCCCGCCGCGCAGATCGAGCTCGCCTTCGAGAACCTCGTGAAGGTGCTCGAGGCGGCGGGGGCGACGGCGGCGGATGTCGTGAAGGTGAACGTGTTCGTGCGGGACGACTTCTCGCTCGTGCGCGACGAGCTGCGGGCCATCCGCGCTCGCTACTTCACGCACGACTTCCCGGTGTCGACGCTGATCCAGGTCGCCGGCTTCGCCGGGCCCGACTACCGCTTCGAGATCGAGGCGATCGCGGCGGTGCCCTCGGGCTGAGTCGCGGCGCTGCGTGCTCGGTGCTGCGTGCTGCGGCGCTCGTGGCGAGAGACTGCCGGCCCCCGTTTCATGCGCGATGACGGGGGCCGGCTTCGTCGTGCCCGCCCCGCGCTCCCAGCGCCCCTTCCCCCTTCCCCCTCCCCTCTCACCCCGGCAAGACGTCACTATTGGTGGGTGGCGGCGCTCGCGTACCCGCGAATAGTGACGTCTTGCCGGGTGGGGGCTGCCGGGATCGGGGAGGGGATGCCCCGTCCTTCGCGCGCCCGCGCATGCGAGTGCGCCACTTCGGCGTCGGTGCGCCAGCCCAGGTGGCGCAATCGGCACGAACTGGCGCGGCCGCCCCCGGCGAGGCATCCGCCCGCCGTCCGCCCGCCCGTGCCCCCGCCCCCGCCCCCGCCCGTGCCCGCGCCCGCCCGTGCTCCCCACCTGCCCGTGCTTCAACAAGACGTCAGTATTTGTGGGTGGCGGCGCTCGCGCACCCGCAAATAGTGCCGTCTTGCGGGTGGGGAGGCCGGGCGGGGTGCCGCGGCCGGCCAGACACGACGGAGCCCCCGCCGTCATGCGCTGCGGCGGGGGCTCCGAGGATCGGGGTGAAGCCCGATCAGGGGTACGGCAGGGTGGCCGGCGGGTCGTTCTCGACGCCGACGAGCTCCTGGGCCTTCTTGAGGTACGCGAGCTGCCCCGCGTCGAACTCGAGCGGCTCGAGCGACTGCGTCTCGATCGTGGTGTCCCACGCGTCCTGGTCAAAGTACAGGTTCGAGCAGGCGAGGTGCCCGTCGAGCACCCACACGCTGTCCGAGCCGCGGAGCGCCGACACGTCGAAGTCGTTCGCCTCGTAGATGTCGAGCACCTCGTCGACGTTCTCGGGGAACTCGCCCGGCGCCGGAGCGGTCATGAAGTCGGCCGCCTTCAGGGTCGCACGGAGGAAGCGGACGAGCGTGTTCGGGTTCTTCTGCGCCCAGTCGGTGCCGGCGACCTGCACGTCGTTCGCCCAGTTGCGCAGCGCCTCGACGACGATGTTCGCCCCGTGCTCCTCGAGCGCGGGCCGGTCGTCGGCGTAGAACGGCTGCAGGCTGATGCGGTCGTTGACGAAGAACTCGGTCCAGGACTCCGAACCGGGGCCGGGGTACACGACCTCGACGTTCACGGTGTCGAGGTCCCAGCCCTCTTCCTTGAGCACCAGCTTGCGCTGGAACTCGGCCGGGTCGCCGGGCGTGCCGGCGAGGGTGATCGTCGTGCCGTCGAGGTCCTCGACCGAGTCGATGCCCTGCTGCACCGCGAAGTCGAAGTTCTGCCGGCAGTAGTGTCCGCCGACGAGCTCGATCGGGACGCCGCCGCGGATTGCCTCGATGACGGTGCCGGTCGACTCGACGCCGATGTCGGCGCTGCCCGACGCGACGGCCGCGGTGACGTTGTCGGCGGTGATGACCTCGACGGTGAGGCCCTCCTCCTCGTAGTAGCCGAGGTCCGTGCCGAGCACGTACATCGAGTACATCGTGATGTCGGGGAAGGGGATGGCGACGGTGATGTCGGTGTCCTCGGCGGCGCCGGGTTCGCCGTCGCCGAGGTCGACCGGGCCGGACGGCGCCGGTGCGGCGGAGCTGCAGCCGACGAGCAGCGCCAGTGCTGCGATGCCGGCGGCAGCCGCCAGGCTGCTGCGGGGGATGGATTTGCGCATGACTCTCCATTCTTGGCGGGATAGACCCTCGCGGTCGGATCCCGCGGGAACGGCACCGTCCGCGAGTATGGATACGGTATCCAATCTGCTCCGGGCTGTCCATGCCCTCTTTCGAGCGGGTGGCGGAGGCGCTCGCGAGGTCGCGCGGTCGGTGCGAACGGCGGGGTGGCCGCGCGCTTCCCGCGACTCCACGAGGCGGAGTCGCGCGAATCGTGCGAAGTCGGGTCGGAACGGGGCGCGTTGCGCGAGCTGGCCCAGTGGGTTGGGGCGCCGGTGCGCCCGGCGGTGGGATGCTCGTAGCACTGGACGCGGATTGCAATTTTGGATACCGTATCCAGAAAGACGACGCGAGGAGGCGGAGTGCGGGCAGCGCTGCTCACCGATCACACCCTGGAGGCGCTCGCCGTCGCCGAGGTGCCGGTTCCGGCTCCGGGGGCGGGCGAGGTGCTCGTGCGCGTCGAGACCGTCGGCGTGAACCAGCTCGACCGCAACGTCATCGCCGGCATCGGGCCGGGTGCCGTCGCCAAGCTCCCCCGCGTGCTCGGCATCGACCCGGCCGGCACGATCGTCGCCGTCGGACCCGGCATGAGCGAGGCGCGCCTCGGCCGGCCGGTCGTCGTGAAGCCCAACATCCCCTGCGGGGAGTGCCGCAGCTGCGCCGCCGGCCGCGAGGCCGACTGCCCCGCGCAGACCGTGCTGGGCGTGCACCGCAACGGGGGCGCCGCCGAGTTCGTCACCGTGCCCGAGCGCAACGCGATCGACCGCGGCGAGATCCCCGCGGCCCTCGCCACCGCCGCCGTGCACACCGTGCCGATCGTCCTGAACGCCTTCGAGTCGATCGGCGTGGGCGAGGGCGACCGGCTCCTCGTCACCGGCGCCGGCGGCATGCTCGGTCAGATCGCCCTGCAGCTCGGCGTCGCGAGCGGGGCCGTGACCGTCGGGGCATCCCGCTCGGCGGCCCCCGCACCCGACGGCGCGCGCGTACTCCGCGCCGGCTCGCCCGCCGAGCTCCGCGAACGCCTCGCCGCCGAGGCGCCCTTCGACGCGGTCGTCGACGTCGGCGGACACGGGCCGACCTTCGCCGCAGGCATCGCCGCACTCGCCTGGGGCGGTCGCGCCGTGACCTGCGCCGCTTCCGTCGACCCGGTGCTCGAGCTCGACCAGCGCAGCTTCTACCTGCGCCGGCTGCGGCTCGTCGGCGTCGCGAGCGCCGACTTCGCGCAGGTGCGCCGGGCCCTGAAGCTCGTCGCCGAGGGGCGGGTCGTCCCGCCCGTCGTGGCGCGCTTCCCGCTCGAGCGGATCGCGGATGCCTACCGCGCCCCCCGCACGGCACCGGGCAAGGTCGTCGTCGAGGTCAGCGCAGCCCCCGTCCCCCGTGCAGCAAGAGGAGAGGACCTCCCCGCATGACCCCCACCCCCAGCGGCCCGCTCGCGGGCGTCCGCGTCATCGAGCTCGGCCAGTACATCTCCGGGCCCTACGCCGCGAAGCTCCTCGCCGACCTCGGCGCCGACGTCGTGAAGGTCGAATCGCCCGAGGGCGACCCCATGCGCCGCTGGGAGGGCAGCGGGCAGATGAGCCCGCAGTTCGCCGCGTACAACCGGGGCAAGCGCGCCGTCGTGCTCGACCTGAAGAGCGAGGCCGGGCTCGCAGCCCTCCTCGACCTCGCCCGCGACGCCGACGTGCTGATCGAGAACTTCCGCCCCGGGGTCGCCGCGCGCCTCGGCTTCGGCCCGGACGTGCTCGCCCGGGTGAACCCGCGCCTCGTCTCCTGCGCGATCACCGGCTTCGGCCCCGAGGGGCCGTACGCGAAGCGCCCCGCCTACGACACCGTCATCTCGGCCGTGGGCGGCATGTACAGCCAGGTCGTGCCCGAGGACCTGCTGCGGCCGCTCGGCCCCGCCTTCTCCGACCTGCTCTCGGGCATGTCGGCCGCGCAGGGCGTGCTCGCGGCGCTGCACGCCCGCGGCGACGCCGGCCCGGGCGAGCACGTCGAGGTCTCGATGGTCGGCTCGCTCATCGACTTCCTCACCGAGGCGGCCTCGACCTACCTCGAGACCGGGCAGGTCGCGGGCCCTGACTCCCGGCCGCGCCGAGCGCAGGCCTACGCGTGCCGCGGCTCTGACGGGCTCGACTTCGTCATCCACATGTCGGTCCCCGAGAAGTTCTGGACCGGGCTCCTCGAGGTGCTCGAGCGGCCCGAGCTCGCCGACGACCCGCGCTTCGCGACGCGCGAGGCCCGGGTGCGCAACTACGACGAGCTCGACGCGGAGCTCAAGGCGACGACGGCGCTGATGCCCCGGCAGCACTGGCTTGACCGGCTCGTCGCGCACGACATCCCGCACGGCCCGCTGAACACGGTCGCGCACCTCTTCGACGACCCGCAGATCGCCGCGATGCGGCTGGTCGAGGAGATCGAGGGACCGGATGGCTCGGCCCTCCGCGTCCCCGTGCCGAGCACGCGCTTCCACCGTTCGGGCCGGCCCGCGCTCGCCGCGGCCCCGCGGCTCGACCAGCACGGCGCCGAACTGCTCGGGGCACCGCTGCCCGGGGCTCCGCTGCTCGGGGCCGCGGCAGACGCGAAGCCCGAGGCATCCGCCCCATCCGCCGCATCCACCACCCCCGAGAGGAGCCGCGCATGAGCCGTCTCGACGAGCTCGTCGCCATCGACGTGCACACCCACCCGCAGACCGAGGAGTTCCTGCAGGCGATGGGCCAGCGCCACCAGCAGATGGCGAAGCACTTCGGCCGTGAGCGCCCCGTGGTCTCCTTCGCCGAGCAGGCCGACCAGTACCGCGAGCGCAAGATGATGGCCGTCATCGTGAACTCGGACTCCGAGACGACCTCGGGCATCCCGGGCGCGCCGAACGATCTGCTCGGCAAGGCGCAGCTCGACCACCCCGACGCCTTCATCGCCTTCGCGGGCATCGACCCGTGGAAGGGCGAGGCGGCGATCGCCGAGATCCGCCGCATGCACGCCGAGTACGGCATCAAGGGCGTCGGCGAGCTGAACGCGGCCCGGCAGAAGTTCCTGCCGAACGACCGGCGCTTCTTCCCGATCTGGGAGACCTGCGCCGAGCTCGGCCTCGTCGTGATGTTCCACTCGGGCTTCCCCGGCGCGGGCGCCGGCACCCCGGGCGGCGGCGGCTACCGGCTCGAGAACTCCCGGCCGGTGCCGTACCTCGACGACGTCGCGGCCGAGTTCCCCGAGCTGAAGATCATCAGCGCGCACCCCGCCTGGCCGTGGCACCTCGAGAACCTCGCGATGGTGTGGCACAAGTCGAACGTGTACCTCGACCTCTCGGGCTGGGCGCCGAAGTACCTGCCGCCGGAGGTGGTCCGTTACGCGGACTCGCTCATCACCGACCGGGTGCTGTTCGGCTCGGACTGGCCCGTGATGACCGCCGACCGCTGGATGACGGAGTTCGCCGAGCTGCCGTTCAAGCCCGAGTCCAGGCAGAAGATCCTCCTCGACAACGCGCGCGCCCTGTTCGGGATCTGAGCCGCGCCCCGACCTCGCATCCCCTCGCACCTCCGGAAGGACCCACATGGCCGAGCTCGTCCTGGCGGCAGCCACGCCGCACAACCCGCTGCTCTGGCGGGCGATGAACGACCCGGTGCCCGACGACCTGCAGCCGATCGCCGCGAACTTCGCGCGCATCCGCGAGGCGGTCGCGGCGCACGACGTCGACGTGCTCGTCGTCATCGGCACCGATCACGTGCGGCAGTTCTTCTACGACAACTCGCCGGCGTTCGTCGTCGGCAAGGCCGAGTCGTACCACGGCACCTGGGAGAACGAGGTGCGCACCTTCGGCATGGAGTACGTGGAGCTCGCCGGGCACCGCGAGCTCGCCGACGAGATCACCGGGCGCACGGTGCTGCCCGAGACGATCGACCTCGCCGTGAGCCTGGAGTGGCGGCTCGACCACAGCTACGTGATCCCGCTGCAGTACGTGCGGCCCGAGCTCGACCTGCCGGTCGTGCCGATCCACACGAACGCCTCGATGCCGCCCGTGCCCTCGGTGCGCCGCTTCGTCGCGCTCGGCGAGCACCTGCGCGACGCGATCGAGCGCTGGGACTCGGACGCCCGCGTCGCGATCCTCACCTCCGGGCACATGGCCAACGACGTCGGCGGCCCGCGCACCTTCGCGGGCTCGCCCGACCCGGACTTCGACGAGGCGGCCGCCTCGTGGATGCGTGACGGCGACCTCGAGGGCGCCATCCGCGTCTGCAGCGACTTCCAGCGCCTCCTCGAGGCGGGCTGCATGACGTATCAGTACCTGAACGCGGTGGCGGCGCTCGCCGCGATGGGCGGCCGCCCGGCCGACTTCGCCGAGGTGACGCCGTCGCGCTTCGCTTCGAGCCCGTTCTTCCTGTGGGGGAGCCGCTGATGAGCAAGTACATGGTCGACAAGTTCATCCGCGCGGTGGAGCTGAGCGACGCGGCGGTCGCGGCGTACGTCGCCGACCCGGCCGGGGTCGTGGACGCCTGGCTCGCCGGAGCCGGCGGGCCGACCGGGCCGAGCGACGACCGGGAGCTGACGACCGCCGAGCGCGACGCCTTCGCGGCGCGCGACTACGAGGCGCTCTACGCGCTCGGCGCGCACCCGTACCTGCTCTGGCACTTCACCGAGGCGGTGCACGAGCACGAGTACACGCCCGAGTCCGGCTGGCGCGAACTCGTCGAGCGCTACCGCGCGGCCGTGGCGCCGCAGGGGATCGTCGACTACATCCCGTAGGCGGCGCCGCTCGCGCTACTCCTCGACGCCGGGGTCGCCCCCGCGGAGGCCTCCGCGGTCGGAATCGGTCATCGGCTCGCCCCGTTCGGCGGGACCGGTGCCCGGCACGGGGCCGTCGCGACCGGCGTCGGCCCGGTCGATCGGCTGGGTGGTGCCCAGCGCGTCGTCTTCGTCGTCGTCCCGGTCGAGCTCGACGCGCCGCTCCTCGTCGGGGACGACGGCGTTCTCGGGCAGCTCCGAGTCGACGTAGGAGCCCTCGCCCTCCTCGGGCACGTACTCCTCGCCCGGGATCTGCGACTCCACGTAGGAGCCGGCGTCCTCCTCGGGCACCCAGTCTTCGTTCCTCGACATCGCGACCTCCCCTGCTCGCGTTCGTGCGGTGGACGAGGCCAACGCTCGCAGGCGCGGCCCGCCGCGGCAACGGGCTTGACACCCGGTGCAGGAACGCCGTACCCGGCACCCGCCGCCGCCGCCTTCTTCTCGACTTGCCCGACTTTCATGAAAGTCGGGCAAGTTGAGATCAGGCGGGGCGCAGGGCGCTCGCGAGGTCGAGGGCGGCGCCGGCGACGGCGGCCGAGGTGTCGGGGTCGCGCATCCAGAGCGGCGCGGCGTGCGCGCGGATGCCGGATGCCTCGAGCGCGGGCACGGCCGCGGCATCCGCCTCGTCGACGAGCCAGCCGTCGAGCAGTCCGCCGTTCGCGCGGGCGCCGTAGTGCCGGGCGACGGCCACGGCATCCGTCTCCACGCCGATCGCGGCGAGGCATGCGTCGGCCATGCCGCGCACGACCTTGCCGCCGATGATCGGCGAGACGCCGACGACGCGCGCCGCGGTCGCGCGCAGGGCGTCGGCGATGCCGGGGATCGCGGTGATCGTGCCGATCGACACGACCGGGTTCGAGGGGGCGAGCAGCACGACGTCGGCCTGCTCGATCGCCTCGACCACGCCGGGCGCGGGCCGCGCCTCGGCGATATTCCGTTGCCGGAATGCGCTCGCGGGCAGGCTCGCCCGGTGCCGGGTCCACCACTCCTGGAAGTGCAGCTCGCGCCGGCCGTCGTCGGTCGGCTCGGCGATCTCGACCCAGGTGTCGACCTCGGTGTCGGTCGCGGGCAGCAGGTGCACGCCGAGCGGCCAGCGGCGCTGCAGGCGTTCGCCGATCTCGGAGGGGGTGAGCCCCTCGCGGAGCCAGGAGGTGCGCGCGAGGTGCGTGCCGAGGTCGAGGTCGCCGAGGGTGAACCAGGGCCAGCCGACGCCCCACTCGCGCAGCTCCGCCGCGACGCGCTCGGACTCGCCGGCCCGGCCCCAGCCGCGCTCGGCGTCGTTCACGCCGGCGAGGGCGTAGAGCAGCGAGTCGAAGTCGGGCATGAGGCGGACGCCCGCGAGCCAGACGTCGTCGCCGGTGTTCACGACGACCGACACCTGATCGTCGGGTGTCGGCTGATCGGGTGGGACGGATGCCCCGGGCAGCGCATCGGCGCGGGCCGCCCGGCGCCGCAGTTCCTCCCTGAGCCCGCGCACGAAGCGCGAGCCGCCGACGCCGCCGGCGAGCACGGTGATCCTCACGGCTCCAGCGTAGGCGGCGCCGCGTGCACGTCCCGCTCACCCTCGGCCGTGCGCGCCGGTTCCGAGCTGCTCATCCGAGCAATCCATTGCCCCGAGCCGCGCCTCGGGAGAGGATGAGCCGAACAGGAACCATGAGCCACGAGTGCACGACGATGTGCGGTAGGAGGCAGCATGACCATCGTTCGAGCGGCGATCACGCAGACGAGCTGGACCGGCGACAAGGCGTCCATGCTCGACAAGCACGAGCAGTTCGCGCGGGACGCCGCGGGGCAGGGCGCGGAGGTGATCTGCTTCCAGGAGCTCTTCTACGGGCCCTACTTCGGCATCACGCAGGAGCAGAAGTACTACCGCTTCGCGGAGCAGGCCGACGGCCCCATCGTGCAGCGCTTCGCCGACGTCGCGAAGGAGCTCGGCACCGTCATGGTGCTGCCGATCTACGAGGAGGCCGAGACGGGGGTGTACTACAACACCTCGGTGCTCGTCGACGCCGACGGCACGATCCTCGGCAAGTACCGCAAGCACCATCTGCCGCACCTCGACCGCTTCTGGGAGAAGTTCTACTTCCGGCCGGGCAACCTCGGCTACCCCGTCTTCGACTCGGCGGTCGGCCGCATCGGCATGTACATCTGCTACGACCGGCACTTCCCGGAGGGATGGCGCGAGCTCGGCCTCAACGACGCGCACATGGTGTTCAACCCGAACGCGACGAAGCCCGGGCTCTCGAACCGGCTGTGGGAGGTCGAGGGACCGTGCGCCGCCGTCGCGAACGGCTACTTCGTGCTGCAGCCCAACCGCGTCGGCCGCGAGGACAACGAGTACGGCGAGCTCGCCGTCGACTTCTACGGCACGAGCCAGGTGATCGACCCCCGCGGCAACTTCGTCGGGGAGCGCGGCTCCGGCGAGCACGAGGAGATCCTCGTGCGCGACCTCGACCTCGACATGGTGCGGCAGATGCGCGACGACTGGCAGTTCTACCGCGACCGCCGGCCCGACTCGTACACCCGGATCGCGCAGCCGTGACCGCCGCAGCCCTTGGACCAGCAGCCCTTCGACAAGCTCAGGGAACCAGCATCGTGACGCAGCATCCCTTCGACCAGCTCAGGGAGCCAGGACTATGACCACGACCCTCATCTCGGGCGGCACCGTCGTCGGTGCGACCGGCCGCGGCGCCGCCGACGTGCTCGTCGACGGCGAGCGCATCGTCGCCGTGCTGGAGCCCGGCAGCACGCTGCTCGGCGCCGAGCTCGCCGGTTCCGTCGACCGGGTGATCGACGCGAGCGGCAAGTACGTCATCCCCGGCGGAATCGACGCGCACACGCACATGCAGCTGCCGTTCGGCGGCACGGAGGCCTCCGACACCTTCGAGACCGGCACCCGGGCGGCCGCGCACGGCGGCACCACGACGATCATCGACTTCGCCGTGCAGCGGTACGGCGAGCGGGTCGAGGACGGGCTCGCGGCCTGGCACGAGAAGGCGGCCGGGGAGTGCGCCATCGACTACGGCTTCCACCAGATCGTGGGCGGCGTCGACGAGGCATCCCTCCAGGCCATGCGCAAGCTGCCCGACGAGGGCATCACGAGCTTCAAGCTCTTCATGGCCTACCCCGGCGTGTTCTACTCCGACGACGCGCAGGTGCTGCGGGCCATGCAGGTCTCCCGCGAGACCGGCATGCTCACGATGATGCACGCCGAGAACGGGCCGGCGATCGACGTGCTCGCCGAGCAGCTCGCCGAGCAGGGCAAGACCGACCCCTACTTCCACGGCATCGCCCGCGCCTGGGAGATGGAGGAGGAGGCGACGCACCGCGCGATCATGCTCGCGAAGCTGACCGGCGCCCCGCTCTACGTCGTGCACGTCTCCGCGAAGCAAGCGGTCGAGCAGCTCGCCTGGGCCCGCGACCACGGGCAGCACGTCTTCGGCGAGACCTGTCCGCAGTACCTCTACCTCTCGCTGGAGGAGCAGCTCGGCGCCTCGAGCGAGCAGTGGGGCGCGTTCGAGGGGGCGAAGTGGGTCTGCTCGACGCCGCTGCGCAGCCGCGAGGAGCGGCACCAGGACGCGATGTGGCAGGCGTTGCGCACGAACGACCTGCAGATGGTCTCGACCGACCACTGCCCGTTCTGCATGAAGGACCAGAAGGAGCTCGGCCTCGGCGACTTCCGCAAGATCCCGAACGGGATCGGCTCGGTCGAGCACCGTATGGACCTCATGTACCAGGGCGTCGTGACCGGCGAGCTCACCCTCGAGCGCTGGGTCGAGCTCACGAGCACGACGCCGGCGCGGATGTTCGGGCTCGCCGGCCGCAAGGGCGCGATCCAGCCCGGCGCCGATGCGGACCTCGTCGTCTACGACCCGAACGGGCGCACGACGATCGGCATGCCGGTCGACGAGCAGGGCAACCCGACCGGCCGCACCCACCACATGAACATGGACCACTCCGCGTGGGAGGGCTTCGAGGTCGACGGGCACGTCGACGTCGTGCTGTCCCGGGGCAAGGTCGTCGTCGAGGGCGACGAGTACCTCGGCCGCAAGGGCGACGGCCGATACCTGAAGCGCGGGCTGTCGAGCTATGTGAGTTGAACGTTCCAGAGACGGAGGCACCACCCATGGACTTCGGCGTCGTCCTGCAGACCAACCCGCCCGCCTCGCGGACCGTGCACCTCGCGAAGCTCGCCGAGCAGTTCGGCTTCTCGCACGTGTGGACGTTCGACTCGCACCTGCTCTGGGAGGAGCCGTACGTCATCCATTCCCAGATCCTCGCGGAGACCCGGCGGGTGATCGTCGGACCGTTCGTCACGAACCCGGCGACCCGCGACTGGACGGTCACGGCGAGCGTGTTCGCGACGCTCAACGAGATGTACGGCAACCGCACGATCTGCGGCATCGGCCGGGGCGACTCGGCCGTGCGCGTGACGAACGGCAAGCCGACCACGATGGCGGAGCTCCGCGAGTCGATCCACGTCATCCGCGAGCTCGCGAACTCGCGCGCCGTGGAGTTCAACGGCGCGACGCTGCAGTTCCCGTGGTCGGTCGGCTCCCGGCTCGACGTGTGGGTCGCAGCCTACGGGCCGATGGCGCTGAAGCTCGCCGGCGAGGTGGGCGACGGCTTCATCCTGCAGCTCGCCGACCTCGACATCGCGGCGTGGATGATCCGCACGGTGCGGAACGCGGCCGAGGCCGCCGGGCGCGACCCCGACGAGATCGCGTTCTGCGTCGCGGCGCCCATGTACATCGGCGACGACCGCGAGCACATGCGCGAGCAGTGCCGCTGGTTCGGCGGCATGGTCGGCAACCACGTCGCCGACCTCGTCGCGCGCTACGGCGAGCACGGGCAGGTGCCGGAGGCCCTGACCGAGTACATCCGCGGTCGCGAGGGCTACGACTACAACAGCCACGGCCGGGCGTCGAACGACCACGTCGACTTCGTGCCCGACGAGATCGTCGAGCGATTCTGCCTGCTCGGCCCGCCGGAGGAGCACATCGAGAAGCTGCAGCGGCTCGCCGAGCTCGGCGTCGACCAGTTCGCCGGGTACCTGCAGCACGACAACAAGGAGGAGACCCTGCGCGTCTACGGCGAGCAGGTGATCCCGGCGCTCCGCGAGCACCTCGTCGCGAAGCGCTGACCGCCGAGCCGATCACCCAGTCGATCACCGAACGGAGCGCATAATGACCGATCCCGGGTCCGACCACACCGACGTCACCGACGAGCTCGCGCGCGAGCTCGACCGGGCGCACGTCTTCCACTCGTGGTCGGCGCAGGCGCAGACCTCCTCGCTCGTCATCGCCTCGGGGCGCGGATGCCGCGTCTGGGACCACGCGGGCGTCGAGTACCTGGACTTCTCGAGTCAGCTCGTGAACGTCAACATCGGCCACCAGCATCCGGCCGTCGTCTCGGCGATCCGCGAGCAGGCCGAGCTGCTCACCACCGTCGCCCCGGCCACGGTGAACCTCGCCCGCGGCGAGGCCGCGAAGCGGATCGTCGCCCGCGCGCCCGAGGGGTTCCGCCGGGTGTTCTTCACGAACGGCGGCGCCGATGCGAACGAGAACGCGATCCGCCTCGCCCGGCTCACCACGGGGCGCGACAAGATCCTCTCCACGTACCGCTCGTACCACGGCAACACGGGCGCGGCGATCGTCTCGACCGGCGACTGGCGGCGGGTGCCGAACGAGTTCGCCCGCGGGCACGTGCACTTCTTCGGACCGTACCTCTACCGCTCGGAGTTCTGGGCGCGGAGCCCGGAGGAGGAATGCGAGCGGGCCCTGCAGCACCTCCGCCGGGTGATCGAGTCGGAGGGGCCGCAGACCATCGCGGCGGTGCTGCTCGAGACCGTGCCGGGCACCGCCGGGGTGCTCGTGCCGCCGCCCGGCTACCTCGCCGGCGTCCGCGAGCTCTGCGACCGGCACGGCATCCTGCTGATCCTCGACGAGGTGATGGCGGGTTTCGGCCGCACCGGCCGGTGGTTCGCCTTCGACGGCTACGAGGTGCGGCCCGACCTCATCACCTTCGCGAAGGGCGTGAACTCCGGCTACGTGCCGGCCGGCGGGGTGATCATCGACGAGCCGATCGCGGCGGGATTCGACGAGCGGGTGTTCCCGGGCGGCCTGACCTACTCGGGGCATCCGCTCGCGATGGCCTCGATCGTCGCGACGCTCGACGCGATGGCCTCGGAGGGCATCGTCGAGCACGCGCGCGCGATCGGCGAGACGGCGATCGGCCCGGGGCTCGAGGATCTCGCCGAGCGGCACGAGCTCATCGGCGAGCTGCGCGGCGAGGGCGTGTTCTGGGCGATGGAGCTCGTCGCCGACCGCGAGACGCGCGAGCCGCTCCCGGCGCCGGCGATGGGGGAGCTCAAGGCGGCGCTGCTCGCGCGCGGGCTGCTGCCGTTCATGCAGGACAACCGCATCCACGTCGTGCCGCCGTGCGTCGTGACCGCCGACGAGGTGGCCGAGGCGATGGCGATCTACGACGAGGTGCTGAGCGCAGTGGGAGGCGCATTATGAGCGAACAGGAGTCGAGCGAGCACGACTTCGTCGAGCACTGGATCGACGGGGCCGCGACGAGCGGCGCGGGCGAGCGCACCGGGCCCGTCTACGATCCGGCCCGCGGCGTGGTCGCGCGCCGGGTGCGGTTCGCCGAGGCATCCGACGTGGATGCCGCGGTGGATGCCGCGGCGCGCGCCTTCCCCGCCTGGCGCGAGGTGTCGATCGCGAAGCGGCAGCAGATCATGTTCCGCTTCCGCGAACTGCTGGCGGCGCGGAGCGACGAGCTCGCCGCGATCCTCACGAGCGAGCACGGCAAGGTGCTCGGCGACGCCGCCGGCGAGATCGCCCGCGGACTGGAGGTCGTCGAGCTGGCGTGCGCGATGCCCGCGTACACGAAGGGCGAGTACTCCGAGAACGCCTCGACCGGCATCGACGTGTACACGGTGCGGCAGCCGCTCGGGGTGGTCGGCATCATCAGCCCGTTCAACTTCCCCGCGATGGTGCCGCTGTGGTTCTTCCCCATCGCGATCGCGTGCGGCAACACGGTGGTGCTGAAGCCGAGCGAGAAGGATCCGAGCGCCGCGGTCTGGCTCGCGCGGCTGCTGCAGGAGGCCGGGCTGCCCGACGGCGTGCTGAACGTGGTGCACGGCGACAAGGTCGCGGTCGACGCGCTGCTCGAGCACCCGGAGGTGCGCTCCATCTCCTTCGTCGGTTCCACCCCGATCGCCCGGTACATCTTCGAGACCGCCGCGCGCACCGGCAAGCGCGTGCAGGCGCTCGGCGGCGCGAAGAACCACATGCTCGTGCTGCCGGACGCCGACCTCGAGCTCGCGGCCGACGCCGCCGTGAATGCCGGCTTCGGCTCGGCGGGCGAACGCTGCATGGCGATCTCCGCACTCGTCGCGGTCGAGTCGATCGCCGACGAGCTCGTCGGGAAGATCGCCGAGCGGATGGCCCGGCTGCGCACCGGCGATGGCACCCGCGGTTGCGACATGGGGCCGCTGATCACCCGGGAGCACCGGGACAAGGTGGCCGGGTACCTCGATGTGGCCGTGGCGGACGGGGCATCCCTCGTGGTCGACGGGCGGGACCCGCAGGTGGACGGCGAGGCGGACGGCTTCTGGCTGGGGCCGACGCTCATCGACCGGGTGCCGACCGACTCGGCCGTGTACCGCGACGAGATCTTCGGACCCGTGCTGTCGGTCGTGCGGGTCGCGGGGTACGAGGAGGGGCTCGCGCTCATCAACGGCTCGCCGTACGGGAACGGCACCGCGATCTTCACGAACGACGGCGGCGCCGCGCGGCGGTTCCAGCGGGAGGTGACGGTCGGCATGGTCGGCATCAACGTGCCGATCCCGGTGCCGGTCGCGTACCACTCCTTCGGCGGCTGGAAGGACTCGTTCTTCGGCGATACGAAGGCGTACGGGCCGCAGGGCTTCGCGTTCTTCCAGCAGGAGAAGGCGATCACCTCGCGCTGGCTCGACCCGAGTCACGGCGGTGTCGACCTGGGGTTCCCGCGGCACGACTGATCGGGCTCCGCCCGCCCCTGTCCTGTCCCCGCCCCTCCCCCGGCGCCCCGGGCCCCCGGCCTGCCCCCTGCCCCCGGCCTGCCCCCTGCCCCCGGCCCGCCCCCTGCCCGCCGCCGTCCTGGCAAGACGTCAGTATTTGCGGGTCGCGGGGCGGGCGCACCCGCAAATACTGACGTCTTGCCAGGGGCAGGGGCAGGGGCACCAGGGGGATGAGGAGGGGAACACGCGCGCGGGGCGCGCCGCGCGAGGTGGGGGCGGGCGGGGAGTCTCAGGCGGGGGCGGGGACGGCCGTGCTCGCCGCGGCGAAGCGGCGGGCGAGGCCGGCGATCACGTCGCGGAGCTCGGGCGGCTCGACGACCGCGAAGGGCAGTTCGAGCCGACCGAGGTAGACGGCGAGGTCGTGGAGGGTGTTCGATCCGGTCTCGACGAGACAGTGCTGCGCGTCGAGCGGCGTGACGAGGCCGGCGGGCGGTTCGAGCCGTTGCAGCAGCTCGGCCTGCGAGACGTCGAAGCGGATGCGGGCGCGCACCGGCCAGCTCGCGGAGCCGATGCCGCGGAGCACGTGCGCCGCGGCGCCGCCCTCCGGCGGCTCCCGGGGAACGAAGCGCCGCGCCGTGGGGGCACCCGATTCCACGCGGTCGGCGCGGAAGCTGCGCCAGTCCTCGCGGTCGAGATCCCAGGCGAGCAAATACCAGCGGCGGCCGGTGAAGACGAGTCCGTGCGGCTCGACGAGGCGGTCCGTCGTGGTGCCGTCGGCGGCGCGATAGCCGAAGCGGAGGCGTTCGTGGTCGCGGGCGGCGGCGGCGATCGTCTCGAGCACGCTCGCGTCGACGGTCGGGCCGCCGCCCGCGGCGGAGACGGTCGCGTCGCGGAGGGCGTCGACGCGGTGGCGCAGCCGCGGCGGCAGGGTCTGCTCGAGCTTGGTGAGGGCCCGCAGCGAGGCTTCTTCGATGCCGGTGACGGAGCCCGCGGCGGCGGCCCGGAGTCCGACGGCGACGGCGACCGCCTCCTCGTCGTCGAGGAGCAGCGGCGGCAGGGCGCTGCCGGCTGCGAGCCGGTAGCCGCCGGCGACGCCGGGCGAGGAGTCGACCCGGTAGCCGAGGATGCGGAGCCGTTCGATGTCGTTGCGGATCGTGCGTGTGGTGACGTCGAGGCGGTCGGCCAGTTCGGCACCGGCCCACTCGCGCCGGCTCTGCAGCAGGGCGAGCAGGCGGAGCATCCGGACCGAGCTTTCGAGCATTTCGCCAGTCTGCCAGGAATTGCGGAAAGAAAGGTTCCGCAATGGCGTTTAGCGTGCTGCTATGAGCATCAACGAGCAGTCCGAATCCGTCCGTCCGACCACCGCCGCGCCGCTGCGCGGGCTCAGCACCGTCAACCTCTACGCCGACGACGTCGCCGCCGCCCAGCGCTGGTACACGGAGTTCCTCGGCGTCGAGCCGTACTTCTTCAACCCGCCGCAGCCGGCGCCCCCGATGTACGTCGAGTTCCGCCTGGGCGAGCTCCAGCACGAGCTCGGCATCGTCGACCGTCGCTTCGCGCCGAGCGCGGGGGAGGGCGGCGCAGTCACGGGGGACAGCAGCACCGCGGCCGCTCAGCCGATCACGTACTGGCACGTGGACGACGTCGAGGCAGTGCTCGCCCGGCTGCTCGAGCTCGGCGCGGCGCCGCATCAGCCGGTCATCGAACGCGGGCCAGGCTTCGTGACGGCGTCGGTCGTCGATCCGTTCGGGAACGTGCTCGGCATCATGTTCAACCGGCACTTCCTCGACATGGTCGGCGGGGGCGTCGCATGACCACGGCAACGACGGCCGGCGCCTCCTCGGCCCGACCCGAGCTGCTGCTCTTCGAGGACGCTGCCGAGTGGGAGGCCTGGCTCGATCGGAACGGCGACGCAGGGGAGGCCTGGTTGCGCATCGCGAAGCGGGGCCGGGCCGGGTTGGCGATCTCCGACGCGCTCGACGTCGCGCTCTGCTTCGGCTGGATCGACAGCATCCGCCGGGGCAACGACGCGGCCTCGTTCGCGCAGCGCTACTCGCCGCGGCGGGCCGGCAGTCCGTGGTCGGCGATCAACGTCGAGCGGGCGGAGGCGCTCGAGGCGGCGGGGCGCATGCGTCCGGGCGGACTCGCGCAGCTCGCCTCGGCGCGGGCCGACGGCCGGTGGGATGCCGCGTACGTCCGTCAGCGTGACGCGACCGTGCCCGAGGATCTCGCGGCGGCGCTCGCCGCGGTGCCGCTCGCCGAGCGTCGATTCGAGGCGCTCGGCAAGACGCGGCAGTACGCCCTGGTGCTGCCGCTGCTGAAGGCGCGCACCGCCGAGGGTCGGGCGGCTCGGATCACGAAGCTGGTGGCGGAGCTCGGTGACCTGCGCGGTGCGTCGGCGGGCTGAGCGGGGAGTGTGCGGATGGCCCGGGGGTGAGGGGCCGTGGCGAGGGTGAGGGGCCGGGGCCTGGGTGAGGGGAATCGGGGCCGTGGCCGGGGTGGGGCGTCGGGTCGGGCCCGGGGTGAGAACGGTCGGAGCCGGAGCCGGAGCCGGAGCCGGAGTCGGAGCCGGAGCCGGAGCCTGCGCCTGGGTTCCGGGCGTTCAGCGGCCAGGGCCGGGTGCGCTACGCCGCCGGCAGGCGCAACGCGCCCGGTGCCGGCGAGGCATCCGTCATCTCGTGCGATGCGGCGAGCTGCCGGTCGGTGCGCAGCTCGAAGCGGGCCCTCCCGCCGAGCCTCGGTCGCTGCTCTGGATCGAGGTGCGGGGGCGGCACGAACCAGACCTCGCGCCGGTCGGCTCTGATGCGCCAGCCCTCGCGATGCACTTGATGGTGGCAATGGCTGCAGAGGAGCACCCCATTGTCGAGGTCGCTGGGCCCTCGATGCCGGTGCCACCAGTCGATGTGATGCGCCTCGACATAGGCGATGTTGCGCCCGCAGGAGGCGCATCCGCCGTCGCGCTCGCCGAGGGCGAGGCGCTGCGCGCGGGAGAACAGCCGCCGGGAGCGGCCGAGGTCGAGCGGCAGCGCCTCGCCGCCGAGCACCGCGGGAACGAACTCCGCGTCGACCGCGAGGCGCCGCGCTGCGGCAGCCGAGATCGGCCGGTCGAGGCCGTCGATCGTCGCCTCGCCGACGCCGCTCAGCAGCGCGTCGAGGTCGAGGCGGACGACGACCGTCGCCTTCGCACGCGTCGCAGCGGCCTCGCAGCCGAGGACGTGGCGGGCGAGCTCGCTGAGTGCATCGGCCTGGAGCTGCGGGATCGTGCGCCGGTCCTCGAGCACCGGGCCATCCGGCGCCGGGCCATCCGGTACCGGGCCACCCGGCACCGGGCTTTCGTTGTCGACCGTCGGGGAGGCGCCGGCGAGCTGCGCGTCGGCCGCGTCGACTTCGCAGTCGGGGAAGGCCACGGGCGTCGGTTGCCGATCGCGGCGCCGGTGCAGCGTCTCGGAGACGATCGCCTCGATCGCCGCCTTGACCGGTGCCGCCGTGACCGGGTCGAGCCGTGCCGTGATGCGGACCATGCCCGATGCCTCTTCGACGATCGAGAGCGTGCGCTGCTGATGCATCGCCTCGTCGCGTGGTTCGACGCCATCGGGATCGAGCCGCCCTTCGGCGTGCCTGACCGCGCGCAGCACGAGCCCGTGCGGCGCGGCGCTCGCGAAGCGGACGAGCTCGGCCTCGTAGGCCTCAGCGCGCCGCAGGCTCGTGCGCGGAGCGATGCGCTCGAGCATGGTGCAGATGGCGTCGGCCGCATCGACGGAGAGCGCGCCCTGCTCGAGGGCGTCGGCCACCGCGGGGTGGCGCGCCGGTCGGAGCTGACCGGTGAGCGTCTGGCGTGGGCGCGTGGCCGCTCCGACGCGGAGCAGCTTGGCGGCACCGGCGACCGCGTCGCCCGTGGCGGCGGCGACGAGGCTGGCCGCGTTGCGGTGACCGTGCCGCTTGGCGAGGCCCTCGGCCCCGAATCCCGCATCGGAGCGCGCCGCGACTTCGGCGGCCACGGCCGAGAGCGCGACCTCGGTCGCCCGTCGCAGTCGCGCGGCGGACTGCAGAACGCGCAGGAGGCCCGCATCGCTCATCGCCGTGGGGGCGGTGTCGGCGCCAGTCTCGGAGCCGAGCCCGAACGCCGGGCCCGCTTCGCCCCACGCAGCACGAAGCGACGCCAGGTCGGCTTCGAGTGCGTCGAGCGGGTTCGTCATGCTTCCAGCCTGTCAGCGATCGCTCGCCAACGGTGCTGGAAGTGGCGCTTCATCAGGGGGAACGGCGCTCTGGAAGTGGCGCTATCGCTCGGGGCATCGTGATGGATGCAGGCCACCCGGCTCCGGATCCGCCCGGCCCAACGCCCAGCCCCCGCCTACGCCAGCACCCGCCTACATCAGCCCCCGCCTACGCCCCGGTCCCCGCGCCGCCGGCGCCGAGCTCCGCCGCCTTCGCCACGAGTACGTCGAGCACCGTGCGCACCGCCAGCCGCTCGGCGACGTCGGGCCGCACGAGCGCCACGATCTGCCGGGCCGACGGCACGCCGCGCAGCGGCTTCAGCACGAGCTCGGGCGGGAGGGAGCCCGAGGTGTAGCGAGGGACGAATGCGACGCCGAAGCCGGCCTGGATGAACGCCTCCACGATGCGCATGTCGCTGAAGCGCTGGGCGATCTCGACCCGGCGGCCGCCCTGCTGCTCGATGGCGTGCAGGATGCGCTCGAACGGGAACCCGGGCGGGACGCCGAGCCAGGTCTCCTCGACGAGGTCGCTCGCCGTGAGGTGCGAGCGGCCCGCGAGCCGGTGCGTCGCGGGCAGCCCGATGTCGAGCGGCTCGGTGAGCAGCGGCACGACGCGGAGCCCCCGCCCGCCCCAGGGCAGCACCCCGGGCATGGTGTGGGCGAGCACGATGTCGTAGTCGGCCGTCAGCTCGGCGAACTCGGCGAGCTCCGGGTCGAAGTCGGTCGCGCGCACGACGAGGCCGGGCACCTGCTGGAGCTCGGTCAGCACGGCGGGCAGCATGGTCGCCCCGATGGTCGGGAAGGTCAGCAGGGTCACCTCGCCGCTCGGGTCGTTGCGGAACTTGTCCCAGACGGCGTCCGCCCGGGCGAGTGCGATCGCGACATCCGCCGCGCTCCTCGCCAGCGCCTGTCCCGCGCTGGTGAGCACGATGCCGCGGCCGCTGCGTTCGGTGAGCGGGGCGCCGGCCTCGCGCTCGAGCACCTTCAGCTGCTGCGAGACCGCCGAGGGCGTGCGCCCGGTCGCCTCGGCGACGGCGGTGACGCTGCCCCGTTCCGCGAGTTCTCTGAGCAGGTCGAGACGGCGCACATCCATGTAGCGATGCTACATCGTCAGTGAAGGTGCATCAGATTGTGCTGAACGGTTTTCCGCGCTTCAATTGAACTGTCGAACACGTGCAACGGCGCCTCCGTCGCTCGACGATCCACTGGTCTTCGTGAAAGGAACCACCGTGTTCGCCATCCTGCTCCTCCTCGGCGGCGTCTCGCTCGCCGGCCTCGTCGGCTCCGTCGTCGTCGCCTCGCGCGACGGCTACCGTCGCCTGCCGAAGGAGACCTTCGCGCGCATTGTGTAGCGCGAAGCGGGGCATCGCCCCGGAGTCGAGGGCCGCTGCGCGGGGGAGGGACACCCCGCGGGGCGGCTCTCCTCGTTTCTGCGGACGGATGCCCCAGGGCGGGATGGCTCGGACGGATGCCCCAGGGCGGATGGCTCGGGCGGATGCCTCGGAGGCGGATGCCCCGGGCGGATGCCCCGGCCCGCTGAGCGATCGCGCCAGCAAATGCTCGACTCGGAGCCGCCTCCAGCGCTAGCGTGTGCCGCAACGGGTACATCGAGGTCTGGGGGGACGATGGCGCACGTGGTGGCGACCGGCGCGGGCAAGGCGATGATGGAGCGCCGCAACGACCCGACGCACGAATACATCCTGCAGCTCACCGGCACGGAGCGCCCGCGGGTGCTCTTCGTCGGCACGGCGACGGGCGACGAGCAGGCGTACACGCTGAGCTTCTACAAGACCTACGACTCCGACCGGTGCGCGCCGCACCACCTGACGCTCTTCCACCGCGACCTCGACGACCTCGCGGGCTTCGTGAAGGGCTTCGACGTGATCCACGTGGGCGGTGGCAACACCGCGAACATGCTCGACGTCTGGCGGCGCCAGGGGCTCGACGAGATCATGCGCGAGATGTGGGACGACCCCGCGTCGAACACCGTGTTCACGGGCGGCTCCGCCGGCGGCATCTGCTGGTTCGAGGGCGGCACGACCGACAGCTACGGCCCGACCCTCCAGGTGCTGCCCGAGGGGCTCGGCTTCCTGCACGGCAGCTTCTGCCCGCACTACGACGCGGAGGACCAGCGCCAGCCGCTCTTCCACGACGCGCTGCTGAAGGGCGAGCTCGCCACCGGCTACGCCGTGGGCAACCTGCAGTCGCTGCACTTCGAGCGCGCGGGCGGCGGCGCCCCCGAGTTCGTCACCGCGATCAGCCCCGTCGACCCGCCGCTCGCCCTCCGTGTCGAGGCCGTCGACGGCGAGATCGTCGAGACGCCGCTGCCGGTGCGGGTGCTCGAGGGCACCGGGCCGATCGTGAAGGGGCCGAGCGCATGAACGACAACGTCTGGATCCTGCTCGCCGAGCTCCTGGTCGTCATCCTGGCGATCTTCATGGGCACGCGCACGAGCGGCATCGGCCTCGGCGTGTGGGGCCTCGTCGGCGTCGCGGTGCTCATCTTCGTCTTCGGCGAGGCGCCGGGCAACGCCCCGGTCGACGCGGTCTTCATCGTCATCACGGTGATCACGGCGGCCTCGGTGATGCAGGCGGCGGGCGGCATCGACTGGATGGTCTCGGTCGCGGCGAAGGCGATCAGGAAGCGACCGCGCTCGGTGGTC
Organism: Agromyces sp. NBRC 114283; assembly: GCF_030268405.1. Classification (NCBI taxonomy): domain Bacteria; kingdom Bacillati; phylum Actinomycetota; class Actinomycetes; order Micrococcales; family Microbacteriaceae; genus Agromyces; species Agromyces sp. NBRC 114283. Next base: position 729,487 of record NZ_BSQP01000001.1, read on the forward strand.
TTCCTGGCCCCCGCCATGTCGTTCCTCTTCACCGTCGGCGCCGGCACGGGCAACATCTTCTACCCGCTGCTGCCCGTCATCTACGACGTCTCCTACCAGCAGCGGATCCGCCCGGAGCGGGCGCTCTCGGTCTCCGCGGTCGCCTCGCAGGTCGGCATCCTCTGCTCCCCGGTCTCGGCGGCGACCGCCTCGATGGTGGTGCTGCTCGCCCCGCAGGGCTTCGACCTCGGCAAGCTGCTGCTCATCATGTGGCCCGCCTCGATCGTGGGCCTCTTCCTCGCCGCGCTCGTCATGCTCAAGCACGGCAAGGAGCTCGAGGACGACCCCGAGTTCCAGAAGCGGCTCGCCGCCCACCAGGTCGACGCGCCGCAGGAGGACGCCCACGAGCAGAAGCTGCCGAAGACGGCGGTGCTCTCGGCATCCCTCTTCCTCGCCGGCGTCGCCGTCATCGTCTTCTGCGGCCTCTTCTCGAACCTGCTGCCGGTGATCGGCACGAACGACGCGGGCGACCCGATCCATCTCTCGGTGACCACCGTCATCGAGGTCACGATGGGCGTCATCGCGGCCCTCATCTTCGTCTTCTGCAAGGTGAAGGCGGCCGACGTGCCGAAGCAGTCCACCTTCCCCGCCGGCATCGTCGGCGCCATCGCCCTGTTCGGCATCGCGTGGCTCGCGAACACCTTCGTCGCGGCCAACACGCAGCTCATCGTGGACGGGCTCGGCTCGATGGTCTCGGGCTCCTCGGCCTTCGTCGGCGCGCTGTTGTTCGCGCTGGCGCTCTTCGTCGTCGCCATGCTGACGACGAGCCAGTCGAGCGCGACGAACGCGATCGTGCCGATCGGCCTCACCATCGGCCTGCCCGCGCACCTGATCGCCGGACTCTGGCCGAGCGCGATGGGCATGTACACGCTGCCGGCCAACGGCAGCCAGGTCGCGACGGTCGCCTTCGACCGCACGGGCACCACGAAGATGGGCAAGTTCGTCTTCGACCACTCCTTCCAGCTGCCGAACCTCGTCTACGTGTTCAGCGCGATCATCGTGGGCGTGGCGATCTCCTTCCTCCTCGGCTGATGGCGGCCGAGCGAGCCGGGTCCGAGCACGCCACGGCCGACCGCGCGGCGCAGCGCATGAACGACCCCCTGCTCGGCCGCTTCCTGCTGGGGCTCGCGGAGGGCATGAACGCGGCGGCCGAGTCGGTCGATCAGATCCGCACGGACATGACCCGCGTCGCCCGCGCCTACGGTCGCGACGACATCGACTTCGTCGTGCTGCCGACGGTGATCCTCGTCGAGACGGGCACCGGCGAGGCCGGGCGGGTCGCCATCCGCTCGGTGAGCGCGAGCTTCCGCTTCGACCAGATCGCCGCGCTCTACCGGCTCCTCGGCGAGGCCAAGGAAGCGGCGGTCGACCCGGCCGACGGCATCGACCGGCTGAACGAGATCGGCCGGATGCGGCCGAAGCGCGGATGGCTCGTCCGCACCGTCGGCCACGCGGTGCTCACCGCCGGGCTCGCGCTGCTCCTCACCCCGACGTGGGAGGGCGCGCTCGTCGCGTTCGTGCTCGGCGCGCTCATCGGCGTGGCGAAGCTCGTGCCCTCGCCGACCCTGCAGCTCGTGTTCCCGGTGTTCGCGGCGTTCGTCTGCGGCGTCGCGGTGTTCCTGCTGGCGCCGCACTTCCCGCTCGGCGATCCGCTGCGCCTGCTCATCGCCCCGCTCGCGACCTTCCTCCCCGGCGGGGTGCTCACGACCGCCGTGATGGAGCTCGCCGCCGGGCAGATGATCGCCGGTGCGTCGCGCCTCGTGATGGGGATGGTGCAGTTGGGCCTGCTCGCGTTCGGCATCCTCGCCGCCGGCACCGTCGTGGGCGTCGCGGACTCGAGCTATGCGCCGCTCGCCTCTGCGGAGTCGTTGCCGTGGTGGGTGGGCTGGCTCGCGCTGCTGCTCTTCGCGATCGGCAACTACCTGCACTTCTCCGCGCCGGGATCGACGTTCGCCTGGGTGCTGCTCGCGCTCGTCGTGGCGTACCTCGGGCAACTGATCGGCACCGCGCTGCTCGGCGCGACGGTGTCGGGCTTCATCGGGGCGCTCGCGATGACGCCGGTCGTGCTGTGGATCGCCTCGCTGCCGAAGGGCGCGCCCGCGCAGCTCACCTTCCTGCCGGCGTACTGGCTGCTCGTGCCGGGTGCCGCGGGGCTCGTCGCACTCACGGAGGCGGTGGGCGCGAACGAGGGCTTCGACGACTTCGCCCTCGCCCTCGTCTCGATCATGTCGATCGCCCTGGGCGTGCTGATCGGCACGGCCCTCTACCGAGCGGTGCACCACGGGGCCGAGGAGCTCGCCGCCTTCCACATCGAGAAGCCGATCGCGGCGGTCACGGGCGGGGCCGGCAGCATCTGGAGCCGCCTCCGCTCCCGCCTCGGATCCCGATTCCGCTCTCCGCTCCGCCGACGAGGCTGAGGGTCTTCCAGGGAGGCGGGCCGTAGAGTATTCGCGTGACTCAGCACGACTCGGACGCCCGCCGCCAGCTCATCGACCACATCTCGCGTGAGGCGGTCTTCCACGGCGACTTCACCCTGACCAGCGGCAAGAAGGCGAGCTACTACGTCGACCTCCGCAAGGTCAGCCTCGACCACCGGGTCGCACCGCTCATCGGCCAGGTCATGCTCGATCTCATCGCGGACGTGCCCGATGTGGCCGCCGTGGGCGGCATGACGATGGGCGCCGACCCGATCGCGAGCGCCATCCTGCACCAGGGTGCCGCCCGCGGGCTCGCCTACGACGCGTTCGTCGTGCGCAAGGAGCCGAAGGACCACGGCCGCGGCCGCCAGATCGAGGGCCCCGAGCTCGAGGGCAAGCGCGTCATCGTGCTCGAGGACACCTCGACCACCGGCGGGTCGCCGCTGAAGGCCGTCGAGGCGCTGCGCAAGGTCGGCGCCGAGGTCGTCGCCGTCGCCGTCGTCGTCGACCGCAACACCGGTGCACGCGAGGTGATCGAGGCCGAGGGCGTGCCGTACCGCTACGCCATCGGGCTGGACGATCTGGGGCTGGCCTGATGGTCCAGCGAGGCGGCGAGCCCGGAGGCGAGGAGTTCGGCGACGCGGATTGGCTGCTCGGTCAGCTCGGCGACGGCGAGGCGGATGCCGCGGATGCCGCTGACGAGTCGCGCCGGCAGGGCCGCCGTGCGGCGGCCCCCGCGCCGTCCGAGCCCGCCGCCGAACCGGAGTTCGGTGCCCCCGCCGAGCCGCCGGTGACGCCGCCAGCGGCCGGGGCGACCCCCTCGCCGGGATCGCCGGCTGAGCCGGTCGGCTCGGATGCCTCCGCGCCGCGCACCCCGTGGTGGACCAGCCGTTCGCGCGGCCGCCGCGCGGCCGAGCCCGCGACGGACGGGGGCGCGGGCTCGGGAGCGGTCCCGTCGACGCCGGCGTCGCCGCTGCCGACCGCCGACTCCGAGGCCCCGCGCGATGAGCCGAGCGGCCGCCGCCGGGCGGGTTCGCCCGGCGAGGAGTCGCTCGACTGGTTCTCCCTCGCCGCCCAGGCGCCGCAGGCACCCCAGCAGGCGGAGCCGCCCCAGCCGGCGGAGCCGCCGCAGGCTCCGGAGGCCGAAGGCGCCGCCGCTCCGATGACCACGCCCGCCGTGCCCATCAGCGACGAGCCACGCAGCGAGCGCGGCGACACGGGCGTGCTCGACGAGCCCCTGCTCCGCCGCCGCGACCGCGGTCCGGCGGTCCCTCCGGCGGATCCCATTCTCACGGCCGTGGAGCCGCCCGTCGCGCCGCAGCGCGCACCGCAGCCTCCTGCCGCTGCTGGTGCACCGGCGCCCGAGCCGCCCCGCAGCGAGACCCGAGCGGAGCCGTGGGCGCCCGCGACGCCCGCCGTGCCGGCGGAGCCGCAGACGCCGGTCGTGCCCGGACCGGCGACCCCGACGGCGCCGTTCGCCCTCACCTGGGGCGACCCGGCCGCTGCAGCCGGAGCCGTGCCGAACGAGCCGAGCACGCCCGTGCCGGGCGCCGCCGAGCACGAGACCGGGGCGTTCGGTGAGCCGCTCGTCCCGCCGCCGGTCTCCGCGGCCGCAGCCTCCGCCTCGGCCGCCGCGACGACCGACTTCGACGCCGCGCTGTGGTCCGCTCTGCAGGAGGGCGACACGGGCGAAGCTCCGACCCTGTCGCCGGACGCGCACGTCGCGGACGCGCACGTCGCGGACGCGCACGTCACGGATGCACGCGTCACCGACGCCGACACTGCTGCCGCCGCCGGCGCGGTGCCCCCGGCGCGGACCCCGTTCCCCGCCTTCGCCTCGGGCAGCACCGCCCCCGTCGAGCCCGCCGTCGAAGCGCCGGTCGACGATCTGCTCGCCGGCGTCGCCTCCGGCGCCGCGGTGGGCGCCGCAGCCACCCCCTCGGAGACCGCGCAGACGCCGGACATCGAGGCACCGACCGAGCCCGAGCCGTCCACCGACGCGGAGCGCGACCCGCTGGGGCTGGGCTTCGGCGCAGGAGCGGCTTCGGCGTTCGATGCGGCGGCCGCGCAGCGTGAGCCCGACGACCTCGACGACGACGAGGCGGACGCTCCCGAGGAAGCCGCCTTCGTGTGGGGCATCGTGCCCGACCCCGAGGCGGCCGACCCGCGCGCCGAGGACGGCCCGCTCGGCACCGTCGCGCTCGCGGCGGTCGCCGCGGAGGGCGAGACCCCCGCCACCGGGGCGCTCACCGACGAGCAGCCGGAGTCGGCACCGCCCACGGCGGCCGACCCGGCCGAGACGCTCGACCCGGCCGACACGCTCGACCCGGCCGACACGCTCGACCCGTTCGGATTCGGCCCCGAGGCATCCGCGGTCGCCGAGCCCCGCGCCGGCGATGCCGAGCCCTCCGCCGCGACCGCCCTGTTGCCGGTCGCCGGAACCGCGGCTGCGGCCGGCGCAGCGGGCCACGCCGGGGGCGCCGGCCGCACGCCCGCGGGCGATGCGGGCCGGTTCGCGTCCGAGTCGCGCGCGCAGCGCGCCGACGCGCCCGGCCCCGGGTCGCGCGGCGGGTCCGGCGCCGGCTCCGGCGCAGGTGCCGGCGGCGCAGGCGGCGGTTCACGCCGGCGCATCCTGCTCTGGATCGCGGGCGGCCTCGTGGCCGTGCTCGTCCTCGGCGGCCTGTTCCTGCTCGGCACGAAGCTCCCGTTCGGCGCCCAGCCCGCGGCATCCGGTCCGGCGACGAGCGAGTCGGCCGCACCGAGCGACACGCCCGCCCCCGCCCCGACCGCGGCGCAGCCCGCCGGGGTGCATGCCTGGAACACCCTCTTCGGCGGCGAGTGCATCGACCCGTTCACCGACGCGTGGGCCCAGGACTACACGGTCGTCGACTGCGCGGCGCCGCACGCGGCGCAGCTCGTGCTCCGCGGAACGCTGCCCGGCGAGGCCGGGGCGGCGTTCCCGGGCGACGCCGAGCTCGCGGCGCAGCTGGGCACCGCCTGCCAGGCCGACGGCGTGCTCGACGGGAACGCGATCGCGGGCCTCAGCGATCTGCAGCTCGTCTTCTCGTACCCGCTCGCCGAGCAGTGGGACGCCGGCGAGCGCACCTTCTACTGCTTCGCGAACCGCTCGAGCGGGGAACCGCTCACGGGCAGCATCGCCGGGGCGACGCCCTCGCAGGTCGCCGCCGGCTGAGCCGCGCGGCGCTCCCCGCGCCCAGCACACCGAGTTGCCCGACTTCCATGAAAGTCGGGCAACTCGGGATTAAGGCTCGGGGGTCGGGGTCAGAGCTCGGTCTCGGCGGGCTCGCCGACGAGCTCGAAGACGCCCTTCAGCACCTCGTCGGGACGGAACGGGTACTTCTCGATCTCGGCCTGGTCGCTGATGCCGGTGAGCACGAGCACGGTGTGCAGGCCCGCCTCGATACCCGCGACGATGTCGGTGTCCATGCGGTCGCCGATCATCGCCGTGTTCTCGGAGTGCGCCCCGATCTTGTTCAGCGCCGAGCGGAACATCATCGGGTTCGGCTTGCCGACGACGTACGGGTCCTTGCCGGTGGCCTTCGTGATGAGCGCGGCGATCGCGCCCGTCGCGGGCAGCGGGCCCTCGGCGCTCGGGCCGGTCGCGTCGGGGTTCGTGACGATGAAGCGCGCACCGCGGTCGATCAGCCGGATCGCCTTCGTGATCGCCTCGAAGGAGTAGTTGCGGGTCTCGCCGACGACGACGAAGTCGGGATCGGTCTCGGTCATGATGTAGCCGGCGTCGTGCAGCGCGGTCAGGATGCCCGCCTCGCCCACGACGAACGCCGAGCCGCCGGGCACCTGCTGCTTCAGGAAGTCGGCGGTCGCGAGCGCGGAGGTCCAGATGCGCTCCTCGGGCACGTTCAGGCCGGAGGCGCGAAGCCTCGCCGAGAGGTCGCGCGCCGTGAAGATGGAGTTGTTCGTGAGCACCAGGTAGGGGGTGCCCTGGTCCTCCCACTGCTGCAGCAGCTCGGCGGCGCCGGGCAGGGCGTGGTTCTCGTGCACGAGCACGCCGTCCATGTCGGTCAGCCAGCACTCGACTTCGTCGCGTCGTCCCATGCGTCCAGCGTAGGGCTCCGATGTTGCGAACGGATGACGACGGCGGGATGCCCCGGCCGGCCGCGAGCGGCGCGCCGAGGCATCCGCTGGCCTGTGCGGCTCAGCCGAGCGCGGCGATCAGCTCCTCGACGAGCTGCACCTCGCTCGGCTCGTCGTCGGCTTCGGGGGTGAAGCCCATCCGCACGACGACGAGGCCCTCCGACGGCACGACGATGACCTTCTGCCCGTCGTGGCCCGAGGCGTAGTAGGTGTCGGCGGGCAGCCCGGGCCAGCGCGGCGAACCGTCGGTAAGGGTGTTCACCCGCCAGCCCATGCCGTAGCCGGGGTCGTCGGTCTGCTCGACGGGCAGCACCTCGAGGCTCTTGGCCATCCAGTCGGCGGGGAGCAGCTGCTCGCCGTTCCACTCGCCGTTCTGCAGGGCGAACTGGCCGAGCACGGCCCAGTCCCGCGGGGTCATCCACAGGTATGAGGAGCAGACCGGGGTGCCGGCGGCGTCCGGCTCGAAGACCGCGGAGGAGAGTCCGAGCGGGCCGAGCAGCGTCTGCCGCGGCAGGTCGGCGCCGAGGCCGGTGCGCTCGGCGAGCACCGAGCAGAGCAGCGTCGTGGAGCCGCTCGAGTACTCCTGCACGGTGCCCGGGGCGTGCTCGAGCGGGAGCCCCGCGACGTAGCCGCCCATGTCGGCCTCGCCGTAGAGCATCTGCGTGATGGGGGTGCCGAGGTCGTAGGTCTCGTCCCACTCGATGCCGCTCGTCATGCGCAGCAGCTGCTCGATCGTGATGCTCGCGCGCTCGTCCGTCCACTCGGGGCGGAGCTCGGCGTCGTCCAGGGTGACGACGCCCTGCTGCACGAGCACGCCCGTGATGAGGTCGGTCGCGCTCTTTGACATCGACCAGCCGAGCTGCGGCGTCGCGGCGTCGAAGCCGTCGGCGTAGCGCTCGCCGACGAGCTCGCCGTCCTTCAGAACGACGACCGCGCGGGTGCCGAGCGCCGCCGCCTCCTCCGGCGGGGTTCCGTCGCCGAATGCGGCGGCGATGGCCGCGTCGACCGCGGGGTCGGCGGTCGGAGCCGGGGCGCCGGCGAGCGGGTTGCCGGCGTCGTCGATCGGGGTCGCGGTGCCGAGCTCGGGGCGCTCGCCCGCGAGGGTGCAGCCGAAGCCCTCCGTGTACCAGGCACGCTGCTTCGCGAGGACGCCGAGCAGGGAACCGGTGGTCTCGCCGGGCTCGTCGGCGCCGAAGCGCAGGTACGGCACGAGCGGATTCGGCGGCAGGTCGTGCTCGGGGTCGTCGCGCCCGGCGAGCTCGGTGACGGCGCACGCGTTGTGCGCGGCGTAGCCGGTGCCGGTGAGCAGCATGGGACGTTGCCACCAGTACCCCGCGACGCCCGCGGCGATGACGACGGCCACGACGACGGCGAGGGCGATGAGCGTTCGACGGAGAATGCGCACCGCCGGATGCTATCAGGCGCTGAGCCAGATCTCGGCGGCCGCCGTGCCCGGCAGCTCGAGCGCCGGCGCCGGGGCATCCGCCGTTCCCGCCGAGAGTCGCACGCGCTCGCCGTCGCCGAGGCTCACGACCACCTCGACGCCGGGGGCGAGGCCCGCGGCCTCGAGCTCGCGGAGCACGGCGGGGTCGCGGTCGCTGATCCGGAGGATGCAGCCGCGGTGCCCCTGCGGCGCCTCGTCGAGGCGCAGGAACGGCTCGGCCGGGATCGTGCCGTCGGCCGCCGGGATCGCGTCGCCGTGCGGGTCGCGGCTCGGCCGCCCGAGCCGCTCGTCGATCACGTCGAGGAGGCGGTCGGAGACGGCGTGCTCGAGCACCTCGGCCTCGTCGTGCACCTCATCCCAGCCGTAGCCCATCTCCTGCACGAGCCAGGTCTCGATGAGCCGGTGCCGGCGCACGACGGCGAGGGCGCGCTCGCGTCCGGCGTGGGTGAGCCGGAGCGGGCCGTACGGGACGTGCGCGATGAGGCCGGCGGCGGCCATCTTCTTCACCATCTCGGTGACGCTCGACGGGGCGACGCCGAGCTTGCCCGCGAGCACGGACGGCGTGATGGGGTCGGGCTGCCACTCGGTGTGCGCGTACACCGTTTTCAGGTAGTCCTCGATCGCGGGATTCTTGCTGGCCGGCATCGGCCCCAGACTACCGGGCCCGGCGGGCGGGGAGGCTTCGGTCGCCGGCGCACGGCGGGGCGCTGGATGCCTCGTGGGCTCGCCCCCGCGCCACCGCATCGACCGGTTACACGCGAGCCAGGGCCTCGATGTCCTCGAGGAAGGCCTCGGCGGTCTCGGGCGACACCGTGGTGCGGGTCGCGCCGATCGCGTCGAGGTAGTCCTCGGTGCTCGGGCCGGCGGGTCGGCCGGAGGCATCCGCCCGGACCGAGGCATCCGCGCGCGCCGCCGCGTCCGCATCCGCCGCCCCGTTCCGCACCGCCGCCTCGAAGGCGCGCTGCGAGGCGCTGCGCGCGGCGAACTCGATGTCGGCCGGCGAGAAGCCGGCCGTCCGCTCGACGAGGAGCGCCAGATCGACCTCGCGCGCGACCTGCTCCGGCACGTAGCGCTGCCAGATCGCGAGCCGCGCGGCGTCGTCGGGCAGGCCGATCGGGATGACGTAGTCGAACCGTCCGTGCCGGAGGAACGCGCTGTCGAGGGCGCGGATGAAGTTCGTCGCGCACACGAGGAGCCGCCCCGGCTGCTCGCGGAACGCCGGGATGATCTTCAGCAGCTCGTTCGTCACGCCCTGCAGCGGCGACGGCGGCTCGCCCGAGCGCTGCGCCGCGATCTCCTCGACCTCGTCGATGAAGACCACGGCGTGCTCGAGCTCGGCGATCTTCGTGAACGTCTCGCGCAGGGCGCCGGCGAGGCCGCGCGGGTCCGCCGCCAGCCGCGAGGGGAACACCTCGACGAAGGACCACTCCAGCCGCGATGCGATGGCCTTCGCGAAGGTCGTCTTGCCCGTGCCGGGCGGGCCGAACAGCACGACCGCGCGCGGCGGCACCACCCCGTAGCGCTCGGCCAGGTCCGGCTCGGCGAGGGGCAGCACGAGCCGCTGCTCGAGGATCTCCTTCTCCCGCCGCATGCCCGCGACCGACTCCCAGAGCGTGCGCGGCAGCAGCCGGCCGCCGAGCTCGGCGAGCGAGGTCAGCTCCTGCCGCTGCACCGGGATGCGCCGCTCGAAGTAGCGCAGCTGGTGCTTCGGCTCGAAGCCCTGGTTGGCGAAGGCGTCGACCCGGCTCTCGTGCTCGGGGATCAGCGCCGAGAGCTTCGTGAGCCCGTGCGGGGCCATCCGCTTCTCGAGGGCCGCGAGCATCGCCGAGCCGATGCCGCGACCGCGCCAGTCCTCGGCGATGCCGAAGAAGACGATCCAGCCCTGGTCGTGCGCCGCCCGCCCGACGACCGCGCCGACGAGCTCCTCGCCGTGCACCGCGACGACGGCGTGGTCCTTCTGACAGGAGGCGACGACCTCGCTGAGGTCGTAGACGGGCTCGTGCGCCGAGCGCCGCTGGGCCTCCCACAGGTGCAGGATGCCGTCGAGATCGTCGTTGTGGAACTCGCGCACGCGCCAGCCGGTCATGGGGTCCTCCTCCGTGGGTTCCCGCAGCGTAGGCGACGAGCGGGCCGGGCGCGGGCTCTGTGACGGACCGCGCGGATGAAACTCTGCCCACTGTTGCCGTGGCCGAAACTTCTGCGGCAGTTCTACGCCCCGGTGAACACCAGCCAGAGCAGCAGCGCGTTGAGCGCGATGAGGAAGACGGATGCCGCGACGCCCGCCGTCGTCGTCGCCCAGTGGTTGCGCCAGCGGCCGAGCACGCCCGCCTTCGCCGTGAGCGACACGAGCGGCACGAGTGCGAAGGGGATGCCGAACCACAGCACGACCTGGCTGATCACGAGCGACAGCGTCGGGTCGAGCCCGAGCCCGAGGATCACGAGCGCGGGCAGCAGCGACACCAGCCGGCGCACGAGGAGCGGCACGCGCACGTGCAGCAGTCCGTGCATGATCTCGGCCCCGGCGTACGCGCCGACTGAGGTCGAGGCGAGGCCGGAGGCGAGCAGCCCGATCGCGAAGAGCGTCGCGATGACGGGGCCGAGCGCTGCCCCGAGCGCGGCGTACGCGCCCTCGAGGCTGTCGGTTCCCTCGACGCCGGCGAGGTTCACGGCGGCGAGCAGCAGGATGCAGAGGTTCACGGTTCCGGCGATCGCCATCGCGACGGTGACGTCGATGCGCGTGGCGCGCAGCAGCACGCCGGCCGGCAGCTCGGTCGCCTCGCCGGGCGCGGCGGTGCGGCTCGACCCGGGCGTCGCGAAGCGGTCGCGGCTGAGCGCCGAGTGCGCGTAGATCGCGTGCGGCATGATCGTCGCGCCGAGGATCGAGGCGGCGAGCAGCACCGATCCGGTGTCCGCGAAGCGGGGCACGAGGCCGGCGAAGAGGCCGCCGGGGTCGGGCGGGGCGATCAGCACGCCGACGCTGAAGCCGATCGTGATGATGAGCAGCAGCCCGATGATGACGAACTCGAAGGTGCGCGGGCCGCGGCGCGACTGGATCATCAGCAGCCCGATCGACACCGCCCCCGTGATCACGCCGCCCCAGATCAGCGGGATGCCGAACAGCAGGTTCAGCGCGACCGCGCCGCCGATGATCTCGGCGAGGTCGGTCGCCATCGCGACGAGCTCCGCCTGCAGCCAGTAGGCGCGCCGGCCCCAGCGGCTGCGGATGCGCTCGCCGAGCACCTCGGGAAGGCTCCGCCCGGTGACGATGCCGAGCTTCGCCGACAGGTACTGGATGAGCCACGCCGTGAGGTTGCCGAGCACGACGACCCAGACCAGCAGGTAGCCGTACTGTGCGCCCGCGGTCATGTTGCTCGCGACGTTGCCCGGGTCGAGGTAGGCGACGCCGGCGACGAGCGCCGGTCCGATGAGCCAGGCGGCGCGCGGGACCGAGCCGCGCCGCTTCGGGCGGCGGCCGTGCGGCCCGGCGGCGGATGCCTCGGTGGATGCCTCGACGGATGCCTCGACGGGGCGGTCTGCGGTGGGCGCGAGCGGATCGGCGGGAGATTTCGGCATACCGAAAAGTTAGCAGAATTTAGGCGCACCGAAAAGTGCCTGGAGGGCGGGGCGAGTACCGTGGCACAGATGAACGACGCCGCCCCCGCAGCGCCCCGAGACGGCGCAGCGTCCCGAGACGGCGCAGCGCGCCGAGGCGCAGCGCCGGTCCTACCCGCCGACGGTGCAGCGTCTGCGGACGGTGCAGCACCGGAGGTCGAGCTCCCGAGCGGTGTCGGCCCCTGGCCCGGCGGACGCGACGCCTGGCCGAGCGAGCCGCACTACGACCCCGAGCTGCTCGAGCACGGCGACCGGCGCAACGTCGTCGACCGCTACCGCTACTGGCGGCTCGAGGCGATCGTGGCCGATCTCGACGAGCGGCGGCACGGCTTCCACGTCGCGATCGAGAACTGGCAGCACGACCTGAACATCGGTTCGATCGTGCGCACCGCCAACGCCTTCGCCGCCGACACGGTGCACATCATCGGCCGCCGCCGCTGGAACAAGCGCGGCGCCATGGTCACCGACCGCTACCAGCACCTCGATTACCACGAGGACCTCGCCGGCTTCGCGGCGTGGGCGCACGAGGCATCCCTGCCGATCATCGCCGTCGACAACATCCCCGGCGCCGCGCCGATCGAGGCCTTCGAGTGGCCCGAGCGCTGCGTGCTGCTCTTCGGGCAGGAGGGCCCGGGCCTCTCGCCGGAGGCGCGGGCGATCGCCGGCGCCGTCGTCGAGATCACCCAGTACGGCTCGACCCGCTCGCTGAACGCGGCCGCGGCAGCCGCGATCACGATGCACTCCTGGGTGCTCGCCCACGCGACCCCCGCCCCCCGCGTCTGACGCCCCACCCCTCCTTCCCTCGTCGCCCCCTCCCCCCACCCCACCCGCTCGGCAAGACGTCAGTAATCGTGGGTGGCGTCGCCCGAGCACCCGCAGAAAGTGCCGTCTTGCCGGGCGGGTGAAGGGGCGTGGGAGCGGGTCAGGAGGCTGGGGGCGTGGAGATGGGCGGCGTGGCGCGAGGCCGGGCGCGCGAGGCATCCCGGCCCGGCCCCGCCCGCGTGCCAGACTGACGCCGTGACCGTCATCGACAACGCCGTGTACGTCGACGGGCGACGCGTGGCGACGCCCGTGAGCCTCGACGACACCTTCGAGGCGCTGCAGGCCGCGCCGGGCGGCTTCGCCTGGATCGGCCTGTACCGCCCCGACGCGGCCGAGCTCGAGGTCGTCGCGAAAGAGTTCGGGCTGCACGAGCTCGCCGTCGAGGACGCGCTGGCCGGCCATCAGCGGGCCAAACTCGACCGCTACGGCGACACCCGCTTCGTCGTGCTGCGCCCCGCCCGCTACCTCGACGCCGAGGAGCGGGTGGAGTTCGGCGAGGTGCACCTGTTCGTCGGGCAGGACTTCGTCGTCGGCGTGCGGCACGCGGAGTCGCCGGACCTCGGCCGGGTCCGCGCCCGACTCGAGTCCGACGGGCTGCTCGCCCGCGGCCCGATGGGGGTGCTGTACGCGGTGCTCGACCAGGTCGTCGACGAGTACGCGCCCGTGGTCGCCGGTCTCGAGAACGACATCGACGAGATCGAGGACGAGCTGTTCTCCGGCGAGGCGGCGGTCGCGAAGCGCATCTACGACCTCTCGGGCGAGGTGATGGAGTTCCAGCGGGCGACGAAGCCGCTCGTCGGGGTCATCGAGACGCTCCGCGCCGAGCTCGACGCGGGAAGCTCCGACGACGACTCCGGCCTCGAGCTGCGCCGCTCGTTCCGAGACGTGCTCGACCACGTCATCCGCATCACGGAGAAGGCGGACGAGTTCCGGCAGACCCTGCAGAACGCGCTCAGCGTGCACGCCACCCTCGTCGCGCAGCGGCAGAACGAGGTCATGCAGTCCCTCACCGAGACGAGCCTCGCGCAGAGCGAGCAGACGAAGAAGATCTCCAGCTGGGCGGCGATCTTCTTCGCGCCGTCGCTCGTCGCGGGCATCTACGGCATGAACTTCCACAACATGCCCGAGCTCGGCTGGGAGGCGGGCTATCCCTTCGCGATCGTGCTCATGATCGCCTCGGCCTCGGTGCTCTACCTCATCTTCAAGTCGCGCCACTGGCTCTAGCCGCCCGGCCGGGGCCGGGCAGCGCCCGGCCCCGGGTGCTCGCCCCGCTCAGCCGATGAGGCTCGGCTGCAGGTCGCGCAGAGTGCGGAAGTGGGTCATCCGAGTCACGCCGATCGCGGCGAGCACGAGCCCGCCGGCGAGCCAGATCGCGAGCACCCCGGCATCCGTCCAGGCGCGCGACAGATCGCCGCCGTACATGAACTGGCGCATCATGTCGACGACGTAGCCCATCGGCAGCACGTGGTGCAACGCCGCGAGCGGCGCGGGCAGCGTCTGCCACGGGAAGGTGCCGCCCGCGGTCACGAGCTGCAGCACCATGAGCACGAGGCCGAGGAACTGCCCGACCGAGCCGAGCCACACGTTCAGCGCGAGGATGATCGCCGCGTACGTCGCCGAGGCGAACACCATGGTGCCGACGACGCCGAGCGGATGGTGCATCTGGAAGCCGAGCGTCACCGCGAGCACGACGTAGAGCGCCATCATCTGCACCGCCCCGAGGAGCCCCGGCGTCAGCCAGCCGGCCAGCGTGATCCGGATGGGGGAGTGCAGCGCCGTCACCGCGCGCCGGGAGATCGGCTTCACGATGAGGAAGAGCGCGTAGATGCCGATCCAGCCGGCGAGGGCCGCGAAGAACGGTGCGAGCCCGGCGCCGTAGTTGCCGGCCTGCGTCACCTGGCTCGTCTCGAGCGTGATCGGGTCGGCGATCGTCGCCGCCTGCGCGTCGCGCGTGGCCTGGGAGGAGTCCGGGATCTCGGCGACGCCGGCCTGCAGCCCGTCGCGGAGGGTGCCGGCCCCGGTCTCGAGTTCGCCGAGGCCGGCCTGCAGCGTGCCGAGGCCGTCGCGCAGCTGGGCCGCGCCGCCCGCCGCCTGCGCGGCGCCGTCGGCGGCGGTGCGGGCGCCCGCGGCGAGCTCCGCCGAGCCGTTCGCCACCTGGCGGCTGCCGTCGGCGAGCCGGTCGACCTGGCCGACGACCTGCTGCACCCGCTCGTTGCCGTCGACGATCGCGGTGCCGACGACGTCGAGCCGGGCGAGCACGGCGTCGATGGTGGCCTGATCGAGTCCCTGGGCGCGCAGCAGCGCCTCGATCTCGGCGCGGGCCTGCGGCACGTCGGCGGCGGCCTGCGCGACGACGGAGCCGACCCGGTCGGCGGATGCCGCGAGCTCGGCGTTGCCGTCGGCGACCTGCCCGGCGCCGTCGGCGAGGGTCGCCGAGCCGTCCGCGAGCTGCGCGGTGCCGTCGCGCAGCTGCGCCGTGCCGTCGGCGAGCTGCCCGGCCCCGGCGCCGAGCTGCCCGGCGCCGTCGCGCGCGGTGCCGGCGCCGTCGGTGAGCTGCGCCGCGCCGTCGGCCGCCTCGCCGAGCTTGCCGCGGATCGTCGAGATCGAGTCGAGCAGCGTGGACGCCGCCTCCTGCCCCACCTTCTCGGCGATCGTCGTGCGGATCTTCTCGACGGCCTGCTTGCCGATCGTGCCCGCGAGGTAGCTGTTGGCGTCGTTCGTGGCGAGCACGATCTCGGCCTGCCGCGGGGCATCCGTCTGCACCGAGGCGAGCGCCTCGGAGAAGTCGCGCGGGAAGGTGATGGCGAAGTCGTAGCGCGACTCGTCGAGCCCCTGCTCGGCCTCCTCTGCCGAGACCCGGTGCCAGTCGAAGGCGCCGTCGGCGACGACCTCGGCGGCGATCTCGTCGCCGACGTTCCGAGCGGCGGCGTCGGCGGTGGCCGGCGTGCCCTCGTCCTCGACGACGAGCGCGACGGGCACCTCGGCGAACTTCGCGTACGGGTCCTGGTTGGCCCAGAGGTAGAGGCCGCCGTAGAGCACGGGCACGGCGACGAGCGCGAGCAGCGCCAGCACCGACATCTTCGTGGACGTGAGCCGCCGGAACTCGGCCGCGATCATCTGCGGGATCTTCACGCGATGCCTCCCTCGGCGAGCGGCAGCTCGTCATCCGGCTCGTCGGGTCCGTGCATCCTCGCGATCATCGCGGCCGCGCCGATGGCCGCCGCCGAGGCGTCGCCGGCGATGACGAGCAGCGCGAAGCCGCGATCGGCGAGTCCCTTCGCGAGCTCCCACCACTCCATCGGGTCGCCGCCGTGCCGGTCGGGCGAGACGATCACGAGGCCCTCGACGCCCTCGCGGAGCAGCGCGAGCTCGGTGAGCAGGCGCAGCCTGGCGTGCGGCGCGACGTTCGCGATCGGCACGCGCGCGATGTGGTCGAGGCCGAGCTGGCCGAGCCAGCGGCCGACCGAGACCGGGTTGGACGGGATGCCGGCGAACATGAGCTCCTCGGCGGCGACGCCGCCGAGGGTGATGTCGGGCGCGGGGTCGCTGACCTCCGGCGCGTCGACGAGGGCGATGCGGCGGCGGATGGCCGAGGCATCCGCCTTGCCGTCGATGACGACCTCGCCGGAGTCGGGGCGCATGCGCCCGGACGCGATGAGTCCGAGCACGGTGGGCCGCTGCTCGGTCTCGGCTCTCGCGAGGGTCGCGCGACCGGACTCGAATCCGACGGTGGTCGGGGGCAGCGCCTGCCCGTCCCGACCCTTGGCGACTCCGCGGAGCTCGATCCTCACGCGCCCTCCTCCTCGTCTGCCTCGTGGGCAGACCCCCATTGTCCTCCCCTCGGGCGGGCTTCGCTGCGCGCCCCCGAACGGGGGTGAGGATTCCTCTTGTTGGCGGGGCTGCGCAGTGCTTTGCTGACCCTGACCGCATACCCGCATGACGCGGTCGTCCGAACCCGAGAATGGAGCCCATCATGGCCGAGCGCAGCATCCGGCGCGCCGTCGCCGTCCTCGCCGCCGTGCCCTTCGCCGCGGCAGCACTGCTGGCGACCGCGTCGCCGGCGTTCGCCTCGAGTCCCGTGGACGGGGACCACAAGGTCCCCTACTGCCACGCGACGCACAGCGAGAAGAACCCCTACGTGTACATCGAGACCGACAAGCTCGCGGTCGTCAAGGCGCACGCCAAGCACCAGGACGAGGAAGACGTCTACCCGGGCTTCTGGTACGACGACCAGGGCACCGCCGTCTGGATGGAGGGCCGGGGCGACCCGCTCTTCGCCCTGAGCGGCTGCACCCAGGTCCCGCGCTAGCCAGCAGCGCGATCCGAGCGGCGCCCGAACCGCCGCCCCGACCGCCGGCGTCCGAACGCCGCGCGAGACGACGCAGCCCGGCACCATCGAGGTGCCGGGCTGCGTGGTGCTCGGGTCGTGGCTCCGCTCAGTCGGTGCCGAGGTCGAATGCGGCGGCCTCGATCGCGGCATCCGTCGCGGCGGAGGCGGCGTCGTCGGCCGGCGCGGCGATCTCGGCGGCCTCGCCCTCGGCCAGGTCGCCGACCAGGGCCGCGGTCGAGCCGCCGACGATGCCGAGGTGCGCGTACTGCTCGAGGCGGCTGCGCGAGTCGGCGATGTCGAGGTTGCGCATGGTCAGCTGGCCGATGCGGTCCTCGGGGCCGAAGGCGGCGTCGCCGACGCGCTCCATCGAGAGCTTCTCGGGCTGGTAGCTGAACGCCGGGCCCTCCGTGTTCAGGATCGTGTAGTCGTCGCCGCGGCGCAGGCGCACGGTGACCTCGCCGGTGACCGCCGAGGCGACCCAGCGCACGATCGACTCGCGCAGCATGAGCGACTGCGGGTCGAGCCAGCGGCCCTCGTACATGAGCCGGCCGAGGCGGCGGCCCTCGTTGTGGTAGTTCGCGATCGTGTCCTCGTTGTGGATCGCGTTCAGCAGGCGCTCGTACGTGAGGTGCAGCAGGGCCATGCCCGGCGCCTCGTAGATGCCGCGCGACTTCGCCTCGATGATGCGGTTCTCGATCTGGTCGCTCATGCCGAGGCCGTGGCGGCCGCCGATGCGGTTCGCCTCGAGCACGAGCTCGACCGCGTCGTCGAACTCGATGCCGTTGATCGCGACCGGGCGGCCCTGCTCGAAGCGCACGGTGACGTCCTCGGCGGGGATCTCGACCGACTCGTCCCAGAACTTCACGCCCATGATCGGCTCGACCGTGGTGATACCGGCCGAGAGCTCCTCGAGCACCTTCGCCTCGTGCGTCGCGCCCCAGATGTTCGCGTCGGTCGAGTAGGCCTTCTCAGCGCTCGCGCGGTAGGGCAGCTCGCGCTCGAGCAGCCACTCGCTCATCTCCTGGCGGCCCCCGAGCTCGGTGACGAAGGCCGAGTCGAGCCACGGCTTGTAGATGCGCAGGCGCGGGTTGGCCATCAGGCCGTAGCGGTAGAACCGCTCGATGTCGTTGCCCTTGTAGGTGGAGCCGTCGCCCCAGATGTCGACGCCGTCCTCCATCATGGCGCGCACGAGCAGGGTGCCCGTCACCGCGCGGCCGAGCGGCGTCGTGTTGAAGTACGTCTTGCCGCCGGAGCGGATGTGGAACGCGCCGCACTGGAGTGCCACGAGGCCCTCCTCGACGAGCGCCGCCCTGCAGTCGACCAGGCGGCTGAGCTCGGCGCCGTACTCGAGCGCGCGGCCGGGCACGGCCTCGACGTCGGGCTCGTCGGGCTGGCCGAGATCGGCGGTGTAGGTGCAGGGCACTGCGCCCTTCTCGCGCATCCAGGCGACGGCGACGGAGGTGTCGAGCCCCCCGGAGAAGGCGATGCCGACGCGCTCGCCGGCGGGCAGGGAGGTGAGGACCTTCGACATGGCCTCCAGCCTAGTTGCGCGGGCGGGGTCGTGACGCCGCCGATCCGGAGACGCGACCCCGCTGTGTCCCCCGTGCGGGGGTGGCTAGACTCGCGAGCATCGGCCAGCCCGGCGACGACGCCGGGGCGCCCGCGATCCGCGGGACGGCCGGTCCCGGTCGACGACGTGGTCGACCGTGCATCCATATCCCCTCGAACGGAGACAGGGAATGAATCGCAAGGTGATCGGCACGGCGTGCGCCGCCGTCCTCGCCATCGGCCTCCTGGGCGCAGCCGGTACCCCGGCCGCGGCCGACGACGGCCAGGAGCACAGCTATCTGGTGCTCGGGCCGCAGGGCCAGGGCACGAAGAACGCCCAGAAGCGGGTGACCGCCGCAGGCGGCACCGTGGTCGCGGCGTACGACCAGATCGGCGTGCTCGTCGTGCGGTCGTCGTCCGGCGACTTCGCCTCGCGCGTCGGCGGCGGCCTCGAGGTCGCCGCGACCGACGGGCTCGGCACCACGCTCATCGACGACGAGGCCGCGGCCCCGGTCGACCCCGCGGCCCTCGGCGCGCCGGGCGACCCCACCGCCGAGCCGCTGTGGGGCCTGCAGTGGGACATGCAGCAGATCGACGTCGCGGAGGCGCACGGCGTGACGACGGGCGATCCCTCGGTCGTCGTGGGCGTGCTCGACTCGGGCATCGACTCGAGCCATCCCGACCTCACCACGCAGATCGCGTACGAGCAGAGCGCGTCCTGCATCGGCGGCGTCGTCGACACGGACGAGGCCGCCTGGAACCCGACGACCTCGGACCACGGCACCCATGTCGCCGGCACGATCGCCGCGGCGATCAACGGCGTCGGCATCGCGGGCGTCGCGCCGGGCGTGAAGGTCGCCGCGGTGAAGGTCGTGAACGACGACGGCTACATCTACCCCGAAGCGGCCATCTGCGGCTACCTCTGGGCGGCCGATCACGGCATGCCGGTGACGAACAACAGCTATTACATCGACCCGTGGGAGTTCAACTGCGTGAACGACCCGAGCCAGCGGCCCGTGTGGCAGGCCGTGCAGCGGGCGCTGCGCTACTCCTCGGCGAAGGGCACGCTGACGGTGGCGTCGGCGGGCAACAGCAATGTCGACCTGCAGCACAAGTTCGTCGACTCGACGAGCCCGAACGACGGCAGCGCCCCGGTCGAGGACCGCACCATCACGGGCGCCTGCCGCGACCTGCCCGCCGAGGCGCCCGGCGTGGTGACCGTGTCGGCGGTCGGCCCGACCGAGCAGAAGAGCTACTACTCCTCGTACGGCCAGGGCGTGGTCGACGTGACCGCCCCCGGCGGTGACACCCGCTTCCGCACGCAGGGCGCGAGCCGCACCGTCGCGGACGGGGTGCTGTCGACCGTCCCCGGCGGCTGGGGCTACAAGCAGGGCACCTCGATGGCCGGGCCGCACGCCGCCGGCGTCGCGGCGCTCGCCGTCTCGGCGCACCCGGGCATGAAGCCGGGGCAGCTCGCGTCCTTCCTCGAGCGCACGGCGACGCCGCTCTCCTGCCCGGCCGGGGTCTACAACCCGGTGCCCCTGTGGGCGGGCAGCGAGACGGCCTACGAGGCCAGCTGCACCGGCGGCGCGCGCAACGGCTTCTACGGCGCGGGCAACGTCAACGCCTTCAACGTCGTGCAGTAGCGCGGAGCCCACGGGGGTCGGGTCGCACGGCCCGGCCCCCGTGGCGTGCGCGCGCCCGGCCGCGCTCCCGGGCCGCCTCCCGGGCCGCCGGGCGGCCTCGCGATATGGTGGAGTGTGACTCCTGACGAAGCATCGGCGGAGACCGAGATCACCCTGGCCGACGAGCCGGAGGTGCGCGAGGCCCTCGCCACGAGCGACCGCAGCGCCGTGCAGGCCGTCGTCGCCGAACATCCCTCGTCGCCCCTCGCCTGGGCCGAGCTCGCCGACCTCGCCGACTCCGAGGGGCGGGCCATCGAGGCCTACGCCTTCGCCGCGGCATCCGTCGAGTTCGCCCGGGCCCAGCTGGCCGCGGCCGGCTGGACCGAGGGCGACCCCGTGCGCTGGGCCGAGGAGCCCAACCGCGCCTACCTGCGCGCCCTCGACGCCCAGCGTCGCGCCGCGCTGTCCCTCGGGCTCGGCGATCGCGCCGACGCGCTCGCCGCGCAGCTCGAGGCCGCCGATTCCGAGGCGCCCGCTCGCATCGCGAGCGAGTTCACCCCGACCCAGCTCATCACCGTGATCCCGGCGACCCCGCCGGCAGGAGAGGACTGATATGCCCGCGGTCGTACTCGTCGGAGCCCAGTGGGGCGATGAAGGCAAGGGAAAGGCCACCGACCTCCTCGGTTCCCGTCTCGACTATGTCGTGAAGTTCAACGGCGGCAACAACGCCGGGCACACCGTCGTCGTCGGCGACGAGAAGTACGCCCTGCACCTGCTGCCCTCGGGCATCCTGACGCCGGGCGTCACGCCCGTCATCGCGAACGGCGTCGTCGTCGACATCGAGGTGCTGTTCGAGGAGCTCGAAGGCCTCGCGAGCCGCGGAGTGGATGTCTCGAAGCTCCGCATCTCGGCGAACGCCCACGTCATCACCCAGTACCACCGCACGCTCGACAAGGTGACCGAGCGCTTCCTCGGCAAGCGCCAGATCGGCACCACCGGTCGCGGCATCGGGCCGAGCTACGCCGACAAGATCAACCGCGTCGGCATCCGCATGCAGGACCTCTTCGACGAGAACATCCTGCGGCAGAAGGTCGAGGGCGCCCTCGACCAGAAGAACCACCTGCTCGTGAAGGTCTACAACCGCCGCGCGATCGCCGTCGACGAGATCGTCGACGAGCTGCTCGGCTACGTCGAGCGGCTGCGCCCCATGGTCACCGACACGGCGCTCGAGCTGCACCAGGCGCTCGGCCGCGGCGAGACCGTGCTCTTCGAGGGCGGCCAGGCCACGATGCTCGACGTCGACCACGGCACGTACCCCTTCGTGACGTCCTCGAACGCGACCTCGGGCGGCGCGATCACCGGCTCCGGCATCGCGCCGAACCAGATCGACCGGGTCATCGCCGTCATCAAGGCGTACACGACGCGCGTCGGGGCGGGCCCCTTCCCGACCGAGCTGTTCGACGAGTGGGGCGACTTCCTCACCGAGAACGGCCACGAGTTCGGCACGACGACCGGTCGCCGCCGCCGCACCGGCTGGTACGACGCCCCGATCGCCCGCTACGCGGCGCGCATCAACGGCGTCACCGACTTCGTGCTCACGAAGCTCGACGTGCTCACCGGCATCGAGCGCATTCCGGTCTGCGTCGCCTATGACGTCGACGGCGAGCGCGTCGACGAGGTGCCCGTGTCGCAGTCCGACTTCCACCACGCGAAGCCGATCTACGAGGAGTTCCCCGGCTGGACCGAGGACCTCTCCGGCGCGCGCGAGTTCGCCGACCTCCCCGCGAACGCCCAGGCGTACGTGCGCGAGCTCGAGGCGATGAGCGGCTCGCGGATCTCGGCGATCGGGGTCGGCCCCGAGCGCGACGCCATCGTGCAGCTGCACGACCTGCTCGACTAGCGCGAGCCGGCCGGCCCGCCGGCCCGCCCCCGCACCGGGGCGCGCGGTGGCCCGAACACGCCACGAGGGGCGGATGCCGATGCATCCGCCCCTCGTGGCGTGGCCGCCGGTGGCGCTACTCGTTGCCGATGGCGCCGTCGACCGAGTCGCGCGCGCCGTCGATCTGCTCGTCGAACTTGCCGCCCGTGACCTTCTTCGCGAAGCCGGCGACGCCGTCGAGCACCGAGTCGCTGATGCCCTCGGCCTGCTCGCTCTTCAGCGCCTCGTTGATCTTGTCCTTGTTCTCGTTGATGAAGTCGCCGGCCTGCTTGGCCGCGTCGTCCAGTGCACCCATGCTCGGTCCTCTCAGTACTCGCTCGGAATGGCGGTTTCGCCGTCATCGTCGCACACGCCGAGCCGCACCGGAAGGGGGCATTCCGGCCGGCCCGACGCGCGGCGACATCTCCGAAGAATGGCCGATCGAACGAGCATTTCCGGCTCGACCGGGCGCTGGGCGCCCGTCGGCGTTCGTCCGCGCGTGCCAGACTCGATCTGTGACCGCGACCCTTCCCGCCCGCGCCGAGCTCCGAGGCAGCCGCATCCGGCTCTCGCCGTGGCAGTCCGACGACCTCGCCGGCCTCTTCGAGGCGCTCGCCCGTCCCGAGGTCTTCGCCGGCGGGTATGGCGGCGGTCCGGCCGGGCTCCCCGCCGACCGCGTCGCGTTCGAGCGATGGGCGACCGGCTACTACGGCAGCACGGCCGGCGCCGAGCAGCGGCCCTTCACCGTGCGCCTCATCGGCGGCCCCGACGACGGCCGCATCGTCGGCGCGACGAAGCTCGCCGACTTCGATCTGCCGAACGAGTCGACGCACATCGGCTGGACGGGCTACGACCCGCGCGTCTGGGGCACCGCCGTGAACCCCGAGGCGAAGCTGCTGCTGCTCGGGCTCGCTTTCGCGAACGGCTTCGGCCGGGTGAAGATCCAGGCGGATGCCGCGAACGCCCGGTCCCGCGGCGCGATCGAGAAGCTCGGGGCGAAGCTCGACGGCGTCATGCGGCGCGACAAGCGCCGGGCCGACGGCAGCTGGCGCGACAGCGCGGTGTACTCGGTCATCGTGGACGAGTGGCCCGAGGTGCGCGCCGGACTCGAGGCGCGGCTCGCGGCCTTCGGCGACGGGCCGGTGCTGCTGCGCGGGTGAGTTCGGCGGCGCCCTCAGCCGAGCAGTTCGAGCGCGCCGTCGACGAGGGCGGCGGCGCCGCCGAGGTAGGCGATCGCGATGACCGCGATGCGGGCGGCGCGGTGGCTGATCCGCGTGTGCAGCAGCTCGCCGAGCACGAGGCCGACGAGCAGCGCGGCGATCACCCAGGGCCAGGCCCCCGGCTCCAGCTCGGGCAGCTGCCAGCCGGTCGTGGCGAGCTTGCTCCCGAGCGCCGCGGAGCCGATCACGATGAAGTACGCCTGCGCGGTCGCCGCGAAGCCCGTCTGCGACCAGCGGCTCGCGACCGCGTAGACGCTGAGCGCGGGCCCGCCGACCCCGGCCGCGGAGTTCATGAACCCCGAGGCCGCGCCCGTGAGGATCGCCGGCGGCGCCCCGTGCACGACGTGCTCCGTGCGGGTCACGACGAGGGTGACGGTGAGGGCCACGATCACGAGTGCGCCGATGCCGAGCTGCAGCCAGGGCCCCGGGATGGCCGTCGCGGCGAGCGTGCCGAACAGGGTGCCGACGAGCGCGGGGACGACGAGCCAGGCGAAGCGGCGCCACTCCACCTGCTTCCACACCCGCGGCAGGATGAGCAGCGACGACAGCACGGCGCAGACGTTCACGATGATGACGCCGTCGAAGGGGCCGAGCAGGATGACGAGGGCCGGCGAGGCGATGAGGGCGAACCCCATGCCGGTGATGCGCTGTGCGAACGCGCCCACGAGGACGGAGATCGCGACGGGCAGCAGCACCGATCCAGCCTAGCCGGGGCGGTCGTGCGGTGTCGGTTGACGGCCGGGCGGGAGGCCCGCTCCGCTCAGCGCAGCCGTTCAGGCACGTGCAGGCGGGCGAGGAACGCGTCGGCGCTGCGCGGCATCCGCCGCCGGTCGGCGAGCGAGACGAGCACGATGACCGCGACCGCGAGCGGCACCGTCCACGCCGCGGGCTGCTCGACGAGCGGGCGGAGCCACGCGGGCGCGGCCGCCGTCGCCCCCGCGGCGCTCGCGAGGATCGCGCCGCCCGACAGCAGCGCCCCCGTCACCATGCCCGCGATCGCGCCGCGCGCCGTGAGCCCGCGCCACCAGATGCCGAGCAGCAGCACCGGGCAGAGCGTCGATGCGGTGAACGCGAAGACAAGGCCGACGCTGCCGGCGAGCCCGGCCGACTCCGTCACGAGCGCGACGGCGAGCGGCACGAGCGTCGAGAGCACGGCCGCGATGCGGAAGCCGCGCACGCTGCCGCCGAGCAGGTCCTGGCTGACGACCCCCGCGAGGGACACCACGAGGCCCGAGCTCGTCGAGAGGAAGGCGGCGAAGGCCCCGCCGACGACGAGGGCGGTGAGCAGCTCGCCCCACGGGCCCGGCACGAGCAGCCCCGGCAGGAGCAGCACGAGCGCGTCGGCCTGCCCCCGCTCGGCGAGCTCCGGGGCGAACGCCCGGCCCAGCAGCCCGAACACCGTCGGGAAGACGTAGAACGCCGAGAGCAGGGCGAGCACGATCACCGTCGTGCGGCGGGCGGCCGCGCCATCCGGGTTCGTGTAGAAGCGCACGAGCACGTGCGGCAGGCCGAGCGTGCCGAAGAGCAGCGCCACCATCAGGGACACCGTGCGGTATGCGTCGAGCCCGTGCGGCCCGGCCTCGACCGGGAACGCCAGTTCGGGCGCCAGCGCCGCCCGCGCCTCGAGGCCGGGCACGCCGCCCGCGACGACGATCAGCAGCGCCACCACCGGCACCGCGAGCGCCGTGAGCTTCAGCCAGAACTGGAACGCCTGCACGAAGGTGATCGAGCGCATGCCGCCCGCGACGACGACCACCGCGACGATCACGGCGACCGCGAGCGAGCCGGCCCACGGCGGCAGCCCGGTCGTGATCCGCACGGTCAGCGCGGCGCCCTGCAGCTGCGGCACGATGTAGAACCAGCCGACGAGGATGACGAGGGTGCTCGTCACCCGGCGCACCCAGCGCGACTCGAGTCGCGCGGCGGTGAAGTCGGGGATCGTGTACGCCCCGCTGCGGCGGAGCGGCGCGGCGACGAAGAGCAGCAGCATGAGGTAGCCGGCCGTGTAGCCGATCGGGAACCAGAAGCCCGTCGAGCCGCTCAGCAGCACGAGCCCCGCGACGCCGAGGAACGAGGCCGCGGACAGGTACTCGCCGCCGATCGCGGAGGCGTTCCACCACGGTCGCACCGTGCGGCTCGCGACGTAGAAGTCGCCCGTCGTGCGGGAGACGCGAAGGCCGTAGAAACCGATCAGCGCCGAGGCCAGCGAGACGACCGCGATCGCCGTGTAGCCGGTGACGGGGTTCACGCGTCGTCCTCGGCGAGCTGGCGGAAGCGCGCTTCGTTGCGGGCGGCCGCTCGCGCGTAGAGCACGCCCACGGTGATGGCGAGCGGGTACAGGCCGAAGGCGAGCAGCAGCCAGGAGACGGGGACTCCGGCGACGAACTGCGCGTCGAGCCCGGGCACCAGCACGATCGCGGCGACGAAGAGCGCGGTCGCGACGCAGAAGCCGCCCGCGAAGACGAGGCCCAGCCGCAGCTGCGAGCGGATGAGGGAGCGCACGTAGACGCCGCGGATGTCGCTCGTCGGCGCCTCCGGCGGCCGGTCGAGCCGGAGGGCGGCGCGCGGCGGCGCCGGGCGGGGCGTGCCGGCCGCGGTGACGCGGACGCGGGCGGGCCGGGTCCCTGAGCTCGACTGGTTCCCTGAGCTTGTCGAAGGGTGTTGGTTCCCTGAGCTTGTCGAAGGGTGTTGGTTCCCTGAGCTTGTCGAAGGGCGCGGCTCCCCTGAGCTTTTCGAAGGGTGTTGGTTCCCTGAGCTTGACTGGTTCCCTGAGCTTGTCGAAGGCCGCGGCTCCCCTTCGACAAGCTCAGGGGACCAGGGCGGCTCCCCTTCGACGGGCTCGGGGGACCAGGTCGGCTCGCTCACGGGCGGGGCCGCACGCTCGACTGCGCGAGCCGGTCGCGCAGGCCCGGCAGCATGCGGCGGCTCACGGGCAGTTCGACGTCGCCCACGACGACGGCCGGATGGTCGGAGCCGAGCCGGATGCGCGAGACGTGCGCGAGCGCGACGAGGTACGAGCGGTGCACCCGCACGAAGCCGGCCTCCGCCCACTGCTTCTCGAGGTCGGAGATCGGCACCCGCACGAGGTGCGTGCCGCCCTCGGTGTGCAACCGGGCGTAGTCGCCCTGCGCCTGCACGTAGCGCACCTCGTCGCGCCGGATCATCCGGGTCGTCCCGCCGAGCGGCACCGCGATCATCTCGCCGGCCGGCGAGGCATCCGGCGCCGGCGGCCGCAGCGCGTCGACGATGCGACCGACCGAGCGCTGCAGCCGCTCGGCGCGCACGGGCTTCAGCAGGTAGTCGACCGCGGCGAGGTCGAAGGCCTCGAGCGCGCCCTCTTCGTCGGCGGTGACGAAGACGAGTGCCGGCCGGTGCTCGAAGCGCTGCAGCGCGCGGGCCAGGTCGAAGCCGGAGAGGCCGGGCATATGGATGTCGAGGAAGGCCGCGTCGACCGGCTCGCGGGTGAGCAGGCGCACCGCCTCGGCCCCCGAAGAGGCCTGGTGGATGACGCCGACGCGCGGATCCTGGCCGAGCAGGTACACCAGCTCGTCGATCGCGGGCTGCTCATCGTCGGCGACGAGGACGGAGATCACGCTTCGAGTCTCCCATCCCGCTCGGGTCGCGGCACCGGGGGCGGCGCCGCCTTCGGCACCCGCATCCGCACGAGGGTGCCCGCGCCCACGGCCGTCTCGACGACGAGGCCGTGCTCGTCGCCGTACACCTGGCGGAGCCGGGCGTCGACGTTCCGCAGGCCGACGTGCGCGCCGCCCTGCCCGCCGGCGAGGACCTCGCGGATGAGCTCGGGGTCGAAGCCGACGCCGTCGTCCTCGACGCTGATCTCGGCGTACGCGCCCGAGTCCTCGGCGGTGATCGTGATGCGGCCGCCGCCCTCCTTCGCCTCGAGGCCGTGCCGCACCGCGTTCTCCACGAGCGGCTGGATCGACAGGAACGGCACCACCGCGCCGAGCACCTCCGGCGCGATCTGCAGGGTCACCCGCAGCCGCTCGCCGAAGCGCGCCCGCTCGAGGCGCAGGTAGCTGTCGATCGAGCCGAGCTCGTCGGCGACGGTCGTGAACTCCCCGTGCCGCCGGAACGAGTACCGCGTGAAGTCCGCGAAC
The DNA here is from genome assembly GCF_030268405.1 of Agromyces sp. NBRC 114283. Lineage (NCBI taxonomy): Bacteria > Bacillati > Actinomycetota > Actinomycetes > Micrococcales > Microbacteriaceae > Agromyces > Agromyces sp. NBRC 114283. The sequence goes on from NZ_BSQP01000001.1 coordinate 756,696, forward strand.
TCCAGCACGAGCTCGCGCGCCTGCGCCGGGTCGGTGTTGATGAACGAGGCGATCGCGTTCAGCGAGTTGTAGATGAAGTGCGGGCTGATCTGCGCCCGCAGCGCCCGCACCTCGGCCTCGGCGAGGGCCGTGCGGGAGGCGTCCAGCTCGCCGAGCTCGACCTGCGCGGCGACCCAGTCGGCGACCTCCGCGGTCGCGCGCACGAGCCCGGCCCGCACCGGGGCGGCGAACGCGACGATCGCCCCGACCGGGCGGCGGCCGACGAGGATGGGGGCCGCGACGGCATCCGTCTCCCGCGCGCCGTGGCGCGCCCGCCCCGAGCGCGGCACGCGGCGCTGCACCTGCGGCCGTCCCGAATCGTGCGCGGCGGCGGCGAGCTCCGCGGCCGTCTCGCGCAGGCCGTCGTCGCCCTCGAGCGCGACGACGCCGCCCGGGTCGACGATCGCGAGGGTGTCGCAGCCGAGCAGTGCCTTCAGGTGCCGGCCCGCGCGCTTCGCGTCCTCGACGCCGACGCCGCCGCGGAGGTGCGCGGCCGCCCGGGAGGCGAGGTGCAGCGTCTGGTAGGTGGCGCGCTCCGCCTCGGTGCCGAGCTCCTTCGAGGAGACCACGAGGCGGCGCAGCAGCACGACGAGTCCCACGGCGAGCGCGCCGGCGACGACGCCGGCCGCCGCGGCCACCACCAGGGACTCGGGCATGCAGGCCAGCGTAGCGATCGTTCATCGCGAGCGGCCGCCGTTCGTCGCACGATCGGGACCGCTCGGCGACGACGAGCGGCGTCGGCCCCCGGCGGCCCGCGAGCGACGGCAGCATGGTCGCACCGCGGCCCGCAGCCTCTGGCATCGAGGGGCCGCACGGTGCGATGTCGCACCGACGACCTCGAAGGAGACGCCATGGGCAACGACGCCCTGAGCGCGGAGGAGACGAACCGTCCCATCGTCGACTACCGCGCGGTCCAGCAGTCGGAGCGGTTCCAGCGGTTGAGGAGGCGCCAGCGCGGGTTCGTGTTCCCCGTGCTGGCCGCCTGCCTGGTCTGGTACCTCGCCTACGTGCTGCTCGCCAGCTACGCGCACGACTTCATGTCCACGCCGGTCTTCGGCAGCGTGAACGTCGCGATGCTGCTCGGGCTCGCGCAGGTGGTCACCACCTTCGCGGTGACGACCTGGTACGTGAGCTTCGCCAATCGTCGGCTCGACCCGATCGCGAGCGAGATCCGCGAGGAGATCGAGGCGGAGATCGCGGATGCCTCGAACGCGGAGGTGTCGCGATGAGCGCCGCGGTCCTCGGCCTGCGTCACGCCGCCGAGCCGGCCGCGAGCGCGCCCGGTGAGCCGTGGCTCAACATCGCGATCTTCGGCGCCTTCGTCGCGATCACGATGATCATCGTGTTCCGCGCCAGCCGGAACAACAAGACCGCCGCCGACTACTACGCCGCCGGCCGCTCCTTCACGGGCGGCCAGAACGGCTCGGCGATCGCGGGCGACTACCTCTCGGCGGCGTCGTTCCTCGGCATCGTGGGCGCCATCGCGATGACCGGGTACGACGGCTTCCTCTACTCCATCGGCTTCCTCGTCGCCTGGCTCGTCGCGCTCCTGCTGGTCGCGGAGCTGCTGCGCAACACCGGGCGCTTCACCATGGCCGATGTGCTGTCGTTCCGGCTGAAGCAGAAGCCCGTGCGGATCGCCGCCGCCATCACCACCCTCGTCGTCTGCTTCTTCTACCTGCTCGCGCAGATGGCGGGCGCGGGCGGCCTGGTGTCGCTCCTGCTCGGCATCAGCGACACGCTCGGCCAGTCGCTCGTGATCACCGTGGTCGGCGCGCTGATGATCCTCTACGTGCTCGTCGGCGGCATGAAGGGCACGACGTGGGTGCAGATCATCAAGGCGGTGCTGCTCATCGCCGGCGCCGGCGTGATGACGGTGTGGGTGCTCGCGATCAACGGCTTCGACTTCTCGGCGCTGCTCGACCAGGCCGTCGCCGTCGCCGAGAACCCCGCCATCCTCGACCCGGGCCTGAAGTACGGGGTCTCCGACCTCTCGAAGGTCGACTTCCTCTCGCTCGGGCTCGCGCTCGTGCTCGGCACCGCGGCCCTGCCGCACGTGCTGATGCGCTTCTACACGGTGCCGACGGCGAAGGAGGCCCGCAAGTCGGTCGTCTGGGCGATCTGGCTGATCGGCATCTTCTACGTGTTCACCCTCGTCCTCGGCTACGGCGCCGCGGCGCTCGTCGGGCCGTCCGTCATCGCCGCAGCGCCCGGCGGGCCGAACTCCGCCGCGCCGCTGCTCGCGTTCTCGCTCGGCGGCCCGCTGCTGCTCGGCCTGATCTCCGCGATCGCGTTCGCGACGATCCTCGCGGTCGTGGCCGGGCTCACGATCACGGCGGCCGCCTCCTTCGCGCACGACATCTACGCCTCGGTCGTGAAGAAGGGCAAGCCGGCGGCCGGCGCCGAGGTGAAGGTGGCCCGGCGCACGGTGGTGATCATCGGCATCGTCGCGATCATCGGCGGCATCGGGGCGAACGGGCAGAACGTCGCGTTCCTCGTGGCGCTCGCGTTCGCGGTGGCCGCCTCGGCGAACCTGCCGACGATCGTCTACTCGCTGTACTGGAAGCGCTTCTCCACGAAGGGCGCGCTGTGGAGCATGTACGGCGGCCTCGCCTCCGCCATCCTGCTCATCGCCTTCTCGCCGGTGGTGTCGGGCTCGGAGACCTCGATGCTGAAGACCGACGCGATCGACTTCGCGTTCTTCCCGCTGTCGAACCCGGGGATCGTCTCGATCCCGCTGGCGTTCTTCCTCGGCTGGCTCGGCACCGTGCTCGATCGCGGCACCGAGGACCCGGCGAAGCAGTCGGAGATGGAGGTGCGCTCGCTCACGGGCATCGGCGCCGAGAAGGCGAGCGAGCACTGATCCGCCCGGCGGCGCGTGGGGGCGCGCCGCCGGGCCACCCGTTCGGCGCGTCGGGAACGCCTGCCCGCGTCGCGCCGGCACCCGTGACCGAGCCGCCCGCGTTCCATCGGACGCGGGCGGCTCGGTGGCGTTCGCGGCAGGTCCGCCGGGGAACGGGCGACGGGCGCGGCTGCCGATCCTCGGCGGATTCCGGACAGGGATGCCTCGGGCCGTTCCGGCCGTCGGCGGCCGGCCGTAGCCTCGACGGGTGAGCAGCATCGACCCCCGCGACGCCCCGGCGGACGCCACCCCCGCGGCATCGGCCGCGACGGCCACGGCCGGAGGCGCGGCCGTGCCCGCTCCCGGGCCGAAGCGGTGGTCGACGTGGGCGCAGTTCCTCGTCATGGGCGTCGTCTGGGGCGCGAGCTTCCTGTTCATGAAGCTCGCGCTCGCCGGGGTGAGCTTCGGGCAGATCGCCTGGTCGCGGGTGCTGCTCGGCGCCCTCACCCTCGGCGTGATCGTGGCCGTGACGCGCCCGCGCGTGCCGGGAGCCGACGGCCGCCCCGGTCCGGTGCTGCCGCGGGAGCCGATCGTCTGGCTGCACTTCCTCGTCGTCTCGTTCGCGACCTGCGTCGTCCCGTACCTGTGCTTCGCGTGGGCCGAGCAGTACGTCTCCTCGAGCCTCGCGTCGATCTACAACGCGACGACGCCGATCATGACGGCGCTCATGGCGACCCTCGTGTTCCGGGTCGAGCGGCTCGGCCTCAGCCGTTGGGTCGGGGTCGGCATCGGCATCGTCGGGGTCGTCGTCGTGATCGGGCCGTGGCAGTACCACGCCCTCACCGGCAGTCTCGCGGGGCAGCTCGCCTGCCTCGTCGCGACGGCCTGCTACGGCTTCAGCTTCGGGTACCAGCGCAAGTTCCTGAGCCAGCGGCCGATCGCGCCCGCGACGTTCGCCTTCCTCTCGATCGGGGTCGCCGCGCTGGTCATGCTCGCGCTCACCCCGTGGCTCGCGCTCGGGCCGGTGCGGCTCGACGGGACGGTCGTCGCCTCGCTGCTCGCGCTCGGCATCCTCGGCACGGGCTTCGCCTACATCTGGAACATCAACGTGCTGCGCGCCTGGGGTCCGACGGGCACCTCGACGGTGACGTACGTCACCCCGGTCGTCGGCGTCGCCCTCGGCGTGGCGCTGCTCGGCGAGCGGTTCGGCTGGCACGAGCCGATCGGCGCCCTGCTCGTGCTGCTCGGCATCCTGCTCGCCCAGGGCCGGCTGCGCCTGCCGCGGCGCGCTGCGGCGGAGGCCCCCGCGGCGTAGCGGCGCGAAGCACGGCGGCGGGCGCCGGTCGCGAGGGATTCCTGCGCGGCGCTTGACACGGGGGCGCCGACGTGGTTGGTTAGTTACACAAGTAATGAACCAACCAAGGTTCGTTCCCGGGGACGACGCACAGGAAGGCCGGAATGGACGAATCCCGCCCGATCTTCCTCCAGATCGCGGAGCAGATCGAGAACGACATCATCGACGGGGTCATCGCGGAAGGCTCGCAGATCCCCTCGACGAACGAGTTCGCCGCGTTCTACCGGATCAATCCGGCGACCGCACTGAAAGGGGTGACCCGCCTTGTCGACGACGGCATCGTGGTCAAACGAAGGGGCATCGGCATGTTCGTGACCGAGGGCGCCCGTGACCGGCTCGTCGAGCGCCGGCGGGCCGACTTCTCGGCGGAGTACCTCCGCCCGCTCATCATCGAGGCCGAGAAGCTCGGCATCACCATCGACGACCTCGCGGCACTCATCCGCGCGGAAAGGATCGCATCATGACCAGCACCGTGGTCCGCGCCAGCGGTCTCACCAAGCGCTACGGCTCCTTCGCAGCCGTCGACCGCGTCGACTTCGCGCTCGAGGAGCACCGCATCTACGGCCTCCTCGGCCGCAACGGCGCCGGCAAGACGACGCTCATGCAGCTGCTCACCGGCCAGCTCTTCCCGAACGAGGGCGAGCTCGAGGTGTTCGGCCGCACGCCCGCCGAGCACGCCGACGTGCTGCGCCGGCTCTGCTTCATCGCCGAGTCGCAGCGCTACCCCGAGGACTTCACGCCGAAGCACGTCTTCACCTCGGCGCCGTGGTTCTTCGAGAACTGGGACGCCGAGTTCGCGGAGCGCCTGATCGCCGACTTCCGCCTCCCGCTGAAGCGGCCCATCAAGAAGCTCTCCCGCGGGCAGCTCTCCGCCGTCGGCGTCATCGTCGGCCTCGCGAGCCGCGCCCCGCTCACCTTCTTCGACGAGCCCTACCTCGGCCTCGACGCGGTCGCGCGGCACATCTTCTACGACCGGCTGCTCGAGGACTACGCGGAGCGCCCCCGCACCATCGTGCTCTCGACGCACCTGATCGACGAGGTCGCGAACCTCCTCGAGCATGTCATCCTGATCGACCAGGGCCGCATCCTGCTCGACCGCGACGCCGAGGAGGTGCGCGGACAGGCGACCACGATCGCCGGCGCCCGCTCGGTCGTCGAGGAGTTCGTGCAGGGCCGGCCCATCATCGGCCGCGAGGGCCTCGGCGGGCTCGCCTCGGTCACCATCGACGGCCGTCTCGACCGCGAGGAGCGCGTCCGGGCCGCCGAGCTCGGTCTCGAGCTCGCGCCGGTCTCGCTCCAGCAGCTCATCGTCCACCTCACCGGCGCCGACCTCGCCGGTGCGACCGAGAAGGAGGTCGCCGCATGACCGTCGTCGCCACCGCCACCGCCGAGCGCGAGCTCGGGGCACCCCGGCTCCGCGTCGGAGAGGTCTGGCGCATCGTGCGCCTGCTCGCCGTGAACCCCACGATCTTCTTCGGGGTGCCCTGGATGATCCTCGGCGGCGCCTGGGCCGTCACCATGGTGATCGCGCTCATCATGAGCGGCGCCGGGGCGCCGATGGACGAGGCCCGCGAGGGCTTCCGCTACAGCTGGGCCGTGCTCTCGCCGCAGTGGTACCTCGTCGTCGTCGGCGTGCAGGCCGTCGCCTACACCTTCTCGTTCGCCCTCGGCTTCGGCTCGACCAGGCGCGACTTCTGGCTCGGCATGAGCGTGATATTCGTGCTCGTCTCGGCCGAGATGGCTGTCGCGATCGCGACGCTCGTACAGCTCGAGCAGCTCACGAACGGCTGGTGGATCGGCGCGGGCATGTTCGACGCCCTCTGGTACGGGCAGCTCGGCTGGGGGTTCGACTTCTTCTCGACCTTCGTGCTGCAGCTCCTCGTGCTCTTCATCGGCGCGAGTGCGACGACGATCTACATGCGCTGGCGGGTGCGCGGCATGATGGTGCTGCTGTTCAGCACCGTCGCGCTCGTGCTGATCCTGATCGCCACGCTGACCTTCACCGAGTCGTGGCCGGCCGTGTGGACGTGGCTCGTCGGGCTGACCCCGATCGGGCTGACCCTGCTCGGGCTCGCCGCCGCAGCGGTGGCGGCGGTCGCCGGCTTCCTCGTGATCCGCCGGGCCACCCCGCGCTGATCGCCGGGCGCCGGATTGGGGCCGGCGCCCGCCCGCGCGGCGAGCGATGGGGATCGCTCGCCGCGCGGCATCCCACCACGATCCCACTCCCCGAGTTGCCCGACTTTCATGGAAGTCGGGCAACTCGGTCGTTCAAGGGGTCATCCCAGCGGCGGCGGGGCGGGTCATCCGGGCGGATGACGCCTCGCGCCCCGGATCATGCCCGCGCCCGACGCGCCGTCCGCCGTTCGCCGGGCAGGCTCGAAGCATGAGTTCCTTCGTCATCGAGGCATCCGGCCTCGAGAAGTCCTTCGGCCCGACGCGCGCCCTCGCCGGGGTGTCGCTCGCCGTGCGCACCGGGGAGTCGCTCGCGATCATGGGCGCCTCGGGCTCCGGCAAGACGACGCTCCTGCACTGCCTCGCGGGCATCACCCTGCCGGATGCCGGCACCGTCTCCTTCCTCGGCGGCACCGGCCGCGTGCAGGTGAACGCGCTCGGCGAGCGCGACCGCTCCCGGCTGCGCCGCGAGGCGTTCGGCTTCGTCTTCCAGCAGGGGTTCCTGATCCCCGAGCTCACCGCGATCGAGAACGTCGCCCTCGCGCTCATGCTGAACGGGATGCCGCGCGCCCGCGCCGAGGAGCACTCCCGGGGCTGGCTCGCCGCGCTCGGCCTCGCCGGCCTCGAGGACCGCCGTATCGGTCAGCTCTCCGGCGGTCAGGCGCAGCGCGTCGCGATCGCCCGCGCCCAGGTCACCGGCGCGAGCGTCGTGTTCGCCGACGAGCCGACGGGCGCCCTCGACTCGGCGACCTCGGCCGAGGTGATGGGCGCCCTGCTGCACTCGACCGTCGGCCAGGGCCGCACCCTCGTGCTCGTCACGCACGACCCGGAGGTCGCGGCGCGCTGCTCGCGCATCGTCGACGTCCGCGACGGCCTGATCGTCGGCGAGCGGATGCCGCAGCCGAACGGTGCGGCGGCCGACCCGGCGCCCGTCGCGCCGCCGGCCCCGGCTCCGCCCGCCCCCGGCGCCACCGCGGTGCCGCTGCCCGCACCGGGAGGCCGGGCGTGATCGGCCGCGTCGCCTGGCTGCTCGCCCGCCCCGGCTCCTCCGGCGCGGCGACCCTCCTACTGCCGATCACCGCGTTCGCGATCGTCACGGCGCTGCTGCTCACCGTCATCGGCGGTGCGCAGTCGTTCTGGCGCTGGACGGACGACACCGCCGTCGGCTACCAGCTGCTCGCCGTCATCGCACTCGTGCTCCTCGTGGTGCCGCTCGCCTCGCTCGGCGGCGCGGCCGCCCGGCTGTCCGCCAGGCGCCGCGACGACCGCCTCGCGACGCTGCGACTGCTCGGCGCCACCCCGGCGACGGTCTCCGCGCTCGCGGTGATCGAGTCGGCGATGCTCGCGCTCGTGGGATCGGCGATCGGCATCGTCGGCTACTTCGCGATCATGCCCGGCATCGCGCTCGTCCCGTTCCGCGGCGAGCCGCTCGGCATCGACGGGGTGCTGCTGCCGGCGGCGGTGCTCCTCGTGGTGCCGCTCGGCATCGTGCTGCTCGCCGTCGTGAGCGCCGTCCTCGGCCTCCGCCAGGTCGTGATCTCGCCGCTCGGCGTGCGCACGCGACAGGACGCCCCGAAGCTCTCCTGGCTGCGCATCGTGATCGGCGCCGCCGTGATCGTCCTCGCCTTCGGGCTGATGAGCGGGCTGCAGCTGGCCGGCGAGGCATCCGTGCTGTTCCTGTTCCTCAGCGCCGCGTTCGGCGGCACCCTGGCCGTGCTGAACCTCATCGGGCCGTGGGTGATCCGGCTCGTCGCGCAGGGGCAGGCGAAGCGCGCGACGAAGCCGGCGAAGCTCCTCGCCGCGCGCAGCGTGCTCGAATCGCCGAAGGCCGCCTGGCGGCAGGTCTCCGGGGTCGCGATGACGAGCTTCATGGCCGTGTTCGCGGGCGTCGGCATCGCGCTCATCGATGCCATGGGCGGCTCGGGCGAGATGGACCGCGAGGGGCTCGAGCTCATCGCCGACATCCGCACCGGCATCCTCATCACCGTCATCGGCTCGTTCCTGATGGTCGCCTGCTCCGTCGGCGTCAACCAGGCCGCCGGGATCCTCGACCGCCGCGAGCTCTACCGCTCCCTCGACATGCTCGGCATGCCCGAGCCGACGATGGACGCCGCCCGCCGTCGCGCCGTGATGTCGCCGCTGCGGATCACCGCGATCGGCTCCGCCGTGGTCGCCGCGGTCGTCATGCTGCCGCTCACGGGCATCACGCTCATCGTGCAGCCGCTCGCGCTGCTCGTGATCGCCGGGGTCCTCGCCGCCGGGATCGGCGTCGTCGCCCTCGGGCTCGTCTCGACGCGGCCGATGCTGCGTCGCGCGGCGGAGTCCGCCTAGACCCCCGGCGTCGGCCCGCACCGGGGATCGCGGGCCGACGCCGGGACGAGGGCCGGCCGCGCGTGGTCTCGTTCGCGCGGTCGGCCCGCCAACGGCTCCGGTGCCCCGCCGGCGCGGAATGCGCGAGCTCGCGCGAGAAGCCGGCCCGCGCGAAGTAGGGTCGAAGCATGACCGCGATCGACGACCGGGACGCCGCGATGTCCGAGCTCCTCGGCATCCGAGCGAGCATCGACAACATCGACGCCGCCCTCATCCACCTGCTGGCCGAGCGCTTCAAGTTCACCCAGCACGTGGGCCGGCTGAAGGCGACGCACGGCCTCCCGCCGAGCGATCCCGACCGCGAGAAGCGCCAGATCCAGCGGCTCCGCGCGCTCGCCGAAGACGCCCACCTCGACCCCGCGTTCGCCGAGAAGTGGTTCAACTTCGTCGTCGCCGAGGTCATCCAGCACCACGAGGAGCTCGCCGGCAACGGCGCCTCCGGCGAGCTGTGAGCCCCGCCCGATGAGCTGGTACCCCGTGCCGCTGCCCGATCTCACGGGCCGCCGCTACCTCGTGACCGGCGCGAACGCCGGGCTCGGCTTCTTCACGAGCGCCCGACTCGTCGGCGCGGGCGCCCACGTCGTGCTGTCCGGGCGCAGCCCTGAACGGCTCGAGACGGCCGCCGCGGTCATCCGCGAGCGGGTGGTTGCCGGAGCCGACCGCGGCGAGCTCGGCGGCCGGGTCTCGACGCTCGTCATCGACACGGCCTCGCTCGACTCCGTGCGCGCCGGCGTCGCCGCGCTCCGCGGCGAGCCGCAGCTCGACGGCGCCGTGCTGAACGCCGGCATGGTGCACACGCCCGGACGACGACTCGAGAGCCCCGACGGCAACGAGCTCGTGCTCGCCACGAACGTGCTCGGGCACTTCGCGCTCCTCGCCGGGCTGTTCGGCGCGGCGGGCTCCGGCGACGAGCTCGTCCCCGGCTCGCGCCGCTTCGCGGACGGCGCACGGGTGATCACGCTCGGCTCCCTGTCGACGAAGCTCTCGACGTTCCGGGTCGAGCAGCTGCAGCTCGAGCGGGGGTACGACTTCTGGCGCGCCTACGCGCAGTCGAAGATCGCGGGGCAGTCGATCGGCTTCGAGCTCGACCGCCGGCTGCGCCGCGCCGGCGTGCCGGTGGCGAGCGTCGTCGCGCACCCCGGCTACGCGATCTCCGGTCGCACCCCCACCGTTCCCGGCGTGAACGAGCCGAGCCGGGGCGATCGCTTCGCCGACGCACTGCAGGCCGCCTGGGCGCAGGGCAAGCACCGCGGCGCGGAGCCCGTGCTGCACGCGCTCACCGCCGCGGAGGTCGCGGGCGGGGAGTTCTGGGGCCCGCGCGGGCTCGTGAAGGGCGAACCCGCCAAGCAGCAGCCGACGCGAGTGTCGAGCGACCCCGTCATCGGCGCGAAGACCTGGGCCTTCGCCGAGCTCGCCACGGCGACCCCGTTCACCCTCGTCGGCTGATGCGCGGGCTCCTCGCGAGCTGGTGGACGCGGCCCGCCGTGCGGCGACGCGCCGCCTCGATCGTGGCCGTCGTCGGCACGGTGCTGGCCGTGCTCGGCGTGTTCACCGGGCGATGGGGACTCGTGGTCGTCGCCATCGTGCTGCTCGGCCTCGCGGCGGCCCTCGGCCCCGCACGGATCCGACGGTGAAGGCGGGTACGCTGCACTCCATGAGCGACGGGCCTGGCGAGGCATCCGCGCACGCCGCGGGCGATGCGGCGTTCGCCGAGGCGCGCGCCGCCGTCGTCGCCGCGACCGGGCGTCTCGCGGCGGCCGGAGCCCGCCGGGAGGTGCTCGCCGCCTACGAGCCCCCGCGCCGTCGGCTCGGCCTGCCGCGGGCGGCGCGGATGCGCCGGCTCGGCGAGGTCTGGCGACTCGGCTCGCTGCTGCTCGACGGCGACGGGCGGCTGTACGCGGCCGGCCGGGTCGTGCGCGCGGAGGCCCCGGCCCGGCGCTCCGTCACCGCGAACGCGGTCGCCGAGCAGCGCGCCTACCGCGCGGCGGCGGTGAAGGGCGGCATCCCGGCCGGCGAGACGGTGGACTTCGACGCCGTGCCGATCCCGCTCGACGGGGGTGCAGAGGCGCTGCCTGCCGGTGGGCCGGTGGCGCTCCGCGAGGGCCGGGTCATGGTGCGCTGGAACCCGAGCGACCCCGGTGCCTGGACGCCGCTCGCCGGCTACCTCGCCGAACGGGCGGAGCTGCTCGCGCAGCCGGCGCCTGGGACGTGACGCCGGCCGGGCGCTGAGCCGCTCGCCCGTGCTCGCTGCGGCGTCGCGCGGCTGCGGCGTCGCGCGGCTCAGCCGAGCGTGACCTGCACCGGCACCGGGTTCTGGAACAGGTCCAGCACCGGGCAGTGCGCGTCGACCGCGGCCTGCAGCTCCGCGTAGCGCTCCTTCGGCTCGGGACCGCTCAGGCGCACGTCGAGGCGCACCGCCGAGAACCCGGCGCGGCCGGACTCGTCGATCCCGAAGAGCTTGCGCACGTCGAGGTCGCCCTCCGCGTTGATCTCGACGTCGTCGAGCACGATGCCGAGCGCCTGCGCGTACAGCCGGTACACGACGACCTGGCAGGAGATCAGGGCGCCGAGCGCGTACTCGACCGGACTCGCCGCGGCGTCGTCCCCGGCGAGGGCGGCGGGCTCGTCCACGGTGAAGCGGTGCTTCCCGGCGATGATGCGGGTCGCGACGGCGCCGGTGCCGCGGCCGGAGACGCGGTAGGTGAGCTCGGCGTTCGACGGCGCGGCGGCGATGCGCTCGTGCCAGGCGGTGCCGGCGGCGGTGAGGCGGGCGGCGCGGTCCGCCGCGTCCGCGGCGGTCTCGGCCGACGAGGCGGGAGTGGCGGTGGGGTCGTCGATGAGCGTCATGGCGGGAGCGTACGCGCGGGACGGATGCCTCGGCGAGCCCCGGCGTCATCCTCCGTCGCCGTGCGTCACGCGGCGTCGCACGAGCCTCCGACGCCCGGCGTCACGCGGCGTCGCACGAGCGATTCGCGGCGCTCGCCGGCGCTTGCTAGGGTGGCGGACCATGTCGTGCATGTGCTCGCAGATGATCATTCGGCCCCGCACCGCCTGAGGCGGAGCGACCGGATCCCTCTCCCGCTCCGCCGCCAGCCGAGTCCTCGGCCGCGGCGCGCTTCGGCGTCCCCGGCGTTCATTCGTCAGCGGAGCATCCATGCCTTCATCGAACCCACGTCCCTCACGCGCGCGCGGGCGCGCGCAGCCGCACAGCGCGCGCAGCCAGAGCCACGGCGGCCGCCATGAGCTCGGGCAGAACTTCCTCGTCGACCGCCGCGTCGTCGCCGAGATCGTCGAGCTCGCCCGCACGAGCCGTGACCCCATCGTCGAGCTCGGCCCCGGCGGCGGGGCGCTCACCCGGCCGCTCGCCGAGCTCGGCCGGCCGCTCACGGCGGTCGAACTCGACCCCGCACGGGTCGCGCGCCTGCGGCGCGAGCTCGGGTCGCACGTCGAGGTCGTGCACGCCGACCTGCTGCACTGGAGGCTGCCGAGGCATCCGCATCTCGTCGTCGCCAACCTGCCGTTCCACGTGACCACCGCCGCGCTCCGGCACCTGCTGGAGTCGCCCGGCTGGGACCGGGCGGTGCTCCTCACCCAGTGGGAGGTGGCGCGGCGGCGCTGCGGCGTCGGCGGGGCGAGCATGCTGACCGTGCAGTGGGCGCCGTGGTATCGCTTCCGGCTGCGTCGGCGGGTGCCGGCGTCGGCGTTCCGGCCGGTGCCCGCCGTCGACGGCGGCCTGTTCACGATCGAGCGGCGCGAGCGACCGCTCGTCGACCCCCGCGAGCGGCGGAGCTACCAGCGCTTCGTCGGAGAGGTCTTCCAGGGGCGCGGGGCCGGGCTCGCGCAGCGGCTCACCGCGGCCGCCGCGGCGACGGGCGGGACGGGCTGGGCGGACGCCGGTTCGGGGTCCCCGAAGGCGTGGCTGCGTCGCCGGGGCATCCCCTCCTCGACCCCGCCCGGCCGCCTCGCGGCGGACGACTGGGCCGCCCTCTGGGACGCCTCCCGCGGTCGCGGCTGAGCGGGCCGCCGACCTCCGCTCCCATCTCGACTTGCCCGACTTTCATGAAAGTCGGGCAAGTCGAGGTGGGGCGCTCAGAGCGGGGCGTCGGCGTCGCGCTCGGCACCGCCGCCCTGCTCCTGCTCCTGCACCGCCTCGATGATGGAGGCCTGCAGGCCGCGCTGGCCGGTGTGCAGCTCCTGGTAGCTCTCGCCGGCGCCGGCGATCGGGCCGAGGGCGTGCCGCAGCCGGGACCGGACGCCGCGCGGGGCCCGGATCCAGCGCACGATCACCCCGATGAGGATGACGGCTCCGAAGCCGAGCATCGCGACGGTGCCGATGATCGACGGATCCACGATCAGAAGCCGAACGTCGTGATGCCGGGAACCGGAGCGGCGCGCAGGGCCTCGAGCACCCGCAGCTCGTGCGGCACGACCGGGGCGGGCAGCGCGTCGAGCGGGAACCAGTCGAGCCCCGCGGCCTTGCCCTGCTCCATCAACCGGGGCTCGCCCGCCCACTCGCGGGCCTGGAAGAAGACGTCGAAGCGCTGCTCGATCGGACGGCCAGAGCCGTCGGTGCGGTGCATCAGCGTGACGAACTCCAGTGCGCCGGGCGCCAGCCCGACCCCGAGCTCCTCGCGGGCCTCGCGGGCGGCGCCGGCCGGCAGCGATTCGCCGGCCTCGACGTGCCCGGCCGCCCCGAAGGCCCAGTGCTCGTCGTAGTACCCCGTGCCGCGCCGCAGCTGCAGCAGCACCTCGTCGCCGCGGCGCAGCAGCACGTAGGCGGCGGGCACGACGGTGAAGCGGCCGTGCGTCGCGGCGTAGGCGTCGGAGTACTCCTCGATCACGCCACAAGTCTCACACGGGGCCGGGCGCTGAGCGCGCGGGTGAACCGGCGCTCAGTGCCTGACGATCGGCGCTCAGTACCCGACGATCGGCCCGAAGGCCTCGGCGAGGGGTGCGCGGTTCACGCCGCGGAGCTCGTCGACGGAGACCGTGAAGGCGTCCTGCACCTCGAGCGCGTCGGAGGCGGCGTCGGTCACGCCGATGCGGCGCACCGGGTAGCCGCGTCCCTCGCAGAGCCCGCGGAACTTCACGTCGTCCTCGCGCGGCACCGTGACGATGACCCGGCCGGTCGACTCGCTGAACAGGGCCGTCGCGAGATCGATGCCGGCGTCTTCCACCACCTCGCCGAGGAACACCCGGGCGCCGACGCCGAAGCGGGAGACGCCCTCGGCGAGGGCGACCGCGAGTCCGCCGTCGCTGAGGTCGTGCGCCGAGTCGATGAGCCCCTCGAGCGCCGCGGCGCTCAGCAGTTCGCCCAGCGTCTTCTCGCGCCCGAGGTCGACCGCCGGAGGGCGACCGCCGAGGTGGTCGTGCACCGTGCCGGCCCAGGCCGAGCCGTCGAGCTCGAGCGCGGTGTCGCCGAGCAGGTAGATGTTGTGGCCGTCGTCCTGCCAGCCGCTCGGCACACGGCGGGCGACGTCGTCGATCACGCCGAGCACGGCGATGACCGGGGTCGGGTGGATCGGCACGTCGCCGGTCTGGTTGTAGAAGGAGACGTTGCCGCCGGTGACGGGGATGCCGAGCTCGAGGCAGCCGTCGGAGAGGCCCTCGACCGTCTGCGAGAACTGCCACATGACCTCGGGGTTCTCGGGCGAGCCGAAGTTCAGGCAGTCGCTGACGCCCATCGGCGTGGCGCCGGTGACGGCGACGTTGCGGTACGCCTCGGCGAGGGCGAGCTTGGCGCCCTGCTTCGGGTCGAGCTGCGAGTACCGGCCGTTCGCGTCGGTCGCGACGGAGACGCCGAGGCCGGACTCCTCGTCGACGCGGATCATGCCGGCGTCGTCGGGCGCGCCGAGCGCGGTGTTGCCGAGCACGTAGGAGTCGTACTGGCTCGTGACCCACGCGGCATCCGCCTGGTTCGCCGAGCCGACGAGCTGCAGGAACTGCTCGCGCAGCTGCTCGGGCGTCTCGGGGCGGGCGAGGCCCGCGGCCGAGTCGGCCTGGAGCGCGTCGATCCAGCCGGGGTAGGCGACCGGGCGCTCGTAGACCGGGCCGTCGACGGCCACGGTGCGCGGGTCGACGTTGACGATCTCCTCGCCGCGCCAGGTGATCGAGAGGCGGCCGGTGTCGGTGACCTCGCCGAGCACGCTCGTCTCGACATCCCACTTCTGCACGACCTCGAGGAAGCCGGCGAGCTTCTCGGGGCGCACGATGGCCATCATGCGCTCCTGGCTCTCGCTCATGAGGATCTCCTCGGGCGTGAGCGTGGGGTCGCGCAGCAGCACCTCGTCGAGCACGATCGACATGCCGCCGTCGCCGTTCGAGGCGAGCTCGCTCGTCGCGCAGGAGATGCCGGCGGCGCCGAGATCCTGGATGCCCTCGACGAGGTCGCCGGCGAAGAGCTCGAGGCAGCACTCGATGAGCACCTTCTCGGCGAAGGGGTCGCCGACCTGCACCGCGGGGCGCTTGGTCGGGCCGCCCTCGGCGAAGGTGTCCGAGGCGAGGATGGAGGCCCCGCCGATGCCGTCGCCGCCCGTGCGGGCGCCGAACAGCACGACCTTGTTGCCCGCGCCCTTGGCGTTGGCGAGGTGCAGGTCTTCGTGGCGCAGCACGCCGACCGCGAGGGCGTTGACGAGGGGGTTGGCCTGGTAGGTGGGGTCGAACCAGGTCTCGCCGCCGATGTTCGGCAGGCCGAGGCAGTTGCCGTAGAAGCTGATGCCCGAGACGACGCCGTGCACGACGCGGGCGGTGTCGGGGTGGTCGATGGCGCCGAAGCGCAGCGCGTCCATGACGGCGACGGGGCGGGCGCCCATCGAGATGATGTCGCGCACGATGCCGCCCACGCCGGTCGCGGCGCCCTGGAACGGCTCGATGTACGAGGGGTGGTTGTGCGACTCGATCTTGAAGGTGACGGCCCAGCCCTCGCCGATGTCGAGCACGCCGGCGTTCTCGCCCATGCCCACCATGAGGTGCTGCTTCATCTCGGGCGTTACCTTCTTGCCGAACTGGCGCAGGTAGATTTTCGAGGACTTGTAGGAGCAGTGCTCGCTCCACATCACGGAGTACATCGCGAGCTCGGCGCTCGTCGGACGGCGGCCGAGGATGTTGCGGATGCGCTCGTACTCGTCGGGCTTCAGGCCGAGGGCCGCGTAGGGCTGCTCCTTCTCGGGCGTGGAGGCCGCGACGTCGACGGTGTCGAGCACGGAAGCAGGGGTGGTGGCCGGCTGAGTCACAGGGGAGTCTCCAGGGCTGAGCGACGGATGCCGCGGACGGAAGCCTGACCGGATCAGTCTACCGGCGGCGCGCGGGCCCGCCTGCCTGCCCGCCCGTCGCTCCGCCCTCGCCCGCCCGGCCCCCTGCTGCCTGTCGGCCTCATCTGCCTGGGGTCGTGTGGTCAGTATTTGCGGGTCACGTCGCTCGCGGACCCGCAAATACTGACTTCATGGGGAGCGGGCTACTCCCGGGCGAAGGCGGCCGCGCGCGCGACCTGCTCCGGCGTGAGCGCGACCCCGGTGTAGCGCTCGAACTGCCGGGCGGCCTGCAGCGCGTGCACCTCCGCCCCCGAGATCACGAGCTTGCCGGCGTCTCGTCCGGCCCGGATGAGCGGCGTCTCGGCCGGGAACGCGACGACGTCGAAGACGACCGCCGCCGCGGCGATGTGCTCGGGGGAGAAGGCGAGCGTCTCGGCATCCGCCCCGGCCATCCCCATCGGCGTGACGTTCACGATGACCTCCGCCGCGCCCGGCTCGGGGTCCGTCGCGATCCAGCCGTAGCCGTACTTCTCGGCGAGCGCCGGCCCGAGCTCGGCGTTCCTGGCGAGCACCGTCAGCCGGGCGAAGCCCGCGTCGCGGAACGCGGCGACCACGGCCTTCGCCATGCCGCCGGAGCCGCGCACCAGCACGCGCGCCTCGGGATCGAGCCCGTTCGCGCGGATCAGCTCGGCGATCGCCTCGTAGTCGGTGTTGGCCGCCACGAGCCGGCCCGCGTCGTTCACGATCGTGTTCACGGACTCGATCGCGAGCGCCGAGGGCTCGAGCTCGTCGACGAGCGGGATGACCGCCTCCTTGAACGGCATCGAGACGCTCGCGCCGCGGATGCCGAGCGCCCGGATGCCTCGCACCGCGCCCTCGATGTCGTCGGTCGAGAAGGCCTTGTACACGAAGTTCAGCCCGAGCTCGTCGTACAGGAAGTTGTGGAACCGGGTGCCCAGGTTCGACGGCCGCGCCGAGAGCGAGATGCACAGGGTCATGTCCTTGTTGAGGATGGGCATGCTCCCAGTGTGCACCCGCGCGCGCCGGTACACTGGACGCGGTCGTCGGTTCCCGGCGGCCCTGGGCGCGCACATCGGCGCGCAGTCCTCGTCGCGGCGCACGCGCGGAGCCCCGCCCCGGTGCCGACGAGCGACACGCTCCCTCTTGGGTATCCGCAATGACCACGTCCTCGTCGGCGCGCGCCACCCCGGCGCCGCCGTTCCCCTGGCTCGGGCTCCTCACCCTGGCCACCGCCGTCTTCCTGTCCATCACGATCGAGATGATCCCGACCGGGCTCCTGCCCGACATGAGCCGCGAGCTCGGGGTCGGCGAGCCCGCGATCGGCGTGCTCGTCACCGTGTTCGCCGGCACCGTCGTGATCGCCGCCGTGCCGCTCTCGGCGCTCACCCGTCGCGTCCCGCGCCGCACGCTCATCGTGATCACCCTCGGCATCCTCGCGCTGAGCTGCGTGCTCACCGCGCTCGCACCGAACTACCCGACCGTCGTCGCGACGCGCGTGCTCGGCGGCGCCGCGCACGCCGTGTTCTGGTCGGTCGTCGGCGCCTACGCCGGCCACCTCGTGCCGAAGGAGCAGCTCGCCCGAGCCGTCTCCATCAGCGTCGCCGGCGGCTCGCTCGCCTTCGTGCTCGGCGTGCCGCTCAGCACCGCGCTCGGCCAGGCGTTCGGCTGGCGCCTCGCCTTCGCAGTCGTGGGCGGCGCCGCGCTCGTCGGCGCGCTGCTCGTGCTGCGGTTCCTGCCGCCGGTGGCGCACCACGCCGCAGCCGCCGACGCGGAGCCGCTCAGCCTGCGCCGCGACCCCACCTTCGTGCCGGTGCTCGTCGTCTGCCTCATCACGATGGTGACGATGGTGGGGGCGTACACCTTCTACACCTTCGTGGCGCCGTTCATCACCGAGGTCATGGGCCTGCCGGCGAGCGCCATCAGCCCGATGCTGCTGGCCTACGGCATCGCCGGAGCGGTCGGCCTGCTGCTGGCCGGCACGGTGCTCGGGCGGCGACCGACCGTCGGCCTCGTCATCGCCCTCGTCGCGACCGGCATCGGCGTCGCTGGCCTCGCCGCCTTCGCCCAATCGCCCATCGTCGGGATCGCGTCGTTCCTGCTCTGGGGCACGGCCTTCGGGGCCCTGCCGCCGATGCTGAACACCCGGCTGCTGCACTCGGCGTCCGCGCGCATCCGCGACGCTGCGGCCTCGTTCTACACGACCGCGTTCAACCTCGGCATCGGCGGCGGCGCGCTGCTCGGCTCGGTGCTCTACGGCGCGATCGGGCTCGCGGGGCTGCCGTGGGTCTTCGTCGGGCTGCTCGTCTGCTCGACGGCCGCCCTCGTCTGGACGGCGCTCGTCAACCGGCTGCGCCGGTAGCGCGAGCAGCGCGGCTCGCGCAGGCCGGTGGAGGCCGCGTCCGCGCCGCTCAGCTCTGCCAGCCCCCGGGCGGGCCGAGCACGAGCAGGCCGCCGAAGATCGCGGCGATCGCGACGACCGCGACCGAGACGAGCAGCACCGGGCGGGCGAGGAACCAGCGCAGCACGCGGTTCCACCAAGCGCCGTCGGCCGGGTGCTCGGTGGCCTCGCGCCGCCACTCGCCCTCGAGGCGTCCGCTGCGCACGAGGTGCAGTTCGAAGGGGATCGTCGCGTACGGCACGATCGCGGTGAGCACGGCGAACGCGATGCGGCCGACGCTCCAGCGCTGGTTCACGCCGACGAGGATCGAGCTCGCCGCGTACGCGAGGAAGACGAAGCCGTGGATCGAGCCGCCGACGAGGACGGCCCATTCGACGCCGGCGGCGTACTTCAGGATCATGGCGACGATGAGGATCGTCCAGGTGACGGCCTCGGCGAAGGCGAGGCCGCGGAAGAGCCGCTTCGGGCTGAGCGTGGTCATATGCGGGGGGACTCCAGCGATCGGGATGCTTCCATCGTCGCCGATCCGGCGCGCCGAGGCATCCGTCGAAGGTTGGAAAGGCCGAGCCGTGCTGGCGGCCCCTCGCGGCGGGCTAGCCTGTCACGGTGAACGAGTCCGAAACCCGTGCCCTCGTCGAGTCGCGCCTTGCGCTCATCCGCGACTTCCCCGAGCCGGGCGTGCTGTTCCGCGACCTGACGCCCGTCTTCGCCGACGGGGAGGCGTTCCACGCGCTCGCCGAGGCGCTGACGGCGCCGTTCGCCGGGCGCTTCGACGTGCTCGCCGGGGTCGAGGCGCGGGGCTTCCTGCTCGCGGCGGCCGCCTCGGTGGCGGCGGGCGTCGGCGTGCTGCCCATCCGCAAGGCGGGCAAGCTGCCGCGGGCGGTGCTCCGCGAGGAGTACTCGCTCGAGTACGGCACGGCCGCGCTCGAGGTGCACGAGGGCGAGCTGCCGCCGGGCACGCGCGTGCTGATCGTCGACGACGTGCTCGCGACGGGCGGCACGGTCGCGGCCGCCGCGCGCCTCGTCGAGCGGGCCGGATGGCACGTGGCGGGCGTCTCCGTCGCGATCGAGCTCGCCGAGCTGCACGGCCGAGACGCACTGCCGGCCGGGCTCGAGGCCTACAGCCTGCTCAGCTACTGAGCGGCCGCGGCGCGGCGAGGGCGCGCTACTTCAGCAGGTCCGGGTCGATCTGGATGCCGGTGATCGTGTTGATCGCGAGCACGAGGATCAGCGCGTTGAAGAAGAAGCTGAGCGAGGTGTGCCAGATCACGGTCCAGCGCATCCGCGTCGTGGTGACCAGCACGTCGGACACCGAGAAGTTCGTCGCGTTCGTGAAGGCGAAGTAGACGAAGTCGATGAGCTCCGGCTCCGGTGTCTTCGGGAACTCGAGCGGTCGGATGCCGGTCGCCCGGTGGTACCGGGAGTAGTAGATCCGCGCCCAGCCCCAGTGGAACAGCCCCCAGGCCACGAGCATCGCCCAGACCGCGAAGAGCTCGATGAAGCCGCTCCACTCGGGGTCGTTGCGCAGCACGATGAGCTGGACCGCCGCCATGACGCCGACCGTGCTCGACGAGAAGGTGAGCAGGCTCGCGGCGATGCGCATCGCCGGGTGCGCGAGGAGCCGGCGGGTGCCGGCCCGACCCGTCATGCCCGGCAGCCGCACCGCGAGATTCAGCGCGACGATCGTGACCACGAGATAGAAGGTGCCGAGGAGGCACCAGCCGACGAGCTCCTCGATGTCGTCGCCGACGATGAAGGCGATCCCGAGCCAGACGAGCGGGATCTGGATCGCGAGCCCGAGCGCCTCCGCCACCATCGCCCACACGTCGGCGCGGTGCAGCTTCGCCGTGCTCGCCGACCGCTTCGCCGTGCTCGTCGACACCATGCGCTCCTTCCCGGGCGGGCGGCGGGTCGCCGCGGCATCCCGCCGTCTGCTCGTAGCCTGCCGCAGCGCGGGCGCGAGCGCCAGCATCCGCAGCCCGGATGCCTCTCGCCGAGCCATCGCCCGGGACCGCGCGCGTGCCGTCAACCCCCTCGCCGCGTCCCGCCCGCGGGCCTAGCCTCGCCGCATGAGCGAGCTCCCCGACTTCTCCGACCTGCGCGCGCTGTACGTGAACTGCACGCTGAAGCGCAGCCCCGAGCGCAGCAACACACAAGGGCTCATGGACGCGAGCATCGCGCTCATGCGCGAGCACGGCGTGCACGTCGACGTCCTGCGCTTCGTCGACCTGGATGTCGCGACGGGCGTGTACCCGGACATGCGGGAGCACGGTTGGGCGACGGACGCCTGGCCCGAGGAGGTGTGGCCGCTCGTCCAGGCGGCCGATGTCCTCGTGATCGGCGGGCCCATCTGGCTCGGCGACAACTCCTCGGTCACGAAGCGGCTGATCGAGCGGCTGTACGCCATGAGCGGCGAGCGGAACCAGCGCGGCCAGTACGTGTACTACGGCAAGGTCGGCGGGGCCATCATCACCGGCAACGAGGACGGCATCAAGCACTGCGCCATGGACGTGCTGTTCAGTCTGCAGCACGTCGGCTTCGCCATCCCGCCCGGCGCCGACGCCGGCTGGGTCGGCGAAGCGGGTCCCGGGCCGAGCTATCTCGACCCGGGATCGGGCGGACCCGAGAACGACTTCACCAACCGGAACACGACGTTCCTCACGTACAACCTGCTCCACCTCGCACGCCTGCTGAAGGACGCGGGCGGCTTCCCGCTCGGCGGCAACTCGATCGCCGAGTGGGAGGAGGGGCGGCACTCCGGCTTCGAGCCGAACCCGTACGGCGCGAACCCCGAGTACCGCTGAGCCGCGCGTCCGATCAGCGGGCGTGCGGGTCCACGGCGACGCGCACGTGCGTGCCGGCCGCAGCGGCGACGAGCGCCTCGTCGAGCGCGTCGAGCGGGAAGCTCGCGCCGACCAGCCGTTCGGCGGCGAACGGTCCGGGCGTGGCCGCGAGGAAGTCGATCGCCCCCTGCAGGTGGGCGGGCGCGTAGTTGTGCACCCCGCGGACGGTGAGGAGGCGCCGCACCATCCGCTCGGGGTCGAGCTCCACGGATGGCCCGGGCGAGACGCTGCCGACGAGCACGACCGTGCCGCCCACCTCGCTCGTCTCGAGCAGTGCGCGCACCGAGCCGGCGGCGCCCGATGCCTCGACGGAGAGCACCGGCGCCGAACGGCCGTGCGCGGCGAGCTGTCCGGCGAGCGCGCCGTCGCTCGGATCGAGCACCGTGCGTGCGCCGAAGCGCCGCGCGGTATCGCGGCGCACGTCGTCGGGGTCGACGACCGTGACGGTCGCGCCCGCCGCGCTCGCGATCGCGGTGACCGCGAGGCCGATCATGCCGGCGCCGGCCACGAGCACCTCCGCGCCGTCGAGCGGGGCGCCGCCACCGGCATCCAACGCGGCGACCGCTGTCGCGGTCGAGCAGGAGGCGGGCGCCGCGAGCTCGGCGGGCATCGTCTCGGGCACCCGCACGATGCCCGTGCCGCGGAGCAGATGCACGTGCGTCGCGAAGCCCCCCGAGAGCTCCCAGCCGCGCTCGAGGCGCTCGTGCCCGTACTTGCGCAGCTCGTGGCACTTCTGCGGGAGCCCGCGCAGGCAGCGCTCGCACGCCCCGCAGCTCGCCGTGACGGTCCACACCACCCGGTCGCCGAGCGCGAGCACCGCGCCGTCGACGGAGGAGGCCCCGCCCGGGCCGAGGGCGACGATGCGGCCGACCTGCTCGTGACCGAGCACACCGGGGGCGGGTTGCCGGCGGTGGCCGAGCACCGTGTGCACGTCGGAGCCGCACACCGTCGCCAGCTCGATCTCGACGAGCGCCTCGCCGGGGCGCAGCTCGACGCCGGGCACCGCGATCGACTCGTGGGCGCGGCCGGGCTCGTGCCACACCATCGCCGCCGGCGACGGGGTCACGAGCACCGCGCCGGCCGAGCTGCGCGCGGGGCTCACGCCGACGTACCCGGGGCGGTGTCGAGGCGCTCCGCGTCGAGCCCGAGCAGCGCGGGCAGCTCGGCGACGGAGGCGAGCACCTCGTCGGCGCCGGACTCCTCGAGCGCGTCGCGGTCGTGCGCGCCGGTCAGGACGCCGACGACGAGCCCGGCACCCGCGTTCACCCCCGAGAGCATGTCGCTGCGGGTGTCGCCGACGACGGCCATCGCGTCCACCGAGCTCGTGCCGGTGCGCAGCAGCGCGGTGAGCGGCAGGTCGGGGTGCGGGCGCCCGCGGCCGGCGTCGGCGGGGGCGAGCACGAGGTCGGCGAGCTCGGTCCAGCCGAGCGCGGCGAGCAGCGCGTCGCGCGTCGCGGGGGAGAAGCCGGTGGTGAGGACGACGGATGCCCCGGCCGCGCGCAGCGCGCGGACCGCAGCCTCGGCCCCGGGGATCGCCTCGACGCCCACCTCGTCGATGAGCTCTGCGTAGGCGCGTTCGAACTCCTCGTTGGCGCGCTGCGCGACCGCCTCGTCGCCGGTGAGAACTCGGAACACCTCGATCTTCGACTGCCCCATCGTGTCGCGCACGTACTGCAGCGCGGCCTCCCGCTGCTCGCCCTCCGGGGCGAAGCCCGCGCGCTCGGCCGCGAGGGCGAAGGCGCGCTCGACGAGGCCGTCGTCGCGGACCGTCGTGCCGGCGAGGTCGAGGACGACGAGCTCGATCTCCTGGGAGTCCGCGAGCTCGGCGAGGTCCTCGTCCTCGCGGTCCTCGGGGGAGGCGAGCTCGGGCTCGGCGAGTCCGGTGGCGGGGTCGATGGTCATCTCGTGCCTTCCTGCTGGTGCCGCGTGCGCGGCGTCTGGGTCTGGGGCCGCACCCGCGGCCCGGGTGCGGCGTCGGCGAAGCCGGCGACGACGTGCTCGGCGAGACCGAGGCCGGTCGTCATGCCGATGCCGGTCGTCGCGGCGGCGAGGTGCACGCCGGGGCGGGCCTCGAGGTCGAGGAACTCGTCGCGGGCGCTCGCGTACACGCCCTGCCAGCGCTCGAGCACCCGGGGCGCCGCGCCGAACAGCGTCTCGAACTCCTCGAGCAGCGCCTCGGCGGCGGCCTCCGGCTGGAACGGCGTCACGGCCGCGCCCCGGTAGTGCGTGTCGCCCACGATGAGGCTGCCGTCCGGCAGCTGCGTGTACATCTGGTTGAGGTCGAGCGCGGCCAGGTCGGGCCGTTCGCCGTGCAGCCGCTCGCGGAGGGCGGTGACCGCGGGCGTCGCCGCGAAACCCGAGTAGCGCAGCAGCGACCAGCCGGTGAGCAGCGGCGCGTCGAGCGGGCGGGCGAGCTCGGCCGAGACGCGCAGCATGTCGAGGCCGCAGCGGACGATGCCGAGCTCCTCGGCGACCTCGGGGAAGAGCTGGTCGACGTCGTGGTTCGTCGCGACGACGATCCGCTCCGCCGCCACCTCGCCGCGACTCGTCACGACCCGGCCTGGTTCGACGGCGCCCACGGCGGTGCGGAAGCGGAACGCGACGCCCCGCTCTCGCAGGTGCGCCGTGATCGCGGTGAGCGCCTGGCGCGGGTTCGCCTGCAGATCGAGGGGCAGCAGCGCGCCGCCGAGCGCGGAGCCCGCGGGGATCGGCAGCCGGGCGGCGATCGCGGCGGCGTCGAGCAGCTCGACCTCGGCGCGCCCGCGCGGCAGTTCGGGGGCGTCGCCCGCACCGGCCCTGGCGGCAGCGAGCTCCTCGAGCACGGCGAGCTCGTCGGCGGCGCGCGCGACGACGAGGGTGCCCGACTCGCGCAGCCACACCCCGGCGTCGCGGGCGAGCCGCAGCCAGAGCTCGCGCGCGGCCAGGCCGTGGCGGCGGGCGACGCCGGTCTGCGGGGTCACGCAGAGATGGCCGAAGTTGCGGACCGAGGCGCCGTTCGCCTCGGCCCCGCGCTCGATGACGAGCACCCGGAGGCCCCGGCGAAGGCCCGCGTACGCCGCACCGAGCCCGATGACGCCGCCGCCGACGACGACGAGGTCGTATCGCCCGGCGTTCGGCCCGGTGCGGAGCCCCGCGCTCAACGGAACACCCGCCGCATCCACATCGCGAGGCCCTCGACGGCGAGCACCGTCACGAGGATCATCAGCACGATCGCGGTCACGACCCCGTAGTTCGAGCCCTGGCCGGCGTTCAGCAGGTAGTAGCCGATGCCGCCGCCGCCGACGATGCCGAGGATCGTCGCCGCCCGGATGTTGGTGTCGAGGAGGTAGAAGCTGTGCCCGATGATCGCGGGCGCGCCCTGCGGCAGCGTCGCGGCGGCGTAGCGCTGGAAGCGGCTCGCCCCGGTCGCGGTGATGGCCCGTTCGGGCCCGCCCTTCACCTCCTCGAGCGAGTCGGCGATGAGCTTGCCGGCGAGCCCGATGCCGCCGAAGGCGAGCGCGAGGGTGCCGGCCTGGGCACCGAGTCCGGTGATGACGATGAGCACGATCGCGAGGATCACCTCGGGCACCCCGCGGATGCCGACGAGGAGGAAGCGCGCGCCCGCCCGGGTGCCGGGGTTCGGCGCGACGTTCCGAGCGGCGAAGGAGCCGATCACGATCGAGGCGAGCAGCGTCAGCACGGCCGCCGCGAGCGCGATGGCGATCGTCTCGAGCATCGCGCCCGACATCCGCGTCCAGTCGTAGGCGCCGAAGCTCGGCGGCCAGAACTGGGCCGCGACCGGTGGGATCTTGGCCCACACCGTGACCAGGTCGCCCCACTGGATGTTGCAGACCGCGACCGCACCGATGAGGAGCGCCGCGGTCACCCAGCCCCAGACCGTCGTGCGCACGCGCGAGCCCGTCCAGGGGCGGCGGGCCGCAGCCTCGACCGTGGTCGCCGCGAGCGGGCCGCCGCTCGTCCGGCCGCCGTGCAGCATGGCGCGCCGCACCGCGCTCGAGATGAGCTCCATCAGCACGCAGAGCGCGAACATGACGATCGCGACCCCGAGTCCGAGGGAGTAGTTCAGCGATTTGAAGGCGTGCGACATCTCGAGACCGAGGCCGGCGACGCCGACGTAGCCGAGCACGACCGATCCGCGCAGGTTGATGTCGTTGCGGTGCAGCACGGTCGCCACCCAACTCGGCAGCACCTGCGGCAGGATGCCGCTCGTGAACTCCTGCAGCCTCGAGCCGCCGGCGGCGCGGACGGCCCGGCGCGGGCCCTCGTCGATCTGCTCGATGGCGTCGGCGAAGAGCTTCGAGATCATCCCGATCGAGTGGATGCCGATCGCGAGGATGCCCGGCAGCGAGCCGAGCGAGAACAGCAGCACGAACACCATCGCGAGCACGACGTCGGGCAGCGCGCGGGTGAAGACCGTGATGAAGCGGGCGGCGGCGCGCCACCCAGGCCCCGGCGTCGTGTTCGACGCGGCGAGGTAGGCGATCGGCACCGAGCAGATCGCCGCGAACAGGGTGCCCGTCACGACGATGCCGAGCGTGAGCGCGGTGAGCTGGACGAGCTCGAGCGGCTCGGGGAAGCTGATCGAGCCGACCCGGGTGAAGAAGCGCTCGGCGTTGGACCAGCTCTCGAGCATCGAAGGCAGCGAGATGCCGAGCGAGTTCAGGGCGAAGAGCGAGGCCACGACGAGGGCGGCGAGGGTGAAGCCGGCGGCGATCCGCTCCGGCGAGAGGCGGTGCTTCGGGGCGCGCTCGGCGACGGAGGCGGTGGTCGCGGCGGCGCGGGGGGCGGGCGCGAGCGCGGTCATCGGGCTGCTCCCTCGGCGAGCGGCTCCGCGCGCTCCGGGGATGCCTCGGAAGAGGCATCCGCGAGCTCCGTCTCGATCGCCTCGAGCTCGGCCGTGGCCGTCGCGACCCGGCCGTAGATCTCCATGACCTCGGCCTTGCCGAGGCCCTCGGTGGGGGTGTCGAGCACGAGGCGGCCGCCGCGGAGGCCCACGATGCGGTCGCCCCAGGCGAGCGCGAGGTCGACCTGGTGCAGGCTGCACACGACGGTGAGCCCCGCGTCCATCGCGATCTCGCGGATGAGGGCCATGACCTGCTCGCTCGACTCGGGGTCGAGGGAGGCGACGGGCTCGTCCGCGAGGAGGATCTCGGGCTCCTGCATGAGCGCGCGGGCGATGGCCACGCGCTGCTGCTGCCCGCCGGAGAGGGTGTCGGCGCGCTGGTAGGCGCGGTCGAGGAGGCCGACCCGGTCGAGGTGGCCGAGCGCCGCGAGCTTCAGGCGGCGCGGGTAGCTCCACAGGCCGAGGCGCGGGCCGCGGAGCCGGGCGAGGGAGCCGGTGAGCACGTTCTCCAGCACCGTGAGCGAGGGGACGAGCTCGAACTGCTGGAACACGAAGCCCACCCGGCCGCGCAGGGCGCGGAGGCGCCGGCCGCGCAGGCGCGGCACCTCCTCGCCCAGCACGCGCACCGAACCGGAGGTCGGCGTCTCGAGCCCGTCGAGGTGACGGAGCAGCGTCGACTTGCCCGAGCCCGAGAGCCCGAGGAGCACGACGATCTCGCCGCGGTCGATCGTGAGCTCGACGCCCTGGAGGGCGAGCGTGCGGTCGAATCGCTTGTCGAGGTCGCGCACCTCGATGACGGGGCTGGGCATGTCGGCTCGTTCCGGTTCGGTGGCGTGCATTCGGGTGGTCAGGCCGCGGGGATCAGCCCTGGCACTGCTCCGCGTCGGTCTTCTTGCAGATGTCGCGGATGGTGTCGTAGTACGCGTCGTCGACGGGCTTGGTCTCGAAGAAGACCGAGCGGAAGCCGTCGGAGTCGGCGCTCGTCACGCCCGAGGCGATGATGTCGTCGATGGTCACCTCGCCGAGCAGCTCGGTGATCTGCGTCTTCAGCTCGGCCGGGAGCGAGTTCGAGACGACGATCGGGGCGCCGGGGACCATGGTCTCCGCGACGACCTTGACCTGGTCGCTCTTCGCGACCTCGCTGTCCTCGGCGAAGCCCGCCTCGCACTCGACGCCCTCGCCGACCTTGGTGACGCTGACGTCGTGCTTGCCGGCGAACACCGGGGTGAGGTCTTGCTCGGGGTCGATGCCGGCCTCGAGGAGGTTGTACGTCGGGAAGAGGTAACCCGAGGTCGACGACGGGTCGACGAAGCAGACCTTCTTGCCGGCGAAGCCCGCGAGGTCGGTGATGTCGCTGCCCGCGGGGACGATCGCCTGCGAGTAGTAGCCGGGCTCCTGGCCCTCGGCCGTCACGATCGAGGAGATCGGGGTGATCTCGGCGCCGTTGTTCGTCGCGGTCACGTAGGTGAAGCCGGAGAAGGAGGCGACGTCGATCTTGCCGGCGACGGCGGCCTCGATGAGTGCCGCGTAGTCGGTCGACTCGTGGTACTCGACGGTCTTGCCGGTCTCCTGGGCGAGGTAGTCCATGAGCGGCTGGTAGTTGGTCTCGGTGTCGACCGAGTCGGGCACGACGCCGAACACGAGGGTGTTCGCGTCGACGGCGAAGCCGGCGGCGTCGTCGCCGGACTCGCCCGCGGAGGCCGTGCCCGAACAGGCCGAGAGGCCGATGGCGAGGGCGGCGGCGCCGAGGAGCGCGAACGCGGAGGTCGTGGTGCGGGTGATCATGGCGGCCTTTCAGGCAGGGGTGCGGATGCTGGCGACGGCAACGCTGCCAGACCCGCAGCAAGGTGTATACCGATCTCGCCGCGCATTCACGAGGTGTTCACTCTTCTGCCGCCGAAGGTGAACACTCGGTGTCCGGAACACCGCCGCCGTTTCGGAGGGCCGCGTCGCGAACTAGTATTCCTACGTGACGTCCATGGTGTACAAGGAGATCGCCGAGGAGCTGCGGCAGCGCATCGCGAGCGGGCAGCTCTCGCCCGGCGACGAGGTGCCGACCGAGGCCGAGCTCGCCGAGCGGTGGAGCACCTCGCGCGGACCCATCCGCAACGCCCTCGCCGAACTTCGGCAGGAGGGGCTCATCGAGACGAGCCGCGGTCGGCCGGCGCGGGTCATCGAGCGCAAGGCGCATCAGGCGGTCGACGTCTCGATCCCGTTCACGCGCTGGGCGCGAGAGCTCGGCGCGGAGCCCGGTGCGGTCACCCAGGAGGTCTCGCTCCGCCGCGCCGACGAAGAGCAGGCGTTCCTGCTCGGCGTGGAACCGGGCGAGCTCGTCGTGCACGTGCTCCGGCTGCGCCGGCTTGACGGTCGACCGGCCATGCTCGAGCGGCTCAGCTACATCGAGCCCGCCGGGCGCATCCTGTTCGGCATCGACCTCGACGCCGTGTCGATCACGGAGGTGCTCGCCGAGCATGGCTTCGGCTCGAGCGACGTCGACCACGAGATCGACGCCGTCGCCGCCGACGAGCTCGACGCGGCGCTGCTCGAGCTGCCGCTCGGCTCGCCGGTGCTGCGGCTGCGGCGCATCTCCCGGGATGCCGAGGGGCGGGTGTTCGAGGCATCCGACGACCGCTACCGTAGCGACCTCGTGCGCTTCACCGTGGCGGCCTCCGGGCGCGCACCGCGGGGCGAGCACTACCTGCGGCCGATCGCCGGCTCCTGATCGGAACGGCGGCGGGCTTCACATCGCGAGCAGGGCGATGCCGCCGACGACGAGCGCCGAGGCCGCGAGCCGCCAGCCCGGCCGGCTCTCCCGCAGCACGATCGCGCCGAACAGGCTCACGAGTACCACGCTGACCTCGCGCATCGGGGCGACGAGCGCGACGGGCGCCATCGTGACGGCGACGAGCACGAGGATGTACGAGAGCGGGGAGAGCGCGCCGAACAGCAGGATGCGCGGCCAGTGCCGACGCGCGACGGGCAGCAGCTCGCGCCGCCGGCGGCCGAGCATCGCCGCGTAGAGCACGATCTCGCCGAGCGTGCAGCCCACCATGTACGCGACGGGCGGGATGGCCCACTCGCGCACCGCGTGCGCGTCCCAGACCGTGTAGATCGCGATGGCGACTCCGGTTGCGAGGCCCCAGGCGATGCCCGGGTCGACGCGGAGGCGGCCGCGAGGTCTGGGTGCAACGGCTCCCGCGCGTGCCGCAGCGAGGTGCGGCGAGGCGGCGCCGTGCCCGCGGTCGAGCAGCCCGATGGCCACGATGCCGGCGAGGATCACCGCGATGCCACCGAACGCGGCGGGCGAGGGACGTTCGCCGAGCACGGTCACCGCGACGATCACGGTCAGCGTCGGTCCGGTGCCGCGGGCGGTCGCGTACACGGTCGACAGTCGCCCGCCCGCGTAGCCGCGCTGCAGCACGAGCATGTAGCCGCAGTGCAGCAGCGCCGAGACGGCGACGCCGAGGGCGAACTCCTCGGGTCGCGCTCGACCGAGCCCGCCGGTCGCGGGCACGAGGGGGAGCCAGACGAGGGAGGCGGCGACCGCGCCCCACCAGAGGAAGGGGATGCCGATGCGGCTCACGCCGTGGGCGAGGATGTTCCACGCCGCGTGGCAGACGGCGGCGGCGAGGACGAGGGCGAGCGCGGTGGGCGACATGGGGACCTTCTGCCCGTCGCGGGGCGCGACGAACCGGTCCTCCGGGCTTTTGTCCTGTCAGATGACGGTCGTCGCTGGCGGCGGCCGTGGCGCCGCTCGGACCAGGCGGGCGGACCTCGCGGTCGGCCCCGGAACCCTAGGCGCTATCGCCCTCGACGCTAGCAGCGGGCAGTCGCCGCGCGGGGGCGAAGCGGCGGCGCATGTCGACGGTTCATCTGGAATTCGTCTCGGCGGGCCGCTCCGACGGGGCGCGCGGGTGAACGGACGGTGCTCAGCCGAATGCCGGGCCGCTCAGTCGACCCCGAAGGTGCGCTGCACGAGCATCTGCACGTCGCGGTCGATCCCGTCGATGCGGTGCCCGACCGCGTCGAAGCGGGCGTCGACGGCCTCGAAGCGGGCCCGCATCTCTTCGCGCACACCGCTGAGTTCGGCGCGGAGCGTGCCGATCTCGCCGTGGAGTTCGCTGCGGAGGCTGTTGATCTCGCCGCCGAGTTCGCTGCGCACGCCGCCGATCTCGCTGCGGAGTCCGCCGATCTCGGCGCGCAGCACGCGGACGAACCCGACCGACACGATCGTGAGCATGCCGAACATGAGGGTGGTGAACACCCCCAGCATGGTCCACACCTGCGCCTCGGTCATCTGCACCCCTTCATCGTCGCCGTTCCAGGGCCACGCTTCCAGGGCCGGGCGCGCTGAAGTGGCGCGATCGCTACTCGGTGGAGCAGCGGGCGTGGGGTGCGGCTGGGGAGGAGGGGCGTCAGGCCGCGGCGAGGGTGCGCTGGATGACGCTCGTGAAGAAGCGCAACCCGTCGACGCCGGAGCGCATCGCGGCGGCGGTGTCGGGGCCGAAGCCGGGCTCGACCGCGTGCTCGGGGTGCGGCATGAGGCCGACCACGTTGCCGCGCGCGTTCGTGATGCCGGCGATGTCGCGGAGCGAGCCGTTCGGGTTCACGTCGACGTAGCGGAACGCCACGCGCCCCTCGCCCTCGAGTCGGTCGAGCGTCTCGTCGTCGGCGATGAAGCCGCCCTCGCCGTTCTTCAGCGGGATGATGATCTGCTCGCCGGCCTCGAACTCGGCGGTCCAGTCGGTCGAGGCGTTCTCGACCCGGAGCACCTGGTCGCGGCAGATGAAGGAGCCGTGGTCGTTGCGGATCAGGCCGCCCTCGAGCAGGTGCGCCTCGGCCAGCATCTGGAAGCCGTTGCAGATGCCGAGCACGGGCATGCCGCGGTTCGCGGCATCCACGACCTCCGTCATGATCGGCGAGAGCGAGGCGATCGCGCCGCAGCGCAGGTAGTCGCCGTAGCTGAAGCCGCCGGGCAGGATGAGGGCGTCGACGCCCTCGAGGTCGTGCGAGCCGTGCCAGAGCGCGACGGGCTCGGCCCCCGCGAGCCGGACCGCGCGCTGCGCGTCGCGGTCGTCGAGCGAGCCGGGGAAGGTGATGACGCCGACGCGCATGGCTCAGGCCTCGGCGGTCTCGTCGGCACCGAGCTCGGCGTCGCCGAAGTCGATGGCCACGACGTCCTCGATGACCGAGTTCGAGAGGATCTCCTCGGCGATGGTGCGGATCTCGGCGCGCACCGCTTCGTCGACCGGTCCGTCGACCGTGATCTCGAATCGCTTGCCCTGGCGGACTCCGGTGACGAGCGAGTGACCCGTGCGGTTCAGGGCGCCGGCGACGGCCTTCCCCTGCGGGTCGAGCAGCTCGGGCTTCGGCATCACGTCGACGACGATGGTGGGCACCTGGGACTCCGTCCGGTGTCGAGGGTGGGGATGCCTCGATTCTAGCCGGTGCCGCGGCGCGCTCGCGCCCGCGGCGGACCGGCTTGCGGAGCATCCATTCCGAGCGTACTATTCCGGGCGGAATAGCTTGCAGGATCGCGCTCGCGCCGCGCGGACGAAGACGGGAGGACCGGATGCCGCAGCTCACGCCGCTCGGGGTGACGGCCCTCGCCGTGCTCGCGGAGGGTGACATGCATCCCTACGAGATGTACCAGCTGATGCTGACCCGGAAAGAGGACCGCGTCGTGCGGCTCTCGCCCGGATCGCTTTACCGGGCCGTCGAGCGCTTCGCCGCCGACGGGCTCATCGCCGAGGTCGGCGTCGAACGCGAGGGCAACCGGCCCGAGCGCACGGTGTACTCGATCACGCCCGCCGGGCGCGCGGCGCTCCGCGAGTCGATCGCCGAGATGCTCGGCCGCCACGTGAACGAGTTCCCCGAGTTCCCGGTCGCGATCGGCGAGGCGCACAATCTGCCCGCCTGCGAGGTGATCCGGCTGCTCGGCGAGCGGGTGACCAGCATCCGCGAGACCATCGGCTTCATCGACGCCTCCCTCGAAGGCATCGCCGCGCGCGGCGTCGCGACCGCGCACGTGCTGAACGTGCACTACACGCGGGCCATGCTCGCCGCTGAGGCGGGCTGGCTCGACTCCACGATCTCCGAGCTCCGGACGGGCGCACTCGCCTGGCCCGGGCCATCCAACTGACTCCGAAAGGTTCCGGCATGGAACGCAAGCCCTGGCCCGCTCTCTGGGCCCTCGTCATCGGGTTCTTCATGATCCTCGTCGACTCGACGATCGTCTCGATCGCGAACCCGGCGATCCTGAGGGACCTGAACACCGACATCACCGCCGTGCTCTGGGTGACGAGCGCCTACCTGCTCGCCTACGCGGTGCCGCTGCTCATCACGGGCCGCCTCGGCGACCGCTTCGGCCCGAAGCGGATCTACCTGATCGGCCTCGTGATCTTCACCCTCGCCTCGCTCTGGTGCGGATTCGCGGGCGACATCTCGATGCTCATCGCGGCGCGCGCCGTGCAGGGACTCGGCGCCGCACTGATGACCCCGCAGACGATGGCGGTCATCACCCGCATCTTCCCGCCGAACCAGCGCGGGGCGGCCATGGGGCTCTGGGGAGCGGTCGCGGGCATCGCGACGCTCGTCGGCCCGATCCTCGGCGGCGTGCTCGTCGACAGCCTCGGCTGGGAGTGGATCTTCTTCGTCAACGTGCCCGTCGGCGTCGTCGCCTTCGCGATGGCCGCCTGGCTCGTGCCGAACCTCGAGACCCACCAGCACCGCTTCGACTGGCTCGGCGTGGTGCTGAGCGGGGTGGGCATGTTCCTCCTCGTGTTCGGCATCCAGGAGGGCGAGAGCTACGACTGGGGCACCATCGTCGGCCCGATCACCGTGTGGGGGCTGATCATCGCCGGCCTCGTGGTGCTCGCCGGCTTCCTCGTCTGGCAGCGGTTCAACCGTGCCGAGCCGCTGCTGCCGCTCGGGCTGTTCCGCGACCGCAACTTCGCCCTGTCGAACGTCGCGATCTCCCTCGTCGGCCTCGCGATCACCTCGATGCCGTTGCCGCTCGCCTTCTACTTCCAGGTCGCCCGCGGGCTCGACCCGACCCAGGCCGCGCTCATGCTCGCGCCGATGGCGGTCGCCTCGGGCATCATGGCGCCGATGATCGGCAAGCTCACCGACCGGGTCGACCCGAAGTGGGTCGCGTTCGCGGGCTTCTCGATCGTCGCGGTCGCCCTCGCCTGGATGGCGCTCTGGCTCTCGCCGGACGCCGAGCTCTGGACGCTGCTGTTCCCGGTCGCGCTGCTCGGTCTCGGCCTGTCGGGCATCTGGGCGCCGCTCGCGTCGTCCGCGACCCGCAACCTGCCGCCGCAGCAGGCCGGCGCCGGCTCCGGCGTCTACAACATGACCCGCCAAGTGGGCTCGGTGCTCGGCAGCGCGGCGATCACGGCGCTGCTGAACGCCCGGCTCGCGGCCGAGCTGCCCGGGTTCACGGGCGGCTTCGGCGGCGAGGCCGGGGCCGGCTCGGCCGGGCTGCCGCCGCAGCTCGCCGAGGGCTTCGCGACGGCGATGGGCCAGTCGCTCTGGCTGCCGGTCATCGGCTTCGGGCTCGGCGCGGTCGTGGTGCTCTTCTTCGCGAAGCCGAAGGTCACCGTGGCATGGGGCGGGCAGCGGCCGGCGGATGCCTCGGGTGAGGCGGATGCCGCGGGCGGCGCGCCCGCGGAAGCATCCGCGTCCCGCTCGGAGTAGCGCGACTGCTCGGGCCGGCCGATCAGGCCAGCCCGGCCCGCTCGGTCAGCACCTGGCGGAGCACCTGCTCGGTCTGCTGCAGGCCGCGGTGCACCTCCTCGAAGCTCGTCGACAGCGGCGAGAGGCCGATGCGGAGGCCCCCGGGATCGCGGTAGTCGGGGATGACGTCGCGCTGCCAGAGCCTGGCGGTGACCTCGCGCATGGCGTCGTGGTGCAGGGTGACGTGCCCGCCGCGCTCCTCTGGGTCGGCGGGCGAGGCGAGCGTCACCCCGAGCGGGGCGAGCCACGCCTCGGACAGCTCGATCGCGAAGGCGGTGAGCGCCATCGACTTCGCCCGGATCGCGGGCATGCCCGCCTCCTCGATCATCGCCAGCGTCTCGGCCATCGGCAGCATGCCGAGGATCGGCGCGGTGCCCGAGAGGAAGCGGCGGATGCCGGGCACGGGCTCGTACTCCGGCCCCATCAGGAACATGTCCGTCGTGCCCCACCAACCCTGGATGGGCTGCGCGAGCACGCCCTGCAGGTCGTCGCGCACGTAGGCGAACGCGGGCGAGCCCGGGCCGCCGTTCAGGTACTTGTAGGTGCAGCCGACGGCCAGGTCGAAGCCCCAGGCATCCGCCTTGACCGGAACCGAGCCGGCCGAGTGGCAGAGGTCCCAGAGGATCAGCGCGCCCGCGTCGTGCGCGATGCGCGTGAGCTCGGGGGCGTCGGCGAGGTGCGCCGAGCGGTACGCGACGTGCGAGACGACGACGAGCGCGGTCTCGGGCCCGACCGCGCGCGCGAGCTGCGCGGGCGTGACGCCGGCCGCCGTGTCGACCTCGATCCAGCGGAGCCGCAGCCCGCGCTCCTTGGCGATGCCCTCGAGCACGTAGCGGTCGGTGGGGAAGTTGTCGGTGTCGACCACGATCTCCCGCCGCTGCGGGTCGCGGGCGATCTGCGCGTCGACCGCGGCGCGGGCGAGTTTGTAGAGCAGCACCGTCGTGGAGTCGGCGACGACGGTCTGCCCGGCCTTCGCCTCGATCACGGCGCGGCCGATGCGGTCGCCGAGCTCGGTGGGCTGGGCGAGCCAGGCCTCGTCCCAGCCGCGGATGAGCCGGCCGCCCCACTCCTCGGTCATGAACTGCTGCATGCGCTCGATCGCGGCGATCGGCGGGCGGCCGAGCGAATTGCCGTCGAAGTAGACGAGCGGGCCGTCGGCCCCCGCGAAGCGCTTGCGGAAGTGGGCGAGGCCGTCGGCCCGGTCCATGCGGCGGGCGTAGGCGAGGTGCTGGTCGAGGCTCATCCGAACTCCAGGTTCTCGATCGGGACGACGCGGGCGCCGGCGAGCCAGCCGGGCAGCCCGTCGGCGTCGCCCGGCGGCGGGCCGGGCACGAAGGTGGCAAGGGCGTCGCCGCCCCAGTCCGCGGCGTCGGCGAGCGGCCACGGGTCGGCGAGCGCCGCGACGAGCTCGGCGGCACCGAGCCCCGCGGCGAGCATCGCGGCGAGCTCGCCCGCGTTCACGCCGTCGGGCAGCTCGCCGTTGCCGAGGTCGGTGCCGTACAGCACCCGCCCGCCGGCCGCGAGGAACCGCGCGGTGTTGTCGATCGCCGTCTCGAGGGCGGATGCCTCGCCGGCGCGGGCGTGGATGTCGAAGGTCGCGATCCAGCGCTCCCCCGCCGCGGCCGCGCGCGTGAGGAGCTCGTCGTCGAGGCGCTCGGTGAACGGCGCGTGCACGAGGGCGTCGGCGCCGGCCTCGATCGCGAGCCGGGCCATGCCCTCGCCCTCGGCGTGCGCGGCCACGAGGAGGCCGTGCGCCCGTGCCGCGGCGATGACCGCGTCGAGCGTCTCGCGGTCGAAGACCGGCCCGGCGTCGGCGTTCAGCATGACCTTCACGAGCCGGGCGCCGAAGGCCGCCTGCTCGGCGACGGCGGTCTCGATCGGGTCCGGAAGCGCCCGGCGCTCGTGCGCGGCGAGCGGTGCGGGCAGCTCGCGCAGGCTGCCCGGGCGCAGCCACCAGCGGTCGCTCGGATAGCCGCCCGGCGCGGTCAGGAACTGGCCGGCGAACACCACGCGCGGCAGCGGTTCGCGGGCGGCGAGGGCCGAGATCGCGGTGAGCTCGGCGCCGAGGTCGACGACGCCCGCGATGCCCGCCCGGGGCGCGGCATCCGGGTCGACCATCTGCAGGTGCACGTGGTGGTCGACGAACGGCGGGAAGGCCGTGCCCTCGGGGCCCGGTGCGCCGTCGGCGAGGCGCAGCCGCGCCGGCCGCCCCGGCAGCGGACCGGAGTTCGGCAGCTCGTCGGCGGTGCGCACGCTCACCCCGGGATCTCGGTGCGGACGGCGAACAGCTCGGGGAAGAAGGTGAGCTCGAGCGCGCGACGCAGGAACGGCGCCCCCGAGGAGCCGCCCGTGCCGGTCTTCGAGCCGATGATGCGCTCGACCGTCTTCAGGTGCCGGAAGCGCCAGAGCTGGAAGTTGTCCTCGAGGTCGACGAGCTCTTCGCAGGTCTCGTACGCGGCCCAGTGCTCGTCGGGGTTCGCGTAGATCGAGGCGAAGAGCGGCACGAGCTCGGGCTGGAACGTCCAGGCGAGGGTCACGTCGCGGTCGAGCACGGCGGAGGGCACGGCGTAGCCGCGCCGGGCGAGCAGCCGCAGGAACTCGTCGTAGAGGCTCGGCTGCTCGAGGGCCTGCTTCACGACGGCGTGCGCCACCGGGTCGGCGTCGAAGACCTGCAGCATCTTGGCGTTCTTGTTGCCGAGCACGAACTCGACCGCGCGGTACTGGTACGACTGGAAGCCGCTCGCGTTGCCGAGCACGTTGCGGAACTGCGCGTACTCGGTGGGCGTCAGGGTCGCGAGGACCGACCACTGCTCGGTCAGGGTCTTCTGGATATGCTTCACGCGGGCGACGCACTTCAGCGCGGGGGCGAGCTCGTCGGCGCGCAGGTAGGCACAGGCCGCTTCGAGCTCGTGCAGCACGAGCTTCAGCCACAGCTCGGTCGTCTGGTGCTGGATGATGAACAGCAGCTCGTCGTGGTGCTCGGGCCGGGAGATCGGCCGCTGCGCGGCGAGGAGCGTGCCGAGGTCGAGGTAGCCCCCGTAGCTCATGCGGTCGCTGAAGTCGGTGACGACGGATGCCTCGATCTGCCGGGTGTTCGATTCGACGCCGTTCGATTCGACGCCGTCGGCCACGTCTTCGTGCTGAGTCACGGAGCCAGCCTACGCGCGCGGCTCGGCCGGCCGGGGCCCGGACCGCGCGGAGGTGGCGCTCGGCGAAAATCCGCATGAATGGGCGAGGGCATCCGTCGCTACAATTCCAGAATGAGCTCGTCGACTTCCACCCGTCGCGACGCCAGGCGCAACCACGAGCGGCTGCTCGTGGAAGCCCGTCGCCTGTTCGCCGAGCGCGGCATCGACGCGCCGCTCGACGAACTCGCCAATCGAGCGGGGGTGGGGGCCGGCACGGTGTACCGGCACTTCCCCAACCGCGAGGCGCTGCTGCTCGAGCTGTACGACTCGGCCCTCGTCATGTTCCGCGACATGCAGCCCGAGATCGTCGAGGCGGACACCGCCTGGCAGGCGATCGAGCGCTACATCGAGCGGCTCGCGGGCTGGATCGCCGAGACCCCGTACCTCGCGGCGCTGCTGCACCGCGTCGGCGAGATCTACCCCGACCACCAGCCGGCGCTCGCCATGGAGCCGCTGCTGAACGAGCTCGTCGAGCGCGCCAAGGCCGAGGGCTCGCTGCGCGCCGACGTCACGGGCGTCGACCTCTCCGTGCTCGCGAACATGCTCGGTTCGGTCGGGCAGTTCGGCGGCGGCTACCTGCCGTACTGGCACCGGCAGCTCACGGTCGTGCTCGACGGGCTGCGCGCCCGCCCCGAGCTCACGCCGCTGCCGGGCGAGGCGCCGAGCTTCGCCGAGTTCCACGAGCTGCAGCACGGGCGCGGCGCCGCCGAGTAGGCGCGTGAAGGCGGATGCCGCGACGAGGCATCCGCGCCGGAGGCATCCGCGCGCTGCCGGCCTACTCGGCCGCGCGCACCTCGACGAGGTTCGCCCACGGGTCGTCGAAGGCGAGCGTGCGGCCGTCGTCGCGCACGCCGACGCGGAAGTGCGCCATCCGCTCGCCGAGCGCCCCGAGCTCCTCGGCGTCGGGCACGACGATCTCGACCTTGCCGAGTCCGAGGGCGAGCCCGCGACGACCGGCGCCGCGACTGCCCCAGGTGTTCATCGCCATGTGGTGGTGGTAGCCGCCCGCCGAGACGAACAGGGCCTGATCGCCCATCTCGGCGGTCGTCTCGAAGCCGAGCCGCTCGACGTAGAACTCGCGCGCGCTCGCCACGTCGCCGACGGAGAGGTGCACGTGGCCGACGATCGCGCTGCCGAGCCCGGTGCCCGCGGCGGCCGCCTGCATGCCCGGCTCGCCGAGGTGCTCGCGCAGGTACGCGTTCGGGTCGAGGTGCAGGGTCGCCATCTCGACGGTGCCGTGCACCCAGCTCCAGGCGGAGCGGTCGCGGTCGAAGTAGAGCTCGACGCCGTTGCCCTCGGGGTCGGTGAAGTAGAAGGCCTCGCTGACGAGATGGTCGGCGCTGCCCGTGAAGGTGCCGGGGTAGCGCGAGGCGACCGAGTAGATCGCGGTCGCGAGCGCCTCGCGCGTGTCGAAGAGGATGGCCGTGTGGTAGAGCCCGGCGTCGCGCGGCGAGGCGTGCCGCAGCTCGGGCGCGTGCTCGAGCACGATGATCGGTGTCGTGCCGCGGCCGAGCACGGCGACTGGGCCGTCGTGGCGCAGCAGCTCGAGGGTGACACCGTCGCGGTAATAGCGGATCATGCCGTCGAGGTCGGCGACCCGCAGCGTCACGGCGCCCATGCCGGTGTCGGCGGCGAGGAGTCCGGCGCCCTGCGGCGCCCCATTGGTTGTAAGCACAACTAATACTACCGCGCGGGGCCCCGGAGTATTCCCGTCCGGTCCTCCGGGTTGCCCGACTTTCATGAAAGTCGGGCAAGTCTGGAAGGGGGCGGGGTCAGCGGCGGCGCAGGCTCTCGAGCAGGGCGTCGAGGGCGGCGCGCATCCGCTCGTCGGTCGAGAACTCGGGCATCAGCAGGCGGATGGTCTGCCAGCCCATGTTCGCGGAGGCGACCCGGTCGGAGGCGGTGACGAGGTCGACGTCGTCGGCGAGCTCGCCGTCGTCGCGCGCCTCCTCGAGGTAGCGCAGGATGCGCTCGCGCCACTGCCGGGCGTGCTCGCGCTGCGTCGCCCAGAAGGCCTCGTTCTGCGCCGCGTAGCTCCAGTAGGCGACGCCGACCCTGGCGTGCCGGGTGCCCTCCGGGCCGAAGGGGAGCGCGGCCACGCACATGCCGTGCAGCGCCGCGAGGCCGCGCTTGCCGGCTGTGAGCTCGTCGATGCGCGCGTCGGCGTCGCCCCGGGTGAGCAGGAACACCGCGTTCAGCAGGCTCTCCTTGTCGGGGAAGTACCGCGCGAAGGCGCTGTGCGAGTACCCCGCCTCGGCCGCGATGCTGCGCATGGTCGCCTGATCGAAGCCGTCGCGGGCGATGACCTGCCACGCGGCCGCCGCGATCTCGTCGCGGCGCGCGTCGTGGTCGACGACTCTCGGCATCCTCGGCTCCTCGTTCGGCCGGCTGACCGGCTAGTGCCTCACAGCATACGTTGTTCCACGCTTGGAGAAAGTTATGCGTTCGTGACCTCGCGTGGGCCGCCGGCGGTTATCGTTAGTGACCACTTGGTCTCCAACGATTGCGAGGACGCATGGGACGGGCAGCTGCACGCGGCTACGAGGGCTTCGGCGGACGGGTCGAGGAGTTCGCCTCCGCCTCGACGCCCTGGGACCGCCCGCGCCGCGGCGCCCCCGCTGGGGCGCCGAACATCGTCGTCGTGCTCGTCGACGATCTCGGCTTCAGCGACCTCGGCCCCTTCGGCAGCGAGATCCCCACTCCGAACATCGACCGTCTCGCGGACGGCGGCTGGGTCTTCACCGACTACCGCACCGCACCCGTCTGCTCGCCCGCCCGCGCCGCCCTGCTCACGGGCCTCAACCCGCACCGGGCCGGCTTCGGCACCGTCGCGCACGTCGACCCCGGCTATCCCGGCTTCACCTGCGAACTGCCCGAGGACGCCCCCACCCTCGCCGAGTCCCTGCGCGCCGGCGGCTACGCGACCTTCATGGTCGGCAAGTGGCATCTCACCGTCGAGTCGGAGCTGCACGACGGCGGCGATCGCTCCAGCTGGCCGCTGCAGCGCGGCTTCGACCGCTACTTCGGCAGCATGGACGGCTTCACCTCGCTGCACCACCCGCACCGGCTCGTGCGCGACAACTCCGTCGTCGACCGGCCGAGCCTGCCGGAGGGGTACTTCCTCACCGATGAACTGACCGAGGAGGCGCTCGGCATGATCGACGGGCTGCGCGCCAACGACGCGGCCAAGCCGTTCTTCCTCTACTTCGCGCACACCGCGGTGCACGGCCCCGTGCAGGCGAAGGCCGAGGACATCGCGCGCCAGCGCGGCCGCTACGCCGCCGGCTGGGACGCGCTGCGCGAGGCGCGCTTCGCCCGCCAGCGCGAGCTCGGCATCGTGCCGCCGGGGACGCGGCTCCCGGAGGGCGAGCAGGCGGATGCCTCGCTCGTCCCGTCGTGGGATTCGCTGACGGCGGCCGAGCGCGAGCTCTTCGCCCGGCACATGGAGGTCTACGCCGCGTCGGTCGCCGAGGTCGACGAGAGCGTCGGCCGGCTCGTGCAGCGGCTCGAGGAGCTCGGCGAGCTCGACCGCACGATCATCGTCGTCGCGAGCGACAACGGCGGCACCGCCGAGGGCGGCCCCGGCGGCACCCGCAGCTACTTCGCCCAGTTCGTCGCGGGCACGCCCGTGCCGGGCGACTGGGTGCGCGACGTCCCCCGCGAGCTCGAACTGCTCGGTGGGCCGCGCGTGCACGGCCACTACCCGGCCGGCTGGGCGCGGGTCTCGAACACGCCGTTCCGCTCCTTCAAGGGCGGCCTGTACGAGGGCGGCGTGCACGCCCCGCTGCTCCTCTCGTGGCCGGGCGCGCCCGTGCAGCGCGCCGAGCGCGGCCTCCGTGGCCAGTTCGTCTTCGTCGCCGACCTCGCCCCGACCCTGCTCGAGCTCGCCGGGGTCGCCCCGCTCGCCGAGCGGCACGGCCGGCCCGCCCAGGAACCCGACGGGCGGAGCTTCGCCGCCGCGCTCGGCGATGCCGCCGCGCCGGGCCGCTCAGCCCAGTACTTCGAGAGCTTCGGCCGCCGCGCGATGGTCTCGGC
Organism: Agromyces sp. NBRC 114283; assembly: GCF_030268405.1. NCBI lineage: Bacteria > Bacillati > Actinomycetota > Actinomycetes > Micrococcales > Microbacteriaceae > Agromyces > Agromyces sp. NBRC 114283. Next base: position 797,788 of record NZ_BSQP01000001.1, read on the forward strand.
GGGCTGGAAGGCGGTGTCCCCGACCGCGCCGACTCCGGCGGAGGGGGCCGCGGGCGGCCGCTGGGAGCTCTACGACCTCGCGGGCGACCCGAGCGAGACGCGCGACGTCGCGGCGGAGCATCCGTCCCTCCTCGGCGAACTCGCCGAGAGCTGGCGACGCGAGGCCTGGCGGAACACCGTCTTCCCCCTCGACGACGACGGCTCGCTGTTCCGCAGCCGGCCGGAGCGCGAGTGCGCGCTCGCCGAGCCGGTGCGGCTGCCGCCGTTCCGGCCGCCGCTCGAGCGCTTCCGCGCATCCCGGCTCACCGTGCTGCGCTCCTTCGAGGTTCGCGCCGAGCTCGTGCTCGGGCCCGAGGCCTCCGGGGTGATCGTCGCGCACGGCGACCAGGGCGGCGGGTACCTGCTCGCGATCGAAGGCGGTCGGTCGCTCGTCTCGTACAACGCCTACGGCGTCATGCACCGGGCGCACGGCGCCCGGCTCGAGCCGGGGGAGCACCTGCTCTCGCTCCGGTTCGACGAATTGGACGGCCTGCGCTGGCGGGTCGTCGTCGAGGTCGACGGGATGCCGGACGCGGAACTCCCGGCGGTGCCGATGCTGCTCGGCATGGCGCCGTTCACGGGCATCAGCGTCGGCTACGACTTCGGCGGGCCGGTCGACTGGGAGCTGCACGAGCGGCACCCCGGCGGCTTCCGCTTCCTCGGCGGCGAACTCGGCGCCGCCACGTACCTTCCCGGGGCGAGGTCCCGGCACGACGCGACCGTCATCCGACGGCTCGACGAGGCGGTGCTCGCCGTCGCCGACTGACCGTGCCGGCATCCGCCGGCCGACCCAGCTGTTCCGCACTCCCCCGACCACGAAAGGAACACCATGAACCGCACCCCCATCGCGGCCGTCGCGCTCGTCGCGGCATCCGCCCTCGCTCTGACGGCCTGCTCGGCCGGCGGCGACGGCGGCGACGACGCCGCCGTCCCGAGCGAGCTGCGCATCGGCAACTTCGCCGACCTCACCTCCTGGGACCCGGCGAGCGCCGACATCGGCTTCAACGCCCCGTACCTCTCGGCGGTCTACGACCCGCTCGTCACGATCGACGGGGCGGGGGAGCCGCAGCCCGGGCTCGCGACGGACTGGGCCTTCTCCGACGACCGGCTCACCCTGACGATGAACCTCCGCAGCGACGCGGTCTTCGCCGACGGCGAGCCCTTCGACGCCGAGGCGGCGGTCGCGAACCTCGCGCACCTCAAGGACGGCACCGTCTCGCGCGAGTCCTACCTGAACGTCGAGAGCTTCCGCGCCGTCGACGAGGACACCGTGGAGATCCGGCTCTCCCGCCGCGACGACCGGCTGCTGTACTTCATGGGCCTCGGGCGGAGCTACATGGCCGCGCCCTCGGCGATCGAGGCGGGCACCCTCGAGCAGGCGCCCGTCGGCTCGGGGCCGTACACGCTCTCCGACGCCACGATCCCGGGCGCCGAGTACCGCTTCGAGCGGGTGGCCGAGCACTGGGCGGCCGAGGACTTCCCCTTCGACGAGGTCACCGTGCTGCCGATGCAGGACTCGAGCGCCCGCAACAACGCTCTCGAGGCGGGGCAGATCGACGTCAGCTACGGCGACGCGACAACCGTCGGGATGGCCGAGCAGCACGGCTGGAACGTCGCCTCGCAGGTCGCCTCCTGGGTCGGGCTCCGAATCAACGACCACACCGGCTCGAAGCTCGCCCCGCTCGGCGACGCCCGCGTGCGCCAGGCGCTCGCCTACGCCTTCGACGGCGAGGCGCTGCTCGCGAGCATCGGCGAGGGCGAGGGGGTCGCGACGCCGCAGCTCTTCGCCGCCGGCTTCGCGGGCTACGACGAGGAGCTCGACGGCCGCTACCCGCACGACCTCGATCGGGCGAAGGAGCTGCTCGCCGAGGCCGGCTACGCCGACGGCTTCGACGTGACGATGCCGATGGCGCCGCCGTTCCAGCCGTGGCAGGCCGCGGTCGACCAGACCTTCGGCGAGCTCGGCATCCGGGTCACCTGGGACGAGTTCCAGTACGTCGACTACCAGTCGAACGCGCCGAGCTACCCGATGTTCATCTCGGTGCTCGCCGTCGACTCGAACCCGACCGCGACGATCGCCCGGCAGCTCACGGTGCCGCAGTGGTACATGCCCGAGCCGGACATCGCGCTGTTCCCCGAGCTGCAGGCGCAGGTCGATCGGGCGCTCGACGCCGAGCCTGGCGAGGCCCAGCAGGCCGAGATTCAGGAGCTGAACGCCATGCTCGTCGAGGAGGCCTGGCAGGTGGTCTGGTACCAGGCGAACGACATCTACGTGACGGTCGCGGGCATCGAGCTCACCCCGGTCACCGGCATGAAGTTCCCGTCGCTGCGGCAGATCCAGCCGACGGCCTGACGGGAGACGGCCGCGGCCGGTCCGTCCTCGCGGGGAGGGCGGACCGGCCGCGGTGCGCGCGCTCCACCCAGAGTTGCCCGACTTTCATGAAAGTCGGGCAACTCGGGATCAGGCGGCCGCGGCGAGGTGCGGCGCGACGGCCGCGGCGAAGGTCGCCGCGGTGCGCGCGGCGACCTCGGCGTGCGGGCTCGCCCAGATGTCGGCGTTGAAGAGCTCGACCTCGACGTCGCCCGTGTAGCCCGCCGCCTCGACCGCGGCGGTCAGTCCGGCGAAGTCGACGACGCCCTCGCCCGGGTAGTGCCGGGAGAGCAGCACGTCGGCCGCGAGCGGGGTCTTCCAGTCGCACACCTGGTATGTCGCGATGCGGCCCTCGCGACCCGCGCGCGCGATCTGCGGCAGCACCTCCGGGTCCCACCAGAGGTGGAAGGTGTCGACGGCGACGCCGACGGTCTCCGGCGCGAAGGGCGCCGCGAGATCCAGCGCCTGGCGCAGGGTCGACACCACGGCGCGGTCCGAGGCGTACATGGGGTGCAGCGGCTCGATCGCGAGCGTCACGCCGGCGGCGGATGCCTCGGGCGCGAGTTCCCCGAGGGCGTCGGCCACCCGGTCGCGGGCGCCGATGAGGTCCGTCGACCCCTCGGGGAGTCCGCCCGCGACCAGGACCAGGACCGCGCGGGAGCCGACGGCGCCGGACTCGGCGAGCACCGCCGTCTCCTCGATCGCGCGGCGATTCTCGTCGATCGACGCCCGGCGGGCCGGGCCCTCCGCCATCGTGAAGAAGCCCTGCCGGCAGAGCGTCGACAGCCGCAGCCCCGAGTCGTGGAAGCGGCGGGCGGCGGCGGCGAGGCCGACCTCGGCGATCGGCTCGCGCCAGAGGCCGACCGAGCGGTAGCCGGCGTCGACGAGCACGCGCAGCGACTCGTCGAAGCCCGCGTGCTTGATCGTGCCGACGTTCATCGACAGCCGGGGGTGCGCGCTCATGAGCCGGCCCCGACCGGGACGGCGGCGCTGCGCGCCTCGATCCCATTCACGCCGAGCAGCGCGTGCCAGCGCGCCGCGGCGAGCTCGGGCCGCTCGAGCGCGCCCGCCTCGTTCGCGAGCTCGACGATGCGGGAGAGGTGCGGCAGGCTGCGGGCGGCGTGCAGGCCGCCGACCATCTGGAACGCGGGCTGGTGCCCGTTCAGCCAGGCGAGGAACGCGACGCCCGTCTTGTAGTAGTACGTGGGGGCGGCGAACACCTGCCGGGAGAGCTCCTCGGTGGGCCCGAGGATGGCGCGGTACGAGCCGACGTCGCCGGCGTCGAGCGCCTGGATCGCCGCGGAGGCGTTCGGGGCGACGGCGGCGAACGCCCCGAGCAGTGCGTCGGAGTACGGCCGGGCCGACCCGTCGCCGGCGGGACCGGCCCCGGCACCGGCGCCCTCGCCCTCGATCAGGCCGACGTAGTGGAAGTCGTCGCCGGTGAACATGCGCGCGGTCGCGGGCAGCCGGCGGCGCACCGCGATCTCGGCGTCCGCGTCGAGCAGGCTCATCTTCACGCCCGAGACCCGGTCCGGGTTCGCCGCGATGATGTCCAGCAGGGTGTCCGCCGCGGCATCCACGTCGTCCGAGCCGCTCGCACCGGGCTCCGCCGAAGTGAAGTACCCCGCGAGCACCGGGTCGAAGGCGGGGCCGAGCCAGTGCAGCACGACGGGCGCGCCGGCCGCGGCCAGCACCTCGCCGTAGACGCGCCGGTAGTCCTCGGCGCTCTGCGCCGCCCGGGCGAGGTGCCGGCTCGCCATGAGCACGGCGCCCGCGCCGGCGTCCTCGGCGTGGTGCAGCTGGGCCCGGTAGGCGTCGACGATCTCCGTGAGGGAGACGTGCTCGGCCTCGAGATGGTCGGTGTTGACGCCCACGACGAGCCGGCCGCCGACCGCGGTCGCCTCGGCGGCGCTGCGGCTGATGAGCTCGCGGGTCGCGGCGGGGTCGAGGCCCATGTTGCGCTGCGCGGTGTCCATCGCGTCGGCGACGCCGAGCCCCCAGCTCCAGACGTGGTGGCGGAACGCGAGCGTCGCGTCCCAGTCGATGTCGGCCGGGACGCCGGGGGTGTTGTCGGCCGAGGCGCGCGGCACGACGTGCGCCGCCGCGTAGGCGACGCGGCTCGCCGGCGGCCGGCCGGGCTTCGTGAACGCGGGGGCCTCGCGCAGGGCGACGGCGCGCACGGCGCCGTCGCCCGCGAGCAGGGTGAGCGCGGTCACGCGCCGACTCCGGCGAGCTCGTCGGATGCCGCGGTGTCGGCCGCGCCCGCGATCGTCACGTGCGGCAGCTCGACGCGGCGGCCCTCGGCGTTCGAGCGCAGGCCCGCCTCGGCGAGCAGCACGCCTCGGGCGCCGGCGAGGAAGTCGAAGCGGTTCGGGGCGTCCTCGATGACGTGGCGGAGGAACTCCTCCCACTGCGCCTTGAAGCCGTTCTGGAACTCCCGGTTGCCGGGCGACTCGATCCAGTCGCCGGCGTAGTCGTGCGCGTCGGCGAGGTCGGGGTTCCAGACGGGCTTCGGGGTGGCGTTGCGCGGCTGGATCTTGCAGCCGAAGAGACCGACCACGGCCGAGCCGTGCGTGCCGTCGACCTGGAACTCGACGAGCTCGTCGCGGTTCACCCGGGTGGTCCAGCTGGAGTTCAGCTGCGCGGTCACGCCGCCCTCGAGCTCGAAGATCGCGTAGGCGGCGTCGTCGGCCGTCGCGGCGTACGCCCGGCCCTGCTCGTCGATGCGCTCGGGGATCTCGGTGACGGCCTTCGCGTAGACCGACTCGACCCGGCCGAAGAGGTTCTCGAGCACGTAGTTCCAGTGCGGGAACATGTCGACGATGATGCCGCCGCCGTCCTCGGCGCGGTAGTTCCAGCTGGGGCGCTGGGCGGGCTGCCAGTCGCCCTCGAACACCCAGTAGCCGAACTCGCCGCGCACCGAGAGGATGCGCCCGAAGAAGCCCGAGTCGATCAGGCGGCGGAGCTTTTCGAGCCCCGGCAGGTAGAGCTTGTCGTGCACGACGCCGTTCTTGATGCCGGCCGCGTCGGCGAGGCGCGCGAGCTCGAGCGCCTCCTCGAAGCTCTCGGCGGTGGGCTTCTCGGTGTAGATCGCCTTGCCGGCGGCGATCGCCTTGCGGAGGGCCGCGGCCCGCGCCTTGGTGACGAGGAAGTCGGCGTAGATCTCCCAGCGCGGGTCGGCGAGCGCCTCGTCGAGGTTCGTCGTCCAGTGCTCGATGCCGTGCTTGGCGGCCAGTTCGGCGAGCTTCTTCTCGCTGCGGCCGACGAGGATCGGTTCGAGCTGGACGCGGGTCTCGCCGTCGCCGAGGAGCACGCCGCCCTCTTCGCGGATGGCCAGGATCGAGCGGACGAGGTGCTGACGGTACCCCATGCGCCCGGAGACGCCGTTCATGATGATGCCGATGGTGCGGGTGGGCTGCTCTGCCACGGTGGTTCCTCTTCAGGTCCGGGAGCGCGGGCGTGGTCGCCGCACTCGGGAAAGCGTTTACCGAGAGTGTGGCATGCGGCGGAGCGCCGCGCAAGAGCGGATGCCGCGGGGTTGCCGCCCTGCCGTGGGGCTGCCATGATCGCAGCATGGATAACGCTTTCCCGAACGGCGACGGAGCCGCTCGCCCGGCGGGTCCCCGCGTCGTCGTCGCACCCGACTCGTTCAAGGGCAGCGCCACCGCCGCCGACGCGGCCCGGGCCATCGCCGGCGGCTGGGCTTCCGTGCGACCCTTCGACGAGCTCGTGCTGCGGCCCATGGCCGACGGTGGCGAGGGAACCCTCGACGCCTTCGCGGCCGCCGTGCCCGGCGCCGAGCGCCGCCCCGTCGTCGTCGCCGGCCCGGCGGGCGCTGAGCACACCGCCGAGTGGCTGCTGCTGCCGGACGGCACCGCCGTCGTCGAGCTCGCCGCGACGAGCGGCCTCACCCTGCTCGACCGGCCGCGTCCGCTCGACGCCTCCACGCGCGGCTTCGGCGAAGCGATCGGGGCGGCCCTCGAAGCTGGCGCGGAGCGGCTGCTGCTGGCGCTCGGCGGCAGCGGGTCCACCGACGGCGGCACCGGGGCGCTCACGGCGCTCGGCGCGCGCTTCCTTCGGGCCGACGGCGAGCCGATCGCCCCGGGCGGCGGCGGGCTCGTCGAGCTCGATCGGGTCGAGCTCGACGGACTGCGCGCCCTGCCGCCCGGCGGGGCGACGATCCTCGGCGACGTGACGAACCCGCTACTCGGCGCCGACGGCGCGGCGGCCGTCTTCGGCCCGCAGAAGGGCGCCGACGCCGACTCCGTCGCGCGGCTCGAACTGGGCCTCACCCGCCTCGCCGAGGCCACCCCGGGCGGGGACGCCCTCGCCGCCGCGGCCGGGGCAGGAGCGGCCGGCGGCACCGGCTTCGCGCTGCTCGCTTGGGGTGCCCGGATGCGCGGCGGCGCCGCCGCGGTCGCGGAGGCGATCGGCCTCGACGCCGCGCTCGACGGAGCGCGCATCGTCATCACCGGCGAGGGGCGCTACGACCGGCAGTCCGCCGCGGGCAAGGCCCCGAGCGAGGTCGCCGCCCGCGCGGCGGCCACCGGCGTGCCCGTCGCGCTCGTCGCCGGACGGATCGACGCCGAGACGAGCGCGTTCCGCGCCGCGGCGTCGCTCAGCTCGCTCGCGGGTTCGGGCGCGCGGGCCATGGCCGATCCCCTCGCTTGGCTCCGGGCCGCAGGCGTCGAGCTCGCACGCGCGCGCTGAGGCGCCCGCGCCAGCCGAGGCATCCGCCAGCGTGCGCGGTGAGGCATCCCCGCGGCGCCCGCGCCCGCGGAGCCCCGCCGTCCGGCACCGCTACTCCGCCGCGGTCGAGGGCAGCGCCGAGGCGGCGAGCAGGTACCACGCCGAGTGCGGGATCCACTGCTCGGCCCAGCGCCAGCTGTCCGGCCCGCCCGCGGTCTCCTCGGTGAGGAAGGCGATGCCGTGCTCGTCGTCGGGGGCGCTCGTGATGCCGTTCACGATGCCGCCCGGCACGTTCGGGTGGTCCCGCGAGTACTCGACCGTGTTGCGGCCGCGGCCGTGCAGCATGCTCGCGTCGAAGGGGTTCCGGCCGAGGATCCAGGCGAGCTGGTCGGCGGCGAACGCCTCCAGCCGGGCGGCGAGCCCGGGCTCCGTCTCGTCCAGCTCCGCGACGAGGAGGGCCGCGAAGGCGAGCGAGCCGAGCGCGGCGTTCTCGCCCTGCCACCAGTAGCCGGAGTCGTTGTCGTGCGGGAAGAAGAAGGCGTCTCGCGGTGCGCCCCCGCGGGGCTGCACCCGCTGCCGCGGGTAGCCGAAGGGGTTCGCCACGGCCTCGGTGCGGGCGAGCAGCTCCTCCGCGAGCCGGATCGCGAGCGCGGTCGCCGCGGGCGCCTCCGGGGCATCGGGCAGCACCGCCGCGTAGCGGAGGAGCGCGACGATCGGCAGGCCGGCCTCGACGGGGCTGAAGTAGGGGCGCCCGTCGTCCCAGGCCTCGAGCCATCCGGGCGCCTCGGGGTGATCCGGGTCGACGCGGTGCCGGGCGATGAGCCCGGCGGCGCGGCGCTCGGCCCCCTCGCGGTACGCCGGGCGGCCGGGGTCCGCGGCGGCGAGCTCGGCCGCGGCGAGCAGGGCGCACACGTCGTCGACGATCGACTCGCTGCTCGGCGTCAGCTCGCCCGTCGCGAGGTCGAGGCCGAAGAGGTAGTCGCGGTTGCGGAGTTCGAGATCGTCGAATGCTCCGGCCGCCGCGGCGAGGTACGTCGCCGCGTCGTACTCGCCGAGCGGCTCGTCGCGGGCGACGGTCGCGGCACGCGCGAGGGCCGCGATCGCGAGCCCGCCGCCGCCGCGGTACGAGGCCTGATAGCGGTCGGTGCGGACGCACTCCGGCAGTGGCGCGTTCACGATCCGCTCCTCGAGCCGCTTCGTGAGCCCGTCGAAGATCCCCGTGTAGAAGTAGCCCTCGGGCGCGCGGAACCGCACTAGGAAGTCCGCGCCGAAGAGCGCCTCGTCACGCGCGCGCGCGCCGAGCGCCCGGTGGAACCGCGGATGCCTCGCGGCGAGCCGGTCCCGCGCCTCGAACAGCGCCCACACGCACATCGGGATCTGCTGCGGGCTCATCGTCGGCGAGTACGTGAGATGGCTGAGGAACTTGCTCGGGTCGCCGCTCGCGTCGAGCCAGCCGCCGCGCGCGTCGACCGTCGGCCCCTCGGGGTCGCCCCAGCGCGCCGCCGTACGATCCTTGCGGTCGATCTCGCCGCTCGAGCGCACGGCCTTGAAGGCGTACAGCACGTCGGAGAGCGTGCCGGCGGCGAACTGCTCCACGCCGATCGGGAACGGTTCGGAGACCACGGTCGTCCCGCCGGCCGTGGCCTCGAGCCGGTAGCGGCCGGCCTCCTCCACCTGGCTCAGCTCGACCCGGGCGTAGGCGCCGCCCGCCCAGGCGTCGACGTGCGCGGCGGGCTCCGCGCCGACGGCGATGCGCACGCCGTCGTCCCGGACGAGGGTGCAGGCGGGCGTCTCGCCCTCGGCGAGCCCGGCCACGACGGCGCGCTTGGCCGCGCCGAGGTCGTAGCCGAGGTGGCTGGTGAGCACGCGCACGGTCATCCCTTCAGCGCTCCGGCGAGCACGGCGCTCTCCATCTTGTCGGCGAACACCGCGTAGACGAGGTAGGCGGGCACGAGCGTGATGATGATGCCGGCCGCGAGGACGCCGTACTGGGCGGCGTTCGCGATGGACAGCGTCGGCAGGGCGACCTGCGCGGTGCGCAGCGCCGCGTCGGGCCCGATGATGACGAGCGAGAAGAAGTACTCGTTCCAGAACGACAGGAAGTTCAGGATCGCGACGACCGTCAGCGTCGGCACCGAGAGCGGGACGTACACCGACCACAGCACGCGCAGCGGGCCGGCGCCGTCGAGCAGCGCCGACTCCTCGAGCTCGGCCGGCACGGCCCGCATCGCCTGGGTGAGCAGGATGACGGTGAGCGGCAGCGCGGAGGCCGGCAGGAACAGGATGAGGAACTCGCGGGTGTGGAACAGTCCGAGCGAGATCGACAGCAGCACCGTGGGCACCAGCGCGGCGAACCCGGGGATCAGGAAGCCGAGCGCGAACACCCGCTCGACCATCCGCCCGACCGCGCCCTTCGAGCGGGCCAGCGCGTAGGCGGCGGGGATGGCCAGGAGGAGCGTGACGAGCTCCGCGCCGAGGGTCACGTAGACGGAGTTCAGCATCGCCGTGCCGAGCGAGGCCTGGCTGAACGCGAGCCCGAAGTTGTCGAACGTCAACGGCGTGAAGGGGGAGAACGGCTGGTTGAAGATGTCCGTGTTGCGCTTGAACGCCGAGATGACGAGGTAGTAGAGCGGGGCGGCGAGCAGCAGCACGTACAGCCAGACGCCCGCGTGGGCGAGGTACTTCGACGGGCCGGTGCGGCCGAGCGCGTCGCCGCGGCGGCGACGGCGGCGACGGACGGCCGTCGGGGCGGCGGGGGCGGTGCGGCGCTCGGCGGGGCGGGCTTCCGGGGCGGCGGTGGTGGTCATGGCGATGGCTCCTGAAGCTCGGCTCTAGTACTTCTGCCGGAAGGCGCGGCGGATGAGGAGGATGCCGGCGACGCCGACGACGAACAGCACGACCGCGACGGCCTGGCTGTAGCCGACCTTCGACTGGTTGAACGCGAAGTCGTACACGAGGAAGGAGAGGGTGACGGTCGCGTTGCCGGGGCCGCCGCGAGTGAGCAGCAGCACGACCGCGGCGGAGGCGAAGAGCGTCCAGAGGAACTGCAGCATCGTCACCACGCCGATGAACTCGCGGCAGATGGGCCAGGCGATCTGCCACATCCGGCGCCAGTGGCCGGCGCCGTCGATCTCGGCGGCCTCGAAGATCGACTCGTCGACCGAGTTCAGGCGGGCGGCGAGCATGATCGCCGACACCGACAGGCTGCACCAGATGGTGACGATGATGATCGCCCACAGCGCGCTCGTGCCGTCGGCGAGCCACGGGCGGGCCAGCTCGTCGAGGCCGACGGCGTCGAGGAGGCCGTTGATCATGCCCTTCGGCGCGAAGACGCCGACGAAGACCATCGCGAGCGCCGAGGCGGAGAGCAGCACGGGGGTGAACATGAGCGCCCGCATGATGCGGTGCCCGCGGGGCTTGAGGCTCAGGTAGTAGGCCAGCATGAACGCGCCGAGCACGACGATCGGCAGCGAGACGACGAGCTGGAGCAGCGTGTTCCAGGCGGCGAGGCCCACCACCGGGTCGGTGAAGAGCCGCTCGAAGTTTCCGAGCCCGGCCGGGGTGCGCGGCGCGATGAGGCCGCGCCAGTTCACCGTGGAGAAGTAGAAGAGGCTCACCAGCGGCCCGACGGTGAAGACGAGGAACCAGATGAGCGCGGGGAGCGTGGCCGAGAGCTGCGCCGCCTCGCGGACGCGCGCCGAGCGGCGGCGGCGCGGGGCGGGGGAGCCGGCGCGGTCGGGGGAGTCGGGGGAAGGGCGGTGCGGGGTGGTGAGCGTGGTCACGTCGGTCCTCGGCGGTGCGGCGGTGCGGGGTGCTGCGGTGGGAAGCGGATGCGCGGGCCGGCGCGTGTGCGCCGGCCCGCGCCGGGATCACTGCGCGGCGGCGTAGATCTCGTCGACCGTCGAGCAGATGGTCTGCGCGTCGGTGCCGGGCGTGAACGCGATCGAGGTCGCGCGGTACATCGGGTTCGAGACGTCGGCCGGCACGTAGATGTCGGGCATGACGGGGAACTCGACGCGCTCGGGGAACTCGGTGAGCGACTGCGCGAGCAGCGGCGCCGAGACGCCGGAGGTGTCGCCGCCGAAGTCGGCGACCGGGATCACGCCGCCCTCGTCGAGGATGCCCTTGATGACCTCGTTGCCGTACATGTGCTCGATGAGCTGGCGCACCTGGTCGATCTTCTGCTCGCCGTTGGGGCTGATCCACCAGCCCGCGGAGGTGGAGCCGCGGTAGGCGATGGGCTGCTCGTAGGCGGCGTCGTCGGGCAGCGGCAGGCCGCCGAGCTCGGTCGCGGAGGCGAGCTCCTCGGAGGCGCCCGGGTAGGCCCACGAGCCGAGCGGGGCGATGGCGGCCTGGCCGTCGAGGTAGGCGGCCTGCGCCTGGTCGGCGGTGTAGCCCTCGATGCCGTCGACGAAGACGCCCGCGTCGCGCAGCTCGATCAGCAGCTCGATGCCCTGCATCGCCTTGGGGTTCTCGCAGACGCCGCCCTCGGCGTAGACCTGCTTGGCCTCGTCCTCGCTGAGGTAGGCCTCGAGCAGCTGCAGGAAGATCTTCTGGCCGGACCAGTCGATGCCGCCGAAGACGACGGGCGCGATGCCGGCGGCGCGCAGCTTGCCCGCGGCGGCGATGAGCTCGTCGGTGGTCTGCGGCACGCCCTCGACGCCGGCCTGGGCCAGCAGCTCGGTGTTGTACCACCACGGCCAGGTGAAGCCCGAGTAAGGGAAGGCACGCAGGTTGCCCTCGGTGTCGGTCCAGTCGACGAGCGCGTCGGCGGGGATGCGGTCGGCGATGCCCCACTCCTCGATGTAGTCGTTCACGGGCACGACGGCGCCGTTGACCGCCCAGTCCAGCTGCTTCTCGAGCAGGCCCACGAGGAGCACGTCGGCCTCTTCGCCGGCGAGCAGGGAGGTCTCGTAGACCTGGTTCAGGTTGTCGCCGGACTCGAGCACCTTGACCTCGATGCCGGTCTCCTCGGTGAACGTCTCGAAGGCGTCGAAGAGCGGCTTGTTCTGGGCCTGGCTCGAGGTCCAGTTGGTCTGCACGACGATGACGTTCTCGTCGCCGGCGGCGTCGTCGCCGCTCGCGCACGCACCGAGTGCGAGCATCAGGGCGATCGCGCCGGCACCGGCGCCGGCCGTGGACAGGGTCTTCCTCACGGGGTTGCCTCCTGGGGGGTTCGGCCGGCGTCCGCACCGGCGCGTTGAGGCGATGGTACATTTCGGACTACATGTGGTCAATACTGGTATTAAACTTGATGCCCGAATGGTGTGCTCGGCGACGAGGCATCCGCGGCCCGACGCGCAGCGCGAACCCGCGCTCGCCAGGATGGAGTGGTCGTGTACGGTACTGACTGGTATCGATCCCGAGCGGAGGGGGACCGCGTGGCAGAGCAGGGGACGACGGCGTCGCCGATCCGGGCGGACTATCCCGAGCCGCTCTGGGTGCAGGCCGTGCAGCTCATCACGGACGAGATCGCGCAGGGCCGCCTCGCCGAGGGCTCCCGCCTCCCCCCGGAGCGCGAGCTCTGCCAGCAGCTCGGCATCAGCCGCGTCACGCTGCGCAAGGCCCTTCTGCAGCTCGTCGACGACGGCGTGCTCGCCTCCTCGCACGGGCGCGGCTGGTACGTCGCCTCGGCGAAGGTCGCGAAGGAATGGCCGAACAACCTCGAGTCGTTCACCGAGACGGCGCGCAAGATGGGCCTCGAGGCCTCCTCGCGCGTGCTGCGGGCCGAGGTGGCCCCCGCCGACCTCGACGAGGCGGAGTCCCTCTCGATCGCCCCGGGCACGCCGGTCTTCCACCTCGACCGCATCCGCCTGCTCGAGGGCGTGCCGACCGCGCTCGACACGACGATCGTGCCCGCCGCCCTCATCAGCGAGGCCGAGGCCGTCGATTTCGCCCACGGCTCGCTCTACGAGGAGCTCGAGCGCGCGGGCGCCTCGCCCGAGCGCGCGGACAGCACGATCGAGGCGCGCGAGTCCGACGCCGAGACCGCCGAGGCGCTCGGCATCGCGCCGGGCAAGCCGCTGCTCGTGATGCGCCAGCTCGTGCACGGCGCCGACGGCCGCGCGGTCGCGCTGTCGACGCTCCGCTACGTGGGAGAGCGCTACCGCCTCCGCACGGTCTTCGCGCGCGGGGCTCGCTGAGTCCGAGCCGGGGCCGCGTCAGACGTCGCCGGCGAGCCGGCGGGCGATCGCGAGCGCGCCGGCGACCGGCGGCTCCCGCAGGATGACGAGCTCCAGCTCGGGATGCCGCGCCGACAGCCGCTCTCGCAGCCCCTCCGCGAGGCGGGGCTGCCCTGCGATGACGCTGCCGCCCGCGACGACGTGCCGACCGGCCGCCCCGCGGGCGAGCAGCTGGTCGACGAGGCGGGCCAGGTGCTCGGCGCCGGCCGCGACGACTCCGGCCGCGAGCGCGGAGCCGGCATCGGCCGCGCGGAACACGGCGGGCGCGTGCGGCGCCCAGTTCGCCATCGTCGGCTCGTCGTTCACCGCACGGGCGAGGCGCTCGGCATCCGCGACGCCGTAGGCGCGGAGCAACGCGCCGAGCAGGCCGTCGTCCGGATCCCCGTCGTCGTGCGCGAGCAGGGCCGCCCTGGTGGCCTCCCGGACGAGGCCCGCGGCGCCCGCCTCGTCGCCGATGACCCAGCCCCAGCCGCCCGTCACGAAGTCGCGGCCGTCGGCCGTGCGCCCCACCCCGATCGCGCCCGTGCCGGCGATCAGCCCGAGCCCCTCCGTGAAGCCCGCGGCCGGCACGAGCAGGGCGGCGTCGTTGACGCACGCGACGCGCGGAATCCCGCTCCTCTCGAGCTCTGCCTCGAGGTCCCGGGCCACCGCCTCGGCGTCGAGCCCCTGGGCGCCGACCGCGAGCGCGTCGACGCGCAGGCCGGGCAGGGCCGCGGCCACCACGGCGAGGATCAGCCGTGCGGCCCGGTCCGCGGGCTCGGCGTCCCACTCGCCCGACGGCACGACGACGTCCGCGACGACGGCGCCCGAGGCATCCGCCGCCCGGAGCGCCGTCTTCGTGCCGCCGACGTCGAGGCCGACCCGCAGTCCGCTCATGCCGGCACGTCGCTGACGTCGAGCTTGGTGTCGTCGTTGTGGAACACGAACTCCTCGATGTCCACGCCGCGGAGCTCGGCGACGCGGCGGACGAGCCCCTGCAGCGCGAGGGCCTCGAACACCGGCCGCTGCGCCTCGCTCGATGCGGGCAGCACGACGACGGCCGCGTCGCGGACCTCGAGCCCCGGGTCGCTCGTGACGAGCAGCACCCGGTGCCCGGCGTCGGCGAGCGTGCGCGCCAGCTGCGCCTCGCGCGCCTCGCCGAAGAGCACGTGCACCCCATCGCCCGCCGACTCCATCGAGCCGTGCAGGTACTGTCGGGTGCTCATCGCGCTCGCCGGGATGCGTGCGGCCTCCCGGAAGAGCAGCGCCCCCGCCTCCGCGGAGCCGAGCGAGCCGCCGCCCCCGACGAAGTCCGCGCTCGGCGCGGCGGCGAAGAGCCCCGCCGCCGCGTCGAGCCCGGGTGCGAGGTTCGTCTCGGCCCGCCGGAAGCGCTCGCCGAGACTCGCCCACGAGGCATCCGCCCGTCCGTCGGCCCAGGCCTCGGCGAGCATCGCGAGCGCCGTCACGGTCGCCGTGTAGCCGATCGTCGAGGCGTAGCTGTCGGCGATGTTGCCGAGCTCGAGGCGGCGGCTCGCCAATTCGGAGAGCGGGGACGGCGCCGTGTTCACCACCGCGTAGCGGAGCTCGGGCGCGACCGACTCGAGCGCCGCCACGGTCTCCGAGCTGCGGCCGCTCTGCGAGATCGCGACGACCGGGTGATCGCCGGTCGCGAGCGGCAGCGGCGTGTCGCCGGCGCCGAGGCGCCAGGCGGGCACACCGCCAGCGCGGAGCCGCCAGACGGCCGGCGCGGCGGCCGAGAGGCTCGCGCCGATGCCGAGCAGCACCGGGCCGGGCGCCGAGAACGCGCCCGCCGCGCCGAGGGCGGCGAGCTGCGCCTCGAGCCGCGGCACGAGCTGGGTGAGCTCCCCGGCCTGCGACGCGGTCGCCTCGGTGAATGCGATGTATCCGTCCACGTTTCCTCGTGCTCCAGTCTCAGTGGTGCGCGTCGTGCGGGTGCGCATGCCCCGCCGATGCGTGATGGTCCGGTGCGCAGTGGTCGGCGGCGGCCGGGATGTCGAGCGAGGGGTTGCGCCCGAAGAAGCCGTGCGGCTTCAGCACGAAACCGGTGGAGTCGACCGGCATGATCGGCCAGTCCTCGACCCGCGGGAAGTGGGTGAGGCCGAAGGTGTGCCAGAGCACGAGGTCGCTCGCCTCGACCGGGCGGTCGCCCGCGGTCCACTCGGGCAGTCCGGCGC
The DNA here is from genome assembly GCF_030268405.1 of Agromyces sp. NBRC 114283. NCBI lineage: Bacteria > Bacillati > Actinomycetota > Actinomycetes > Micrococcales > Microbacteriaceae > Agromyces > Agromyces sp. NBRC 114283. The sequence goes on from NZ_BSQP01000001.1 coordinate 813,243, forward strand.
CGCCCCGGTGCAGGTTCACGAAGTCGCCGGCGGGGTAGCGCTCGTCCGGCGCGTAGGGCGTCACCCAGAGGTGCTTCGTCGTGTACGCGGCGCGCGCGGCGATGTCCGACTCGGCGTCCGCGAGCAGCAGCGGGCCGCCCTCGGGGAAGAGCACCCAGCCGGTCGGGCGGCCGAGCCGATTCCGCCGCTCCTCGCTCGTGACGAGCCAGACGCGGCCGCGGCGGTTGTCCGCCTCGCGCTGCGCCTGCAGCTCGCTGCTGAGCCGGGTGAACGACTGGGTGAAGCCCGTGCCGCTGGGGTTGTCGGCGCCGCGGGGCACGGCGACGGCCTCGACCTCGTCGACGGAGTTGCGGTGCCCGTCGACCATCATGTCGAGGCGGGCGCTGAAGAGGTGCTGATGGTTCGGGGCGCCGAGGCCCGGCGCCACCTCGGTCGCCCAGGGGTAGCCCTCGCCGGGGTACGAGGAGGTGAACACGATGCCGGTCGCCTTGATCTCGAACTCGATCGTGCCGTCGAGGCCGAAGTACCAGTAGAAGCCGTAGTCGTAGTTGCCGACGGTCATGAAGAAGCTCACGACGAGGCGGCGGTTGCGCCGGGTCTCGCTCGAGCCGTTCCAGTTGTCGGAGTGCTTCCAGAGGATGCCGGCGTCCTCCTCGTGGATGCAGATCGCCTGGCGGATGACGTGCGGGGCGCCGTCATTGCCGGCCACGACCGCGTCGAGGTAGGTGATGTCGCCGACGCAGTCGCAGCCGAGCTCGAGGGAGTTCGCGAAGCCGCCGAAGAGGTACTCGCCGCCGTCGAAGAAGTTCTGGAACCAGCGCTGCGGGCTCGGATCGCCGTAGGGCACGACCATCTCGGCGATCGAGGCGCGGTAGATCACCGGCCGGGTCTCGCCGTCGTCGTCGATGCCGATGTTGTGCAGCACGAGGCCCTCGCGCTGGTCGAAGCCCACCTGGAGTTGCCAGCCCGCCCAGGAGAGCACGCCGTGCTCGTCGATGGTGAAGCTCGGGCCCTCGGGCTGGGTGATCTCGATCGGCTTCAGGCCCTCGCGGTCGGGGCCCCGCCACTCGGGGAGGTGGTAGTTGCCCTCCTCGGCGGGAACGGGGAGCTCGGCGTAGTCCACGACGTCGAGCACCTCGCCGGTGACGACGTCGACCATGACGGTCACGCCGTCGACGGGGTGCGCCCAGCCGAGGTCCTCCGGGGTGTGCTGCACGAAGGTGAAGCAGCGCTGGATGCGCCGACCGCGCTCGGCGTCGGCGAGCACGCCGGCGGACAGCGGGTTCACCCGCAGCTGCGAGACGTCGGTCAGCCCGCGCTTGGCCATCGCCGCGAGCCAGCGCTCGTCCTGGTGCACGACCTCTTCGACCAGGGAGAACTCGCGGAGCACGACGGGGACGGCGCCGTCGACGTCGAGCTCGAGCTCGCGGGCGGAGACGAGCACGCCGGTCGCGGGCTCGACGACCGTGTCGTGCGATCGGCCCGTCTTCATGTCGATGAGGAAGGAGCGCACCCGGCGGGGCGGCTGCCCGCCGGCGAACAGCTCCCGCTTGTCGGCCTCGTCGAGCCCGACGTAGGAGAAGTGCGTGTCGGCGCTGACCAGGCCCTCCCGTTCGAGCACGGCGCGGTTCCCGGCGATCTCGTCGGCCTGCAGGGTGCGCAGCGCCTCGGGCAGGTGGTCGGGGAATCGGGTCATGGTGGAGCTCCTTCCAGGCCGGCGGACCGGCGGATCGGTGGGCGAGCGGCGTCAGCCGCCCTTGGTGAAGGTGGTGCGGAGGCGGTAGCGGTCCCCCGCGTACTCGACGAGGGAGAGGAGCACGGCGCGGCCGCGCTCGTCGTGGACGAGCTGGCGGATCACGAGCATCGGCGCGCCGCGCCCGAGCTGGAGCGCCTCGCTCGCTGCGGCGTCGGCGGGCCGGGACTCGAGCACGGACTCGGCGCGGTGCACGGTGGCGCCGCGGGCCTGCATCGCCCGGTAGAGGCTCTCGCTCGTGAAGTCGTGGTCGAGCAGGCCCGGTGCCGCGGCCTCGGGCACGACGGCCGTGTCGAGCGCGGTCGGGACGCCGTCGAGATGGCGGATGCGGCGGATGCGGTAGACCGGCGTGCCCGGGGCGATGCCGAGCGCTTCGGCGTCGTCGAGGCTGGATGCCTCGCGCGCCGCCTCGACGACGGTGGAGGAGACGGCGAGGCCGAGGCGCTCGGCGGTCTCGCTGAACGACTCCAGGCTCGACGGCCAGTCGCCGCGCGGGGGCCGGGAGACGAACCAGCCGCGGCCCTGGTGGGAGGTGAGCGCGCCGGCTTCGACGAGGTGGGCGAGCGCGCGCCGCAGCGTGACCCGGGAGACGTCGAGCTGCTCGCAAAGCTCGCGCTCCGGTGGGAGCCGGGTGCCGAGCGGGTACTGGCCGGCCTCGACGGCCGCCAGGATCGAGCCCGCGACGCGCGACCAGAGCGGGTCGGGTCGTCCGCTCGCGAGCAGCGCGTCGGAGGGCGGGCGGGTCATCGGGCGACCAGCACCTTCTCCCACGTGCCCGAGCGCATCGAGCGGTAGCAGGCGTCGAGGATGCAGTTGACGGTCCAACCGTCCTCGAAGGTCTCGATCGGGGTCTCGCCGGCGGCGAAGCGCTGCACGAAGTGCCGCATCTGCTGGGAGAAGCCGTAGGCGCGGGTCTCCTCAGGCACGGGGTGCACCCAGCCGGTGTCGACGTCGGCCTTCTCGACGAGGTAGCCGACGGGCTTCGTGATGAAGCCCCACACGGGGCTCACCGAGGTATCGGTGACGAGTCGGCCGGCGCTGCCGGAGAACTCGTGGCGCAGCTGCATCCCGCCCTGCTCGGCCCAGGACGCCTCGATGATGGCGAGCTGTCCGCGCTCGAACTTCAGGAGCGCGACGGCGGTGTCCTCGCCGGTGGTCTTGTCGCCGTGGCGGAGCGTCGCACCCCAGGCGAACGCCTCGACGACGCGGTTGTCCTTGCCGAAGAAGTGGCGGGCGGACTCCACGGTGTGGCAGCCCATGTCGAGCAGAGCGCCGCCGCCGGCGGTCTCCGCGTCCCAGAAGTGCGCGGCGTGCGGGCCGGAATGTGCCTCCCGCGCGCGCATGGTGAGCAGATCGCCGATGCCGCCGGCTGCGGCCATGCGGTGGGCCTGCTCGATGTTCGGCGAGAAGACCGAGCTCTCGGCGTAGCCGTGCCAGACGCCGGCTTCCTCGACGATCCGCAGGATCTCCGCGGCCTCGGCGCCCGTGCGGGCGAGGGGCTTGGTGCAGACGATCGCCTTGCCTGCGGCTGCGGCGATGCGCACAGCCTCGAGGTGGGCCTCGTTCGGCAGCGCGATCACGACGAGGTCGATCGAGGGATCCGCGCAGAGCTCGGCGGGATCGGTGGTCCACAGCGGGCTGTTCCAGCGCTCGGCGAAGGCCCGCGCCTTCTCGGCGTCGCGCGAGGTGTTGCCGGCGAGCACGGCCTCGCGGACGTCGAGCAGCGAGTCCGCGTAGCAGTCGGCGATGAAGCCGGAGCCAAGGATGCCGACACGAATCACAGGTCCTCCAACGGTCGATGCGCCCGCCCTACCGGACGGTGTACCAATCTGTATCAGACAATACAACTACGCACAATCAATCGATCCAGAAAATACCTCTTGCTACCTCATTGGTACAACAGTATGCTGACGGCACCGCGCGGCGAGGCGCATCCCGCTTCTCCCCGCGACGGCTTCATCCCCTGACCGAGCGACACCACAGCAAGAGAGAAGGAACCGATGCGTTCGAGACTCGCTCCGCTCGCCACCCTCGCCGTCGCCGCCCTGGGCCTCGGACTCGCCGGCTGCGCCGCCGGCGGAACGGGCGACGGCGACACCACCAAGATCGTGCTGGGCACCTGGCGCACCGAAGACGCGGCGATGTGGGAGAACGACATCATCCCCGCGTTCGAGCAGAGCCACCCCGGCATCACGGTCGAGTACGCCCCCGTCGACACCAACGACTACAACGCGGCGATCCAGTCGCAGATCGAGGGCGGGACCGGCCCGGACGTCATCATGTGCCGTCCGTTCGACGTCAACCGCTCGTGGATCGAGCAGGGCTACTTCGACTCGCTCGCCGAGCTCGACGCCATCTCGACCTTCCCCGAGTCCGCGCTGACCGCCTGGGAGGGCGACGACGGCACGCCCTACTGCGTCCCCGTCGCCTCGGTGCTCGCGGGCTTCTACTACAACACCGCGATCTTCGACGAGCTCGGCCTCGAGGTGCCGACGACCCAGGCCGAGTTCATCGAGGTGCTCGACGCGATCAAGGCCGACGGCACCTACACCCCGCTCGCCCTCGGCTCCGCCGACGGCTGGCAGCTCGCGTACAACATGCTCTACCAGGTGGGGCCGAACGCCTGGCGCGGCGAGGAGGGCCGGCTCGGCCTCATCGACGGCACGAAGAAGCTCACCGACCCCGACTTCGTCGAGGGCTTCCGGGTGTTCGACTCCTTCAAGGACTACCTGCCCAAGGGCTACGAGTCGATCTCCTACGAAGACATGACGCAGCTGTTCACCCTCGGCCAGGCCGCGATCCTGCCCGACGGCTCGTGGCAGATCAGCCAGGTCACCTCGACCGGGCTCGACGTCGGCGTCTTCGGCGCCCCGCCCGCCGCGGCCGGAGATCAGCGCTACCAGCAGGAGATGGCCGACATGGCCTTCGGCCTGAACGCCGCGGGCAAGCAGAAGGAGGCCGCGACCGAGTTCCTCGAGTGGCTCGGCACGCCGGAGTTCCAGCAGCTGTACGTGAACAAGCTGCCCGGCTTCTTCTCGATGGGCTCCGAGCCGGTGAGCTACGACGACCCGCTCGCCCAGGAGTTCGCCGACCTGAAGGAGGGCGCCGAGCTCACCTCGCGCCTCGCCCTCGACCGGTTGAGCGCCGGCCAGCCGCCGCTCGACGACGAGATCTGGCGCGTCGCCCAGCTCATGTACAACTCCGGGCTCTCGCCCGAGGAGGCGACCGCCGAGCTCCAGAAGGGCCTCGACTCCTGGTACACGCCGGCCGGGTAGCGGCACGGGCGACCGGGGCGGGCCTCATCCGCCCCGGTCGTCCCCACCCCGGCCGCCCCGCCGGCGCCGAGCCGCCGCGGCATCCGCGCCATCCGCCCGTCCGTCCCCCGGACCGCCCCCGCCCCCGAGGAGTCCACGCATGATCCGAACCGGCACCCGATACCGGATGCTCGCCCTGTTCGTCGCGCCCGCGCTCGTCGTGTACGTCGCGTTCGCGGTGTACCCGCTGCTCAGTTCCGTGGGGATGAGCTTCTTCGACTCCGGCGGCGGCGGGAGCACCTTCGTCGGCTTCGGCAACTACGTGGAGCTGTTCACGAACCCCACCACGAGCGAGCGGTTCTGGAACGCCCTCGTGAACAACGTCGAGTTCTTCCTCATCCACCTCCTCGTGGAGCTGCCGATCGGCCTGCTCATCGCGGCCCTGCTCACCTCGGGCCGGCTGCGCCGCTCGGTCGGCGTCTACCGCACGCTGCTCTTCATCCCCGCCACGCTCTCCGTCGTCATCGTCGGGTTCCTCTGGCGGCTCATCATCAACCCGCTCTGGGGCATCGTCGAGTTCCCGCTGCTGGGGAACGAGGCGACCGCCCTGCCGACGATCTCGCTGATGTCGGTCTGGCAGTACCTCGGCATCCCGATGGTGTTCCTCTACACCGCGCTGCTCGCCATCCCCGACGACGTCGTCGAGGCCTCGCGCATCGACGGCGCCGGCGCCTGGACGATCTTCTGGCGGATCAAGTTCCCGCTCATCGCGCCGCAGTTCGGACTGATCACGATCCTCACCTACATCTGGACGTTCAACGGCTTCGACATCGTCTACGCGCTGAACGGCTCGGCCCCGGGCCCGAACTACTCGACCGACATCCTCGGCACCTTCTTCTACCGCTCCTTCTTCGGCTCGAGCGGACAGGTCGCCGACCTCGACCTCGGAGCGACGGTCGCGAGCGTCATCTTCGCGATCATCCTCGTCACGACCGCCGCCTACTTCTGGGTGCTCCAGCGGCGCCTGAAGACCTACGAGCTCTGAGAGACGCCATGACCACCGTGACCCCGCCCCGCCAGCGTCGCCGCGTCCGCCCGGCCGACCGCGCCGCGAACGCCGGCCTGCACGCCGCGCTCATCGCGCTCTCGCTCGGCGCCGTCGTGCCCGTGCTCATCGTCGTGATGAACTCCTTCAAGACGACGCAGGGCATCTTCGGCTCCTTCCTCGCGCCGCCCGACGCCGAGACGTTCAGCGTGCAGGGCTACCTGAACGTCTTCAGCCGCGGCAACTTCCTGCTGAACTACCAGAACAGCCTCATCGTGACGGTCTCGACGATCGTGCTCACGATCGTGCTCGGGACCCTCGCCGCGTGGGCGCTCGTCGAATATCGTGTGCCGATCGCGCCGGCGCTCGCCGGGTTCTTCGTCATCGGCATCATGCTGCCGATCCGGCTCGGCACCGTGCCGCTGCTGAAGACGATGACCGCGTGGGGCATCGTCGACACGCTCGGCGCCCTCGTGCTCGTCTACACGGCGATGCAGCTGCCGCTCGCGATCGCGCTCATGACGACGTACTTCCGCGCGGTGCCCGCCGAGCTGAAGGAGGCCGCGCGCATCGACGGGGCCGGCGAGTGGCGCACGCTCTGGATCACGCTGCCGATCGTGCGCGTCGGGATCGCGGCGGTCGCGTCGATCACGATGCTGCCGGTGTGGAACGACCTCTGGTTCCCGCTCATCCTCGCCCCCGGCAAGGGCAACCAGACCGTGACCCTCGGGGTGCAGCAGTTCGTGGGGCAGTTCCAGAGCGACTACCCGGCGCTGCTCGCCGCGCTGACGCTCGGCGCGATCCCGCTCGTGGTGCTCTTCGCGGTGTTCTCGAAGCAGTACATCGCGGGCCTCAGCAAGGGCTACGGCAAGTGAGCCGGGGCGCCCCCGGTGCCGCGCCCGCGGCGCGCGCCGGAGGCGCCGGGGGTGCGGCGAGCGGCGCGGCGCCGTGGCTCGCCTTCGGGGCGTGGCAGCTCGCGATGCTCGCGGTGATGGTCTTCGCGATGACGACGGGCCCGCACCCGCTCGCCCAGTTCGGCGCGGCGCTGCTGCTCGTGGCACTCGCCGGCGTCGACGCGGTGCGGGCCAGGCGCGGCCGGCACGACCCCCGGATGGTGCTCGACGGGCTCGCGATGGCCGGCCTCGTCGCCCTGCCCTTCCTGCTGCCGGCGAGCGGGCACCACCCCGGCGGGACGGCGGGCGGCGCGGCCGACGGCGGAGCGCTGCCCGCGGCGCTCGCCGCAGCGATCGCGGTCGGCTGGTGGCTCGGCCGCGCGGCACCGCTCATCCGGGCTGGGCGCCGTGCGCTCCGGCCCGAGCCGATCGCCGTCGCCGGCGTTGCGGTCTCCGGCGCGATGGTGCTCGTGATGGCCGCGATGCACGTCGTCGGCGCCCATCCCTGAGCGGCCGCTGTGCGAGGATGACTGGCGGACGGCCGCGCGGCGGCCGACCGCCACCGGAGGGGGAGCGATGGACCGCGAGCCGAACGCCCGCACCGCGACCCTGCACGACGTCGCCCGCGAGGCCGGGGTGTCGCTCGCGACCGCCTCGCGGGTGCTCAACGGCAGCACCCGGAAGGTCAACGAGGAGTACCGGCAGCGCGTCGTCGACGCGGCCGCGCGGCTCGACTACACGACGAACCTCTCCGCCCAGGCGATCGTGCGCGGCTCGACGACGACGGTCGCGCTGCTCGTCGCCGACATCGCCGACCCCTACTTCGCCCAGATCGCCGCCGGCGTCGTGCGCGAGGCCGACGAGGACGGCCTGATCGTCACGATGGCCGCCACCGAGCGCGACCCCGAGCGGGAGCTCGCGCTCGTGCGCACCCTCCGGGGTCAGCGGCCGCGCGCGATGCTGCTCGCGGCGTCCCGTCGCAGCGACGAGCCGGAGACGGCGGCGCTCGTCGCCGAACTGGCCTCGTACGAACGGGCCGGCGGCCGGGTCGCCTACCTCGGCTCGGGCGAGCTGGACTTCCGCGCCGTCCGCATCGGCAACGTGGCGGGCGCCGAGGCCCTGGCCCGCGCGCTCGCCGGGCTCGGCTATCGGCGCTTCGCGGTGCTCGCCGGGCCCGAGGGCCTGCACACGGGCGACGACCGGCTTCGCGGCTTCACGGCGGGCGTCGAGGCGGCCGGCGGCACGATCGCGCGCGTCGAACGCGCCGGCTTCACCCGTGACGACGGTCGCGACGGGATGCAGCGGCTGCTGGAGCGCGGCCTCGAGGGCATCGAGCTCGTCTTCGCCGTGAACGACGTGATGGCCATGGGGGCGATGACCGCGCTGCGCGAGGCGGGGCTCGAACCGGGACGCGAGCTCGCGGTGGCGGGCTTCGACGACATCCCCACCGTGCAGGACGTGTCGCCGCCGCTCACGAGCGTGCGGATCCCGCTGCAGGAGACCGGGCGCCGGCTGCTGCGGGTCGCCCTCGGCGAGGAGGCCGCGGCCGACGGCGGCGAGGCGCCCGCCGAGGTCGTGCTGCGCGCGAGCACCCCCGCTCGCTGACCCGCCCACCTTCCGAGTTGCCCGACTTTCATGAAAGTCGGGCAACTCGGTGGGGAGAGGTCGGCGTCAGGCCGTGACGTGCACGGGCGGTTCGGTCGCGCCGGGGATGTACGCGGCGACGTGCGCGTTCACGATCGCCACGGACCGCTCGGCGTCGCCGGAGGCGAGCGCCTCGACGATGCCGCGGTGGCCCTCGGCGGCGACGTCGAGCGGCTCCTCGTTCGTGAGCATGGTCATGATGGTCATGATCTCGATGCCGAGCGCGTTCCAGGCGCGCAGCAGGGAGTCGTTCTGCGCCGAGCGCACGACCTCGCGGTGGAACTGGGTGCAGGCGTTCGCGTAAGCGAGCCGGTCGTCGAGGGTGGCGACGCGCACGAGCTCGTCGAGGGCGGCCTCGAGCCGTGACGGGTCGGCGGCGACGTGCGGTGCCGCGAGGCGGGCCGCGACGGCCTCGAGCGCCGCGCGCACCGGCACGGCCTCGGCCAGTTCGCGCTCGCCGACCTCGCGCACGCGGGTGCCGACGTGGCTGCGCGCCTCGAGCAGACCGAAGGCGGCGAGCTCGCGGAACGCCTCGCGCACGGGCGTCTGGCTCGTGCCGAGCCGTTTGGCGATGTCGAGCTCGCGCACGGGGGAGCCCGGGGCGAGCCGACCGTTGGCGATCTCGACGAGCAGGTAGTCGCGCACCCGGCTGCCGAGCGTGGCCCGGTCGAGCAGGCCCGGGCTCGTCCCGCCGTCGGCTGCGCCCATGCCGCCCCCTTCGCTGACCGCGGGCACCCCAGTTCGGGGCCCCGCTCTGGGTCGATCATACGCGGCGGGGGTGGCGTGCTGCAGGATTATCGATAATCCTTGACGCAGTATCGATCGCCCGGTACTGTCGCTGAGCAGGCGTTGGAAAACGTTTCCCCAACACGATGAAGTGGAGTGCGCATGAGCCATGCGTTGGAGGTGCGAGGCCTCGCGAAGTCCTTCTTCGGCTACCCGGCCCTCGCCGGCGTCGACCTCGTGGTCGAGCCGGGGGAGGTGCACGCCCTCGTCGGCGAGAACGGCGCGGGCAAGTCCACGCTGATGAAGATCCTCGCCGGCGTACAGCAGGCCGACGCGGGCACCGTGCGCATCGACGGCGAGCTCCGCACGTTCCACCACCCGCAGGCCGCCTACGCCGCGGGCGTGTCGACCGTCTACCAGGAGTTCAACCTCCTGCCCGACCGCACGGTCGCCGAGAACATCCTGCTCGGCCGCGAGCCGCGCCGCTTCGGCCTCGTCGACCGCCGCGCGATGCGCCGCCGCGCCGCCGAGCTGCTCGCCGAGATCGGCGTCGACGGCATCTCGCCGAACGCCCTCGTGCGCACCCTCTCCGTCGCCGAGCAGCAGATCGTCGAGATCGCCAAGGCGCTCAGCTACGAGCCGCGCATCATCTCGATGGACGAGCCGACGGCGGCCCTCGCCGAGCACGAGGTCGAACTGCTCTACGCCATCGTCCGGCGACTCTCCGCGCGCGGCGTCGCCGTGCTCTACGTCTCGCACCGCATGCGCGAGATCTTCGAGCTGTGCTCGAAGATCACCGTGCTGAAGGACGGCGCGCTCGTCGCCACCCTCGAGACCGCCGAGACCGACGAGTCCGAGGTCGTGCGACTCATGGTCGGCCGCGCGCTCTCCGCCTTCTTCCCCGAGCCGGCCCCCGGCGAGGACCGCCGCGAGCTGCTCGCGATCACCGGCGCAGGCAATGCGCAGCTCGACGGCATCACGCTCGGCATCCACCGGGGCGAGATCCTCGGCATCGCCGGGCTGCAGGGCTCCGGGCGCACCGAGCTGCTCGAGGCCATCGCCGGCGTCGCCCCCTTCACCCGCGGCTCGATGCGGCTCGAGGGGCGCGACTACCGGCCGCGCAGACCCGCGCACGGCATCGACGCCGGCATCGCGTACCTCACCGAGGACCGCAAGGGCTCGGGCCTCGCCCTCGAGCAGTCCATCGAGGACAACGCGCTCGCCGTCGTGCGCTCGAGCGCCCCGCGCCGGGCCCGCACGGCCGCGCGCGGGCTGACCCCGCTGCTCTCCGAGCTCGACGTCTCGGCCCGCGGGCCCGAGCAGATCGTGCGCTATCTCTCCGGCGGCAACCAGCAGAAGGTCGTGCTCGCGAAGTGGCTGCTGCTCGACCCGGGACTCATCCTGCTCGACGAGCCGACCCGTGGCATCGACGTGGGCGCGAAGCGCGCCGTCTACGAGGTGATGCGCCGGCTCACCGCCGCGGGCCACGCGATCGTCATGGTCTCCTCCGAGTTGCCCGAGGTGATCGGCATGAGCGACCGGATCGTCGTCATGCGCGACGGCCGCGTCGCCGGATCCCTCGATCGCGGACCGAGCGAGGAGCAGGTGGCCGCGCTGGCCGCCGGAACGGCGGTGGCGGCATGAGCGCGCTTGCACGACTGCGCGGCGGGCTCGGCTCGACCGCCGGCGTCTACCTCGTGCTGCTCGGCGTGATCGTCGTCGCGGCCGTCGTCGTCGCCGCGGCCGGACGCAACCTCTTCACCCCGGGCAACCTCACGGTGCTCATGACGAGCATCGCCGTGCTCGGCTTCGTCGCGATCGGCCAGACGCTCGTCATCCTGGTCGGCAGTCTCGACCTCTCCGTCGCGTACCTCGTGAGCCTGTCGAGCGTGCTCGCCGCCGGCACCATGGCCGGCGCCTCGGGCGGCACCGTGCCCGGGATCGTCACGGCGCTCCTCGCGACCGTCGTCATCGGGGCGCTGACCGGATGCCTCGTCGCCTACCTGCAGCTCAGCGGCTTCATCGCCTCGCTCGGCGTCGGGCTGCTCGTGGCCGGCTATCTCGCCACCTACTACCGGGGCACCACGGGCAAGGCGAGCCCCGAGCTCGCCGCCTTCGGCTCGGCGAGCATCGGCCCGCTGCCGGTGCCGACCCTGCTGATGCTCGCGTGCCTCGTGCTCGCGATCGTGCTCGTCGGGCGCACCCGGATGGGCATGCACCTGCTCGCCGTCGGCGGCGACGCCCACGTCGCCCGCATGTCCGGCGTCCGCGCGGGCACCCCGGTGGTCGTCGCGCACGCCCTCTCCGGGCTCTGCGCGGGCATCGCCGGCGTCGTGATCGTCGCCCGGCTCGGCGTGGGCAGCCCGACCGTGGGCGAGCAGGGCGGCTACGACCTGCTCTCGATCGCCGCCGTCGTGCTCGGCGGCGCCTCGCTCGCGGGCGGGCGCGGTTCGCTCTGGGGCACGCTCGGCGGCATCCTCATCTTCGCCGTCGTCGACAGCGCGATGGGCATCCTCCAGGTGAACCCCTTCCTCAAGGAGGTCGTGCGCGGCGTCGTCATCATCGCCGCCGTCGCCCTCTACGCCCGCCGGGCCGCCCCGCTGGTGCGCCGCCGCTTCGCGGCCGGCGCCGGGTCCGACCCGGCCGAGGCATCCGCGGCGACCGCCGCCGGCCCGACCGCCCCCGTCACGGAAGGAGCCGAGCGATGACCGGCACCGTCGTCGAGCCCGCCGTCACCAGGTACGACCCGAGCCGGCCCCCGCTCGCGAAGCGGATCGCCGCCGGCCTCACCACGCCGGGCGGCATCGTCTGGGTGCTGCTCGTCGCACTGCTCGTCGCGGTCGTCGTCTACAACCCGCAGCTCGCGGCGCCGGATCAGTTCCTCCGGCTCATCGCCAGGATGGCGCCGGTCGCCATCGTCGCGGTCGGGCAGTACTTCGTGCTCGTCTCCGGCGAGTTCGACCTGTCGATGGGCGCCGTGATCGGCGTGCAGGTGGTGCTCGCCGGCACGCTCATCGGCGACGACCCCTCGCGGATCCTGCCCGTCGTGCTGCTCATGTTCGCCGTCGCGATCGTCGTCGGCCTCGTGAACGGGCTCGTGACGACGCTGCTGCGGGTGCCGGGCTTCATCACCACGCTCGGCACGATGCTCATCCTCTCCGGCCTCACCTTCTACGCGACCGGCGGCTCCGCCGGCCAGAACCCGGCCGAGGAGTTCCGGGTGCTCGGCCGCAGCGGGCTCGAGCTGCCGGTGCTCGGGTACCTGCCGTGGGCGATCGTCGTGCTCGTCGCCGTGGTCGCGGTCGCGGCCTGGCTGGTGCGTCGCCCGTTCGGCCGGCTCCTTCTGCTGTCCGGCGACAACCCGCGGGTCGCGCACCTGGCTGGGTCGCCCGTGTGGTGGCTGCAGACCCGGGCGTACCTGCTCTCCGCGCTGGCGGCGACCGTCGCCGCGATCCTGCTCGTCGGCTACGCGGGTGTGCACCCCTCCGTCGGCTCCGGCTACGAGTTCACGGCGATCACGGCGTGCGTCATCGGCGGCGTCGTGCTCGGCGGCGGCCGCGGCTGGCTGCTCTCCGCGGTGGCCGGGGCGCTCGTGCTGGAGAGCCTGTTCACGCTGCTGAACTTCGTCGGCGTCGCCGCCACCTGGCGACCCACCGTGCAGGGCGCGATCATCCTCGTCGCGATGGCCGTCACCGTGCTCCGAACCATCCGGCGGCGTCGCCCGCCGGCCGCAGAGGTCCCGCCGCGCTCCGAGCCCGGCGCGGGCGAGGGGGCCCCCGCCCCCACCACCGCACCACAGCAACCGAGAGGAACATGATGCAACGACGCACCTCCCGCCTCGCCCTCGTCGGCGCCGGCGTCTTCGCGCTCGCGCTCACGGCGTGCGCGCCCGGCGCGAACGCCGGCGGCGGCTCCGAGAGCGAGCCGAGCGCCGAAGCCAACCCCTGGTTCGACCAGGCCCAGTTCGACCTGGAGAACGAGCGGCGCGCCGCGCAGTTCGAGGGCGACCCGGCGAAGCCCTACCTGCAGTACCTCGCCGGCGACATGGTCGCCGCGGCGGACTACGCGCTCGACCGGCCCGGCAAGGTGTGCTTCGCCAACGCCTCGCTCTCGAACACCTGGCGGCAGACCGGTTGGATCACGATGAACCAGCAGTTGCAGGTGCTGCAGGAGCAGGGCGTCGTGGCCTCGATGGAGACGCGCGACGCGCAGGACTCCGACGACACCCAGGTCGCCGACATCGACTACTTCGTGAACGAGGGCGACTGCGACGGCTTCATCATCTCGCCGTACTCGCCCGACGCGACGACCGCCGCCGTCGAGCGCGCGTGCGAGACCGGCAAGCCGGTCATCGTCTTCGACCGCGCCGTCAGCACCGACTGCGTGACCTCGTTCGTGCACTCGATCGGCGGCATGGCCTGGGGCATCGACGTCGGCGAGTTCATCGCCGACCAGCTCGAGCCGGGCGACAAGGTCGTCGCGCTCCGCACCGCCGCTGGCGTCGACGTCTTCGAGTCCCGCTGGGCGGCCTCGCAGAAGATCTTCGACGACGCGGGCATCGAATACGTCGACTACCTCACGGGCGCCGACCCGGCCGAGATCAAGAAGGCCGTCACCGACGAGATCGCCAAGGGCGAGATCGACGCCGTCTGGGTCGACCTCGGCGACCAGTCCGTCCCCGCGATCGAGGCGTTCGAGGACGCCGGCGTGGACGTGCCGATCGTGAACGGCGAGGACAACATGGCGTACCTGCGGGCCTGGAAGGAGCGGGACCTCAACGGCTTCGGCGGCGTCTACTCCAACTTCCAGTGGCGCACCGCGCTGCTCGCGCTGACGCAGCTCTGGCAGGGCCAGGACATCCCGAAGGACTGGGTGGTGCCGCAGACGCCCATCACGAGCGCCGAGCTCGACGCCGTGCTGCGCGTGAACGACGCGATGCCCGACGTGCATTCGACTTCGTTCGGCGGCGAGGACCTGCCCGGGTTCCCCGACGCCTGGCGCGACCGCGTCATCCCCTGATCGGGCGGCGGGGCGCCTCGAGGCATCCGGGGCGCCCCGCCCTCCGCAGGACACTCGCACGACTCCCGCACGACTCCCGCTCCACCGCACCATCGAGAAGGCCAGCATGACCGAAGACCAGCCGGCGCCCGCCGCTCCGGACGCCACCGCCAGCACCCTGCTCGCGCTCGCGCGGGCGCTCTACCCGCATCCCGGCGTCCCCGACGGCCCGTACGAGCGCGCGGTCGCGCTCCTCGCGGCCGACGCCGCGGCCTCCTCCGAGCTCTCCGCCCTCGTCGCCGCGGGCGCGGCCGAGGCGGCCGCCGCCCTCGGCGACCCGGGCACCGCGACGCTCGAGGCCCGCACCGCCTGGCTCGCCGTGCACGAGGGCGAGGCGTTCTTCGCCTTCGTCCGCGAGCGCATCTGCTTCCACCTCTACGACGACCGCGAGGTGTGGCAGCTGCTCGGCTACCCCGGGCCGTCGTACGCGCTCGGCGGGTACCTGCACCGCGGCTTCGACGAGCTTCCCTGGCTGCCGGACCCCCGGGTCGAGGAGCTCGACGAGCCGCTCGTCGAGATCGGCCCGCTCGGCGCGTCCGCCGCGGCATCGACCGGCGTGGAGGTGACCGCATGAGGCACTACGAACTGGATGACGCGGACGTCGCCGTCGTCGTCGGCTCCGGTCCGGGCGGCGCGAGCCTCGCCCTGCGGCTGGCCCGCGCCGGGCTCGACGTCGTCATGCTCGAGTCCGGCCGCTGGATCGACCCCGAGGACTTCGTCGACGACGAGCGCATCGCCTTCGCGCAGCTGTCCTGGCTGGAGGCGAGGCGCGCGACGGGCGGCTGGACGCTCGCCCGCGACTTCCCGGCGCTTCCCGCCTGGAACGGGCACGCCGTCGGCGGCACCGCGCTGCTCTGGACCGGCCTCACGCCACGCTTCAAGGACCACGAGTTCCGCACCCGCTCGAGCTACGGCGAGATCGCGGGCGCGTCACTCGCGGACTGGCCCATCGACCCCGCCGAGCTCGCCCCCTACTACGAGGAGTCGGAGCGGGCGATGGGCGTCTCGCACCGCCAGGGCCGCCCGCCCATGCCGGCCAACACCTCGTACCGGGTCTTCGCGAACGGGGCGGAGCGGGTCGGCTACCGCCACTACGCGACCGGCCCGTACGCGACGAACGTCGAACCCTACGACGGCCGCCCCGGCACGATCCAGGACGGCTTCAACTCGCAGGGCGACCGCCACCGCTCGAAGTGGACCCCGCTCGTCAGCGAGATCCCGAAGGCCATCGCCACCGAGCGCTTCGAGCTGCGCCCCGAGTCGCACGCGGTGCGGATCACCCTCGACGCCGCGGGACGGGCCGACGGCGTCGAGTACCTCGACCGCGACGGCGTGCTCCGTCGGCAGCGCGCCGCGCTCGTCGCCGTGGCGGGCAACGCCATCGAGACGCCGCGGCTGCTGCTGCTCTCGGCGACCGCCGGGCACGAGCACGGCCTCGGCAACGCCTCCGACCACCTCGGACGGCACTACATGCGGCACACGACCGGCGTCGTCTACGGGCAGTTCCCCGAGGAGGTGCACATGTACCGCGGCGAGAACATGGCGGGCATCGTCGCTGACGAGTCCCGGCACGACCCCGAGCGCGGCTTCGCGGGCGGGTACTACCTCGAGACGATCTCGCAGGGACTGCCCTCGTTCACCACCTTCATGGAGCCCGGTGGCTGGGGCGCCGACTTCACCGACCGGGTCGAGGGCTACCCGCGCACCGCCGCGAGCTGGATCTGCGGCGAGGACCTGCCGCAGCCCGGCAACCGGGTCACGCTCTCGGACGAGCTCGTCGACCGCTGGGGGCTGCCCGCCCCCGAGGTGCACTACGACGATCACCCGAACGACGTCGCGATGCGCGAGCACGCCTACGGCCGGGTCGAGGCGATGTTCCGGGCGGTCGGCGCCGAGCGCGTCTGGCGCGCCCCCGCGATGCCCTCCGGCCACAACCTCGGCACCGCGCGCATGAGCGCGGACCCGGCCGACGGGGTCGTGGACCCCGAGGGCCGCGTGCACGGCGTGCCCAACCTCTTCGTCTCGGACGGCTCGGTGTTCACCACCGGCGCCGCGGCGAACCCGACCCTGACGATCATGGCGCTCTCCCTCAGGCAGGGCGACCGGATCGTCGACGCGCGACGCCGCGGCGAACTCTGATCGCGGCGCGGAGAACACGGAAGGAAACGAGATGGTGATCGCGACGATCAACCCGACGACCGGAGCGGTGGAGCGTGAGTTCGCGCCGCACACGCCCGAGCAGGTGGAGCAGATCCTGGCCCGCGCGGAGGCGGCGAACGCCGTGCTGCGCCGCACGACGTTCGCCGAGCGGGCCGAGTGGATGCGTCGGGCCGCCGACCTCCTCGACGCTGATCTCGAGCAGGCGGCCGCCCTCGCCTCGACCGAGATGGGCAAGACCCTCGGCACCGCGAAGTACGAGGTGACGAAGTCGGCGAACGGCATGCGCTGGTACGCCGACCACGCCGAGGAGTACCTCGCCGCGGAGGAGCCGGTGCCCGCCGCCTCCGTCGGGGCGAGCGCGGCGCGCGTCGTCTACCAGCCGATCGGCACGGTGCTCGCCGTGATGCCGTGGAACTACCCGTACTGGCAGGTGATCCGCTTCGCGGCGCCCGCGCTCATGGCGGGCAACACCGGGCTTCTGAAGCACGCCTCGAGCGTGCCGCAGACGGCGCTGTACCTCGGCGAGCTGTTCGAGCGGGCCGGCTTCCCGGCGGGCGCGTTCCAGACGCTGCTCATCGAGGGCGCCGCGGCATCCGCCCTGATCCAGGACCGGCGCATCCGCGCCGTCACCCTCACCGGCTCGGTCGGCGCGGGCGCGGCGGTCGCCGAGGCGGCCGGCCGGAACATCAAGAAGAGCGTGCTCGAGCTCGGCGGCACCGACGCCTTCGTCGTGCTGCCGAGCGCGGACGTCGCCAAGGCCGCCGAGGCCGGCGCGGCCTCGCGCACGCAGAACAGCGGACAGAGCTGCATCTGCGCGAAGCGCTTCTACGTGCACGACGACGTCTACGAGGAGTGGTTCGCGCTCTTCCTCGAGCGGATGCGGGCGACGACTGCGGGCGACCCCTTCGACCCGGCGACGGGCTTCGGGCCGATGGCGACCGAGCAGGTGCGGGCCGACGCCCACGAGCTCGTCGCCGACGCGATCGCGAAGGGCGCGACCGTGCACACGGGCGGCGAACTGCCCGACGGCCCCGGCTGGTTCTACCCGGCGACGGTGCTCACCGACGTCACGCCCGAGATGCGGATCTTCCGCGAGGAGTGCTTCGGTCCGGTCGCGTGCGTCTACCGGGTCGGCTCGCTCGAGGAGGCGGTCGAGCTGGCGAACGACTCCGAGTTCGGCCTCGCCGCGAGCGTCTGGACGACGGACGCCGCGGAGATCGCCCGGCTGCAGGACGAGCTCGAGTTCGGCGCGGTGTTCGCGAACGGCAACTCGGCGTCGTTCTTCGGCCTGCCCTTCGGCGGGGTCAAGGACTCCGGCTACGGCCGCGAGCTCGGCGCCTTCGGCATCCGCGAGTTCGTGAACATCAAGACCGCCTGGACGGCCTGAGCCGCGCCGGCCCCACCGCCAAAAACCGGAGTTGCCCGACTTTCATGAAAGTCGGGCAACTCGGGTTCTGGGTTGGAGCGGGCGAGCGGGCACGCGAGCGGACGGGCGAGTCAGCGGGGTCGCGGCAGCTCCACGACGGCGCGATCGGCGATCGCCGCCGTGCCCGCCTCGACGATCGCGACCACGTCGCGGATCTCGGCTTCCGGCACCGTGGGCACGCCGGAGCGGCACGCCGCGACGATCGCGTCGAGCAGGCCGACGAGCATCGCCTCCTCCGCGACGATCGTGAACTCGCGCGCCGTGCCGGCGCCGAGCAGCCGTCCCCGAGTGAGCGGCTGCCAGTCGGCCGGCCCGCCGAGCTCGGCGGTGCGGCCGTCGCCCCAGTCGAGCCGGAGCCGCTCCGCCCGCGCGTCGATGAATCGGCAGCCGGGGCCGAGCGCGGCGACGGCGAGGTCGACGAGGTGCACCCCGTACCAGTGCAGGCCGGGATGGCCGGGCTGGGTCGGCAGCGCGCCCGTCAGCTCGATGCGCTCGACCGGCCCGCCCGCCGCGGCCGCGCGGAACTCCGGGGTGAATCGCTTCGGCGACCCGGCCAGCACCAGGCATCCCGCCCGCTCGGCCGTCGCGAGCATCCGCGCCGCCTCCGCGCTCGTCGGGGCGAAGCGGGTGTCGACGTACACGGGTTTGCCGAAGGGGGCGACCCGCTCGAAGAGGGCCGGGTGGGTGCGGCTGTCGCTCGCGACCACGAGGAGGGCGTCGGATGCCTCGGCCACGGCTTCCGCGGAGTCGAGGAGCGGCACCCCGAGGCCGACGAGTTCGTCGGCGAAGGTATCGTTCCGATCCCGGCTGGGCGGGAAATCCGTCGCGGCGGGCGCCTTCCACGCCGCCGCGACGGTTCCCCCCTCGACCGCCCCGGCCGTCCCGTCGCCGAACAGGCGGGCGAACGACGGCGCGTGGGGCGAGTCGACCCCGATCAGCCCGAATCCGATCGGAGCTCCGCTCGTCATCCCTTCACCCCGCTCGAGGTGATGCTCGCCACGATGTGGCGCTGCAGGAAGACGAAGATCACGAGGCACGGGATGAAGCTGATGAGGGCCGCCGACATGATGTTCGCCGTCGACACCGTCTCGGTGTTCAGCCTGGCGAGGCCGACGGTCAGGGTGCGGGCCGAGTCGGACTGGCCGACCACGAGCGGCCAGAGCAGGTCGTTCCAGTGCCAGAGGAAGACGAAGATCGCGAGGGTCGCGAGGATCGGGCGGATGAGGGGCAGCACGATCGCGACGAAGGTGCGCCACTCCCCGGCGCCGTCGATGCGCGCCGCGTCGAACAGCTCGTCCGGCAGGTCGCGCACGAACTGGCGGATGAGGAAGACCGCCTGGGCGTTCGCGAGGGTCGGCAGGATGAGCCCCCAGAGCGTGTTCACGCCGCCCATGCCGGCGACGAGGATGAACGTGGGGATGAGGGTCGCCTGCATCGGCACCATCAGCGTCGCGACGATCGACCAGAGCATGAGGTTGCGACCCGGGAACCGCTTGCGGGCCAGGGCGTAGGCCGCCATCGAGGCGGTCAGCAGGATCACGACGACCGAGATGACGGAGTAGAGGAACGAGTTCCACAGCCAGGTGCCGAACTCGCCGACGTTGAAGATGCGCACGAGGTTGTCGAGGGTGAGGGAGCTCGGGATCGCGTACGGCAGCGTGGGCTCGTTCTCCGGCGAGAGCGCGAGCACGACGACCGCGACGAGCGGCGCGACCGTGAACAGTGAGATCACGATGAGCGCGACGAGCAGCCAGGTCTGGCGCGGCCCGCGGGCGCGGCGGCGCGCCGGCCGGCGCTCGGCGGGAGCGGGCGCCGCCGCGCCGCGCTGGGTCGAGGGCAGGGCGGTGGCGGTCACTGCTCCTCCTTTCCTTCGAAGAAGCGACGCTGCACGAGCGAGAGCACGAGCACGATCGCGAAGAGCACCAGGCCGATGGCCGCGGCGTAGCCGAAGTCGAGGAACTTGAAGCCCTCGTCGAACAGGAAGTAGATGAGGCTGTAGCTCGCCCGCGCGGGGCCGCCGCCGGTCATCACGTAGATGGTGTCGAACACCTGGAACCCGACGATGGTCTCGATCACGAGCACGAAGAAGAGCACCGGCTTCAGCAGCGGCAGCGTGACGTGCCGGAAGCCCTGCCAGGCGCTCGCGCCGTCCATGCGGGCCGCCTCGTGCACCTCGGCCGGCTGCGCCTTCAGCCCGGCGAGGAAGATCAGCATCGAGTAGCCGAAGCCCTTCCACACCGAGACGAGCGCGAGCGAGCCGAGCACGAGCCATTGCTCGCCCGAGAGGAACAGCACGGGCCCGAGGCCGACGCTGCCGAGCGCCGCGTTGATGGGACCGTCGACCGCGAAGATCCAGGTCCAGATGATGCCGGCGAGCACGAAGGAGCTGAGGTACGGCACGAACAGCAGCGCGCGGAAGGCGCCGCTGTAGCGGACGAGGCGGTTCAGCAGGAGGGCGCCGACGAGGGAGACGACGATGATGAGTGGCACGAAGATCAGCACGTAGCCGAGGGTCACGCCGAGCGACTTGAAGAAGTTCGGGTCGCTGAAGAGGCGGGCGTAGTTCTCGCCGCCGATGAAGGTGACGTCGCCGTTCAACCGGTACTCGGTGAGGCTCATCGCCCCGGCGCCGGCGATCGGCAGGAACTTGAAGGCGACGAAGATCGCGAGCGTCGGCAGCACGAAGAGCAGGCCGGCGACGGCTTCGCGCCGCCGCGCGAGGCGGGAGCTGCGCGGCGTCCGCGGAGCGGTGGTGGCGGTCATGCGGGGGATCCGATCGCGATGGTGGCTGGATGGATGGCGGGTGGCCGGGCGCCGCCTGGGAACGGCGCCCGGCCGGGCTCAGGAGCGGTCGAGGACGCCGCGGGCTTCCTCGGCGGCCTGCTCGAGCGCGTCCTTCGCGGACAGGTCGCCGTTCAGCGCCGCCTGGATGTACGGCGCGAGGACGGCCATGACCTGGCGTGCGACGGGGGAGGGCTCGCCGGGGTTGGCGACGGCCAGCGCCGCGTCGAGTGCCTCGTAGTCGGCGCCTTCGCCCGGGGCGGCGACGTCGGTGCGGGTCGGGAAGTTGCCCGCCGCGGCGTTCAGCGACGCCTGCTGCTCCGGGGAGGTCAGGAAGTCGAGTACCGCGTACGCGGCCTCGCGGTTCTCCCGCTTGGCGATCGAAGTGAGTGCGAGGAGACCGGGATTGCCGTAGGTGGCCTGCACGCGGCCCTCGAGCGGTTCGCCGAGCACGACGTTCTCCTCGCCGAGGGCCGCGCGCATCTGAGCGACCTCGGGGAGGAAGGTGGTGGCCCGCATGGCGACCTTGCCGGCAGCGATGGGCGCCCCTTCGACCGCGGGGCCGGCCGCGGCGGCGTCGGCGGGCAGCCCGCCGGCCTGCTTCAGGTCGACGAGGAACTGCAGCGCCTGCACTCCGGCCTTCGAGTCGAAGGCGATGTCGCTGCCGTCCTCGCTGAAGACGGTGCCGCCCGCCTGCCACAGGAAGGGGTAGAACGAGAGGTTCAGGGTCTGCTCCGGGCTGCCGGCGTAGTCCATCACCGCGACGCCCTGCTCGGCGAGCACCGGCGCGGCGGCGAGCACCTCGTCCCAGGTGCGGGGCAGTTCGAGTCCGGCATCCGCGAAGACCTTCGTGTTGTAGGCCGTCGTGTAGACGTTCTGGAAGAGCGGCACCCCGTAGAGCTCGTCGTCGAAGGTCGCGGCCTCGAGGGTGCCCGGGTAGAAGGCGTCCCGGCTCTCGGTGAGGGCGTCGTCGACGGGGAGGAGCCCGCCCACGGTCAGGTAGGTCGCGGCCTGGTCGGGCGTGATGAGCACGAGGTCGGGACCGGAGTTCGCGGCCAGCGCCGCGGAGATCTGCGCGTCGCGCTTCTCGAAGACCTGCAGCTCGATCGTGAGGTCGACGCCGGGGTTCGCCTCTTCGAAGGCGGCCTCGGTGTCGGCCCAGTACTGCTTCGACTTCGCCTCGTCCTTGATGACGGGGTACATCCACATCGTCACCTCGCCGGTGACCTCGCCGTCGGCGGCCTCGGGGGAGGCGCCGCCGTTCGATGCGCAGGCGGTCAGCGCCAGCGCGCCGATCGCGGCGACGGCGGCGAATCGGATCGCTCGTCTGCTCATGTGCGTACGTTCCTTCTCTCTACCCCGCCAGGCGACGTCGCCGACGGGTTCTGGGGTGGGTTCCGGGTGGGGAGGGGATCGGGGGATGCCGCAGCTGCGGCGGTGTCGCGGCCGGCGGTATCGCGGCCGGCCGCGTCCACGAGGCCGGCGAGGGCGAGCTCGTGCCGGCGGTGCCCGGGCTCCGGCGCGAGCAGCGGGTCGTCGTTTCGGCGCATCCAGTCGAGCAGAGTCGCCGCGAGCGCCGGGAGCTCGGCCGGCTCCGGATCTGCGCCGGCGAGGTTGCGCCGCTCCTCGGGGTCGTCGACGAGGTCGTAGAGCTCGAGGGCCGGGCTCGTGCCGACGCTCGGCCCGGCGAGGTCGGCGGGCAGGCTGCGGTGGACCCACGACTGGGTCGGGTCCATCGAGCGCGGCGCGTTCGAGAAGTTCGCGATGAGCTTGTGCGAGGGACTGCGCACCGAACGCTTCGGGTCGTAGTAGGTGTGGAAGGTGAGCTGCCCGAAGGTGTGGCGGCGCGCCGGGCGGCCCTCTTCGACGAGGGGCACGAGGCTCGCGCCCGCGAGCCCGGCGGGCGGTTCGAGCCCGGCCAGTTCGAAGAGGGTCGGCACGACGTCGACGTGGCTGACCTGCGCCGTGATGCGGCGGCCGGCCCAGCCGCTCCGGCCTGGCGCTCTGAGCAGCATCGCGACCTCGAGTCCGGCGTCGTACAGCGTGCACTTCGCACGCGGCAGCGCGAGTCCGTGGTCGGTGGTGAAGAGCACGATGGTCCGCTCGGCGAGCCCGAGCCGGTCGAGGTGTGCGAGCACCCGGCCGACGCCCTCGTCCATGTGCGCGACCGCGCCCTGCAGCTCGGCCATCTCCTCGCGGGCGCCGTCGTCGTCGACGAGGAAGGGCGGCACGGTGACGCCGCGCGAGTCGTCCGCCTCGACGGCGGAGCCGAGGAAACCCATCACACCGGGGCGGTCGCGCTCCGAGGGCACGCGGTGCGGTTCGGTGAAGCCGACCTGCAGGTAGAAGGGACGGGCGTCGGCAGCCGCGGCATCCAGCGCCTCGACCGCGCGCTCGACGACGAGATCGCGGTCGCCGCCGGTGCGGACCCGGTCGAAGCCGAGGCGTTCGGCGACCTCCGGGTCGGGCAGCACGCGCGATTCGTGCTGGACGCCGACGAGCTCGGTCCGGTAGCCGGCCCGGCCGAGGCGGCTCGCGAGGTGGCTGGACGGGTCGGCGAGGTCCCAGGCGAAGGGCTCGTGGGTGAGGCCGAGCACGCCGTTGCGCTGCGGGTAGGTGCCGGTGAAGAGCGAGGCGCGGGCGGGGCTGCAGTGCGGCGAGGTCGCGAAGGCCTGCTCGAAGACGACGGCCTCGCCCGCGAGCGCGTCGAGCGCCGGCGTCGACACCGTCGCGACGCCGTAGCTGCCGAGGAAGCGGCCGAGGTCGTGGCAGTGCAGGATCAGGATGCTGGCGGGCGCGGTCATCCCATCCGCTCCATCTGCCGGCGGGTGATGCGGTGCTCGAGCGGGCGTGCGTCGAGGAAGCGACGCACCTCGTCGACGACGATGCGGCCCGCGCGGCGGCGGGACTCGACGGTCGCCCCGCCGAGGTGCGGCGTGATCATGACGTTGGGCAGCGAGCGCCAGCGCTCGGGCAGGGGCTCGGTCTCGAAGACGTCGAGCGCGGCGTCGAGGCGGCCGGAGGTCACCTCCGCGTAGAGCGCGTCGGCGTCGAGCAGCTCGGCCCTCGCGGTGTTCACGACGAGGGCGCCATCGCGGAGCCGGGCGAGCTCGGCGGCGCCGATCATCCCGGCGGTCTCCGCCGTGGCCGGGGCGTGCAGGGCCAGCACCTCGGCGGCGTCGAGCAGCTCGTCGAGCCCGACGGCGTGCGTGAGCAGCGGGTCGCCGGCCGGCAGGTACGGGTCGTGCACGAGGACCTCGGCGCCGAGGGCGAGGCAGAGCTCGAGGTAGGCGCGGCCGGTGCGGCTCGCGCCGACGACGCCGATGCGCGCGCCGCGGATCTCGCGGGCGCGCGGCACCTGACGCGCGTCCGCCCAGGAGGCGCCGCCGCGCAGCGCGTGGTCGGTGCGCTCGGTGCGGCGCAGGAGGGTGAGGGTGAAGGTGAGCGCGAGCTCGGCGACGGCGGGCGCCATGGCCGCGCCGGCCTGGGACACGGGGATGCCCGCCGCCCAGAACGCGTCGCTCGTGATCGCGCGGAGCGAGGATGCCGCGTGCATGACGAAGCCGAGGCGGGGCGCCGCGGCGAGCCGCGCGGCGTCGAGGCGGGGGAAGCCCCAGGCGGTGATCGCGATGTCGGTGTCGGCCATCGCAGTGCGGAACGTCGCGGCGTCCGCGAGCTCCGCCGGAGCGAGGAACCGCAGTTCGCCGAGCTCGCGGAGCTCGGCGAGCAGCTCCTCCGGGAACATGGCGCGGGCCTCGGCCTCGGGCACGCTCAGCAGGATGCGGTGGGCGTCGGCGGACGTCGCTCGCGTCGCTGCTGGGGCAACTCCGTTGTCGGTCATGCGCAGTAGCGTACGTCGGCGTTGTTTCTTTTGTCAATGACTGAAATAATGGGATGCGCGTGCCGCGGCCTCGGATTCCGGCGGTGGCGGCGGCAGAATGGAGCATCCGTGTCAGCGAGGAGAAGGCGGTCGGCGATGAAGCTGCGCACCGGCAGCAAGGCGCTCATCCGGGAGATCAACGAGTCCCTCGTGCTCGACGTCGTCCGCGCGGAGGGGCCGGTCGCCCGCGGCGTGATCGCCGCCCGCACCGGGCTCAGCGCGGCGACCATCACCGGCATCACCGCGCAGCTGCTCGGCGCCGGCCTGCTCCAGGAGACCGACGTCGTACGCCGCACCGGCGGCCGGCCGGCCCGCCTCCTGCAGCTCGGCGTCGACGCAGTCTTCGCCGTCGGCGCCCGGGTGTCCGCCGGAGAGGTGGTGCTCGCCCTCGTCGACCTCGGCGGAGCGATCGTCGCCACCGAACGGATCCCGCTCGACTCGACCGCCCCCGGCGACGTCCTCGACGCCGTCGCGTCGGGCGTCGAGCGGCTCAGCGGGGCACGGTCCGCCGGTGAGCTGATCGGCGTCGGCGTCGCGGTGTCCGGCATGGTCGACAGCGAGCACGGCGTCGTGCGGCACAGCGGGACGCTCGGCTGGGAGGGGGTCCGCCTCGGCCCGCTGCTCGCCGAGCGGCTCGGACTGCCGGTGCGCGTCGACAGCTACGTGAACTCGGTGGCCGCCGGGGCGCTGCTCCTCGACGCACGACTCGAGGGCGAGAGCCTGCTCGTCTTCAGCGTCGGTGCGAGCCTCGGCGCCTCGGTCGTCGTCGACGGCCGGGTGCAGCAGGGGCACGCCGGGGCGGCCGGCGGGTTCGCGCACTGGCGCATCGGCACCGGCGCGGAGCCCGGTCGACCCTGCCACTGCGGCGCGGTCGACTGCCTCGAGACGCGGGCCAGCGCCTGGGGCATCGCCCGGGAGCTCGAACGCCGCCGGAGCGACGAGCCAGGGGCGGGCCGCGATGGGGAGGCTGCGCTGGAGGCTGCCGTCGCGGCCGAGGCCGCTGCGGCCCTCGGCCAGTCGATGGCGAACGCCTGCAAGCTCTTCGGCCCCGACCGGGTGATCCTCGCCTTCGCGCCGGAGGCCGACCGCGAGCGTCTCGCCGAGGCGACGGTCGCGGTGTTCGGCGAGCAGTTCGCTCACGAGCACGCGCCCGCCCCGCTCGTCGAGATCACGACGGCCGAGCCCATCGACCTCTCCAGGGGTGCCGCCTACGTGCTGCTCTCGCAGCTCTTCAACGCCGAGTACGCCATCGCCGCCTGACGCGTCCGCGCAGCGCAGCGCAGCGCTCCGCCCCGCCCCCGACTTGCCCAGCTTTCATGAAAGTCGGGCAACCCTGGACACGATCCCCGGGTCGGGGTCAGCCGCGCAGGCGGGTGAGCAGCTCCCCGTACCGGGCGGCGGTGCGCTCGACGACGTCCTGCGGCAGGGCGGGCGGCTCCTGCCCGGCGGAACGGTCCCAGTTGGCGCTCAGCCAGTCGCGCACGATCTGCTTGTCGAAGCTCGCGAGCCGCTCGGCGAGCGGGGCGTCGGTGCGGGCGTAGGCCTCGGCATCCCAGTAGCGGCTCGAGTCGCTCGTGAGCACCTCGTCGCCGAGCGTGACGATGCCCGTCTCGCGGTCGGCGCCGAACTCGAACTTCGTGTCGGCGAGGATGACGCCGTGCGCCTCGGCGATCGCGGAAGCCTTCGCGAAGACCTCGAGCGAGATGGTGCGCAGCTGCTCGGCGACGACCTCGCCGACCAGTTCGACGGTGCGCTCGTACGACACGTTCACGTCGTGCTCGCCGACCGGCGCCTTCCAGGCCGGGGTGTACACCGGCTCGGGCAGCTTGTCGCCGTCGGAGAGGCCCGCGGGCAGCGGCATCCCGCCGATCGCGCCCGTCTGCAGGTACTCCTGGTAGCCGCCGCCGGTGAGGTAGCCGCGCACGACGCACTCCACCGGGAACATGTCGAGCGTGCGGCACACGGTCGCCCGCGGGGCGACCTCGGCGGGCACGGGCGGCAGCTCGAAGCGGTCGTCGTGGGGCTGCACGAGGTGGTTCGGCACCTCGGGCAGCTGATCGAACCACCAGTGCGTGAGCTCGGTCAGCAGCGCGCCCTTGCCGGGGATGGCGGGGTCGAGGACCCGGTCGAAGGCGCTCACCCGGTCGCTCGCGACGACGAGCACGATGGGGGAGCGCCGCAGCGGATCGCCCGTCCACGTGTCGTCGTCGTCGGGCGTGGCCGCGGGCACGTAGAGGTCGCGGACTTTGCCGGAGTAGACGTGCTGCCAGCCGGGCAGTTCGGGGGCGTTCGTCATCCGTCGGGCCTCTCTCAGTCGGCGACGCGGGCCGCGATGTCGGTACGGTACTGCCCGCCGTCGAGGCGGATGCGTCCGATGGCGTCGTAGGCGCGGCGGCGGGCCTCGGCGAAGTCCTCGCCGACGGCGACGACGTTCAGCACGCGGCCGCCGGTCGCGACGAGCCCGGGGGCCTCGTCGTCGGCGGCCACGGCGGTCGCGGCGTGCGCGAGGTGCACACCGGGCACCTCGGCGGCCTGGTCGATGCCCTCGATCGCGCGACCCGTCTCGGGCCGCTCGGGGTAGCCCTCACTCGCGAGCACGACCGTGACGGCCGCCTCGGGGCGGAACTCCGGCTTCGGCAGCCCGCCGAGTCCGCCGGTCGCGGCAGCGAGCAGCAGCCCGGACAGCGGCGTCGCGAGGCGGGGCAGCACGACCTGCGTCTCCGGGTCGCCGAAGCGTGCGTTGAACTCGATGACGCGGATGCCGCGGCTGGTGAGGATGAGGCCCGCGTAGAGCAGCCCGGCGAAGGGCGTGCCCTCGGCGGCGAGCTGGCGCACGGTCGGCAGGGCGATCGACTCGATGACCTCGTCGACGAAGGCCTCCTCGCTGCCGAACACGTCGCCGCGGCCGTTGGTGGCGCCGGCGAGCCAGGGCAGCGGCGAGTAGGCGCCCATGCCGCCGGTGTTCGGGCCCTGATCGGCGTCGAGCAGGCGCTTGTAGTCCTGCGCCGGGGAGAGTGGCAGCACGTGCTCGCCGTCGGAGAGGAGGAACAGCGACACCTCGGGGCCGTCGAGGAACTCCTCGACGAGCACGGGGCCCTGCTGCAGGTAGTGCGCGGCGTGGGCGAGTGCGGCCTCGCGGTCCTCGGTGACGAGCACGCCCTTGCCGGCGGCGAGGCCGTCGGCCTTCACGACGTAGGGGGCGCCGAACTCGTCGAGCGTGCGGGCGACCTCGTCGAGCTCCGCGGCGCGGACGGCGCGGCCGGTCGGCACGTTCGCGGCATCCATGACGCGCTTCGCGAAGGTCTTCGAGCCCTCGAGCGCGGCGGCCTCGCGGTTCGGGCCGAAGACGGGCAGGCCGGCGGCGCGGAGCGCGTCGGCGACGCCCGCGACGAGCGGCGCCTCGGGGCCGACGACGACGAGCTCGATGCCGTGCTCGCGTGCGTAGTCGGTGACGACGGCGGGGTCGGTCGGGTCGAGCGCGATGGTCGTGACGCTGCCGCGCGCGGAGTCGGTCGGCGAGCCCGCGATGCCCGCGTTGCCGGGGGCCGCGACGATCTCGTGACCGGCCTCCTCGTCGAGCAGGGCGAGGATGATGGCGTGCTCGCGCGCGCCCGAGCCGAGGACGAGGATCTTCACCCCCACAGGCTACCGCGAGGGAGAATGGCGGGATGGCACGGGCGAGGATCGATGACATCGCAGGACGCGACGCGGTCGCGGAGTGGGTGCGCGAGGGCGACGGCACCGCGCGTCCGGTGCTCGCGCTCGCGGTGCGCTACACCCTGCAGCTGCTCGCCGAGCTGTCCCCCGGCGGCACGGTCGAGGTGCGGGTGCCCCCGTTCGGCGCCGTGCAGTGCATCGAGGGGCCGCGCCACACGCGCGGCACCCCGCCGAACGTCGTCGAGACGGATGCCTCGACCTGGCTCGGCCTCGCCACCGGTCGCGCCTCGTGGGGAGAGGCGCGGGGGAGCGGGCGGGTCCACGCCTCCGGGCAGCGCGCCGACCTCGAGGGGCACGTGCCGGTCATCGGCGACCCGGCCCGCTGAGCCATGGCCCGCTGAGCCTGTCGAAGCGGCCGCGTGGTTCGCTCAGCTCGTCGAAGCGTTGGTTCGCTGAGCTTGTCGAAGCGGCCATCTCCTCGACGAGCTCGGGGAACCAGGTCTGGTTCGCTGAGCTTGTCGAAGCGTTGGTTCGCTGAGCTTGTCGAAGCGGCCATCCCCTCGACGAGCTCGGGGAACCACCCCGCCCCTCGGCGGGCTCGGGGAACCAACTGGCCCCTCGACGGGCTCGGGGAACCAGGTGGCGTCAGCGGATCGGCAGCACGAGCGGCACGCCCGTGCTCGGGTGCGGCAGCACCTCGACGGCCTGCCCGTAGACGGCCTCGATCCGCTCGGCCGTCAGCACCTCGGCGGGGGCGCCGGTGGCGACGACCCGCCCGCCGCGCAGCAGCGTGATGTCGTCGGCGTACGCCGCGGCGAGGTTCAGGTCGTGCAGTACGACGAGCACGGTGTCGCCGCGCTGCGCGTGCGAGCGGGCGAGCCGCAGCACGTCCTCCTGGTGCTTGAGGTCGAGCGCGGCGGTGGGCTCGTCGAGCATCAGCACGGGGGTGCGCTGGGCGAGCACCCGGGCGAGCGCGACGCGGGCCCGCTCGCCGCCGGAGAGCGAGGGCACCGTGCGGTGCGCGAGGTGCGAGACATCCGTCACCGCGAGCGCGTCGTCGACGATCGCGTCGTCCAGCTCGGCCTCCGGACTCCTCGCCCAGGGGTGCCGGCCCATCGCGACGACCTCGCGCACCGGGAACGGGAAGGAGACGCGGTGGTCCTGCGTGAGCACCGCGCGCTCGCGGGCGAGCGCCTTCGGGCTGCGGCCGGCGAGCGGGGCGTCGCCGAGCCGCACCTCGCCGCTCGCGGCGGGCAGGTCGCCGGACAGGGCGGCGAGCAGGGTCGACTTGCCGGCGCCGTTCGGGCCGATGAGCGCGTGCACCCGCCCCGCGTGCGCGGCGAAGTCCACCTCGTGCAGCAGCCTGGCGCCGTCGATCTCGACGCACAGGCTGCGCGCCTCGAGCGCGGCCGGCCGGGTCATCCCCAGCCTCCCGAGCGGCGGCGGGTGCGCAGCAGCAGCCAGAAGAAGAAGGGGCCGCCGATGAGCG
The DNA here is from genome assembly GCF_030268405.1 of Agromyces sp. NBRC 114283. Classification (NCBI taxonomy): domain Bacteria; kingdom Bacillati; phylum Actinomycetota; class Actinomycetes; order Micrococcales; family Microbacteriaceae; genus Agromyces; species Agromyces sp. NBRC 114283. Next base: position 843,009 of record NZ_BSQP01000001.1, read on the forward strand.
AGGTGAGCATGCCGATCGGCAGCTCCGCCATGGGTACGAGGGTGCGCGCCGCGAGGTCGGCGAGGAGCAGCAGCAGGGCGCCGCCGAGCGCGCTCGCGATGAGCAGCGGCCGGTGCGCGGGGCCGATCGCCATGCGCATGAGGTGCGGCACGATGAGCCCGACGAAGCCGATGATGCCGGCGAAGGCGACGGCCGAGCAGACGAGGACGGCGACGAGCACGATCGAGGTGATCCGCACGGCCTCGACCCGCACGCCGAGGTGGCGGGCACCGCGCTCGCCGAGGGAGAACAGGTCGAGGGTGCGGCCGAGCAGGAGCGCTCCGGTGATCGCGACCGCGATGAGCGGCAGCATCACGGCGACCTCCTGCCAGCGGGCGCCGTTCAGCGAGCCGAGCTGCCAGAACACGATCTCCTCGCGTGAGCCGGAGTCGCCCAGGAAGGTGAGGAACGCGAGCGCCCCGCCCGCGAAGGCGTTGATCGCGATGCCGGTGAGCAGCAGGGTCACGACCTCGGTGCGGCCGCCCGCCCGACTCGTGAAGTAGACGAGCAGGGTCGTGAGCAGGCCGGCGACGAAGGCGGCGCCCGCGGTGACGAGGTCGCCCGCGGCGGTCCAGCCGAAGACGATCGCGCTCGCGGCGCCGAGCGCCGCGCCCGAGGAGACGCCGACGACACCGGGTTCGGCGAGCGGGTTCGCGAAGATGGCCTGCATGACGGTGCCCGCGACGGCGAGGGCCGCCCCGATGAGCACGGCCATGGCGACGCGGGGGAAGCGGATGTTCCAGAGCGCCGAGTCGGCGTTCGGCACGGTCTCCGGGGCGTTCGAGAGGCCGAGGCCGCGCAGGATCGAGGCCCACACCTCGCCGGGCGGGATGGCGAGCTGGCCGGTGCCCGCGGCGACGACCGCCGCGACGACGAGGCCGAGGGCGAGCCCGGTGAACAGCAGGGTGCGGCGGGTGCGCAGCGTCACCCGGCCGCTCGGCGGCGCGGTGACGGTGTCGAGCGGCGCGCGGTTCGTGCCGGCGTCGCTCGTACCCGCCTCGGCCGTGCCGGTCACGGCAGCGGGCCGGACTGCGTCGGCGCCCACACCGCGCGGGCCAGCGCCTCGACGATGTGCGGGGCGCGCGGGCCGAAGCTCAGGATCTCGGTGTCGGCCATGTCGACGAAGCGGCGGTGCTCGCCCGCCGGCGTCGAGGCGAGGGCTGGCACCCGCTCGAGCAGGCCGTCGACGCCGCCGACGGACTCGAGCCCGTCGGTCATGAGGAGCACGACGTCGGGCTGGGCGGCCACGAGCGCCTCGGCGGTCACGGGGCGCATGCCCTTCCAGCCGATCTCGCCGGCGATGTCGACGCCGCCGATCGCCTCGATGAGGGCGTCGGCGCCGGACTCCTCGCCGAAGAGGTAGTAGACGTTCGCGGAGCCGCGCACGTAGAGGAACAGCACGCGCGGGCGCACCTCGGGATCGGCCGGCACCGCGGCGTCGATCTCGGCGGTCGTGCGCGCCAGCTCCTCGTCGACCTGGGCCGCGAGCAGAGCGCCGCGCTCTGGCACGCCGAGCGCGGTCGAGACCTGCTCGATGAGCACGTCGATCGTGTCCAGGCTGCGCTCGGAGGTGGTGAGCACGACGGGGATGCCGGCGTCGCGGAGCTGGTCGAGCACGTCGAGGGGGCCGAGCGTAGTATCGGTGATGACGACGCTCGGGTCGAGGGCGAGGATCGCCTCGGCGGTGATGCTGTGACCGCCGTGCGTGACGACGGGCAGCGCGGCCGCCTCGGCGAAGCCGGTCGAGCCGTCGCGGCCGACGACGCGGTCGCCGAGGCCGAGACCGAAGACGGTCGCCGCGAGCGAGCCGGAGATGTCGAGGGGGAGGATGCGCGAGGCATCCTCGACCGTGACCTCGTTGCCCTTCGCGTCGGTGACCGTGACCGGCAGGGCCGGCTGCTCGTCGCTCTCGACGACCGGGAGGGCGGAGTCGGCGAGGCAGGCGGTCGACTCGCCGACGGTCTCGCGCGGCGTCTGCTCGATGGCGAGCTCGGCGAAGGGCACCTCGGCGTCGACGCAGTTCGGGGCGACGGCCGCGGGCCCGGCTGCAGCGCCGGTGGCGCACCCGCTGAGCAGCACGACGGCGAGGGTCGCGAGAGCCGCGAGGCGCGTGCGCGCCGAGCGGGGGCTGGTGCGTGAGGTCATCGGAGTGAGGTTAGCCTACCCTCAATATTGACAGGGCGTCAGCGCGAGGCATAGGTTCGTCTTAGCCAAGCCTAACCTCAATTGGTTTCCCCCGATCACCACCACTGAAAGCCGCGCTCGCCGACGTGCGCCGCGCGGCTTCGTCATGCCTGGAGGACCGCGTCGTGAAGACACCGTCACCGACCACCGCTCGATCGGCGACCCGCGCCGGAACAGTGACCCGCTGGCTCGCGAGCGGGCTCGCCGCCCTGCTCGTCGCGGGCGGCTCGCTCATGTCGACGGGCCCCGCGCTCGCCGAGGAGGCGACGCCGTCGCCGGCTCCGCTCGTCGCGGAAGCGCCGGCCGCGCCCGCGGACTCGAGCACTGAGGGCGACGCGGCGGGGTCGGGTTCGCCCGAGGCATCCCCCGCGCCGGACGCCCCGGCGACGGAGGCTGCGCCGGAGGCCGAGACCGCGCCGCTCGCCGAGACCCCGGCCGCGCCGGCCGCCGACGCCCCCGCTGCCGCGCCGCTCGCGGCCGCAGCGCCGCAGCTCACGATCTCCCCGGCGAACGACGTCGACCCGGCGGTGCAGCAGGTGTTCACGGTGACCGGCACCGGCTTCGTCGGCGAGGGCGCGAAGAACGGCGCCTACCTGCTGATCGGCGAGACCGGCATCTGGGCCGGTGAGGGCCCGCTCGTCTCCGAGGGCTGGCTCGCGCAGAGCTGGGTGATGCCGCGCGAGATCGTCGACGGCACCTTCACGAAGTCGATCACGATCGCCGCGGGCACCTTCGACCCCGCCAAGAGCTACACGGTCGCCTCGTCGGCCGCGCACGAGCTCTCGGCCACCGACCGCTCGCTCGACGCGTTCGCCCCCATCACTGTGAAGCAGCCGGTGGTGCCGACGGTGTCGGTGTCGAAGACGACGGGGCTGGATGCGGCCGGTGAGGTCGTGACGGTGACGGGGACCGGGTTCTCGCCGGTGTCGCCGTCGACGGATGGCACGCGGCCGCCGCTGGCGGGCAAGTTCGGTGGGGCGTATGTGGTGTTCGGCTCGTTCCTGGACGTGTGGCAGCCGAGTGCCGGGGCGCCGTCCTCGGCGCGGGTCGTGGATTCGCAGAAGTGGGTCGTGAACCCTGAGGATGTCGCGACGATCGGTGGGGCGGCGCGCGGCGCGGTCGCGATCGAGGCGGATGGCTCGTTCCGGGTCGAGTTGACGGTGCGCGAGTTCGAGAAGGCTCTGGCCGATGGGAACTATGGCATCGCGACCTACTCGGGTGGCGGGGCGAAGCACGCCGGGTTCGAGACGTTCACCCCGATCGAGTTCGCCGCGGCACCGGTGGTGCCGGCGGTGTCGGTGTCGAAGACGACGGGGCTGGATGCGGCCGGTGAGGTCGTGACGGTGTCGGGCACCGGGTTCTCGCCGGTGTCGCCGTCGACGGATGGCACGCGGCCGCCGCTGGCGGGCAAGTTCGGTGGCGCGTACGTGGTGTTCGGCTCGTTCCTGGACGTGTGGCAGCCGAGCGTCGGGGCGCCGTCGTCGGCGCGGGTCGTGGATTCGCAGAAGTGGGTCGTGAACCCGGAGGATGTCGCGACGATCGGTGGGGCGGCGCGTGGCGCGGTCGCGATCGAGGCGGATGGCTCGTTCCGGGTCGAGTTGACGGTGCGCGAGTTCGAGAAGGCCTTGGCCGACGGGAACTACGGCATCGCCACGTACTCGGGCGGCGGGGCGAAGCACGCCGGGTTCGAGACGTTCACCCCGATCGAGTTCGCCGCCGCGCCGGTGGTGCCGAAGCTCACGATCTCCCCGTCGACGGACGTCGACTCGACGGTCGAGCAGACCTTCACGGTGAAGGGCACCGGCTACCTCGGCGCCGGTGCGGCGATGGGCGCCTACGTGCTCATCGGCGACGCGACGATCTGGACCGGTGACGGCCCGCTCGTCGCCGACGGCTGGCTCGCGCAGGCGTGGGTGACGCCGAACCAGATCGTCGACGGGGCGTTCAGCATCGACGTGAAGGTGCCCGCCACGTCGTTCGATCCGGCCAAGGCGTACACCGTCGCCTCCTCGGCGGCGCACGCGCTGTCGGCCACCGACCGCTCGCTCGACGCCTTCGCGCCGATCACGATCGCTCCGGTGAAGCCGAAGCCGACGCTCACCGTCACCCCGGCGACCGAGGTCGACCCGAACGCGGCGCAGACCTTCACGGTCACCGGCGCGAACTACCTGGGTGACGGGGCCGCGCAGGGCGTGTACGTGCTGCTCGGCGACGCGACCATCTGGACCGGTGACGGCGCCCTCGTCGCGGACGGCTGGACCGCGATGGACTGGGTCACGCCGAGCCAGATCGTCGATGGCGCGTTCACCGTCGAGCTGAAGGTGCCGGCCAAGTCCTTCGACCCGGCCAAGCGCTACACCGTGGCGACCTCGGCCGCGCACGGACTCTCGGTCTTCAACCGCACCATGGACGCCTTCGCGCCCATCACGCTGAAGGCCGACGCGCCGAACCCGAAGCTCACGGTCACCCCGTCGAAGGACGTGGATGCCTCGAAGGCGCAGACCTTCACGGTCAGCGGCACGGGCTACACCGGTGCCGGCGCGGCGAACGGCGCGTACGTGCTGCTGGGCGACGCGACGATCTGGGCCGGTCAGGGCCCGCTCGTCGCCGAGGGCTGGCTCGCGATGGGCTGGGTCAAGCCCCACGAGATCGTGGATGGCGCCTTCTCGATCGAGCTGAAAGTGCCCGCCGGGAAGTTCGACGCGAAGAAGCGCTACACGGTCGCCTCGTCGGCGGCGCACTCGCTCTCCGCGACCGACCGTTCACTCGACGCCTTCGCGGCGATCACGGTGAAGGGCGGCACGGTCACGCCCCCGGTCGAACCGAAGCCGCCGGTGACGCCCACGAACCCGGGCACCACCAATCCGGTCGCGAGTGGCTCGCTCAGCTGGGGCGTCAGCTCCACCTTCCGTGCCTACATCACCGGTCCCACCGCCCGGGGATCGATCACCGTCGGCTCCGGGGCGACGCAGGCCGGCGGCGTGTTCCAGTTCGGCCAGACGGGCGGCAGCTTCAACGCCGCGAGCGGCACGGGCACGGCGGACTACGCGGGCTCGGTGCGCTTCACCGGGCACGGCGGCATCCTCGACGTCACCTTCGCGAACCCGACGCTCCGCGTGACGGGCGCGACGAGCGCGGTGCTCGAGGTCACGGCGAACGGCTCCCGGGTCGACCTCGCCACGGTCGACCTCGGCGCAGCCGCCAAGTCGACGGTCGGCGGCGCGACCCGCTTCGCCGGCGCCCCCGCCACGCTGACCGCGGCCGGTGCGGCCGCGTTCCAGGGCTACTACGGCAGCGGGAAGGCGCTCGATCCGATCACGGCGGTGATCGGCACCCCCGGTGCCGCGCCCGCCGGCAGCACCGGCACCACGGCCTCGGCCGCGCCGGCGTCCGCCGCGAAGCCCGTGCCGCTCACGCCCCCGGCGACCAGCGGCATCCAGCTCGCCCCGGCCGTGCTCGCCGACCTCGTCGCGGGCAAGCCGGTGACGATCTCGGTGGACGGCTTCGAGCCGAACGAGACCGGCATCATGGTGGTCGTCTACTCGACGCCGACCGTGCTGGCCGAGAACCTCACGGCCGACGCGAACGGCGTCGTGACCTGGACGGGTTCGCTGCCCGCCGGGCTCGAGCCGGGCGAGCACACGCTCACCTTCCAGGGTTCGATCTCGAAGGGCGTCGTGTTCACCGTCGCGGCGTCCGCGAACCAGTGCCTCGTGACCGACGGCACGCTCGACTGGGGCTTCAAGGCGAGCTTCCTGCAGTACCTCGAGAGCGGCATCGCGAACGGCACGTGGACCGTGACGGGCGCGAGCGAGCGGGACGGCCGCTTCGCCTTCACCGGCGGCACCGGCCCGATCGACGCGAAGACCCTGCGCGGCGTGGTGGCGTTCCCCGGCTCGGTCGAGTTCACCGGCCACGACGGCGCGCTCGACACGACGATCGCGAACCCGAAGCTCGAGTTCGCGAGCGCCGAGGAGGCGTACCTGCTGCTCGACGTGACGGGCACCACGCAGGACGGCGCGCCCGTCGAGGCGAAGGGCGTGCGCTTCGCCGAGCTCGAACTGTCGGGCCTCGCCGTGGACGGCACCACCCTCGCCGCGAGCGACGTGCCGGCCGTGCTCACCGAGCAGGGCGCCGCCGCCTTCGGCACCTACGCCGCGGGCGAGGAGCTCGACCCGGTGACGTTCAGCCTCACCCTGCCGGCCGACTGCGGGGTGGCGGCCCCGGCCGTCGCCACCGACGACGGCGAGGTGCAGCGCACGGATGCCGGGGGCGCCGAGGTCGCCGAGACGGCCGGCGTCAGCCCGTGGCTGATCTGGGGCGGGGTCGCGCTGCTGCTGATCGTCGTCGCGATCGTGCTGCTCGTGCTGCTCCGCCGCCGCGCGGCGGCGCGCACGGGGGCGTAGCCCGCCGCGGCATCCGAAGTCCGGCGCCGGCCGGGAGTCGTGGGGACTCCCGGCCGGCGCCGTTTCCGTCCCGGTCCCGGGGCGTCGGGCCGATGCGGGACAATGGAGGAGTGAGCACCGACGACCAGCCCGAGCCCGCCGCCGACCGGGGCGCGCAGCCGCACGCCGCCGACGAGGCATCCGCGCCGGTCCAGCCCGAGGCATCCGCGCCCGTCGAGCCCGTCGTCGAGACCGAGACGAGCCGCGACGAGGTCGTCGTGCGCCGCGCCCCGCGCTACGGCGCCTTCCTGCTCGTCGGCGCCGTCGTGGGCGCGCTCGTGGCGCTCGTGCTCTCGCTCGCCTTCACCCCCGACCCCGACCGCGTCGCGCAGGACTTCACGTACGACCCGGGTCAGGTGTTCGGCTTCCTGCTGCTCGGCGGGGTTGCGATCGGTGCCGCGCTCGGCGCGCTCACCGCGCTCATCGTCGACCGCGCGCTCGCGCGCCGCACGAAGCGCGTCGTCGCCGAGCGCGACGAGACGCACCGCGTCGACGACTGACCGCATACACCCCGCGAGTTGCCCGACTTTCATGAAAGTCGGGCAACTGAGGTGCTGACTCCGACTTGCCCAACTTTCATGAAAGTTGGGCAAGTCGAGAAGAGGAGTACGGGAGCGGGCCCGCTCAGCTGAGCTGCGTGCGCTCGACCCAGTCGAGGTACTCGGGGGTGACCGTGCCCGTGACGTACTCGCCCGTGAAGCAGGAGAGGTCGAGCTCGGTGATCGAGGTGCCCTCGGTGATCGCGGCCTGCAGGTCGGCGACCTCCTGGAAGATCATGTGGTCGGCACCCAGCTCCGCGGCGATCTCGGGGATCTTGCGGCCGTGCGCGATGAGCTCCTGGCGGCTCGGCATGTTGATGCCGTAGACGTGCGGGTATCGCACGGGCGGGGCCGCCGAGGTGAACGTGACCTTGTTGGCGCCGGCGTCGCGGGCCATCTGCACGATCTGCTGCGAGGTGGTGCCGCGCACGATCGAGTCGTCGACGATGAGGATGTTCTTGCCCTTGAACTCGGTGCCCATCGCGTTGAGCTTCTGCCGCACGGAGCGCTTGCGCTCGGCCTGCCCCGGCATGATGAAGGTGCGGCCGACGTAGCGGTTCTTGTAGAAGCCCTCGCGGTACTCGATGCCGAGCTTCTGCGCCACCTGCATCGCCGCGGGCCGGGAGGAGTCGGGGATGGGCATGACGACGTCGATGTCGCCGAGCGGCATGTGCGTGGCGATGGTGTCGGCGAGGCGGTTGCCCATGCGGAGGCGCGCCTCGTAGACGGAGATGCCGTTCATCACCGAGTCGGGGCGGGCGAGGTAGACGTACTCGAAGGAGCACGGCACGAGGCGCGGGTTCGTCGCGCACTGGCGCGAGACCATGGTGCCGTCGAGGGCGATGAAGATCGCCTCGCCAGGCTCGACGTCGCGCACGATCTCGTAGTCGCCGTTCTCGAGCACGAGGGACTCGCTCGCGACGATCCACTCCTCCTTGCCGGCGTCGGTGAGGCGGCGGCCGAGGATCAGCGGGCGGATGCCGAAGGGGTCGCGGAACGCGAGCAGGCCGTAGCCGGCGATCATCGAGATGACCGCGTAGGAGCCCTCGACGCGCTGGTGCACGGCCTCGACGGCGGCGAAGACCTGGTCGGGGTCGAGCTCGAGCCCGGTGATCTGGCTCTGCAGCTCGGTGGCGAGCACGTTCAACAGCATCTCGGTGTCGCTCGTCGAGTTCACGTGCCGGCGGTCGATCGAGAACAGCTCGCTCGAGAGCTCGCGGGTGTTCGTGAGGTTGCCGTTGTGCACGAGGACGATGCCGTAGGGGGCGTTCACGTAGAACGGCTGCGCCTCCTCCTCGCGCTCGGCGGCGCCCTTCGTCGTGTAGCGCACGTGCCCGAGGCCCATGTTGCCGATGAGCGAGCGCATGTCGCGGGTGCGGAAGCCCTCGCGCACCTGTCCGCGCGAACGGATCAGGTGGAACACGGGGCCATCGGCGGTCGCGATGCCCGTCGAGTCCTGGCCACGGTGCTGCAGGAGCAGCAGGCTGTCGTAGATCTGCTGGTTGACCGGCTCGGTGGAGACGATGCCGACGATGCCGCACATGCGAGCGATGGCTCCTTGGGGGTGAAGGGGCGTCCGAGGTGGACCCGTCGATTCTCCCACACGCGCGGGCGAGCACGGCCCGCGCTGCGGGGTGCTCGGATGCGCACGATCCGGGACTTGCTATTCGGCTTTATTTAGTTCTAAATTAACATCACCGCCCGCCACACAGCAGAGAGGCTCAGATGGCGCACCGCACCAGCCCCCGCACCGACGTCACCCGCTCGGCGATCCTCGCCCAGCTCGGTGCCAACGGCCCGGCGTCCCGCGCCGATCTCGCCCGCGCGCTGTCGGTGTCGCCCGCGCTCGTCACGCAGCTCACGAAGGACCTCCTCGCCGACGGCCTCATCGCCGAGCTCGAGCAGGCCCCCTCGAGCGGCGGGCGGCCCGCGCGCATGCTCGGACTCGTGGCCTCCGCCGGTCGTGCGGTCGGCGTCAAGGTCGTCGCCGACCACGTCGCCTTCGTCGAGGTCGGCATCGACGGCCGCGTGCTGCGCTCGGCCAGCGAGCCGTTCGACGCCATGGCGAGCACGTACCTCACCGAACTCGTCGAGCGCATCCGGCACTTCCTCGACGGCGGCGGCGGAGCGCCGCTCCTCGGCGTCGGCGTCGGCGTGCCGGGCAGCGTCGACCAGCCCGGCAGCGGCGTGGTCGACGCCCCCGCGCTCGACTGGAGCAAGGTCGAGCTCGGCGACGCCCTCCGCCGGGCCCTCGGCCTCCCGGTCATCGTCGAGAACAACGTGAACGCCCTCGCCGTCGCCGAACGCCTGTTCGGGCTCGGCCGCAGCCACGACAACTTCCTCGTCGTCACGATCGGCACGGGCGTCGGTGCGGGCATCGTCGTCGATGGCGCGGTGCTCCGCGCCGCGAACGGGGGCGCCGGCGAGATCGGGCACATCCCGGTCGCCGAGGGCGGCCCGCGCTGCCACTGCGGCAACGACGGATGCCTCGAGGCGCTCATCGGCGAGGCGGCGCTCGTCGCCCGCGCGCGCGCCGAGGGCGTCATCTCCGCCGCCGCCGGGATCGACGCCCTCCGGGCCGCCGCCGATGCCGGCGACGAGCGTGCGAGCCGGGTCTTCGGCGACGCCGGCGCCGTGCTCGGCCGCACGCTCGCGGGCGTCGTGCACACGATCGCCCCCGCCTTCGTGGTCGTGCTCGGCGAGGGCACCGACGCCTGGCGGCACTGGTCGTACGGCTTCGAGCCCGCCTTCCGCTCCCACCTCCTGCGGCACCTCCGCGGCATCCCCGTCGAGGTCGAGACCTGGCAGGACGAGAGCTGGGCGCAGGGCGCCGCCGCGCTCGTCCTCGCCACGCCGTTCGACGCGGACGCGGCCGGCGACCAGGCCCGCCTCATCCGCGCCCGCCTCGTCGAGCAGGCCGGCCGGCCATGACCGCGACCCTCACCCGCCCCGGGCGCCCAGCGCCTGCGGCGCCGCGCCGCGCACCCTCCGGGGGTCGTGGCCGCACGCTCGCGGCCCGCCGTCGCTACGCGCTCACCGTCCTCGCGTTCCTGCTGCCGAGCGCCGTGCCGCTCGCGATGTTCGTGCTCGGCCCGATGGTCGCCGCGGCCTGGATCAGCCTCACCGACTGGAACCTGCTCGCACCCGCGAACTGGGTCGGCTTCGACAACTACGCGAAGCTCCTCGCCGACCCGAAGACCGGCGAGGTCTTCCTGCACACGCTCGCGTACATCGCGGGGTACCTGCCGCTCGTCTACCTCGGCGGCCTCGCCATCGCGCTCGGCCTGAACACCGCGCTCCGCGGCCGCACCCTGCTCCGCGGCGTCTACTTCCTGCCGGTCGTCACGAGCTGGATCGTCGTCGCCCTCGTCTGGCGGTGGCTGCTGAACCCGGCGAACGGCGTCGTCAACACGGTGCTCGCGTGGTTCGGCATCGCGGGGCCGGGCTGGTGGACCGACCCGGCCTGGGCGATGCCGTCGATCATCCTCGCCTCGGCGTGGAAGGACCTCGGCTTCGTCATGGTGATCCTCCTCGCCGGGTTGCAGGCCATCGACCCCGCGCTGCTCGAAGCCGCGCGCGTCGACGGCGCCGGCTGGTGGCGGCGGCTCGTCTCGATCATCATGCCGCTGCTCTCGCCGGCCACGTTCTTCGTCATCGTCATCTCGCTCATCAACGGCTTCCAGGTGTTCGACCAGGTGTACGCGATGACGGGCGGCGGCCCCGGCGGCGCGACCCAGGTCGTCGTGCAGCAGATCTACGACCTGACCTTCCGCTACGGGCGGGCCGGCGAGGCATCCGCCCTCTCCTGGATGCTCTTCGTCGTCATCCTCGCGGTCACCGTCGTGCAGATCCGCGGCCAGCGCAAGTGGGTGAACTATGGCTGAGACGCTCGCGATCCGGACCGCCAGGCCGCGCCCCGTGCCGTGGCGGAGCATCCTGCTCCACCTCGTCATCGCGCTCGGCGCCGTGGCGATGTTCTTCCCCTTCTACTGGACCCTCGTCACCTCGCTCAATGCCGACAGCCGGCTCGACTCCGCGCCGACGCTGTGGCCGGCGGACCCGAGCCTCGAGGCCTATGCGACGCTCTTCACCCGGCTGCCCTTCGCGCGGGTGATCGGAAACAGCCTGCTGCTCGCGGTCGTCACGACGCTCGTGCAGCTGTTCACGAGCGCCACCGCGGCGTACGCGTTCAGCCGGCTGCCGTTCCGCGGCCGCACGGCGGTGTTCGGCGTCTACCTCGCGACGATGATGGTGCCGCTGCAGGTGCTCGTCGTGCCGCTGTTCGCCGAGCTCAAGGCCTTCGGGCTCGTCGACACCTACCTCGGCGCGCTGCTGCCGACCTTCGCGAGCGCGTTCGGGATCTTCCTGCTGCGCCAGGCGATGAACCAGGTGCCGACGGAGCTCGACGAGGCCGCCGCCCTCGACGGCGCCGGGCACTTCCGCATCTTCTGGACCGTGATGCTGCCGAACATCCGGCCCGCGCTCGCGACCCTCGCGGTGTTCGCCTTCATGGGCAGCTGGAACAGCTTCCTCTGGCCGCTCGTCGTGCTGCGCTCGCCGGAGGTGCAGACCCTGCCGGTCGCGCTCGCCGGGCTCCAGGGCCAGTTCACCACCCAGTGGGACGTCGTCATGGCCGGCTCCATCGTGAGCATCCTGCCGATGCTCGCCATCTACCTGTTCGCGCAGAAATACGTCATCCAGGGCGCCGCCAACACCGGGCTGAAGTAGCCGGCCCGGGCGTCACCCGCATCATCCGAGCAATTCCCCCGCACCACCCACCGCACCATCCCTCACACGATCGAAGGAGATTCCCGAATGAGGACCACAGCGCTCACCGCCGCCGGCATCGCCGCCGCGGCCGCCCTCGTGATGACCGGTTGCACCGCCGATGGCGGGCAGGCCGACGGCCCCGTCACGATCACGTACACCAACTTCATCTCGAACGACGGCAACGAGGAGAACCTGCAGAAGATCGTCGCCGCCTTCGAGGAGGAGCACCCTGACATCTCCGTCGAGGTGACCACGCTGCCGTACGCCGACTACGGCACCGCGCTGCAGACCGACCTCGCCGCCGGCACCGTCTCCGACGTGTTCGACCTCGAGTACGCGAATTACGCGCAGTACCAGGCGAACGGCGTGCTCGCCGAGATCCCGGTCGAGGACCCGAGCGTCTACCGCGAGAGCGTGCTCGAGGCGTACGCCACCGACGGGAAGCAGTACGCGCTGCCGAGCTCGTTCTCGACCGTCGTGCTCTTCTACAACTCGGACCTCTTCGACGCGGCCGGGCTCGAGTACCCGACCTCCGACTGGACCTGGGCCGATGAGCAGGCCGCGGCCGAGCAGCTCACCGACCAGGCCGCGGGCGTCTGGGGCGATCACCAGCCGGTCAGCTTCTACGAGTTCTACAAGGTGCTCGCGCAGAACGGCGGGGAGTTCCTCGACGAGTCCGGCACGAAGACCGCGTTCAACACCCCCGAGGGCGTCGAGGCGGCCGAGTGGCTCGTGGGCAAGAGCGGTACCGTCATGCCGACGGTCGAGCAGGGGCAGGGCACGCCCGACTTCGACACGAACCTCTTCGCGGACGGCAAGCTCGCGATGCTGCACACCGGCATCTGGATGTTCGGCGCCTTCGCCGACGTGCCGTTCGGCTGGGACGTCGCGGTCGAGCCGGGCAACACCCAGCAGGCGAGCGCGCTCTTCTCGAACGCGGTGGGCGTCTCCTCGGGCTCGAAGCACCAGGATGCCGCGGCCGAATTCGCCCGCTTCCTCACCTCGAGCGAGGTGATGGTCGAGACCCGTCTCGACGCGGGCTGGGAGCTGCCGGTGATCTCCGACGAGGCCGCGCTCGAGAGCTACCTCACCCTCGGCGACCCCGCCAACCGTCAGGCGGTCTTCGACTCGCTCGACCAGGTCGCGCTGCCGCCCGTCGTCGCGAAGGGCCAGCAGGAGATGCAGGACATCATGACCGAGGAGCTCGTCGAAGCCCAGGCCGGTCGCAAGACCGTCGAGGAGGCGCTGGCCTCCGCGAGCGAGCGCATCGACGCCGCGATCGGCTGAGCACGCGTCGGCCGCGCGCCCGGCTCGGGCGCCGGCCGGCGCCGGCGGAGCCGCCGACCCGGCGGTCCCGCCCCAGACCACCCCGAACACGAAAGCAGCACGACGCATGACCCTTCCCGTGACCGGCCGCAGGCCGTCGATCCCCGAGCTCGCCGACACGAGCGCCGAGCTCATCGCCTCGCTCCAGGACGCGGGCGGCGCCTACCCGGCGAGCCCGACCTTCTCCGCCTACGCCGGGTACAGCTGGTTCCGCGACGGCGCGTTCATCGCCGACGGGATGTCGGCGGCCGGTCGCGCGGAGTCGGCCGAGCGCTTCTTCGACTGGTGCGCCGGCGTGCTGGAGGCCCGGGCGGACCGGATCGCCGAGATCGTCGCCGCCGCCGAGGCGGGGGCCCCGGTGCCCGACGCCGAGATGCTCGCGACCCGGTTCACCTTCGATGGACGCGAGGGCGACGACGAGTGGTGGGACTTCCAGCTCGACGGCTACGGCACCTGGCTCTGGGCGCTCGGCGAGCACGTGCGCCGGCACGGTGCGGATGCCTCGCGCTGGCGCCGCGCGATCGAGCTCTCGGTGGACTACCTCATCGCCTCCTGGGACCGTCCGTGCTTCGACTGGTGGGAGGAGCACGCGCAGCACGTGCACGTCTCCACCCTCGGCTGCATCGCGGCGGGGCTGCGCGAGTCGCTCGCGCTCGGCGTGCTCGACCCCGCGCGCTCCGCGGCCGCTGCGGCGGCGGAGCGCTCCGCGCTCGCCCGGATCGGCGCCGCGGGCGAGGGGGTGGTCGACGGCCATCTGGCCAAGTGGCTCGGTTCGGACACGGTCGACGCGAGCCTCGGCGCCGTCGTCGGACTCCTCGACGTGGTGGCGGCGGGCTCCCCGCTCGGCGCGGCGACGATCGAGCGGCTCGAGCAGGAGCTCACGGTCGGGGACGGCGTGCACCGCTACCTCGACGACACCTTCTACGGCGGCGGGCAGTGGCCGCTGCTGTCCTGCTTCCTCGGCATCGCCCACGCCCGGGCGGGCGACGTCGAGCGGGCGCGCGAGCTGCTCGTCTGGGCCGCCTCGACGGCCGACGCCGACGGCGCCATGCCGGAGCAGGTGGGGCAGCACCTCCTCGCCCCGGAGCGGGTCGCCGAGTGGGTCGAGCGCTGGGGGCCCGTGGCGCAGCCGCTGCTGTGGAGCCACGCGATGCTGCTGCGGCTCGCGGTCGAGCTCGGCGACGACGAGGGGGTGCGCGCGTGATCCGGCACCGCCCGTTCGGCTCGGGGCATCCGTACTCCGAGGACACGGAGCAGCGCCGGCCGGTGCTGCCGCTCGCCGGGAAGCCGCTCGCCCTGGGGGTGCGCGCGAGCGCCGAGATCGAGTCGGTCGAGCTGGAGCTCGTCGTGACCGACGCCGACGGCGACGAGTCCGCCGAGGCCATCGCCCTCGGCCGGGTGCCGCGCAGCTCGCGCGGTCAGCTGGTCGACGGCGGGCACCTCGCCTCGGCGCAGGCCAGACTCGCCCGCGCGGCGGGGGGCTGGGCGGCGACGATCGACGCGCCCGCCGCCGGGTCGCGGCTCCGCTACCGCTTCACGGGGCGCGACGCCGCGGGGCGTGCGCAGCGCACCCGCTGGTTCGAGGTCGCGTCGGCGAGCTGGCGGGCCGCCCCCGACGAGCTCGTCCGGGTGCTCGGCCGCGACCGGCTCATGTCCGGCAGCGTGCAGCTGCTCGCCGACGGCGAGCGGGTGCACCGGGTGCGCTTCGAGCTGCCCTTAGAGGCGGGCGAGCACGTCACCGGCTTCGGCGAGCGCTTCGACGCGCTCGACCATCGGGGCCGCAGCCTCGACGCAGTCGTCTTCGAGCAGTACAAGAGCCAGGGCGCCGAGCGGAAGACCTATCTGCCGATGCCGTTCGCGCACGTCGTGGGCGGCGAAGGCTGGGGCTTCCATGTGCGCACCTCGCGGCGCAGCTGGTACGACCTGGGCGAGTCCCGCGCCGAGCGGCTCGTCGTCGAGGTCGAGGTGGACGCGGCGGATGCCTCGGCCGGCCCGGCCGGCGCGGCGCAGGAGCCCGTCGTCGAGCTCGCCGTGTACGACGGCGCGCCCGCCGAGGTGCTCGGCGCGTTCCTCGACGAGGTCGGCCGCCCGGAGGAGCTCCCCGACTGGGTGTTCCGGCTCTGGGCGAGCGGCAACGAGTGGAACACGCAGGCCGAGGTGATGCGCCAGCTCGATCTGCACCGCGAGCACGAGGTGCCGGTCGGTTCCGTCGTCATCGAGGCGTGGAGCGACGAGCGCACCTTCACCGCGTTCCGCGACGCGCGCTACGAGGTGCACCCCGACGGTTCCCCGCACCGGCTGGCCGACTTCGAGTTCCCCGCCGACGGCGCCTGGCCCGACCCGAAGGGCATGGTCGACGAGCTGCACGCCCGAGGCATCCGGGTGCACCTCTGGCAGATCCCGCTGATGAAGCTGCGCCCGCACCCCGAGGGGCAGGCGAAGGCGGATGCCGAGGCGGCGATCCGCGAGGGGGTGCTGCTGCGCGAGCCCGATGGGCGCGGCGGTCTCCGGCCGTACCGGAACCGCGGCTGGTGGTTCCCGCTGTCGCTCATGCCCGACCTCGCCGACCCGCGCGCCGCGCGCTGGTGGACCGAGAAGCGCCGCTACCTCGTCGAGGAGCTCGGCATCGACGGCTTCAAGACCGACGGCGGGGAGCACGCCTGGGGTCGCGAGCTCGTCTCCTTGGACGGCAGCCGCGGCGACGAGGCGAACAACCGATTCCCGGTCGCCTACGCGGCCGCGTACGGGGAGCTGCTGCGCTCGGCCGGCAAGGCACCGGTGACCTTCAGCCGGGCCGGCTTCACGGGCTCGCAGGCGCACGGCGCGTTCTGGGCGGGCGACGAGAACTCCACGTGGGAGGCGTTCCGCTGGTCGATGTTCGCGGGGCTGTCCTCGGCGGCGAGCGGCATCCTGTACTGGGGCTGGGACCTCGCGGGCTTCTCCGGCCCGGTGCCGGGCGCCGAGCTCTACCTGCGGGCCACGGCCGCCTCGGTGTTCGTGCCGATCATGCAGTACCACTCGGAGTTCAACCACCATCGGGCGCCATCGCGCGACCGCACGCCCTGGAACATCGCCGAGCAGACGGGCGACGAGCGGGTGCTGCCGGTGTTCCGCGAGTTCGTGCAACTGCGCGAGCGGCTCGTGCCGTACCTCGCGGCCGAGGCGCGCGAGTCGATCCGCAGCTCGGCGCCGCTCATGCGCCCGGTGTACTTCGACCACCCCGGGCTCGAGACCGCGTGGACGCATCCGCTGCAGTGGTTCCTCGGTCGTGAGCTGTTCGTCTCGCCGGTCGTCACGGAGGGCGAGTCGCGCCACGAGGTGGCGCTGCCGCCGGGGGACTGGGTGGATGCCTGGACGGGCGAATCGGTGGCCGGCGACCGCGTGGTCGAGGTCGAGGTGCCGATCGACCGGGTGCCGGTGTATGTGCGCGCCGCGGCGTGGCCCGGGCTGCGGGAGGTCTTCGGCGGCTGAGGTCGGTCCCGGATCAGTATTTCGACGGGATCGGCAACACCGCCATGGTGCAGCGTGAGATGCAGACCGGCCGGCCCTGCTCGTCGGTGATGCGGATGTCCCAGACCTGGGTGGTGCGGCCGCGCGTGAGCGGCCGCGCCTCGCCGTAGACCCAGCCCTCGGCGACGGGGCGCACGTGGTTCGCGTTGATCTCCATGCCGACGCAGTAATACTGCTCGGGGTCGACGGTCATGCTCGCGCCCCAGCTCGCGAGCGTCTCGGCGAGGGCGACGGATGCCCCGCCGTGCAGCACCCCGCCGGGCTGGCGGGTGCGGCCGTCGACCGGCATGCGCCCCTTCAGCGAGTCCTCGGTGAGCTCGGTCATCTCGATGCCGAGGCTCGTGATCGCGGTGCCGTCGCTGCGGGAGTTGGCCCACTCGAGGGAGGGCTCGCCGAACCAGATGCTCATGCGTTCGAGTCTCGCACGGGCGGGCGACGGGATGGGGTTCGGCGGCAGCTGTGCCGATTCGATTGGCGAAGCGGAGAGGTCATCCCTCTTTCGGGGGTCTTGTTTGCGTACCGGGCGTTCTGCTTCGGTAGCGAGTACATGCTCAGCATCGGGGGACCTACCGGGTGGATGTGAAGGTGTGGGGGCCGCGGGTACCGCGGTTCGTTCCATCTCGACTCGGAGGGGCAACGCGTTGCGTGCTGGGGGGCGCCGTCGTGCACGGCGGATGAAGTGGTGGGTCGCGGGCGCGACCGTGTTCGCGGTCGTCGTGTCCGGGACGGTCGTCGTCTCGCTGGGCCTGCAGCGCGGGACGGACGATGAGGCCGGCGGCGCCGATTGCTCGGTGCCGTCGGCCGAGACCGTCGGCGCGGCGGCGGCACTCGCCGACGCCTGCGGCATCGATGTCGAGGTCGCCGAGGCGCGGACGCCGTGGGAGCGCACCTGGGCGACGGCGGACGGGGCGGCCCGGACCGACTTCTCGGTCATGCCGAACCAGGTGCAGCGCGACGGCGAGTGGGTCGACCTCGATCGCACCCTCGTCGTCGCGGAGGGCGGCGGGGCGATCGAGGTCGCCGCGCCCGTCTACGAGCTCTCGCTGAGCGCGGGCGACGAGCCGGCGCGCGAGCCTCGACCGCTCGGCGTCATCGAGTACGGCGGCGAACGCCTCGAGGTGTGGTTCCCGCTCGAGCTGCCCGAGCCGGAGCTCGATGGGGCCCGGGCGACGTACCAGCTCGACGACGGGGTACGGCTCGAGGTGACGGTCAGCCCGGATGCGACGGGCTTCACCCCGATCGTCGTGCTCGACTCCCCGGCGGCCGCCGCGCGGTTCGAGGCGGCGCTCGTCGCCGCTCGCGAGGCGAGCGGCGACGCCGGCGAGGGGATCGACGTCGCGTTCCGAACGGTCGTCTCCGAGGGGCTCCGCGTCGCCACCACCGCGGAGGGCGGGATCGAGGTGCTCGACGAGCGCGACGAGGTGCGATTCTCGTCGCCGCCCTCGGTGATGTGGGATGCCGCGGGCGATGTCGAGGCGGATGACGCCCCCGCACTCGAGGCGGATGACGCCCCCGCACTCGAGGCGGGGGTCGCCGATCCGGAGCTCGCTGAGCTGGAGCGCGGTCTGCACGCGATGCCGGGCGATCGCGTCGCGGCGATGCCGGTCGTGGTCGTCGACGGCCGGATCGTCGTCAGCCCAGACTCCGCGCTGCTCGAGGATCCCGCGACCGTGTGGCCCGTGCGGATCGACCCCAGCTTCAGCGGGAAGGGGCCGGCCGACTGGATCTTGGTGCGGACCGGCGGCTTCTCGAGTTCGATCTACAAGTGGACCGATCCGATCGACGGTGGCAACGGGCGTTGCACCGACTCGTCCTGCAACGCGAACTTCACCGCTCGACTGGCCTGGCAGTTCACCGGCCTGGACTCGATCGGCGCGATGGTCGGCGGCGACGTGATCAATGCGCAGTTCCGGGTGAACGGGGTGCACTCGTACAACTGCAACGCGGCGACGACGGACCTGTTCGTGTCCGGGTGGATCAACTCCTCGACCACATGGGGGTCGCTCGGTGTCGGCCTGTACTCCGGCTCGGTCACCGGCTCGCAGCGGAGCAGCTGCGGAACCGCGGGGTGGAAGGAGTTCGACGCCACGGCGGCGATCCGGCAACTCGCCGACTACAACTGGACGGCGATCACCCTCGGACTGAAATCTGCCGACGAGTCGTCGATGGCCGGCTGGAAACGGTTCGCCTACGACGCCACCCTCGCGGTGAGCTACAACCGGGCGCCGAACAAAGCAACGAACGTGAAGCTCGCCTCGCCCGCGAGCGCGTGCGTGGCCGGAGCCGGCCGGCCGATGATCGCCACGACGACGCCGACCATCTCGGCGGTGGCGACCGATCCTGACGGCGGCAACGTGCAGGCCGAGTTCTCGGTGGTGGATCAGGGCACCACGAACGAGGTCTGGAACAGCCGCCCGATCGCGGCGAAGGCCTCCGGGTCGACGTTCACGATGGCGGTCCCCACCGGCAAGCTTCTGAACGGGAAGGCCTACCAGTATCGCGTCACCGTGACGGACGGCTCGAAGTGGTCGGGATGGTCGACCGCAGTGTGCGAGTTCGCCGTGGATACGAGCAAGCCGGCGGCGCCCAAGGTAGTGCCGGTGGCGACGGGGCAGCCCGCCGTCTACGCGAGCGGGGTGGAACGCGGCGGTGTCGGCATCGCAGGCGCATTCACCCTCAGCTCGACGGCGAGCGACGTGGTGTCCTACAAGTACGGCTTCGGCACCAATCCGCCGACGACGGCCGTGACCGGGGCGACCGCCACGGTGACGTACACGCCGACGAAGACCGGACCCGTCTCGCTCTACGTCGTCGCGATCGACCGCGCGGGCAACGTCTCTGCGACCACGACGTACACCTTCGACGTCGCCTTCCCGGAGGAGGACGGCGTCTGGACCTTCGACGATGCCACGCGGGACGGCACGGCCACCGACTCGTCGGGGGTCGCGAAGAAGAACCCGCTCGTGCTCGCCGGTGAGGCGCAATGGACGACCGGGCCGCGGGAACTGTTCGGCTCGCGTGCCGGCGACGGCGCCCTGCTCTTCGACGGGGTGAACGACTTCGCGGCGACGGCGGGACCCGTCGTCGACACCCGCAAGTCGTTCACGGTCTCGGCGTTCGTGCGGCTGGATGCTGCCGCTCTCAACAAGGGGAAGCCATACAGCATTCTGGGGCAGGAAGGCCTGAAGAACTCGGGCTTCCACGTGCAGTACCACCCCTCGTCCTGCCCCACGCCGAACGGCATCGACGGCAGGGGGTGCTGGCGCTTCAGCATGATGAACGCCGACGTCCTAGCGAATCCGGGGAGCGTTGTCGTGTCCTCATCGGAGGCCGTGCGTGTCGACGAATGGGTGCTGCTCGTCGCCGAGCACAATGCGACGACGAAGAAAACCGCGATCTGGTCCTGCCCGGTCGGAACCCCGCAAAGCCCCACTACCGCGGTGCCGAAGAAGTCGCAGACCTCACGGGCCACGACTCCCTGGCAGGCATCCGGACCGTTCACTGTCGGGCGCTCTCAGTACAACGGCCAGCCACTCGACTACTGGCCAGGCGCCATCGACGACGTCCGCGTGTTCTCGGGGCAGGTGCTCTCGGAGGCGAAGATCCGCCGCATGTGCCAGGGCGCCGAGCCGAGCGACTTCGGCGGCGACGTGAACGCGGTCGACCCGACGGTGGGCGAGTGATGCGCGGGGGAGCGGGCGCGGGCGCCCGGCGAGGGAATCTGCGGATGCGGAAGGCGGGCGTCATGGGCCAGCGCAACGGGGCGTCGAGGTCGCGGCAGGGGGTGCTGACCGTCGCGGCGGCGCTCGCGCTGGTCGTCGGCTTCGACCCGTCGATGGTGATGCCGCTCGCGCCGTGGCTCGCGGCGGGCGCCGAACCCTCCGCGTCGGGCGAGACGCGCGAGGAGAACCTGCAGGCCGCGTTCGAGCGGCTGCAGCAGTCCGCGCCGGTCGACGGCACCGAGCTCGGCGGCGACTGGGGCGAGCCGGAGGCGCCGGCGTTCGCCGTCGGGCCGACGACGCTGCCCGACGCCGACGAGGAGACGGTGCAGCTCACCGGTGTGAGCGCACTCTCGGCGGCGAACGCCGGGGTGGAGATCGACCTGGGCGGTATGAGCGCGATCGTCGCGCCGGCCGAGGACGGCAGCTCGCCCGATTCGGTCACGGTGCGCGTCGCGGACGTCGCGGGCGCGGCGGATGCCGGGGTGGACGGGCTCCTGCTCGAGATCGAGGATGCGGCGGGCGGAGCCGCCTCGGCGGATGCCTCGGTATCGCTGAAGCTCTCCTACGCGGCGTTCGGCGGGGCCGGCGGCGGCGACTGGGCCTCGCGGCTGCAGTTCCTGCAGCTGCCGGACTGTCCGCCCGAGGCGGCGGAGGCGCCGGAGTGCGCGCCGATTCCGCTGAAGACGGTGAACGACCCGGTGGCCCAGACGATCTCGGCCGAGGTGCCGGTCGTGGGACCCGCGGTCGTCGCGCCGCCGAGCGAGCCCGCGCCGGAGTCGCCGGCCACGGAGGCGCCCAGCACGGAGGCTCCCAGCACCGAGACCCCGGCCACGGACACTCCCGCGCCGGAGGCCCCGGCCACCGACGCGCCCGCCACCGAGACGCCCGAGGCGCCGGCCACCGATGCTCCCGGGAGCGACGCCCCGCCGAGCGAGGCCCCCGACGGCGGCGGCGAGCTCGCCGCCCGCGCGGCAGATCGCGGCGAGGCATCCGCCACCCGGTCCGCGACGCTCTCGACCACGGCAGGGGCCGCACGGCTCGCGGTCGTCGCCGGCGTGTCCGGACCCGGCGGCGACTGGTCGGCGACGAGCCTGTCGCCCACCTCGACGTGGAGCGCCTCCGGCGCGACAGGCGGGTTCGCGTGGTCGTACCCGATGCGGGTGCCCGCGGTGCCGGCCGGTCCGAGCCCGCAGCTCGCGATCGGGTACTCCTCGGCGACCTCCGACGGGCGCGTTCCGTCGGCGAACAACCAGTCCGGCTGGGTCGGCGAAGGCTTCGACGTGCCCGGCGGCTTCGTCGAGCGCGGCTACCGCGCCTGCACGAAGGACGACGGCGGCGCGGCGAACAACGCCGGCCGTGAGGGCGGCGACCTGTGCTGGGGTCCCGAGAACGCGACCCTCGTGTTCAAGGGCGCCGCGGTCGAGCTGATCAAGGGCGCCGGCGGCCGCTGGTTCCCGAAGCAGGACGACGGTACCCGCGTCGAGCTGCTCACCGGCGCGTGGAACGGCGGCGAGGCCAAGGAGTACTGGAAGGTCACCACCGTCGACGGCACCCAGTACTTCTTCGGCCGGGGCAAGCGCTCCGCCGACGACGTCGCGCAGAACTCGGCGTGGACGGTGCCGGTGTACGGCAACCACCCCGCCGACCGCTGCTACCAGGCCGCCTTCGCCGACTCCCGCTGCGATCAGGTCTGGCGCTGGAACCTCGACTACGTCGTCGACGCCTCCGGCAACTCGATGAGCTACTTCTACTCCACCGAGACGAACCGCTACGTCTACGACTACACGGCGAACCCGACGGCGCAGACCGTGGCGTACATCTCGGGCGGCAGCCTCTCGCGCATCGAGTACGGCACCCGCGCGGGCGAGGAGCGCACGGCCCCGGCACCGGCGAAGGTCGAGTTCACGACCGCGCCGCGCTGCGTGCTCGACGTGTCGAATCCCGCGGGGCTGTGCGCCCCGGGCGAGGCGGCGCCGGACTCGAAGACGTGGCCTGACACCCCGACCGACCTCGAGTGCGAGGTCGGTGAGGACTGCCGCACGCCGTCTCCGGTGTTCTTCGACCGGCACCGGCTGGCGAAGATCGCGACGTTCGCGCACGACGGCTCGGGCTACCGCCCGGTGGACTCGTGGGAGCTCGGGCAGCGTTTCGTCGCGCAGGGCGACGGCATCGGCATCGACTACGCGACGGGGGTCATGCTGCGGCTCGAGTCGATCCGGCATACCGGCCACGGCGGCACCGACAGCACGGCCGACGACGTGCAGCTGCCGCCGAACCGCTTCTCGTACACGGCGTTGAAGAACCGGGTGGATGCCGCGAACGACGGCTACCCGGCGATGGAACGCCACCGGATGACGAACGTGCGTACCGAGTCCGGTGCGTCGATCAGCGTCGACTACCGTACGAGCTGCGCGCCGGGCGACGTGCCCGGCACCGGCGAGACGGCGCAGCGCACGAACGACCGGCTGTGCTTCCCGGTGCGCTGGCACCCGGACCGCGAGGCCAACCCCCGCATCGACTACTTCCACAAGTACGTCGTGAACACGATCGTCGAGGACGGCGTGCCGCCGACGGGCGGGTCACCGGGCGAGCTCATCACGGGTTCGCTGTCGGTCACGACCGCGTACGCGTACTCGGGCGGGGCGGGCTGGGCGAAGCCGAGCGGCGCGACGCTGGTTGCCGAGGACCTGACGTATTCGGAGTTCCGTGGCTTCCCGACGGTGACGACGACGGTCGGCACCGGCGACGAGGCATCCGTCTCCCAGGCGAGCTACTACCGGGGCCTCGGCGGCACGCTGACCGCCGGTCCGAGCGGGGCGCGGGTGACGACGGACGACCACGAGCGCTACCGCGGCGAGGTGTTCTCCTCGGTGTCGAAGGACGGCGAACGGCTCGTCTCGGAGCAGGTGACGACGCACGGCGCGCCGGTCGTCGTCGCGACGGGCTCGGGCGGCCGCGAGGCGACCCGGGTGCCCTCGACCACGGTGGACGGCTTCGTCTACGACGCATCCGGCGCGCTCGATCGGCACACGCGGGTGGCGTCGACGTTCGATGCGAACTCGCAGCTGCGCACGGTCGACGACCGGGGTGATCTGGCGCTCGCCGGCGACGACGTGTGCACCACGACGGAGTACGCGCACGACACGATCGCGGCGTTCGCGACGGCGCACCGGGTGGCGCTGCCTGCGAAGAGCGAGCGGGTGTCGGTCGCGTGCGGCCAGGCGGTGTCGCGGCCGGCCGACCTCGTGGGCAGCGAGCGCTTCGAGTACGACGGCGCCGGACGGCTGCTGCGCGCCTTCGCGCTCGATCCGGACGACGCGCAGGGCGCGACGTTCGAGCTGAGGAGCGAGGTGCGCTCCTACGACGAGCGCGGTCGCGCTCTCGTCGTGGCGGATGCGGCGGGGCAGCTCACGACGACCGTGTACCAGCATTCGCCGGGCGGGCTCCTCGCCCGCACCTCGGTGACGACGCCCGATGTCGACGGGCCCGGCCCGCTCGGCGGGGCGACGACGGCGACGGCGCTGAACCCGCTGACGGGCACGGTGTCCTCCTCGACCGACGCGAACGGGCGCATCACGAGCGCCAGCTACGACGCGCTCGGCCGGCGCACCGCGGTGCGGTACCCGCAGCATCCCGCTCCCGGGCCGGCGTCGGTCGTGTACGAGTACACGGTCGCGACGAACGGGCTGAACGCGGTGCTCACCCGCACCCTCGGCGCCGACGGCACGAGCCAGCACGCCGCGGTCGTGCTCTACGACGGGCTGCTGCGCCCGTTCCAGACGCAGGCCGAGGGCACCGACGCCGGGGCGGACGACCGCGCCGCAGCCGCCGCCCGCGGCCGCATGGTGACGCACACGTACTACGACTCCGCGGGCCGGGTGGACTCGACGACGGGCCAGTGGCTCGCCACTGGCGTGCCCGCGGCGAAGGCCCTCGTGCCGATCGCGGTGCCGCCGTCGAGCACGACGTTCGAGTACGACGGTGCGGGGCGCACGACCGACGAGATCTTCTGGGTCGGCACCTCCTCGAACCCGGACTACGAGAAGTGGCGCACCAGCACGGTGTACGACGGCTCACGCACCCTCGTCATCCCGCCGCTGGGTGCCGTGCCCACCGAGTCCCGGGTCGACGCCCGCGGCAAGACGGTGAGCCTCACCCAGTTCGAGCGCGACCCTGAGACGAGCACCGCGACGAGCGCGGCGCAGGTGCGCGCGCTCACGCAGCGGACGACGACGTACGAGTACGACCCCGCGGGGCAGCTCGTGAAGATGACCGACGCCGAGGACAACGTCTGGACCTACGCCTACGACTGGGCCGGTCAGCGCACGGCCGCGAGCGACCCCGACAGCGGCACGACGACGAGCACGTACGACGAGCTCGGCCGGGTCGTGACGACGACGAACGGCGCCGGTGAGACGCTCGCGTACACCTACGACCCGCTCGGACGGCGCACGAGCATGCGCGACGGCTCGGTCACGGGTGCGGTGCGGGCGGAGTGGCAGTACGACCAGTCCGTCGACGAGTCGGGCCGCGCCCTCATCGGGCCAGTGTCCTCGGCGACGCGGGTCACCCCCGCGGGCCTGCGATTCACGAACGAGACCCGCGTGTACGACGCGGCGTACCGTCCGCTCGAGGTCGCAACCGTGCTGCCCGAGGTGGCGCCGTACACGAGCCTGGCAACAACCACGTTCACCACGAGCTACACGTACACCGCCGACGGGCAGCCCGCGCAGACCCGGCTGCCGAGCGTGAGCAAGCAGGGCGTCGCGAAGCCGGTGCTCGGTTCCGAGATCGTCACGACCAACTTCGACGCCGCGTCACGGCCGTCGTGGATGGGCGGCGGCTTCGGCTGGGGCGTGTACGTCGCGGACTCCCGCTACGGCTCGGACGGCCGCCTGCTGTCGACCGATCTGGGCAACACCTTCGGCACGGCGGTGACGTACGACTACGAGGACGGCACGAACCGGCTCGTCGGGGTCGCGCTCGATCGTGAGCGGGTGAACGGCACGGAGCTCGACCTCGAGTACCGGTACGACCCGGCGGGCAATGTCACGGCGATCCTGGACCGGCCGACGAACATCGCCCTGACGGGTGCGGCGAAGCAGGACAACCAGTGCTTCGGCTACGACGGGCTGCGCCGCCTGGACCTGGCATGGACCGCGGCGGATGCGAACTGCGACCGCCCGGCGGATCAGCTCGCCCCGAACCTCGTGGGTGGGGCTGCACCGTATTGGGTGGAGTACGAGTTCGATCCAGTGGGCAACCGCACGGGCAAGTCGGTGCACGCCACGGACGGCACCGCCGGGGTCGTTGAGACGTCGTACACGCACGGTGGCGGTGGTGCCGGGGTGCATGCGGTGACGGGTGCGTCGGTGTCGGTGAATGGTGGTGCCGGGGTGTCGTCGTCGTACGGGTACGACGGGGCGGGCCGGATGGTGTCGCGCACTGAGGCTGGGGTGTCGTCCCAGTTGGGCTGGGATGCGGAGTCCGAGCTGGTGTCGTTGCAGTCGGGCGGGTCTGGTGCGTCTGGGGGGTCTGGTTCGTCGTTCGTGTATTCGGCGGATGGTGACCGGGTGGTGCGTTCGGATGCGTCGGGGGTGACGGTGTATCTGCCCGGTGGGCAGGAAGTATCGATCAGCACCTCGGGTGCGGTGTCGGCGGCCCGGTACTACGGGTTCGCCGGGGCGACGGTCGCGGTCCGCGTGGGTGTTGGCCTTGCTGGGGTGTCGTCGCTCGTGGGTGATGCGCATGGCACGCCGGTCGCGTCGGTGCCGAACACGAAACGCCCGGATGTCACGGCGGTCGACCGGATGTACACGGATCCGTTCGGTGCCGCCCGCGGGACCTCGGGTGCTGCGACGGTTCCGGGGGATCGGCAGTTCCTCGGGCTGACACGGGATGGGTCGGGATTGACGTTGCTCGGCGCCCGCTACTACGACGAGACGCTGGGCCGGTTCCTCAGCGTGGACCCGTTGCTGGACCTCGCGGATCCGCAGCAGTGGAACGGGTACGCATACGCGAACAACAACCCGACGAGCATGAGCGACCCGAGCGGGTTGCGTCCGATCGGGACTACCGACTACGAGAACGACGCTCGCGGGCGGATGGGATCGGGCCATACCGCCGACGACATCATCCTCGCGAACATGAACAAGCTCGCGGAGCAGCTGCCGGTCAATCCCGGCTACGCAGAGTGGGCGTCTCAGTTCAACGGAGAGACCGGGGAATGGGATTGCGAGCCCATGCGGTGCGGTGCAGGCGGCACGTACACGTCAGACGGGTCAGAACTTCACCTGCTCCTGGGCGTTCTCGGTCTGTTCCCGGTCGTCGGGATTCCCGCTGACGTGGCTGACGGCGCGCTCTGTGCGGCCGAGGCTGACTGGGTCTGCGTGGGCCTCAGCCTCGCAGGCATGATCCCGTTCGCGGGCGATGCGCTCGGCAATGGCGGCAAGCTGATCAAGCAGGGCATCGATGCCGCTGCAGCTAGTGGGAAAGCGGCAAACAAGACCGCAGAGGAATTGTTGCTCCCGGGCGGAACCCTCATCGGGAAGGAGGGTTCCAGTCCTCTCATCCGCGAGGTTGCCGGCGGGTTCGCCGAAGCGGAGGCGCTGTTTGATCAGCTCCGAGTGGGGGGCACTATCGTTGAGCAGAATTCCAAGTTGACCAGAGTCGAGCTTCCGAATGACGGAGGATTTGTTCAGCTCCGGACTGAGATGTCGCGTAGTCCGAATTCGGCGGCAACAGTCGACGTGAACATCCCAGGTATAGAGGTTTCGAAAGTGAAGTTCAATCCGTGATGGAAGAATCGGCCGCAACGGAATACGTCGTATCTGCCGTACGTGAAGAGCTTCGCGATGACTACGTAGAGTTCTGGTTGCTTCTACGGATCATTCGGCGATCTTTCCCTGAAGCTGATGAAGCCCGCATTCGGGAACTCACCGAGGTGATTTTGGAGGAGTTACTCGAGGGTGCGGTCATGGGGGACCTCGATGGCGATACTGGTCGTTTCAATCCGTGGCCAGGGAATGATCAATTGAAGACCGTCATGTCTGCATGGCGGTCACTCGGCAGAGAACCGAACATGGGCGATATCGGCTGGCTTGCCGCGCTTCCATTGGACGCATGATCACTTGAGATGACTTCCGAAGTGATGGACGAACACCTTTTACGTTGGTTCAAAGAAGCAGTAGAGACGATGCGTGTCACTAAGAGTTTCTTCGCAACCAATCACGTAGATGAGATCGATGGGCTCCCAGACTCCCCCGATATCAAAACCTTGGCAGCGGTACTAACGCAGCTGGGATCATTGGCTCGCAGCCATGGCGAAGGAATAGTCCCGGTCTTGGTCGTGCCACTCGGTATCTCCGAGGTCCTCGATCCCCACCCGCCCGAGCTGACGGGGATCGCCTTCGGAAGCGAGCCTCCATCGTTCTATCTGATGGAGCCCCGACAATTCTCGCGGTGGTCGAATCGCGAGGAGTACCGGTCCCCATACCTCGCGCATCCCAGAGGACTGTTGATCGAGTACGTCTGCGGAAGATCAATCCAGATGAGGGAGCAAGGCTGGGAGTACGACCGGATGTTGTTCATGAGGACGACTTCCGACGGAATCTCGCGCTTTGACTAACTCGCAGATAGCCTTCCGGCGGTTGATGAATGGGTCGCCTACAGGGGCCGAGGTTCTCCGAGCTGACTGACGCCTTCTCCTCGCGAAACCCGAGCATCGAGCGTTGTCCCCCCCCGGATGATCCGAATTGGGAGCCATGAAGTACCCCATACCCGACGACCCTGCCCGAGCATCGGTGTGGGAGAGCTACGCCGTAGCGCAGGCACTGGCAGCCTCGCTAGGACAAATTCCGGAGCATACCCTCGAATGGCGCCAGTTGTCGCCGCACGATGGTGTGCGTTGGGTCCATTTTTCGCGAGCTGACTGAGGCCGTGCCGACCCAGGCGTGGTTTGGGGACTGGGGGTCGCAGAGACGTAGCAAAAGTTCGCAGATCGGAACTGAGTAGCTCGGAGAGGGGAAGCAACGTGCAAGACGTGCTCGCGGCGCTAGCGTCGCTTCGATTCGGTCTGGTGACCTCGAAGCAGGTCGTCGATGAGGCATCCCTCGCGCTGGTGAGTGGCGGCTCGGCGCTCGATATGGCGTTGGCTTCGCTCTATCCGGATGACTACGAGAGCGTCGATTCGTTGCTGGTCGAGGGGCTGGCGGCGTCGGGCGAGCCTCACTCCGATGATGACGTGTGGTGGGCCTTCATCGGGGAAGTCGCCCGCCGGGTCGACCGCGGCGAGATGGACGTGGAGCGCGGGGGGAGGACGATTCGACGTCACACGATGCTGACCGGGAACTCTGAGCAGTACATCCTCGATCTGAACGGGATTCTGTCGGAGTTGGACGACGGGGACGGCAGCAATCCAGAACCCCTCGAAGCGCTCGTCGCCTTGCTTTGCGAACTGCAAGCGAGAGCTGCGCGGCTTCGAGCCAGCGCAGGACGAGTTGGCGATCGCTGAAGGTGGGCCGGTTGAGTTCAACGAGGCTGCCGAAGTGACCGCGAGTTTACCGGAGCACCTGCGGCGAGGCGCTGAGAACTCGTTCGCGGCGGTTCGGGAGTATGGGGGATTATCCGATCGACGGATGGGCAAGCTAGCGCCGAGCAAAGGGGGTCGGATGGGTGAGGCAGAGCTTCGGCTCCCGCTCGTTGAGCAGGCACTGCTCGAAGCGAGCGAGAGCTACGTCAGCATGGCTGGACTCACGAGAATCGCGAAGTTGCGCACGGAGAGCGATGAAGACGAACTGATGCGCATGATCGCGTTGGGGATCGCCTCTGAGCTCGTCTACTCGGGCTGGGTGAATGTCATTGACCACATTCAAAACCGGGAGATCGCCGGTACCGACCCCGCTGCGATGCACGCGATTTGGTCGTCGACCCGCGGCGCCTCGTTCGAACAGCTCCAATCGGACCCATATCTCGAGTTCCCGCTAACCGTCAGCGGGTGGCAGCGGGCAATTGAAATCGGAGAGCGAGACGGGCAGTGGAAGTACGTGTGGCGCGGGGAACCGTATGTGGGCCCTGGTGGCTGGCGACGCAGGTCCATCTGAAGCCTCACCGTGGGCGGGGGATTCCGCGCTGGCCTCAGGACCATGCCGCAGTCGAAGTCGACCCGAACCTCTCTACAGCTTCAGAAGAAGTTCAAGCACTCGGGCGATTTCGGAGTGACCGGCAACTATTCGACGTCCAACGCGGCCAAGTTCAGTGCAGCAATGCACCAACACATCAACGCTGCGAGGACTCAGCGAATCGTCGGTACATATAGGAATTCACCGGCCGCCCACTATGTGGATCCGAAGACCGGGCTGAACGTAGTCTCAGATCTCGACGGCAACTTCATCACTGGCTTCCGCCTCGGCACGGGTCAGCTTGATGACGTACTTACGACTGGAAGACTTTGGTGATGGAACGCAGAATCGCGATCGGGCTCACTGAAGACGAAGTGCTTGTGCTCTTCGAGTGGCTGCATCGAATCAACGAAAGCCCACAGATCGCGTTCGAGGATCAAGCGGAGCAGCGGGCAGCGTGGGATCTGGAGGCGATGCTGGAGTCCGCGAATCCGGCCCTTTTCGCTGGCGACTACAGGGAACGCTTGCAGGCAGCACGTGATCGCGTCAGGGACACCGAGGGGTGACCCGGGCCAAACTCGAAGTGATTGGGTTCATCCGAACTGACGCCGAGGAACGAGCCGCGGCAGTCGTGTGCACGGCACATCTGCGCGCCGCCCTCCGGCCCCTTCTCGATCACCGCCCGGCCGGCGCGCTCCGCGACTGACGCCCTACGCCAGCTCGGCGATGATCGGGTGGATGGCGTCGTCGAAGGCGGCGGCGTCGCTGCGCAGCGAGTCGGTGACGGCGACGGTCTTGCGGCCGATCCACCAGACGCCGACCTCGGCGAGCGGCAGCACCTCGACGTTGAGCTCGAAGGAGTGCGCGCGGCGGCCGACCTCGCGCTCGTGCTCGGCGATGGTTCCGGCGTACGCGCGGTAGGAGTCGCCGCGGCGCGACTTCGAGGCGGTGCGGTAGCTCTCCTCGGCCCACTCCACCCACGCGAGCGCCGCGCCTGCATGCGGCACCACGGCACGCGCCAGTTCCTCGGCGCCGCTGCGGGGCAGGGCGATGGCCGTGCCGTACGCCTCGACGAGTTCGAGCGGCACGGGCGACGGATGCTCCTCCGGCTCGACGGTCATGTCCCACCACGAGCGCCACTGGCGTTCGAGCCGGCCGTCGTCGGGGGCGCGGCTGCCGACCGCGCCGATGTCGCGCAGTCGGGGCAGCTCGGCGGGCGCCCCGACCGCGAGCACCTCGCGGAGATAGAGCGCGAGCAGGATTCCGCGACCCGCATTCTCACGGATCACCCACGACGGCGTCGCCCCCGCATGCATGACTGAATTCTAGTCGCCCAACCGCCGCTACCCTTGGAGGGTGAGCGCCAACTCGTCCTACGCCGCGGCTGGAGTCGACACCGCCGCCGGCGACCTCGCCGTCGAACTGATGAAGGCGCAGGTCGCCGCCACCCACGGGCCCCTCGTGCTGGGCGGGGTGGGCGGCTTCGCCGGCCTCTTCGACCTCTCCTTCGCGAAGGACTACACCCGGCCGCTGCTGGCGACCTCGACCGACGGCGTCGGCACGAAGATCGCCATCGCCCAGGCGCTCGACAAGCACGACACCATCGGGCAGGACCTCGTCGGCATGGTCGTCGACGACATCGTCGTCGTCGGCGCGAAGCCGCTGTTCATGACCGACTACATCGCGTGCGGCAAGGTCGTGCCCGAGCGCATCGCCACCATCGTCACCGGCATCGCCCGCGCCTGCGCCGACACCGGCACCGCCCTCGTCGGCGGCGAGACCGCCGAGCACCCGGGCCTCATGGGCGCCGACGACTACGACGTCGCGGGCGCCGCGGTCGGCATCGTCGAGGCCGACCGCGCGCTCGGCGCCGAGAAGGTGCGCGACGGCGACGCCGTCATCGCGATCTCCTCGAGCGGCCTGCACTCCAACGGCTTCTCGCTCGTGCGCGCCATCCTCCGCGACGCCGGCATCGGCTACGGCGACCACGCCGCCGAACTCGGCACGAGCTGGGGCGAGGCCCTGCTCGAACCCACCCGCCTCTACTCGGGCCAGCTCGTCGAGCTGCTCGAGGGCGAGCACGGCGACGCGGTGCACGCCCTCTCGCACGTCACCGGCGGCGGACTCGCCGCGAACCTCGCCCGGGTGCTGCCGAAGGGCTCCTACGCCGAGCTCGACCGCACCACCTGGTCGCCGGCCCCCGTGTTCCGGGTGCTGAACGAGCTCGCCGGCACCACGCTCGAATCGACCGAAGGCACCTGGAACCTCGGCGTCGGCTTCTTCGCCGTCGTCGCCGAGCAGGCGGCCGACGCGGTCGTCGCCGAGCTCGACCGGCTGGGCCTGCCGTCCTGGCGGCTCGGCACCGTCGCCCACGGCACGCCCCCGGGCGACGGCTGGGAGCAGGGCGCCAAGGGCGTCGACGGCGGCGCGGTGCGCCTCGTGGGCGGCTACGCGAGCTGAGACCGACATGGCCACCGCGTACTCGATCGGACTCATCGGCACCACGCCGGCCGAGCACGTGCGGGCCCTCGCGCCGCGCATCGAACGGCTCGGCTTCCACGCCCTCTGGCTGAACGACGTGCCCGGCGGCGACTCGCTCGCCGGCCTCCGCGAAGCGGCCGCGG
Organism: Agromyces sp. NBRC 114283; assembly: GCF_030268405.1. Classification (NCBI taxonomy): domain Bacteria; kingdom Bacillati; phylum Actinomycetota; class Actinomycetes; order Micrococcales; family Microbacteriaceae; genus Agromyces; species Agromyces sp. NBRC 114283. The sequence goes on from NZ_BSQP01000001.1 coordinate 875,287, forward strand.
TCACGAGCGGGCTCGGCCTCGCGACGGGCGTCATCCCGCTCGACCGCCGGCCCGCGGCCTCTCTCGACCTCGACGGCCTGCCCGCCGAGCGCACCCTCGTCGGCATCGGCTCGGGGCGCGCGGAAAAGCCACTTGGGCTCGTGCGCGACGGCCTCGCCGAGCTCCGCGCCCGCACGCCCGCCTCGCTCGCGGTCGGCGCGCTCGGCCCGAAGATGCGCGAGCTCGCCGCGCACGAGGCCGACGCCGTGCTGCTGAACTGGCTCACCCCCGACGCCGGGGCCGCCGCTCGCGACGAGCTGCACCGGCAGGCCGCCGGCCGCGAGGTGCGCGCCGTGCTCTACGCCCGCACCATCGTCGAGCCGGCCGCCCGCCCGCCGCTCGAAGAGGAGTCCGCGCGCTACCAGTCGTTCCCCGCCTACGCGGCGAACTTCGCCCGACTCGGCTTCGGCGCCCTCGACACGACCATCGCGGATGCCGAGCGGCTCGCCGCCTACGACGGCTACGTCGACGAGCTCGTGCTGCGCGCGATCACCCCGAGCGGGTCCCTCGACGAGCTCGAACGCTTCGTCGAGCGCACCGCGGAGTGGCTGCCGACACCATGAGAGTGCTCGTGACCGGCGCGACCGGCTACCTCGGGGGACGGCTCGTCCCGAGGCTGCTCGCGGCCGGCCACGAGGTGCGGCTCATCGCGAGGCATCCCTCGCGGCTCGCCGAGGCCCCCTGGGCCGGCGACGTCGAGATCGTCGAGGGCGACCTCACCGACCGCCGGGCGGTCGACGACGCGATGACCGGCGTCGATGCCGCGTACTGGCTCGTGCACTCCATGGGCGCGCCCGGCGACTTCGAGGCCAGCGAGCGCGCCATGACCGAGCAGTTCGCCGCCTCGGCGCGCGAACACGGCGTGCGCCGCATCGTCTACCTCGGCGGCCTGCACCCGCCGGGCGTGCCGCTGTCGCGCCACCTGCGCTCGCGGGCCGAGGTCGGCGAGATCCTGCTGCGCTCGGGCGTGCCGACGATCGTGCTGCAGGCGGGCGTCGTGATCGGCTCCGGCTCGACCTCCTTCGAGATGATCCGTCACCTCACCGAGGTGCTGCCCTACATGCCCGCGCCGCGCTGGGTGCGCTCCTTCATCCAGCCGATCGCGGTGCGCGACGTGCTGCACTACCTCATCGGGGCGCTCGACGCGCCGCCCGAGGTGAACCGCGCCTTCGACATCGGCGGGCCCGACGTGCTGCGCTACGGGCAGCTCATGAACGGCTACGCGGTCGAGGCGGGCCTGCCGCAACGGCCCATCGCCGCACTGCCCGTGCTGACCCCGTGGCTCGCGGGGCAGTGGGTGAACCTCGTCACGCCCATCCCGCGCCGGCTCGCCGTGCCCATCATCGAGTCGCTGCAGTACGACTGCGTCATGCACGACCACGACATCGACGAGGTCATCCCGCCGCCCGCCGAGGGCCTGCTGCCCTACCGTACCGCCGTGCGCCTCGCCCTCGAACGGGAGCGCGCGGGCGAGGTCGAGACGAGCTGGCGCAACGCCGCCGCCCCCGGCGCGCCGAGCGACCCGCTGCCGAGCGACCCGGACTGGGCGGGCCACACCGTCTACACCGACGAGCGCACCCGCGCCTGCGCGGCCCCCGCCGCCGAGCTGTGGCGCGTCATCGAGGGCGTCGGCGGCGAGAACGGCTGGTACTCGTTCCCGCTCGCCTGGGCGGTGCGCGGCTGGATCGACAAGCTCGTCGGCGGCGTCGGCCTCGTGCGCGGCCGGCGCGACCCGCACGAGCTGCACGAGGGCGAGGTCGTCGACTTCTGGCGGGTCGAGTCGCTGGAGCGCGGGCGTTCGCTGCGGCTGCGTGCCGAGATGCGGGTGCCGGGTCGCGCGTGGCTCGAGCTCTCGTCGGAGGAGGCGCCCGGCGGCGGCTCCCGCTACCACCAGCGCGCCGTGTACTTCCCGAAGGGGCTCGCCGGCCGGCTGTACTGGTGGGCCATCCTGCCCTTCCACGGCATCATCTTCGCCGGCATGGCGAACCGTATCACCGCCGAGGCCGAGGCCGGCGCGCGCGAGCACGCGGGAGCGGGCTCGTGACCACGGTCGTCTGGTTCCGCGACGACCTGCGGATCGCCGACCACCCCGCGCTCGCGGCCGCCGCCGACGACCCGGGCGGCGTCGTCTGCGTGTACGTGCTCGACGAGGCATCCGCCGGCATCCGCCCGCTCGGCGGTGCGGCCCGCTGGTGGCTGCACCACTCGCTCACCGCGCTCGCCGCCTCCCTCGCCGAGCTCGGCGCGAGCCTCGTGCTGCGCCGCGGCCCGGCCGGCGAGGAGGTGCCGCGCGTCGTCGCCGAGGCGGGCGCCGACCGCGTGCTCTGGAACCGCCGCTACGGCGGCGCGGAACGCGAGGTGGATGCCGCACTGAAACGTGAGCTGCGCGAGGCGGGCCTGGCCGCCGACTCCCTGCCGGGCGGTCTGCTGCACGAGCCGTGGACGATCACCACGAAGGAGGGCGGCCCGTACCGCATCTACTCGCCGTTCTGGCGGGCGTGCCTCGCCGCCCCGCCGCCCGCGCGGCCCCTCGACGCGCCCGACTCGCTCCGCGACGCGGCAGGCGAGGTGCGCTCCGACCGCCTCGACGACTGGGAGCTGCTGCCCACCCGCCCCGACTGGGCCGGCGGGCTCGCCGAGACCTGGCAGCCGGGGGAGGCCGCCGCCCTCGATCGGCTCGAGACCTTCCTCGACGAGCGCGTCGACGACTACGCCGACGACCGCGACGTGCCCTCGATCGACGCCACCTCGAACCTCTCGCCGCACCTGCGCTGGGGCGAGCTCAGCCCGCGCACCGTGTGGCACCGCGCCACCGAGCCCGGCCGCGCCTCCGCCGCGTTCCTCGGCGAGCTCGGTTGGCGCGAGTTCGCCTGGCACACCCTGTTCCACGCCCCGGATCTCGCCGAGCGCAACCTCGACCGCCGCTTCGACGCCTTCGAGTGGGCCGAGCCCGACGCGGAGCTCGTCGGCGCGTGGCAGCGCGGCGAGACCGGCTTCCCGCTCGTCGACGCCGGCATGCGCGAGCTCTGGCGCACCGGGGCCATGCACAACCGGGTGCGGATGGTGACCGCCTCGTTCCTCACCAAGAACCTGCTCACCGACTGGCGCGTCGGCGAACGCTGGTTCTGGGACACCCTCGTCGACGCCGACCAGGCGAGCAACCCGTTCAACTGGCAGTGGGTGGCGGGGTGCGGGGCCGACGCCGCGCCCTACTTCCGCGTCTTCAATCCGCTGCTGCAGGAGAAGAAGTTCGACCCCGAGGGCCGCTACGTCGGCCGCTGGGCGCCCGACAGCGCCGGCCGGATGCCGATCGTCGAGCTGCCGTTCACACGGGAGCGCGCGCTCGCCGCGTACGCCCGCATCCGCGGGAACTGAGCGGCCCGAGCAGGCCGGGCGGCCCGAGCGGGCGCAGCGAGCGCCTCGGCGCGGGGTCCGGATCCACCCGAGCTGGGGGTGCGCGCGAGGAGTTTTCTCCCTGTGGTCCGAGCGGGCCCGTTCCTAGGCTGATCGCGTCCTGCCGCCTGTGCGCGTCCGCGCACCAGACGTTCCGGCTCAACCGGGGCGCCGCCGAGGCAGGGTGCTAGACCCGAAGGCGTCCCTACATGACTTCGCAGGCTGCTGCCGCCACCCCGACCGCGCGCCCGGCGCGCTCCCGCCACCTCATCCGATTCGCCGCCTGCGGCGTCGCCGCCTCGCTCGCGCTCGCCGCGCAGCCGATGGCCGCGTTCGCCGCGCCGCCGAGCGTCACGGGCCCGAGCGAGCCCGTCGCCTACGTCGAGCAGGCCCCGCCCGTCTCCGTCGGCGAGCAGGTCAGCTTCGCCGGCGGCTCGGGCTACGGCGGCGGCTACCTCGACTTCGCGGTCGACGGCGGCACCGCCGACGAGACCCTCTCGCTCATCACCGCGGAGACGGCCGACACGACGGCCGGCGTCGTCAGCATCGTCGGCACGAGCGTGTACCTCGGCAACGGCACCGGTGCGGACCTGATCGGCGCCGTGGCATCCGACCGCGCCGGCGCGAACGGCGCGCTGCGCATCGTCTTCGCGAGCCCCTTCGACAACCCCAGCTTCGAGGACGACGACAGCATCGGCGGCTGGACCGTCATCCAGGACCGCGTCGACCTCGGCGTCACCACCATCGCCGGCGTCCGCACCATCGACCAGAGCACCTACGCCGGCCTCTCGGGCGGGGCCAACGCCCCGCTCGACGACGACGCGGCGCCCGTGTCGGCGAGCTACACGGTGCGACTCAGCACCGTCGACGCGAGCCATGGCGCCACGAGCCTCGAGCTCACGAGCGACATGCAGACGGCCGAGGGCTGCGACGTCGTGCACGGCCCGGCCGTCTACAGCAACCCCTTCGAGGCCGCGGCGAACGACAAGATCTCCTTCGATTGGCGTGCGTTCCAGGGCTCGGACGACTTCCACGTCTACGGCTACATCCTGAACACCGCGACGGGGGCGCAGACTCCGGTGCTCGACGCCACCGGCGGCAACGAGGTGAACGCCTTCGTCACCAAGGAGACGGTGATCCCGGCCTCGGGCGAGTACCGCTTCGTCTTCGTCGGCGGCACCCAGGACAAGACCTGCGGCCGCGCCGCGGGCGCGACCCTGCTCATCGACAACGTGCGCGTCTTCGGCACGAAGGTCACCGACGCCGTCGCCGCCTCGATCAGCGACAAGCTGCAGTACCACAACGCCTCCGACGACCCCGCGGCCAGCCGGGCGATCGCGATCACCGCCGCCGACGCCGACGGCCAGGTCTCCGCGGCCGGCAGCGTCGCGATCGCGATCACCGCCGTCGACGACGACCCCTCGTTCGGACCGGTTGCCCCGATCACGCTCCTCAACCAGGACGGCGCGCAGGTCTACCCGACGACCACCGGCACGCTCGACGCCACCGACCCCGACAGCCCGATCACGAGCGCCATCGTCGGCGGCGAGCCGGCCACCACGACGATCGACGGCGTGGCCTACACGCAGCGCAAGCGCGGCACCTACGGCACCCTCTACCTCGACGGCGCGACGGGCGCGTACGCCTTCGTGCCGGATGCCGCGGCCGCCGACGCCCGCCAGCGCGACGACAGCGAGACCTTCGAGTTCGAGATCTCGGCGGAGGACCGCTCGCCGGGCGGCCCGCACCCCGCCAAGACCGCGCGGCAGTCGCTCACCGTCAGCCTCGAGGTCGCCGCGAGCGGCCCCGGCGCGGGCACCGCCACGAGCGCCGTCGCCGGGTTCGAGCGCGCCGTCGTCAGCTGGACCGCCCCGGTCTGGGAGGGCGGCGCCGCGATCACCGGCTACGCCGTGGAGTGGTCGACCGACGGCGGCGAGTCGTGGACGAGCGCGACCGAGGACACCGGCTCCGCCGCGACGAGCACCACCGTGCTCGGCCTGACCGCGGGCACGCCGCACGTGTTCCGCGTCGCCGGCCTGAACGCCAACGGGCAGGGCCCGTGGGCCGCCATCAGCAACGAGGCGGTCCCCTACACGAAGCCGGCCGCGCCGGCCCCCGTCATCGCGACGCCCGGCGACACCACGGTCGAGCTCGCCTGGACCGCCCCCGTCGCCGACGGCTGGTCGCCGGTCACCGGCTACCGCATCGAGCGATCCATCGACGGCGGCCGCACCTGGGCGACGCTCGTCGCCGACACCGGCACCCCGCTGCCGACGCTGCTGCGCGGCCAGGCCCTGCGCCCGTCCGCCCTGCTCGCGCCGACCCCGGCCACGAGCTACACGGCCACCGGCCTCCGCAACGGCGAACCCGTCGCGTTCCGGGTCTCGGCGATCAACGCCGCCGGCACCGGCGTGCACGCCGAGACGGCGCTGACCACCCCGCGCACGACGCCCGGCGCCCCCGCCCCGCTCGTCGCGACGCCCGACGACGCACGTGTCGAGCTCAGCTGGACGGCCCCGACCGACACCGGGGGCGCGCCCGTCACCGGCTACCGCGTCGAGCAGTCCCTCGACGGCGGCACCACCTGGACGACGGTCGTCGCCGACACCGGCAGCACCGCGACGAGCACCACTGTCACCGGGCTCGCGAACGGCACCCCGGTCGCGTTCCGCGTCTCGGCCCTGAACGAGGCCGGCAGCGGGCCGGCGGCGGATGCCTCGGCCACGCCCCGCCGTCCCGCCGACGCCGTGACGGTCGACTCGATCACGCCGGGCAACCGCACCCTCACCGTGGCGTTCACCCCGCCGGCGAACGACGGCGGTTCGCCGATCAGCGACTACGAGTACTCGATCGACGGCGGCAAGACCTGGATCCCCGCCGGCACCACGACGAGCCCGATCGTCATCGAGGGGCTCGGCAACGGCGTGCCCCGCCAGGTGTCGGTGCGCGCGGTGACCGAGGCCGGGCCCGGCGCGGCATCCCCGGTGCAGACCGCCACGCCGGTGCTGCAGCCCGTCCGCAGCTCCTCGGGTGCGCTGCCGAAGCTCGCCGCGGGCAAGGCCGCCTCGAGCCTGAGCGGCACCGACGAGCCCGTGACGACGCGCACCGACGGCGACGCCTTCGTGATCTCGGGCGACGGCTTCGCGGTGCGCGTGCAGGCCGTCGGCCCCGACGGCAAGCCGGTGGCCCTCGTGAACGGCACCCTCGCGGTGCCCGCGGGCGGCGCGCTGCGCATCAGCGGCTCCGGCTTCCAGGGCGGCAGTGCGCTCGACTTCTGGCTGCTGGGCGCGGAGCTCGGCCTCGGCGAGACCACCGCGGCCGCCGACGGCTCGTTCACCGCGACACTGACCCTGCCCAAGGGCCTGCGGATCGGCGCGGAGACGCTGCAGATCAACGGCCTCTCGCCCGAGGGCGGAGTCCGCAGCATCGTGACCGGGATCACCGTGGTGTCGGCGGACGACCTCGCCGACACCGGCCGCGACGTGTCGATCGAGGCCGTCGCACTCACCGGCGGCGGGGCCCTGCTGCTCCTGCTCGCCGGCATCTGGATCAGCGTCATCACCCGAAGGCGCCGAGGCGAGGGTCGCGCGCAGCTCTGAGCCGACCACCCGTCTTGGCGATCGGGGCGGAGGTGCATCCTCCGCCCCGATCGCCATGCCCCGCCCCGGTAGACTCTCGACGAGTCATGAGCGCCGAACCAGCCATCCGAGTCATCCTCGTCGAGGACCAGGCGCTGTTCCGTTCCCTGCTGAGCGACCTCGTGCGTGCGGAGCCCGGGTTCGAGCTCGTCGCCGCGGCCGGCACCATCGCCGAGGCGCGGGCCCTCGCGGCGGATGCCGAGGCCGACGTGGTGCTGCTCGACATCGAGCTGCCCGACGGCAACGGCTTCCAGTTCGGCCGCGAGCTGCGGCGCGCGCGCCCCGGGCTCGGCGTCGTGCTGCTCTCCAGCCACGACCTGATGGAGCTGCTGCTCGCCCTGCCCGACCGCGAGCGCGCCGGCTGGAGCTACCTCTCGAAGGTCTCCTCCACCTCCCGGGAGACACTGTTGCGCGCCCTGCGGGTGAGCGCCAGGGGCGCGAGCATGCTCGACCCGGAACTCCTGGGCCGCCTGCGCCCGCGCCGCGGCAGCGCGCTCGCCGGCCTCACCCCGCGGCAGTTGCACGCGCTGCGGCTGCTCGCCGAAGGGCTGTCGAACGCGGCCATCGCCCGCGACATGGGCATCTCGAACCACTCCGTCGACAACCTGCTGAACGCCGTGTACTCGACGCTGGGCGTGCGCGACGACGGCGACCTCAACAGCCGGGTCGCCGCGGCCCTGCACCTCGTGCGCGACGGCGCTCCCGGCGGGGCCGGGGCATGAGCCCGCGCGCCCGCAGCGCTGCGCCGACGGCCTCGACGCCGACGGTCGCGAGCAGCGCGCTCGAGGCGCGCGACCGGGCCGACGACCGGCGGGTGCTGCTCTTCACGGCGGGCGTGCTGCTCACGGCGTTCGCGATCGGCTCGACGCTGCAGACGATCTTCATCTACCGCCCGGAGCGGATCGCCACCTCGGAGCTCATCGCCGAAGCGCCGCAGCTGCCCGACCGGCTGATGACGAACCTCGTCACCGTCGCGATCGCGCTGCTGCTCGCCGCCTTCGTGCGGCTCGAGGAGCGGAAGCCCCTCGCCGCTGCGGGTGCGGTGCTCGCGATCGCCCTCCCGATCGCCCTGGCCCGGCACGGGCTGCAGCTGCTGCTCGGCATCTACGTCGCCCCCGAGCTCGACGTCAGCCTCGTCGAGGTGTGCTCGGTCGCCGTGGTCATCGCGGTCGCGCTGGGCCTCGCGCTCGCGCAGGTGCGCACCCGCGTGCGGCTGCGCGAGCACGAGCGAGCCGAGGCCGAGCACCGGCTGCGGGCGTCGACGGCGCTCGCGGAGCTCGCCGCGGAGGAGATGCGGGTGCGCCGCGAGGTCGCCGACGGCCTGCACGGCACCTTGCAGGGTCGGCTGGTGCTGAGCCAGGCGGCGATCGACGCCATCCAGCGCCGCGGAGTCGAGGAGGGCTGGAGCGAGGCCGCGATCGAGCAGCTCGCCGGACTGCGCCGCGACCTCGAGCGGATGCGGGAGCACGACGTGCGCGAGCTCAGCAACCTGCTCTACCCGGTCGGCGTCGACGTGAGCCTCGCCCACGCCATCCGGGCCCTCGTGCGCCGGGTGCCCGCGGAGATCGACATCACCGCCGAAGTCGACCCCGAGGCGGACCTCGCGCTCGACCGCGGCGACGACGCCGTCGCCCAGCGCATCGCCGTCGTGCGCGGCGTCGAGGAGGGCATTACGAACGCCCTCCGGCACGGCGCGGCGACGACGATCCGGGTGGCCGTCGGCGTCAGCGAGGTCGACGGTGCCGTCGCGCCGCGTGTCCGCGCGACGGTCGAGGACGACGGCGTCGGCCTGCCCGACTCACCGCGCTGGAACGGGCTCGCCCGCACCTCCGAACGGCTCGGACTGCGCGGCGGCCGCGTCGAGCTCGCGCCGTCGTCGCTCGGCGGCGCGCGCCTCGAGGTCGAGGTCGCGGCACCCGTCAGGAGTTGACTGGCGCGCGATCGAGCGTCGCGATCTGCGCCTCGTCGTCGGCGTAGACGGTCATGGTGTCGCCCGAGACGTTCGCCGTGTCGAGGCCTTCGAGCACCGCCTCGGTTTCGGGGCAGGCCATGCGCGTCGAGGCGACGTCGTCGAAGGAGATGTTGTCGTCCTCCATGGTCCAGCTGCCGGTGAGACGGTTGCAGCCGTCGTTGCCGGTGAAGGCCCCGCCGCTCTCGAGTTCGAGGTAGGCGCCGTCGGGATCGCCCCAGGTGCCCACCGGGTCGGGGCCGCCGCCTCCGGCGCAGCCGCCGAGCGTCGTGACGAGCATGACGGCCGCGAATGCGGCTCCGGCCGTGCGGCCGCCCCGGATGCCAGACATGAGCTTCCCCCCGTCCGACGCGTCGCAGTCGCGACGCCGGGACCGCCATCCGGTGGCCGGCGTGCGTCGGTCCCCCTCTGCTTAGCGAAGCGCGCCGCCCGCGTCAACGGCGGGAGTGCAGCATCTGCTCGCCGACGTCGACGTAGGCGCTGAAGAGACCGGTGACCGCGCGCAGGCGTTCGGCGGCGTGCGCGTCGTCGGTGAGCGGCTCCGCCGCCTCGAGGGCGCGGATGAACGCCCGGGACCGTTGGTGGCTCGCGGCGAGGAGCTGCTCGAAGCCGCCCGCGGCCTCGACCAGGAGGCGGCGGCTGCCCGGCTGGGGGATTGTGCGGGCGAGTCCCCAGGCGGCGAGCTCGCGGGTGGCCTGGCTCACCGCCCCGGCGCTGAGGCCGAGCGACTCGCGCAGCTGCTCCGACGAGGAGGGCTCGGCCCGGAGCAGCAGGTAGCCGTAGACGCGGCCGGTCGCCCGGGCGAGCTGCCACGAGGCGAGCGTCTCGCCCATCACGTCGATGAAGCGCTGCTCCTCGGCATCGGTCATGCGGCGGTCCCTCCTGCGCTCGGCGGCCGGCCGTGCCATCCTCCCAGCAGCTGGAGCAGGAGCTCGCTCACCGCGTCGGGCGCGTCGAGCGTGACGATGTGCCCGGCCCCGGGGACGACGTGCTCGGCGACGCCCTCGGCTGCGGCCCAGCGGGGCATCGCGGTGGCGATGTTCCCGGTGCGGTCCTCGGCACCACGCACGAGCGCGAGCGGCACCGGGCTGCGGAAGCCGGGCTCGGGGGAGACGAGCGAGACGGTCGCGCGCCAGACGTCGAGGAACACCGCCTTCGGCATCCGGGCGAACATCGCCTCGGTGCGGGCGATCGCCTCCGGGGTGACCGCGGACGCCCGCGCCATCAGGCCGGGCAGCCGTCCGGCGGGGACGAGCCCGAGCATCGGCGCCGCGAGCCGTAGCGCGAACCGCTCGCCGGCGCTCAGCGGCCCGGCGTTCCAGGTGGAATCGAGCACGACGAGCCCGGCGGCGCGGTCGGGGTGCGCGCGCACGAAGGCCTGCGAGAGGTTGCCGCCGAGCGAGTGGCCGACGAGCGCGGGGCGGTCGAGCCCGAGCGCGTCGATGAGCGCGGCGAGGTCGTCGAGGGCGTCGGCGGCGGTGAAGCGCGTGCCGGCGTCGAGCCGGGATGCGCCGTGCCCACGGAGGGCCCAGCGCACGGTGCGGTGCCCGGCTGCCGTGAGCGCCGCGAACTGCGCGTCGTACATGCCGCGGTCCATACCGGCGCCGTGGGTGAGCACGACGGGGATCCGGCCAGTGTCGTCGCCCTCGGCGAGCTCGTAGCCGAGCTCGGCACCCGGGCGGACGAGTGATCCCGTTATATTCACCATTCTCTGAATATAGCGCAGGACTCGGACTTGCCCGACTTTCATGAAAGTCGGGCAAGTCGTGGCTAGGAGCGGGTGACCGCCACCCGTTCGGCGAGCGCGCGCGCTGTCGCGAGCTCGGGTTGCGCGCCGACCCCGCCCGCGCCGCGCGTCGATGCAGTGCCGCAGGCGACCGCGAGGGCGAGGGCGGGCTCGGGCGGGAGGCCGCGGAGCCGCGCGGCGAGGTAGCCCGCGGCGAGGGTGTCGCCCGCGCCGACCGTATCGACGAGCGGCCCGTCGACGGCGGGCGTCGAGGCGACGATCCGTTCGGTCGCGCCGTCGCGACGGCGCGCGGCGACCGCGCCCTCGGCGCCGAGCTTGCCGATGACGACCCCGCCCTCCGGCATGACGTCGAGCACGGCCTCGACGGCGTCGTCGAAGCGGTCGCGGGCGGTGATGCCGCAGAGCTCCTCGGCGTTGCCGAAGTACACGTCGCAGTGCGCGAGGAGCGCGAGGATGCCCGAGTCCCACTCCTCGGCGGGGTCGAAGTTGCCGTCGACCGAGGTCTGCACCCCGAGCGCGCGGGCGCGGGCGAACAGCGCCGCGGCCCCGGGGTGCAGCGCGTGCTGAAGGAAGTAGCTGCCGACGTGCAGGTGGCCGACGCCGGCGAGCAGCTCGTCGTCCACCTCCTCGGCGGCGACCGTGCCGATCGAGCCCATCGAGGTGAGGATCGCCCGGTCGCCGTCGGGCCGGGTGAGGTGCGTCGAAGCGCCGGTCGGCAGGCTCGGGTCCACGCGGACGCGATCGGTCGCCACACCGCGCCGGCCGAGCTCCTCGTCGAGGAAGCGGCCGAAGGCGTCGTCGCCGCGCACGCTGAGCAGAGCGGTCGGGATGCCGAGGGCGGCCGCGCCGCACGCGGTGATCGCCGAGGAGCTGCCCATGGTGAGCGTCGTCGCGCGGACGAGCTGCTCGTGCTGCCCGAAGCGCAGCTCGCCGTCGACGTCGATGATGAGGTCGACGCACAGCTCGCCGACGACGAGCAGCCGCCCCCCGGTCACCTCGGCCGCTGCCATTCGCACCACACTCCTTCGAACTCGACGTCGGCGCTCCGGCTCCAGTCTGCGGCAGCCCGGGCCGCCGCGTCGCAGGCGCGCGTCGTCGCCGGCTCGCCACGGTCGGAGCCGTGGACGGTGACGACCGCCCAGCCGCCGCTCGGGCGGGGGTCGGATGCCTCCGCCGCGGAGGCTGCGTCGCCGCTCGCGACGGACAGCGGCGCGGGGGTGGCGAGCGCGATCACCTGGCCGGCGCCCAGCCCGAGCTCCCCGGCGACCGCGTCGGCCACCGCGAGGAGCAGCTCGCGCAGCCGCGGGTGCTCGCGGCTCGCGACGGTGACGACGGGCATCAGTCGGTGACCAGGACCGAGCGGTTGAGGAACGGGGGCGTGTCGGGGTTGCGCCCGCGAAGCGTCGCGAGCTGCACCGCGAGCCGGTGCACGAGCGGCAGGTTCCCTTGCGGGTCGAGGCCGTTCACGTAACTCGTGGCGCCCGTCGCGCGCACGTCGTCGACGATGACTTCCGGGGCCTCGCCGAGGAACCAGACGAGGGTGTTGGGGCCGGCGCAGGAGATGGGTCCGTGCTGGTACTCCCACATCGAGTACGCCTCGGTCCAGAAGCCGGCCGACTCGCGAACCTTGAGGGCGGCCTCCTGCGCGATGCCGACGCTCCACCGGTGGCCGAGGAAGACGATGTGCTCGATGTCGGCCGGCGCCATCGGCAGCTCGGCGGCGAGGGCGGCGCGGCCGTCGGCGACGAGTTGCTCGTCGGCGAGCCCGATCGACGCGCGCAGGGCGGTGAGTCCGGTGGTCGCGAAGCGCGTCTGTACGATCGACTGCTCGTCGGCGAAGCCGAGGTGCACGGTGCGGTCGGCGCAGAGGCGCCCGAGCGGGGTGTCGGTGTCGCCGAGGATCGCGGTGATCGTGTGGGTGTCGCGGTAGCGCTCGACGAACTCGACGACGTCGGCCGTGGTGCCGGAGCGGGAGATGACGATGAGGTGCTCATCGTCCTCGATCCAGGGGAGCTCGCTGGGGATCGCGGCGCGGGTGCGGGGCAGGCCCGCGTCGTTGCGGAGGTAGGCGTAGGCGTCGCCGACGTAGTACGAGGTGCCGCAGCCGACGACGAGGACCTTCTCGTCGGGCCCGGGCAGCAGCGCTCGGTGCTGCGGTTCGAGTTCGATGGCGCGGGCCCACATCTCGGGCTGGCTCGTGAGCTCCGCCCGGGTGATCGCGGCCGGCTCGGCGATGGGTTCGTTCATCTCGCGTGCTTCCTGATTCGTCGCCGTCGGTCGCGGCAATTCGAGCAAAGTCAATCAGAAATGAGCAGAGAATGAAAGCTATTGACGAATTCAGGCTATTGTTGAATACTGCCAGGACCGAGAGACGCAGCGCAGCATCGAGGCCGCGTCCGATCACAGATGGGCCAGCATTGAAGCTGCGCCGGGATGCCGCATCGACGAGGCATCCGATCACAACGAAGGAGATCGAAGCGTGAAACTGAGCTCAGGGCGCCTCTTCGGCGCAGTCGGCCTGGTGGCCGCGAGCACCCTGGTGCTGTCCGGATGCGCGGGCTTCGGCGGAGGCGGCTCCGGTGGCGGCGGCGATCAGACGCTGACCTTCACCACCTGGGGCAGCGAGTCCGAGGAGACCACGTTCAAGGACCTCATCGCCCAGTTCGAGGCCGAGCACGAAGGCACCGACATCAAGCTGAACGTCGTGCCCTACGACCAGATGTTCTCCAACATCGATGCGCAGCTCGCCTCCGGCGACGCCCCCGACATCTTCCGCGTCGACTACGGCAACCTCGGCGTCTACTCGAGCCAGGACCAGCTCCTCGACCTCAGCGACTCGTTCAGTGACGACGAGATCGCCGAGTTCACCCCGGCGATGTGGGAGGCCGTCTCCTACGAGGGCGTGCCCTACGGCGTGCCGCACCAGACCGACGTCTCCGCACTGCTCGTGAACACGCAGATGGTAAAGGATGCCGGCATCGACCCGGCTTCGCTGCCGACCACGCAGGACGACGCCTGGACCTGGGACGAGTTCGCGGCGGTCGCCGGCGAGCTGCGCTCCGCGCTGCCCGCCGACAAGTACCCCTTCGTCTACAACTGGCAGCTGGGCGGCGCGCCGCGCTGGCTGAGCTGGCTCTTCCAGGCCGACGGCACCTTCCTCGACGGCGACACCGCCACGATCGACTCGCCTGAGGGGGCCAAGGCGCTCGACTTCACGAAGAGCTTCTTCGAGCAGCAGTGGGTGCCGCCGACGAGCTCGACCAAGGGCACCGTCTACGCGGACTCGCTCTTCACCGAGGGCACCGCGGCGATGGCCTTCGTCGGCTCCTTCCTCGTGCCCGACATCGACAGCCTCGCGAAGTTCGACTGGACGGCCATCCCGATGCCCCGCGACGAGCGCGGCGCGACCGACCTCGGCGGCAACGCCCTCGTCGCGACGAAGGGCACGAAGAACCCCGAGCTCGCCGCCGAGTTCCTGAAGTTCATGGTCTCGGCCGACGCCATGTCGGAGTTCTGCGCCAACACGAACGAGCTGCCGACCCGCCTCGACCTCGAGGGCGACGCCGTTCAGTTCAAGATCCGCCCCGACGTCATGCCGGTCTTCGTCGACCAGGCCGCGACGATCGAGCCGGGCGACGTGAAGCAGCTCACCTCCCCGGCGATGGCGGCCATCAACACCGCCCTGCAGGACCAGCTCGAGGCGGCGTTCATCGGCGGCCAGTCGACGGCGGAGACGCTCGCGAACCTCTCGGCCGCGATCGAGGAGGCGGCGAAGTAATGACCGCTCTGACCGCCCGTGGCCGGGAGCGCGCGAGCGCGTCGCCCCGGCCGCGGGCGGCGCGTCGCGCCGCCCGGTTCAAGGAGTCGCTCGTCGGCTGGGGGTTCGTCGCGCCGAACCTCGTGCTGATGTCGCTCTTCCTCTTCATCCCGATCGTCTGGGCGCTCATCCTCTCCTTCCAGGAGACGAAGGGCTTCGGCGATCCCGAGTGGGTCGGTGCCGCGAACTACGCGAAGCTGCTCGCCGACCCGGTGTTCTGGCAGAGCCTCGCGAACACGCTCGTCTTCACGGTCGCGACCGTGCCGATCGAGCTCGCCGGCGGGCTCGGCCTCGCCGTGCTGCTGAACTCGGTGATCCCGGCGCGGGGCCTCTTCCGCACGATCATCGTGCTGCCCATGGTGATCTCGGGCGTCGCATCGGGCATGATCGCGGTCATCCTCTTCTACGAGTCGAACGGGCTCGTGAACAAGGTGCTGCAGGCGCTCGGGCTCGACGCCATCGGCTGGCAGTCGCAGGGCACCCCGGCGATGGTCTCCGTCGTGATCGCCGCGATCTGGCTGCGGCTCGGCTTCAACATGATCATCTACCTGGCCGGACTCCAGTCGATCTCGCCCGAGCTCTACGAGGCCGCCCGCATCGACGGGGCGAGCAAGTGGCAGCAGTTCCGCTCGGTGACGGTGCCGCTCGTCGGCCCCTCCACCTTCTTCCTGCTGATCATGAACGTCATCGCCTCGTTCCAGGTCTTCGACCTCATCTTCGTGATGACCGGCGGCGGCCCCGGCAACGCGACCTCGGTGCTCGTCACCTACGCGTACCGGAACGGCTTCCAGATCCGCGAGCAGGGCTACGGCGCCGCGATCGGCATCGTCATCCTGCTCATCACCCTCGTCTTCACGTTCATCCAATGGAAGACGAACCGCACCCGAGACCTCGTGGAATAGGAGCGCATCGTGGCACAGACCACCTCGGTGCTCGAGATCGCCGACGCCGAACTGCTCGGCCCGCGCGGCGCCGCCCGCGTGCAGCGCCGCCGCCGATACTCGAGCGAACGCAAGGGCATCGTGTGGCGCACGATCCTCGTCGCGCTCGTCGCCCTGATCGTCGTCTTCCCCCTGTACTGGATGCTCGTCGTGGCCTTCTCGCCGCGCGGCGAGGTCTTCGAGCCGGGCCTGCGGCTCTGGCCGAGCACGCTGACGCTCGAGAACTTCGCGAAGGTGTTCGACCGGGTGCCGGTGCTCGACTGGTTCGGCAACTCGGTCGTGATCGGCGCCTTCGTCACCGCGCTGACGGTCATCGTGAACCTGCTCGCCGGCTACGCCTTCGCCCGGCTCCGCTTCCGCGGTCGCAACGGCATCTTCCTGCTCGGGCTCGCGACCATGATGATCCCCGTGCAGGCGATCATGGTGGCGCAGTTCAAGCTCGTCTCCGGCCTCGGCATCTACGGCACCTACTGGGGCGTCATCCTGCCCGGCGCGGCCGCCGCGTTCGGCATCTTCCTCGCCAGGCAGTTCTTCCTCTCCATCCCCGACGAGGTGATCGAGGCGGCCCGGATCGACGGCGCCGGCCAGCTGCGCATCTTCCTGCAGGTGGTGCTGCCGCTCTGCAAGCCGCTCATCGCGGTGCTGACGCTGCTCACCCTGCTCGGCAGCTGGAACGACTTCGCCTGGCCGCTCATCGCGCTGAAGGACAACGAGCTGTTCACCCTGCCGATCGGTCTGCTGTACCTGAAGAACCAGACCTCGCCGGACTACAACGCGATCATGGCGCTCTCGCTCGTCGCGGTGCTGCCGATGGTGCTGCTGTTCGTGTTCTTCCAGCGATACTTCGTCCAGGGCTTCGCGAGGAGTGGAATCAAGTGACCATCAGCTATCTCTGCACGCTGCCGCTGCCGGACCACTGGTTCGACGAGCTCGCCCGGCGCGTGCCGGGCATCGAGATCGTGCGGGCCGAGACCGGCGCCGAAGTGCCGCCCGAGACGCTCGGCCGCATCGAACTGCTGCACACGGGCGACTGGTTCCCCGAGCCCGCCGCCGTGCCGGCGCTGCGCGGCGTGCAGCTCGACACCTCGGGCGTCGATCACGTGCGCGGCACCCCGCTCTGGGCGAGCGGCGTGCCGATCGCGACGCTCGGGGGCATCGCGCCGGTGCCGATGGCGGAGTACGCGACGATGGCGATCCTCGAGCTCGCGCACCGGATGCCTCGCATCGAACGGCATCGCGCCGAGCGCAGCTGGCCGTCGAACGCCGAGCGCCTCGCGACGCTGACGCCGCGGCAGCTGGCCGGGGCGACGGTCGGCATCGTCGGCTACGGCCGCATCGGACGCGAGATCTCGCGCCTCGCGGAGGTGCTCGGCATGCGGGTGCTCGGCGTCAGCCGTTCTGGCGCGCGGCAGCAGGGCGGCGAGAAGTTCGACACCGGGCGCCGCGCCGCCGCCGACGATCCGGCCGAGCTGTTCCCGATCGGCCGGCTCGACGAGGTGCTCGCGCAGAGCGACTTCCTGGTCGTCGTCGTGCCCCTCACCGAGGAGACCCGCGGGCTGATCGGCGAGCGCGAGCTCGCGCTGCTGCCGGCGGGGGCCTACGTCGTGAACATCGCGCGCGGCGGCATCGTCGACGAGACCGCGCTGCTCGCGGGTCTGCGTGCCGGGCGCATCGCCGGCGTCGCCCTCGACGTCTTCGACGAGGAGCCGCTCGGCCCCGACTCGCTCTGGTGGTCGGAACTCGGCGCGCTGATCACACCGCACGTCGCGGGACTCGCGCCGCAGTACCATGCACAAACGCTCGATCTCGTGGTCGAGAACGTGACTCGACTGGCCGAGCGACGGCCGCTGGTGAATGAGGTGGACCGTGCAGCCGGTTACTGAGCCCCTGATCGGGCCGAAGCGACAGCGCGAGCTGCTCAACTACATCCGCACCTACGGCGCGGGCTCCGTCAACGAGATGGCGAAGCTGCTCGGCGTCAGCACCTCCACGGTGCGGCGCGACCTGAACGAGCTGCAGGACCGCGGACTCATCGAGCGCGTCCACGGCGGCGCTGCGCAGGTCGAGGACGACGTGGAGCCGCTCCGGCCGCTCCGCGAGACCGCCTACGCGGAGGAGAAGCAGCGCATCGGCCGGGCTGCGGCCGCGCACGTGCAGCCGAACTCCACGGTGCTCATCACGGGTGGCACCACGACCGAGGCCATGCTGCCGTTCCTCGGCTCCGTGCCCGGCCTCACCGTGCTCACCAACAGCCTGACGGTGGTGAGCCGGCTCGCACAGTTCCCCGACATCGACATCATCGTGCTCGGCGGGCTGCTCCGGCGGCAGGAGATGAGCCTCCTCGGCCACCTCACGATCTCGGGCCTCGACGAGTTCGGCATCGACCAGGCGTTCACCGGCGCGTTCGGCGTCGACCCGGAGATGGGCGTGACGGGCACGAACCTCTCGGAGACGCAGACCGACCGCTCCCTCGCCTCCTCGGCGGTGCGGCTCACGGTGCTCGCCGACCACTCGAAGCTCGCGAAGCGGGGGCCCGCGAAGCTCGTTCCGACGAGCGGCATCTCGCGTCTCATCGTCGACGACGGCGCGGATGCCGAGGTGCTGGAGCGTCTGCGCGAAGCCGGGGTGACCGTCGAGACATGCTGACCCCGACCTCCCGCCTGGTCGCGGGGCTGGGCGCGAGCCTGCCCTCGATCGCGGCCTTCAACGTCATCACCCTCGAGTACGCCGAGGGCATCGTCGCCGGCGCCGAGCGCGCGGGGCTGCCCGTGCTGCTCTCGGTGAGTCACAACGCGGTGCGCTTCCACGGCGGCCTCGCGCCGATCGCGGCGGCCTGCCGCCGGCTCGCCGAGGACGCCGAGGTGCCGGTGGCCCTGCACCTCGACCACTGCGAGTCGGAGGCGCTCGTGCGCGAGTCCGCGGAGCTCGGCTTCGGCTCGGCCATGTTCGACGCCTCCCGGCTGCCCTACGAGCAGAACG
Source organism: Agromyces sp. NBRC 114283 (assembly GCF_030268405.1). NCBI lineage: Bacteria > Bacillati > Actinomycetota > Actinomycetes > Micrococcales > Microbacteriaceae > Agromyces > Agromyces sp. NBRC 114283. The sequence continues at coordinate 893,810 of NZ_BSQP01000001.1, forward strand.
TCGCGGAGACCGCCCGGGTGGCCGAGTTCGGCCGCGCCGCCGGGCTGTGGGTCGAGGCCGAGCTCGGCGAGATCGGCGGCAAGGACGGCGCGCACGCCCCGGGTGTCCGCACCGACCCCGCCGAGGCCGCCGCCTTCGTCGCCGCGACCGGCGTCGACGGCCTCGCGGTCGCGGTCGGCACCTCGCACGCGATGACCGACCGCACGGCCCGCCCCGACGACGCGCTCATCGCCCGGCTCGCGGCGGCCGTGCCGGTGCCGCTCGTGCTGCACGGCTCCTCCGGCGTCGCCGACGCGGGCATCCGCTCGGCGGTGGCCGCCGGCATCCGCAAGGTGAACGTCGGCACGCAGCTGTCGGCCGCCTATTCCGACGCCCTCCGCGCGACGCTCGGCTCCAGCACCGACCCGCGGGCGGCGCTCGCCGCGGCCCGCGAGGCGATCGCCGAGCGGGTCGCCCAGCTGCTCGCCGTCGTCTCCTCCCCCATCGATCCCCAGAGTTAGGACCACCCATGTCAGCAACCGTGTCCGGGCCGAGCGCCCACGAGGGCGAGCCGAGCGCGGCCGAGCTCCTCGCGGCCGGCGACATCCTCGGCCTCATGCGGGCCTGCCACGACCGCCGGCTCGAGCGCGAGGGCATCCCCATGGTGCTCGGCCTCGCCGACGAGCGCGGCAGCATCCCCGAGGCGGCGACCCCGACCCAGCTCGCCGAGGGCCGCGCCTTCGCCGAGGTCTTCGACCGCTACTCGGCCGAGCTCGTGCCGTGGGCGCGCGCCGACGACGAGGGCGCCGTCATCACCGCGATGCAGGTGCTCGCCTACACCCACTTCGCGCCCGGTGCGGCGCCGATCACGGACGCCGCGTCCGTCACGGAAGGACCCCACGCATGACCAGGCCCTCGTTCGACGCCCAGCGCGAGCAGCTGCAGCGCGGCCACTTCATCCGCGTCGTCAACTACCACTCGACCCCGCGCGGGGCCCGCGCGGAGCTCGCGAGCGAGCTCGCCGGCTTCGCCCGCGACTACGCCCCGGTGACCCTCGACGACCTCGACCGACTGTTCGAGACCGGCACCTGGCACAAGGACAAGCCGGGCGTCATCCCCGTCTTCTACGAGGGCTACCGCAACTCGGTGACGGTCGCGGCCCCGCTCTGCGACGAGCTCGGCCTCACCGGCTGGTTCCCGATCGCCACCTCCTTCGTCGACTGCGATCCGGAGCATCAGGAGGCCTTCGCCCGGGCGCACTGGATCTCGCTCGTCGAGGAGGACACGAAGGGCGGTCGCATCGCGATGAACTGGGACGAGGTCGCCGAGATCTCGAAGCGGCACGTCGTCTTCCCGCACACGGCGCACCACGAGGGCTTCGACGGCGTCTTCTCCGACGACGACCTCGAACGCGAGGTCGTCGAGTCGAAGCGCCAGCTGGAGGCGGTCACCGGGCAGGAGGCGCCGGCGTTCGTCTGGCTGCACGGCTCGTCGTACGGGCAGAGCCCGCGCCACGATCAGGCGGTGCGGGATGCCGGCTACCGCTACCAGTTCGCCAACACGATGATCCACCGCATCAACTAGCGGAGCGAGGGGCCGGGCCGGTGCCCGGCCCCTCGTGCGGCGCCCGCTCGGTCAGACCGGCACGCCGCGGTGGCGCAGCAGGCCGTCGTGCTCGCGCCAGACCAGCTCGACGGTGCCGCCGTGCCGGGTCGAGTCCGCCGAGCGCGCGGTGCCGGGCACGACCCGATGCAGAACGCCGAGTTCTCCGAGCCGGCGCACGGCCCGCTCGTCGTCGAGCGCCGGCCCCGCGCTCGCGGGGTGCCAGCTGCGCTCCGGGTAGGGGAGCGGGGCGGACGCGAACCCCCGGATGCGGCCGTCGCCGCCGAGGGTCGTCGCCCGGAGCGCCCCCTCGTCGTCCGGCTCGCCGAGGCGGAAGCGGGCGACGTCGCTCGCGGCATCCGTCCCGCGCCGGGTGAAGGCCGCCTCGGGCGACCAGTACCAGCTCTGCAGGACTCCCTCGGCGTCGAGGGCGAGCACCTCCAGGTGGTTCGGGCCGAGCGGCGACTGCACGATCTGGGCGTCGACGTAGCGCGCGCCCGCGGCGAAGTGCAGGCCCGCGCTCCAGCGGCCGGGCGGCACCTCGGGGGTCTGCAGCGGGTCGTCGTCGTGGTCCGCGTTGAACCAGAACACCCAGAGCCCGTCCACCGCGTCGCCGGCGAGCAGCTCGAGGTTTCCCCGGGCGCCGTAGACGCCCTGGGCGATCGAAGCGGGCCCGGCGGTGGCGCGATCTGCCCCGACGATTTCGGTCATATCTGAATGCATCTGCTTATTCTTGCTCATATGTGCCTATTTGTGACACGATGGGCGCAACGTCATCCCGAAGGAGAGCAATGAGAATCGCCCGCGTCCTCGTCGACGGACAGCCCCGCCTCGTCGTGCGCGACGAGCGCTCGACGCGCGTCGCCCCCGCCGGGCACGCCGACGACGCCCTCCAGGCCATCGCCGCCGCAGCCGCCGGCGACACCGCCGACTGGGCCGAACTCGACGTGAAGGGCCTCGAGTTCCTCGCCCCGGTCGCCGACGCCGGCAAGCTCATCGCCGTCGGCCTGAACTACGTCGACCACACGGCCGAGACCGGGCTCGCCCAGCCCGAGCGCCCGCTCACCTTCGCGAAGTACGCGACGTCGCTCACCGGCCCGGCGAGCGACGTGATCGTGCCCGACCACCTCACCCAGGGCGTCGACTTCGAGGCCGAGCTCACCCTCCTCATCGGCCGCCGCTGCGGCGGCGCGACCCCGGCGACGCTCGCCGACGTCGCCGCCTACACCGTCGCGAACGACGTCTCGGCGCGCGACGTGCAGTTCGGCGACGTGCAGTGGACCCGCGGCAAGTCCTTCGACACCTTCACCCCGCTCGGGCCCTGGCTCGTCACGCCCGACGAATTCGGCGAGCCCGGCGGACACCGCATCTACGCCGAGGTCGACGGCGAGCTCCTGCAGGAGGACGACACCGCCGAGATGATCTTCGACGTGCCGACCATCCTCGCCTTCGTCAGCGACGGCGTCACCCTCGAGCCCGGCGACCTCATCCTCACCGGCACCCCAGCCGGGGCGGGCGGCTTCCGCACCCCGCCGCGCTACCTCCAGCACGGGCAGGTCGTCACCGCCGGCGTCGAGGGCATCGGCGAACTGCGCAACCGCTTCGTCTACCGCTCGCGGCTCGCCGCGTAGCACCCTGGAAGGACTGCGAAGGAGCACCATGAGCATCGACCGTCGAGTACTCGTCCTGATCGGCGCAGGGTCCGCCGTGTTCACCCGCGGCCTGCTGGCCGACCTCATCGGCGCCGAGGACCTCGGCGCGTGGGAGATCCGCCTCGTCGACGTCGACCCGGTCGCGCTCGACGTCGCCGCCGACCTCGCCGAGTCGATGGTCGCGGCGCGCGGGGTGGACGAGACGATCCGCGTGGTCCGTTCCACCGATCGGCGGCAGGTGCTGCCCGGCGCCGACTTCATCGTCACCTGCGTCGGCGTCGGCGGCCGGCCCGCCTGGCAGCTCGACCACGAGATCGTGCAGAAGCACGGCGTCTTCCAGCCGGTCGGCGACTCGATCATGCCGGGCGGCATCTCGCGGCTGCTCCGCACCACCCCGGTGCTCGTCGACATCGCGCGCGACATCGCCGAGCTCGCGCCCGAGGCGTTCTTCTTCAACTACTCGAACCCGATGACCGCGAACGTGCAGGCCATCCACCAGCAGACCGGCCTCGACGTCGTCGGGCTCTGCCACGGCATGCACCACATCCAGCGCGAGCTCGCCCAGCTCATCGACGCCCCCTTCGAGGAGACGTCGACGCTGTACGCCGGCATCAACCACCTCACCTTCATCTACGACTTCCGCTGGAACGGCCGTGACGCCTGGCCGCTGATCCGGGAGCGGGTGCGCCGCGAGCTCGCCGAGGCCCCCGACCCGGGCGACATCGGCAACATCTTCTACGAGACGCCGACCGCCTGGCACAATCCGTTCGCCTGGGAGTTGTTCGAGCGCTACGGGGCCTTCGCCGCAGCGGGCGACCGGCACGTCGTCGAGTTCTTCCCCGAGCGCTTCGCCTCGGGCGACTACTACGGCAAGCAGCTCGGCATCGACGCGTTCAGCCTGCCGGAGATCCTGGAGTGGGGCGAGAACCGCTACCAGGGCATGAAGCGCCAGGCGCTCGGCGAGGAGCCGCTCGACCAGTCGACCTTCGAACGCTCGGGCGGCGAGCAGGAGCAGCTCATCGCGATCATCCGCTCGATCACCTTCGACCGCCGCGAGATGTTCAGCTGCAACGTCGTGAACCGAGGCATGGTGCCCGGCCTGCCTGAGTGGTCGGCCGTCGAGATCCCCGGCGTCGCGACGGCGCGAGGCATCCGCCCCGTCTCGGTGCCCGACCTCGGCAGGCCGCTCACCGCGATCCTCGCCCGCCGGCTCAGCTCCGTCGACCTCGCGGTCGAGGCCGCCCTCTCCGGCGACCGCGGCCTCGTCGTCGAGGCGATGATCGCCGATGGCGCGGTGACCGACGCCGACCGCGCCGCGGCCCTCGCCGACGAGCTCATCGCGGCCCAGGCCGCGCACCTGCCGAGGTTCGCATGACCGCCCGCAACCTCGGCAAGGAGGAGCGCGAGGCGGCCGAGCTCGCCGCCGCCGAGCTCGCCGCCGCCGAGGCGGCCGGCGCCGCGGACGAGACCGCCTTCGCCGCGCGCGGCGGTGTGCCCACCCACGAGTGGGGCGAAGGGCTGCGCAGCCAGCAGTGGTTCGGCGCCGAGGGCAAGACCGGGTTCATGCACCGCTCGTGGCTGCGCAGCGAGGGGCTGCCCGACGACAGCTTCCGCGGCCGGCCGATCATCGGCATCGCGAACTCCTGGAGCGAGCTCACGAGCTGCAATCTGCACCTGCGCGGCCTCGCCGAGTACGTGAAGCGCGGCATCTGGCAGGCCGGCGGCGTGCCGTTCGAGTTCCCCACGACCTCGGCGGGGGAGCCGATCGTGCGCCCGACGGCGATGCTGCTGCGCAACCTCATGGCCATGGACCTCGAGGAGACGCTGCGCTCGAACCCGCTCGACGGCGTCGTGCTGCTCGCGGGCTGCGACAAGACCACCCCGGCCTACCTGATGGGCGCCGCCTCCGTCGACCTGCCGACCCTGCTCATCACCGGCGGCGCCATGCTGAACGGCAAGCACCGCGGCACCGACATCGGCTCCGGCACCTCGGTGTGGAAGTTCACCGAGGCGCACCGGGCCGGGCTCATCGACGACACCGCGATCACCGAGGCCGAGGGCTGCATGGCCCGCAGCCAGGGGCACTGCCAGACGATGGGCACCGCCTCGACGATGGCCTGCGTCTCGGAGTTCATGGGGATGCAGCTGCCGGGCACGGCCTCGCTGCCCGCGAACGATTCGCGGCGGCAGGCCGCCGCGCACCTGGCCGGCCGCCGCATCGTCGAGATGGTCGCCGAGGACCTGCGGCCCTCGAAGATCCTCACCAGACAGGCGTTCGAGAACGGAGTTCGCGCGAACGCCGCGCTCGGCGGCTCGACGAACGCCGTCATCCACCTGCTCGCGCTCGCCCGCCGGGTCGGGGTCGAACTCACCCTCGACGACTTCGACACGCTCGTGCGGGACGTGCCGGTGCTCGCCGACCTTATGCCGAGCGGGCGCTTCCTCATGGAGGACTTCGAGTACGCCGGCGGCACGGCGGGCTTCGCCGAAACGCTCGGCGAGCTGCTGCACCGCGACGCGCTCACCGTCACCGGCGCGACGCTCGGCGAGAACTACGCCGGCGCGGAGGTCTTCAACCGGGAGGTGATCCGCCCCCTCGATCACCCGGTCAAGCCCGTCGGCTCCGGCATCGCCGTGCTGCGCGGCAACCTGGCTCCCCGCGGCGCGGTCATCAAGCAGTCGGCCGCCGACCCGCGGCTGATGCAGCACACCGGGCGCGCGCTCGTCTGGGACACGCTGCAGGCCTACCTCGCCGACGCCGAGGACCCCGAGCTCGACGTCGCGCCCGACGACATCCTCGTCGTGCGCAACGTCGGGCCGAAGGGGTACCCGGGCATGCCGGAGGTCGGCAACCTCGCCCTGCCGCGGAAGATCCTCGAGGCGGGCGTCACCGACATGGTGCGCATCTCCGACGCGCGGATGAGCGGCACCTCGTACGGCACCGTCGTGCTGCACGTCGTGCCCGAGGCCGCCGCGGGCGGACCGCTCGCCTTCGTGCGCACGGGCGACACGATCACCCTCGACGTCGCCGGGCGTTCACTGCACGTGCACGTCTCCGACGAGGAGCTCGAGGCGCGCCGGGCGGGCTGGCAGCCGCCGACGGTACCGGGCAGCGAGCGCGGCTGGACCCGCCTCTACATCGAGCACGTCACGCAGGCCGACGAGGGGCTCGACCTCGACTTCCTGCAGGGGCGTTCCGGCGCCGCGGTCGGCCCGCAGGCGTTCTGATGACTGATGCGGGCGTGCTCGTCGTCGGCGCCTCCGGCATCCTGGCCCCGGCCGCCGCGCAGCTCGCGGCGGCCGACGGCGGCGCGCCCGTGACGGGCATCGGCCGGGTGCGGCCGATGCCGTCCGGTGTCGAGGCGATCGCGGTGGACGCGCGGGATGCCGAGGCCCTCCGCCGGGCGCTCGGCGCGCGGCGCTGGGGGTGCGCCGTCGTCTACGCGCCCGCGGTGACGGATGCCTCGCTGCCGGTGCTGCGCGCCGCGGTCGACGGCCCGGTCGTACTCGTGCGCGCGAGCGCCGAGGCTACCCCGCCGCCAGAGGAGCCCGAGGCACCCGCCCCGGAGCCCGGTCCGTGGACGCTGCAGCTCGGCTGGGCGACCGGCGCCGGCGGTGCCCGCTGGCACAGCCCGGAGGAGATCTCCGAGGCCGCGCTCGCCGTGCTCCGCGACGGCGACGGCCGCACGCTCGGCGCGGTGCGGCCCTGGGCGGATCGGCCGTGATCCTGTTCCTGGCGGCGTCGCCGAGCCTCGATCTCACGTACGAGGTCGACCGCCTCGAACGCGGGGGCGTCACCCGCCCGCGCCGGGTCACCGCGGTGCCCGGCGGCAAGGCGCTGAACGCCGCCCGCGTCGCGATGGCCCTCGGCGGCGCGGCGCGTCTCGTCGCTCCCCTCGGCGGCGCGACGGGGAGACGGGTCGCCGCGCTGCTCGCCGAGGAGGGCGTCGGAGCCCGGCTCGTCGAGGTCTCCGGTGAGACCCGCAGCTGCCTCGCGATCGTCGAGGACGGCGACCTGCCGACGAGCACCGACCTGTACGAGGCATCCGCGCCGCTCGGCGAGGGGGAGTGGCGTGCGCTCGCCGAGGCGATCCGCGCCGAGGCGGCCGAGGCCGCGCCGCGCTGGCTCGCCCTGTCCGGCTCGGTGCCCGCCGGGGTCCCGTTCGGCGAGCTCGGGGAGCTGCTGCGCGAGTTGCGTGCCGCGTCGGGCGCGCGCCTCGCCGTCGACACGTCGGGCCCACCGCTCGCGGCGCTCGCCGGGCTCGCGGACCTCGTGAAGGTGAACCTCGGCGAGGCCGCCGAACTGCTCGGCGCGGCGCCGGCGGACGCGGCGGCCGCCTGCGCGGCGCTCGCCGAGCGCTTCGGCACGGACTCCGTCGTCACGGACGGCGTGCGCGGTGCCGCGGCGCTGCTCGGCGGGGTCGGGTTCGCGGTCGCCGCGCCCCGGGCCGCCGGCCGATTCCCGGCGGGCAGCGGCGACGCGTTCTTCGGCGCGCTGCTCGCCGCGCTCGACGCGGGCCACGGCCCCGAGGCCGCGCTGGAGGCCGCGCGCGATGCCGCGGAGCGGAACGCCGCGGTGCCCGGACAGGGCCGGCTCGGCTGAGCCCCACCTCCCACCCACCGACTTGCCCGACTTTCATGAAAGTCAGGCAAGTCGGGCACGTCGGTTGACGCGAGATGCTTTTGTGACAAAACTGTCTGCTCGGACGTTCATCTGACGAGGAGGACACGATGAAGATCGTCATCGCGGGCGCCGGCATCGGGGGGCTCGTCGCCGCCCTGAGCCTGCATCAGGCAGGATTCCGCGACATCGCGGTGTACGAACGGGCCGCCGAGCTGCGGCCCCTCGGCGTCGGCATCAACCTGCTGCCGCACGCCGTGCGCGAGCTCACCGAGCTCGGGCTGGGCGGGGCGGTCGCGGCCATCGGCGTGCCGCCCGGCCGGCTCTCGTACTACAACCGGCTCGGACAGCCGATCTGGTCGGAGCCGCGGGGGCGCGACGCCGGCTACGCCTGGCCGCAGCTCTCGGTGCACCGCGGCGAGTTCCAGCTGCTGCTCGCCGACGAGGTCGCCCGCCGGCTCGGGCCCGACGCGATCCGCACCGGGCATCGGCTCGTTTTGGTCGAGCACGGCGAGCACGTCGAGCGCGCGCGCTTCGAGCGGCCCGACGGCACCGCCCACGAGGTCGAGGCCGAGCTCGTCGTCGGCGCCGACGGCATCCACTCCGCGCTGCGCGCGCAGGAGCACCCCGACGACGGCGCGCCCGTCTGGAACGGCCTGATCCTCTGGCGCGGCACCGCGACGATCCCGGCGTACCTCGACGGGCGCACGATGATCATGGCGGGCGACGGCGAGCAGAAGTTCGTCGCCTACCCGCTCGCCGGCGAGACCGACGAGCCCGGCGCGACCGACGAGCCCGGCGCGACCGACCAGCCCCGGATGACGCGCGTCAACTTCATCGCCGAGCGGCGGGCGCCCGAGGGTGCGAGCGAGCTCGCCGACTGGAACCTGCCGATCGACCCGGCCCCCATCGTCGAGCGCTTCGCCGAGTGGCGCTTCGAGTGGCTCGACGTGCCGGCGGTGGTCGCGGCGGCCGACGAGATCCTCGAGTACCCCATGGTCGACCGCGAGCCCCTGCCGCACTGGCGCGCGGGCAGCTCGACGCTGCTCGGCGACGCCGCGCACGCGATGTACCCGAACGGCTCGAACGGCTCCTCGCAGGCCATCCTCGACGCCCGCACGCTCGCGTTCCACCTCGCCGGCGCCGTGCGGGGGCTCGGCGCGTCCGCGGGCCCCGCCGAGACGGCAGCAGCGGTGCGCGCGGCGCTCGACGCCTACGAGGCCGACCGCCGTCCGGCGACCGCGGCGCTGCTCGCGATGACCCGGCAGCTCGGGCCCGAGAGGGTCATGCAGCTCGCCTACGAGCGCGCGCCGCACGGCTTCGCCGACATCCACGACGTCATCCCCGAGGTCGAACTCCGCGAGATCGCCGACGCGTACAAGCGTGCCGCCGGCTTCCATCCCGCCGCGCTCACCGCGCGCGCCTCGCTCACGCCGGCGAGCGTCGAGCCGTGATCGGGTCGCTCGCGGGGATGGCGGGCCGGCGCGACTGGCACACTGAGGGCATGGCAGCAGCGGGCGCGGGATCGGCGGATGGCTCGGCCGAACTGGCCCGGTTGAACCTCCTCGTCTCGCCGCTGCGGCGCGCGCTGCTCAAGGGCGCGCGTGCCGCGGCGGAGCTCCCCGACATCCCCGACGCCCAGATCGAACTGTTGCGCGCCGTGCCCCGCGGTGTGCAGAGGTCGCCGGGCGAGCTCGCAGCCGAGCTCGGGCTGGGGCGCTCCACCGTCAGCAATCTGCTGAAGCTGCTGGAGCAGGCCGGGCTCGTCGAGCGGGCTGCGGGCGGCAGCGACGGCCGCCGGGTCGCGGTGCGGGCGACCGAGCGGGCGCTCGATCTGCTCGAGCGATTCGACCGGGCGAGCGGGGCGCTCGTGGCCGAGGCGGCGGCGGGGCTCGGCGGCGACGAGCGCCGCGCCCTCCTCGCCGCGGTCCCGGTGCTCGAGCGGCTGCGCGAGCTCGTCGAGGCTCAGAGCGAGGCGAGCAGGGCCTCGGCGGCGGCGCGGACCCGCCCATGAGCGAACGGAACGACCCCCTGATGGAACCCGCCTTCGAGTACTGCTTCGAACTGCGGTGCCGCGTCGACGAGGCGATCCCGCTCGGCGGTTCCGAGCCGGAGGAGGGCCTGCACTTCGCCCGCGTCTCCGGTGGCGACTTCGACGGGCCGAGGCTCCGGGGCCGGGTGCTGAACAGCGGCGGCGACTGGTGGGTCGCGCGCGGGCTCACGGTCGAGCTCGACGCCCGCTACGTGATCGAGGCGGAGGTGACCGACGGCACGGCCGGCGTCGAGGTCGTCAACCGCGGCGTCTGGCGCACCGACGAGGCGAACTACGCACGCCTCGTCGCCGGCGAGGAGGTGGGCGAGCGCGAGCTCTACTACCGCACGGCGTTCCGGTTCCGCACCGAGCATCCGGAACTCGGATGGCTCGTCGAGTCGCAGTTCGTCGGCTACGCGCGGCCCGAGCCCGGGCACGTCGTCATCCGCGTCTTCCGCCTCGTCTGAGCCGGAACCGCCGTCCTTCCGACTTGCCCAACTTTCATGAAAGTCGGGCAGGTCGGAGAAGGGGGCAGCGCCCGCGCACGCAGAAGACCCCGGCGCTGCCGGGGTGTCAGCCGAACGTCGGAACGTCAGCCGCGCGTCGCGAGGGAACCGGTCTCAGGCCCGCTGGGAGCCGTCGCCGGGGACGTAGTGGTCACTGCCGTCGTCGGCATACTCCGACCACTTCGACAGATCGTCTTCGTACTTGTCATCGTCCGAGCCCGCGAGCTCGCGCTCAAGCGCGTTGTAGTCGGTGTCGGGGCTGAAGTACTTCAGCTCCCGTGCGACCTTGGTGTGCTTGGCTTTCTGACGGCCGCGCCCCATGCGTGACCCCCTTACGGCTTCTGGCCGGGCGGAATGTGCTTCGCCCGGCTCGTTCTTGGCGGAAATAGTTCGTGCCGTAAGTTTAGCACCGACGAACGCTCGCCTTCTCGGCTGCGAACCCCCTGATGCTGCTGCACGGACCGCCGGATTCATGCTGAGATGGAGGGGTGATGTCTTCCCCGCCCGCCCGCGTCAAAGTCGCGGTCGTCGGCGCGGGTCAGGCGGGGCTCTCGGTGGCGTACTACCTGCGCCGCTTCGAGCTCGTCGCCGACGAGGATTTCGTCGTGCTCGATCGCGCACCGGGGCCCGGCGGCGCCTGGCAGCACCGCTGGTCGTCGCTGAAGCTCGGCACCGCGCACAAGGTCAACGACCTGCCCGGCATGGCCGAGATGGGGCTCAGCTTCGAGACCGCCGATCGCACGCAGCCCGCCCGCGAGATCGTCGCCGACTACTACCGCCGCTTCGAGGAGCACTACGAGCTGCGGGTGCACCGGCCCATCGAGGTGCGCCGCGTCTCGAACGAGGGCGCCGACCTGCGCATCGCCTACCGCGACCTGCGCACGCCCGACGAGCCCGCGCCCGCCCCCGAGGAGCAGCAGGTGCGCGGCTTCTTCGGCCGTCGCCGCAAGACCTTCGCCGTGCCGGCCGCGCCGAAGCAGCCGGGCGGCACCCTCGACACGCAGATCCTGGTGAACGCGACCGGCACCTGGGGCTCGCCGTTCGTGCCCTACTACCCGGGCATGACCGACTTCCGCGGCCGGCATCTGCACACCTCCGACTACACCGACGCGGAGTCGTTGCGCGATCAGCACGTCGTGGTCGTCGGCGGCGGCACCTCGGCGATCGGCTTCATGCTCGAGCTCGAAGACGTCGCGGCATCCCTGACCTGGGTCTCCCGCCGTCCGATCGACTGGCTCGACCGGCAGGAGCTCGACCTCGAGGGCGCCTCGGCCGCCGTCGCCGCGCAGGACGAGGCGGCGCGCTCGGGTCGGGCGCTGCCCTCCATCGTGAGCGGCACGGGCGTGCCGAAGAACCGCCGCATCGCCGCGGGCATCGAGCGCGGGCTGCTCGTCGCGAAGCCGATGTTCGACCGCATCGAAGCGGATCGAGTGGTGTGGGACGACGGCACCGAGGCGCGGGCCGACGTCATCATCTGGGCCACGGGCTTCCGGCCGGAGCTGCGGCACCTCGCCCCGTTGAAGCTGCGCGAGAAGTCGGGCGGCGTCACGGTCGGCCAGGGCGCGACGTGGGGCGACCCGCGGGTCTTCCTCGCCGGCTACGGGCCGCAGGCCTCCACGATCGGCGCGAACCGGGCCGGGCGCATGATCGCCCGGCAGATCATGGCGATGCTGTAGCGGCTCAACCCGTTGCGGCGGGCGGCGCGGGCGGGGCCTGCGCCTGACGCACCGCGCCGACCGAGGCTGCGATCACGAGCGCGACGGCGAGCCCGCCGACCCAGGTGAAGCGCTGGCCGAGCAGCAGCAGGCCCGTGAGGGTCGCGATCGCCGGGGCCAGGCTCATCAGCACCGCGAAGGTGCCCGCGCGGAGCCGGCGCAGCGCGATCAGCTCCAGCGCGTACGGGATCGTGGAGGAGAGGATCGCGACCGCCGCACCGAGGCCGAGCACCTCCGGCCGCAGCAGCACGGCTCCCGAGCTCGCGATGCCGAACGGCAGCACCGCGACGGCCCCGACGGCCATCGCCAGCGCGAGCCCCTCGAAGCGCGGGAAGCGCTGCCCGGTGCGCGCCGACAGCAGGATGTACCCCGCCCACGTCGCCCCGGCCCCGGCCGCGAAGACGACGCCGATCGGGTCGAGGTGGCCGAAGCTGCCCTGGCCGAGCAGCACGACGCCGACCGCGGCGAGCCCGGCCCACAGCCACGAGGAGGCGCGCCGCCCAGTGATCACCGAGAGGGCGAGCGGCCCGAGCACCTCGATCGTGACGGCCGCGCCGAGGGGGATCCGCTCCAGCGAGAGATAGAACAGCGCGTTCATGAGCGCGAGCACGAGCCCGAAGCCCGCGACGGTCAGCCAGTCGGCACCGCTGCGGCCGCGCAGCCGCGGCCGGGCGATCGCGAGCAGGATGACGGCCGAGAACACCAGGCGGAGGCTCACCATGCCGAGCGGTCCGACGCTCGGGAAGAGGATGACGGCGATCGCCGCGCCGACCTCCTGGCAGGCGAGGCCGAGCACGACGAGGGACGTCGCGGCGACAGCCCCGCCGCGCGCCGCGGGCTTCGCGGTCACGCGCCGCCGTCGCGGGCGAGGCCCCCGAAGTCGCCCGCCGTGACCACCGCGTACGAGGCGGCGACGACGCGCTCGAGCACCGCCAGGTCGAGCTGCTCCAGGTCTTTCAGATAGAGGCATCCGACGCCCGTGGTGTGCGGACCGAGCGTCGCGAGCTCCGCCTCGTACGCGCCGACGCCGTCGGCGAGGTAGACGGTCGTCGCGGGCTTCCGCGGTGAGAACGCGGCCGCGGGCGCATCGCCCTCGCGCCCGCTCGGGTAGCGGTAGTGGTACTCCCCGAAGGCGACGATCGACGGACCCCACATGCGCGCGGGCTCGCCCGTCACGCGCGACATCAGCGCCAGCAGGGTGTCGGCGTCGCGGCGCCGCACGGGGTGCGTCACGCCGTCGAGGAACTCGCGCACCGAGGCATCCAGCGTCATGCTCGCGAGCCTACCGCCGGCGGTTCGCGTCGGCGCCGGGGACGGGACGCCTGGGCACCGGGCGCACCGGCTCGCCGCGCCGGTCCTGACCGGGCAGCGGTCGCGAGCGGCGGCCGTAGATCATGTCGCTCGAGTCGAGCAGCCACGGCACGAGCGCGACGGTGACGCCGTGCACGAGCATGAGCTTCTGCCGGATGCGCCGCGCCTTGTGGTTGTGCAGGATGTTCTCCCACCAGTGGCCCACGATGTACTGCGGCATGTACACCGTCACCACCTCGGAGCCGTGCTCCTCGCGGTGCTGCTTGATGTACTTGATCAGCGGGTAGCTGAGGTCGCGGTACGGCGAGGCGAGGATGCGTAGCTTCACGTGGATGTTCTGCTTCACCCAGTCGCGCTTCAGCTGCTTCGTCTGGGCCTCGTCGATCGAGACGTGGACCGCCTCGAGGCTGTCGTGCTTCGCGGCGATCGCGTAGTCGAGGGCCTTCAGGGTCGGCTTCTGCATCCGCCCGACGAGCACGATCGCGTGATCGCCCGCCGAGCCGAACGTCGTCGTCGCGTCGACCTCGATCTCCTTCTCGACGTCGCGGTAGTAGCGGTGCACGCCGAGCATCAGCAGGAACAGGATCGGCATCATCAGGAAGACCATCCACGCGCCGTGCGTGAACTTCGTGATCGTCACGACGATGAGCACGACCGCGGTCAGGCTCGCGCCGAAGGCGTTGATGCACAGCGAGCGGATCATCGCCCCGCGCGTCATCGGCCGCTCGTCGTCGGCCGCGGGCCCCGGTCGGCCCCGCTTCCGATGGCTCGCGGGGGGCTGGCGCAGCAGCCGGAGCCAGTGCCGCACCATGCCCGACTGGCCGAGCGTGAACGACACGAACACGCCGATGATGTAGAGCTGGATCAGCAGGGTCAGGTTGGCCTGGAAGATGACCAGGATGATCGCCGCCGCCGTCGCGAGGATGATGACGCCGTTCGAGTAGATCAGCCGGTCGCCGCGCGTCGACAGCGACTTCGGCGCGTAGCCGTCGCGGGCGAGCACCGAGCCGAGCAGCGGGAAGCCGTTGAAGGCGGTGTTCGCGGCGAGGAGCAGCACGAGGGCGGCGGCCGCCTGGATCACGAAGAACAGAATCGAGCCGTTGCCGAAGACCGCCGCGGCGATCTGCGCGATGAGGCTCGGCTGCGGCGCGGTCGCGCACTCGTCCCAGCCGATCAGGCTGCACGGGTCCTCGGCGTAGTGCACGCCGGAGACGAGGGCGAGGGTGGTCAGTCCGACGAAGAGCACGATCGCGAGGCCCGCCATCAGCATCAGGGTCTTCTGCGCATTGCGCACCTTCGGTCGGCGGAACGCGGGCACCCCGTTCGCGACCGCCTCGACGCCGGTGAGGGCGGAGCATCCGCTCGCGAAGGAGCGCAGCAGCAGGAGGACGAAGGCCGCCTGCGCGAGCTGCTCGCCCTCGACCTGGTACGCCGCGGACTCCGCCACGGGCGGGTTGCCCATCAGGATCTGCACGAGACCCGTGCCGATGAGCAGCAGCACGCTCGCCGCGAAGAGATAGGTCGGCACGGCGAACGCCTTGCCGGACTCGCTCACGCCGCGGAGATTCACCGCGGCGAGCAGCACCACGAAGAGCACGGCGAGCTCCACCCGCCACGGGTTCAGCTCGGGGAAGGCGGAGATGATGTTGTCCACGCCCGAGGCGACCGAGACGACGACCGTCATCACGTAGTCGACGAGCAGGGCGGATGCGACGAGCACGCCGGCCTTCTCGCCGAGGTTCTTGTGCGCCACCTCGTAGTCGCCGCCGCCCGAGGGGTACGCCCGGATCAGCTGCCGGTAGCTCAGCGCCACCGTCGCGAGCAGCAGCACGACGACCGCCGCGACCCACGGCGCGAACGCCAGGAACGCGAGCCCACCGGCCGTGAGCACCATGAGGAGCTCCTGCGGCGCGTACGCCACCGAGGAGAGCGCGTCGCTCGCGAACACGGGCAGCGCCACGCGCTTCGGGAGCAGCTGCCCCTCGAGTCGCTCCGTGGGCAACGGGTCGCCGATGATCCAGTGCTTCGGCGACTTCAGTTCTGCGGGCGGTTCCTCCGCCTCATTCGTCACGGCGGACGACACTACACCCGCTGGGGCGGCTGTCAAGTCGGCTTGCTACCCTGGAGCGCGATCCCGCCGGACGGCGGGGATCCCGCCCGATTCCCGGCGGGTCGAGACGCCGAGATCGGACCGAGACGTGAACCGTGCGACGCAGCTCGCGCGCGGAGCCGCCGCCGCAGCGGTGGCCCTGTTCCTCGCAGCGTTCTCGCACGGCGTCGCCGCGGGCGAGGCGCCCGGGTGGCCTGGCCTCGCCCTCTCCGCGTTCGTCGCGCTCGCCGTGTCGGTCGCCCTCGTCGGGCGGCGCAACTCGCCCCTCCGCGTGGTGCTCTCGACCGCGGCGAGCCAGCTTGTCTTCCACCTGCTCTTCTCCGTCGGCGCGGGCGCCGGTGGCGGCGCGCTGCTCCGCGTCTCGGGGGACGCGCATCACCCGACCGTGACGATGCTGCCGGATGCCTCGGCGGGGTCGCTCGCCTCCGGTGCGGCCGTCGTCGGGCACGGGCACACGGATGCCGCGATGCTCCTCGGCCACGTGCTCGCCTGGCTGGCCACCGTCGCCTACCTGCTCGCCGTCGAGGCCGCCGCCTGGCGCGCGCTGCGCCGCGCCGCCCAGGCCGTGCTCGTGCGCGCCGTCGACGAGGCATCCGCGCTCGCCGCCGTCCCCGTCCCCGCCGGCCCGCTCGTGCGACCGCTCGCCCGCGACCGCGCGCGCCTGCGCGGCCGTCAGCTCCTCGCCCAGCTCCGGCACCGCGGCCCGCCGCGCCACCCCGCCTTCGCCTGAACCCGGCCGCACCGCGGCCACCACTCGCGTCCGCTGGCCCCCGCGCCCCGGACGCACGAAGACGGGAACCCCCCCATGCACCGCACTGCCACCACCGCCGCCGCCACCGTGCGCACCGCCTCGCCTCGCCGGCTGCTCGCCCTCGGCGCCGTTGCGCTCGCCGCCACCGCCTGGCTCGGCCTCGCGAACGCCCAGTCCGCCTCGGCTCATGACGAGCTGATCGCCTCCAGCCCGGAGCCCGGCCAGGTGCTCGAGACCTCGCCCGCCGAGGTGAAGCTGACCTTCTCGGACGACATCATCCCCGTCGGCACCGCGATCGAGGTCGTCGACCACCACGGCGAGGCGATCGACTCGGGCGAGGCCGCCGTCGCCGGCCCCGACGTGACCGCGACGCTGCCGGCCGACCTCTCCGGCGAATACCAGGTCCGCTGGCGCGCCGTGTCGAGCGACGGGCACGTCATCGACGGCACGATCGACTTCGGCGTCGGGGTCGGGGCGACCGGCACCTGGACCGAGGAGGCGCCGCACGACGACGCGGCCGCGGGTGACGACGGGCACGAGGACACGGCCGCGACCGAGCACGACGAGGCCTCGGCCGGCCCCGACGGCTGGGCGATCGCCGGCATCGCGGGCGGCATCCTGGGCGTCGCCGCCCTCGCCGCCGCGATCGTCGTCGTCGCGCGCGCCCGTCGCCGCGGCCCCGAGGCCTGACCCGTCCCTGCACTCCTCCTCGAGTTGCCCGACTTTCATGAAAGTCGGGCAACTCGAGCGGGTGTCGGCGGGTGTCGGCGGGTGTCGGCGGGCGGTCAGCGGGCGAGGAGGTACCCGGCGCCCGCGGCCGCGAAGCCGAGCACGAGGGTGACGAAAACGTTGAGGAGGGCGGCCCGCCAGCGGCCGCCGTCGAGGAGCTCGATCGTCTCGACGCTCCAGGTGCTGAACGTGGTGAGCCCGCCGCAGAACCCGGTCACGAGGATGAGCCGCCAATCGGCCGAGACCGCGGCGCGCTCCGCGAGCCCGAGCACGACGCCGGCGACCGCCGAGCCGACGACGTTCACGATCAGGATGCCGCCGGGCAGGTGGCCCGGTCGCACCGGGAAGCGCCGCGACAGCAGGTAGCGGATGACCGCGCCGAGGCTGCCCGCGATCAGCACGGTCGCGATCACGAGCGGGCTGAGCGCGGTCACAGCGTCTCCCCGGAGTCGGTGATCGTGTCCGGCATGCGGCGGCGGCCGATCCGCGAGCCGAGCCACAGTCCCGCCGCCGCGGCCGCGAGGCCGGCGAGCACGGAGATCACGAGGTAGAGCGCCGCGGTGAGGTGCTCGCCCTCGCGCTCGAGCACGACGAGCGAGGCCATCACGGCCGACAGCGTCGTGAAGGAGCCGAGCACGCCCGAGCCGACGCCGGCCTTCAGCCAGGCGGGCGTCGAGGGGCGGCGCCAGAGCCCGCCGGCGAGCCAGCCCAGCGCGAACGCCCCCGCGAGGTTGACGAGCAGCGTCTCCAGCGGGAACTCGTGGTCGGCGTGCGGGAACGCGAGGTCGAAGACGAGGCGCAGTCCGGTGCCGAGGAGCCCGCCGACGGCGACCGCGAGGATGTTGCGCACGTGTCGAGGGTAGCGCCGCTCTGCCGGATCAGCGCTCGGCGAAGGTGCCGAGCACTTCGGCGCGGACCTCGGCGAGCCGGGCCCGCAGCAGGTCCACGGTGGCGGGGGCGACCCGCCCACGGCTCGCCTGCCGGCGCAGCTCGGTGCGCAGTTGCTGGCGGAACTCGTTCAGCACCACGTCGGCCTCGTGCACGGCACGGTTCGAGTCGGCGTGCAGGTTGATGGTCTCGCTCCGCACGCTCGTCGCGGAGCGCTTGGCCTCGCGGGCGGCGCTCGCGAGCTCGGCGCGGAGCGAGCGCATCGCGTCGTCGACGTTCTGCCGCACGTCCTGCGCGAGTCGACGCACGGAGTCGGTGACGTCGTTCTCGATGTCGTCGAGCTCGTGCCGCCGGGCGTCGAGCTCCGCACGGCCGGCGTCGGTGATCTCGTAGATCGACTTGCGGCCGTCGCTCGTCTTCGTGACGAGCCTCTCCTCCTCGAGCTTCGCGAGGCGCGGGTAGATGGTTCCGGCGCTCGGGGAGTAGGTGCCGCCGAAACGCTCCGACAGGGCCTGGATGAGCTCGTAACCGTGCCGCGGACGCTCCTCGAGGAGGGCGAGCAGGTACAGGCGCAGGCTGCCGTGCGCGAAGACCGGCGGGGTCATCGGGATGCCTCGTCGCCGGAGGATGTCGCTGACGAGGCATCCGCCGTCTCCGCGACCGTGCGGCGCAGCACCGAGATGTTGCCCGAGACGCTGTTGGCGCCGAGGTCGAGCCAGGTGCCGGCGAGCTCGCCGACGACGCGCTCGAAGCCCTTGCCGCGCATGCCCTTCACCGTGATGTCGTCGAGCACGAGCGTGCCGGCGACGGTGTTGATGCGGTAGCGCGCGCCGGCGCCGCCGGCGAAGCGCACCGTGAGGTCGCCCGAGACGGTGTTCGTGTCGATGCGGTCGGGGGTGCCGTGCGCGTCGACGATCATGTTGCCCGAGACGGAGTCGGCGTTGAAGCTCGTGATCTCGCCGGTCGCGATGATGTCGCCCGACACCGTGTGGGCGGTGATGCGGCCGACGTGGTTGCCGACCGAGATCTCGCCGGAGACGCCGGACAGCTCGAGGTCGCCGTCGTGGTTGTCGATGACGAGCTCGCCGGAGACGGTGCTGAGCTTCGCGTCGCCGTCGAAGCCGGACACGAGCGCGTCGCCGGAGACGACGCCGAGCTGCAGCACGACGTGGCGCGGGGCGAGGATCGAGACCTCGGCCTTCGCATTGCCGGCCCAGCCCTTGAACGCGATGATGAAGTTGTCCCAGCGCAGCTGGGGGTGGTCGATCTCGAGCACGTCGCCGTCGATGGAGACGGCGAGCTCCTTGCCGGTGACGGAGGAGACTTCGACGCGGGCACCCGGCTCGTCGTGCGCGATGACGTCGACCTTGCCGCCGAGGAGGCTCACCTTGAGCTTGCGGACGAGCTCGAGGTCGATGGTTCGGGACTCGCCGGGGGCGATCACCCACTTCTCGATGGACATTGCGACTCCTTGCTGAACGATGACGCGATATATCGCGTTTACGTACGACACGATATATCGCGTCTCCGGCTCGTGCAAGGGGTGTCGGGGAAAACTCAGGCAGCACGGTTTGACCTTGACGTAGCGTCAAGTTCTACGGTGAATCTCGGAGGTTGAGACGTGGACTGGTCGATTCAAGAGATCGCGAAGCTCGCCGGGACGACGAGCCGCACCCTGCGGCACTACGACGACATCGGCCTGCTCGCGCCCACGAGGGTCGCCGGCAACGGCTACCGCCACTACGACGAGCGCGCGCTCGTGCGGCTGCAACGGATCCTGCTGCTGCGCGAGCTCGGGCTCGGCCTGCCCGCCATCGCCGAGGTGCTCGAGGGCGACGCCGACGAGGCGCGCGCACTCGGGGCGCACCTCGGCTGGCTGCGGCAGGAGCAAGGCCGGCTGGCGCGGCAGATCGCGTCGGTCGAGAAGACCATCACGGCATTGGAAGGAGGTGAACGACTGATGGCAGACGAGATGTTCGACGGCTTCGACCACACCGTCCACAAGGCGGAGGTCGAGGAACGCTGGGGCGCCGAGGCGTACGCGGCGGGCGACCGCTGGTGGCGCGGACTCGGCGAGACCGGGCAGCGCGAGTGGAAGGCCCGCACGGCGGAGCTGTCCCGCGACTGGACCGCGGCGGCCGAATCCGGGCTCGCCCCGGACGGCGCCGAGGCGCAGGCGCTCGCGAAGCGCCACGTCGAGTGGCTGACGGGCGTGCCCGGCACGCCCGCGGCGGTGCCCGGCGGCGACGTCAAGGGCTACGTGCTCGGCCTCGGCGAGATGTACGTCGCCGACCCGCGCTTCGGCGCGAACTACGGCGGCCAGGCCGGCGCGGAGTTCGTCCGCGACGCGCTGCGCAGCTACGCCGAGCGCGAGCTCTGAGCTCGCGCTGGTTTCGCTCCGAGTTGCCCGACTTTCATGAAAGTCGGGCAACTCGTGTATCTGGAGTGCGGGAGCGGGTGCGCTGCGGCCCCCGAGGTGTCCCGGCCTGGGGGCCGCAGCGGTCGGTGGGCGCCGCTCAGTGCGGCGCGGCGGCGGTGGGATGCGTCGGCGCAGCCGTCTGCGCCGAGGCATCCTGCGGCGAGGCATCCGTCGGCGGCGCTGCCGTCAGCGAGGCGCCCGCTGGGCGGCGCTCGCGCACGGCGAGGAGCGGCAGCGTGACCCCGCAGAGCGGGCCGATGAGGATCGCGAACGCGACGGTGCCGAAGCCGACGTCGCCGCCGAGCAGCCAGCCGATGCCGAGCACGGTGACCTCGACGATGGTGCGGCCGACCCAGATCGGCCAGCCGGTGCGCGCATGGATGCCGGTCATCAGGCCGTCGCGCGGGCCGGGGCCGAAGCGGCTGCCGATGTAGAGGCCGCTCGCGACGGCGAGCAGCAGCAGGCCGTCCGTGAAGAGCAGGATGCGCTGCCAGAGCTCCGGCGGGGTCTGGATGAGCCAGAGCCCGAGCTCGATGCTCGGCCCGATCAGCAGGATGTTCAGCACCGTGCCGAGCCCGGGGCGCTGGCGCAGCGGGATCCACAGCAGCAGCACGAGCAGCCCGACGATGTTCGTGAGCCAGCCGATGCCGATGCCGGTGAGGTGGGAGAGGCCCTGGGCGAAGACGGTCCAGGGGTCCACGCCGAGGGCCGCGCGGATCATCATGGCGTCGGCGATGCCGTAGAGGACGAGGCCGATGAGCAGCTGAGGGATCCGGCGGAGCATGAGAGCCATCCAATTCCAGAATTGGACTGTCGACAAGAGGCCAATTCTCCTAAAGTGGATCGCATGGCGGATGCCTCGATCAGCGCACGCGCGCTCGTGACCCTGCTCGGCGACTGGCGCGACGCCGGCACGGGGCCGAGCGGTCCCGCCTACGCCGCCCTCGCCGACCGAGTGCGCCTGCTCGTGCTCGACGGCCGGGTGAGCGTCGGCACGCGGCTGCCGGCCGAGCGCGAGCTGGCCGAGCGACTCGGCGCGAGCCGCACCACCGTCGCCGCCGCGTACCGGCGGCTGCGCGAGCAGGACCTGCTGCGCAGCATCCGCGGCTCCGGCAGCGTCACGCGCCTTCCCGGTGCGCCCGCCGTGCTGCCCGCGCCGCCCGCCGTCGAGCACCTCGACCTGTCGAAGGCCGCCCCGCCGGCCCTGCCCTGGCTCGCCGACGTCGCCCGCGACGCCGTCGAAGAGCTGCCCGCGCAGCTCGCCGGCTCGGGCTTCGACCCGGTCGGACTGCCCGAGCTGCGCCTCGCGATCGCCGAGCGGTACACCGCGCGCGGGCTTCCGACCGCACCCGAGCAGGTGATGGTGACGATCGGCGCGCAGCATGCGATCGGGCTGCTCTCGAAGGTGCTCGTCGGCCGCGGCGACCGCGCCGTCATCGAGGCACCGACGTACCCGCACGCCTACGAGGCGCTGCGCGCCGCCGGCGCCCGGCTCGTTCCGGTGCCGGTCGCCCCGCACGATGCCGGCGGGCTCGACGTCGACGACGAGGTGGGCGCGCTCGTCCGCGCCTTCGGCCATGCCAATCCCTCGACGGCGTACCTCATGCCCGACTTCCAGAACCCGACCGGCCGCTCCCTCGACGAGGACGGCCGCGCGCGAGTGCTCGATGCGGCCGCCCGCCAGGGGGCCGTGATCATCGCCGACGAGACGACCGCCGAGCTCGACCTCGACCGCGAGGCCGCCCTCCGCCCCTTCGCGGCCTACGGCCCCGTCGGCTCCGCCGTGCTCGTCGGCTCGCTCGGCAAGACCGTGTGGGGCGGCATCCGCGTCGGCTGGATCCGCGCCGAGCCCGCGCTCATCCGCCGCCTCGTGGCCATCCGCGCCCCGGGCGACCTCGGCACGCCCATCCTCGAGCAGCTCATCGCGACCCGGCTGGTGCGCGGCATGGACGAGATCCTCGCGTTCCGCCGCGCCGAGCTCCGTCAGGGCCGCGACCTCCTCGAGGCGAGGCTGGCCGAGGCGTTCCCGGGCTGGCACGTACCGCACGTCGACGGCGGCATCGCGACCTGGATCGGGCTCGGCGCGCCGGTCAGCTCGCAGCTCGCGCTCGCCGCCCGGGCGCAGGGCCTGCTTATCGCAGCCGGCCCCCGCTTCGGCATCGACGGCGCGTTCGAGCGCTACCTGCGGCTGCCGATCTGCCTGACGCCCGACACCATCGACGAGGCGGTGCAGGCGCTGTCGCGGGCCTGGCTCGCCCTGCCCGGCACGGCTGCGCCGGAGGCGGGGCTGCTCGCCGAGGTCGTCTAGCCGCCGCGTGTGGAGCTACGGACAGATCTGCGTGTACGCCTGCGGGGTGGGCAACCAGTTCCCGTTCCGGTTCTTCATCGCGAGCTGGATTCCGACGCAGCCCCGGTAGGCGTTCCGTGAATCGACGGTGATCGCTCGGGTCTGGTACTTGAACCGCCCCTCATCGCCCTTCGTGCCGACCGCCAGCGACATGTAGCTCTCCACGCCGTAGAGCGGCCCGGCCTTCATGGCGACGGCGCAGACCTTGGTGCCAGTGCGGTAGATGCCGAGCTTGCCGACCACCGTGCCGCTCGCGTTGCGGAGCTGCATGGTCTTCACGTGGTTCTGGCTGCAGGCGTACGCCGGCGCGGCCTGAGCGGCGACGCCTGGCGCGAGCGCTCCGAGGGTGCCGAGGAGCACGGCGGCGCCGAAGCCGGCGACGGTTCGCGCGAATGACCTGCTCATGATCCGACCTCGTCTCGTTGGGGATACCAGCATGGCAGAACGCGGAGGCATCCGGAATGGGGAGCAATCCCCATCGCGAGCGCCGGCGACCGCGCCGCCGACGCCTGTCGCCCAGGCTGAAGGGACTGCCGGTTCACCGAGCGGACACCGGCCGGACGCCCGCGCGACACCCGGCGGGCACTCCCGCGCCACCGGGCGCCAGCACGCTGGCGCCGAACCCCCGCCCGCCGCGACCCACCGGAGTGCCCGCATGCCCGCTCGTCGTCCCCTGTCCGCCGCCGCGCTCGCCGTGGCCTGCCTGGCCGCCGCCGGGCTCGTGTCGGGCGGCGCGATCGCTGCCGCAGCCGAGCCCGCGGCCCCCGCCGCCTTCGTCCGCACCGCGACGTATCCGGTCTTCCAGAACGTACCGGCGGGCGTCGACCCGGCCGCCGCCACCGTCGCCGAGATCTCGACGATCACCGACGACGGCACCGTCGTGTACACCGACGCCCTCGGCAAGCGCATCGGCTTCCTCGACGTCAGCGATCCTGCGAACCCGGTCGGCACGGGCACCGTCGAGCTCGCCGAGCTCGGCCACGCCGACGACCAGCCGACCTCCGTCGCCGCCTACGGCGACTTCGTGCTCGTCGTCATCGACGAGACCGGCGGCGACTTCGTGAACCCCAAGGGCCGCGTCGACGTGCTCCGCGCGAGCGACCGCAGCCTGGTGCGCTCGATCGACCTCGGCGGCCAGCCCGACTCGATCGCGATCTCGAAGGACGGCGCGTACGCCGCCATCGCGATGGAGAACCAGCGCGACGAGGAGTTCAAGCCCGCCGGTGGCAAGAAGGGCGACCTGCCGCAGCTGCCCGCCGGCTTCGTGCAGGTGCTCGGCCTCGTCGACCCGGCCGACCCCGCCGCGTGGACGGTCGACGCCGTGCCCTTCGTCGACGAGACGGGCGCCCCGATCCCGGTGCTGGCCGCCGCCGGCCTCGACACCCCGCAGGACCCTGAGCCCGAGTACGTCACGATCAACTCGCGCAACGAGCTCGCCGTCACCCTGCAGGAGAACAACGGCATCGCGATCATCGACCTGCCGACGCTCGAGGTCACCCGCGCCTTCTCCGCGGGCTCGGTCGCGGTCAGCGGCATCGATGTCGCGAAGGACGGCCGCATCGACCTCTCGGGCTCGATCCCCGCGACGCCGCGCGAACCCGACGCCATCGCCTGGATCGGCGACGACCGCCTCGCGACCGCGAACGAGGGCGACTGGAAGGGCGGCACGCGCGGCTGGACCGTGTTCGACGCCGCCGACGGCGCCGTGGTCTGGGACGCCGGCAACACCTTCGCGAACCTCGCCGTCCAGCACGGGCTGCACAACGAGGACCGCGCCGCGAAGAAGGGCGCGGAGCCCGAGGGCATCTCCGTCGCCGAGTTCGACGGCGTGCCCTACGCCTTCGTCGCGAGCGAGCGCTCGAACTTCGTCGCCGTGTACGACGTGAGCGACCCGGCATCCCCCGCCTTCCGCCAGCTGCTGTTCTCGACCAACGGTCCGGAGGGCATCCTGCCCGTGCCCGAGCGCGACCTCCTCGTCGTGTCGAGCGAGACCGACGCCGCCGCGGTCGGCGTGCGCGCCTCGGTGAACCTGTACGCCTTCGGCGACGCGGCCGCCCACGCGCCCGCCGGCGCCGCCGCGCAGCCCAGCATCGTCTCGGAGGTCGTCGGCGGCGCGCCGATCGGCTGGTCGGCCCTCGGCGCCCTGGCCGGGCACCCGACGGACGCCGCCCGCGTGTACGCGGCGAGCGACTCGGTGCTCTCGCCCGCGACGGTGTTCACGGTGGACGTCGCGCAGACCCCGGCCCGGATCACCGGCTCGCTCGCGATCACCGAGGGCGGCACGCCCGCCGCACTCGACGTCGAGGGCCTGGCCGTCGCCGAGGACGGCGGCTTCTGGCTCGCCGTCGAGGGCGCGACGGGCGCGGGCAACGTGCTGAAGCGCACGGATGCCTCGGGCGCTGTCGTCGACAGCTTCCCGCTGCCCGCCGAGATCGCGGCGCATGTCGGCAAGTGGGGCTTCGAGGGCGTCACGACGACCGGCGCCGGCGCTGACCTCCGCGTCTGGGCGGTGCTGCAGCGGCCGCTGTGGACCGACCCGGCGAACCCCGCGGCGGGCGCCGTGGAGGGCGACGACGTGGCGCGCATCGGCCGGCTCGACCCGGCGACGGGGGAGTGGAGCTGGTTCGGCTACCGCCTCGAGCACACCGCGGTCGCGGGCGACTGGCTCGGCCTCTCGGAGATCACCGCGATCGACGACGACACCTTCGCGATCATCGAGCGGGACAAGCTGAACGGCCCGGCCGCGCAGGTCAAGCGGATCACCCGGATCGACGTGCCGGCGGATGCCTCGGGCCTCGCCGGCCTCGCCGGTGCACTGCCGATGCTCGAGAAGTCCACGGCGGTCGACGTGCTGCCGGCGCTCCGCGCCACCGGCGGCTGGACGCAGGAGAAGCTCGAGGGCTTCGCGACGGCGGCCGACGGTGCGCTGTACGCGGTGACCGACAACGACGGCCTGAAGGATGCCACGGGCGAGACGGTGTTCCTGCGCCTCGGCCAGGCCGACGAGGTCTTCCCCGGGGACGAGGAGCCACAGCCCGGTGAGGCGAGCCTCGTGCTCAGTGCATCGAAGGTCGCCGCGGGCGGAACCGTGAGCGTGACCGGCAGCGGCTTCGAGCCCGGCGACACGGTGCGCTTCGAGCTGCGCAGCACGCCCGTCGCGCTCGGTTCGGTCGAGGTCGACGAGACCGGGGCGCTGCGCTTCACGGCGAAGATCCCCGCGACGACCGCACCCGGTGCGCACCGCCTCGTCGCGATCGCGGCGGACGGCAGCGAGGTCGCGGCCGAGCTGACGGTGACGGCGGCGGGCGAGACCGGCGGCATCGGCGGTCCCACCGGCGGAGCGAAGGGATCCGGCGACGGCGCGCTCGCGCATACGGGCTTCGACGGCGGCTGGCTGGCCGGTGCCGCGCTGCTCGTCGTGCTCGGCGGCGGCGCCGCGCTCCTCGTCGCGCGTCGTCGCCGCCGCCAGGCCTGAGCGCGGCACTTCTCTCCCGCTTCCCTCCCGAGTTGCCCGACTTTCATGAAAGTCGGGCAACTCGGGGGTGTGCTGCGGGCAGGGGAGAGCGGGGCGGCAACGGGGGGATGTCACCGCCCCGACCCCGGCCGGACGGATCCGGCCGCCCGGTCCACCGTGTGGGCGACCGGGAGTTCAGGGGTTTCGGGGCCCGGGCCGGAGCCCGGGCCCCAAGGATTCAGTTACGGGCGAGGCGACGCCGTCCGACGAGCACCAGGCCGAGCGCGAGCAGCGCGAGCGCGGCCCACAGGATCGAGCCGTCGACGCCGGTGCTGGCGAGCCCGGTCGTCCCCTCGGCGGCGACCATCGTCGCGCCTCCGCCGCTCCCGCCGTTCCCGGCCGGCGTCGACGGGGTGGTCGGGGTGGTCGGCGTCGTCGGGTCGGTCGGGTCCGTCGGGTCCGTCGGGTCCGTCGGGTCCGTCGGGTCCGTCGGGTCGGTCGGGTCCGTGGGATCCGTCGGGTCGACGATCGTCGTCGGGCCGTCCGTCTCGCTGTCCCCGATCACCGAGATGGCGTTGCCGCCGACCGTGATTGGCAGCGAGAGGCCGGGCACGAGCTGCGTCCCGCCGAGCAGTCCGCCGAGGCCGCTGGTCTCGGCTCCGCTGCCGGAGCCGGTGCCCGTGCCGCCGGTCACCTCGGTGGAGGCGTCCGTCGACGTGCTGTCGCCGACCGCCGAGATGGCGTTGCCGCCGACCGTGACCGGGACGCCGATCGAGGGCAGCAGCTGCGTGCCGCCCAGGATGCCGTCGTCGCCACTGGTCTCGGCCCCGCTGCCGGAGCCCGTGCCCGTGCCGCCGGTCACCTCGGTGGAGGCATCCGTCGACTCGCTGTCGCCGACGACGCTGATCGCGTTGCCGCCGACCGTGACCGGGACGCCGGCCCCGCCGAGCACCTGGGTGCCGCCGAGGATCGAGTCGCCGCCGGAGGTGGAGCCGCCCGCGGCCGGTGCGCTGCCCGCGCCCTCCGCGACCGTCGTGCCGGCGCCGTCGGACGAGCTGTCGCCGAGCACCGAGATGGCGTTGCCGCCGACCGTGACCGGCACGGCGACATCGACGAGGCCCTGCGTGCCGCCGAGGATGCCGTCGCTGCCGCTCGTCTCGGCCGGAGCGCTGCCCGCGTCCGCCGGGGTCTCGGCAGCCGGGGCGACCTCGGTCGTCGGTTCGCTCGTGCTGCTGTCGCCGAGCACGCTGATCGCGTTCCCGCCGATGGTGATCGGCACGTTCACGTCGACGAGCGCCTGCGTGCCCGAGCCGACCCCGTCGTCGCCGGAGGTGGTGGCCTCCTCGGCGGGGGCGGCCGGGGCGGCGGGCGCCGTCTCCGTGCTCGCGTCGCTGGAGCTCGAGTCGCCGAGCACGCTGACGGCGTTGCCGCCGAGCGTGATCGGGAGGTCGATCGAGATGCCGGCCTGGGAGCCGGACAGGATGCCGTCGTCGCCGCTGGTGTCCGCAGCGTGCGCGACGCCGGCGCCGAGGAGCGTGAGCCCCCCGGTGACGAGGGTCGCGTAGAGCGCCCTCACGGCGAGCCGCTTGAGATTCATGATCAGTTCTCCTGACTGTGTGGGAATCGACGCGCCGGCGCATGCCGGAGCGGAGTGACCGTGTGTCCGAGCGCGCGCGTGAGCGCGTCGACGGACGGCGGTTCCCGTCAGTCAGGAGTGGTGTCGGTCTCGAACACGGGCGACGAGGGCAGCTCGTCGTTCACCGTGCTGAGCGCGAGGGAGGCGTTCGCCTCGTGGCCGACGGCGGCGAGGGCCGCGTCGGAGCTGGTGGATGCCCCGGCCGAGCCGGAGCCCGCCGCGGTTCCGCCTGCGGCGCCGCCGAGGGCGGGCGAGGACGGCGCGCCGGGGAGCGGCGTGTTCGGGGCGTTCGGTGGTGCGGGGTCGTGCGGCGCGCGCAACTGGGCGCCGAGCGCCGCATCGCCCGCCGAGCGCGCATCCGTGCCGGCGCGGGCGGGTGGGCCCATCGCTGTGGCGGCGAGCGTGGGCTCAGCGGCCGTCACCGAGGGGACCGACGACGGCGGGATCGGCACCGTGCCGGGGCCTCCGGGCTCGCCGGGACCGCCAGGGCCGCCGGGTCCTCCGGGCAGCAGCGGCACGGTCGGCAGTTGCGGCAGCACGCCGCCGTCGGGCAGCGGGCCGAGCGAGCCGACCACCCCGCCGAGGGTCTCGTCCACGGCGCCGGCGACGGGGTTCAGGATGGCGCCGACGGGGGCCGGGCCGAGCAGGCCGCCCACGACGGGGAGGGCGCCGACGAGGTGATCCACCGCGTTCGTGACGGGCGTCACCACGCCGCCGACGGTTCCGCCGCCGGCGATGCCGGAGACCGTGCCGGAGACTGCGCCGGCGGTGCCGGTGACGGCTTCGTCGACGGTGTCGACGGCTCCGTTCGCGGCATCCGTGACCGTGTCCACGACGGCCGGAACCTCCTCGACCACCTCGGCGACGGGCGCCGGTGCGACCTCGACGACGGGCTCGAGCACCTGGTTCACGGGCGCCGTGACGGCGCCGACGACGCCGTCGAGCGTGTCGCCCACTGCGCCGGTGACGCTGCCGACGGTGCCGAGCACCGAGCCGACCGCGCCGAGCAGCCCGGAGCCGCTGGAGCTCGACGAACCGCTGCCGGGCGGCGGCGCCGCTTCTTCCGCGGAGGCGCCGGACGCGCCGGTGAAGAGCGAGATCGCGAGCCACGCGGCCGAGACGGCCGCGCCCGCGAGGGCGATTCTGAGCGCAGGGCGCTGCAACGGCGTTCGCCGTGCGACGACCAGGTCGCTCATTTCGATCACCCCCCGGTGCTGCCGAAGATACGCCCTGAGGATGCCTCAAGCAACCCCCATCCGGGGGACAGCATGCACCCGGAGGCATCCGGAATCACCCTCGGACGGGTGCCGCGACCGCGTCGAGCGGGCGCCCGGCGCGCCGGCGGCCCGGCATTCAGCGAACCGTGACCTTTCCGAACGAATCGGACTGCGAGAATCGTGCCCATGCACCTGCTCGCGAAGCTCAGCATGCGCAACCGTGCGCTCATCGCCCTCGTCACGATCGTCGTGGCGATCTTCGGCGCCCTCTCGCTCACGAGCCTCAAGCAGGAGCTCGCGCCGTCCATCGCGTTTCCGCAGCTCTCGATCGTGACGAGCTACCCCGGCGCCTCGCCCGACGTCGTCGACGCCGACGTGTCGACGCCGATCGAGACCGCGATCCAGGGCATCACCGGTCTCGAGTCGACCTCGACGACGAGCTCGACCGGCCTCTCCCGGGTGACCGCGAGCTTCACCTACGGCACCGACCTCGCCTTCGCCGAGCAGAAGCTGCTCTCCGCGGTGAACCGCATCCAGCAGTCGCTGCCCGACGACGTCGACCCGCAGGTCGTCGCGCTCTCGCTCGACGACTTCCCCGTGGTGCAGCTCGCCGTCACCGGCGTCGACGACACGGCCGCCCTCTCCGACGAGATCAGCCGTACCACTCTCGGCGAGATCACCGACGTCGACGGCGTGCGCGATGCGACCCTCGTCGGTGACGTCGGCCAGCGCGTCAACATCACCCCGGACCCCGCCGCCCTCGCCGCGCGCGGCCTCACCGTGCAGGCGATCCGCGACGCACTCTCGCAGAACGGCGTACTCGTGCCCGCGGGCACGATCACGGAGGACGACCGCACCTTCGCCGTGCAGTCGGGCGCCCGGCTCGGCAGCGTCGACGACGTCGCGGCGCTGCCCCTCGTCGGCCAGCCCGGCACGACCCCGCCGACGATCGGCGACGTCGCCACCGTCGCCCTCGGCGAGAACCCCGTGACGAGCATCTCCCGGGTGAACGGCGAGCCGGCCCTCACGATCTCCGTCACGAAGCTGCCCGCGGCGAACACCGTCGAGGTGTCGAACGCGGTCAAGGCGCTGCTGCCCGACCTGGAGTCCTCGCTCGACACCACGAACCCCGGCGCGACGTTCACCGTCGTCTTCGACCAGGCGCCGTACATCGAGCAGTCCATCGAGTCGCTCGCGACCGAGGGCCTGCTCGGCCTCGTGTTCGCCGTGATCGTGATCCTCGTCTTCCTGCTCTCGGTGCGGGCGACGCTCGTCACCGCGATCTCCATCCCCACCTCGGTGCTGATCACCTTCATCGGCCTGCAGGCGGCCGACTACACGCTGAACATCCTGACGCTCGGCGCCCTCACCATCGCGATCGGCCGCGTCGTCGACGACTCGATCGTCGTCATCGAGAACATCAAGCGGCACCTCGTCGCGGGCGTCGACAAGGCGGCGACGATCGTGCGGGCCGTGCGCGAGGTGGCCGGCGCGATCACCGCGTCGACGATCACGACGGTCGCGGTGTTCCTGCCGATGGCGCTCGTCGAGGGCGTCACCGGCGAGCTCTTCCGGCCGTTCTCGCTCACCGTGACGATCGCGCTGCTCGCTTCGCTCCTCGTGGCGCTCACGATCGTGCCGGTGCTCGCGTACTGGTTCCTGAAGCCGGCGAAGGTGCACAAGCACGACGGGTCGGATGCCTCGGCCGCGGCGTTCATCGACGAGGCATCCGCCCCAGGCTTGGCCGCGGGCCCCGACGAGCTGGAGCACCCCTCGCGGCTGCAGCGCGGCTACCTGCCGATCATCCACTGGACGCTGAAGCACGGCGTCACGACCATCCTGCTCGCCGTGCTCGTGCTCGGCGGCACGATCGCGCTGACGCCGCTGATGAAGACGAACTTCCTCGGCTCCTCGGGGCAGAACACCTTCCAGGTCACGCAGGAGCTCCCGGTCGGCACGAGCCTCGACGCGCTCGACGCGGCCTCGAAGCCCGTCGAGCAGACGCTGCTCGACACGGAAGGCGTCGACACCGTGCAGACCTCGATCGGCTCCGGCGGGCGCGGCCTCTCGGCCCTGCTCGGCGGCGGCGCGGCGACCGTCACCTACTCGGTGACGACCGACGAGTCGGCCGATCAGGACGCGCTGCAGGCCACCGTGCGCGGCGAGCTCGACGACCTCCGGGACGTCGGCGAGGTCACCCTCTCCGCTGCGAGCGGCTTCGGCGCCTCGAACGACATCGAGGTCGACATCACCGCCTCGAACGCTGAGGACCTGCGCACCGCGACGGACGCCGTCGTGCAGGAGCTCGACGGCATCGACTCCCTCGCCCAGGTCACCTCGAACCTCTCCGAGGGCCGGCCGTACATCGCCGTCGAGGTGAACCGCTCGGCGGCCGCGGAGGCGGGGTACTCGGAGGTCGCCCTCGGCGGCTTCGTCTCGGCGGCGATGCAGCCGCAGAGCGCGGGATCGATCGTCATCGACGAGAAGACGCTCACGATCTACCTGGACTCCGAGGAGCCGCCCACCACGATCGCCGCGCTCCAGGAGCTGCCGGTGCCGACCGCCGCCGGCCCGGTGCGCCTCGACTCGCTCGCGACCGTCGCGCAGGTCGACGGCCCGGCCACGGTCACGACCGTGCAGGGGCTGCGCAGCGCGACCGTCTCGGCGACGCCCGCGGGCGACGACCTCGGCACCGCGAGCGCGGCCGTCTCGCAGGCGCTCGCCGAGGTCGAGCTGCCCGACGGCACCGCCGCCTCCGTCGGGGGCGTCACCGCGGACCAGACCGAGTCGTTCTCGCAGCTCGGACTCGCGCTGCTCGCGGCGATCCTCATCGTCTACGTGGTGATGGTGGCGACGTTCCGCTCGCTGCTGCAGCCGCTGCTGCTGCTCGTCTCGGTGCCGTTCGCGGCGACGGGGGCGATCGCGCTGCAGATCCTCAGCGGCATCCCGCTCGGCGTCGCCTCGCTCGTGGGCGTGCTCATGCTCGTCGGCATCGTGGTGACGAACGCGATCGTGCTCGTCGACCTCGTGAACCAGTACCGCGACCGCGGCATGACGGTGCGCGAGGCACTGCTGCACGGCGCCTCGAGGCGTCTGCGGCCGATCCTCATGACCGCGCTGGCGACGATCTTCGCGCTGCTGCCGATGGCGCTCGGTATCACCGGGCACTCCGGGTTCATCTCGCAGCCGCTCGCGATCGTCGTGATCGGCGGCCTGATCTCCTCGACGGCGTTGACGCTCGTCGTGCTCCCGGTGCTCTACGACCTCGTCGAGGGCGGCCGGGAACGGCGACGGGCCAAGCGCGCCGAGCGCGCCGACGGCGGGGCGGATGCCTCGGGCGGGGCGTCGGCTGCCTCGGGCGGTACGTCGGCGGCCGGCGCGTCGTCGGCGGGTGCGCCGGAGGCGACGACGTCCTAGAGTAGGGGGTATGGGTATTCGGCGGGCGCTCCTCGCGCTGCTCGCCGTGCCCGCCATCCTGCTCGGACTGCTCGCCATGCACGCCCTCGGCGGCGCGGGCGGGCACGAGGCCGGGCACGCGATGCCGGTCGCCCACGCGGCGGAGGGCTCCGGCGCGGCAGCCGGGCAGCTCACGAGCGACGAGGCATCCGCCCACGCCGCGGCCTCTGCCCACGCCGCGGCCTCCGCCGGCGCGGCGTCCGGCGACCGTGCCGATGTGACGGCCGAACCCGGCGACGGCGGGATCGCGGCGCTCATCTGCATCCTCGCGCTGCTCGCCGTGCTCCTGCTCGGCGCGGCCGCGGCGCCGCTGCGCCTGCCCGGCGCGATGCGGCTCGTCGCCGTCGCCCGTCGGCTCGCGAGCGAGGGCCGCCGTCCGGCGCCCTCCTTGCTGCAGCTCTCCATCAGCCGGACGTGATCCGCGCTCGCGTCGCCCTCGCGCGGCGCCTGCGCCACGCGCGCCGTCGACCGGCGGCGCGCCGATCACGAACGGAAGAGCACACCATGAAGATTCAGTTGACCCCCCGCGCCGCCGTGCGTCTCGCCACGATCGCCGCGGCATCCGCGGGCCTCCTCGTCCTCAGCGGCTGCGCCGCCGGCGGGATGGACGGGATGGACGGAATGGACCACTCCGGCACCGGCGGCGACCCGAGCCAGTCGGCGAGCGAACTCGCCGCGGCGAACGAGGCCGACGTCGCCTTCACGGCGGGGATGATCATGCACCACCAGCAGGCCATCGAGATGGCCGACCTCGTGCTCGCGAAGGAGGGGCTCGACCCCGAGGTCGCGGCGCTCGCCGAGCGGATCAAGGCCGCCCAGCAGCCCGAGATCGACCGCATGGAGGGCTGGCTCGAGGACTGGGGCCAGTCCGGCGGCGGCATGGCCGGGATGGACCACAGCACGATGATGTCGGCCGACGA
The DNA here is from genome assembly GCF_030268405.1 of Agromyces sp. NBRC 114283. Taxonomy (NCBI): domain Bacteria; kingdom Bacillati; phylum Actinomycetota; class Actinomycetes; order Micrococcales; family Microbacteriaceae; genus Agromyces; species Agromyces sp. NBRC 114283. The sequence continues at coordinate 927,155 of NZ_BSQP01000001.1, forward strand.
CCTCGCCGCCCTCGAAGCCGCGAGCGGGCCCGAGGCCGGGCCGCTGTTCCTCGAGCAGATGATCGTGCACCACGAGGGCGCCGTCGCGATGGCCGAGGAGGTGCTGGCCGAGGGCGAGAACGCCGACGTGCTCGCGCTCGCGGAGGCCGTGATCGCGGACCAGACCGAGGAGATCGCCGAGATGCGCGAGATGCTGGGGCAGTAACAGGCTGGCTGCCGGGCCCGCGCGGTGCGCGGGCCCGGGGCCGGGGCCGCGGGGCGATGCCGTGCGCCCCGCCGCCGAGTTCACGCAGTGTTCACCCGGGCGTCGCCGGGTGCCCGGTTCGGGGGACACCGCGCTCCCTATCGTCGGAGCATGGTCATCAGCGCACCGTCGGGCCGTCGGTCCCCCGTCTCGCTCCGAGTGCGGGCCGAGCTGCGAACCCGCATCGAGCGCGGCGTCTGGTCGGCCGGGATGGCCCTGCCGAGCGAGGCCGCGCTGTGCCGGGAGTTCGGCACCTCGCGGGGACCGGTGCGCCGGGCTCTCGCCGCACTCCGCGCCGAGGGGTTCATCGTCGGCGGTCGCGGCAAGCCGCCGGTCGTGGGCAAGGTCGTGCCGGCCCAGTCGCTCGCGACCTTCCGCTCCTTCACCGACTGGGCCCGGGCCGAGGGCAAGACCCCGGGCACGAGGACGCTCTCCCTCGAACGTCGGCACGCGGCATCCGCCGTCGCCGGCCTGCTCGAGCTCGACGAGGGCGCCGTCGTCGTCGAGCTGATCCGGGTGCGGCTCCTCGACGAGGTGCCGATCATGATCGAGCGCGCGAGCTTCGTGCCGGACGTCGGCCGCGTGCTGATCGGCCTCGACCTCGATCACGCCTCGGTCTCGGCCGAGCTCGCGCGTCACGGCTTCGGGCTCGTGCAGGCGCGCCACACGATCGACGCCGTCGCGGCGAACCCGCTCGACGGGGAGGCGCTCGGCGTGCCGTCCGGCGCGGCGCTGCTCCGCGAACGTCGGCTCTCCCGTGATGTGCACGGGCGTGCGGTCGAGTACGCCGAGGCGCGCTACCGCTCGGAGTTCGCGACGTTCCGCATCGACAACGCCGCCGCCGGCTTCACGGGCGACGAAGCGGGCACCACCGCGGCGAGCCCCATCGAGGTGCGCTCGCTCGACTGAGCGGGCCGCCCGGGCCCCCTTGCCCAGCCGCGCCCCTTGCGCCGCCCTACCTGCCCCTGCCCCTACCTGCTCTGCTCCACCTGCCCCACCTGCCCCCGCCCCGCAAAACGGCAGTATTTGCGGGTGCGCGGGCGCGAGCACCCGCAAATGCTGCCGTTTTGCGGGCGGCGAGGGCGCGTGGCGGGGAGGGAAGGGCGGGGAGGGCGCGTGGCGGGAGGGCGCGGGGCGGCGAGGGCGCGTGGCGGGGAGGGGGCAGGGGTGGGGCGGCGGCCGGATGCCGTGCGCGTCAGCCGCGCAACGTGGCGACCGGCGTCGCGCCGTACGCCTCGCGGTAGGCGCGCGCGAAGCGGGCGTCGTTGCCGAAGCCCCAACGTCGGGCGATGCCGCGCACGGTGTCGCCGGCGGTGGGGTCGGCCGCGCGGAGCTCCTCGTGGGCCCGGGCGAGCCGCACCCGGCGGAGGTACTCGCTCGGCGTCGTGTCGAGGTGCCGTCGGAAGGCGGCCTGCAGTCCGCGACTGGTCAGGCGCGCCGCCGCAGCGAGGTCGTCGACGGTGACCGGCTCGGCGGCGTGCGACTCCGCGTAGTCGACGGCGCGGCGCACCGCGGCGGGCAGGGCCCCGTCGGCGTAGCCCACGTCGCCGAGGATCTCGATCGGGAACGCCGCGAAGGCCGCGACGAGCAGCGACCGCACCGCCTGGCCCCGGATCAGATCGTTCGAGGCGAGCTCGTCGTCGGCGAGCACCTCGCGCAGCACGTGCTCGTGCAGCGCCGCCCAGTACCGCTCGAGCTTGGCGTTGCGGGCGCCGACGCCGCCGAACCGCAGCGTGGCCGAGTCGGCGCCGACGAGACCGGCGGCGACCCGCTGGGCCTCGCTGCGCGAGAGGGAGACCAGATCGATCTTGAGATCGTGGATGTCGGCCTGCACGGAGCCCGGGTGGAACAGCATCACCGCGCTGCGGCTGCCCGCCTTGCCGTCGGTGCGATAGACGTACCCGCCGCCGCTGCGGCGCCCGATCATGAAGGCGTCGTCGAGACGGGTGGACGCGCGTTCGAGGCGGGTGCCGATGTGCAACCGGATGAAGCTCGCCGAGGCATCGCTCAGCACCGTCTGCTCGTACACGAAGCGGTGGTCGGGGTCGCGCCCGAGCCTCGTCGTCGGCCAGATCTGCTGCATCTCGCGCTCGGCCCGGTCGACGTCGGTCGCGTGCGAGGCGAACCGCTCCAACGGCATCTCGGCCTCCCTGGCGCCAGTGTAGGCGGGGCCCCCGACATGCGAGTCGAGCGGCGCCGAGCGGCCGGTGGCCGAAAGGTCGGCCGTTCCCCGAGCGGGCAGTCGTGTGCCTCTTGTCGGGCTGGCCTCGAAGCTGACCGATGTTGAGGTGCGAGATGCCTGCGGTTTGAGCCAAGCAGGCGGACTTGCTCCCATCTCGACCTCGCTATGCCCCGTCGTGTGTGGCTTGCTGTCGTGCAGGCTTGTTCATGTTTACAGAGCTCGTACCTGGGTGTCGGCTGCAGTTCCGATCACGACCGCGTCGTTCTCGGAGGTGCGAACGCACTCAACATTCAGTTCCTATCAGGATTGATGACCCCACCCGGTCGGCGCAGAAGCTGGTGAACTGGCGAGCTGGCTGATCTGCAAGGACTTCATCTCTGACGAGACGCTGGCCCGGCCCCTGCTGGGGGCGGGCCAGCGCTGCTTCGCCGTGGCGAGAGTTCTCGAGGAGTGTCCTGCCAGTGCCCCAGCATCGGAGAGATTCGTCCTTGGGCCACCGGTTGGCATCGAGTAGTCGTCAGTCGCCGCCGAACTGTGCAGCTCGGTCCTGCTGCTCCTTCTGCCACGTCGCAGACGTGAACTCGGAGACGGTTCCGACGAAGGTGTCGCCGATGTTGGCTCCGGCCCAGGCCGAACTGCCGAGGTTGCTGGTGTAGTGGTACACCCCTACGATGTCCGAGGACTGCAGCGTCCAGGTTTCGACGGGTTCATCGGCGCTGGCGATCGCGGGGGCGCCGAGCGCGAGACCGACGGCGAGAAACGCCGTGGCGGCGAGTTTGGTCAACTTGCGCATGAGTGATTCCTTTCGTACATCCCCGGACCCGCTCACCACTACCGCAGACGCACGCTTCAACCGCATCCGGGAAAACACTGGAATGCGTCCCCTAGACCGCGCATCTACGCTTTCGAGAACGCGCTCGAGAGGCCACAAACTCCCGAACTCTCCGGCGGAGGCTCGGGACTTGCCCGAATTGAGCCCCAGATAGGCCGAGGCACGAATCGGGCTCCGCTGAAATGAGATCGGCACGCCAACGAGAGGTATCCCAAATGCGGATCAATGCCGGGTGACCACGTCGGTCATTGCTTTGAGATGCGTGCGATTCCGGGTATCGCGGGGCGTTGGTGGTCGCCAGAGTACTCGCGAGGATGCGGGCTGGAGGCTATACCCTCACCGGCATCGTCGTGAACGAGGTCGCGTTCATCGGGTCGGGTGGAGCCTCAGTCGGTGCGGAGTCTCGCGATCGTGTGGACCCGTGATGCTGTCCCGCGCGGTGGTCCCCTCCAGCGAGTGCCGTCAACAAGATCCACCGCTGGCGAAGCCGTGGTCTGCTCGGCGTGGACGCAATGATGTGAACCGGTTCGCCGCGCTCGGCACGACGTTTCCAGCATTCTCTTTGGGCTGGATGTACCAGCCGGTGGGGGAGTTCATGTAACCGGTGCTGATGCGCCTTCTTCCACCTTAGATGCGTCGAACGCGAGGCAGGTTCAAGGAGCAGCATTCCAGAAGCGGTGGATGGGGGCTGAAAGGTGTCTGAACGCGAGCCCGCTCTGGCTGACGTCGTGGGCATCTCCAGGGCTTGGCATTTTGGTATCCCGTCTTCTAGAATTGATCCGTGCCAAGGCGGTCTAGCAGAACAAATACACGGGTGATGCTGGTATGCCAGATGCGGGGTTGCGCTCCTCATCCCCCCTGGAGCGGCACCCCGTTACCTCGCCGAGCGCGGCGCCGTCCCGTGGGATCATGGCGATGCCAGGTGGGTTTGGCAACGGTGTACGCCGCCGAGCGCCTGACGGTGTTCGGTGCCGATGATGCCGGCTTTCCCGCCGAGTTCGACTACGGTGGCCGCGCGATCTCGGATGAGAAGAACCCGCCGAGTCATGGCTGCTGAGTCAGCGTCGCCGCTCCTCGAGCACGCCCGGATCGTGTTCGCGCAGACCGAGCCATCACTCAGGCGTGCCGAGCTGCTCGAACAACTTATCTCCTGCGTCATCGAGGTCACCGCGACCAGATTCCCCGGAGGCGAGGGAGTGGACCGCCGCGACGGCCCCGAGCAGCGCCGACTCAGCATCGTGCTCAGCGCAGCCATCGCACACGCCGACGTCGAACGCCGGCAAGCAGCACGCAGATAGTTCTTCGGCCCGGACTGGGATTCAGCTCCCTTCTTCGCGTCCACGGCGGTGGCTGAGGGGTGCCGCGAAGTTCCGGTTCATCCAAGTGGGAACGCCGGTTCGCACCGCATCGATCCGACCCGGGAGCTCGCGCTGCTGGGCGTCACGGCGAACTGGGCGGTGGCTCAGCGCCGCTCGAGCACCGCCTTCGCCGAGGCCTCGGGCCGCAGATCGAGCCGGCGCAGCAGCTGCGCGTTGAGCGCCACGATGACGGTCGACAGGCTCATCAGGATGGCGCCGATCGACATCGGCAGCACGAACCCGATCGGCGCGAGCACGCCGGCCGCGAGCGGCACCGAGATCAGGTTGTACCCGGCCGCCCACCAGAGGTTCTGCGACATCTTGCGGTAGCTCGCGCGCGACAGCTCGATCACCGACAGCACCGAGCGCGGGTCGCTCGAGGCGAGCACCACGCCCGCGGAGGCGATCGCGACATCCGTGCCCGCACCGATCGCGATGCCGACGTCCGCCTGGGCGAGCGCGGGCGCGTCGTTCACGCCGTCGCCGACCATCGCGACGCTGAGCCGCTCGCGCTGGAGCTCCTGCACCTTCGCCGCCTTGTCCTCGGGCCGCACGCCCGCGAACACCCGGTCGATGCCGAGCTCGCCGGCGACCCGGCGGGCGACGGGCTCGGCGTCGCCCGTGATCATGACGACCTGGATGTCGAGCGCGTGCAGCGCGTCGACGGCCTCGCGGGACTCGGGCCGGATCTCGTCGTCCAGCGCGAGCGCCCCGGCGACCTGCCCGTCGACGAGCACGTGCAGCACGGTCGAGCCGCCGTCCGCCCACGGCGCGGAGGCCGGGAGCGCCTCGACGCCCTCGCGCTGCAGCAGGCCGGGGCCGCCGACCTGAACGACACGGCCGCCGACGACGGCGCGCACGCCGATCGCGGCCGAAGCCTCGAACTCGCTCGTCTCGCTGCGGCGCAGACCGCGGCCCTCGGCATCCGCGACGATGGCCTTCGCGAGCGGGTGCTCCGAGTCGGACTCGGCGGATGCCGCGAGCGCGAGCACCTCGTCGAGCTCGTGGCCCGGGGCCGCCGCGGCATCCGTCACGGCGGGCTCGCCCTTGGTGAGCGTGCCGGTCTTGTCGAAGAGCACGGCGCCGACAGTGCGCATCGTCTCGAGCGCGAGCCGGTCGGTGATGAGCACGCCGCCCTTCGCCGCGCGCTCGGTCGCGATCTGCACGACGAGCGGGATGGCGAGGCCGAGCGCGTGCGGGCAGGCGATCACGAGCACGGTGATCGTGCGGACGACGGCGTCGTCCGGGTTGCCGAGCACGGTCCAGGCGATGGCGGTGAGCACGGCCGCGCCGAGGGCGAACCAGAACAGCCAGCCGGCCGCGCGGTCGGCGAGGCGCTGCGCGTGCGAGCTCGAGGCCTGCGCCTGCGCGACGAGCCGCTGGATGCCGGCGAGCGCCGTGTCGTCGCCGACTGCGCCGACTCGGACGCGGATCGCCGTGTCCGTCGCGACGGTGCCCGCGACGACGTGGTCGCCGGGGCCGCGGCGCACGGGGCGCGACTCGCCCGTGATCATGGACTCGTCGACGTCGGCCGTGCCGTCGACGACCTCGCCGTCGGCGGGAACGCGGCCGCCGGGCCGCACGATGACGACGTCGCCGAGGGCGAGCTCGGCGGGCGTGACCGTCTCGACGGTCTGCCCGTCGAGGCCGTCGACGATGCGCTCGGCCTCGTCGGGCAGCAGCGCGGCCAGCGCGTCGAGGGCGCTGGAGGCCTGGGCGATCGACTTCATCTCGATCCAGTGGCCGAGCAGCATGATGACGATCAGGAGCGCGAGCTCCCACCAGAAGTCGAGGTGGTGGCTGACGAGGCCGAAGCTCGCGGCGAGGCTCGCGAAGTACGCGACCGTGATGGCGAGGCCGATCAGCAGCATCATGCCGGGCTTGCGGGACTTCAGCTCCGACCAGGCGCCGGTGAGGAAGGGCTTGCCGCCCCAGAAGTACATGACGGTGCCGAGCACCGGCGAGATCCAGGGCACGATGCCGGTGTCGGGCAGCTGGTAGCCGATCAGCCCGGCGAACATCGGGCTGAGCACGACGGTCGGCACCGCGATGACGAGCATGATCCAGAACAGCCGGCGGAACTGACCGACGTGGTCGCCGTGGCCGCCGTGCCCGCCGTGGCCGGTCATGTCGTGCCCGGCGTGCCCGCTCATGTCGTGTCCGGCGTGCATGTCCTGCGCGTCGTGCCCGGCGTGCGGGTCGTGCCCTGTCGCCTCGTGGCCTGCGTGCTCGTCGCGCTGAGCGTGCGCGGCGTGCGGGTCGTGGCCGGATGCCTGGTGGCCGGTGTGCGGGTCGTGCTGGCTCGCGTTCATCGTGCCCTCCTGTGTCCTCTCGCCAGATTAATACCCCTCTGGGGTACCTGCAAGTGGAACTGCGTCGCTCACGAGGCTATTCCCGCGCCGCGCTTCGACGCATGGTTCCCTGAGCCTGTCGAAGGGCCGCGCTTCGACGGGCTCAGCGAACCAGCTGGCACTTCGACGGGCTCAGCGAACCAGCTGGCACTTCGACGGGCTCAGCGAACCAGCTGGCACTTCGACGGGCTCAGCGAACCAGCTGGTTCCCTGAGCTGGTCGAAGGGTGCTGTGATGGCGGGATGGAGATCCTGATCCTCGGCGGCACCCAGTGGCTCGGCCGTGAGCTCGCCCGCGAGGCCCTGCGCCGCGACCACCGGGTCACGTGCCTCGCTCGCGGCGAGGGCGGCGACGTCGCCGACGGAGCCCGACTCGTCGTCGCCGACCGCTCGCGCGCCGACGCCTACGACGCCGTCGCCGATCGGCACTGGGATGCCGTGATCGACGTCACCCGGCAGCCCGGCTTCGCCCGACGAGCGGCCGCCGCGCTCGCCGTCGCGGCTGACCGGGCGGTCGCGATCTCGTCCGGTAACGTCTACGCGCACCACGACGAGCCCGGCGCCGACGAGTCGGCGGAGCTGCTGCCGCCCCTCGAGTCCGACGAGTCCGATCCAGAGAGCTACGGCGAGGCGAAGTCCGCGATCGAGCTCGCCTACCGCGAGGCGTTCGGCGACCGCGCCCTCATCGTGCGGCCGGGGCTCATCGGCGGTCCCGGCGACGCCTCCGGTCGGAGCGGGTACTGGGTCGCCCGCGCGGCACGCGACGACGAGCCGATGCTCGTGCCCGCCATCCGCGACGCCGCCGCCCAGCTCGTCGACGTGCGCGACCTGGTCGCGTGGACGCTCGACGCGATCGAGCGCGGTCTCGGCGGCGCGTTCAACCTCGTCGGCGACCGCTCGACGTTCGGGGCGGTGCTCGACGCCTCCGTGGCGGTCGGCGGCTTCGCGGGCGAGCAGCTCGAGGCGGATTCCGACTGGCTCGCCGAACGGGGCGTCGCCGAGTGGGCGGGTGAGGCGTCCCTGCCGCTCTGGATCGCCGAGCCCGGCTGGCACGCGTTCCAGGACCGCTCGAACGCGGCCGCCAGGCGCGAGGGCTTCGCGCCGCGCCCGATCGAGCAGACGCTCACCGACGTGCTGGCGTGGGAACGCGAGCAGGGACTCGATCGCGAGCGGCGCGCCGGGCTCACGGCCGAGCGGGAGCGCGAGCTCGTGGCGCTGCTGCGGGCGTCCCGCGGTTAGCGGTCCGCCGTGCCGCCGCTGGCCGGCCCGGCGACGATCGCGAGTCGAACCGCGATGACCGCGACGGCGGCCCAGCAGAGCGCCGCGACGACGGCGGCGGCGAAGGCGAGGCCGCTCCACTCCCGCACGCCGAGCGCGGCCTCGACGGCGAGCGCGACCGCGAGCAGTGCGGCGACGAGCGCGAGGGGCCGCGCGCCGCGCCCGCCCCGGGACGCGCGGGCGACGAGCAGCACGCCCAGCACCATCGCGAGCACCCGGGTCCACACCACGACCGTCGAGAGGGCCGAGGCGGCGCCGTAGCCGAGTGCGGCGACGAGCCCCGGGAGCTCGGACAGCGCGAGCACCGCGGCCGCGCCGACGGCGAGCACGAGCGCGACCCGGCGGATGCCGAGCTGCGCGGCCGGCGCGACCGCCCGCGTGCCGACGAGTGCGAGTCCGGCGGCGGTGGCGGCGATCGCGAGCGCGAGCAGTCCCCCGACGTCGGCGACCGTGCCGCCGGGGCCGCCGCCCAGGCCGAGCCGCGCGACCGTCGCAGCGGCGAGCAGCAGGAAGTGCACGGCCGCCACGCCCCCGGCGACCCCGATGAGGGTGCGCCCGCGCACGGCGACCGCGCCGATCACGAGCAGCACGGTGCCGAGCGCCATCGCGCCGACGGCGCCGAGCTGGGCCGGGCCGATGCCGTGCATCAGGGCGATCTGCGCCTGCCGGCCGAGCGGGACCACGGCGACCGCGAACGCGGCGAGCACGACGGCGAGGCCGGCGAGTGTCGGGCCGGATGCCGCGGGCGAACGTCCGGGGCGGCGTTCGGGCTCGGGCATGCGAGCCACGATACGCGAGCGGCGGCCTCCGTCCGGGATCGCAGACGACGAGGCATCCGCGCCCGCTGCGCTCGTGGGCCCGACCGCCTAGCGTGGGCGCATGGCGCTCTCGCACGATCCCCTCTGGCCGCGCGCCGGAGCCTGGCCCGCTCCCGACGCCCTCGCAGCGGGGGAGCGCGCGGCGCTCGCCGTGCTCGGCGTGCCCGCGTGGCGCACCTCGCTCTCGCCGACCGGGGCGCATGCCACCCCGCTCGCCGTGCGCGAGGCGCTGCAACGCTACAGCGCCGCACTCGTGCCCGACCGGCGGGGGACCGCCCGCGAGCTCGACCTCGCCGAGTCCGCACCGCTCGCGGTCGTCGACGCGGGCGACATCGAGGAACCCGACGGCCCGGAGGGCGAGGCGCGCACCCGGGCCGAGGTCGCGCGCCTCAGCGAGCTGGCCGAGGTGGTGCTCGCGATCGGCGGCGACAACTCCGTGACGGTCGCCACCGCGCTCGGAGCGTGGGGCGAGGGGCTCGACCGCGCCGGACTCGTCACGCTCGACGCCCACTACGACCTGCGCGACGGCGTCTCGAACGGCTCCCCGGTGCGGCGGCTCGTCGAGGCCGGGCTCGACCCGGCGCGCATCGTGCAGATCGGCATCGCCGACTTCGCGAACTCGGCCGAGTACGCGCGCCGGGCGCGCGAGCTCGGCATCACCGTCATCCACCGCGACGAGCTGCACGGCCGCGCACCGGCCGAGGTCATGGCCGAGGCGCTCGCCATCGCGGGTGCCGCGGGCGGGCCCGTGCACCTCGACCTCGACGTCGACGTCTGCGACCGTTCCGTGGTGCCCGGCTGCCCCGCCTCGATGCCCGGCGGCCTCGCCGCGTGGGAGCTGCGGGCCTTCGCGCGCGCGGCGGCGAGCGACCCGCGCGTGGTGAGCGTCGACCTCGCGGAGGTGGACGCGACGGCGGATGCCCCGGACGGCCGCACCGTGCGGCTCGCCGCCCTCTGCGTGCTGGAGGTGCTCGCCGGCGTCGCGAGCCGGCCGAGGCGCGGCTGACGCTCCGCTCCGCACGCCGAGGTGCCCGCACCCTCGCGCCGACGCGCGAGCGGTGCGAGGCTGGGGGCATGAAGACGCTCCTCCTCGCCCGGCACGCGAAGTCCGACTGGGGCGACCCGGGACTGGCCGACTTCGACCGCCCGCTGAACGCGCGGGGGCTGCGCGACGCCCCCGACATGGCGCGCCGGCTCGTGGACGACGGCGCCGCCGTGCAGCTCGTCGTGTCGAGCCCGGCGCTCCGGGCGATCACGACCGCGCGCGAGTACGCGGCCGCGTTCGGCGCGGGGCTCGTCGAGCGGCCGGAGCTCTACGCGGCGTCGGCCCGGACCATCCTCGCGGTCGCCGCCGCGCTGCCCGAGGAGGCATCCGTCGCGATGCTCGTCGGCCACAATCCCGGCATGAGCGACGCGGTCGCCGAGCTCACTGGGGAGTTCGTCGAGCTGCCGACGTGCGCGATCGTGACGTGCGCGGTCGACGTCGGCTCCTGGGCCGAGCTGATCGAGGGCAGCGGCCGGCTCGAGCTCGTGCGCACCCCGCGCGACTGACGGAGTCGAACGCTCACCCCGACCCCGAGTTGCCCAACTTTCATGAAAGTCGGGCAACTCGGAATGCGCTACGCGGCGCCGGCGAGGTGCTCGGCCGCGCGGTACACGCGGCGCACGAGCGGCACGCCCGGCCGGTAGGCGAGGTGCACGTGGCTCGGCGCGTCGAGCTCGACGAGATCGGCCGACATGCCCGGGCGGAGCGCGCCGACGTCCTCGCGGCGCAGCGCCCGAGCACCGCCCGCGGTCGCCGCCCAGACGGCCTCGGCGGGAGTCATCCGCATGTCGCGCACCGCGACGGCGATGCAGAACGGCATCGAGCTCGTGAAGCTCGAGCCCGGATTGCAGTCGCTCGCGATCGCGACGGTGGCGCCCGCATCGAGCAGGCGCCGGGCGTCGGGGTACGGCTGGCGGGTCGAGAACTCGACGCCCGGCAGCAGGGTCGCGACCGTGTCCGAGGCGGCGAGCGCCGCGACGTCCTCGTCGCTCAGGTAGGTGCAGTGGTCGACGGAGGCCGCGCCGAGCTCCACCGCGAGCCGCACTCCCTCGCCCGGCCCGAGCTGGTTGCCGTGCACGCGCACGCCGAGGCCGGCGGCGCGGCCGGCCTCGAGCACCCGCCGGGACTGCTCCGCGGTGAACGCCCCGCGCTCGCAGAACGCGTCGACCCACTTCGCGTGCGGGGCGCACGCGGCGAGCATCTCGCCCGTGACGAGCTCGACGTACGCGTCGGCGCCCGGGCCGTCGGGCTCCCGGTACTCGAACGGCACGACGTGCGCGCCGAGGAACGTGACCTCGTCCGTGACCTCGCGCGCGAGGCGCACCAGGCGCTCCTCGGCCTCGACGGAGAGGCCGTAGCCCGACTTGATCTCGAACGTCGTCGTGCCCTGCCGGTGCAGCTCCTCGACGAAGGCGGCGAGGCGGGCGCGCAGCTCCTCGTCGCCCGCCGCGCGGGTCGCCTGCACGGTGGAGCGGATGCCTCCCGCCTCGTACGGCCGGCCGGCCATGCGGGCGGCGAACTCCTCGGCCCGGTCGCCGCCGAACACGAGGTGCGAGTGCGAGTCCACGAATCCCGGGATGACGGCGCGGCCGCCGAGATCGACGAGCTCGTCGGGCTCGAGCGCCCCGGCGGGGGCGGCGGAGGCCACGGCCGCGGCGGACCCGACCCAGGCGACCTGTCCGTCGACGGCGAGCAGCGCCGCGTCGCGGACGATCCCGAGCGGGCCGCCCTCGCGATCGGGCGCCGGGTCGTTCGTGGTCAGCTCGCCGATGTTCGTGAAGAGGGTCGTCCGAGGCATCCGCCGTCCCCCGCTCAGGCCATCGGCACGTCGAGGCCGCGCTCGCGCGCCACCTCGATCGCCCGCTCGTAGCCCGCGTCGACGTGCCGCATGACGCCCGTGCCGGGGTCGTTGACGAGCACGCGGGCGATCTTCTCAGCGGCGAGCTCGGTGCCGTCGGCGACGACGACCTGCCCCGCGTGGATCGAGCGGCCGATGCCGACGCCGCCGCCGTGGTGGATCGACACCCAGCTCGCGCCGGACGCGGTGTTGAGCAGGGCGTTCAGCAGCGGCCAGTCGGCGATCGCGTCGGAGCCGTCGGCCATCGACTCGGTCTCGCGGTAGGGGCTCGCGACGCTGCCGGAGTCGAGGTGGTCACGGCCGATGGCGACGGGCGCGCTGAGCTCGCCCGAGGCGACCATCTCGTTGAACTTCAGTCCGGCGAGGTGGCGCTCCTGGTAGCCGAGCCAGCAGATGCGCGCGGGCAGGCCCTCGAAGTGCACCTTCTCGCCGGCCTGGGTGATCCAGCGGCGGAGGTGCTCGTCCTCGGGGAACAGCTCGAGGATGGCCCGGTCGGTGGCCGCGATGTCGGCCGGGTCGCCCGAGAGCGCCGCCCAGCGGAACGGCCCCTTGCCCTCGGCGAAGAGCGGCCGGATGTACGCGGGCACGAAGCCGGGGAAGTCGAAGGCGTGCGCGTAGCCGCCGAGCTCCGCCTCGCGGCGGATCGAGTTGCCGTAGTCGAACACCTCGGCCCCGCGCGACTGGAAGCCGACCATCGCCTCGACCTGCTTGGCCATCGAGGCGCGGGCGAGCCGGGTGAACTCCTCGGCGTCGGAGGCGGCGAGCTCGTGCCACTCGGCGACCGAGACGCCCTCGGGCAGGTAGGAGAGCGGGTCGTGCGCGCTCGTCTGGTCGGTGACGATGTCGATGGGCGCCTCGCGGTCGAGGAGCTCGGCGAAGATCGTGGCGGCGTTGCCGACGACGCCGACGCTGCGGGCGATGCCGGCCTCCTTCGCCTCGACGGCGCGGGCGAGCGCGGTGTCGAGATCGGGGTGGTACTCGTCGAGGTAGCCGTGCTGGACGCGGCGGGCGAGGCGGGTCTCGTCGACGTCGACGATGAGCACGGCGCCGCCGTTCATGGTGACGGCGAGCGGCTGCGCGCCGCCCATGCCGCCGCAGCCGCCGGTGAGGGTGAGCGTGCCGGCGAGGCTCGCCTGCGCGACCTCCTCGGCGCTGCGGCCCTGGCGCTCGGCGAGCACCCGGGCGACGGCGCCGAAGGTCTCGTAGGTGCCCTGCAGGATGCCCTGCGAGCCGATGTAGATCCACGAGCCGGCGGTCATCTGCCCGTACATGGTGAGGCCGAGCGACTCGAGCCGGCGGAACTCGGGCCAGGTCGCCCAGTCGCCGACGAGGTTCGAGTTCGCGATGAGCACGCGGGGCGCCCAGGCGTGCGTGCGGAACACGCCGACGGGCTTGCCCGACTGCACCAGCAGGGTCTCGTCGTCCTCGAGGCGCTCGAGGGTCGCGACGATCGCGTCGAAGGACTCCCAGTTGCGGGCGGCCTTGCCCGTGCCGCCGTAGACGATGAGGTCCTCGGGGCGCTCGGCGACCTCGGGGTCGAGGTTGTTCATGAGCATGCGCAGGGGCGCCTCGGTCTGCCAGCTCTTCGCGCTCAGCGTCGAGCCGCGGGCGGCGCGGACGGTGCGGGCGCCGCGCGCTTCGGTGGAGGGTGCATCGGTCATGTCCCCAGGTTCGCGCAGCCGGGCGGCGTGGACAACGGATGCGGCGGGGCGGGTGTCTGCGATCCCGGACATGCGGCCCAAGGCATCCGCCCGTCCCACACGCGACGTGCCCGCCCCGAAACGCGACTTGCCCGACTTTCATGAAAGTCGGGCAAGTCGAGATCGAACTCCTCGCGCGCGGCGCGGGGCGCGCTCAGGCGGAGGCGTCGCGGGGGACGTCCTCGTCCGAGGAGTAGGCGCCGTCGCCCGAGAGCGAGAGCGCGCTGAAGCGGATCGGCCGGGTCACGCGCTTGAAGTCCAAGGGGCAGTGCCGGATGCCCGCTGGGATGTACAGCGCGCCGGAGGTCGTCACGCTGTACGTCTCGCCCTCGATGTCGATGAGGATCTCGCCGCCGAGGTCGTGCGGGTTCTCCGGGTCGGAGCCCGTCCAGATGAGCACCTCGTCGTAGTCGTGCTCGTGCTCGTTCACCCAGTGCGAGGGCTCGTCGGTCGGCCCGATCCACGAGTAGGTCATGTGGATCTTCGACTCGGGCACGTCCTCGGCCCGCATCAGCGCGAACGCGTCGCCGATGTGCGCGGGGCGCGGCACGCCCGTCGCCACGGCGCCCTCGTTCACGAGGTCGGCGCTCGAGTCGCCCATGTGTCGCACGAAGAGGTGCTCGTACTTTCCGGCCATCGGCCATCCTCCAGATCGTCGTCGGTCGGCCGACGGTGCGCCGGCCGCTGGCGACGCTACGGATGCCCCGGCGCGGCGTCGATGGACGCGCGGCGGGGATGCTGTGACTCCTCTCGGGTGCGGCGGGCGGCCGGCGCGCGCGACAGGCGCCCCCGCACCTTGACCGGGAACGCCCCGGCCTTGCTCCAGCGCGCACGATCGCTCACCGAAGCGGCCAGGTCTGGGATACCGGATAGCAGAGCCGGCCGAAGCCTTGCCGGCCGCATCCCCGATTCCTGGAATGAACCCCATGACCTCCTCCCAGCTCCTCGCCGACCCGCCCGGCACCGCCGCCGGCGGCGGCGACCCGCTCGCCCGGCTCGCAGCCCTCCCGCTGCGCTCCCGATCCCGCATCCTCAGCCGCTGGGTCCCCGCGGTCGTCGTCGGCGCGCTCGCCGCCGCGGTCGGCTGGGCCTTCGTCTCCGCCCCGGCCATGAACTGGCCGGTCGTGGCGCAGTACCTGTTCAGCCCGCGCATCCTCGCCGGCGTCGGCACGACGCTGCTGTTCACGGTGCTGACCTTCGCCCTCGGACTGCTGCTGGGCATCGTGCTCGAGGTCATGCGCCAGTCCGGCAACCCCGTGCTGCGCGTCATCGTCGACGGCTACATCTGGCTGTTCCGTGGCACGCCGCTGCTCGTGCAGCTCGTGTTCTGGTTCAACCTCGCCCTCATCTTCCCGGTCATCGGCGTGCGCATCCCGGCGCTCGGGCTCACCATCGGCGGCAGCACCAACGAGCTCGTGACGCCGTTCCTCGCGGCGCTCATCGGGCTCGTGCTGCACACGGCGGCGTACATGGCGGAGGTCGTGCGCGGCGGCTTCCTCGCCGTCCCGCCGGGGCAGACCGACGCGGCGAAGGCGATCGGCATGACGAGCCTCGAGGCGCAGCGGCTCATCGTCATCCCGCAGGCGGTTCGGGTCATCCTGCCGCCGCTCGGCAACCAGTTCATCGACATCCTGAAAGCGACCGCCATCGTCTCCGTCATCGGCGGCGGCGACCTGATGACCATCGCCCAGCAGATCTACGGGCAGAACTACCAGGTGATCGCGATGCTCGTGGTCGCCTCCCTCTGGTACCTCGCGCTCGTCACGCTCGCGACGATCGGGCAGCACTTTCTGGAGCGCGGCCTCGACCGCAGCAGACGGCGGGTGCTCAAGGCGGAGGCGGCCCGATGAGCGCGCCCGGTGCGACGGATGCCTCGGCCGCGACGGCCGGTGCCCGCGGCTCGCTCGCCCTCCGCGGCGTGCGCAAGTCGTACCACGGCACCGAGATCCTGCGCGGCATCGACCTCGACGTCGCCCCCGGCGAGGTGGTCTGCCTCATCGGCCCCTCGGGCGGCGGCAAGTCGACCCTGCTGCGCTGCATCAACCAGCTCGAGTCGCTCGACGGCGGGGTCGTCGCGGTCGACGGCGAACTCGTCGGCTACACCGCGCACGCCGGGCATCTCACCGAGGCGAGCGACCGCGAGACCAGCCGGGTGCGGCGCAACCTCGGCATGGTGTTCCAGCAGTTCAACCTCTTCGGCCACCTCACCGCGGTGCAGAACGTCGCCATCGGGCCCGTGAAGGTGCTCGGCCTGCGCAGGGCCGACGCGGAACGCCGGGCCCGCGAGCTGCTCGCCTCGGTCGGCCTCGCCGAGCACGCGGGCAAGTACCCCTCGCAGCTCTCCGGGGGTCAGCAGCAGCGCGTGGCGATCGCCCGCGCGCTCGCGATGGAACCGGCGATCCTGCTCTTCGACGAACCCACGAGCGCGCTCGACCCGGAACTCGTCGGCGAGGTGCTCGCGGTCATGAAGTCGCTCGCCGCCGGCGGCACCACGATGGTCGTCGTCACCCACGAGATGGGCTTCGCCCGCGAGGTCGCCGACACGGTCGTCTTCATGGAGGGCGGGGTCGTCGTCGAGCAGGGCCCGCCGGCGCAGCTCTTCGGGGCGCCGCGCTCGCCGCGGACGGCGGCGTTCCTGCGGCGCTCCGGCGGCGAGGCGCACAGCGGTGAGGCGCAGGATGCCGAATCGGATGCCGAGGCGGCGATCTCATGAGCGCGCGCCCGGCCGCCCCACCCACCCACCGCATCAACGTGTCGCCCGCGAGCCTCGACGGCGACTTCCTGATCGGGCCGCTCGAGACCCTGGGGCCGGGGCCGTGGGCGGGCCGCCCGCACCGGCACGACTTCGTCGAGCTCGTGCTCGTCACCGGCGGCGCCGGCTTCCACCACATCGACACCGAGTCGATCGCGATCGCCGCGCCGCAGCTGTTCCTGATCGCGCCCGGGCAGCTGCATCACTGGGAGGAGACCGCGCCCGTGACCGGCACGATCGTGCTCTTCGGTGAAGACTTCCTCACCGGGGAGGGCGGGCCCGAGGCCGGCCTGCCCGGCTGGACGAACGCCCGACTGCGGCCGACCGACGCCCAGCGCCGCCGCCTCGAGCGCGTGTTCGCCGAGCTCCGCGCCGAGCTGGCCCTGCCCGACGCGCTGCAGGCGCGGGCCATCCGCACGCTGCTGTCGCTGCTGCTCCTGCAGCTGCGCCGCCTCGCCCCCGACCCGACCGCCGGGCCGAGCCGCGGGCTCTCCGCCTCGTTCGAACGGCTCGTACGGGAGCGCGCCTCGGCGACCCTCACGGTCGCCGAGTGCGCGAAGGCGCTCGGCATCACCCCCGGGCACCTCGCGGAAACAGTCGGCCAGCACGCGGGCCGGAGCCCCGGCGAGCTCATCCGCGCCGAGGTCGTGCGCGAGGCGCAACGGCTGCTCGCCCGCACTGAGCTCAGCTGCGCGCAGATCGCCGCGCGGCTCGGCTTCGACGACGCGTCCTACTTCTCGCGCTTCTTCCGGCGCGAGTGCGGGCTCACGCCGACCGCGTTCCGGCGCGCGCAGCTCGGCATCGCGGCCTGAGGGGGATGCCTCGATCGCGGCATCCGCGGAAAGTGCAACGGATGCCGCGACCGGTCCCTGGAGGCCGCCCGACACCGCTCCTACCGTCGGGGGAGCCGGCGGTGCCGGCAGCCACCGACCGGAAGGATGCCCCGATGACCCGCAACATCCGACGACGCCTGTTGCCGGCCGCCCTCGCCGCCGCCACGGCCCTCGCTCT
The DNA here is from genome assembly GCF_030268405.1 of Agromyces sp. NBRC 114283. Lineage (NCBI taxonomy): Bacteria > Bacillati > Actinomycetota > Actinomycetes > Micrococcales > Microbacteriaceae > Agromyces > Agromyces sp. NBRC 114283. The sequence continues at coordinate 944,583 of NZ_BSQP01000001.1, forward strand.
CGCGGCCTGCACCTTCGACGCGCCCGGCAGCGAGGCCGGTCCGTCCGACGGCGCCGCGGCCGGCCTCGACGGGCTCGTGAAGCCCGGCGTGCTGAGCGTGGGCGTGACCCTGCCCGACGCGCCGTACATGATCCCCGACGCCGACAATGTGCCGCAGTCCGGCATCACGAAGGACCTGCTCGACGCGGTCGCCGCCGAGCTCGGCCTCGAGATCGAGTTCATCCCCGTCGCGTGGGAGGGCGGCATCACGGGCGTCGCCGCCGGTCGCTACGACATCTACGGCGGCAGCCTCTACGACACGCTCGAGCGCCAGCAGGCGGGCACCTTCGTCGACTTCATGACCGAGCAGGCGACGCTCATCACGACGGCCGGGAACGGCGGCGCCTACGCCACGCGCCTCGACGCCTGCGGGCAGACGATCGCGACGATCCGCGGCACGACCGACGTGAGCTACGCCGAGGCGCTCACCGCCGAGTGCGAGGAGGCGGGCAAGCCGGGCATGCAGGTCACCGAGTACCCGACCCAGCAGGACGCCGAGCTCGCGCTCGAGTCGGGTCGCACGGCGCTCGGCATCCAGAGCGAGGCGGGCGCCGCGTACGCGATCGAGCAGGGGGCGAACCGCGAGATCGTGGCCGAGCCGTTCGACGGCGGCTTCTACGTCGGCAGCATGATGAACACCGCGAAGCCGGAGCTCATCGACGCCGTGCTCGCCGCGATGACCACGCTCTACGAGGACGGCACGACCGAGGAGCTGTTCGCGAAGTACGGCGTGAAGCCCGTCGCACCCGGGATCAACCTGCAGAAGTAGGCGCCCAACGACCGAGTTGCCCGACTTTCATGAAAGTCGGGCAACTCGCTCGTTCGGTGGGCCGCTCAGCCGAGCTGGATGCCGCGCGCCGCCATGAAGGGGATCGCGTCGACGGCGACGCCGCCGAGGCGCACCTCGTAGTGCAGGTGGCAGCCGGTCGACGCGCCCGTCGAACCGACCGCGCCGATCAGCCCGCCGGCCTGGACCGCATCGCCGACGGAGACGAGGATGCCGCCGTCCACGAGGTGGGCGTAGCCGGTGGAGACGCCGTCGCCGTGGTCGATGAGGATCCAGTTGCCGTAGCTGCCGCTGCGGCCGGCCTCGATCACGGTGCCGGCGGTCGCGGCGAACACGGGCGAGCCGCACGACGCCGCGAGGTCGGTGCCGCGGTGGAAGTCGTTCACCCCGGCGACGGGCTTGTTCGGGCGGGGGCCGAAGCCGTCGGTGAGGCGGCCGCTCACCGGCAGCGACCAGCCCTGGTCGCTCAGCTGGCCGGAGTCGGTCGGCAGGTTCTCGATGACGGTGACGCTCGAGGCCGCGAGCTGCGTCTGCGCGGCGGCGAGTGCGGCGCGCGCCTCCGCCACGGCGTCCTCCGCGTCGTCCACCTTCTGCTGGAGCGTTTCGACCGGCACCGCGTCGACCTCCGCCCAGGCGGCCGCGGCGCGAGTCTCGGCGGCGGTGGCGTCGGCATCGAAGCGATCGGCCGTCTCGCGCAGCCCCTCCACGTCGCCGGTCAGCTCGGAGACCCGCTGCATGCTGCCGAGTCCGGCGAGCAGGTCGCCGCCCGGCTTCAGCGCGGCGTCGATCGAGCCGAGGGCGTCACCGTCGCCGCGAACGGCGCCGATGTACAGGCGCGCCGCCTCGTCGGCCTTGGCGCGCGCGGTCTCGGCGAGTTCGTCGAGCTCCATCGCGGTCGACCGGGCGGCCTCGCGCGTGTCCCGTGCGGCGGCCAGTTCGTCCTCCGCGGCGCGGAGCGCGGTCGTGGCCTCGGCGAGGACGCGCTGGGCCTGGAGGATCGCCGCCGAGACGCGGGATCCGGTCTCGAGGATGTCGCCGCTGATCCTGAGCGGCCGCGGTCCGGGGGTCGAGGCCCTCGGCGGTGCCGCCGGCGGCGCGACGACGGGCGGGGTCGTCGTCGGTGGGGTCGTGACCGGCGGGGTCGTCGGCGGGGTTCCCGTGCCGGGATCGGTGCCCGGGTCTGTTCCGGGGTCCGTTCCCGGGTCGGTGCCGGGGTCCGTACCTGGGTCGGTGCCGGGGTCCGTACCCGGGTCTGTTCCAGGGTCGGTGCCCGGGTCTGTTCCTGGGTCGGTGCCCGGATCCGTGCCGGGGTCCGGCGGCTCCGTCGCGCCGGGCTCCGGCGGGGGGTCGCTCGGCGGGGGGTCGCTCGGCGGGGGTTCGCTCGGGGCGGGCTCGCTCAGCGTGCTCGCGTCCGCGGCCGGGGCGGGCGCGGAGACCGCGGCGGGGTCGGTGCCTGGGTCGGCGACCGGGGCGCCATCGTCGGCATAGGCCGAGGTGGTGCCGGTGACGCCGAGCAGTACGGCAGTCACGGCGGTGGCCGCAGCGAGTCCGGCGCGCCGGGGGCTCAGGGCCCGGCGTCCAGGGTGCGGCGCTTCGTCCAGTGTTGGCTTCATCGACATTCCAAGGGTGTCGGTTTCGGGTACCGACGCGCTCAGTCTGGCACCGCATCCCTGCGGGCACAACGTTCATTCAGTGAGCCATTGTCACCTTTTCGGGGCGGTTTTCGCCCCTCCTTCGGCGTGTCGGACCCGCCCCGCCAGCCTCAGCGCAGCGGCGTCTCCGCGGCCGCGGAGGCCCGCGCGAGCACCTCGCCGGAGGCCACGAGCTCGGTCAGGCGCTCGATCTCCGGAGCGAGGAAGCGGTCCTCGCCGGGCACCGACCCCTCGCCCGCGATGAGCTCCACGATCGCGCCCGTGACGGGTCCGGGCTGCAGCGGCGCCCGCAGTTGCAGCCCGCGCCCGGCGGTCATGATCTCGATCGCGAGCACTCGAGTGAGGCCGTCGATCGCGCGCCGCAGCTTGCGCGCCGCGGCCCAGCCCATCGACACGTGGTCCTCCTGCATGGCGGAGGAGGGGATCGAGTCGACCGAGGCCGGCACGGCCAGCCGCTTCAGCTCCGAGACGATGCCCGCCGCCGTGTACTGCGCGATCATGAGGCCCGAATCGACGCCGACCTCGTGCGCGAGGAACGGCGGCAGGCCCTGGTTGCGCGCCCGATCGAGGAAGCGGTCGGTGCGGCGCTCGCTCATCGAGGCCACGTCCGCCGCGGCGATCGCGAGGAAGTCGAGCACGTACGCGACGGGCGCGCCGTGGAAGTTGCCGTTCGACTCGACCCGGCCGTCCGTCGTGAGCACGGGGTTGTCGACGGCGCTCGCGAGCTCGGCGTCGGCGACGGATGCCGCGTGCGCGACGGTGTCGCGGGCGGCGCCGTGCACCTGGGGTGCGCAGCGCAGCGAGTAGGCGTCCTGCACGCGGCCGTCCTCGGGTCCGGCGTGGCTGGCGACGATCGGCGAGCCGGCGAGCGCGGTCCGGAAGTTCGCGGCCGCGAGCGCCTGCCCCCGCTGCGGGCGGAGCGTCTGCAGGTCGGCGGCGAAGACGGCGTCGGTGCCCATGAGTCCCTCGACGCTCATCGAGGCGGCGAGGTCGGCGGTGGTCAGGAGCAGCCGCAGGTCGGTGATGGCGAGGGCGAGCATGCCGAGCATGCCGTCGGTGCCGTTGATGAGCGCGAGGCCCTCCTTCTCGCCGAGCTGGAGGGGGCTGATGCCCTCCGCGGCGAGGGCGGCCCCGGCATCCACCAGCTCGCCGTCCGCCGTGCGCACCTCGCCCTCGCCCATCGCGACGAGCGCGCAGTGCGCGAGCGGCGCGAGGTCGCCGGAGCAGCCGAGCGAACCGTACTCGCGCACGACGGGGGTGATCCCGGCGTTCAGGATCGCGGCGTAGGTCTCGACGGTCGCGCGGCGGACGCCGGTGCGGCCCGTCATCAGTGTGGAGAGGCGCAGCAGCATGAGCGCGCGCACGACCTCGCGCTCGACCTCGGCGCCCGAGCCGGCGGCGTGCGAGCGAACCAGGCTCGCCTGCAGCTGTGCGCGGCGGTCGGCGGCGATGAACGTCGTCGCGAGTGCGCCGAAGCCGGTGGAGATGCCGTAGTGCGGGTTCGGGTCGGCGGCGAGGCCGTCGACGATGGCTCGGCTGCGCTCGACCTCCTCGAGTGCGGCGGGGTCGAGCGCGACGGGGGCGCCGTGGCGGGCGACGGCGACGACCTCCTCGATCGAGAGGCCGGGGATGCCGACGGTGACCGTGCTGGTGGAGGGCGCGCTCGTGCTCATGCTTCGATTCCAGCGGCTCGGGCGCCTCGGCGGGAGCGGCTGGAGGAGGCATCCGTCTGCGATCCCAGACGAAGCGCGCTACGCTCGCCTCCGAACCCCGACTTGCCCGACTTTCATGAAAGTCGGGCAACTCGAAGACGGAGGAGACGGATGGCGAAGGCGAAGGTGCCCGCGGCGGATCAGACGCTCGCGATCCTCAGTCACCTCGCGCACCAGCGCGGCCCGGTGCCGGCCGCGACGATCGCCGCCGCGCTCGAGCTGCCCCGCTCGACGGTCTACCACCTGCTCGCGGTCATGCAGGAGCGCGGCTTCGTCGTGCACCTGCCCGAGGAACGCCGCTACGGGCTCGGCGTCGCCGCCTTCGAACTCTCGAGCGGATTCAGCCGGCAGCAGCCGCTCGCGCGCCTCGGTGGCCCGCTCGTCGCCGGCCTCGTCGACCGACTCGGCGAGAGCGGGCACCTCGCGGTGCTGCACGGGCGCGACGTGCTCTACCTCGTCGAGGAGCGCGCTCCGCGCCGGCCCTCGCTCGTCACCGATGTGGGTGTGCGGCTGCCCGCCTACCTCACCGCCACCGGGCGGGCGATGCTCGCCGCCCTGCCGCCCGCGCAGCTCCGCGCGCTCTACCCGGACCGCGCCGCCTTCGCCTGGCGCGGCGACCCGGACGCCGCGGGGGAGTGGCGCGCCTCGCGGCTGAAGCAGCTGCTGCACGAGGTGCGCGAGACCGGCTGGGCGGCCGAGGCCGGCGAGGTCACCCCGGGTCTCGCCTCGGTCGGCGTCGCGGTGCTCGATCACGTCGGCTGGCCCGCGGCGGCCATCGCGGTGACCTACCCGGATGACTCGCCCCGCACGCTGCCCGCGGCGGAGATCGCGGGCGCGGTGCGCGCGGCCGCCGACGAGCTCGGTCGGCGGATCGGTGCGGCCCGCGGGCGCTGACGCGGCATCCGGACCCGATCTCAGCTCGCGTTCATCCGCGTCGCGTAGCGTGGCCCAACGCCGGGCACGATCACGACGACGGGAGCCGCCATGACCGCCCTGACGACCACCGACCACGGATTCACCGGACTCACCGGGTTCGCCGCCGACGTGCTGAACGCCCTCGGCGACGTCGGCGTCGGCGTGCTCGTCTTCCTCGAGGTGCTGATTCCGCCGATCCCGAGCGAGGTGATCCTGCCGTTCGCGGGCTACCTGAGCCAGGCCGGCGAGCTGAACCTCGGCTGGCTCATCGTCTGGAGCACGGCGGCCTCCCTCGCCGGTGCGCTCGTGCTGTACGGTCTCGGCGCCGCGATCGGCCTCGAGCGGGCCATCCGCTGGATCGCGTGGACGCGGCTCGTGAGCCTCTCCGACCTGGAGCGCGGCGCCGAGTGGTTCCATCGCTTCGGCAAGTGGTCGGTGCTCGTCGGGCGACTGATCCCCGGCGTGCGCAGCCTCATCTCGCTTCCAGCGGGCGCGGACCGCATGCCGCTCGTGGTCTTCTCGCTGTTCACCGTGCTCGGGTCCGGCCTCTGGAACACGCTGCTGATCGGGGTCGGCGCGGCCCTCGGCACGCAGCACCACCTCCTCGAGCAGTGGCTCGAATACCTGGACCTCGTGGTGTACACGGCCATCGCGGCGGCGCTCGTCGTGCTCATCGTGCGCCGCATCCGCGAGGCCCGGCGCGTGAAGCGGATCACCACCGACGCCTGACCCCTGTTCGAGGGGCAAATGTCGCATCCGGTCCTCCAAAGGGTGGACACGAAACGGATGAAGCCATCATGCTTGGACTTCGTGCCCACGGGCACGTTGCGGACCCGAACGCAGTACCCGATCCACCCGAACCTCCCCCGGTCCCGTCGCGCCTGACCCGCGCGGCAGGGCCGTGCGAAGCCGTACCCGCGCGCTTCCGAATCGGGTCCGCCTCACGCCGAGGACCCGATGGAGATCCCGACCCGATGAAGAGAACCGGTGCGCGCTCCGCGCTGCCCACATCCCGTCAACGCCCCATGCGCCGCCTCCTCGCGGCGATCGCCGCTTTCGCACTCGGCGCCGGCCTCGCCGTCGTCGGCGCTGCCGCACCCGCCAGCGCGCACACCGGCGATCTGCTCGCGAAGGCCGTCTGCAACACCGCCACCGGCCAGTACGACGTGACGTACACGCTGAAGCTCACGAACGTCGGCAGCACCCTGACCGGCACCACGAAGTGGCGCGTCGGAACCCCCTCCTTCGAGGGCACGCCCAAGAACGCCAACGGCATGGACCGCGGGCCGATCACCTCGCAGGGCAACACGACCCTGACGCTCGGCACCGAGAGCCTGCCCGGCACCACGAAGGGCGGCGGCCCCTGGGTCTACGCCTACACGAGCTGGACCGACGGCTACGGCCAGGGATCCGACGGCCGCATCGAGGGGCTGAAGGGCGACTGCACGGCCCCCGAGCCCACGCAGATCCCGGTGCCCGTGCAGCCGTCGATCGTTGACGCCTGCGGCACTTCGGGCGACTACGTCGTCGAGCCCCGTGCCACCGAGGGCGTCACCTGGTCGATCTCGCCGGTGGTCGCGGGCAAGGCGAAGGCCACCGCGACCGCGAAGCCCGGCTACGTGTTCAGCGACGGCAAGGTCGTGAAGAGCTGGGACTTCGAGTTCACGAACGTGCCCTGCATCGTCGAGATCCCCGTGCCGCCGAAGCCCGGCGCCACCGAGGCCTGCGGCGTCGACGGTGACGGCGTCCTGCTGCCCGAGGACAGCGACACCGTGAGCTGGAAGCTCGAGGGCGACCCGAAGACCGGCACGGCGACCGCCGTCGCGACGGCGGCGAAGGGGTACGCCTTCCCCGGCGGCGCCACCGAGCACCGCTACGACTACACCTTCACGAACGAGCCCTGCCCCGTGATCGTGCCCGAGCCGGTCAAGCCGGAGATCGTCGATCTCTGCGACGTGGACCGCGACGAGGTGCTGCTGCCCGAGGAGACCGAGCAGCTGGTCTGGCACCTCGAGGGCGAGCCCTCGAGCGGTTCCGTCACCGCCGTCGCCGTGACGAAGGGCACCCACGTCTTCGAGGACGGCACCACCGAGCGCCGCTTCCCGCTCACGTTCACGAATGACCCGTGCCCGATCGAGCTGCCCGTGCCGGTGAAGCCCGCCGCCGTCGACCTCTGCGGCGTCGACGACGACCGGATCGTGGTGCCCGCCGACACCGACACCGTGAGCTGGGCCATCGAGGGCGACGCCACGACCGGCTCGGCCGTCGCCGTGGCGACCGCCGCCGAGGGGCACGTCTTCGAGAGCGGCGAGAGCACCGAGCGATTCGTCTTCGAGTTCGACCAGACGGAGTGCGTGCCGCCGACGCTCGCCGGCTCGACCGCCGCGGCCCTCTGCGTCGCCAACGTGCCGTGGATCGACTTCGACGTCGTGCTCACCGACCCCGACCAGCAGTCGACCGGGCACACCGCGTACCTCGTGCTGAGCGACGGCACGAACACTGAGAAGGTCGAGCTCGGCCCGCTCGGCGAGGACGGCTCGGTCGACGGCCGCGTGCTGTGGCCCGGCGCCGCGATCGACGAGGCCGGCAACCCGACCGCGTGGCCGGGCTGGAAGCAGCTGCCGAACGGCCGCTGGGTCGTCACCGAGGAGAACTTCGGCTGGACGCACTCGCTCACCTCGGCGTACATCGAGGTGAACCCCGAGCTCTCGATCGACCTCGAGTACCCGCCGGCCGTCGTCGGCTGCGGCCCCGCGTCGAAGCCCGCCGGCACGCCGGGCACCCCCGTCGCCGCAGGTGACGGGCAGGGCCTCGCGAGCACCGGCTTCGCCGGCGGCCCGGCGATCGCGATCGCGGGCGGCCTCGTGCTGGCCGGCGCCCTGGCGCTCGCCGTGCAGCTGATGCTGCGTCGCAAGCGCGCGTAGCGGCATCCGCCCGATGAGGGGTCCGGCGCGAGCCGGGCCCCTTTTCGTGCGCGCACCACCGCGTGCTTCGGGATCAGCCCCGGGGCGTCAGCCAGCGGCGCAGCGAACGGGTGACGAAGGGCAGCACCCAGTAGGTCATGATCGGCGTGAGCACGAGCGTCGTCACGAGCACCCGCAGCCAGAGCGGCAGCTCACCCCAGCCGGGCACCGGCGTCATCAGGTACGAGAACACCAGGTTCACGGGGAAGAAGCCGAGCCAGATCGTCACGGCCTGCTTCCAGCGCGGCGGGGCGGGCGGCGCCTCCATCGGTTCCGCATCGACGGCGGGGATGGATCCGGTGGCGGGCTCGTCGAACCATCCCTCGATCCCGGTGCGGCGCTTCGAGCGTTCGCTGCGCACGAAGCCTTCGCCCATCGAGAGCCACCAGGCTCGCTCGGGCGAGCGTTCCCACGCCTCGAGCGTCTCCTCGCTCGTGAAGCGGTAGAGCATGTGCCAGACCTGGGAGTCCCCGCCGGCTCGGACCCAGCCGGAGCCGAGGAAGCCGGGATGCTTGTTCGCGAGGTTCACGCCGGTCTGCACCCAGGCGGTGGCCTCGGAGATGCGGGCGGGGTCGACCTCGCGGCGGATCGACACGGTGATGGGCTCTGACATGGGACCTCGGGGGTGGTGAGTTCTCGTGGCGCGCCGCTGGCGGCGCGGGCGACGACGAACCGCTCGTGACGGTCGCGTGGCCGTCAGCGAGTGTAGCCGGGCCAGGTTTCGGGGTCGTTTCATGTGCGAGCAGGCCCGGCGGGACTACATCCCAGGGACGATGCGGTTCATCCGGGCGGCGGACGACCGGGGCCGCCGTTCGGTGGAGTCTGGATGGGCGGGACCGGGTCCGCACGTGTCGAGCCGGTCCGCGCGATGCGGGCGCCGCCCGCGTCGATCAGCTGAGAGGCCAGGCAGCACATGAGCGCGACGTCATCCATCCCCCGCATCCAGGTGGGCACGAACCGGTCCACCGGATTCCTCCAGGGCGCGCTCCGTGTCTCGGGGGTGGTGGCGCTCGGAAGCGTCGCCGTCCTGCTCACCGGGGCCGTGATCGTCAACATGTCCCTGGTCTGGCTCCTGCCCCTCGCCGCCTGGGGTGCCGACCTCGTCAGGTAGGGGCGGCTCCGATCGACCGCTCACTCCCGCGGCCGCAGCACCAGCAGCTCCCCGATCTCGCAGTCGAGCGCTCGGCAGATCGCCTGCAGCGTCGAGAAGCGGATGGCCCGGGCCCGATCGTTCTTCAGCACGCTGAGGTTCACGACCGTCACGCCGACGATCTCGGCGAGCCTAGTGAGGGTCAGCCCGCGCTCCTCGAGCAGCTCGTCGAGCCGGCAGTGCACGTCCGTGCTGTCCTCGATCTCGGCCGGTGCCATCAGACCAGGCCCTCGGTGTCGCGCTGCAGGCGTTCGCCGATCGAGAAGACGGTGCCGAGGAGGGCCACGGCGAACGCCCACAGCACGAGGGCGAAGGGGTTGACGCTCATGATCACGTTGTCGAAGGTGCGGTCGCTGAGCACGGCGAACCCGCCGTTCGCCGCCATGTTGCCGAAGAAGGGCACGGCGACGAAGCCGCCGAGCCCGACGAACCCCGCGGTGACGACCAGCACGGTGTTGGTGCGGCAGAAGACGACGCCGCGGGCGACGTTCCGAATGAGCCAGACCAGGGCGGCGACGCCGACGATGACCGCGACCATCAGCACGAGCTGCTGGATGACGATGGCCCACTGCGACGCGGCCGGGAGCGCGGGAACCGTGAGCACGGCCTGATCCAGGGCGACGGTCACGGGTGCGCCGTCGGGGCCGATGGGAGCTTCGGCGGGGGTGCCTGCGAAGGTCGCCAGCACGGCGACGTCCCGGTTCGGCAGCACTTCGATGATGCGCCCGACGGCCGACGAGGTGACCCAGGCCGCGATGACCGCCCCGGCCGCCGCGAAGAGCCAGAGACTCACCGCGTCGGCGAGCTTGATGGCGTGGGCCGTGTTGGGGGTGATGTTCGTTCGCATGGCAGCAGCATACCGATATTCGATAATAATGGAAATCGATATGGTGGCGTCAGCGCCGCAGGGCGGAGCCGAGCCCGCCGAACCCCTCGGCCACCACGTCGGCCAGGAGTCGCGCGTAGCGCCCGTCGGGGTCGAGCTCGGGGTCGAACACCGTCACGGAGGCGCCGATCGCGGCGGGGGCGAGCTCGGCGAGCAGCGCGGTCAGCGTCTCGACGTCGAGCCCGCCGGGGTCGGGGCTGTCGACCGCCGGCATGACGCTCGGGTCGAGCAGATCGACGTCGAGCTGCAGCCAATACCCGGCGCCGGCGGTCGCCCGGATGCGCTCGGCGAGCCACGACACCGGCCGGGTGAGGGCCTCGGCGGCGGACACGACGAGCCCGACCGTGCGACGGGCCTCGTCAGCGTGCTCGTCGTCGTCGCGGTGGCCGAGGTGCGCGGTGCGAGCCGCGTCGAAGTAGGGGCCGGCGCCGTCGAGGTCGGCGATCGCGGGCCAGTGCAGTCCGACCGCGGCGGCGAGGTCTTCTCCGGCCACGCTGGCGCACGCCTCGCTGTTTCCGGGATGCCGGAAGTCGGTGTGCCCGTCGAGGTGCACGAGTCCGGTGCCGCCGCGGCGGGCCAGCGCGAGCCCCGCGCCGAGGAGGATGCTGCAGTCGCCGCCGATGACGAGGGGCGCGTCACCCGCGTCGAGCACCTCGTCGAGGCGCTGTGCGAGCCGCCGCGAGTGCTCGACCAGGGCGTGCTCGTTGCGCACGTGGCCGGCCGCTCGGATCGCATCGTCGTCGACGTAGGGCTGCGGGCGGACCTCGCCGGCGTCGCGGCCGCCGGCTGCGACGAGGCGATCGAGCAGTCCCGCCTCGCGCAGCGCGGCGGGCGCCCGCCACGCCCCGGGCACCGCCCCCGGCCGCGGCGGACGGAGGCCGAGGCTGCTCGGGGCTTCCACGAGGGCGATCATGCGCCCAGCGTGCCATCCGCGTCCGACACGGCGGCTACGGGCGGTATTCCTCGCGCCGCGTGGAGTCGGGGACCTCGGATGCGGCCGGCAGCCGCACGCTCACCCGCAGGCCGCCGCGCGGGCCGGGCTCGACGACGAGCACGCCGTCGTGCGCGCTCACGATGCTCTGCACGATCGCGAGCCCGAGTCCCACCCCGGCGTGATCGCCGCGGATCCGCTCCGCGCCGCGCTGGAAAGGCTCGGTCAGCGTCGCGACGACGTGGGGCGCGAGCGCGGGCCCGGTGTTCTCGACGACGAGCACGGCGCGGCCCGGCGCCGCGACCGTCGCGACCGTCACCTCGCCGCCCTCGGGCAGGTTGTGCACGATCGCGTTGTGCACGAGGTTCGTGGTGAGCTGCAGCAGCAGGGCGGGCGAGCCGAGGGCGGCGACGACGTCGCCCGATGCCTCGACGGCGACCCCGCGCCGCTCCGCGAGCGGCAGCAACGTCTCGACCGACTCCTCGGCGAGCAGCGAGAGGTCGACCGGCTCGCGGTGGAACGCCCGCCGATCTGCCCGGCTGAGCAGCAGCAGCGCCTCGGTGAGCTCGATCGCCCGGCCGTTCACGAGCCGGAGCCGTTCGACGAGCGCCTGGTCGGAGCCGGGATCGTCGCGGGCGACCTCGAGCATCGTCTGCGTGATGGCGAGCGGCGTGCGCAGCTCGTGCGAGGCGTTCGCGGCGAAGCGCTGCTGCTCGGCGATGTGCGCCTCGAGTCGGGCCAGCATCGCGTCGAAGCTGTCGGCGAGCTCGCGGAACTCGTCGCTCCGGCCCTCCAGCTCGATCCGGTGCGAGAGCGAGCCCTCCGCGGTCTTGCGGGTCGCGTTCGTGATGCGGGTGAGCGGCGCGAGCATCCGACCGGCGAGGAACCAGCCGCCCAGCAGGCCGAAGCCCAGCAGGAACAGCAGCGCCCAGGCCGCCGCCGGGGTGAAAGCCCGCACGAGGTCGTCGCGACCGGGCGTGAAGCCGTCCATCGTCACCGCGGCCTGCGCGGGAACGTAGCGCAGCAGGAACAGCCAGACGACGGCGAGCAGCAGCAGCATCGCGAGCAGGAGGAAGCCGGCGTAGCTGAGGGTCAGCTTCCAGCGGACGGAGAGGCCCGGCCGCCTAGCCACCCGCGCCCCCGGCATCCGCTCGCCCGCGCTCCGCGCCGCCCTCGCCGGTGTCGATCCGGTAGCCGACGCCAGGCACCGTCGCGATCACCCAGGGCGTGCCGAGACGCTTGCGCAGCGCGGACACCGTGATGCGCACCGCGTTCGTGAACGGATCGGCGTTCTCGTCCCACGCGCGTTCGAGCAGTTCCTCGGCGCTGATCACGCCGCCCTCGGCGGCGACGAGCACCTCGAGCACGGCGAACTGCTTGCGGGTGAGCGCCACGTAGCGGCCGTCCCGGTAGACCTCGCGGCGGAACGGGTCGAGCCGGAGCCCGGCGAGCTCCCGCACGGGCGGGCGCACCTGGCTGCGCCGCCGGTCGAGGGCCCGCAGCCGCAGCACCAGCTCGCGCAGCTCGAACGGCTTCGTCAGGTAGTCGTCGGCGCCCAGCTCGAACCCCGAGGCCTTGTCGTCGATGCGGTCGGCGGCGGTGAGCATGAGGATCGGCATCCCGACGCCCGAGGCGACGATGCTCGCCGCGACCTCGTCGCCGCTCGGGCCTGGGATGTCGCGGTCGAGCACGGCGATGTCGTAGCTGTTGATCGACAGCAGCTCGAGGGCGGTGTCGCCGTCGCCGGCCACGTCGGCGGCGATCGCCTCCCGGCGGAGCCCCGTGCGGATGGCCTCGGCCATCAGGGGTTCGTCCTCGACGATCAGCACGCGCATGACACCGATGGTACGAGGCGGGTCGTATCGCCGGCGTATGCGGAAGGGCATACGCCGGGGCAACACGCCCGCGCGTGGAATGGGAGCATGACCACCACGACGACGCCCACGGCCCGGCGGGGAGGGGCCGCCCCGGTGCTCGGCGTGCTCTTCGGGGTGTACCTCGTGCTCCTCGTCTGGCTCGTGCTGTGGAAGCTGCAGCTGCCCTGGGAGGCGTTCCCGGTGCAGCGGAGCCTGAAGCTCGTGCCCTTCGTCGCCGCCGAGGGCTACGGCGCGAGCGCGGTGCGCGAGGTCGCGGGCAACGTTGCCGTCTTCGTGCCGTTCGGGTTCGGGTTCGCGCTGCTGCGGCCGGGGTGGGCCTGGTGGCGCATCGCGTCGCTGGCGGCGGCGGTGAGCGCGAGCCTGGAGCTCGCGCAGTTCGCGCTCGCGGTCGGCAGCACGGATGCCACGGACGTGATCACGAACACCGCGGGTGCCGCCGCGGGGGTCCTGCTGGCTCGGTCGTTCGGCCGCAACCCCCTTGCTGACGCCTCCCGGAAGACGTAGACAGAAGGTGACCGGGGAGGAGGACCCATTCATGACGATCCGGTTGAACGAGACGGCCCTGCGCCACGCCCGCTCGCTCGTGCGCGACGGTCAGGTGGTGCGCGACGAACGCGACGCCTGGAGCGAGGATGCGCCGACCGCCGACGAGGAGAACGCCTTCGTCGAGCGCGAGGGATGGACGGAGTACCGGCACTGGCACCTCGGCGTGGACGACGACGAGAACGACGAGACGAAGGGGGCGTACTCCTTCCCCTACGGCGACTTCCGCCGGGTGCACCGCTGCGCGGTCATCTCGCTCGAGAGCCGCGCGGGGCAGTACGACCACGACGACATCCGCGACGCCGCCCGGGCGCTGCTCGAGCTGATCGACGCGGAGGGCTGAGGATGGCGACGGTCACCGAGCGCCGCGACCGGCGGCGTGCGAAGGCGGCGCTCGCGCACGCGAAGTCCGCCGAGAAGGAGGCGAAGCGCCTGGCCGACGGACTGCCGCCGGGGCGGGCGAAGCAGCGTCTGGAGGCGATCGTGGCGCAATCGCGGGCGACGCGACGCGCGGCCAAGGCGGACCGCAAGCGCGCCCCGCGCCGGGCGGCGCGGACCGCGGCGCGGGCCACGGCCGGACTGGATGCCTGGTCGCGCCGGGTCGTGCCCTCGACGGTGCGCCGGGGCGCCGCGGCCGAGCCGGGGGCTGCGATCACGGATGCGGCCGCCGCGGCGAAGCGCCGGGCCGCCCTGCTGAAGCAGCGGCGCAAGCAGGCCGACCGGGTGCGCAAGTGGGCGAAGAGCGCCGCCGCGCACACGGTGGTGCAGGCCGTGACGACGCCGGAGGAGCCTGCGCCGCGGAAGCGTCGGAGGTAGTCGGCCGCGGATCGGCGGCGGAAGCCGTTCAGCCGATCGCGCCGTTCAGCCGATCGCGCCGGGCGAGCCGATCGCGCCGGGCGAACCGGGAGAGCCGGGCGAACCGGGCGAACCCCAGAGCCGGGCGAGCAGCGCGGGCATGCGCTCGGCGGCGACGCGAGCCCGGCCGGGGTCGGCGAGCGCGTAGCGGTCGAGGGCGTCGAGCAGTCCCTGCGTCGCGGCGAGCAGCAGTTGCGGTTCGTCCGGGACGGTCACGAGTTCGAGCCGTCGGGCGTCGGCGACGACCTCGGCCGTCCAGGGGTTGGGCTCCGACCCTCCGCTCGCGGAGGCGAGCAGGGCGCGGTCGTCGGGATGCGCGGCCAGATGGCCGAGGAGGCGTTCGTTCGCCGCAGCGAGTTCGCGCCAGAACGCCCGGGCCTCGGGCTGCGGGAGCCACGGCCCCAGCGCTGCGGCGATGCGAGCCGAGGCATCCGCGACGACCGCGTCGTAGAGGTCCGCCTTGCCGTCGAAGTAGTGGTAGGCGGACGCCTTCGAGATACCGGCATCGGCGATGATGCGGTTGTACGAGGCGCCGTCGTGCCCGTCGCGCGCGAAGTGGGCGCGGGCCACGCCGAGGATGCGGGCCTGATCGGCCGGGGCGAGACGCTGGAATCTCGGCAGCGGCATCAGCGCAGCCGCCGGGAGATCGAGAGCGTGAGCACCCACTGAGCCAACCACAGCAGGATGGCGAGCGCACCCCCGGCCTGTCCTGCCTCGCCGGGCAGCAGTGAGACGATCTGGAGCGCGCACCAGCCGTAGCCGAGCAGGCGCCACCAGCCCAGCGCCCTCGTGCCGGTGCGCGGGGCGACGGCGTCGGCCACTCGGCGGATGATGAAGAAGTCCTCGACGAAGTTCGCCGGGATGGCGAACATCCACCAGACGGATGCCCCGGAGCCCGCGCCGGCCCGGCGGACGAGCCGCTGCAGCGTGAGGCAGTAGAGCGCGACGAGCGCGAGGAAGCCCCCGATGACCGCCGCGTTCCCTGGGAAGGGGACGAGGGCGATCTCGCCGATCAGGCCGGGCCCCCAGCCGGGCACCCAGAGCGGCGCGCTCAGCAGCACGACGACGAGGGCGGTGCCGAGGACGCGGATGGTGAGGTGCGGGAGCGCCGTGCGGGTCATGGGCCCAAGTGTACTGACAGTGTGTACCGGTAGTACACTATTGGTGCAGATCTGCGGGAGTAGCCTCGGACGCGCGGGCGGGGGCCCGCGGGGAGGAGTGCCGCTGATGGCGAAGGACGAGGCATCCGGGCTGAGCGCGGAGGAGCGCGCGGCGGTCAAGCAGCGCGCGAAGGAGCTGCGCGAGCAGGAGAAGGCGGGCAAGAGCCGGGCCGCGGGCGAGGCGGCGGTGCGCGAGGCGATCGCCGCGCTCGAGCCCGAGGACCGGGAGCTGGCCGAGGGGCTCGACCGCGTCGTGCACGAGGTCGCGCCGGAGCTCGTGCCGAAGACGTACTACGGCATGCCGGGCTACGCGAACGGCGAGGGCAAGATCGTCGTCTTCCTGCAGCCGGCGAAGAAGTTCAAGACGCGATACGCGACGATCGGCTTCGAGGATCGGGCGAAGCTCGACGACGGCGACATCTGGCCCGTCGGCTTCGCGGTCCGCGCGTGGACGGACGCCGTCGAACGCGAGGTCACCGAGCTCGTCCGCCGCGCCCTCGGCTGACCACGCGGCCGGGCGGGATCCACGGATCCCGCCGGGCCACGTCGGCGGGCGCTCGGGCGTCTAGCCCGCGGCCGTGAGCGCGGCGTGCTCGCGCCGGCTCGCCTGCAGGTACGCCGTGCTCAGCACGCCGCACGCGGCGCAGATCGGCGGCTGTCCCTCGGCGCTCGGGTCCCGGTCCATCTCGACGGCGACGTAGCTGTGGTCGCAGACGTGGCAGCGCACGCGGGCCTCCCATGGGTCGTCGACCTCGCTCCGCGGGTCGTGCGCCCGGCGGAGCAGCCCGCCGCGGCCGGTGCGGTCCACGACGGCGGCGAGCACCACCGCGAGCACGAGCGTGATGGGCGTCGACCAGGCGGCGCCGAAGGCCCCGCCGAACTGGTACAGCAGGATGCCGAGCAGCGAGGTCGCGACCCAGACGGCGCCGTTCCAGGTGAAGCGGCGGACGCGCCCGGCGCGGAACTCCTCGATGTCGCGCGTGTTCCAGGTGCGCACGAGGTGCACGAGCGCCACGCCGACCCACGAGGCGATGAAGGCGCCCTGCCAGGCGAGGGCGACGAGCAGGTAGCTGACGACGTCGGTGAGCATGAACACATAGGTGATCGCGCCGCAGAACAGCACCGCGACGACGCGCGGCACGCGCACCCGGAACAGCCGGAAGACGAGCGCCTCCGTGTTCGTCGAGGCGACGTAGAAGTTCGCCGTGTTGATGCGCGCCTGGGTCACCCAGACGAGGAAGAGCCCCCAGCCGCCGAGCAGGCTCACCATGGTGTTGCCGACGAGCTCGGAGGAGACGGCGCCGTCGAGGCCGGCGCTGTAGGCGATGAAGATGCCGATGAGGCCGTTCGCCAGGTACACGAAGGCGTAGAAGACCGGGCCGAACACGGCGATGCCGTTCGAGCGCGCCTGCTCGGGCTTGCCGAAGCGGGCGAAGTCGACGGTGAACATCATGAGCACGAGCACGCCGAGGTAGACGAAGAAGGCGTACAGCCAGCCCGGGGCGGCGAAGTCGGCGCCCCCCTGCGGCGGGTGCGCGAGCCAGCCCGAGGAGTCGTTGCGCATGGCGAGCATGACGACGACGACCATGAGGCCGATCCAGTAGACGGGCAGCAGGATGGCGTTGTACTTGTCCATCCAGCGGCGGATGCCGCCCATGACGAGCGGCAGGTTGATCGCGACCGCGATGGCGCTCCAGAGCGCGAGCGACAGCTGCGGGAACGCGACGTGGAAGGCGTTCGCGATCATCGAGGACTCGAACACCGCGTAGTAGATCGCGGTGGCCGCCAGCACGAGGGCGCCGAGCAGCGAGCCGGAGGTGCCGAAGATGCGCTGCGACATGAGGGCGACCGTGAGGCCCGTGCGCGCGGCGTAGCGGCTGAACGCGTAGCCGAGCGCCCCGAACGCGGCGCAGGCGAGCACGATGCCGATGAGCGCGTCGGTCGTGCCGACGGTCGCGGCGAGCGTGGCGGCGGTCACGAGGTAGAACATGCCGCTTACGAGGGCGTAGAAGGACATCGCGAGGGATGGCCGGGGCATCCGCCAGGAGAGCGGCACGACGTGGGTCGTGTAGTCCTCGGTGGCAGCCTCCTTGACGACCTTGGGGTCGTCGTGGTGCTGCACGTCGAGCGGGGCGAGAGCAGGGAGTTGAGTCGTCATCGAGCTCCTCCGGACGTCGGGGTCTGATGGTCAGACCAGTTGGGGGATCGGAACTAGTATGGTCTGATGGTCGGACCAGTGCAATACTGATCCGCGCAGCGCCGGGAATCCGGCGAAACCGGACAAGGAGGTCACATGACGGACACGCAGGACCAGGCCGCCGCCGCAGCCGAGACCCCGGAGCAGCGCGTCGCGCGGCTCGGGCTCGAGATCCCCGACTTCGCCAAGGAGGGGTACTACGGCGCCGACGTCTACGGCTCGATGAAGCCGCACCACATCTCGGGGAACATCCTCTTCCTGAGCGGCCACACCCCCGACCAGCCCGACGGCACGGTGCGCTACCCGGGCCGCCTCGGCGACACGCTCACCGTCGAGGAGGGCTACGAGGCCGCACGGCTCACCGCGCTCAACTGCCTCGGCGGCATCCGCCTCGCCCTCGGCTCCCTCGACCGCGTCGAGGCCGTCGTCCGCTCGCTCTGCTTCGTCGTGTCGACGCCCGAGTTCACCGAGGTGCACCGCGTCTCCTCGGGCTACAGCGACCTCTTCGCCGAGGTCTTCGGCCCCGTCGCCGGCCTCGGCGGCCGCGCGACGATCGGCGTCACGAGCCTCGCCGGCGGATCCTCCTTCGAGAACTGGGTCACCGTGGAGATAAAGTCGTAGCACTCGGGAGGGGCGCGCGACGGGAGGCCGAGGTGGATCTCAAGGTCTCGCGCGACGCCGGTGCGCCGGAGAAGCTCGCGAACCGGCTGCTCGAACTCATCGAGTCCGGTGAGCTCAAGCCGGG
This sequence comes from Agromyces sp. NBRC 114283, assembly GCF_030268405.1. Taxonomy (NCBI): domain Bacteria; kingdom Bacillati; phylum Actinomycetota; class Actinomycetes; order Micrococcales; family Microbacteriaceae; genus Agromyces; species Agromyces sp. NBRC 114283. The sequence goes on from NZ_BSQP01000001.1 coordinate 962,995, forward strand.
CGACAAGCTGCCGAGCGAGCGCGAGCTCGCCGAGCTCGGCGGCGTCGCCCGCAGCACCGTGCGCGAGGCGCTCTCGGCCCTCGAGATGCGCGGGCTCGTGAGTCGCCGACCCGGACGGGGCAGCGTCGTCGAGGCCGTCGCCCGGCCCAAGCTCGCCGACTCGCTGCGCGGTGTGCTGCCGCCCAGCGAGCGGCTGCTCGCCGAGGTGATGGACCTCCGCGGGGTGGTCGAGCCGCCGCTCGCCGAGCGGGCGGCGCTCCGGGCGGATGCCTCGGGCCTCGCCGCGCTCGACCGGGTGCTCGCCGCCGCGGAGGAGGAGCTCGGCCGGCCCGAGCCCTCCGCCGCCCGCCTCGTCGCCCTCGACCTGGAGTTCCACACCACGGTCGCGACGCTCGCGCAGAACGCGATGCTCGTCGAGCTCATCGACGTCGTGAACGAGTGGACCGCACCCTCGCGCGACGAAACGCTGCAGAGCCTCGAGAGGATGCTGCGCTCGCACCGGGCGCACGGCCGCATCGCGGACGCCATCCGCGCGGGCGACCCCGCCGCCGCCCATGAGGCGATGGCCGCCCACCTCGGGCAGATCGCCGAGGTCATCGCGGCGCCGCAGCCGGGCGCCGAGGCACTACCGGCCTGAGCGCCGAGGCATCCGAATCTCCTCCAATCCGGTGCCGCGACGGTTCCGAATCCCCATTGACGGCCCGCACGGGCCCGTGATCAAGGAGGAACCATGCGAAACTCACCGAACCGCATCGTCGCCACGGTGTTCGGCGCGGTCTATCTGCTCGTCGGACTGCTCGGCTTCGCGGTCACGGGCGGCGTCTCGTTCGTCGCGACCGAGGGCGGGCTGCTGCTCGGCATCTTCGCGGTCAACCCGCTGCACAACATCGCGCACCTCCTGATCGGCGCGGCGCTGCTCGTCGCCGGCCTCATGAGTGCGCGGGCTGCCAAAACGGTGAACACGATCGTGGGCGCCGCCTACCTGCTGCTCGGCATCGTCGGGTTCTTCCTCGCGGGCACCGCGGCGAACATCCTCGCGCTGAACACGCCCGACCACTTCCTGCACCTCGCGAGCGCGCTCGTGCTGCTCGGCGTCGGCCTCGGGGCCGAGCGCGGCGGCCGGCTGGCGACGGCCTGAGGCCGCCGTGCTCCCCGCCGCGCTCCGCAGCTGGCCGGCGCTCGCCGCGCTCGGCGCCGGGCTCGTCCTCGCGGCGCTCGCCGCGGGGGCGACCGGCCCGGTCGCCGTCGCCGTGCTCGCTGCAGCGGGGCTCGCGGCGCTCGCCTGGGCCTTCGCCGCACTCCGGGCGGGCGGCCCGGTGCTGCCGCGCACGACGCTCGCCGTCGGCCTGACGGTCGTCGTCGGGCTCGCGCTCGTCGTGGGGGCGGGCGCGGCGCCTCAGCTTGGCCTCGCCGGGCTGCCGACGATCGCGGCGGCGGGCTTCGCGCTCGTCGTCGCGGTCGGGGCGGCTGCGCGGCTGCGCGGCGCACACGCTCCGGGCGAGGGGCCCGATGAGACCCGGGATGCCGCGCCGGCATCCGCATCCCCGGCCGCACCAGCGGCCACCCGGACGCGGCATCCCGTGGCAGCCACCCTCGGTCTCGTCGCGGGCGCGGCGCTCGTCGCCGCCCTCGCGACCCCGGCCCTCGCCGGCACCGAGCCGGGCGAGCTCGCCGTCCCGCACGGCGAGCTGCACCAGCACTGACGGCGCGGTTCCCGGCTACTCGCCCGCGGGCGAAGGGTCGGGGATCTCCTCCGGCTTGTACCGCGGCAGCCGCGAGGCCGGCAGCGCCGCCGCCAGGCTGAGACCCGCGAGCACGAGGAAGCCCATGCGGAGGGTGCGCAGCCGCTCCTCCTCGTTGATCGCGACCGCCGCATCGATCTGCTCCGGGCTCGCGTCGGTCTCGGCGAACTTCTCGCGCAGCTCGTCGTTGCTGATGAAGTTCACCTGATCGAGGTCGACCTGGGCGACGAGCTCGTCCGGCAGCTCCGGATGCTCCGTCACGGCCTGCGTGAAGTTCAGGCTCAGCATCGTGACGAGCAGCGCGCCCATCACGGCCGTGCCGACCGCGGAGGCGAGGTTCTGCGTCGTGCCGCGGATCGAGCCGACATCGCCCGCGAGCTCCTTCGGCGCGGCCGTCACGAGCACGTTGAACACGAGCGTGACGAGCGCCCCCTGCCCGATGCCGAACACGACGAGGCCGAGGATCGTCGGCAGCGTCTCCCAGTTGTTCGTCACGACGAAGGCGAGCCAGACGAGCGCGACCGTCGTGAGCCCGAAGGAGAACAGGCCGATCACGCGCGGGCTGTAGCGGCGGTAGAACCGCACGATGAGCGTCGCCGTGACGAAGACCGTCAGGTTGAACGGCATCATCGCGAGCGAGGTGTCGAAGGGCGTGCGCCCCTGCACCACCTGGATGTACGTCGGCACCGTGAAGTTCACCGCCGCCTCCATCGCGACGATGATGAACATCGCGTACACGGCGGCGCGCTCGCGGGCGCTGCCGAGCACCGAGAGGTCGACGAGCGGCACGCGGCCGAGCCGCATCCGGCGCCTCGTCCACAGGAAGAACGCCTGCCCGAGCACGAGACCCAGCACCACGAAGACCGGGGCGGGCGAGAGGCCGAGCACGTCGAACGGCGCCCCCGGCTCGGCGAGCACGATGCCCCAGGCGTTCAGGTTGTTGAAGCCGAGCGTGAGCAGCACGATCGCCCCGCCGATGAGAGCGGACGCGACGAGGTCGATGCGGACCGAGGCATCCCCCTTGTCCGAGCGCAGCCCGAAGCTCAGCGCGAAGACCGCGACGGCCAGGCCGAGGGTGATCATGAACACCGGCCGCCAGCCGACGAGGGTGCCGAGCGTGCCGCCGATGAGGAACGCGCTGATGCCCGAGAAGGCGCGCGCCGAGCCGAGCGAGCCGACCGCCGTCGCCTGCTGGGCGCCGCGGTAGTTCTCCGCGATGAGGGCGACGAGGGACGGCACGATGATGGCGGCGGATGCCCCGGCCAGCACCTGACCCGTGATCGCCCAGCCGATCGTCGGCGACAGGATCATCAGCACCGAGGACACCCCGAACACGACGACGACGCAGCGGAAGATGAGCACCCAGCCGATCCGCTGGCCGAGCTTCGCGCCGGTCATCACGAGGGCCGCGACGGCGAGTCCGTAGACGACGATCGTCGAACTCGCGACCGTGGGCGGCACGCCGAAGTCCTCGACCATGCCGCCCAGCGAGATCGGCAGCGCGGCGACGTTGAACGACATCAGCACCTGGGCGAGGAACAGCCCGATCATTGGCGCCCAGGAGCGGCGCTCCTCGGCGCGGGGTGCGGCGGTCTGCGCGGTCATGCGCGGCTCCCTTCGGTGGGCGATGCGGATGCCTCGGGCTGCGCGGATGCCTCGGACAGCGCGGATGCCTCGGACAGCGCGGATGCCTCGGACAACGCGGATGCCGCGGCGGGCGCGGGCGTCGAGGCGAAGAGGTTCAAGCCGAGCGCGCGGGAGAGGTAGGCGCAGGCGCGCTGCCCGCGCACGCTGTTGCCGGCCGGGTCGAGGCGGGGCGAGTAAGCGCCCACGGCGCCCTTCCCCGGGGCGACGGCGACGATGCCGCCCGCCACGCCCGACTTCGCCGGCAGCCCGATCTCGAACAGCCACTCGCCGGAGCGCTCGTACATGCCGCACGAGGCGAGCAGCGCGAGCGTGTCGCGGCACACCTCCGCGGAGACGACGCGCTCGCCTGTCACCGGGTTCACGCCGCCGTCGGCGAGCGTCGCCCCCATCACGGCGAGATCCTCGGCCGTCACCGACAGGGCGCACTGCTTCGTGTACACGTCGACGACGGCGAGCGGGTCGGCATCCAGCCGTCCGTAGCTCTGCAGCAGCCGTCCGATCGCCTGGTTGCGCTGGTTCGTCAGGACCTCTGAGCGGTACACCTCGCCGTCGAGCGTGAGCTCGCGGCCCGCGAAACGGGACAGCCCGGTGCGCACGAGCTCCCACTGCTCGGCGGGCGTCGCGGCCGGCACGAGGGCCGTCGTCGCGATCGCCCCCGCGTTCACCATCGGGTTCATCGGACTGCCGCCGTTCAGCTCGATCGCCATGACCGAGTTGAACGGCAGCCCCGTGTTGTTCACGCCCACGATCTCGTGCACGGCCTCGTGCCCGATCGCCTCGCAGACGAGCGCGAACACGAACGCCTTCGAGATCGACTGGATCGAGAACGCCACCCCGGCGTCGCCCGCCCGGTGCACCGCGCCGTCGACCTGCGCGACGACGAGACCGAAGTGCGCCGGATCCGCCTCGGCGAGGATCGGGATGTAGTCGGCGACCACCCCCTCGTCGAGCCCGGCGTAGCGGCGGTGCGCGGCCGCCACCGTCTCGCCGAGCCGAGCCGGGAGCCCGCCCGTCGATGCGTGCTGGGCGACGTCCGCCACATCGGCTTCGAACATGCACCCTCCCCCCAGAGGCGTCGCTCGGAGTCTAGACCCGTGGAGCCCTCGTCCGGCAGTACCCGTGGCCCGGGGATCGCCCGCCTCGCTACGCTGCATCCAGGCGCGATCGTGGGGGATGGCGGAACGAGGCGGGAGACGCGTGAACGACGGCATCAAGTGGGGACTGCCGGTGCTCGGGGCCGCGGCCCTCGGCACGCTCGGGCTCGTCCTCGGCACGACCGCGCTCGCCGAGGCCGTCAGCGCGCAGGCCGTGGTCGCCGGGGCGGCCGCCGAGTCCCGCGCGGAGGCGGCGCTCGGCGATCTGCACGGCGCGACGACGCTCGCGGAAGGGCAGGTGCTCGAGGGCGAGGCGCTCGCCGGCGCGCTCGTGGACGGGCTCGGCGATCCGGCGCTCGCCGAGGCGCTGACGGCGGACGTCGCATCCGCCCGCGAGCTCATCGACGCCGCCGGACTCGAGCTGCCCGAGCAGCCCGCCTACGACCGGGGGCCGCTCACGCCGATCTGGACGAGCCTCGCCGAGGCCGTCGCGACGCAGGAGCGCACCGGACGGCTCGTCGAACTGCAGCGGGAGGCCGAGTCGGGTCTCGGCGGGCTCGAGGACGCCGAGGCGCAGCTCGCCGCGGCGCGCGCCGCGCTCTACGCCGACGCGGCCGCCGATGCGCAGGCCGTGCTCGACGCGAGCCCCGTCGCGAGCTACGAGTCGCGCGTTCCGGCGATGCACGCGATCGCCCAGGACGGCGACTCCTGGTACGTCGAGCAGGACGACAGCGCCGAGGGGTACCAACAGCTCGCCGCCGCCGTGGCGGCCGTGCAGGCGTCGCAGACGGCGGAGGCCGCGCGGCGGGCGGCTCCCGAGTACGCGAGCCGCGGGCCGATCGAGGAGTTCGCCCGCTCCATCGCGCACGGCGTGCACCTCGACTTCGCGTGGGACCACGTCGTCAACGGGCTCTCGAGCGAGGAGTGGTACTCGGGCACGGCCCAGTACTGGTACGCCGACGGAGGCTGGGCGAAGATCAACCTCAGCTACTCGATCGACTGGAGCTACGCCGACGATGTGAACGCCAAGGCGGTCGTCGTGCACGAGGTCGGGCACACGCAGGTCGTGCGGCCCGAGTGCACGCCGATCTTCGAGAGCGAGGTGTTCGGCGGCGACGACGAGATGTGGGCGACCGCATGGGCCATCGCCGCGGGCTACGACGTGCCCGGCTCCGGCATCGAGGCGTACGGGCGGCCGAGCGACCAGCAGATCGCCGAGGCCGGCCGCTGCGTGTAGCCGTGGTTCGGTTCGTTCGCTGAGCTCGTCGAAGCGGTGGTTCGCTGAGTTCGGTTGGTTCGCTGAGCTTGTCGAAGCGAGCCGAGTCCGCTTCGACAGGCTCAGCGAACCAACGTGGAGTTCGCTTCGACAAGCTCAGCGAACCAATGTGGAGGTCGCTTCGACGAGCTCAGCGAACCAACTCGGGCTCAGCGGGCCATCCGCACCGTGCTGCCGCGGACGCGGAGCACGGCGTCGGAGAGCAGCGGGCCCTCGATCGGCTCGCCCTCGATGCGGCGCAGCAGCATGCCGACCGCGAGCTCGGCCTGCCGGTCGGGCTGCAGGTCGATCGCGGTGAGCGGCGGGTCGTGCCGCTCCGAGCCGGGGCTGTCGATGCCGACGGCGACGAGCACGTCCTCGGGGATGCGCACCTCGGCGTCCCGGGCCGCCCGCAGCACGCCCTCGCGGTACTGCTCGGCCGTCGCGATGACGGCGTCGGGCCGCTCGCGCCCGCGCAGCAGGGCGAGGGTCGATTCGTAGGGGTCGTTGTGCGCGTGGTCGAGCGGGATGAGACGCACGAGCTCCGGCATCCCGTGCTCGACGGCCCAGTCGCGGTACGCCGCCGCGCTCTCCTCCGCCCACGACCAGCTCGCGTCGGCGCTGATCAGCGCGATCCGCTCCGCGCCCTGCTCGTGCAGGTGGTCGAGCAGGGTGCGCATGTTCTCGCCGTGGTCGCTCGTGACCGCGTAGGGCCACTCGGGGCGCGCGGCATCCCGCTCGACCGTGACGACCGGGGTGCCGAGCCGTTCGAGCGCGGCGAGCCGCTCGTCGTTGCGCACGGGGTCGCAGAGCACGACCCCGTCGGCGCCGATGAGGCGCCAGCCGTCCTCGCTCGTCACCGTCGGCGGCGTGAGGGTGAGCGCGTACCCGGCCTCGAAGGCCTTCGTCGCCGCCGCGCGCGCCGCAGTCATGTAGAAGTCGAGGTCGAGCATCGGCACGGCGCCCTCGTCGACCGAGGGGAGTGCGAAGGCGATCGTGCCGGTGCGGCCGAGCCGGAAGGCGAGCGCCGCCCGGCTCGGCCGGTAGCCGAGCTCGGTGGCTGTGCGCTGCACGCGATCCCGGGTCGACTGGCGGAGCTTGCCGCTGCCATTGAGCGCGGCCGAGACCGTGCTCGTGGACAGGCCGAGCTCACGGGCGACGTCGTGGATGGTGACGCGCTTCGTCGCCGGCTGATCACGCTCCGTCATGGACCTCGACCTCTCCGTCGGCACCAGGCGCGGGGAACGCCATCAACTGTAGACGAGCTCGGTGCTGACGCGGCGCGCCGCGACGAGCGCGCCGCGCCGCACCGTCCAGCGCGATCCCGCCTCGTTGCGGAGCGCGTGCAGGCGGTCGCCCGCGGCGAGCACGACGAAGGAGGCCTCCGCACCCGCCTCGAGCCGCGGCGCCGGTCGGCCGACGGCGGCGCGGGCCGAGCTCGTCACCATCCGCCAGGCGTCGTCCACGCCCTCGCCCGCCCGGTCGGCGAGCGGCAGCGCGTGCCAGGCGAAGCGGGCCCGTTCGAGCGGGTCGAGGGTGCCGAGCGACTCCCAGTTGTCCTCGTGGTTGCCGGTGCCGATCGTCACGGTGATGCCCGCGTCGAGCAGCTCGTTCGGCCGCGAGACGCCCCGGTACGGGTACGAGCTCTGCAGGTTCGAGGGGCACACGGTGATGGCGATGCCGGCCTCGGCGACCTTCTCGATGACCCGGGCGGCGTCGTCGTCGGGGTACGTCTCGAGCGCCCCGACGTGGTTCGCGTTGACGAGCCCCTGCATGCCGTAGGCGATCGTGAGCTCGGCGAGCGGTTCGAGCAGGCGCTCGCTCGGGTCGGTGAAGTAGTCGACGTTGATGTCGATCGGGCGGCCGAAGCGCTCGGCGAGCTCGAAGACGAGCCGCAGGTGGGTGAGCCGCGCCTCCTCGTCGGCCTCGTTGTTGGGCCAACCGCCGACGCGGTCGGCGCCCATCGCGAGGGCCTCGGCGACGAGCCCGTAGGCGCGCGCGTCGCCGACCATCCCCTCCTGCGGGAACGCCGTGACGACGGTCTCGATCACGCCGTCGCAGTCGGCGCGGGCCCGCAGCACGCCCTCGACGGAGGCGAGCCCGGTGACCGAGTCGATGTCGGCCTGCCCGGCGAGGAGGCCGATGCCCTCGAGGGCCGAGGCGCGGAGGAAGCGGCCCGCCCGCTCGGCGACGTCGTCGACCGTGAACGCCGCCTTGAGGTCGCGCTGGCGCTGCATGAGCACGGGGCGCGGGCCGTGCGCGACGAGCCCGAGCTCGGCGATCCGCTGCCGGCTGTAGACCTTGTCGGGGTGGCTGTGCGGCTCGACGAACGGAGTCGTCACGAGTCCGCCATCGGCGTCGATCACCTCCGTCGCGGCGACGCCGGCACCGGCATCCGGTCCGATCGCGGCGATCGCACCGTCGCGGACGACGACGTCCACGACGGCGTCGGCGGGCGCCCCGGCGCCCGCGGCGTCCCGGTCGAACCGGGCCCCGCGCACGAGGAGGTCGGCGGTCGTCTCAGAAGCCATCGCGGTTCACGTCCTTGTAGAGCAGGTAGGCGGATGCCTCGGGGCCGGTCGCCGTGAAGGCCTGCGTGCAGTACGGCGCCATGTAGATGAAGTCGCCCTGCTGCACGTCGACGTGCTCGCCGTCGAGGTGGTACACGCCGCCGCCCTCGAGGAGGTAGAGGCCGTGCTCCTGGTGGTGGATCTCGACCATGCGGAACCGGGCGCCGCCCTGGAAGCGCATGACGTTCATCGCGAGGTCGAAGCGCTCGTCGTCGGGCAGCAGCTGCCCGTAGCTGCCGTCGATGCCGTCGTCGTCGATGCCGACGATGTCGCCGAGCCGGCCGGAGACCACGGGCGGCGCCTCGACGCCGTCGACGGCGAGGTGGCGCTTCTTCACCCAGAGCGCGCGGGATGCCGCGACGGCCTCGAGCTCGAAGCTGCGCCCCTCGGGGAGGAAGAGGTAGCCGCCGTCCTCGAGCAGCCACTCCTCGCCGGCGGAGCGCACGCGGAGCGCGCCGTCGAGCGCGATGAGGAAGTTCTCGAAGCCCACGCCCTGGGGCAGGGTGCTCGCGGCGCCGGCCTCGAGCTGCAGCAGGTACTGGCCGAAGCGGGCGGGGCTGCCCTGCGGCGCGGCGAGCACGGTCGCCGCGTACGGCGGCAGGCCGGGCAGTGTGTTCTCGACCATCGTGTCGGGCGTCATCAGGTAGTAGCGGTCGCCGACGCGGCCGCGGCTCGCGCTCAGGTAGTCGTTGCGGTAGCTGGTCACTCGTGGCTCCAATCGGCCGGGACGGGGTCGGGGTAGCGGCCGTCGACGAGGAGCGGGGCCCCGTCGACGGTGATCGTGGGGCGTTCGACGACGAGATCGACGTGCACCTCGGAGTGCCAGTGCGCCCCGGTGTAGTCGCCGAAGGGGTGGCCGAACGCGATGTGGCAGCCGGGCACGTTCTCGTCGAAGAGGAGGTTCCCGCTGAGGGCGGTGCAGGCGCGGTTGGTGCCCACGGCGAACTCGCCGATGCGGCCGGCGTGCTCGTCGCGGTCGAACCACTCGCGGAGTCGGGCGGCGAGCCCCGCGTCGGGGTGCTCGAGGCCCACCAGCCGTCCGCCCCGGACCTCGAAGCGCACGGGCTCGGCGAGCAGCCCGGTCGAGGCGTTGAAGGGGTAGCCGAGGACGCTCGCCGCGATGACGCCGTCGGCGCCGGTCGGCGAGCAGAAGACCTCGCCCTGAGGCAGCCGTCCGCCCTCGCCGGGGGCGTGGTAGAGCCCGGTGAACGCGGTCCAGGGCCGGGCCGGATCGAGGGCGAAGCGGATCTCGGTGCCGAGGGCGTTCCGCACCTCGGCCGTCGCCGCGCCCGTGAGCCGTCCGCGGACGAGCTCGCTGAAGCGGGCGACCTCGCGGTAGTCGGCGGTGAGGCCGATGCCGAGGCTCGGCCGGTCGAGCGCGGTGAGCTGGGCGTGCCGGGCGCCGACGCCGTCGAGCAGCGCCCAGAAGCGCTCGTCCCACGCGAGCCGGTCGTCGCCGTCGCGCGCGGCGAACGCGGTGACGCTCGGGCGCTCGCCCGTGATGGCTGCGGCGATCGCGGCGAAGGCGGCGGGGTAGTCGTCGTCGAGCCCCGGCACGAGGAGCAGCCGGCTGTCGGCGGCGACCCGGGAGGCCGCGGCGACGATGCGCTCGGCGAGCCCGCGGGTCGGCTCGTCGGCGATGACGAGCACCCGGTCGTTCGCGCCGACGGCGAGGCAGGTGTCGATGAGCTCGCGCGCCCCGCGGTCGAGGTCCGCGTCGCTGACGGGCGGCAATGCGCTCGGGCGCTGGAGCCCGGTCGCGGCGCTGCTCGCGGCCGGCCCGCTCACGCGGAGCTCCGGGCGGGGGCGGGCACCGCGAGCGGCACGAAGGCGCCGGGGCCGTGGTCGGTGACGAGCCCGCCGTCGAGCACGACGAACTCGCCTCGGGCGATCGTTGCCCGCACCCGGACGGTGCTCGGCCGGCCCTCGTACGGCGACCAGCGGTCGGGGCCGAACTGCCCGGCCGACTGCACCGCTCGGGCCTCGCCGAGCTGGAGCACCGCGAGGTCGGCGTCGGCGCCGGGGACGATCCGCCCCTTCGCGGGCGCGGCGCCGCAGCGTTCGGCGGGCCGGCTCGTGATGAGGGCGAGCGCGTCGGGGAGCGTCCACCCGCGGCGCAGCGCCTCGTCCAGAAAGAGGGGAGCGAACTCGCGGGCGCTCTGGATGCCGAACGGGCCGCCGAGCGCGTCGTGCTCGGCGACGGCCTTGTCGGTGACGGAGTAGACGCAGTGATCCGAGACCACGGCGTCGATCGCGCCGTCGCGGAGCCGCTGCCACATCCCCTCCACCTCGGGACGGGCCCGGAGCGGCGGCGCGCAGAGGGCCGTCCAGCCGAGCCGCAGGAAGTCGTCGGCGTCGAGCAGCAGATGGTGCGCGGTGACCTCGCAGCTCGCGGTCACGCCGCGCTCCCGCGCCGCGGTGACGAGGTCGACGGCCTCGGGCAGCGAGAGGTGCACGAAGTGCACGGCCCCGCCGGTCTCCTCGGCGATCGCGAGCACCCGGCGCACGGCCTCGAGCTCGAGCTCCGGGCTGCGCGCGGCGAGCACGGCGGCGTAGTCGGTGCGGCCGGCGGCGCGCTCGGCGGCGATCGCGGCGCTCAGCCCCTCGCGGTCCTCCGCGTGCACGAGCACGAGCCCGCCGTGGCGGGCGGTCTCGGCGAGTCCCTGGCGGAGGTCGTCGTCGCTCGCCGAGGGGTAGTCCATGTCGTTCTCGGGCAGGAAGGCCTTGTAGCCGGGGGCGCCGAGCTCGCGCTGCCCGCCGAGCTCGCCGAGCCCGGGGCCGGTGAGCGCGCCCCAGAGCCCGAAGTCGACGATCGCTCCCTGCGCCCCGAGCTCCGACTTGGCCGCGTAGCGGGCGGCGGTCGTCGTCGGCGGGGTCGTGAAGGGGTGCTCGATGACGAAGGTGCAGCCGCCGAGCGCGGCGTTCGCCGTGCCGATCCGGTAGTCGGCGGCGAGGTCGTCGCCCGGGTTGTCGAAGTGCACGTGCAGGTCGACGAAGCCGGGGGAGACGACGTCGTCGCCGGCGTCGAACACCCGCTCGGCGTCGGCCTCGCGGTCGGCCCCGCGGCGCACGGCCGTGATGCGGCCGCCGTCGACGAGCACGGTCGCGGGGACGAGCTCGTCGCCGACGAGCACGCGCTCGCCGACGATCGCGAGAGCGGCCCGGCTCATGCGCGGACCCCGTCGGCGGGGCGGATGCCGGCATCCGCGACGGACTCGTCGACGCTCCGCCTGGCGACGACCCGTCCGGCCTTGATCGTGGTGAGCGGGCCGCCCGGGCGGCGCAGCGCCTCGAGGCGGTCGTGTGCGCCGAGGAGCACGAGGTCGGCGGTCATCCCGGGCGTCACGTCCGGGGCGCGCCAGGCCTCGGCATCCGCCCGCGTGCGATCGTCGAGGGCGTGCGCCGCACCGGAGGCGACCATGTGCCAGACGAGGTCGACGTCGTCGTCGCCGTAGCCGCCGCCGACGAGGGTCATGTAGGCGCGGTCGAGCGGGCTCAGCGTGCCGAGCGGGTACCAGCCGTCGTTGAGGTTGTCGCTGCCGACGACGAGCTCGGCGCCGGCGCGGCGCAGCTCGTGCGGGCGGGAGAGTCCGCGCGGGCCGCCGTCGACGAGGTTCAGCGGGATGATCGCGACGCGCACGTCGGCTTCGGCGACCCGGGCGGCGACGCGGCCCGCGTCCTCGTCGGAGTAGCGCTCGATACCGCAGCAGTGGCTCGCGAGCACGCGGCCCTGGTAGCCGCGGGCGATGGTCTCGTCGGCGACGACCTCGAGCATCCGCTCACGCTCGTCGAGCCAGCAGTCGGCGTGGATGTCGACGTCGACGTCGAACTCCTCGGCGAGCTCGAAGACGGTGCGGACGTGCGCGCGCTGCGCGGCATCCCCGTCCTCGACGTTCGGCCAGCCGCCGACGAGGTCGGCACCCGAGCGGAGAGCCTCGCGCAGCAGGGGCAGGGCGCCGGGGTCGCGGCCGAGCCCCTCCTGCGGGAACGCGACGAGGTCGACGTCGAGGATGCCGCGCACCTCCTCGCGGGCCTGCAGCACGCCCTCGAAGCCGCGGAGCCCGGCGATCGAGTCGATGTCGATGTTCGCCCGGAGCCGGGTGACGCCGTTCGCGACGGCGAGCTCGAACGCCCGGCGGGCCCTGCGGGCGACCCGCTCGGGCGTGAAGCCGGCCTTGATGCGGCTGGAGCGGGCGAAGTGGTCGAGCCCGGATGCCTCGGCCGGGTCGAGCTCGGAGAGGCTGAACGACTTGTCGGGGTGCAGGTGCGGTTCGACGAAAGCGCGGGCGAGGAGTCCGCCGGCGGCGTCGAGCCGCTCGGCGCCGGCACGGTCGGCCCACTCGGCGAGAGCGGCGGCGCCGATGGAGCCGCTCGGCTCGATCGAGGCGACCGCGCCGTCGCGGAGCAGCACGTCGTGGGCGCCGGGGCGGCCGTGCAGGGCGGCGCCGGCGATGAGGAGGGCGGGGCCGGTCGTCGTCATGGCGCTCACCACTCCCACTCGTTCGCGGGGACGTCGAGGTCGGCGTCGGTGTGCGCGATCGCGGCCTCGGCGGCGATGCGCACGGCCTCCGCCTGGAGCCGGAGGTCCATGCTCGGGCCGTTGCTGCCGATGCGGGCCACGTGGCCCGGGGTGTCCGGCAGGTGGATGAACCCGGCCCGGGTGGGCAGGCCGCGCTCGGCCGCGAGGTGGAGCGCCGTGTACATCACGGCGTTGCAGCCGTGCGTGGACGCCGAGTTGGAGAGCAGGGCGGGGATGCCGCGCTCGCGGATCGCGTGCGTGATCGCCTTGATCGGCACGGTGGCCAGATAGGCGGTGGGGCCGTCGGCGTAGACGGGGTCGCCGGCCGGGCGGAAGCCGTCGTCGTCGGCGAACTGGAAGTCCTGCACGTTCGCGGCGAGGCGCTCGACCGAGACGGTGCTGCGGCCGGAGAACACCCCGGTGGAGAGGATGGCGGCGGGCGGCGTCGCGGCCTCGTCGAGGATCGGCGCGAGCGCCTCGGCGGGGTGGCGGTGCCAGGCGAGGCTCCGGCCGACCAGCAGGTGCCCGGCCACGGTCTCCCCGTCGAGCTCGGCGGCGAGCTCGGAACTCGGGTTGACGGCATAGCGCAGGTCGGTGCGTTCGGCGGTGTCGCCGAACGCGCCGTTGCCGGTGATCAGAATCCACGGTTGGCTCACGTCTCGCTCCTTCGCATCACGGATTCGACGTGCCGGGAAGCCACCGGACCACGTCGTCGCCGGACCTCACGGTAGCCCATGCCGAGACGAAAAGGAACGTTACATCCGAAAAAAAGAACGTTCCATTCGCTTGACAGCGATCCAGCCCGCCGTGTTTACTCATCGGCAGACGGCCCCCATCGGCCACCGCAGGCGGAACCCCCCGACCGCAACCGGAACGCCGTCGATCGCACGTACCCACGACGAGGTGAGGAGCAGTGATGAGGCGCACAGCCAAGGCCGCACGACGGGCCATGATCGCGGGAGGCGCCGCGGCCGTCGTGGTGCTCGCCGGGTGCGCGTCGCCCGCGGCACCCGAACGGAGCAGCGCGGCCGTCGAGGTCGTCGAGCTCACCCCGGCCCCCGCAGGCGAGCTCGACCGCATCGCCTGGGCCGTCTCGAGCGAGCCGGCCTCGCTCGACTGGATCTACAACGCCGACAACACGACCGGCTCGATCCTCGCGAACGTCTGCGAGGGCCTGCTCCGGCTCGCCCCCGACCTCTCGCTCGAGCCCGCGCTCGCCGAGTCGTTCGAGCACCCCGACGCGACGACCTGGGTCTACACCCTCCGCGACAGCGTGACCTTCCACGACGGCTCGCCGCTCACCGCCGAGGACGTCGTGTTCAGCCTTCAGCGCCACCTCGACCCCGCCGCCGGCTCGTTCTGGTCCGGTGCGTTCGCGAACGTCGCGTCGATCACCGCGACCGGTCCGCTCGAGGTCACCGTCACGCTGAGTGCGCCCGACGAGCTGTTCAACGCGTACATGTCGAGCCCCGCCGGCGTCGTCGAGCGCGCGGCCACCGTGCAGGAGCTCGGCGAGACGTACGGCACCCCGCAGGGCGGCGTGAACTGCATCGGCCCGTACGAGTTCGAGCGCTGGGACTCCGGCCAGTCGATCACCCTCGTGCGCGACGACGACTACTTCGACCCCGAGCTGCGGGCGAAGACCGAGACCGTCGAGTTCGACATCGTGCGCGACCCCGCCGCGGTCGTGAACGGGCTGCTCTCCGGCTCGCTCGACGGCACCTGGGAGGTCGCGCCCTCCGCGATCACCCGCCTCTCCGGCAGCGGCGTCGGCACCGTCTACTACGGGCCGAGCACCCAGGGCTACAACGCGATCGTGATGGACCCGACCGGCCCGCTCGCCGACCCCGTCGTGCGCGAGGCGCTGTCGATGGTCATCGACCGCCAGGCCATCATCGACGTCGCGATCGCCGGCGCCGGGCAGGAGCAGCGCGCCCCCGCGGTGCCGGGCACCTGGGGCTACGAGCGCGACGCGTTCCAGTCGGCCTGGGACGGGATCGAGTCGGCCACGCTCGATCTCGACGCCGCGAAGGAGCTGCTCGCCACCACCACGGCCCCGACCGAGCCCATCGTGCTCGCCACGACGAGCGCCGAGGCGCAGACGCCCGTGATCGGCGCCGAGATCCAGTCGGCCGCCGCGAAGATCGGGCTCGACGTCGAGATCAGCTCGGTGCCGGTCGACCAGTACTACGCCGTCTACACCGACGCCGAGGCGCGGAAGGGCATCGACCTCTACCTCACCGCGTGGGGCACCGACTTCGCCGACCCGCTGCAGATGTACCGCTACTTCGAGACGGGCAACTTCTACAACTTCTTCGGCTTCTCGAACCCCGACTACGACGCCCTCATCGCGCAGGCGGGCACCCAGTCCGACCCCGCCGAGCGCGCGGCATCCATCATCGAGGCGCAGCGGATCGTCGTCGACGAGTCGCTCTGGATCCCGCTCTACGCGCCCTACAACACGATGTTCCTGAACGCCCGCGCGACCGGCGCCCCGGCCTCGTACGTGCAGCTGCACTCGCCGTGGGCGGCGATGATCGGGGCGGCCGGATGAGCGGCTGGCTGCTCCCGCTCGCCCGGCGCGTCGGCTCACTCGCCCTCGTCCTCCTCGCGACCTCCTTCATCGTCTTCGGCGCCATGTACCTCGCGCCCGGCTCGCCCGAGTCCTTCCTCGTGCGCGGCAACTCGGTGACGGCGGAGACGCTGCAGGCCATCCGCGACCAGTACCACCTCGACGAGCCGTTCCTGTCGCAGTACGTGCTGTGGCTCGGCGGCGTCGTGCAGGGCGACTTCGGCCTCTCCATCCAGTTCCGCCAGCCGGTCTCCGAGCTCATCGCGAGCCGGGTGCCGACGACGGCCCTGCTCGTCGGCTACGCCGCGGTGCTGATCCTCGTGGTCGGCGTGCTCGTCGGGGTGCTCGCCGCGGTCAAGCGCGGCGGCGTCGACGGCACGGCGATCGTCGTCAGCACCGTCGCGATGGCCACCCCGTCCTTCGTCGTCGCGATGGCGCTCACCTCGCTGTTCGCCGTGACCCTCGGCTGGTTCCCCGCGTTCGGGGCGGGGGAGGGCTTCGGCGACCGGCTCTGGCACCTGACCCTGCCGGCGGTCGCCCTCGCGCTCTCCTCCGCCGCGCTCGTGCTGAGAACCACGCGCACCTCGATGATCGGCGCGCTCGGCAAGGAGTACGTCGAGACCGCCCGGGTGCGCGGCTTCTCGTCCTCGCGCGTCATCTGGGGGCAGGCGTTCCGCGGCGGCATCGTGCCCGTCGTGACCCTTGCCGGCCTCGTCATCTCGGGCCTGCTCGTGACGACCACGATCGTCGAGACGGTGTTCGGCCTGAACGGCATCGGTTCGCTCCTCGTGCAGGCCGTCAACGTGAAGGACTTCCCCGTCGTGCAGGCCGTCATCCTCATCATCGTCGCCGTGTTCGTGCTCTCGAACCTCGTCGTCGACCTGCTCTACCCGGTGCTCGAACCCCGCGCCCGGGCGAAGGGAGGCGCGAGGTGACGCTCCCCACCACCGAGACGCGCTCGACGCATCTGCTCACCCGCCGCTCGTGGCTCGCCATCCGCCATCGCGGCAACGCGCTCACGCTCGCCGCCGTCATCGCGCTCGGCGTGCTCGTGCTCGTCGCGATCCTCGCGCCCGTCATCGCACCGTACGATCCCAACCAGGTCTCCCTCATCGACGCGCTGCAGCCGCCGTCGGCCGCGCACCTGCTCGGCACCGACGAGGCCGGCCGCGACGTGCTCTCCCGGGTCATCTGGGGCGCCCGCATCTCCCTCCTCGGACCGCTCGGCGTCGTGCTCGGCTCCACGCTCATCGGCGTCACCGTGGGGGTGCTCTCGGCCTGGCGCGGCGGCTGGGTCGACGCGACCGCCTCCCGCTTCGTCGAGATCCTGTTCGCCTTCCCTGGCGTGCTGCTCGCCATCCTGATTGTCGCAGTCTTCGGTCCGGGCCTCGCCTCGACCGTGGCCGCGCTCGCCGTCGCGTACATCCCGTACATGGCGCGCACGACGCGGAGCGTGGCGCT
Organism: Agromyces sp. NBRC 114283; assembly: GCF_030268405.1. Taxonomy (NCBI): domain Bacteria; kingdom Bacillati; phylum Actinomycetota; class Actinomycetes; order Micrococcales; family Microbacteriaceae; genus Agromyces; species Agromyces sp. NBRC 114283. The sequence continues at coordinate 979,855 of NZ_BSQP01000001.1, forward strand.
CGCCGAGCGGCAGACGCCCTACATCCGGGCGCTCGAGCTGCAGGGCATGTCGGCCTGGCGGATCACCTCGCTGCACCTCGTGCCGAACATCGCCCCGTTCGTGCTCGCGCAGGCCTCGCTCTGCTTCGGCTACGCGATGATCGACCTCGCGGGCCTCTCCTTCCTCGGGTTCGGCGTGCAGCCGCCCGAGGCGGACTGGGGCGCCATGGTCGCCGCCGGGCAGGCCGCGCTGATCCAGGGCTCGCCCGCTCCGGCGCTCGCGCCGGGCGCGGTCATCGTCATCGCCGTCGTCAGCTTCAGCCTGCTGGGCGAGGGCATCGCGGAGCGTGTGAGGAGGACGAGCGCATGAGCGGCTCGAACCAGCAGGTGGATGGCCCGGTGCTCGCGGTCGAGGACCTCCGGCTCGACGTCGGCCAGGGCGAGGCCGCGGTGCGGATCCTCGACGGCGTCGGCATCTCGTGCGCCGAGGGCGAGATCGTCGGCCTCGTCGGCGAGTCCGGCTCGGGCAAGTCGATGACGCTGCGCACCGCGGTCGGCCTCTCGCCGAAGGGCGCGAGGATCACCGGTTCGGTGCGGGTCGCCGGACGCGAGCTCGTCGGCGCCGGCCGCCGCGAGGTGCTCCAGGTACGCCGGGAGATCGCCGCCATGATCTTCCAGGACCCCCGCGCCCACGTGAACCCCTACCAGCGCATCGGCGCGTTCGTCGCCGACGGGCTGCGCCGCACCCGCGGCTGGAGCCGCGCCCGCGCCGCGCAGCAGGTCGTCTCCCTCCTCGACGAGGTCGGCCTGCCCGACCCCGGGACGCTGGCCGAGCGCTACCCGCACGAGCTCTCCGGCGGCATGCTGCAGCGCGTGATGATCGCCTCGGCGCTCTCCACCGAGCCGCGGCTGCTCCTCGCCGACGAGTCCACCACCGCGCTCGACGTCACCACCCAGGCCGAGATCATGGGCCTCCTGCGGCGGCTCCGCGAGGAGCGCGGGCTCGCGATCGTCTTCGTCACGCACGACCTCGACCTGGCCGCGGCGAGCTGCGACCGCATCCACGTCATGCAGTCCGGCGTCGTCGTCGAGCAGGGCCCCGCCCTCGACGTCTTCGAGCGGCCCGAGCACCCGTACACCCGCAGGCTCCTCGACGCGATGCCCTCCCGGCTCGACGCCGAGGCGCCGACGCCGATCGGAGGCGCCGCATGAGCATCCTCACCGTCGAGAGCCTGAGCAAGACGTACGACCACGGTCGGGTGAAGGCCGTCACCGACGTCTCCTTCGAGCTGGCCGCGGGCGGATCGCTCGGCGTCGTCGGCGAGTCCGGCTCCGGCAAGACGACGCTCTCCCGGCTCATCACCGGCATCGAGCAGCCCGACGCCGGCCGCATCGTCGTCGCCGGTACCGAGCTCGAGGCCCGCACCTCCCGGCGCGCCCGCCACGAGCGGGCCGGCATCATGCAGTTGGTCTTCCAGGACCCCTACCAGAGCCTCGACCCCCGGCAGACGCCGGAGGAGGCGATCGACGAGATCATCTCGCTGCACACCGCGCTCCGCGGCGCCGCGCGCACGGCCCGCCGGCGCGAGGTGCTCGACCAGGTCGACCTGCCCGAGCGCGCCCGCCGCGCCCTGCCCCGCGAGCTCTCGGGCGGGCAGCGGCAGCGCGTCGCGATCGCGCGGGCGCTCGCGGCATCCCCGCGCCTCCTGCTCCTCGACGAGGCGACGAGCGCGCTCGACGTCTCGGTGCAGGCGCAGATCCTCCGGCTGCTGGCGCGGATCCGCGCCGACACCGGCGTCGCCATCGTCTTCGTCAGCCACGACCTCGAGGTCGTCCGCTCGATCACCGAGGAGCTCATCGTGATGTTCCGCGGCGAGGTCGTCGAGTCCGGCGAGACGAGCCGGGTGCTGCGCGATCCGCAGCACCCGTACACGCGCCTGCTCCTCAGCAGCGTGCCCAGACCCGGATGGGACCCCGATCAGGTCTCCCGGGACCGCCGCACCTTCCTCCGTCAGCTCGCGTGACGGCCCGTCCGTCCCGCATCCCCCGCAAGGAGAGATCAATGCCGATGTCCCGCCGCACGCCGCGACTGCTCGGGGGCGCCGCCGCCCTCGCCGCCGCCGTGCTCCTCGCCGGCTGCACCGCAGCCGGCCCGTCCCCCTCGAACGGGACGAAGCCCGAGCTCACCGAGTCGCTGCCCGCCCCGAGCACCGAGGTCGAGCGCCTCGACTGGGCGCTCTACGCCGAGCCGTCCTCGCTCGACCCCATCTACCCGAACGACTTCCCGCCGATGGAGGTGCTCTCGAACGTCTGCGAGAGCCTCATGCGCATCGCGCCGGACTTCACGATCGAGCCCGCGCTCGCCGAGTCGTTCGAGCAGCCCGACCCGCTGACGCTCGTCTACACGCTGCGCGACGGGGTGACCTTTCACAGCGGTGCGCCGCTCACCGCCGACGATGTGGTCTACAGCCTGAACCGCGCGCGCAGCGACGAGCTCGGCTCGTTCCACACCGCCGTGTACGCGAACGTCGCCGACATCGTCGCGACCGCGCCGAACCAGGTGACGATCACGCTCACCGCCCCCGACCAGACCCTCTCGCAGGCGCTCGCCACCGGCGCCGGTCGCATCGTGAACCGCGGGTCGACCGAGGCCCAGGGCACCGAGTTCGGCACTCCCGGCTCCGACGTCGACTGCACGGGCCCGTACTCGCTCGCCGCCTGGCGGGCCGGCGAGGCGATCACCCTCGAGCGCTACGACGGCTACTGGGACGACTCGCTGCCCTCGCTCGTCGCCGAGGTCGACTTCTCCTTCGTGCGCGACCCCGCGGCCCGGCTGAACGCGCTGCTCTCGGGCGAGGTCGACGGCACCTGGGGCGTCCCCGCCTCGGGCTTCGCCCGGCTGCAGGGCGGCGGGCAGGGCACGCTCGCCTTCGGCCGCACCTCCGGCAGCTACGTCGCGATGGTGACCTCGCTCGAGGGCGCGCTCGCCGACCCGCGCATCCGGCAGGCGCTCGCGATGAGCATCGACCGCGAGGGCATCATCGCCGCGGCGGTCGCCGGCGCGGCCGACCCACTCGACGCGCCCGCCTCGCCCGGCACCTGGGGCTTCGCCCGCGAAGACTTCGAGCGGGCGTACCAGGAGATCGCGGACGCGACCGGCGGGCTCGAGGAGGCGAAGGCCCTCGTCGCCGAGGCCGGCGCCCCGAGCGAGACGCTCACCATCGCGGTGACGAACTCGCAGGCCGAGATGCCGATCATCGGGGCCGAGGTGCAGCGCGCCGCGCAGGCGATCGGGCTCGAGGCGGAGCTCACCTCGCTGCCCGCCGACGGCTACAACGCGCTCTACAGCGACCCGGCCGCCCGCGACGGCATCGACCTCATCTTCTCGCTCTGGCAGACCGACTTTCCGGACCCCACGCAGATCTACCAGTACCTGGAGAGCGACAACTTCTTCAACCTCTCCGGATGGTCGAACGCCGACTTCGACCAGGCGATCGACGCCTCCCGGGCGAGCTCCGACGATGCCGAGCGGGCCGCCTCGCTCATCGCGGCCCAGTCGATCGAGATCGACGACCCGACCTGGCTGCCGATCTACACCCCGTACAACGCGGTGTTCCTCGGGAAGGGCCTGACCGGGGCGCCGACCGCCGCCGTGCAGCTCAACTACCCCTGGGCGGCGATGATCGGCGGCGAGTAGGACTCTGGTTCGCTGAGCTCGTCGAAGCGAGGAGTCCGCTTCGACGGGGCTCAGCGGACCGTCCCATCCTGGTTCGCTGAGCCTGTCGAAGCGATCGCCGCCGCTTCGACGGGGCTCAGCGGACCCTCCCATCCTGGTTCGCTGAGCCTGTCGAAGCGAGGAGTCCGCTTCGACGGGGCTCAGCGGACCACCGGCCCCAGCGCCGCGTGCAGGAACGCCGCCACCCGCGCGCGCATCGGCGCGTCGAGGATGCCGATCGAGTGGGCCGACCCCGGCACCACGAGCGATTCGACGGGAACCCCGGCCGCCTGCAGCGCCGCGACGAACGCGGTCTGCTGGCCGAGCGGGATCGCCTCGGCATCCGACTGGGCGACGAACATCGGCGGGTCGCTCGGATCCAGGTGCGTCGCCGCGGATGCCTCGGCCGCCGCCTCGCACGCAGCGGCCCCCGGTTCGCAGCCGAGGTAGTCGGTCACGATCGAGCGCAGCCACGGGGACGCGCCGTCGGCGTCGAGCGCGCGCCCGGTGAGTCCGAGCGGGCCGGACAGCTCGGCGACGGCCGCCACCCGTGAGCCGGTGTCGAGCGGCCCGTCGCCGTGGGTGCCGAGCAGGGCGGCCAGGCTGCCGCCGGCCGAACCGCCGAAGGCGCCGATGCGGCCTGGGTCGATGCCGTACTCCGCGAGCTGCTCGGGCTCGCGCAGCCACTCCACCGCGAGCGCCACGTCGTCGAGCTGCGCGGGGAACACCGCGTCGGGCACGAGCCGGTAGTTCACCGAGACGGCCACGAAGCCCTCGCTCGCGAGCCAGAGGCAGACGTTGCGCCAGTCCGCGTTCGCCTTGTCGCCGCGCGCCCAGCTGCCGCCGTGGATCGAGACGACCGCGGGCAGCGCGCCCGCCGCGCCATCCGTTCCGGCGTCAGTCGTCGCGGCCGCACGCGCGGGGCGGCACACGTCGAGCGTGAGCAGCGTGCCGTCCTCGCGCGCGCCGTACGGGAGATCCTCGTCGACGACGAGATCGCTCGGAGCCTCGAAGGTGCGGATGCCGATCGGCACGACGCTCGCGAGCTCGCTGCGGGACTCGGCGGCGTCGGGGTCGATGGGCTGCAGCGGCAGGTGGAAGCCGGAGAGCACGCCCGTCACGGCGACGCCGGCGAGGGCGGCAGCGGCGACCAGCACCAGACGCGTGCGCCCGCCGCGACCGCCGGAGGAACGAGTGCGGGTCACGGGGGCTCCGGGTTCAGGGGTGCAGTGATGCTACCTCTGCGTGGGCCGAACGCGAAGTCAGCGCCTTCGCCATGCAGACGCTGTACTCCTCGCCGAGGTAGGGACCGAACAGCGGCACGGGCCGGTAGCCGTGCTTCGCGTACAGCGCCTGCGCGGGCAGGTGCCGGGTGCCGGTCTCGAGCACGATCTCCCGCACGCCTCGGCTCGCGGCATCCGCCTCGATCGCCTCGAGCAGGCGCCCGGCGACGCCGAGCCCCCTGGCGCGCTCGTCGACGAACATGCGCTTGAGCTCGCCCCGCCCGGCGAAGTAGGCCGCGTGCTCGTCGTCCGCGTGACCGCCCACGACGAGCGCCGCGATGCCGAGCGCGGCACCCGACTCGTCGCGGGCGACGAAGAGCCGGATGCCCGGCTGCTCGAGCTGGCCGACGTCGAGCAGGAAGCACGCCTCGGGCGGGTAGCCGAGCGAGAAGGAGTACTCGCTGCTGCCGGCGAGGAGGCGCTCGACCTCCGGCTGGCGGGGCGGTTCGATGCGGACGGTCACGGTGCTGGTCACGCGGCGAGGCTACGCGGCGCGTGTTTCCGCGGGATTTCGGCGCCCGGTGCGGATGCCCGGCGCTTTCCCAGCGGCGATCGGGTATCGTTGGCGGGTCGGTTCTGGACACCGCGCTGTGCGCGGATGGGTTTGTGAGTCCTGAGGGCCGGTTCCGCAGCATCAGGCTGTGGATAGTCACCGTATGTGAACGGCCCCGGTCGACGATGCTCCCGGGTTCTCGGTGCGCCGCGCCACGCGGCGGCACCGCCATGTACTCGAATACAACCCAGGAAGCACCACATGCCGAAGAACAAGAAGCCCGCGGGCGGACGAGCCCACGACTTCGACCCCTCGTACGCGAAGAGCAGCCGCGCCGGTCGCCCGGCCGGCAGCGGCAAGCCCGGCTCGCGCAGCCCCGGCCACCGCGGCTACCGCCCCGAGGAGACGTCCGAGCGCAAGCCGCGCTGGTCGCGCGACGAGCGCACCGCGAGCGGCCGCGCCCCGCACCGCTCCGAGCGAGATGACCGTCAGGGCCGTTCGTACGACCGTGACGAGCGCGCTCCGCGTTCCTTCGACCGGGATGACCGCCCGCGTCGTTCCTTCGACCGGGATGACCGTGCGCCGCGTTCGTTCGATCGGGATGATCGTGCGCCGCGTCGTTCGTTCGATCGTGATGATCGTGCGCCGCGTCGTTCGTTCGATCGTGATGATCGTGCGCCGCGTCGTTCGTTCGACCGGGACGACCGTGCGCCGCGTCGTTTCGATCGGGATGACCGCGCTCCGCGTTCGTTCGATCGGGACGAGCGTCCGCGCCGGTTCGATCGGGATGACCGTGCGCCGCGTCGTTCGTTCGACCGGGATGATCGTGCACCGCGCCGCTTCGACCGGGACGACCGTCCGCGTCGGGACGACCGTCCGGCTCGTTCGTTCGATCGTGATGAGCGTGCGCCGCGTCGTTCGTTCGACCGGGATGATCGTGCGCCGCGCCGCTTCGACCGTGATGGCGCTTCGACGGGCTCAGCGAACCAGCGTGGCCCGCGTCGGGACGACCGTCCGGCTCGTTCGTTCGATCATGACGAGCGGGCGCCCCGTCGCTTCGATCGTGACGACCGCGGCCCGCGTCGCTCGTTCGATCGTGATGGCGCTTCGACGAGCTCAGCGAACGAGCGCGGTTCGCGCCGCGACTTCGACCGTCCCGGATTCCGCGACTCGGAGCGCCGGCCTTCGGCGTTCTACCCGGCGAAGGACGAGCGCAGCCGCTTCACCCCCGAGGACGACGTCGTGCTCGAGCGTCTCGAGGCCCAGGCCATCCAGGCCGACGCGGTCGACGGGATCGGCTTCGGCGAGCTCGGCCTCGGCGGCAACATCGTCCGCGCCCTGAAGGAGCTCGGCGCCGAGTCGCCGTTCCCGATCCAGGCGGCGACGATCCCCGTCGTGCTCGAGGGGCGCGACGTGCTCGGCCGCGGCCGCACCGGCTCCGGCAAGACGATCGCCTTCGGCGCACCCACCGTCGAGCGGCTCATGCAGCTCTGGGCCGAGCAGCAGCGCGATGTCGAGAACGGCCCCGACGGCCGCCGCAAGCGCCAGATGGGTCGCGCGCCCCGCGCCCTGATCCTCGCCCCGACGCGCGAGCTCGCCCTCCAGATCGACCGCACCGTGCAGCCGATCGCCCAGTCCGTCGGGCTCTTCACCACGCAGGTCTACGGCGGCGTGCCTCAGGCCCGCCAGGTGGGCGCCCTCCGTCGTGGCGTCGACATCGTCATCGGCACGCCCGGCCGCATCGAGGACCTGCTCGCGCAGGGGCACCTCGACCTCTCCGACATCCGCATCACGGTGCTCGACGAGGCCGACCACATGTGCGACCTCGGCTTCCTCGAGCCCGTGCAGCGCATCCTCCGCCAGACCCGCGACGGCGGCCAGAAGCTGCTGTTCTCGGCGACCCTCGACACCGGGGTGGCCGCGCTCGTCGAGGAGTTCCTCGTCGACCCGGCCGTGCACGAGGTCGCCGGTGAGGACCAGGCCTCCGGCACGATCGAGCACCGCGTCTTCGTGATCGACAACCGCGACAAGCGCGATATCGTCGCCCAGCTCGCCGACCGCGACGGCAAGACCCTCGTGTTCTCGCGCACCCGCGCGTTCGCCGAGGATCTCACCGAGCACCTCGAGGATGCCGGCGTCCGCGCCGTCGCCCTGCACGGCGACCTGAACCAGTCACGCCGTACCCGCAACCTGCAGCAGCTCACGAGCGGCCGCGTCGACGTGCTCGTCGCGACGGACGTCGCGGCCCGAGGCATCCACGTCGACGACATCGACCTGGTCATCCAGGCCGACGCGCCCGACGAGTACAAGACCTACCTGCACCGCTCGGGCCGCACCGGCCGCGCCGGTCGCACCGGCCGGGTCGTGACCCTCATCCCGCGCAACCGCCAGCGTCGCATGAACGAGCTGCTCGACCGCGCCGAGATCGAGGTCGACTTCGAGGACGTGCGCCTCGGCGACGAGCTGCTCTTCGACCTCGGACCGGTCGACGTCGCGGCGCCGGCCGAAGCCGCTGCTGCGGAGGCATCCCACGCGGACGCCGAGCAGGCCGCCGACGCCGAGCCGGTGGCGACCGCCGCCGAGTAGTCGCGACGGTCGCGCCCGCGACCCCGCATCGAGAGAATCCGTCCGTCGCCCACCGGGGCGCCGGGCGGATTCTTCCGTTTCCGGGGCGCCCCTGACCCGCTCCGAGCGCGCGGGCCGCTACCGTGGCGACATGCGCTCAGTTGTCGTGCTCCCGGCCGTCGCGGCCGTCGCCCTCCTCCTCGCCGGATGCGCAGCGCCCGCGCCGACGCCGACCACCTCGGCCCCGAGCGAAACGCCCGAGTCGACGACCATCGCAGGCCCCCTCGACTGTGATGCGCTCGTGCCCGCCGATGTCGTCGCTGCGGCGATGAGCCCGGCGGGCGACGCGAGGCCGCAGCCCGAGGCGGCGATCCAGGGCAATGCCGCACTCGGCGCCATCGAGCTGGCCGCGGCCGGCGGACTCGGCTGCTCCTGGCGCATCGGCCCCGCTCCGAGTGACATTTTCGGCGGCAGCGGCGAGGTCGCGTACTTGAGCGTCGAGGTGCTGCCCGGCGCTGCTGGGCAGTGGCAGCCCGCCTGGTTCGGGGATTCGCCCTCGACCGACACCGTCGAGGTCGCGGGCGTCACCGCCTCGCGGGGCGCGGGGGAGACCGGCTGGGAGCTCACGGCTCCGGTCGGCGAGGCGTGGGTCATGGTCCGCCTGACGGCACCCGGGCTGGTGACGGGCGGGTCCGTCTACGGCGAGTACGACGCCGAGCAGATGAACGGGCGGCTCGTCTCCGTGGGCGAGGCGGCGTTCCCCGTGCTCGCCGGGGCGAGCGCCGAGCAGCTCGACTGGCCGCGCGCCGCCGGACAGCGGCAGAGCGACGCGGTCTGCACCGGCGGTCTCGATCCCCAGGGCATCGGGATGGCCCTCGGGGCGGCCTCGATCGAGGCGAGCGCCGTCGATCCGACCTCGTCGGCGCCGACCAGCTTCCGCGACGCGGTCGCGGCGGCCTCTCGGGCGTACCGCTGCGAGTACACCGTCGACGGCATCCCCGGTCCGGCGATCGACGCGGTGATCGGTGCCGGTGAGCAGTTCGAACTCATGTCGGAGGCCGACCTCTCCGGGGTGTACGAACCGCTCGATCTGAGCGGCTCGCCGAGCTTCGCGGACGGGGATGCCGCCTTCGTGGTGCGCGTCTCGGACGGCCCGGCGACGACGGTGCTGCTCAAGGCCGGCGACTCGGTGTACCGGGTGCAGAGCCACGACGCCCCGGCCGCCATCGCGGAAGCGGTGCTCGAGCAGATCCGCTGAGCCGGCGCCAGAAGACCCTCGCTGGCGCGCCGGCACCCGGGCGTGCGCAGTCGTGACTCAGCCGCGGAGCGCGAGCACGAAGGGGAGCACCTCGCCGGCGCCGGCCTCGCGCAGCGTGCGGGCGGCGACCGTGAGGGTCCACCGGCTGTCGGCCTGGTCGTCGACGAGCAGCACCGGGCCGTCGGGCAATTCGAGGCCGTCGGCGGAGAACCGCCCCCACACGCCCGCCAGCCGGAACGCGCTGTTGCCGCCGGGCTCGCCGCTCGGGCCGCTGCCGACGGGCTGCAGCGCGCCGAGGTAGGGCAGCCGGCCGATCTCGGCGAGCCCGCGGGCGAGCGAGTCGACGAGCTGCGGGCGCGAGCGCGAGGGCATCGCGACGACGGCAGCCGGGCGCTCGGCCCAGCCCCAGCCCGCGAGCACGCGCACGCAGGCGTCGAGCACGCGCGGCGGCACGGGCTGGTCGGGGGCGCCCGCGGCGAAGAGCTCGCGCAGCACGCCGCCCCAGCCGAGGTCGGTGAGGCGCGCGAGCGCCCGCCCCTCGGCGGCCCTGGCTTCGACGGGGATGCGGCCCTTCACGGGTACGCCGAGGGAGTCGGCGCCGGTGGGCCACTGGGCGCGCGGCTCGATCGGGACGCCCACGCGGTCGAGCGCGCCGCGGGCGGCCGCGGTCGCCTCCTGCCCGATCGCGGCGGGGTACCACGGCCCGGCGCAGGTGTCGCAGCGGCCGCACGGGGTCGCCGTGTCGTCGTCGAGGCTGCGCTGCAGGTAGGCCATGCGGCATTCGGTCGTGCGCTCGTACTCGAGCATGTGCTGCTGCTCGGCGACCCGCTCGGCGGCGATGCGGCGGTACCGTTCGGCGTCGTAGACCCAGGGCTCGCCGGTCGCGACCCAGCCGCCCTGCACTCGGCGCACCGCGCCGTCGACGTCGAGCACCTTGAGCAGCAGCTCGAGCGGGGTGCGCCGGATGTCGACCATCGCCTCGAGCGCCGGCGTCGACACGGGCTGCTCGCCGAGCGCGGCGATGACGCGGCTCGCGCGCTCCTCGTCGGGCATGGACGCGGTGGCGAAGTAGTGCCAGATGTCGCGGTCTTCGACGCCGGGGAGGAGCAGCACGTCGGCGTTGTCGGTCGCACGCCCGGCGCGGCCCACCTGCTGGTAGTACGCCACCGGCGAGGAGGGGGCGCCGAGATGCAGCACGAAGCCGAGGTCGGGCTTGTCGAAGCCCATACCGAGCGCGCTCGTGGCGACGAGCGCCTTCACCTCGTTGCGCTTCAGCATGCCCTCGGACTCGGCGCGCTCGTCGGGGTCGGTCTGCCCGGTGTAGGCGCGCACCTCGTGGCCGTGCTCGCGCAGCAGCCTGGCGGTGTCGACGGCCGCGGCGACCGTGAGCGTGTAGATGATGCCCGAGCCCGGCAGCTCGTCGAGGTGGCCGAGGAGCCACGCGAGCCGGCTCGGCGAGTCGGGCAGCTCGAGCACCCCCAGGCGCAGCGAGGCGCGGGCGAGCGGCCCGCGGATGGTCAGCACCTCGGCCGCGGCATCCGCCCCGCCCGTCGTGAGCCGGCCCGAGTCGTCGGCGACCGTCGCGCCCAACTGCTCGGCGACGTCGGCCACGACGCGACTGTTGGCGGTCGCCGTGGTGGCGAGCACCGGCACCCCCGCGGGCATGCGGGCGATGAGCTCGCGCAGGCGCCGGTAGTCGGGGCGGAAGTCGTGCCCCCAGTCGCTGATGCAGTGCGCCTCGTCGATGACGAGGAGGCCGATGCGCTCGACGAGCCCGGGCAGCTGGGTCTCGCGGAACGCGGGGTTGTTCAGCCGTTCGGGGGAGACGAGCAGCACGTCGACCTCGTCGGCGGCGAGGCGCTGCTCGACCTCGCGCCACTCGTGCGCGTTGGTGGAGTTGATGGCGACGGCGCGGACGCCGGCGCGCTCGGCCGCGGCGATCTGGTCGCGCATGAGGGCGATGAGCGGCGAGACGAGCAGGGTGGGCCCGGCGCCAGCGCGGCGGAGCAGCAGCGTCGACACGAAGTACACGGCGGACTTGCCCCAGCCGGTGCGCTGCACGACGAGCGCGCGGCGGCGCTCCTCGACGAGCGCGCTGATGGCCTCGAACTGGCCGTCGTGGAAGTCGACGTCGTCGCGGCCGACGAGCTCGCGGAGGGCGTCGAGGGCGGCGGAGCGCAGTTCGGTCATGGCGTCCAGCCTGCCCGATCCCGCTGACAGCCGATTCAGTCGGCGGGGCCGGGCGCGAATGCGGTCAGTATTTGCGGGTGCCCGCCCGCCGCGACCCGCAAATACTGCCGTCATGCCGGTGGTTGCGCGCGAGGACGGGGCGGATGGCGCGGCAGCGGGCCGGGCGGCCGCTCTTCCAGGAACCAGGACGGATGCGCTACGCTCGGGATTCCTAACCGAACAATCGGTCAGGAAATGTCCCCATGATCATGCCAGGGGTCCCTGCCCGGCATCCCCCGTGCCGGCCCCGCCCGAACGAACAACGGAGTTCGCATGTCGACAGCTGTCACCGATCCCGCTCGCGCCGAGCGGATGTCCCCCGAGGAGCGGAAGGTGCTCGCGGGCACCCTCGTCGGCACCTCGATCGAGTGGTACGACTTCTTCATCTACGCCCAGGCGGCCGGCCTCGTGCTCGCGCCGCTCTTCCTCGCCCCGGTCGCGGAGTCGAACCCGGGCCTCGCCCAGGTGCTCTCCTTCGCGACCATCGGCATCTCCTTCCTCTTCCGCCCGCTCGGGGCCATCGTCGCCGGCTACCTCGGCGACAAGCTCGGCCGCAAGAAGATGCTCGTCTTCACGCTCATCATGATGGGCCTGTCGACCTCGCTCATCGGCGTGCTGCCGACGTACGCGGCGATCGGCATCGCGGCGCCGATCCTGCTCATCCTGCTGCGCATCCTGCAGGGCTTCTCCGCCGGTGGCGAGTGGGGCGGCGCCGCGCTCATGGCCGTCGAGCACGCCCCGAACGGCAAGCGCGGCTTCTTCGGCGCGTTCCCGCAGATCGGCGTGCCCGTCGGCATGATCCTCGCGACCTTCACGCTCTGGCTGCTGACGAGCTCGATGTCGCCCGAGGCGTTCCTCGAGTGGGGCTGGCGCGTGCCGTTCCTGCTCTCGATCGTGCTCATCATCGTCGGCTACGTCATCCGCCGCGCCGTCGAGGAGAGCCCGGTCTTCGAGGAGCTGCTGCGCCGCCGCAAGGAGTCCTCGGCGCCGCTCGGACAGCTCTTCCGCCGCAACACCAAGCAGGTGCTGCTCACGGCGGTCATCTTCATCGCGAACAACGCCGCGGGGTACCTCCTCATCGCGTACTTCGCGACCTATGCCGTCGCGGCGCTCGGCATGGACCGTCCCACCGTGCTGCTCGCCACGACGCTCGCCTCGTTCGGCTGGCTGATCTTCACCCTCTGGGGCGGTCGCCTGTCCGACCGGCTCGGGCGGGTGCGCACGTTCCAGATCGGCTACGTGTTCCTCGCGCTGTGGGCGGTGCCGATGTGGTTCCTCATCGACACCGGCAACATCGTCTGGTACTTCGTCGCCCTGTTCGTCATGACGTTCGGGCTCGGGCTGTCGTACGGCCCGCAGGCGGCGCTCTACGCCGAGATGTTCCCGGCGAGCGTGCGGTACTCGGGCGTCTCGATCGGCTACGCGCTGGGGGCCATCCTGGGCGGCGCGTTCGCGCCCATGATCGCCGAGGCGCTGATGAACGCCTTCCACGCCTCGTGGACCATCGGCCTTTATATCGCGATCGCGGCGATCATCTCGCTCATCGGCGTCTCGCTCGTGAAGGAGACGAAGGGCGTCGACCTGCTCGACTGACCCTCCCACCGACTTGCCCGACTTTCATGAAAGTCGGGCAAGTCGGTTTCGGGGGTGGGCGTGCGGGCCGGCGGCGGGCATGCCATAATTACTTTCCGAACGCTCGGTCAGGAAATCGACCAGGCGAACCGCCGTCGCAGACAACGCAGTCAGGAGACCCGCATGGCCGAGGCCTACCTCGTCGGAGGCGTGCGCACGCCCGTCGGACGCTACGGCGGCGCGCTGGCCGGCGTCCGCCCCGACGACCTCGCCGCCCTCGTCGTCCGCGAAGCGGTCGCCCGGGCCGGCATCGGCGCCGACCAGGCGGGCGAGCTCGACGAGGTGATCCTCGGCGCCGCCAACCAGGCCGGCGAGGACAACCGCAACGTCGCCAGGATGGCCGTGCTGCTCGCGGGCCTGCCCGATGAGGTCCCCGGCATCACCGTGAACCGCCTGTGCGCCTCCGGCATGTCGGCGGTCACGATGGCCGCGCAGGCGATCCGGGCGGGCGACGCGGAACTCGTCGTCGCCGGCGGCGTCGAGTCGATGACCCGTGCGCCCTGGGTGCAGCAGAAGCCCGAGCGACCCTGGGCCAAGCCCGGCGCCGCCTACGACACCTCGATCGGCTGGCGCTTCCCGAACCCCGAGCTGCTCGCCCGCGACAAGGCCACCTACGCGATGCCCGAGACGGCCGAGGAGGTCGCGCGCGTCGACGGCATCACCCGGGAGGAGGCGGATGCCTTCGCCCTCCGTTCGCAGCAGCGCGCCGCCGCGGCCATCGCCGCCGGACGCTTCGAGGCCGAGATCGTCGGCGTCGCCACCCGGGCCGGCGAGGTGCTCGTCGACGAGGGGCCGCGGCCGGAGACGACGCTCGAGGCGCTTGCCGGCCTGCGCCCCGTCGTCGCCGGTGGCTCGGTCGTCACCGCGGGCAACTCGAGCTCGCTGAACGACGGCGCCTCGGCGATCGTCGTGGCGAGCGGCGCCGCCGTCGAACGCTACGGCCTCGTGCCGCGCGCCCGCATCGTCGTCGGCACGAGCGCCGGGCTCGCCCCCGAGATCATGGGCCTCGGACCCGTGCCCGCGACCGAGAAGGCGCTCGAGCGCTCCGGGATCGACCTCGACGAGATCGGCTCGATCGAGCTCAACGAGGCGTTCGCGACCCAGTCGATCGCGTGCATCCGCCGGCTCGGCCTCGACGAGGCGCGCGTGAACGCCGACGGCGGCGCGATCGCGCTGGGCCATCCGCTCGGCTCCTCCGGCTCGCGCCTGCTCGTCACGCTCCTCGGCCGGATGGAGCGCGAGGGCTCCCGCTACGGCCTGGCCACCATGTGCGTGGGCGTCGGCCAGGGCACCGCGGTCATCCTGGAGGCGGTGCGATGAGCGCCGCCAGTGGCCGCGTGCTCCGCATCGAGCGCCTCGACGACCGGGTCGTCGCGACTCTCGACCGCCCCGAGAAGCGCAACGCGATCGACCAGGCCATGATCGACGAGCTGCACGAGCTCTGCGCCGAGCTGGAGGCCGAGCCGCGCATCCTCATCCTGACCGGCGCGGGCGGCGTCTTCGCCTCGGGCGCCGACATCGCCGAGCTGCGCGAGCGGCGCGCCGACGACGCCAGGAAGGGCATCAACGCGCACGCCTTCATCCGCGTCGCCGAGCTGCCGATGCCCGTCATCGCCGCCCTCGACGGCTACGCCCTCGGCGGCGGGGCCGAGCTGGCCTACGCCGCCGACCTGCGGCTCGGCACGCCGGCGCTGAAGATCGGCAACCCCGAGACGGGGCTCGGCATCCTCGCGGCGGCCGGCGCGAGCTGGCGGCTGCGCGAGATCGTCGGCGACGCGCGCGCCATGGAGCTGCTGCTCACCGGCCGCGCCGTCGGCGCCGAGGAGGCCCTCGCGATCGGCCTGATCACGGCGGTGCATCCGCCCGAGGAGCTGCTGCCCGCCGCGCACGCGCTCGCCGACCGCATCGCCCGCAACGACCGCGCGGCGACGATCGCGACGAAGCGCGTGTTCCGTGCGCCGCGCGCGGCGCACCCCGCCGTCGACCTCGAGGAGCAGGCGGCACTGTTCGAGAGCCCGGAGAAGTTCCGGCGGATGACCGAGTTCCTGGAACGGCGGAAGGGATGAGCGCGGCGGAACGGATGAGCGCAGCGGGGCGGATGCCGGAGGCACCACAGGTGCGGGAGGGCGGCGTGGGCGGCGCCCCCGCCGCGGTCGGAGTGCTCGGCGGCGGCCGGATGGGCGCGGGCATCGCGCACGCCTTCCTGCTCGCCGGGTCCCGGGTCACGGTCGTCGAGCGCGACGCCGAGGCGGCGGAGGCCGCCGGCCGAAGGGTGCGCGACGCCGTCGCCGTCTCGATCGAACGCGGCACCGCCGACGAGGCCGCCGGCGCGTACGACGCGCGCTTCGCGACGAGCACCGAGGTGGGCGACTTCGCCGCGTGCGAGCTCGTCGTCGAGGCGGTCCCCGAGGAGCTCGCCCTGAAGGCCGACGCCCTCACCCGCGTCGAGGCCGTGCTGTCGCCCGACGCGGCCCTCGCGACGAACACCTCCTCGATCTCGATCGACGAGCTCGCGGCGCTCCTCGACCGCCCGCATCGCTTCCTCGGCATGCACTTCTTCAACCCGGTGCCGGCG
Source organism: Agromyces sp. NBRC 114283 (assembly GCF_030268405.1). Lineage (NCBI taxonomy): Bacteria > Bacillati > Actinomycetota > Actinomycetes > Micrococcales > Microbacteriaceae > Agromyces > Agromyces sp. NBRC 114283. The sequence goes on from NZ_BSQP01000001.1 coordinate 995,584, forward strand.
TCGGCGCTCGTCGAGCTCGTGCGCGGCCACTCGACCGACGCCACGCTCGCCGTCGAGGCGCAGTCGTGGGTGCAGGCGATCGGCAAGACCCCGATCGTCGTCGCCGACGCGCCGGGCTTCGCGTCCTCCCGTCTCGGCGTCGCGCTGGGGCTTGAGGCGATCCGCATGCTCGAGGCCGGGGTCGCCTCCGCCGAGGACATCGACCGGGCGATGACGCTCGGCTACAAGCATCCTGTCGGCCCGCTCCGGCTCACCGACCTCGTCGGGCTCGACGTGCGGCTCGGCATCGCCGAGTACCTCGCGAGCACGCTCGGCGAGCGCTTCGAACCGCCGGCGCTGCTGCGGCGGATGGTCGCCGAGGGCCGGCTCGGCCGCAAGAGTGGCGAGGGCTTCTACCTGTGGGATGCGCCGTGAGCGCGCAGACGAGCGAGAGGAACACGATGAGCGAGACCCTGACGGACGCGGCGCTGCCGAGCTACGTGCGGGATGCCTGGTGGAGCCCGGATGCCTCGGCCGCGACGAGCGAGGTGCGCGACGCCGCGACCGGCGAGCTCGTCGCCCGCGTCTCGACCGAGGGGCTCGACCTCGCCGGTGCGCTCGAGCACGCCCGCACGGTGGGGCAGGCCAGCCTCGGCGAACTCACCTTCCACCAGCGCGCGGTGCTGCTGAAGCGCATGGCGCTCGCGCTCACCGAGCGCAAGGCCGAGCTGTACGAACTGTCGAGCCGCACCGGCGCCACGAAGCAGGATTCCTGGGTCGACATCGACGGCGGCATCGGGGTGCTCTTCACCTACTCGAGCAAGGGCCGGCGCGAGATGCCGAACGCGAAGGTCTACGTCGACGGCGCGGTCGAGCAGCTCTCGAAGGACGGCACATTCCTCGGGCGGCATGTGTACACCAGGCTGCCTGGCGTGGCCGTGCAGATCAACGCCTTCAACTTCCCGGTGTGGGGCTCGCTCGAGAAGTTCGCCCCCGCCTTCCTCGCCGGCGTGCCGACACTCGTGAAGCCCGCGACCCCGAGCGGCTACCTCGCCGTCGCGATGGTGCGGATCCTCGTGGAGTCGGGCCTGCTGCCCGCCGGCTCGCTGCAGCTCGTCGCGGGCAGCGTGCCCGGGCTCTTCGACGAGCTGCGGCTCGGCGACCTCGTCGCGTTCACCGGCTCCGCCTCGACGGCGGAGCGGCTGCGCGCCCACGACTCCGTGCAGACGGGCGGGGTGCGCTTCACGAGCGAGACCGACTCGATCAACGCCTCCGTGCTCGGCACCGACGCCACCGCCGGCACGCCCGAGTTCGACGCCTACGTCAAGCAGCTCGTCGTCGAACTCACCACCAAGGCGGGGCAGAAGTGCACCGCCATCCGGCGGGCGATCGTGCCCGAGGCATCCGTCGACGACGTCATCGCCGCGGTGCGCGACCGCATCGCCGAGCGCGTCGTCGTCGGCGACCCGCGCGCCGAGGGGGTCACGATGGGCCCGCTCGCCTCGACCGAGCAGCGCGACGAGGTGCTGCGGCAGCTCGCCAAGCTCGAGGCCGCGGGCGGCGAGCGCGTGATCGGCGAACCGGGGGAGCCCGAGGTGCTGCGCGCCGACGGCACGCGCGGCACCCTGCCGGAGGGCGCCTTCGTGGTGCCCACGCTGCTGCGCTTCGCGGATGCCGACAGCCCCGCGTTGCACGAGGTCGAGGCCTTCGGACCGGTGTCCTCGATCGTCGGCTACCGCTCGCTCGCCGAGGCGGCCGAGCTCGTCGCGCGCGGCGGCGGCTCGCTCGTGACGAGCATCGCGACGCACGACCCGGAGGTGGCGGTCGCGCTCGCCGGCACGGTCGCGGCCTACAACGGGCGGCTGCTGTTCCTCGATCGCGACGACGCCCGCACCTCGACGGGGCACGGCTCGCCACTGCCGAACCTCGTGCACGGCGGCCCCGGGCGGGCCGGCGGCGGCGAGGAGCTCGGCGGCATCCGCGCCGTGCTGCACCACATGCAGCGCACCGCCGTGCAGGGCTCGCCCGAGATGCTCACCGCGCTCACGGGCGTCTGGCACGCCGGGGCATCCGCCCGACCGTACGCGGCGAGCGGCGAGCGGCACCCGTTCCGCAAGTCGCTCGCGGAGCTGCGCATCGGCGACCAGGTGCAGAGCCCCGCGCGCACGGTCACGCTCGACGACATCGAGACGTTCGCGGCGTTCACTGGCGACACCTTCTACGCCCACATGGACGAGACCTCGGCGGCGGCGAACCCGTTCTTCCCGGGGCGGGTCGCGCACGGCTACCTGCTCGTGTCGTGGGCGGCAGGCTTGTTCGTGGACCCCGAGCCGGGCCCGGTGCTCGCGAACTCGGGGCTCGAGAACCTGCGCTTCGTGACGCCGGTGTCGCCGGGCGACGAGATCCGTGTGGAACTCACGGCGAAGCAGATCACGCCGCGGGAGACCGACGAGTACGGCGAGGTGCGCTGGGACGCCGTGCTGCGCAACCAGCGCGACGAGCTCGTCGCGAGCTACGACGTGCTGACCCTCGTCGCGAAGGAGCCGGCGGCCGCGTAGGGCGCACGCGGGCGCCGTCAGCCCCTGGCGTTCCGCTCGCGGTGCCGGCGGACGGCGGCACGGTTCGCGCAGCGCACCGAGCAGTAGCGCTGGCGTCCGTTGCGGGTGACGTCGACGACGACGTTCGCGCACGGGGACGCCGCGCAGCGGCCGAGTCGGTCCATGCCCCGCGTCGTGAGGTGCAGGGCGGTGCCGACCGAGATCACCGCGGCGAGCACCTCGGGGAGGGTCTGCAGGTCGTCGCGGTAGTGCAGGTGCCAGCCCTCGCCGTCGTGGTCGGTGAGGCGGGGGTAGGCGGCGACGGCCGCCATCCGGGCGTTCAGGATGGCGGCGCGCTCGGGATCGCTCGTGGCATCCACGACCTCGAGCCAGCCGTCGATGACGCGGCGGGTGCCGGCGTGGTCATCGGCGTGCACCGGGAACGTCATCGTCATGCCGAACTCGCGCGTCCGCGCCTCGATGCCCGCCCGGTCGTCGGGCCAGTCACCGGCGAGTGAGGCCGCGAGCAGGACCGCGTACTCGCCGTAAGGGTTGAGATGCATAACGGCATTACATCATCGTGGGATCATGACCGGAAGCCCCGCCACTCGACCGGCCCCCGCGCCGGTGATCGCGCACGAGCACGGCTGGCTCGTCGAGTCCGCGCACCGCACCTCCGAGGGGATCGTGCAGTACGTGCGCTGCGCCGAGTGCGGCGTGCGCCGGGTGGATGTCGCGGCCGTCCCGGTCGTCGTCCCCGCCGCCGCGAGCCGCGAGCTCGGCTGACGGGGCGCTTCGACATCGGGACCGCTTCGACAGGCTCAGCGAACCAAGGACGGCACTTCGACAGGCTCAGCGAACCACTGGTCCGCTGAGCTCGTCGAAGCGGGTCCCGCCGCATGGCTCGCTGAGCCCGTCGAAGCGGGTCCCGCCGCATGGCTCGCTGAGCTCGTCGAAGCGCCGAAAAAATGTTCAGTCGAACCGGCGTCATGATCCGGCCGGTCCGCCATCTCTCAAGTGGCGGCACTGACGGCCGCCCGTCCTGACCCGACAGGACGCCCGGTCCGCGCCCGAACGCGAACCGGCGCTCGCATTGCGTGCGGACGTGCCCGGCACGTCCGCACGCAGGCGCGTGTTTCGCACGCGCTCCTTCAGTGCACCCTCCCGACGGGTCGCCGATCGGTCGTCCCCGGACCGCTCGGACGGACGTACCCGAAGGAAGGAATGCAGTCTTGTCGAGCCTCGTGCGTGCGGCCAGCCCCGGTCGCCACCGCGGAGCGAGGACAGCCATCGCGGCTGTGCTCAGCCTCCTCCTCGCCGTCGCGGCGAACGTCTTCGTCGCGGTTCCCGCGGCGAACGCCGCGAGCGGCACCCCCATCTCCATCGACGACGTCCGATTCGAGACCTCCAAGATCCCGGACGGCAGCCGTCAGGAGCTCACCGTCGACTGGAGCGTGCCCGGCGAGGCATCCAACCCGGTCGCGGTCGTCGTGGACCTGCCCGACGGCCTGCGCGGCTTCGCCGACCGCTTCCCGATGCTCGACCCGGACGGCGCGGCCGCGGGCGAGTGCGTCGTCGACGCCGAGCGGATCACCTGCACGGTCGATCCGGCGTACATCGAGGGTCACGAGCTCGAGATGCGGGGCTCGTTCACCTTCCTCGCCGACGTGTGGCTCGAGAACATCGAGACCGTCGAGCACGTCTTCGACTTCGGCACGGTGCAGACGCCCGTGACCGTCGACCCGAACCCGAACCGCTGCACCGAGAACTGCGAGTTCGGCGGCTGGGACGCCTGGAAGAGCGGCTCGTACCAGAACCTCGAGGACACCATCTCGTGGTGGGTCGGCGTGCCCAGCGGTCCCGACGGCATCCCCGCCGGGCAGCGCGTCGCCGTCGAGGACGTCCTCGACACGACCGTGTTCGAGCTCGTCGGCGAGCCCCGTGTGCTCGAGGCCCGCTCGCTCGCCTACGACTCGCTCGGCCGCCAGTCACCCCAGTTCGCGTGGAAGCCGGCCTCGGAGTACACCGTCTCGGGCGACGGGCTCCGCGTCGAGTTCACCTCCGTCGCCGGCCTCGGCGCCGACGCCCCCGAGGGCCAGCAGGGCATCACCGGCTCCGTGTACGAGGTCGTCTGGACCGTGAAGGTGCTCGACCTCGGGAAGGCGAAGAACTACACGAACACCGCCAACTGGGAGATCGAGGGCGAGCGCAGCGGCACCACGACCGGCACCGCGACCCGCTACTCGGGCTCCGGCACCGTCGTCGGCACGAACTTCGGCAAGTTCCGGCTCACCAAGGAGCTCGCGGGCGACACCTCGCTCGCACCGGCCTTCACCGTGAACTACACGAGCGAACTCGACGGCGTCGTCACCGAGCAGAAGCCGATCACGATCCACGCGGGCGAGTCGTTCCTGAGCGACGAGCTGTTCCGCGGCACGACGATCACGCTCGACGAGCTGAAGCCCGCCGAGCCCGCGAACGTCGACTGGGCGGACCCCGTGTTCGTCCTCCCCGACGGCACCCGCACCGACCGCGTCGAGCTCACCCTCGACGGGACGCAGGGCAAGCTGGGGCAGGTCACCGACATCCGCCTGGAGAACGGCGCGACCCTTCAGCGCGCCTCGCTCGGCGCCGCGAAGACCGTCGTGAACCCCGACGGCATGCGGATCCCCGAGGACGTGAGCTTCACCCTGAACTACCGCTGGGCGGCGAACGCCGAACTCGGCATCCCCGCCGGCGGCGGAGCGGTGCAGCTGCCCGTCGACGGCACCCGGGTCGAGATCCCGGAGCTGCCGGTCGGGGCGGTCGTCGACTTCTCCGAGAGCGCCCCCGCCGCGGTGCCGGGCGCGAGCTGGCAGGATCCCGTCATCGAGCCGGCCCGCGTCACCGTGGGCGCCGACTCGGCCGAGGTGCAGGTGCGGGTGACGAACACGCTCACCCGCGACCTCGGCTCCTTCGACATCCTGAAGCGCCTCGACGGGGCCGGCTCCGGCCTCGTCGACGACCCGACGTTCACCGTGCAGTGGTCGTACCCGGCCGATCCGGCGAACGGCGTGTACGAGGCCGGCCGCGGCACCGTCGACGTCACCGCCGGCGGCGAGCCGGTCGCCGTCGAGGGGCTGCCCGCGGGCGCGGTCGTGACGCTCGAGGAGCTGCTCGACCCCGTCGAGGGCGGCACCTGGCAGGAGCCCGTCTTCAGCCAGCAGACGTTCACGATCGTGAAGGGCACCCGCATCTCGGTCGACCTCGACAACGAGCTCGCGCTGAACACCGGCGGGTTCTCGGTCGTGAAGCGCCTCGAGGGCAGCGGCGCCGGGCTCGTGCCCGCGAGCGACGCGTTCACGGTGCGCTACGAGTACGACGCGGGCATCGGCTTCGGCGCGGGCTCCGGCGAACTCGTCGTGCGCGCCGACGGGCAGGCCGTCGCGAGCGGTCCGCTGCCCTACGGCGCCGTCCTGCGGCTCACCGAGCTGGAGCCGGCGCCCGTCGTCGGCGCCACCTGGGCCGAGGGGGCCGTCTTCTCACCCGAGACCGTCACGATCGGCGACGGCACGACGGTCGAGGTGAGCCTGACGAACACGATCACCCGGGACGTCGGATCGATCGAGCTCCGCAAGCAGCTCGAGGGCACGGGCGCGCACCTCGTCGGCGCCGACCGCGAGTACCGCTTCACCTACGAGTACCCGGCGGGCGCAGCCTGGGACGCGGTCGGCCCGACCGAGTTCGCCGTGCCCGGCGACGGCAGCGCCGTCAGGATCGACGACCTCCCGGCGGGGGCCGTCGTGACGATCCGCGAGCTCGAGCCCGAGGCCGTCGAGGGCGGCAGCTGGGGCGCGCCGCGCTTCTCGGAGTCGAACGTGGTGACGGTCGGGAAGGATGCCTCGACCGAGGTGCTCGTCGTGAACACGCTCGAGCTGAACGCCGGCTCCTTCGCCGTGCGCAAGCAGCTCGACGGCACCGGCGCCGGGCTGCTGCCTCGCGGCACCGAGTTCACCGTGCGGTACAGCTACCCCGCCGGACCGGGCTTCGAGGCCGGATCGGGCGTGCTGACCGTCACGGCCGGGGGCGTCGCGACAAGCGAGCCGATCCCGTACGGCGCCCGGGTGAGCCTCAGCGAGGTGACCCCGGCCGCAGTGGACGGCGCCGAGTGGACGAGCGCCCGCTTCAGCGCGGACTCGCTCGTGATCGGTGACGGCACGGTCGCCGAGATCGTGCTGACGAACACGCTCGAGCGCACCGGCGGCGAGGACCTCGCCTCGACGGGCGTCGACGGGGTCGGCGCTGCGGTCCTCGGCGGCGGCCTCGCGCTGCTCCTCGGGCTCGCGCTCCTCGTCGGAGGCATCCTGCGCCGTCGACGCGCTGCCTAACCCGGTCCCAGCACCCGAGTTGCCCGACTTTCATGGAAGTCGGGCAACTCGGGGTTCGGGCTCGGGGGGCTGGGGCTGCGCAGCCGTGAACGTTCGATGGATGCGGCGGACGGCGCCTCGGAGCAGACTGCACCTGAGCGTGCCCGTGTGCCCGGCGCGCCCGTGAACCGGAAGGACGCCCCATGAACCGCCTCTTCACCGCCGCCGTCGTCTACCTCGTGCTCGGGCTCGGCTCCGGGCTGTTCTACCGCGAGTTCACGAAGGCGAACGACTTCGTCGAGGGCGGCGCGACGCAGCTCTCGGTGGTGCACACGCACCTGCTGACGCTCGGCTTCCTCGCGATGCTCATCGTGCTCGCCCTGGAGAAGGCGTTCACGCTGAGCGCCTCGCCGCTGTTCGGCTGGTTCTTCTGGGTCTACAACGCCGGCGTGCTGCTCACGAGCGCGATGATGGTCTGGCACGGCTCGCTGACCGTGCTCGGCCAGGAGTCGAACGCCGCGATCGCCGGCATCGCCGGGCTCGGTCACATCGTCGTCACGGCGGGGCTGGTGCTGCTCATGATGGCGCTGCGGAAGGGCATCGTCGCGGCGAAGGCCGTTCCGGCCGGCGGTGCGGATGCCCCGTCTGAGGCATCCGTCTGAGGCATCCGCCTGAGGGGCGCGGACGATCTGAGGCGCCCGTGCCCCAGGAATAGGGCGATCCTCCGATGCCGGGCGCCCACCTCAGCGCCGAGGCTGAGTGTCGACGAACAAGGAGTCGACATGCACATCTCGGAGACGGCGTTCCCCCACCTCGTGGCGGCGGCGGACGAGCGGATGGTCCGTGAACTCGAACAGCGTCGGGTGGCCGCCGAGCGGCAGGCCGAGGCGCAGCCGGGGCAGCAGCCCGTCGCAGACGGGGCCGCCCGGCCTCGGCGCGGCTGGCTGCGGCGCCACCCGGCCCGACGCGCCCTCGGCGCATGACGTCAGTATTTGCGGGTGGCGGCGTCTCCGCACCCGCAAATACTGACGTCGTGCCGGTAGGGGAAGCGGGCGGGTCGGGCTCAGCCGAGCAGTTCCTCGACGCGGTTCGAGGTGGGCATGCGCAGGCCGTCGAGCGCGATCGCGATGACGTCGTCGGCGAGGCCGTCGGCGTTCTCGCGACCGCCGGGCCGGTACCACTCGACGATCGAGTTGATCATGCCGAAGGCGAGCCGCGAGACCACGCTCGCGTCGATGTCGCTGCGCAGCGAGCCCTCGCGCTGAGCCTCGGCGACGAGCGCCGTCACCCGCTTGTCGAAGTCGCGCCGACGGGCGAGGGCGCGCCGCTCGACCTCGGTGTTGCCGCGCACCCGCAGCAGCAGCGTCACCGAGGGCAGCTGCTCGACGAGCACGTGCACGGCGCCGCGCAGCACCCGGTCGAGCCGGTCGGCGGCGCGATCGGCCGTGACGGCGGCGTCGGCGACGACCGACTCGAGCCCGCTGAGCGCGGTGTCGAGCGCCTGCTCGAGGATCTCGTCCTTCGACGCGAAGTGGTGGTAGATCGCCGACTTCGAGAGGCCGAGCCGCTCGGCGAGCACGCCCATCGAGGTGGCGTCGTAGCCGTACTCGTTGAACGCGGTGACGGCGACGTCGAGGATGCCCTGCCGGTCGTACCCCGGGCGCCCGCGACGCATGCTCTGGTTCTCGGTCATCGGCATCAGTCTCTCACCAGGGCGCTGCCCCGAGGCATCCGTACTCAGCGCAGGTCGTAGACCCGCTGGTACTTGCCCTCGCTGCGGGGCAGCGCGCCGGGCTCCTCCAGCCGCACGGCGACCGTCGAGCCGATGTGCACCTTGATCCGCTCGGCGAGCACGACCGCGGCCGCCTCGCACGTCTCGACCGACAGCGCGGGATGCCGTTCGATGCGGACGGTGAGGGCGTCCATGCGCCCCTCCCGGCTCAGCTCGAGCACGAAGTGCGGCGTGAGCTGCTCGATGCCGAGCACGAGCTCCTCGATCTGCGTCGGGAACAGGTTCACCCCGCGCAGGATGATCATGTCGTCGTTGCGGCCGGTGATCTTCTCCATCCGCCGCATGCCGGGGCGTGCGGTGCCGGGCAGCAGCCGGGTGAGGTCGCGGGTGCGGTAGCGGATGACGGGGAACGCCTCTTTCGTGAGCGAGGTGAACACCAGCTCGCCGCGCTCGCCGTCGGGCAGCGGTGCGCCCGTGTCGCCGTCGATGATCTCGGGCAGGAAGTGGTCCTCCCAGAGGTGCGGGCCGTCCTTCGTTTCCAGGCACTCGTTGCCGACGCCGGGTCCCATCACCTCACTGAGCCCGTAGATGTCGAGCGCGTCGAGGCCGAGGCGCTGCTCGAGCTCGTGCCGCATCTCGTTCGTCCACGGCTCGGCGCCGAGCACGGCGACCTTGAGCGAGGTCTCGCGCGGGTCGATGCCCTGCTCAGCCATGCAGTCGGCGATGGTGAGCAGGTAGCTCGGCGTGCAGAGGATGGCGTCGGGCTCGAAGTCCACGATGAGCTGCACCTGGCGCGCGGTCTGCCCGCCCGACATCGGGATCACGGTCGCGCCGAGCGCCTCGATGCCGGCGTGCGCGCCGAGTCCGCCGGTGAAGAGCCCGTAGCCGTACGCGTTGTGCACCTTCATGCCGGGACGGATGCCGCTCGCCCGCAGCGAGCGGGCGACGAGCGAGCCCCAGCGTTCGAGGTCGCCCTTCGTGTAGCCGACGACGGTGGGCCGGCCGGTCGTGCCGCTCGAGGCGTGGATGCGGGCGACTTCGGCCATCGGCACGGCGAACATCCCGAAGGGGTAGGTCTCGCGCAGATCGGCCTTCGTGGTGAAGGGCAGGCGGGCGACGTCGGCGAGCGAGCGGATGTCGCGCGGGTGCACGCCGGCCTCGTCGAACTTGCGCGTGTAGAGCGGCACCCGCTCGTAGGCGTGCGCGACGGTGCGCTGCAGCCGCTCGAGCTGCAGCGCCTCGATGCCGGCGCGGTCGAGCCGCTCCTCGGGGTCGAGCTCGCCGGCGGCGGGGGCGTGCAGCCCGGAGACGGAGGCGGGGCGGGGGATGGTCGTCGTCGACACTGGGTGGCTCCTGAGGGTGGGAGGTGCGGATGCTGGATGCGGTGGCGGGTCCGGCGGGCCGGGCTCAGAACGTCCGGTTGGTCGAGATGGAGCGGCCGCGGAACTCCGCGACGGCCTCGCCGTGCTCGTCGACGACCGACACGTCGTAGAGCCCGGTGCGGCCCGAGCGGGTGCGGCGCACCGCGGTGGCGGTGAGCGTCTGGCCGGGCACCGTGGACTTCAGGAAGGCGATGTCGGCGCCGGCGGCGACCGTGACCCGCTCGTCCTCGTTGCAGGAGATGGCGAAGGCCGTGTCGGCGAGGGCGAACACGATGCCGCCGTGCGTGATGCCGAAGCCGTTCGTCATCTCCTCGCGCACGACCATGCTGACGACCGCGTGGCCGGGGTCGTCGCGCTCGACGACGAGGCCGAGCCAGGCGGCGGCCCGGTCGCGCTGCATCATCTCGCGGTTGATCGCGGGCTCGGTCGCGGCATCCGTCATCTGGCACTCCTCGTCGAGTTCAGCGCGCCGTTGCTGCGGCGTCTGGATCGACTATATACTAACTGAACGATCGGTTGGTAATATCGGATGCCACGAGCGCCCGCGCTCGCCACGGCCACCCGCATCCGGCCGTCCGCAGAGACACAGGAGTCGACGATGACCGCACCAGCAGAGCTCCGCCGAGCGAGCGAACCGGCCGAGCCCACCGCCGACGAGCTCGCCGGGCAGGCCGCCTTCGACGAGCTCATCGCCGCCGACTCCCGCATCGAGCCCCGCGACTGGATGCCCGAGGCGTACCGCAAGACGCTCATCCGGCAGATCAGCCAGCACGCACACTCCGAGATCATCGGCATGCAGCCCGAGTCGAACTGGATCAGCCGCGCGCCGAGCCTGAAGCGCAAGGCGATCCTGATGGCCAAGGTGCAGGACGAGGCCGGCCACGGCCTCTACCTCTACTCGGCCGCGCAGACCCTCGGCATCGGCCGCGAGGAGATGATGCGCCAGCTCATCGAGGGACGCGCCCGCTACTCCTCGATCTTCAACTACACGACCCCGACGTGGGCCGACATGGGGGCCATCGGCTGGCTCGTCGACGGTGCCGCGATCTGCAACCAGGTGCCGCTCTGCCGTGCCTCCTACGGGCCCTACGGCCGGGCGATGGTGCGCATCTGCAAGGAGGAGTCGTTCCACCAGCGGCAGGGGTTCGAGATCCTGCTCGAGCTCATGCAGGGCACCGAGGCGCAGCGCGAGATGGCGCAGGACGCCGTGAACCGCTGGTACTGGCCGAGCCTCATGATGTTCGGACCGCCCGACGACGAGTCGCCGAACTCGGCGCAGTCCATGGCGTGGAACATCAAGCGCTTCTCCAACGACGAGCTGCGCCAGCGCTTCGTCGGCATGCTCGTGCCGCAGGCCGAGGTGCTCGGCGTCACGCTGCCCGACCCGGAGCTGGCCTGGAACGAGGAGCGCCAGGCCTACGACATGAGCGAGATCGACTGGACCGAGTTCCACGAGGTGCTCGCCGGCCGTGGACCCGCGAACGCCGAGCGGCTGCGCCGCCGCCGCGAGGCGCACGAGGCGGGCGCGTGGGTGCGCGAGGCCGCGGCCGAGTACGCGCGCAAGCAGGCGGACCGCGCCGCCGAGCTCGCCGGGGCGGTGGCCTGATGTCGACGCCGGGCGCTTCGACGGGCTCAGCGGGCCAGGCGGGCTCAGCGGGTCAGGCTCGCGAGTGGCCGCTCTGGGAGGTCTTCGTCCGCGCCGGCCGCGGCCTCAGCCACGTGCACGTCGGCTCGCTGCACGCGCCCGACGCCGAGCTCGCCGTGCGCAACGCCCGCGACCTCTACACCCGCCGCGGCGAGGGGGTCTCGATCTGGGTCGTGCCCGCCGATGCCGTCACGACGAGCGACCCCGACGCGAAGGGCGCCTTCTTCGAGAGCCCCGCGGGCAAGAACTACCGGCACGCCGTCTACTACACGAAGAGCGAGGGGGTGAAGCACCTGTGAGCCGCCAGCCCGACGTGCACGGCGACGTCTCGGTCGAGCGGCTCGCGCTCGCCGAGGAGCTGGCCGGCACCGGCTCGGCGTCCGGCCCCGGCGACGGCGCTCGAATCGCGCCGCCCGAGACGGCCGAGTACGCGCTCCGCCTCGGCGACGACGCCCTCGTGCTCGCGCAGCGGCTCGGCGACTGGATCACCCGCGCCCCCGAGCTCGAGGAGGACGTCGCCCTCGGCAACATCGCCCTCGACCTCATCGGCCACGCCCGCTCGCTGCTGCACTACGCCGGCACCGCCTCGGGCCGGAGCGAGGACGACCTCGCCTACTGGCGCGACGAACCCGAGTGGCGCAACGCCTGGCTGTTCGAGCAGCCGAACGGCGACTTCGCGTGCACGATCGCGAGGCAGCTGCTCGCCTCGTGCTACTGGTTCGAGCTCTACACGGCGCTCTCGGCATCCGCCGATCCGACCCTCGCCGCCGTCGGCGCGAAGGCGGTCAAGGAGGTCGACTACCACCGCGACCACGCCGCGCAGTGGACGCTGCGGCTCGCGGGCGGCACCGAGGAGTCGCGCCGCCGCATGATCCAGGGCGTGGCCGACGTCTGGCCCTACCTCGACGAGCTGTTCGAGGACGACGAGCTCGTCAGCCGGCTCGCCGCCGACGGCGTCGCCGTGCTGCCCTCCTCGCTGCGGACCGGCGCGGAGGCGGCGATCGCGCAGGTCTTCGCCGAGGCGGAGCTCGAGCCGCCCGCCGGGCGCACCGCGTTCACCGCCTCGGGCGGCGGCCGCCGGGGGAAGCACACCGAGCACCTGGGGCCGCTCCTCGCCGAGCTGCAGGTCCTCGCCCGCCAGCACCCGGGGGCGTCGTGGTGACCGCCGCGCGGGCCGTCCCTCCTCTCGACTTGCCCGACTTTCATGAAAGTCGGGCAAGTCGAGATGGGGGCGAGGCGGTCGCGCGGCCGGTGCCGAGCGACCCGGCGGCGCGCCGGGCGTGGGACGTCGCCGCGACCGTCACCGACCCCGAGATCCCGGTGCTCACGATCGAGGACCTCGGCGTGCTCCGCTCGGTCGAGCTCGCCGCGGACGGGGCGGTCGAGGTGCGGCTCACCCCCACCTACAGCGGATGCCCCGCCCTCGACGCCATGCGCGACGACGTGCTGCTCGCCCTGACCGCGGCGGGCTACGCCGAGGTGCGCGTCGAGCTCGTGCTCGCCCCCGCCTGGACCACCGACTGGATGAGCGACGCCGGCCGCGAGAAGCTGCGCCGCTACGGCATCCAGCCACCCTCCGGCCGCGCCGCCGCGCGCGATGCCGGACCGGTGCGGCTCGCCCTCGCCGTGAAGTGCCCCCGCTGCGACTCGCTGCACACCCGCGAGCTCGCCCGCTTCGGCTCGACCTCGTGCAAGGCGCTCTACGAGTGCCTGGACTGCCTCGAGCCCTTCGACTACTTCAAGGTGCTCTGATGGCCGCGCGCAACCTCGGATCGACGACCCAGGCGACCGGCGCCACGGCGGCGCCCGGCCAGGACCTCGCGACGGCGTCGGCGCTGCTGCGCTCGGCCGTCGGCGGCGAGGCGCCCACGAAGCGCCCGCGCGCCCGCTTCCACCGCCTCACGGTCGCCGAGGTGCGCCGGCTCACGGCGGATGCCGTCGAGGTGACCTTCGCGGTGCCCGCAGAGCTCGCCGGGGAGTACGACTACCTCCCGGGCCAGTACGTCGCCCTCCGCAAGGAGCTCGACGGCTTCGAGCGCCGGCGCAGCTACTCGCTCTGCCGTCCGCCGGAACCCGCCGCCGACGGCCGCGGTACGAGCATCTCCGTCGCGATCAAGCGCGACCTCGGCGGCGTCTTCTCGAGCTGGGCGAACAGCGAGCTGGCGGCGGGCGACGAGCTCGACGTGATGAGCCCGCAGGGCACCTTCACCTCGACGCTCGCGGAGCTCGACGGCAAGCACGTCGTCGGTATCGCCGCGGGCAGCGGCATCACCCCGCTGATGGCGCTCGCGCACGCGGTGCTCGCCCGTTCGGCCGACGCGACGTTCGAGCTCGTCTACACGAACCGCTCGACGCTCGACGTGATGTTCCTGGAGGAGCTCGCCGAGCTGAAGGACCGCTACCCGGCCCGCCTGGCGCTCCACCACGTGCTCTCCCGCGAGCAGCGCACCGCGCCGCTCCTGTCGGGCCGCATCGACGCGGAGAAGCTCGACGCGATGCTCGAGCACCTGATCCGGCCGGAGACCGTCGACGAGTGGTTCCTCTGCGGGCCGCTCGAGCTCGTGCAGCTCGCGCGCGACGCCCTGGAGGCGAAGGGCGTGCCGGCCGCGCGGGTGCGCTACGAGCTGTTCACCACCGACGCCGACCGCGGGGCGGAGCCGCGCAGCGGGCGCCCGGTCGAGATCGTCGCGGGCGAGCAGACGATCACGATCGAGTTCACCCTCGACGGGCAGTCGTCCACGGTGGAGAGCCCGGTGGCCGCGAACGAGAGCATCCTGAACGCGGCGCTCCGCGTGCGGCCCGACGTGCCGTTCGCCTGCGCCGGCGGCGTCTGCGGCACCTGCCGGGCGCGGGTGGTCGACGGCAGCGTGCAGATGACCGAGAACTACGCGCTCGAGCCCGAGGAGCTGGAGCGCGGCTACGTGCTCACGTGCCAGTCGCACGTGCAGGGCGAGCGGGTGACGGTGGACTATGACGTGTGAGCCGGCCGGCGCGGCCGGCGCGCTCGGTGCGCTCGGTGCGTGAGGGGGGACGGATGATCCGCTTCGAGGTCGACGGCGGGGTGGCCGAGCTCGTGCTCGACGCCCCCGACAAGCTCAACGCGCTCGACGAGGGCGCGCTCGGCGAGTTCGCGGCGGCGCTCGCCGAGGCCGAGCGGCTCGCCGATGCGGGGGAGCTGCGCGCGCTCGTGCTGCGCGGCGAGGGCCGGGCGTTCTGCGCCGGGCGCGACATCTCCCGCGTCGACCCCCGCGAGGACGACGTCGAGGGCTACCTCGGCGGGCTCGTCGAACCGCTGCTGCAGCGCCTCGCCGGGCTCCCGGTGCCGACCTTCGCCGTCGCGCACGGCGCGTGCCTCGGCGTCGGGCTGGGCCTGCTGATCGCGAGCGACATCGTCTACGTCGCCGACACCGCGAAGTTCGGCTCGCCGTTCGCCGCGCTCGGTGCGACGCTCGACTCCGGCGGGCACGCGCTGTTCTTCGAACGGCTCGGCGCGCACCGCACCATGGACCTCATCGTCACCGGCCGCCTGATGACGGGGGAGGAGGCGGTCGCCGCCGGCCTCTTCTCGCGGGTGTTCCCGGCCGAGGAGGTGCTCGGTGCGACCCGCGAGGCCGCCCGCGCCGCGGCATCCGGGGCGACCCTCGCCTTCGTCGCCTCGAAGCGGCTCATCGCCGCCCTCCGCGACGAGCGGCTCGGGCTCTGGGCCTCGATGGCCGAGGAGAACCGGGCGCAGGCCGCGCTCTGCGACACCGCCGACTACCGGGAGGGCTTCGCGGCGTTCCAGCAGAAGCGCCGCCCGGAGTTCACCGGCCGCGCCTGACGGCGTGCCGGGCGGCGCTCTCCCCGCCCGGCGGGTCAGCCGGCGGCGCGGTCGGCGACGGATGCCTCGAGTTCGGCCGCCACGGCCGACACCCGCTCCCCGGCGAGGGCCGGATAGCAGACGCCCTCGACGCGGTCCACCGCGGCGGGCCACGTCTCGCCGAACACCCCGGCTCCGTGCGCCGCGCCGAGCAGGGCGCCCACGAAGGCCGGCACGCTGTCGGACTCGCGGGCAAACAGGGTCGCGTTCGCGAGCGCCTGCTCGGGCCGCTCGCCGTCGGCGCGCAGCAGCAGGAAGGCGATCGGCAGCGTCTCGGGCGCGGTGCCCGGCTGGCTGTAGCGGCGCGGGTTCAGCTCGGCGAGCAGGCGCGGCAGCTCCAGGAGCACCGAGGCCGGGGCGAGCCGGGCCGCGGCCCGGAACCCCTCGGCGAGCCAGGAGTCCTCGGGCACGAGCGCCTCGGCGTCGTCGAGCGCCTGCCCGATCGGCGCGCCGACGGCGAGCGCCGAGACTGCGGAGGCCATGCAGGCCGCGGCCCACACGCCGTCGCGGGCGTGCGTGATCGAGGCCCACTCGGTCGCGGCTTCGGCCGCGGCGGCCGGGTCGCCCGCGTGGAACAGGCCCCAGACGACGCCGGCGGCGACCGCGCTGTCCGAGGCATCCGCCGGACCGTCGTTGCCGGTCACCGGGGGGACGAGTCCGCGCTCGGCGTTGATGATGGCCGAGCGCTCGGCGATGCCGGTCCAGACGTCGTCGCCCGCCGTCAGGCGGCGCCACTCGGCGAAGCGGCGCGCCGAGGCATCCGCCGCCTCGGCCGTCGTGAGCGCGACACGAGCGGCGAGCACGGCGGTCTCGGTGTCGTCGGTGGGGGCGAGCCGCGCGCCGTCGACCGTCGTCGCGTCGAAGGGCAGCAGGGGCTTGGCGACCCGGGCCTCGTCGAGCTCGGCCGAGCCCGCCCAGAGCCGGCCGCGCACCCAGGGCGAGCGCACGGCGCGGTGGTAGTCGGCGGCGAGCCCGACGGCGTCGCCGACGGCGAGTCCGAGGAGGGCGCCGTGGATGCGGTCTGCGCGGTCAGCCGACACTGGTGGTCCTTTCGTCAGCAGGAGCGGCAGCGGCGGGGGAGCGTTCGAAGAGCCCGTCGGCGAGCTCGAGCAGCTCGGTGCCCGCGGTCGCGAGGATGCAGCGGCCGTGCACGCGCACGACCTGCTCGCGCCACTCGACGGGCATCGCCTCGAAGCCGCACATCGCCCCGGCCAGTGCCCCGTTCATGGCGGCGATCGTGTCCGAGTCGCGGCCGATGTTCACGGAGGCGATGACGGCGTCGACGAAGTCGCCCTTCGCCGCCTCGTAGAGGCCCATCGCGAGGGCGAGGGCCTCGGGGGCGGCGTCGGCCCAGGGGTAGTGGAAGAGCGAGATCTCGCGGTAGAGCTCCGGCGCGGCATCCTCGGCCCGGTCGTAGCGGGCGCCGATGGCGAGCGCGCGGGCGACGAGGCGCCCGGTCCACGAGTCGGCGGGCAGTGCCGCGACGACCGCGTCGACGACCTCGCGGTGCGAGTCGGCGACGAGCGCGGTGGCGACGCCGGCGGCGACGGCCTCGGCGGCGTAGACGCCGTCGACGGCGTGGCTGACGCTCGCGTCGATGCGGGCGAGGCGGCGCGCCTCGGCGGGGTCGCCGGCGGCGAGGATGCCGATGGGCGCGACGCGCATGGCGGCGCCGTCGCTCCACCGCTCGTAGTTGCGCAGGCCCGTGGCCGGTGGGCGGAGGCCCGCGGCGAGGTTCGCGATCGCGACCATCTCGCTGAAGCCCGCGCCCGCGAAGCCGCCCTGCTGCTCGGCGACGGCGGCCGTCCAGGTGGCGGCGACGTCGTCGGCGGTGAGTTCGAAGCCGTGCGCGAGGAGCGACTGGCCGGTGAGCACCGCGTACTCGGTGTCGTCGGTGCCGGCGGCGTCGGGCAGCAGCCCGGTGACCCGGCCGAAGCGCCGGGCGATCTCCTCGATGGTCATGCCCTCGGTGGGCGCGCCCATGGCATCGCCGATGGCGAGACCGATGAGCGCCCCGCGAGCTCGATCGCGGCTCATCCGTTTCCACATCGTTTTGCGTGCATGCTGGCCACTATAGGCGACCGGCTCGCGCTGTCTAGTCCCGGATTTCTCGGGCGCATTGACAAGCTGGCGAAGATGACGGATGCTTGCTCTCGTCAAACACGCAAAACGTTATGCGGACAGGGAGGTCGGCACGTGACGCAGAAGTCCGGCATCGCCGCGGTCGCCGAGACCGCCGGGGTCAGCGTGTCCACCGTCTCGCAAGTGCTGAGCGGCAACCGCCCCGTGAGCGAGGCGACGCGCGCCAAGGTGAACGCCGCGATCGCCGAGCTCGGCTACACGCCGCACCCCGGCGCCCGGAGCCTCCGCAGCCGCCGCACCGAGTCGATCGCCCTGCTCGTGCCCGACATCACGAACCCCTTCTACCCGCTCGTCGCCGTCGGCATGCAGGACGTGCTGCTGCCCGCCGGCTACCTGCTCTCCATCCTCGACGCCGGCAGCCAGTCGGGCACCGGGCGCCTGCTCGGCCACGTGCTCGAGCGCCGCTTCGACGGCATCGCGCTGCACATCGACGGGCTGTCCGACGCCGACCGGGCGCGGCTCGCCGAGTCGGGCACCCGCGTCGTGGCCCTCGGCCGAGACATCGGCATCGAGGGCAGCGACTACGTCGAGTCCGACGACGCCGGCGGCTTCGCGAAGCTCGGCGCGCACCTGCTCGGCACCGGCCGCCGCCGCATCGGCTTCATCGGCGGCGAGGAGGAGTCCGACCCCTCGCGCCTGCGCCTCGGCGGGCTCCGCCAGGCGTTCGCCGGCGCCGGTCTCGACTACGACGACGCGGCCACCGTCTTCACGAGCTTCACCCGCGACGGCGGCCGCGACGGCGTCGCCGCCCTCTACGAGCGCCGCACCGACTGGGACGCGATCGTCTGCGCGAACGACCTCATCGCGATCGGCGCGATGGACGAACTGCGCCGGCGCGGTCTCAGCATCCCCGACGACGTCGCCGTCACCGGCTACGACGACATCGACGCCGCCGCGCTCGTGCACCCCAGTCTCACCACCATGGAGAACCCCGCCCGCGAGATCGGTCGCACCGCCGCCCGACTCCTGCTCACCCGGCTCGCCGGCGACGGCGACGATGCCCCGACGCAGCACATCACGCTGTCGACGCGGCTCGTCGTGCGCGACTCCACGACCTCCCCCATCCCCCAGGAAAGGTAAGCAATGCACCAGAAGTCGAAGCGTTGGGGCGCCGCAGTGGCCCTCATCGCCGCCGGCGGCCTCCTCGCCGGCTGCGCCTCGTCCGGCTCGTCCGGCGACGTCACCTACTGGTCGGCCTTCGTCTCGAAGGACACCGAGCGCTACTACCAGGAGCACTACGTCGACGCGTTCAACGAGCAGTCCGACGACGCCAAGGTGAAGATGGAGGTGAAGCAGCTGCAGAACCTGGGCTCGCTCACCGACACGGCCGTCTCCGCCGGTCGCGGCGCCGACGTCGTCTACTCGGCGGGCCCCTCGAGCGCCCTCGGCTTCGCCTCGGCGAAGCGCATCGACGCGCTCGACGACTACGCCGCCGAGTACGGCTGGGCCGACAAGCTCCAGCCCTGGGCCTACCAGGCGAGCCAGGTCGACGGCACCCTCTACTCGGTGCCGGTCGAGTACGGCTCGATCGTCATGTACTACAACCCCGGCGTCTTCGAGGAGCACGGCTGGACCGTGCCGACCACGCTCGCCGAGTTCGAGCAGGTCGCCACCGAGGCCCAGGCCGCCGGCATGATGCCGGTCGGCGCGGGCAACAGCGGCTACCAGGCGCAGAGCGAGTGGTACCTCTCGGCCTTCCTGAACATGGCCGTCGGGCCCGAGAAGCTCTACCAGGCGCTCACCGGCGAGGCGAAGTTCACCGACCCCGAGTTCGTCGACGCGATCACGCTGTTCCAGCAGCAGATCGACAAGAAGTGGTGGGGCGGCGGCAAGGACCGCTGGTTCACGAACACCGACACCGACCTGTTCACCGGCCTCGCCGACGGCACCGTCGCGATGTACATCACCGGCACCTGGTCGTTCGGCGACGCGGGCCGCTACTTCGGCGAGGCCGCGGGCAACGACGCCGAGTGGGACTGGGCGCCGCTGCCCTCGCTGAGCGACGACGTCGCCCCCGGCGTCTACCCCATGGCGATCGGCACCTCGCTCTCGGTCAACTCCGCGTCGAAGCAGGCGGATGCCGCGGCCGAGTACATCGACTTCGTCATCGACGACCCGGCGCGCTCGTACGACTACCTCGCCGCGACCGGCCAGAACCCGCCGCCGCTCAGCGACCTCGCGTCGATGCCAGACACGGTCGACGAGCGCTCCGCCCGCCTCTACACCGAGGCCCCCGAGAGCGGGAACCTCGGCTACGCGAGCTGGACGTTCTTCCCCGCGGCGACCGACACCTACCTGTGGTCGGAGTTTGACAAGATCATCACGGGCGACCTCACCCCGCAGGCCTACCTCGAGGGGCTGCAGAAGGTCTTCGACGGCGAGCTCGCCGCCGGCAAGGTGATCACCCCCTTCGAGCCGGTTCCGGGCGCGTGACCTCCGCGACCGCCAGGATCGGGGCGGGGCCGGCCGTGCGCCGGCCCCGCCGCCGGCGTCGCCTCGTGGCGTGGCTCTTCATCGCGCCGCTCGCGATCGTCAATCTGCTCGTGATCGGCGGTCCGGGGCTCTCCTCCCTGCTGTTCTCCTTCACCGACTGGGACGGCCTCGGCCAGGCCAACTTCGTCGGCATCGACAATTACGTCGAACTGTTCCAGAGCCCGAACGTGCTGGCCGCGATCTGGCACAACCTGCTCTGGACGCTCTTCTTCCTGATCGTGCCGATCAGCATGGCCCTGCTCGGGGCGTTCCTGCTCTCGCGGCTCCGCCGCGGCCAGGTGCTGTTCCGCACCCTCTACTTCATCCCCTACGTGCTCGCGACGATCGTCTCGGCGACGATCTGGCGGCAGATCCTGAGCCCGGATGCCGGCATCGGCGCCGCCCTCGCGAACCTCGGCTTCGACGGCCTCGCCGGCGTGAACTTCCTCGGCGACCCGAGCCTCGCGCTCGGCTCCGTCGCGTTCGTGAACAACTGGCAGTGGTGGGGCTTCCTGCTCGTGCTGTTCCTCGCCGCGATGCAGGGGGTCAACCCGGCGCTCTACGAGGCGGCCCGGCTCGACGGCGCGAACGCGTGGCGGGAGTTCTGGCACATCACGCTGCCCGGCATCCGCCCGACCCTGATGTTCCTCGTGCTGATGACCGTCATCTGGTCGTTCCTCGTCTTCGACTACGTCTACATCCTGACCCAGGGCGGCCCGGCCGGATCGAGCGACGTGCTCGCGACGGTGCTCTACCGCACGGCGTTCTCGGAGCAGCGCGCGGGCTACGCCTCGGCCATGGCGATGCTGCTCTCCTCGATCAGCGCGGTCGTCGTCGCCGGCTACCTCATCCTCCGCAAGAAGCTCGATTGGGACGTGTGATCCGCGTGCAGACCGACACCCTCACCGCCCCCGCCACCTCGCGGCGCGCGGCTCGCGCCGCGGCGCGGCCCCCGCGCCGCGCCGGCTTCCGCCCGGACCACCGCCCCCGACGGCCGTTCAGCGTGCTCATCCTCGTGGTGCTCGCGTTCTACGCGACCGGCCCGCTCGCCGTATTCGTCTTCAACTCGCTGAAATCGCCCGCCGAGATCAGCCGCTCGCCGATCGGCCTGCCGAGCGAGTGGCGCAGGGAGAACTTCGCCACCGCCTTCGAGGACGCGAACATGGGCCAGGGGCTCCTGAACAGCGCGATCATCGCGGTCAGCACGGCGCTCGGCGTCTGCGTGATCGCGAGCATGGCGGCGTACGCGATGACCCGGCTCGACCTGCCCGGCAAGGGCGCGTGGATCCTCTACATCCTGGTGTCCACCTCGGTGCCGATCCAGCTGTTCCTCGTGCCGCTGCTGTCCTGGTGGTCGACGCTCGGGCTCTACAACACGCAGTTCGGCCTCATCGTCATCTACTGGGCGGTGTACTCGCCGTTCGCGACGATGCTGCTGCGCTCGTTCCTGCTGACCATCCCGAAGGAGTACGAGGAGGCGGCCCGCCTCGACGGCGCGGGCGAGTGGCGCCTGTTCACCCGGGTGATGGTGCCGATGATCTGGCCGGGCATGCTGACCGTCGCGCTCGTCGCCGGGCTGCAGGCGTACAACGAGTTCCTGCTCGCGGTGACGTTCATCCAGGACAGCCAGCTCCTGCCGGTGTCGCTCTCGCTGTACTCGTTCCAGCAGTCCTACGCCGTCGACTGGTCGCTCGTGAGCGCGGCCGGGCTCATCATGGCCGCGCCGGTGATCGTGGTGTTCCTGCTGCTGCAGCGCCGCTTCATCGAGGGCTACACGCAGGGCGGGCTCGCGAACTAGCGGGCGCCCTGCGCCGCGCGCGGCCGCCGCGCGCTCAGTCCTTCGCGTGCTCCTCGATGTCGCGGCCGAGCTCGTCCTCGATGAGCACGTCGCGGCGCACGTGGTCGGTGCGGTAAGCGCTGCGGCCGAGCATGTGCGCGGTCATCGGCTGGGTGAGCAGCTGGAACGTCATGATCAGGATGACGGTCGTGAGCACGCCCCAGGTCGGCACCCGCAGCACGATCGCGAGCAGCACCGCGGCGAGGCCGAACACCTGCGGCTTCGTGGCGGCGTGCAGCCGCGTGAGTACGTCGGGGAAGCGGACGATGCCGATGCCGGCCGCCATCGACAGGAACGCGCTCACGAGCACGAGCAGGCCGACGGCGAGGTCCGCGGCGTTCACGAGGCGTCCTGCTTCGCCATGAAGCGGGCGATCGAGATCGAGCCGACGACCGCGAACATCGCGAGCACGAGCAGCACCACGAGGGTGTCGGTGTGCCGGTTGATCGCCATCTCGGCGCCGAGGGCGCAGATCGCGATCGCGAGCAGCACATCGGTCGCGAGGGCCCGGTCGAGGATCGAGGGGCCGCGGATGATCCGGTAGACCGCCGCGATCGCGCCGATGCCGAACATCAGCCCGGCGATGATGGAGACGATGGTGAGGAAGGTCATGCGTCCTCCTTCGGGGTGTGGTCGTGCGGGGCCTCGGCCGGCGCGTGCCCGGCGCGCTCGGCCCGGCGGGCCTTGCGGGCGAGCCGCACGTCGACGGCCTGCTGGTGCGTGCCCATCGCGAGCACGATGCGCTCCTCGGTACCGAGCACCTGGCGCTTCACGCGCTCGACGTCGTCGTGGGTGCGGGTGCCGAGCGCGTGCAGGTAGAGCAGGCCGCGTTCGCGGTCGATGTCGACGACGACGGTGCCGGGCACGACGGAGATCGCCTCGGCGGTCAGCGTGGTGACGAGGTCGCTGCGGGTGAGCAGCTGCACGGCGATGATCGCGTTCGACGGCTTCCACCACGGGGCGACCGCGAGGAACGCGACCTGCAGCGAGGCGAACACGACGTCGAACATCATGCGGAGGCCCAGCAGCAGCCCGCGCCACGGGTTGAAACGGCCCGAGAGCAGCACCGGGGGCAGGTACAGCGCGCGCGTGACGGTGACGGCGAGCACGACGCCGCTCACGACGGTGAGCACGTCGATGTGGTCCCACAGCATGACCCAGAGCAGCACGAGCGCGATGAGCAGCGGCAGCTGCCGCCAGACCGCGCCCCAGCGCGACACGTCGTGGGCCTGGCTCATCGCACGCCTCCCGGGAAGACGAGGCCGATGTACACGCTCGGGTCGACGAGGTCGGCCGCGGTGCGCCCGGCGAGATCGAAGAGCGGACCGGCGAAGACGGTCAGCAGCACGGTGATGGCGACGAGCGCGGTCGTGACGACGACCATCGGCACCGGGATGGTGCGGGTCGCGACGGCCGTGTCGCCGCTGCCCTCCCACTCGAGCACCGAGTTCAGCAGGGGCGAGTCGTAGCCCTCGACCTCGTCGCGGTCGCGCCAGAACGCCATGTTCCAGAAGCGGGTGAGCGCGTACAGCGTGATGAGCGAGGTCGCGGCGCCCGCGGCGATCACCGTCCAGGTGAGCCACGCCGGCCCGCCGACGGACTCCGGCGCGCCCTCGGCGCCCGCGATGAACAGGCCGAGCTTGCCGAGGAAGCCCGAGAACGGCGGGATGCCGCCGAGGTTCAGCGCCGGGATGAAGAACAGGACCGCGAGCAGCGGCGAGGCCTTGAGGAGGCCCGCGAGCCGGTTGATGGAGGTGGAGCCGCCGAAGCGCTCGATGAGCCCGGTGGTGAGGAACAGCGCCGTCTGCACGGTGATGTGGTGCACGACGTAGTAGATGGTGGCGGCGAGGCCGAGCTCGGTCGCGAGCCCGATGCCGAAGATCATGTAGCCGATGTGGCTGACCAGGGTGAAGGAGAGCAGGCGTTTGATGTCGGCCTGGGTGAGCGCGCCGAGGATGCCGACGAGCATGGTGAGCCCGCCGATGACGAGCAGCAGCGTCGAGACGTCGCTCTCCTGGAAGATCACCGTCTCGGTGCGGATGATCGCGTAGACGCCGACCTTCGTGAGCAGGCCCGCGAACACGGCGGTGACGGGCGCCGGCGCGGTCGGGTACGAGTCGGGCAGCCAGAACGACAGGGGGAACACCGCCGCCTTGATGCCGAAGGCGAGCAGCAGCAGCAGGTGCAGGATGAGCTGCACGCTGTCGGGCAGCTCGGCGATGCGCACCGAGAGCTGGGCGATGTTCGCCGTGCCGGTCGCGCCGTAGATGAGCGCGATGGCCGAGAGGAAGAACAGCGAGGAGACGAGACTGACGAGGATGTAGGTGACGCCCGCGCGGATGCGCTCACCGGTGCCGCCGAGGGTGAGCAGCACGTAGCTCGCCGACAACAGGATCTCGAAGCCCACGTAGAGGTTGAACAGGTCGCCCGCGATGAAGGCGTTGAAGACGCCCGCCGACAGGATCAGGTAGGCCGGGTGGAAGATCGACACCGGGGTCTCGCGATGGCGGTCGGCGACGCCCTGGCTCACCGCGTACACGAGCACGCCGAGCAGCACGATCGCCGAGATGAGCAGCATGATCGCGGCGAGCCGGTCGACGACGAGCGAGATGCCGAAGGGCGGCTCCCAGCCGCCGACCTGCACGACGACGCCGGCTCCGCTCGCGTCGACCGTGGCGAGCAGCACCGCCGAGATGACGGCGACGGCGGCGAGCACGCTCGCCGAGACGGCCATCTGGGCGCGCCGGTGCCGGCCGAGCACGAGGGTGACGGCGGCGCCGAGCAGCGGCAGCAGCACGACGAGGGGCACGAGGATCGCGGGGTTCACGGGCGCACCTCCTCATCGGGCCGTTCGGGGGACTGCTCGAACTCCTCGTCGCTCGCGTCGATGAGCTCCTGGATGGCGAGGTCGTCGGCCGCGGAGCTGCGGATGAGGCCCTCGGCCTCCTCGACCTCCTCTTCGAGATCGTCCTCGTCGTCGACCAGGTCGCCCTTCTCGCCCAGCCGGGCCAGCCACCAGGAGCGGTAGATGAGCGCGAGCATGAACGCCGTGATGCCGAGGTTGATCACGATCGCGGTGAGCACGAAGGCCTGCGGCACCGGGTCGGAGATGCCGTCGGCGGTGACGCCGTCGGACAGGAGGGGCGCGAGGCCGGGCGCGCCGCTCATCAGGAAGATGAGGATGTTCACGGCGTTGCCGACGAGCAGGAAGCCGATGAGCACGCGGGTGAGGCTGCGCTCGAGCATGATCGTGATGCCGGCGCCGAAGAGCACGGCCATCAGCACCACGAGGGTCAGCGAGGCGGTCATGCGCGCACCTCCGTCTCGGCGCCGTTCTGCTCGAGTTCGTTCTCCTCCTGCTGGCGGTCGACCTCGGCCCCCAGCGAGCGCAGGATGTCGAGCACGAGCCCGACGACGACGAGGTAGACGCCGATGTCGAAGAGCGTCGAGGTGCCGATCGAGATGGTGCCGAGCAGCGGCACCTCGGTCTCGAACCAGCTCGACTCGAAGACGGCGAGCCCGAAGAAGAGCGAGGAGGTCGCGGTGCCGGCCGCGAGCAGCAGGCCGGTGCCGAGCAGGTGGCCCGCGTCGACCGGCGCCGCCTCGCCGAGCTCGTACCGCCCGCCCGCGAGGTACCGGGCGACGAGCGCGAGGCCGGCGAGCAGGCCGCCCGCGAAGCCGCCGCCGGGCGCGTTGTGGCCCACGAACAGCAGGAACACCGAGACGACGATCGCCGGGTGGAAGAGCAGCCGCACGAGCACCTCGATGAGGATCGAGCGCCGTCGCGGCGACAGCGTGCGGCCGGCCAGCAGCCAGGTCTGGCGGGTGGCCGCGGCTTCGGCCGCGGCGTCCGACTCGCCCTCGACGTCGGCGAGGCGCGGACGCGCGCCGCCGATGCTCGACGCCGTCTCGGGGACCGGGCGGAGCCGGTTGCGGCGGTCGGGCCGCTCGTCGAGGCGGGGCGCGCCGCCCGTGCGGCCGGAGACGAAGATGAGGCTCGCGACGCCCGTGGCGACCGCGACGAGCACCGAGATCTCGCCGAGGGTGTCCCAGGCGCGCAGGTCGACAAGCATGACGTTCACGATGTTCGTGCCGTGCGCCTCGAGCGCCCGCTCGGCGAGGCCATCGACGATGTCGGGCGCGGTGCGCGCGCCGAGCGCGATGAAGCCGATGACGCCCATGACGATGCCGGCGAGCGCGCCGATGAGGGCGCGGCCGAGGCGGTGGACGGGCGGATGCGTCGTCGCGATCTGTTTCGGCAGCCGGCGCATGACGAGCACGAAGACGACGAGCACGATCGTCTCGACGAGCGCCTGCGTGAGCGCGAGGTCGGGAGCGCCCGACATGCCGAAGATGAGCACGAGGCCGTAGCCGGTGACGCTCACGAGCAGGACCGCCGTCATGCGCTGCTTCACGATCGCCGCGGCGATCGCCGCGATGCCCATCACGAGCGCGAGGAACGGCTGCGCCGGGTAGTCCCACAGCCGCACACTGCCGGGCCAGGCGGTGTTGACGAGCGCCGAGACGCCGAGCCCGCCGATGAACACGAGCACGATCATGCCGAGGTAGCCGGGGAGGCCCCGGTACTGGATGGCGGTCGTGACGGCGGCCGCGAAACGGTCGATCGCCGAGACGACGCCGAGGTAGCCGCGGCCGGAGTCGATGAGCGGGGGCAGCGAGGCCTGCATGCGGGCGACCTTGGCTCGGCCCCAGACGAGGAGCGCGCCGAGCGCGAAGACGGCGAGCGAGAGCCAGAGCGCGGGCTCGAGGCCGTGCCAGAGGGCGAGGTGGTACTCCTCCGGGCCGGGGAGTTCGTCGGCGTAGCTCGTGTAGAGCGGCTCGATGAGCGTGATCGTGAAGGCGGCGACGAGGCTCGCGGCGGCGAGCACCGCGGGGCTCGCCGCGACCATCGCGGGCTCGCGGTGCAGCGGCGTCGGTGCG
The DNA here is from genome assembly GCF_030268405.1 of Agromyces sp. NBRC 114283. NCBI lineage: Bacteria > Bacillati > Actinomycetota > Actinomycetes > Micrococcales > Microbacteriaceae > Agromyces > Agromyces sp. NBRC 114283. Next base: position 1,022,456 of record NZ_BSQP01000001.1, read on the forward strand.
CAGTTCGGCCGGGTCCAGAACGCGCCCCACACGAAGCGCACGCTGTAGGCGACGGTGAGCACCGAGCCGAGGAAGGCGAGCACGAGGGCGAGCCAGCCCCAGCCGGCCGCGGGGCCGCCGTCGGCGGTCGCGGTGCCCGCCTCGAGCAGCGAGGTGAACACGCCCTCCTTCGCGACGAAGCCGAGCAGCGGCGGCACGCCGGCCATGGAGGCGGCAGCGACGAAGCCGATCGTCGCGACCACCGGCATCCGCCGGCCGAGCCCGGAGAGCTTGCGCCAATCGCGCGTGCCGGCCGCGTGATCGACGATGCCGACGACGAGGAACAGCGCCGACTTGAACAGCGCGTGCGCGGTGAGCAGCGCGACGCCGGCGAGGGCCGCGTCGCGGGTGCCGAAGCCGGTGACGAGCACGAGGAAGCCGAGCTGGCTCACGGTGCCGTGCGCGAGCAGCAGCTTGAGGTCGTACTGCCGCAGCGCGCGCCAGCCGCCGACGAGCATGGTGAGGCCGCCGAGGGCGATGACGATCGGATGCCACACCTCGAGGTCGGCGTAGCCGGGCGCGAGGCGGGCGACGAGGTAGACGCCGGCCTTCACCATCGCCGCGGCGTGCAGGTACGCCGAGACCGGGGTGGGCGCGGCCATCGCCGCGGGCAGCCAGAAGTTGAACGGCACGAGCGCGCTCTTGGAGATGGCCCCGATGAGCACGAGGGCGATGCCCCACTCGCCGGCGACCCCGGTGACCGGGTTCGCGACGAGCTCGGCGATCGAGGTGGTGCCGCCCTCGACGGTCAGCAGCACGAGGCCGACGAGCATGGCGAGACCGCCGAAGGTCGTCACGGTGAGCGCCTGCAGCGCGGCACCGCGGCTCTCGCGACGGCCGGTGTAGTGGCCGATGAGCAGGTAGGAGAGGACGCTCGTCGCCTCCCAGAACATGAACATCACGTAGACGTCGTCGGAGGTGACGAGGCCGAGCATGACGCCGGCGAAGGCGAGGAGCAGGGCGGCGAAGCGGCCGAGCGCGGGCTCGTCGTCGCGGAAGTACCAGGTGCAGTACGCCAGCACGAGCGCGCCGACGCCCGTGACGACGAGCGAGAGCAGCAGGGCGAGCCCGTCGAGGCGGAAGGCCAGGGCGACGTCGAGCGCCTGGATCCACTCGACCCGCTCGGTGACGACGCCCCCGGCGACGATCTCGGGGAGCAGCGTGAGCAGCCAGCCGAACACGGCGGCGGGGAGCAGGGCGATGACGAGGAAGACCCGCCGGCCGATCAGCCTCGTCAACAGGGGCGTCAGCAGGGAGAGGGCGCCGAACACGACGAGGCTGAAGAGCATTCACCCTCCTCACGTCGCAATCGTCCGGGCTCCAGCGTACCTGATGGCTCCGAGGTTTATCCAGTTTTATTCATTCTGGATAAACCGGCCCAAACTCACTAAGATGCCTCCATGGACAGCGTCAGCAATCCGTACACTCCGAATGCGGGGGCGGCGCCCGAGGTCATGGTCGGCCGCGACGAGCAACTCGAGGCGTTCCGGGTGCTCCTCCAGCGGCTCGAACGGCATCGCACCGAGCAGTCGATGATCATCACGGGGCTCCGCGGCGTCGGCAAGACCGTCCTGCTCGGCCGCTTCGGCGAGCTCGCCCGCGCGGCGCACTGGGAGGTCGTCGAGTTCGAGGCCAGCCGCCACGACGAGACCCGCTTCCGTCAGCTGATGTTCTCCCAGCTGAAGTCCACGCTGCTCCGCCTCTCGCCGCGCGCACGCTGGACGGCGTGCGGCCGGCGTGCCGCCGAGGTGCTGAGCGCCTTCGCCCTGCCCGTCGTGAAGCACGGCGCGTTCGGGCTCTCCTGGGACGTGACGCCCGCCGAGGGCGCCGGCGACCACGGCGACCTCGGCATGGATCTCACCGACGTGCTGCTCGCCTTCGGCGAGGCCGCCGACGAGCAGGGGCACGGCATCGTGCTGCTCGTCGACGAGGTGCAGTTCCTCGCCCGCACGCAGCTCGAAGCCCTCATCCAGGCGGTGCACAAGACGGTGCAGCGCAAGCTGCCGGTCGCCTTCGTCGGCGCCGGTCTGCCGCAGACCGTCGAGCTCGCCGGCGACGTCAAGGCGTACGCCGAGCGGCTGTTCAGCTTCTCGCACCTCGGCGCGCTCGGCGGCGACGACGCCCGTCGGGCGCTGGCCGAGCCCGCCCGCCTCGAGGGCGTCGAGTTCGACGAGGACGCCCTCGATCTCGCCCTCGAGCTGACCCACGGCTACCCCTGCTTCCTGCAGGAGCTCGGCGCGCAGGTCTGGAGCGTCGCCGAGGCGCCGCAGGTGCGCCGCGCCGACGTCGCGCTCGCCCGGGAGGCGTACGAGGCGAAGCTCGACGGCGCCTTCTTCCGGGTGCGGCTCGACCGGGCGACGCCGCTGCAGACGGCGTACCTCCGGGCGATGGCCGAACTCGGGCCCGAGCCGCAGAAGGCGGGCGACGTCGCCCGGGTCATGCACCGCGAATCGACCCAGGTCGGTCCGACGCGCGCCGAGCTCATCGACCTCGGGCTGCTCTACACGCCCGAGCACGGCTACGCGGCGTTCACCGCGCCCGACTTCGACGCGTTCATGAAGCGCGCCATGCCCGAGCTCGTGGTGCCCGAGGTGCAGCGCCGCCCCCGCAAGGCCGACTGACCGAACCGCTGAACCAGACTTGCCCGACTTTCATGAAAGTCGGGCAACCCTGGTTCAAGAGCGGGCGGGGGAAGGCAAGCTGGAGGCATGTCGATCCTCATCACCGCCGAGGAGCTCGCCGAACGGCTCGCCGACGAGGCATCCCGCCCCGTTGTGCTGGACGTGCGCTGGAGCCTCGCCGCCCCCGACGGCCGCCCCGCCTACCTCGCCGGCCACGTGCCGGGTGCGGTCTACGTCGACCTCGAGACGGAGCTGACGGCCCCGCCCTCGCCCGCCGCCGGGCGGCATCCGCTCCCCGACGAGGCCGCCTTCATCGCGGCCATGCGCCGCTGGGGTGTGCGCGAGGGCGACGCCGTGGTCGTCATGGACGACCTCGGCAACCAGTCGGCCGCCCGCGCCTGGTGGCTGCTGCGCCATGCCGGCGTCGCCGACGTCCGCATGCTCGACGGCGGCCTCGCCGCGTGGCGCGCCGCGGGCGGAACGCTCGAGACCGGCGACGTCGAGGCAGAGCCGGGCGACGCGACGGCGCACTTCGGGGCGATGCCGGTCATCGACGCGGATGCCGCGGCCGCCCTCCCCGAGCACGGGGTGCTCCTCGATGCGCGCGCCGCCGAACGGTACCGGGGCGAGGTCGAGCCGATCGACCCGGCTGCGGGCCACATCCCCGGCGCGCGCTCCGCGCCGAGCGCCGGCAACCTCGACGCCGACGGGCGCTTCCTGCCGCCCGAGGCGCTCCGCGAGCGCTTCGCCGCGCTCGGCGCCGACGGCGAGCGGCCCGTCGCGGTGTACTGCGGCTCCGGCGTCACCGCCTCCCACGGCGTCGCGGCGCTCGCGCTCGCCGGCGTCGCCGCCGCCCTCTACCCGGGCTCCTGGAGCCAGTGGTCGAACGACCCGGCCCGGCCCGTCGCGACGGGGGACGAACCGGAACAGCGAGAGTGAGGCCGAGCCGGACTGGAAAGTAACTCCAGGATCGTTCTGGATCGAGTCGTCCGTTTTCCCGACTCCAGATGTCCCCCATTCAGGTGGCAGGCTCCGCAGGCGGTGTGGTGGTGGGCCTTCTGCCCGACACCACAGCCACCAGCACCGCTGCCGCAAGGCTGGCGAGGGCGAGCACGAACACCGTGTTCGGCACCGGAAACACTCGGTGAGCGACGACGGATCCTGTCGGAAGCTCCCATTCGCAGGAGACGCCCACCGGAATCCAGAAATCCGTCTGAATGGGAGCCTGCTCACCGACCTGAACGCCCACAGTCGGATCCGCAGCCACGGGGAAGCAGCCCTGATTCTCGTGCCACAGGGAGTACTGGGCAGTGAGCTGTCCGAGAACCGCCAGCAGCGCTGCGGTGATGACCAGCGCGACCAGCAGCCTCAGCCGGCCTCGCCCAATTCGGATCGCGGTCACTCCCGCATGCTACCGAGCACCGCCCGGCTCACCACGGCGAGGGGCGGTCGGGGTCGCGCCGGCCGTCGTCGGGGGTGCGGGGGAGCGGTTCGCCGCCGCCGCGGATGCAGAGCCAGCGCAGCTCGCCCTCGCTGTCGGGGTGCGCCCGCCAGGTGCGCCACACGTCCTGGCCGACTCGGACGACGCTGCCGGGGCCGACGTCGACGACGTCGTCGTCGAGTCCCATCTGGCCGGTGCCGGCGAGGAAGACGTAGAGCTCCTCGATGCGGGCGTGGGTGTGCCAGTAGCCCGCCTCCTCGCCGGGTTCGAGCGCGTTCGCCGAGAGGCCCAGGTATTGCATGGCCAGTTCGTGGTCGACGATGCGGCGCCCGTCGCGGGATCGTGCGGCGTCGAAGCCGCCGTAATGCGATCGCCACGCGTCGAGCGCGCCGATCTCGAGCACCTCGTAGTCACTCATGCCTGCTCCGTTCTTCGTGTCCGGTCGGTGCGGGCTCCAGCAGCTCGAGGAGCCCGCGCACGGCGGCGCGCATCGCGGCGTCGTCGCCGAGCGCGCGGGACAGCACGTAGCCGCCCTGGATGACGGCGACCGCGGTCGTCGCCCGGTCGCGGGCCGCGGCGGCGTCGAGCCCCTGCTCCGTGAACGCCCGCGCGACGAGCTCGATGAGCTCCGCGAAGTAGCGGGACACCTCGCCCCGCAGCGCCTCGTCGCCCATGACGACGGGGTCGGCCGTGAGCCGGCCGACGCGGCAGCCGGCGGTCGCCGCGCGCGGCCGTTCGAGGTAGTCGGCGATGCGACGCTGGGGTTCGTCGGCGCCGTCGAGCGTTGCGGCGGCCGAGCCGAGCGTGTCGTCGACGGTCTGCGCGACGGCGGCGGCGGCCAGATCCCGCTTCGATGGGAAGTGGTGGTACAGGCTGCCCTGCCCGACGCCGCTGCGGGCGAGTACCTCGCGCGGGGTCGTCGCCGCGACGCCGTTCGCCGCGTACAGCTCCTGCGCGGCCTCGATGAGGATGCGTCGTGCCTCGGTGGTCATGCCCCGAGCATGCCATACCTAGAGGTAGGTATGCCACTCGTCAGGTCGGGCGGACCCCCACGGCCGTGATCGTCGAGGCATCCACCTGGTCGATGCCGCGCTCCGCGAGCAGTGCGGTGAAGCGCTCGCGCACCCGGCGCCTGGCCTTCTTGCCGAGGCCGTCGAGGAGGCTCCGCCGCCCCGTGCCGAGCACGAGCCGCCAGGCGAGGTCGTCGTCGAGGGCGAGATGACGCGGCACCGCGTCGGCGCGCACCCGCTCCAGCCCGAGCTCGTGCAGCCAGCCCGCCACCGCGCCGGTCGTGCCGGGCGTGCGGTCCGCCTCCTGCGGCGCGTCGGGCGAGCCGCCGCCGACCTCCGCGACGGCATCCGCGAGTGCCTGCCGGAACGAGTGGAACGCGCCGTGCTGCCACACCGTGATCGCGACCCGGCCGCCTGGGCGCGCCCGCCCGATCAGGGCGCGCGTGCCGTCGTCGAGCTCGTCGAAGAAGAACACCCCGAGCACGCACTGCACGAGGTCGTAGCCGGCCGGCTCCCACTCCCGCACATCGCCGACGTGCAGCCGCAGCCGCGGCAGCCCGCCCGCCGCTTCGGCGCGGGTGCGCGCGAGCTCGATCATCGGAGCGGCGGCGTCGACCGCGTCGACGATCCCCTCGGGGCCGACGAGCTCGGCGGTCGGCACGGCGGAGGCGCCGGTGCCGCAGCAGGCGTCGAGCACGGTCTCGCCGAACTGCGGCGCACTGCGCGCGATCGCGGACAGCGAGATCGGCTGCCAGAGCTCGTCATCGATCGCGAGGACGGCGTCGGCGTGCCTGACGAAGCGCCGGACGGCGTCGGGTTGCTGCTGCTCGTCCCCCATCCGACTATTCTGGCCCCCTTCCGGGCGTCCTGCGCAACGATTCGGGCGGCGAGCGGCTTTGGCTCGTCGGATCGGCGCTACTCCCGGTGTTCCGGTCAACGGGGTTACGTTGACCTGCATGACGCAGACCGATCCATCGTCGACTCCCGCTCCGACGCCGCCTCGAGCGGAGCAGTCGGCGCTCAATCTGCAGGGCCTCGCCTGCCTCATCCTGCTCGTGGTGGAGGGCGCCGTCATCCTGGTCACGCCGCTCCTCTTCCGGCTCGCGTCGTCCCGCATCGGGTTCGAGGTGGTGTCGAACTCGATCCTCGTCGCCACGATCCTGCTCGCGGCCCTGCTCGTGCTGCTCGGCGCCGTCGGCGCGCGACCGGGCGCCGCTCCGCGCCTGCGCTGGGCGGCCATCGGCGGGCTCGTCAGCGGGGCGTTCACCCTCGTGATTCAGCTCGGGAGTTTCCTGCTGAACTGGCTCCTCTTCAACGTCGCCGCGCTGTGAGGCGGGGCGCCAGCTAACGAAGCTCGGCCAGCTGGAGCGCGAGAATCGCGCGGACCTCGTCCACGAGCTCGGCCGTGGTGGTGCCGGATCCTGGGGAGAGCTGCGCGACCACGATGCCCTGCGCGTATGACGCCCACACGAGGTCGAGATCGTCGCGCACCTGATGGAGTCCCGACCAGTCGTCGAGCGTGAACGGGTGCTGCCGGACCGAGCCGTCCGGGCTCTCGCCGACGCAGGAGGTGAACTGGTGGGCGAGTGCGTCGAGCGCCGTCTGCCGTTCGTCGGTCTCGAGCGGCACAACCGCGACGACGAGGGTCGGGGTCGGAGTCGCCCCGCCCGGTGCCTGGAAGGTTCGGGCGACTCGCGACGCACGCTCCGTCAGGGAGAGGACTTCCCAGGCGCTCGCCCGACAGTCACCCCCGTAGGCATGGCCGTCGGGCGCGCCGACGAAGCCCGCGAAGCGCGAGCCCTCCCAGCTCGGGGCGACGGCGGCGACGGCGTCTGCCGTGAGGGCGCCGCTCTCGTCGGTGTTCGATGCAGGCGCCGTCGCCGGGACGCTGGCGGCGTGCGTCGCCGGGGTGCTCGGGTGGTCCGAGGGTGCCGGCACGCAGCCGGCGAGCAGCGCGGTCGCCGCGAGCGCACCCCCGAGGAGAAGCGGAACGCGGCGACCCATGTCCCGCATCCTGACAGAACCCGCTGGACGCCCGCAAGGATGTCGACGTGACGGAATGTCACAGCCGGAGTGCGGGTGAGGACCAGATCTGCCGCCTTCTGAGGCCTAGATCGCTTGGTATCCTGTACGCATCATGCGGAGGGTGGATGTGCTGAGACGGAGCTTCGCCATCACGCTCGTCGCGCTGGCAACCGCCGGTGCGCTGAGCGGATGCACGCCGAGCGGCCCCGACGAAGCCGCCGAACGCGCGGCCGCTGCGTATGCGGCAGAGCTCCAGGACTGGTCGGATGAACTCGCGGAGGCGGTGCCGAGGGCGAAGACGTGGACGCAGAGCGAGATCGACGCGGATGCGGCGAGCGGTGGCGAGGGCGGGCTCCCGGAGGAGGTCGGCCTCGGCGGACTGCTCGACGAGGCGCCCGTGCTTCAGGAGTTCAATGCCTCCGTGGTCGAGCGCACTCCCGTGTACCGCGAAGTCGTCGCAGTGTCCGAGCGGGTGGACGTCGTGCTGGCCGAGCTTCGGAGCCTCGAGCCCGCCGAGGTCAAACAGCTCAGGGCCGCGGGCGCAGCAACCTCCCTCGTGGCGTTCGAGCTCTACGACGCTACGTTCGGCGGGCCTGCGCTCGGGCGGCTCGAGGCGTACTCGGCGTCGCTCGACGCGGGAACCATCACCGATGAGGCTCGCACGCTGCTTCGCGAGTCCGACGCCGCGTTCGCCAGGGAGCGCATCGGGTTCCTCGACGCCGCGATCGAGGCGATGCGGGGGACCGGACGGGGATCGGATGATCCGCTCATCCCCGACTCGTCGATCGGGCACTCCGTCGGCGCCTTCGTCATCGACTGGTACGAGGAGGACCGCGCCTTCGAGGAGCGCGCCCTCGCCGAGATCGAGAGCTGGGAGCTGTTGCCCGAGCGGTACGGCGAGTTCTGGGGCTTCGAAGATCTCTCGTCCATTTTTCGCGTCTCCGTCGACCGCGCCGACGAGCTCCGCCGGGCCCATGCTGCGACGATCTCGACCCTCGCAGCAGACGCCGGGTCCGGCGGCCCGGCGAGCGCGTTCGCGGGCGACGCCTACCGCGCCATCCTGCTCGACGGCTACCTGCCCTGGGGGGATGACTCGGAGGGGGCGGCCCACGCGGTCGACCGACTCTGGATGCTGTGGCGCATCCGCGAACTCGACGGCACCGCGGACGCGGAGTACGACGCCGCGCGCGCCGCACTGCTCGAGGAGCTGAACCGCGGGATCCCCGACGGAACGGTGCGGGACCATCGCCCCGGCTCCGCGCGTGTGCTCGGCGCGGTCGAGGCGCTGGTGGAGGGAGCCGAAAACGCGCCCGACGACCGCGAGGCCGGCTGGGACCCCCTGCTCGCCCGGCTCGCCGAGTCGGTCTCGTTCGCCGAACGGCTGCGCGAGGGCCCGCCCATGATGGGCGAGGTCGCCGACGGCTACGACGCGATGCTCGCAGAGGTCGCTGCGGCTCGCGGGGAACTCGTGGAGCTCCGCGACGCTCCCGACCCCGAGCAATCGGAGCTCGCGGCCGACTCTGAGCTGAGCGTCGCCTTCATCCGCTTCGACGGGGACCTGCAGGAGCGACTCGTGCCGATCCTGAGCCCGAGCCTCTCGCTTCTCGACGACGACGCCCGGTTCTCGGCGCGACTCGCCGAGCTCATCGAGGCGACTCGCCCGGCTGCGGCGGACGAGGCGGGGGATCCGAGCGACGGGCCGGCCAGGCGGGAGTGAGGCGTTCGGCCCGGCAGCGCACGAGATCGCCCGCCGGCTGCGGCACCGCTGACCCGAGCGGCAGCGCTGACCCGGCCCACCCCGCTCGCGCACTCGTTCAGCGAATCGAAAGGCGCATGCGGCAGACTGGGCGACAGCGCCCGCAGGCCCGCACCGCCTGGAGGCCGCGCTCCGATCCCGCATCACGAATCGAGACCCCATGAACCGCGCCCTGCGCCGCACCGCGCCCATCGCGCTCGCCGCCGCCTCCGCCCTCGTGCTCGCCGGATGCGCCGGCAGCGCCGACGCCCCGGCCTCGTCGAGCGATCCCGCCGCCACCGCGGCCGACTGCTTCGAAGCGAAGCCGGGCGCCGAGAGCGACGCCGTGAAGGTGTCGGGCGACTTCGGCGGCACGCCGACCGCAGAGTTCACCACCCCGCTCGCCGCCGAGGAGCTGCAGACCACCGTCGCGATCAAGGGCGACGGCGACAAGACCGAGTCCGGCGTGAGCGCGAACGTCATGCTCACCATGTTCAACGGCACGAGCGGCGAGCAGATCGTCTCGCAGGAGGTGCCGCTCGCGATGGGCGACACGAGCCTGCTCGAGGCGTTCCGCTCGGCCATCGACTGCCAGCCGTACGGCACCCGCACCGTCACCGTGGCGCCCGCCGCCTCGCTCTACGGCGAGACCGGCAACGAGTCGCTCGGCGTCGCCGTCGACGACACCGTCGTGATCGTCGCCGACGTCGTCGAGGAGTACGTCGAGCCGACCCCCGAGCCGCTGCCGACCCCGGCCGAGTGGACCACGAACGTGCCCGAGGTCACCTTCAACGGCGACAAGACGCCGACGGTCGTCATCCCGAAGACGGATGCCTCGGCCGAGCTCGAGCTGAAGGTGCTCGAGCCCGGCGACGGCAAGACCGTGGCCGACGGCGACCAGGTGACCGTGCAGTACGCGGGCCTCACCTGGGACGACGGCCAGGTCTTCGACGACAGCTACTCGCGCGGTGAGCCGGCGACGTTCTCCACCTCGGGCGTGATCCCGGGCTTCGGCGCGGCGCTCGTCGGGCAGAAGGTCGGCACGAAGCTCATCGTGACCATCCCGCCGGCCCTCGGCTACGGCGCGGAGCCGAGCGACTCGAACGAGCTCGCCGGCCGCACCCTCGTCTTCGTCGTCGAGATCGTCGACACCGCCTCGGCGGGCTGATCCCGCGCCGCTGAACTTCGACGGCTGAGGCCCGGGCGCGTCGCCCGGGCCTCGGCCGTGTCAGCGGCTCAGGCCACCGCCGTCTCGACCGCCCACCAGAGGAGCGCCGAGACGAGCCAGAAGCCGAGCACGAACACCGTGTCGCGGCGGCGCCAGCGGCTGATCGTGCGCTCGGTGCGCGAGTCGTGGGCGCCGAAGGCGCGGGCGTCCATCGCGAGGGCGACGCGCTCGGCGTGCCGGATGGCGCTCGCGAGCAACGGGACGGCGAGGCCGACGGTGCCGCGCAGCCAGGCGATCGGGCCGCGCCCGCGGTCGACCCCGCGCACCCGGCGGGCCGCCCGGATGACCTCGAGCTCGTGGCCGAAGCGCGGCACGAAGCGCATCGCCGCGAGCGCCGTGTAGCCGAGCCGGTACGGCACCCGCAGCTGCCGCACGAGCGCCCGCACGAGCTCGGCACCCGTCGTCGTGAGCCCGGAGACGAACGCGAGCAGGATGATCGCGGCGATCCGCAGCGCCGTCGCGAGCCCGACGAGGTACATCGACCCGGTGAAGCGCCACTCGCCGAGCTGGGCGAGCACGAGCTCGGAGCCGGCCGCATCCGCCGGCAGTGTGGCCGGATCGACCCAGATGCCGAAGCTCACGCCCAGCAGCGCCGCGAACGCCGGCACGCCGAGCAGGATCACGAGGACCCAGCGCAGGCCGAGCCGCGCCCCGACGAGCAGCACGAGCGCCGCGAACACCGCGAAGGCGAGCGGCAGCGGCACGCCGCGGGTGAGGACGAGCGCGATCATGACGGGCACGGGACCCGCGAGCTTGGCGAGCGCGTTGAGCGAGCGCAGCGGGCCGCCGCGCGCGACCGTCGTCTCGCCGAGCGCGCTCATGCGCGGCCGCCCGGGGCGGGGAGCTGCGCCCAGCGGGTGACGGCGCGCCACTCCGGGTGGTTCGCGAGCCCGCGGGTGGCGCGGGCGAGCGGCGGATGCCGGAGGCCGGCCTGCTCGATCAGGGGACCGGCGAGCACCTCGGCGGTGGGCCCGACGCCGAGCAGCCGCCCCTCCGCCATGACGGCGACGCGGCTCGCGTGGTCGGCGACGAGCTGCAGGTCGTGGGTCGCGGCGATCACGGTCGTGCCCGCGTCGTTCAGCTCGCGCAGCAGCGCGACGAGCTCGCCCGCCCGCTCGCGGTCCTGGCCGAAGGTCGGCTCGTCGAGCATGAGCAGCGGCGCACCGGCGATGAGCGCGGTGCCGACGGAGAGGCGGCGCTTCTGCCCGCCGGAGAGCAGGAACGGATGCCTCGTCGCGGCCTCGGCGAGGCCGAACCGCTCGAGCATCGACGCGACCGACGCCGCCCGCTCCGAGGCGGGCACGCCCTGGAGCTCGAGCGCCTGCTCCAGCTCGCCCGCGACGGTCCCGGCGACGAACTGGTGCTCGGGGTTCTGGAAGACGTAGCCGATCGCGCGGCTGCGGCTCGCGGCATCCGCCGTCGCCGGATCGATGCCGGCCGCCTCGATGCGCCCCGCCGCGGGCGCGAGCACCCCGGCGAGCGCCTGCAGCAGGCTCGACTTGCCGGCGCCGTTCACGCCGACGACGGCGAGGAAGTCGCCCGCAGGCACCTCGAGCTCGACCTCGTGCACGACGAGCGGGCCGCGCCGACCGCCCCGGCGCACCGCGACGCCGCCGGCCGTGACCACGGGCGGAACGGCCGGCGCTCCGGCTGCCGCGGGCGTCGGTGCCGGGTCGCGTGGCGCCGGCAGCGTCGGCGCGGCGTCGAGGGCGGCGCCGAGCTCGGCCGGGGTGATCGGCAGCGGCTCGATGGCGACGCCGGCCTCGCGCAGGCGCAGCGCGGCGAGCGTGGAGACCGGCAGCCACACGCCGAGCGCGGCGAGCTCCTCGGCACGGCCGGTGAGCACCTCGCGGGTGGGGCCGTCGGCGACCAAGCGGCCGTCGGCGTCGAGCACGACGACCCGGTCGACGAGGTCGGCGGCGGCGTCGAGGTTGTGCTCGACGAGCACGATCGCGTGGTCGCGGTCGGAGGCGAGCTCGCGCAGCACCGCGTACACCTCGTCGATGCCCGCGGGGTCGAGGTTCGCCGTGGGCTCGTCGAGCACGAGCACGGGGGAGCCCATCGCGAGGGCCGCCGCGATCGCGAGCCGCTGCCGCCCGCCGCCGGAGAGCCGCGCCGGATCGTCGGCGCGCCGCTCCCAGAGACCGACGAGCTTCAGCGCCCGCTCGGCGCGCTCGAGCACCTCGTCGACCGGCAGGCGCAGGTTCTCGGGGCCGAAGCAGACCTCGTCGAGCAGGGTGTTCGTGACGACCTGGGCGTCCGGGTCCTGGAAGACCATCGCGACCCGCTCGGACAGCTCGCCCACGCGGTGCTCCCGGGTGTCGAGGCCGCCGACGAGCACCCGGCCGTCGAGCTCGGCCGGCACCGAGTGCGGCACGAGCCCGTTCAGGGCGAGCGCGAGCGTCGACTTGCCGCACCCCGAAGGGCCGAGCAGCAGCACCACCTCGCCGGGCCGCACCGCGAGGTCGACGCCGTCGGGCGTCGCGCGCTCGGCACCCTCGTGCCGGATGCGGACGCCCTGGAGCTGCAGCAGCGGGGCGTCGGGCATGAGGCAAGCCTAACCTCGTGGGCCGGGCGGATGCCGAGAGCCCGGTCAGGCCGGGAATACCCCGCCGCCTACCGGTGTTGTGTCTATGTTCGGGGCGGAGAGTCCGTCCTGGCAGTGAAGGAGGCGGAACGTGGGCATCAGCTACGTCGAATTCGAAGACGAGCACGGGGTTCTGCGCCGCTACCGCAAGCACGCGAACGGACGCGGCCTGGTCGCGACCACCGCGAAGGTCGACCCGACGGCCTACGTCGATCCGACCGCCTACGTCGATCCGGGGGCCGTCGTGCAGCGCGGCGCCTCGATCGAGCACGGCGGCTGGGTCGAGGCCGATGCGATCGTCGCCGAGCGCGCGGTCATCGGAGTGAACGCCCGCATCGGGCACGGCGCCGTCGTCGGCCGCAGCGCGGTCGTCGGTCCGTACGCGACGGTGGGCCCGGACGCGAAGGTGCACAACGGCGCCCGCGTCCCCCGTGACACGTCCGTCGCCGAGGGAACCGAGTACCGGCCCTCGAGCGACGACCTGCGCCGGCTCGGCCTCGCGGCCTGACCCGGCCCGTCCGGCCCGGCCACCCCCTGGCCGGGCCGGACTCCCACCCCCCTTTTTTCTCCCCTTCCCTCGTCCCGCCGTAGCGGGAGGCTCAGTGGCCGAGCGCGGCCGTCGGCGAAGTGCGCGCCGCTCTGAGCGCCGGCAGCACCCCCGCGAGCGCCCCGACCGCGACGGTCACGACGACCCCGGCGAGCGGCACCTCCAGCGGCATCGCGACGAGCCATCCGTTCGAGCGGGCGACGATCGCCGTCACCAGCCAGCCGAGGCCGACGCCGAGCACGCCGCCGAGCGCCGCGAGCAGCATGGCCTCCACGAGGAACTGCGCGCGGATGTGGCCCCGCGTCGCGCCGAGCGCGCGGCGCAGCCCGATCTCCCGGCGCCGCTCCAGCACGGTGATGACCATCGTGTTCGCGACGCCGATGCCGCCGACGAGCAGCGCGATCGACCCGACGCCGATCAGCAGGCCGGTGAAGGCCTGGTCGATCAGCTGCTTCGCGGCGAGCGCGTCGGACGGGCGGCTCACCTTCACCTCCTCGGGCGCCTCCGGGTTCGCGGTCGCGGGGAGGAGCGCGCGCACCTCGGCGACGGCGTCCTCGGCCGAGCGCTCGTAGATGGCCGTCGGCGCACCGGTGAACCCGAACAGCGCCGCCGCGCGCTCCCCGGTCACGAGCGCGGCGGTGTCGAGCTCCGGGGTGAGCGGCGACGGATCGAGGATGCCGACCACGGTGAACTCCCGCCCGCCGAGCCAGAGCTGCGTGCCGGCGCTGTGCACCCCGAGCCGCTCGGCCGCTTTCGCGCCCAGCACCACGGTGTCGAGCGAGGCGGGCACCTCGGCGAGCCAGCGCCCGCGCGCGAGCGAGCTGCCGGTGGCCTCCAGGAGCGCGGCGTCCGCCGCCGCCACCGAGAGGCCCCCGGTCTCGCCGCGCGGGATCATCGCGCTGCGGTAGACGTGCACCTTGTCGAGCGTCGCCGTCCACGCGGCGGACTCCACCCCGTCGAGGCGGAGGATCCGCCCGGTGGCCTCCTCGGGCAGCTCGCTCGCCTTGCCGAACAGGTCGTCGCCCGCGGTGACGGTGAGCAGATTCGTGCCGAGCGCGGCGAGCTGCTGCTGCACGAGCGCGCGGCTCGAGGCCGAGAGCCCGACGACGGCGACCATCGCCGCGATGCCGATCGCGATGCCGAGCGCCGAGAGCGCCGCCCGCAGCGGGTGCGCGCGCACGCCGTGCGCGCCGAGCGCGACGAGGTCGGCGGTGCGGAGCCGGGACCTGGGCGCGCTCACGCCGCCGCCCCCGAGTCCCTGCGATCCCCGGAGTCCGTGCGATCGCCGATGGATGCCTCGTCGAGGCGGCCGTCGCGGATGCCGATGCGACGCGGCAGCCCGGCGGCGAGCTCGCGGTCGTGCGTGATCACGACGACGGTCGTGCCGGCCGCGTGCAGCTCGCGCAGGATGCCGACGACCGTCGCGCCGGAGCGGCTGTCGAGGCTGCCCGTCGGCTCATCGGCGAGCAGCACCGCCGGGTCGCCGACGATCGCGCGGGCGATCGCGACGCGCTGGCGCTCGCCGCCGGACAGCTGCCGCGGCAGATGCCGGGCGCGGTGCGAGAGGCCCACGCGGTCGAGCGCCTCGGCGGCGCGCTCTCGGCGGACGCTCGCGCGCACGCCGGAGTACAGCAGCCCCGTCGCGACGTTCTCGAGCGCGGTCACCCCGTCGGCGAGGTGGAACTGCTGGAACACGAAGCCGATCGTGCGCGCCCGCAGGGCGCTCAACGCGGCATCCCCCAGCTCGCCGACGTCGATGCCGTCGACCCGCACGGTCCCCGCGGTCGGGCGGTCGAGCGTGCCCATCAGGTTCAGCAGCGTCGACTTGCCCGAGCCGCTCGGCCCGACGATCGCAGCGAGCTCGCCGCGGCGGATGACGAGGTCGACCCGGTCGAGCGCGAGGGTCGGCGGCGAACCGTACTCCCGGCTCGCGCCGACGAGCTCCAGGACCGGGGCGCTCATGCGCTCACCGCCACCCGATCGCCGGCCTCGAGCTCGCCCGAGATCACCTCGACCATGCCGCTCGCGAAGGAGCCGAGCTCCACCTCGACGCGCTTCAGCCCCTTCGCGGTGACGACGTCGACCGCGGAGCCCCCGCCCGGCACCGCGAGCAGCGCGGTCACGGGCACCAGCATCACCTCGCTCGCGAGGACGTGGCTGAACGTCGCCGTCACCTTCACCTCGCCGAACTCGGCGGCTGCGGCGGGGTCGTCGAGACTCAGCCGCACCGGCAGCTTCATGGCGGTGCCGCCCATGCCGTCGTCGCGCTGCACGGGCGAGCCGACGGACTGCACGGTCGCCGTGGTCGTCGCCCCGCCCGGCAGGCGGAGCTCCACCGTGCCGCCGACGGGCGCGGTGCTCGACAGCGTCGGGTCGAGGTCGAGGGCGACCTCGCGCGCCGTGCCGGTCACCTCGAGCGCGCTCCCGCCGGACGGCCCGCCGACGGATGCCTCGAGCGCACGCACCCGGACGTCGCCGTCCGAGAACACGACGCGGCCGAGCTCGATCGAGCCGGTCTCCTCGAGTCCGAGCGACTCCTGCCACTCCTCGATCGCGGAGGCGGTGCGCCAGGTGAACTCCTCGTCGGGCTCGCGGTCGAAGAAGCCGAGGGCGGCGAGGTTCTCCTCGAGCTGGCGCACGTCGGCGCCGTCGCTCATGCCCTCGCCGAAGGCCCGCCAGGCCGGCAGCGCGCCCTGGAACAGCACGACCGGGGTGTCGTCGACCCGCAGCAGCACGCCGCCGCGGCCGATCACGTCGCCGACCTTCGGCAGCGAGGTCACCGTGCCCGGCAGCGTCGAGGCGAGCTTGCGCGAGCCGCCGTAGCCGAGCTCGCCGGTGACCCGGGCCGTCTCGACGAGGTCGCCGACGGTGACCTCGGCCGACTCCGGTGCCTGGGCGTCCGCGCCGGCGTCCGCCTCAGCCTGCGGGTCGGGGCGCAGCATCCAGATCCCCGCCGCGACGACCGCGGCGGCCGCGACGCCCGCGACCGGCAGCAGCCAGCGGCGTCTCATTCGCCCGATCCGAATCCGGCGACCTCGCTGCAGCGGTCGAGGTCGGCCTCGTCGAAGTCGCTCGCGCCCCTCATGGCCATGGCCGACATGCCGTTCTCGCTCGGCGGCTCGGGGTCGGCGTAGTCGTAGCCGGCCTCGCGCATGCACTTCGCGAAGACGAGCTGCTGCTCGTACAGCTCCTGGGCGGTCGGGGCGTCGGGGTCGACCGGCGGATCGCCGACCTCGCCCCGGCAGTCCTCGTCGGCGGCCTGGAACGCGTCGAAGTCGATCGTCCCCGCGTCGAGCGTCATGGCCTCGCCGTCGCCGCTGTCGTCGCCGGCCTCGGCGGGCTTCGGCAGCTCGACGCCGGCCTTCTTCATGCAGGCGTCGTACTTCAGACGCCAGTCGTCGTACTGCTGCTCGAACGTGCTGTTCTCGAGCGCGCCGCCGTTCTCGGCCGCGCCGTCGCCGCCGGGTGCGGCGCTGCAGGCGCTGAGCAGCGTCGCGAAGGCGACGAGGGACGCGGCGCCGAGCAGGCGCAGGGCGGTGGGTGCGGTGGGCATGTCGGGGTCCTCCCGGTCGTGGCCCGCCGGATCGCGGGCATCCCCAGCTGATCCGAAGCCCGGTCATAGCGGCGTCAAGGACTCCGCTGACGTTTTCCATACCTCCCGGCTGCTTCCATGGTCGCCGGAGGGATGATTCGATGCGCGTACTGGTGGCCGAAGACGAGACGATGCTCGCCGAAGCGATCCGGGCGGGACTGGCGCAGCACGCCATCGCCGCGGATCTCGCCGGCGACGGCGAGGCGGCGCTCGCCGCGATCGAGGTGAACGACTACGACGCCGTCGTGCTCGACCGGGACCTGCCGGTGCTGCACGGCGACGAGGTCTGCGCCGAGCTCGCCGCGCGCACGAACCGGCCCGCGATCCTCATGCTCACCGCGGCCCGCCGGCTCGAGGAACGGGTCGACGGCCTCGCGCTCGGCGCCGACGACTACCTGCTGAAGCCGTTCGAGTTCCCCGAGCTCGTCGCGAGGCTGCGCGCGCTCACCCGGCGGCGCTTCGAGGCGCGGCCGCCCGTGCTGCGCGCTGGCGACGTGCGCCTCGATCCGGTGCGGCACGAGGTGTTCCGCGGGCCGCGCGTCGTGCGGCTGTCCCGCAAGGAGTTCGCCGTGCTCGAGGTGCTGCTGCGCGAGCCCGGCACGGTGCGCAGCGCCGAGTACCTGCTGGAGAAGGCGTGGGACGAGCACGCCAACCCCTTCACGAACTCCGTGAAGGTCACGATCAGCACGCTCCGCCGCAAGCTCGGCGAGCCCTGGGCCATCCGCACGGTGCCCGGCGTGGGCTATGTGATCGGCGAACCGGTCGAGGCCGACCGCCGTGGCTGAGGTGCGGCCGTTCCGGCTCACCATCCGGGCGCGGCTCGCGCTCACCTACTCGGGGCTCCTCGTCGGCTCGAGCGCGCTCCTGCTCGGCTTCATCTACTTCGCGCTCGGCGTACTGCCGAGCTACGCCTTCTCCTCCGACTCGGTCGCCCTCGTCGGCGGCACGGCCGTGCAGGTGTTGCCGCGCGAGCCGGCGCAGCCCGACTGGCTGTGGGCCGACGACGTCAGCTACGACGCGGGCTTCGCCGCGACCGCGACGACGCCCGGCATCGTCGTCGCATCGCGCGACGATCTGCAACAGCTCTACCTCTGGGTCGCGGCCGGCATGCTCGTGCTGCTCGCGGCGGGCGGGAGCTGGGCGGGCTGGGCCCTCGCCGGCCGCGTGCTGCAACCCCTGCACGACATCGGGGTCGCCGCCCGCCGGGCCGCCCGCGGCCGCTTCGACCACCGGCTGGCGCTCGCGGGACCCCGGGACGAGGTCACCGACCTCGCCGACACCTTCGACGACATGCTCGGCGAACTGCAGAGCGCCTTCCACGCGCACCGGCGCTTCGCCGCGAACGCCTCGCACGAGCTGCAGACCCCGCTCGCGACCACGCGGACGATGCTCGACGTCGCGCTCGGCGCCCACCCCGACGGCGCGGAGCGGGCGCTGCTCGAACGCCTCCGGCTCGTGAACGAGCGCAGCATCGCCGCCGTCGAGGCGCTGCTCGACCTCTCGCAGCTCGAACGCGGCGGCCCGATCGAGACCGCCCCGGTGCGGCTCGACCGGCTCGTGTCCGAGGTGCTCGCCGAGCTCGTGCCGGAAGCCGAGGCCGCCGGCATCCGCGTGCGCAGCGAGCTCGCCCCGGCGACGGCCGTCGCCTCCGCGCCGCTCCTGCGCCAGCTCGCGCTGAACCTCGTGCAGAACGCGATCCGCCACAACGAGCCGGGCGGCGAGGTCGTCGTCGAAACGGGACCGGTGGATGCCTCGCCGGCGCGGCTGCGCGTCGCGAACACCGGCCCCGTCGTGCCCCCGGAGGCCGTCGCGGCCCTCACCGAGCCGTTCTTCCGCGCGCCGGGGCGGGTCGCCACCGGCGGCGTGCAGGGCCGTGGGCTCGGCCTCTCGATCGTCGCGGCGATCGCCGAGCGGCACGACGCCGAGCTCGGGCTCGTCGCCCGCGACGGCGGCGGCCTCGAGGTGGAACTGCGCTTCCCCCGGCCCTGAGCGGCAGGCCCCGGCGGGCTACGCCGCGAGCGCCTCCGCCAGCAGGGTGAGCGACTGCTCCCGGCCGGGGGCGGCGTCGCGCGGCTCGTCCGCACGGGCGCCCGCCACGGGCGACACCATGATCTCCTCGACCCCGTGCCGGGTGGCGAGCGTGCGCAGCTCGGCGGCCGCGGCATCCGCGTCGCCGATGATCCAGCGGTGCCGCATCGCGTCGATGAGCTGCTCGGCGTCGGAGTCGCGGGGAGCTGCGAGCGCCTGGTCGACGGTCTCGAGCGGGCGCATCGGCCGGCTCAGCCGGAGCCTCGCCATCGCCCGCAGCTGGGGGAGCGCACGCTCCGCCGCCTCCTCGGCCGTCGGCGCGACGACGACGTTCGCCGTGAGGAACGTCTCCGGCTCGGGATGCGCCTCGCTCGGCCGGTAGCCGCTTCGGTACAGCTCGAGCGCCCGCTCCAGCCCCTCGCCCGAGAAGTGGTTCGCGAACACGTACGGCAACCCGAGCTCGGCCGCGAGCTTCGCCGAGTAGTCGCTCGAGCCGAGCAGCCACAGCGTCGGCACCTCGGTCGCCGCCGGCGTCGCCTGGATCGCGTACTCCCGGCCGCTCGTGAGCCGCAGCGTCGCGCCGTCGGGGGAGAGCAGCGCCAGGATGTCGGCGATGTGGTCGGGGAACCGGTCGACGTCGGCCGTCGGGCCCGAGATGCGCAGCAGCTGCGTGATCACCGGATCGCTGCCGGGCGCGCGGCCGATGCCGAGGTCGATGCGGCCCGGGGCGAGCGCCTCGAGGGCCGCGAACTGCTCGGCGACGACGAGCGGCGCATGGTTCGGCAGCATCACGCCGCCCGAGCCGACCCGGATGCGCTCGGTGCTCGCCGCGGCCGCCGCGATCAGCACGGGCGGGGTCGTCGAGGCCACCGAGGGCATGTTGTGGTGCTCCGCGAACCAGTACCGCTCGTAGCCGGCGCGGTCCGCGAGCCGGGCGAGCGCGATGGAGGCACGCACCGCCTCCGCACTCGTCTGGCCGTCGCGGACGGGAATGAGGTCGAGGACGGAGAGCTTCGGCGTCGTGGTCATCACTCGTGCCAACGCCGGGAGCGCCAGCCGCTATTCCAGCGGCCGATCCTGAACATGCCATCCGGATGCCGCAGCTGGGGGTGTTGCCGAGCGGTGCGCCTTCCTATGGTGGGGAGGGAGCGACATCGCCGTCGCTCACGATCCTCGAGGGGGTACGGATGACGGTCCACTACGAACTGCCCACGGCCGCGGATTTCTCGGTGCTGGCGGGGGCGCATCACCCGGCGGTCACGATCTACGCCTCGACCTCACCCGTGGTGAGCGAGCGCGAACGCGCCGAGGTGGCGGTCAAGAGCGGCTTCGACGAGGCGCTCGAGCACCTGAAGGGCGCCGGCGCCGACACCGCCGAGCTCGACGCGATCCGCGCCGAGCGCGACCGGATCCTCGGCGACCAGCAGCTCTGGGGCGGCCTCGCCCGCTCGCTCGCGCTGTTCGTCTCGCCGGACGTGAGCGAGGTGTTCGTGCTGCCGAACCGGCTCGACGACGCCGTGCACGTCGGCTCCCACTTCACGCTCGGGCAGTTGCTGCGTGCGCCGAGCCAGGACCAGGAGGCCTTCGCCATCACCATCTCGGCGAGCGAGTGGGCGCTCTGGCACGCGACCCCGACCGATCGCGCCGTGAAGCTCCCGATCGACCAGCAGGGCACCGCGAACCTCGACGAGGCCACCAACCGCGAGCCCGGCGAGGACAAGCCCCGGGGCTCGAACCGCGGCACCGCGAGCCAGTTCGGCGGCGCCAGCCGCCTGCTCGGCGACGAGGGCCGCAAGACCCTCCTCGACCAGTACTCGAAGCGCGTCATCGAGGTCGCCCGGCGGGAGCTGCTCGAACGCGACCCCGACGAGCGGGTGCCCGCCTTCGTGTTCGCCGCCGAGCCGCTGCTCAGCCTCTTCCTCCAGAACACCAGGAACTCGCGCCGCGTCGTCGCGGTGCCCGGTTCGCCCGACCGGCTCGGCGCGGCCGAGCTCGACGAGATCCTCCGCCGCGAACTCGGCCGGCTCAATGTGCGCGAGGCGGAGCGGGCGCTCCGCGCGCTCGCCGAGGGCAGTGCCGGACGGGTCGAGCGCGACCTCGCGGCGATCGCGAGGGAGGCGGCCGACGGCGCCGTCGAGACCTTCTGGTTCGACTTCACCACCTCGGTCAACGGCACCCTCGACCGGGAGTCCGGCGCGATCGAGTTCGCCACCGACCACGGGGCCGGCGAGGCGCTGGCCGACGGCACCCCGGCGGGCGACCTGCTGCCGCAGCTCGCTCTGCTCGTCGTCGCGAAGGGCGGCAAGGTCGTCACCGTTCGGGCCAGCGAGCTCGACGGCGGCGTCTGGTCGGCGCCCGCGATGGCGGAGCTGCGCTTCGCCCTCGCCTGAGCGCGCACCTCGCGCACCGCGCGGAACGGCGGGATGCCTCGGCCGAGGCATCCCGCCGTTCGCGTCGCCCGGGGCTCAGCCCCGGATCAGCTCGCCCGCGGCCGCCTGGTCGGGTGCAGGCTCGGCGACGGCCACGGCGAGCGGTTCCCGCCCGGGGAGGTGGATGACGATCTCGGTCGCGGCGGAGTCCTCGACGAAGGCCTCCACCCAGGTAACGGTGTCGGAACGGAGGACCGCGTCGTCGGGTGGGGTCTCGCGCACGGCCAGCCAGAGCGCATCGGGGTGCGGCACGACCCCACCGTTCACGGGGACGAGCTCGAGGGTCCAGCCGGGGCTCGGGCAGAGTCCCGAACCGGCGATGCGGATCAGGCGCGAGCCGCAGGAGCGCACGGCCGTCGCCCGGAAGCGGGCCGCGCGGTAGTCGCAGAACAGCACGGGGGAGGTGGGCCGGGTCATGCCGCAGACGGTAGCGCCGGCCGAGGCGGCGCGGCCTCAGTGCGAGCGCTGAACCGGCCTCAGGGTGGGGTCGCCCGCGTACGATCGTGACCATGCGCTTCGGAATGTTCGTCCCCCAGGGCTGGCGTCACGACCTCGTCGGCATCGACCCCCGCGAGCAGTGGGGCGTGATGCGCTCCCTCGCCGAGTTTGCCGACCGCGAGGGGTCGCCGTGGGAGGCGATCTGGGTCTACGACCACTTCCACACCGTGCCGGTGCCGAGCGAGCACGAGGCGACGCACGAGGCGTGGTCGCTGATGGCCGCCTTCGCGGCGTCGACCTCGCGCGTACGGCTCGGTCAGATGTGCACCTGCATGAGCTACCGGAACCCCGCCTATCTCGCGAAGGTCGCGGCGACCGTCGACCTCGTCTCGGGCGGACGCGTCGAGATGGGCATCGGCGCCGGCTGGTACGAGCACGAGTGGCGCGCGTACGGCTACGGCTTCCCCGAGGTGCCCGAGCGACTCGCTCGGCTCCGCGAGGGGGTCGAGATCCTGCACCAGGCGTGGACGTCGGGCAGCGCGACGCTCGACGGCGAGCACTACCAGGTGGACGGCGCGATCGTGCAGCCGCAGCCGCTGCAGGAGGGCGGCATCCCCATGTGGATCGCCGGCGGCGGCGAGAAGGTGACGCTCCGCATCGCGGCGAAGTACGCGAGCGCGACGAACTTCTACGGCAGCCCCGAGGAGTTCAGCCACAAGAGCGAGGTGCTGCGCGGGCACTGCGAGCGGCTCGGCCGTCCATTCGAGGAGATCACCCGCTCGGCGAACTTCAACACCGTCGTCGGCGTCGACGAGGCCGACGTGGAGCGCCGCCTCGACGCCGTGCACGCGCGCCTCGCCGGCTCGGCGGGCGAGGCGGCCGCCGAGAAGTTCATCGCCGACTTCCGGGCGGATGCCGCGATCGCCGTCGGCACGGTCGACGCCGTGGTGGAGCGGCTCCGGGACATGCGCGAGCGCGGCCTCGGCTACGCGATCCACTACTTCCCGGAGGCGGCCTACGACCGCAGCGGGCTGGAGCTCTTCGAGCGCGAGGTCATCCCCGCGCTGCGCTGAGGGCCTCGGCTACGCGCCGACGGCGTCGAGCTTCGCGCCGAGCTCGGCGTCGGTGGGCTCGGTGAAATGGGTGCCGTCCGGGAAGACGACGACGGGGATGTTCGTGCGACCGGAGATCGACTTCGCCGTCTCGGCCGCCTCGACGTGCACCTCGAGGTCGACGTACTCGTAGTCGACGCCGCGTCGGTCGAGGAGGGCCTTCGAGCGACGGCAGTCACCGCACCAGGCGGCGCCGTACATGGTGATCCGGTCGGGGTTCGCAGCAGTTGCAGTCACATCGATACTGTACGCATTACCTGGCTGGGGTATTCCCGAGCGTCGTGGGGCGAGGAGACTAGCGGCATGCGATTCGAGACGACGATGTCCCAGCTGGGCAACAACACGGGCATCGAGGTGCCGCCCGAGGTGATCGAGGCGCTCGGCGGCGGCAAGCGGCCGCCCGTGCTCGTGCGGGTGAACGGCTACGAGTACCGCAGCACGGTGGGAGTGATGGGCGGGCGCTCGCTCATCCCGTTCAGCTCGGACAAGCGGAGGGAGACCGGCATCGGCGGTGGCGACGCCATCGAGGTCGAGGTGGAGCTGGACACGGCGCCGCGCACCGTCGAGGTGCCCGCGGACTTCCAGGCCGCGCTCGAAGCGGCCCCGGGTGCCGTGGCGGCGTTCGAGGCGCTGGCGCCGAGTCACAAGAAGGCGCACGTCACCGCCATCGAGCAGGCCAAGGCGGCGGAGACCCGGCAGCGCCGCATCGACGCCGCGGTGACGAAGCTCGTCGGGGGCTGAGCCCGGCCGGGCACCTCGTTCAGGCGCGGCCGACGCTGCTGCACCGACCGAGCCGTGCCGACGCCGCTGCTGGCTCAGGCGCGGCCGACGAGGCGCAGGAAGCCGCTGAGCTGGGCCACCCCCTCGGCTCGGTGCGGGAGCCCGTCGAGCAGCCCGGGCGAGTAGACGAGGTACGCCGCCCACTTCGCCCGCGAGATCGCGACGTTCAACCGGTTCTTCAGCAGGAGGAACTCGAGCCCGCGCGGGGCCGAACGGGCGGAGGACGCCGCGAGCGACACGATCGCGATCACCGCCTCCTGCCCCTGGAACTTGTCGACCGTGCCCACCGGCACCTCGTGCAGGCCGGCGGCGTCGAGCGCCTCCCGCACGACGCCGAGCTGCGCGTTGTACGGGGTGACGACGATGAGGTCGGCGGGTTCGAGCGGCCGGGGCGCGGCGCGGACCGGACCGTCGGCGGAGTCGTCCGCGTCGTGCCACTCGCGCCCGAGCAGCGAGCGGGCGAGCTCGACGACCGCGCGCGCCTCTTCCGGCGAGTGCGTCGAGTTGCCCTCGTGCTCGACCGGGATGGGTGTGAGGCCGGGCGCGACGCCGTCGAGCGAGCGGCTCGCGGCGACGGGGTGCGACTGCAGCTCGCCCTCGTA
This sequence comes from Agromyces sp. NBRC 114283, assembly GCF_030268405.1. Taxonomy (NCBI): domain Bacteria; kingdom Bacillati; phylum Actinomycetota; class Actinomycetes; order Micrococcales; family Microbacteriaceae; genus Agromyces; species Agromyces sp. NBRC 114283. Next base: position 1,046,670 of record NZ_BSQP01000001.1, read on the forward strand.
GGAGAGCCGCGACACGGGGGCCGCGACGGCCGGGTGCATGCGCCGGCTCTCGGCGAGGAAGTAGCCGAACTCGGCCGGGAGTACGTCGTGGCCGTCGGCGACCCAGCCGAGGGCCGAGGCGTCCACCGGCTCCGGGTGCAGCGCCTGGCTCACCTGCGGGAGCTGCTGCGGGTCGCCGAGCAGCAGCAGATTGCGGGCCGCGACCGAGACCGCGATCGTGGAGGCGAGCGAGAACTGGCCCGCCTCGTCGATGACGAGCAGGTCGAGCGACCCGCGCGGGATGCGGCGCACGTTGCAGAAGTCCCACGCGGTGCCGCCGACGACATGGCCGTCGGGCCGTTCCGAGACGAACGCGGTGAGCTCGTCTTTCCGGGCGAACGCGGTGAACGCGCGCAGGCCCGCCTCGGCCGGGTCCTTCACGGCCTTGCCGACGAGCCCCGCGTCGAGGCCCGCGCCGACGATCGCCTCGAGCAGGTGCTCGACGACGGTGTGCGACTGCGCGACGACGCCGATGCGCCAGCCGTGCTCGCGCACGAGCCTGGCGATGACGTGGGCGGCGAGGTAGGTCTTGCCGGTGCCCGGCGGGCCCTGCACGGCGAGGTAGGAGTGCTCGAGCCGGCGCACCGAGTCGACGACGGCGGCGAGGTAGTCGTGCGCGGCGCCGACCGGCGCGAGCGAGCCCGTGGTGCGCGGCGGGCGCCGGCGCAGCACGTCCATCGCCGGGGTGCGGGGGAGCACCGGGTCGAGCGTCGGGATCGCCGCCGCCCACTCGGCGATGGCGTCGCGCAGGGCATCGGCCCGCGGGGGAGCGCCGGGCGCGATCGCGACCGGGAGGTCGCGCCAGGTGCGCCCCGGCTGACCGCGCTCCTCGACTCGCACCCCGGCGTCGCCGGCCTCGACCACGACGGCGTTCGACCAGGCCCGCTGCCCGGGGCGGGCGGATTGGGCGTCGAACGGCGCCGGCCAGTCGTAGAGGAGGAAGACCTCGGCACCCGGGCTGAACCGCGAGCCGGGGGCGACATGCCCGTCGAGCAGCAGCTCGCGGCGGGCGCTCTGCCAGCGCGGCTCCTCGTACCAGTTGCCGAGCGCACGCGACCGCGCCGGATCGACGACGAGCACGTCGCGATGGTCTTCCCAGCTCTCGACGGGCTGGTCGCAGCGCAGGTAGTGCGACCACCAGAAGCTCTTGGCCTCGCGGGCGTGGTAGTCGATCGCGGCGGAGGCGAGTGCGAGCGCCTCGGTGTCGGCGTCGCGCCGGACGCCGTCGAGGGTCGGGCGGGCCGCCTCGCGCTGCTGCACCATGGCCCGCAGGCGCAGCGCGAGCGGCGAGGCCTCGTAGATGCGGCCGGGTGCCCGGTCGGCGAGCAGCGCGCCGGGCACGGGGGCGACGCCGGCCCCTCGGCCCAGCTCGAGCAGCCAGTCCCGCAGCCGCAGCGTGGAGACGCAGTCGTAGCGGTTGTAGTCGGCGAGGTCGGCGAGGATGCGGGCGGCCTCGGCCGCGGCATCCGCATCGCCCCCGAGCTGCGCCGCCGCCTGCAGCTCGCTCGCCCGCACGTACTCGGTGATGGAGTCGGCGCCCGACTTGACGTCGGCCTCGCGCAGCTCGGCGCCCATGTAGAGCGGCTCGAGCTTCTTGATGGAGTATGAGCGGCTGCCCACCCGCACCGCGCGCTTCACGATCGGGTAGAGGTCGACGAGCACGCCGTCGGCGAGGAGCTGGTCGACCTCGGCCTCGCCCACGCCGTGCCGGGCGGCGATGGCGGTCAGATGCGTGCGCTCGTAGCTCGCGTAGTGGAAGATGTGCAGCCCCGGGTGCGCCTGGCGGCGCAGCTTCACGAGCTCGAGGAATCGCACGAGCGCCTCGCGCTCTTCGGCGAAGGAGTGCGCCCAGAAGGCCGTGTACTGCTCGCCGGTGTCGACCATGCCCCAGAGGTAGTCGAGGTTCCACTTCGTGCCGTCGCCCTCGGTGTAGAGCGGGTCGCCCTCGAAGTCGAAGAACAGGTCGCCGGGGCTCGGCTCGGGGATCGCGGCGATCGCGCGGGCCTCGCGGAGCTGCACGGGCGGCGCGAGCGGCGGATCGCCCTCGCGCCAGGCGCCGGACGCCTCGGCCGCCGCCAGCTCGGACTCGGCCCGCAGCTGCAGGCGCGCCTGGGCGCGCAGGTTCTCGAGCGTCGCCTCGGCGAGATGCGGCACGGGGCCGGACGACGCGGCGAGCGCGTCGATCGTCGTGATGCCCGCGGCTGCGAGGGGCTCGCGCTGCGTGGTGCGGAGGCCGCCGACCATCAGCACGTCGCGGTTGGCCTGCACCTCGAGCTCGCAGGTGGGGCAGCGCCCGTCGTGCGTGTAGCGCGGATCGCCCCAGGCGACCGCGGCGGTGTCGGCCTCGCGCTCGGCGACGATGCGGCGCAGGCGGGCGAGCCGCGCACGGTAGACCGGAAGGATGTCGCGGAGGGAGTGCGCGCTCACCGAGCCGTCGCCGAGGAGCAGCTCGACGGTGTCGTCGACCGGCACGTCGAGGCGGGCGAGCTGCTCGGCGTAGGCCCCGAGCTGGAGCAGCGCCGTGACGCGGGCGTGCCGGGCGAGCTTGGAGTCCTGCACCCGGTAGGCGCCGTCGGGCCGGCGCACGATGAAGTCGGCGAAGCCGATGAAGTCGGGCTCGGCGAACGTCGCCTGGAACACGACGGGCGCGCCGGCGGCGAACGCGGCGTTCGTGGCGGCGACCGCGGCGGCCACCTGCTCGAGGTCGCGCACGTCGGGCCGCTCGATCTCGACGACGCCCTCGCCGAACTCGGCCCGGTACCGCTCGAGCACCCGCAGCTCGTGCGCGTCGCCCAGCTCGCCGGCGCGGCGCAGCATGGGGTCGTCGAGCGGCGCGAACAGCGCGTCGCGGCCGAGCTTCTGGTCGAGCTCCCGCAGGAAGGCGAACTCGCAGTCGCTCGCCTTCTTGAGGTCGCTCGCGCTCGTCACGACGGAGCCGTTCAGCAGGTACATCGGGCTCCTTCGTTCGGGATGCCTCCACGCTAGCCGGTGCGTCCGACACGTCATCGGCGTAGGGTGTGCGCCATGGCCGACTGGGACGATCTGCGCCGTCTCGCGCTCGCCCTGCCCGACACGAGCGAGGGCACGAGCTGGGGCTCGGCGCACTGGCGGGTGCACGGGAGGGGCTTCGTCTGGGAGCGCCCGCTCCGCAAGACCGACCTGGCGGAGCTCGGACTCGACGAGCAGCCCGGGCCGATCATGGGCGCGCGGGTGGAGGACGAGGCGGTGAAGCTGGCGCTCGTCGAGGAGGACCCCGCGGTGTTCTTCACCATCCACCACTTCGACGGCTGGGCGGCGATCCTCGCGCGCCTCGACCGCATCTCCGATCGGCGCCTCGAGGAGCTCGTCGAGGAGGCGTGGTTGCTGATGGCGCCGCCGAAGCTCGGCCGCGAGTGGCTCGACGCCCACCCGGACTGAGCGGTGGGCGCGAGCCTGCGGGCGGCGCCCGCGGCGCCTACGCGCCGGGCTCGTCGAGGGCGCCGCGGGGCAGCCCGAGCATGCCCTCGACGGCGTGGCTGATGAGCGAGCCGCGATCGCTCGTGTCGCCCCAGCGCACGAGCGCCTGCGCGTTCAGGCCGTCGACCATGCCGAGCAGCTGCCAGGCGACCGCGGCGGGGTCCTCGGTGTCGAACTCGCCGGCGGCGACCCCGGCGGAGATGACGTCCTGGATGACGCCCTGCCAGGCATCCATCTGCGCGCGCACCTCGGCCGCGAGCGTCTCGTTGCGCCGGCCGAGCGCCCACGCCTCGACCCAGACGAGCGTCACGTCGTCGCGGCTGCCGTCGAGGATCGTGCGCACGAGCGCGCCGAGCTGCGCGCGCGGTCCCGGCATGCCGTCGAGCAGCGCCTCGATCTCGGCGATCTCCGCCGTGACGACGGAACCGAAGGTGCGGGCGATGAGCACGTCCATGCTCGGCACGTAGTGGGCGACGAGCGCGGGGGCGACCCCGGCACGCGCCCCGACCGCGCGCAGCGTCACCGCGGAGAGGCCGGCTTCGAGCGCGAGCTCGCGCGCGGCGTTCGCGATGGAGAGCGCCCGTTCGGCGGGCGACATCCTGGGGGCGCGCTGGCGCATCGGCGTTGACATGGTTCCCTCATTCTAGGTACTCTCGACCTGGATATTGATCATTTGGTCAATAGAATCTGCGAACCTAGACGTGATGCCGCGGCTCCCGAGGCATCCCGACCTCGAAGTGGAGGCTCCCCGATGAGCTGGCGCATGCCCTCTGAGACCGCACCGCACGACCGCACCTGGATGGCGTTTCCGCGCGAGGGGCTCACCCTCGGCGAGGGCGAGGCCTTCCGCCAGACGGGGTACGACGCGTGGACGGCCGTCGCGCACGCCGTCGCGGAGTTCGAGCCGGTCACGATGGTCGTCGACCCGAGCGAGATCGCGCGCGCTCGCCGCATGCTGAGCTCCGAGATCGAACTCCTCGAGGCGCCGCTCGACGAGTTCTGGATGCGCGACTTCGGCCCCACCTTCGTGCTCGACGACGAGCGCCCGGGCGTGCTCGGCGCCGTCGACTGGATCTTCAACGGCTGGGGCGCGCCCGAGTGGGCCGAGTGGCGCAAGTCGGCCGAGATCGCGCGCTTCGCCGCGGCGCACGCCGGCGCCGAGCTCGTCAGCTCCGTGCTCGTGAACGAGGGCGGCGGCATCCACGTCGACGGCGAGGGCACCGTGCTCGTCACCGAGACCGTGCAGCTCGACCCGCGCCGCAACCCCTTCGCCGACCGGGCCCGCGTCGAGGCCGAGCTCGCCCGCACGATCGGGGCGACGAAGGTCGTCTGGCTGCCCCGCGGCCTCACCCGCGACTACGACGAGTTCGGCACCAACGGCCACGTCGACATCGTCGCGACGATCACGGCGCCGGGCACCGTGCTGCTGCACGCGCAGCAGAACCCCGAGCACCCCGACTTCGAGGTCTCGCGCGAGATCCGCCGGGTGCTCGAAGCGGCGACGGATGCCGCGGGCCGCAGCTTCGAGGTCGTCGACCTCCCCGCCCCCGAGACGCTGCGCGACGAGGAGGGCTTCGTCGACTACAGCTACGTCAACCACCTCGTCGTGAACGACGGCATCATCGCGTGCGGCTTCGGCGAGGAGGCGGCCGACGCCCGCGCCCGCGAGATCCTCGAGGCCGCCTACCCCGGCCGCCGGGCCGTCACCGTCGACTCTCGGCCGATCTTCGCCCGGGGCGGCGGCATCCACTGCATCACGCAGCAGCAGCCCACGGTCGAGGGGGTCGCCCGATGAGCGGCTTCGACGTCGTCGAGGCGCCGATCGCCCGACTCCGCGCCGCCCTCGAGTCCGGCGAGACCACCTCGGTCGAGCTGCTCGACGCCTACCTCGCCCGCATCGCCGCCTACGACGCCCCCGGCACCCCGACGGCGCTCAACGCGCTCGTCGTGATGAACCCGGCCGCCCGCGCCGACGCCGAGGCCTCCGACGCCCGCCGCGCCCGCGACGAGACGCTCGGTCCGCTCGACGGCATCCCCTACACCGCGAAGGACAGCTACCTCGCGCAGGGGCTCACCGCCGCGGCGGGCAGCCCGGCCTTCGAGCACCTCGTCGCGCAGCGCGACGCGTTCACCATCCAGCGGCTGCGCGACGCCGGCGCGGTGCTGATCGGCCTGACGAACATGCCGCCGATGGCGAACGGCGGCATGCAGCGCGGCGTCTACGGCCGCGCCGAGAGCCCGTACAACGCCGAGTTCCTGACCGCCGCCTTCGGCTCCGGCTCGTCCAACGGCTCGGGCACGGCGACCGCGGCCTCCTTCGGGGCGTTCGGCCTCGGCGAGGAGACCTGGTCGAGCGGCCGGGGGCCGGCGACGAACAACGCCCTCTGCGCCTACACGCCCTCCCGCGGCGTGATCTCGGTGCGCGGCAACTGGCCGCTCGTGCCGACGATGGACGTCGTCGTGCCGCATACCCGCACTATGGCCGACCTCTTCGAGCTGCTCGACGTGATCGTCGCCGACGACCCCGACACGCGCGGCGACTTCTGGCGCGCGCAGCCGTGGGTGCGCATCCCGGCGGCGTCCGAGGTGCGTCCCGCGTCGTACCCCGCCCTCCTGCCGAGCGACGCGGAGGCCGCACGCGCCGGGCTCGCCGGCAAGCGCATCGGCGTGCCCCGGATGTACGTCAACGCCGACCCCGAGGCGGGCACGAACCCCGACGGCGGCATCGGCGGACCGACCGGCCAGCGCATCGAGACGCGCGCCTCGGTGATGGAGCTGTGGGAGGCCGCGCGCCGCGACCTCGAGGCCGCCGGCGCCGAGGTGGTGCTCGTCGACTTCCCCGTCGTCACGAACTACGAGGGCGACCGGCCCGGCGCACCGACCGTGAAGACCCGCGGTCTCGTCTCCGAGGCGTTCCTCCAGCGCGAGATCCTCGACCTCTCCGCCTGGGCGTGGGAGGACTTCCTGCAGGCCAACGGCGACCCGGCGCTGCGCACCCTGGTCGGCGTCGACGGCGCGCAGATCTTCCCGCACCCCGAGGGTGCGCTGCCCGACCGGGTCGACGGCTTCGACGACGACATCGCGGCGTACCCCGAGCAGGTGCGCGAGCACCCGTACGCGTCGTTCACGGAGATCCCCGAGCTCGAGTCGGGCGTCCGCGGGCTCGAGGAGACCCGCCGCATCGACCTCGAGGAGTGGATGGACGGCCTCGGTCTCGACGCGGTCGCGTTCCCGGCCGTCGCCGACGTCGGCCCCGCCGACATGGACGTGAACGAGGCCTCGGCCGAGCTGGGCTGGCGCAACGGCGTCTGGGTCGCGAACGGCAATCTCGTGCCGCGCCACCTCGGGATCCCGACGGTGACCGTGCCGATGGGCACCATGGCCGACATCGGCATGCCGGTCGGCCTCACCCTCGCCGGGCGCGCGTACGACGACACCGCGCTGCTCGCGCTCGCCGCGGCCTTCGAGGCGACGGGCGACCGCCGCACCGAGCCGCCGCGCACCCCGCGTCTGGCGGGGTAGCGGCCGGGTAGCCCGGCGTCATCCGCGACCGCCGTGCGCCCGGCCTGCCTAGGCTGGGCGCATGGCTTTCGCGATCGAGTACGAGGAGTTCGGCGGACCCGAGGTGCTGCGGTACCGGGAGGTCCCGGCGGTCGAAGCGGGTCCGGGCGAGGTGGTCGTCTCCGTGCGCGCGATCGGGGTGAACCCGATCGACGCCAAGGTGCGCCGCGCGTTCCGGCCGAGCGGGCCGATCACGACGCCGCGCCGGCCGGGGGCGGATGCCTCGGGCGTCATCACCGCCGTCGGCGAGGGCGTGGCCGCCTGGCAGCCGGGCGACGAGGTCATCGTCGCCTGGGCCGCCCGCACCTACGCGAGCGAGGTCGCCGTGCACGCCGCCCTGCTCACGCCGAAGCCCGCCGAGATCTCCTTCGAGCAGGCTGCGGCGCTCGGCATCCCGGTCGGTACCGCCCACCAGGCGCTCGTCTCCCTCGACGTCTCCGCCGGTGAGACCGTGCTCGTGCACGCCGGCGCGGGAGCGGTCGGCCAGGCCGCCATCCAGCTCGCCCGCCGGGTCGGCGCCCGCGTCATCGCGACGGCGAGTGAACGCAATCACGAGCGGCTGCGCGAGCTGGGGGCCGAACCCGTGACGTACGGTGACGGGCTCGCCGAGCGCGTCCAGGCGCTCGCCCCCGGCGGCGTCGACGCCGCCCTCGACCTCGTCGGCACCGACGAGGCGATTGCCGTCTCGAAGCGCTTCGTGGGCGACCCGGCCCGCATCGGCACCATCGTGCTCGGGCCGCAGGCGGCGGAACTCGGCATCCGCGCCTGGAGCGGCGGCAGCCCGATCCCGCTCACGCCGGAGGAGCTCGGACTGCGCGCGGACGCCGTGCCGCTCGCCGCGCTGCTCCTCGCCGCCGGGCGCTTCGACGTCGAGATCGCGCAGCTGCTTCCCCTCTCGGAGGCCGCCGAGGCGCACCGGCTCAGCGAGACCGGGCACGTGCGCGGCAAGCTCATCCTCGTGCCGTAGCGCGCCCGGTCCGCTCGCGAGCTCGCGCGAATCGCCACCGTCCGGCGCCGGCGCGCGCCGTCCTCGCGACGTCGCAGCTCAGGCGAGCCGGGGACGGACGAAGTCGGCGACGAGCGGGGCGAGCTCCGCAGCGATCTCGGCGGGCGCGCGCTTCCTCCCCTTCACCTCGAAGGAGTGCCCGGCGCCGTCGAGCCACTCGAGCACGGCCGTCGGGCCGATGCGGGCGACGACCTCGTCGAGCTCGGAGTTCGGCGTCGCGAACGGGTCGTTCGTGCCCTGCAGGAACAGCATCGGCGTCGTCACGCCGTAGAGATGCGCGTCACGGAGCTGGCCCGCCTTGCCCGGCGCGTGCAGCGGATAGCCGAGGTAGACGAGCCCGTCGACCGGCATCCCCTCGGCCACCGCCATGGAGGCCATCCGCCCGCCGTACGACTTGCCCGCCGCCCAGATCCGCTCCTCGGCGGCACCGGCGTCGGCGGCGAGTCCATGGGCTGTCTCGACCGCCGTCCGCCACGCGGCGATCGCCGCGGCTGGCCGTCCGGGCATCCGCCGTCCGGCCTCGACGTACGCGAAGTTGAAGCGCAGGGTCGCGAAGCCGAGGCGGGTGAGCGCCCGGGTGAAGCCCGACATGAACGGATGCGCCATGCCGGCCCCGGCCCCGTGCGCGACGACGACCATGGCGAGCGCGTCGTCCGGTCGCGTCGCGACCGCCGAGACCGGGGTCCCGTCGACGTCGATCCGCAGTTCGTGCTCGGCGACCGAGGTCTCGGTCGGCTCCGGCTCCTGCTCGGGCTCCTGCTTGGTCATCTCGGCTCCTCTCGCGGTGCGGGGGCGGTCACTGGGCTCACGGGTTGAGCGCGTCGAAGAAGGCGCCCGCGTCCGCGATCACCTCGCCGCCGGCGTCGCGCAGCTCGCCGAGGGAGGCGAGCAGTTCGCCGGCGCCGCCCGCGAGCTCGATGAGCTGGGCGAGCTCGGCCGTGAGCTCGCCGAGCGCGGCCAGCGTCTCGCCGTTCGAAGCGCCCGGAGCGTTCGCGGCCTCGGCGGCCTCGAGCTTCAGCTTCGCCGCCCACTCCCGCTCGACGCCGAACACGACGGCGTACGGCAGGAGTCGTTCGTGCAGGTGGAAGCGCACCAGGGCGTCGCCGCCGGGGGCGTTCAGCTCGCCGCCCGCCGCCGGTGCCGCCGCCGGGGCGCTGTCTGCCGACTCCGGCACGAGCTGTGCGCCGCGCGGCGACTGCAGCTCCCGCAGACGATCCGTCTCTACGGCCACGAGGTACTGGCGCAGCCCGTCGAGGTGCTCCCGCTTCGGACGCGCCGCGGGCAGGTACTTCCGCCAGGACGCGGGGGTAATGATCACGGTGAGGATCGTCGCCGTGGTCGCGACGAGCGTCACGCAGAGCGCGAGCCAGTCGTTCGCGACGAGGGTGAAGACGATGAGCACCGCCTCCGAGAGCATGCCGAGGTACGCGAGCACCGTGAGCGTCGTGCCCGGCCAGCTGATGCGGCGGGTGGCGACGAGCCCCTCCCGGGCGAGCGAGTCCTCCGTGAAGCGCAGCAGCGCCTTGATCCGCAGGCCGAGGGCCCGGCGCTCGGCGGAGAAGCGGCGCAGCCGTCCCGGCACGTGGTCGGGGCCGACGAGCGCCTCGAGCACGGCGTACTCCTCGGGCGTGAAGCGGGCGCCGGGCACGATGACGACGCCGATCGGCGCCCGGTCGCCGGCCGAGGCATCCGCCACCAGCCGGATCTTGCGCCGAACCGCCAGATCGATCAGGGCCGCGGGCACCGCGCGGCGGTCGGCGTCGGCGAGGAGCGCGTCGCGGAGCACCGTCGACGCGCGGTCGGGAAGGTACTGCACGACGGGCGAGACCGCCGGCTGCCTGGAGACCAGCCGCACCGCGACGCCGAACGCCAGGATGACGATCGCCGGCACGAGCGCGACGGAGACGACGAGGGGCAGCACGGGCTCAGTCTAGGGATGACGCGGGGCGGGCGACGTCGCGGCGCGTCACCAACCCTCCGCGAGCACCCGGTCGAGCATCGCGACGAAGAAGTCGCAGCTCTCCCTGGTGATGACGAGCGGCGGCTTCGTCTTCAGCACGTTCTGGTGGTCGCCGGTCGGCTGCATCACGACGCCGAGCTCGAGCAGGCGGTCGCAGATCGCCGCGGTCTCCTCGGTCGCGGGCTCCAGGGTCTCACGGTCGCGCACGAACTCGACGCCGAGGTAGAGGCCGAGCCCGTGCACGGTGCCGATGAGCGGATGCCGGGTCTGCAGCTCCTCGAGGAGGCCCTTGAGGTACGCGCCGGTCTCGGCCGCGTGCTGCTGCAGCCCCTCCTCGGCGTAGCCGTCGAGCACGGCGAGGCCGGCGACCGAGGACGCCGGGCTCCCGCCCGTGGAGCTGAAGAAGTAGCCCTGCGTGCGGAACCGCGCCGCGATCTCGCGGCTCGTGATGACGGCGCCGAGGGGGTGGCCGTTGCCCATCGCCTTCGCGACGGCGACGACGTCGGGCACGACGCCCTGCTGCTCGAAGCCCCAGAACCACTCGCCGAGCCGCCCGTAGCCGGCCTGCACCTCGTCGGCGATCGCGAGGCCGCCCTCGGCGCGCACGGCGGAGTAGACCTCGGCGAGGTAGCCGTCGGGCAGCGGGATGCCGCCGGCGTTGCCGGTGAAGGTCTCTGCGATGAACGCGGCGGGCGGGCGGCCCGAGGCGGCGAGCTCGCGGATCGCGGCGGCGGCCTCCGGCGCGTAGCGGGCGGCGTCGGCGCCGCGGTAGCGCCCGCGGTACGGGTTCGGCGCCTCGATCGGGTGCACCCAGTCCGGGCGGGTGGCGAGCGCGTTCGGATTGTCGGCGATCGAGGTCGAGACGGCGTCCGAGCCGTACGTCCAGCCGTGGTAGGACTCGAGGACGCTGACGACGTCGCGCCGGCCGGTGGCGGCGAGGGCGACGCGGATGGCGAGGTCGGCGGCCTCCGATCCCGAGTTCACGAGGAACACGGTGTCGAGCGGCTCGGGCAGGAGCGCGGCGAGCCGCTCCGAGAACTCCACGACCGCCGCGTAGTGGAAGCGCGAGTTCGTGTTCAGCCGGCGCAGCTGCCGGGCGACGGCGTCGGCGACGCCCGGGTGCCCGTGCCCGAGCGGCGTGACGTTGTTCACCATGTCGAGGTAGACGCGGCCGTCGGTGCCGACGAGGTGTTCGCGCCAGCCGCGTTCGATCTGCGGCGGGGCGTCGTAGTAGTGCTCCTGCACCTCGGCGAAGGAGGCCTCGCGGCGGGCGAGGAGCGACGGGGCGGTGCGTGCGCCCGGTGCGGTCGCGGATGGAGTGGCCGGGTCAGCGAGCCCGAGGATCGGCGCGGGGTCGTCGGTGACGGCGAGCCAGCCCGCGGCGTACTCGGGGCGCACGAGGTGCGGCGCGTCGGGGCGGCCGAGGCGGGCGCGCACGCGGGTGCGCGCGGGCGCGATCCACTCGCCGTCGGCCTCCTGCAGTGCACCGTCGAGGATCAGATGCTCGGATGCCTCGAGGCGGGTCTGCTCGGCGAACCACACGTCGACGCCGAGCGGGATCGTCGCGGCCGACTCCGCCGAGCGGCGGATGCTCGCGGTCAGCCGCGGCACGGCGCGGGGCAGCCAGGCGGCGGATGCCCCGGCGTCGAGCGCGCGGGCGGCGAGCCGTTCCTCGAGCTCGACGCCGTCGAGCCACGCGCCGGCGTCGACCTCGTCGGCGAACACGGAGACGTCGAGCCGCGCGACGCCGGGGCGTTCGCCCGCCGCGGTCGTCGTGGTCGCCGCGCCGCCGCCGTCCTCGGCGAGGGCGTCGGCGATGACGGCCGTCATGACCGCGAGGGGCACCGACGTGGCGCGCTCGAAGATGCGCCACTCGCGGGCGATGCCCGCGGCCGCGTACGCGTTCTCGCCGCCGTCGAGCTGCACTTGATGCTCGCCGCTCACGACGAGCACCGCGGCCCGCAGCACCACGATCGGCCAGATCGCGGCGATCTCGGCTTCGCTGAGCGGGCGACGGGCGTGGAAGGCGCGCACGGCGGGCAGCACCGACACGGGCTCCGCCCCGTCGTGGTGCAGCACCGAGGAGATCGAGATCGCGAGCTCGGCGACCGCCCAACTGCGGGTCACGTCGCCGAAGTCGATCATGCCGTCAGGGCGGCGGATGCCGCGCTCGGTGCGGCACACGACGTTGTCGTCGGTGAGGTCGAGGTGCACGGCCTGCATCGGCAGCGTGTCGGCGAGCGGCGCGAGCACGGCCCAGGCCTCCGCCGTCGCGTCCTCGACGAGGGCGCGCCGCGAGGCATCCGGGTGGTGGGCTGCGAGGAGCGCGACGACGCGGTCCGCGACCCGCGGGTCCCATTGCAGCACTCGGTCGAGCCCCGCGTGGTCGAAGTCCGCGAGCGCCAGCACCGAGCTCGCGGCGAGCTCGCCGAGCCCGGCGACGACCGCGGGGGCGAGGTACGCGTCGCCGGTGAGGGTGCCGCCCTCGAGGAAGCGCAGCAGGCGGAGGTCGAGGCCGCCCTCGCTCGTCTCGGCGCGGGCGTGCAGCGGAGCGCCCTCCGCGTCGCGGAGCGTCGTCGCGATGCGGAGGGCCGGGGATGCCTCGGCGATCCGGGCCGCGGCCGCGTCCTGGGCGGCGAGCTCCTCCGCGCCGAAGGCGGGGTTCGTGATCTTCACGACGCCGATCGGGGTGCCGGTCGAGGCATCCGGCGAGCCGTCGCCGACGGCGCGGGCGAGGAAGTTCTGGTCCTGCTGGCTGCCGAGCGGCTCGAGCGCGAGCGCGATCCCCCAGTGCTCCCGGGCGATGGCCGCGACCTCGGCGGCGGGCAGGTTCGGGGCGGGGAGTTCGCCGGCGCTGAAGAAGTCGAAGCCGCGGGGCGCGTCGGGCATGGGGTCGTTCGTCCGTTCCATGTCAGTGGATGAGGGCTTTCGCGACGATGATCACGACGCCGAACGCGGCGGTCGTGAGCGAACCGAGCACGCGGATGGGCCACGGGGCGCCTCGGCGCTGGAAGGCGATGAAGCCGAGCACGGCGAGCACCGCGACGCACGTCCACAGGGCCACCCAGATGGTGGCCCGGTCGTCGATGACGCGGGCGGCGCCGAAGAGCAGGATGCTCGAGGGGATGAGGGCGGACAGCAGCAGTCCGAGCGAGCGGCGGAAGGCGGCGCGGAACGACTCGCGGATGCCGACGATGCGGTCGTGCGCGAGGCCGTGCCCGGCGACCGTGCCGGCGTAGAGGTGGGCGAGCCAGAACACGACGACCGTGATCATGACCGTGGTGAAGACGGTGAACGAGGTCGCGCCGTGCACGCCCGAGACAGCGATCAGGCCGGCGACGAGGATGACGCCGTAGACGGCCTCCTCGGTGGCGAAGCTCGCGCGCAGGAGGCGGCTCGTCGGCGACTCCGGGGTCGGCCGGCCGGCGGCGGGAGCGGGCGTCGATGCGGGCACGCTGCCAGCCTAGGGCTCCGCCGGCGACGCGCCGGTGCGCTCCGGACGATGTCGGAGGCCGCGCGTACCGTGTGTGCCATGACGAACCGCACGATGAGCCTCGAATCCGACCCCGCCGCCGGCACCGCGCCCGCCCGGGCCGTCGACGAGCGCTGCCCGCGGTGCGACTCGCACGCGGTGCACGTGATCCTCTACGGCCCGCTCGACCTCGAGGTCGAGGCCGCCGCCGACCCCGACACCGGGCTCGACGGCTTCAGCTTCGACGACGCGCCCATCTTCGACTGCCGCGAGTGCGGCTTCGAGTGGGGCCTCGCCGTCCGAGAACTGCTCGGTTGAGGGCCGCACCCCGAGGGGCGTGGCCGGCGCACCGCGGCGGTTCAGCGCACCTCGCGTGTTCAGCGCACCTCGCGTGTCAGCGCACTTCGACGGTGCGGCGGTCGAGGCCGGTCGCGCCGTCGGGGGCGGGCGGGCGGCGCTCGGCGGTCTGCACGGTGCCGTCCGATCCGACGGCGCGCACCTGCAGTTCGTGGGAGCCCGGTGAGGCATCCCAGGCCCAGCGCCACTGCACCCAGGTGTCGTCCGAGATAGCGTTCGCGAGCTCGGCCTCCTGCCAGGCGCCGCCGTCGACGCGCACCTCGACCCGCTCGACGCCGACGTGCTGGTACCAGGCCACGCCCGCGACGACGACGGTGCCGGTCGCGACCGGCTCGCGCGGCACGTCGATGCGGCTGGACAGCTTCACCGGGCCGCGCTCGCTCCAGCCGCGGTCGGTCCAGTACGCCCGGGCCCGGTCGAAGCGCGTCACCTCGAGCTCGGTCACCCACTTCGTGGCCGAGACGTAGCCGTAGAGTCCGGGCACGACAAGTCGCACGGGGAAGCCGTGCTCGGCGGGCAGCGGCGCGCCGTTCATCCCGATCGCGAGCAGCGCGGCTCGCCCGTCGCGCAGCACCTCGAGCGGGGTGCCCGCCGTGAACCCGTCGATGCTGCGGGAGAGCACCATGTCGGCGTCCGCCGAGACGCCGGCGCGGTCGAGCAGCGCGGCGATCGGGTAGCCCAGCCAGGTGGCGTTGCCGATGAGCGAACCGCCGACTTCGTTCGAGACGCAGGCGAGCGTGACGGCATGCTCCTCGAGCGGCAGGGCGAGCAGCTCGTCCCAGCCGAGCGTCACCTCCCGCTCGACCTGCCCGTGCACCCGCAGCTGCCAGTCGGCGGGATCGATGACCGGCACCTGCAGCGCCGTGTCGATGCGGTAGAAGTCCTCGTTCGGTGTGATCAGCGGAGTGAGTCCGTCGACGTCGAAGGCGGCGCCGGCGGGGATCGCCGGGGCGGGCGTCGCCGGCGCGGGCAGTCGGATCGCGTCGCGCGCGGCGCTCGCGACCCTCGCGCCGGCCCGCAGCGTCCACCCGCCGATCCCGGCGAGCACGCCGAGCGCCGCGGAGCCGGCGGCCCAGGCGAGGAAACGGCGGCGGTCGGGCCCGGTCGGCAGGGTGGATGCCTCGGCATCCGCGGTCGCGCCGTCGCTCGCCGGGGCCGCGGGGTCCGGGGGCACTGCCGGGGCCGCGCGCGCCGCGAGGCGCACGAGCCGCCGCAGCAGCACGACGGCGACGAGCGCGCTGACGAGCGGTGGCGCGAGGTCGAGCGGTGAGAACTGCGCGCGGGTAGCGGTCGCGACGACGCCGGCGGCACCCGCCGCGACGACGAGCAGCGTGCCGATCGGAGGACGGATCGCCTCGAGCACGCCCGCGGCGGCGGCGAGCAGCGCGAGCACGAGCGCGATGCCGACGATGAGCGCGAGTTTGTCGGCGGTGCCGAAGAGGGCGATCGCGGCATCCTTCGCCCAGGCCGGGGCGAGATCCACCGCGAGGCTGCCGACGTCGGTGATGGGCCCGCCGCTCGGGGCGACGAACGCGGCGACGAGCTCGCCTGAACCGAGGCCCGCTCCGACCGCGACGAGTCCCGCGAGCGCCGCGTCACGGCGTCGCGCCGTTCGAACGGCCCCGGTCACCCCGTCAGCCTACGCTCGCACTCCGGAACTGGGCCTCGCCTGCACCGCTCGGTGGGCATGACGTCAGTTTTTACGGGTGCGGAGCCGCGCCGACCCGCAAATACTGACTTCGTGCGGGTTGGGGCGGGATCGGGGGTGCGGGACGGGCGCTCAGCCCTCGTCGAGCAGCTCCGCGTGGATCCGGCGCAGATCCTCCATGAGCGAGCCGATGAGGATCCAATGCCCCGAGCGCGGCGCCGTCACGACGAGCGGAGCGGTGAGTGCCGGCACCGCCGAGGTCATCGGAGCCGGCTCCGGCTCGATCTCCGCGAGGTGCACCGCGAGCCGAACGTCGTGCGCTGCGCGGCGCAGCTGCTCCGCGATCGCCTGCACCGCGGGCTCCTCCGAGAGCGCCGGGTCGTAGTGGTCGAGGGTCGCCCGGGTCATCCCGATCACCTGCGTCACGATCGGGCTCAGCTTCTCGATCAGCGCCCGCAGTTCGCGCAGTTCGTCGCGGTGCGCCGAGCGCCGCGGGTTCAGGGTGAGCGACTCCTCACCGGCCGCGATGGATGCCTCCGCGGCATCCCGCATCGGCCGCATGAGCCGCGCCTCGAGCATGAGCTGCTGCATCGCGTGCGACGACTGCGGCGACTCGAGGGCCGCCGCGAGGCGGCTGAGGCTCGCTGCGAGCTCCCCGCCGAGGAGGGCGAGGTCGCGGCGCGCCGGACCGACGAGCACCGGCGGCACGATGAGCGCGTTCACGACGATGCCGATCGCCGCGCCGATCAGGGTCTCGAAGATGCGGTCGATCGCGTACTCCGGACTCGACGAGCCGAGCGCCAGCACGAGCATCGCGCTGATCGCGACCTGATTGCCGGTGCCGGGCGTCACCTTCAGCGCCCAGGCGACGAGCATCGCCACCACGATCGCGACGAGCACCACCCAGCTCGCCGAGCCGAACACGAGGCCGAGCGCCGAGGCGATCACGACACCGGCGATGACGCCGATGCTGCGTTCGATCGCCTTCGCGAACGACTGGTTGACGCTCGGCTGGACGACGAGCAGCGCGGCGATCGCGGCGAACACGGGCAGCTGCCCCTGCACGATCCAGCCGGCGACGAGCCACGCCGCGATGGTCGCCACCGCCGACTTCGCCACCTGCAGCAGCGACGCCCGCTTCGCGGCCCGGAACGCGGCGGTCATGCCCATGCGACCACGCTACTGCGGCGTGCCCCTCGGCTCGTCCTCGCCGTGCTCGGGGATCTCCGGATCGTCGAGCACGGCCAGCTCGTCGCGGTCGACGAGCTCGTCGACGTCGGCGCCTGGCACGCCGAGCTCGTCGCGCCGCTCCGCCTCGAGCGCGGTCGCCGAGAGCCGCCGCTCCGACGCCGGGGCATCCGCCAGGCCGAAGCGCCGCCGCAGCGAGCGCACCCAGCGCGGCTGGGCGCCGAGCGGCGCGCCCTCGCCGGGCTCCGCCTCGAGGCCGTACACCTCGCCGATCCGATCGATGAAGGCCGCGCGCTGCGCCCGCTCGTACGCCCGCCGCTCCCGGCGGAACGCGATGATCGTCGACCAGCAGATCAGCAGCATCACGATGCTGAACGGCAGCGCGATGATGATCGCCGCGGTCTGCAACGCGGTGAGCCCGCCGCTCAGCAGCAGCGCGATCGCGAGCAGCGCCGTGATCGCGGTGAAGAAGGTGCGGATCCAGCGCTTCGGGTTCAGCTGCCCGCCCGTCGCGATCATGCCCATGACGAGCGCGCCCGAATCAGCGGAGGTGACGAAGAAGATCGCGATCAGGATGATGACGCCGATCGTCACGATCTGCGTGCCCGGCACGTACTCGAGCAGCTGGAACAGCGCCCCCTGCACGTCGACCGTGCCGTCGGGCCGGGTGAGCGCGCCCGGGGTCTGCAGCTCGATCGCGAGCGCCGAGCCGCCGAGCACTGCGAACCACAGGATGCCGAGCAGCGTCGGCACGATGATGACGCCCATGACGAACTCGCGCACGGTGCGGCCCTTCGAGACGCGCGCGATGAAGATGCCGACGAACGGCGCCCACGAGATCCACCAGCCCCAGTAGAACGACGTCCACGACGCCTGCCACTGCTCGCCCGCCTCGCCCTGGAACGCGCTCGTGTTGAACGAGAGGCCGACGAAGTTCTGGATGTAGTTGCCGATGGACTGCACGAACTCGCGCAGCAGGAACTCGCTCTGCCCGAACACGAGCAGGTACAGCACGAGCAGCCCGGCGAGCACGAGGTTCGCCGTCGACAGCCACTTCATGCCCTTCGTGACGCCCGACAGCACCGAGAACAGCACGAACACCGAGATCACCAGGATGATGATCACTTGGGTGAACTCGTCCGGCTCGGCGAAGCCGGCCGCGTGCAGGCCGGCGCTGATCTGCAGCACGCCGAGGCCGAGCGAGGTCGCGACGCCGAAGAGCGTGCCGACGAGGGCGATTACGTCGATCGCGTGCCCCCAGCCGCCCTCGACGCGCTTGCCGAGGAGCGGCTCGAGCGTCCACCGGATCGAGATCGGTCGGCGGCGCCGGTGGATGGCGTACGCGAGCGCCAGTCCGATCACGACGTAGATCGCCCAGGCGTGGATGCCCCAGTGCAGGTACGTCTGGCTGAGCGCCGACTGGGCGAGCTGCTCCGGGGTACCGGTGACGCCGGGTCGCGGCGAGACGAAGTGGCTGAGCGGCTCGCTCACGCCGTAGAAGACGAGGCCGATGCCCATGCCCGCGGCGAAGAGCAGCGACAGCCACGCCGGGAAGGAGAACTCCGGCTCGTCGTCGTCCCGGCCGAGCTTGATGTCGCCGAAGCGACTGAAGCCGAAGAACAGGCTGACCGCGACGAAGAACGCGGCAATGAGCACGTAGTACCAGTTGAAGGTGTTCACGATGCCGGACTGGATGGCGCCGAACACCGTCTCGGCGGCGTCGGGGGCGACGAGGGCGAACACCACGAAGGCGACGATCACGACCGCCGCGGGCCAGAACACCCAGCGCTGAACAGGCGGAAGTCGTTTCTCCATGCGTCAAAGGTAGCGAGGCGTGGCAGGATCGGCGCATGACCGACCGCATGATGCTCCTCGACACCGCGTCGCTCTACTTCCGCGCCTTCTTCGGCGTGCCCGACTCGATCGTTTCGCCCGACGGCACCCCGGTGAACGCCGTGCGCGGCCTCGGCGACATGATCGCGCGGCTCACCACGGACTACGAGGCGACGCACCTCGTTGCCTGCTGGGACGACGACTGGCGGCCGGCCTGGCGGGTCGAGCGCATCCCGAGCTACAAGGCGCACCGGGTGGTCGAGGCGGTGCCGGGCGGCGTCGACGTCGAGGAGACGCCGCCGGGGCTCGTCGCGCAGATCCCGCGGATCCGCGAGCTCCTCGACGTGCTCGGCATCGCCGTGGTCGGCGCGCCGGAGGCCGAGGCGGATGACGTCATCGGCACGCTCGCGACGGGCGCGCCCATGCCCGTCGACATCGTCACGGGCGACCGCGACCTCTTCCAGCTCGTCGACGACGCCGCCGGCGTTCGGCTCATCAACACCGCGCGCGGCATGAGCAAGCTCGAGGTCGTCACCGAGGCGACGGTCGTCGGCAAGTACGGGGTGCTGCCGCAGCAGTACGCGGACTTCGCGACGCTGCGCGGGGATGCCTCGGACGGGCTGCCGGGCGTCGCCGGCGTCGGCGAGAAGACCGCCGCGGGCCTGCTGCAGACCTTCGGCACCCTCGACGGGGTGCTCGCCGCGGCGGAGGCGGGGGAGCCCGGCATGTCGGCCGGGGTGCGGGCGAAGCTCGCCGCGGCGGCCGACTACCTCGCCGTGGCGCCCGAGGTCGTGCGAGTGCGGCGGGAGCTGCCGCTCGGCTTCGAGCCGGACGCGGCGAAGCTCCGGCCGCTGGACGCCGCCGCCCGCGAGCGGCTCGAGCAGCTCGGCGCCGAGTGGAACCTCGGCGGCACGGTCGGCCGGCTCGACGCCGCGCTCGACCGCACCGCCTGAGCCGGTTACTCCGCCGCGCTCGCCTGCTCGCGCTTCGGCAGCACCCAGCCGGGCCGCGCGAAGTGGCAGGTGTAGCCGTTGGGGATGCGCTCCAGATAGTCCTGGTGCTCGGGCTCGGCCTCCCAGAACGGGCCGCTCGGCTCGATCGTCGTGACCGCGTCGCCCGGCCAGAGGCCCGAGGCATCCACGTCGGCGATCGTCTCCCTGGCGACCTGCTCCTGCTCGGGGCTCGTCGGGAAGATGGCCGAGCGGTAGCTCGTGCCGAGGTCGTTGCCCTGGCGGTTCAGGGTCGTCGGGTCGTGGATCTGGAAGAAGAACTCCAGCTGCTCGCGGAAGCTCGTCTTCGCGGGGTCGTAGACGATCTCGATCGCCTCGGCGTGGCCCGGGTGGTTGCGGTACGTCGCGTGGTCGTTCTGCCCGCCCGTGTAGCCGACGCGGGTGCTGATGACGCCGGGGCGGCGGCGGATGAGGTCCTGCATGCCCCAGAAGCAGCCGCCGGCGAGCACCGCGGTCTCGGTGCCGGGGATGGTGGTGATGGCGCCGGTGTCGGTCATGTCCGCTCCTTCGTTCTCGTGGGCTCGCGGTCGCACGGGCCCACAGAGAAGAACGTAAGCGGCGGCCAGGGTGTTCCGCGAGTCCGGCGGTCTCCCGCGACCGCCGGATCACGGGGGGCGGCGGATAGGCTGAGGCGATGGAGCGCAGCATCGCGGTGAACTATCCGGCGGCCATCCCGGTCGGGCACGTCGTGGAGCTCACCCGGTTCGCCGATCCGCGCCCCGAGCGCAAGCGGCGGGGCGTCGGTGACTCCCAGGCGTACACGGTGCCCGTGCTGCAGGACCTCGACACCGGCATTCGCTACATGAACCACGCGCACGCCTCGATCGGCGGCAACGGCGGCAACAGCTTCGTCGCCAATCGCTACCCTTTCGAGCCCCTCGCCGAGCTCGAGCCGGCGGAGGTGTGGCGCGGACGGGTGCTCGCCTGCACGCTCGTGATGGTCGAAGGGCTCGAGAACCAGCACACGGTGCTGCGGCTCGCCCCGCTCGAGGAGGACGGGCGCTGAGGATGCCGCACGCCGGCGCCGCGGCGATCGGCTTGCGGTCCGTGGCATCCTAGCCAGGTGACCACTTCCCTGCACCGGATCGCGGTGCTCGTGCTCGAGGGCGCGAAGCCCCTCGACGTCGGTATCCCCGCGCAGGTCTTCACGACCCGGGCGAGCATGCCGTACGAGGTGCACGTCTGCGGTGCAGCGCCCGGACTCGTGACGGGCGGCGACGGGCTCTCCTACCACGTGGCGCACGGCCTCGAGGCGCTCGAGTGGGCCGACACCGTGTTCATCCCCGGCTACCGGCACCCCGACCGCGAGCCGCCGCCCGCCGTCGTCGTCGAGGCGCTGCGGGCCGCCCACGAGCGCGGGGCCCGGCTCGCCGCGATCTCGACGGGGGCGTTCGCGCTCGCCGCGACGGGCCTGCTCGACGGCCGCCGGGCCACGACGCACTGGCACTACACGCAGGCGCTGCGGGCGCGGCATCCGCTCGTCCGGGTGGACGCGAACGTGCTGTTCGTCGACGAGGGCAGCGTGCTCACCTCGGCGGGTGCCGCGAGCGGCATCGACCTGTGCCTGCACCTCGTGCGCCGGGATCTCGGCGTCGGCGTCGCGAACCACGCCGCCCGCCGACTCGTCGCCGCGCCCTACCGCAGCGGCGGGCAGGCGCAGTACGTGCCGCGGAGCCTCCCCGAGGAGCTCGGGCCGGTGTTCGCTGCGACCCGGCAGTGGGCGCTGGAGCGGCTCGGCGAACCGCTGACGCTCGGCGACCTCGCCCGCAACGCGAACGTCTCGCCGCGCACCTTCTCGCGTCGCTTCGTCGAGGACACCGGCTACACGCCGATGCAGTGGGTGCTGCGGGCGCGCGTGGACGTCGCACGCGAGCTGCTCGAACGCACCGAGCTCGGGGTGGAGCAGGTCGCCGCCCAGGTCGGGCTCGGCACCGGGGCGAACCTGCGGCTGCACTTCCAGCGAATCCTCGGCACCTCGCCGAGCGGGTACCGGGAGACGTTCGCCCGGGGGGAGTGAGGCGGGGGAGGGCGGCCCGGCGGCGGCTGGGTGGCCGGCTGGGAGCGGGCTGGCGCGATCCTTTCGGACGCTGGCGTGCGAGCCACTGCTTCACGGGGCATCACGCGACGATGCTGGAGGCATGACCACTCGCATCGCCATCAACGGATTCGGCCGGATCGGCCGCAACGTGCTGCGCGCGATCGTCGAGCGCGGCGCCGACTTCGAGGTCGTCGCGATCAACGACCTCACCGCCCCGGCCACGCTCGCCCACCTGCTGAAGTACGACAGCACCCTCGGCCGCTTCGACCGCGAGGTGTCCGTCGAGGGCGAGGCGCTCGTCGTCGACGGCGCCCGAATCCGCGTGCTCGCCGAGCGCGAGCCCGCGAAGCTGCCCTGGGGCGAGCTGGACGTCGAACTCGTGCTCGAGTCGACCGGCCGCTTCACCTCCGCCGACGCCGCCCGCGCCCACCTCGAGGCCGGCGCGAAGCGCGTGCTCGTCTCGGCGCCCTCCGACGGGGCCGACGCGACGATCGCCTTCGGCGTCAACCACACCGACTACGACCCGGCGTCGCACACGATCGTCTCGAACGCCTCGTGCACGACGAACGCCCTCGCGCCCCTCGCGCACGTGCTCGACGAGCTCGCCGGCATCGAGCACGGCTTCATGACCACCGTGCACGCCTACACGCAGGAGCAGAACCTGCAGGACGGCCCGCACCGCGACCTGCGCCGCGCCCGCGCCGCCGGCGTGAACATCGTGCCGACCTCGACCGGCGCCGCGAAGGCCATCGGCCTCGTGCTGCCTGGCCTCGACGGCAAGCTGCAGGGCGACTCGATCCGGGTGCCCGTTCCCGTCGGCTCCATCGTCGAACTGAACACCACCGTCGCGAAGGACGTCACCCTCGACGAGGTGCTCGCCGCCTACCGCGCCGCCGCCGAGGGGCCGCTGCGCGGCATCCTCGAGTACACCGAGGACCCGATCGTATCGAGCGACATCGAGGGCAACCCGCACTCCTCGATCTTCGACGCGGCCCTCACCCGGGTGCACGGCCGCCACGTGAAGGTCGTCGCCTGGTACGACAACGAGTGGGGCTTCTCCAACCGCGTCGTCGACTCGCTCGGGCTGCTCGCCGGCGCCTGAGCCCGCGGGGCGGGGATGACGACCTCGCCCCCACCGGCTTCCCGGGCCGCGCGCGACCTTCCCGCGCGCGCGTCCCGGGCGAGGCCGGATGCGTATCGACCGGTGTGGAGCCCGCTCGGTGCGCGTCCGACTTCGCCGGAGCCGGAGCCGGAGCCGGAGCCGGAGCGCAGAACGGGCCGGATCTCCTCGTGGAGGTCCGGCCCGTTCCGCGCGTGAGGCGCGACTACTCGGTCGTGAACACCGCGTCGTCGTAGTCGAAGCCCGGGGAGATCGTGTACGTGAGCGAGCTCGGGTCGGCCACCGACCAGGCCTCCACCCACGTGAGCGTCGCGCCCGGCTCGAGCGTCTCGGTCGGCGGCAGGCTGATCTCGCCCTGCGGGCCGTCGAAGTCGAAGATCGAGCTGCCGTACTCGCCGGCCGACACCAGCTCGCCGAAGGCGAAGACATCGACGGGCGCGCTGGACGTGTTCTTCAGCGTGACGGTGAAGTACACGTTGTCGGGGTACGTGGCCCCCGCGGCCAGCTCGGTCGGCGTGTACGGTGCCGGTGCCGAGACCGTGAGCTCGACGCCGTCGTCGTAGACGAAGGTCTCGCCGAAGCCGCTCGCGTCGGCCGGCGGATCGGAGGGCAGGTACTCCTCCTCGCTCGATTCGGGCCAGGACGGATCCGACACGTACGGGTCGCTGGTCACGAGGCCCGTGAAGAGCGACACGAGCAGCACGACGCCCGCGATGATCCCGCCGAGCACCGACAGGCCCAGGGCGACGAAGCCCGGCCACTTCTGCTGCCCGGACATGAAGAACGACACGATCGAGAGGATGAACGCGATCACGAGCAGCACGACGCCGATGAGCGTCACGAAGGGGATGCAGACGCCGATGACGCCGAGCACGGAGACGCCGAGGGCGACGAGTCCGAGCACGTTCGCCTTCTTCGGGGCGACCGGGGTGTAGCTCCCGTACGGGGCGGGCTGGGCGCCGTAGGGCTGCTGTCCGTACGCCTGCTGGCCGTAGGGCTGCTGTCCGGACGGCTGCTGTCCGTACGCCGGCTGGGCGCCGTACGCCGGCTGGGCGCCGTACGGCTGCTGTCCGTACGGGGGCTGCGCCCCCGGGAACGCCGGATTGGCCTCGACCGGGTACACGGCCGTCGGCTGCGCCCCCGCCGGGGTCGCCTCGACCGGCGGCACCGCGGTCGCTTCCGGCGCGCTCGCCTCGGCCGGCTGGGGCGCGATCACCTCGGTCGTCGCGGCGGACGCCTCGGGGGCCGGTTCGGCAACGGGTTCTGCGGCGGGCGCGGGCTCGGGCAGCGGGGCGAAGTGCTCGGTCCAGGCCGCGCCGTCCCAGTAGCGAAGACGGCCGGAGCCGTCGTCGTACCAGCCGGCGGGCGCGGTGTTCGGGTCGGTCATGCTCCGATCGTGGCAGAAAGGCCGCGTGTCCCGCATCCTGGGGGTGCCGAAGCGTCATCCGACGACGCCTCGAGCGGGGCCGCGAAGAACGCCAGCTCGAACTCCGCCGAGCGGCGGAACGCCCGACGCATCCGCTCCCGCACCTCCGGGGTCGCGGCTGCCGCGACCCCGGTGACGAGCTCGATCGCCCGCCGCGTCGACACGGCGAACGACGGCTCCGCGTACATCGCGAGCCAATCCGCGTAGGGATGCTCCGGCGAGCCGGGCTCCGGGCCGAACGCCCCGGCGAGCAGCCGACGGCCGAGGTCGTCGTAGATCCAGTAGCAGGGCAGCACCGCCGCGACGAGCTCGGGGTAGCCGCCGCGCGCCCCGCTCGCGAGCAGGTGGTCGAGGTAGCCGAGGTTCACGGCGTTCGGCTCGACCGGCGTGGGCGCGGCGCCCGCCCCTCCGGCCAGATCCCGCTCGTGCCGGGCGAGCTCGCCGGTCAGGCACTCGCGGGAGCCGGCGGCCCAGAACGCCTGGTCCGAGGCATCCGGGGCGAGCCGCGCCGCCTCGGCGAGCGCGCGGGCGTACTCGCGCAGGTAGTGGGCGTCCTGCGCGAGGTACCCGTCGAACGCGGCGCGCGGCAGGCTGCCGTCGGCGAGCCGGCGGATGAACGGCAGCTCGTCGATCGCCCGGCGCAGCTCGGCGATGCCGGCCCACCACTCGGTCTCGAGCTCGGCGGGCGTGGGCGCGGTGTCGAGGCCACCGCGGGACCAGAGCCCGGCGAAGTGGTGCACCGGGCCGTGCCCGCTGCCCACCGCCAGCGATTCCCCGTGGCGCAGGGACTCGCGCAGCCATCGTCGCGCTTCGGCGACGGCGGGCTCCCACGCCCCGTGGCGCGCGCGCAGCGTCGCGATCGCCGAGGAGAGCGAGCAGCCCGTGCCGTGCGTCGCGCGCGTCGCGATGCGCTCGCCGGAGAACTCGACGATCTCCGCGCGCGCCGCGCCCGCCCGGGCGTCGACGAGCGCGTCGGGAGCCTCGGCGCCGCCGAGGTGGCCGCCCTTCGCGAGCACGAGTACCCCGGTCCGGGCGGACAGCGCGGTCGCCTGCTCCAGGGCGCTCGGCCAATCGGCGGCGGGGCCGTCGGCGCCCGCGAGCACGGCGAGCTCCGCGAGGTTGGGCGTCACGAGGTCGGCGAGCGGCAGCAGCTCGCGCAGGGCGGCCTCCGCCTCGGGGTCGAGCAGGCGGTCGCCGCTCGTCGAGACCATCACGGGATCGAGCACGACGAGGGGCGGGCGCACCCGGTCGAGCCACCTCGCGACGGTGCGGATGAGCTCCGCGTTCGCGAGCATGCCGAGCTTGACGGCGTCGACGGCGATGTCGTCGGAGAGCGCGTCGAGCTGGGCCAGCAGCGAGGCGGCGGGCGGCACGTGCACGCTGCGCACCCCACGGGTGTTCTGCGCGGTGAGCGCCGTGATCGCGGCCATCCCGTAGCCGCCGACCGCCGCGATCGACTTCAGATCGGCCTGGATCCCGGCGCCGCCGGACGGGTCGCTCCCCGCGATGCTCAGCACGCGCGGCACCCGGGTCGCCCGCGGCGGGCTCGGCCGCCGGACGTCGTGCGGCTCGCGCACGGCGTGCGGCGTCGCCCCGTCGCGCCACGCGGCGGCGAAGTCGGCCGCGGCCCGTCGGGCGTCCGGCGCCGCGCAGATCGCCGAGACGATGGCGAGCCCGGCCGCGCCGACGGCCCGCAGCGGTGCGGCATCCTCCACACGGACGCCGCCGATCGCGACGCAGGGCACCGGCGCGCCCACGGCATCCCGCGCGGCCGCCTGCAGGCCGGCGAAGCCCGCGATGCCGAGGGCCGGGGGATGGTCCGGCTTCGTCGAGGTCGGGCGCAGCACGCCCACGCCGAGGTAGTCCACCGTGCCCGCGGGCAGGGCGGCGACCGCGGCGAGGTGGGCGGGCGTGTTCGCGGTGAGCCCGACGATCGCGTCCGGGCCGAGCTCGGCCCGCGCGCGCAGCGCGGTCGCGTCACCCTGCCCCAGGTGCACGCCGTCGACGCGGAGGCCCGCCGCGCGCGCCTGCAGCACGAGCTCGAGCCGGTCGTTCACGACGAGCGGCACCCGGCCCGAGATGGCCTCGTCGAGCCGGCCGAGCAGGGCGAGCAGCTCCTCGTCGCTCGCGTGCTTATCGCGCAGCTGCACGATCGTCGCACCTCCCGCGACGGCCGCCTCGACGGTCGCGGCGACCCCGCGCTCGCCGCAGAGCGCGGCGTCGGTCACGAGGTACAGCGAGAGGTCGAGGGCGCGCCGCGCGCTCACGCGGCGGCCCCGAGCGGCGCGCCTGTCGAGACGCGGGCGAGCGCGCGGAGCTCGGATGCCTCGACCGCGGCGAGCGCGTCGAGGAACCGCACGGCGAAGCTGCCCGGACCGGCAGCGCCGCCGGCGGCGCGCTCGGCGGCCACCGTGTACGCGAGGTGCGCGGCGGCGACGGCCTCGAGGGGCCTGATCGCGGTTGCGCGCGCGGCGCCGAGGAACGCCGCGACGACCGCACCGAGGGCGCAGCCGCCGCCCGTGACGCGGGTGAGGAGCGCGTCGCCGTTCGCGAGGCGCACCGTGATGCTGCCGTCGGTCACGAGGTCGACCGGCCCGGAGACGGCGACGACGGCGCCCGTGCGGCGGGCCAGGGCCGCGGCGGGCCCGGCTGCGGCATCCGTCTCGTCGGCGGCGTCGACGCCGCGTCCGCCCGCGCCGACGCCGGCGAGGGCGAGGATCTCGGAGGCGTTGCCGCGGATCGCGGCCGGGCGCAGCTCGGCGAGGTCGTGCGCGAGCTCCGTGCGGATCGGCAGCGCGCCGATCGCCACCGGGTCGAGCACCCAGGGCGTGCCGGCCTGGCGGGCGGCGGCGACCGCCTCCCGCGCGGCGGCGCGCTGCTCGGGCTGCGGCGTGCCGAGGTTCACGAGCAGGCCGCTCGCGACCGTCGCGAACGGCCCGGCTTCGCCGACGAGGTCGACCATGGCCGGGGCCGCGCCGATCGCGAGCAGGGCGTTCGCCGTGAAGTTCGTGACGACGGCGTTCGTGATGCAGTGCACCAGCGGCGTCGTCGATCGCACGAGGTCGAGCAGCTCGCCGCTCGTGTCGATGAGGTGGGCAGGGTCGATGGCGGCGTGCGTCTGCATCGCGACATCCCTTCGCTAGTCCGAACTAGATCAGGTTCGACGGGTGTGTTCTCAGCCGCGGTCGTGCGGCACCCCGTGTCACTGTGGGCGAGCCTACCCCGGCTCTGCGAAGACGTCACTTCCTGGTTCCCTGAGCCGGTCGAAGGGAGGCGATGCGCCCGGACGCGCTTCGACGAGCTCAGCGGACCAGGGTTCCCTGAGCTCGTCGAAGGGAGAGCGACGCGCGCGCCGGGGTATCAGCGGACCAGGCCCGCCCGGTCCCTGCGGCGGCGCGCGATGAGGAACGTCGCGACGCCGGCCGCGAGCAGTCCGAGGGCCGACCAGCCGAGCACGTCGACGAGCCCGGTGCCGGTCGAGGCGAGCCCCGAGGCATCCGCCCCGGCCCGCACCGAGCCGCTCCCGTCGCCGCCGGTGCCCGCACCGGTCCCGCCACCGGTGCCGCCACCGGTGGCCGCCGCGGTGATCGTGACGGGCACCGAGGCGACCGTGACGCCGTTGATCAGCACGACGACGGTGTGCGCACCCGCCGGCGTCGACCCCGGGATCGTCGCGGCGAGACGGAACGCCCCGCTCGCGTCGGTCGAGACGGTGCCGAGCTGCTGCGGCTCCGAGTGCAGCTCGACCGAGAAGCCCGCGGTGCCGGTCGCGAGGCCGGAGCCCACGACGGACACGGTGCCGCCCGGGCGCAGCTGCCCGGTGATGGCGACGGTGCCCTTCACCGTCGTCGGGTCGGTGGGCTCGGGGTCGACCGGGCCCGGGCCGCCGGTGCCGTCGCCCGTGCCGACCTTCGCGAAGAAGGCGTCGAGCTGGGCGATCGCCTCGTCGGCGAAGGCGAGCTGCTCGGCGAGCTTCACCGGGTCAGGCGAGGTGGCGAAGCGGCCCTCGCGGTCGTTCACGTACCACCACTCGGTCATGTACTCCTTGAAGCTGCCGTCGCCGTTGTCGCGGATCCACTCCCGCACGACCGGGGCGGCCTGCCCGTCGACCGTGCGCCCGCGCTGGTACTCGAACACGTACGGGACCTGGAGCTTCTTCGCGGTGACGAGCCCCGCGGCGGCGTCGCCGCCCGGACGGTAGTCGACCTGCCCGCTCACTCCGGGCACGTACTGCGTCTTGAGGTTCGGCAGGTACGTGGTCACGAGGTCGCCGTAGAGGTGCGCGTACTCCGAGTTCGTGTCGCGGATGTGCAGGTCGTTCGCCGAGGCCCCGTCGAGTCGCAGGTCGAAGAAGTAGACCCGCTCGACCCCGTTCGCGACGGCCTG
Source organism: Agromyces sp. NBRC 114283 (assembly GCF_030268405.1). Lineage (NCBI taxonomy): Bacteria > Bacillati > Actinomycetota > Actinomycetes > Micrococcales > Microbacteriaceae > Agromyces > Agromyces sp. NBRC 114283. The sequence continues at coordinate 1,075,170 of NZ_BSQP01000001.1, forward strand.
GCGGTTGACGTCCTTCACGACGGCGCGGGTGTTGTGGCACCACGTCCCGCCGAAGAACAGCACGTAGTCGCCGTCGCTGTCGAGCAGGTGCACGAGCTCCGGGTAGGTGATGTTCTGGATGCGCCAGTCGGCGTCGGCCTCGTCGATGATCGTGTTCGGGCCGTAGGCCTCGCCGCCGCGGTACTGGGCGAGGTGCTTCGCGTCGACGACGTCGTCGTAGAACGCGAACTGGCTGAGCGCGTCGATCGCGCTCCCGTCGCCGATCACCGCCGCGACCTCCGCCTGGTACGCGGCGCGTGCCGACGGGTCGGCGAGCGCGCCGGCCGCCACTGGGGCGGTGAGTGCGCTCACGATCCGGTCCTCGGCGCCGCCGTCGGTGTGCGCGCGGTCGTAGACGAAGAAGTACGGGTCGGCGGCCCCGCCGAACGGCGTCTGCACGTCCTTCCCGAGGTACTGCGACACGAGCCGGGACCACAGCGGGGCGACGTCCGGGTTCGTTGTGGTGCGCACGTCGAGCGCGTCGCCGTCGAGCCTCGGGTCGAAGGCGTAGACGCGCTCGACGCCGGCCGCCTTCGCCGCCGCGTCGATGGAGGCGATCGTCTCCGTGGTGCGGGCGTCGCCGGGGCCGCCGATGAGGAACGCGAAGCGGCCGGGCTGGTTCAGCAGCCACTCGAAGCGCTCGAAGGTCACGGTCTCGATGGGGGTGTCCTCGAGCCCGTAGGTGTCGGCGAGGTAGTCGACGGTGTCGATCGCGGCGCCGCCGCTCGCCGGGGCCGCGGCGGCGGGAGCGGCGGCCACGGCCGTGCCGACGAGGCCGGCTCCCGCGAGGGCGATGGTCGCGGCAACGGCCGCGAGACGCGGTCGTCGTCGGCTGTGCTGGGGCATTTGGAGGTCCTTTCGTGGGGGGTGGGATGCGGGGTGGGGCGGGCGGGTCAGCGGGCGGCGTCGGCGGGGCCGTCCGAAGCGGATGCCTCGGCGGCCTCGGGCCCGGCGGCGTTCGTCGATGCGGCGCTCGTCGCGGCAGCGGGCCGCGAGCGCAGCCTGCGGACGAGGAGGGCGAGCGCGCCGACGCCGACGAGCACGACCAGGAGGCCGGCCCCGGCGAGCCAGCCCGGGACCCCGTCGCTCGTGTTCGCCGTCGCCGTGGCCTTCGCGGTCGCCGTCGCGGTGGCCGGCTCCTCGATGACGACGGGCTTCGAGCTCGCCGAGGCGGTGCCCGACCCGATCGCGTTCACGGCCACGACGGTCGCGGTGTACTTGCCGGCGGCGAGCTTCGCGAAGGTATAGCTCGTCTCGGTCCCGGTGAGGGGGATCGCCGTCCCGCCGTTCAGCGAGATCAGGTACCCGGTGAGCGGCGAGCCGCCGTCTGCGGGCGCCGTCCACGTGACCGTGAGCGACGTGCCCTTCGCGGCGAGCTTCGGGGCGGCCGGGGCCACGGGCGCGGTAGCCGCCACGGCCGCGGGCTGCGGCGCGCCGCCGTCCACCGGGGCGACGCCGTCGCCGCCGCCGCCTTCGCTCGAGGTCTCACCGGACGATCCGCCCGAGCTGCCGCCCGACGAACCGCCCGAGGGTGCCGGTGCGGCCGGCGCCGGCTGCTGCGGCTGGGGCTGTGGCTCCGGCTTCGGTGCGGGGCCGCTGCCGCCGCCGGAGATCGCGGGCGGCGGGTCCTCCTGGGTGCTGTCGTACGGGTAGCCGCCGAGCCCCTCGCAGGCGGTCAGGTCGAAGTTGATGGAGCACAGATCGCAGACGTCTCCCGCGGCGTTCGCGGGCGAGGCCCACACCAGCAGGAACGTGGGCACCGAGATCGCGAGCGCGATCGCGGCGGCGAGGCTGCGGAGCCGGCTGGGACGGCGGTGGTGGGTCATCGGGCGAGTCCTTCGGAGGTCGGGCCGTCGAGGCGGCGGGTGGATGCGGCGGAGGCCGCTGCGGTGGCGGGGTCGGCGGCCGTGTCCCGGTCGCCGTCGTCGGCGACCTCGCGGCGGCCCGCGATGACCTCGTCGTCGAGGGCGCCGGCCCGGCGGGCGACGATCGCCGAGGCCGTCGCGGCCGCGGTGACGTTCGCCATGGTGCTGGCGGTGCCGGCGACGGCGCTGATCGGGATGAGCAGCACGAGCACCTCGATCGGCAGCCCCACCGCGGTGAGCACGGCCGTCGCGGTGATGATCGCGGTGCCGGGTACGCCGGCGGTGCCGAGCGAGACGAGCAGCCCGAGCACGACGAGCACGACGTAGTCGAGCGGCGTGTACTGGATGCCGAGCGCGTGCACGCTGAACACCGCGACGAGGGTCGGCCAGATGCCCGCGCATCCCGGCATCCCGATCGTCGTCCCGATGGGCGCGGTGAAGCCGGCGACCTCCGGGGAGACGCCGATCCGCCGGGAGAGCGTCGCGATCGTGAGCGGCAGGGTGCCGATGCTCGACTGCGTCGTGAACGCGGTGTACTGCGGCGGCGTGATCAGCCGGAAGAAGCGGAACGGATTGAGGTCGGCGAACACGCGCACGAGCACGCCGTTCACGAGGTACGCGTCCACGAAGCAGGCGACGAGCGCGACCACGAGCACGCCGAGGAGCGAAGCCGCGGTCTCGAGCCTGGCGACCGCGGTCGAGGTGGTCGAGGCGACGAGCGCCAGTACCGCGTACGGGGTGAGCGCGATGATGAAGCCCACCGCCTTGAAGAACACGCGGCGCGAGGCATCCACGACGTCCTTGAAGGCCCGCACCTTCTCCGGCTTGCGGTCCGCGACGAGCAGGTAGGAGACGGCGATCAGGATGGTGAACAGGATGAGGCCGATGAGGTTGTTCGCCCCGAGATCGTTCGAGAGGTTCGAGGGGAAGAGCCCGACGATGACCTGGTCGAGGGGGCGGAGCAGGCCCGTGAGCGAGCCGCCGTCCACCCCGGAGAGCTCGAGCTGCGCCCCGCGGCCGACGCCCGTCGCGAGCGCGAGCCCGAGGGTGAGCAGGATCGCCAGCAGGTTCGTGAGCAGCAGCCAGAACACCGAGCTGAGCCCGATCGTGCGCAGCTTCGCGATGCTGCCGAGCGAGGTCACGCTCGACAGCACCGACACGATGATGAGCGGGGCCACGAAGGCCGTGATGACGTTGATGTAGATCGTGCCGATCACGTCGACGTACGCGAGGTGGCCCTGGAACAGCAGCCCGGCGGCGACCCCGACGACGAGCGCGACGACCGTCAGCAGCGTGAAGCCCGCCCCGCGCCGGCGCAGCAGGAACAGGCCGGCGAAGAGCGCGGCGACGACGCCCGTGGCGGCGAGCGCGAGCCAGTCGGGTTCAGCCATGACGGCGTCCCGATCGGTGGGAGGGAGCGGTGCGGAACAGGTGCATGACCAGCGACGCTATGGCCCCCGGCGGATGCCTCGCGCCGGCGAGTCGCCCGGTGTACGCACGTTACGGCGAGGGTATGCCGATGACGGGATATGACGGCCGGCCCAGCGCCAACGTGTCGCCGGATGACGCCGTGTTGCCGTGTGCGGCGCCTGGTTCCCTGCGCTTGTCGAAGGGAACGTGTCCGCGCTTCGACAGGCTCAGCGGACCACGTTTGGTTCCCTGAGCTTGTCGAAGGGATCGGGGCTCGCTTCGACAGGCTCAGCGAACCAGCGAACCCAGCGGACCAGCGGACCGGCGGCTCAGCGGCTCAGCGCGCGAGATGCGTCGGTACACCGCCCACGAGGGTCGCCGCGACCGTGATCCCGGCGAGGGAGCCGGGTTCGATCACGAGCGGGTCGGCGTCGAGCAGCACGAGGTCGGCCGGGTCGCCCGGCCCCGGGCGCAGCGGGCCGCGCATCGAGGCGGCGAGGGCGAGCTCGACGGGGAGCCGCTCCTCCGGCGACCACGGCGGCTCGCCGGTGCGGCCGCGCAGCACCGCCGCCTGCACGGCGAGCCACGGATCGAGGGGTGCGACCGGGGCGTCGGAGCCGAGCACGAGGCGGCCCCCTGCCCGGTGCAGCGATGCGAAGCGGTAGGCGCGGTGCTCGCGGCCCGCCCAGAGCCGGCCGGCGTTCTCGCGGTCGTCGAGGAGGTGCGCCGGCTGCACGCTGGCGGTGACGCCGAGGCGGGCGAAGCGCTCGAGGTCGGCGTCGGCGAGCAACTGGGCGTGCTCGATCCGTCCGGTGGTGCCGGTGCGTTCGAAGGCGTCGAGCACCTCGGTGTTCGCCCGGTCGCCGATCGCGTGCACGGCGAGGTCGAGTCCGGCCGCGCTCGCGCGGCGGAGCAGCGCCTCGAGCGCGGCCGCGGGCCACAGGGGGCGGCCGTGTCCGCCGTCGGGGTACGGCTCGCAGCACCAGGCGGTGGCGGTGCCGAGCGAGCCGTCGGTGATGACCTTCAGCGGACCGACCGTGATCAGCCCGGCCGAGCCGATCGGGTCGCCGCTGCGCAGGCCGAGCGCGATCGCCCGTTCGAGTTCGTGCGGGTAGATCGCCGTCTCGACGCGGAGGGAGCGGAATCCGGATGCCTCGCGCCGCCCCCAGTCCGAGATGCCCCAGCGCATCTCGAAGTCGACGACGCCGACGACGCCACGGCGGGCGGCCGCGGTGCCGGCGTCGACGACTCGCCCGTCGAGCTCCCCGTCGCTGCCGGAATCGAGCTCGCGGAGGAGGGCGAAGCAGGCGTCCTCGACGAGGTGGCCGTCGCCGGTCTCGGGCAGGCCGTGCCGGCGGAGGGCCGCGGAGTTCAGCCAGGCGCCGTGCAGGTCGGCGGTGATCAGCACGACCGGGATCGAGCCGGCGGCCTCGTCGAGGAGCTGCCGCGACATCCGCCCGGTCCACTCGTCGCCGCGGGCGCGCATCGCGACGATCCCGCCCGTCGCGCCACGGGCGTCGGCGTCGGCGGCCGCCGCTGCCACCCGGTCGAGGGCGCGCCGCGCGTCGGCGAGCTCGCCGAGGTCGAGGCGCGCCGACTGGGCCGCCCACTGCCCGAAGTGCACGTGCTCGTCCCAGAGCCCGGAGGTGAGGAAGCGGCCCTCCGCGTCGATCGAGTCGGCCGTCGCGGGCGTGCTGCCGGCAGGGGTGACGGCGGCGATCCGGGCCTCACCTGGACGCCCGCCGGCCTGGAGGGTCACATCGAGCAGCTCCGGGCGGCCGAGCAGTCGCACCGAGCGAAGCTGCGTGACCGCTGCGACACCCGTCACGCCGGCGCCCCGCCGCTCCCGGCCTCCCCACCCGAGCGGTGGCTCACCCGCCCGCCGACGACGGTGAGCAGCACCTCCGTCTCGGCGAAGCGCTCGGGCTCGCTCGTGAGCGGATCGTCGCGGAACACCGCGAGGTCGGCGATCGCCCCGGGGACGACGGCGCCGTCGCCCGGGCGGTCGATCGAGGTCCAGGCGTTGCGGGTCATGGCGACGAGCGTACGCGCCGGCGAGAGCGCCTGATGCGGGTCGACGGCGGGCCGGTCGGAGCCGTGCCGGCGCCGGGTCACGTTCGCGGCGAACACGCGGCGTCCGTCGAACTCCTCGACGGGCCAGTCGGAGCCGAGCACGACGAGCGCGCCGGCGGCGTCGAGGTCGGCGATCCGCCAGCCGTGCGCGGCACGCTCCGAGCCGCGGCCGAGGAGCGTCGTCCACATGTCCTGGCCGTCGGGCCGCTGCGCGAACGCGTGGATGGGTTGCACGCTCGCCGGCACGCCGAGCTCCGCGAAGCGGGGCAGGAGCCGGTCGGGGATCGTCTCGAGGTGCTCGATGCGGTGCGTGACCCGCGGCGCATGCGCCGGGATGGCGGCGACGGCGTCGAGCACGAACTCGACCGCGCGATCGCCGATCGCATGCGTGGCGGTCGGCACCCCGCGCTCGGCGAGGGCGTGCAGCGCGCGGGTGAAGGTCTCGGACGGCACCCAGTACGGCTGCAGTCCGCCGCCGGCGGTGTCGGCGTCGAACAGCCAGGCCGAGCCGTTGTCGATGCTGCCGTCGAGCATGAACTTCACGCCCTCGACCTGCCAGCGCCGCCCGCCGACGCCCTGCAGTTCGACGAGGCGGTCGAGCGTCTGCTCCCAGGGATCGGTGGCCCGCCAGATCGGCGAGACCCGCACGCGCACCGGGAGCTCGCCCGCCGCCTCGATGGCGCGCAGCACGTCGAGGTCGCCGGGTTCCATGTTGAGCTGGTGCAGCGAGGTGTAGCCGCTCGCCGCGAATTCGGCGAGCTTGTCGCGCACCGCCGCGACGCGCTCCTCGAACGGCATGCGAGGGTAGAGCTCGGTGACGAGCATCTCGGCGTCGGACTCGACGAGATAGCCGGTCGGGCGGCCCGCCGCGTCGACCTCGATGGAGGCGTTGTTGCCGAAGTCGCGCGGTCCGTCGATGCCGGCGAGTTCGAGGGCGCGCGGGCTCGCGATGATCGCGTGGCCGTCGAACAGCAGCAGATAGCCGGGGCGTCCGCCGAAGGCCTCGGCGAAGGGGGCGTTCGTCAGCTCGCCGCCGACGAAGAGGTCGAAGGAGAGCCCGAAGCCGCGGATCCACTCCTCGGGGCCGCGCTCGGCGGCGAAGGCGGCGAGGCGTTCGGCGACCTCCTCGACGGAGGTGCAGTCGTGCAGCAGCAGCGCCCGGTGCCGGGACTCCGCGCCGGAGAGCGGGTGCACGTGCCCGTCCACGAAGCCGGCCGTGATGGTCGCGTCGCCGAGTTCGACGAGCTCGGCATCCCTCGTGTCCCAGGCCGCGGCCTCGGCCCGTGAGCCGACGGCGACGATGCGCTGCCCGCTGACCGCGACCGCCTGCGGCGGCGCCTCGCTCGCCGAGCCCTCCGGCTCGTGGCCGGTGCGGACGAGGCCGCCGAGGAGCACGAGCTCGGCCCGGACGGCGGGGTCGGCGGCGGTCATGCGATCGCCTCCGCGTCGAGCAGGGGATGGCCCGGGTCCTCGGCCCGGCGCCGCAGTCGCTGCACCTCGGGGTCGGGCACGGGCACTGCGGCGATGAGCTGCTGGGTGTACGGATGCTGCGGGGCGTGCAGCACCTGCTCGGTCGCCCCGAGCTCGACGAGTTCGCCGCCCTGCAGCACGCCGACGCGGTCGGCGAGGAGCTCGACGACGGCGAGGTCGTGGCTGATGAACAGCGCGGCGAAGCCGAGTTCGCGCTGCAGGGACGTGAAGATGTCGAGCACGCGCGCCTGCACCGAGACGTCGAGGGCGGAGGTGGGCTCGTCGGCGATCACGAGCTCCGGATCGAGGGCGAGCGCCCTGGCGAGGCCCACCCGCTGCCGCTGCCCGCCGGAGAGCTCGAAGGGGTACCGGCGCGCGTAGGAGCCGGGGAGCTCGACGGCGTCGAGCAGCTCCGCCGCGCGGGCGCGGTGCGCCGAGCGGCCGCCGGGAACATGGTGGATGCGCATCGGCTCGATGACGCAGTCCTCGATCGTCATGAAGGAGTTGAACGACGCCGCCGGATCCTGGAAGACGAAGCCGATGCGGCGGCGGAGCTCGCGCAGGCGTCGCCGCGGCAGGCCGCGCAGCTCGGCGCCGAGCACCTCCAGGCGGCCGGCGGCGACGGTCTCGAGCCCGCCGATGGCGCGGCCGATCGTCGATTTGCCCGAACCGGACTCGCCGACGAGCCCGACGACCTCGCCGCGGGCGATCTGCAGCGAGACCCCGCGTACGGCGCGCACGGGCTTGGTGCCGAAGCCGCTGCGGTACTCGACGTCGACGCCGTCGAGCAGCACGGCGGGGGCGGGCGCGGCCGGCGCGGCCGACGCAGCCGGTGAGACCGGGGTGCCGGAGTCGGCCGACGCTGCGGTCGAGGTCGTGGCGGCGGATGCCGCCGACGGGGCGGATGCCGGCGAGGCATCCGGCTCGTCGCGTCCGCCGCCGAGCCGCGGGACCGCGGCGAGCAGCTGCCTCGTGTACGCCTCGCGCGGCGAACGGAACAGCTCGTCGACCGGGGCGACCTCGACGAGCTCGCCGCGGTACATGACCGCGACCCGGTCGGCGATGTCGGCGACGACGCCCATGTTGTGCGTGATCAGCACGATCGAGGCGCCGAAGTCGTCGCGGCACTCGCGGAGCAGCTCGAGGATCTCGGCCTGCACCGTCACGTCGAGCGCCGTCGTGGGCTCGTCGGCGATGATGACCGACGGTCGCAGGGCCAGCGCCATCGCGATCACGATGCGCTGCTTCTGGCCGCCCGAGAACTGGTGCGGGTAGTCGCCGAGGCGTCGCTCGGGGTCGGGGATGCCGACCGCGCGCAGCATCTCGACCGTGCGCCTGCGGCGCTCGGCCGGCTCGGTCACCCCGTGCGCGCGCAGGCCCTCCTCGAGCTGCCAGCCGATCGGGAAGACCGGGTTCAGTGCGGTCGAGGGCTCCTGGAAGATCATGGCCGCCTCGCCGCCGCGGATCGAGCGGAGCGCCTCGGGCGCGGCCTGCAGCACGTCGGCGCCGCCGAGCAGCACCCGGCCGCCGGTGCGCGTCCGCGGCGGCAGCAGGCCGAGCGCGGCCCTGGCCGTCAGCGTCTTGCCCGACCCCGACTCCCCGACGATCGCGAGGATCTCGCCCCGCTGCAGCTCGAGCGTGACGCCGCGCACCGCGTGCACGGTGCCCTGCGGGGTGTCGATGTCGAGCGTGAGCTCCTCGAAGCGGAGCGGCGCGGTGGACTCGCCGGTCATCGCTTCACCTCCTGACGGAATCGGCCGGGCGTGACGACGGCCGCCATGCGGGCGAAGACGCCCGGCTTGCCGACGAGGGCGCGCGAGCGCTGGTCGACGAGGTCGCGCAGTCCGTCGCCGATGAGGTTCAGCGCGAGCACGGTCACGATCAGGAAGCCGCTCGTGATGAGGATCATCTGCGGCGCCTGCATCAGCACCGACTTGCCGTCGTAGAGGATGTTGCCCCAGCTCGCCTGCGGGGCCGGCACGCCGGCGCCGAGGAAGCTCATCGCCGCCTCGGTGATGACCGACTCCGCGAAGGTGAACGTCGACTGCACGACGAGCACCGAGAGCGTGTTCGGCAGGATGTGGCGCCACATCAGATGCAGCATGCCGGCGCCCTGCATGGTGCTCGCGGTGACGAACGTCTCCGACGTGACCGCGAGCGCCCGGGAGCGGACGAGCCGGGCGATGCCGGGCGTGTAGACGATGGTGAGGGCGATCACGAGGTTCGTGACGCTCGGCCCGAGCGCCGCGGTGAGGGCGACGGCGAGCAGGATGGCGGGAATCGCCATCAGGCCGTCGCAGATGCGCATGAGCACCTGGTCGAGCACGCTGTTGAAGACGGCGGCGATGCCGATGATCGCGCCGAGCACGCCGCTGACGAGGGCGACGACGAAGCCGACGAGGAGCGAGGTCGAGGCGCCGGAGACGATGCGGGCGAACAGGTCGCGGCCGAAGTTGTCGGTGCCGAAGGGATGCGCGGCGGAGGGCGGCGCGAGGCGGTTCGCGGGGTCGACCGCGTAGGGGTCGAGGTGCAGCAGCGGCGGCAGCACGTAGGAGACGACGAAGATCACGAGGACGACGACGATGCCGGTCATCAGCCCGGTGTTGCCGAGCATCCGGCGCCACAGCGAGTCGCGGGCGGCGACGGGCTGCATGGCGAGCACCGTGGTGCTGGGCGCGGCGGTGTTCGTGGTCGCGAGGGAGTTCGGGGCCATCGCTCAGGCCTTTCCGACGCGGACCCGCGGGTCGACGATGCCGTAGAGCAGGTCGATGAGCAGGTTCGTGAGCAGGTAGATGAGGGTGACGAAGAGGATGACGCCCTGGATGACGGGGTAGTCGCGGCGGGCGATCGAGGTGACGAGCAGCTGTCCGAGGCCCGGGATGTTGAAGATCGTCTCGGTGACCGCGGCCCCCGTGACGAGCCCCCCGAGCGAGAGGCCGATGATCGTGAGCACCGGCAGGCTCGCGTTCTTCAGGGTGTGGCTGAACAGCAGCCGACCCTCGGCGACGCCGCGGGAGCGGGCCGCGTCGATGTAGTCGGCGTTCAGCACGTCGAGCACGGCGGCCCGGGTGGTGCGGGTGATCAGGGCGGCCGTGATCGCGCCGAGCGCGATGCCCGGCATGATCAGGGTGCGGATGCCGCCGGCGAAGTCCTCGAAGGGGTTCACGTAGCCGGAGATGGGCAGCCAGCGCAGCATCAGGCCGAACACGACCATGAGGGCGAGGGCGAGCACGAAGCTCGGCACCGTCATGCCGATCAGCGTGAAGCCCATCACCGAGCGGTCGAGGCGACCGCCGCGGAACCGTGCGGCGAGGGTGCCGAACGGCACCGAGAGCACGATGGCGACGATGATCGCGATGACGGCGAGCTGGATGGTCGGCACGGCGTTGTCGCCGATCGCCTCCGTCACGCTCTTGCGCAGGAAGTAGGAGTCGCCGAAGTCGCCGGTGAGCACGCCGCCGACCCAGCCGAGGTACTGCTCGACGAGGGGCCGGTCGAGGCCCATGCTCTCGCGGAGCGCGGCGACCTGCTCGTTCGTCGCGTTCTGCCCCAGGATGGCGCGGGCCGGGTCGCCGGGCGTCAGGTGGATGAGCGAGAAGATCACCACCGAGACGACGAAGAGGACGGGCAGCAGGCTGAGCAGCCGCCGGAAGATGAATCTGAGCATCGGGTCTCCGGGGACGAGGGGAGCGGGGGATGGGGCGGGCGGGGCGGAGCTTCGCGCTCCGACCCGCCCGCCCCGGGCGTTCAGCCGATCACTTCCAGCTGGCGTTCCACCACACGAAGTGCGAGTTGAACACCGGCAGCTCGAGATCCTTGCTCGCGGCGTACACATTGTGCGCGTCGCCGAGGCGGGTGAGCGGGCGGTACGTCTCGATGTACTGCTGCATCTCGTCGAAGATCAGGGTCGCGTCGTCCTGCGTCGGCGCCGCGCGGAAGCGCGCGAGCAGATCGTGCAGCTCCGGGGTGTCGTAGTAGCCCGCGCGGTTCGGCAGGAAGCCGACGGTCTGCGTCGGGTCGGTGACGGTGCCCTGCGGGATGATCGTGAGGTCCCACTCGTCGCGGCCCTCCTTGTACTTGTCGAAGTACGAGGCCCACTCGAGCGCCTCGAGCTTGACGTCGACCCCGATGCCCTTGAGCTGCTCGGCCACGACGACCGCGGCGTTGTAGGCCTCGGTGTAGTCGCGGGTGACGAGCAGCGTGACGGGCTCGCCGGCGTAGCCGCCCTCGGCGAGGAGCGCCTTCGCCGCCGCGGTGTCGGCCGAGTTGAACTCGGCCTTGCCGACCTCGGTGTCCCAGATCGCCTGCTGCGGTTCGGTCATGTTGTGGTGCACGAGGTCGTAGAGCTCCTCGGAGCCGACCGAGGCGAGCATGATCGGGTCGCGGTCGAGCGCCGTGTTGACCGCCTGCCGGTTGACGACGTTCTCGAACGGGCCGCCGGCGCGGTCGCTGTAGACGAGGTTGATCGGGCCGATCGTGTAGGTGCCGAGGACGAGGTTCGGGTCCTCCTGGAACTGCGTCAGCCCGTCGAACGGCAGCTCGGGGGTGACGTCGTACTGGCCCGACTGCATGCCCATGGTGCGGGTCGCGGCATCCGGCACGAAGCTGAAGACGACCTCGTTCAGGACGGCGTCCTTCGCCCCGGCGCGACCGCTCGACGGGGCGTCGACCGACTGGTAATCGTCCCACTTCTCGATGACGATCCGCTGGTCGGCGTCCCACTCCTTGAGCGTGTACGGGCCGGTGCCGACGATGTCCTGCACGGGCTCGTCGCCGAACTCCTCGATGACCTCCGAGGGCATGATCGCCGGGTACGAGGTGCCGATGTCGGACAGGTACAGCAGGTGCAGGAAGCTCGCGGTGGGCACCGTGAGCTTCACGGTGTAGTCGTCGACCTCGGTCCACTCGGAGCCGTCGAACGCGCCGTCGGCGGCGATCGAGACCCGCGTCCAGCGGTTCATCGAATCGACGACGTCGCTCGCGGTGAGCTCGGACCCGTCGTGGAACTTCACGCCCTCGCGCAGGACGAAGGTGTACTCGAGGCCGTCGTCGCTGCGCTCGAACGACTCGGCGAGCATCGGCTGCGGCACGAGGTTCTCGTCGGTGACGACGAGGGTCTCGTAGATCGAGCCGGTGATCTCGCCCATGATCGACTCGGTCGAGATCTGCGGGTCGAGCGTCGACGGCTGCGCGGGCGTCACGACGTTGACGACGTCCTTCGCGGCGTCGCCGCCGTCGCCGGACGCCGCGCAGCCGCTCAGCACGAGCGCGCCGGACGCGACGATCGCGGAGACGGCGCTCGCACGGCGGAGGCTCCGACGGCGGCGGGGGATGCCGGATGCTCCGGTCACGGGTGTGGGCATGATGCGCCTTCCTCTGTGGTGGTGGGGACTGCTGTGGTGGTGGGGATCACTGCGGGGATGAGCTCGCCTGCGGGCGGCGCCGCGACGGGCACCGGGGCGATCGAGACGAGCAGCTCGCCGAAGCCGCCGTCGGCGGTCCAGACGGTGCGCTCGTCGCGGTGCAGGGTGGTGCGGTAGCGCGGCTCGGACTCGGCGGTGTCGCCGTGCGCGGTGCGCGCCCCGGAGGCGAGGAGCTGCGTGGCGAGCCGGACGAGCGCTCGCGAGCCGTCGGCCGCCCAGGCGTCCTCGATCGGCTCGGGCGCGGCGGCCTCGCCGGGACCGGACCGCATCGCGCCCGCGCGCTCGACTCGGCCGGCGCCGAAATCGATGGCGTCGCCGCGGAGGAGCCGGCTCCAGCGCACCCCGGCGACCGCGTCGCCTCGGGCATCCGCCCCGGCGGCCTGCTCCCTCTCGGCGACGTCGACGAGATGCACGCCGCGCTCGCCGATGACCTCGCCGCGGCGGGTGGCGCGGTCGTACACGAGCGCCGTGTGCTCGTCGACGCCGACGAGCGAATCGCGGCCGAGCGCACGGGCGAGGCGGATGGCCCGGGGCAGCCGGCCCCACTCGGCGAAGTGCGAGTCGAGGAGCGCCTCGGGGAAGAGGCCGAGGCCCCCGGCCGGCACGTAGCGCAGCCGCTCGTCGTCGGCGTAGCCGGCTTCGGCGCCGAGGCGCCAGCTCTCGTGCACGCCGCCGCCAGAGACCATGCCGGCGCCCTGCTGCACCGCGAGCCCCGCGCTCGTGCCCGCGACGACGCCGCCGCGCGCGAGCACCCCGCGGATCGCAGTGAGCACGCGGGTGTCGCGCCGCTCGCCGAAGGGCGGTTCGCCGGCGAGGGCGGCGACGCCGGTGCTGCGGTGCAGTGCGAGCACGTAGTGCGTCTGGTCGCCGCCGCCGAGGAACACGCCGTCGCACGAGTCGACGAGGGCGGCGAGCTCGGCGCGCTCCGCGTGCTCGGCGAGGTAGCGCTGCCCGGGGAACCGGGGCGCCGCGGCGACGCCGACGGGGATGGGCACGCCCTCGGCGCCGTGCCGGGCGAAGAGCGCGGCGTAGTAGCGCCCGTCGGCGGCGTCGTGCTCGACGCCGGGGTCGTTCGTCGCCTCGTCGTCGGCGGAGCGGGCGGGCTCGGACGCCGTCGTGAGGATCGCGATGCGCGGCGGGCGGGCGGACGCGGGGCTCGCGCTCGCCGCGAGCTGCACGATGCGGTCGAGGATGCCCGGATGCTCGTCGAGCGCGCCGCCGATCAGCACGAGGGTGCCGCGGTCGGCGTCGTGGGTGGCGGTCACGGTACTCCTCTCCGAGTACGGGATCGGGCTCCGGCGGGGGCCGGATGCGCGGTGCAAGTATTTCACATCACGATAGAATGTCCAGAATCGAAATGGACATTTCAGTCGCTCGCCGCCCCGGCGGCCGGCTGGCCCGTTGCTAGACTCGCGACGTCCGATGTCGCGGTCGACCGGGTTCGCCATCGCCGGCCGGGGCTCGGCGACGGAGATGCGTCGCAGACCGAAGGACCCAGATGAACCCCGATTCCCCTCGATCCGCCGCCGTCGCACCGGGCGATCTCGCCGAGGAGTCGGTCGCCGCACGCATCCGCGAGCGCATGGGCGACTGCAGCCCGGCCGAGCGCAAGGTCGCGCGCACGCTGCTCGCCGCCTATCCGGTCGCGGGCTTCGAGACGGTCGCGGGCCTCGCCGACCTCGCCGCGGTGAGCGGCGCCACCGTGGTGCGCTTCGCGACCCGGCTCGGCTACCGCGGCTTCCCCGACTTCCAGCGCGCGCTCCGGCACGAGCTCGAGCAGCGCAGCGCCTCGCCCGCCTCGCTCTACGAGCGGATCGGTGCGGCGGGCGCCTCGGCATCCAGCGATCTCGCCTCGCTCGGCGACGCCCCGGCCGACGACGTCCGCGCCACGTTCGCGGGCCTGTCCGAGCACGACTTCGCGACCACCGTCGACGCGATCGCGAACCCGAAGCACCGCGTCTGGCTCGCCGGCGGGCGCTACAGCGGCTTCCTCGCCGAGTACCTTCAGGCGAGCCTGCAGCAGCTGCGCCCAGCGGTCCAGATGGTGCCGCGCATGGCGAGCCTGCGCGCCGCGACCATGTCGGGCTTCGACGCGAAGGACGTGCTCGTCGTGTTCGACTTCCGCCGCTACGAGGCCGAGACCCGCCGGCTCGTGCAGCACGCGAAGGCGCGCAAGGCGACCGTGGTGCTCGTGACCGACCGCTGGGTGTCGCCGTGCGCCGGCGACGCCGACACCGTGCTGTCGAGCCTCGCCTCCGAACGCGGCCCGTTCGACTCGGTCGTGCCCGTCATGGCGCTCATCGAGGCGATCTTCGAGGCGGTGCTGACCCGCCTCGGGCCGCCCGCGCGGGAGCGGATGGAGCGCATCGAGCGCACCGTGCAGGAGCTCGAGCTGCTCTGAGCGGCACCCCCCTCCGCGAGTTGCCCGACTTGCGTGGAGGTCGGACACGTCGGGCGCCCGGCTCGGAAACGAGTGTTTCTGTTCGTGTATGGTCGTCGGTGATCTGCAACGGACGTTGCAGGCACCGAACGGAGGCCCCGTGCTCGCTGCCGAACTGCTCCGCCGCGCCGAAGACGCCCGGGCGGCGTACATCCGCGATCTCGCGGAGCTCGTCGGCATCGACTCCGGCTCGCTCGACCCGGAGGGGGTCGACCGCGTCGGCGACGTGGTCGCCGGCCGCCTCGCCGAGCTCGGCTTCGCCGTCGAGCGCCGCGCCTCCGTCGACCCGCGCTACGGCGCCACAGTCATCGGCCGACGCCGCGGCGCCGGCGTCGCGCGCATCCTGCTGTTCGCCCACCTCGACACGGTCTTCGAGCGCGGGGATGCCGCGGCGCGGCCGTTCTCGATCGACGACGCCGGGCACGCGCACGGGCCGGGCGTCACCGATGACAAGGCCGGCGTCGTCGCGGCCCTGCACGCCGCCGCGCACCTGATCGATGCCGGGGCCGAACGCTACGGCGAGCTCGTGCTCGCCTTCACTCCCGACGAGGAGATCGGTTCGCCCGCCGGCGGCCCGGTGCTCCAGGAGCTCGCCGCAGGCGTGGATGCTGCCTTCAGCCTCGAGTGCGCGCGCGAGAACGGCGATCTCGTCGTCGGGCGCAAGGGCGTCGCCGACCTCGAGCTCGTCGTGCACGGCGTCGCCGCCCACTCCGGCATCGAGCCGGAGCGGGGCGCGCACGCCGCCCTCGAGGCCGCCCACCTCACCGTCTTCCTGCAGGCGCTTGCCGACCCCGCCGAGCAGCTGACCGTCAATGTCGGCGTGCTCCGAGCCGGCGAGCGCACGAACATCGTGCCCGACCGGGCGACCATGCACGTCGAGATGCGGGCGACGCGCACCGCGGTCATCGAGGGGGCGCTCGCGGCGCTCAGGGAGCGGGCGGCCGGCCCGCTCGTCGAGGGCACCCGCGTCGAGGTGCGCGTCGTCGACCAGTGCGCGCCGCTCGAGGAGACCGAGGCGGGGCGCGAGCTCGGCGAACTGGCGCTCAGGCTCGCGCGCGAACTGGGGTTCGAGCCGGGGCTCGCCCGCACCGGCGGGGTGTCCGACGCGAACCGGGTCGCCGCCCTCGGCGTGCCGACGCTCGACGGCCTCGGCCCCGTCGGCGGCGGCGATCACAGCCCGAGCGAATGGCTCGACCTCGCGAGCGTGCCGCAGCGCGTCGCACTCCTCGCCGCGCTCGTCGACGCGAGCGCCGCCCGCTCGGCCCTCTGAGCCATCCTGGTTCCCTGAGCCGGTCGAAGGGTCCGCTGGTTCCCTGAGCCGGTCGAAGGGTCCGCTGGTTCCCTGAGCCTGTCGAAGGGAACGCCGCCGCGCTTCGACGGGCTCAGCGAACCAATGGCCGCGCTTCGACGGGCTCAGCGAACCAAGGCCGCGCTTCGACGGGCTCAGCGAACCAAGGCGGGCTCAGCGAGCCATCCGTCCTTGACCTCCACCGCCCCGGCCCGCTAGGGTTCCAAGGCTGCGCGATCGCGCGGCATCCCCGGAGTCTGGAAGCAGGTGGAATCGTGAGCGTGTCTCTGCAGCGCACCTTCACGCCCGCCTTCGCCGAGCCCGCGAACGCGGGGCGCCAGCAGCGCCCCGAAGCGAAGCTCGAGCAGGCTCTCGAGCCGGCACCCTGACGCCAGCGAATCCATCGCCACCGTCACCCCGTGCCGCTTCGAGGCCCGGGGTGATTCCGTCTGCGCGCGACGGTGGACCCTCGGGCCCGAGGACCCACCAGAGCGGGGCCCGCCACCGCGGGCTCCGGGAACGCAGACAGGAATCATCATCATGGAGAGACTCTCCGATCGGCTCGTCTCCTGGGCGAGCCTGCTCGACGAGCAGACCGTCGCGCAGGCGCGCACCTCGTCGACGATGCCGTTCATCCACCCGCACCTGGCCCTGATGCCCGACGCCCACCTGGGCCTCGGCGCGACGGTCGGCTCGGTCATCCCGACGCTCGGGGCGATCATCCCCGCGGCGGTCGGCGTCGACATCGGCTGCGGCATGATCGCCGTGCGGACCCAGTTCCACGCGAGCGAGCTGCCCGCCGACCGGCGGGAGCTGCGGGAGCAGATCGAGCGGGCCATCCCGCTGTCCGCCGGCAAGTACAACCGCAAGGTCGTCGCGACGGCTGAGCCCCGGGTCGCCGAGCTCGAGGAGCTCGCGGAGCGGAGCGGCTTCGACCCGGCCTCCTACGCGGGGAACTGGCGGGAGCAGCTCGGCTCCCTCGGCAGCGGCAACCACTTCATCGAGGTCTCGCTCGACGAGGTCGACCGGGTGTGGCTGTTCCTGCACTCCGGCAGCCGGGGCGTCGGCAACAAGATCGCCCAGCGGCACATCGGCATCGCCAGGCGGCTCGCGAAGCAATGGTGGATCGAGCTGCCCGACCCCGACCTCGCCTACCTCGTCGAGGGCACGCCGGAGTTCACCCGGTACATCGCCGAGCTCCGCTGGGCGCAGCACTTCGCGCTGCTCAACCGGGAGGAGATGATGGACCGGGTCATCCGGCAGGTGTCCGAGTGGACCGGCGTGCCGGTGGAGGAGCAGGAGCGGATCAACTGCCACCACAACTTCACCGAGAGCGAGGAGCACTTCGGCAAGCGGGTGTGGGTGTCGCGGAAGGGGGCGATCCAGGCCGACGTCGGCCGGCCGGGCCTCATCCCGGGCTCGATGGGCACCGCCTCGTACGTCGTGGAGGGGCTCGGCGATCCGATGTCGCTGAACTCCTCGCCGCACGGCGCGGGCCGGGAGTACTCGCGGTCGAAGGCCAGGAAGACCTTCACCCACGAGCAGCTCCGGGAGGCGATGGCGGGCATCGAGTTCCGGGATACGGACGCCTTCATCGATGAGATCCCGCAGGCCTACAAGCCGATCGACCGGGTGATGGCGGATGCCTCGTCGCTCGTCGCGGTGCGGCACACGCTGCGGCAGATCGTGAACGTGAAGGGCGATTGAACGTGGTTCCCTGAGCCTGCATTGGTTCCCTGAGCTTGTCGAAGGGAACGCCGCTTCGACGAGCTCAGCGGGCCAGCGGCGCTTCGACAGGCTCAGCGGGCCAGACGGACTACGGGGACGGCGGCGTCACCGCGATCACGATCGTGGTGACGCCGTCGCTCTCGTTCACGTAGCGGTGCGGTTCGCGCGAGTCGAACGTGACGGACTCGCCGGTCGCGAGGGTCACCCGCTCGGCGCCGAGCTCGACGGTCAGCTCGCCGGAGATGACGTAGGCGCACTCGGTCGAGGGGTGGCCCCACAGTCGGGGCGAGGTCGCCTGCCCCGGCGGGATCTCGGCGCGCAGCACCTCGAGGTCGCCGCGGCCCGGGGTGAGCCGCTCGTAGGCGAAGCTCGCGTCGGCGACGCCGAGGCTGTGCCGTTCGCCGGGCCGGCTGATGTGGATGGCGGGCGCGTCGGGGTCGCTGAAGAGGGTCGCGATGGATGCCTCGAACACCTCGGCGAGCTTGCGCACCGAGCCGAGACTCGGGTCGGCGGCGCCGTTCTCGATCTGGCTCAGCATGCTGACCGACAAGCCCGTCCGCTCGGAGAGCTCGCGGAGGGTCAGGCCCTTGGCCTGGCGCAGGGCCTTCAATCGGTCACCGAGCACGCTGAGTCATCCTTCCTGTGCGTCCCCCGTCTGGGTGTGACGGGCGGCCGCGTTTTGACATGTGAGTCCGCACGTGTTTAATGTGCTTGAATTCATGGTACCTGGATTGAACATCATCCACACGACACCGGGCACTGACTGGCAGCGAGGCTGAGCGCTCCTCCAACTCCTTCGTCACCGTCGCCGACCGGGGAAAGAAGCACATGAGATCCCTCACAGCCAAGCTCGCCGTGCCCGCCGGCGCCGTCGCCTTGACGCTCGCGCTCGCCGGATGCGCCGGAGGCAACAGCACCTCCAACGCGGGCGACCAGACGCTCACCGTCGACACCTCATTCGTCGTGAAGACACTCGACCCCGGCACAGTGTACGAGCAGACGGGCAACATCGCCGTGCACGCGCTCTACGACACCCTGGTGACGTACGAGGGTTCGGACGTCACGACCCTCCAGCCCGAGCTCGCCGAGAGCTGGGAGCAGTCGAGCGACGGCACCACCTGGACCTTCACCCTCCGCGACGACGCGGTCTTCTCGGACGGCGCCGCCGTCACCGCCGAGGACGCCGTCTTCAGCCTCAACCGCCTGAAGAACCTGCAGGGCTCCGCCTCGCAGACCGTGCAGGGCCTGGACTTCGCCGCCGAAGGGGACGACACGGTCGTCGTCACCTCCGCGACGCCGAACCCCGACGTCCCGGTCATCCTCGCGATGCCCGCGGCGAGCGTGCTGAACTCGGCCGAGGCCAAGAAGCTCGGCGCGACCGACGCCGAGGACGCTGCCACGAGCGACCAGATCGGCACCCAGCTCGACACCGCGAGCCTCGGCAGCGGCCCCTACGTGCTGAAGAGCTACGACCCGAGCACGAAGATCGTGCTCACCGCGAACCCGAAGTACTGGGGCGAGCAGCCGGCCTACAGCCGCGTCGTCATCCAGAACGTCGACGTGCAGAACCAGAAGCTCACCATCTCGAAGGCCAAGGGCGACGAGATCGCGCTCGACCTCTCGGGCCCGCAGGCCGCCGAGCTGTCCGACGACCTCCAAGTCTCCGGCGTCGCCGACACCTCGTACTTCCTGAGCCTCAACCAGGACCCGGCCGTCTCGGCCGTCACCTCGAACCCGGCGTTCGTGAAGGCCCTGCGCCTGACCGTCGACGGCGAGGGCCTCGCGAAGCTCTTCGGCGAGGGGGCGACCCCCGCGGCCGGCCTCGTGCCGCCCGCCTTCGCCGGCGCGCTCGACGAGTCGGAGAACCCGGTCCAGGACATCGACGGCGCGAAGAAGCTGCTCGCCGACGCGGGCCTCAGCGACGTGAAGGTGGCGCTCGTCTACCCGGCGATCACCTACCGCGGCGTCGACCTCGGCACCATCGTCACGAAGGTGCAGCAGGACGCCAAGAAGGCCGGCATCGAGATCGAGCTCACCCCGCAGCCGATCAACGTGTTCCTGCAGTCGCAGTCCGAGGGCAAGAACGAGATCAACTTCTCGCCGAACAGCCTGAACTACCCGGCCTCGTCGTCGCTCGTGAACAACATGGCCCCCGGCGCCTCGACCTCGCTGCGCACCGGCTGGACCCTGGAGCGCGCCGACCAGTCGGCGATCGACGCCAGCAACGCCGTGACCGCGGAGCTCACCCCCGAGGGGCGCAACGAGGCCATGATCGAGTGGCAGCACGTGATGAACGAGGTCTCGCCTTACATCGCCCTGGCGAACAACGCCGGCATCGTCGTCGCGACGAGCGATCTGACCGGCGCGGACTACACGCCCGCCGGCTGGACGGTCGACCTCGCGGCGATCGCCGGCAAGTAGCCGGAACGGACCGCGGGCGCCCCTGCTCTCTTCCTGTCAGGGGCGCCCGCTTCCCCCGTCGCGCATGCGACCCCGTCGCGCGAGCGACCACCCGTCGCCACCGCGACCCGAGACGGAGCTTCGATGCCACCCCTCCTCAAGATGATCGGCAAACGCCTGCTGAGCGCCCTCGTGCTGCTCTGGGGCGTCACGGTCGTGACCTTCCTGCTCGTGAACGTCGTCCCCGGCGACGCCGCCGCGGCGAACCTCTCGCAGCAGGCCTACGACGACCCGGAGATCCGGGCCGCCTTCGAGGCCAAGTGGGGCCTCGACCAGCCGATCTGGGTGCAGTACGTGCGCTACCTCGGCAACATCCTGCAGGGGGACCTCGGCACCTCGCAGCAGACGCACCGCCCGGTCGCCGAGGACCTCGGCCAGTACGTGCCGGCGACGATCGAGATCGCGCTGCCGGCCATGGCCCTCGCCATCGTGATCGCGGTCGGCCTCGGCATGCTCGCCGCGATGCGCAAAAACCGCCCGACCGACACCGGCATCCGCAGCGCCGCGCTCGTCGGCCTCTCCACCCCGCCGTTCTGGCTCGCGCTCGTCGCGCTCTACGTCTTCTTCTACCTGCTCGGCTGGGTGCCCAACGGCGGCCGGCTCAGCAACATCTACGACCCGCCGCCCGCGGTCACCGGCATGTACACCGTCGACGCGGCCATCGCCGGGCAGTGGGACGTCTTTGGCGACGCGCTCTGGCACCTCGTGCTGCCGGTCGGCATCCTCACCGCGCTCACCGTGTCGGGCCTGCTCCGCTTCGTGCGCTCGGCCATGATCGAGGTGCTGGATGCCGAGTACATCCGTTCGGCGATCGCGAAAGGCCTGCCGCGCCGCGTCATCACCTGGCGGCACGTGTTCCGCGCGGGCCTCCTGCCCGTGCTCACCGTCTCGGGCCTCATGCTCGCCTCGCTGCTCGGCGGCGCCGTGCTCGTCGAGCAGGTGCTGTCCTGGCCGGGCCTGGGCCAGTACGCCTACAAGAGCGCGATCTCGCTCGACCTGCAGGCGATCCTCGGCGTGACGCTGTTCATCGCGGTCGTCTACACCCTCATCAACCTCCTCGTCGACGTGCTCTACAGCGTCATCGACCCGAGGATCGGAGCGAAATGACCATCCTGCCCTCCGACCGGGTCGCCGTCTCGCGCGCCTCGCGCTTCCGGCGCGACCGCCTGCGCGTCGGCGGCAGCCTCGGCACGGGGTCGTTCTGGCGACCGCTCACCGTGGTCTCCCTCGGCATCATCGTGCTCTGGTGCCTGCTCGCGGCCTTCGCGCCGTGGGTGGCGCCCTACGACCCGCTCGAGACCGTCGGCGACAACCTGCAGCCGCCGTCGGGCGCGCACTGGATGGGCACCGACGACCTCGGCCGCGACGTGCTCAGCCGGCTCATCTGGGGCTCGCGCCTCTCGCTGCCGCTCGCGGTCGCCATCGTCGCGTGCTCGCTCCTCGTCGGCGGCATCGTCGGCCTCGCCGCCGGCTACTTCGGCAAGGCCGTCGACAACGTCGCGATGCGGCTCGCCGACCTCGTGCTCGCGTTCCCGCAGATCATCCTCGCGATGGCGGTCGCCGCGGCCTTCGGCCCGAGCGTCGGCAACGCGGTGCTCGCCCTCGTCATCGTGTCGTGGCCGCTCTACGCGCGCATCATCCGCAGCTCGGTGCTGAGCGTCCGCGAGCAGGAGTACGTCGTCGCCGGCCGGATGCTCGGACTGCCGACGCTGCGCTCGATCGTGAAGGACGTCATCCCGAACAGCGCCGGGCCCGCCCTCGTCATGTCGACGATCGAGCTCGGCAACGCCATCCTGATGCTCGCCGCCCTGTCGTTCCTCGGCCTCGGCCCGCGGCCGCCGGCCGCCGAGTGGGGCGCGATGATCGCGCTCGGCTCGCAGAACCTCGGCAACTGGTGGGTGAGCCTGTTCCCCGGCCTCGCCATCCTCACGATCGTGATGGCCTTCAACCTCCTGGGCGACGCAATCCAGGACCACCTCGACCCACGGTCGCGGAATGCGAGGACGCGATGACGACCGCAGCCGACCCCCTGCTCTCCATCGAGGGCCTCTCGGTGACCATGCCGACCCCCTCGGGGCCGGTCGAGCTCGTGCACCGCACCGACATCGAGATCGGCGAGGGCGAGATCGTCGGCCTCGCCGGCGAGAGCGGCTCGGGCAAGACGATGACCGCCTCGGCGATCATGGGCATCCTGCCGCCCGGCGCGCGCGCCGGCGGGCGGATCATGTTCGAGGGCCGCGATCTGCTCTCGCTGAGCCGTGCCGAGCTCGACACGGTGCGCGGCAACCGCATCGCCATCGTGTTCCAGGACCCCTCGGCGGCGCTGCACCCGCTGCTCACGATCGGCACGCAGCTCACCGAGCACCTGGTCCACCACAAGGGCGTCACGAAGAAGCAGGCGAACGCCCGCGCGGTCGAGCTGCTCGACCTCGTGCGCATCCGCGACCCGCACCACGCGGTGAAGGCGTTCCCGCACCAGTTCTCGGGCGGCATGCGTCAGCGCGCCGCGATCGCGATCGCGCTCGCCTGCGAGCCGCGGCTGCTCATCGCCGACGAGCCGACGACGGCGCTCGACGTGACGGTGCAGGCCGGCATCCTGCGGCTCTTCGACCGGCTCGCCCGGGAGACCGGGGTCTCGATGCTGTTCATCACCCACGACCTCGGCGTCATGAACTCGATCGCCGACCGCACCTACGTGTTCAAGGACGGCACCGTCGTCGAGTCGGGGGTCACCACCACCATCCTGAACGAGCCGAGCCACGAGTACACGAAGGCGCTCATCGCCTCGCGCGCGCAGTCGCTCGCCGAGGAGCGCGTGCAGCAGGAGGCCCGCCCATGACCGCCAACGTGCTCGAGCTCGAGGACATCGTCGTCACCCACCGCCGCAGCGGCGGCCCGGCGGTGCAGGCCGTCCGCGGCGTCTCGCTGACCGTCGCGCCCGGCCAGGTCGTCGGGCTCGTCGGCGAATCGGGCTGCGGCAAGTCGTCGCTCGCCCGGGTCGCCTGCGGCATCCACGCCCCCACCTCGGGCGCCGTGCGCTTCGAGGGCGCGCCGCTGGAACCGCTCCGGATGCGGCAGCGGCCCGCCGCCGACCGCAAGCTGCAGATGGTGTTCCAGAACCCGTACGCCTCGCTGAGCCCGCGCCGCACGATCGCGAGCCAGCTGCTCGACGGCGTGACTGAGCCGATCCCGCGCGAGCAGCGGGCCGCGGAGGTCGCGCGGCTGCTGGAGCTCGTCGGCCTCGACGCGGCGGCGGGCAGCCGCTACCCCTCGCAGTTCTCCGGCGGGCAGCGGCAGCGGCTCGCGATCGCCCGCGCCCTCGCCGCGAAGCCGAGCCTCGTCGTGGCCGACGAGCCGGTGACGGCGCTCGACGCCTTCTCCTCGGCGCAGATCGTGCAGCTGCTGCAGTCGCTCGTGCGCGAGCTCGGCATGGGCATGCTCTTCATCTCGCACGACCTCTCGCTCGTGCGGGCCATTGCCGACGAGACCGCGGTGATGTACGCGGGCGAGATCGTCGAGCGCGGCCCGAGCGAGCAGCTCTGGGAGCGGCCGACGCATCCCTACACGAAGACCCTCATCGCCGCGATCCCCGAGATCGGACCCGTCAAGAAGCTGCCGGGCCTCGACGAGGACGTCGCCGAGCCCGCAGCGGCCGGCGTCGACGCGGCAGCCACGAACGGAGCATCAGCATGACCAGTGCGACCACCGCCCCCACCCTCCTCGTCGGGGCCCGGATCTTCACCGGCACGGATGCCGAGCTCCTCGACGGCTCGGCCGTGCTCGTCTCCGCCGACGGCCGGATCGAGGCCGTCGGCCCCGAGGCGGAGCTCCGCGCCCTCCCGGCGGCGGCCGGCGCGCGGGAGCTCGACCTCACGGGGCGCGTGCTGAGCCCGGGCCTCGTGAACATGCACGTGCACCTCGGCCTCGCCCTGCCCGGCACCGCGGGCGCCGCGATCGCGAGCAAGTCGGACCCCGACCTGCTCCTCGTGATGGCCGACGGCGCGAAGCGCACGCTGCAGGCGGGCGTCACGACGACCCGCCTCGTCGGCGAGAGCCGCTACCTCGACTTCGCGCTGCGCCGCGGCATCGACGCGGGCATCGTGCCGGGCCCGCGCATCTTCACCGCCGGCCACGCGCTCTGCTGCACGGGCGGCCACGGCTGGGACTCCGACGCCCTCGAGGGCGACGGCGCCGACGAGCTGCGCCGGCTCGCCCGGCTGCAGATCCGGCACGGGGCCGACCTCATCAAGGTCTGCATCTCGGGCGGCATCGCCGGCGAGCACGAGCAGATCGACACCCCGCAGCTCACCGACGAGGAGATGGCCTCGATCATCCAGGTCGCCCACGACTGGGGCCGCAAGGTCACCGCGCACGTCGGGCCGTCCGAGACGCTGCGCCGCGCGATCGAGCTCGGCCTCGACTGCGTCGAGCACGGCTACCAGCTCACGCGCGAGATCACCGAGCTCATGGCCGAGCGGGGCGTCTGGTACGTGCCGACCATCACGGTGAGCCGCTGCGAGGAGTTCTTCGATGCACAGGGCGTGCCCGCCTGGATGAAGGAGCGCGCCCTCGGTGCGGGTCCCCGGCACTGGGAGAGCCTGCAGCACGCCATCGCGAGCGGCGTGCCGATCGCGATGGGCACGGACATGCCGCCGGCCGCCGACTTCGACGGCACGACCGCCACGGTCCGCGAGATGGAGTTCATGGTGGAGGCCGGGATGACGGACCTCGACGTCATGCGCTCCGCGACCGGGCGGGCGGCGGAGCTCCTCGGCGCGCCCGGCATCGGGGTCGTCGAGCCCGGCGCCCACGCCGACTTCATCGTCACGGACGAGGACCCGACGCGCGACGTCTCCGCGCTGCGCGGCATCGACTGGGTCATGAAGGACGGCGTCGTCGTGCGCGACGACCGGGCCGGCGCCCGATGACGGATCGCGCCACCGTCCGCTCCGTCGCCGACGCGCACCTCGCCGCGCTCGCCGAGCACGAGCCCGCCGCGGCGCAGGCGCTCGGCCGCGACGCCGCCGCGCGCCTCGCGGACTACGGCCCCGAGTGGGCGGAGGAGCGCCGGGCGCTGCTCGGCCGCACCGCCGCCGCACTGGCCGCGCTGCCCGCCGAGGAGCGCGCCGCCGACGCCGCCCTCGACGCCGCGCTCGCGGAGCGTGCGGCGAGCGAGGGGGAGCTCTTCGACACGGGCTTCACCGCGCGGCTGCTGGCCCCGCTCGCGTCACCCGTGCAGGAGATCCGGGAGCGCTTCGACGACGTCACCGTCACGGACGACGAGGCGGGCGACGCGGTCATCGAGCGGCTCGCCGCGGTCGAGCCCGCCCTCGGCGAGCTCCGTCGGCGCCTCGAGTGGGCGCGCGACGCCGGCCGCGCCGGCCGGTTCAGCGGCTCGGGGGTCGCGGCGGCGCGTCAGCTCGAGGTCGTCGCCGGGCAGATCGACAGCTGGATCGACCCGGCCGGCCTCGACTACTTCTCCCGCATCTCGGCGGCGCCCCTGAGCGGGTCGCGCGCCGCGGCCCTCGCGCGCGCCGGCGAGCGGGCGACGCGCGCCTTCGGCGAGCTGAGCGGATGGCTCCGCACCGAGCTGCTGCCGAGCGCGCCCGTCGAGGACGCCGTCGGCGAGCACGTCTACCGGCAGATCGCGCAGAGCTTCCTCGGCACCCGGCTCGACCTCGACGAGGTCTACGACTACGGCTGGTCCGAGCTCGAGCGGCTCCTCGGCGAGGCCCGGCGCCTCGCCGCGATCGTGCTGGGCACCGGCTCCGACGGCAGCGGCTCCGACGGCACCGAGGCGGTGCGCGCCGCGGCACGCCTGCTCGACGCCGACCCGCGGTACCGGGTCGCGGGGCACGAGCGCATCGTCGCCTGGCTGCAGGAGCGCCTCGAGGACACCTTCGCCCGCGTCGACGGCGTCGCCTTCGACCTGCCCCGGGCCATCCGCGACGTCGACGTGGTCGTGCCGACCGCCGCGAGCGGCGTCGTCTACTACACGCCCGGCGCGCCCGACGGCTCCGTGCGCAGCAAGATCGTCTGGACCATCCCCGAGGGCGCCGAGGGGATCGGCACCTGGCAGGAGGTCACGAGCTTCCACCACGAGGGCGTGCCCGGGCACCACCTCGAGCACACGATCAACCGCAGCAATGCGGGCCTGCACCCGTGGCAGCGCTACCTGTGCGAGATCCACGGCTACGCCGAGGGCTGGGCGCACTACTCCGAGCAGCTGTCCGACTCCATCGGCCTGCTGCGCGACCCCGCCGAGCAGCTCGGGATGGTGCTCGGCCAGATCTGGCGCGCGGTGCGGATCGTCGTCGACCTCGGCCTGCACACCGGCCGCGAGCTGCGGCCGAACCCGCTCGGCGCGACCGGTCGGTGGACGCCCGAGCTCGGCCGCCGCTTCCTCACCGAGCTCGCCCTCGTCGACCCCAGGACGGCCGGCTTCGAGGTCGACCGCTACCTCGCCTGGCCGGGGCAGGCGCTCGCCTTCAAGGTCGGCGCGAAGCTCTGGACCGAGGCGCGGGCCCGCGCCGAGGCATCCGGGATCACCGCCAAGGACTTCCACCACCGAGCGCTGTCCTACGGCCCCATGGGCCTCGGACCGCTCCAGCACCTGCTCACCACCGAATCGACGGACCGACCATGACCTCTGCCCCCCTCGACGACTTCGTCGTCGCCCTCTACCGCGAACTCGGCGACCGCGCCGCCTTCGACGCCCGCCTCGACCCCGCGGTGACCGTGTGGGAGACGCCGTGGCCGACCCTCATGCGCGGCATCGCCGAGCTCGACGAACTGCGCGGCCCCGCCGTCGCGCCCGAGGACCGCGCCGAGCCGCTGCCCGAGGTGCGCCCCGTCGAGATCGTCAGCGACGACTTCGGCGACGGCACCGGCCTCGTGCGCTACGTGCTCGAGGTGCGCGACCCGGCCGACGGCCGACTGCTCGAACGGGTGCGGGTCACCGACGTGCTCCGCCACGGCGACGAGGGCTGGCGCATCGTGCACCACCACGCGCAGGACCTGCCCGCCGACGGCGCGAACTGAGAGGACGACAGACATGGATCGCACGAGCGTCGACTGGCACGGCTACATCCCGGCCATCACGACCCCGTTCACCCGGGACGGCGACTTCGACGTCGCCGCCTTCGAGGGGCAGATGGGCTGGCTCGCCGACGAGGGCATGCACGGCGTCATCCTCGCCGGGACCTCGGGTGAGTGGTTCAGCCTGAACGAGGCCGAGCGGGCCGAGCTGTTCGCGCAGGGCGCCCGGCTCGGCGCCGGCATGCGCGTGCTCGGCGGCTGCAACGCCTTCACCGCGGCCGAGGCGATCCGGCATGCCCGCGCCGCCGAGCGCGCCGGGCTCGACGGCATCCTGCTCACCCCGCCGCCGTACCTCGTGCCCAGCCGCGCCGAGATCGTCGAGTTCTACCGCGAGGTCGCCGCCGGCACCGAGCTGCCGATCTGCGTCTACAACTGGCCCCGCGGCTGCATCGTCGACCTCGACGTCGACACCCTCGGCGAGCTCGCCGAGATCGACAACGTCGTGGCGATCAAGAACTCCACGGGGAACTTCGCCGGCTTCCTCGCGGGCCTCTACGCCCTCGGCGACCGGGTGCGCTACTTCGGCATCCCGACGAGCGAGCTCGGCGCCGACCTCGCCGCCCTCGGCCGCGGCGACGGCCTGATGGGCTCCGGCGCCCCGCTCGGCCGCGATCACCCCGACTTCTGGAACGCGCTCGCCGCCGGCGAGCGCGAGCGCGCCATCGAGCTCGGCGCCCGCGACCGCGTCGTCATGACCCGGTGGTTCGGCCCCGACTACGGTGCGAAGTTCGGCAACCAGCAGGCGATCATGAAGACGGCGCTGCGCCTCCGCGGCGTCTCGGCCGGCTACGTCCGGCGCCCCCTCCTCGAGCTCGACGACGCGCAGGTCTCGATCGTCCGCTCGACCCTCGAGGACCTGGGGATCGCGACCGTTCCACTCTCGTGAGCGAGCGCTACGACAGCATCGTCGTCGGCGGCGGACTGCTCGGCGCCGCGCTCGCCTGGATGCTCGCCCGCGAGGGCGCCCGGGTGGCGCTCCTCGAGCGCGACCAGCTGAACCAGCACGCCTCCGGCCAGAACGCGGGCAGCCTGCACTTCCAGCTCGAGTACCGCATGGTCGAGCACGGCTGGGAGTCGGCGCGCACCGCCGCCGAGGCGATGCCGCTGCACCTCGAGGCCGCCCGCGAGTGGGCGGCGCTCGGCGACGAGCTCGGCGAATCGCTCGGCGTCGCCCAGCAGGGCGGTTTCATGCTCGCCGAGACGGCCGAGCAGGTGGAGGTGCTGCGGCGCAAGACCGCGCTGGAGCAGGAGTGGGGCCTCGACGTGCGCCTCCTCGACGGCGACGAGGCCCGCCGCCTCGCCCCGTACCTCTCCGACTCGGTGCTCGCCGCCGCGTTCTGCCCGCTCGAGGGCAAGGCCGACACCCGCATCGCCGGCCCGGCGCTCGCCCGCGGCGCGCTGCGGCTCGGCGCCGAGGTGCGCACCCGCACCGAGGTCGTCGACCTGGTGCCCGCCGCCACCGGCTGGGCGGTGCATGCGGTCGAGCGCAGCGAGGCGGGGGAGCGGATGCTCCGCCTGGAGGCCGACACGGTGATGCTCGCCGCCGGGGTCTGGACCACTCGGCTCGGGCAGCTCCTCGACGTCTCGCTGCCGACCATCCCGCTCGCGCTCATGATGAGCGTCAGTGCCCCGACCGCGCCCTTCGTGCCGCACCTCGTGCAGCACGCCGGCACGAAGCTCTCCCTCAAGCAGACCGGCAACGGCACCGTGCTCATCGGCGGCGGCTGGCCCGCTCGCCTGCCCCTCGCCGCGGACGGGACCCCCGATCTGGAGAGCCGGCCGACGCTGCTGCAGTCCTCCCTCGTCGGCAACGCCGCCGCCGCGATCGGCGTCGTGCCGCGAACCGCCTCGCTGCCGATCGTGCGCAGCTGGGTCGGCACGACGACCGTGACCCCCGACCAGCTGCCGCTCGTCGGCCAGGTGCCCGGTCGACCCGGGGTGTTCGTCGCGACGGGCGGCTCGGCCTTCACCCTCGGGCCGAGCTTCGCCCGCTCGCTCATCGCCCTCGCCGACGGGCGGCCGCCCGGGATCGATCTGCACCCCTACGACCCCGCACGATTCGAAAGGCTGAGCCATGCCCGACGCTGAGGCCACGAGCGGGCGCGCCGCGCGCCTGCCCTCGGAGCGCGGCGCGCCCGCGGAGATCACCGTCGACGGCCGCCCCGTCGGCTGCTTCGCCGGCGAGACCGTCGCCACGGCGATGCTCGCCGCCGGGGTGCCCGCGTTCTCGCACCGCAACGGCGAGCCGCGCATCCCGCTCTGCAACATGGGCACCTGCTTCGAGTGCGGCGTGACCGTCGACGGCGTGCCGCTCACCCGCTCGTGCCTCACCACCGTGCGCGACGGCATGCGCGTCGAGACGAGCGAGCGATGAGCCCCGGCCACGACCTCGTCGTCGTCGGCGCCGGTCCCGCGGGTGCCGCGGCCGCGCTCGCCGCCGCCGACGCCGGCCTCGACGTGCTCGTCGTCGACGAGCAGCGCGCCGCGGGCGGGCAGATCTTCCGCACCACGCCGCCGGAGTTCGGGGCCCGCCGGAAGCTGCCGACCGGCTACCCCTGGGCCGGCGAGCTCCTCGACCGCGCGCGCTCGCACCCGCGCATCGCCTGGCGGCACGGCGCGACCGTGTTCGGCATCCTGCCGGTCACGGCGGATGCCTCGTCGGCGGATGGCGCGGATGGCGCGGATGCCGTGGATGCCGTGGATGCCTCGACCGGGCCCGCCCCGGCGGGCTTCGACGTGCTGACGAGCGATCCGGCCGATCCCGCCGGCTCCGGGCGCGTGCGCGCGCGGCGGGTGCTCATCGCCGCCGGCGCCTACGACATGCCCGTCGCGATCCCCGGTTGGACGCTGCCCGGCGTGATGATGGCGGGCGCGGTGCAGGGCTTCCTGAAGTCGCAGCGGCTGCGCGTCGCCGACCGCGTCGTGCTCGCCGGCTCCCACCCGCTCCTCCTCATCGTCGCCGACCAGCTGCTCGCGGCCGGGGCGCGGATCGAAGAGGTCGCGATCGCCCGAGGCATCCCCTCTCCCCTCGAGCTGCTGCGGGCGCTGCCCGCCGTGCCCGGGCACGTGCGCCTCCTCGGCGAGCTCGCCGGCTGCGTGCTGCGGCTGCTGCGGGCCGGCGTGCGGATCTCGACCGGCACCGTGCCGACCGAGGTGCTCGGCGACGGCCGCGTGCAGGGCGTGCGACTCGCCCGTGCCGACCGCGGCTGGCGCCAGACCGGCCCGGCGCGCACCGTCGAGGCGGACGCGCTCGTGCTCGGCTACGGCTTCCACCCCTCGACCGAGCTCGCCCGCCAGCTCGGCTGCGGACTCGACTGGGACTCGGCGCAGGGCGGCTGGATCGTGCGCCACGACGCGCAGCTCGAGACGACCGTCCCGGGCGTGCACGTCGCGGGGGAGCCGAGCGGCGTCGCCGGGGCCGAGCAGTCCCGGGCGGAGGGCGAGCTCGCCGGCCTCACGATCGCCGCGGCCCTCGGCCGCCCCGTGCCCGAGCGAGCGCTCGCCAGCGCCCGGCGGCGCATCCGCTCGGCCGCGCGCTTCTCCGGCGTGGTGCAGCGGATGTTCGCCCCGCGCCGCGAGGCCCTACTCGAGCTCGCGACGCCCGCGACGGAGATCTGCCGCTGCGAGACGGTGACGCGGGCCACGATCGACGGCTTCCTGGACGAGAACCCCTTCGCCGGCACCGCGGATGCCGTGAAGCTCGCCTGCCGCAGCGGCATGGGCCCGTGCCAGGGGCGGTACTGCGAGTCCGCCGTCGCCGGCCTCGTCGCGAAGGCGCGCGGCACCGGCGTCGGCGAGGCCGGCCGCTTCGCCGCGCACATCCCGGTGAAGCCGGTGCCGCTGCAGGCCTACGTCGCCTTCGCCGACGACGCGGACTGAGCTCGGCGACCCATCCCGTGGTTCCCTGAGCCCGTCGAAGGGAACTCGCCCCCGCTTCGACAGGCTCAGCGACCCATCCCGTGGTTCCCTGAGCCCGTCGAAGGGAACTGCGCCCCGTCCCGCTTCGACAGGCTCAGCGACCCATCCCGTGGTTCCCTGAGCCCGTCGAAGGGAACTGCGCCCCGTCCCGCTTCGACAGGCTCAGCGACCCATCCACCACGGCAAGCCGTCAGTATTTGCGGGTGCCGGCGCCGACGCACCCGCAAATACTGACGGCAAGCCG
Organism: Agromyces sp. NBRC 114283; assembly: GCF_030268405.1. Lineage (NCBI taxonomy): Bacteria > Bacillati > Actinomycetota > Actinomycetes > Micrococcales > Microbacteriaceae > Agromyces > Agromyces sp. NBRC 114283. The sequence continues at coordinate 1,106,626 of NZ_BSQP01000001.1, forward strand.
GCCGGACCCCGCCCGAGGTGGCCGGATGTCGCGGGAGGACGGCAGCCACGGCCGCGCGCTCGGGCCCGCGACGCAGCAGAATGGGCGGGTGACTCGCCGGGGGATCATCCTGTTCGCCGCGCTCGGGATCGCGTGGGGCATCCCCTACCTCTTCATCAAGGTGGCGGTGTCGGAACTCGACCCCGGCATGGTGGTGCTCGCGCGCTCGGGGCTCGCGGCCATCCTGCTGCTGCCGCTCGCGCTCTTCCGCCACCAGGTCTGGCCCGTGCTGAAGCGGTGGAAGCCGATGCTCGCGTACACGCTCGTCGAGATCGTGTTCCCCTGGTACTTCCTGAGCTCCGCCGAGCAGCACCTGCCGAGCTCGACCGCGGGACTCCTGCTCGCGGCCGTCCCGCTCGCGGGCGTCGCGATCGCCTTCCTGATGGGCCGCCCGGAGCGCCTGTCCGGAGTGAACTGGCTCGGCATCCTGCTCGGCATGCTCGGCGTCGCCGCGCTCGTCGGCCTCGATGTCGCGGGCTCAGACCTCTTCGCCGTCGCGGAGATGGGCGTCGTGGTGGTGGGCTACGCGCTCGGCCCCGCCATCCTGGCCCGCTGGATGTCGGATCTGCCGGGCGTCGGCATCGTCGCCGTCTCGCTCGCGGGGGCGGCCGTCGTGTTCGTGCCGTTCGTGCTGCTCACCGGCGGGGTGCCGACGAGCTGGCCCTCGACGGAGGTCGTCGTCGCGGTGCTCGTGCTCGCGGTGGTCTGCAGCGCGCTCGCGTTCCTGCTGATGGTCGGCCTCATCGCCGAGATCGGCCCGGTGAAGGCGACGACGATCACCTACGTGAACCCCGCGGTCGCGATCGTCGCGGGCGTGCTCGTGCTCGGCGAGCGGGTCACGGTGTGGACGGTGGTCGGCTTCGTCCTCGTGCTGCTCGGCTCCTATCTCGTGACCCGACATCGGCAGGATGCCTCGATCGGGGAAGCAATCGCGCCGCCGGAGCGTTCCACCTCTGCATGACGACCCTCGGAATCATCGGCGCAGGACACATCGGCAGTCAGATCGCGCGAGCGGCGGTGGCGAACGGCTACGAGGTCGTGATCGCCAACTCGCGCGGCCCGGAGACGCTCGCCGAGCTCGTGGCCGAACTCGGCCCGCAGGCGCGCGCGGCCACCGCGGAGGAGGCCGCCGCGGCGGCGGACCTCGCGGTGGTGACCGTGCCGTTCAAGGCGTACCCGGCGGTGCCGGTCGAGCCGCTCGCCGGCAAGATCGTGATCGACACGAACAACTACTACTGGGAGCGCGACGGGCACGTCCCCGCCCTCGACGAGGGGCGCGACACCGTGAGCGGCATGCTCCAGGCGCACCTGCCATCGAGCCGGGTCGCGAAGGGCTTCAACCACATCACCGCCGCCGACATCACCACCGAGGGGCGCCCGGCCGGTGCGCCGGAGCGTCGCGCGCTCGCCACCGCGAGCGATTACGAGGATGCCGCGGCCGCCGTCGCCCGGATCTACGACGAGTTCGGCTACGACACCGTGAACGTCGGGCCGCTCGCCGAGAGCTGGCGGGTCGAGCGCGATCAGCCCGCGTACTCGGCCGGCGCGCAGAGCCGTGAGGAGCTCGTCGCGAACCTCGCGAAGGCCGAGCGCGCCGCGTAGGCGCGCCCCGGGCGCCGCCGCGCCTCAGTCGCGCTGCTCGGCGGCGAGGATGACGAGCGGTGATGTCGGGAACGCGATCGTCTGGGTGCTCGCGTAGACGAGCACGACGGCATCGTCGACGACCCGCGCGGTGAACCCGGTCTCGCCGAAGAGTCCCGACGGGATCTCCCAGCTCTCGGTGCTCTCGCCCGTCTCCGGGTCGATGCGGTTCAGCGCGGTGTCGCCGTTCACGAGGCCGATGCTCAGCGCGTACAGCTCGCCGTCGGTGCCGACGCTCACGTCCTGCAGGGTCGCCGTGAACGGCGCCGGCGGCGTGGTGCGCCAGCGCTCCTCGCCGCTGACGAGGTCGTAGCCGACGAGGTCGAGCGAGCCGCCGTCGGGATCCTTCGCGCCGGTGACGAGCAGATCTCCGACGACCTCGTAGGCGCCGTGCCCGCTCGTGAGCCCCGCGGCGAAGTCGACCCCCGTGCTCGGTGAGATCGGCGCCGGCATCCGCCCGGTCTCGGGGTCGAGGCGGCCGAGCACCGCGCCGCCGTCGGCGAGCTCGGCGATGGCGAGCACGCCCGGTTCGCGGTCGTCGACGAAGAGGAACGGGTCGGCTGCGTCGAGCTCGCCGACGCCGAGCGCGGCGTTGCCGTCGATGGTGTCGCCGAACTTCCAGACCACCTCGGCTTCGGCGCCGTCGACGCGGATGCCGTACACGTCGGAGGCGGGCGCGTCGCCGATCAGTTCGCCGTGCAGCAGGGTGGTGACGAGTAGGCCGGTTCCGGGATCGACGGCGAGCGAGCTGACGTGCGCGCGCCCGCTGTCGTCGCTGAAGGCCCCCAGCTCGGAGGAATCGAGGACGCCCTCGGGCTCGCCCGTCTTCGGGTCGAGGAAGCCGAGCCCGTGGTACGCGGTGACGAACCACAGCCGGCCGTCGACGGCCGCGGTGCCGGTGACCTGCTCGTAGCTCTTGGTGCCCTGGTATTCCGCCGTCACGAACTCGAAGCCGTCGACCGCCTCACCGCTCTCGAGGTCGTAGACGACGAAGCGCGAGCAGGGCCCGCCGCCCTCGATGCCGGTGAGCAGCACGAGCCGCTCCTCGGAGAGGAAGTACGGCTCGCCGCACGGGCCCCAGTCGGCCGGGCCGCCGGAAACGGACCAGGCCTCGTCGAGGGTGGCCCGGTCGAACACGGTGAGCGTGCCCGCCGGCGCGGAGGCGACGGCGATCCAGCGTTCGGAGATCGAGACGCCCGGCTGCATGATCGGACTCGTGCTGCGGTCGACCTCGCTGACCTGCGGCGCCTGGTACACCACATCGAGTTCGCCCGCCGGGAGCGGCGGGGTCGCGGCCGCGCTCGGCGGCGCGCTCGGGGTCTGCGTCGGGCTCGGCGGGGCGGTGCACGCCGTGAGTGCGGAGAGCGCGAGCGCGCACGAGGCGAGCGCGGCGGTGCGAAGCTTCGACATGATGTCCCCCGTCTGGCATCCCCAGTGCTGGCGGCTCCACTGTAGTCGTTTCGGGGATCAGCGGGCGAGCGCCGACCGCAGCCAGCCGGTCACGATCTCGTCGTAGGCGCGGGCGGCGGCGGTCTGCGGCGCGGGTTCGTCGCCCGGCCACTCGGCGAGGCCGTGCTCGACGCCGGGCACGTAGCGCACCTCGGCGAGCTCGAGCCGGTCGAATGCGCGAACCGCGTCGAGGAACGGCGCCTCGTCGGCGTCGCCTTCGACGATGAGCAGCGAGGTGCCGAGCCCGCGGAGCTCGTCGGCACGGGCCACGAAGTCCATGCGGGCGGCGACGGCGCTCGAGGCATCCGTCCAGCGGTAGGGTTCGGGCAGGAACTCGGCCATCGCGTCGACCATGGGCCGCAGCCGCAGCATCGGGTTCACGAGCACCGTGGCGCGGAGGCCGAGGGCCGCGCCGTGGGTCACGGCGACCTCGGCGGCGACCGACGCGCCCGCGGAGCCGCCGAGGACGACGAGGGGCGCCTCGCGGTCGGCGCCGAGCCGTTCGCGGAGCTCGGCGAGCGCGCCCGGGAACTCGTCGTTCGCCTGCTCGTGCATGGGCCCGAAGAAGTCGGTGACCAGATCGATGCCGCTGCCGAGCAGCGCCTCGAAGCCGTCGTGCACGGCGCGCGCCCCGCTGAGCGGCAGGCCGAGGTAGAGCACGTGCGCGTCGAGGCCGGCGAGCGGCAGCGCCGCGGCCATGGCGGCGGGCGTGTTCGGCGGGTCGAGCAGGTGCCAGGCCGCCACGACGGGGGCGTCGGGATGCCTCGCCGCGCGTGCCGTGTAGGGCACTCCGCCGCTCGTCGTGCCCGAGATCTCGCTCATGGGGCGACGCTACCCGCGGCCGCCGACACTCCTCAACCGTCGTGCACGTCGAGCGAGACGAGCACGGTGTCGCCCTCGCCCACCTGCTCGGCGCGGAGCACCGCCCGCTTCAGCGGTAGCACGTAGACCCCGCCGCTCGGGAAGATCGAGGTGCTCCAGGTGCTGCCGCCGAGCGAGACCGTGACCTTGACGGCCCCGAAGCCGCGGGGCATGCGCGGTTGCTCGGAGATGTCGGCGCTCGGTTCGGGCGGTACGTCGACGAAGAACCAGTTGCGCCGGGCCGCCCACTCGTAGATCTCGGCCTCGAATCGGATGCGCATGCGCCGAGCGTAGCGCCCGCCGCCGACGTCGAGGTCGGCTGCACCCGCCGCGCGACTCGCGCGCCGCGGCCCGCGGAGAGCACTGTCCCCTTTATTGGGTCACGACATCGCCTGCGCCGAATTCTATGGTCATCGGGAACCCGAGGGAGCACGATGGAGACACCACCACCCGGATGGTACGACGACGGCACTGGCGGAACGCGTTGGTGGGACGGAACCCGATGGACCGAGGCCCGCTCGACGGGCCCGGGACTGGGCCCCGCGACCTCGGGTGCCGCGACCGCTGAGGCGGCCGGGCCGTCCCGGACGACGAAGATCGTGCTGCTGGTGGTCGCCGCCGTGGTCGGACTCTGGCTGTTGATGCAGGGCTGGCCGGGTGTCCTCTTGGTGCTCGGGCTAGCGGCGGCCGCGTTCGCGGTTCAGTCGCTCCGTGGGCGAGGGGCGCTCGGGCTGCGGATCGCCAATCACCGCACCGCGGCGATTCTCCTCGTCTCGGGAATCCTCGTCGCCGGAGCGGGCGGGGTCGCGTACGGTGCCAGCAGAACGCCGGCCCCGCAGTTCGCTTCGTCTGTGGGCGCAGCCGCGACCGAGTCGCCGAAGCGCTCCATGTCGCCCGCCCCGACGACCCGCCGGGAGGTTTCGGTGATCGAGGAGCGCACGGTCGTCCCGTTCTCCTCGTCCACGGTCGACGACCCGAACCTCGACAGCGGCCTGTCGAGCGTCGCCGTGGTCGGCGTCGACGGCGAGAAGGTTACGAAGATCAGGGTCACCACCGAGGACGGTGTCGAGGTGAAGCGCGAGGTCGTCGAAGAGACGATCACGGTGCAACCGGTGAACGAGGTGATCTCGAACGGGACGCGCGTGCCGCCGCCGGCTCCGGTCGAGCCGGTGCCGTTCGCGGACGCGGGCGGGTGCGACCCCAACTACGAAGGGGCCTGCGTCCCCATCGCCTCCGACGTCGACTGCGCCGGCGGCAGCGGAAACGGGCCGGCGTACGTCGACGGGCCAGTCTGGGTCGTCGGCTCGGACATCTACGATCTCGATCGAGACGGCGACGGGGTGGCCTGCGACACCTGACGCGCCCTACTGCGCGGCGGCGAGGATCTCCCGGTGCAGGGCGAGCAGCCCGGCGGTGCGCTCGGCGGGCCCGCGGCCGAAGCCGCACTCGGTGCCGATGCCGAACTCGGTGACGCCCGCGGCGGCGAACGCCTCGCGCGCGGGGGCGAGGCGGGCAAGTGCGCCGTCGACCCCGTCCTCGTGGTGCACGAGCCCCAGGAACGGCGTCGTCGCGGTGGGCAGCGCCCAGCCTGCGAGCGGGGCCGCGTAGGCGGCATCCGTCCGCTCGATCGGCACCGGCAGGTGCACCCAGTCGATGCGCCGGGAGACGGCGGTGCCGAGCGCGTTGGCGACGGCGACGAGGCGGCCGGCGTCCTGCGGCTCGACGAAGTGCTTCTCGCCGACGTCGCCGTAGCAGAGGTGGAAGCCGAGCTCGGCGCCCGCCGGCACGGCGTCGGCGAGCTCGGCGGCGAGGCGCGCGACCTCGGTTGCGAGCGCGTCGGCGCCGCGGTCGTCGGCTGCGCCGTCCGCGGCCGCGAAGAAGGCCTCGAGCGGACCGCCGCCGAGGCTGATGCCCTCGAGGTAGGCGAACTCGGTGGCGAGGTCGAGCTGCACCGCGAGGTCCTCGGCGGGGATCGCCGCCGCGATCGCGCGCAGCTCCCCGACGAGCGCCGCGGCGTAGGCCGGATACACGGCGGCGCGATCGTCCGGCGCCACGAAGCTCGTCACCGGCGCGAGCGGCGAGGGCAGGCAGACCTGGAAGCGGGTGCCGTCGGGGATGACGCCCGCCTCCCGCAGCCGCACGAACTCGGCGTGGCTCTCGATCGCGGCGGCCGCGTAGCCGAGCGGGCCGAACGACAGCTCCTCGGCCGGCACCGTGCCGTCGAGCAGGAGCGGCCGCAGGTCGAAGCCGGCGACGACGATCGGGTCGATGGGCGCGCGCACGAGCCCGGCGACGCGGTCGAACGCGGCGCCCTGGAAGAGGATCCAGTGGAAGCGCTCGCCCACCTCGCCGTCGGGGATGCGGGGCAGCGCCGCGCCGAGCTCGCCCGCCGCCAGGCGGAAGACAGTCTCGGCGGTGGGCTGGTTGACGGATCCGACGAGGTGCGCGCCGGCGACGCGGGGGAGCTGAGGCATCCGATCAGCCTAGTCCGGCGCAGAGGTCCGAAATCCGCTGTCCGATGCGGCTCCCGCCCGCCGCGGCGCGGCGAGAATGGGGGCATGACCCGCCGCCATGCCACCCTGCCGACCGCGCTCGGCGAGCTGCTCGTCGTCGCGGACTCGGGCGGGATCGCCGGACTCTACTTCCCGGCGCACTGGCACCCGCCGGCCGCGGGCTCGCTGGGGGCGTCGGCGGATGCCTCGGCCGACCCGCTGCTCACGGAGCTCGCGCGGCAGCTCGACGACTACCTCGCCGGGCACCGCCGCGACTTCGACGTGCCGATGGATCCGGCGGGCGACGAGTTCGAGCACCGGGTGTGGGCGATGTTGCGGGAGATCCCGTTCGGCGAGACCACGACGTACGGCGAGCTCGCGCTCCGGCTCGGCGACCGGAACCTGGCCCGCATGGTGGGGCGCGCGGTCGGCCACAATCCGATCAGCATCCTGGTGCCGTGCCACCGGGTCGTCGGCGCCGACGGCTCGCTCACGGGCTATGCGGGCGGGCTGGAGCGCAAGCGGACGCTGCTCGAGCTCGAGGGCGCCGAGGTGGTGGCGCAGCGGCGGCTGTTCTGAGCCCTCGCAGCGTTGGCACTCTCCTGGGTCGAGTGCTAATCTGGCTGTGTTGAGTCGATGCGACTCAACTCTGAAACCTCGGGCCGCTCACCCGCGGCCCGCACCGAGTGAGAGGAGACGCTCATGGCACTGACCTGGGACCCGTTCCGCGACCTCGACCGGCTCGCGGCCACCATGCTCGACTCGCGGCAGGGGCCGCGCATGATGCCGATCGATCTGCACCGCGACGGCGATCACTACGTGCTCTCCGCCGATCTCCCCGGCGTCGACCCGGGCTCGATCGACATCGACATCGACGGCCAGCTGCTGACCATCCGCGCCGAGCGCACGCTGCGCGGCGACGAGGGCGTGAAGTGGCTCGCGCACGAGCGGCCGAGCGGCTCGTTCCTCCGCCAGCTGAGCGTCGGCGAGGGGATCGACACCGCGTCGATCAGCGCCCACTACGACAACGGCGTGCTGAGCGTGCTGCTTCCTGTTTCCGAGCGGGCGAAGCCGCGCAAGGTCGAGGTGCGTCAGGCCGCCGGCGCGGACGCGCCCAAGGAGGTCGCGGCGAGCTGAGCCGCGGCGAGACGGAGAACGGGGCGGTGCGCACGGCGCACCGCCCCGTTCCGGTTCCTGGCCGTCGGGCTATCGCGTCGCGCGGCGGCGACGGATGCCGAGACCGGCGAGGAGTGCGCCGAGCGCGAGCACGAGCGCACCGAGTCCGGCCCAGAGTCCGGCCGTAATGCCGGTCTCCGCGAGGTCGCCGGACGACGAGTCGCCGCCCTGGCCGGTGCCCGGCCCGCCCGTTCCGGGCTGACCCGTCCCCGGCTCGCCCGTGCCGGGACCGCCGGTGCCCGGCTCCTCGGCCGCCCGCACCGTCACCGTCGCTTGGGCGGTGAGCGGCTCGGCACCGTCGGCGGCCACCAGCCAGGCCGGTCGCTGCAGCTCGCCCGTGGCGGCGTAGTCGCCCGCGCGGGCTCCGTCGTATCCCGCGAGCGACCAGGCGACGGGCAGCTCGTGGTCGGCCCCGTCCTCGTCGCGGACGACGACGGTCGCGGGCAGCGCGGCGAGCGCATCGGCCTCGCTCGTGCCGTGATTCACGGTCACCGGGTCCACGGCGGCGACCGTCCGCTCGGCGGTGAAGTCGGGCTCGTCGCCCACGAGGGCGCGGTACACCATCGCCGAGACCGGCGCGAGGTCGGACACGTCGTAGTCCGCCCCGGCGAAGCCGTTCGGCGGGCTGACGACCGGCGAGTGCCGCATGTTCGTGAGGATCGTGATCGTCATCTGGTGCAGCGGGTCGATCACGGTGAGCGTGCCCGTCCACCCCTGGTGACCGTAGGTGCTGCGGCTCGGGCCCCAGTTGAAGTAGTAGTACGCGGCCGCGTTCTGCGAGTGCAGGCGCCAGCCGAGCCCGATGGTCGAGGCCCCGAGCCCGGAGGGGCTCACCGCGAAGGGCTGCACGAAGGCATCCGCCACGTCCGTCGGGAAGTACTCGCGACCGTCGTAGACGCCGCCGTTCAGCATCAGCTGCGTGAGCACGGCCATGTCGCCCGCGGTCGAGAACAGCCCGGCGTGGCCGGCGACGCCGCCCATCGAGTAGAACGCCTTCTCGTCGTGCACCTCGCCGCGCAGGGTCTCGTGGCGCATCGGCACCGGGGTGCCGTCGCCCTGCACGCCGAACGACACGTTGCCGTCGCGGGTGTTGCCGTTGAGCTCGGTCGCGGCGATGCGGGCCGGGTCGACGCCGGCCTCGAGCGGGCGGAAGCCCGTGTCGGCGAGCCCGAGCGGGCTATAGAACTCCTGCTCCAGGTAGACGTCGAGGCGCTGGCCCGTGATCTGCTCGACGAGCAGGCCGAGGATCATGTAGTCGACGTCGCTGTACGCGAAGACCGTGCGCGGGGTGTAGCGCAGCGGCGTCCGCGAGATCGCGTCGATGATGCCGGCGCGCTGGTCGGGGTCGTCGTTCTGGTACCAGAGGCCGCCGGCGGAGGCGAGGTTCGGGTACTCGGGGTCGGGGATCATGCCGCCGACGTGGTGCAGGATGTCCCGGATCGTGACGGTCTCCTTGCCGGTGTAGACGGCGGGGATGCCGCCGGGGCCGCCGACCGTCCACTTGCCCGTGTACTCGGAGTTCGCGTCGGTGAAGTCCTCCCAGCCGGGAAAGCTCTGCAGGGTGCGGTCGAGGTCGAGCCGGCCCTCGCCGACGAGGCGCTGGATGGCGTAGTTCGTCGCGTACATCTTGCTGTTCGAGGCGAGGTCGAAGATCGTGTCGCTCGTCGCGGGGGTCCACTCCGATTCCGGCAGCAGGGCCGCGGGCACGGTCTCGCCGTCGGGGCCGGTGCTGGTCGAGTACTTCTCGGCGAAGCCCCAGGCGTCGTCCTTCACGAGGCGTCCGTCCTTGGTGACGGAGACGGCGACGGCGGGACCACCGGCGTCGACCTGGCGCTGCACGAAGGCGTCGAGTTCGGCGAGCTTCGCCTCGTCGAAGCCCACGCTCGCGGGGGCCGCCTCGACGAGCCGGTCGTGCGCGACGCGCTGCGGCTCGAGCAGGTACGTGCCGTTCGGGTGCACGAGGGTGCCGAGCTGCAGGGTGCGCTCGATGGCGCCGAGCGAGAGGTAGTACTCGCCGCCGTCGCGGAAGCCCTCGACGTCGTCGAAGACGAGCTCCGTGTAGGCGTTCAGCATGTTCCCCGTGACGTTCGAGCCGATGCGGTTCGTGTCGACGGCGATCTCGAAGTAGTCGCGGCCGCGGTACAGGGTCAGGATGTCGAGGCTGCCGGTCGGCGAACCGTCGAAGCGGTAGCCGTTCTTGCCGTACTGGTAGCGGAGGTCGACGAGCTCGGCGAGGGCGCTCACCGGCAGGTAGGCGCGGCGGTCCTGCACGCGGAGCTTCGCGGGGTCGATCTCGATCGGCGCGCCGTAGACGCGGGGGTCGCCGTCGACGAGCCAGACCTCGGCGCTGCCGCCCTCGGCCTGGACGTAGCGCAGGTCGTCGGCGAAGGCCGAGTCGCCCGTGACGCGCAGCCCGACGGTGCCGTCGATCGGCGCGTCGAAGGCGAAGCTCGTGACCTCGCCGTAGGCGTCGGCGCCGACCTCGGTCGAGCTGGGGGCGGTGCCGTCGAGCAGCTGCGCGGTGACGGCGCCGGACGGGGCGGCGGTGGCGTCGCTGTAGTGCACGACGAGGCCGGGCGGCGCGGCGGCCTGGGCCGCGGGTGCGTCGACGAGCAGGGCGAGGGCGAGCGAGCTCGCCGCGACGACGGCGAGCCGTCTCATGATCTTCACGTTGAATGCTCCAGTGCGTTCTGACGGGAATCGTGTCGGCGGGTACGCCGCATCGGCGCCCGGCCGGAGGGCTCGGGATCGGAGCCGGGGGAGTCGGTCGGGGGCGTTGATGGAAGAAATTATCAGAACTGATCGGATTGGTGAAGTATTTTTTCAGAAGTCCGATCCGCTGCGGTCGCGCCCCGCCCGGCCCCAGCGGGCCGGCCGTTCAGCCGTCGAGCCGGTGCGCCTGCACGGCCTCGTAGGTGAGTCGCAGCAGCTCGCCCGCCCGGTCGATCTCGCCCTGGAGCAGCCGGACGACGAGGAAGTCGACGATCGCCATCTGCGCGAGCCGGCTCGACATGGCCCCGGTGCGGTACCGGGACTCCCTGGCGCTCGTCACGAGCAGCCGGTCGGCCGCCGCGGCGAGGGGTGAGTCGGGGTAGTTCGTGATCGCGACGGTCGTCGCGCCGCGGCTGCGGGCGAGCGCGAGCATCTGGTTCGGCTCGAGGGTCTGCCCCGAGTGCGAGATGCCGATCGCGACACTGCCCGGGCCGGTCAGGGCGAAGGAGGTGAGGGCGAGGTGCGCGTCGGTCCAGCAGAAGCTCGGGATGCCGATCCGGTGCAGCTTCAGCTGCAGGTCCTGGGCGGTGAGCCCGCTCGAGCCGGCGCCGAAGATGTCGATCCGCGGGGCCGTGCGCAGCGCGGCCACCACCGCGTCGAGGGCGTCGAGGTCGATGCCGCGCGCGGTCTCCTCGATCGCCCTCGCCTCCTGGTAGGCGACCTTCGTGACGACGTCGAGGGCGGAGTCCGAGGCGTCGATCTCGGCGTCGTCGACGCGGAACAGCTCGCGCGCGGCCTCCTCGCGGCTGTTCGCGGCGGCGATCGCGATGCGGAACTCCTTGTAGCCGGCGTAGCCGACGGCCCGGCAGAAGCGGGCGACGGAGGCGGGGGAGGTATCGGCGAGCTCGGCGAGCCGGGTAATCGTGGACTCCACGACGACGGCCGGACGCTCGAGCACGAGCTCCGCGATGTGCCGCTCGGACTTGGACAGCTGCGGCATCCGTTGGCGGAGGGCGACGAACACGTCGGTCATGAGCGGCCTCCCACGGCGTCGGCGGCGCCCGAGCGGCGTCGCGGCCGGCGGGATGTGCGCCCACCGCGGGGCACCGGCCTGGAGTCGAATACTACCGATCCCGGCCCCGTGCGGCCGGGCACACGCGGGCGGCCGCCGAGCGGGGCGCTCATCGCCCGGCCGCCTCGGCGACGCGGGCGCGGAGCGTGTGGATCGCGTCGGAGTCCCGCGAGGGGTGCACCCGGTTCACGAGCAGCACGAGCGAGCGGCGGCCGCCGGGCTCGGTCGCGAAGGCGGTGCCGGTGAAGCCGGTGTGGCCCGCGGTCGACGGGCCGAGCCCGCGCATCCAGCCCTCGTCGAGCCGAGGCCCGAGGGCCTGGCCGAACCCCGGGTCGTCCGGCAGCGCGGCCGGCCGGGTCATGGCCTCGACCACCGCCGGTGCGAGACCCTGTCCGGCGTCCGCCGTGCCGCCGGTGCGCAGCGCCTCGGCGAAGCGCAGCAGGTCGGCCGAGGTGCCGAAGAGCCCGGCGTTGCCGCTCACCCCGCCGATGGCCGCCGCGGTCTCGTCGTGCACCTCCCCGTGCACGAGCCCGCGCCCGGGCTGCCACTCGGTCGCGGCGATCCGCTCGCGCAGCTCGGGCGCCGGTCGGAAGCCGGTCTCGCGCATGCCGAGCGGGTCGAGCACCCGGCGCTGCACCACGGCGTCGAGCGGGGCGGCGGCGAGCGCCTCGGCGGCGAGGCCGGCCCAGATGAAGCCGATGCAGGAGTACCGGTGGGTGGACCCGGCCGGCGCGACGGGCCGCGCCCCGGCGCGGAACCGCGCGGCGCCGGGGTCGGGGGCGCGGTCGGGCCACTCGGGCGCGAAGCCCGCGGTGTGCGAGAGCAGCCGGGCGAGCGGGACCGTGCGGAGCGCCGGTTCGCGGAACTCGGGCAGCAGCTCCGCCGCCGGCAGCGCGGCGTCGAGCCCGCGGGCGTCGAGCTCGGCGAGCAGGGCGGCCGCGACGATCGGCTTCGTCACCGAGGCGAGGTCGAAGTGGGTGGATGCGCCGACGGCGGCATGCTCGCCGGTGCTCGCGATGCCGGGGGCGTCCCAGCGGCGCACGGTCCCCGCGTGGTGCTCGAGCTGCGGCACGCCGTCCACGGCGAGGATCGCGGAGGCGGCCGAGCCGATGCCGCGGCGGAGGGCGTCGTCGACGAGCCCCTCGATGGTGACGGTTTCGCAACGCATATGAAAAAAATAATCCCTGAACTTCCCAAACGCGACACTTTTGTACATACTGAGTCGGAACCAGCCCGCCGAAGTGAAGGATTCAGCACCGCTGATGAGCACCAACGACCTCCTGCTCGATCGCCGAAACGACGGCGAGCGCCCGCTCTCGCCCACCGAGGAGCGGCTCGAGGCCTCGTCCGAGCTCGACGCGAAGTCGAGCCTCGAGGTGCTCCGCCTGCTGAACGCGGAAGACCGCGTCGCCGTCGAGGCCGTCGCCGCCGTGCTGCCCGAGCTCGCCGAGCTCGTCGACCTCGCCGCCGAGCGCTTCCGTCGCGGCGGCACCATCCACTACTTCGGCGCCGGCACCTCCGGGCGGCTCGGCGTGCTCGACGCCGCCGAACTCCTGCCCACCTTCAACCTCGAAGCCGGACGCGTCGTCGCGCACATCGCCGGCGGCCCGGCCGCCCTCGTGAACGCCGTCGAGGACGCCGAGGACTCCGAGGCCGAGGGGCGCCTCGCCGCCGCCGGCGTCGGACCCGACGACGTCGCCATCGGCCTCGCCGCGAGCGGCAACACCCCCTACGTCGGCGGCGCGCTCGCCGCGGCCCGCGCCGCCGGGGCCCGCACCGCGCTCATCTCCAGCAACCCGCACGCGGCCCTCGCCCCGCTGGCCGACGTCTACCTCGTGCTCGCCACCGGCGCCGAGGTGCTCACCGGCTCGACCCGGCTGAAGGCCGCGACCGCCGAGAAGCTCGTCCTGAACGGCTTCTCCACCGCGCTCATGGTCGCCGTCGGACGCACGTGGTCGAATCTCATGGTCGACGTCGTCGCGACGAATGACAAGCTCCGGCTGCGCACCGTGCGCATCCTCGAGCAGGCCACCGGCCTCGACCGCGACGCCGCCCTCGAGCAGCTCGCCGCGGCCGGGGGCGAGCTGAAGACCGCGATCGTCGCGGCCAACGGCGGCCTCGCCGTCGACGAGGCCCGGCGGCTGCTCGCCGCGCACGGCGGCGCGGTCCGAGACGCGCTCGCCGCGGCATCCCACTGACCTGCACCATCCCCCATGCACCACCACAACGAAGGAGAATCACGATGAGGCGACGTATCCTTGCGAGCGCGGCCCTCCTGGCCGGCTCCGCCCTCCTGCTCAGCGCGTGCGCGCCGAGCGGATCGAGCGGCGGCGAGCAGGCGACGGGCGACGACGTCACGCTGAAGGTCTGGTCCTGGCGCACCGAAGACGTCGAGGCGTACAACAAGATCTTCGACGTGTTCGAGGAGGAGCACCCCGGCATCACCGTCGAGTTCGAGGCGTTCCAGAACACCGAGTACAACCAGATCCTGACCACCGGCCTCGCCGGCAGCGACGGCCCCGACGTGCCCATGGTGCGCGCCTACGGACAGCTGCAGCCGAACGTCGAGGCCGGCCAGCTCGAGCCCATCGACGGCGACGTCGACGGACTCGACGCGATCGCCCCGAGCGTCATCGCCGGAGCGAAGGGCAAGGCCGACGGCAAGACCTACGCCGTCCCGCTCGCCACGCAGACGCTGCAGATGTTCTACAACAAGCAGATCTTCAAGGAGCAGGGCCTCGAGGTGCCCACCACCTGGGCCGAGTTCATCGACGTCCAGGAGAAGCTCCTCGCCGCCGGGATCACCCCGATGGCGCTCGGCGCGAAGGACGACTGGATCCTGCCGATCTTCGCCGACATCGTGGGCAGCGCCCGCTACGGCGGCTCGGAGTTCGAGCAGAAGGTGCTCTCCGGCGAGACCGACTTCAACGACCCCGACTACGTCGCGTCGCTCGGCATCATCACGGAGCTGCAGAAGTACCTCACCCCCGACGTCGTCGGCGTGAGCTACACCGACAGCCAGATCCAGTTCACCTCGGGCCAGGCCGCGCAGTTCCCCGGCGGCTCCTTCGAGATCGCCACCTTCCGCAACCAGGCGCCCGACCTCGAGTTCGGCTCGTACCAGGTGCCGGTCCCGGACGGCGCGGTCCTCGACGCCCCCGTCTCGCCCGCGTACGCCGACGGCAACTTCGCGATCAACGCCAAGTCGAAGAACAAGGAGGCGGCCCTCGAGCTGCTGAACTGGTTCGCGACGCCCGAGTTCGGCCAGCTCGTCGCTGACGAGCTGAACCAGTTTTCCGCGATCCCCGGCGTCGAGTACGAGGATGCCGTGATGAAGGAGGCGTGGGCAAACTACGAGGACGGCCAGGCGCCCTACCTCCTGCTCGTCGACTTCCGGTACGGTGAGCCGCTCGGCACCGCCGTGCTCGGCACCGAGGTGCAGAAGATGTTCCTGGGGCAGACCGACGCCGCCGGCGCCGCCGCCGCGCTCCAGACCGGCATCTCGCAGTGGTTCACGCCCGGCGAGTGACCGCCTTCCCGAGTACCGCCCGATAGCGAGGAACGAAGACCATGTCCGCCACCAGCATGACCACGGCGCCCCGCCGCCGAGGGAACACGGGCATCGCCCTGACCCGACGGACGGGCATGGTCTTCGTCCTCCCGGCGCTGATCCTCTTCGGAGTGTTCATCGCCTACCCGCTGCTCACCGCGCTCAGCTACTCGTTCTTCGGGTGGACGGGCATCGTGCGCGGCGACTTCGTGGGCGTCGAGAACTACCTGACGCTGTTCACGAAGCTGCCCTACAGCGAGGACATCCCGAACGCCTTCGTGCACAACGTGCTGCTCTTCGTCGGCGCGATGCTCTTCCAGAACACGGTCGGCCTCGGACTGGCGACCCTGCTGCACCGGGTGCGCCGCTTCAAGCGCTTCTTCCAGACGATGTACACGCTGCCGTACCTCGTCTCGCCGCTCGTCATCGGCTACCTGTGGTCGCTGATGCTCTCGCCGCTCTTCGGCCCGGTGAACGCGGTGCTCCGCACGATCGGCCTCGGCGAGATCGCCCAGCCCTGGCTCGGCAACCCGCAGACCGCGATCTGGGTCGTCGTCTTCGTCACCGCCTGGCAGTGGATCGGCTTCCCCGTGCTGCTGTACGGCGCCGCACTCGGCGGCATCCCCGAGGAGATCGAGGAGGCGGCCTCGCTCGACGGCGCGAGCTCCTGGCAGCGCTTCCGCTCGATCACGCTGCCGATGCTCGTCCCTGCGATCGGCACGGTCAGCGTGCTGACCTTCATCGGTGCGATGGAGGCCTTCCCGATCCCGTACGCCCTCGGCGGCTCGCAGGGCAACCCGGCCGGCGCGACCGACGTGCTCAGCCTGCTGTTCTACCGCACGGCCTTCGAGTCCGGCTCCTCGAACGCGATCGGCACGAGCTCGGCCATCGCGACCCTGCTGTTCCTCTTCATCTTCGGCATCTCGATGCTGATCACCTGGCTCATGCGCCGGGCCGAACGGAAGCTCTTCTGATGACCGCGACGATCTCCCCCAGCACCGCCGACGCGGCACCCGGCGAGCGCCCACCCGCCCGGCGGCGCCCCGCCGCCCCGCGCCGCCGCCAGAAGGTCACGGCCGGCGGCGTCGCCTCGAGCACCTTCCTCTGGCTGTACGCCGCGATCTCGATCGCCCCGCTGCTGCTCATGCTCTCGAACTCGCTGCGCACGACGCAGGACATGGCGAAGCATCCGCTCGGGCTACCGCTTCCGCCGAACTTCACGAGCTACCAGAAGGCGTGGATCACCGCGTCCTTCGACACCTACTTCTTCAACTCGATCTTCGTGACGGTGGCGTCGGTGCTGCTGTCGACGGCGGTGTCGCTGCTCGCGGCGTACGCGTTCGCCCGCACGAAGTCGAAGCTGTTCGCGACGCTCGAGGGGCTCTTCCTCTCCGGGTTGATGCTGCCCGTGTACCTCGCGATCCTGCCGCTGTTCTTCATGCTCGACGCGGCCGGCCTCATTTCGAACCTCGGCGGCCTGATCCTCGTCTACGGCGCCCTCGGCATCCCGTTCTCGACCTTCGTGCTCGCGAGCTTCTTCCGGCAGCTGCCGATCGAGCTCGACGAGGCCGCCCGCCTCGACGGCGCGGGGCCGTTCATGACCTTCTGGCGGGTGCACCTGCCGCTCGTGCGCCCGGCGATCGCGACGGTCATCGTGTTCCGCTTCGTACCGGTGTGGAACGACTTCTTCTACCCCCTGATCCTGATCCGCGACCAGTCGGCGTACACGTTGCCGGTCGGCATCACGCGCTTCTTCGGCGAGTACCAGACCGACTGGGCGACGCTTTTCGCGGGCCTCACGCTCGCGACGATCCCGCTCGTCGTGCTGTTCCTGCTCGCGACGAAGCAGATCGTCTCGGGCCTCACCGCCGGCATGAGCAAGTGACCCTGCGGCTCGGCATCGACCTCGGCGGCTCCGGGAGTCGCCTCGCCGTCGTCGGCGGCGCCGGGCCGCGGCGCGAGCTCGCCGGGGAGCGGGTCGGGGTGACCGGCGCGGGCAGCTCGGCGCCGGCGACCGCGCTCGGACTGCTCCGCCTGGCGCGGGAGCGGTGGCCCAAGGAGCTCGCCGCGGTCGAGGGGCTCGGCCTCGGCTCCACCGGGCTCGGCACGCTCGTCGCCGACCCGGCCGCCCTCGCCGGGGCGCTCCGCGCGGAGCTCGAGTCCGCTCGGCCCGCGGACGCCTCGGCGCCCGCCGTGGCCGTCGCGATCGACGCCGTCACCGCCCACCTCGGCGCGCTCGGCGGCGAGTCGGGCGCGATCGTCGCCCTCGGCACCGGAGCGATCGCCTTCGGTTCCGACGGGCACGGGATCTGGCACCGCGTGGACGGCTGGGGTCACCTGCTCGGCGACCGCGGCGGCGGCGCGTGGATCGGACGGCGCGGCCTCGAGGCCGCCCTGCTCGCGTACGACGGAGTGGATGCCTCGGGCGCCGCCCTGCTCGCGGCCGCGCGCGCCCGCTTCGGGGAACCGCTCGGTTGGCCGGCGCAGCTCTACACCCGGGACGACCGGGCGGGGGTGCTCGCGGGCTTCGTTCCCGATGTCGTCGCGCTCGCCGCCGACGGCGACGGGGCCGCGCTGGCGATCGTGTCCCAGGCGGGGGCGGAAGCCGCTCGGAGCGCCGCCGCGGCGCTCGTGCCCGGAGTCGCGCCGCTGGTCGCGACGACCGGCGGACTGTTCGGCGCCGGCGGGGCGCTCGTGGAGCGCTTCGGGGCGACGCTCGCCACGCTGCGCCCCGACGCGGAGGTGCGGGCGCCGCTCGGCGATCCGCTCGACGGCGCGCTGCTGCTCGCCGAGCGGGCGGCGCAGGGTGAGCTCGTCGCCCGCGCGCCGTCGCTCTGGCTCGGCTGAGCAGTCAGGGCGCGCTTCCGTCGCCGGCCGCCCCGCGGCGGCGGCCCCGCGGCATCCGCCGCTCGCGTCAGCTCCGCCGACGCGCCTCGCTGACGCTCGCCGCGAGACGAGAGAGGCCGCGCTTGATCGCCTCGGCCTCCTCGGGATCGAGGTGCTGGTACCAGAAGGACTCCCGCGCGTTGTAGTCGCGATACACCTCGTCGCAGGCGCGCGTGCCCTCGTCCGTCGCCGAGATGACGATGCTTCGACCGTCCTCGGCGGAGGGCGAGCGGTCGACGAGGCCGTCGGCCTCGAGCCGTTTCAGCAGCGCCGAGACCGCCGCGCGGCTCATCCCCGTGAGCTCGGTCACGCGCAGCAGCGTCGACGGTCCCACGGTGGTGAGCACGAGCAGCACGCGGAGCGCGGCCGAGCTCATCCGCTGCTCGAGCTCACCGCGGATGTCGTAGACGATGAGCTCGAACGCCCGGTGCAGGGTCATGAAGAACTCAGCGGCCTCGAGGTCGAGCCACGGGCGCTGCGCGCCCGCGTTCTTCGCGAAGTGGTCGACGAACGACCAGTAGTCCACCTCGCCGTCCGGTGCGGAATCGAAGTGCGGGGCGGGCGAGCGCCCCGCCGCGGGCCGGTCGTCCGGGCCGGTCACGAGTCGTCCCCGTGCTGCGCTGCGGTCAGGATGCGCCCCTCTCCTCTGCTGGCTGACGGCCCGCGACGCACGTCGACGTGCGGGCGATTCCCCGATCATACCCACTCGCGAGGAAATTAGTTCACATATTGACTAACGCGTCGCGACGTGGATATGGTCGCCTCACACCGCCTCTCGAAAGGACGAGCAATGAAGCTTTCCCCCCGTCGCTCCACTGCGCTCGGCGGCGCACTCGTGGCCGTCGCCCTCGGTCTCACCGGCTGCGCGCAACCGGCCGCCGACGCCGCCGATCCGCTGGCCGGACTCCTCGCCGAACCCGGCGTGCTGATCACCGCCGACAGCGGCAGCGTGAAGCCGCTGAAGTACACCGAGGGCGGCAGCGGCGAGATGAAGGGCGTCATCCCCGACCTCACCAGGGAGTACGCGAAGCGCCTCGGCCTCGACGTCCGGTTCGAGAAGGTGTCCTCCGACGCCGTCATCCCCGGGGTGCTCGCCAACCGCTACGACGTGGCGCTCGCCGCCGGCGACTTCGCCGAGCGTCGCAAGACGCTCGACTTCGTGGACATCGTCGAGGGCGGCGTCGTCCTCGTGGTCCAGCTCGGCAACCCGGCCGGAGTCGGCGGGCGCGACGACCTGTGCGGTCGCAGCCTCGCGATCGTCAAGGGCAGCATCCAGCAGGGGTATGCCGACGAGGAGCAGCAGGCGTGCGCCGCCGCGGGCAAGCCGGCCATCGACATCCAGGGTTACGCCGACGGGCCCACCGCGACCCTCGCCCTGCAGAGCGGGCGTGTCGACGTCGAATGGTCGGACCTCGCGGTCGCGAACCAGCTGGTCAAGGACAGCCCGGAGGAGTTCGAGCTCGCCGGCGAGCCCGAGCTGCTCGCACCGTACGGCGTGGGCATCCCCAAGGAGAAGCCGGAGCTGACCGAGGCGATCCACCGGGTCCTCGCCGAGATGAAGGCCGACGGCACCTACGATCGGATCCTCGCCGAGTGGGGGCAGGAGAGCCTCGCGCTCGAGGAGATCGAGATCAATGGCTCGGACTTCTGAGTCGCTCGCGGCGCCGGCGTCCGCCGCCGGCGCCGCGGCCGGTGCGCGGCGCGAATATCGCTTCGCGAGGCCGGTCCGCTGGAGCTGGTGGATCTCGGGCGCGGTCTCGGTGCTCGTGCTCCTCGGCGTCGTCGACTTCCTCGTCAACGGTCGCAACTGGCAGTGGGACGTCGTGGCCGAGTACCTCTTCCACCCCGACATCCTCGCGGGCCTCGGCAACACGATCATCCTCACGGTGACGTGCGCCGTCACCGGGCTGCTCATGGGCGGCGTCGTCGCCTACCTCCGGATGTCCGGGAACCCGGTCTTCCGGGCGATCGGAGCGGTGTACATCTGGCTGATCAGGGCCATCCCGGCGCTCGTGCTGCTGCTCTTCATCTTCTTCCTCGCCGCACTGCTGCCGCAGATCCCGATCGGGCTCCCGTTCCTCCCGCCGTTCGCGACGCTGCCCACCAACACCCTCATCTCCCAGTCGACCGCGGCGATCCTCGGGCTCACGCTGATCCAGGGCGCCTACATCGGCGAGATCTATCGCGGCGGCATCCTCTCGGTGCCGCGCGGCCAGCTCGAGGCGGCCCGCTCGATGGGCATGACCCACTGGCAGGCCATGCGCCGGATCATTGCCCCGCAGTCGATCCGGGTCGTCATCCCGCCGCTCGGCAACGAGATGATCACCCTCTTCAAGAACACCTCGCTCGTGTTCGTGATCGGGTACACCGAGCTCCTCACGACCGTGCAGCTCATCTACGGCGAGACCTACCAGACCATCCCGCTGCTCGTCGTGGCGTGCATCTGGTACCTCGCCCTCACCAGCATCGCGATGCTCGGCCAGCGCCAGCTCGAGAAGCGATTCGGAAAGGGGTTCCGCGGTGTCGACGACTGAGACCGTGCGTGCGCCGCTCGTTCGGGCGCGCGATGTCGAGAAGCGCTTCGGCGAGCACACCGTGCTCGCCGGCATCGACCTCGAGCTGCAGGAGGGCCAGGTCATCAGCCTGCTCGGCCCCTCTGGCTCGGGCAAGAGCACCTTCCTGCGCTGCATCAACCTGCTCGAGCAGATCGACTCGGGGGAGATCCGCTACCGCGACGAGGTGCTCGGCTTCGAGCTGCGCGACGGGGTCTACCACCCGCTCGCCGAGAAGCGGAAGAGCCGGCAGCGCGTCCACTTCGGCATGGTCTTCCAGCAGTTCAACCTGTTCCCGCACCTCACCGCGCTCGAGAACGTCTGCGAGGGTCTGCGCGTCGTGCAGCGGCAGTCGAAGGCGGAGGCCGAGGAGCGCGGCCGCTTCCTGCTCGACCGGGTCGGCCTGGCCGACAAAGCCGGGCAGTACCCGGCCATGCTCTCGGGCGGGCAGCAGCAGCGGGTCGCGATCGCGAGAGCGCTCGCCCCGCGACCGGCGGTGATGCTCTTCGACGAGCCCACCTCCGCGCTCGACCCGGAACTCGTCGGGGAGGTGCTCGACGTGATGCGCGAGCTCGCCGACGCCGGGATGACGATGCTCATCGTCACCCACGAGATGAACTTCGCCCGCGAGGTGAGCGACGCGGTGGCCCTGCTCGACCAGGGCCGGATCGTCGAGTTCGGCCCGCCCGATCAGGTGCTCACCGAGCCGCAGTCCGAGCGGGCGAAGGCCTTCGTCAACGCCATGAAGAGAAAGTGAACGACACGAACATGCGAACCATCGGCACCACCGGCATCGAGGTCAGCGAGCTCTCGCTGGGTTCCTGGAACACCTACTCACGACTGAGCTTCGAGGCGAACGTGGCGCTCGTCGACCACGCCTTCCGCAGCGGCATCCGCTTCTTCGACGTTGCCTACTACCGGGACAAGCCGCACACCGAGGTGCTCTTCGGGCGGATGCTGCAGGAGGCCGCCTTCGACCGGGAGGACATCGTCCTCGCCGAGAAGGTCTGGTTCTTCGACTACCCGGAGCGCTCGCTCGCGGCGCAGCTGGACGCCTCGCTGCGCCGCCTCGCGGTGGAGCAGGTCGACGTCATCATCGTCGAGCACCCGCGCGAGGGCATGGACGTCGCGGCGCTCGCCGAGGAGGCGGCCGGGCTCGTCACCTCCGGCCGGGCCCGGGTCTGGGGCGGGCTCAACTGGCGGCCGGAGCTCATCCACCGGGCCTGGACGCACTGCCGCGAGCGCGGGCTGCCGACGCCCGAGCTCGTCCAGCTGAAGTACTCGCTCGTGCGGCAGAACGTGGTCGACGGCCCGGACTACGCGCGGGTGCTGGCCGAGACCGGCATCAGCGTGCACGCCTCGGACAGCCTCGAGGGCGGCATCCTCACCGGCACCCTCGCGCCGGTGCGCAAGATCGGCCTCGACATCGGCGGGATCCGCGAGGAGATCCGCGCCCGGGTGCCCGCGATCCAGGCGGCGGCCGCCGAGCTCGGCGTGACGGCGGCGGAGTTCGCGATCGCCTTCGCCGTGTCGAAGCCGGAGGTGTGCTCGCTGCTGTTCGGCGCGACCCGGCCCGAGCAGATCGATGCGAACCTCCGAGGCGTCGAGCTCGCGGCGAACCGTGGGGAGGAGGTGCGCCGGCTCGCGGCCGGGCTCGGCATCGACGCGCACGAGATCGACCCGCCCTACGCCCACGCGGCTCCGCTCACCGAGGAGTTCGTGGCCTGAGCCTCCGCGGGAGGCATCCGCTGCGATGCGAGGAGGGGCGGCGCCGATCGGCGCCGCCCCTCCTGGTTCGTCCGTCGGTCGGCTCAGGCGGAGATTGCCTGACGGAGGCCGTCGACGAGCGAGGTCGTCGGGCGGCCGATGAGGCGCGCGAGGGTGCCGTCGGCATTCGCGAGGACGCCGCGGCGGATGCCGTCGTCGATGCCCGCGACGAAACCGGCCGTGCCCGCGTCGAGGCCGGCCGCCTCGAGGGCGGCGACGTGCTCCTCGCTCGAGACGGGCGTGTACGCGACCTCGCGGCCGGTGAGCTCGGATGCCGCGGCGGCGAGCTCCTCGTAGCCCCAGGCGTGCTCGCCCGAGAAGTCGTAGACGGCGCCGAGGTGGCCGTCCTCGGTCAGCAGCGCCGCGAGCCCCGCGGCGAGGTCGGCCCGGGTGGCGCTCGCGACCTTGCCGTCGCCGACGCTCGCGAGGATCGTGCCCGACTCGGCGGCCTGCTGCACGTCGCCGACGTAGTTCTCGGTGTACCAGTTGTGCCGGGCGATGACGGCGGGCACGCCGGACGCGGCGATCGCCTCCTCGGTGGCCTTGTGGTCGGGCGCGAGCACGAACTCGGCGGTGGTCGCGTTCGGCACGCTCGTGTAGACGAGCTTCGCGACCCCGGCGGCCTTCGCGGCGTCGATGACGTTGCGGTGACCGGCGGCGCGGGCGCCGGGGGCGCTCCCCGAGATGAGCAGCACGGTGTCCACACCCTCGAGCGCGGCGGAGATGGTCTCGGGACGGTCGTAGTCGAGCACGGCGGTGCGGACGCCCCGCTCGGCGGCCGACTGCAGCTTCGCGGTGTCGCGGGCGGTGGCGACGAGCTCGGCCGGGGCGACCCCGCGCTCGAGCAGGGCGTCGACGACGAGGCGGCCGAGCTGGCCGGAGGCGGCGGTGACGAGGATGGTCATGCGATGGTCCTTTCGGGAGCGCCGGCCCCTCCGGCGTCACCAGGGCCAACCGGATGCCTCGGCCCGCGCATTCCTTCTGGCGGGTACCCACTTTCCGGTAAGGTACCCACATGCAGGTAAGTCTTGCGGATCTGCGCATCGAGCGCCCGAAGATCTTCACCCACGGCTGCCCGACCCGGGTCGTGCTCGACCACGTCATGAGCCGCTGGGGCGTGCTCGTGCTGCTCGCGCTCAGCGAGGGCACGCTGCGCTGGGGCGAACTGCGCCGCGAGGTCGACGGCATCAGCGAGAAGATGCTCGCCTCGACGCTGCGCACGCTCGAGGCCGACGGCATCGTCGTGCGCACCTCCTACCCCGAGGTGCCGCCGCGCGTGGAGTACTCGCTGAGCCCGCTCGGCGAGGAGCTCATGCAGCGCATGCTGCCGCTGGTCGGCTGGGTCGCCGAGCACGCCGAGGGCATCGTCGAGCAGCAGGGCTGACGCGCCGCCTCCCCGCCTCCGCCTCCCCGCCCCATCCCTCTGTGCCCCCGCCCCACCTCCCCACCCCATCCCTGGGCATGACGTCACTATTTGCGGGTGCCGAGGCCTGCGCACCCGCAAATAGTGACGTCATGCCGGAGTTGGAGGGCGCAGGTGGTTGGAGGGCGCAGGCGGTGGATGGCACAGGCGCTCAGTCGACGGCGAGCTCCCGGTCGACGGCGGCAGCCATGAGGGCGCCGGGGTCGGGAATCAGGCCCGGATCGATCCGCTGCGCTCCGGCGACGCCGAAGGCGATCAGCAGCAGTCGGCTCGCGGCGGCCGTCCGGTCGCCCGTGCCGGGGATGCGCTCGGCGAGCGAGCGTTCGAGCGCGCGGTAGCTCTCCGCGAAGGCCCCGGCGAAGCGGTCGTCGCTCTGGGCGTGGCGCCAGGCATCCGCCCATCGCGCGAGCCCGGCGAGGTCGCCGTCGGCGAAGGGGGAGAAGAACGCGTCCACCGCGGCGCGGCCCGGGGTCGGCGCCTCGAGTTCGTAGGCGGTGCGCTCGCGCTCGACGTAGGCGAGCCAGGCCTCGGCCGCGAGCTCGGAGGTGCTCGCGAAGCGGTGGTGCACGAGCCCGGGGGAGACGCCGGCCTCGCTCGCGACCGCGCGCGAGGTGACGGCGCCGAGGCCGTCGCACTCGAGCACGCGGACGGCGGCGCGCAGCAGCTCCGCGCGTCGTTCGTCGTGCGAAAGGTAGCTCACCCTCGAATTGTACACGCGCCCAAAACTGCTCTAGCGTCGAATTGGGCAAGTGCCCAAATTGAGTGGAGAGGAGCGTGCTCATGCGCGCCATGACCCCAGCGGAGATCCGCGGGTCGATCCGGAACGCCGATGACCGCGTGCGCCGCACCATGCTGCTGCCGCGCGCGCTCGGGGAACTCGACTGGTCGGTGCGCGACGTGCTCGCCTGGCGCGACCCCCGCGCGCGCCACCGGGGCTACCTCGTGCGCTGGGCGGCCGCGCCGTCCGGCGGGGCGAGCCCCGAGGGGCTGCTGCTCACGATCGCGCGCCCTCCCGGCCGGCCGGACCGGGCCGTCATGTGCACCTTCTGCCGGTTCACCGCCCGCTTCGAGGAGGTGGCGCTGTTCACCGCGCCTCGCGCCGGTGCGGCCGGGCTGCGCGGGGACACCGTCGGCGTGCTGGCCTGCGAGGACCTCGCCTGTCACGCCCGGGTGCGGCAGGCGCCGCTGCGCGGACCGCTCGATCCGCCCGTCGAGGAGATCGTCGCGGCCAGGGTCGCGGGCCTCGCCGAGCGCATCGACGCCTTCTTCGCCGACGTGCTCGGCTGAGTCATCCTGCGCCCGGCGATGGGCGGGGCGCCCGATAGATGCCTCGGCGCGCGGGCAGAGTCGCGCATCGAGGCATCCGACGTGCACCTCGCGCCGCGCCCGCGCGTCGGCGGGAGCTGCGAGCATGGTGGGGTGACTGCGCCGCCGACCGATCCCGCCGACTGGCGCGCGGCGCTCGACGGACTCGTGCCGCCTGCCGAGCCCGGGATGCGCGGCCGGCCCGTCGCGCCGGCCGAGGAACGCGGAGCGCCCGGTCAGGCCCGGCAGACGCCCACCCCGCTCGCACTCCAGTTCGAGCTGCGGCACCGACTCGAGCAGCGCCCCGGGCAGTGGCGCGGACCGAAGGACGAGCCGGCTACCCGCCTCGCCCAGGTCGACCGACTCGCCGCCCGGCCGGTGACCAGAGGCGCGCGCGGGGCCTGGGTGAAACAGGGGCTCACCTGGCAGAACATCGCCTACCAGGGTGAAGCGGGCGGCTTCGACCCGGTGCACGCCCGCTGGTTCGCCCAGTTCGCCCTGCTGAAGGGCGGCAACCCGGGGGTCTACAACCCGTACGGTTCCGACTGGATCACGCTCGACGAGTACGAGAGCCCCGTGCTCTGGGCGCTGCTCGCCGAGGCGATGCGGCTCGGCATCCCGCTCGTGGGCGGCGAGGCGACCCCGACCGTGCGCGTGCTCGGGGCCGCAGAGCTCGGCTTCGACGCGAGCGCCGACGACGGCGGGCTGAGCCTCGCCCCGGTCGCGCGCTTCGCCGGGCGCCGGGAGCCGGCACCGGTGCCGCTCGGCGGCGTGCGGCTGATCGGAAGGCACGGCCTGTACCGGGCCGCCTTCGAGCGGGGCGCGATCGAGCTGGCCCCGCTCGCCGCCGCGCCGTCGGCCGCCCAGCTCGCATTGCTCGACCGGCCCGACGCCGTCCGGGTGCCCGCTGCCGAGCTCGCGGAGTTCACGCGCACCCACTACTTCGCACTCGCGCAGGCGGTGCCGGTCGCGAGCGCCGACGGCAGCTTCGAGCCGCCGCCCGCGCCGCCCGCCGAGCTCGTGCTGCAGCTGCGCTACGAGACGGGCGACGTCGTGCGCGCCGCCTGGACCTGGCGCTTCGCCGACGGTCGCGTCGCCGAGGCGAGCGCCGACGACGCGGAGGACGGCGAGGGCGGGGCGGATGTCGAGCGCGACCCCGACCTCGTCGCCCGCGTGCTCGACGTGCTGGGCTGGGTGCCGTTCGAGGCGGTCGTGCTGCGCGGCATCGACGCCGCGCGTTTCGTCGCCGAGCGGCTGCCCGAGCTCGAGCGCCTCGCCGAGACGCGGCGGCTCGTCATCGAAGAGCGCGGTGAGCGGCCCGACTACCGCGAGCTGCTCGACCCGCCCGAGCTGCGCGTCACGATGGTCGAGTCGCCCAAGACCGACTGGCTCGACCTCGGGGTCGTCGTCACCGTGAACGGCAAGCCGGTGCCGTTCCTGCCGCTGTTCCGCGCGCTCGCGCAGGGGCGCAAGCGCCTGCTCCTCGTCGACCGCAGCTACCTCTCGCTCGAGCTGCCCGTCTTCGACGAGCTCCGCGCGCTCATCGCCGAAGCCGAGGGGCTGGTCGAGTGGGAGGCGGGCCTCAGGATGCCGCGCGAGCAGGCGCTCGCGCTCTACGCGGACTTCGAGGATCTCGCCGAGTTCGAGGGGCCCGCGCTCGCCTGGCGCGCGCTCGTCGCCGCGGTCGGGACGCACTCGGATGGCGCGGATGCCTCGGCCGCGTCGGCCCCGGTCGAGCCGCCCGCCGGCTTCGCCCTGCCGCTCCGGCCGTACCAGCTCGAGGGCTTCCGCTGGCTGGCCCGGATGCGCGCGGCGGGGCTCGGCGCGGTCCTCGCGGACGACATGGGGCTCGGCAAGACGGCGCAGGCACTCGCGCTCATCGCCCACGCCGCGCACGAGGGGTCCGGTCCGTTCCTCGTCGTCGCGCCCACGTCGGTGGCGTCGAACTGGGTCGCCGAGGCGGCGCGCTTCGTGCCCGGCCTCCGGGTCGCGCGGCTCACGACGACCGAGCGCGCGGGGCGGCCGGGCATCGCCGAGGCGGCGGCCTCGGCGGAACTCGTGGTGACGAGCTACGCGGTGCTCCGGCTCGAGGCGGCGCGCTTCACCGAGGTGGACTGGGGCGGGCTCGTGCTCGACGAGGCCCAGTTCGTGAAGAACCCGAAGACGCGGGTGCACGAGGCGGCCCGGGGCATCCGCGCGCCCTTCGTGCTGGCCCTCACCGGCACGCCGATCGAGAACCACCTCGGCGAGCTGTGGGCGATCCTGCGCCTCGTCGCCCCCGGCCTCTTCCCGAGCCGGCGCGGCTTCGACGAGCGCTACCGCCGCCCGATCGAAGACGACGGCAACACCGAACGCCTCGCGAAGCTCCGCCGCCGCATCCGGCCGTTCCTGCTGCGCCGCACGAAGGAGCTCGTCGCGCCCGAGCTGCCCGAGAAGCAGGAGCAGACGGTCGCCGTCGAGCTCTCGGCCGCCCACCGCCGGATCTACGACGCGACGCTGCAGCGCGAACGGCAGAAGCTGCTCGATCTCGTGAAGGACGAGAGCGGCCGCTTCATCCTGTACCGCTCGCTCACCCTGCTGCGCATGCTGGCGCTCGACCCCGGGCTCATCGACCCCGCGCACGACGGTCTCGGCTCGGCGAAGCTCGACGCGCTGCTCGAGCAGCTCGAGGAGCTCATCGCCGAGGGGCACCGGGCGATCGTCTTCAGCCAGTTCACCTCGTTCCTCGCGCGCGCCGCGGCGCGGCTCGATGCGGCCGGCATCCCCTTCGCGCTGCTCGACGGCTCGACGCCGGTGGCGCGGCGGGATGCCGAGGCGGCCCGGTTCCGGGCGGGGGAGGCGCAGGTCTTCCTGATCAGCCTCAAGGCGGGCGGCTTCGGACTGAACCTCGTCGAGGCGGACTACGTGTTCCTGCTCGACCCGTGGTGGAACCCCGCGAGCGAGCAGCAGGCCATCGACCGCGCGCACCGCATCGGCCGCACCGAGCGGGTGATGGTCTACCGGCTCGTCGCCGCCGACACGATCGAGGAGAAGGTGCTCGCCCTGCAGGCCCGCAAGAGCGAGCTCGTGGCCGGCGTGCTCGGAGCGGGAGCGGCGGAGGCCGGTGGGGCGGGGGCGGCGGAGGCCGGCACGGCTGAGGCCGACGCTGACCCGGCCAAGGCATCCGAGTCCGACGGGCTCGCCCCTGACGACGTCGACTTCGCCGAGGCGCGGTTCAGCGCGGAGGAGCTGCGCGCGCTCCTCGACGGCTGAATCGGCCGTCTCGTCTCGCCGTTCGCCGCAAGACGTCGGTTTCTGCGGGTGCCGAGCGCTCGCGACCCGCGAAGACTGACGTCATGACCCGAGGCCGGCGTCCGGGTCGGGGCGCGGGCCGCGCCGGCGTCGGGGTTCCTCGATGCCGAGGTGCACCCGGGTGCGCCTGCGCTCGATGACGATCATGAGCGCGCCGAGCCCCCAGAGCGGCAGCTGCGTGAGGAACGCGATCTTGAACGCCTCGAGCGAGTAGTCCTCCGGCGTGCCCGCACCCTGCAGATCCATCGCGAGGCCGATCAGGAAGATCGCGATGAGCGCCGCGATGAACCCGCCGCCGTTCACGATGCCGTTCGCCGTGCTGAGGCGGTGGCTCGGGTTGAAGGTGCGCGCGTGGTCGAAGGCGATCATCGAGGCCGGGCCGCCCGTCGCGAGGGCGAGTGCGAGCCCGAACAGCAACCACAGCGGCGTCTGTCCCGGCCACACGATCACGGCGGTCCAGACGAGGGCCTGGATGCCGACGATCGGCAGCACCAGCAGGCGGGAGCGGCGCATCGGATGCCGGCTCGAGAGCAGCCCGATCACGGGGCCGACGATCATGCCGAACACGACGAAGACGCTGATGATGAGCGAGGCGGTCGCGGGGCTCAGGCCCTCGCCGCTCGTGAGGAACGGGAATCCCCAGAGCATGACGAAGGCGGTGCCGGCGAACGGCGTGGTGAAGTGCGACCAGAACGCCAGCCGGGTCGCCGGGTGGCCCCAGCTCTCGCGGAAGCCCTCGCGCAGGTCGGCGGCCGAGGTGACGACGCGGATCGCGCCCGTCTCGGTGTTCACCGCGATGTCGGCGGCACGGCCGGGCGGACGGTTGCGGATGACCCCGAAGGTCAGCACGGCGAAGAGCACGCCGAGCCCGGCGAGGCTGCCGAACGCCACCGACCAGCTCGTCGCGTGCAGCAGGGCGGCCATCGGCAGCAGCGCGAGCAACTGCCCGAGCTGGCCGACGATGCCCGTCATCTGCACGATGAACGGGGAGCGCTGATCGGGGAACCACGTCGCGACGACGCGCAGCACGCTCGGGAAGATCGCCGCATCGCCCGCGCCGAGCAGCATGCGCGCGAAGATCGCGATGCCCACGTTCGGCGCGAACGCCATCACGAGCTGGCCCGCGGCCATCAGCAGCATGCCGATCGTGATGATCGGCCGGGCGCCGTAACGGTCGAGCAGCAGGCCGACGGGGATCTGCATGAGCCCGTAGACCGCGAGCTGGATGACGGCGAACATCGACAGCGTCGAGGCATCCGCCTGGAAGCGCTCCGCGGCATCGACGCCGACGGCGGAGAGCGAGGTGCGGTTCGTGACCGAGACGATGTACGCGGCGACACCGACGGCCCAGACGACCCAGATGCGCCAGGGCGCTGCGGCGGCGACGCGGGTCACCATCCGATGAGCTTCGTGGGGCGCACCCGGAGCACGGTGGAGTAGTCGCCCGTCATCCGGTCGAGCGACCAGCCGAGCCGCTCGAGCCCGGCGCGGTACTTCGCGAGGTAGGGCTCGCGCAGCCGCTCGATCCACTCGGCGGCGGACTCCTCGCTCAGCTCGGCGAGCCCCTGGAAGACGGTAACGTCTTCGCCCTCGGCGTCGGTCTCGAAGTGCACGAGCACCTTCGGGTCGCGGCGCACGTTGCGCGTCTTCACCGAGCCGGGCTGCACGAGCACCTGGATCGTGTCGCCCTCCCAGAGGAACCACACCGGCACCGCGTGCGGGAAGCCGTGCTGGTCGATCGTGCCGAGCCAGGCGACCTCCTCGTTGCCGAGCCGTGCGATCGCCCGGGCGTGAACGGGGTTCGCGGGGTCGAAGTGGAAGGGGGCCGGCGGCTCGGGGGACGGTGCGGGCGGTGAAGCTGACATCTGGTGGTGACCTCCGCGTCAAGCCTCGCAGTCCGGCCCGGGCGAGGCAAGCGAGGAGCGGTGGCCGCGCCAGTCCGGTGTTGCGGAATGCAACGGGCGGGCGTAGCGTTGCATATAGCAACAGCAGATCCGGAGGTCGCGATGGTCGAAGCAGTCGGGCGCACCGCCGACGCACGCACGCGCAGCACGGATGCCGCCGCCATCCTGAGCGCGCTCATCGTCATCTCCCGTCGCGGCGTCGCCGACGCGCGGACCGCGCGCATCCGGCTCTCGATGACCGAGCAGTCGATCCTCGGTTACCTCGTCGAGCACCCGGGTGCCCGCTCCACCGACATTGCGCAGGCGTTCCGGCTGAACCGCTCGACCGTGTCCCGGCAGCTCGCCGGCCTCGTGCGGCTCGGCGTCGTGCGCGAACTCACCGACGCCTCGGGGCGCGGCACCCCGCTCGAACTCACCGAGGACGGCTGGGCCGCCTACCACGAGGCGATCGGCATCCTGCAGGGCGTCGTGGACCGCCACCTGAGCGACTGGAGCGATGACGAGGTGGCGCGCTTCGCGCGCGACCTGCAGCGCTTCAACCGTGACGCCGAGGGCGAGACCCGCCCCTGACGTCGCCCGAGCGGGCGGCCCGCCCCTGCTCGAGCAGCTCCACCAGAAGCTCCACAAGAGAAGAGGAATGACCATGCAACACATCACCGTGCTCGGCACCGGAGTGCTCGGCTCGCAGATCGCGTTCCAGACCGCGTACCACGGCTTCGACGTGGTGGCCTATGACGTCGACGAGCCCGCGCTCGCCGCGGCGGAGGAGCGCTTCGCCAAGCTCGCCGAGACCTACCGCGCCGAGGGCGTGGCCGGTGCCGCCGAAGGCAAGGCTGAGGAGGCGCTCGCGCGCATCCGCACGAGCCACGTGCTCGCCGAGGCCGTCGCCGACGCGGACCTCGTGATCGAGGCCGTGCCCGAGAACCCCGACATCAAGAAGTCCGTCTACGAGGAGCTCGGCCGGGTCGCTCCCGCCCGCACGATCTTCGCGACGAACTCCTCGACGCTGCTGCCGAGCGCCCTCGCGCCGTTCACCGGGCGGCCGGAGCAGTTCCTGGCGCTGCACTTCGCGAACCGCGTCTGGGCGCACAACACCGCTGAGGTGATGGGCACCGAGCAGACCGACCCGGCCGTGTACCGCGCGGTCGTCGAGTTCGCTGGGCAGATCGGCATGGTCCCGATCGAGATCAAGAAGGAGAAGGCCGGCTACCTGCTGAACTCGCTGCTCGTGCCGTTCCTGCAGGCCGCCGGCGAGCTGCTCGTCGACGGCATCGCCGAGCCGGAGGCGATCGACCAGACCTGGCGCATCGGCACCGGCGCCCCGATGGGGCCGTTCCAGATCTACGACATCGTCGGCCTGACCACGGCGTACAACATCTCGATGATGGGCGACGAGAAGCAGCGCGCCTTCGCGGCACTCATCAAGGAGCGCTACATCGACCAGGGCAAGCTCGGCGTCGCCACCGGAGAGGGCTTCTACACCTACCCTGCAGCCTGAGCCGACGGCGACTCCGGCGAACGACAGAACGCCCGCCCCTCCAGTCGGAGAGGCGGGCGTTCCGCATACAGCGAGCGACTAGCTCGTCTCGGCGGAACCCGCCGAGCGCTGGGCCGAGGCCGGAGCCCCGCCCTGGACCTCGGCGGTCTCGCCGCCCTCGCCGTCGACCGACTCGTCGTCGGCGTCGCCCGTGACGACGGTGCCGTCGCCGAGCGCCGCCTCGGCGTCGAGGTCGGTGGCCGCCTGCTCGAACTGCGAGTTGTAGAGGCGGTAGTACGCGCCCTTCTTCTCGATCAGCTGCTCGTGGTTGCCCTGCTCGACGATGTCGCCGTGCTCCATCACGAGGATGAGGTCGGCGTCGCGGATCGTCGAGAGCCGGTGCGCGATCACGAAGGAGGTGCGTCCCTCGCGGAGCGCCGCCATCGCGTTCTGCAGCAGCAGCTCGGTGCGGGTGTCGACGGAGCTCGTCGCCTCGTCGAGGATGAGCACCGAGGGTTGCGACACGAAGGCGCGGGCGATCGTGATGAGCTGCTTCTCGCCGGCGGACACGTTGGCGGCGTCCTCGTCGAGCACGGTGTCGTACCCGTCGGGCAGCGAGTGCACGAAGCGGTCGACATAGGTGGCCTTCGCTGCCGCGACGATCTCGTCGTCGCTCGCCGACTGCCGGCCGTAGCGAATGTTCTCGCGGATGGTGCCGGCGAACAGCCACGGGTCCTGCAGCACCATGCCGGTGCGGGCGCGGACGTCGTGCCGGGTGAGCTCGGCGATGTCCTGACCGTTCAGCAGGATGCGGCCGCCGTTCAGCTCGTAGAACCGCATGATGAGGTTCACGAGCGTCGTCTTGCCGGCGCCCGTCGGCCCCACGATCGCGACCGTCTGCCCGGGTTCGACCCGGAACGAGAGGTCGCGGATGAGCGGCCGGTCGGGGTGGTACGCGAACGAGACGTGCTCGAACTCGATCGTGCCGTCGCCGACGGCCGGAGCGGGCGCATCGGCCGCGTCGGCCTCCTGCTCGTCCTGGTCGAGCAGCTCGAAGACGCGCTCGGCCGAGGCCGTGCCCGACTGCACCACGGCGGCCATGCCGCCGAGCTCCGAGAGGGGCTGCGTGAACTGCTGCGAGTACTGGATGAACGCCTGCACGTCGCCGAGCCGCAGCTGGCCGCCGGCCACCATGAGCCCGCCGAGCACCGCGATGCCGACGTAGGTCAGGTTCCCGATGAACATCATGCCGGGCATCATGATGTTCGAGAGGA
This sequence comes from Agromyces sp. NBRC 114283, assembly GCF_030268405.1. Taxonomy (NCBI): domain Bacteria; kingdom Bacillati; phylum Actinomycetota; class Actinomycetes; order Micrococcales; family Microbacteriaceae; genus Agromyces; species Agromyces sp. NBRC 114283. The sequence goes on from NZ_BSQP01000001.1 coordinate 1,139,497, forward strand.
ACTGCGCCTTGAACGAGGCCCGGTAGAGCTCCTCGTTCTCGGCCTTGAACGCCTCGAGGCTCGACTGCTCGCGACCGAACACCTTGACGAGCGCGTGGCCCGAGAACGACTCCTCGACGCGGGCGTTCAACCGGCCGACCTTGCGCCACTGGATGCCGAAGGCCTTCTGCGACTTCGGGCCGATGATGCCGAAGATCACGGCCATGAGCGGCAGGGACACGAGGGCGACGAGCGAGAGCTGCCACGAGATCGAGAACATCATGATGAGCACGCCGACCACGGTGAGCACCGCGGTGAGCGCTCCGGAGAGCGACTGCTGCATCATCTGGGTGATGTTGTCGATGTCGTTCGTCACGCGCGAGATCAGCTCGCCGCGCTGCACCTTGTCGAAGTAGCTGAGTGGCAGGCGGTTGATCTTCGCCTCGACCTCTTCGCGGAGGCGCCACATGGTGCGCACCATGATGACGTTGATCACGTAGCCCTGGAGCCAGGTGAGCACCGCCGCCGCGAAGTACAGGCCGAGCACGAGGATGATGACCTGGCTGAGGCGCACGAAGTCGATGCCCTCGCCGGGGACGACCCCGGCCGCGGCGACGATGTTCGCGATCTCCTCCTGGCCGGCCGCCCGGAGCTGCTCGACGGCCTGCTCGGTCGTCGTTCCCGCCGGGAGCTGCGAGCCGATGACGCCGGCGAAGACGAGGTTCGTCGCCTCGCCGAGCACCTTCGGGCCGAGCACGGTGAGCACCACGCCGACCGCGCCGAGGAGCGAGACCAGGGCGAAGGCGTACTTGTGCGGGGCCAGGAGGCCGAGGAGCCGGCCGAAGGACTGGCGGAAGTTCTTCGCCTTGCCGGGCGCGACCGCCCCCGACCAGTCGTCGGCGGAGATGCGGGCCTGCTCGGCGAGCTCGAGTTCGAGCTTCTCCTCCTCGCTGAGCTCCGGCTGCTGCGGGGTCGTGCGGGTCATCGTGCGGCCTCCACTCCGAGCTGGGATTCGACGATCTCGCGATACGTCTGGCACGTCTCGAGGAGCTCGGCGTGCGTGCCGACGCCCACCATGCCGCCGTCGTCGAGGACGACGATGCGGTCGGCGTCGGTGATCGTGGAGACGCGCTGCGCGACCACGATCTTGGTGACCTCGGGGAGCTCCCGCCAGAGCGCCTGGCGGAGCCTCGCGTCGGTCGTGAGGTCGAGCGCCGAGAACGAGTCGTCGAAGACGAGGATCTCGGGCGCGTGCACGATCGCGCGGGCGATCGCGAGCCGCTGCCGCTGCCCGCCCGACACGTTCGTGCCGCCCTGCGCGATGCGGGCGTCGAGCCCGCCCGGCATCTCCTCGACGAAGTCACGGCCCTGCGCGATTTCGAGCGCGTGCCAGAGCTCCTCGTCGGTGGCGTCCTCGCGGCCGAAGCGCAGGTTCGAGCCGACGGTGCCGCTGAACAGGAAGGGACGCTGCGGCACGAGGCCGATCGTCTGCCAGAGCGCGTCGAGGTCGGCGCGGCGCACGTCGACGCCGTTCACGACGACCTCGCCGCTCGTCACGTCGAAGAGCCGCGGGATGAGTGAGATGAGCGTCGTCTTGCCGGCGCCGGTGGAGCCGACGATGGCGACGGTCTCGCCGCGGGCGGCGCTGAAGGAGATGCCCTCGAGCACGGGGTGCTCGGCTCCGGGGTAGGTGAACGCCGCGTCGCGGAAGGTCACCGTGCCGGTCTCGGCGAACTCGCTCACGGCGTTCGCCGGGCGCTCGAGCGAGGTGTCGGCGTGCAGCACCTCGCCGATGCGGTCGGCCGAGACCGCCGCGCGCGGGATCATCATCGTCATGAAGCTCGCCATGAGCACGCCGCCGAGGATGATGCCGATGTACTGCATGAAGGCGAGGAGCGTGCCGATCTGCACGCCGCCCTGGTCGACCTCGATCGCGCCGAACCAGATCACCGCGATGGTGGTGACGTTCAGGATCAGCATGAAGAGGGGGAAGAGCAGCACGAAGAGCGAGCCGACCTTGCGGCCGACGATCATGATGTCGGTGTTCGCCTCGCGGAAGCGCTCCTCCTCGATCGGCTCGCGCACGAAGGCGCGGATGACGCGGATGCCGGTGAGCTGCTCGCGCATGACGCGGTTCACGCCGTCGAGCTTGCGCTGGTAGGAGCGGAACAGCGGCACCATGCGGCCGATGACGAGCGCGGCGAGCACGAGAAGGGTCGGCACCGCGACCCCGATGATCCAGCTGAGCCCGACGTCCTGCTGGAGCGCCATGATGATGCCGCCGATCGCGAGCAGCGGTGCCGTCACGAGGAACGTCGCCGCCATCATCGCGAGCATCTGCACCTGCTGCACGTCGTTCGTGTTGCGGGTGATGAGCGAGCCGGGGCCGAACTTCGACACCTCGCGCTCGGAGAAGCTCGAGACGCGCTCGAAGACGTCGTTGCGGATGTCGCGGCCGAGCTGCATGGCGGCACGGGCGGCGAAGTACGTGGCGATGATCGAGCACAGGATCTGGCCCAGGGAGATCGTGAGCATGAAGGTGCCCGTCGACCAGATGTACGCGGTGTCGCCGCGGGACACGCCCTCGTCGACGATGTCGGCGTTCAGGCGCGGGAGGTAGAGGCTCGCGAGGGCGGAGAGGAACTGGAACACCAGCACCCCCAGCAGGAGCCATTTGTATGGTTTGAGGTATCTGACGAGCAGCTTTGCAAGCACGGGAGACTCCGGGGTTCGATCGTGTCGGTGCGGAGGGACGCTCCATTGTGCAGCGCCCCGCCGACATCCGCGTACGCGGTCCGCGAACGCGAGGAAAATCACGATATATCGCGTTCGACGAGGAGTCACGATATATCGTGTTTAGAAATCCCGCAACCGCCGCTCGGGGGAGGCGGCGTCGTCCCGGGGTACCATCTCCGTTCCGACCGGCATCCCAGCGCCGGCGCAGCACGGCGACGCATCCGCGCCCGGCGTCGGACCGTCCGATTAGACTCGCCCGCGTGACCGGCCTGACCACCGCCCCGGGCGCGCGAGCGCCGCGTTTCCCCCTCGATGTCGAGGCGGTGCCCCGCACGGTGCGCGCCGAGGCGCTGCTCGACGCGCTGCGCGCGCGGGTCGTGATCGCCGACGGCGCGATGGGCACCATGCTGCAGCAGCACGAGCTCTCCCTCGACGTCGACTTCGAGGGCCACGAGGGGTGCAACGAGATCCTGAACGCGACCCGCCCCGACGTCATCGGCGGCATCCACGACGCCTATCTCGCCGTCGGCATCGACGCCGTCGAGACGAACACCTTCGGCGCGAACTGGTCGAACCTCTCCGACTACGGCATCGACGACCGCATCGCCGAGCTCGCCGAGTCGGGGGCCCGCATCGCCCGCGAGCGCGTCGAAGCCGCCGAGCGCGCCGACGGCCGCCTCCGCTGGGTGCTCGGCTCGATGGGCCCCGGCACGAAGCTGCCGAGCCTCGGCCACACCACGTACGAGCACCTCAAGCAGACGTTCGCCCTGCAGGCCGAAGGCCTCATCGACGGCGGGGCCGACGCCTTCCTCGTCGAGACCTCGCAGGACCTGCTGCAGACGAAGGCCGCGGTGAACGGCTGCAAGCAGGCGATCGTCGCCCGCGGCATCCGCCTGCCGATCCTCGTCGAGGTGACCGTCGAGACCACCGGCACCATGCTCATGGGCTCCGAGATCGGCGCCGCGCTCACCGCCCTCGAACCCCTCGGCGTCGACGCGATCGGCCTGAACTGCGCCACCGGCCCGGCCGAGATGAGCGAGCACCTCCGCCACCTCGCCAAGCACTCGCCCGTGCCGGTCGCCTGCATGCCGAACGCCGGCCTGCCCGTGCTCGGCGCCGACGGCGCGCACTACCCGCTCACGCCGACCGAGCTCGCGACGGCGCACGAGCAGTTCGTGCGCGAGTTCGGCCTCGCCCTCGTCGGCGGCTGCTGCGGCACGACGCCCGAGCACCTCGCGGCGGTCGTCGCGCGGCTCCGCTCCGACGCCCCGACGGGCGCCGCCACCGCAGCGGATGCCTCGGCGCCGGTCGTCGGCGAGGCATCCCGTCGCCCGCGCATCGAGCCCGGCGTCGCCTCGCTCTACCAGCACGTCCCCTTCGACCAGGACGCCGCGTACCTCGCGATCGGCGAGCGCACCAACGCGAACGGCTCGAAGGCCTTCCGCGAGGCCATGCTCGAGGGCCGCTACGAGGACTGCGTCGAGATCGCGAAGCAGCAGACCCGCGTCGGCGCCCACCTCCTCGACGTGTGCGTCGACTACGTCGGCCGCGACGGCGTCGCCGACATCCGCGAGATCGTCTCCCGGCTCGCGAGCGCCTCGACCCTGCCGCTCGTCGTCGACTCCACCGAGCCCGCCGTGATCGCCGCCGGCCTGGAGCTCATCGGCGGCCGGCCCGTGGTGAACTCGGTCAACTACGAGGACGGCGACGGCCCCACCTCCCGCTTCGGCCGCATCATGCCGCTCGTGAAGGAGCACGGCGCCGCCGTCGTCGCCCTCACCATCGACGAGCAGGGGCAGGCGCGCACCGCCGACGACAAGGTGCGCATCGCCACCCGCCTCGTCGAGGAGCTCACGGGGGAGTGGGGGCTGCACGAGCACGACATCGTGCTCGACGCGCTCACCTTCCCGATCGCCACCGGTCAGGAGGAGACCCGGCGCGACGCGATCGAGACGATCGAGGCGATCCGCCGCCTGCACGAGACGTACCCGGGGCTGCACTTCACCCTCGGCGTCTCCAACGTCTCCTTCGGGTTGAACCCGGCCGCGCGCAGCGTACTCAACTCCGTCTTCCTGCACGAAGCGGTCGAAGCGGGCCTCGACTCCGGCATCATCGACGCCGCGAAGATCGTGCCGCTCGCCTCGCTCTCGCCCGAGCAGCGCGAAGTCGCCCTCGACCTCGTCTGGGACCGCCGCGCCTTCGACGCCGAGGGCAACGTCACCTACGACCCGCTCGCCCGCATGCTCGACCTCTTCGCCGGCGTCGACACCGCCGCGCTCCGCGACCAGCGCGCCGCCGAGCTCGCCGCGCTGCCCGTCGGCGAACGCCTCGAACGCCGCATCGTCGACGGCGAGGGCAAGGGGCTCGAAGCCGACCTCCAGCTCGCGCTCGCCGACGGCATGACGGCGCTCGGCATCATCAACGACCACCTGCTCGAGGGCATGAAGGTCGTCGGCGAGCGCTTCGGCGCGGGCGAGATGCAGCTGCCCTTCGTGCTGCAGTCCGCCGAGGTCATGAAGAACGCGGTCGCCCTGCTCGAACCGCACATGGAGAAGGCGAATGCCGCGGGCAAGGGCCGCATCGTCCTCGCCACCGTGCGCGGCGACGTGCACGACATCGGCAAGAACCTCGTCGACATCATCCTGACGAACAACGGCTACGAGGTGATCAACCTCGGCATCAAGCAGCCCATCGCGGACATCATCGCCGCCGCCGAGCAGCACGACGCCGACGTCATCGGCATGTCCGGGCTGCTCGTGAAGTCCACGGTCGTGATGAAGGAGAACCTCGAAGAGCTGAACGCCCGAGGTTTCGCGAAGCGCTGGCCCGTCATCCTCGGCGGGGCGGCCCTCACCCGCACCTACGTCGAGGACGACCTCGCCGGCCTCTTCGACGGCGAGGTCCGCTACGCCCGCGACGCCTTCGAGGGCCTCGCCCTGATGGAGCCGCTCGTGCGCATCGCCCGCGGCGCCGACCCCGCCGAGGTGGGGCTGCCTGCGCTGAAGAAGCGCATTCACTCCGCCGGCTCGCGGCTGACGCTCACCGAGCCCGATGCGATGCCCGCGCGCTCCGACGTCGCGCGCGACAATGCCGTGCCCGCCCCGCCGTTCTGGGGCACTCGCATCGTGCGCGGCATCGCGCTCGCCGACTACGCCGCGTTCCTCGACGAGCGGGCGACCTTCCTCGGCCAGTGGGGCCTGAAGCCCGGACGCGGCGAGGGCGGCGCGAGTTACGAGGAGCTGGTCGAGCGCGAGGGGCGGCCGAGGCTCCGGTACTGGCTCGACCGCATCCTCGCCGAGGGCATGCTCGACGCCTCGGTCGCGTACGGCTTCTTCCCCGTCGTCTCCGAGGGCGACGACGTCGTAGTCCTGCACCACGGCGACGATCCGCAGGGCGTGCTGGGGCATCCGGGGCTGCTCGCGCCCGACGGCGGCTCCGGCGGCGTGCTCGGCGCGGATCGTCTGCGCTTCCACTTCCCCCGGCAGCGCCGCGACCGGCACCTGTGCCTCGCCGACTTCGTGCGGTCACGGGAGTCCGGCGAGGTCGACGTGCTGCCCGTGCAGCTCGTCACCGCGGGCGCGAGCATCGACGCGGTCACCGCGAAGCTCTTCGCCGAGAACCGCTACCGCGACTACTACGAGCTGAACGGCCTCGTCATGCAGCTCACCGAGGCGCTCGCCGAGTTCTGGCACGCGCGCATCCGGGCGGAGCTCGGCTTCGCCGCCGAAGACCCGGCGGATGCCGCGGGCCTCTTCAAGCTCGAATACCGGGGTGCGAGGTTCTCGCTCGGCTATCCCGCGTGTCCCGATATGGAGGACCGCCGCAAGGTCGTCGAGCTGCTGCGCCCCGAGCGCATGGGCGTCGAGCTCAGCGAGGAGCTGCAGTTGCACCCCGAGCAGTCGACGGATGCCTTCGTCTTCCACCACCCCGAGGCGAAGTACTTCTCCGTCTGACTGGTTCCCTGAGCTCGTCGAAGGGTTGGTTCCCTGAGCTCGTCGAAGGGCGCTTCGACGAGCTCAGTGAACCACTGGGGCGCCTCGACAGGCTCAGCGAACCAGGCTCAGCGACCCACGCGGCGCACCGCGCTCAGCGCAGCGCGTCGCGCGGCAGCTTCGCCCGGCGCAGCGCCGCCAGCACGGCCGGGCCGGCCACCGCCAGACCGATGACCGTCGTGATGGCGCGCAGCGTGTCCCAGCTCGCCGTCGAGGTGATGAGCGAGTACAGCAGGAAGCTGCCGAGGTTCTCGCCGAGCGTCGCGCCCGGCTCGTACGAGATGCCCGCGCCGGTGCCGACGGCGAACGGCCAGTACCAGAAGTTCATGACGAGCCCGAAGGCGTACGAGGCGAGCACGCCGTAGCCCGCGAGCATGGCGATCTCGGCGAGCTTCGCCCGCGGTCCGCGGAGGCGGGGGAGGAGCCCGGCCCCGGCACCGACCCAGCCGCAGGCGAACATCTGGAACGGCGTCCACGGCCCGAAGCCGCCCTGCAGCGTCGAGGACAGCAGGATGACGAACACGCCGAGCAGGAAGCCGAACCGCGCCCCGTACGCCCGGCCGGCGAGGATCAACAGCACGAACACCGCCTCGATCCCGCCGACGCCGGTGCCGACGACCCGCACCGCGGCCCCGACGGCCGTGAGCGTGCCGAGCAATGCGAGCACCTTCGCCGAGCGCACGCTGCCGTCGAGCACGAACACCAGGGTCACTGCGGCGAGCGGCGCGAGGGCGAGGGCGACGATGGGCACCGCGCCCTGCGCCTCCGTGGGCACCGCCGGAGCGAACAGCGGCCAGGCGAAGGCGGTCGCGGCGAGCAGGTGCCCGCCCCAGACGAGCGGGGTCTGCACCCGGGGGCTCCACTTCACGAGTGCACCGCCGTCCGCAGGGCGCCGGCGCCGAGCCGGCCGTCGCGCATCTCGACGGTGCGCTCGGCGAGCTCGCTCGCGAACGCGTGGTCGTGGGTGGCGATCGCGACCGCGCGGCCTTCTCCGGCGGCGGTCCGGAGCGCTGCCGCCACGAGCGATCTGGCCCGGGCGTCGAGGCCGCGGGTCGGCTCGTCGATGAGCAGCACCGAGGCATCCGCCGCCAGCTGGATCGCGATCGCGAGGCAGCGCCGTTCGCCGGTCGAGAGGTCGCGCGGATGGCTCGCCAGCAGTCGCGCGGCGGTGGCGCTGCCTCCGCCGGTGCCGCCGTCGGCGCCGAGGAAGGCGAGGAAGCGGGCGCGCGTCGTCCCGCTCGGTGCGCCGGCTTCGCGGTCGGCCCGTCGGCACTCCTCCTCGGCGCTCGTCGCGCACAGCAGGTCGTCGGATGTCTCGGGCACGAGCGCGACCGCCGCGCGCCTGGCACGCCGGCGCAGCCGGGCGACGTCGATGCCGTTCACGCGGACCGCGCCGGTCGCCTTCGGCAGCGCGAGGGCGAGCAGCAGGGTGGACTTGCCGGCGCCGTTCGGCCCGGCGAGCGCCACGATCTCGCCGGCGCAGAGATCGATGGATGCCTCGTCGACCGCGACCCGGCCGCCGAGCACGACGTGGATGCCGCGGGCTTCGAGTCGCGCCTCGCCGCCAGATCGGGCAGCCCTCGTCGCGGCGCCCGTCGTAGCCGCAGCGCGGTCGTCGCTCGAGGCATCCTCGCCCGCCGGTGCGAGCCCCGCGCCGGTCGCGACGCGGACGACCCGGCCGTCGCGGAGCTCGAAGCGGGCGTCGGCGACGGCGGCGAGCTCGCCGACGCGGTGCTCGGCGACGACGACGCAGACGCCGTGCTCGTGGGCGAGGGAGCCGAGCAGGGTGCGGATCCGCAGCCGCGCCTCGCGGTCGAGGTCGGCGAGCGGTTCGTCGACGAGGAGGATGCGCGGGCGTTCGACGAGCGCGGCGGCGATCGCGACGAGCGTCGCCTCGCCGGCGGAGAGCGCCCGGATGTCGCGTCCGAGCAGCGCCGTCACGCCGACGCGTGCCGCGGCCTCGGCCACGCGGGCCGCGACGATCGAGGCGACGACGCCGCGTGCGGTCGGGGCGAAGCCGATCTCGTCGGCGACGGTCTCGCTCGCGAAGCCGATCCGGGGGTTCTGCAGCACGACGCCGATGAAGCCGGCGGTCTCCCGAGGCGGCACCGTACGGCGGTCGACGCCGCCGACGCGGGCGAAGCCGTGCAGCTCGCCGTCGTCGAAGTGGGTATGCAGGCCGCTCAGCGCGTGCAGCATCGTCGACTTGCCGGAGCCGGTCGGACCGCTCACGAGCACGAGGCTGCCGGCGGGGACGACGAACTCCTCGACGGCGAGCGTCCAGCCCTCGACGGGCGCACCGGGGTCGGCGTCCGCGGCATCCGCGCACGCCCCGTAGGCGAGCACGACGTCGCGGAACTCGATCGGGGTCGCCCTCCCGGCATCCACCGAGCGCTGCGCGCCGAAGCCGCGCACCTCCATCGCGGCCGCGATCGCGACGGCGCGTTCGACGGTGCGCTCGAGCAGGGGGACGAGCAGGGCGGCGGCGCCGCGGGATCCGCGGAGCTTCCGGGCGAGCGCAACCTGGCGGACGGCGTCGCCGAGCGCGGGGACCGTCGCCCAGGCGATGACGAGGGTGCGCGCCGCGCCGCGAAGGGGGCCGCCCCGCGCCCCGCGGGCGAACAGCTTCGACAGGTCGACGCAGGCATTGACCGCCCCGAAGGTGAAGATCACGGCCGCGATGGGCAGGGCGCTCTCGACCGAGTTCCAGAGGCCGCCGCTCGTGATCGGGCCGAGCATCGTGACGTGCGCGAACGGCGCGGGCAGGCGCACCACGGGCAGATCGACGAGCACGGTCCCGCTGCCGTCGACCCCGTGGAAGAGGATGCGGTACAGCACGCGCACGACGATGAATCCGATCGCGAGGATCGCGGCGTGCCGCAGCGGTGCGGCTCGGAATCGGAACACGGCGTGGCTCGTGGAAGTCGAAGGCGCCGGCGCGATCACTCCGCGGGGGCGGCCGGTTCGTCGTTCAGCGTGAAGAGGAGCTCGACGGCGTCGCCGGGCTGCAGTTCGAGGGTGCTGAGGCCCTCCTGCGCGTAGCCCCACTCGCCGCCGGCCGGCTTGTGCCAGAGCGCCCAGTAGGCGAACGCGGCCGGCATCGACTCGCAGCTCTCGTAGTATTCGCTGCCGTCCGCGGCCGGGATCGCGAGGTCCTGCTGGGGCACGCCGTTCACCCGGCACACGACCTGGTCGCCGTACTGCGCGGTCCCCTCGGTCTCCACGCCGGCACGGGCGAGCGCGTCGGCCGCGATCATCGGATCTTCGGTGACCACGCAGCTGTCGATCGAGGCGTCGTCGGCGAGCTCGAGGTCGCCGGTGTCGACGACGACGGTGATGCCGCCGCAGGTCCCGGTCGCGGGCTCGGTGGCTGCGGCGTCGGTGGCGGAGGGCGAGGGGGCGGGCTGCCCGGTGCAACCGGCGAGCGCGAGCGCCGTCAGGGCGGCCGCGGCGAGCAGGGAGGCGCGGATGGGGGAGGTCACGCTCCAAGCGTAGGGGCGGCAGAGGTCGGATGTCGCGCTGCGACGCGCAGGGATGCGGTGGATGCGGGCCTGTGGACAGTCGGCCGCCCCGGCGCGCGGTGTCGCCTAGCGTGCAGGGATGCCTCGAACTCGCCGAACCGTCGTCGCCGCCGCCGCGGTGGCCTTCGGGCTGGTCGCCGCGCTCGCCGGGTGCGACGCAGGGCCGGTCGACCCGACCTCGTCGCCACCCCCGTCGCCGGCGCCGCCGATTTTCGCGAGCGATGAAGAGGCCCTCGCCGCCGCCGAAGCGGCGTATGCAGCATATGCGGCGGCATCTGCGGCAATCGGTTCGGAGGGTGGTGCCGGAGTGGAACGGCTTCGTGAGCTAGTTGACATTGAGCTGTATGAGCAGTCGGTCCAGGAGTTTCAACAATTCGAGCAACTGGGGCTTCGTTCAGAAGGAGCCTCGACCGTCAAGAACGTAGTGATCGCGGACAACCGCACCATGGGCGATCAGGTGTTTCTGAGTGCATATCTCTGTCGGGACGTCTCCGAAGTCCGCATCCTCGGTCCGGCTGGCGACGATGTAACTCCGCAGGATCGCGATGACCTGCAGCCGTTGCTCGTGGCCTTTCAGGGCAATCGGGAGCGGCTGGTGATCTCGCAGATCGAGTCTTGGGAGGACAAAGCACTTTGCGAATAGCGGTCCGTGCGATCTGTGCCATGTCGCTCCTCGCCCTTGCGAGCACGTCGGGAGGAGGAGACTGGTCAGAGCTCGCTGGCTGGATTGGCAGTGAGGCTGGCGGACGTGAAGCGGTCAACATCGCTGCGGAAATCGAGTCAGGCGGGGAGCCGGCCGAACCGCTCCGACTCTGGGACGAAGCGAGCGACACCCCGTCGCCCGCAACCACCCCACCCCCGCCGATGAACTGCAGCCCGATGAACCCGGCGATCTGCGCGGTTCCGCAGAGCGAGGAGCCGCCGCCGTCGGATCCGGCGCAGCCCGAGCCGACGTTGACCCTTCGCGACGTCGCCTCGTTCAGCCCGGGCCCGTCGGGGCTCGCGAGCGAGCCGTCGGGTTGGGCGATCGTGGGGCGGCCGGTGAACCTCATCGCCGAAGCGGGCCCGGTGACGCGGGCGGGCGCGCTGCTCGGCAGGCCCGTCGAGGTCGCGTTCACCCCGGTCTCCTTCGAGTGGACCGCATCGAGCGGCGAGCGCGTCGTGGCCGGTTCTGCGGGACACAGCTGGAACGAGCTCGGCCTGCCTGCGCTCTCCAGCACCGACACCTCGCTCCGTTTCGAGCAGCCGGGGCGCGCCACTGTTCGGCTGTCCGTGCAGTACTCGGCCGAGTACCGCTTCGCGGGATCCGGATGGCGCGGCATCCCCGGCACGCTGTCGGTCGAGGCCGGCGAGCTGGAGTTCCTCGTGGGCACGTTCCGAACCGTCCTCACCGATGGCGACTGTCGGGCGAACCCCGACGGACCGGGCTGTTGATCGATGTCACACTCCGACACACAGCCGAATCCTGTGCCGATTCGTGATGTGGAGAGTCTTCCGATCGAAGACACAGGTGGGCTATGTTAGCCAGTACTCCAACCCAGCGGGCGTCCGCCCGTGCCTCCATGTTGATTGCCCGGGGGCGGATCCATCCGTGCGGCATGACCCGATTCGAGTGCGGCCGCCAGCAGCGTTCCGCCTCGGCCCCCGCGGGGCATCCGCGGAGCGCGACGACCGGTCCGGTCGCCTGCGCAGGGCGGGCACGAGCCGCCCATAGGCACGAACGAAGGAAACACAGCATGGCAACCGGAACCGTCAAGTGGTTCAACGCCGAAAAGGGCTACGGCTTCATCTCCCCGGACGACGGCAGCGCTGACGTCTTCGCGCACTTCAGCGCGATCGACGGCAACGGCTACCGCTCGCTCGACGAGGGGCAGAAGGTCGAGTTCGACGTCGCGCAGGGTCAGAAGGGCCCGCAGGCGGAGAAGATCCGCGCGATCTGATCTCGGCACCGAACGATCTGGACGCCGCGGGGTGGATTCCCCGCGGCGTTCGTCGTTCCCGGCTGCGAAGCCCGAGCGCCCCAGCGTCAGCACAGCTTGGGCCAATACGCTCACGGGAATCGGATCGCCCGGTCCGGCGACACGCACCTGGGAGGAATCAGTCTGATGCAGTGCCCCGTTGACGGCGCCGTGCTCGTGATGAGCGAGCGCAGCGGAATCGAGATCGACTACTGCCCCACCTGCCGCGGCGTCTGGCTCGACCGCGGCGAGCTCGACAAGATCCTCGAGCGCGCCGGCCGCGAACTGGGCGCGCAGGCCGCGCCGCAGCAGGCCACGCACCAGCCGGCGCCGCCGCAGCAGCCCCAGTACCAGCAGCCCCAGTACCAGCAGCCTCAGTACCAGCAGCCCGCCCAGCAGGGTGGCCAGAACCCGATGGACCTGCTGCGCCAGATGACGGGCCAGGGGCAGGGCTACGATCAGCGGGGCTCCGACTATGACCGCCGCGGCTACGACCAGGGCCACTACCGCAAGAAGAAGAAGGAGAACTGGCTCTCCGAGCTCTTCGACTGAGCGAGTCCGCGCGAGAGGGTCGTTTTTCCGACGCTGAGACGCCCGGTTGGGGCGGCGGATGTCGGGAAACGACCCTTTCGCGTCAGCGAACGCGCCTGCGCTGCGCTGCGCCGGCGCTACGCCTGCGCGCTGCCCGAGATGTTCACGACCCAGCTGATCCCGAAACGGTCGACCAGCATGCCGAACGCGTCGCCCCAGGGCGCGACGACGAGCGGTTCGACGACCGTGCCGCCGTCGACGAGCCGGTCGTAGTAGCCGCGGAGCACCGCGTCGTCGTCGCCCGACACGGACACGGCGAACCCCGCGGCGGGCCGGTACTCCAGGTGCGAGGGCGTGTCGGCGGCCATGATCGTGACGCCGTGGTCGCCGTCGATCTGGCCGTGCATGATCTTGTCGGCGTCGGCCGGATCGTCTGATTGGCCGAAGTCGGCGAACGTCGACATGTTCAGCGTGCCGCCGAACACCGAGTGATAGAACTCGAGCGCCTGCCGGGCGTCGTGGTGAAAGTGCAGATACGGGTTCAGTGTGACGGTCATCGCTGCTCCTTCGATCGGATCGGACTTCGCGCCGATTCTGCTCCCCTCGTGGGACGCACGCGAGGGGCGCGTGCGAATTCGGGCCGAAGAGTTCGGAAGATCGCTTGACGTGCAGGATGCCTCGGCGTATCTTAATCAACAACAAGGTTGATCAACAAAAAGGTTGATCAAGCGAGCCGGATCAACGAGAGGAGGCACGAGATGATCCTGGACCCGACGTCCGACGACCGCCTCGACCGCGCCTTCCTCGCCCTCGCCGACCCGGTGCGCCGCCGCATCGTCGCCCGCCTGAGCCGCGGGCCGGCGACGGTCAACGAGCTCGCCGAGCCGTTCTCCATCAGCAAGCAGGCGGTGTCGAAGCACATCCAGGTGCTCGAGCACGCCGGGCTCGTCACGCGCTCGCGCGACGCGCAACGCCGGCCCGTGCACCTCGACCCCGCCGCCCTCGAAGCCCTCACCGCGTGGATCGACCGCTACCGGCTGATCCACGAGCAGCGGTTCCGTTCGCTCGACGCGCTGCTCGCCGACGACTCGCCAACGGGCGGGTCGACTCCACACACGCGGGATGCCTCGGCCGAGGCATCCGACCAGGGCGCCGGCTCCGCCGGCCCCGCACCTGAATCGAGACCATCATGACGAACCCCGTCACCATCACCGCTCCGGAGGGCCTGCCCTTCATCGACATCGTGCGCGAGTTCGACGCTCCGGTCGAGCGCCTCTTCCGCGCGCACCGCGAGCCCGAGCTCGTGAAGCAATGGCTCGGGCCGAACGGCTACGAGATGCAGATCGAGCAGTGGGACTTCGTGAGCCACGGCGGCTACCGCTACGTGCACGTCGACGGGCAGGGCGAGCGGTACGCGTTCCACGGCAGCTTCCACTCCGTGCGCGAGAACGAGCTCGCCGTGCAGACCTTCGAGTTCGAGGGCTACCCCGACATCGTCGCCATCGAGACGATCCGGTTCGAGGACCTCGGCGACGGCCGCACCCGGCTCGTCATCCACTCGGTCTACCCGAGCGTCGAGTCCCGCGACGGCATGATCGCGAGCGACATGGAGCGCGGCCTCACCGAGGGCTACGCCCGCCTCGACGACGTCGTCGCCTGACCCGTCGGAGCAGCGCCGCTGGGGCCCCTGAAGGCGTCTCAGCGGCGCACTCGTCTCCGCTTCAGCGGTACCCGGCACCCCCGTTCGCGTCACCCGGCGACCAACCTCGCTCAGGGCATTGCGCGCCGCCCCCCGACGGGGTCATCATGTCCCGGGGAGGGTTGCGATGGGGTGGGACTCGAACGCGGAGCGATCGGCGGTGCGCCTCGTCGGAGCGCCGCCTCCGCCGCCAGGCGAGTTCGGCGTCGCAGAGGATGCCTCGGTGTCCGTGCTCGGACGACTCCCCGTGGATTCCCTCGTCGACGCGCTCGCCGATTCGCCCAGGGTGGTCCCCTGGGAGGCCGACGTGGTCGTCGCGGTCGTCGACGACGAGCGATCGCTGCACGGCCTGCCGGGATGGCTCCGCGAGTGCGGCGTGGTCGCCCCGGTCTGGGTCGTGCACGGCGGCGTGCAGGGCCCGGCGCCCGGTGCCGACGCGGTGCGCGGCGTCATGCGCGACGCCGGCTACGGGGCGCTCGCGGTGAGCCGCGTCACCGCGGCCTGGTCGGCGACGCGCTTCGCGATGCCCGCCTGAGCCGGCGCGCGCGGAGACCGAGCGGTCGCCGGAGCCGGAGTGTTCGCCCGGCCGCGTGATCGCGCGCGATCGCATGCGGCGCGCATCCCGTCAAGCCCGTGCGGCGAGGACGGAGGCGGGGTAGACCGGACGGTGGGGGTCCATCGCCGCGGCTCCCGTGACCGAACGGAGTCGCCGATGACCGGGTTCGACCCAGTGCCCACGGAGGCCCCCGCGTGGACGGCGCCCCCGGCGCCGCGGCTCGGCATCGAGGAGGAGTTCGCCCTCGTCGTGCCACGCACCCTCGAGCCCGCGAACGCTGCGGCGGCCGTCCGCGAGCGGCTGGACGAGGTGAGCCTGCCCGGATCCCCCCGCATCGAGGGGGAATTCCTCGCGCATCAGCTCGAGTACGCCACCCCGGTCTGCGACGACGCGAGGGCCGCGGCGCCCCTCCTGCTGCGCGCCCGGCGCGAGCTCGCCGCCGCGGCCGCCGGACTCGGCCTCGGGGTCGCCTCGAGCGGCACGCTGCTGCACGAGGCGGACTCGCCGGAGCCCGCCGACGGCGCCAGGTACCGTCGCATCGCGGCCGACATCCGCGGCATCCTCGACGACCATCAGGTCTGCGGCATGCACGTCCACCTCGGCTACGACGACCCTGAGCAGCGGGTCGAGGCGCTGAACCGCCTGCGCGGCTGGGTGCCGCTGCTGACTGCGCTCGCCGCCAACTCGCCGTTCTGGCGCGGCCGCGACACCGGCTTCGCCAGCTGGCGCACCATTCTCCTGCGGCGCTGGATCTCGATCGGGGTGCCGGCACCGTTCGCCGACTTCGCTGACTACACGGGCCGCCGCGCGCAGGTGCTCGCCGCCGTCGGCGACGACGACGCGGCCCTCGTCACCTGGACGGTGCGTCTCTCGCACCACCTGCCCACGATCGAGCTGCGCTTCGGCGACGCGCAGCTCGAGGTGCGTGACACGGTCGCGATCTGCGGCTTCGTCCGGCTCATCGCGGCGCGGATGATGCGGATGCCGCAGCCGCCGCCCGCGATCGACTCCGATGTCCTGAACACGGCGGTGTGGACGGCGGCGCGCGACGGGCATGCCGCGCGCGTCCCGCATCCGCTCGGCGAGGGCGTCGCCCCGCTCCCGGCGCTCGTGGAGTGGGCGCTCGACTGGTGCGGATCGCCGGGCTCCGTGGCGCGCGACATCCGCTCCCTTTTGGCCCGGGGATCGGGGGCCGAGCGGCAGCGCCGCGCCTACGTCTCCGGCGGGCTGGCCGCGCTCGGCGCGACCGTCGCCGCCCACCACGGGCCGCTCCGCACGTCCGGGCTAGCACCGGCCACCGATGGGGTCAAGCCCGATGCGGCCGAGGCGGCGGTGGAGTAGCTTCATTCTGCCGAGGGCGGCGTGGCGCGTCGTGCTCGGATCGGGGAACACCACATCGGGGAACAAGGGGAGCGACATGACCATCGAGGCACCGCAGCCCATCAGCGCGAGACGCGCAGAGCTTCCGACCATCGGCGCGAGGCGCGCCGAGCTTCCACCCATCGGCATCTGGTGGCCGATGCTCGAGCCCACCCTGCAGCGCGAGATCCTGGAGCACCCCAGCGCCCCGCTGCGCCGAGCGGTGGTCCGCCGGATCTACGAGCTCTGCGAGCTCGAACGATTCCCGATGCGCGACTTCGTGCGGCTGAACGAGAACGAGCGCGCCTACCTCGCCGGCTGGACGCACACCGCGGCCTGGGAGTGATGACGGCCCATCCGAGCGGCGCCGGAACCGATCCGGATGTCGACGCCGATCCAGCCGACGGCCGTTCCGAGACGGCCACCGAGCGGTACGACCGCAACTGGAACGAGCTCCTGCAAGAGCTCAGGGCGGTGCAGACGGGGACGCAGATCCTCTCGGGGTTCCTGCTCGCGGTCGCCTTCCAGCCGCGCTTCGAAGAGCTCGATCCCTACGCCCACACGCTCTACCTCTGCCTCGTCATCGCCGCGGGCCTCGCGACGCTGCTGGGGCTCGCGCCCGTGATGCTGCATCGCGCGCTGTTCCGGCAGCACGCGAAGCAGCGCCTCGTGCGCACGGCCAACCGCCTGCTGATCGCCCAGATCGCCGTCGTGTCCTTCATCGCCGCGGGCGTCACGGGGCTCATCTTCGATGTCGCCGCCGGCCGCGAGATCGGGGTGCTCGCGCTCTGCATCGCGGCGGTCGTCGTCGTCGGATTCTGGTCGATCATGACGTGGACGGGATGGCGCGCACGGCTCGACCCGTAGGCTCGGCGTGTGGATGACCCGACGGGACCGGCCGCATGATCGGCGTGCTCACCGGCTTCGTCGTCATCGCGCTCGCCGTCGTCGTCGGCTGGATCACCGCGCGGTCGGGCCTGTTCGGGCCCGAGGCCCGGCCGGTGCTCGCGAAGCTCACGTTCAACGTGCTCGCGCCGTTCCTGCTGTTCTCGGTGCTCGCGACCGCGAACGTCCGGCAGCTGTTCTCGACCCTGCTGCCGGTCTCCGCGATCGCGGCCGCGACGATGATGCTCCTGTTCGGCCTCGTATCGATGCTCCTGCTCCGCCGCCGGCTCGCCGACACGGTGATCGGTTCGCTCGCCTCCGGCTACGTCAACGGCAACAACATCGGCATCCCGATCGCGGTGTACATGCTCGGCGACGCGGCGCTCTCGGTGCCGATCGTGCTGCTGCAGCTCCTGCTCTTCGCGCCGGTCGCCCTCGCAGTGCTCGGCGCGGTCGTCGAGCAGCGCACCTCGGTCGCCGCGATCGTGCGGGGCACCCTCACCAACCCGATCATCGTGGGTTCGCTCGCGGGAGTGCTCGTCGCCGTCAGCGGCATCGAGCTGCCGCCGATCGTGCTCGACCCGATCGAGCTCATCGGGCACGCGGCCGTGCCGCTCATGCTCATCTCCTACGGGATGTCGCTGCACGGCCGACGCCTGCTCGCGCCGGGCGGGGCCCGCGTCGAGGTGTTCATCGCGGCCGGGCTGAAGCTCCTCGCCATGCCGGTCGTGGCGTGGGCGCTCGGCCGCTTCGCCTTCGGCCTCGACGACGCCGCCCTCTACGCGGTCACGGTGCTCGCGGCGCTGCCGACCGCGCAGAACGTCTTCAACTACGCGCAGCGCTACGAGACCGCGGAAGTGCTCGCGCGCGACACGATCTTCGTGACCACGGTGGGTGCGGTGCCGGTGCTCACGGTCATCGCGCTGCTGCTCGGCACCTGAGGCTCAGCCGGCCTCGTCGTCGCCCGATTCTCAGCCCGAGTCTCAGCCCCGCCAGCCGTGGAGCACGCGGGCCCAGAACCGCGACCACGCCGTCGTCGGCGTGAGGAGGCGACGGCGCGCGGCGAGCTCGTCCCGGTAGGCGGAGCTCGCGAGCGCCCGGCCGATCGTCATCGGCGGCGGCAGCTCGGCGGTCGCGCTCGCGCCCGGGGCGACGCGGCGGGCGGGGACGACCACCGGCGAGGGGGCGAAGCGCGGCTCGGCGATGACGAACGCGGCGACGAGCCCGATGCCGAGCCCCCAGGTCCACAGCGCCGTCGCGGGAAGCGGCGGCGTCGTCCAGGCGGCGATCGCGCACCAGACGGTGACCGCGGCGGCCGCGACGTAGCCGACGCGGGGGAGCGCGGTCAGCACGAGCCACCGCCGCGCCTCCATGGGGCAGCGCTGCCAGACGAGCGAGCGCTGGGTGAATCCGTTCAGCAGCTGGTTCAGCCAGATCAGCAGGGCCGCGACGAGGGCGGCCGCGATGAGCCATCCCCAGTCCGTCAGTCGGCCGTCGTCGACGAGCCAGGCGAGCGAGCTCAGGGCGTCCTCCGCCGGCGCGCCCGTGAAGACGCCGGCGACGGCGCCGACCGCGAGGGCGACGGTCCGGACGAGCCACGCGAAGGCGGCGGATGCGGCGGGCAGCCCGGGCAGGATCGCGGCCGTGACGAGGGCCGCGAGCAGGTTGGTGCCGAGCGACTTCTTGTCGATCACGGCGAGCCGGTTCTCGAGGTACTCCACCTCGGCGGGCCGGGCGGCGAGCGCGGGGCCGAGCAGGTGCCTGGCGGTCGGATCGACGACCTGCACGACGTTGCGGGAGTACTCGCTGTGATCGAGGAACGGCTGGCTCGTGTTGTGCACCGCGTGCTCCTCGGGGCCGAGCGCGGCGTCGCCCGGTCTGGGGAAGTACGCGGCGCGCCACCGTTCGCGCGCCGCGCGCCGGCTGTCGGCGATCGGCCCGGCGGAGAAGGGGTCCCAGACGGCCCAGTGGTTCGCCCAGGCGACCGGGCGCTCGGGAGATGCGCCGATCCAGTTGGCGACGGGTGCGTAGCGGTCGCTGCGGCCGCGCCAGTTCTCGCGGCCGAGCAGCACGACGGCCGCGCCGACGGTGGTCAGCCGGCGCACATTGAACGTCGCGGGGTCGAGCTCCTCGAACAGTGCGAACGTCGCCACTGCGGCGCCCTGCGAATGCGCGAAGAGGTGCACGTCCCCGTCGTCGCCGACGAGCTCGCGGGCCCGGGCGAGAGCGTCGCGCACGACGAGCCGCATCGCGGAGGCCCGCACCGGCCGTTCCTTCCACGCCGCCACGTCGCCGATCGAGCCGACCAAGGCGTCGAGCACGCCCTGGGCGAGTTCCTTGAACCAGGGGATCAGCAGCAGCGGGCTGAGCAACGGCAGGACCGGGGTGAGCATCACGCCGAGCAGGACCACGCCGAGCCAGACGGCCGCGAACACCACGGTGAGCACCGCGACCCGGACGACGTCGACGATCGCGGTGAGGGCGCGGCCGAGCAGCAGTCGATCGTGCGGCGGGCGCTGATGCTCGACGAGCGTCAGCCAGGGCAGCATGACGAGGGTCTGCCGGAAGAGCCCGAGCATGCGGGTGAGCGCGCGCCACATGAACGGCACCGCCCAGCGGAACACCTGCGCGCGCGACATCGGCACGAAGGACTCCGACCAGCGCGCCTCGACGATCGCGATGCGGCGCAGGGTGGTCTCGGCATCCACCACGGCGCCGTCCTCGACCCGACCGGTGCCCCGCGTCGGGAACGCGACCGTCGCCGTCACGATCGGCACCTCGCCCGTGAGCTCCGAGTCGACGATCGTCACCCCGTGCTCGTCGCGGCCGCCGATGATGCGGTCGCGGGCGATCCAGTCCATCCGCTCGAGGAGCGGCTCGGCCCACTCGAGCAGGATCTGGCTCGTGTACGCGCTGCCCATCCCGTGCACGACGACGAGCGCGCTGTCGAACGCGCCGGGCTCCGGCGACTTCGCCGACTCGCGGCCGGCGTCTTCGGCGATGAGCATCGCGGTCTCCTCTCGGGCAGGCGGGCTGAGCGAACGCTACTGGCGGGGCGGATGAACCGGCAAGCACGTCGCCCCGGGCGCCGCCTCAGGGGCGACTTCAGGGCCACCCCTGAGGCGGCGCGCTCGCGGCCGGCCATAGCGTGAGCAGTGGACCGCACCCCGCCGTGACTGCAGGGGGAACTGATTCCGGCGGGTGCGTCCGCTGAGAGCCGGCCCGATCGCGACCCGAACCGCGGTCATGGGCCGGCTCCCCCCGTTCCGGCACGGAGGGGGCCAAGCCGGGACGGGGCAGCGCCGTCCGGCCACCGGTCGTCGTGACAGACTCGACGGGTGACCGACGCGCTCCTCGACCTCGTCCCGCGGCCCTACGACGCGGACGCGATGTACGACGCCTTCGTCGGCTGGGCCGAGTCGCGCGGCTTCGCGCTCTACCCCGCGCAGGACGAGGCGGTCATCGAGATCGTGTCCGGCGCGAACGTCATCCTCTCCACGCCCACCGGGACCGGCAAGTCCCTCGTCGCGGTCGCGGCGCACGCGACCGCGGTCGCGAAGGGCGGGCGCAGCTACTACACGGCGCCGATCAAGGCGCTCGTCTCCGAGAAGTTCTTCCAGCTCGTCGACGTGTTCGGCGCGGCGAACGTCGGCATGGTCACCGGCGACAGCTCGGTGAACGCCGACGCGCCGATCGTGTGCTGCACAGCGGAGATCCTCGCGAACCTCGCGCTCCGCCGCGGCGCGGAGGCCGACGTCGACCAGGTCGTGATGGACGAGTTCCACTACTACGGCGACCCCGAGCGCGGCTGGGCCTGGCAGGTGCCGCTGCTGCTGCTCACGAAGGCGCAGTTCGTGCTCATGTCGGCGACGCTCGGCGACGTCACGGCGATCGCCGAGGACCTGTCGGCGCGCACCGCCCGGCCGACCGCCGAGGTCACCGGCGTCGAACGTCCGGTGCCGCTCAGCTTCTCGTACGCGAAGACGCCCGTGCAGGAGACGGTCGAGGAGCTGCTCGAGACCCGGCAGGCGCCCGTCTACATCGTGCACTTCTCGCAGGCCCAGGCGATGGAACGGGCGCAGGCGCTCTCGTCGATCCGCGTCGTCACCCGCGAGCAACGGGACGAGATCGCCGAGGCGATCGGCGGCTTCCGCTTCACGACGAGCTTCGGCAAGACGCTGTCGCGGCTCGTGAGATCGGGCATCGGCGTGCACCACGCCGGGATGCTCCCGCGCTACCGCCGCCTCGTCGAGACCCTCGCTCAGCGCGGGCTCCTGCGCGTCATCTGCGGCACCGACACGCTCGGCGTCGGCATCAACGTGCCCATTCGCAGCGTGCTCATCACCGCGCTCGCCAAGTACGACGGCCAGCGCATGCGGCACCTGAGCGCCCGCGAGTTCCACCAGATCGCGGGGCGCGCGGGGCGCGCCGGCTACGACACCGCCGGCACCGTCGTCGTGCTCGCGCCCGAGCACGAGATCGAGAACGAGCAGGCCGTGCGCAAGGCCGGCGACGATCCGAAGAAGCTCAAGAAGGTCGTGCGCAAGAAGCCGCCCGCCGGGCAGATCAGCTGGGGCGAGGGTGCCTTCGAGCGGCTCGTCGCCGCGCAGCCGGAGCCGCTCGTGCCGCAACTGCAGCTCACCGCCGCGATGCTCATCAACGTCATCGCCCGCGGCGGCGACGTCGCCGCCAACGTCGCCGCGCTCGTCTTCGACAATCACCAGCCCCGGGCTCGTCGCTTCGAGCTCGCGCGTCGTGCCCTCGGCATCCTGCGCACCCTGCGGGACGCCGGGGTCGTGACGCTCTCGCCCGATGCCGACGGGACGGCCCTCGGCGTCGAGATCCGCCTCGAGGTGGAACTCCAGCCGAACTTCGCCCTGAACCAGCCCCTCTCGCCGTTCGCGCTCGCCGCGATAGAACTGCTCGACGCCGAGACGAGCGAGCAGGGCACCGGCCACTACGCCCTCGACGTGGTCTCGATCATCGAGTCGACGCTCGACGACCCGCGGCCGATCCTCTCGCAGCAGGAGTTCCGCGCGCGCGGCGAGGCCGTCGCGGCGATGAAGCAAGAGGGGATCGAGTACGAGGAGCGGATGGCGCGCCTCGAGGACGTCACGTGGCCGAAGCCGCTCGAGGAGCTGCTCACGCACGCCTTCGAACGCTTCGCGGCGAGCCAGCCCTGGGTGCGCGACTTCGAGCTGCGGCCGAAGACCGTGGTGCGGGACATGTTCGAGCGCAGCATGTCGTTCGGGGAATACGTCGCGCTGTACCAGCTCGCCCGGAGCGAGGGGCTCGTGCTGCGGTACCTCTCCGACGCGTTCCGCGCTATCCGGCAGACCGTGCCGGAGGAGGCGAAGAACGAGGAGCTGCTCGACCTCATCGAATGGCTCGGCGAGCTCGTGCGCCAGGTGGACTCGAGCCTCGTCGACGAGTGGGCCGAACTGATCGACCCCGCCGCGCACCTGCCCGAGGACGAGGCGCCCGTCGTGCCGCCCGCGCCGCCCTCGGTCGTCACGAACCGGCGGGCGTTCACGGTGCTCGTGCGGAACGAGCTGTTCCGGCGCGTGCAGCTCGCCGCCCTCGATCGGGAGGAGGAGCTCGTCGAGCTCGACCCCGACGCCGGCTGGCCGGACGCCCTCGACGCCTACTACGCCGAGCACGATGCCATCGGCACCGGACCCGCCGCGCGCTCGCCTCGACTCGTCACGATCGACGAATCGGATGCCTCGGCCGGGATCTGGCGCGCCGAGCAGACCGTTGACGACCCCGCGGGCCACCACGACTGGCGGATTCGCGCCGTCGTCGATCTCGAGGCGTCGGCCGAAGCAGGCACGGCCGTGCTCGGCGACGTGGCGTTCGTGCGGTTGTAGGCGTGCGGTCGAGCGTGGGCGCGGGCGCGGGCGTGCAGCCGTGCCTGGGGGTGCGGTCGTGCATGGGCGTGTGGTCGTGCCTGGGGGTGCGGCCGTGCATGGCCGTGCAGCCGTCCCCGGGCGTGCAGCCGTACCTGCGGCTGGAGCCTTGACTGGGCGTGCATCACGGCTTGCCGTTCGCTGCACAGTCCCGCGCTCGGCCTTTCATCCGTCCTTCGTTCGCGCCTAGCGTCAGGACATGGCGCGCATCGACGAACTCCTGAACACGACCCTCCCGCTGCTCGACGTCGTCTGGACCGACGAAGGCGAAGCCGCCGGAATCCCCGACCCGGACAACATCGGCGAGGGGTTCGAGCTCGTCGGCCGACTGACGCAGGCCGAGAGCACGATTCACATGACGCACGTCTGGATCACCGAGGTCGATCAGGAGACGCCGTGGGTGCGCGAGCACGTGCACGACTACGACGAGGTGCTCACTTGGACGGGCAGCGACCCCGAGAACCCCCGGGATCTCGGCGCCGAGATCTATCTCGAGATCGAGGGTGAGCGCCGCATCATCACGACGTCCGGCTCCGCCTTCATCCCCGCGGGCGTCAAGCACTGTCCGCTCGGATTCATCCGCGTCGACCGCCCGTTCACGTTCAGTGCGTTGTCGCTCGCGCCGGAGTACGCCTCGCGCCAGGGGTAGGCGGTGGGCGCGCCCTTCCCTTGGCTCGGCTGGGGGAGTTCTGCATGTTCGGGGCCCTTCTCTCAGCTGTCTGGATGGTGTCCGGGGCGGCGTCGCGCGGTGATCGGTCGCTTCGTCACCCCGGTGCGTGCGAGACAGCCTCGCTGACTCGCTCGCCCGCGCCTAGCCCGAAGTGGCGCGATCTCGAAGTGGCGCGATCGTCGAACAGAGCTTCGAATCTCGTGGCCGGTTTGGGACGATGGAGGCATGACGAACTCCAGCACCGCTCCGGCGGCACTCGCCGCGTTCAGTGCGGCCGCCTCCGCCGTCGAGGCGGTGTGGCAGGGTGCGCTCACGCGTGCGAGCTCGCAGCCCGAGGGCGATGTGCGAGCGATGAGCGACGACGGATTGGTGCGGGTGGCCGAGGCGATCGCGGGCCTTTCCCGGCTCGCGGAGTCGCTGCAGGCGAGGGTGGCGGCCGAGCTCGACGATCGCTGCAGCGGCATCGCCGGCGACGACCTCGCGAAGGCGCGAGGCTTCACCACGCCCGAGCGGCTGATCGCACACCTCAC
Source organism: Agromyces sp. NBRC 114283 (assembly GCF_030268405.1). Classification (NCBI taxonomy): domain Bacteria; kingdom Bacillati; phylum Actinomycetota; class Actinomycetes; order Micrococcales; family Microbacteriaceae; genus Agromyces; species Agromyces sp. NBRC 114283. The sequence goes on from NZ_BSQP01000001.1 coordinate 1,163,822, forward strand.
TGCTGGTCGATACGTCGAGGCGGCCCGGCTCGTCGCGGTCGGCCGCGCCACGGCTACGCGCTCCTCCTTCACGGCCGAGCTGCTGCCGCCGAAGCGGCCTTCGCTGGCGCGTGCGCTTCACGACGGTGTCGTGGGTATCGAGGCGGCCGACGTGATCCGGCGGTTCCTCGACCGGGTCGAAGTGCGAGCCGACCCCGAGGAGCTCGCGGCATCCGAGGCGTTTCTCGTCGAGCGTGCCCCGGTCGTCGGGGTCGACGGCCTGGGCCTGCTCGTGAAGCGGCTCGAAGCGCGGCTCGATCCCGATGGCGTCAAGCCGCGCGAAGACGAGCTGCGCGCCAGGCGCGGGCTCCGCATCTGGCAGGACCGAGCGGGCATGGTCAATGTGCGCGGCGCATTCGACCCAGTGAGCGGCGCCCTCGTGAAGTCCGCGATCGACGCGCTCGTCAGCGCCGAGCTGCACCGCGCGCGCGACGCCCGGGCTCCACGGCCAGCCGAGACGGAGGGCGATCAGGCGACGTCGGAGACACGCACGGTCGCGCAGCTGAATGCCGATGCGCTCACTGATCTCGCCCGCCACGCCCTGGGCTGCTCCAACGTTCCGACGCTCCGCTCCGTGACGGTCGTGGTCCGTGCCGATGCCGAGGCGCTCGCCGCCGGGCGGGGTGCCGCATCCATCGACGGCATCGAGCAGCCGGTCTCATTGGAAACGGTCCGAGAGCTCATCAGCTCGGCGGGCATCTCGCCCATGCTGATCGGTCGAGGGGAACTGCCCCTCAAGCTCGGCCGCTCCGCCAGACTCTTCACACCCGCGCAGAAAGTCGCACTCGCCGAGCGTGACGGCGGATGCGCCTGGCCCGGATGCATGCGGCCGCCGAGCCATACTGAAGCGCACCACATCGCGTGGTGGAACCGCGACAGCGGACCGACCGACCTCGACAACGGCATCCTGCTCTGCAGCCACCACCATCATCGGGTGCACGACGACGGCTGGATCATCCGAGTCCGCGACGGGCGCAGCTGGTTCGTTCCACCCGCGCACCTCGACCCCGAACAGAGACCAAGGCTGGGCAATCGCGCAGTGGTGCCTGTGTTCAGTCGCCGTCGGCCAATGCGTGCATCGGCGGTGGCGTGAGATGCGTGCGGGGCTAGCTCGTCTCGGCGGCCGCGGCGGGGAGCGATGCGAAGACTGCCGGGCGACGCTGCCACTCCGTCACGATCGGGCGGTACCCATTCCGCGACCAGAAGGGCCCGGAGCGCGGGTTGGCGACCGCATAGCTGAGCACGACATACGGCGTGCCGGCCGCGTCCAGCGCATCGTGCGCGAGCTGCAGGAACGCCGCGCCGACACCCGCGCCACGCTCGGTCTCGTCGAGGTACATCACGACGAGATACTGTCCGCCGGTCGCGGCGAGCAGCCGCGAATCCGGTTCCGGCGAGTCGGCGTCGGGCACGACGTGGATGAACCCGGCGACCTCGCCGTCCCGTTCGAGCACCCACGTCGTGTCCGGTGCTCGCCGCAGTCGCTCGCGATAGGCGGTCGCGAATCCGGCGCCGGCGTTCTCGCGCATCGTGACGCCGGCGAAGTGCGCGTCGAGGGCGAGCAGTCGAGCGTCGAGCTCGCCGAGGCGGTCGGCATCGTCGAGTCTGGCGAGCCGCACGAGCGCCCCGTCGAGCGGCGCGGGCAGACTCGGGGCCTGCCGGGCGCCGCCATGGGGACGGAACCGCACCGCACGTACGCCGGTCGGTCCGAAGCCGCGGGCGTAGAGCGCGTTCACGAGTGCGATGTCCCTGGTCGGCAGCGAGATCCTGGCGCTGCTGTCGAAGTCGCCCGGCACCTCAGACGAGGCGATGCGCGCCAACCAGGCGTCGAGCACCTGCTCGACGGCCGCGGTGCGCTCAGCGTCGGGACCGGAGCTCCGCAGCTCGAGCGAGTGCTGCCGCAAGGCGCCCCAGACCGCATCCGGCGAGTCGGCTTCGAGGCTGCTGAATCGGGCGAGCGCCTCTGCCGACCCGGCTCCGACCGTGGCCGAGAGGGCGCCCGGTGCGGTCGGATCGATCGGCTCGGATGCCGCGAGCGCGGGATCGAGCAGCCGGATTCGGTCGTCGTGGTCCACCCGGTCAGCGTAGGGGTGGTCGCCGATCCGCGGGTTGACTCTCCGAGCACCGGGCTTGGTCGCGGCGGCACACCGCCGGCTGAGTGCGCATCCGAGCGCCCCATCCGGGGGCCACCGCTCATTTGCGCGCGTGGGCGTGAACGAGACGTGAAATCACTGGGAGCGCCGCATGAAATCAAGCAAGTCGGGGGTGGATCGCCTCTTGGCAGCGTCGCCGGGCGCTCCTAAGCTCTGGTCCAGTGCGTCCCCCGAGCGGGGGCGACTCGGAGGGAGAACTCATGCAACGCCGCACCATCCGCAGGTGGCCGGCTGTCGCGGTCGTCGCCGCCGGCACGCTCGCCACAGGCCTGCTCGCCGCGACACCGGCTCAGGCAGCCGAGGTCACGCATTCCATCGCCGAGGTGCAGGGGACCGGCGCCGCCACCCCGCTGCCCTCGAACGCCGATGTCACCGTCGAGGGCGTGATCACCGCCGATCACCGCACCGGTGGCTATCGCGGCATCTACATCCAGACGCAGGGGTCCGGCGGCGTCGACGACGCGACGCCCGGGGCGTCCGACGCCGTCTTCGTGTACCTCGGCAACGCCGCGGCGACGACGCCCGGCGCGATCGGCGACCTCGTGCGCGTCACCGGCAAGCCGAACGAGTTCAGCGGGCAGACGCAGATCTCGGTCGCGAACGCCGCCGCCGTCGAGCTCGTGCAGGCCGGTGTCGGCGTCCCGGAGGCGACCCCGCTGCCCGACGATGTGCGCGGCGCCGCCCGCGAGGCGTACGAGGGCATGTACGTCGCACCGAGCGGCGAGTACCGCCTCGTCTCGAGCCACTCCCTCTACAGCTTCGGCGAGCTCTGGCTGAACGCCGGCGAGGAGCTGCCGGTCAAGAGCACTGAGCAGGTCGACGCGACCGACCCGGCCAACGCGACGATCGCACAGGCGAACCGCGACTCGCGGCTCCTGCTCGACGACGGCTGGTCGACGCGCGTCGACAACTCGGCCCACCCGAACGACCAGCCGTACTTCACGGCCGACACCGTCGTGCGCAACGGCGACCGCGTCGTCTTCCCCGACACCGGCTACGTGCTCGGCTACGGCTTCAACGAGTGGCGCCTCCAGCCGACGACTCCGATCGACTCGACGAGCGACGCCTCGCTGAAGCCGACCTTCGAGTCGCTGAACCCGCGTCCCGAGACGGCCCCCGAGGTGGGCGGCGACGTGCAGGTCGGGGCGTTCAACGTCTACAACTACTTCACGACCTTCACCTCGGTGAACTCGCAGGCGCGCGGCGCGGCCGACGCCGAGGAGTTCGCGATCCAGAAGTCGAAGATCGTCGCGGCGATCTCGGGTCTCGGCGCCGACGTCGTCGCGCTGCAGGAGATCGAGAACTCCGTCAAGCTCGGCGAGGCGCCCGACGAGGCGCTCGCCGATCTCGTGGCCGGCCTCAACGAGGCCGCGGGCGCCGAGGTCTGGTCGTACGTGCCGACCCCGGCCGCGCTGCACGACGCCGCGATCACCGACTTCATCACGAGTGCGATCATCTACCGCAACGACCTGGTGAGCCCCGTCGGCGACAGCCTCACGGTCGTTGACGAGACGGTGTGGGACATCGCCCGCGAGCCGATCGCCCAGGCGTTCCGCCTCGACAGCGGCAAGGTGTTCTCGGTCGTCGCGAACCACTTCAAGTCGAAGAGCCCGCCCTCGGGCAACCCGCCCGAGCCGGCCGACGGCCAGGGCTTCTTCAACGCCGAGCGCGTCGAGCAGGCGCAGTCGCTCCTCGCCTTCACCGACACGGTGGCCGAAGCATCCGGCAGCGACGCGATGTTCCTCATCGGCGACTTCAACTCCTACGCCCACGAGGACCCGATCGACGTCTTCACGGGCGCCGGCTGGACCGACCTCGTGCCGTCGCAGACCGAGCAGTTCACGTACTCGTTCAACGGTGAGCTCGGCTCGCTCGACCACGTGCTGGCGAGCCCCTCGGTCGCGTCCGAGGTCACGGGCGTCGGGGTGTGGAACATCAACTCGCCCGAGTGGGGCGACCGCGGGTACGCCTTCGGCGCGACCGAGGCCGGCACGCCGTACCGCTCGAGCGACCACGACCCGATCGTGCTCGGCCTCTCGGCCGAGGTCGCCCCGGTGGACATCGACATCGTGACGATCAACGACTTCCACGGTCGCATCGAGCAGTCGGCTCCGGCCGCGGGGGCCGCGGTCCTCGCCGGCGCCGTCGAGCAGGTGCGCGCGGAGAACCCGAACACGATCTTCGCGGCGGCGGGCGACCTCATCGGCGCCTCGACGTTCACCTCGTTCATCCAGGACGACAACCCGACGATCGACGCGCTGAACGCCGCGGGCCTCGATGTGAGCGCCGCGGGCAACCATGAGTTCGACCAGGGCTGGGAAGACCTGCGCGACCGGGTGCAGAGCCGGGCCGACTGGGAGTACATCTCGTCCAACGTGTTCCTGAAGGGCAGCGACGACACGGCCCTCGCGCCGTACTACACCGAGACGCTCGACGGCGTGACCGTCGGCTTCATCGGCGCGGTCACCGAGGAGCTCGACTCGCTCGTCAGCCCGGCCGGCATCGCCGACCTCGAGGTCCGCGGCGTCGTCGACTCCGTCAACGCGGTCGCCGAGCAGCTGAAGGACGGCGACCCCGCCAACGGTGAGGCCGACGTGCTCGTGCTGCTCGTGCACGAGGGCGCGACGACGACGGACATCGCGAGCCTCAGCGACGGTTCGGCGTTCGCCAAGATCGTGCAGGGCGTCGACCCCTCGGTCGCGGCCATCGTCTCGGCGCACACCCACCTCCCGTACAACCACGTCGTCGACGGCCGCCCGGTCGTCTCGGCCGGTCAGTACGGCGAGCGCTTCGGGCTGATGAAGCTGCAGGTCGACCCGGTGACGAAGGAGCTGCTCTCGATCTCGAACGAGCTGAAGCCCCTCATGAACGGCACGACGCCGCTGTACCCGGCGGTGCCGGCCGTGCAGTCGATCGTCGACGAGGCCAAGAAGGTCGCCGATCAGCTCGGCAAGCAGAAGGTCGGTGACATCACGGGCGACTTCAACCGGGCCCGCCAGCCTGGCACCGACGCCCAGGGCAACCCGACGCTCGTCGAGAACCGCGGCGGCGAGTCGACGCTCGGCAACTTCGTCGCCGACGTGCAGCTGTGGGCGGCCAAGCAGGACGCCAAGGCCGACATCGCCTTCATGAACCCCGGCGGCCTGCGCACCGACCTCGTCTACAAGGGCACGAGCGCCGAGGACCCCGACGGCAACCTCACCTACAAGGAGGCGGCCGGCGTGCAGCCGTTCGCCAACACGCTGGTGACGCTCGACCTCACGGGCGAGCAGGTCAAGCAGGTCCTCGAGGAGCAGTGGCAGCCCGCGGGCTCGTCGCGGCCGTTCCTGAAGCTCGGCGTCAACAAGGAGCTCCAGGTCGTCTACGACCCGACCGCCGCGGCCGGTTCCCGCGTCACCCAGGTGACGCTGAACGGCACGGCGATCGACCCGGCGGCGACGTACCGGGTGGTGGCGAACTCGTTCCTCGCCTCGGGCGGAGACAACTTCTTCACCCTCGGCAAGGGCGCGAACAAGGCCGACACCGGCCGCGTCGACCTGCAGTCCATGGTCGACTGGTTCGCGGCGAACGGCACGGCGACGCCGGATGCGGCGCAGCGCTCGGTCGGCCTCGTGCTGCCGGCCCCGGCCGACGGCCAGGCCTACGCCCCGGGCGAATCGCTCAGCCTGCAGCTCAGCTCGCTCGACTTCTCGACGAGCGAGCCCGCGGCCGGCGAGGTCACCGTGTCCCTCGGCGACGCGGTGCTCGGCACGGCGACCGTCGACCGCACGGTCGTGCCCACGAGCGATGAGGGCGGTCGCGCGACCGTCGACATCGTCATCCCCGAGGGCGTCGAGGGCGCGCAGTCGCTCACGATCGCCGTCGCCGCCACCGGCACGAGCGTCACGGTGCCGATCACGGTGCAGGCGGCCCCCGACCTCGTCGACACGGCGATCGTCGGGCTGCCCTCGAAGCTGCTGTTCAAGTCGAACTCGACGATCCGCTGGGTCGGCCTCGTCGTGACCGGCGACGGCAGCCGCCCGGCGGGCACGGTCACGATCAGCGACGGCCAGACGGTCATCGCCACGGTCGAGATCACCGCGAAGGACCGCGGCCGGGTCGACGTGAAGCTGCCGAAGCTCGGCCGAGGCCTGCACGTGCTGCAGGCCTCGTTCGCCGGCGACGGCTACGAGAGCTCCAGCTCCTTCAAGGTGCCGGTGCTCGCCTACTAGCGAGGCGCGTCATCGCGCGGCGTCGAACTCCCGGCGCCGCGCGATGACCTCGTGCGGGTCCCAACCCGGCCCGGGGACGGACGAGACGAGCAGGCGGGTGTACGGGTGCTCCGGAGCGCGGAACACCGCGGACGCCGCGCCCTCCTCGACCACGTCGCCCCGGTAGAGCACGAGCACGCGGTCGGCGATCTCGTCGACGACGGCGAGGTCGTGGCTCACGAACAGCACCGCGATGCCCTCATCGCGACGGATCTCGTCGACGAGCTCGAGGATCTGCGCCTGCACTGAGACGTCGAGGGCGGAGACCGCCTCGTCGAGCACCAGCAGCGTCGGCGACACCGCGAGCGCCCGCGCGATGGCGACCCGCTGCCGCTGACCGCCGCTCAACTGGTGGGGTCGCAGGCCGCCCTGCTCCGCGGTGAGCCGCACGCGGTCGAGGAGTTCGCCGGCCCGCCGCCGCGCCCCCGCGCGGTCTGCCAGGCCGTGCAGCCGCATCGCGGCGACCAGGGCCTGCTGCACGCTCAGCCGGCGGTCGAGTGAGCCGTACGGGTCCTGGAAGACCATCTGCGCCTGCCGGGCCCGGGCCAGCCGGGCCGCCCGGCCTCGCGCCGGGGCGAAGCGATCCGCGCCGGCGATCCGCAGCGACCCGGCATCCGCGCGCTCCAGCCCGACCAGCATCCGGGCGATCGTCGACTTGCCCGATCCGGACTCGCCGACGAGGCCGAGCACCTCGCCCGCGGCGATCCGGAACGACACGTCGTTCGCGGCGACGACCGGCTCCTGGCCCTTCGGCATCCGGAACGCCCGACGCAGGCCCGCAGCCTCCACGAGCGCGGGCACGGGCGCCGGCATGGACGCAGTCGCTGGCGTGGACATCGACGCGCTCATCGGCGGTGCTCCTCGAGCTTGGGCGCCGCCTGCAGCAGCGAACGGGTGTACGGGTGGGTGGCTCCCGTGAACAGGGCGGCCCCGCCGAGCTCCTCGACGACCTCTCCCCGCAGCATCACGAGCACTCGGTCGCAGAACGCCGCCGCGAGGTGCAGGTCGTGCGTGATGAACAGCATGCCGAGCTCGCGCTCCCGCTGTTGATCGCGGAGGATCGCGAGCACCTCGGCCTGCGTCGTGACGTCGAGCGCGCTCGTCGCCTCGTCGGCGAGGATCAGCCGCGGCCGGGTCGTGAGCGCCGCCGCGATGACGACGCGCTGCAGCATCCCGCCCGAGAGCTCGTGCGGGAACTGCCGCAGGCGGTGCTCCGGACGGGTGATGCCGACCGCTCCGAGCAGCTCCACCCCGATGCGGCGGGCTTCGGCCCGCGGCATCCCGTGCACCTTCACGAGCCGTTCGGCGAGCGAGTCGCCGATGCGGCGCACGGGGTTGAGCGCGCCGCGCGGGTCCTGCTGGATGAGGCCGACCTCCTCGGCCCGGATGCGTCGGAGCTCGGCGTCGCCCGCGCCGAACACGTCGCGACCGGCGATCCGCACCCGGCCCTGCACGCTGGCCGTCGGCGGCAGCAGCCGGAGGGCGGCGCGCACCGTGCTCGACTTGCCCGAGCCCGACTCGCCGACCAGCCCGACCGTCTCGCCCGGCGCCACCGTCAGGGAGACGCCGTGCAGGATGGTCGCCGGGCCGTAGGCGAGGTCAAGGCCGTCGATCGTGAGCAGCTCGGCGGTCATGCGCGGGCCCCCAGTCGTTCCGACAGGCGCACGCCCACGATGTTCACGGCCACGACGACCGCGGCGATCGCGAGGCCGGGCACGAGGGTCGGCGCGAAGTGGCCGAGCACGATGCCGTCCTGTCCCTCCTGCACCATGAGGCCCCATTCCGAGCTCGGCGGCTGCGCGCCGAAGCCGAGGTAACTGAGCGTCGCGAGGCTCATCAGCCCCTCGCCGAAGAGCACGACGAGGTAGCCGAGCAGCGCCGGGGTCATGTTCGGCAGCACGCGCCGCACCGCGATGTGCACGGCGGACGCGCCCTGCACGCGGTACGCGTCGACGTAGGGGCGGGCGAGCTCGGAGAGCGCGATGCTCCGGGTGAACTTCGCGATCACCGGGGCGTACGCGAGTGCGAGGGCGACGACGGCCGTCCACGGCCCCTTGCCGAACACGGCGATCACGAGCACGACGAACAGCAGGCCGGGGAACGCGAACATCACGTCGGTGATGCGCGCGAGCAGCACGTCGACCCAGCCGCCGTTCCACGCCGCGACGAGGCCGATGGCGACGCCGATGACGGTCGCCCCGGTGAGCAGCGCGAGCGGCCCGATCAGGCTCTCCCTGGTGCCGAGCAGGAGCCGCGAGAAGAGGTCGCGGCCCAGCTGGTCGGTGCCGAGCAGGTGCGCCGGGCTCGGCGAGCCCCAGATGGCGGTGAAGTCGATGGCGTCGGGCGGGTACGGCGCGAGCAGCGGAGCGAAGGCCGCGACGAGCACGACGAGGCCGAGGAAGGCGAGCGACACCGCGTACAGCGGGTCGCGGCGCCTGGCGAGGCCGTCGCGGCGCAGCAGCGCGCCGGTGGCGGTGGTGGTCATGAGGTCTTCACCCGGGTTCCGATGCGAGGGTCGAGCAGCGGCAGCAGCAGGTCGACGATGGTCGTCACGACCATGTACGCGACGACCATGTAGAGCAGCACCGCCTGCACGACGGGGAAGTCGTGGGAGTTGATCGCGTCGACGAGCAGCGAGCCGATGCCGCTGATGCCGAAGACGCTCTCGACCACCACGGTGCCGGCGAGCATGCTCGCGATCACGAGGGCGACCATGGTCACGATCGGTCCCCAGGCGTTGCGCAGCACGTGCCGCACGACGACCATCCCGCCGGCCATGCCGGTCGCGCGCGCGGCCTCGACGTGCTCCGAGTCGAACTGCTCCACCATCGACTGCCGCGTCACGCGGCTGACGATCGCGAGGGAGCCGATCGAGAGCGCGATCGCCGGCAGGGTGAGATGGCGGATGCCGTCCACGAAGCCGTCGCCCGCCCCGGCGACCGGGAACCAGCCGAGCTGCACGGAGAAGACCGAGACGAGCACGATGCCGATCACGAAAGAGGGGAACGACGCGGCGAGCGTGGTGGCGCCGACGATCGCGGAGTCCGCCGCGCGGCCGCGGCGCACCGCCGCCCACACGCCGAGCCCGATGCCGACGACCGTGAAGAGCACGGCCGCGTAGGCCACGAGGCCGAGCGTCGCGGGGAGCCGGCTCGCCATGATCCCGGCGACGGGCTGGTGGTACTGGAACGAGGTGCCGAGGTCGCCGCCGAAGACACCGCTCAGCCACAGCCAGTACTGCACGAACAGCGGCTGGTCGAGGTGGTACTCGGCGCGGACGGCGGCGATCCGCTCCGGCGTCAGATTCTCGGGGTTGCCGATGAGGAAGGTCACCGGGTCCCCGGGGGCCGCGTACATGGCCGCGAAGATGATGAACGAGGCCACCACCAGCGTCAGGGCCATGCCCGCGACCCGCCTCAGGGCTGCGAGCACGTCAGCCCTCGGTCGTTCCGAGGTCGGCGGCCCACGGGTAGTACAGGTAGGCGGCCGAGGCGGGGACCCCGGTGAGCTCCGCGCGCAGGGCGACGGTCGACGGGCTCTGCGCGATCGAGATCCACGGCGTGGCCTCGACCCAGCGGCGCTGCAGCTCGATGGCGAGCTCCGCGCGCTCGGCGTCGTCGGTCGCGGCGAACGCCTCCTTGACGAGCGCGTCGTACTCGGGGTCGCTGAAGCCGACGAAGTTCACCGTCGCGGTCGAGGCGCCGTTCTTGTAGAAGCCCACCGGGTCGTTCTTCGAGATGTAGTACTCGTCCGAGAAGAGGTCGGCCTGGCCGCGCACGGCCTCGTCCGAGTAGAAGTCGCCGTACTGCGCCGAGGGCACCGTGACGATCTCGGCATCCAGGCCGATCTGCTTCGCCGCGGCGACGAGCGCGTTCGAGACGACGTTGCGCACCGAGCCGCCGTCGCTCGCGACGAGGATCGGCTCGTCGGGCGCGCCGGCCTCGGCGACGAGCGCCTTCGCGCGCTCGAGATCGGCGGCGTCCGGGCTCGCCGGGGCGCCCTCGAGCTCGTCGTACGCGGCCTGGAACGCCTCGGTCTCGTAGCCCCAGGCGCCCTGCCCGATGGGCGTCTTCCACGGCTGGGCGAGCCCGCCGAACGCGGCGGTCGTGATGCCGCTGCGGTCGATCGCGAGCGAGAGCGCCTGACGGATGCGCTCGTCGGCGAGCGGGCCGCGCTCGGTGGCGAGCAGCACCCACGCGTTCGTGGAGGGGCCCTGCGCGAGCGAGACGTCGGCGACCTGCTGCAGCGGGATCGCCGAGGCGGGGGAGTCGAGGTAGGAGCCGTCGGCCTCGCCCGCGGTCAACGCGTTCACCACGGCGGACTGGTCTGCCCAGCGGAATACGACCTCGCCGGTGAGCACCTCGCGCGAGTCGTCCCAGTAGTCGGCCGCGCGCTCGATGGTGAGGCTCGAGCCGGGCTTCCACTCCCCGAGCGTGTACGGGCCGGTGCAGGCATCCGGTGTGCCGGGCGAGCCGAAGGCGTCGCCCTGGGCCTCGACGACCCGGGGGTTCAGCACCATGCCGCCGTTGCCGGCCATCGCCTGGATGAAGATGGCGTCGCGCTGCGCCATGGTGACGGTGATCTCGCGCTCGCCGGTCTGCTCCATCGAGACGACGTTCGCGTACTCGTCGGACTCGTCGGCGCCCTCGGCGGCGTGCCGCTGCATGCTCCAGAGCACGTCGGCCGCGGTCATCGGGCTGCCGTCGTGGAAGGTCACGCCGTCGCGGATGGTGAACACGACGTGCGTGTCGTCGACCCACTCGGCCGACTCGGCGAGGTGCGGCACCGTCGTGAGGTCGGGCTGCACGGCCATCAGCCGCTCGCAGACGTTCGCGAAGACCGTGTTCTCGGCGGCGCCGCTGTCGATGTCGAAGTCGAAGGTTGCCGGCTCCGAGGGGAGCATCCAGGTGACCGAGTCGACCGGCCCGCTCGCGGCGGGGGTGGTGGGGCCGAACGGCAGCTCGACGGCGGGCGCCTCGCTCGTCGACGGCCCGGCGGCGGTGCAGCCGGCCAGCAGGATCGCGGCGGCGCCGGTCGCGAGGGCGGTGCCGGCGAGCCGGCGTCGGGGGAAGGGGGTGTTCATCGGAGTGCCTCCATTGGCGGGGTGTGAACGGGGGTGTGGCGGGACCCTGGTCCGTCGAAGGCGTTCCAGGGGAGCTTCTCATAGGGGTGGTCGCACGGCGTGCCGGCGGTGACGAAGTAGTCGCCGGTGGTGAGGTCGACGCAGCTCGACAGCAGCGTCGACCACTGCCGTACGGCGGGGCGCCGCTCGTCCGGGTGGGTGCACACGGACTCCGGGTAGCCGAGGTGGTCGCTCATGGCGGTGCGGATGCCGGCGAGCGCGGCGTCGCGGTCGGCGGCGTGCCGCACGCGCTCGAGCCCGGCCCGGGCCCGGGGCACCCGGAACAGCGAGTCCGCCGAGACGGGCCGGTACCGGCCCGCGAGCTGCGGCGGCACCAGCGCCTGGTAGTGGTTGCCGTGCACGAGGAGCCCGTCGACGGGGTAGACCCAGTCGACGCCGCTCGGGGTGATCTCGAGGTCGATCGAGAAGCCCGAGCGGTCGGTGAGCAGCGCGTTGCTCGCGATGTGCGCCGGCGTGCGCACGAGCGTGTTGATCGCGTCGGGCAGCTCGCTCTGGTTGAGCGTCATCCGGCGGATGAAGGTCTGCGGCAGCCCGACGGCGCCGTCGAAGCGGCCGCCGAGGCCGTTCGCGTTGAGCGCGAGCCCGGCGGAGTTCACGCCGTGCCGGCCGATCTGCCCGGCCTCGAGCTGCATGATGAGCGTCGGCAGCGGGTCCTGCACGACCCGCACGATGACGACGGTGTCGCGGGTGCCGGTGCGCCAGTCCCAGTTCTGGCCGGCGTACTGGTGGCCGTCGCCGGAGGCGCCGGCGGTGAGGGAGAAGCTGGTGCAGCCGTCGCTCGCGTCGCGTTCCTCGCTGGAATCCTCGTCGCGCGCCGGGCGGGTGCCGCCCTGGTCGTAGATGATCTCGCCGCGGAGGTTCAGGACCATGAGGTCGAGCAGGTCCCGGCCGGCGCCGGCGGCGATCCCCTCGAGCTCGGCGACGAGCTCGGGCGCTGCCTCGGTGCAGCGCGGCACCCACGCGGCGGCGCGGCGCCTGGCCTCGGCCCAGCCGAGTCCCGCCTGCTGTCCGAACGCCTCCTCGTAGTAGGCGACGGCCGCGTCGATGAGGTCGGCGGCCCCCTCGCCGTACTGGCGGCCCCGCTCCGCGGGGGTGCCGCTGATCTCGAGGGTGCGGATGCTGGTGCTCGTCATGGACGGCGTCGTCCTCCCGTGCCGGATACCATGGCACCGGCGTCAGTCTTGGAATGGGTGTTACGAGTTAGGATGCTCGCGGAATGAACGATACACACAACCCGCAGTTCGTAACAAGTGATACGCGCAACCCCGGCGTGATCGAGCTGCGCTCGCGCGTCCGCGACGCGTGGGACGGCCTCTCCAAGGCGGAACGGGCGGTCAGCGGACTCCTCGCGGGGAGCACCGCCGAGCGCATCCTCTTCGCCACCGCCGCCGAGCTCGGCAGCGAGACCGGCACGAGCAACGCCACCGTCATCCGCACCCTGCAGAAGCTCGGCTACGCGGGGCTCGCCGAGGTGAAGCGCCAGGTCGCCGCCCCGTTCACCGAGGAGGTCGCGCCCGAGGAGCGCGTCCGGCAGCGACTCGACCGCGCGGGCGAGGACGTCGGGCGCATCGTCGGCAGCGTCTGGAACGAGGCGAGCGACCAGCTCGAGCTCGCCCGGCACGCGCTCGAGGTCGAGGAGGTCACCGCGGCGGCCTCGCTCCTCGCCCGGGCGGGGCGCATCTACTGCTACGGCGTCGGCGCCTCCTCGATCGCGGCCGCCCACCTCGTGCTCCGGCTCGGCCGTGCCGGCCGCGCCGCCACGCACCTCGACGCCGACGGGTTCCGGCTCGCCGACGGGCTGCTGCCGCTCCGCGCGGGCGACGTGGCCGTAGTCTTCGCCCCCGGCCGGGTGAACCCCGAGGTCGAGACGATCATCGGCCGCTGCCGGGAGGTCGGCGCCCAGTGCGTCCTCGTCACCGACGAGCTGCACGAGCGGCTTGCGCCGAAGGTCGCCGTCTCGCTGCACGCGCCGCACACCCCGACCGGCCTCACCGCCGAGGTGCTCGCCTCGATCCTCGTCGGCGACGTGCTCGCGCAGGTGGTCTCGGCGATGTCGCCCGAGCTCGCGGTCGAGACCTCGCACGCGCTCACCGTGCTGCGCTCGCGCCTCGGCTACTGACGGTTCGGGGCGCGGTGGATGGCCCGGGGCGGCGTCGGCGGCCGCCGGTAGACTCGGGGCGATGACTCAGCACGGCGCGCCCGACGGGATCGAGGAGGTCCCCTGGGACCCCGACGAGTTCCTCCCGCCCGACGATGAGTGGGCCCCGCCGCCCCCGGCCGACGCCCCGCCGTCGACGCAGCACCCCAGCCGGCCCCAGAGCCCCGGCCAACCCCAGAGCGGCCGTGCCGCGCCCGCGAAGTTCGACTCGGCGCTCGACGCGCTCCGCACCGTGTTCGGCTACGACGACTTCCGCGGCGACCAGGCCGCGATCATCGAGCAGCTCGCCGGCGGCGGCGACGCCGTGGTGCTCATGCCCACCGGCGGCGGCAAGAGCCTCTGCTACCAGATCCCGGCGCTCCTGCGCGAGGGCACCGGCATCGTCGTCTCCCCGCTGATCGCGCTCATGCACGACCAGGTCGACGCGCTCCAGCGCAACGGCGTCCGGGCCGCGTACCTCAACTCGAGCCAGGCGCCGGCCGAGCGCGCCGAGGTCGAGCGCGCCTACCTCGCGGGCGAGCTCGACCTGCTCTACATCGCCCCCGAGCGGCTGAACAGCGAGGGCGCCAAGCGCTTTCTCGCGCGCGGCAGCATCTCGCTCTTCGCGATCGACGAGGCGCACTGCGTCGCCCAGTGGGGGCACGACTTCCGGCCCGACTACCTCGCCCTCGCCGAACTCGCCGAGCGCTGGCCCGAGGTGCCGCGCATCGCGCTCACCGCCACCGCGACCGAGGCGACGCACCGCGAGATCACCGAGCGGCTCTCGCTCGGCGACGCGAAGCACTTCGTCGCGAGCTTCGACCGGCCGAACATCCAGTACCGCATCGCCCCGAAGCTCGAGCTGCGCAAGCAGCTGCTCGACTTCGTCCGCACCGAGGGCGTCGACGCCGACGGCCGCCCGGTCGCGGGCATCGTCTACGCGCTGAGCCGGGCGAGCACCGAGAAGATCGCCGCCTTCCTCGCGGCGAACGGCGTCGACGCGATGCCGTACCACGCGGGCCTCGACCCCGAGCTGCGCCGCCGCACGCAGGACCGCTTCCTCCGTGAGGACGGCGTCGTCGTGGTCGCGACGATCGCCTTCGGCATGGGCATCGACAAGCCCGACGTGCGCTTCGTCGCGCACGTCGACCTGCCGAAGTCCGTCGAGGGCTACTACCAGGAGACCGGCCGCGCCGGCCGCGACGGGCTGCCGTCCACGACCTGGCTCGCCTACGGCCTGCAAGACGTGGTGCAGCAGCGCCGCATGATCGACGAGAGCCCGGGCGACCTCGCCCACCGGCGCCGGCTCGCCTCGCACCTCGACGCGATGCTCGCGCTCTGCGAGACGGTGCAGTGCCGCCGCCAGAACCTGCTCGCCTACTTCGGCGAGCAGAGCGAGCCGTGCCGCAACTGCGACACCTGCCTCGAGCCGCCCGCCTCGTGGGACGGCACGGTCGTCGCCCAGAAGTTCCTGTCCACCGTGGTCCGCCTGCAGCGCGAGCGCGGTCAGCGCTACGGCGCCGGGCACCTCATCGACATCCTGCGCGGCAAGCGCACTCCGCGGGTCGAGCAGTACGGCCACGACTCGCTCGCGACCTGGGGCATCGGGCAGGAGCTCAGCGAGCAGCAGTGGCGCGGCGTGGTGCGCCAGCTCCTCGCGCAGGGGCTCGCGCAGACCGTCGGCGAGTACGGTGTGATCGGCCTGAGCGAGGCGTCCGCCGAGGTGCTCGCGGGTGCGCGTCAGGTGCACTTCCGCACCGAGCCCGAGCGCCCCGGCCGCAGTCGCGGCGAACGCCGGGCGGCCCCGGCCGCGGCCGATCTCGAGCCGGCGCAGGCCGAGCTCTTCGAGGCGCTCCGCGCCTGGCGGGCCGGAGTGGCGCGCGAGCAGGGCGTGCCCGCGTACATCGTCTTCGGCGACGCGACGCTCCGTGCGGTCGCCGTCGCGCGGCCCGGCAGCCTGGCCGAGCTCGACGGCATCACGGGTATCGGCGCCAAGAAGCGCGAGGCGTACGGAGAGGGGCTGATCCAGGTCGTCCGAGCGGCCTGACGAGGCGAGACTCGAAAACCTAGCGCCATTCGGTTTATGCTGGCTGCACCGAGCCCGAGCATGAAGGAGTGCAGGCATGACCGACCAGCAGCAGACGACTCTCGACACCCGCTACCGCGACGCGAGCCTCCCGGTCGCCGAACGGGTCGAGATCCTCCTCGCGCAGATGACGCTCGAGGAGAAGGCCGGGCTCTTCTTTCAGACGATGATCGGCATCGGCGAGGGCGGCACGCTCTCCGAGGGTGATGCGACGTTCGGCCTGCCCGCCACCACGGACTACGTGCTCGACCGCCACATGACCCACTTCAACGTGCTCCAGGCACCCGCCGACGCGGGCCAGATCGCCGAGTGGCACAACCGCCTCCAGGAGCTCGCCGCCTCGACGCGGCTCGGCATCCCGGTCACCATCTCGACCGACCCCCGCCACTCGTACACCGACAACCCGCTCGCCGGCCTCCTCGCGGGCGCCTTCTCGGTCTGGCCCGAGACGATGGGCCTCGCGGCGATCGGCGACGAGGAGCTCGTCGAACGCTTCGCCGACATCGCCCGCCAGGAGTACACGGCCGTCGGCATCCGCGTCGCCCTGCACCCGCAGATCGACCTCGCCACCGAGCCGCGCTGGTCGCGCGCCCTGCAGACCTTCGGCGAGGACGTCGAGCTCGCGAGCCGCCTCGGCGCCGCGTACATCCGCGGCTTCCAGGGCGAGACGCTCGGTCCCGACTCGGTCGCGACGATGACGAAGCACTTCCCGGGCGGCGGCCCGCAGCTCGGCGGCGAGGACCCGCACTTCGCGCACGGCCGCGAGCAGGTCTACCCGGGCGGCCAGTTCGAGCTGCACCTCAAGCCCTTCGAGGCGGCCTTCGAGGCGGGCACGAGCCAGATCATGCCGTACTACGGCATGCCCGTCGGCACCGAGTACGAGGAGGTCGGCTTCGGCTTCAACAAGTCGGTCATCACCGGCCTGCTCCGCGAGCGCTACGGCTTCGACGGCATCGTCTGCACCGACTGGGGCCTCATCAGCGACTCCGAGATCATGGGCGCGCCGTTCCCGGCGCGCGCCTGGGGCGTGGAGCACCTCGCGCCGCGCGAGCGGATGAAGAAGGTCATCGACGCCGGCTGCGACCAGTTCGGCGGCGAGGCGGTGCCCGAGCTCCTCGTCGCGCTCGTGCGCGACGGCGAGCTCAGCGAGGAACGGCTGGATGTCTCGGCCCGCCGCCTGCTGCGGGAGAAGTTCGTGCTCGGCCTGTTCGATCGGCCGTTCGTCGACGTCGACCGCGCCCGCGAGCTCGTCGGCCGCGCGGACTTCGTCGCGGCGGGCCAGGCGGCCCAGCGTGCGGCGATCGCGCTGCTCGTGAACCGCGAGCGCGAGCTCGGCGGGGCGCCGGCCGCCCCCGTGCTGCCGTTCGCGCGCGGGCTGAAGCTCTACGTCGAGGGCATCGACGCCGAGATCGCGGGGGAGTACGGCACGGTCGTGGCGAGCCCCGCCGAGGCCGACGTCGCGGTGCTCCGCCTGCAGGCGCCCTACGAGGAGCGCCCCACCTTCTTCGAGAACTTCTTCCACTCCGGCTCGCTCGACTTTCCCGCCGACGTCGTCGCGCACGTCCGCGAGGTCGCGGCGGCGGTACCGACGGTGGTCGACGTCTTCCTCGACCGGCCGGCCATCCTCACCCCCTTCGTCGACGAGCTCGCGGCGCTCACCGGCAACTGGGGCGCGAGCCCGCGCGCCGTGCTCGACGTGCTGACGGGGGCCGCCGAGCCGAAGGGTCGGCTACCGTTCGACCTGCCGTCGAGCATGGCGGCGGTCGAGGCGAACCGGCCGGACGTGCCCTTCGACACGGCCGACCCGCTGTTCCGTCACGGCCACGGGCTCGACTACTGAATCAGGGTCTCGCCTGCTGACCGGTCTCGTCGCTACGATCGGGCCAGGCGCCGCATCGGGCGGCGGGATCCGGGGGGATCGACATGGGACAGGTCAAACGGCCCGGCGGGGTCACGCTCGTCGCGGTGCTGACGTGGATCTCGGGCTTGCTCGACATCATCGGCGGAACGCTGCTGCTCTTCCAGACGAGCGTGGCCTCGACGGCCGAGGCATTCGGCGGCGCGAGCGGCCTCATCGCCTCGGCGATCGTGTCGATCCTCATCGGCGCCATCGTGATCGTCGTCGCGAACGGGCTGCTCCGCGGCAGCCCGGTCTCGCGCATGGTGATCACCGTGATCGAGGTGCTCTCGATCATCGCGTCGATCTTCTTCGCGATCGCCTATCCGGCGGGCGCCATCGGCGAGTACTTCTCGGCGGCGATCGCCGTGATCGTCATCGCGCTGCTCTGGACCGGGCGGGCGAACGCCTTCTTCCGCGGCTGACGCGCCGGCCGACGACTCCCGGCGCTTGTCGAACATCCAACGGGCGCGGATGCCTCGTTTGTAGACATTGCACAGCAGTCGACGACGCTCGGCCGGGCCCGCTTGTCGCCGGTCGACCGAGCGTTTCGGGTGCCGCGGGGCCGGTCGTAGCGTGAGGGGACACCCACGAAGCGAAGTCGGAGGCGAGACCGAAGATGGTTGACACTGCAGCGCGCACCGAGGCGAAGCCCGCCACCCCCGCCGCCCGTTCCGGCGCGGCGCCGAAGGTCGACGTCGCCGCCCTCGGCCGGCAGCTGCTCGGCACCTGGGCCGACATCCGCCTCGCCTCCCGCGAGCGCGCGGCGATGCCGGAGCTGCAGCGCATCGAGGGCCAGACGATGGCCGAGCACCGCGAGCGCGTGCTGGGCCAGCTGAAGCTGCTCGTCGAGCAGGGCGCCGTGCACCGGGCCTTCCCGAAGGCGCTCGGCGGCGAGGACGACCACGGCGGCAACATCGCCGCCTTCGAGGAGCTCGTCATCGCCGACCCGAGCCTCCAGATCAAGTCGGGCGTGCAGTGGGGCCTCTTCGGCGCCGCCGTGCTGCACCTCGGCACGAAGCCGCACCACGAGAAGTTCCTGCCGGCGATCATGTCGCTCGAGGTGCCCGGCGCCTTCGCGATGACCGAGATCGGCCACGGCTCCGACGTCGCCGCGATCGCGACGACCGCCACCTACGACCCCGAGACCGAGGAGTTCGTCATCCACACGCCGTTCCGTGCGGCGTGGAAGGAGTACCTCGGCAACGCGGGCCTGCACGGCAAGCACGCGACCGTGTTCGCGCAGCTCATCACGAACGGCGTGAACCACGGCGTGCACTGCTTCTACGTGCCGATCCGCGACGACGAGGGCAACTTCCTGCCCGGCGTCGGCGGTGAGGACGACGGGCTGAAGGGCGGCCTGAACGGCATCGACAACGGCCGCCTGCACTTCACGAACGTGCGGATCCCGCGCGAGAACCTGCTGAACCGCTACGGTGACGTGGCCGCCGACGGCAGCTACTCCTCGCCCATCCAGAGCCCGGGCCGTCGCTTCTTCACGATGCTCGGCACCCTCGTGCAGGGCCGGGTCTCGCTCGACGGCGCCGCGACCGTCGCGAGCGCGATGGGCCTCACCATCGCGATCACCTACGGTAACCAGCGCCGCCAGTTCACCGCCTCGAGCGATACCGAGGAAGAGGTGCTGCTCGACTACCAGCGCCACCAGCGCCGGCTGCTGCCGCGGCTCGCGACGACGTACGCGCAGTACTTCGCGCACGACGAGTTCCTCGTGAAGTTCGACGCCGTGTTCAGCGGCGCCGCCGACAGCGACGACGACCGCCAGGACCTCGAGACCATCGCGGCCGCACTGAAGCCGCTGTCGACCTGGCACGCCCTCGACACCCTGCAGGAGGCGCGCGAGGCGTGCGGCGGCGCCGGCTTCATCGCCGAGAACCGCATCACGGGCCTCCGCCACGACCTCGACATCTACGTCACCTTCGAGGGCGACAACAACGTGCTGCTGCAGCTCGTCGCGAAGCGCCTGCTCACCGACTTCTCGAAGCAGTTTAAGAACGCCGACGCCGGTGCCATGGCCCGCTACGTCGTCTCGCAGACAGCCGAGCGGGCCTACCACGGCACGGGCCTGCGCCGCCTCGGCCAGACCATCGCGGACTTCGGCTCGACCGCGCGCTCGGTCAGCGAGCTCCGCGACGAGGCATCCCAGCGCGAGCTCCTCACCGACCGCGTGGAGACAATGATCGCCGAGATCGCCGGCCGCCTGCGCGACGCGCGCAAGCTGCCGAAGGCCGACGCGGCCGCCGCGTTCAACCGCAACCAGAACGAGCTCATCGAGGCGGCGCGCGCCCACGGCGAGCTGCTGCAGTGGGAGGCGTTCACCCGGGCGCTCGCCCGCGTCGAGGACGAGGGCACGAAGCAGGTGCTCACGTGGGTGCGCGACCTGTTCGGCCTCGGGCTCCTCGAGAAGCACCTCGCCTGGTACCTGATGAACGGCCGGCTCTCGCCGCAGCGCGCGCAGGCCGTCGGCGCCTACATCGACCGGCTCGTCGAGCGCCTGCGCCCGCACGCGCAGGACCTCGTCGACGCCTTCGGCTTCCGCCCCGAGCACCTCCGCGCGACGATCGCGACGGGCATCGAGCAGGAGCGGCAGGACGAGGCGCGCGCCTGGTTCGAGGAGCAGCGCCGCGCCGGCACCCTGCCCGTGCCGGAGAAGTCCGCCAAGAAGTAGCGCGCGAGACGTAGGCTTCGGGCATGCGCCGACTCGTCCGGATCCTCGTCTCGATCGTCGGCGTCCTCGCCCTGCTCGGCGTGCAGTTCCTCGCCTATGCGCACACGGTCATGCAGGGCGAGCGCCCCGCGGCGCTCGCGGCGTGGCAGGACGACGCTGTCACGATCACCTCCGCCGAGGCGGGCATCGTGATCGAGCCGGTCGAGCCGGGCATCGGGTCCGCGAGCGGGCAGGGCCTCGTCTTCATCCCGGGCGCGAAGGTCGACCCCTACGCGTACCTGTTCAAGCTCTCCGGCGTCGTCGAGGAGACCGGGCTCACGGTCGTCATCACGAAGCCGACGCTGAACCTCGCCTTCTTCGACACCCGGCCGCTCGCCACCTTCACGGCGCTCGCGCCCGACGTCGACGCCTGGTGGGTGGGCGGGCACTCGCTCGGCGGCGTGCGCGCCTGCCAGCTCGCGGGCGACGCGGATGCCTCGGGCGACGCCGAGGTGCTCGGCGTCATGCTGTTCGGCTCCTACTGCGCCAACGACCTCTCGGGCTCGGAGCTCGCGGCGCTCAGCGTCTCGGGCTCGAACGACGGTCTCTCGACGCCGGCCAAGATCGAGGGCGCGAGCGGGCTGCTGCCGACCGGCGCCGAGTTCGTCGAGCTCGAGGGCGTCAACCACGCCGACTTCGGCGACTACGGCGTGCAGCCGGGCGACGGCGAGTCGACCGTCGACGATGCGGAGGTGCGGCGCGAGATCGCCGCGGCGGTGGCGGCGTTCAGTCGTTCGGCGGGCGCATGATCGCGCCGGTGGCGAGGCCCACGAGGAGTCCAGCGGGCAGCCACAGCCAGAAGCCGGTCCAGAGGCTCACCCCGACGCCGACGAGCGCCCCCACGATGATGCCGACGATGAGCTGCTTGCGGCGGGCGGGGGAGAGCGGAGCGCGATCGGCCATGCTGCCAGCCTAGGCGGCGCGGGCGTCAGATCAGGCCGAGCGAGCGCACCTGCTCGCGCTCGTCCACGAGTTCGGCGACGGAGGCGTCGATGCGGTGCCGGGCGAACTCGTCGATCGCGAGGCCCTGCACGATGCGCCAGGCCCCGTCGACCGACTCCACCGGGAAGGAGGAGACGAGCCCCTCCGGCACCCCGTAGGAGCCGTCGGACACGACCGCCGCGCTCGTCCAGCCGTCGGGGGTGCCCTGCACCCAGTCGCGGACGTGGTCGATCGTGGCCGCCGCGGCCGAGGCGACCGAGGAGGAGCCGCGCACCTCGATGATCTCCGCGCCGCGCTTGGCGACCCGGGGGATGAACTCGCCCGCGAGCCACTCCCGGTACCCCTCGTGCCCGAGCCGGGCGGAGAGCAGCGCGGGGATCGCGTCGCCGGCCGCCGTGGCGTGCGCGAGGTCGGGGAACTGCGAGGCCGAGTGGTTGCCCCAGATGGTGACGCCGCGGATCTCGGCGACCGGGGTGTCGGTCGCGACCGCGAGCTGGCCGAGCGCGCGGTTGTGGTCGAGGCGGGTGAGCGCGGTGAAGCGCTCGGCCGGCACATCGGGCGCGTGCGCCGAGGCGATGAGCGCGTTCGTGTTGGCCGGGTTGCCGACCACGACGACGCGGATGTCGTCCGCCGCCGCCGCGTTGATCGCCGCCCCCTGCGGTCCGAAGATGCCGCCGTTGGCCTGCAGCAGCTCGGCGCGCTCCATCCCCGCCGTGCGCGGCCGGGCGCCGACGAGCAGGCCGATGTTCGCGCCGGAGAACGCGGCGTGCGCGTCGTCGGTGACCTCGACGCCGGCGAGCAGCGGGAACGCCGAGTCCTGCAGCTCGAGCGCGGCGCCCTCGGCCGCCCGGAGCCCCTGGGGGATCTCGAGCAGGTGCAAGCGCACCGGCGTCTCTGGCCCGAGCAGGGCGCCCGAGGCGATGCGGAACAGGAGGGCGTATCCGATCTGGCCGCCGGCCCCGGTGAGGGTGACGGTGACCGGCTTCTTCGCTGCCATGCCTCGAGCCTACGCCCGCCGCGCGGCTGGCATCCTGAGCAACGCTCGCCGTCGGGCGGGTTCAATCGGTCAGACCAATCGGCGCGGCGCGCGCGCGAGGCATCCCGACGCGGATACCGTGGCCCCATGCGTGAGTTGTACCCGGAGATCGAACCGCTCGAGACCGGCATGCTCGATGTCGGCGACGGTCATCACATCTACTGGGAGGTCTCGGGGAACCGGGCCGGCAAGCCCGTGGTGTTCCTGCACGGCGGGCCGGGCGGCGCCACCAAGCCGGCGCACCGGCGCCTCTTCGACCCCGAGAAGTACCGCATCGTGCTCTTCGACCAGCGCGGCTGCGGGCTGTCCATCCCGCACGCCTCCGAGCCCGGCGCGAGCCTCGCGACGAACACCACCTGGCACCTCATCGCCGACATCGAGCGGCTGCGCGCGCACCTCGGCATCGACCGCTGGCAGGTCTTCGGCGGCTCCTGGGGGAGCGCGCTCGGCCTCGCCTACGCCGAGACCCACCCCGAGCGGGTGACCGAGCTCGTGCTGCGCGGCATCTTCACGCTCCGCCGCGCGGAGCTCGACTGGTTCTACGAGGGCGGTGCGGCGGCGCTGCTGCCCGACCGCTGGCGCGAGTTCGTCGAGCCCGTGCCGTACGGCGAGCGCTCGCACCTCATCGAGGCCTACGGCCGGCTGCTCAGCGACCCCGACCCCGCCGTGCACCAGCCGGCCGCGATCGCCTGGGCGCGCTGGGAGGCCGCCGCGATCACCCTGCTCCCGCAGCCCGAGAACCTCGAGGCCTACGGCTCGCCCGAATTCGCGACGGCCTTCGCCCGTATCGAGAACCACTACTTCCGGCACGGCGGCTGGTGGGAGGAGGGCCAGCTCATCCGCGACGCGGTGCGCCTGCGGGACATCCCCGCCGTGATCGTGCAGGGCCGCTACGACCTCTGCACGCCGATGATGACCGCGTGGGACCTGCACGTCGCGTGGCCCGAGGCGGAGCTGCGGATCATCGACGACGCCGGCCACGCCTTCGACGAGCCCGGCATCCTCGACGCGCTCATCGAGGCGACCGACCGCTTCGCGGCCGACGTCGAGTCGGAGGAGCCGGTCGACGACGACGCGGATGAGGCCGACACCGTGGATGACGCCGCAGACGACGACACCGCAGACAACGACACGACCGACGACGACGCAGACGACGCCGACGACAGCAGCGAGCTCGACGACCCGGACATCGAGACGGGACGCCCCGAGGCGGAGTAGCGTCGCAGCATGACCTTCGACCCGAACGCCGACATCAGCGGCGGCAAGGCCTCCAAGCGGGGCCGGACCACCGGCATCGCGGTCGCCGGCGGCGGCGGCGTGCTCATCGTCCTCTTCCTCGTCTCGCAGCTGCTCGGCGTCGACCTCACGGGCCTCGCGGGCGGCGCGGGCGGAGCCGGGCAGCAGCAGGAGGTCGTCGAGGACTCGAGCCTCGACACCTGCCTGACCGGGCAGGACGCGAACGAGCGGGTCGAGTGCCGGATGAAGGGCGCCTCGGCCTCGCTCGAGACGTACTGGGAGGCGGAGGCGCCCGAGATCGGCGTCGCCTACCGCGCCCCGAACGATCTCGTGATGTTCGACCAGGCGGTCTCGACGGCGTGCGGCCAGGCGTCCTCGGCGACGGGGCCGTTCTACTGCCCGCCCGACGAGACGATCTACCTCGACGTCACCTTCTACGACGAGCTGCGCACCCGCTTCGGCGCGCAGGGCGGCCCGCTCGCCGAGATGTACGTCATCGCGCACGAGTGGGGCCACCACGTGCAGAACATCGCCGGCGTGCTCGAGTCGACCCGCGACGGCCAGACCGGGCCGAGCTCGAACGCGGTGCGCGTCGAGCTGCAGGCGGACTGCTTCGCCGGCGCCTGGGCGGCCGCGGCCTCGAGCACGAAGGACGACGACGGGGTCGCGTTCCTGAAGCCGATCACGCCCGCCGAGTACCGCTCCGCCCTCGATGCGGCGGCCGCGGTCGGCGACGACCACATCCAGCAGTCGATGCAGGGCCAGGTCACGCCGCACACCTTCACCCACGGCACGAGCGAGCAGCGCATCCGCTGGTTCGAGACGGGCTTCGACGGCGGCGCGGGCGCCTGCAACACCTTCGACGTCGCGGGCGGCTCGCTCTAGTCCCGGGGGGTCGCCGTGGATTTCGTGCGACCCGCGTCATGATCCGCCCCGGCCCGCGTCTCTTCCATGACGGCCGACAGGTCGTCAGCGTGAGCGATTGGGATGGGACATGCGACGACGCACGCCACCGGTGCAGCACCGGGAGTTCTTCCGGGCCGTGAATTCCGAGGAGGTCATCGCCTGCCTGTGCACCTGCACGCGGGCGGCCGACCACTGGTACGGGGCGCCGATCGGCGCCCCGGCGCTGACCGCCGAGGAACTCCTCGGCACGGTCGATCGCGAGCCGGTCGGCGAGGCCGCGGCGCGCGCCTGAGCGTCGGGCGGCGGGACGGGACGGTGTCCCGGCCGCGCCGTCCCGCCACCCGGGCATATTGTTACACAATCTGTGGAAGGCGGCGAGCCCCGGCTCAGCCGCCCGAGGGCGCGTCCCCGACCGCGGTGACCACGGCGTCGACGTCGTGCTCGGTGGCGGGCAGGCCCGCCTGCTCGAGGCGCTCGGCCACCATCCGCCGCACGTCGTCGACGTTGCCGAGCAGCGCGTCGCCCCGCACCTGCTCGATCACGCCCTCGAGCTTCCGGCCGCGGTCGGCGTCGTCGTGACCCTCCTGGATCGGTTCGGACTGGGTGTGCTGCTCGTCTCGTGCGTCCATGGCCCGATGATCGCACCGCGGCCGGGCGCGCCCCAGGGCCTTGACACGCGCCGCGCACCCCTCGCGCCGGGCGGCGGCGCTGTGCCAGACTCGACCCCGTCGGCCGGGGCCCCACGGCCGGGGGAACGGGGGATGCGGTGGACGACGCGACGCGACTCGGGGCCACGCAGCTCGGAGCCACGCAGCTCGAAGCGACCGACCCCGTCCGCGGCCTGAGCCGGGCCGAGGCCGCGCGCCGCGCCGCGGCGGGGCTCGCGAACATCGCGACGGATGCCTCGAGCCGGAGCCTGTGGAGCATCCTCCGCGCGAACGTCTTCACCCTCTTCAACGGCATCGTCGTCGGCGGCTTCGCCCTGCTCTTCGCGCTCGGCCGCTGGCAGGACGCCCTGTTCGGCTTCGCCGCGATCGCGAACGCCGCGATCGGCGTCACCCAGGAATACCGCGCCAAGCGGGCGCTCGACCGCCTCGCCCTCCTGCACGCCCCGAAGGCGCGGGTCGTCCGCGACGGCGAGGAGCAGGAGCTCGCCGTGCGCGAGGTCGTGCTCGGCGACCTCCTCGTGCTCCGCGCGGGCGACCAGGTCACCGCCGACGGCGTCGTGCTCGACGGGCTCCGCCTCGAGGCCGACGAGTCGCTCCTCACGGGCGAGTCCGACCCGGTCGACAAACTGCCGGGCGACCGGGTGCTCTCGGGCTCGATCATCGTCGCCGGCCAGGGCTCGGCCGAGGTCACGGCGGTCGGCGACCGGGCGTTCGCGGCGACGCTGACCGCCGAGGCGAAGCGGTTCTCCCTCGTCGCCTCCGAGCTGCGCAGCTCCGTCGACCGCATCCTGAAGTGGATCACCTGGGCGATCTTCCCGATCATGATCGTCGTCGTGAACGCGAACATGCAGGCCGCGGGCGGCTGGCAGCACGCGATCGAGAGCGGGGCGTGGCGGGATGCCGCGACGGCCTCGGTCGCGGCGGTGATCGCGATGATCCCGCTCGGCCTCGTGCTCATGACGAGCATCGCCTTCGCGGTGGGCGCCGTGAAGCTCGGCTCGCACAAGGTGCTCGTGCAGGAGCTGCCCGCGGTCGAGGGCCTCGCCCGCGTCGATCTCATCTGCCTCGACAAGACCGGCACGATCACGACGGGCGACGTGCGCTTCGACGGGGTGCACGAGCTCGGCGAAGCCCGGCCCGCTCACTGGGAGCGCGTGCTCGCCTGGCACGGCGCGGAGCCCGAGGCGAACGCGACGGCCCGCTGCCTGGCCGAGCGCTTCCCCGACGACGAGGGGCTCGCCCCCGCGGAGCGCATCGAGTTCTCCTCCGGACGCAAGTGGAGCGCGGTGTCCTTCGCCGACGGCGCCGCCGGCACCTGGGTGTTCGGCGCCCCGGAGTTCGTCCTGGCCGACGGCGCCGGGCCCGAGCACGGTGCGGCCCTGGCGCAGGGGCGCGAGCTCGCCGCGAGCGGTCGGCGCACGCTGCTGCTCGCGCACGCGCCCGAGCCGCTCGACGCCGGCCTCGTCGAGCAGGCCGCGCTGCCGGGCGGGCTCGTGCCGGTCGCCCTGCTCACCTTCCGCGAGGTGGTGCGCGACGACGCGGCATCCACGCTCCGCTACTTCGGGCAGGAGGGGGTCGAGGTCCGCGTGATCTCCGGCGACAGTCCGCTCACCGTCGCCGCCGTCGCCCGCGAGGTCGGCCTCGACGCGGGCGAGGGCTTCGACGCCCGCGAGCTGCCGGACGACCCGGCCGAGCTCGGCCGGGTGCTCGACGAGCACCGCGTCTTCGGCCGGGTCACCCCGGTGCAGAAGCGGGCGATGGTGCACGCGCTGAAGGAGCGCGGCCACACCGTCGCGATGACCGGCGACGGCGTGAACGACGCGCTCGCGATCAAGGACGCCGACATGGGCATCGCGATGGAGTCGGGCTCGGCCGCGACGAAGGCGGTCGCCCGCATCGTGCTCCTCGACAACCGCTTCTCCCACCTGCCGGGCGTCGTCGCCGAGGGACGGCGGGTCATCGCGAACATCGAGCGGGTGTCGATGCTCTTCCTCTCGAAGACTGCGTACGCGATCACGATGTCGGTGCTGTTCGGCATCCTGCTCTGGGCGTTCCCGCTGCTGCCGCGCCAGCTCTCCGTGACCGACGGCCTCACCATCGGCATCCCCGCCTTCCTGCTCGCGCTGCTGCCGAACTCCCGGCGCTACGTGCCCGGCTTCCTGCGCCGCTCGCTGTCGTTCGCGATCCCGGCGGGGCTCGTGGTCGCGGCGGCGATCACCGCGGTCTCCGGGATCGCCCGCGCGACGGGGGACGCCGAGGACGCCGTGCGCACGGCGTCGATGGTGACGCTCGCGCTCATCGGGCTGTGGATCCTCGGCGTCCTGTCGCGCCCGTTCACCTGGATCAAGGCGGGCGTGGTGCTCGCGATGGTGGTCGGGCTCGCGCTCGTGCTCGTGGTGCCGATCGCGCAGCAGTTCCTCGAGCTCGCCATGCCGGGGCGCGAGACGCTCACCGCGATGGCCTGGGCGGTGCCAGTCGCCTGGGTGCTGATCGAGGGGATCGGCTTCTGGCACCGCCGCCGGTTCGGCGCGGCCTCCGAGCTCGAGGTGAAGCGGGTCAGGCGCCGGGGCTGAGCTCCGCCGCCTCCGGCTGCTCCGCTCCGGCAGGGCCGCCGCCCCCTCCGCGCAGGAACAGCACCGCCGCGAGGAAGCCGACCGCCGCGACGATCGCGGCCCCGAGGAACGCCGCCGCGTAGCCCGAGGTCAGCCCCGCGGCATCCGTCCCGCTCGTCGCCGCGGCGCCGACCGCGGTGAGGATCGCGAGGCCGACCGCCGAGCCGATCTGGTAGCTCGTGTTCACGAGGCCGGAGGCGACGCCCGCCTCCTCCGGGCGCGCGGCGCTGATCGCGGTGCCGAGCGACGGCACGAAGGCGAGCGCCATGCCGAACGCCGCGACGAGCGAGGCCGGCAGCACGTCGACCGCGTACGCGCCGTCCGGGCGCACGAGGGCGAGCCAGCCGAGCCCGACGGCGAGCAGCACGAAGCCCCACACGATGAGCGGCTTCGCCCCGAACCGCGCCTGCAGCCGCGGCGCGAGCGCCACCATGACGACGACGATGAGCGCGGTCATCGGCAGGAGCGCGGCACCCGAGGCGAACGCGCCGGCGCCGAGCACCTGCTGCAGGTACAGGTTCAGGAAGAACCACATCGGCACCCACGCGGCGCCGAGGAGGAGCTGCGCGAGGTTCGCGCCGCCGAGCTGCGGGGCGCGGAAGATGCCGAGGCGGAGCAGCGGCGTGCGCCGGCGGGCCTGGATGACGAAGAAGAGGGCGAGGAGCACGGCGCCGACGATGAGGCCGATGATGGTCTCGGGCCCGCCCCAGCCGGCCTCGGGCGCGCGGACGACGGCGTACACGATCGCCGCGAGGCCGAGCGTCGCGGTGATCGCCCCGCCGAGGTCGACCGAGCCGCGTCCGCCGGGCACGGCGGGCAGCGCCGCGGGCGTGAGCGCGATGACGAGGACGGCGATCGGCACCGTGACGTAGAAGACCCAGGGCCAGCTCGCGTACTCGGTGAGCACGCCGCCGAGGAAGACGCCCGCGGTGCCGCCGATGGGGGCGGCCGCGCCGTAGACGGCGAAGGCACGGGGGAGCTCCGGGGTGCCGCCGAAGAGCGCCATCAGCAGCGAGAGCGCGGCCGGGGCGATCAGCGCGGCGCCCGCGCCCTGCACGGCACGGCCGACGATCTCGGTCACCGCGTCGGGGGCGGCGCCGGCGAGGATCGAGCCGATCGCG
Source organism: Agromyces sp. NBRC 114283 (assembly GCF_030268405.1). Taxonomy (NCBI): domain Bacteria; kingdom Bacillati; phylum Actinomycetota; class Actinomycetes; order Micrococcales; family Microbacteriaceae; genus Agromyces; species Agromyces sp. NBRC 114283. Next base: position 1,192,773 of record NZ_BSQP01000001.1, read on the forward strand.
AGGATGACCCAGCCCGCGATGAAGACGCGGCGGGCGCCGAGCACGTCGGCGAGGCGTCCGCCGAGGAGGAGCAGGCCACCGAAGGCGACGACGTAGGCGTTGAACACCCACGACAGCGACTCGGGGGAGAAGCCGAGGGCGGCCTGCATGTCGGGCAGGGCGACGCCGATGATCGAGGTGTCCATGATGACGACGAACTGGGCCGCGGCGATGAGCGCGAGGCCGAGGCCGCGGCGCCCGCCGGATCTGCTGCTGGGTGACATCGTTCTGCTCCGTTTCGGATGAGGCTCGGGGCATCCGGTTGTTAATACCCCTAGGGGGTATAGATATAGTGGAGCGTGGCTGCGGCGTCAAGTCGCGTGACGTCGTTAGCATGGCGGGAGAGAGACGGGAGCCTCGATGACGGACGCGCACGGCCAGCAGATCGCCCCTGGGTGGTACCCCGACCCCGCCGGAAGCGGCGGACAGCGATGGTGGGACGGGATCGGCTGGACCGAGCACGTCGCGCCGGCGGCGGCCCCGGCGGCTCCAGCAGCCCCCGTCGCGGCGGCCGGCCCCGCGCCGTACCAGCCGTACGGCACGCCCGTCCACCGCGTCCCGGACGGCACGCCCACCGGCACCGTCTGGATCTGGCTCGTCGTGCTCCTGCCGCTCGTGCCGCTCGTGGCGCTCTTCTTCTGGGACGTGCGCGGCTATCTCGAGGCCTCGATGGCGAACCCCTACGGGGGGACGACCGCGATCTTCCTCGACCCGGGGTACCTCGCCCTGATGGTGCTCGGCTGGGTCACCTACGGCCTGTCGGTCTGGTTCTCGTACCTCGACTACGCCGCCCTCGGCAAGCTCGGCTACGCGCGCCGATTCCACTGGGCGTGGACCTTCCTCTCCGCCCTCGTCTACGTCATCGGGCGGTCCGTGTTCGTGCGCCGCGAGGCCGGCGGCCGCGGCATGGCCCCGCTCTGGGTCGTCATCGCCGTGAACGTGACGAGCTTCGTCGTCGTGATGATCTGGACGGTCTGGCTCATCACGCAGGTCATCGACTTCGCGCGCTCCGTCCCCATGACCGGCTACTGAGATGCGCCGGATGGCACGGGTCGACGGGGCGGCGGTCGGGCGGTGGAGCCTCCGCCTGGACGCCGTCTACTGCGCCCTCCTCGGCGCTGCCGTGGCGCTCTTCGCGGGCCCCATCGCGGAGTCGCTCCGCCTCCCGATCCCGCTCGTCGCGGCGATCGGCGTCGCCGTCGTGGTCTGGGCCGGCCTCGTCGCGTGGATGCTCGTGCGGCTCCCGCTGCGCCGCGCCCTGCGCTTCGTGATGCTCGCGAATGTGGGCGCCGCGCTCGCCGTGGGGGCCGTCTCGCTCGCCGCCGCGACCGTGTTCGTCGTGCTCGCGGTGCTCGCGGTCGCCGTCGACGTCGCCCTTTTCGCAGTCAGTCAGGCGGTCGCGCTGCGGGGGCTCCCCGCGGCCGGGTAGCCCGCCGCTCGTTCAGCGGTTCACGACGCCCCCGCATCCGATCGGATGCGGGGGCGTTCGCATGCCCGCGCAGATCCGCTCGTAACGGTTTGAAAACGTCACTAGGAAATTATGTTGTGCGTTTCAATAACTCCCCCTAGGCTCGCAGACGTTCACGCCGCCGGCCCCGCCGCGGCACCCGCGACGGGGCGACGGATGCCTCGGTGACACAAGGATGTGCGCAGTGACAGCACCGACCCTCAAGCGCTCGCTCGGCATGTGGGCCATCGTCGGACTCGGCCTCGGCTACATGGCCCCCGTGACGGTGTTCGACACCTTCGGCATCGTGAGCGAGGAGACGGACGGCGTGGTGCCCTTGGCCTACCTCGTCGGCCTCGTGGTGCTGCTGTTCACCGCCGTCAGCTACGGCGCGATGGTGCGCGCGTTCCCCGCCGCCGGCTCCGCGTACACCTACACGCGCGAGGCGATCCATCCGGCGCTCGGCTTCCTCGTCGGCTGGGCCTCGCTGCTCGACTACCTGCTGCTTCCCGTCGTGAACGCGGTGATCATCCGGCTCTACATGGAGCAGTTCTTCCCCGAGGTGCCCGGGGCGGTCTGGGTGGTCGGCGTCGCGGCCCTCCTCATCGGCCTGAACGTCGTGAGCGTGAAGGCGACGTCGCGGGTGAATGGCGTGCTGCTCATCGCCGCGCTCGCCGGCATCGCGGCGTTCCTCGTGCTCGCGGGCCTGCAGATCTCGAAGGGCATGGGCACCGGCACGCTGTTCTCGCTGCAGCCCATCTGGCACGACGGGGTGCAGCTGTCGGCCGTGCTGGCCGGCACCACGATCGTGGCCTTCTCCTTCATCGGCTTCGACGCGGTCACCATGTACGCCGAGGAGGCGAAGCACCCGAACGCGGTGCCGCGGGCCGTCATGCTGACCGTGCTGATCGGCGGGGCGATCTTCTTCGCCGGCGCCTGGTTCGCCCAGTCCGCTTTCCCGACGCTCGACGCCTTCGAGTACACCGACGACACGCTGCCCGAGCTCGCGCTCTTCGTCGGCGGCCAGGTCTTCCAGCTCCTCTTCGTGGCCGTCGCCTTCGCCGCGGCCGTCGCCTCGGGGCTGTCCTCGCATGCCAGCGTCTCGCGGCTGCTCTACGTGATGGGCCGCAACGGCGTGCTCGCCCCGAAGCGCTGGTTCGGCTCGGTGAGCCCGCGCTTCCGCACGCCGGTGTTCACGACCGTGCTCGCGGGCCTCGTGGTGCTGCTCGCGATCACGCCCACGCTCGACCTCATCTCCTCGGTCATCAACTTCGGCGCGCTCATCGCCTTCACCTTCGTGAACCTCGCCGTCATCGCCCACTACGCGATCCGCCTGGGCCGCCGGCGCACGCCCGCCGACGTCGTCCGCTTCATCGTGCTGCCGCTCCTCGGCGCGGCCGGCACGGGTCTGCTCTGGGTGCACCTGAGCGCGGACGCCATGGTGCTCGGCGCCATCTGGACCGGCGTCGGTCTCGTCATCCTCTTCGCCCTCACCCGCGGCTTCCGCCGCCCCGTCGCCGAGCTCGGCATCGACGAGGCCGACAGCACCGACGGGCCGGATGCCGACGAGGCATCCGAACCCGAGGTGCCGACCGTGCCGACGCGCTAGCCGTCCGAACGCGTCCGACCCCGCAAATCCACCCCCAGAAAGGAACGCGAATGCGCAACCCCACCCGCACCAGGCGTCTCGTGGCGATCGGCACCGCGGCCGTCGTCACCGGACTCCTCGCCGCGTGCACCCCGGCCTCCGACGCGGACGCCGCAGACACCGTGCTGACGAACGGCTTCGTCTGGACCGTCGACGCCGAGAACAGCGTGCAGCAGGCCGTCGCCATCACCGACGGCGAGATCGTCTACGTCGGCGACGACGCCGGCGCGAAGCAGCTCATCGGCGAGCGCACCGAGGTGATCGACCTCGACGGCAAGATGGTCATGCCGGGCATGCAGGACGCCCACGTGCACACCTTCCTCGGCGGCGACAAGCTCGCGGCCTGCAACCTGAACTTCGAGTCGCTCACGATCCCGGAGTTCCAGGACAAGATCCAGGGATGCCTCGACGAGGAGGGCGACACCGACAAGCCCCTCATCGTCGAGACCTGGTACCGCCAGGCGATGCAGCCGCAGGGCGTCACGGTCGACAAGAGCGTGCTCGACGCGCTCGACACCGACCGCGCCGTGCTCGTCTACACGACCGACGGGCACTCGGTGCTGCTGAACTCCGCGGCGCTCGAGGCCGCGGGCATCACCTCGGAGCACTCGGGCCCGCCGCACATCGAGGTGGACGCGAACGGGGTCCCGAACGGCATCCTCGAGGAGGGCGCGGCGTTCATGGCGCGCGGCAAGATCGTGCCGCCGCGCACGCTCGACGAGAGCGTCGCCTCGGCGTCGGCCGCGATGTCGGCGCTGTCCGCCGTCGGCGTCACCGCGTACATGGACCAGCTCTCGGGCGAGGACGTCGCCTCGGCGATGACCGAGCTGCGCGAGCGCGGCGAGCTCACGACGCGCGTGTTCCTCGCGCCGAACATCTCGCCGGAGCTCGGCAAGACCGACCCGCGCGCCGCGGTCGACGAGGTGCTCGCCTACCGCGAGCAGTGGTCGACGGATGCCTCGGCCCAGGAGCCGGGCATCGCGGTGAACAACGTCGCCGAGTTCGGTCTCGACGGCGTGCTGCAGGCGCCCGCGCTGACCGCGTCGTTCCTCGAGCCGTACTACGTGAACGTCGGCACCGAGGAGGCGCCCGACTGGCAACCCGGCACCGACGCAGGACCCGAGCCGACGTACACGGCCGAGCAGATGGGCGCGATCGTCGCGCTGCTCCTCGACGAGGACATCACCCCGGAGCCGCACGCGATCGGCGACCGCGCGGTGCGCACCGCCCTCGACGCCTTCGAGATCGCTCGCGCCCAGTCCGACTCGGACACGCCGCTCGCCATCGCGCACGCGGAGTCGGTGCATCCCGACGACCTCGCGCGCTTCGCCGAGCTCGACGTGCTGCCCGCTATGGGCCTGCAGTGGGCGAAGCCCGCGTTCGATTCGATCGACGCCGCGCAGGACACCCTCGGCCCGGAGCGCTTCGCCCGCACCGAACCGATCGGCAGCCTCGCCGACGCAGGGGCGCAGGTCGCGAACGGCAGCGACTGGCCGGTCGACCCGCTGAACCCCTTCGCCTCGCTGCAGATCTCGATGACGCGCGAGAACCCCGAGGGCGGTGACCGTTTCCCCGGCAAGCTCGGCGAGGACCGCGGGCTGACCATCGAGGAGGCGATCCGCGCGATGACGATCAACCCGGCCCGCATCATGCACGGCGACGCCACGAGCGGATCGATCGAGGTCGGCAAGTACGCGGACCTCATCGTGCTCGACCGCAACCTCACCGAGATCCCGGTCGACGAGATCGTCGACACGAAGGTCGAGCTCACCCTGCTCGGCGGCAAGGCCGTCTACGGGAAGCTCTGAGCCGCCTGATCACACCCTGATCACGCCCGCCGGATCGTCGACAGCACCACGTCGAGGGTCCGGCGGGCGTCGTCCGGCGAGATCAGGCCCGCGAGCCAGCGCTGGCTGAGCCCCTCGACCAGTGCGGTGAGGAGCTCGGCCACGGCCTGCGGCGGCGCGGCCGTCACGATCGAGCCGTCGGCGAGGCCGCGCAGGATGCCGATGGTGACCTGCTCGTTCCACCGCTCGGTCGCCCGCCGCACCGCCTCGGCGAGCTCGGGGTCCTCGATGGGCAGCGCGGTTACCTCGTTCCAGATGAGGTTGAGGTCGCGCACCTCAGGGGAGTCGTCGAACTCGGCGTGCAGCGCGCCGCGCAGCGCCTCGTAGCCGCTCGCCTCGCGGTCGAGGTGCAGCAGGTTCACCGAGGGCGCCCGCTCCGCGGCGTACTGGAAGACGCCGCGCACGAGCGCCTGCCGGTTCGGGAAGTGGTAGTAGGTCAGCTGCGGGGTGACGCCGGCGAGCGCCGTGATGTCCTTGACCACGAAGGCGTCGAGCCCGCGCTCGCCGATCACCTGCGCCGCAGCGGCGAGGATGCGGTCCCGTTTGGAGGCGGGCTTCTGCGTCTCAGTCGGCATCCGACGCCCCGCCTGCGAGGACCGCGCTCGTGGCCAGGCCGAGCAGCTCGAGCCCGCGCTCGGCCGGCAACAGTGAGGAGCGAACGCGCTGCTGCAGGCCATCGACGAGGGCGGTGAGGGCCGTCGCCGCCTCGGCCGCAGCCTCGAGGTGCGTCTCGGCGAGCCCCGGCACGGCCGCGGTGACGAGGCGGGTCATGCCGCCGTTCCAGCCGGTGAGCGTCTGGGCCAGGGCCGGGCGGATGGCCGGGTCGAACGCCGCCGCCCGCATCGCCTCGGCGTACACGCGGTCCTGCCTGGCGGCCTCCGCGTCGACGCCGATGTGCTGGCTCAGCGCCGCGCGCAGCCGCTCGGCCGGTGGCAGCTCCGTCGAGGGGCGACGGTACGCGTAGTTGGCGAGGGCCTCCGCGAGCGCCGCCCGGATCAGATCCTGCCGGTTCTCGAAGTGGTAGTAGAGGAGGCCGAGCGACACGTCGGCGGACTCCGCGACCGCCTCGACGGTGACGCCGCGCACCCCGTGTTCGCTCAGCAGTTCGGTCGCCGCCCCGAGGATCGCGGCACGCGTCGACGCGGCCTTCGAGGGCTTCGGCGCCTGCGGCGTCTGCGGTGACGCCGGGGGCTGCTGGGCTGCGGGCACGAGTCCGATTCTACGGGCGTGGTGCGGACGGCGGATGCCGGGAGGGCCCCCGCTCGCTCAGGCGAACAGCAGCGACACGAGGACCGGAACCACAATCGCGGCGACGGGCGCTGCGGCGAACATGACGATGGTCGCGACGAGCGCGAACCGGGCGTCCGAGCGGCCGAGGCCACCGAGCCGGCCGGCGCCGGCGAGCCCCTTCACGGCGAACACGATCGTGGTGATGGTGAGCGCCAGATACGGGAGGAACCCGATCCACACGACGATCAGCCCGATCGTCTGGAAAGTCGGCGACGGGACGAACGTGAGAGCGATCGGCACGAGCCAGAACACGGCTCCGACCGCGATCGTCCACGGCACGAGCCTTCTCGCGGTCGCCGCGGCACGGTTGGACGGCGGGGCCCAGGCGGCCTGCAGAGTCGCGGTCACGCTCGACCCGACCGTTCGAGCTTGCGGGTGCGGGCACTGCCCAGCGCCCAGCCGGCGGCGAAGGCGCCCAGGCCCACCGCGACCACGAGCAGCACGATGCCCCAGATGCGCGCGGGCGGCACCGGCGACAATCCGCCGACGAAGCCGAAGTCGCGGCTGGGCTGATAGGCGAACCATCCGAACGAGGCGCTCGAAGCCGGGAGCAGAATGAGCACGACCCCGACTATGGCAAGGACTCCGGCGCCGACGCCCATCGCTATGAGTCCGATCTTCATCGCTGCTCCTTCACGCGTGGCGGATCCTGGACAGCGTAGCGGGGCTTGCTTGCGACGCGAGGTCAACGACCGAGCCGCAAAACGTCTGCCTGGCGCGGCGTCTGCGGCGATGCACGAGCGGCAGATCGATCGAATTGGGCCAGTACTCGACGTGGAAGCCCGGTCCGAGTTCGAGCTGGAGTCGCTCGGTGAGCGACTGACCTATGGCGACGAACTCCTCGACTGCTCGTTCGCTCACGAACCCGCCGTTCCGACGCGCCGATGCAACCGCAGCGGGCGCGGCCGACGCTATCGTCGAACGGAGCACTGCGGGACGGGGGAGTGCCGGAGCGGACGGAATGCGATGAGCAGCGCGGAGTTGGAGGTGCGGTTTCGCGCGGCGATGAGTGCCGTGGCCGAAGCGGTGCTCAACCGGGGAGAGCGGCGCACCTATGACGTCGTCATGGACGGTGTCGGTCAGTTCATCGATGAGTACTTTGACTGTGTGCACGGCGGGGCCGCGTACCGCCTGTGGATGGAGATAGGCGATCTCGCGGACGACCCGAAGGGGCCGCTGTCCGAGGAACGAACGGACGAGATCGGCCGGATGGTGGCATCGGAGTGGCTGGCGATCGATCTGGCCTCGCCGTTCGCGGTCGACGCGTACTTCGCGCGCTGGGAATCGCCGGAGCCGTGGATCGTCGGGTGATGAGCCACGGCTCGTCTCAGCCATGATCTCGGCCGAAACAAGAAAACCCCCGCTCTCGCGGGGTTTCGCTGTGGCTCCGACCGGCATCGATCCGGTGACCTTTCGATTTTCAGTCTGATTCACCAATCGCCTGGTCCCTTGATTTTCCGGCGATCTGACCATCTGGACGAGTACGGGCGAACATGAAACAATGCACACACGTGCACGGAAGTGCACGGCCCCGGGTGAACTTGGGGTGGAGTTGGGTGAAGGAGTTCCATGCTTGAGATTGATCAGCGAATGCGGAAGCAGCTCCCCCTTGGGGTCGCCGCTTGGGTGAACAAGGAAGGCTACTTCATCGGCCGCATCGAGTTGCCCACGACGGCAGCCGGCGCTCGTCGTCGTCGAGAGTTTCGATCCAAGGATTGGGGGAAGTTCCTTGGCAAGGCCAAGTCGCTCTACTCTCAGTTCCGCGATTCAGGCGACCTCGCAACCTCCAGCCCGACCGTTCGCGATTGGATGACTGCATGGCTTGATGACATCGCGGCCAAGCGAGTCAGGCCCAAGACTCTCGCCGGATACCGGTCAGTAGTCAACAAGCAGATCATCGAGGCGATCGGCAACGTTCGCTTGGAGAAGCTAACCCCGGCGCACGTGCGCCGGGTTCATGATCACATCACGGGCAACGGTGGCTCATCTACCTATGCTCTGAACGCCCACAGGATCCTCTCTAAGGCGCTCGAAGATGCCATCCGAGAGGGGAAGCTCTACCGAAACCCCGCAACCATGCTGGACGCGCCGCGGAAGGCCCGGCGTCGCCTTGAAGCGTTCACTGTGGACGAGGCTGTGGCGATCGTGAAGCGCTGCGCGCCCGCCTTTGAAAATGAGCCGTACGATCCGGAGCCCGCCCGCTGGGCAACGTACCTTCTGACGGGCGCGCGTCGGGGTGAGATCCTTGGACTCGAATGGGATCGGGTCGGAGACGAGCTCGACCTATCGTGGCAGCTTCAGCGGATCAGAGACGTTGCGAATGCTCCCGCCGACTTTGAGTATCGCGAGATCGGGAACGGCCTGTATTGGACTCGGCCGAAGTCGCTTGCTGGGTGGAGGATGATTCCCCTGGTGGACCCGCTCGCGTACATCTTGAACGAACACCGGAAGCGGTCGTCACCGAACCCGTGGGGGCTCGTTTTTGCGAATAAGGGAAAGCCCATCGACCCTGACACCGAGACAAAGCGGTGGCCGACTGCGCGGGAGGCGATGGGGGTTGAAAAGGGGGTGCGTTTGCATGATCTCCGCCACACGACCGTGGACCTGCTTTATGAGGCCGGCGTGGCAGAGGACATCATCATGGAAATCGTCGGCCACTCTGTGCGGACGGTCACGAGGGGCTATAAGTCTCGCGGGAACCAGGTGCGGAGGGTCGAGGCGATGCGGCAGTTGTCTCAGTACTTCAGCGGCGTCGCGCCGAGTCCGCTTCATGAATGACAGCTGTGACCTTGAGGCCAAGCGCTGAGCAGATGGCGTCTAGCTGATCGATTGAGAACACCGATTTTCCGGTGAACACGTTGGAGATGTGCGGCTGGGAGACGCCGGATTTTCGGGATAGCTCTGCTTGCGAGACGTAAGTCTCCTCGGCGTAATTCCGGACGACCGTCGCCACTAACGTGGCGAGTCGCTGGGGTTCCGGCACGAGCCAGACGCTACAGCTGAGGGGTGGCCCCCGTTGTGGTAGCTAGCGGTTCTATTACGAATCGCATAGAGTCCGCCAGAACTTCGGCCACCCTACCAGTGTCGGAGGGCTTGTTTATGGTTCCAGCCATAGGGGTAGTGGCGGGAGCACTCGGGAAAATTGGGGTTGAAATGACTGTTATTGAGCGGTTCACGCTGGGGCAGATTCGAGCGGCGGGAATCGCGCAAGGGGACCCGGGGCTGCTGCTAGGCGTCATCGAGGGTCGCGACGATGCGACCTACTTCGCGTGCCGCTTCCTCGCGACTGAGTCCGAGGATTGTGTGAAGTGTCCGGAACGCGCCGAATGTCATGGTGCGTTCCCCGTCAAGGTAGTAGTTCACGGTACGGAGCGTGATCTTTAGTCCCTGAGCGTTCGCGCGACGCGTGAGCTCTGCCTTGGACATTCCACTCTTCTCGAGTGCGTTTGCAAGAACGATGCTCGCGGCACGGTCGTCGTTGGTCATTTGAAGGGCGCTCACACATCTTGTGTAGTACATACGTGCACGGTTCCGCTAGTTGAACGTTGCGGTTCAGGGATAACCCTTGGCGGAAGTTCGGGGCACACACAATTTCTAATCAGTGCTTGACAGTGCATGTACGTGCACGTTATCGTGTCCGTATGAACACGATGACGGCGAAGGAGCTGGCGGAGAAGCTGGCCAATCCTTACAAGTTCTCTGTCGGGGAACTCGCGGCCATCGCTCGAGCGTTCTCGGTTCAGCCGGCGGACCTCATTGGGGTGATGGCGTGAGCAGGATCGCGTATGACCTTGCAGGCGCGGCGGAGCAGGCTTCGCTGTCGGTTCGTTCGATCAAGGAAGCCATCGACAGCGATGGTCTTGAGGTTCACTACGCAGGCAAGAAGCGGACGAAGCCTCTGATTCATCATGACGACCTGTCGGAGTACATCAAGAAGCTCCCGACGATTCGAGGAACCACCTGAGCGCCTGACGCTCCGCTGATCTTCCCCGCCTGCTGGGTGGGGCCGGTGCTTAGCGCACCCAAAAACGACATAGCAACCCGGACGGCGAACCAGTCGTCAATGCGCCGGGAAGCGGGACAACAGAGATCACCGGGGCGAAGAGCCTGTGGTGCGTGGGTTGAGTAGCTGGGCGTCGTGGTGGGCGGGCTCCAGGTTCCTCACGGGGTAGTCCGTTGACTTGGCGGTCGCGGATGAACTTACCGAATTGTGCATGGCCGGATCAATAGGGGCTTCCCCTTAAGGTCCGGTGGCGCGGATGGAGCGTTGTAAGCGGGACGAATGTCCCCATCGTTGAACGCGCTTCCTGCTGATGGATCGGCGTAAGAGGGCTTCGGGCCCCAGCGGTGAAGGCGGGGTATCGACTTGGTGGTCGATGGTGGCGTTGCTGGCAGGCACAGACGTTCGAGCCGTCTGAACGCGCGGAGGCTGTGATGACTGATCTGGTGTTGATGGATGAAGTTCGGGCGCGCCGGTTGACGGAGCGCATTCGTCTGGTCGCGGCGAACGTGGCCGAGAACGTGGAGACGCTTCGGCAGTTGGTTTCGGAGGCGAAAGGCAGCAATGTTCATCAGGTCCTGGGGTATCCGTCGTGGACGGCGTACCTCAAGGACGTGTTCGGGGACGAGCCGTTGCGCCTGGCGCGGGATGTTCGGCAGGAGCTCGTCGCCGAGCTCAGCGCGCAGGGGATGAGCACACGGGCGATTGCCCCAATCGTCGGCGTCTCGCCGCGCCAGATCACAACGGACATTCGGGACGCAGAAGGTGTGAACAACTTCACACCTGGACCGCAGACCATGATGCAGGTCGATCCGGACACGGGCGAGGTGGAAGACATCCCGGCCCGACACGTTACCGGTCTCGACGGCAAAGAGTATGCCGTCCCGGTTCAGAAGAAGCCTCCGCGCGATGCCTCCAGCCACGCGTTCCATGAAGCTGACCTGATCAATTCGTTCTCCGCGATTATCCGCACAACATTCACGCCGGATCATGTCGCGCAACTCTCGGATGCCGCCAGGGCTCGCCTGGTGCTTCTGCTCAGCAATGCCATTTCAACCCTGGAAGGAAGCAGCAAATGAACACCGACATCAAGAACCTGAGCGGCTACGTCAGGGTTCGGATCAAGCCGCAGGAGGCTCGGCCGCGGTGGATGCAGAAGGCTCTCCAGAAGGCACTCGAGGGCGGGCAGGGGGCACCTAACGAGCTCCGGTTCGCGTGCCGTATCGCGCAGGACGTGAATGACACGTTCGAGTCGGTGGAGTTGGGTGACGGGACGAAGCTCACCCTCAATCCGAAGGGGAAGGCCCAGTTCGGTCGCAACGCGAAGGGTCACCCGTATCTCACTGTCGGTGTGATCTGGTCGGAGAATGGCGCGCCGTATCGGCTGCACTGGGAGGCGGAGGGCGTTCCGCTCAAGATGCAGCAGGTTGCGGTGAAGCACGACGAGGGCCGGAAGGTTGGAGCTACGACGGTCGCGTTGAAGTTCAGTGACGCGGTGGTTGCTCGGGTTCGGCACGACCTCGACAAGAAGGGGCGCGCGCTTCCTCGGAAGCCGCACCGTGGCGGGTCGTCGTACCCGCCTCGTTCTCACGACCGGATCTGCGCCGCAGACCTGCCGCAGTCCTAACCACGGACGCCGTTTGAGGCCAGTGACCCATCCGGGTTGCTGGCCTTCTTCTTTGTCTTGGTGTACCTGCTTCACCCGAAGTTGTGGGTGCACCTCTTCTTGTTGGGAGGGCGTCATGGGTGACGACTTCAACGCCGGGTACCTGACGGGTTGGGCGGAGTGTGCGGCGGAGCTTCTGCGTCGGCGTACGCGCCTGTTTCATCCGACTGGCCATGCGGTGGATGCGGTGTTGGTGAATCACGTTCGTGAGCTGGCAGTGCTGCCAGAGAAAGCAAAGGTGCAGTAATGGCCGTCACGGTCACCAGTCAGAAGGAACTCGACAAGGCACTCAAGAACAGTGAGCCGGTGATCTACATCGACTCGCCCGCGGGTGTGTGGTTGCGGGTCGAGAGTTCGGGTTCGTCCCGTGTCGAGGCGCGGGGTTCGTCCAGTGTCGAGGCGTGGGATTCGTCCAGTGTCGTGGCGCGGGGTTCGTCCAGTGTCGTGGCGTGGGGTTCGTCCCGTGTCGTGGCGCGGGGTTCGTCCAGTGTCGTGGCGCGGGGTTCGTCCAGTGTCGTGGCGTGGGGTTCGTCCCGTGTCGTGGCGTGGGGTTCGTCCCGTGTCGAGGCGCGGGGTTCGTCCAGTGTCGTGGCGTGGGGTTCGTCCCGTGTCGTGGCGTGGGGTTCGTCCCGTGTCGAGGCGTGGGATTCGTCCCGTGTCGTGGCGTGGGATTCGTCCCGTGTCGTGGCGCGGGGTTCGTCCCGTGTCGAGGCGCGGGGTTCGTCCCGTGTCGAGGCGCGGGGTTCGTCCCGTGTCGAGGCGCGGGGTTCGTCCCGTGTCGAGGCGTGGGATTCGTCCCGTGTCGTGGCGTCAAAGTACGTTGCCATCCACCTCCACTCCAAGAAGGTCGCTCTCAGCGGCGACGGTGTCGTCATCGATGTCAGCAACATCGACACCCACACCACGGACGACTTCCTCGCGTTCCACGGGGTGAAGGTGCAGGACGGTGAAGCGATCCTCTACAAGGCAGTGGACGCGGACTTGTTCGCCGGCCACGGCTACACCAAGACGCAGTACCCACTCGGAGCCACGGTGACCGCCCCGGATTGGCGTCCCTCGCAGGCGTGCGGAAACGGGCTCCACTTCGGCTACCGGCCCGCGGTTGCGCGCAGCTACTACAACGGCGGTGGTGCCCCTCGGTTCCTTGAGGTTGCGGTGCGGGTGGACGGTCTCGTTGCCCTCGGGGACAAGGCGAAGGCGGAGTCGTGTCGGGTGCTGCGTGAAGTGGATATCCACGGGGATGAGGTGCAGTGATGGGTGAGCGTGTTCGGCTCGGCTCTGTCGCGGTGACGTCTGAACGTACGTACACGTCCTTTCGTATAACGGTCGATGGCCCGGCCACGCGACATCACCCTGCTCCGCGGTACATCTACTCCGACGACAAGCGCCGCAACTTCGCCACGCTTTTCGTGGACGACGAGACCGGGATTGTGACCACGGATGTGGGTGCGTTTGAGAAGTGGTTGGGAGCCCGCTGATGTCTGGTTGGGGTGGTGATGACCGGCATGGGGAGAACGGGTTGTTGACGTTCGCTCCGGCGACTGTGGCGGTGGTGGATCGTGTGCGGCCAGACAGGTGTTGGAGCGGTGTGGGGCGTTGGACCTCGCAGAAATGATCGGGGTGTAGCCGTGACGCCGATGGAGTCGGTTGAGGCTGAGGCGTTCGCGAACCTTCACTACACGCGACTGTTGGAGAAGGTTCCGGAGCCTCCGTGCGAGTTCAACCACACGTCCACCACCTGTACCGGGTCGGTCACTCACCGTGCACGGTCGTGTGAGGAGGCGTTGAACATGTGCCAGGCCGGTCGCGCCTCGGTAGAGCAGACGCTGAGCTGGGCGCTGTCCACCTGCCGATTCTGCAAGAAGCCCACGCGCGACTGCTGGCGAATCTGGCCCGTGTGATGTACGCGCCTGACTGGTACCGGACTGTGGTGGATGTTGAGGACGCGTACTGCATGCGATGCGACTGGATTGCGGACGCCCCTATTGAGGGCGTCTATGACGGGTGGGATCACTCGTTGACGTGGGGTTGCCCGGCATGCGGCCGTGAAGAGGTTGAGGAGTTGGGATGAGTTGCGTTTGCGGGTTGCTGATGGTTCCGCACAACCGGGCGGGGGAGTTGTTCCGTTGCCCGAACTGTGACGTGCTCCAACCGCAGGAGATCGCCGAGCATCCGAAGCCTCGCGTAACGACGAGGGAGGACCGCTTGTTCGGTGCGGCTTGGGAGCGGAAGAAGCGCGAGATCTACGGGGCCGGCGCGTGACGTCGTGTCCGGGGTGCGGGTGGGAAACAACAGAGGAGCTGCAATGAACGACCGCCAAATGCTTGCTGAGATCGCCGGTCGGATTGCTGCCGCCGCACTGGTGAAGTGCGACGAGTGTGGCGATCTCTACTGGTCGCGGATGTCGAATCCCGTCCGAGTGTGCTCGATGTGCAGCGGCGGTGTCCCCGAACCCGACGTGGAAGGGAGCGAGCGATGATCGATGGCATTCCGGTCATCAGTAGCGAGTACGTGAAGATCGGCCACCCTCTGCGATTCGCCGACCCAGGCATGAAGCGCCTCCAGGTATTCGCGCACCCGCTCGACGCCATCGCAATGAAGCACGTGGCGGACCCGCTGGCTCGCCTCGACGAAGCGATGACGTGGATCGTCGGCAGGGCGCACCGGCAACTCGACTCGCTGGCGCACCACCTCGCCCCGGAACCCGACGTGGAAGGGAGCGAGCGTGGCTGAGGCGGCGCGCTGGGTGTGCTCGTCGTGCTCGAACGGGCGGCACATCTGCGACTGGATCAACCTCGACATGACGCGCATCTGCGACTGTCTCACCTGCATCTGGCCCAGAGGAGGTACCTGATGATCCGTACTCCTGATGAGATCCGGGCTGACCTTGACGCGCTACTGCAAACGCAGAGCGCGTTTCTCGTATCCGCCGCCAACCTTCACCGGTCGGCACACGACCTTGAGAAACACGCCATCACCCTCGGGGAACAGATCCGGGCGGTTGAGGAAGAACTACTAGCCGCGAACGGAGCAGCAACATGAAGATGACTAGCGCCAGTCTCCGCGCCCTTCGCAGAGCGGCGGAGGAGCAGCGGGACGCCTACGCGAAGATGATCGAGCTCAACAAGGGAGTCGGCGGGCTCGCCGCAGAGCACCCTGAGATGTTCGACGCAATGGACGCATGGGACGACCTCACCGAGAACGACTTCGCGGACATGGTCCTCGAGCTTCTCGATTTGATTGAGGATCTGCGATGACCGGCCGTGTGACGAAGTGGGATGTCATCGCAACCACCATCGGGCTCGCCGCAACCGTGGGCACGCTCGCGGGGTGTGCGTACCAGCTCTGGCCCCTCAAGGTCATCAGCATGTTCGTCCTCGCGACCGCGTTCGTGCTCGTCGTCTGGTACCAGCTCGGAGACGGCCGATGACCCGCAACCGGAAATCCGCGAAGAACGCCGGCACCGCATTCGACTCTCAATCGCAACCCACCTCGCAACCCACATCGACGACCGCATCGAACGCCGCGTCAAACACGGCGCCCACGACCGCGGCGACATCTCCGGCCTCCGAGTCCTCGGCAACCGGGTCGTCGTGGAATGCAAGGAGTACGGCGGACGCCTCCTCCCCGGCGAGTGGATCAACGAAGCACACACCGAAATGGGAAACGACGACGCCACCGCAGGAATCGTGATCGCGAAACGCCGCGGCACCACGAAACCCGGTGAGCAGTGGGTACTCATGACCACCGATGATCTGGTGGCACTCATCACAGGAGAACGACCATGAGCATGTCACAGAGAATCGCGGAGATTGAAGACGAGCGCGAAGGGCGAGTCATTCCGCCCTGGAGGTACTGGCTCGTCGCCATCGTCGGTGCCGTTTGTTTCGCCGCGGCCAGGGTGTTCGGCGTAGTGGAAGGGCAGGCCGAAGAAGGAACGACGGGCTGGGCCTACTGGGTCCACCTCGGGATTTGGATGGTCTTCTTCGTCGTCTACCAGGCAAGTATCCACCGGTACCGCAGAAGGGCGCTGGTCTGATGAACCCGGCAGAGAAGATCCAAGCCGCAATCGACAAGCTTGAAGGTCTGCGAGATCAAGGTTGGCCCGGCAAGTGGCAATACGTCAACGGCGCGATCGAGACCGATGAGGGCTTCGAGCTGTTTCAGCACCACGACGCTGAGTATTGGGGTACTGGCCGTGTGGCGCTGGATGTAGATCACGCCGTTCCCCAGGCCGAGCTGATCGTCACCCTGCACCGCACGATCGACGCGCAGCTCGCGATCCTGCATCGGGGCATATCGGACGCCGCTCCGGAACGTGAAGTCGCAGAGCTGCTGGCCGACGCGATCCTCGGTGACTCCGATGCGTAGACCAGTCACCCTCCAAGACGCACAAGGCGACGAAATCACCGGCTACTACCACCCCGCCACCCAATCCGACTATCCCGGCACCGTGACCGTCAACGGCACCCGCTGGTTCGAACCGGAATGGGTGCGACAAGGGTGGCGAATTATCCACTGGGGGGACTGGGAGACATGATCGATCGCGTCCTCTGCGACGGCCGCAACCGAACCGAATGGGAGCAAGCCCGTTACTCCGTCATCGGAGCGTCAGACGCAGCCCGACTCTCGAAGATCGAGTCAGTGCACCTGTACCTGACGGCGAAGCTCAAGCGCGACGTGTTCTCAGGCAACGTGTTCACCGAGAACGGGTACCGATTCGAGCCGATGATCCTCGGTTGGGGTGGCTACAACCACAACGTGGCACTCATCCACGCGCCCGACGAAACCGGGTTCGCCGCCACCCCAGACGGCATCCACCCGTCCGGAAACGCCGGTGCCGAAGTGAAGATCAAACACGTCACCGTCGACAAGCGGACCAAAGGCCCCACCCTCCCCGAATGGCGGCAGATGGCATGGCAGTTCCGCGTCATCCCCGAGTTCGAACACATCGACTGGATGTGGGGCGACATCGACAAGAACGGCGACGGCGAAGACCTCATCGACGACGAACCCCGCTTCATCCGCGTCTACCGAGACGACCCCAAGATCCTCGACCTACAACAACAGGTCGAACCCATCGCAACCGAACTCTTGAGCCGCCTACGGGCGGCTCTCGCATTTGAGAAGGAGCTGGCCCTTGTCTAGCGAGATCGTCCTCGTACCCCAGTCCGCAAACCCGCAAATGTGGTCGCTCGAGCAAGCCGCGCTCATGGAGTTCGCCGGCCTCGTCAAGACCACGGGCGGGCAGAAGCAATACGCCCCCGTGAGCGTCGCGCAGGCGTTTATCGCCGCAGTCCAGCGTTCCGGCCTAGACCCCTTCGCCAGGCAGATCTACGCCGCTGAGATCGGCGGGAAGTGGACCATCCTCGGCGCGATCGATGGGTTCCGCGCTGTGGCTGCCGCATCAGGTGAGTACGCCGGGCGGACCCCAATCGAGTACACCGCGGACGGTGAAACGTGGGTGCAGGCGTGGCTCTCAGACGATGCCCCCGCCGCTGCTCGTGTGGGGGTGAAGCGGAAGGGCTTCGACGACTACGCCTACACCGTCGTCACGTGGAAAGAGTTCGGCCGCACAACCGGGCAATGGAATAACCAGCCCGCACACATGCTCGGCGTCCGTGTCCTCTCCCACGCGCTGCGAGACGCGTTCCCGCAGATCCTCGGTGGAATCTACACCCCCGAGGACTTCGACCACCAGGCCGACGCGATCGTCATCGAACCGTCCGAAGACTGGGGCGAACTCATCAACACCGCGACCGACAAGGAAACCCTCGCGGACATCGTCAATCGGGCAAAGAACCGAAACGAACTCAACGACGATCTCCGAACCGCTGCGCTCGTCCGACACGGACAGATCAACCGCGGCGAGATCGAGGAGCCCGAGGCGGAGTCATGAACCCACCCGAATGGCACCCATGGATGGACGACGCCGCGTGCGCGGAACTCCCACCCGATGACTGGTTCCCCGACAACGGCAACCACTGGGGCAACGAACGCGCAATCAAGATCTGCGAGGACTGCCCGGTGCGGGCCATGTGCGCCGAGTACGGAATGGAAGAGCGGTACGGCGTTTGGGGTGGGCTCAGCCCCCGAGCTCGAGCAGCAATCCGCAGGGAGCGTGCAGCGTGATCCCGAAGAAGCTGGTTGCCCTCGTACTCGACCGTGACCGCGGCCGGTGCGTGTTGAACCTCCCAAGGTGTCTCGGCGCCGCGTCGGTTGCGGATCATCGTGCGAATCGGGGGAGTGGCGGGTCGAAGGTGTTGGACGACGCCCGCGCCCTGATCGCCGCGTGTGGGCTCTGCAACAGCGACAAAGCTGACGCGTCGGGTGAGACACGGGCTGAGTTGATCCGTCGTGGCGTGATTGTCGAGAAGGCGGCGACGAATCATCAGACGGTGGTGCGTTGCGCGTACACCCCAGTCGAGTACCCGGATGGTGCCCGCCTGTATTTGCTGAGCGACGGTCGTCGCGTACCCGAAGGTGAGGTGCCCTTTTGAAGCCGTACTACGAAGACCAATTCGTGACCCTGTACAACGGGGACTGCCTTGAGGTGACCGAATGGCTGTCTGCCGACACGCTCGTGACTGACCCCCCCTATGGGATGGGGTATTACCTCCACAGTCGTGCCGGGAAGAACGCCGCCATCGAGGTTGCGGGCGATCAAGACACGACTGCCCGAGATGCCGCACTTGCGCTCTGGGGTAAACGCCCTGCCTTGGTCTTCGGGTCATGGCGCAACGCAAAACCTAAGTGCGATCAAGTCTTGATTTGGGACAAGGGAGACGAGGCTTCGCTGGGTCATCCCGTGTTCTTCTCTGCGTTCGAAGAGGTCTATGTCATCGGTACCGGTTGGACGGGACCACGCCGATCCAACGTGATCCGGGCTAACGGGCTCGCCCGCGGCGGGGCTGAGCGAAAGGGGTTGGGGCACCCGACGCCGAAGCCTGTCGGACTCATGGAATTGCTCGTTTCTTATGCGCCGGGAGCTGTCATCGCTGATCCGTTTGCGGGCTCCGGAGCAACGCTCCTGGGCGCGCGCAACATCGGGCGAAAGGCGATTGGGGTCGAACTCGAAGAGCGCTATTGCGAACTGATCGCGAAGCGTCTCGCGCAGCAGGCATTCGATTTCGGGAATATCGCATGATTCCGGTTCTGCCGTGTCCGTGGTGTGAGGGGGAGACGGCCCCAAGTGAGGTGTTTTGTGTCCCGTGTGTGCAGGTTGCGCGGGAGTACATGGCAATGGTGAGGAGGTGAGTATGTGACGAAGAAGGATGACCGGCTGTTCGCCCCGTTCTCGATCGAGCTGGACGAGCACCCGAAGTTCGTCGGCCTCTCAGACGCTGCGTTTCGCGCGTTCTTTGAGGCCGTCTTCTATTCTCGGCGGCGTCTCACCGATGGGTTCTTGGATGAGCGTGTTGTGCTTCGGCGTTGGGGCGCCGAAGTAGCTGCGGAGCTCACTTCGAATGATCCGGAGCGGCCGTCGTGGGTGCGGGTGGACAACGGGTGGAGGATTCACGACTTCGAGTTGCATCACCCGTTGCGCGCGTACATCGAGGAGAAGCGGGCTGCGATTTCTGCCAAACGGAGCGAGGCGGGAAAGCAAGGCGCAGCAAAGCGATGGCAAAAGGATGGCAAGGCTCAGGCATCCGATAGCTCAGAGACAGAGACAGAGACAACAACACCTAAAGGTGTTGTGCGCGCTTCGCGCCGCAAACCAGAGATCCCGATGCCGGATGACTGGACCCCGAAACCCGCCCATGTCGCCTACGCCGCTGAGCGAGGTGTGGACGGTCGCCATGAAGAGGGGCAGTTCCGGGCGTGGGCTGCGTCGAAGGATGCGCGGTACCGGGATTGGGATGCTGCGTTCCGTGGCTGGTTGGGGCGGGCGAATCCGTCGAAGGCGACTCCGACGCAACGGGCTCAGCGAACTGTGATGCTCGCAACCGAACTACAGGAGATCGAACAATGAGTGCTCTTACGGAAGCAATGCAGGAGTACGCGAACGCGATCCGAGGCGACTGGTCAGACTTCGACGGTCGCTCCGAGCGGAACGTAATCGAATCGTGGATCGAGGAGATCAACACCCCGACCGATACGACCCTTGAGCAGTGGCGCGATCAGCTCGGACTCTGCCCGGATGGAAACGGCCACTGGGCCGGGCTCAGGTGGGGGCACTGTCGCCGCGAGGATTGCCCGACGCAGGTGGCTCGTGAACAGGTCTGAGTGCGCGAAGGTGTTGGCGAAGATCCAGTTGGGTGATAACCGTCAGGTGGATCAGCTCGTGTTGGACGAGTGGTTCGACACGATCGGGCACCTGAACTTTGAGGACGCGATCGCTGGGGTGAGGTTGCACCGGCAGGAGTCGACGGCGTATCTGATGGCGGCGCATGTGATTGCGAACGCTGGGCGGGTGCGTCGTGACCGTCTCCCGTTGACGGCTTTGGAGTCGGCGGGTCGTGAGTGTGCGGTGCATGTGGGTTACCCGTTGCCGTGCCACAGATGCCAGGAGGAGGGGACGTGAGTATCCGCGACGAACTCCGTGCGCAGGCGATGGCGTACTTCGCGTCACCGGCTGGCATGCGGATGAGTGAGAACCCTGCCGGGTCGGTCCTTGCACCCGTGTGGGCGGTCGACCAGTCCGATGCCGTGGCCCGTCACCACTATTGGCGGTTCGCGTTGGGTGCGTCGGATGAGCATGCGATCGCTGGTTGGGCGTTCGTGATGTCGGGACGTGAACGGGCGGCCCGGAAGGCGGCGAGAGAACTTGAGGTCGCGCACGCGGCCCTGAACAGGAAGAAGACAGCATGACCGCAACGACAACGATTGTTGGAAACACGACGGCCGACGTCGAGCTCCGGTACACCGCGAACGGCACCGCCGTGGCGAACTTCACCGTGGCGTCGACGGAGAAGGTCTTCGACCGGCAGGCCAACGAGTGGAAGGACGGCAAGAAGCTGTTCATGCGCTGCACCGCATGGCGCGACCTTGCGGAGCACATCGCCAACTCGATCTCGAAGGGAACCCGAGTCGTAGTTGTCGGGAAGATCGCGACGCGTGAGTTCGAGGACCGCGAGGGAAACAAGCGCACCACGATTGAGTTGGAGGTCGACGAGATCGGCCCGTCGCTTCGGTACGCGACCGCCCAGGTTACTCGTGCGCAGGCGAATCGTGGTGCGCCCGAGCCGGCGGCTGAGCCTGTGGACTCGTGGTCGCTGCTGAACGGCGACTATAGCGACTCCACCCCTTTCTGAGAGGATCAGCGCATGAGCATGTCCGTAACACCATTGAAGCGACCTGCGTTCTCGGTCATCGAACACGACTCAGCGCGGGACTACGGACTACTCGGTCACAGCTCGGCACTGATACAAGGTGACGCAGTAGCAGTCCTGAAATCCATGCCTGAGAAATCGGCGCAGATTGTCGTGACATCCCCGCCATATTGGTCGCTCCGTGACTACGGCATTGACGGACAGGTGGGACTTGAAGCATCGGTCTACGACTTCATCAACAACCTCGCGTCGCTGTTCGATGAGGTCAATCGCGTCCTCCGAGACGATGGGACTCTCTGGCTCAACATCGGCGATTCCTACACCTCTGGTGGTCGCACTTGGCGCGCGCCCGATAAAAAGAATGTCGCCCGAGCGATGCAGACTCGCCCTGACACACCTGAAGGGCTGAAACCGAAGGACCTGATCGGCGTCCCTTGGCGACTTGCGTTCGCCCTCCAGGAGCGCGGGTGGTACCTGCGCCAGGAGATCATTTGGAACAAGCCCAACGCGCAGCCCGAGTCTGTCAGGGACCGCCCGACCCGATCGCACGAAAACGTGTTCCTATTCAGCAAATCTGAGCGCTACAAGTACGACGTTGACGCGGTTCGAGGCCCAAATGATCGCCGACTGCGATCCGTGTGGGACATCAAGACCCAGTTCCATCGGGAGGCCAGCGGCCACTTCGCCACGTTCCCGCCAAGCCTGGTTGATCCCTGCGTGCTAATCGGGAGCGAGCAAGGAGATCTAGTTCTCGACCCGTTCTGTGGGTCCGGGACCACGGCACTGTCGGCAGGAAACCTCCACCGCCGATTCGCCGGGATTGAACTCAATCCGGACTACATGGAGATTGCCAGAGCGAGACTGTTGAAGAACGGCTTCGTTGAGAACCCCGGATCTGACTTCGTGGGCGTTGCGCATGGCTAACTTCACGTTCCCCCCGCCCGCCCGCCAGATCTACATTCATGCCTTTCTGGACCGCGCCCGTGCAACGACGCTCCACGCCGCGGTAAGTGACGCGGCCTCAGCAGTCAACCCAACTCAACTCCGAGACGAGATCACAAGATTCGTCCCAGCAACTGGGCTGCAGGAGCTTCAGGGATCGGGCGCACGCGACGAGCTCGAAGAGGCTCTGATCACCGCTTCCGAGGATGGGTACCTGTCTGGCTCTGTGGCTTTCCGTCGAGCGGCCAACGGCGCCCTATTGGGGGATCTCTACTCCGATGACGGCGGTGTTGAAGCTACGTATGAGGTTGAGGTGTTTGTGGGCCGGAAGGTGGTGGCGTCGTGACTGAGGAAGCACGAGAAGCGGCGATCGACCGTGCGCGGCGGCTCGCGGAACATCACGGGATCAAGTTCTGGACCGATGCGATGTTCGAGGTGATCGCGGCGGCGGAGGCGTCCTACGCGGCGGGTGTTCGTGAGGGCATCCGGCAGGCGCGTGAAGCGGTCGTTGCGGTGAACGGCCGCGGGATGGACAACTATCTGGGCAGGGCGCTTGAGGCAATCGACGCTTTGGAGGCGGAGAAGTGAGCGAGACGCGAGAGTTCCACATCGGAGACGTACTGTCCGCAGCTACCGGGCGGCTCGTATCACCCCGCCACATTGACGGTGTCTACGACATCCTCGGGTACATGGTCGGGGAGAAGCTGTTCACCCACCAATTGCCTCGAGTATCACGCGAGGTTGAGCCGGTACTGCGGGAGCAGCACCCTGACCTGTGTGCGGTGACCATCCCGGACGACCTGAACTCTGAGGCGAAGGTGCTGGCATGGTTGGCGACCCTGTACCCGGTGTTTGGTGAGACGGTTGCGGTCGCCCGCATTGACGAGGCCGACCACACCAGCATCGACCCAATCGCGGAGCTCAAGATGATGCGGCCGGACGTGAAGATCATCTCAGTCTGAGTCCGCATCCTTTGTTGGGGCCGGTGACCTTCGGGTTGCCGGCCCTCTTTGTGTTTTGACCCTGGGAGGGGGATTCGTTTTGGGAACCGGTAAGTACCCGGAAGAGATCGTGGAGAAAGTCGCGAAGGCGATGGCGATCTACGGCGACTACGACGGTTGCTTCGAGCGGCTCGAGGAATGGGCTGCTGCGACCGACGAGCAGCGTGACCTCGGTGAGGTCGAAGAGCCGATGGATTCCGATGTGGAAGACGCCGAATGGTGGCGTAGGCGTGCCCGGGCAGGCTTGGACGCTCTCGGCCTCACCGCGACCGAGGAGTGGGGGATGCAACATCCCCGCGCCGGATACACCTACTCGGGCTATGTGGACGAGCAGCACATGCGCACAGACCGGGCGCGGTTGTCGGACAGTCAGGAATGGCCCACTGTTCGCCGCACCGTGCTTCGCGCTGAGACCCCGTGGGAGGTGGTGAACCAGTGAGCGGCTACATACCCACAGCACAGTTGGCGATCCAGGCAGCAGCCGAGCGAGAGGGAGCACTAGCGAGACTCTTCGCGCTTGGCGCGGACGGCCGCATGCTCGAGGCGCTCGGCACTTTGGTCGCAGCAGGCATGACGCCGACCGAGGTTGAGACCATCGCCCAAATCTATGTTCGGGGCGGTTTCAGCGGTGCCGCGGGGCGGCGATGGTTGGGGCTGCTGCAGAGGTGAGACAAGAGGCGACCCACCGTGGCTGAACAGTGGATGCCCTCAATCACTCGACCGCCTGCGCCTGGGTTCCACTGGGAGCTTGAGTTCCCGGATGGTGACTGGCGGGGCGGCGTCATCTACTGGGCACGGAAGAACAAACGAGAGGAGACGGACTGTGGCTAGGCGAACGATGCTCGAGCAGGAGATCTACGAGCAGATGATCGAGCAGGGGGTCGACGAGATGACCGCGGACATCGTTGCGAGCGAGGTCGCGGATGACATGGAAGGGGGCGAGCGATGAAGTACGTCCGTCGCATCTGGCATCGGCTGTTCGGGTACCCGCCGCTCGTGTGCCGTTCGTGCGGTTATCGGGTGCCGTTCCTCGGTGACCGCACCGAGCGGGCATACAGAGCCTTCGACCACTGGGAGGCCAACCATGAACCCGACGTGGAAGGGGGCGAGCGATGAAGCTCGAAGAAGCTGTCGGGCGGGAGGTTGACTGGTTCGGAGTGCCGGCGCTCGTCGTCGGTGGCTGGGCGCAGCCGACGTATGCCCTGCAACTCAGCGATGGCACTCGAGTGACTGTCGGGCAAGACAAAGTCCGCTTCCTCGCTGAACCCGACGAACGAGAGGAAGACCGATGAAGCTCGGAGAGATCACCCTGCGCATCCCGGTGCGACTGGACTACGAGAGCGACGATCGCGAGTACGCCGTCGGTGGCTGGTACTTCGTCGTTGCTGAAGACCCTGAACTCGTCGCGAGCACCCTCGACAACGACGCAATGGTCATGCTCGCCAAAGAGTTGCGGGACGGCGACTTCTGGGCTGACGCTGCCCTTCACCGGTTCGTCGATCCGTCGATCGCCGACGCGCTCACGGACACCGAGATGCGCGAACTCGGCGATCGGATCAACAATCGCTGGGTCGGGTACCACTACACCCCTGAACCCGACGGTTTCGGGTCTACCCCGGAAGGAGACACATGAACAGGCTCGTGGAACGACTCACGCGAACCCACAAGGTCGCCGTACTCCGCGACGACGGCACCCGAACGTACGTCATCGAAGAAGCCCTCATCGAACAGTTGAGGGCTTCTATCGTTTCCGGGAACGCGAAGTCCGGCACCGCGGGGAACAAGCAGAAGCTCCCGATGGATGCTGGCGCTTTCGACCTGTACGAGGAGATCAAGGCGGAAGCGAACGGGGCGTGGGAGGACGTGTCGGGCGGTCGCGCATCGAACCCGGACGCGGTCGAGACGATCATCGCCCTGTGGGCGGCAGCGGTCGGTCTTGACGCGGAACCCTCGCTTATCGACTGGGAACGCCGGATCGAGGATCTGCTGTCGCCCCCATCGGTAGCTGAGATCGATGCACCGTGCGTGTCCTGTGGGGTGCGTGACGTACCGCGAGAGGGGCCGGACGGGATCGTGCTGGTGCGTGCGCTGCGGTTCATCCGCGACCGCGTCACGAACGAAACCCTCGAAGCGCGGTGTCTCGCCTGCGGGGAGTCGTGGGCGCCGAATCAGTTCCTCTGGCTCGCTCGAGCAATCGCCGCGGGTGCCTAGCGGGGATGGCTCGATTGTGCTAAGGTGTGAGTGCTCCGGATTATTGTCTAAATTTTCCGGAGTTCGTTGTTTAACGAAGAAGCTCCGGCGAGGTGGCGACCTCCCGGAGCATGACCAACTCGGATGAGGAGTTGATGTGTCTCATTCTACTCATGCCCTCGTGCATACCAACTCGGACAAGTACCGCGTTGCGGCGAGTGACCCGAAAGCGCTGGCACGGATTCTGCGCAAGGTTCGCTACGAGGGGGACTGTTGGATCTGGACCGGTGCAGTCAATCAACGCGGATACGCTGTGGCGACATCGAACAAGCAGTCAGTGTATGTGCATCGTCTCACGCACTGGATTGTTCAGGGGGTGGTCAAAGACGGCTATGTCCTTGACCACCTCTGCCGCAATCCATCCTGCGTAAACCCTCTGCACACCGAACCCGTGACAAGCGCGGAGAACACCAAGCGTGGGAACGGCGGAGCCGCCCGGTCTGAATGCCCCTATGGACACGGGTACGACTCATCTAACACGCGAATCACTATCGACAGGAACGGCTACCCGCACCGCCAGTGCGTTACTTGCACAACTCTGCGGAACGCGGCCCGACGCGGTTCCTAGGACTTTCCTCGGCAACCTTCGGCACTTCACGCACAAGCCAGCCAGTACGGCTGAGCCTCTTCTGAAACAGCGAAGTCGTGTCCCGGGGAATCATCGACCGTGCACCCAACGGTGTGGCGGCTATCGAGGCTTCGGCCGCTGAGCCAGCGTATGCAAATCAGCGGCCCTCATCGTCGCGGCGTGGTCACATTGTGGCACGGTCGCAGACACCGGTTACGGGCAGACACCCCGGCAGTGCGGTACGGCGCCGCCAACCACAAAGCCGTTCAGCGTATCCGCGAACCATTTGCCGGTTCTGGTCGTGGACGTAGTTAGGCCGGCTGAGCAGTTTCATGCAGTGGTCTGCCAGGTGAACCCAAGTCAAACCGCCGCACCGCCGCGAGCGGGGACATACCTGAGCCTCAGGCATACAGGGCGTCCCCGCTTCGCGTGCACGGGACTAGATATGGTCGGCTGGCGTTCCATCCGCTACGAGTGGAAGACGAACGTCACATCCCGGATCGTGACCGGGTGGTTCCACGACGCGAGACAGGCTCGGCCTAACCAACCAGCCGCCACGTCTCGCGCACAACTGGGATGGGACAGCTCCCCCGGGCGCATCAGTTGGTGACTGCGCTGCTACCGGCCCCCACCTAGAGCCCGTGGGCTAAACCGCGACGGGCGTCTGCTTCGGTAGCTCAATTGGTTAGAGCATCCGCCTGTCGAGCGGAAGGTTGCGGGTTCAAGTCCCGTCCGTCGCGCGCAACTCCATAGAGAAACCCCGCGAGGTTGCAGCCTCCGGGGTCATGACCGATTCGTTGGAGGAATCGATAGTGGAAATCGTAGCAGGGCTGCCTCGTGCTGAATACAACCGCAGGTACTTGAACGATCGGTACGCCGCCCAGAAGCAGCTGATGTTCGACTATCTCGGGGGCGTTTGCATTGTTTGTGGCACGAACGATGACCTTGAGATCGATCACCGCGATTGGTGCAAGAAGACCAAGGAAGCTGGCCGCCTTTGGCCGTTGAAGCGATATGGCGAGATGTTCGCAGAGCTCGACAAATGCCAGCTGCTCTGTTCGGAGCATCATCTCCAGAAGTCCAAGTCCGACTGGGTCGAGCAGAACGCGCTCAAGGACTTCACCCACGGAACGGTGTACGGGTGGATGAAGCGCAAGTGTGACTGCGGCGAGTGCCAGCGGGCAAAGCGTGCGTGGAATCGAATCCGGAACGCCAAGAGGCGCGACGCCACCCGAGCCTCTGGTGGAGGGCCACGCGGTGAGTATCGGCGACCCGCCAAGTGTGGGGAAGTTCTTATGTATCGCCGTGGATGCCGGTGCACCGACTGCAAGGGCGCTGCAGCCAAGTACGAACGGTTGAGGCTGGCCGCAAAGGCTGCCACGGCTTGATGGTTTCCCGCGCGTAGTCCAACGGGTAGGAGACATCGCCCTCAAGAGGCGAACAGTGTGCGTTCGAATCGCACCGCGCGGACCAAAACTGAACACGTCCGAGCCAGGTAACTGCTGAGGCGGACACCAAGACCCTCAACTCCAAATGGATCTGATCGCTAACCCCGGAAAGGGAAGCAGACAATGTCGCTCGCAGAGCGTTTGCAGGAAGCACGAGAGAAGACCAAGCCCCGATTCGAACAATGGATCGACACCCTCGACGACGAGGACCGAGAAGCCCTCTTCGAAGCAGCAGCAAGCGGCATGTCCTCAACGGCGATCACGATCGCGATCCGGGCAGCCGGCGGTTCCGTCTCGAAGGAGACGATTGACGTCTGGAGACGGACCATTGGGAAAGCTGGCTAAGGCCCTCGCCCCCGAGGCGAAGAACATCCGCATCCTCACGATCGATATCGAGACCCGCCCCATGCTGGTCTACTCGTGGGGGCTGTGGAACCAGAACCACTCCATCGACCACATCGCAGACCACGGCGGCCTGCTCTGCTTCGCCGCGAAGTGGGTCGGCGAGAAGGGCGTGTTGTTCTTCTCAGAGTGGGAAGACGGGCGCGACCGGATGGTGCAGGCCGCACACGACCTGCTGTCAGAAGCCGACGTCGTCATCTCGTACAACGGTGACCGGTTCGACGTGAAGAAACTCAATAACGAGTTCCTGCTGTCGGGCATGGCACCGCCTCGACCGTTCAAGTCGATCGACCTGATGAAGTCGAACAAGGCACGCTTCGATCTCCCGTCTCGGAAGCTTGACTATCTCGTGCAGCGCACGGGTGTGGGGCGGAAAACGAAGCACACCGGGTTCCAGTTGTGGTTGGACTGCATGGCGCGTGAGCCGAAAGCGCTCGCGTTGATGCGCCGCTACAACGAGCAGGACGTCCGCATCACGGAGAAGGCGTACCTACGTCTGCTGCCGTGGCTGACGAACGCCCCGCACCTGGGGATGTTCATGCGTGACGAGTCGTTCGTGTGCCCGTACTGCGGGACGAAGATCGGGTCGGAGCTCGTGGGGCTTGCGCACACGAACGTGCAGTCCTACGACCTGTTCCAGTGCCGTCGCTGCCAGGGCTGGTCCCGCGGTCTGCACCGCAAGCAGGATCCGACCCGCACGAGGGCGTTGCGGTGAAGCCTCATGGGTGACACGGCCACCGATAAGCGTTGTGGCCTTTCTGGTTGGGTGTTCCTTCCCTGGTTGGGGGTAGTCGCATGGATTCTCAGTGCCCGGGCATGGCGGCCTAGTCCTCGACCACACCGAACGCTGCGATAAGCGTTCCTGTGGTGCGAAGGCTTGGCGTCGCGCCTACCTCGACGCGTCCCGGTACGTGCAGTTCTGCGCGCATCACGCGAACGAACAACCCGAAACCGTTGTGGTTGGACGCGTGCGCCCACCACTTCCGGGAAGCTCCCGCATCACTGCTGATGCAGTCGATGTACCACCTGGACGAAACCGAATACGTGTTGGAGGCGGACTGATGGAACGCGCAGGCGATCCGGAAACGATGCTGCTTGAGCTTGAGGCGATGCGTTGGCGGATCGATGACGCCGAACGCGCCTTTGCCGGTGAGGGCGACTGGTTGCTCGAGTCGGCTGACGAATCGGTTGTTGGAGATGACTAGGTACCGTGTGCAGCTCGTCGTCGAAGCCACATCACCCGCGGACGCGTTGATGGTGTTCCTCTACCCGGACGGTGAACCATCACCTGCGACTATCCACGAAGCATCGGTGGTGACGGAATGACGACCGTTCACGTCTACCCCCGTGGGGATCTCATCGAGCACAACACCGACAGCGACGACTGCACCTGCGGCCCTGACATTGAACCGGTGTTCCGTGACGACGGCTCCAACGGGTGGTTGATCGTGCATCACTCGCTCGATGGCCGCGAGATCGGCAAACCCACCACGACGGCACCCATGCCCGACGACTAGCACCAGTGGAGTTGCCGTGATCACAGGGCAGGTTGGGATCGTTCCGGCAACGAACAACTTCGGTTCATGGATCGTGGTGTGGGTCACCCGCAGCAGCTACACGCATGTTGTGGTCGCCGTGAACGAGCACGTGTGCCTGTCCCTCGAACCCGGCCGTGAAGGTGGAAGACTCCGACCCGTCACCGACTACCCGAACGTGGTCTGGTCCCGATTCCGCTACACCCCACGCCAACGCCGCGCCATGGTCGTGTACGCACGCAACCGGGCCGGCGAACCTTATGGATGGTTCGACTACCTCATAACCGGGGTCATGCTCGTTCTACGTCGCCCCCTCCCACGGTGGGCGAGGAAGCACATCAGCCGCAACGGACGCACCGTCTGCTCACAGATGGCGTACCAGGCACTCAAGGCTTCTGGTGTCCGCCTCCCGGATGGGGGGTTCGAACCATCAGCCGCGGTCGCGACACCGGGCGACTTCGGCCGCTACTACGTACAACAAGGATGGGCAACAGAACCATGACCGAGCAGATCGAAGTCGGCGAGCTCCGCGCACGCGACCTTGGCCGGCGCGTTCTCATCACAGACGGCGACACGGTCGTCGAGGGAACACTCGAGGGATTCTGGGTGGATCACAACTTCAAGCGTGAACCGAAGTTCACCCACCTCGAAGTGACGACGGAGTCCGGAGAATTCAAGCTCAAGAACCCGCCGCTGGACTACGTGATCCAGATCGCGCCGGAGCAGGCGGGCGAATGAACCATGGACAGGGATCAGCTCAACGATGAGCTCCACAACGCTGTAGAAGAACTCGTGACCGCCGTCGAGTGGACCGCATACCCACACGACACCACCCCGGACACGTTGACCGTTGAAGCAGCAGCCGATCACCTCGCGGAGAAACTGTGAACCGATTCCTCGACTGGTGCATGGACCTGGACGGAGGGACGTGGCGATTCGCCCTCGGGCTCGTCACTATTTGCGGGGCCACGTGCCTGGCCCTCTGGCTCCTGCTCGACGTTCCCCTTCGAATCATTGAGGCGGTAGCGGCGTCATGAAGTACGTGGAGATCGACGAGTTCCCGCACGGGCTGTCGTGCCCCAGCTGCGGGCGAGTCCTCCAAGCGGCAGAGCCATACAAGTCCACACCCATCAACGAGTGGTGCGACATCATCACCTGCATGTACTGCTGAAAGGGCAACGATGCCGACGACATGGAAGCGCGTGGTCCCCGCCTTTCCCGTGAACAGGACCGTCAGGACCGAGATCCCTGACCCCGACGAGAGCGGCCTCGTCGCGATCCACGTTGACGCGCTCTCCGAACTCATGGGCTTGGCTGGCTGGGAGCAGGACGATGTACAGGTGTGAGCTTTGCCAGGCCGAGTACGCGTCTGTTTCCGCCATGCTCACCTGCAACGAACAATGCGAACGCGAAACCCGAAACACGAGACAGTGGTTCCGCGAATACAACCCACACCGCAAGGAGTAGGGCATGTTCCAACACCATGGCAGCGACGCCCCCGAAGGAACCCTGGCCCACGCCGGCTACCGGCTCTACCTAGCCGACCTCCGGTTCAAGGCGATCCTCTTCCAAGTCACAGGCGCACGCCGACTGATCCGCTGGTTCACAGCGCGCACACGATCCGCCACCTAGACCACCACCACAAAACGAGGGGGCCAGCATGAGCGCCCCCCGCAACACAACCCAGCGTGACAAAGACAGAGCACGCATCCGCAAGACCAAAGCCAACTGCGGCATCTGCGGCAACCCAATCGACTACACCCTGCAATGGCCGCACCCCATGTGCTTCGTCGTCGACCACATCACACCCCTCAAGCGCGGCGGAGCTGACCACATCAGCAACAAACAAGCAGCACACAACCAGTGCAACAGCAAGAAACGCGCAAGAGACTTCGCACCAATCGTGCGCCGCTCCGGATCACTCACAAGGTAGGGGAGGGCCACCCCCACCACCCTGCACGTCGTACCTCCGGGGCTAGGCCATATCTCTCCCCGAGCTTTTTCCACCGAGAGGGTTGGTGATCGCATGGCGCGTTCGAACCCTCTGCGGGCGGTGAAACCGGGCGAGAAGGCCCCTGCACCGGCTCATGTGAAGACGGTGACGGAGGCTGCGAAGTCTGGGACGACGCGTGAGTTGTTGGTGGCGACGCGGGATCGGATTGCGGTTGCTGTTGAGAACCCGAATACGCCTGCTCGTGATTTGGCGGCGTTGACGAAGCGGCTGATGGAGACGCAGCGAGAGATCGAGGCGATTGACGCTCGCGATCGTGAGGAGGCCGGCGCCAATGTCGAAGTCTCCGATGGTGAGTTCGACGCCTCGGCTGTCTGAGTTCGCGAAGGCGTTCAAGTTCCCGTCTGGGATTGTGAAGACGGTGTGGCCTCGGGTTGAGGCGAAGGGTGCTGAGCTCGGTCTTGGGTTCGACTGGTGGCAGTCGCAGTTGGGCACGGTGTGTCTGGGGTACGGCGAGAGCGGTAAGTACGTTGCCACGGTCGGTGGAATCGGTCTCTCGATTCCTCGTCAGGTGGGCAAGACCTACTTTGTGTTGGCGATGATCTTGATTCTGTGTGTGTTGTTCCCGGGCATGCAGGTTGTGTGGACGGCGCATCATCTCCGCACGTCTACGAAGACGTTTACGACGCTGCGGGGTCTGTGTCGGCGGAAGAAGATTGCGCCGCTGATTCGCGCGATGCGTTCGGCGAATGGTGAGCAGCAGGTCGAGTTCCACAACGGGTCGATGATCATGTTCGGCGCCCGCTCGCAGGGCTTCGGCCGTGGTTTCGACGAGATCGACATCGAGGTCTTCGACGAGGCTCAGATCCTCGATACGAAGGCGCTCGAGGACATGATTGCGGCGACGAACCAGGCGCGGAATCCGCACGGTGCGCTGCTCTTCTTCATGGGGACGCCGCCGCGCCCGTCTGACCCGTCCGAGGCTCGAGGCACGTCGGGCTGATGCTCTTGCGGGCACTGCGAAGAAGGCGGTCTGGCTCGAGATCGGTGCGGACCCGAAGTCTGACCCGAACGATGAGTCGCAGTGGGCGCTGATGAATCCGTCGTATCCGACGCGCACCCCGCACGAGTCGATGGAACGCCTTCGAGAGAACTTGAAGGATGACGACTCTTGGAACCGTGAGGGTCGCGGCATCTGGGATGCGGTCGGATCGAACCGGGTCATCGACGAGAAGTCGTGGTCTGAGGTCGCTGATCCGGCTTCTATGGCGATCGAACGACTGACGCTCGCTATCGATGTGCCTCCCGATCGTTCTGTGGCGTCTGTGGCGCTGGCAGGGCAGCGGGCGGATGGTCGTTGGCACGTCGAGCTCGATGATCAGCGCAAGGGCGTCGACTGGGTCATTCCATGGATCAAGTCGCGCGCTGAGAAGAACCGGCTTCATTCGGTGGTGGTTGATGAGGTCGCTGGTCTCACTGAGGAGCGTCGTGGTCGCAACTATCTGATCGGCACTGATGTTGAGGTGACTCTTGCTGGTGCTGAGGGGCGCCACATGGCGATTGCGTGCGCGAAGTTCTTTGACAGCGTGATCGATGGTTCGTTGCGTCACACGGATCAGCCACAGGTGAACGTGGCCCTGTCTGTGGCGACGAAGCGGCCGATTCCTTCTGGTGGTTGGGCGTGGAATCGGAAGGATGCCGCGTCGGACATCACCCCGATTGTTTCTATGACTCTTGCCCTGTGGGGCGCTCAGAACGAAAACGTGAAGCGCCCTGTGCGGCGTTCTGGATCTGGTAGGACGGCGGTGGTCATGTGACGGAGAAGCTGTTCGTTCCGGGTTTGAATGATGACGAGACGGTGACTCTGAATCTGCTTGTTGAGCAGTTGGCGGAGAAGTCGAAGCGGAATCGGTTGCGGTCGTCGTTCTATGACGGGAAGAAGGCGGTCAAGCAGGTTGCGGGTGGTTCGATTCCCCCGCAGTACACGAAGCTCGCTACGGCGCTCGGGTGGGCTGCGAAGGGTGTGGATGGCCTTGCTCGTCGATGCAACATTGACGGGTTCGTGTGGGCTGACGGTGATCTTGAGTCGTTGGGCATGCAGGAACTTGAGGATTCAAACTTCCTGCTGTCTGAGCTGTCGCAGGGCCGCACGGATTCCCTGATTCATGGCACGTCGTTCCTGATCACCACGCGCGGGTTGGGTGACGAGCCGAAGGCGTTGGTGCATGCGAAGGACGCGCGGAACGCTACCGGTGAGTGGAACGTGCGGAAGCGTCGGTTGGACAACCTGCTTTCGATTACGTCTCGCGATGATGACAAGATCACCGGTTTCGTTCTGTATCTCGATGGCGTGACGATTACCGCGGATCGGCCGAGCGGTGTCTGGGAGGTGTCGCGGTCAGAGCACCCGTGGCATGTGCCGGCTGAGCCGTTGATCTATAAGCCTCGGTCGTCGAGGCGGTTCGGGCGATCGCGAATCACGCGTGCGGTGATGTCCCATCAGATGTCGGCATTGCGGGCGCTGGTGCGCCTTGAAGCGCACATGGACATCTATGCGATCGCGAAGCTCGTCCTGTTGGGTGCCAACGAGTCGGTTTTCAAGAACGCTGATGGGTCGTACAAGGACTCTTGGCAGGTTGTCATGGGGCGCGTGTTTGGCCTGCCCGATGATGAGGACGCGCACGAGTCGTTGGCGCGCGCCGACGTGAAGCAGTTGTCGGCGCAGTCGCCTGAGCCGCACCTGGCGGATCTGAATGCGCTGGCGAAGCTGATGGCCCGGGAGACGGACCTTCCCGATTCGGACTTCGCGTTGACAGACATGTCCAATCCGACTTCGGCGGACGCCTACAACGCGTCTCGGGAGAATCTGATTGCTGAGGCGGAGGGGGCGTCGGAGGACTGGTCGGTGCCGATTCGTCGGACGGTGACCCGGGCTCTAGCGATCCAGAACGACCTCGAGGAGGTGCCTGCGTCTTGGCGTGGGATTCAGCCGGCGTGGCGTTCGCCGATCTACTTGTCGAAATCACAGCAGGCAGACGCGGGCGCGAAGCAGCTCTCGTTGGTTCCCTGGCTGGCCGAGACTCCGGTGGGGTTGAAGATGCTGGGGTTGTCGCAGCAGGACATTGATCTTGCGATGGCAGAAAAGCGGAAGCAGGCGGGCCGCGCGTTGGTCGCGTCGATTGTCAAGCCTGCGGAGGTTCCTGCTGATGGTGACAGCGAATGAGTCTCGGGCAGCGTTTGAGGCGGTGACGGACGCGGCGGTGGAAACTGCCGCGGTGTTCCTTGCCTCTACCTCCGGCTCCGCTGCTGCACGTCGGGCTGCGCTGCTCGACGGCGTGCCGGAGCTCATCTCGTACTTCTCTGACGGTACGGCCGCGTTGGCGGTCGACTTCTACGAGGAGGAACGAGAGCGGGCTGGGGTTGAAGCCCCGTTCGCGGCCCTGCTCGCCAACGAGGACCGCACGGTGAAGGTGCGACGAGGGATTGCATGGGCGGCTGACCCGTTGTTCTCGGACGACAATGCCGCGGCTGGCGCGCGTCTTGCCGAGGTTGTGCAGCTGGAGACCGCGAGAGCTTACCGGGAGACGATTCTCGCGAATCGCAGACATGACCCCGCCTCAGTCGGCTGGACGCGTATCCCCAACCCCGGGGCGTGCCGATTCTGCCGGTTCCTCGCGGCGAAGGGCGCCATCTACAAGCGAGACACGGCCAGGTTTGCGGCACATCCAACGTGTAAGTGCTCCGCGGCTCCGGTGTTCAAGGGCGGCGAGCAGGGCCCTGAGGCGTCCGTGGAGCAGTACATGGCGTCCCGCCGTCGACGCACACCGCAACAGCAAGCGGCGCTGCGCAATTGGCTCGACTACTTCGAGGAGACCGGCAGCTTGAGGCTGCCGGCGTGATCTTCCACCCCAGGGTGGTCCGTACGCGACGGTTTCGCGGTCTGAACGTTCGACGGAACAGAAACGGGGAGAACCATGAGCGAAGCCACTTCTACGGGTGCCGAGACGGCGACCGAGTCCGGTGGTGAAGGACAGGAACAGACGTTCACGCAGGCTGATGTTGACCGCATTGTGAAGGAGCGTGTGACCCGAGAGCGGGCGAAGTTCTCGGACTACGACGCGCTCAAGTCACAGGCAGAGGGTGCGAAGACCCTTGAGCAGCAGGTGGCGGATCTGCGCGGCGAGCTCGATTCCACGAAGGCGGAGTCGCTGCGCGCCCGGGTCGCCGCTGAGCACGGCATCAGCACGAAGAAGGGGCCGAATGGCGAACCTTCCGACGCTGACTTGTTCCTCACTGGTTCGACTGAGGAAACCCTTCTCGCGCAGGCTTCACGTCTCGCAGCGCGTGAAGCAGACCGCAAGAAGCAAGGCAACGTTGCACCCAAGGAGGGTGCGACTTCTACGACTGCTGGCCCCGAGCAGGAAGCCCGCGACTTTGTCGGGGATCTGTTCGGCGGCGGCGACTGAAACGTCCTAGGAGGACACCATGGCAGTACTCGCTACGTCGGGTCTGACCCTCCCGAAGAACATCGCTGAGGGTCTTTGGAAGAAGGCACAGACGGGGTCCGCGATTGCGTCCCTCTCTGGCGCCGAGCCGCAGAAGTTCGGTGAGGTCACCCACATGACTCTCACTGGCCGCCCTCGTGCGGAGCTCGTCGGTGAAGGTGCAGACAAGAACGACACCAACGCAACCTTTGGCACGAAGGTTGTCACGCCGCACAAGTTCCAGGTGACGATGCGGTTCAACGAGGAGGTCCAGTGGGCCGATGAGGACTACCAGCTTGGCGTTCTCACCACCCTTGCGGACGAGGGGGGCCAGGCGCTCGCTCGCGCCCTCGACCTTGGCGGTTTCCACGGCATCAACCCCCGTGCAGGCACGGTCAGCTCTAGCATTGTTGCGGGCGACCGGATCGCGTCGACCACGAACTCCGTGGAGATCACGACTGCGACTCTCACCACCCCGGACATCGTGATCGAGCAGGCCGCGGGCCTGGTCATCTCTGACGGGTACGTGCCGAACGGTATCGCCTTCGACCCGACCTACTCGTGGACGGTCGCGACTGCCCGATACGAGGACGGCCGGAAGAAGTACCCGGAGCTCGGTTTCGGCGCCAACATCACTTCCTTCGAGGGACTGAAGGCGTACTCGTCGAGCACCGTCTCGGGCCTCCCGGAGGCGTCGGCGAACACCAACGTGAAGGCCATCATCGGCCAGTGGGACGCGTTCCGCTGGGGCGTCCAGCGTCGCCTCCCGGTCGAGCTGATCAAGTTCGGTGACCCGGACGGTCTGGGCGACCTCAAGCGTAAGAACCAGATCGCTCTCCGCCTCGAGGTTGTGTACGGCTGGGGCGTAATGGATCTCGACGCGTTCGCGACCGTCAAGGACGCTGTCGCCAACGTCTAACCCGTGACGCGGGAGGGGCGGTTAGGCCCCTCCCGCCGATCTGACTAGGAGTGCCAAGTGGGCAAGTTCATCAACACGACCACCCAAGTAGTGGTGTCTGTGGCTGACGAAAAGGACGACCGCTTCACCGATGGGTGGGAGCGATACGATCCGGCCGCAAAGCGTGGCCCGGGTCGTCCGAAGAAGTCTGAGTAAGCGGAGGGGGCGGTCATGTCGACTACGACGGTGACTCCAGCGAAGATCGCGATCGCGGTTGGTGTGGCCGCCCCCGAGGCGGGGTCTGTGACTGAGCAGCAGTGGCAGATGTGGATTGATGATGCGGTCATGCTCATCGATACGCGCGCTGCGACGTTGAACGTCACGGCCCCGCTGGATCAGGCGAAGCTGGATTATGTCGTCCGTGAGGCGGTTGTTGCGCATGTGAAGCGTCCGGAGGATGCGACGCAGGTGACGGTGTCGGTGGATGATGCTGCAACGTCGAAGACGTACAAGTCGGGTAAGGGGCGGGTGACGATCCTTGACGAGTGGTGGCTGCTGCTCGGGTTGACGGACCCTGCTGGGGCGTTCGCGTTCGACATGGTCCCGTCGGGGTCTCCGCACCTGCCGTGGTGTTCATTGGCGTTTGGTGCGGTGTATTGCTCGTGTGGGGTGGACATCGCCGGGGTGCCGATCTTCGAGGGCGCGGAGGACTGCTGATGCTGGGAGACGATGTCCGCGCAGCCCTGCCGGGGCTACAGGCTCACGCTGAGTCGTTGATGATGGACACCGTTCGGGTGCGGCGGCGCGGCGAGCCGGACCCGCCTGATCCTGACCCGGTAACGGGGGAATACTCCTTCTCTTACACGCTGATCTACGAGGGCAAGTGCCGCCTCATTCTTAGGTCCGGAGTGGTCAGGGTGGTTGACGCCGCATCGCAGTTGGTCACGGTGCAGGAGCCCCGTCTGGACGTACCGGTCGCCGGCACCTCTGCCATCGAGCCAGGCGACGAGTTCGAGATGTTGTCTTCGGTTGATCCGGGCCTGGTTGGTGTGTCTGGTGTGGTGGCTGGTCGGTTTGATCAGTCGTTGGCGTCGGCTCGTCGGTTGCCGGTGAAGGTGGGGAACTGATGCCCGACAAGCGGGTCATCGTCACCCTCACGGTGAAACGGGCGGGGATGTGCCCTGTCTGCTTCCTGCCATCCGTGGATCGCTACGCCACGAAACGGCTTGTAGAAACCGGCGTGATCGTGCATGAGCGTCTCCGGTGCTGCGGGTGCGGTGAGGTGCGGGAGGCGCTCTGATGGCTGATGGGATCTCGTTTGATTTCTCTGAGTTCGACAAGCTGCTCGCGGATTTGGATGCTGCACCGGGGAAGACTGCGGAGAACGTGATTCGTCATCTGGATCAGATGGGGAAGAAGGTTCAGGACGACTGGCGTGAACCGTTGAAGGGGTCGTCTACGGTGCCGGCTGGTGCTGGTGCGGTGACGTATGACATTCGTGGTTCGGCGTCGGTGTTGTTGGGGAAGTCGGCGGTTGAGGCTGAGGTGGGTCCGGTTCTTCGGGGTCAGGGTCCGATCGTTGGCATGCTCGAGGACGGCACCCCGAATACGGGTCCGCGTGGGTTCGGTTTGCAGGCGTTGAAGAAGAACGAGGACGCTTTCGTGGACGGGATTCAGAAGGCGGGTGATGTGCTGTGAGTGGTGCTGCTCATCATTCGGCGGTGTTTGCCCGGTTGGATGCTGACCCGAATCTGACGGTGTTCGACTTGGGGCAAGTGCCGACTTCGAATCCGCCGATGAAGTATGCGGTGGTGGTGTCGTCTCCGGGGGATTGGTCGCAGTCTCGGTTTACGGGGAAGAAGACGCGGCTGACGACTACGCATTGGGTGTATTGCGTTGGGACGTTGCCTCGTGAGGCGTTGTGGGTTGGCGACCGGACGACCGCCCAACTGTTGGACGTGCAGTTGTCGATCGCTGGGCGGAACGTGTTCAAACCGTCTGAGTGGTCGGCTGGTCCGGTGCGGAATGACCTGGATGGGTTGTTTCCGTTGCCGTTCGCGGTGATCTCGTTCGATCTGGTTTCTGAGCCCGCGTAACCGTTCCCTGTTTCTTGAAGCCTCGGCATGTGTGCCGGGGCTTTTGTTGTGCCCGCAATCCCGCGGGACACCCGGTCCTGCGGGTTCTCCGACAGGACTCATATCCGAAGGAGAAGACATGGCTATTGAAGCTGTTCCCGCATCTACCCAGTCCGATGGCCGGTGGCGGATTACGAATGTCCCGTCCGGCAGCAACGCGAAGTCGGTCGCGATCCTCAACGGCGTCACGGCGAAGCCGATCACGTACGGCATTGCGAATGGTGGTTGGAACCACACGAAGACGCAGGCGACGGTCGAGGACAAGCGTCTGACGCTGATTCAGGATCTCGCCCGCCCTGGTCGCGTGACGGAAACGCTCGAGGTGACTGTGGTCGCTTCGGCGGACCCGGATTCGGCGGACCAGATTCTGCAGGGTCTCGCCACTTCGGGTGCTGAGTCGCAGTTCGTTGCCCGCAAGGCGGTCGACAACGCGGCCACGCATGCGGTCGGCCAGAAGGCGGACCTTCTGACGGGTGTTG
This sequence comes from Agromyces sp. NBRC 114283, assembly GCF_030268405.1. Lineage (NCBI taxonomy): Bacteria > Bacillati > Actinomycetota > Actinomycetes > Micrococcales > Microbacteriaceae > Agromyces > Agromyces sp. NBRC 114283. The sequence continues at coordinate 1,232,075 of NZ_BSQP01000001.1, forward strand.
TTGGCATCCGTCGGCCGCAGGCGCCGACTGAGAACGGTGTGGACACCGCGATCTACTCGGTGTTCCTGACGAAGCCGACTGAGGACCAGGTGGCTCTCGTCGCGTAGCTGACTGCCGGGGTGGGGTGTCCCCACGACCTCACCCCGGCTCATTCATTCGTGGGGTTCTTCAACTGTGGGAGTGATTCGTGGGTATCAAGGAAGACCTCGCTGCGGCGAAGGCGCATGTTTCTGACCGGGTGAAGACGCCGGCGATCCCGTGTGTGGTGAATGGTGTGGTTCACGAGCTCGTGTTCTACCGGGCTGAGCCGGAGCAGTGGTCGTTGGCGACGAGCATCAACCCGCCGCGACAGTATGAGGGTCCGGACGGGGAGCACCATTTCGTGGCGCTTGACCGGCGCAACGGGTACAACGTTGCGGGCGTCGCTCGTGCCATCTCCGCAGCCTGTGGGCGTGTGCTTCAAGACGGCGAAGAGGTCGAGCTGTCTGCGGAGGAGTGGGCGGACCTTTGGCGGCTGCTGCCGCCCTCGACTGCTCGCACGGTTGAGGCGAACGTGTGGTCGCTGCATGAGCATGACACTGAGCAGGAGATCGCCCGCGCAAAAAAAGCCTCACAGCGGCGGTCGCGGAAGAAGTCCAGCTAGCTCGCGAGCTTGGTGTTTCGTATCGCCGTTGGCGTGGTTGGGAGCCGGCCGAGGTCACCACGTATGAGTACGACGATGCGGGCCGGTTGATGCGGGCGGTGACGGTTCGGGAGTCCGAGTTCGACGACCATGAGCGGGCTCTACTGATCGCATCGAAGCGTCGCGTCGTCGGCTCGCACGGCATCCCAATGGATGAAGCAACCGACCCCGCGAATCAGTTCGCATTCGAGGGTGACGAGCGGCCGATCGTGGACTACGCCGAGAAGGCTCGCGCGGACAAGCGCGATGCCTTCTACAAGCAGTGGGACACGAAGAACAACCCGGTGAACCGCAACGGCCACCTCTGGGGCGTCAAGCGGTCATCGCCCTAGCGCCATCAGCGCTTTGATACCGGCCACCACAAGGGCAACAACCACAGCTAGCCACACGATCAAGGTCGCAGTGGAGAAGCCGCTCATAAGGGTGAAGACGATCGCCGCGAGGAAGAGCACCGCGGCAACGATCAGCGCGTTCGCCCACCCGGGACGGACTGGCTTGGCTGCCCGGTACGCCTCCCATTGTGGATCGTTCGTCATGCCCTGACCGTACCGCATTCACCACCCGTCGCAACCGGGTCACCCCTGAATTGGAGGCGACGGTATGTCTGATCGCGTTACGAAGGTCCGGCTCTCTGCGACGGTCGCTGAGTACGTCTCCGGGATGGAGAAGGCGGCCAAAGCGACCCGCGATGTGACTTCCGAGACCCAGAAGCTTGAAGCTCAGAAGGAAGTCCTCGACGCAGTCGGCAAGGGTGCACTTGCAGTCGGTGCGATGGCGGCAGCCGGGGTGGCGCTGGCGGTTGCCAAGTTCGCCGAGTTTGACGCTCAGATGTCGGCCGTCCAGGCCGCCACGCACGAATCAGCGTCGAACATGGCCGCTTTGCGCGATGCGGCGCTGGAGGCTGGGGCCGACACTGTCTTCTCCGCTACTGAGGCGGCGCAGGCCGTTGAGGAGCTTGGTAAGGCCGGCGTCGAGACGAAGGATGTTCTCGGCGGTGGGTTGAAGGGGGCGCTCGACCTCGCGGCGGCGGGCCAGATCAACGTTGCTGATGCTGCGGAGACTGCGGCGTCTGCGATGACCCAGTTCGGTCTCGCTGGCAAGGATGTCCCGCACATCGCTGACCTTCTCGCGGCTGGTGCGGGCAAGGCGCAGGGTTCGGTCGGGGATCTCTCTGCAGCCCTGAACCAGTCGGGTCTCGTCGCGTCTCAGATGGGCCTTTCCATCGAGGAGACGGTGGGGACGCTGGCAGCGTTCGCCTCGGCGGGTCTTGTCGGCTCTGACGCCGGTACGTCGCTCCGCGCGATGCTGCTGCGCCTCGCGAATCCGACCGATGAGGCGAAGGCGGCGCTCGATGAGCTCGGGATCTCGCTCTACAACGCCAGCGGTGAATTCGTCGGTACCCAGAGCCTTGCAGGTCAGCTCGAGCAGAAGCTCTCGGGCCTGACGGAGGCGCAGAAGAATCAGACGCTGGCTCTCGTGTTCGGGCAGGACGCGATTCGTGGCGCGAACATTCTCATGCGTGAGTCGTCGCGAGGCATCGAGGAGTGGACCGACAAGGTCAACGATTCCGGCTACGCCGCGGAGACCGCTGAGCTGCGGATGAACAACCTCTCGGGCGACATCGAGAAGCTCGGCGGCGCCTTCGACACCGCGCTGATCAAGAGCGGGTCTGCGGCGAACGACTCACTCCGTTCTCTGGTGCAGACCGCCACGGCGGCGGTCGATGCGTTCGGCGAAGCCCCCGATGGGGTGCAGCAGGCGACGTTGTTGATTGGCGGCCTTACTGCCGCTGTCGGCCTCGCGGGTGGTACTTTCCTGCTGGCGGTTCCAAAGGTTGCGGCCTTCAAGGCGTCGTTGGCCGCGATGGGGGCTGCCGGTCAGCGTGCGAGCGCGACCATGGGGACTCTGTCGAAGACGGCTGGTGTTCTTGTTGCACTTGAACTGGCCACTGCCGTACGTGGCTGGTCGAACTCAATGACCGGTGCGACCAAGAGCGCTCGTGCACTCGAGGAGCAGTTGGAGAAGACGAAGGCGATCTCCTCGGAGGTGAAGTCGGCACTGGACTCTGGGGAGTTCCGGCTTGAGGGCCTTTCGGCGGCGAAGGGCAATCTGCAAGCACTGACGGGCGACATGTCCGACTTCAACAACGTGCTGGCTGATTTCTACAACGGCCCGGGTGGGACCGTGTTCGAGTTCGCAACATTGTGGAGCGCCGACACCTCACTCGGGCGCGCGAAGTCCAACATCACGGAGCTGGATCAGGCGCTTGCCGGGTTGGTCTCGTCTGGCAACGCGGAGAAGGCTGCGGCTGCCTGGGAAGAGCTCGTCTCGATGACGGACGGGTCCGAGTCGTCTCTGCGGAAGCTCAAGGACATGTTTCCGCAGTACATGGATGCTCAGGATGGCGCATCCGAGTCGACGGAGGCGGCTACTAAGGCGACGGTCGACTACGCGGATGCGGTGGAACAGGCATCGGCGGCGAGCCAGGCATGGCGCGACGAGGTTGCTGCGGCTGATGGTTCGTTCATCTCTCTGACGGGCGCGTATGACTCGGTGATTCAGAAGAATCAGGAGTACGCGCAGGCAACAGCGGACGCGACGGACGACGCGGGCGACTCGTGGAGTGACTACTACGACGGTGTCTCGGTCGTGTTCTCTGACTACCTGGCGGAGCTTGAGGCTCAGGTGCAGGCGCAGGAGGACTGGGAATCCAACATGATCCTCCTCGCCGGCAAGGTGTCGCAGGGCACATTGGATGAGCTGGCGAAGATGGGGCCGGAGGCGGCACCGCTCGTGGCTCAGATGGTCAACGCGTCGGATGACGAGCTGGCGAAGATGGACGAGTTGTTCGCGCAGCGGTCGCAGGAGGCGACTGGGGCGTTTGCGACGAAGCTCGACGAGTCGCAGACGGTGATCAAGGCGGCGTCGGGTCAGCTTGGCGCTGAGGCGGCGGCGGAGATTGCGCAGAAGCTCGCTTCGGGAACGTCGACGGTTGAGCAGATCGTCAAGGAGTACGGGTTGAAGATCGAGGGCATGCGCCCTCAGGTCAAGATCGGTACCGAGGAGGCGCAGGCCAACCTTGACGCGTTCTTCGAATCGAACAACGGGCGCACCGTGTTCCTGAACTCGCGTGTGGCTACCGGCCCGGGCGGTACGGGCGGGCAGGTGTTCGGCTCCGCGGTGGGCAACATGTTCGCCTACGACAATGGCGGGTTTGCTACCGGGTTCTATTCGGGCGGGACGCCGTTGTACAAGTTTGCTGAGCCTGAGACGCGGTGGGAGGCGTTCATCTCCGGGAAGCAGGGGATGGAGGAACGCAACCGGGGCATTGCTCTGGAGGCGTACCGCCGTCTCGGTGGGGAGATGGGTTCGGTGACGAACAACTACCGCTTCGACGTTCGCACGATTGATCAGGATCCGTTGACTCAGGCGCGTGTGCTGGGTCGTGAGTTCTCGAGGGCGGTGGCTGGCTGATGGCAGTGGTCAACTTCGAGGGCATCACGTTTGATGGTGCGTCGTATGACGCTGGGTTCGGGTTGGCGGATTTGCCGGGTTGGTATGACGGCGCCCCTGTGCGGGATGAGGGGCGCCGTCGTCCGACTTCGAACGGCAACTTTGGTGTTGACCGGTTTTACCGGGACGCCCGGGTGATCTCGGTTCAGGGTTCGTGGACTGGGTCTTCTGTTGAGGATGCGTATGAGGCGCGTGCCCGTATCGAGGGGATTCAGGCGGATGGTCGGCCGTCACGGTTTGAGGTGGTTGATCATTTCGGGACTCGGTGGGTGACGGCACGGTTGGCGTCGGCGCCGCAGTGTTCGGCGGAGTTGTTTTCGCCGCGGTTCACGTACGCGTTTGATGTGATCGCGGATGATCCTCGGAAGTACGGCGAAGAGGTCGTCTCGATGACCGGGCTTCCAACTGCTGGGACTGGGTATGTGTGGCCGGCTGTGTGGCCTGCTGACTGGGGTTCTGGTGGCGATCCGGGGCGTGTGGATGTTGTGAATCCGGGTTTGGCGGCGACTCATCCGGTGCTTGAAGTGACTGGTGGGTTGTCGGGCGGGGTCGAGCTGGTTGAGGTGGTGACTGGTTCGTTTCTGCGGTTGGAGCGTGTGATCCCGTTGGGGTCGACGGTGTTCTTCAACACGCGTACGGCTCGGGTGTATTTGGATGCTCCCGCGAATGACATCAGTTCGTTCCTGACGCGTCGCGATTGGGGCGGGTTCGCGGTCCCTGCCGGCGGGACTCGCACGGTCCAGTTCAACGCGCTCGGGTCAGTGACGGGCGCCCCGAAGTTGACGGCACGGTACGCCCCGGCCTTCTAGCGGTTGACACCGCTTTCACCTTTCTGCACCCCACAGGGTGCATTTCTGTTTGGAGGGCCGGAATGGCGCAGACGTACTCATACCCGGGACCGACTGGTCTCACTACGACGACTGATGCCAGGAAGAACTTCGCTGGTCTGATCGCGACGAGCACTGGTGGTGTGGCTCGGGCGGGCATCTTCCCATCGCACGCCAACGCGCTGGTCACGTCCCGAAGCGATCTGAACGTGAACATTGCTGCGTTCACAGGCTGCGCTGTCCAGTTCGGTGGCCCGATCTTGCTCGCGAACGATGGCACGGTGCAGTTGCCTTCGCCGCTGGTGTCTCCGGTGTCGGGCACGAACTACTACGTCGTGTACGTGAAGCAGAACGAGTCGGCCTCGCCTGGCACCGACGGGAACACCAACCGAATCCTTGGGACCACGTTGTCGACGTCGTCCTTGACGGCGGCGCGCGCCTTGCTGCCAACTGGTGCGCTCGAGCTCGCAACGGTTGAGATGCCGACTGGGAAGACAGCGACGAACCAGTCCGGTGTTGTGATTACGCAGACGCACCAGTACACCGCGACTCAGGGTGCGGTGGTGTGGTTGCGGAACGCGACTGAGCAGGGCGCGTGGTCGCCGGCTGATGGGTCGGTGGCGTTCCGGTTGGATACGCAGACGATGATGCTGCGGTCGGGTGGGTCGTGGGGGCTGGTCAACACCGGCCTGAATCTGATTACGGCGTCGAGTTTCAGTGCGGTGTCACAGGTGCTGCTCGATGGGGTGTTCTCATCTGCGTTCGACAACTACCTGATCGAGTTCGACGAGTCCGCGGGGTCGTCACACAACCTGAAAGCGGAACTCCGGGTCGGTGGCTCAAGCCGCACGGCATCGTATTGGGCGCAGATCTTCTACGGGGGCGGGTCGTCAGCGACGGCCGCCGCGCAGAACAACGTGTCGTCGTGGCAGTTGACGGGTGCCGGTGGTCACCTGCATGCGCTGCGGCTTGAGATTCACAAGCCCGCGGATGCCGGCGTGCGCACCTCCGGGTTCCTTGACGGGACCGCGACTGATCTTGGTGGTCCGACGCTGGGCCGCAACGCGACCGGTCTTTGGTTCGGAACTACGGAGGCGCACGACGGACTCCGCATTCTGCCGCTGTCCGCGGGGCCGACGATGACCGGCACCGTCCGCGTCTACGGCTACTACTCCGGCTAAGGGGGCGTCATGGCTTGGCAGGAAGCGTATTCACGGCTTGGGAATCGGTTCGGGGTGCTCCCCAATTCGGAGTTCTACGGGCCGCAGGGGCACCGAGGGCAGGACTACACCGGCCTTGGTCGTGGTGCTGCGATCCCAGCGTATGAGTCGGGTGTGATCGCCGCAGCCGGGTACTCGTCGATCCTTGGCTACTACATCGTGCAGCGGCTGGGCGACGGCCTGTATGCGGGGTGGGCACACACGATCGGCGGTTCTCGGTTGCCAGTCGGTGCGTCAGTGGGGGCAGGGCAGACGATCGCGCAGGTAGCCGGCAGCGGCGATAGCCCCGGGTCCGCGTGGGCTGGGGCTCACATCCACACCACTCTCGGGCCGAACGTGTCGAGCATCTACTCCGGCACCGTCTACAACCCGGCCCCTCGTATCGCGGCTGCTCTCGGCAGCACCACGAGCGGCGGGGGCTATTCACCGATCGGAGATGAGTTCGACATGGCATCACTTGAAGACCTCCAGCGAATCGTCAACGGCGCCGTCCAGGAAGCTCGTAACGACATCAGCTGGATCAACAACGGCAAGAACAACCCGAACTCGCTGCAGTCGATCCGGGCAGCTATGGATGGGACCAGGGCTGACGTGGACTACATCCACCAGCGCTCGCCGTACTCGCTCAAGGCGATCATCGAAGCGATCAAGGGCGGGAAGGTCCAGCTCACCGACGCTCAGGCCGAGGAGTTCAACGAGTACGTCGGTGGTCTTTTGGTCGCGGCGCTCGAGTCGAACAAGCAGGCCGTGCTCGCCGCGCTCGCCGACCTTCCTGCCGCGGTACGGGCGGACATCAAGGCGGCCCTGTAGGAGGTTCCGATGCTGCGATGGTTTCTCGCTGACCTTCGAACCGGGCGTCAGATCCTCGACCTCCAGGTCATGTCGGGAACATGGCAGCGGTTCCTCAACGCGCCGGAGCAGATCGAGTGCACCCTGAACATGCGCGACCCGGACACGATCGCTTTGCGCCCGAAGGTGTCGGCCGCAGTCGGTCGGGCTGTGCTTGCGGTCGCGAACGATGATGTGGTGTTGGCGGCAGGCCCGATCTGGGTTCACGATTACGACCGCTCAGCCGGGACGCTCCAGTTGAAGGCGAAGGGGTTGTGGTCGTACTACGACCACCGCCACATCCTCCCGGTGCTTGCGGGGACAACGCCGGTTACACAGTTCACGATCCCGGATAACACGGCTGCGGGGAAGACGAAGCCGAACCCTGCCGTGGGGACGTACCTGAACGGGTTGGAGCTCGGGACGATCGCGAAGCGGCTTGTGCAGCAGGCTCACGCGTGGACGGCTGGGGCGGTGCCGGTGGTGTTCGAAGCGGACCGCCCGTCAGCGTCGGACGAGTTCCACGAACGCAACTTCGAGGGGGCCGAGTTCAAGAACCTCGGGACCGTGTTGAAGCAACTGTCTGAGGTTGAGGGCGGACCAGATATCCGGTTCATGCCGCGCCTCACTGCGGACCGGTTGGGTATCGAGTGGGTGTTGCAGACCGGGACGGAAGCGAACCCGCTTCTTGCTGGCACTGCGCAGCATTCGTGGAACGTGTCGGTCCCGGATTCTCCGGTGTCGAACTTCAACATCACGGTCGACGGGTCGAACCTTGCCGGGTTGGCGTGGGCGAACGCGGGCCGTTCCGCTGACGAGGTTGTGGTGGCTCGAGCGTCCGATTCGTGGTTGGTGGATCGCGGGTGGGCGTTGTTCGAGTCTTTGGACTCCACCCATTCGTCGGTGTCGGTTCAGGCGACGTTGGATGCGTACGCGAAAGAGAACGTGGCGATAGGTCGCGGCCCGGTGGAGGAGTGGTCATTCACTGTGGAAGCGAACACGTCACCAATGCTTGGCGAGTACTGGGAGGGCGACTGGTGCGTTGTCGAGCTCGCGCCGTACGACGCAGAGCAGGACACCGGGGGAGATCCGTACGAGTTCGAGGGTGCATCGACCCGCCGTCGCATCACTGGGATTTCGGGTGATGAGCGCGGGCTGACGATTGATGTGACGACGGCGCCGGAGGTGAGCTGATGGGGAACCGATATGCGACGCCGGCCGGGGATGGTCTTGGTCCCCTGATTCGCGATCTGGACGAGTTGAAGCGGCGGCTCTTGGAACTTGAGCAGCCAACGGGCACGTCGATGAACTCCCTCGTGCAGCAGGTGCAGGAAGCCATCGCGAACATCAACGCGACCGTCACCGCGGCGATCGCCGCAAACAGCTACACGAAGACGCAGATCGATAGCAAGATCGCCTCTCCGGGCAACATCAGTCCGGTGAACGTGACCGCGTCCGGTGGTGGGAGCTTCGCCGCGAGCTTGTCGTCGGTCGGTGCATACAACACCGATGTTTCCGCGATGGCCGGAGCCAGGCAATCCGTGTGGCAGCACAACTCGGGCGTCTACGGCTACGCCCCGTCAACTATTGAGAGCAAGGCGAACCTTGGCCCCGTGCCTTTCACGGCGGCAGACGTGCTCGCCGTACAGCCATGGATGTACCAGTACCGGGCGCAAATGGCTATCCGCGACGACGCAGAGAATCCCTACTATGACCCCGACTATGTGGTCCCTTGGGAGATCGGGCTAATGGCGGAGCACCTAATCGCCCACAATATGGAGTGCTTCGTGGTGCTTCAGGACGACGGAGTCACCCCAAAGACGATCGACTACATGTTGTTCGGTGCGATCGCGCCCCTGGTCGTGCTCGCAGACATGGAATCGCGACTCCGGTCGGCCGGAATCTGACCAGTTACTCCTCGCGGCGGGCGCTATTGCCAGCACACGGAACCTCGGTTCCGTCGTCGAGAACCTGACAGATTGGGGAGTGGCATCCGAGCGCGGGGTCGTCGATGTACCCGGCAGGGCACGATGAATCCACGGCTGGCTCTTCGCCTGACCCTTCAGAACCCCCTCCGTCGTAGGCAGGTTCTTCGGTGGCGGCCTGTTCGATTGCGGCTTGCTGTTCTGCTGCAACGCGAGCTGTCTCAGCCGCGACAGCAGCCTGCTCGGCCGCGACTCGTGCGGCCTCAGCCTCACGGGCGGCCTTGTCAGCCACGGCAGTTTCGATTGCGGCGCCGCGGTCGAACGATCCGGCAGTCCCGAACCCGACCGTGCGAACCACGGCGGGCTCGGTGGGGGAGCCGCTAAGGGCGGAAACGCCACCAGCGGCGAGCGCGACGATTCCCGCGGTCACGCCTACAGCTACGGCGCCCGTCAGAACCTTCCCCCACACGTTCATGTTTCGAAATGTACTCCTGACCACCGACTTTCGGGTCAGGGTAGACCCGGATTGGGGACACGATGGCCGATAGTTCGATCCCCCTATGGGTCAGCAACGCGCTCTACTTGGGCGGCGGTGGCCTGATCGCATGGTTGACGTTGTTCATGACCGGGCGGCGGGATCGGAAGTCGGGCGAGAACGCCCTGATTGACCAGCTCCAGGAGGAGCTGAACCGGTATCGGGCTGCGACGGATAAGCGGCTCGAGCGTCTTGAGCGGGAGAACACCGCGTATCGCAGGTTCGTGTTCGCCCTCATCGACCACGCCAACGCGCACGGCATCCAGCCGTTGCCTTGGCCTGACGAACTTCCTCGATAGGAGAAATGAAGATGACGAGTGCAAAGGCTTGGGTTTCGGCGATCTTCGCCGGCCTGTCTGCTGGTCTGGCGTCGCTGGCCGTGGTGCTGGTGGGCGACATGACGTTGGCGGATCTGACGCAGGGCCAGTGGTTGGCGGTCGCGATCGCAGTGGTGTCCGCGTTTGGCGGTGCGTTCGGGTTGACGTACTCCGTCACCAACAAAGCCGCGGCGCCTCCGCGAGTCACGCTCACTGCAAATGTCGCTGAGTACGTCAGAGCCGACGGAGTAGTCGGGCAGGTGCCGCCGAGCACCTGACTAGGAGCCCTCCTCCTCAGTATGCTCTGGCACATGAGTTTCGACGTGGAGCGCACACTTGAGCAGATGCGGCGCTCTCCGTCCAACGTGCGATTCACCGACTTGTGCAAGGTTTGCGAACACTACTTCGGGAAGCCAATCAAGAGCAGGAGCGGTACTAGCCACGTCAGATACAAGACTCCTTGGCAAGGCGACCCTCGCATCAACATCCAGGACTTCAAAGGCAAAGCCAAGGAATATCAGGTAAAACAGGTGCTAGAAGCGGTCGCAAGGGCGCAGAATGGATAGTGAAAGCGGGGAGGTTTGAAGATGGTTCACACCGCAGATGAATACGACATCCGTGTGGAGCTTCACTACGGCGACTTCACCGCACTCGTTTACGAGTTCCCGTCACTGTCATGGATTGCGGAAACTGAAGACGAAGCACGCGCCGGAATGCGGCAGCTTCTCACTGAGATCATCCAGGAGATGCTCGTAAGCGGCGAGGCCATCCCGGCCCCCGGCGCTCTTCTCGCACGCTGACTTCTTGCATTGAGCCCCCATCCTCTTCGGAGGTGGGGGCTCTTTCAGCGTTTCCGCTTGTAGTCGACTTCCTTCTCCCACCCAATCCGAGCGGCCGGTTGACCCGACTTCACGAACTCCCCATGCAACCGTTCACACGCGGCCCGCAGCGTCCGCTCGTAGCCGGGGGAGGAGATGTCACCCGTCTTGGGTCGGAACTGCATCCGGTAGCAGACGGCCCCGTTGCGGCGCAGGATCGTGATGCGCCCGTACTCCCACCCCAGCGTGTCGGCGAGCACCCACACGCCTGGTTCGCGTTCCTCGGCCGCGAGGATGGGGTGCCACTTCGGGTGCTGCTCGACCATAGAATCGAACATACCTTCGAGTGGGCGCGCGGGTCTACTTCACCGCGCGACTCAAGAGCACGTACCCGTCAGGCACCAACGCCTCAAGCGCCACATTCGCGGACACGTAGTCCGCGCCGTCAGCTTGGATCTCTTCAACACGCGCCGGGCGGATCAGGCCCCGCGCTGTCGTGACTCCGGACTTCATGGAGAAATGCGCCTGCACCAGCTCGTGCCCTTCCGGTACGACGGCCTCGAGCGCTTCGTACGCGGAGCCTCGGTCGTGCCCTTCCGCGACGATCTCGGTTGTGGCGGTGGGGCGGATGGTTCCAACGAGACGCATGGTCCGATCGTACGGTGAAACGAAAACACCCCAAGGGGGATGAATCCTCTTGGGGTGTAGTTCCGGGTGTACCTATCGGCTAGTCTCTAGGTAGTTCCTTGTATTTCCAGTGGCTCCGACCGGCATCGATCCGGTGACCTTTCGATTTTCAGTCGAACGCTCTACCAACTGAGCTACAGAGCCTCGGGGCATCCGCTGAAACGGTGCCTCGATAAGGAGAAAGCCCCTTCTCTCGAAAGGGAAAGGGCTTGTCGCCTGAGCGACCCTGACGGGACTTGAACCCGCGACCTCCGCCGTGACAGGGCGGCACGCTAACCAACTGCGCCACAGGGCCTCGTAATGAGACTATTCAATTGTAAAACCTTCGAGAGTGACCCCAACGGGATTCGAACCCGTGCTGCCGCCGTGAAAGGGCGGTGTCCTAGGCCACTAAACGATGGGGCCGGGTGGGAGTGCTTGCGCTCTCCCGCCGACAGCCAAGCATACGGGTTTCCCGCCGAGATTCCAAAACGAGGCCGGCGGTGGTTCCGAGGGCCCGTCATCGCCGCTTGGACATGCCCGCCGAAATGCCGTTCGCCCCGGGAATCCATGCCTATCGTGGCTCTGATCGCCTCAAGCTGAGCTTGAACCAGAAGCTCGACCCAGAAGCTCGAATACATTACGGCGCGGGGGCCCGAGCCCGCGTGGACGGGGAACCATGTACCGAACCACAGTCAACCGCCCGACGACGACCCGCCGACGCCCGGCGCGGCTGCGCCGTGCCCTTGCGACCCTGCTCGCGGCGGGCCTCGCGGTGACCGGCACGGTCATCGGCGCGAGCCCAGCGGCCGCCGCCGACTACCCGACCTGGGACGAGCTGCAGGCGGCGAAGGCCGACACGGCCGCCGCGGCATCCGCCGTCGACCAGATCACGGCGCTCATCGCGCAGCTGGAGCAGAACGTCGCCGCGACGCGCGCCGAGGCGGAGAAGCGGATGGGCGAGTTCCTCGACGCCCAGCAGCGCTACGACGACGCCGCCCGCAAGGCCGGCGAGATCGAGGCCCTCGCCGAGCAGACCGCCGCAGAGGCGGCCGAGGCGAAGAAGAACGCCGGCCAGGTGGCGGCGCAGCTCTACCGGTCGGGCGGCGGCGACCTCAGCGTCGACCTGTTCCTCGAGTCGGGGGACGAGGTCGCGACCGACGCCCTGCTCTCGAAGCTCGGCAACATGGAGAAGATGGTCGAGCGCACCTCCGAGGTCTACCGGAGCGCGCAGTCCAAGTCGAACGACGCCGACTCGCTCGGCCAGCAGGCGGAGGTCGCCCGGGCCGAGCGCGAGAAGCTCCGCATCGCCGCCGAGGAGGCGCTCGCCGCCGCCCAGGCCGCGCAGGCCGCCGCGGAAGCGGCGCTCTCCGAGTCCGAGGCGAAGAAGGTCGAGCTCGTCCAGCAGCTCAAGTTCATGAAGGACGCGGAAGCGAAGACCACCGCCGCGTACCAGGAGGGCGAGCGGATCCGCAAGGAAGAGGAGGAGAAGCGTCGCCGCGAGGCGATGGCGGCCGGCGCGCCCGGCACCGTCGCGAGCTCCGGCTGGGCCCGTCCCGCCTCCGGCTACATCTCCGACGGCTACGGCGCCCGCCCGATCATCTGCGGCGGCGGCTACTGCTCGAGCGGCTTCCACTACGCCTACGACATCGCCACCGGCTGCGGCGCCCCCATCTACGCGGCGAACAGCGGCACCGTCTCGGTCGCCGGCTGGAGCGGCAGCTACGGCAACTACGTGAAGATCAACCACGGCGGCGGCATCTCGACCGGCTACGCGCACATCCGCGAGGGCGGCATCCTCGTCGGCTCCGGCCAGTGGGTCGAGGCGGGCCAGCAGATCGCGTGGAGCGGCACGACCGGCGCATCGACCGGCTGCCACCTGCACTTCGAGGTCTGGGACGGCTGGGACCGCATCAACCCGGGTCCGTTCATGTCCGCACGAGGAGTCTCCCTTGGCTGAGAATCGCACCCGCCCGGTCTCCCGGGTGAAGCCCGCGACCGTGTTCTCCGCGGTCGCCGTCGGCGCCGTGACCGCCTCCATCGGCGTGCCCGGCGCCCCGGCGTTCGCCGTCGACTACCCCTCCTGGGGCGAGATCGAGCAGGCGAAGCAGAACGAGCAGACGAAGCAGGCGGAGATCGCCCGTCTCGGTGAACTGCTCGCCGGCCTCCAGGCCTCGGCCGACGCGGCGATGCGCGACTCCCAGATCGCCGCCGAGGCGTACCGGCAGACGGTCGTGAAGCGCGACGAGGCGGTCGACCGGGAGGCGTCGCTCGGCAAGCAGGCCGACGCCGCCGAAGCGGTCGCCGAGATCTCCAAGATGCGCGCGGGGCTCATCGCCGCGCACCTCGCGAAATCGGCCGGCAACGACCTGACGACCTCCCTCGTGTTCTCGGGCGACAGCGCCGAACTGCTGAAGCAGCTCGGCATGGCTTCGAAGCTCGGTGAGCAGTCGACCTCCGTGTACGAGCAGGCGCTCGCCGACCGCAACGCGGCCGACTCGCTGCGCGAGCAGGCCGACGCCGCCGCGAAGGAGCGGAAGAAGCTCGCCGACGAGGCGAAGAGCCAGTACGACGAGGCGCAGGCGAAGGCGGATGCCGCGGCGGCCGTGCTGGCGGAGCAGGAGACCCGTTCGGCGGAGCTGTACGCGCAGCTCGCCCGCCTGAAGGACACCACTGCGGAGCTCGAGCGCGAACGCGCAGAGGGCGTCGCCCGCGAGGCGGCCGAGCAGGCGACCCGCCCGCAGCAGCCGTCCCCGGGCGGCGGGAACCCGGGCGGGGGCAACCCCGGCGGCGGCAACCCCGGCGGCGGGAATCCCGGCGGCGGCAACCCGGGCGGCGGCAATCCCGGCGGGGGCAACCCCGGCGGCGGCACCACGAACCCGCCGAACACGAGCGCCGTCGAATCGGCGATCTGGTACGCGCAGCAGCAGCTGGGCGAGCCCTACGACCTCGGCGGCGCGGGCCCGGACCGCTGGGACTGCTCCGGCCTCACGAAGATGGCCTACGGCTACGCGGGGATCTACATCGGCACCCACTCGGCGACGAACCAGTACTACACGCTCGCGAACCAGGGGAAGGCGGTCTCGCTCGGCAGCATCCAGCGCGGCGACCTGCTCTTCTGGGGATCCGGCGGCGACTACTACCACGTCGCCATCTACCTCGGCGGCGGACGCATCCTGGAAGCGCCCGACTACGGCAAGAACGTGCGCGAGTGGCCGATCTGGGGCAGCCCCTCGGCCGCGGCGCGCCCGACCGGCTGACCGCGACGCACCACGAGAGACGCGAGAAGGGGGCGAGCCGTGCGGCTCGCCCCCTTCGTCAAAAGGCTCGGCTCAGTGACCAGGGAAGGCCTCGATCGCCTTCTGGATGAGCGCCTCGGCCTCGGCCGCGTTCGCCCAGCCCTCGGTCTTGACCCACTTGCCGGGCTCGAGGTCCTTGTAGTGCTCGAAGAAGTGCTCGATCTCCTTCTTCGTGTACTCGGGGATGGTGTCGACGTCCTGGATGTGGTTCCAGCGCGGGTCGCCCGCGGGCACCGCGATGACCTTCGCGTCGCCGCCGCCGTCGTCGGTCATGTGGAACACGCCGACCGGGCGCACCTTCACGCCGACGCCCGGGAACAGCGGGTACTCGAGCAGCACGAGCACGTCCAGCGGGTCGCCGTCGTCGCCCAGGGTGTTCTCGAAGAAGCCGTAGTCGGTGGGGTAGACGAAGCCCGTGTAGAGCACGCGGTCGAGGAAGACCCGGCCCGTCTCGTGGTCGACCTCGTACTTGTTGCGGCTCCCCTTGGGGATCTCGATGACGGCGTTGTACTCGCCCATGTGCTCTCCTTGTGTGAAGTCCCGCCGGGCACGTGGCGCGCGGCGGAATAAGGTTACCTCGATGCCTTCAGACGACCGCACGGCGGAGCGCCGGCCCCGCCTCACCCCGCCGATCGCCGACGCCCGCCGCGCCGTGCGCGCCGTGCTCGAGCCCGTCGATCCCGCCGAGACGGGCGGGGTCGCGCCGCTCGCGCTCGTCGCGCTCTCCGGCGGTGCGGACTCCCTGGCGCTCGCGGCGGCGACCGCCTTCGAGGCGCCGCGGGCGGGATGGCTCGCCGGCGCCGTCGTCGTCGATCACGGCCTGCAGGCGGGCTCCGCCGAGGTCGCCGAGCGCGCCGCGGCCCAGGCTCGGGAGCTCGGGCTCGACCCCGTGCTCGTGCGCCGGGTCGAGGTGTCGGCCGGCGGAGACGGCCCCGAGGCATCCGCCCGCGCCGCCCGCTACGCCGCGCTCGACGCGGCCGCCGCGGAGACCGGGGCGGCCGTCGTGCTGCTCGGCCACACCCTCGACGACCAGGCCGAGACGGTGCTGCTGGGCCTCGCCCGCGGCGCCGGCGGCGCGAGCCTCATGGGGATGCCTCAGCGCGCCGGCCGCTACGTGCGTCCGCTGCTGGGCCTCCGCCGCCAGACGACGCGGCAGGCCTGCCTCGACGCGGGGCTCGAGGTCTGGGACGACCCGCACAACACCGACCCCGGCTACGCCCGGGTGCGGGTGCGCGAGCGCGTGCTGCCCGTGCTCGAGGCCGAGCTCGGACCGGGCATCGCCGAGGCGCTCGCCCGCACCGCCGAGCAGCTCCGCGAGGACGAGGCGGCCTTCGACGAGCAGCTCGAGGAGTTCATCGAGGAGATCTGCGAGCCCGCCGAGGCCGGCATCGCCGTCTCCGCCGCGGTGCTCGCCGCCAATCCCGCCGCCCTCCGCCAGCGCATCATCCGGCACGTCGTCGGCAGCGAGTTCGGCGTCGCCCTGAGCCGGGTGCAGACGCTCGAGGTCGCCCGGCTCGTCACGGACTGGCACGGGCAGGGCCCGGTCGCCCTGCCCGGCGGGGCCGTCGCGACCCGTGCGGGGGCGCACGTCGTGTTCTCGGCGACCGGGGCGACCGAGATCCTGCCGCACGATCACTGATCCGGGCGCGGAGCGGGGCGCGGCGTCGCCTAGGATCGTTCCATGCACGCGAGCGACATCGAGGGCGACCTCACCGAAGTCCTGGTGACCGAATCCGAGATCCACGCGAAGCTCGCTGAGCTCGCCCGGCGCATCGAGGCCGACTACGAGGGGCGCGACCTGCTGCTCGTCGGCGTGCTGAAGGGCGCGGTCATGGTCATGGCCGATCTCGCGCGCGAGCTGCGCCCGCACCTGAACATGGACTGGATGGCCGTGTCGAGCTACGGCACCGGCACCCAGTCCTCGGGCGTCGTGAAGATCCTGAAGGACCTCGACACCGACCTCACCGGCCGCGACGTGCTCATCGTCGAGGACATCATCGACTCGGGCCTCACGCTCAGCTGGCTGCTCGAGAACCTCCGCTCGCGCGGCGCCGCGTCCGTCGAGGTCTGCGCCCTGCTGCGCAAGCCCGACGCCGCAAAGGTCGAGGTCGACGTGCGCTACCTCGGCTTCGACATCCCGAACCAGTTCGTCGTCGGCTACGGCCTCGACTACGCCGAGCGCTACCGCAACCTGCGCGACGTCGCGATCCTCGCGCCGCACGTCTACAGCTAGCGCAGCCCTCAGCGGCAGTGCCCATGGTCCGCTTCGGGACTGCTGCGCAGCCCTCAGCGAACATACGGCCAGCGATCAGCGGGTGAACGGTAGCCTGGCAGCACCATGAACATGAAGAAGATCCTGCGCGGACCGGTCATCTACATCCTGATCGCCGCGATCGTGGTGTGGATCGGTGCGAGCCTCATCACGGCTTCCGGCTTCAAAGAGGTGTCTACGCAGGAGGGCCTCGAGCTCCTGAAGGACGGCAAGGTCGCCGCCGCGAAGATCGTCGACGGCGAGAACCGGGTCGACCTCACCCTCGCGAAGGCCGACGAGAAGCTCGGCACGCAGGTGCAGTTCTACTACGTCACGCCTCGCGGCGCCGACGTGATCGCGGCCGTCGACGACGCGAACCCCAAGGACGGCTTCAACGACGAGGTGCCGCAGCCGAACTGGTTCCTCTCGATGCTCGGCATCCTGCTGCCGCTGCTGCTCATCGGCCTCTTCTTCTGGATCATGCTCTCGGGCATGCAGGGCGGCGGAAACCGCGTCATGCAGTTCGGCAAGTCGAAGGCGAAGCTCGTCTCGAAGGAGAGCCCGAAGGTCACCTTCGACGACGTCGCGGGCGCCGACGAGGCCATCGAGGAGCTCCACGAGATCAAGGAGTTCCTGAAGGAGCCGGCGAAGTTCCAGGCGGTGGGCGCGCGCATCCCCAAGGGCGTGCTGCTGTACGGCCCTCCCGGCACCGGCAAGACCCTGCTCGCGCGCGCCGTCGCCGGCGAGGCGGGCGTGCCGTTCTACTCGATCTCGGGCTCCGACTTCGTCGAGATGTTCGTCGGCGTCGGCGCGAGCCGCGTGCGCGACCTCTTCGACCAGGCCAAGCAGAATGCCCCGGCCATCATCTTCGTCGACGAGATCGACGCCGTCGGCCGCCACCGCGGCGCCGGCATGGGCGGCGGCCACGACGAGCGCGAGCAGACGCTGAACCAGCTGCTCGTCGAGATGGACGGCTTCGACCCCAAGACCAACGTCATCCTCATCGCGGCGACGAACCGCCCCGACATTCTCGACCCGGCGCTGCTGCGCCCCGGCCGCTTCGACCGCCAGATCGGCGTCGATGCGCCCGACCTCAAGGGCCGGCAGAAGATCCTCGAGGTGCACTCGAAGGGCAAGCCGCTCGCGAAGGGCGTCGACCTCGAGGTGCTCGCCCGCAAGACCCCGGGCTTCACCGGCGCCGACCTCGCGAACGTGCTGAACGAGGCGGCCCTGCTCACGGCCCGCTCGAACGCGCAGCTCATCGACAACCGC
Organism: Agromyces sp. NBRC 114283; assembly: GCF_030268405.1. Taxonomy (NCBI): domain Bacteria; kingdom Bacillati; phylum Actinomycetota; class Actinomycetes; order Micrococcales; family Microbacteriaceae; genus Agromyces; species Agromyces sp. NBRC 114283. The sequence continues at coordinate 1,250,228 of NZ_BSQP01000001.1, forward strand.
GCCCTCGACGAGGCCGTCGACCGCGTGATCGCCGGCCCGCAGCGCCGCACCCGCGTGATGAAGGACAAGGAGAAGCTCATCACGGCCTACCACGAGGGCGGCCACGCCCTCGCGGCGGCGGCGATGAACTACACCGACCCGGTCACGAAGATCACGATCCTGCCCCGCGGCCGCGCCCTCGGCTACACGATGGTGCTCCCGCTGGAGGACAAGTACTCGGTCACCCGCAACGAGCTGCTCGACCAGCTCACCTACGCCATGGGCGGCCGCGTCGCCGAGGAGATCGTGTTCCACGACCCCTCGACCGGCGCGTCGAACGACATCGAGAAGGCCACGGCGACCGCCCGCAAGATGGTCACCGAGTACGGCATGTCGGCGAACGTCGGCGCGGTCAAGCTCGGCCAGTCCTCGGGCGAGATGTTCCTCGGCCGCGACATGGGCCACCAGCGCGACTACTCCGAGGGCATCGCCGAGAAGGTCGACGCCGAGGTGCGCGCGCTCATCGAGCAGGCGCACGACGAGGCGTGGCAGGTGCTGAACGACAACCGCGACATCCTCGACAAGCTGGCGGCCGAGCTCCTCGAGCAGGAGACTCTCGACCACAACCAGATCGCCGAGATCTTCAAGGACGTGCGCAAGCTGCCCGAGCGCCCCCTGTGGCTCTCGAGTGACAAGCGCCCCGTGTCCGACGTGCCGCCGATCGCGTTCCCCACCGAGAAGATGCCGATCGACGCCGGTCTCGTCGACGGCGGCATCGACTCCGATGTCACGCCCGAGGAGCCCGCGGCCGAGCCGAAGGCGCCGCGGTCGAACCCGCGGCCGGCGACGGCCTGAGCCGTGACGGGGCGGGGATGACGACACCCGGCGTCGACCAGGAGCGCATCGCGCGCGCCGTGCGCGAGATCCTGCTCGCGATCGGCGAGGACCCCTCGCGGCCCGGGCTCGCCCGCACCCCGCAGCGGGTGGCCGAGGCGTACGCGGAGTTCTTCGGCGGCCTCGCCGTCGACCCGCTCGTGCACCTCGCCGACGCGGTGCCGCTCGACGCCGGCATCCGGCGGGCGAAGGGCGGGGCGGATGCCGACACCCCGACGACCTCGGACGCGGTGGTGCTGCGCGACCTCGACTTCCGCTCGGTGTGCGAGCACCACCTGCTGCCCTTCGTCGGCACGGCGCACGTCGCGTACCTGCCCGGCGACCGCGTGGTCGGCCTCGGCCGCATCCCGGCCGTCGTCGACACGCTCGCGAGCCGCCCGCAGCTGCAGGAGCGCCTCGCGGAGGAGATCGCCGACGCCCTCGAGACCGGTCTCGAGCCGAAGGGCGTGCTCGTCGTGCTCGACGCGCAGCACCGCTGCGTGACGACCCGCGGCTCCCGGCAGGAGCGCAGCTCGACGGTGACCATCGCGAGCCGCGGCGCGCTCGCCGAGCCCGCGGCCCGGGCCGAGATCGTCGCCCTCATCGGGGCCCGGCGTGACTGACGAGCCCACCATGCCGGCGACGCCGCTCGTGATGGGCGTCGTGAACGTGACGCCCGACTCCTTCAGCGACGGCGGCCGCTGGTTCGACCCCGAGCGGGCGATCGCGCACGGCCTCGAGCTCGCCGCGGCCGGAGCCGAGCTGCTCGACGTCGGCGGCGAGTCCACCCGGCCGGGCGCCGCGCGGGTCGAGCCCGCGGAGGAGCTCCGCCGGGTCATCCCCGTCGTCACCGAGCTCGCCGCCCGCGGACACCGGGTGAGCGTCGACACGATGCGCGCCGCGACGGCGGAGGCCGCCGTGGCGGCCGGCGCCGAGCTCATCAACGACGTCTCCGCCGGGCTCGCCGACGAGGCCATGGCCGAGATCGCCGCTGCGAGCGGCGCCCGCTACGTCGCCATGCACTGGCGCGGGCACTCCGACCGCATGGAGGGGCTCGCCGAGTACGACGACGTCGTGCGCGAGGTGCGCGACGAGCTCGCCGCCCGGGTCGACGTGCTCGTCGCCGCGGGCGTCGCCCCCGAGCGGATCGTGCTCGACCCCGGGCTCGGCTTCGCCAAGCGCGCCGAGCACAACTGGCAGCTGCTCGCCGGGCTCGGCGAGCTGCAGGCGCTCGGTTTCCCCGTGCTCGTCGGTGCGTCCCGCAAGCGATTCCTCGGCGGGCTGCTGCCCGAGGGCGCCCCCGTCGAGGCGAGGGACCTGCCGACGGCGGTCGTGAGCGTGCTCTCGGCGCAGGCCGGGGCCTGGGCGGTGCGCGTGCACGACGTCGCAGCGACCCGGCTCGCCCTCGACGTCCTCGGAGCATGGCAGCATGGAGCACGTGGTTGACGCGCGCACCGGGGGAGACCGGATCACCCTGACCGGGCTGCGCGTGTTCGCGCATCACGGGGTCTTCGACTTCGAGCGCGCCGACGGCCAGGAGTTCGTGATCGACGTGACCGTGTTCGTCGACCTCGCGGCGGCCGCCCGCGGCGACGAGCTGGCCCGCACCGTGCACTACGGCGAGCTCGCCGAGGCGGTCGTGCAGGGCGTCGAACGCGACCCCGTCGACCTCATCGAGACCGTCGCCGAGCGGGTCGCGCGCATCGCCCTCGGCTTCGAGGCGGCCGAGGCCGTCGAGGTGACGGTGCACAAGCCCCAGGCACCCATCCGCGTGCCCTTCGACGACGTCGCCGTCACGATCACGAGGAGCCGCTCGTGACCCGCGCCGTCGTCGCGTTCGGCGCGAACCTCGGCGACCGGGAGGCCACGATCGCCCAGGCCGTCGCGGAGCTCGCCGACACCCCCGGCGTCGAACTCGTCGCGGTCTCGCCCGTCTACGAGACCCCGGCCATCAAGCTCTCGGGTGTCGACCACGACGCCCCCGGCTACCTGAACGGCGTGCTGCTGCTCGAGACCGAGCTCGAGCCGCTCGCCCTCCTCGACGCGCTGCAGCGGGTCGAGCAGGCCCACGGCCGGGTGCGCGAGGAGCGCTGGGGCGACCGCACGCTCGACCTCGACCTGATCGACCACGGCGGCGCGCGGCTCATCGACGCCCGGCTCGAGCTGCCGCACCCGAGGGCCTGGCAGCGCGCCTTCGTGCTGCAGCCGTGGCTCGACGTCGACCCCGACGCGGTCGTCGCGGGGCGCGGCACGGTGGCCGAGCTCCGCGCCGCGGCCGACGACGAGGTGCGCCGCCGATGAAGCGCACCCACGCCCCCGTCGTCGTCGCGTTCGTGGCCGCCGGCCTCGTGCTCGGCTACCTCGGCGACCTCGCGATCGTCTCCGCGGGCGGCAACGCCCTCGTCCCGCCGGTCTCGCTGCCGATCACCCTCGTCGGCGTCGGCGCGGTCGTGGTGGCGCTCGCCTGGCCGATCCGCCGTGCGGTGAAGGGCACCGGACGCCGGGTCGACCCGTTCCGCGCGATGCGCGTCGCCGTGCTCGCGAAGGCGTGCAGCCTGAGCGGCGCCCTCGTCGCCGGCCTCGGCCTCGGCATCACGCTCTTCCTGCTGAGCCGCACCGTGGTGCCCCAGGCGGGCACCGTCTGGCTCGCCGCGGCCACGGCGATCGGCGCCGTCCTGCTGCTCGCCGCCGGCCTCGTCGCCGAGCACTTCTGCACGCTTCCGCCCGACGACCCCGAGGATGAAGAGCCCGCCCATGCCTGAGCAGACGGACCACCCCGAGCAGCCTGTCCAGCCTGTCGCCCCCGAGCAGCCCGAGCACCGCTTCACGCCGGACGCCGAGTGGCGCCGGGTCTCGCCGAAGTACCTCGTCGTCGAGGTGATCGGCTCGATCATCACGACCGCGATCATCGTGGCCGCGCTGCTCGTCGCCTTCTCGCTCTGGGGCCTGTGGTGGGCGCCGTGGGCCGCGGGCGCCGTGGCGCTCGTCGCGATCGTCGCGATCGCCTTCGAGCCCCGCCGCGTGCGCTCGATCGGCTACCGCCTGCGCGAAGACGATCTGCTGTTCCGCCGCGGCATCATGTTCCAGCGCCAGGTCGCGGTGCCCTACGGCCGCATGCAGCTCGTCGACATCACCCGCGGGCCCGTCGCCCGTGCGCTCGGCCTCGCCGACCTGAAGTTCGTGACCGCGGCCGCCGCCACAGCGGTCACCGTCCCCGGCATCCCCGAGGCGGAGGCCGACCGCCTGCGCGACGAGCTCGTCGCGCTCGCCGAGTCCCGGCGGGCGGGCCTGTGAGCGGAGCCGCCCCCGCCAAGCCCGTCGTCGACCTCGCCGACGGCGAGTGGCACCGGCTGCACCCGGCGAGCCCGCTGCTGCGCGGCGGTCTGGTGTTCATCGCGATCGCGGGCTTCGTCATCGCGAACCTGCGCGAGCGGGTCGTCGAGTTCTTCCTCGTGGTGTTCGCCCCCGGCCAGCTCGACGACGGCTTCGGCGAGTGGAGCGACGAGAACGACTGGGGCCGCGACCCGATCGGCGGCATCGTCGCGAACAACCTCGTCGGCTGGGCGCTGCTCGCGGTGCTGCTCGTCGTCGTGCTCGTCATCGCGGGCTTCTGGCTGTCCTGGCGGATGCACACCTTCCGCGTCACGCCCGAGGCGGTCGAGGTGCGCAGCGGCATCCTGTTCCGCTCGCACCGCAGCGCCCGGCTCGACCGCATCCAGGGCATCAACATCACCCGACCGGTGTTCGCCCGCCTGTTCGGCGCCGCGAAGCTCGAGGTGCAGGTCGCCGGGCAGTCGGGCAACATGCAGCTCGCCTACCTCGGCTCCTCGCTCACCGACGGCCTGCGCCGCGACATCCTGCGCCTCGCCTCCGGCGCCCGCGCGACGAAGAGCGGCCCGGCCCCCGCGGTCGCGCTCCCCGCGGTCGCGTCCGGCGAAGCGGTCGCCGAGCCGCTGCCCGGCGCCGCGCCGGCGGCCGGGCTCGCGTCTGCGCCCGGTGCCGCGCCCGCCACGATCGGCTCGCGCGCCGGCGCGATCGTCGGCCAGCGCGTCGACGAGTTCCTCGCGCCCGAGCTCGACCCCGAGCTCGCCCCGCCGGAGTCGGTCGTGCACATCCCCGTCGGGCGCATCGTCGGTTCGACGCTGCTCGGCGGTGCCGCGTTCTGGATGCTCGTCGTCGCGGGCGTCGTCGTGGCCGGCATCCTCACCCGCCAGCTCTGGCTGCTCTTCAGCTTCGTGCCCGCGGCGATCGGTCTCGTGAGCTACCTCTGGTCGCGCATCACGAAGTCGCTGCGCTACTCGATCGCGGGTACGCCCGACGGCGTGCGGGTCGGCTACGGCCTGCTGTCGACGGCGAACCACACGATTCCCCCCGGCCGCGTCCACGCGGTCGAGGCGACGCAGTGGATCTTCTGGCGCCCCTTCGGCTGGTGGTCGGTGCGCATCAACGTCGCCGGGCAGTCGGTCACGAACGGCTCGGAGGCGGCGCAGCGCACCCAGGTGCTCCCGGTCGGCACGGCCGAGGACGTGCAGCGCGTCATCGCCCTGCTGCTACCCGAGGCGGCCTCGGGCGGCCCGGTCGCGGCGCAGATCGGCAGCGGGCTCACCGGGCGCGCGGGCCAGGACGGCGACGGCTTCTCGGCCACGCCGAAGCGGGGGGCCTGGTTGCACCCGTTCTCGTGGCGTCGCATCGGCTGGGCGGCGGCCGACGGCATCGCCCTGCTCCGTCGCGGCTCGCTCGTGCGCCGGCTCGTGCTCGTGCCGCTCGCGCGCATGCAGTCGGTCGCGCTCTCGGCCGGGCCGGTACGACGGGGGCTCGGGCTCGCCGAGCTCCGCCTGCACACCGTCGTCGGTCCCGTCGTGCCGAGCCTGCCCGTCATCGAGCGCGAGGCCGGCGAGGCGCTCTTCGCGCACCTCGCCGACGAGGCCGTCGAGCGCGCGAACGAGGACCGCTCGCAGCACTGGGGACGGGAGACGGCGGATGCCTGAGCGGGCCGGACGGCTCGGAGTCGGCACCATCGGGGCCGGCCGGGTCGGCGCCGTGCTCGCCGCCGCCCTCGGCGGCGCAGGGCACGCGCTCACCGGCGTCACCGCCGTCTCGGATTCGAGCCGGGACCGCGCCGACGCGATGCTGCCGGGTGTCCCCGTGCTGACCACTCCCGAGGTGGTGCGCCGCAGCGAGCTCGTGCTGCTCGCGGTGCCCGCGGCCGAGCTGCCCGCGCTCGTCGAGGGCCTCGCCGCGACGGGCGACTGGCAGCCGGGGCAGCTCGTGCTGCACACGGCCGCCGAGTACGGCGCCGGGGTGCTCGATCCGGCCCGCCGGGCCGGTGCCATCCCGCTCGCCGTGCACCCCGTGATGAGCTTCACCGGCACGAGCATCGACCTCGCCCGGCTCGCCGGGGCGTGGTTCGCCGTCACCGCGCCCGCGCCCGTGCTGCCGATCGCGCAGGCCCTCGTCGTGGAGATGGGCGGCGAGCCCTTCGTCGTCGAGGAATCGGCGCGCCCGGCCTACGCCGAGGCGATCGACACGGCCGTCTCGTTCTCCTCGGCGATCGTCGACCAGGCGAGCGGCATCCTCGGCGGGCTCGGCGTGAGCCGCCCCGGCGCGGTGCTCGCGCCGCTCGTGCGCAGCGCCGTCGAGAACGCCCTGGCGCGGCACGACGAGGGACCGGGTCTCGACGGCCCGACGGGGCTCGACGAGCCCCGGGAAGACGACGGCCCGCTTGGAGGACGCTGGTGAACGACACGACGCCCGCCGCGCCGCCGGCCGTGGTCGGCACGATCGCCGAGCTCCGGCGCCGCGTCGCCGAGGCACGGGCCGGCGGGGCATCCGTCGCGTTCGTGCCGACCATGGGCGCGCTGCACGACGGCCATCTCGCCCTCGTCGCGCGCGCCCGCGAGCTCGCCGAGCTCGTCGTCGTCTCGATCTTCGTGAACCCGCTGCAGTTCGGGCCGAACGAGGACCTCGAGCGCTACCCGCGCACCCTCGACGCGGACGTCGCCGCGCTCCGCGGAAGCGGCGCGGCGCTCGTGTTCGCCCCCGCCGTCGACGAGATGTACCCCGACGGCCCGAACCAGACGCGCATCGTCGCGGGCGAGGTCGGCGGGCTCTACGAGGGCGCGTCGCGGCCCGGGCACTTCGACGGCATGCTCACGGTCGTCGCGAAGCTCTGCAACATCGTGCAGCCCGACGTCGCCGTGTTCGGCCAGAAGGACGCCCAGCAGGTGTACCTCGTGCGCCGCATGGTGCGCGAGCTCGACCTCCCCCTCGCGATCGAGGTCGTCGAGACGGTGCGCGAGGCCGACGGCCTCGCCCTCTCCAGCCGCAACCGCTTCCTCGCCGAGCCGGAGCGGCGCACCGCGCTCGTGCTCTCCGAGGCGCTCGCCGCGGCCGCCGACGCGGCGCCGGAGGGCGCCCCGGAAGCGCTCGCCGAGGCCGTCGCCGCGTTCGGCGATCACGACGGCGCCGAGCTCGACTACTTCGTCATCGTCGACCCCGACACCTTCCTGCCGGTCGCCGACGACGCCACGGGCCCGGCCCTCGCCCTCGTCGCCGCGCGGGTCGGCGCCACCCGCTTGATCGACAACCGGCGCGTCGTGCTCGGCTGAGCGCAAGTAGGCTGGTGGTCGCACGATTCCGAGCGCGCACCGCGATCCGCGAGAACCACGAGAGAGAAGCATGGCCGACGAGACGCCGAACCAGCCCACCGAACCCACGGCCGAGGAGATCTCGGAGCAGAAGGCCGTGCGGCTCCAGAAGCGCGCGCGGCTGATCGACGAGGCGAGCGACCTCGGCGGCGGCGCCTACCCGGTGCGCCTGCCCATCACGACCACGATCCCCGAGGTCCGCGACCGATTCGTCGGCCTCGGCGTCGACGAGACCTCCGGCGAGACTGTCGGGGTCGCCGGTCGGGTCGTGCACCTCCGCAACACGGGCAAGCTCTGCTTCGCGGCGCTGCAGTCCGGCGACGGCAGCCGCATCCAGGCGATGGTCTCCCTCGCCGAGGTCGGCGAGGAGTCGCTCGCCGCGTGGAAGGAGCTCGTCGACCTCGGCGACCACCTCTTCGTCTCCGGCGAGGTCATCACGAGCCGCCGCGGCGAGCTCTCGATCATGGTGAAGGAGTGGCGCATCGCGGCGAAGGCCGTGCTGCCGCTGCCGAACCTGCACAACGAGCTCGGCGAGGAGACGCGGGTGCGCTCGCGCTACCTCGACCTCATCGCCCGCGAGCAGGCCCGCAAGAACGTCATCGACCGGGCGAAGGTCAACGCGAGCCTCCGGCAGACCTTCACGGGCCTCGGCTTCATCGAGGTCGAGACGCCGATGCTGCAGGTCATGCACGGCGGGGCCTCGGCCCGCCCGTTCGTCACGCACTCGAACGCTTTCGACACCGAGCTGTACCTGCGCATCGCGCCGGAGCTGTACCTGAAGCGCGCCGTCGTCGGCGGCATCGAGCGGGTCTACGAGATCAACCGCAACTTCCGCAACGAGGGCGCCGACTCCACCCACAGCCCCGAGTTCGGGATGCTCGAGGCGTACGAGGCCTACGGCGACTACACGACGATCGCCGACCTCACGCAGAAGCTGATCCAGGATGCCGCGGCCGCCGTGTCCGGCTCGCACGTCGTGACCTGGGCCGACGGCACCGAGTACGACCTCGGCGGCGAGTGGGACCGCATCTCGATGTACGGCTCGCTCTCCGAGGCGATCGGCGAGGAGATCACGCCCGAGACGCCGATGTCGCGCCTCGAGGAGCTCGCCGAGGCGGCGGGCATCGAGATCGACCACCCCATCCCCGGCAAGTTCGTCGAGGAGCTGTGGGAGCACCACGTGAAGGGCGGGCTTGTGCGGCCGACCTTCGTGATGGACTTCCCCGAGGACACCTCGCCGCTCGTGCGCGGGCACCGCTCCATCCCGGGCGTCGTCGAGAAGTGGGACCTGTACGTGCGCGGCTTCGAGCTCGCCACCGGCTACTCGGAGCTCGTCGACCCGGTCATCCAGCGCGAGCGCTTCGTCGCCCAGGCGACCCTCGCCGCCGGCGGCGACCCCGAGGCGATGCAGCTCGACGAGGAGTTCCTGCGGGCGCTCGAGTTCGGCATGCCGCCGTCGGGCGGCATGGGCATGGGCATCGACCGCCTGCTGATGGCGATCACGGGCCTCGGCATCCGCGAGACCATCCTCTTCCCGCTGGTGAAGTGACCATGAGCGCCGATCGCCCCGACCGGGACCCGGATCGTCCGTCGAACTCGCGGATCATGATCTGGGTCGTGGTCGGGGCGATCGCGCTCTACTTCATCGGCTCGGGCGTCTGGGGCCTGCTGAGCAACGGCCGCTGAGCCGTTCTGGTTCGCTGAGCTTGCTCTCGTTCGCTGAGCTTGCCCTGGTTCGCTGAGCTTGCCCTGGTTCGCTGAGCTTGTCCTGGTTCGCTGAGCTGGTCGAAGCGCCCTTCGACCGGCTCAGGGAACCACCGCAGATCAGCCCCGGTCGACGAAGACGACGCCGCGGTAGCCGGCCTCGCCCCAGGCGACCATGCGGTCGAGGTCGGCGTGCGCGATCGGCAGCTCGTGGGTGTCGACCCAGCTCTCGCCGAGCTCGGAGCTGATCCACGGGTCCTCGATCACGACGACCTCCTCGTCGGCGGCGTGCGCGAGCACCCAGTGCGGGCCGGTCTCGCCGTGCATCGGCGCCTCGTCGATGAGGAGGAGCGCGAGCTCACCGCCGGCGACCCGCCGGGCGATCTCCGCGACGGCGACGCGCTCGCGCACGACGGGCACGCCGACCGCGTCCGCCTGCCGCTGCGACTCCGACTGCAGCTCGGCGCGGAAGTCGCGCTCGAAGCCGGAGTACGCCTCGATCAGCACCGGACCGTCGTGGTCGAGATGCACCTCGACGCGACGCTCCGGCGGCAGGGTGTCGCGCATGACGACGCCGAGCCCGAGCGGCTCGATCGCGGGGTAGTTGCTCGCCCGCCGCCAGAAGGCGAGCTCGAGGTCGCGGTCGGCGACGGAGGGTTCGGGGGCCGCGTCGGCGGCGAAGCCGCCGGCACCGGCGAGCTCCGCCGCGAGCAGTCCGGTGACCGCACCGCACGTGTACATCGTCGTCTGCGCGTAGTACGGCGCCTCGGCGTGCGGGAGCTCCCGCAGCCAGCGCACGTAGCCGCGGCTGCCGAGGGTGCCGGCCGCGGAAGGGTGCGGGGCGTGCAGCTCGGCAAAGCCGCGCTCGCGGGCGAAGTCCGGCAGTTCCTGGCCGAGGGGCACCTCCCACTTCACGGCGGCGTCGCCGTTCGCGCTCGCACGGTCGACGAGCTCGTCGACGAGCCCGGCCGCGGCGGGGGCATCCGCCTCGCTCCGCCACCACACGTCGACGATCTTCACCGCCGCGGTCGCGCCCCGGCGCGAGCTGAGCACGGCGGCGACCGCGGCGCCGTCGGCGTCGCGGGCGAGGTCGAGCCGCGGTGCGTACGCCTCGCGGGGCAGCTCCCAGCGGGCCGCGCGGGCGGGCCCGAGCGCCGTGCGCAGCTCGTCGTCGAGCCGGGGGGAGAGGGTGGTGGTCATGCCGGGATGGTCCTTCCGTCGGTGCTGTGGTCGTGACTGTGCGTGTGGTCGTGACGGGGCGGGCGGTCGCGGTGCGCGGCGGCGACGAGGAGCTTCGTGTACTCCTCGACCGGCGCGTCGAGCACCCGGGCGCAGGGGCCGCGCTCGACGACGCGGCCCTGCCAGACGACCGTGACGGTGTCGGCGATCCGCCGCACCACCGCGAGGTCGTGCGAGATGAACAGGATGGCGACGCCGAGCTCCTCGCGGAGCCGGCCGAGCAGCTCGAGGATCTGCGCCTGCACCTGCACGTCGAGCGCGGAGACGGACTCGTCGCAGATGAGCAGCCGCGGCCGGGGCGCGAGGGCCCGCGCGATGGCGACGCGCTGCCGCTGCCCGCCGGAGAGCTGCGCGGGGCGCTTCGCCGCGGCATCCGCGGGCAGGCCGACCGTCTCCAGCAGCCCGGGTACCTCCGCGGCGGCGCGGCCGCCCACGGCGAGCGCCTCCCGCAGGATCTGCCCGATCGTCATCATCGGGTTCAGCGAGGAATACGGGTCCTGGAACACGATCTGCATCTGCCCGGGCGTCCGCGAGCGGCGGCCCGGGGCGAGCATCGCGCCGTCGAAGGCGATCGTGCCGCCGTCCTCCCGCTCGAGGCCCGCGATGCAGCGGGCGAGCGTCGACTTGCCGGAGCCGGACTCGCCCACGATGCCGACGATCTCCCCGGCCGCGACGTCGAGGTCGACGCCGTCGAGCACCGTGCGCTCGCCGAAGCGCTTCACGACGCCTGCGGCGCGCACGAGCGGCGCCGCGTCGACGGCGGATGCCTCGGCGGGCCCGGATGCCTCGGCGAGGCCGGATGCCTCGGCGGGCACGGCCGCGTCGAGCGCGAGCGCGGGGTCGGCGGCGATGAGCGCCTTCGTGTACTGATGCTCGGGCGCCGAGAGCACCCGGGCGGTGGCGCCCCGCTCGACGACCTCGCCGTGCCGCATGACGAGCACCTCGTCGGTGCGGCCGCGGACGAGGCCGAGATCGTGCGAGATGAGCAGCATCGCCATGCCCCGCTCGTGCTGCAGCTCGCGCAGCAGGTCGAGGATCTCGGCCTGGTTCGAGGCGTCGAGCGCGGTCGTGGGCTCGTCGGCGATGAGGAGCCGCGGGTCGCTCGCGAGGGCCGCCGCGATCGCGACCCGCTGGCGCATGCCGCCCGAGAGCTCGTGCGGGTGCGCGCGGGCGACCCGGGCGGGCAGGTTCACCTCGTCGAGCCGGCGGGCGACCTCGGCGTCGAGCGCGCGGGCCGGGAGCCGCCGACCCGCCTTCGCCTCGAGCGTCCACGCGATCTGCGGCCCGCAGCGGTGCACGGGGGACAGGCTCGTGAACGGGTCCTGCAGGAGGAGCGAGACCTCGCGCCCGCGCACGGCCCGCCACGAGGCATCCGTCTGCTCGAGCCGGTGCTCGCGGCCGTCGATGCCGAGCGTCCCCGCGGCGCGGAAGCCCGGCGGCAGCAGCCCGACGAGGCTCTTCGCCGTCAGCGTCTTGCCCGAGCCGGACTCGCCGATGAGGGCGAGCGAGGCGGCCGGCGCGATGGCGAAGGAGAGCGGCTCGACCATGCGGCCCGCGGGGCCCTCGATGCCGTCGATGGCGACGTCGATGCCCGTCATGCCAGGCCTCCGCTCCGGGTGAGGCGCTGGCCGAGCCAGTCGCCGACGAGGTTCACGGCGCAGGCGACCGCGATGATGAGCACGGCGGGCACGATCACCGCGGCCGGGTTGTCGAACATGATCGACCGGCTGTCGGTGAGCTGGCGGCCCCAGTCCGCCGTGCCGGGCGGCACGCCCACGCCGAGGAACGACAGCGAGGAGAACGCGACGAGCGCGAATGCGACGTTCAGCATCGCGTTCGTGATCACGAGCGAGGAGACGTTCGGCAGGATGTGCCGGAACATCACCCGCCAGCGCGACAGCGAGAGCATCTGCGCGGCCTCGATGTAGGGGCGCGCGCTCTGCTCGAGCACGCCGGCCCGCACGATGCGGATGTCCGACGGCGAGAAGAGCAGCACGAGCAGGGCCACCGTCGTCCAGTAGCCGCCGCCGAAGACGCCCGACACGACGATCGCGGCGAGCAGCACGGGCAGGGCGAGGAGCAGATCGGTCCAGCGGCTGATCACGAAGTCGAGCGGGCCGCGCTCGTAGCCGGCGAGGGTGCCGAGCAGGATGCCGAACAGCATCGAGCCGACCGCGACGCAGACGGGCCCGACGAGGGCCGACGCCGCGCCCGCGACGGTGAGGGCGAGGATGTCCCGGCCGAGCTCGTCGGTGCCGAGCGGGTGGCCCGGGCTGCCGGCCGGCATCAGGCTCGAGAGAATGTCCTGCTTCGTGGCCTCCGGGTAGAGCACCGGCCCCAGCACGACCGCGAGGAACGCGGCGGCGAGCACGACGAGGCAGACGACGACGGTCACGGGCACGCCGCGGCGACGGCGGAAGCCGACGCCGACGGCGCCGAGCGAGGCGCTCATGCGGTGCCTCCCTTCGCGCGGACGCGCGGATCGAGCAGCAGGTAGGCGAGGTCGGCGAGGAGCGCGATCACGGCGATGACGAGCGCGACGAGCAGGGTGAGCGCCTGCACCACGGCGAGGTCCTTGAACAGCACCGAGTCCTGCAGGAGGGTGCCGAGGCCCGGCAGCGCGTACGTCGTCTCGGCGAGCACGGTACCGCCGACGAGGAAGGTGAGCAGCAGGCTCGCGCCCGTGACGATGGGGATCGCCGCGTTCCGGAGCGCGAGCCGGCGCACGCGCCCCTCGGGGATGCCGCGCGCCCTGGCGCTCGTCACGTAGTCGGCGTCGAGCTCGCGGAGCATCGCCGTGCGGGTCAGCTTCAGCACGATGGCGCCGAGGCCCGCGGCGAGCGTGATCGCGGGCAGGATCAGGTGGTACAGCGTGTCGAGGGGGCCACGGCCGCCGCCGTACACGGGGAAGATCGGCAGGTAGTAGGCGAACACGTAGAGCAGCAGCAGGCCGACCGCGAAGGTCGGGGCGCTCAGGCCGATGACGCCGAGCGCGGTGCCGATGCGGTCGAGCACGCCGCCGGCGCGGACGGCGCTCTGCACGCCGAGCGGGATGCCGGTGCCGATCGCCGCGACGAAGGCGAGGCCGCAGAGCGCGAGCGTCAGGCCGAGCCGCGAGCCGATCGCGTCGGCGACGGAGGTCTGCAGCCGGATGGACTGGCCGAAGTCGCCCGTCAGCACGCCGCCGAGCCAGCGCAGGTACTGCACCGGCAGCGGGTCGTCGAGGTGGTACTGCTCGCGGATCGCGGCGACCGCCTCGGGCGAGGCCGGGCGGGTGCCGAGGAGGGTCTTCACGAGGTCGCCGGGGGCGAGGTGCAGCATCGAGAAGACGACGATCGAGAGCACGAACAGGATCGCGACGGTGCCGAGCACGCGCACCGCGAGCATCCGGCCGATGGGCCGGAGTCGCGATGCGCGCGCCGTGGGGAGGGTCTCGGTCACAGCTCGGCGCGGTAGAGCCGGGTCGGCCAGGACGAGATGAACGCGAAGGAGCTGTAGTCGTCGAAGCCGAGGTCCTTCGCGAAGGCGGTCGCCGACTGGCCCCACCAGAGCGGGACGTTCACGACGTCCTCGGCCTGCAGCGTCTCGACCTGCACGAGCAGCTCCGCGCGGGCGACCGGGTCGGACTCGGCGCCAGCCTGGGCCAGCAGTTCGTCGATCTCGGGGTTGCTGTACGCCGAGGGGTTGCCCGGTCCGAGCAGGTAGCTCGGCACCTCGGCGGGGTCGCCGAGCGTGGAGAAGTACCACATCAGGCCGACGCCGTAGCTCGACGAGGCGTCGAGGCTCGCGAGCCACTCCTCGATCGGCACCTCGCGGACGTTCAGGGTGACGCCGATGGAGGCGAGGTTCTCGGCGAGCGACTGCGCGGCGGTGCCGAGCTGCGGGCCGGTCGAGGGGGTGAGCAGCTCCGCCTCGAAGCCGTCGGGGTGGCCGGACTCGGCGAGGGCGGCCTTGGCCGCGTCGAGGTCGAAGTCGTACTGCGGGATCTCGGCGAGCACCTTGCGCGCCTCGTCGGCGTCGTACGCCTTGCCGAGCGACTCGGGCGTCATGATCGCGGTCGCGGCCTCGCCGTGCCCGCGGAGGAGCTTGTCGACGACGGCGTCGCGGTCGACGGCGTGCGCGAAGGCCTCGCGCACCTTGGGGTCGTCGAAGGGCGGCAGCGAGGTGTTGAAGTACAGCCCGACGTAGGAGAGGTCGTTCACGTACTCGACCCGCATGGTGTCGAGCTTCTCCCACTGGCTCGCCTGCGCGAGCGGCACGTTGAACGCGACGTCGACGTCGCCGGACTGCGCGGCGAGGAGGCGCGTCGACTCGTCGGGGATGAACTCGACCGTGATCGACTTCACCTTCGGCAGTTCGCCCCACCAGGTGTCGACGCGCTCGAGCTGCACGTGCGAGTCGGGCACGAACTCGGTGACCTGGTACGGGCCGGTGCCGAGCAGCAGCGAGTCCGCGGTGCCGACCTTGCCCGCGTGCTGCTCCCAGAACGCCTGCGAGCTGATGAACGCGGCGCCGCCCGAGCTCATGTTCGCGGCGAAGGCGGCGTCGGGCGCGGTGAGGGTGATCGTCACCTCCTGCTCGTCGGTCTTCTCGATCGTGTCGACCCCGGCGAGGTAGTAGGCGAGGCCGGGAGAGACGGTCTCGTCGCGCGCCTGCTCGAGGCTGTACACGACGTCGTCGGCGGTGACCGGCGTGCCGTCCTGGAACTCGGCGTCGTCGCGCAGCTCGTAGACGTAGGTCACGTCGTCGGTCTGCTCCCAGGACTCGGCGAGCCCGGGCTGCACGCGGCCCTGCGCGTCGACCGAGACGAGGCCCTCCTGCGCGATCGAGGCGATGTAGTAGTTCAGGATGCCGGCCTCCTGGCCGACGTAGAGGTTCGACAGCGAGCCGGGCAGGGCGACCGTGATGTGGTCGATCTCCTCGCCCGTGTCGGCGCCGGTGCCGGGGTCGGGGGCGCCGGTCGCGCAGGCGGCCAGCAGCAGCACGCCGGCCGCTGCGGCGCCCGCGCGCGCGGCGCGGGAACGCGGGGAAACGGACATGGGGGATTCCTCCTCGAGAGGTCGGGGGAGCGGAGCGAGGGCGATGGGTTGCGCGAAGCGCGCGCGGTGCCCGTGCGAGCGGCGGCGGGCGTCGGCGAGTGCCTCGACCTCGAGTCCGCTCGGACGGCGTGCGGCGAGCATGCGGAGGCTCGCCGCGACGGCGGGGATGGCGCTCGCCTCGGCGAGCGTCAGGGCGACGGTGCGGGTGGAGCACGCGGGGTGCAGCCCGAGGGCGCGCACGCCGGGCGGGGGCGCGGTCACGAAGGCCCGCTCGGGCAGGAACGCGACGCCGAGGCCGCCGGCCGCGAGGGCGAGGGCGGCGTCCGGGCGGGAGACGCGGAGGTCGCCCGGTGCCTCGTCGCGACCGAGGAGCTCGGCGACGAGCGCCGAGCGGGTGCCGTCTCCGAAGATCCAGGGCAGCCCGGTGAGGGCGGATGCCTCGACGCGCGCGTCGAGGGCGCCGGCCTCCGCGGCGGGCACCGCGGCGATGAGCTCCTCGGCGTAGAGGAACGTCGGCCGGAGGCCCGCCCGGCGGAGTCGCGCGCCGCGCTCGCCGGAGTCGCTCGTGATGACGGCGATGTCGGCCCGGCCGGAGCGGACGAGCTCGACCGCCGCTTCGGTGCCGGCTTCGATGAGGCTGGCCTCGACGCCGGGGAGCTCAGCCGCGATGCGGGCGAGCGCGGGCGCGATGGTCGTGGCGACGGCCTCGGCGGGGGCGGCGATGCGCACGGTGCCGACCCGGTGGCCGAGGGCCCGGGCGAGCTCGGTGGCCGCGGCGGTGAGGCTCGCGTCGATGCGCGGGGCGTGGGTCGCGAGCAGGGCGCCGATCGGGGTGAGCGCCGCCGAACGGGCGGTGCGGGCGACGAGCGCGGTGCCGAGCCGCGTCTCGAGCCGCTGCACGTGCTGGGTGATGGTCGGCTGGCTGTAGCCGAGCGAGCGGGCGGCCGCGCTGATGGACCCGGTGCGGTCGATCGCGACCAGGATTCGCAGCGAGTGCACGTCGAGCGCACGGGTCAGCGCGTCGATTTCGACGAAGCCATCATCGTCCATAGGGGCAGGCTATAGATGTTCATGTTTCGATGGCGTAACAATATGTAGGCGGGCGTCACCGGGCGTCGCCGACGAGCTGCCACGATGAGCTGGCACGATGAGTTCGGCACACGACGAGACACAGCGAGGTGGCATGGATCTGCGGGCGGCGCACGAGGACTGGGTGCGGGAGCGCGAGGAGCGCGTCTGGGGCGAGCGGGGCATCGCGAGCCTCTCGGCCACGCACTGGCTCTGGAGCGAGCCGCTCGAGCTCGAGGGGCTCCCCGGCCGGTGGTGCGCGCGCGACGGCGTCGTCGTCGGCGAGGCGATCGACGGTCTCGACGGCGAGCTCCGGCTCGCCCCCGGCGAGGAGACCGAGCTCGCGGGCGTGCTCCTCCGCGGCTTCGAGCGCGACGGCTCGCTCGCGCTCCGGGTGCTCGACGCCGGCGCCGCAGCGCGGCGCGGCGTGTCCCGCATCGCGCGGTTCCCGCTCGACCCCGCGGCCCGCGTGCCCGGCGTGGTCCGGCGCCGCACGAGCGAGCAGCCGACGACCTCGGTCGACGGGCACCGGGCGACGGGCGAGTTCGACGCGATCGTCGAGCTGCAGCTCGACGGCGAGGCGGTCGCCCTCGCCGTGCAGGAGGACGACGGCTGGTACTTCGCGGCCTTCTCCGACGCGACGAGCGGCGCGGAGAGCCATCCCTTCCGCTTCCTCCGCTTCCCGGTCCCGGAGGGCGAGCACGCGGTCGTCGACTTCAACCGCGCCTACCTGCCGCCGTGCGCGTTCTCCGACCACTACGTCTGCGTGCTGCCGGTGCCGGGCAACCGCTGGTCGGTGCCGGTCCGGGCCGGCGAGCGCGTCGTCGAGTGAATCGGCGAGGCGGATTCCCCGGCTGAGGCGGGATTTCCCGGCCGATCCGTATATCCTGATGGGGCTATGGACGACTTCTGGGCGAATGCGATCTGGTCGCTGGCGCCGACCGTGCTCATCGGACTCATCTTCTGGTTCGTGATGCGGGCGCTCATGCGCGCCGATCGCAACGAGCGCAAGGCCTACGCCCGCATCGAAGCCGAAGAGCGCGCGAAGCGGGCGCGCGAGCGCCACGCCGGCTAGGCGTCCGTGATCACGGGGGAGCAGGTGGCGCTGATCGCCGCCGGCATCGTCATCCTGATCGATCTCGTCGTGCGCGTCGTCGCCGTCATCGTCGTCCCCCGCAACCGCCGGCCCACCGCCGGCATGGCCTGGCTCCTCGCCATCTTCTTCATCCCGATCCTCGGGGTGCTCTTCTTCCTGCTCATCGGCAACCCCAAGCTGCCGCGCGGGCGCCGCAAGCGGCAGGCCGAGGTCGACCGCTTCATCCGCGAGTCCACCCACGGCGTCGAGCGCGCGAGCGACCCGTCCGGCTGGCCCGACTGGTTCGCGGGCGTCGTGCGGCTCAATCGCAACCTCGGCGCGATGCCGCTGATCGGCTCCAACAGCGCCCACCTCATCGGCGACTACGAGGGTTCGCTCGCGGCCATGACCGACGCCGTCCACGACGCGAAGCGCTACGTGCACGTCGAGTTCTACATCTTCGCCTACGACCGCACCACGGCCGCCTTCTTCGACGCCCTCGGCGCGGCCGTCGCCCGCGGCGTCGAGGTGCGGGTGCTGCTCGACCACATCGCCTCCGCCCGGGTCGCCGGCTACCGGCAGACCCTCCGCAAGCTCGACGAGCTGGGCGTGCGGTGGCAGCTCATGCTCCCCGTGCAGCCGTGGCGCTGGAAGTACCAGCGACCCGACCTCCGGAACCACCGCAAGATCCTCGTCGTCGACGGCGAGGTCGGCTTCCTCGGCTCGCAGAACGTCATCGACCGCAGCTACAACAAGAAGAGCAACCAGCGCCGCGGGCTCAAGTGGAAGGAGCTCGTCGCGCGCCTCGAGGGTCCGATCGTCTCCGGCCTCGACGCGATCTTCGCGACCGACTGGTACCTCGAGACCGATGAGCCGCCGCAGCGCGACGAGTTCGACGGGGCGTTCTCGCAGCCGGGCGAGGCGCAGGCGCTCGACTGCCAGGTCGTGCCCTCCGGCCCGGGCTTCCCGAACGAGAACAACCTCAAGCTCTTCCTCGCGCTGCTCTACGCCGCCCGCGAGAAGCTCATCATCACCTCGCCGTACTTCGTGCCCGACGAGGCCATGCTCCGCGCGATCAGCGGCGCCACCCAGCGCGGCGTGCACGTCGAGCTCTTCGTCTCCGAGATCGGCGATCAGGCCCTCGTCTACCACGCGCAGCGCTCCTACTACGAGGCGCTGCTGCGGGCGGGCGTGCGCATCTACATGTACAAGGCGCCGTACATCCTGCACGCCAAGCATTTCACCGTCGACGACGAGGTCGCCGTCATCGGTTCCTCGAACATGGACATCCGCTCCTTCGAGCTCAACGCCGAGGTGTCCCTGCTCGTGCGCGGCTCGTCCTTCGTGCGCGAGATGCGGCAGATCGAGGACGGCTACCGTCGCGACAGCCGCGAGCTCACCCTCGACGAGTGGATGAAGCAGCCGCTGCGCTCGACCGTGCTCGACAACCTCGCACGGCTCACCTCGGCGCTGCAGTAGTTCGTCGCGACGGCCGGATTCGCGCAACTTCGCACACTTCGAGCGAGAAACGCGCACGAATATTGCGATACGCGCCTCCAATCGCATGGTCGCTGCGTGCCAGACTCGAAGCGCGTCCGTTTCTTGATCATCCCCAAGACGTGGCGCCGCCGGCATCCGTCGACCCGGATGCGGCAGCTCTCTGTGACCTCCGCCGAAGACGAACTGGAGAACAATGTCGTTCCATCAGCTTGCCTCCGGGGTCGGGGTGGCCGCGCTCGTCGCGACCACCCTGTTCTCCGGGTCCCTCCCTGCGCAGGCGGCACCGACGCCGCCGAGTCCGAGCGCACTGCCCATCACCACGCCGATCTCCTCGCTCGTGGCGCCCCCGGCGTCGTACCCCTCCCAGGTCGAGCTCCCGCTCGTCGCCGAGCTGCCGAGCGACGCCTCGATCGCCCGCGGCGCCGTGCCGTACCACGCGATCGCACCCAAGCTGAATGCGCTCCAGGCGCAGAGCGATCGCATCTCGGTGCAGGTCGTCGGGCAGTCGGTGCAGGGCCGCGACATCCACCTCGTGACCATCACCGCGCCCGAGACCGCCGAGCAGACGGCGCAGCAGGCCGCCTGGCGCGACGAGATCAAGCACGATGCCGAGGCGGCCGCCGCCGACGCCGAGCTGATGGCCGGCTACAAGGTGCCGATCTGGTTCAACGCGAACATCCACGGCAACGAGTGGGAGGGCACCGACGGCGTCCTGCCCTACATCGAGAAGCTCGCCACCGCGCCGATCGAGGAGCTCGGGGGGCTGCTCGACCGCTACCGCATCTACTTCACCGTGACGAACAACCCCGACGGGCGGGCGCTCGGTCAGCGTGCGAACGCGGACGGCTTCGACGCCAACCGCGACATGATCACCGGCGCCACCCCGGAGGCGCGCATCATCCGCGACCTCGTCGGCGTCATCCAGCCGACCTTCTACGTCGACCTGCACGGCTACACGAGCGTGCTCCAGATCGAGCCCTGCGGACCGCCGCACGGTGAGAACTACGAGTACGACCTCTTCCTGCCGCACGCGTACGAGGCCGCGCTCGAGATCGAGCAGGCCGTGGTCGCCGCGAACATCGAGGGGAACACCTACCTCGGCGCCGACGGCCGCCCGACGCTCGAGAACACCGGGAAGATCAAGATCCCCTACCGCGACGTGCGCGAGGGCTGGGACGACTGGCCCCCGATCTTCACGCCGCAGTTCATCGCCTACCAGGGCGCGATCACGAACACCGTCGAGCTGCCGCTCGGCCGCACCAACAACACCGAGACGAACCAGGCGAACACCCGCGTGAACGTCGAGGTCGCGAAGGTCGTGATCGAGACCGCCGTCGACTACGCCGCCGGCAACTCGACCGCGCTGCTCGAGAACCAGATCGAGATCTTCCGCCGCGGCGACGCGGGCGAGCCGCTCCGGACCATCCCGGTCGGCGCCGACCCGACCACCATCCCCGGCCCGGACCAGTGGGCCGAGATCTGGAGCGAGGCCGACCAGTTCACGGCCGAGCTGCCTCGCGCCTACGTGATCCCGATGGGCGCCGGCCAGCGCTCCGACACCGACGCCGCGCGCCTCGTCGACCAGCTCATCGCGAACGGCGTCGACGTCTCCCGCGCCACCGCCGCCTTCACGGTGGAGGGCACTGAGGTCGCCGCAGGCAGCTACGTCGTGGACATGCACCAACCGCTGCGCGGCATGGCGAACGTGCTCCTCGCGGACGGATCGGACATCTCCGAGCGCACCTCGGACATGTACGACATCTCCGCGTGGAGCCTCGCCCTGCTGTGGGGCGCGGACGTGCTGACCGTCGGCTCGACGAACGACGCCGCGCTGCCGGTGGCCGTCGAGCCGGTCGATGCGGCCGCGCCGACCGGCGCCGTGCCCGAGGGCGCGTACCTCGAGCTCGCCACCGCGGGCGCCGCCGAGTACCAGGCGGTCAACGCCCTGCTCGACGCGGGCGTCGCGGTCTCGGCCTTCGAGAACGGCGACGTCATCGTCCGCGGCAGCGACCGGGCCGCGGCCCAGGTGGTCGCCGACGCGTACGGCGTCGCGTTCACCGCGTCCGACGGGATGCGCCTGCGCACCGAGGCGAGCCGCGGGCTCGACCGGCTGACGGTCGCCTACTCGGGCAACCAGGACGACCGGGTCACCCTCCAGCGCCTCGGGTTCACCGACATCCGGCTCGTGACGGCGGCGACCATCGCCTCCGGCGAGGCGGATCTGTCGCAGGCCGACGTGCTCTGGGTGGGCGGCAACCTCGCCTTCACGGGCGGCAACGCGGGCGGAGCCGACCGGGTCGCGGAGTTCCTCGCGGCCGGCAAGGGCGTCGCGGGCAAGGGCACCGCGATCGCGAACTTCGCGAACCAGTTCGGGCTTGTCACGGTGACCGCCACGAGCGGCACGAACGGCTCCAACGGCATCGTCCGTGTGGCGAACGCCGAGGGCGGCCTGCTCGCGACGCATCCGCAGGACACCGCCTTTGTCTACCCCGCCGTCTGGTACACGGGGCTCGGCGAGAACGCGAGCGTCGAGCAGACGTACGCGGGCGAGTCGACCTTCGTCGCCGGGCACTGGCGGGCGACCGCGGGCCGCGGAGCGGCGGATGCCGCGAACCAGGCCTCCGTCGTCACGGCGACGGGCCCGAGCGGATCGCGCGTCGTGCTGTTCGGCACCTCGGTGAACTTCCGCACCCACCCCGTCGGGTCCTACCCCGACATCGCCCGCAGCCTGTTCTGGGTCGGCGGCGACGGGGCGGCGGTCGTCGCGCCGGTCACGGCGGAGGACCTCGTCGAGGAGGCGCGCGGTCCCGTGCGCGTCCCGGCCGAGGCCGAGCCGGGCGAGACGATCCGGGTGACCGTCGGCGCCGCCCTCGACGGCGCGGTCGTGCAGACGGTGCTGTTCTCCGAGCCGATGCCGCTCGGCGAGGCCACCGTCGACGGCGACGGCTACGGGGCGACGATCCCGACGAGCGCGCCGCTCGGCGCCCACCGTCTCGCGGTGATCGCCGCGGACGGCACCCTCATCGGCTGGGACGATCTCGCGATCGTCGCGCCCGAGACCGAGGGCCCGGGCGGCGAGAACGGCGGCGAGAACGGCGGTGAGAGCGGCGGCGGCCAGAACGGCTCCGGCACGGGCTCGTCGACCGCCGGCGACCTCGCCGACACCGGCGCCTCCGTCGCGCTGCCGATCGGCATCGCCGCCGGCGTGCTCCTCCTCGGAGCCGCGGCGCTCGTGATCCAGCGGCTGCGTCGCCGCGGGGCGGGCACCGCGGAGTGACCCTCGGGGGCGCGACGCGCGCCCCCGAACGAGGCCGTCGCCGGCCGGGGCATCCCGGTCGGCGGCGGCCTTCGTCGTTCCCGCGCCGTTCAGCCCCGGCGCCGCGCCGTCAGCTCCGCGGCTTGAGCCGGACGGTCGGCAGCTCGGGGGCCGGCAGGGCGTCGCCCGGGTAGCCGGCGACCGTGCCGAAGCGCCCGTCGGGGTTGTCCCGGCCGATCACCTCGGCCTGCCACTGCCGGCGGAACTCGGCGACCTCCTCGTGGCTGCGGCCGATGAAGTTCCACCACATCACGAGCTCCTCGCCGAAGGGCGTGCCGCCGAGCATCACGACGCGCACCGGCTCGGCCCCGGCCCGGAGCCGCACACCCTCGTGCCGGGGCGGCAGGTAGCCGAGCTCGGCGCGCTCGAGCGTGGCCGTGTGCCCGGCGACGGCGAGCGGGTCGCCGCCGACCATCGCCTCGAGGTCCTCGTCCTCGGTCGCGGCGATCGCGAGGTGCACGGGACCGCGGTCGACGAGGATGCCGTGCTCGAAGCCGGCGTCGAGCTCGATCCAGGCCTCGCCGCCGGCCGGGAGGTCGATCTGCGCGGCGACGAGCGGGGTGAACACCGTGACGGCGGCCTCGTCGTCGAGCCCGGGCAGGGTGCCGACGAAGACGCGCACGACGGCGTCGTCGACGCTCGCCTCGCCCACCTCGGCGTGCTCGAAGAAGGGCGCCACGTCGCGCGAGCCGTCGGGCAGGGCGACCCAGAGCTGCACCCCGTGCAGGGTCGTGGTCGCCGGCGTGGACACCTCGGAGTGCGAGATGCCGTGGCCCGCGGTCATCAGGTTCACCGCGCCCGGCCGCACGAGCGCGTGGCTGCCGGTCGAGTCGCGGTGCTCGATCTCGCCCTGGAACAGCCAGCTCACCGTCTGCAGTCCCGTGTGCGGGTGCGGCGGCACGACCATGCCGCCGGTCTCGGCCACGTCGTCGGGCCCGTAGTGGTCGGCGAAGCACCACGCGCCGATCGTCGTGCGGCCCCGCTGCGGCAGGGTGCGCCGCACCGGCATGGCGCGCGGGCCGCCGAGCGGGACGTCGCGCGGGCGGAGCACCTCGATCGCGGCCCCGGCGCCCTCAGCGTGGCATCGCAGTTCGACCGGGTCGCGCTCGAGGTTGCTCATGCGAGGCATCCTATGCCCGCCGGATGAGCGGTCCGGCGAGCCCCCAGTGGGCCGCTTCAACCCGGTTCTGGTTAGCCGATAGAATCGGCCTATGGTTTCTTCCACGGGCATCCGTCGTGCGTCGCTGGCCGCTGCTGCGCTGGCATCGGTCTTCCTCCTGTCGGCGTGCGCGCCGGGCACGAGCCCGGTCGAGAACTTCCCGGGCCTGCCCGAGGCCGAGCACGGCGAGTCCGGCCACGAGACCGGCGGCGACGAGAGCGCGCTGCAGGCGCAGTGGCTCGAGCTCGGCGGCAAGCTCGCCGTCACCACCTTCGGCTCCTCGACCTGCCCGGTCGTCGGTACCGACATCAAGGTGCTGAAGCCGGCCGGCGAGGGCAACACGGTCGAGATCGTCGTGCCCGAGCCCGACGCGACCACGCCCTGCACCATGGACTACGTGCCGCACACCACCGTCTTCTGGACCCCGATGAACGTCACCACGACCGAGAAGCTCACGGTGCTCCTCGGCGACGAGAAGTTCGTCCTCCCCATCAAGTAGGGATCCGGGCCACCCGACGGGCCGTCGGCGCTGCGTGCGCCGGCGGCCCGTCGTCGTTCGTCAAGTCCGGTGCGCCCACGGCGAACAGCGCCCCGCGAGCCATCCGCCTTGTTTACGCTCGTTGTATCGATGCCCACACAGCCGGCGTCGACGAGGAGTTGATGATGTTCGAGAGATTCACCGACCGCGCCCGCCGTGTCGTCGTCCTGGCCCAAGAAGAGGCCAAGATGCTGAACCACAACTACATCGGCACCGAGCACATCCTGCTCGGCCTCATCCACGAGGGCGAGGGCGTCGCCGCGAAGGCGCTCGAGTCGCTCGGCATCTCGCTCGACGCCGTGCGCGAGCAGGTGCAGGACATCATCGGCCAGGGCCAGCAGCAGCCCACCGGGCACATCCCCTTCACGCCGCGTGCGAAGAAGGTGCTCGAGCTCTCGCTGCGCGAGGCGCTGCAGCTCGGCCACAACTACATCGGCACCGAGCACATCCTGCTCGGCCTCATCCGCGAGGGCGAGGGCGTCGCCGCCCAGGTGCTCGTGAAGCTGGGCGCCGACCTCAACCGCGTGCGCCAGCAGGTCATCCAGCTCCTCTCCGGCTACCAGGGCAAGGAGCAGGTGCAGGTCGGTGCGAACGAGCAGCAGCAGGCCCAGGGCGGCTCGCAGATCCTCGACCAGTTCGGCCGCAACCTCACGCAGGCCGCCCGCGAGGGCAAGCTCGATCCGGTGATCGGGCGCGAGAAGGAGATCGAGCGGGTCATGCAGATCCTCTCCCGCCGCTCCAAGAACAACCCCGTCCTCATCGGCGAGCCCGGCGTCGGCAAGACCGCCGTCGTCGAGGGCCTCGCGCAGGCGATCGTCAAGGGCGAGGTGCCCGAGACGCTGAAGGACAAGCAGCTCTACTCGCTCGACCTCGGCTCGCTCATCGCGGGCAGCCGCTACCGCGGCGACTTCGAGGAGCGCCTGAAGAAGGTCACGAAGGAGATCCGCACCCGCGGCGACATCATCGTCTTCATCGACGAGATCCACACGCTCGTGGGCGCCGGTGCGGCCGAGGGCGCCATCGACGCGGCCTCGATCCTGAAGCCGCTGCTCGCCCGCGGCGAGCTGCAGACCATCGGCG
Organism: Agromyces sp. NBRC 114283; assembly: GCF_030268405.1. Classification (NCBI taxonomy): domain Bacteria; kingdom Bacillati; phylum Actinomycetota; class Actinomycetes; order Micrococcales; family Microbacteriaceae; genus Agromyces; species Agromyces sp. NBRC 114283. The sequence continues at coordinate 1,275,445 of NZ_BSQP01000001.1, forward strand.
CGACGACGCTCGACGAGTACCGCAAGCACTTCGAGAAGGACGCGGCCCTCGAGCGCCGCTTCCAGCCGATCCAGGTGAACGAGCCGAGCCTGCCGCACGCCATCAACATCCTGAAGGGCCTGCGCGACCGCTACGAGGCGCACCACAAGGTGTCCATCACTGACGGCGCGATCGTCGCCGCGGCGAACCTCGCCGACCGCTACATCTCCGACCGCTTCCTGCCCGACAAGGCGATCGACCTGATCGACGAGGCCGGCGCCCGCCTGCGCCTCTCGATCCTGTCGAGCCCGCCCGAGCTCCGCGAGTTCGACGAGAAGATCGCGACCGTGCGCTCCGCGAAGGAGACCGCGATCGAGGAGCAGGACTTCGAGAAGGCGGCCTCGCTCCGCGACGAGGAGAAGAACCTCCTCGGCGAGCGGCTGCGCCTCGAGAAGCAGTGGAAGTCGGGCGACGTCAAGACCACCGCGGTCGTCGACGAGGGCCTGATCGCCGAGGTGCTCGCCCAGGCCACCGGCATCCCGGTGTTCAAGCTCACCGAGGAGGAGTCGAGCCGTCTCGTCTTCATGGAGAAGGCGCTGCACGAGCGCGTCATCGGCCAGGAGGACGCGATCGCCGCGCTCAGCCGCACGATCCGCCGCACCCGAGCCGGCCTCAAGGACCCGAAGCGCCCCTCGGGCTCGTTCATCTTCGCCGGCCCCACGGGCGTCGGCAAGACCGAGCTCGCCAAGGCGCTCGCCGAGTTCCTCTTCGACGACGAGGCGGCGATGATCTCGCTCGACATGTCGGAGTACGGCGAGAAGCACACGGTCTCGCGCCTGTTCGGCGCCCCTCCCGGCTTCGTCGGCTTCGAGGAGGGCGGCCAGCTCACCGAGAAGGTGCGGCGCAAGCCGTTCTCCGTCGTGCTCTTCGACGAGATCGAGAAGGCGCACCCCGACATCTTCAACTCGCTCCTGCAGATCCTCGAGGAGGGTCGTCTCACCGACGGTCAGGGTCGCGTCGTCGACTTCAAGAACACCGTCATCATCATGACGACGAACCTCGGCACGAAGGACATCTCGGGCGGCCCCGTCGGCTTCCAGATGGAGGGCGACTCGCGCACGGGCTACGACCTCATGCGCGCGAAGGTCAACGAGGAGCTGAAGAAGCACTTCAAGCCGGAGTTCCTGAACCGCGTCGACGACATCATCGTCTTCCCGCAGCTCTCGAAGGCCGAGCTCAAGCAGATCGTCGACCTCTTCATCAAGCGGCTCGGCGACCGCATGCTCGACCGCGACATGACGATCGAGCTCACCTCCGAGGCGAAGGACCGCCTGATCGAGGTCGGCTTCGACCCGGCGCTCGGCGCCCGCCCGCTGCGCCGTGCGGTGCAGCGCGAGGTGGAGGACCGCCTCTCCGAGAAGATCCTGCACGGCGAGCTCAACCCGGGCGACCACGTGAAGGTCGACTTCCAGGACGGCGAGTTCGTCTTCGTGACGACGCAGCGGGCCCTGCCCGCGAACGTCGGCGTGAACACCAACGCGGCGATCGGCACCGGCTCGGCGACGCCCGACCTGGCGGCCGCCTCCGGCGAGTAGTCCCCGCCGGCCGACTCCGGATGCCCCGTGCTCGACGAGCACGGGGCATCCGCCGTTTCGGTCCGTTTTCCGTCGGCGAGCCGCGCGGTCCTACGATTGGGCGATGACCGACTTCACGGTGCGCCGGGCGCGCACGAGCGATGTGCCGAGGATCATCGACGTTGTGGAGCCGTTCGTCAGCCGACGAATCCTGCTCGGCAAGGAGCGGGTCGACCTGTACGGCGCGATCCAGGAGTTCCGGATCGCCGAGGACGCCGATGGCCGCGTCATCGGCGCCGGCGCCCTGCACGTGATCTGGGAGGACCTCGGCGAGGTGCGCACCCTCGCGGTCGCCGAGGAGTGGCTCGGCCGCGGCGTCGGGCGCGCGCTGCTCGACGCGCTCGAGCGCGACGCCCGCGAGCTCGGCCTGTCGCGGCTGTTCTGCCTGACTTTCGAGGTCGGCTTCTTCGGCCGGAACGGCTTCGAGGACATGGGCGAGGAGACCGTCGACCCCGAGGTGTACGCCGAGCTCGTGCGCTCGCACGACGAGGGCGTCGCGGAGTTCCTCGACCTCGCCCGCGTGAAGCAGAACACCCTCGGCAACACGCGCATGCTGAAGCACCTCTGAGCCCAGCTGGGGGATGCCTCGGCGCGCCGCGTGCCTTCCGCCCGCCCCGCGCCGCTGGACGTACCCTGTGGCCATGTCGACGAACCCTGCACCGAACGGGCGGCTCTCGCCCGCGGTGTACCGGCGTCGCCGGCTGATGGTGCTGCTCGGCGTCGTCGCGGTGATCGTCGCGATCGTGCTCGTCATCGTGCGCCCGGGCTCCAGCCAGGGCGACGAGAAGACGGCCCCGCCGGCGGCGAAGACGACGGATGCCCCGGCCAGCACGGCCCCGGAGACGGTCATCCCGACCGAGGAGACCGCCGCCGACGGCGCCCCGTGCGACCCCTCGCAGGTGCTCGTCGAGGCGGTCACCGACATGGGGCAGTACCAGGCGGGCGAGCAGCCGCAGCTGTCCGTGTCGATCACGAACACGGGCAAGAACGTCTGCGTCTTGAACGCCGGCACCGCCGCGCAGGAGTTCACCATCAGCAGCGGCGACGAGGTCTACTGGCGGTCGAGCGACTGCCAGAGCGACGCGATCGACGCGCAGGTCTCGCTCACGCCGGGAACCCCGGTCAGCTCGGCCGTGCCGATCGTCTGGGACCGCACCCGCTCCTCGACCGACACCTGCACGGGCGCGCGCGAGGCCGTGCCGGCCGACGGCGCCTCGTACCACCTCGAGGTCACCGTGGACGGGATCGCGTCGGCCGAGACGAAGCAGTTCCTGCTGTACTGAGCTGGCGGACGCTACAGCTCGCCGAGGATGCGCGCGCGGGTCTGCTCGTACTCCGTCGGGCTGATGCGGCCCTCGTCACGCAGCCGGTCGAGCTGCGCCAGGCGCTCAGCGGGGCTCGCGGTCGGGGCGACCGGTGATGCCGGGGGTGCGCTGGTGCGCGAGACGCGCACGACGACGAGCACGATGACCGCGACGATGGCGAGGGGCACGAGGACCATGCCGAGGACGATGAGCGCGTGCCAGCCGTCGAATCCCATGAACATGGCACGAGCCTAACGCCGGAGAGTCAGCGGTCCTCGATGCGCAGGCCGAGCTGGGCGGCGAAGTGCTCGGCGAGGCCGGCGGCCTGCTGCGAGTCGATCGTGGCGCCGGCGAGGCCCTCGAGGCTGCGGATGGCGCGGATGTCGAGCCCGCGCAGATCGACGTCCTGCATGGTCGTGCGGGTGACGACGAGCTCGCCGACCGTGCAGTCCTCGAAGGCGACCCGGGCGAGGGTGGCCTCGCCGAGGTCGAGCTCGTCGAAGCTGCAGCCCTGGAAGCGGACGTCGCGCAGCTGGGCGGCCCGCAGGTTGACCCAGCCGAGCTTGGACTGCTCGACGACGAGCGAGTGCAGCTCGGCGTCGTAGAGCTCGGCGGAGCCGATGCGGGAGCCCTCGATGCGCACGTCGCGGAACGTCGCGCGCGCCGCGGAGAAGACCGGGGCGTTGAGCCGCTCGATGCGTGTCTCGAGGAAGCGGGCGGCGCGGAAGGAGGCCTCGTGCGCGTGCCAGCCGACGAGCTCGCACTCGGAGAACGTCGCGCCGGAGAAGTCGCCGCCGTCGACCTCGGCGTCGACGAAGCGGAGCCCCTCGACGGTGCGCTGCGGCCCGAGTTCGCCGGGATCGCCGGGCTGGAGGTCGTCGAGGCGGAGCGGGTCGATCTGGGGCGCACGGGTGGGCTTGGGCATGGCTGCACGCTATCGGCCGCGACCGACATCCCGGCCGGTCACGCGTCCGCGCGCGGCTACGCTGGAGGCATGGCAGGCACGGGCAAGAAGAAGGCCAAGGAACCCCTGGAGTTCCGTTCGCAGGCGCTCGCGGAGGCGCTCGAACGGCAGGACATGGCGGCGGTCGCCCTCGCCCTGCGCCACGGCAACACCGTCGTGCCGCTCGTGAAGCCCGGCCCGCGCGACCGCCCGCTCGACGGCGGCGAAGTGTGGACCTACCGCGACCCGAAGACCGGCGAGGTCGCGCTGCTGCTGTTCAGCGATGCGGCGAACAAGCCGGCGAACCTGCCGCCCGCGGTGGGGCTGCAGAGCCCGGGCTGGCTGCGCAGCTTCCTGAAGCGCTACGAGTCGACGATCACCACGGTGTTCCTCGACATCGCCGGTCCGCACCCGATGCAGGCGCCGCCGGGCGAGCTGCTGCGGGCGCTCGAGGCGTAGCCCCGGGCCCTCGCATTCGGGGGAGCGCTCAGAACGCGGCGTCGAGCTCGCGCTCGCGGGCGCCCTTGGCGGCCAGCATCGCGCGTTCGACGGCGGCGCGCACACTGCCCGCCTCGACGTCGAGGATCGACGTGTAGCCGAGCCGACGCGCCTCGGTGGCGCGCTGCGTCGCCGCCGCGACGGGGCGCACCTCGCCGGCGAGACTGATCTCGCCGAAGGCGGCGAGCTCGTGCGGCACGGCACGGTCGCGCATCGCCGAGGCGATGGCCACGGCGATGGCGAGGTCGGCGCCCGGCTCGACGAGGCGCACCCCGCCGACGGTGGACACGTAGACGTCGTGCTCGCCGAGCGACTTGAGCCCAGCCCGCCGCTCGAGCACGGCGAGGATCATGGCGACCCGCGAGGGGTCGACGCCGTTCACCACGCGACGCGGCTGCGGCGCCTTCGTCGCGACGACGAGCGCCTGCACTTCGACCGGCAGCGCCCGGCGGCCCTCGAGGGCCACGGTGACGCAGGTGCCGCTCACCGAGGTGCGGGCGCGGCTGAGGAACAGGCCCGACGGATCGGGCACCTCGGCGATGCCGTCGCCGGTCATCTCGAAGCAGCCGACCTCGTCGGTTGGGCCGAAGCGGTTCTTGAGCGCCCGGACGAAGCGCAACGAGGTCTGCCGGTCGCCCTCGAAGTGGCATACGACGTCGACGAGGTGCTCGAGCAGGCGGGGCCCGGCGATCGTGCCGTCTTTCGTGACGTGACCGACGAGCAGCAGCGGCAGATCGCGCTCCTTCGCGACGCGAATGAGGGTGGAGGCCACCTCGCGCACCTGGCTCGGCTGCCCCGGCAGGCCGTCGACGAGGGAGCTCGCGACCGTCTGCACCGAGTCGACGATGAGCAGTTCGGGGGAGACCTCGTCGATCTGCCCGAGCACCGTGGCGAGATCGGCCTCGGCGGCGAGGTAGAGCTCGTCGTGCAGGGCGCCCGTGCGGCCCGCGCGCAACCGCACCTGGGCGGCCGATTCCTCGGCGCTGACGTAGAGCACGCGGCGGCCGCCCGCGGCGACCCGGGCGGCGACCTCGAGCAGGAGCGTCGACTTGCCGACTCCGGGCTCACCGGAGAGCAGGATGGCGGCGCCCGCGACGATGCCGCCGCCGAGCACCCGGTCGAACTCGCCGATGCCGCTGGGCCGGTGGCTCGTGGCCGCGACCTCGATGTGGGCGATGGGCCGCGCGGCCTGCGACGGCGCGATGGCGGCAGCCTTGACGGTGCGGGTGATGCCGGTGGGCGCCGCGGCCTCGACGACGGTGCCCCACTGCTGGCACTCGGCGCAGCGGCCGACCCATTTGGCGGTGCTCCACCCGCACTCGGTGCAGCGGAAGGCGGTGCTCGTTCGGGCCATGCCCAGAGCCTAGCCGCGGCCCCCGACACGCCCCCGCAGTTCGGCCAGGCGCGAGATCACCGCGGGCCGGAACGCACCCGCCCAGACCCGGTAGCCGCGGTCGTTCGGGTGGAACCAGTCCTTCGCGAAGCCGGTCAGGATGCCGCGCACGCCCTGCCGCCTCGTCGCCTCGTGCAGGGGCACGACGGCGAGTCCCCGCGCCGCGGCCTCGCGGCGGAGGATCGCGTTCGCCTCGGCGACCTTGCGCTCGTTCGCGGGGAAGTAGAAGCACGGCAGATCCGCCACGACGGCGTGCTCGGGGACCGCGTCGAACACGGCGCGGATGCCCTCGGCGAAGGCCGCGGCATCCCAGTCGGCGATGTCGTTCGCGCCGATCGCGACGGTGACGACGTCGGGGCGCAGCTTGCCGAAGCGGGGGAGCTGGTCGCGCACCGCGAGCCCGACGGTCGCTCCGGAGACGCTGAGGTTCACGACCCGCACCGTGCGCCCGCTGCGGCTGCGGAGCTCGTCGGCGAGCAGGCCGACGTAGCCGAGATCGGGACGGCTCGCGCCGATGCCCTGGGCGGCGCTGTCGCCGATCGCGACGTAGAGCAGCTCGCCGCGGGTCTTCGCGAGCTCGCGCCACCACTTCGAGTGCACGGGGAGCGTCTCGTTCAGCACCGCGGACTGCTCGCGCCGGCGCTCGCCGAAGGCGCGCCAGCCGAGGGCGCCGGCGGCCGCGGCGGCGCCGACGCCTCCCGCGACGAGCGCGATGGCGGCGAGACGGTGCGGAGCGGGCATGCGATGAAACTATGGGTGTCCGCTGAACGTCTGCTGAGCCATCCGCCGTCCGTCCGTTTTGGCCAGCCGGGCGGGATCGTCTACTATCGATCCCGGTGACGTGTCCGAGCGGCCGAAGGTGCAACTCTCGAAAAGTTGTGTAGGGTAACCCCCTACCGTGGGTTCAAATCCCACCGTCACCGCCAGCGAAAACCCCCGATCTCTCGTGAGATCGGGGGTTTTCTGCGTCACTGGTGCGCGAGGTTGCCGGCGCCGTCCCGCTCGCATTTGCGCTCGCGTTGGAGCTTCGCGTGTCACGCGCCGCGGGACACGCCGCGCCGACGGCGCGCCACGATCGACGTCTCCTGCTCCCCGATGAGCCCGAGTGCGCGGGCGCGATTCACCGCGTCGATGCGCGAGCTCGCCTCGACCACCCGGAAGGCGCGGAAGAGGTGCCGTTTGACCGTACCTTCGGAGAGCCCCAGGGCGGAGGCGATCTGCCGGTTGCTCAGCCCGTCTGCGACGCCGGTGAGCACCTCGCACTGGCGCGGCGTCAACGTCGCCGCCTTCGCCCCTGGAACCGGATGCGTCCGTGCGCGGGCACGCTGCGCCGGAGCGAGCGCGTCGAGCATGTCGAGCAGCTCGTCGTCGCCGGCGTTCGAGGAGACGACGAGGCCGAGCCGGCTGCGGGCGATGCGCTTCGCGATCGACGGATCGCCACCGCAATCGACGCCCAGGATCCTGATGCCCGGCCTCGCTCGAAGGATGCGATGGAGCGTCGTCGGCTCGTCGAGCCCCTCCACGTCGAGATCGAGGACGAGCAATTGCGGATGTTGGGCGTGGAGCAGCGCGGGCAGTTCCTCGACGGTGCGGAGCGTGCCGACGACAAGCGCGACGCGGCTGCTCGTGAGGAGTTCGCGGAGCCCGCGCACGAGAAGCGCTCGCGGCGAGACGATAACGGCGTGAATCACCGGCGCCACTGACTCCTCTCGTTCCCCGGGGTGCGGAGAACAGCCTCGCTCATCCGCCTCGGGGCTGAACGGAACGCTCCACAGGCCTGATCTCAGCCGTGTGTCTTTGGACACATTGGTGCGGCGGCGCAGAGCGGAGCGGTTCGTATGGCGTGCGTGGGTCCTTGCCCCGACGGCTGCGGATGCGCGGGGAGTCGCGTCGCCGAGGCGGTGTCCCGAGCGCCGTCAGCCGCCCGAACACGCTCCATTGACCTCGTCGCCGCAGCTTCGTAGCTTCGTCCGGAACTGGGTCGATCGATCCAGATCCTGGAGAGTTCGGAGGAGAAGATGCGCAAATTGAATCGTCTTCGCGGCGGCATCGCAGTGGTGGCGGGAGTCGGGCTCGTGCTGGGCGGCGCGGTCGCCGCAGAGGCCGGGACGTCCTACGCCGACTTCAATGTCGTCGTCCCGCAGTTTCAAGCTCCCTACCTGGGCGTGGGCTCGCAGACGAAGTCCGGCTCGAATGTCGCGGGGGACATCTCCATCACGAGCGTCGGATCCTCGTACACCGTCGACGCGACGCTGTGCATCGCCTACGGCGTGAACTGTTCCGTCGGGACCAAGGTGCTCGGACTGAACGACAGCACCTCCGCCAAACTGCCCAATCGGATCGGATCGGGCGTCGCGGGCACCCAGCCGGTGCTGCAGATCGGCTCCTGGAACGTGGTGAGTGTGCAGGTCATCGGTCGGTGGCGGAGCAACTAGGCGGGATGTCGGGACCCCGCGGGATGCGATTCGGCGGCGCCGTCTCGCCTCGAGCCGGGTGGCGGTCGATGTCCGAGGCGCGTCGCATCGTCGCGGGGGAGCTTCGGCGAGCGGCCCCGGTGAGCATCGTGCTGGTGCCGATTCTGCTGGTGGGCGCCCAACTGGGGTTCGGGGCGATGAAGCTCGACGGCGCCGTGTTCCGCGACGAGCTCGACCTGTTCGGGCAGGCGATGATGTCGCCGCTGGCCCCGCTGCTGCCGATGATCGCCGTGCTCTCGGGGAGCCGATCCCTTCTGGCCTCGGTGAGGTCGCGCTTCGTGTTCTCCGCGCGGACACGCGTCGGGCCGCGAGCGCTGGTGAACGCGTTCCTCACGAGCGGGGCCGCGACTGCGTTCGTTCCCGTCTTCATCGGCACGGCGGTCGTCGGCGGGCTGGTGTTCTTCGGCGCTCCGGCGATCGTTCCCGAGCTGATCGACCCGTCGGTGTACGGAATCACGCCGGACGAGCTCGCCCGGGATGCCGCCGAGCGGGTGAGCCTGTCGCAACTCCTCGCCGGCGGTGCACTCTCGTATGTGCTCGGCTACAGCCTCTGGGTCGGGGTGGCCTCCGCCGTGTTCGCCACCATGGGGAACGTCCTCATCCTCGTGCTGCCGTCGCCGCTCCTCGGCTTCTTCCTGCCGTTCGGGGTGTACCTGGCGCACTCGGTTGCCGCCGGGCTGCTCGACCGGCCGGAGTGGGGCGCGCTGTTCGCGGTGTACCCATTCGGCCTCGTGCAGCAGCCGATCGGTGCGGCGCTCGCCCCGATCGGGATCATCGCCCTCTTCGTGGGCGGCGCGTGGCTGGCCACCTCGCTCCGAGCGTCCCATCTCGTGAGCCTGAGGTGAGTCGAACGACGACAGCCGCGGTCGCGGTCACCGCGGGGACGGGTGCTGCGCTGTACGGCGCCTTCGTGCGCGCGGCCTTCGACGGGACCGAGCTCGGGTACTGGGACGTCGCGCTGCAGATTCTCCAGGACCGGCAGCTGTACACGCTCGTCCTGCTTCCCGCGTGGATTGCCGGATGCCTCGTCGACCTGCGATTCCTCGACCGCCGCGCGGTTCGGATCCGGCTCGGCTCCCTGCGTTCGCTGTGGTGGCGGGCGATGCGCGACGGGCTGCCACGCGTCGCGCCGACCCTGCTGGCGATGAACCTCGGGGCTGCGATGGCGGCGTGGGGACTCCCACTCGCCGCTCGGGCGCCCGAGGGGTTCGTGACGGCCGCGTACCGCTCGTCGGGCCTCGTGCCGCTCGCCGCCTGGGCCGGTTCGATGGCGGTCCTCGCGCTGGGCCTGCTCGTCATCTGTGGGGCGGTCGCGGCGGTCGGTGCAGCGTTCGGGGCGCGTTTGGCGATACCGGCCGGCATCGGCTTCGGAGCCTTCGTGCTGGCGAGCTTTCAGTTCGGCTGGCCGGCGCGGACGGTCCTCGAGCCGCTGATCGCGATCGGGCCGATGCTCGACGAGCCGTCGCTGAGCTGGCGGGCACCGCTCTGGGCCGCGGCGCTGCTGTGCGGCAGTCTCGCCGTCGTGCTCGGCCGCGAGTGGTGGACGCGAGGGGGGCGTTCCGCCGATCTCGGAGCTTCGACGTGGGTCGGGAGCGCGGCGGTCGGCGCGGCCGGGCTGGCGGTCCTGCGCGCCGAGCTCCTCGGGCTGAGCTCCGAGGCCGCGGTGGTCGAGGCGTTCTTCGGCCCGGGCGGCTCGGTGCTTCAGCGACTGACCGCCTTGATCCTCGTCGTCGGCGTGGCCGCCGCGCGGGCCTTCGAGGTGCTCGCCCGTGCAGACGGGCTGGCGATGGCCCGGCGGATCAGGCACGGAACCGCCGCGCGCGAGTACCTGGCGGAGCTGCGCGGCTCAGCGCGTCCCGTCGGGATCGTCGCCCTCGGCGTCTTCGTGTCGGGTGCGCTCGTCCTGCTGTTGGGGGATGCGCCGGAGGAGCCGGTGCGGGTCGGCGGTCTGTTGCTCGCGGTCGTGGCGAGCGGCGCCGCGACCACGATGCTCGTCTGCGCCATCCTCCTCACCGTCGTCACGCTGAGCCCGACGCCCGTCGCGCTCGCCGGGGCCATCACGGCGGTCGTCGCGTTGATCTGGCTGTTCCCCGCGACGCTCTGGAACCCGTTGGCGCTGTCCGGAGCCTGGTCCGTCATCGACGGGCGCAGTGTGTGGGCGACGGCCGCGGTGCTGGCGGTCGCGTTCGCCGTCCTGGCCCTGATCGGCGTCGCAATCATCCGCTGGCGTCGCACCTGAAACCCACACGATGAACGGAGACCCATCCATGGCGATCGTCGCACTCCGCGGAGTGTCCAAGTCATTCCGCGGCACCGAGCTGTTCCGCGGTGTCGACCTCGATGTGGAACCGGGCACGACCACGGCGGTGACCGGGCCGAACGGCGCCGGCAAATCGGTGCTCCTGATGCTGATGTGCGGCTTCGCCCAGCCGACGACCGGCTCCGTCGAGATCGACGCTCGGTATCTGAGCGAGGGGCGCACCTTTCCGGAGCGCTTCGGGGTGCATCAACGGGCCCGCGGTGCTGCCCGGCCTGAGTGCGGAGGACAACCTGATCAGGCTCGCGGCGATCCGCGGCGAGGTCGGTCGGACCGAGGTGCGTGCCACCCTCGCAAGGGTCGGGCTGCACGCGGGCCGGAAGCGCGCGCGGACGTTCTCCCTCGGCATGCGGCAACGGCTGTCGCTCGCGCAGGCCCTCCTCGAGCGTCCAGCGGTGCTGCTCCTCGACGAGCCCTTCAACGCCCTGGACGCCGGCGGGGTCGAGCTCGTGCGCAGCATCCTGCGTGAGGAACGGGCCCGGGGTACGGCGATCGTCTTCACGAGTCACCAACCGGCGGACGTCGAAGCGCTCGCGGACCGGGTCTTCGAATTCCGGGGCGGCTCGCTCGTCGAGCGGGCGAATCGGGCCGAGCGCGGCTGACGAGTCCTGCGCGGGCTCGGCCCCGCGCCTCATCGTCGGGGTGCCGCCACGACAGGGTCGGCGCAGCGAGCCGGGTGCTTCGCGAGCGTCACGCGCGGGGCGTCGCCGAGTGGGCGCCTGCGCGACCCGTCGAGTACCCGAACTTCCGCACCGACGGAATAACTGGGTACACTGTACGCGTTTCAACGGATCGCGCACTGAGAACGCGACCTGGACCGGAAAGAGAGCACCACGCATGACGACCACAGAAACGCACGAGATCGCCGCTGCCGCCGCAGGCGGCGACGCGACCGCCGAGCAGCTCGCCGAGGTGCTCGCCTGGTTCGACCGCTACGACGAGCGGGTCGCCGCCAGCGACCTGAACGGCATGGCGGACCTCGCCGCCTTCCCGATCAACGAAGTCACCGACGACGCCGACGGCTACGGCATCGCCTCGGCCTGCGACCGGGAACGGTACTTGGCGCAGATGCGCGAGGTGGTCGGCGCGAACTCCGCCGAACTGACGATGCACTCGACGAGGCATCCGATCTTCCTCTCGCCGGCGCTCTGCTTCGTCGTCACCGACGCCAGCTTCGAGCTCGGCGGGCGCACCCAGCAGATGCGCTACGGCGATCTGCTGGTGCGCACGGCCGAAGGCTGGCGCTTCCAGACGATGGTGGCGGGCGGATGGCACGAGCAGATGTGACCCGCTGATCGGCGCCGGGGGAGAATGGCCGTATGCCCGACGACCGCACCGGCACGAGCGCCGGTGATCCCGCCGCGTCGATCCGCCTGCTCTGGCGCGCCCGACTCGCCCGGCCGGCGGCCCGGCCGGGTCCGCGCCCGACCTTGAGCGTCGATCGGGTGGTCGAGGCGGCCATCGAGCTCGCCGACGCCGAGGGGATGACTGCGCTCACCATGCGCCGGCTGGCCGAGCGGCTCGCGACGAAGCCGATGAGCCTGTACCGCTATGTGCCCGGCCGCGCCGAGCTCGTCGACCTCATGCTCGACCGCGTGTACGAGGGGATGCCCCGGACGCCGTACGGCGGCGCCGACTGGCGCGCGCGAGTCCGGGTGCTCGCCGACGCGAACCGGGCGCTCTACCTGGCGCACCCGTGGGCCGCCGAGCTGTCGACGCTCCGCCCGCCGCTCGGACCGGGGCAGCTCGCCAAGTACGAGCACGAGCTGGGCGCGTTCGCAGGATCCGGGCTCTCGGACCTGGCGATCGACGACGCGCTCACCCTCGTGCTGTCGTTCGTGCGGGCCAATGCCGCGGACGCCCTCGCCGCCGAACGAAGCCGCGCGGCCAGCGGCCTCGACGATCGCGGCTGGTGGGCGGTCGCCGGCCCGATCCTCTCCGAACTCGTCACGGACGACGCGTATCCGCTCGCGTCCCGGATCGGCTCGGCCGCGGGCGAGCCGCGGGGGAGTGCCCACGACCCCGAGCACGCCTACGAGTTCGGGCTCGAGGTCATCCTGTCGTCGCTCGGAGCCTGGGCCGCCGGGGCCTCTGACGCTGGCTAGTCCTGTGCCGGCTCCACGTCCTGCACGTCCGCGCCGACACGGACGGGCTGGCTCGTGTCGACCGGGATGGGCTCGGGGTCCAGGTGCTCCGGCACGAGCTCGATGCCGCCCGTGCTGTTCGCCGAGCGCATGAGGTCCTCGAGCCACCGGGCGTTGAGCTCGGGGCGCTCAGGCTCGGTGAAGACGAAGCGCAGCGGGATGGCCGGGTGCAGCCAGAGCGTCTCGCGCCCGCGCGGCTCGTCGTCGGGGTGCCGCCAGGACAGGGTGAAGCTCTCGTTGCGGCGCAGCTTGGTGGTCAGGACGATCTTCAGGTGCGCGAGGGCGCGATCCTCGATCCCGATCGGGGTCTGCGAATCCCCGTAGTACAGCGTTCCCATGGTGCCGACCGTACCGTTTTTCTCCAGTTGTATTGAAGTCGCTCGCTCGCGGCTGCGCGTGCCGTCCTGCTCGCTGCGCATTGCGGCTGCCGGGTGCCCGCGCGAGGGGGTTGACGCGATCCGATCCCGTGCGGGACGGTGCTGGGGAACGGGAGGAGCGGAATGCCGGAACGGAACGGAACGGACGACGAGATCGAGCAGCTGGCGCAGGCGGTCGCCGCGGAGGCCGGTCGGCGCGGGCTGCGCATCGGGGCGGCGGAATCGCTGACGAGCGGCGCGATCGCGGTCGCGCTCGGCAAGGCGGATGACGCGAGCGAATGGTTCGCGGGATCGATCGTGGCGTACGAGGCATCCGTGAAGTTCGAGTTGCTCGGGGTGGCGCCCGGGCCGGTCGTCACCGCCCGGGCGGCCGAGCAGATGGCGACCGGCGCCCGCGAGCGGCTCGGCGCCGATGCCGCCGTCGCGGTGACGGGGGTGGGCGGCCCAGGTGAGGAGGAGGGGCGGCCGGCGGGCACCGTCTACGTCGCGGTCGCCCTCGACGGCGAGGCGGACATCGGCGAGCACCACTTCGACGGCGATCCCGCCGAGGTCGTCGCGGCGACCGTCCGCGCTGCGCTCGCTGCGCTGCTGCACCGCCTGCGCGAGGGGTGACCGGCCGCGCCACTGGATCTCTCAGTCGGATCGCGTACACTGGGACGCAGTGATGCACCGTGCAGCCGAACCGGTCGTCACGCCCGAGTGCCCGTCATCTTCGAGCACCGTCGCGTTCCACGCGTCCCGATTCCACCACCGCGCTTGGAGCGCATCCTCAGCTTCCCGCAGCCGCTGACGTCGACGTCACGCCGGCCGCCGTATCGAAACGATCGTTCTCATCTCTCTGCTCTTCACCAGTTCGTCCCCTCGCTTGCACTGGCGGCAAGCCGATCACGACGTGCACAGCGCCACGCGTGACGGCGAGTACGCCGGGCACGTCGTGGCCGACGGCGACGCCTTCCTCGTCTCCGACGCGATCGGCCGCGCCGTGGCCCGCTGCGACTCGCTCGATGCGGCCTTCCTCGCCCTCGAAGCGGCGTCCCCTGCAGGCATCCACTCCGCCGGCGATCACCTCGCCCGGCGCACCAAAGCCCCGCGGCGGCGCCGTCGCCGCGGATTCACGGATCACACCCGTGGTCCCAGACAACGAAGGAATGACGTCATGGCCACCGGCATCGTCAAATGGTTCAACACGGAAAAGGGCTTCGGCTTCATCGCTCCCGACGACGGCTCCGCCGACGTGTTCGCGCACTTCAGCGCGATCACCGGCAGCGGCTATCGCGAGCTGACCGAGAACCAGCGCGTCGAGTTCGACGTGGAGCAGGGTCAGAAGGGCCTCCAGGCCACGAACATCCGCGGCCTCTGAGGCTCTCGGCCGGCCCCGCCCGAGGCGGGGCCGGCCGTCCACTCCCAGCACAGTCACGGGAGGTATGCAGGCAGCGGCATGGTCCGCCGCCTAGCGTGGGAACAGCGATGGGCACCCGCCTTTGGCTCCACGGCCGAAGACTCGCGGCCCAGCACAGACAGGCAGCCCCCATGCCGACCATCCCCATCGTCCAGGAGGCCGTGCTCGGCCCCGTCCGACAGACCTACGCCCGAGCCGGCGACTTCCCGCCGATCGCCCGGGCCTACAGCCAGCTCTCCCAGATCGTCCGCGAGACCGGGCTCCTCCGCCGCACGCCGTGGTTCTACGGCCTCGTCGGCGCGGCCATCGCGCTCGCCTTCGGCGGAGCGGTCGCCGGCTTCGTCCTGCTCGGCGACAGCTGGTACCAGCTGCTCATCGCCGGAGCGCTCGGCGTGCTGTTCACGCAGCTGGCGTTCCTCGCGCACGAGGCGGCGCACCGACAGATCCTCGCCTCCGGGCCGGCCAACGACCGGCTCGCGAGGGTGCTCGCCGGCCTCGTCGGCATGAGCTACGGCTGGTGGGACAGCAAACACAGCCGGCACCACGCCAACCCGAACCGCGTCGGCAAGGACCCCGACATCGAGGTCGACACGATCTCCTTCCTCGACGAGGATGCCGCGAACGCCCGTGGCCTGCGCCGCCTCCTCACCCGCAAGCAGGGCTGGTGGTTCTTCCCGCTGCTGACGCTCGAAGGCCTCAACCTGCACTACCAGAGCCTCCGCTACCTCTTCGGCCGCGGCCCGGTGCCCGGCCGCTGGACCGAGCTCGCCATCATCGCCGCGCGTCTCGCGGTCGTGCTCGTGCCCGTGTTCCTCGTGCTGCCGCTCGGGATGGCGTTCGCCTTCGTCGGCGTGCAGCTCGCCGTGTTCGGCGTGTACATGGGGGCCTCCTTCGCGCCGAACCACAAGGGCATGCCGGTGATCGCCCCCGACGCGAAGCTCGACTTCTTCCAGAAGCAGGTGCGCACCTCGCGCAACATCCGCGGCGGCTGGTGGGCGACCTGGCTCTACGGTGGTCTCAACTACCAGGTCGAGCACCACCTCTTCCCGAGCATGTCCCGGATGCACCTCGCCCAGACCCGGGAGATCGTGCGCGAGTACTGCCGGACGCACGACGTGCCGTACACCGAGACGTCGATGTGGCGCTCGTACGCGATCGTGATCGCCTACCTCAACCGAGTCGGGCTCGCCGCCCGCGACCCCTTCGACTGCCCGGTGGCCGCGCGGTACCGATAGGGCGCCGCGCCGTTCGCCTCTTGTGCCGGCGTGCGCGGCTCCGCGATACTCGGAGCCAATCGCCGGGGGGACGGGGGTGGCGGTGAACAGCGTCGCCGAGATGCGTGAGGCGGTGTTCTTCGACGGCCAGGAGGCCGGTCGCAAGGCCAGCCGGTTCTGGCTGCTGCTCGGCTTGTCGGCGGTGATCGCCGCCGCGGGGCTCGTCGGTGATTCCGCGGCCACGGTGATCGGCGCGATGATCGTCGCCCCGCTGATGACCCCGATCCTCGGCACCGTGCTTGCGACGGTGATCGGCGACCGGCGCAACCTCGTCCGCTCCTGGGCGTTCGTCCTGGGCGGCGCCGCGGCGGCGATCGCCGTGGGCTACCTCGTCGGCCTGCTCGTGGCCGCGCCGGTCGTCGCCTCGACCGACGGCGAGATCGCGAGCCGGGTGAGCCCCGGGCTCATCGCGATGCTCGCCGCCCTGGCCACCGGAGCCGTCGGCGCCATCGCGCTCGTGCGGCGGGACGTGTCGGACACGCTCCCCGGCGTCGCCATCGCGATCTCGCTGGTTCCGCCGCTCGCGACCGTCGGGCTGACGCTCGAGTCCGGTGCGCCGGACGAGGCGCTCGGCGCGCTGCTGCTGTTCGCCACGAACGTGGCGGCCATCATCGCGACGGGCGTCATCGTGCTCGCCGGGTACCGGATCGCGGGGGCGGGCCAGCTCGTCGAACGGGTGCGGCCGGCGGCGGGCGCGGCGGATGGTCCGAAGCACTCCAACGGGCGGGCGATCGCCGTGACCCTGGTGACGCTGGCGCTCATCGCGGTGCCGCTGACGGCGACCTCCGTGCGCTTCACGCAGCAGGAGCTGCTCCAGTACGCGGTCCGGCAGGCCGCCGAGCCCTGGGCGGCGGCGAACGACCTCGTCATCGAACGGCTCGACTCCGACGGCGAGCGCGCGAGGCTCCAGGTCTCGGGGCGGCCGCCGGCTCCGGACACCGCCGAGCTCGCGACGGCGCTCGAGGCGGCGGGCGTCGATCTCGCGCAGGTGACCGTCGAGTTCATCCCCACCTCCGAACTGCCGTTGACCGGCTGACGTCCGTCGAACGCGGCCGCTCGTCCGCCGCTCTGGGGGAGTTCCCGGGTGGATGTCGGACACTGGAAGGACTCGGGGACCGGGGCTGACGGGGAGGCGCGACGATGGGCATCAGACGACGTCGCGATGCGCCGCCGCCGACGAACCCCGAGGACGACCCGTACCTCGCCTACCTGATCTGGAAGGGCGAGCAGCCCGCGGCCTCGCCCGAGCCCGAGACGCCGCCGAAGCGCGGCTGGTGGCGCCGCGTGCTCGGCCGGCGCGATCCGGACGGCGGCTCGCGGCGCGAGTCGTGAGGCGCTGCCCGCCGGGGCTCAGTGCGTGATGGTCGTCTGCTGGTAGAGCGCCAGCCGGGGCCGCCCGTCGCGGAGTGCGTACACGCTCGTCATCAGCGCGGTGAACGGTTCGGCATCGCCATCGCGCGTCGCCTGCGCCCGGTAGACGAGCGCCGCCGAGTCGTCGCTGATCGGTACGAGCCGAGGCTCGGTGAGCTCGTACTCGGCCCAGGGCGGCGCCCCGTCGAGCGAGGTGGCGACCGCGTCGCGGTCGAGGACCATGCCGTTCACGAGCACCATCACGGCTTCCGCCGTCATCAGTCCGCCGTAGAAACGCCCGCCGCGCGCGCTGCAGAGCGCGTTCCAGCCGTCGTGCTCGAGGGCGAGCAGGGTCTCGAGGGTGAGTACCGTCATGCGGCGGAATCTACGCGATCCTCGCGGGCGCCGGGAGGGCTTGACCGCGGGACCGTCAGCGCCCGGCGATGACGTCCGCGACCTTCGCGATCACGGAGGTGCGCGGGCTCGAGGAACGCTGCTCGACCCAGTCGGCCACGGAGTACGCGCGGTAGAGGCCGTTCGCCCCGATCCAGCGGAGCGGCTCCGGCTCCCAGCGCCGGGGGCGCTGCCTGACCCACGGGATGCGGGCGATCGGGTCCTCGCTGCCGGTGAGGAGCGCGGCCGCCGCGTCGGCCGCGAGCCGCGCCGCCGTCACCCCCTGGCCGGCGTAGCCGCCGAGCTGGAGGATGCCGCTGCCGGAGTCCCAGTCGATGAACGGCGTCCAGTCGCGGGGCACGCCGAGCACCCCGCACCAGGCGTACTCCGCCTCGGCGCCGAGGCCGGGGAAGAGGTCCTCGACGATCGCCTCGAGCGCCCGGACCGTGCCGCGGTCGACCTGGCCGCGATCGTCGAAGCCGGAGCCGAAGCGGTACGGCTTGCCGCGCCCGCCGATGATGATGCGGCCGTCGGGCGTGCGCTGGCCGTAGAAGTAGGTGTGCGCGGAGCCGGACAGCCCGGCCGCCAGGTCCCAGCCGATCCGCGCCCACTCGGCGTCGTCGAGCCGACGGGTCGCGATCATGGCGCTGTTCAGCGGTAGCATCTCGCGACCGCGACCGGCGAGGGCGGCGGTGTAGCCCTCGGTGGCGAGGACGATCCGCTTCGCACGCAGCTCGAGCGCGCCGACACGGACCGCGCCGGGTTCGACGGCGGTGACGCGGGAGCGCTCGTAGAGGCGGATGCCGGCCGCCCGCGCCCGCTCGAACACTCCGCGCAGCAGCAGGAACGGGTCGACGCGCACGCAGTCGGGGGAGACGAGGGCCCCGACGGCGTCGTGGATGTCGATGCGCTCGCGCAGTGCGTCGCCGTCGACGAGGCGCACGTGCTCCTCGCCGAGGCCCCACGAGCGATGGCCGGCGAGGCTCGACTGCAGGCGGGCGAGTTCGGGGGCGGTGCGGGCGACCTGGATCCAGCCTCCGCGCTCGGCGCCGATGTCGACGCCCTCGGCGGCGAACTCGTCGACGACGGTCTCCATGGTCTCGAGCAGGCGTCGCTCCACGTCGAGCACGGCCTCGCGGCCGCTGCCGCGCGCGAGCACGCGGCGCATCCCGACGGGCTTCGAGGAGAGCCATCCGCCGTTGCGACCGGATGCGCCGAAGCCGAACTGCTCGGCCTCGAGCACCGCGAGGTCGAGCGAGGGGTCGGCCGCGTGCAGGGCGAGGGCGGTCCAGAGGCCCGTGTACCCGCCGCCCACGATCACGACATCGGCGGTCCCGGATTCGCGCAGCGGATCGGCTCGGATGGGTTCGTTCCGGTTCGCCCAGAAGCCGAATTCACCGTTGATCACGTGGGGTCCGCCCTTCACATACCTCGTCGTTGCCCCTCGACTGTAAAGTTTTCTGAACCAATATTCAAGTCTTCTTGCGTGGGTGTGAACTCTGCTGTACGTTCGTGGCCATGCCGGAGAACGAGCTCCCGAACACCCACACCGTCGGCGAACGCCTGCGCTCACGCCGACGGGTGCTGCGCAAGACCCTCGCGAGCGTCTCGACCGAGGCGAACATCAGCGAGAGCTTCCTGAGCCAGCTCGAGCGCGACCGGGCGAGCGCGAGCATCGCCACCCTGCAACGCATCTGCGCCGCCCTCGAGATGCCCGTCGGCGACCTCTTCAACGAGCGCCGCCAGCTCTCCGTGCACCGGCACGCCTCGGCGAACTTCAACCCCTACGGCATCGGCGCGCGCAAAGTGCGCATCACGCCGACCACGAACACCCAGCTCGAATCGTTCATCGGCGAGTTCGACGCGCACGGCACGACCGGCGACGAGCTCTACGCCCACGGCGACTCCGAGGAGACCCTGCTCGTCGTGAGCGGCCGGCTCGAGGTCACCATCGGCACCGAGACCCACGTGCTCGGCCCGCTCGACAGCATCTCCTACGCGTCGTCGACGCCGCACCGGGCGCGCGAGGCCGACGGCGGCCGCGCGGTCGCCGTGTGGCTCATGTCGCCGCCGAGCTACTGACCCCCACAGAAAGCAAGAGGAACACCATGCGCATCGGAATCGAATGCGGCGGCACCTTCACGGATGTCGTCGTCGTCGATGACGTCGGACGGATCGTCGCGACGAACAAGGTCTTCTCCACCCCCGAGGACCCCTCGCTCGCCGTGCTCGAGGGCCTCGGCGGCCTTCCCGACGAGCTCGTCGACGGGGCCGAGCTGCTGCACGGCAGCACGGTCGCCACCAACGCCCTGCTCGAGCGGAAGGGCGGCCCGATCGGCCTCATCACCACGAAGGGCTTCCGCGACCTCGTCTTCCTGCAGCGCCAGGACCGCACCCGGATGTACGACCTCGGCTACACCAAGCCCGAGCCGCTCGTCGCCCGCCGCCACATCGTCGAGGTCGACGAGCGCGTGTCGGCCGAGGGCGAGGTGCTCCGCGGCCTCGACGAGGAGGGCGTCGCCCGCGCCGTCGCGACGCTCGTCGAGGCCGGCGTCTCCGCGATCGCGGTCTGCCTGCTGCACGCCTACGCCAACCCCGAGCACGAGCGCCGCATCGCCGCGGCCATCGAGGCCGCCGGGCTCGGCCTGCCGGTCTCGCTCAGCCACGAGGTCGTGCGCGAGTTCCGTGAGTACGAGCGCACGACGACGACCGTGGTCGACGCCTTCATCCGCCCCCGGGTCGGGGCGTACCTCGAGAACCTGCGCGCGCACGTCGCCGAGCGGAGCATCCGTTCGATGGCGGTCATGCAGTCCAACGGCGGCATCGTCCCGCCCGAGGCGGCCATCTCCCGGCCGGTCACGATGCTGCTCAGCGGGCCCGCCGCCGGGGTGAGCGGGGCGGTCACGATCGCCTCCGCGGCCGGCGTCGACCGCATCGTCACCATGGACATGGGCGGCACCAGCACCGACGTCTCCTTCGTCGAGGGCGAGGAGCCCGAGCTCGCGACGGGGACCGTCGTCGACGGGCTGCCGCTGCGCGTGCCGCTCGTCGACATCCACACCGTCGGCGCGGGCGGCGGGAGCATCGTGCACATCGACGCCGGCGGGCTGCTCTCGGTCGGCCCGGAGAGCGCCGGCGCCGACCCCGGCCCGGCGTGCTACGGCCGCGGCGGCAGCCGACCCACGATCACCGACGCGAACCTCCTCGTCGGCGCCATGCCCGCCGGGGCCCGGCTCGCCGGCCGCTTCGAGCTCGACCGGGACGCCGCGCGCGCCGCCTTCGAGCCGCTCGCCGCCGCCCTCGGGCGCTCCGTCGAGCAGGTCGCCGCCGACGCGCTGCAGCTCGCCGACGTCACGATGGCCGGCGCGATCCGCGAGGTCTCGCTCGAGCGCGGGCACGAGCTGGACGGCGCCGCGCTCATCGCCTACGGCGGGGCGGGCGCGCTGCACGCCGCCTCGGTCGCCGAGGAGCTCGGCATCGACCGGGTGCTCGTCCCGCCGCACGCGGGGCTCACCTCCGCCTACGGCCTGCTCACGGCCTCCTTCAAGCGCGACTTCTCGGTCACCTGGTTCCAGCCCGACCTCGCCGCAGTCTCCGCCGCCGAGCTCGCGGCCGCCTGCCGCGAGATCGAGGCCGCCGCGCGCGCCGAGATCGCCGCGACCGGCGTCGCCGCCGACGGGCTCGTCGCGAGCTGGCTCGCCGACATCCGCTACCGCGGCCAGGGCTTCGAACTCGCGGTGCCGTTCACGCCGGGCGACGAGGCGCGCGAGCTGCTCGCCGGCTTCCACGCCGCGCACCACCGCCAGTTCGGCCACTCGAGCGAACAGCGCGCCGCGCAGCTCGTCACGGTGCGCCTTCGGCTCACCGGCGAGAAGCCGCCCGTCGCCGCGGTGCAGACCGCCGCGAACGACACTCCGGCGGGCACGACCTCGATCCTCGTCGACGGCGAGCGCCGGGACGCCCCGGTGCTGCACCGCGGCGGCATGTCCGCCCCGGTGCAGGGGCCCGCGGTCGTCGCCGACGACACCTCGACCACGCTCGTGCCCGCCGGCTGGCTGGCGGAGATCGATGAGCACGGAAACCTCCTCCTGGAACGGAGCGCCGCATGACCCAGCAGCACCAACTCGGCCTCTTCAAGTCGGCCTTCGAGTCGCTCACCCGCGAGATGGCGGTGAACCTCCGCCGCGCCGCGTTCTCCTCGATCGTGCGCGAGGCGCGCGACTTCTCGGTCGCCCTCGCCGACCGCCGCGGCGCGATCGTCGCGCAGGCGGAGTGCATCCCGATCATGACCGCGGGCGTCGCCATCGCCCTGCAGCACGCGCTCGCCGAGCTCGACGTCGACGCCCTCACCGAGGACGACGCGATCCTCTACAACGACCCGTACAAGGGCGGGCAGCACCTGCAGGACATCTACCTGTTCAACCCGATCTTCCTCGACGGCTCGCTCGTCGGCTTCGCCGCGACCACGGCGCACCACGTCGACGTCGGCGGCGCCTACGCCGGCCTCAGCGCTGACGCCACCGAGATCTACCAGGAGGGGCTGCGCCTGCCCGTCTCGACCTTCTCGCTCAGCCGGGACTGGGGCGAGCGCGGCTTCGTGCGGCGCATCATCGAGGCGACCGTGCGGGTGCCCGACCTCGTCATCGGCGACCTCGAGGCGCAGCTCGCCGCGAACCGCATCGCTCAGCAGCGCTTCGCCGAGATCGCGGCGCGGTACGGGCTCGAGCCGACGCTCGCGGCGATGGACGAGCTGCAGGACTACGCCGAGCGCCGCTTCCGCAGCGCGATCCGGGCGATCCCCGACGGCGAGTACCGCGCGGCGGACTTCGTCGACGGTTCCCCCTGGGGCGCCGGCGACATCCCCGTCGAGGTCGTGCTGACGGTCGCCGGCGACGAGATCGTCGTCGACCTGCGCGGCAGCGGGCCGCAGGTGGTCGGCAACGTGAACTGCCCGTACGCCTCGACGGTGTCCGCGGTGCAGAGCGCGATCCGCTGCATGATCAGCGACACCGACATCCCGTTCAACGAGGGCTGCAACCGGCCGATCACCGTGCTCACCGAGTACGGCTCGATCCTGAACCCGGCACCGCCGGCCGCCGTGCGCGCCCGGCTCACGCCGGCGAGCCGCGTCTTCAACGTCGTCGTGAGCGCGATGGGTCAGGCGGTGCCTGAGGCCGCGGTCGCCACCGGCTTCGACACGACGACCGCCTTCGCGATCAGCCACCTCGCCGCGACGGGCGACTACCAGGTCGTCGTCGAGATCCTCGGTGGCGGCTGGGGCGGATGCCAGGGGCACGACGGCGCCGACGCGCTCGACAATCCCATCTCGAACTGCGCCAACGCGCCCATCGAGTCGCTCGAGACCGACTACTCGCACTTCGCGATCACCGAGTACTCGCTCGTCGAGTCGAGCGGCGGCGACGGCGAGCACCGCGGCGGCCTCGGCATCCGCCGGGTCTACGAGGCACTCGCCGACGGTGTGCAGATCGCCGGCTACGCCGACCGGCACCGCAGCGGCGCGCCCGGCCTCGCCGGCGGCGAACCGGGCGCGGTCGGCCGCTTCCGGCTGACGCGGGCCGACGGCCGCGTCGAGCCGATCACCGCCGTGTTCAGCGGCACGCTCGACCGCGGAGACCGGATCGAGGTGCTGACCGGAGGCGGCGGCGGCATCGGCGATCCCGGCTCCCGTTCGGCGCGCGCCCGAGAATCCGACACCACCGATGGCTATGCGAAGGAGCATCAGCAATGAGCACCACCTCCCCCACCACCTCCCAACCCACCTCGATGCGCCGCGTCGCCGCGGCGGCCGTGATCGGCACCTCGATCGAGTGGTACGACTTCTTCGTCTACGCGCAGGCCGCGGCCCTGGCGCTGAACGTCGTCTTCTTCCCCGAGGTCTCGCCGCTCACGGGCGTCCTGATCCTCTTCGCGACGATGGGCGTCGGTTTCGTCGCCCGCCCGCTCGGCGCGATCATCTTCGGCCACATCGGCGACCGCATCGGCCGCAAGAAGACGCTGATCATCACCCTCCTGATGATGGGCGTCGCGACGTTCGCGATGGGCCTGCTGCCGGGCTACGACGCCTGGGGCGCGGCCGCGCCGGTGCTCCTCGTCGCCCTGCGGCTCTGCCAGGGCCTCGCGGCGGGCGGCGAGTGGGGCGGCGCAGCCCTCATCGGCGTCGAGCACGCGCCGCCGGAGAAGAAGGCGCTGTTCGGCTCCTTCGCCCAGCTCGGCTCCCCGATCGGCCTCGTGCTCGCGACCTCGATGACCCTCGCGGTGAACGCCGCGTTCGGTCAGGAGGCGATGCAGGAGTGGGCCTGGCGCATTCCGTTCCTCGCCTCGATCGTGCTCATCCCGATCGGCTTCATCATCCGCTCGAAGGTCGCGGAGAGCCCCGAGTTCGCCGCCCTCTCGAAGCAGGAGCGCAGCGGCTCCGTGCCGATCGTGAAACTGTTCCGCTTCCAGACCCCGCACCTGCTCGTCGGCATCGGCTCCTTCGCCGCCGTGTTCCTCACCTACTACCTGATGACGAGCTTCATGCTCGTGTACGCGACGGACTCCGTCGGGCTGTCCTCGGCGGTGTCGCTGCCGGCGAACCTCATCGCGGCGGTGGTCGAGGGCGTGTTCATCGTGATCGCCGCGGTGCTCAGCGTGCGGATCGGCACGAAGCGCATCAACGTCGTGTCCGCCGTCGCGCTGCTGCTCTGGGCGTTCCCCTCGTTCTACCTGGCCGCGGCGGTGCCGCCGTGGGGCCTGTACGTCTCGGTCGGCGTTTCGATGGTGTTCGTCGGCGCGGCGTACGGCGTGCTCGCCTCCGACGTGGCTCGGCTGTTCACCACCGACACCCGCTACACGGGCGCCTCGCTCTCGTACCACCTGGCCGCGGTCATCGGCGGCGGCCTGGCGCCGATCGCGGCGACGGCGATCCTCGAGGCGACCGGCGGCGACGTCTTCTTCATCGCGCTGATCCCCGCGGTCACCGCCGCCGTGATGATCGTCTGCGTGCTGATCCTGCCGCGCCTGCAGCAGCCCGACGTGGCCGGCGAGGGCGAGGCGACGACCGCCGACGGCGAGCTCGTCCGCGCCTGACGCGCACCCGCCCGTACGAGCGGCACGACGGCCCCGGCCCGCGACGATCGCGGGCCGGGGCCGTTCGGCGTGCCGCTCAGCCCGCGACGTCGATCACCCAGGTGACGCCGAAGCGGTCGGCGAGCATGCCGAAGCCCGGCGACCAGGCCGAGGCCGCGAGCGGTTCGACGATCGTCGCCCCCTCGGCGAGTCCGTCCCAGGCGCGCTCCGCCTCGGCGAGCGAGGCGGCCCGGAGCGACAGGAAGAAGGGGCGGTCCGTGAGGGTCGCGCCGTGCTCGCGCCGGGTCGCGGTGGGGGAGGCATCCGCCGGCCCGGCATCGCCGGGCACGTCGTAGGCCATAACGCGGAAGCCGTCGGGGCTCGTGACGCTGCCGAAGACGATCCGCTCGGCGTCGGGGGCGCCGGCGGGCATGCCGAGCTCGCCGTAGCTGGTGAGCGCGAGCTCGCCGCCGAACACGCGGTGGTAGTGCTCGAGCGCCGCGCGGGCGCGGCCGTCGCGGAAGTTCAGGTGGGTGGTGGTGACGAGGCTCATCGCCGTTCCTCTCGGTCGTGGCGGCTCGGTCGGGCCGCCTACGGCCAGTGTTCCCGCAGTCGAGGACACGGAATGTCCGCGACCTGGCGCAGACTGGATGGCATGACGGATGGCTCGGCGCGCATGCTCTCGCTGCTCTCCCTGCTGCAGGCGAGACGAGAGTGGCCGGCCGCCGAGCTGGCCGGGCGGCTCGAGGTCAGCACCCGCACGATCCGCCGCGACGTCGAGCGGCTGCGCGAGCTCGGCTACCGGGTGGCCGCGACGATGGGCCCCGACGGCGGCTACCGGCTCGCCGCGGGGGAGGAGCTGCCGCCGCTCCGCTTCGACGACGAACAGGCCGTCGCCCTCGCGATCGCGCTGAGCTCGGTCGCGGGCGGCGGCGCGGCGATCGAGGAGGCGGCCGAACGGGCGCTCGCCACGGTGCGGCAGGTGCTGCCCTCGCGGCTCCGGCACCGCGTCGACGGGCTGCGCTTCGCGCACGAGCCGAGCGCCGTGCGCACGGACCCCGAGGTGATCCTCGCCGTCAGCGAGGCGGTGCGAGAACGCCGGGTGCTGCGCTTCGACTACCGGCGCGGCGACGGTGTCGAGGCCGACGGCGGCCCGTCGCGCCGCGTCGAGCCGCACGAGCTCGTCGCCCGTGACGGCCGCTGGTACCTCGTCGCCTTCGACCTGGAGCGGGAGGACTGGCGGGTGTACCGGCTCGACCGGATGGCGCCGCGCGCGCCGCACGGGGCCCGCTTCGCGCCGCGACGGATCCCGCACGGCGATGCGCTGGCGTTCCTGACCGCGCGCTTCCGCGGGGCGGTGGAGCGCCGCGACGTGGCCGCGGGCAGCGCGAACGCGGGCAGCGGGGCCACGTCGGCGTGGCCCTGCATCGGCGAGGCGGTGGTGCGCGCCGAGGCATCCGAGCTCGCGCCCTGGCTGGAACCGGGCGAGCTGATCGAGGCGGCCGACGGCCGTTGCCGGCTGGCGCTCGGCTCCTGGTCGTGGGCGGGTGTGCTCGCGCGCCTGCTGCAGTTCGAGCGGCCGTTCGAGCTGCTCGGCCCGCCCGAACTCCTGGGGGCGGCCGACGCAGCCGCCGCGAGGCTCAGTTCGGCCGGTAGAGCGTCGCCTGGAACTCGTACGCGTCGTGCCGGTAGGTGACCCGGCCGAGCAGCACCGGCGTGCCGGAGAGCTCCGAGGCGGTCTCCTCGCCGACGAGCACCGGGGCGCCCGCTGCGATGCCGAGCGCGGCGGCGATCGCCTCGTCGGCGGCCTCGGCGCGCACCGTGTAGTCGCTGCGCACCACGCGCAGTCCGCACACCGATTCGAGCGTGCCGTAGAGGGAGGCGTCCTCGAGCATCTCGGGCTCGAGCCCCACCGCCCGCTGCGCCGGGATGATCGACACGTCGTAGCAGATCGGCACCTCGTCGAGGGTGCGCACCCGGTGCACCTCGAGCACGGGGGAGGCCGGGGCGAGGGCGAGACTGCCCGCCTCGCCGAGGCTCGCGGGGCGCACCTCGCTGCGGTGCACCCGCGCCCCGGGACGCAGCCCACGGGCGAGCGCCATCTCGGTGAACGACTGCAGGGCGACCCGCTCCGCCATGTGCGGGGCCGTGACGAACCAGCCGCGCCAGGGGGAGCTCTCGAGCAGCCCGTCGCGCTCGAGCGAGGCGAGGGCGTCGCGCAGCACGACTCGGCTGACCGAGACCCGTTCGGCGAGCTCGCGCTCGCCGGGCAGCTTCTGCCCCGGCTCGAAGACGCCCGCCTCGATGAGCTCGCGGATCGCGTCCCTGGCCCGGGCCGCGGTGCGCCCGAGCTGGCGCGGCGCCGCCGTCGCGGTCGCGTGTTCGCTCATCGTGGCCGCCTCCCCGCCCCGATTCTCCTGAGCGGGTGGCCACCGGTCAAGCCGGGCCGGCGCGTGCAGCCGGGCACCCCGCTCACTCCTTCACCGCCCCGGCCACGACGCCCGTGATGAAGCGGCGCTGGAAGATCGCGTAGACGACGAGGATCGGCAGCGCGACGATGACGGCCGCGGCCGCCGTCACCGAGGGGTCGAAGTTGCGCGTGCTGCCCGCGAAGAAGGAGAGGGCCAGCGGCGCGGTCTGCACGTCGGGGTTCTGCGGCACGAGCACGAGCGCCATCAGGAACTCGTTCCACGTGTAGAGGAAGAGCAGCGTGCCGAGGGTCGCGATCGCGGGCGCGGAGACCGGCACGTACACGCGCCAGAGCGTCGCCCAGCGGCCGGCCCCGTCGATCGAGGCCGCCTCGCCGAGCGATCGCGGCACGTTCGCGTAGGCGGTGCGCATCCACAGCACGCCGAGCGAGACCGAGGTGGCGATCTGCGGCAGGATGAGCGCCCAGTACGTGTTCAGCAGGCCCATGCCCTCGAGCAGGTAGTAGAGCGGCACGATGATGCCCTCGTACGGCATCACGAGGCCGACGAGCAGGATGCCGAGCAGCACGAAGCGCCCGGGGAAGCGCATGGTGGAGAACGCGTAGCCGGCGAGCACCGAGACGAGGCTCGCCCCGAGCACGACCGCGACGGCCACGACGAGCGAGGACCAGAGCGCCTGCCCGAAGCCGCCCCGCGTCCACGCGGTCGCGAAGTTCTCGAGCGTGAGGCTCGACGGCAGGCCGCCCCCGCCCGTGCGCTCGCCGGACGGCGTGAGCGCGAGCAGGACGATGGAGAGGAAGGGGAGCAGCGCGAGCAGCGCGCCGACGATGAGCAGCAGGTGACCCATGAGCTGCTCGGAGCGGCGGATCCTCATCGGGTCCCTCCTCGGGGTGCGGCGTCGTCGCGGTCGCGGGTGAGCCACATCACCGCGCCGACGATGGCGAAGATGAGCAGCGTCAGCACGACGGCGATGGCCGAGGCGCGGCCGACCTGGTGGGTGACGAAGGCCTCGCGGTAGATGAAGTAGGAGGGCACCGTGGTCGAGGTGCCCGGGCCGCCGGCGGTGGTGTTCCAGACGATGTCGAAGTTGCGCAGCGCCGCGGTGATCATCAGCACGAGCGCGACCTGGATCTCGCCGCGGAGCGCGGGGAGGGTGACCGCGAAGAACTCGCGCACGGGCCCGGCGCCGTCGAGGCGGGCGGCCTCGAACTGCTCGGCGGGGATGTTCTGCAGGCCGCTCACGAACAGCACGAAGGCGAGGCCGAACATCACCCAGGTGCCGATGATGCCGACCGAGGGCAGCGCCGTGGTGAAGTCGCCGAGCCAGGTGCGGGTGAGCCCGTCGAGCCCGATCGCGCGCAGCGCGGTGTTCAGCGGCCCGGTCTCGGCGAAGATCCAGCGCCAGGAGATCGCGACGACGACGGTCGAGAGGATGTACGGCACGAACAGCAGCGCGCGGAACGCGGCGAGGCCGCGCACCCGGATGCGGGCGATCGCGCCGACGAAGACGAGGGCGAGCGCGGTCGGCAGGAGGGCGTAGAAGACCACGAAGACGAGGGAGTGCAGCGTCGCCTGCCAGATCTGCGGATCGGCGAGCACGTCGGCGAAGTTGTCGACGCCGACCCATTCGCTCGCGGTGATGCCGTCCCAGTCGAACAGCGCGATCCAGATCGACTCCACGACGGGGCGGACGAGGAAGACCAGGTAGAACGCGAAGGCGGGGACGAGGTAGAGGTACGCGTCCCAGTCATAGCGGCGGAGGAGCGGCCGGCGGCGCGGGGCGCTGCCGGTGGCCCGGGCGGGGCCCGGGCGCGGGGGCGAGAGGGTCGTCATCGAGGAGTCTCCGGGTGGATGCCGGGGGCGGGCCGCGATCGGCCCGCCCCCGGTCGCGGTCAGTCGGTGTGGAAGTCGACCCAGTCGGACTGCACGCGCTCGAGCAGCGCGTCGGCGCTCTCTCGTCCGGCGAGCACCTCCTGCAGGCCGCCCGTGAAGGTGTCGAACATCGTGTCGGTCGCCCAGTCGTACCAGTAGAGCGGGCCCGCACCGTCGAGCTGGGTGGCGGAGGCGTCGAGCAGCGCCGCGAACATCGCGTCGTCGCCCGCGGCCTCGACCGGCTGGATCGGCACCCGGTGGGTGCCGGCGAGGAGCTCGGCGGACTCGGGGGAGTTCACCATGCCGACGAAGGCGATCGCCGCGAGGGTCGCATCCGACTTGGAGCTCACGTGCCACGGCATGCCGAAGGAGCCGCTGGAGGCGTAGTCGCCGTCGGAGAGGCCGGGGGTGAAGTCGAAGGCGGCGCCGTCGGAGATCGCGCCGGCGTACCAGTTGCCGCCGATGAAGAAGACGCCCTCGCCCGAGGCGAACGCCGCCGCGGCGTCGTCGGGGCTCGTGCCGTCGTAGCCGGCGGAGACGTAGCCCTTCGCGACCCACTCGGCAAAGCGGTCGAGCGCCTCGCGGTTGGAGTCGACGGCGAAGTCGGCGTCCTTCGCGCCGGTGATCCACGCGCGGGTGTCGGCCGCCGGGGTGAGCGCGCCCTGCAGGATCGAGAAGGTCTGCATCGCGGAGGCCTTGTCGGCGTTGCCGAGCACGAGCGGGGTCTGCCCGGCGGCCTTGGCGGCGGCGAACGCCGCCTCGAGCTCGTCGAGGGTCGTCGGGGTGCCGAGGCCGAGCGTGGCGAGCTTCTCGCGGTTCGAGAACAGCCCGACCATCTGGTTGTCGGGCGACATGCCGTACACCGCGCCCTCGCCGAACGCGGAGCCGTCCTCGGACCACTGCAGCTGGGTGATGGCGTCGCCGGCGGCGTCGCGGTAGTCGTAGGCGTCGGCGACGTCGTCGAGCGGGCGGATGAGGCCGGCCTTCACGAGCGCGCCGTCGGTGGCCCAGCCCTGGTTGCCCTGGGCGACGTCGGGGGCGTCCGCCGAGTTCATCGCGTTCAGGACCGTCGCGGTGAGGTCGTTGAAGCTCTTGAACTGGATGTCGACGGTGACGTTCGGGAACTCCGCCTCGTAGGCGGGCACGAGCTGGTCCATGAAGTCCTGCTCGCCCTGGTCGGCCCAGACGCTGAGCGTGACCTCGCCGAGCTCGGCGACCTGCTCCGGGGTGACGGGGGCGGTGATCTCCTCGACCGGGGCGGCGGGCGCGGTGCGGGAGCCGCCGGGCGCGCTGCACGCGGCGAGCCCCAGGGCGAGTGCGGTGACCGCGGCGGCGGCACCGGTGAGACGCATTCGACGGGTGGGCATGAGTGGTCCTTTCCGGAGCGGCAGCGATGCCGCTCGCGGGGTGGTCGGCATCGCTGCCGAATCGGGGGAACGCCCGTGCGTCTCCGGCTGTCGCCTTCGGTGCCGCGGACGTCGTCATCGTGTCATGATGAGACCAATTAGTCCAGTTTCAGGACCAGTGGTCAGTTTGCTGATTCAACCATCCGTAATTCATGTTACTTTGTCAAGACAAAGTTCCCCCTCGAAACCGGAGCGCCAGCCGTATGAACCCCACCCCCGACGCCGCCCTCGACGTCCTGACCATCGGCCGGGTCGGCGTCGACCTGTACCCGCTGCAGGACGCGACCCCGCTCGAGGAGGTGTCGACCTTCGGCAAGTACCTCGGCGGCAGCGCGACGAACGTCGCCGTCGCGGCGGCCCGGCACGGCCTCGCCTCCGCCGTGGTCACCCGCACCGGCGACGACCCCTTCGGCCGCTTCGTGGGTCAGGAGCTCACCCGCCTCGGCGTCGACGCCCGCTTCGTCGCGCCCCTGTCCGGCCGCAAGACGCCGATCACGTTCTGCGAGATCTACCCGCCCGACGACTTCCCGCTGTACTTCTACCGCGACCCGATCGCGCCCGACCTCCTCATCGAGGCCGCCGAGCTCGACCTCGACGCGATCCGCGACGCCCGCGTCTACTGGGCGACGGCGACGGGGCTCTCCGAGGAGCCGAGCCGCGCGGCGCACCTCGCCGCCTGGACCGCTCGCGGCCGCGCGCCGCTCACCGTGCTCGACCTCGACTACCGCGCGGTCTTCTGGGAGCACGAGCAGCTCGCCCGCGAGCAGGTGTCCGCCGCGCTCGAGCACGTCACGGTCGCCGTCGGCAACCTCGAGGAGTGCGACATCGCCGTGGGCGAGCGCGACCCGCAGCGGGCCGCCGACGCGCTCCTCGACCGCGGCGTCGAGCTCGCCGTGGTCAAGCAGGGGCCGCGCGGCGTCCTCGCGAAGACCCGTGACGAGACGGTCGAGGTGCCGCCGCACCTCGTCTCGGTCGTGAACGGCCTCGGTGCGGGCGACGGCTTCGGCGGCGCGCTGTGCCGCGGGCTGCTCGCGGGCGAGTCGCTCGACCGGGTCATCCGCTTCGCCAATGCCGCCGGCGCCATCGTCGCCGGCCGCCGCGAGTGCTCGACCGCCATGCCGACGACCGCCGAGGTCGAGACCGCGCTCGCCGCGGCCGCCGAGGGGAGCCGGGATGCCTGAGCCGACCATCGCCGCCGAGCCCGCCGCGGGCGGGCTGCCGCCCGAGTCCTACGCGGCGCTCCGCGAGGCGCGCGCCGCCGACCCCGACGCCATCGCCCGCGCGCTCGACGCGCGCCGCTCGCGCCAGCTCCTCCGCGGCGACCGCCGGCTGTTCATCGTCGCGGCCGACCACCCGGCCCGCGGCGCCCTCGGCGTCCGCGACGACGACTTCGCCATGGCCGACCGCTACCGTCTGCTCGACCGGCTCGCGATCGCCCTCCGCCACCCCGGCGTCGACGGCGTGCTCGGCACCCCGGACGTCATCGAGGACCTCGCCCTGCTCGGCCTCCTCGACGACAAGATCGTCGTCGGCTCGATGAATCGGGGCGGCCTGCGCGGCGCGACGTTCGAGATGGACGACCGCTACACGGGCTACGACGTGCCGACCATGGTGCGCTCGCGGCTCGACTTCGGCAAGCTCCTGGTGCGGGTGAACCTCGACGACCGGGCCACCGCGCCGACCCTGCAGGCCACCGCCGAGGCGGTCGGCCAGGCCGCTGCCGCGCGCCTCCCGATCATGCTCGAGCCCTTCATGAGCTCCTGGCGCGACGGGCGCATCGTCAACGATCTGAGCGCGGAGGCCGTGATCACCTCGATGGCGATCGCCTCCGGGCTCGGCACCAGCTCGGCGTACTCCTGGCTGAAGCTGCCCGTGGTGCCCGAGATGGAGCGCGTGATGGCGGCCTCGACGCTGCCGACCCTGCTGCTCGGCGGCGACCCGCGCGAGCGCCCCGACGAGACCTACTCTTCGTGGGCCGACGCGCTCGAACTGCCGGGCGTGCACGGGCTCGTCGTCGGCCGCACCCTGCTCTACCCGCCGGACGGCGACGTGCACCGGGCCATCGACACCGCGGCCCGCCTCGTGCACCCCGGAGGCCTGGCATGAGCGCGCGCTGGCTGCACCGCCGAGGCGAGCTCGCCGACGGGCCCTGGGAGGCCGTCGTCGACGACCGCGTCGAGGGCTGGAGCTGGACGGGCCTCCGGGTGGCCGAGCTCGCCGCCGACGCCGCGCTGGCTCTCCCCGCCGGCGGGCTCGAGCGCCTCGTCGTGCCGCTCGCCGGCGCTTTCGCGCTCGAACTGGAACACGCCGACGGGCGGCGCGAGCACCTCGAACTGCGCGGCCGCGCCTCGGTCTTCGCCGGGCCGAGCGACGTCGCCTACCTCGGCGTCGGCACCGCCGCGACGCTCAGTGGCTCCGGCCGGGTGGCCGTCGCCGAGGCGCCGAGCGACGAGCGGCACCCCTCCCGGCGGATCTCCGCCGAGGAGGTGCCCGTCGAACTCCGCGGCGCCGGGCGCTCGAGCCGGCAGGTGCACAACGTCGGTACGCCGGAGGCGCTCGCGGCCGGCCGCTTCATCGTCTGCGAGGTGATCACCCCGGCCGAGAACTGGTCGTCATACCCGCCGCACAAGCACGACGAGCACGTGCCGGGCGCCGAGTCGCAGCTCGAGGAGATCTACTACTTCGAGGCGGCCGTGACCCGCGGCGCCGAGGCCCCGGCCGGCGCCCGGCCGTTCGGGCTGTTCTCCACCTCGAGCTCCCCGGCCGGTGACATCGAGATCGACGGCCGGGTGGGCACGGGCGACATCGCCCTCGTGCCCTTCGGCTACCACGGGCCGGCCGTCGCCGCGCCCGGCTACGACCTGTACTACCTGAACGTCATGGCCGGCCCCGGGCCGGAGCGCGCCTGGCGGATCAGCGACGACCCCGCGCACGCGTGGGTGCGCGACAGCTGGGCGGGCCAGGAGCTCGACCCGCGACTGCCGTACCTCGCGCCCGCCTCGGAAGGAGCACGACCATGACCGCACGCAACGCCACCCGGCGGATGACCGTGAGCCAGGCCCTCGTCGAGTTCCTGGCCAATCAGTGGACCGTCGACGGCGACGTCCGCGAACGCACGATCGCCGGCACCTTCGGCATCTTCGGCCACGGCAACATCGCCGGCGTCGCGCAGGCGCTGAAGCAGCTCGCCCGCGAGGACCCGGCCCGCATGCCGTACCACCAGGCGCGCAACGAGCAGGCGATGGTGCACCAGGCCGTCGGCTACGCCCGGATGCACCGCCGGCGCGCGACCTTCGCCTGCACCGCCTCGGTAGGCCCCGGCGCGACGAACATGCTGACGGGCGCGGCGCTCGCCACCACCAACCGGCTGCCCGTGCTGCTGCTGCCCTCGGACACCTTCGCGACGCGCGTCGCCGACCCGGTGCTGCAGCAGCTCGAGCTGCCGCACGACGCGACCGTGTCGGTGAACGACGCGTTCCGCCCGCTCTCGCGCTTCTTCGACCGGGTGAGCCGCCCCGAGCAGCTCTTCTCGGCCGCGCTCGGCGCGATGCGCGTGCTGACCGACCCGGTCGAGACCGGCGCGGTGACGATCTCGCTGCCGGAGGACGTGCAGGCCGAGCTCATCGACGTGCCGCTCGAGTTCCTCCGCGAGCGGGAGTGGCACGTGCGCCGCCCGCAGCCCGAGCCGGGCGAGCTCGCCCGCGCCGTGGCGGCCATCCGCGGCGCCGCGGCCCCGCTCATCGTGGCCGGCGGCGGTGTGCTCTACTCCGACGCGGCCGAGGAGCTGCGCCGCTTCGCCGAGGCGACGGGCATCGCGGTCGCGACGACGCAGGCCGGTGTCGGCGCCCTGCCGTGGGACCACCCGCTCGCCGCGGGCTCGATCGGCGCGACCGGCACCACGACCGCCAACCGGCTCGCCGCCGAGGCCGACCTGGTGATCGGCATCGGCACGAGGTACAGCGACTTCACGACCGCGTCGCGTTCGGCGTTCCAGCACCCCGGGGTGCGCTTCGTGAACCTCAACGTCGCGAGCTTCGATGCGATGAAGCACGGCACCGAGCTGCCCCTCGTCGCCGACGCCAGGGCCGGCCTCGCCGCGCTCGGCGCCGAGCTGACGGGCTACGCCACGTCCGCGGGGTACCGCGGTGCGCTCGCCGAGGGCAAGGCGGCCTGGGACGGCGTGGTGGATGCCGCGTTCGCCCCGAGCGGCCGACCGCGGCCCGCGCAGTCCGAGATCATCGGGGCGGTGCAGGCGGCGAGCGATCCCCGCGACGTCGTCGTCTGCGCCGCCGGCTCGCTGCCGGGCGACCTGCACAAGCTCTGGCGGGTGCGCGACGACCTCGGCTACCACGTCGAGTACGCGTACTCCTGCATGGGCTACGAGATCGCGGGCGGCCTCGGCGTGCGTCGCGGCGCGCCCGACCGCGACGTGATCGTCATGGTCGGCGACGGCTCGTACCTGATGATGCACACGGAGATCGTCACGGCGGTCGCCGAGGGGCTGAAGGTCATCATCGTGCTGATCCAGAACCACGGCTACGCCTCGATCGGCGCGCTCAGCGACACGGTCGGCACCGACCGCTACGGCACGCGGTACCGCTATCAGGATGCCGAGGCGAACGACGTCGACCCGGAGCGCGCGCTGCCCGTGGACCTCGCGGCGAACGCGGCGAGCCTCGGCATCGACGTCGTCCGCATCGAGCCGGGCGCCGACGTCGTCGCGCAGCTGGGCGAGGCGGTGCGGGCGGCGAAGGCCTCGCCGACCGCGACGCTCATCCACGTCGAGAGCGATCCGCTCATCCCCGCGCCGGACGGCGGCGGCTGGTGGGACGTGCCCGTCGCGGCCGTCTCGGAGCTGTCGAGCACGCAGCGCGCCCGTGCGGCGTACGAGGCGGCCCGCGAGGCGCAGCGCCCGCTCGTCTGAGCCCGCGCGATCGAATCATCGGGGCGCCCGGCGCCCCAGTCGAGAGGAGAACCATGTCCACCGTCCCCGTGACCCGGGTGCTGGCCGACGCCGAGGCCGTCGCCGAGTTCGTCGCCGAGCGCATCGCCGACGGCATCGAGCGCGCCCGCGAGGCCGGCGCCGACTACGTGCTCGGCTGCCCGAGCGGCCGCACGCCGCTGCCGACGTACCGCGCGCTCGCGCGCCTGGTCCGCGAGCGCGGGCTCGCCATCTCGCACGTGCGCATCGCCCTGATGGACGACTACGTGGTCGAGACCGAGTCGGGCTTCCGCAACGTCGACCTCGAGGCGCACAACAGCTGCCGCCGCTTCGTCCGCGACGAGGTGGTCGGCCCGCTGAACGCGGCCGCGGCCGACGCGGGGATGCCGGAGGACCGGCTGCTCCAGCCGGATCCGGCGAACCCCGAGGCCTACGACGAACTGCTCCGCGAGGCGGGCGGCATCGACTGCTTCCTGCTCGCGAGCGGCGCCGGCGACGGGCACGTGGCGTTCAACCCGCCCGGTTCGGCCCGCGACAGCGGCAGCCGGATCGTGCGGCTGGCCGAGCAGACCCGCATCGACAACCTCGGCACCTTCCCCGAGTTCGGCTCGCTCGACGCGGTGCCGAGCCACGGGCTGACGGTCGGCATCGGCACGATCGCGGAGCTCTCCCGCAGCGCGGTGATGATCATCACGACGGCGGAGAAGCGCGAGGCGTTCGAGCGCATCTCCACCGCTGCGGCGTACGACCCGGAGTGGCCCGCGACCGTCGTCGCGGAGTGCGCCGACGCGCTCGTCGTGGCGGATCGCGCGGCTGCCGGCGTGCGCGAGTAAGCGGTGCGCCATCCCGTGCGATGACTTTGTATTGTCAAATTGACATTCTGACATCACTGGTCGAGGATGGGACTGCGCTTGCGCACCTCCCCCGATTCAAGGACGCATCATGACCGCACCCTCTGCCGATCGACCCGGCACCGTGCTGCTCGACGTCGCCGACGTGCTGCGGCAGCCGCTGCCCGGCGAGTACCTCGATCGGGTCGTCGACGTGCCCGCGGGCACGGGGGAGCTGCGGGTCGAGCTCGACTACGACAAGGTCACCGACCGCTTCCAGCTCTACGCCGCGCTCATCGACCCGAACGGCGTGTTCCGCGGGCATGTGCAGTGCCCCGGCGGCCCGGGCCCGCGCGAGCTGCGCTTCACCGTCGGCGAGCGGTCCGCGAGCCCCGGCGCCATCGCGGGGCCCATCCCGGCCGGATCCTGGACCCTCCGGATCGACCTCGACCGCTTCCGCGAGGACGGCGCGTATGCGCTGCGGCTCATCGCGGTGCCGGGGGAGCCGGGCGCTCCGGCGCCCGACGCCGAGGGGCGGACCGAGGCATCCGCCGCGCCGGCCTCCGGCGCCGAGCCCGCGAGCGCGCCGAGCTGGCTCCGCGGCGAGCTGCACTGCCACTCGGTGCACAGCGACGGGCGCGACGGGGTCGACGCCATCGTCGCCGAGGCGCGCCACCGCGGCTTCGACTTCCTCGCGCTCAGCGACCACTTCACCTGGAGCCACTGGGGGCCGCTCGCCGAGGCCGCGAACGCGGCCGGCGGGCCGATCGTGCTGCCCTCGATCGAGGTCACCACGCACCGCGGCCACGGCAACGCCCACGGCCTGCGCGAGTGGGTCGACGTGTACGTCGACGGGCCCGAGCGGGGCGCGGGCGAGCTCGTCCGCGAGGTCCACGCGCAGGGCGGGCTGTTCGGGGTCAACCACCCGTTCAGCGGCCAGCAGGCCTGGCGGCGCGCCGACGTGCCGTGGGCCGAGGTCGACCTGCTCGAGGTCGTGAACCAGGGGCAGGACGCCAACAACGACGCCGCCATCGGCCTGTGGGACCGGCTGCTCGCCGAGGGCCACGACATCGCCCCCGTCGCCGGCACCGACTGCCACGAGCTCGGCGACCCTGCCCAGCGCCTCGGCCAGGTGGTCACCGCCGTGCGGGTCGCCGAGCGCAGCGCCGGGGGCCTGCTCGACGGGCTCCGCCGCGCCGCCACCGTCGTCACCCGCGGCGCGGAGCTCGAGCTGCGGTTGCGCAGCGAGGGCCGCGAGGCG
This sequence comes from Agromyces sp. NBRC 114283, assembly GCF_030268405.1. Taxonomy (NCBI): domain Bacteria; kingdom Bacillati; phylum Actinomycetota; class Actinomycetes; order Micrococcales; family Microbacteriaceae; genus Agromyces; species Agromyces sp. NBRC 114283. Next base: position 1,312,732 of record NZ_BSQP01000001.1, read on the forward strand.
GGCCTCGGCGAGCACCTCGAGCTCGGGGCGGGTCCCGTCGAGCTCGAGATCGACTTCCGCATCGATGTGCCCTGCGCCCTGTTCGTGCTGCGCGACGGCCTGATGTGGTTCCAGGGCGACGTCGAGCCCGCTGAGTCGCGGCTCGTCGTCGTCGACGAGGAGCCCGTCGCCGCGGCGTACCGCGTGGAGCTGCACCGCCGCTCCGACGACCCGCGGCACTGGGCGTCCGCCTGGCGCTCGCACGAGTCCTTCGAAGCCCTCACGAGCTTCGTCCGCACTGTCCATCGCACCACCAGTCACACGCACGAAGGAGAATCATGAAGCACGGCAGGAAGTTCGCCGCGGTCGGCATCGCCGCCGTCTCGGCGTCGCTCGTCCTCAGCGGCTGCAGCGCCATCGTCGGCGGCCAGCCCACGGGCGGCGACGACTCGGCCGAGTCCGGCACCGTCGTCGTCTACGCGGCGCACGGCCCCGAGGTGACCGACCCCATCATCGCCGCGTTCGAGAAGGCGTACCCCGACATCTCGGTCTCGCTCACCGCGAGCCCCGGCACGGGCGAGCTCATCAGCCGCGTCGAGAGCGAGATGAAGAACCCGCTCGGCGACGTCGCCTGGGGCGGCTCGAGCGAGAACTACGCGGCCGCGTCCGAGGGCGCCTTCGCCGCGGTCGAGCTCGAGAACGACGAGGCCACCGTCGTCACCGACCCCGAGCACAAGTGGCACGCCACCGACGCGCTCTTCCAGGCGATCGCGGTGAACACCGAGCGCGTCACCGACGCGTCGAGCTACCCCGAGAGCTTCGAGGACCTGGCCGACCCGAAGTGGCGCGAGGCGGGCCAGATCGCCTTCGCGAACCCGCGCTCCTCGGGCACCTCGTACTCGCTGCTCGCGGCCATGGTGACCGCGCACGACTGGGACTTCCTCGACGGCTTCCTGCCGAACGCGAAGGTCGTCGACGGCAGCTCGCAGATGTTCGACGGCGTGCGCACCGGCGAGTACGCGCTCGGCTTCATCAACGAGGACCTCGGCGCGACCTGGGTCGCCGAGGGCGCCCCGCTCGAGCTCATCTACCCGAGCGACGTCGTGTCGAACCAGATCGGCGTCGCCGCCGTGATCGAGGGCGCGAAGCACCCGAAGGCCGCTGAGACCTTCGTGAACTACCTCATGTCGAAGGAGGCGCAGCAGCTCATGGTCGACGAGGTCGGCCGCCGCTCGGCGCGCACCGACGTCGCCCCGCCCGCGGGGCTGCCCGCCGCCGACGAGCTGAACCTCGCCGCTCCGGACCCCAAGGTCTTCGCGACCGACAAGGACGCCGTGCTCGCCCGCTTCGACGAGAAGCTCGCGAGCGCCAAGTAATCCATCCCCGAGGCCGGGTCGACGCGACGCGTCGGCCCGGCCGGAAACGGTGCCACCATGCCTAGCAACGACCTGCGGGAACGCGTCGAACCGCTCGAGGAGACGCTCGCGCCGCCCGCACCCGTCCCCGTCAAGCGCCGCGCGAGCCGTCGTCCCGGCGTCTGGCTCCTCGTCGCGCTCGGGCTGCTCCTGCTGCTCGCCTCGACGATCGTGCTCCCGCAGCTGCGGCTCGTCGGCGAGGCGTTCACGGACGACGGCGGCTTCTCGTTCGCGAACTTCATCGAGTTCTTCACGACGCCGAGGTTCCAGGAAGCCATCCTGAACTCCCTCGTCGTCGCGGTCGTCGCGGGCGTCCTCGCCTGCGCCGTCGCCGTGCCGGCGGCCTACGTGCTCGCGCAGTTCGACCTGCCGGGCCGCAACGGCTTCCTCACCCTCGCCACGATGGCGACGGTGTCGCCGCCGTTCCTCGGCGCCTACGCGTGGGTGCTGCTGCTCGGCCGCGGTGGCATCCTCACCACCCAGCTGCGGGCGTGGGGCATCGAGCTGCCGTTCGACACCATCATCGGCCCCGGCGGCATCGTCTGGGTGACGGTCTGGGCCACCCAGGCCCTCGTGTTCCTGCTCGCCTACGACGCGTTCCGGGCGATCGACCCGAGCCTCGACGAGGCCTCCTCGAGCGTCGGCGCCGGCCCCTGGCGCACCCGCCTGCGGATCGTGCTGCCGATGGCGGTGCCGGCCCTCGTGACCGGCTTCTACATGTCGAGCATGAAGATCTTCACCGACTTCGGCACGCCGCTCATCATCGGCGGCGGCACCCCCATGCTGCCGACGGCCGTGTACTACGAGTTCCTCTCCGAGGTCTCGACGAACCCCGCCATCGCCTCGGCGGGCAGCCTCGTCATGCTCGGCGTCGCCTGCATCGCCCTCGCCCTGCAGCAGTGGGCGCTGCGCCGCCGCACCTACGCCTCGGTGTCGAGCCGCCGGCGGCCGCTGCAGCCGGTGCGCGGCGTGAAGAAGGGCCTCATGATCGCCTACCTCGGCGTCGTCTTCGGCCTCTCCTTCGTGCCGCACCTCGTCGTCGTCGGCACGAGCCTGCTCACCTGGAAGGCGGGCATCCTGAAGTGGATCCCCACCTTCGACAACTACGTGCGGCTCTTCGACGAGAACCTCGAGGTCATCCTGATGAGCCTGCTGCTCGCGGGCATCGCCTGCGTGCTGTGCGTCATCGTCGCCGTGCTCGTCGCGTACCTCACCGTGCGCCGCCGCTACGCCGTGGTCAGCCCCGCGCTGAACGTCATCACGATGGTGCCCTACATCATCCCGGGCACGGTGCTCGCGATCGGCCTCATCCTCGCCTTCGGCAGCGGCCCGCTGATCCTCACCGGCACGGCGACGATCCTCGTGCTGGCCTACTTCATCCGCCGCATCCCCTACGTCACGAAGTCGATCGAGGCCGCGCTCACCCAGGTGCACCCGGCCCTCGAGGAGGCGGCCATGAGCGTCGGCGCGAAGCCCATGCGCGCCTTCCGGCAGATCACCGTGCCGCTCGTTCGGCCCGCGATCGTGTCCGGCGGCACCGTCGGCTTCCTGCAGATGGTCACCGAGCTGAGCGCGACGGTGATGCTGTACTCGGTGCCGTTCATCACGATGACCGTGGTCATCTTCACGAACGCGATGCAGCCGGCGAGCCCCTTCGGCGTCGCCTCCGCCATGACCGTCGTGCTGATGCTGGCCGTCTACATCCCGCTGTACTTCGTGCGGCGCAAGTTCGCCTCGGTCACGAGCGTCTAAAGAAAGCGAGAGAGCAATGGAACGTGGCAACGGAGTCGCCGTCGGCGTCGAGGCCATCAGCAAGGAGTTCCCGGGGCACGTCGCGCTGAAGGGCGTCGACCTCGAGATCGAGGCGCGCTCGTTCACGACGCTGCTCGGCCCCTCGGGCTGCGGCAAGACGACGCTGCTGCGCATCCTCGCGGGCTTCGAGACCGCGACGAGCGGCCGGGTCACCTTCGACGGGCGCGACATCGCGCGGATGCCGTCGTGGAAGCGCAACATCGGCTTCGTCTTCCAGAACTACGCGCTCTGGCCGCACATGAGCATCCGGGACAACATCGCCTACGGGCTGAAGCTGCGCAAGCTCGGCAAGGAGCAGATCGCGGAGCGGGTCGCCGAGTCGCTGCGGATGGTCGGCCTCGACGGCCGCGCCGAGGCGTTCCCGGGCCAGCTCTCCGGCGGGCAGCAGCAGCGCGTCGCCATCGCCCGCGCCCTCGCGCTCCGGCCGAACGTGCTGCTCCTCGACGAGCCGCTGTCGAACCTCGACGCGAAGATGCGCATCGGCATGCGTCAGGAGCTGCTGCGCCTGCAGCGCGAGGTCGGCATCACCGCGGTTTACGTGACGCACGACCAGGAGGAGGCGCTCGAGATGAGCGACCAGGTCGCGGTCATGCACGACGGCCGCATCGACCAGGTCGGCTCGCCGCAGGCGATCTACGAGACCCCGGAGACGGCGTTCGTCGCCTCCTTCATCGGCCACGTGACGCTCCTCGGCGGCGTGAGCGACGGGGCGGGCGGCTTCCGCCCCGACCTGCCGATCGCCGGCGCCCTGCCCGCGTTCAGCGGCGCGCTCCCGAACGGCCGGGCGCAGCTCGTGCTCCGGCCCGAGGACCTCGACCTCGTCGACGACGTCGAGCACGCGCACCTCCGCGGCACCCTCGTGCGTTCGAGCTATCACGGCCGCGGCTACCGTTCGGCGCTCCGTCTGGCCGACGGCACGATGTGCGAGGTCGACCACCGCCGTCCGGTGGCGGCCGGTACGGGCGAGGAGGCCGGCATCCGCGTCGGCGCCGCCGCCCTCGTCCCCGAGTCGGACGACTACTATCGCGAAGCGGCGCCCGAGGCCGAGGCGGCCGAGGAGCTCGTCGCCGCGCCGGCCGCGTGAGCGACCGCAGGAAGAAGGAGCAGCAGATGCGCATCGGTTCGGCCCCCGTCAGCTTCGGCATCCACGGCGGGGCGGATGTCTCCAAGCTCGCCGCGACCCCGCGCGAGCTCGTCGCGGCGATGGCCGCCGCCGGCTACACCGGCTCCGAGCTCGGCCCGCCCGGGTTCTTCGGCACCCCCGAGGAGACCGCGACCCTGTTCGCCGACCACGGCCTCGCCGTGCTCGGCGCCTACGTGCCGCTGCACCTGAGCCAGCCCGACGAGGTCATGGCGGCCGACCTCGAGGGCATGCGCCGCACGCTCGAGGAGCTCGCCGCGGCCGGCGGCGAGGGGCTCGCCATCCTCGCCGACGAGGGCGACGAGGCGATCATCGCGCACCCGTTCCGCCCGAACGCCGAGCGCGGCCTCGACGCCGCGCAGTGGGACCTCGCACTCGAGCGTCTGGCGTCGGCCGAGGAACTGGCCCGCCAGGCGGGCCTGCGCACGAGCTTCCACCCGCACTTCGGCACCTACGTGGAGCAGGCCCCCGAGATCGACGTGCTGCTCCAGCGCACCGGCATCGGCCTCTGCCTCGACACCGGCCACTTCGTGCTCGGCGGCGCCGACCCCGTCGCCTATCTGCGCGAGTGGGGCCACCGCGTGAACCACGTGCACGTGAAGGACGTGCGCCCCGCCGTGCTCGAGGCCGCGAAGGCCTCGGGGAACGAGCGCATCGACGACTGGTGGGACGAGGTCTCGGTGCCGCTCGGCACCGGCGACGGCCCGCTCGAGGAGTTCCTCGCCGAGATCCGCCGCAGCGACTACGACGGCTGGCTCGTCGTCGAGCAGGACGGCGCGCCCGCGACCGCCGAGACCTGGGACCGTATCGTCGGCGACCAGCGGCACAACCACGACTGGATCGCCGAGCGGCTCGGCCGATGACCGAGGCCGTGCTCGCCCTCGACGTCGGGGGCACGAAGGCGCACGGCGCGCTCGTCGACCGCGAGTTCCGGCTGCTCGACGAGGGCTTCGCGCGGACCGCCGGGCGCGACCCCGGCCTCGCGGCGACGCTCGACCTCGCCGCCGAGCTGCTCGAGCGGGCCCGGATCGCCGGCACGACGGTGCGCGCCGTCGTCGCCGGCTTCCCCGAGTACGTCTCGAACGAGGGCGTCGTGACCGCGCACGAGGTGCTCGACTGGACCGTGCAGCCCGGCGAGGCGCTCGCCGCGCTCGCGGGCGGCGTGCCGGTGCGCATCGCGAGCGACGTGAAGGCGGGCGCGCTCGGCGAGCTCGCCCTCGGCCGCGGGCGGGAGCACGACGGCTTCGTCTACGTGTCCCTCGGCACCGGCATCTCGACCGCGATCGTGCTCGACCGCACCCTCCACGAGGGCGTGCGCGGCGAGGCGATCGGCTTCGGCGAGTGGTCGGTGCCCGCCGAGCTCGACCCCGAGTGGCGCGGCAACCTCGAGGGCTTCGCCTCCGGCTCCGGCATCGCGGCCCGCTACCTCGCCCGCACCGGCACCGAGCTCGCCGAGGGCGGCGCGCGCGGCGTGCTCGAGGCGGATGCCTCGGGCGACCCCGTCGCCGCCGAGATCGTCGACACCGCCGCCGTCGCGATCGGGCGCGCCGTCGCGCAGCTCGTCTCGCTGCTCGACCCGCCCGCGATCGTGCTGGCGGGCGGCCTCGGCTCCGCGGACACGCGGCTGGCCCGAGGCATCCGCGCCGAGTACGAGCGCGTCGCGTCGCGCCGGCCGTCCCCGCCGCCGCTGCTGCCGAGCGGCGTGCCCGCCAACCCCGGACTCCTGGGCGCCGCCGCGCTCGCCTGGGAGCTCGCCACCGCCTCCGAGGCCGCACCGCCGCCCGCGGCCGGCCCGGCATCACGAGAAGAGAGAACCGCATGACCGCACCCGTCCGCATCGCCGTGATCGGCGCAGGCACCATCACCCAGTCGGTGCACCTGCCGAGCCTCGCGCGCGCCGGCTACGAGATCGCCGTCGTCTGCGACCTGTCGCCGTCGCGCGTCGCCGAGGTCACCGGGCGCACCGGCATCCGCGGCACCACCTCCCCGGCCGAGGCGATCGCCGCGCCCGAGGTCGAGGCGGTGCTCATCGCCACCCCCGGCTCGCACGCGCAGCTCGCGCTCGCCGCCATCCGCGCCGGCAAGCACGTGCTCGCCGAGAAGCCGCTCGCGCTCACCATCGCCGAGATCGAGGAGCTCGAGGCGGCGGCCGCGGAGGCCGGCGTCGTCGCCCAGGTCGGCTACATGAAGATGTACGACCCGCTCACCGAACGGGCGCGCGCGGAGCTCGCCGAGCTCGACGACGTGCGCCTGGTGCGCATCACCGTCGCCCATCCCGACGACCTGCCGCAGGTCGACCACCTGCGGATGACGCCGCCGCAGCCCGACGCCGACCTCGCCGAGATCGAGCGGGCGCAGGCGTACGAGGCCGAGCAGTCGGCGATCGCCCTGCCCGGCGCCTCGGAGGCGGTGCAGCGCTACTACCGGAACGTGCTGAACGGCTCGGTCGTGCACGAGCTGAGCCTGCTGCGCGCCCTCGGCCTGGAGCTGCCCGAGACGTGGACCGCCGAGGCGTTCCCCACGCTCGAGGGCAGCGCACCGGCCTCGCTCATCGCGACCGCCGCCGTCGGCGACGTGCGCTACGTGCTGAGCTGGAACTGGCTGCCCGAGTACCCCGAGTACGACGAGGAGCTGAAGGTGCTCGCCTCGAACGGCCGACTCGAGTACCACCTCGCGAAGCCGTACCTGCTCGAGGAGCGCAGCCGCCTCCGCGTCGAGCGGAACGTCGGGCTCGAGCGCCGCGACACGAGCTACGCCGACGGCTACGAGACGGGCTTCCTGCGCCAGCTCGACGCCTTCGCCCGCTCCATCCGCCACGACGAGCCGGTCGTCTCCGACTTCGCCGGGGCCAAGCGCGACGTGCGCAGCCTGCAGGCGCTCGCGAAGGCCGTCGCGGCCGCCCGCGGCGAGACCGTCCGCACGGAGTCCGACGCGGCCTGAGCCAGTCCCTCGAACGACGAGTTGCCCGACTTTCATGGAAGTCGGGCAACTCGTCGTTCGGCTGGTTCGCTGAGCCCGTCGAAGCGGCTGGTTCGCTGAGCCTGTCGAAGCGTCCCCTCGACGAGCTCGGGGAACCAGCCCTGGTTCGCTGAGCTCGTCGAAGCGGCCCTATTTCTGCACGAGCGTCACGTCGAAGGAGTAGAGGTCGGGGCGGTAGCAGTGCGTACCGAGCTCCACCGCGCGCCCGGAGTCGTCGAAGACGGTCCGTGAGGCGGTGAGCACCGGGGCGCCGTCCTCGAGCTCCAGCAGCTCGCTCTCGTCGGCGCTCGCGCGGCGGGCGCCGATGCGCTGCCGGGCGACCCGCATGGTCGTGCCGCGGGAGCGCAGCACCTGGTAGAGCCCGTAGCTCTGCAGCGCCGCCGTGTCGAGATCGAGGTAGTCGGCGGGCAGCACGTTGTCGAGCACCGCGACCGGCACCCCGTCGGCGGAGCGCAGCCGGCGCAGGTGCAGCGTGTCGCTGCCGAGCGGCACGGCGAGCGCCTCGGCGACCGCCGCGCTCGCCGGCAGCGTCTCGCGGGAGAGCAGCGCGGTCGTGGGCACCTGGCCGCCGCGGATGAGATCGTCGAAGAGGCTCGTGAGTTCGAGGCCGCGCGTCACCTGCCCCTGCACGACCTGCGTTCCGATGCCGCGCCGGCGGACGAGCAGGCCCTTGTCGACGACCTCCTGGATGGCCCGGCGGATCGTCGGACGGGAGATGCCGAGCCGCTCACTGAGGGCGATCTCGTTCTCGATGCGCGACCCGGCGGGCAGGGCGTGCGAGGTGATCGCCGATTCGATGCGCTCGGCGACCTGGTAATACAGCGGAACCGGGCTCGAGCGATCGAGGTCCATGAACAGCTCGGGCGGGAACGGGGCGTCGCCCACCGTCGTCGTCTCTGCCACGTCATCCTCCGAGCCTGGATATGTCAAGACAAATATAGATGCTCGGAGCGGCATCCGCCCGGGTTTTCCGCGGCGGGGCGGGTGGGGCAGGCGGAGTGGACGGAGCGGGGCGGGTGGTGCCGGCCGCCCACCACACCGCCCCGCCGGCGCCTACGGGGCGGTGACCGCCTCGGGGTCGGCCTTCGCCGGGGCGAGATCGCCCGTCTCGTCCTCGAGGCGCGGCACGGGGCGCCGGAAGCCGCGGGTCGCGACGGCGAGCACCACCACGCCGAGCACGAGCCACGCGCCGCCGATGAGGAAGGCGGTGTCGTGCAGCTGCGAGAACAGCGCCAGATCGATCGCGGCGCCCGCGATCGGCACGAGCGAGAGCAGGCTCGAGGCCCAGCCGGAGCGCTGCGCGCGCGTGCGCCAGATCCAGGCCAGGAAGGCGGCGTTCACCAGGGCGAAGGCGAGGAAGGCGCCGAAGTTGATGAGGGCGGTGGCCTGGGCGATGTCGAGCAGCATGCCGATCATCCCGATGCCGGCGATGAGCAGAATGTTGACCCACGGCACCCGGAACGCGTTCAGCCGCCCGAAGAGCCCGCGCGGCAGCACCCCGTCGCGGCCGATGACGTAGAGCAGCCGGCTCGACGTCGCCTGGATGGCGAGGCCCGAGCCGAAGGCGGCGATGATGCCGACGAGGTTGATCACGTTCGCGAGCGACTCGCCGCCCGCCGCGACGAGCAGCGAGTAGCCGGCGATGTCCGGGTTGTCGAAGTCGCCGCCCGGGTGCGCGAGCTGCATCACGAAGGAGACGCCGACGAAGATCGCGCCGCCGATGAGCACGACGAGGATGATCCCGAGCGGGATGTTGCGGCGCGGGTTCCTGGTCTCCTCGCTGAGCGTCGACACGGCGTCGAAGCCGAGGAACGAGTAGGCGGCGACGGCCGCCGCCGCCGCGACGGCGAGGATCGAGGCATCCGCTCCCCAGAACGCGTCCGCGGGTGCGGCCGCTGGGCTCGAGCCGCTCACCACGAAGCCGATGATGACGGCCGTGGTCGTCGCGACGAGCGCCATCGCCGCGATGGTGAGCCAGGTGTTCACCCGGTCGGCGAGCGTGATGCCGAGCAGGTTCACGATGGTGGTGGGCACGATGTTCACGAGCACCCACACCCAGAGCGGCACGCTCGGGAACTGCGCGTTGAGGTACACCGACTGGATGAGCCAGGCCACCATCGGCAGGAACAGGTAGTCGAGCAGGATCACCCAGCCCGCGAGGAAGCCCGCGTGCCGACCGAGCAGCCGGCCGACGTAGCTGTACGAGGAGCCGGAGCTCGGGTAGGCGCGGGCGAGCATCGCGTACGACACCGCGGTGAGGCCCATGGCGACGGTCGCGACGAGGTACGCGGTCGGGGCCGCGCCGCCGCTCGTCGACGACACCACGCCAAACGTCGAGGTGACGATGCCGGGCGCCATGTACGCCAGGCCGAAGAACACGACACCGGCGAGGCCGAGGCGGCGCAGCAGCCGGCGGGGGTCGGGCGCCGCGGCGGGCGTCGAGGTGGGGGATGGGGCGGTCACGGGCGGTTCTCCTTCGAACGGGGGTGCCAGCTCGACGGCTCGATGCGGCCGCCGTAGAGGGGGAGGGCGACGGGAGCGTCGCCCTCGTGGAACTGTGACCAGGGTCGGGAGACCCCGGCGGTGCCGCGATCGCGGGTGAGCTCGGTAAGGCCGAAGTCGACGACGACGGTCAGCACCTCCTCGGATGCGTCGGGCGAGGCGGCCCGCACCGAGCCGGTGGGGTCGACGACGAGGGACCGGCCGCGGCCGGTGGGCGCGGCCGCGTTGACGGAGGCGATCCACAGCTGGTTCATGACGGCGTTGCCGCGCACGATCGCGAGCTCCTGCTCGCGGTCGCTCGTCGCGGTCTGCACGAGGTTCAGGATGACGTCGGCTCCGAGCCAGGCGAGGTGGCGCGCGTGCTCGGGGAACCAGATGTCGTAGCAGATGGAGAGCCCCATCCGCCCGATCCCCGGAAGCTCGAACACCTCGAAGCGGTCGCCGGGCGCCGCGGTCTCGAGGGGGCGCCACGGGAAGATCTTGCGGTAGCCGGCGACGCGCTCCCCGCTCGGCGCGAACACGAGCGCCGTGTTGTGCACGGCGCCCGTCTCGCCGCGTTCGTAGATCGTTCCTGGAGCGAGCCAGACGCCCAGCTCTCGGGCGAGTCCGCCGAGCGCGGCGAGGCGGGGGTCGCCGAGCGGGCGGGCGGATGCCTCGATGCCTTCGGCGGTGTCGGCCGGGTCGAGGTGCAACTCGGGGAACGCCCAGAACTCGGCCGTCGGATTGCGTCGCACGAGCGCTCGCAGGCGCTCGCCGAACTCCTCGAGCTCGAACCGGGGCGCCGCCGCAAGCTGGGCGAGCGCGACCGTCAGACTCCGCGTCATCGCAGACCTCCATTTATTCATCAAAGTTTGAAGAATGAATATACGGGCTGTCAAGCGTTCGTCAAAAGAACGTGGAAGAATTACGGGATGGCGCGACCACGGAACCAGGCGCAGCGACGGAGCGAGCTCGTCGCCGTGACCTCCAGGCTGCTCATCGAGCGGGGCGCCGCGGCCGCACGGCTCACCGACATCGCCGACGCCGCGAAGCTCACGCCCGCCTCGGTGTCGTACTACTACCCGGAGCTCCCCGCGCTCTACGCCGAGACCTACGAGACCGCGGCGCTCGAGTACATCGCCCGGCGCCGCGAACGCGTCGCGCTCGCCGAGGACGCGCCGGCCCGCCTCGCCGAGTGCCTGCGGCTCGGCATCCCGATCGCGGGCGAACCGTCGTTCGACGCGACCGTGCTCCTCATCGAGCTCGGCGCCCAGTGCGTGCGCGACCAGGGCTTCGAGGCCCCGGCGACCGAGTTTGAGCGGGCCCAGCTCGAGCTCTTCGAGGAGATCGTGCGCGACGGTCTCGACGCCGGCGACTTCCGCACCGAGCTCCCGCCCGCGCGCGTCGCCCGCCTGCTGCTCGCCGCGGAGGACGGGCTCGCCGGGCCGGTGATCACCGGTCGGCTCACGAGCGGCGAGGCGCTCGAGACCATCCTGAGCCTCGGAGCGGCGCTCCTCGGAGCCGCGCTGCCGGTGCCCGCGGGGGTCGCCCGATGATCACCCCCATCGAACTCGACGGCGGCATCCAGCTGCGGGCGATCGCTGCCGGAGACGGGGCCGCGCTCGCCGCGGCCTACGCGCGCAACCGGGCGCACCTCGCCCCCTGGGAGCCGGAGCGCACGCCCGAGTTCTTCAGCGCCTCCGTGCAGGAGCGCGAAGCGGTCGCGAGCGTGCGCCGGCTCGCTGAGGGCACCGCCATCCCGCTCGTGCTCGTCGAGCGCGGCGACGACGCGGATGGCGAGCGCATCGTCGGTCGGGTGAACCTGAGCGACCTCGTGCGCGGCGTCTTCCAGAACGCGCACCTCGGCTACTGGATCGACGCCGAGCGGCAGGGCCGCGGACTCGCGACCGCCGCCGTGGGCGGCGCGCTGCACTTCGCCCGCCGCGCCGGCCTGCACCGGGTGCAGGCCGGAACCCTCGTGCACAACGCCGCCTCGCAGACGGTGCTCGAACGCAACGGCTTCACGCGCATCGGGCTCGCCCCGCGGTACCTCCGCATCGCGGGGGAGTGGCAGGACCACGTGCTCTTCCAGCGTCTTCTCGACGACTGAGGCCGCCGGCCTGGTACCGTCGAGGCAGCGCCCGCACGGGCGCGGGAGGACCCCATGATCGAGCTGCTGACGAACCTGCTGCGCTTCCTCGCGGCCGCGTTCGAGCTCGGCGCGGCCGCGAACGGCCAGCTGAGCGTGCTGCTCCTCGGCGTCGTCGGCGCCGCGGCGGTCGCCGTCGTCGTGCTCTCGGTCCGCGCGCTGCCCGCGCTCGTCGCGGCCGATCCGGCGGGCGCGGCCACGAGGCTCCGGCAGACTGCCGACCCCTGGCGACTCCTCTCGCAGTCCGACCCCGACGCCCCCGGGCGGGCGCGTCCCAGGGCGCCGGGACTGGCGGTCTCGGCCGCCTGACCCGCACGCCACCGCGCCCCGGCGCGAGCTGCGGCCCCGCGGCCAGACGGAACCCCGTTCCGCGCGCGACGATCGTCGCGCCGACCGCTAGGACGCCTCAGTGGACCTCTACGCCTTTCCGCCCATCGCCGCCGTCATCGACGGCGCCTACACCCTGCTCATGGGGCTCGCCGGACTCCTCGAGCCCCTCCTCGGCGGCGCCGCCGCCGCGGCCTCCGTCGTGCTCGTCACCCTCCTCGTGCGCGCCGCGCTCATCCCTGTCGGCGTCGCGCTCGCGAAGGGCGAGCAGACCCGCGCCAGGATCGCGCCCAAGCTGCAGGAGCTGCAGCGGAAGCACGCGAACAATCCGGAGCGGCTGCAGCGCGAGTTCCGCGCCCTCTACGCCGAGGAGGGCACGAGCCCCTTCGCAGGCTGCCTGCCGATGCTCGTGCAGGCGCCCGTCGTCGGCATCATCTACGCGCTGTTCATCCTGCCGGTGGTGAACGGGCACCCGAACCTGCTGCTCGACCAGACGCTCCTCGGCGTCCCGCTGGGGCACAGCCTCGTCGGCACGATCGCGGCCGGTGCGCCGCAGCCGCTCGAGCTGCTCGTCTTCGCCGGCCTCGTCGTCGCGATCGCCGCGGTCGGCTTCCTGACGCTGCGAGCGGCGCGCCCCGGCGGCCCCCTCGCGGTGCCCCGGCCGGCCACGAGCGCCGCGCCGGCGCCCGCCGCGCCCGGCGCTCCGGCGATGCCGGACCTGTCGAAGGCGCTCCTGCCGCTGCACTTCCTCACTGCGGGCATCGCGATGTTCGTGCCGCTCGCCGCGGGGCTGTACCTGCTGACGACGGTCGCCTGGACGCTCGTGCAGCGGCTCGTGCTGCGCCGCCGCTACCCGCTCGGCTGACCCACCTGCCCGACTTGCCCAACTTTCATGAAAGTCGGGCAAGTCGGAGTGGGAGCGCTCAGGCCGGGTCGGCGGCGAGCTCGACGAAGCGCCGCAGCAGGCGCTGCGGCTCGGTGACGGATGCCGCGCCGAGCCGCAGCTCGACCTCGCGCAGCTCGCTCGCCGGGAAGTAGCCGTGGTGCCGGTACACCCGAGCCCTCGCGACGAAGTCGGCCGTCGACACCTCGGGGTGGAACTGCGTCGCGTAGACGTGCTCGCCGACGCGGTACAGCTGCACGGGGCATCCGGCCGAGCCGGCGAGGAGCACCGCCTCGCCGGGCAGCTGCTCCGTCGCCTCCTTGTGGCCGACGAGCGCGTCGAAGCGCTCGGGGAGCACGCCCGCGAGCCGGTCGGCGCGGCCGGCCTCGGTGAGCGCGAGCTCGACGGCGGCGGCGTCCTCGCCGAAGCGCGTGCCGACCGTGCCGCCGAGCAGCCGGGTGAGCACGCCGATGCCGTAGCAGGTGAACATGACGTGCCGGTCGCCCGCGAGCGCCCACTCGGCGAGCCGGGCGAGATCGTCCTCGACGCGGCGCTGCATCGCGCCCTTGCGCTCTTCAGGGGTGGTCACGTTGAACGGGCTGCCGCCGACGACGATGCCCGCGAAGTCGCCGAGCACGAGCTGCGACAGCGGCTCCACGTCGAGGCGGAGGTGCTCGAGCCGCGCAGCGTCGAGACCCATGGCCCGTCGCACGGCCTCGTACTCGGGGCCGACCGCCTCGGCCTCGGGCCGCGCCGAGAGGAAGAGGAAGGGCCGGGTCATGCCGTCCATCGTCTCCCGGAAGGCCGGGTGGGCGCCACTCGGTGACGAGGGCTCAGCGCTTGCGCCCGCGGTTCTGGCGGCCGCGCCCCGAGGCCCCGCGCCCGGAACCGCCGCCACGGCCGGACCCGCCGCGCCCGGTCGTTCCGCGGCCCTGGCCGCCGCCGCGCCCCGCGCCGGGCTTCCCGGCGGTGCCGGCCCCGCCGCGCCCGCGCTCGCGGTGTCGCTCGGAGCCGCCGCGCTCCGCCGGGGCCTCGCCCTCCGCGCCGCGCGAGCTGCGCGCGGTGCGGCCGCGCACGACGCCGACGAACTCCTGCACCGTCTCGTCGTCGCGCTCGACGCGCCAGACGAGCGCGATGCGGGTGGTCGGCGCGCCCTCGAGCGGCAGCGCGACGACGTCGCGCCGGTGGTGCAAACGGGCGATCGCGTGCGGCACGACGGCGTAGCCCGTGCCCGCGGCGACGAGCTCGATGGTCATGGCCGGGTCGGGCTGCACGGGGGCGAGCGGCTCGCCTTCGAGTTCGGCGAGGGAGAGCGCCTCGGCGTCGGCGAAGGGATGCCCCTTCTCGAGCACGACGACCGGCTGCTCCTCCCAGAGCGGGATGACGTGCAGGCCGGCGTCGTCGACGGGCAGCCGCACGAAGGCGAGGTCGACCTCGCCGGCGAGCAGCCGGTCGAGCTGCGCTGGCTCGTCGACCCGCGCGGCCTCGAGCGGGAGCTCCGGGTGCCGCTCGGCCCACGCGCGCAGCCACTTCGCCGGGCTCACCCCGGCGACGTAGTCGAGTCGCAGCGTCATCCGTCTCAGGCTACCGTCGGCTACGGTTGCAGGGTGAGCGAGAACCAGCCGAGCCGCGCCAAGGCGCAGACCATGAAGCCCGAGACCGCGGCGAAGAAGCTCGGCATCCTGCTGTCGGCGGCGCCCGCCGAGTTCCAGGAGGGCGTCGTCTCCCGCGACGAGCTGGCCGCGCTGCAGGCCGACCCGCCGGAGTGGCTGCGCACCCTCCGCGCCGAGGGCCCGCACCCGCGCGGCGTCGTCGCCGCCAAGCTCGGGGTCTCGAACTCCGGCCTCGCCCGCGGCGGCGTGACCGACCCGCTGACGACCGCCGAGATCAAGGCGCTGCTCGCCGCACCGCCCGCCTGGCTCGTGCAGGAGCGGGCCACGCAGGCCGCCGTGCGCGCCGAGAAGGCCCGCATCGCCGACCGCGATCGCGAGCGCGCCGCGCGCGCCGCCGAGCAGGACTGAGCGCGGCTCACTCCGACGGCGTGGGCTCGTACCGCGCGCCGACGAAGGCCGTGAGGTCGGCGAGCTCCCGCTCGGAGACCGAGTGCGCGAGGCCCTCGTAGATCCGCGAGTCGAGCGCGCTGTGTCCGGGCAGCCAGGCGGCCGTGCGGGCGACGGCCGAGGCGGGGATGACCGCATCCTCCGTTCCGCGCCCCCAGAACACCGGGCGCGCCAGCTCGGCGAGGCGTGCGTCGCCGTCGCGGACGCCCGGCATCGCGAAGCCGGCCAGGATGGCGGCGAAGGCGAAGCGCTCCGGGGCGCGGCGCAGCAGTTCGAGGCTCATCGCCCCGCCCTGCGAGAAGCCGATGAGGCCGATGGACGGCGCGTCGCCCGCGTTCCGGTCGAGCCAGCCGATCACGGCGTCGACCGCCTCCTCGGCGGCGGCGAGCTTCGCCGGATCGTCGTCGTCGAGCCGCCCGGCCGCGTCGAAGATCTCGAACCAGGCGTAGCCGTGGCCGGCGTCGAGCGGGGCGCGGAGCGACGCGATCACGGGATCGAGCGGCAGGTACGGGGCGAGCCCGAACAGGTCGCCCTCGTTCGAGTTGTAGCCGTGCAGCAGCACGAGCAGTGGGCGCCCCGCCCGGTCGTCGCCGGAGGCCGACCAGAGCACCGCCTCGTCATCGATCCGCATCGTCCGAGCGTACGCCGGGCGGCCGGGTGGGGCAGAATCGACGCATGAGCGTGCGCACCCCGGACCCCGACTGGACCCCGGGCGACGAGCCC
The DNA here is from genome assembly GCF_030268405.1 of Agromyces sp. NBRC 114283. Taxonomy (NCBI): domain Bacteria; kingdom Bacillati; phylum Actinomycetota; class Actinomycetes; order Micrococcales; family Microbacteriaceae; genus Agromyces; species Agromyces sp. NBRC 114283. The sequence goes on from NZ_BSQP01000001.1 coordinate 1,328,681, forward strand.
GACGTCCCGCAGCCCACGAACCCCGGCTGGCTGAGCGACCTCGAGCTCGCCGAGGTGCGCGGCCGCCTCCCGCTGCTGTACGTCGAGGCGCTGCCGGTGCGCGTCGACGGCCTCGGCCAGGTCACCGAGGTCGGCCTGCTGCTGCGGGCGAACACGGTCGGCGAGATGACCCGCACGCTCGTCTCCGGGCGGGTGATGTACGGCGAGACGCTGCGCGACGCGCTGTTCCGCCACCTCGAGAAGGATCTCGGGCCGATGGCCTTCCCGCTGCTGCCCGCGAGCCCGGTGCCCGCGACCGTCGCCGAGTACTTCCCGATGCCGGGCATCACGCCGTTCACCGACGAGCGGCAGCACGCCGTCTCGCTCGTCTACGTCGTGCCGGTCACGGGCACCTGCGAGCCGCGGCAGGACGCGCTCGAGGTGAGCTGGATGCCGCCCGAGGAGGCGGCGAGCCGCGCCGTCGGCGACGAGCTCGAGGGCGGCCGCGGGGTGCTCGTGCGCCAGGCGCTCGCCTCGGTCGGCGCGCTGCGCTGAGCGGCGGCCGGGCTGCTAGCCTGAACCGTCCGTGCAGCGAGCCGAGGAGGTGGGACCCGTGAACGAATCCACGTCGGTGCTCCCCAGCGGAGTCACGGTCGGGCGATAAGTCGTCCCGGAGCGCCGCGAATCCGCCGCACTCCGAAAGGCACGACATGCACTTCACCTCCACGCACCTGCTCGACGACGGCCTCGTCGAGCGCACCTTCGCCCTGGGCGACGTCCCCGGCATCCTCTGGACGCCGCCGACCGCCTCGCCGTCCGCCCCGGTCCCGCTCATCCTGCTGGGGCAGCCGGGCGGGATCGGGATGGCGCGGATGCATCCGCGCCTCGCCGCCCGCGCCCGCAGCGCGGCCGAGCAGGGCTTCGCCTCGGCCACCATCGAGCTGCCCGGGGCGGGCGACCGCACCCCGCTGCCGGGCGCCGCGGAGGCGCGGGCCGAGCTCGGCCGCGCGATCGCCGGCGGCGTCCCGCCCACCGAGGACGTCGTCGACCGGCTCATCCTGCCGCTCGTCGATCGCGCCGTCCCCGAGTGGCGGGCCGCGCTCGACGAACTGCTCGGGCTCCCCGAGCTCGCCGAGCCGGTCGGCTTCTCCGGCGGCGTCATCGCGATCGGGGTGCGGCTCGCCGCGACCGAACCGCGCATCCGGGCTGCCGGCCTGTTCGCCGGCAGCTACGTGCCCCGCGCGACCCTGGCGGAGGCGCGAGAGGTCACCATCCCGCTGCACGTGCTCCTGCAGTGGGACGACGAGGGCAACGATCGCGCGGCGGCCCTCGAGCTCTTCGACGCCTTCGGCTCCGCGGAGAAGACCTTGCAGGCCAACCTCGGTGGCCACACCGGGGTCCCCGCCCACGCCGGCGAGGACGCCGCCCGCTTCTTCGCCAGGCACCTCGGGCCCGGGGCCGACTGAACCGAGACGACTGAACTGCGGCGGGAGCCGAGCGGCGGGCTGCGCGGAATCCGCGCAGCCCGCCGTGGTATTCATGTCCACATGGAGTTCTCGCTCGAGTTCACGCCCGACCTGATCGCCGTCTTCCTGACGCTCTTCGTGCTCGAGGTGGTCCTCGGCGTCGACAACGTCATCTTCATCTCGATCCTCGCTTCGAAGCTGCCGGTCGAGCAGCAGGCGAAGGCCCGCAACCTCGGCCTCACCCTCGCGATGCTCATGCGCGTGCTGCTCGTGCTCTTCGCGGGCTGGATCATCACGCTGAAGACCGACCTCTTCGAGATCGCCGGCATCGGCTTCTCGGGCCGCGACCTCATCCTCATCGCCGGCGGACTCTTCCTCGTGTACAAGGCCGTGCACGAGATCCACCAGAAGCTCGAGGGCGCCGAGGAGCACACCGCGGGCTCGGCGGCGCGCGCGAGCTTCGGCTCGGTGATCGCCCAGATCCTCGTGCTCGACCTGGTCTTCTCGCTCGACTCCGTGATCACCGCCGTCGGCATGACCGAGAACCTCGTCGTCATCATCACGGTCGTGGTGCTGTCGTTCGGCATCATGCTCTTCGCCGCGCGGTTCATCTTCGCCTTCGTGAACGCGCACCCCACGGTGAAGATGCTCGCGCTCGCGTTCCTGCTGCTCATCGGCGTGTTCCTCATCGCCGACGGCTTCGGCGTGAAGATCGACAAGGCGCTCATCTACGGCCCGATGGCGTTCGCGATCTTCGTCGAGGCGCTGAACCTCATCGCCGCGGGCCGGCGGGCCAAGCGGCTCGCCCAGCAGCGCGACCCGGTGCGCCTGCACACCGCGTTCCCCGTCGAGAACGAGGAGATCGCGGTGCACGCGGCGACCTCTGCGGCGCCGGGCAGCGGCGCGGTCGGCCTCTCCGGCAAGCCGGTCGAGGGCGAACTCGCCGAGGGCGACGGGCACCAGGAACCCCGCGGCCTCGGCTGAGCCGGACCTCAGACGGCGGATGCCGCGTCGGCACGTGCCGACGCGGCATCCGCCGTCCTGCGGCTCAGCCGAGCACGGTGTCGAGGAAGAGCGCCGCGACCCGCTCCGCGTCGACGCCGAGCGCGACCTCGGCGGTCGTCCACTCGCCGGCGAGGCCGTGCACGACGTCCTCGCCCGGGAACTCGCGGAGGTCGACGAGCGTCTGCCCGCGGCTATAGCCGGCGAGCTCGACCCGCACCGGGCGCTGCTCGGTGCGGAGGGCCTCGGGGTCGACGAGCGCGCACACGGCCCCGGCGTCGCCGATGAGGCCCGTGTACTGGGCGCGCTCGTCCTCGCTGAGGGCGATGCGGTGGCCGAGCAGGGCGCCGATGACGCGGCCGACGGAGTGCTCACCCGCCTCGAGCTCGGCGGCGCGGTCCTGCGCGACCGAGACCCGGTTGAAGACGTCGAGGCCGTACATGTAGCACGGCACGCCGGAGTCGAGCACGATCGCCGCGGCCTCCGGGTCGTGCCAGACGTTGAACTCCGCGACCGCGGTCGCGTTGCCGACGCTCGCCGAGCCGCCCATGAAGACGATCCGCTCGAGGTTCGCGGCGACCTCCGGGTGGGTGCGCAGCAGCAGTGCGAGGTTCGTCTGCGGCGCGAGCGCGACGAGCGTCACCGGCGTCGGGTGCTCGAGGATGGTGCGGCGCAGCAGCTCGACCGCGCTCTGCTCGACCGCGCGGCGAGCGGTCTCGGGCAGCACGAGCCCGCCGAGGCCGTCGGCGCCGTGCACGTGGGAGGCGGAGCGGGCGGGCTCCAGCAGCGGCCGCACGGCGCCCGCGGCGACCGGAACGTCACCGGCCCCGGCGACGTCGAGGATGCGCAGGGTGTTGTCGACGACCTGCTCGAGCGAGGCGTTGCCCGCGACGCAGGAGACGGCGAGCACGTCGATCTCGGGGTGCGCGACGGCGAAGAGGAGGGCGAGGGCGTCGTCGACACCGGTGTCGACGTCGAGGATCACGGGAATCGGCATGCCGAGAAGCCTAAGCCCGTCGGGGGGTCCGTGACGCGCGCGGCTCAGCGCACGAAGCGCACCTCGTCGATCTCCTCGCCGAGGAACGGCTGACGCTGCGTCGCCCCGTCGAGCACGAAGCCGTTGCGCTCGTAGAAGCGGTGCGCGCGCGGGTTGTCGGCCGCGACCCAGAGGTAGACGGGCTCGTCGCCGACGGCCGCGTCGAAGAGCTTCTTGCCGATGCCCGTGCCGTGGTACGCGTCGAGCACGTAGATGAAGTTCAGCTCGCGCTCGCGCGGGGCGTCCTCGTCGCGGGCCGGGCCGGAGCCGACGAAGCCGACGATCTCACCGTCGACGAGCGCCGCGAACTGGCGGTACTCCTCGCCGCGGGACGCCATGTGGCTCCACAGCTCGGCCATGCGGCGGGGCGAGAGGTTCTCGAGCGCCGCCTTCGAGATCAGGTGGTCGTAGGTCTCGTGCCAGCAGGTCGCGTGCACGCGACCGAGGGCCTCGACATCCGAATCGCGGATGGGGCGGACGACGACCTGTGCAACAACCTCGGTGCTCATGCACCTGAGAGTAGGCCAGCACGGCCGCACGACGAAATCGGGCGGCGACGGAGCACCGTCACCGCCCGATCATCGGGGAAGGCGGGTCAGCCCTGCGCGCGGCGGTTCGTGCGGGCGCCCCGCGAGGAGCCGCCCACGAGGCTGCCGACGCGCAGCGGCTGCGGGCCGCGCGCGCTCTTCGCCGTGCCGCCCTGGCCGCGGCCGGAGCCTGCGGCCCGGCCGCCCGAGGTGCTCGACGAGCCGCGCTCGCCGCCGCGCCCGGAGCCCTGCGACGAGGCCGTCCGCGACGCGGCATCCGCCCCGCCCTGACCGCGACCGCTGCCGCCGCGACGACGGCGCGAACCGCCGCCCTCGCCGCTGCGCTCGGTGCGCTCGGCGTCGCCGCGGGGCGCGCCGCCGCGCCCGCCGCGGCCACGACCGCCCTCGCGGGGCTCGCCGCCCTCCGCACCGCCGGTGCGTCGGGCGCGCTTGCGCTGGGCGTTCGCGCCCTGCGAGGTGCCGCCGCCGCCCTGCGGCTTCGCCTGGCGCGGGGCCGGCTTCACGTAGGGCGCGACGTCGCCGACGAGCGCGACGACCTCCGGGGAGGCCGGCGTGGCCGGCTTCGGGGTGACGGTGATCGCCGCCTTGCGGAGCAGCTGCTTCAGGTCCTGCAGCTGGCTCGGCAGGGCGATCGTGACGACGTCGCCCTCGTTGCCGGCGCGCGCGGTGCGGCCCGAGCGGTGCAGGTACGCCTTGTGCTCGACGGGCGGGTCGACGTGCACCACGAGCTCGACTTCGTCGACGTGCACGCCGCGCGCTGCGACATCCGTCGCGACCATCACGCGCACCGAGCCGTCGCCGAAGGCGGCGAGGTTGCGGTCGCGCTGCGGCTGCGAGAGGTTGCCGTGCAGGTCGACGGCGGGGATGCCGGACTCGGTCAGCTTCTTCGCGAGCTTCTTGGCCTGGTGCTTCGTGCGCATGAAGAGCATGCGGCGGCCGGTGCCGCTCGCGAGGGACTTCACGAGCTCGAACTTCGTGTCCTGGTCCTCGGTGAGGTAGACGTGGTGGGTCATCGCGGCGACGGGCGAGTTCGCCTCGTCGACGGAGTGCAGCACCTCGTTCTGCAGGTAGCGCTTCACGAGCTTGTCGACCCCGTTGTCGAGGGTCGCCGAGAAGAGCAGGCGCTGTCCGCCGCGCGGCGTCTTGTCGAGGATGCGGGTAACGACCGGCAGGAAGCCGAGGTCGGCCATGTGGTCGGCCTCGTCGAGCACGGTGATCTCGACGGCGTCGAGGTGCACGAAGCCCTGCTGCATGAGGTCTTCGAGACGGCCGGGCGCGGCCACGACGATGTCGACGCCGGCGCGCAGCGCCTCGACCTGGCGCTTCTGGTTGATGCCGCCGAAGATCGTCGTCACCTTCAGGCCGTAGGCCTCGGCGAGGGGCTCGATCGTGCGGGCGATCTGGGTGACGAGCTCGCGCGTCGGCGCGAGCACGAGGCCGAGGGGGCGGCCGGCGCGGCGCGAGCCGCCGGCGAGCACGGTGCCGAGGCGGGCGACCATCGGCAGCGCGAAGGCGATCGTCTTGCCCGAGCCGGTGCGGCCGCGGCCGAGCACGTCGCGCCCGGCGAGGGTGTCCGGCAGGGAGTCGGCCTGGATCGGGGTGGGAGTGGTCTTGCCGTCGGCGGCGAGGATCTCGACGAGCGGCGCGGGCACGCCGAGCGTGCGGAAATCGGGGGTGGTCATGCGTGCCTTTCGGGCATGGCCCACGGGCGGGAGCGCGCACGGGCGTCGCGCTTCGTGCGGCACGCCGTGGCGGTTCGACCCGTCGGTGGGTGAGTGGCGAAGGCGCCGGTCGGCGCATCCGTTCGCCGTACGAATGAGTCATCGGGGCGGCCTGAGCCGGCCCGGAAGCGTTCTACGACGCGGGGCGCGCAAGGCGCGCCACACCCACAGTCTAGCCGATGCCGCTCATTCGGCCGATTCGGGCTCGTGCGCCCAGCTCGGCGCGAGGGCCCGCAGGCGCGCGCCGCGCCACTGCCAGAACGCCCACACCGGGTACCAGGCGAGGGCGTCGCCGAGCGCCGATCCCGAGCTCACCCGCAGCTGGTCGCGGTACCGGGTGCGCCCGCCGGGCGCAGGAGAGACGGCCATCCGGTGGTCCCAGCTGCGGAACGCCGCGAACGGGCCGGAGGTGGCGCCGCCGCCGTCCCGCAGCATCCGCACTTCGGGCGGCAGGCCGTCGCGCTCGCCCTCGAGGAAGCGCAGATCGACCACCTCCTCGCCCGCCGGCCAGCGGCGCAGCGCGAGCGGCTGCACCCGGTGCGGCCCCTCCGACCACGTGGTCGGCAGCCCGCCCGGCTCGAGGGAGCGGAAATCGAGCCAGGGCGCCACGACCTCCCGCAGCACCGCGGGGCTCCGCAGGGCCCGCCAGGCGGCGTCCGGGTCGCAGTCGAGGGTGAGCTTCAGCAGCACGCGCATGCCCGAGAGGCTACGCGGCCACTCGGCCGCCGTCGAGGCGCGCGCCGTAGACTCCGGCCATGGCCGATGGACTCTGGTGGCTGCCCTCCCTCCTCGTCTTCGGCGGCGCCGCGGTCGCGTTCGTCGCCGCGATCGTCGGAGTGCGCCGGCTCGGCCGCCGTCGCGAGCTCGCCGACCTCGAGGGGGGCCGCGCCGCGGAGGTGCGGGCGAAGCAGCTCATCGTCGAGACCGACGAGCGGGTGCGCGAGGCGCGCCGCGAGATCGCGTTCGCCGAGGCGCAGTTCGGCGCCGAAGCCGCCCGCCCGATGCGCGAGGCGAGCGAACGGGCGGAGCGCTGGCTGCGCGAGGCCTTCCTGCTGCAGCAGCGGCTCGACGACGCGGAGCCCGACACGGCCGCCGAACGACGGAGCTGGAGCGAGCGCATCGCCGGGCTGTGCACCTCGGCGCTCGGCGCGCTCGACCAGGCCGAACAGGCGCTCGGCGCCCGCCGGGCCGCCGAACGGGGCGCGGGCGCGACCCTCGCCGAGCTTCCGGAGACGGCCGCCAGGCTCGGACGACGCCGAGCGGATGCCGCGGCCGCCCTGGACCGGCTCGGCACCCGGTTCCGGCCCACCGCCCTCGTCGGCGGGCGCGCCGCCCTCGATCGCGTCGACCTTGCGCTCGCCGCGGCCGGCGCCGCCCTCGCCGCCACCGGGCAGGCGGCCGGCGCGGGCGACGCCGAGCGCGCCGCGCGGATCGCCGCGGACCTCGACCGGGCCGCCGCCGACCTCGACGCGATCGACCGGCTCGAGCTCGAGCTCGCCGGCGCGGAGCGCGCCGCGGAGCAGGGGATGCGCCGCCTCGACGCCGAGCTCGTCGACGCCCGGCGCCAGCGCGACGCGCTGAGCGAGCCCGAGGACGCCCGCGTGCTCGGCGAGGCCATCGCGGGCGTCGCCGAGCTGATGGGCGGCGCGGCCGCCGCACCCGCCGCCGCCGAGCTGCCCGATCCCTTCGCCGAGCGCGACCGGCTCGACGCCGCCCTCGACCGCCTCGAAGCGGCGCGGGCCGAGGCACGCACCGCGCAGGCGCGGCTCGACGGCGCCCGTTCGGCGCTCGGCGGCGCGCTCGCGATCGCCGAGAGCCAGCTGGGCGTCGCCCGCGCCCTCGTCGAACGCGGGCGCGGCCTCGTCGGCGCGGGGGCGCGCACCCGGCTCGCCGAGGCGGAGCGCCAGCTCGTCATCGCCCGGCAGGAGCCCGATCCGGTCGCCGCCCTCGACGCCGCCCGGCGTGCCGCGGCGCGGGCAGCGGACGCCGAGGCGCTCGCCTCCTGGGACGCCGGCGCCGGGCGGCGCTGACGCACGAGGACGCACGGGCGGGCCATCCCTCCCGCGTCCACTAGCCTGGCCCGGTGCAGCCTGACGCCCCCTTCGCCCAGTCCAAGTACCAGGTCCGGTTCGAGTGGGGCGCCGAGGGCCTCGAGCGCCTCGCCCCCGCCGACGTCGTCGTGCTCGTCGACGCGCTCTCCTTCACGACCGCGGTCGTCGCGGCCGCCGAGCACGGCCTCGCCGCGGCGCCCTGGCCGAAGGGCGAGCCCGGCGCCGAGGCGTTCGCCGGGGGCCTCGGCGACGGCACCGGCCTGAGCGCCCCCGCCGCCTTCCTCGCCGGCCTCGCCACCGGGCAGGAGCTGCCCGCCCGTCCCGGCGCGACCGTCGTGCTCGCCTCGCCGAACGGGGCGACCCTGGCGCGCGGCTTCGCCGTGCGAGCCCAGGCGGGCGGCGCCGACGTCCCCGTCGTGCTCGCCGCCTCGCTGCGCAACCGCACGGCGGTCGCCCGGCGCATCCTCGCTCTGCAGGAGGAGCGCGGTCGACGTCTCAGCGTCGCCGTCCTCGCCGCGGGCGAACGGGGCGGCGACGGGGTGCGCTTCGCCGTCGAGGATCAACTCGCCGGCGGCGCGGTCGTCGACGCCCTCGTCGCGCTCGGCATCGACCACACTTCGCCGGAGGCCGCCGTCGCCTGCGCCGCCTTCGAGGGCCTGCGCCGTGCCGTCGGCCACCTGCAGAGCGCGAGCGGCAGCGGGGTCGAGCTCCTCGGCCGGGGCGCCGGCGCTGGCGTCGCCGCGGCGGCGCAGACCGATGTCACCGAGCTCGTGCCCGAGCTCCGCGGCGAGGTGTTCCGCGTCGGCTGAGCCCGCTCAGCCCGCCGCGACGGGCCGCTTGCGCGCGCGGTGGGCGCGCACCTTCGCCCGGTTGCCGCAGCGCTGCATCGAGCACCAGCGGCGGCTGCCCGCCCGCGAGGTGTCGAGGAAGACGATGTCGCAGTCGTCGCCGGCGCAGACGCGGATGCGCTCGGCGTTCGCCGCCCCCAGGAGGTCGACCGCGTCGCGGGCGATCGTCGACAGCGCCTGAGCGACGAGCTGCACCGAACGGCCCGCCTGACGCGAGCCGCCCGCGAGCGACGGCGGGATGTCAGGGGTCGCCGCGTAGAGGTTCACGATGTCGACGTCGTCGCTCCGGCGCTCGCCGCCGTGCGCCGCGGCGAGTGCGAGCCGGGTGATCGCGTCGCGGAGCGCCGTGGCGTCGAAGAGGTCGCGGGTGCGGGCATCGCCGATCGCCATCGGGAAGCGCTCGCGCAGCCAGCCGGCGAGGTCGTCGGGGGAGTGCAGCAGCTCCTCGGCGAGCGAGGCGCCGATCGGGCCCGTGCACGCGAAGTCGAGGGCGAGCGAGCCGGAGTCGAACCACCAGCGGAGCCCGTCGCCGGAGACGACCCACTGGCCGACGGGGATCTGCACGGTGGAGACGGGCATGCTGCGCTTTCGGGATGGGGAGGTGCGGGGCGCCGCTCGGGCGCGCTGTCCATTCTGCCCGACGTGCGGGCGGGTTCAGCCGGCCGCGGCGCTCGCGGCGCGGCGGCGCATCGCCGGCGTGATGTCGCGGCGATGCCATTCGATGAGGTTCGCCCGGTCGAAGCCGCGCCGGCAGAGCCCGCAGCTGAGCGGCCGCTCGGGACGGCGGTACCGGTAGTGCACGTGCCCCGCCGGGCAGCGGCCGACCCAGGGCGCGAGCTCGTCGGCGATCTCGCCGTCGTGGGTGCGGCGGCCGACGTAGCCGAGCTCGGCCGCGGTCTTCGCCCACTTCGGGCCGTGCCCCGCGCGCGGGCCGGCGAGCGCGTGCGCGACCTCGTGCAGCAGGATCTGGTGGATCTCGTCGTCGTCGTAGCGGGCGGCCAGGTAGCGCGACACCGAGATGTGCTTCGCCGTGTAATTGCAGAGGCCCGCGCGCTTCTTCGCATTGTCGAAGCCGAAGCTCCACTGGGCGGGATCGAGGTGCAGGGCGATGAGCGCCTCGGCCCACCGCCTGACCCGTTCGAGTTCCGCCATGGGACAGAGAATAGCGCCGCCCACCGGCACCGAGCCCGCGCCGGCGTCGGCGTCCGCTCAGCCCGTGAGGCCGACGAGCAGCAGCCGGTCGTCGCCCGCGCGGGGGTCGCCGCGGCCGTCGGTGTTGTTCGTCAGCACCCAGAGCCCGCCGCCCGGCGCCGCGACGACGTCGCGCAGCCGCCCGTGCTCGCCCGCGAACCAGGCCTCCGCCGTCGGCGCCGCCGCGCTCGCCGGGGCGACCGCCCACAGCCGTTCGCCGCGGAGCGCCGCCAGGAACAGCGCGTCCCCGGCGGAGGCCAGCCCGCTCGGGCTCGCCTCCGACGTCGGCCACTGCAGCACCGGGTCGACGAAGGCCGGGTCGCCCGCGACGCCCTCCACGACGGGCCAGCCGTAGTCGCCGCCCGGCTGGATGAGGTTGAGCTCGTCCCAGGTGTTCTGGCCGAACTCCGCCGCCCACAGCCGGCCCGAGGCATCCCAGGCGATGCCCTGCGGATTGCGGTGGCCGAGGCTCCAGACGTGCGTGCCGAAGGGGTTGCCTGGCGCGGGTGCGCCGTCCGGCGTCATCCGCAGGATCTTGCCGGCGAGCGAGCCGCGGTCGCGCGCCGCGTCGCGCAGCCCGGCGTCGCCCGTCGTCGCGTAGAGGAAGCCGTCGGGGCCGAAGGCGAGCCGGCCGCCGTTGTGGTTGCCGGCCTTCGGGATGCCGGTGAGCACCGGCTGCGGGGCGCCGAGGGCGATCGCGCCGGGCTCGCCGGTCACCGGCATCCGCACGATCCGGTTGTCCTCGGGACCGGTGAACATCGCGTAGAGGGATGCCTCGCGCGCGCCGCCGCCCGGCAGCTGGGCGAGGCCCAGCAGGCCGCCCTCGCCGCCCGGGGCGACGCCCGGCACCTCGGCGACCACTCGGGTGGGGCCGCCGGGCAGCAGCTCGACGATGCGGCCGAGGTCGCGCTCGCTCACGAGCACCGCGCCGTTCGGCAGGGCGACGACCGACCACGGCGCGTCGAGGCCCGTCGCGAGCTCGCGGACCGAGCCGTCGGGCCGGAGCACCGGCGGCGGCGCGGGCGGCGGGGAGGGGGCCGGGCTGGTCGCGGCGGGCGTCCCTGGGACGCTCGGCGGCGGGCTCGTCGGCGCGGCGTCGCCCGGGGCGCAGGCGGTGAACGCGAGGAGCGCGAGGGCCGCGACCGCGACGGGGCCGCTCATGCGGCGGGTGCGGTTCGGCATCCTGCCCCCGTTCCTCGTCAACGTCGTCGGCTCCAGTCTGCGCGCCGCGCACCCGCGCGGCAACGCCCGCCGCGCGACGCCGCACGCGGCGCGGCAGAATGGGGGCATGGCGGCGGCGATCGATCTGAACTGCGACCTCGGCGAGTCGTTCGGGGCGTGGCGGCTCGGCGACGACGAGACGATGTTCGGCCTCGTGACGAGCGCGAACGTCGCGTGCGGCTTCCACGCCGGCGACCCCGTCACGATGCGTCGGAGCGTCGGGCTCGCCGCCCGGCACGGCGTCGCCCTCGGCGCGCACCCCGGCTACCGCGACCTCGCGGGCTTCGGCCGGCGCGCGCTCGACGCCGCGCCCGAGGAACTCGCGGCCGAGCTCCTCTACCAGCTCGGCGCGCTCGACGGCCTCGCGCGCGCCGCCGGCGTCCGCGTCCGCTACGTCAAGGCGCACGGGGCGCTCTACCACCGGCTGGGCGCCGACGAGCGCGCCGCCGCCGCGTTCGCCGAGGCCCTCGCCGCCTACGATCCCGCGCTGCCCGTGCTCGGTGCGCCCGGCGGAGCGATCGAGCGGGCGGCGCAGGCGGCCGGCCTCCGCTTCGCCCGCGAGGCGTTCGCCGACCGCGGCTACGGCGCCGACGGCCTGCTGCTGCCGCGCGGGGCCGAGGGCGCGCTCGTCACCGACCCCGAGGAGGTCGCCGCCCGCGCTGTCGCCCTCGCCACGACCGGGGCGGTGCCGCTCGCGGACGGCGGCGTGCTCGAACTCGCCCCCGACTCGATCTGCCTGCACGGCGACACCCCCGGCGCGCCCGAGCTCGCCCGGCGTGTGCGGGCGGCGCTCGAGGCGGCCGGCGTCCAACTGCGGGCGTTCGCATGACCGTGCGACTGCTGCCGAGCGGACCCGACGCGATCCTCGTCGAGTGCGGCTCGCAGGCCGAGGTGCTCGCGCTGCACGAGGCGCTCGCCGCCGAGCCGCCCGCGGGGCTCGTCGAACTCGTGCCGGCCGCGCGCACCGTGCTCGTCAGCGTCGATCACCGGGCGCTGCCGCTCGAGACGGCGGCGAGCTGGGTGCGGCGCGCGGCGCAGCGGAGCCCGGCCGACGGCGCCCCGGCGGGCCCGTCCTCCGCCACGGTTCTCCCCGAACGCGCCGCGCCGGTCGTCCTCGACGTCAGCTACGACGGCGAGGACCTCGACGACACCGCGCAGCTGCTCGGCATCGGGCCGGCCGAGCTCGTCGCCCGCCACCTCGCCGCCGAGTGGCGGGTCGCGTTCATCGGCTTCGCTCCGGGCTTCGCCTACCTCGTGAGCGACGACTGGCCCTACCGCGTGCCCCGGCTCGACGCCCCGCGCACGCGCGTGCCCACCGGATCGCTCGCGCTCGCCGACGGCTACACCGGGGCCTACCCGCGGGAGAGCCCGGGCGGCTGGCGGCTCATCGGCCGCACGGAGGCGGTGCTCTGGGACGAGCTGGCCGAGCCGCCGGCCCGGCTCGCCCCCGGGGCGCGGGTGCGGTTCCGCGAGTCCGGCTCGCGGATCGGGGCGGACTCGTGACCGCGCTCCGCATCGTCGCGCCCGGCGCATCCTGCCTCGTCGAGGACCTCGGCCGGCCGGGCCTCGCCCGCCTCGGCGTCGGGCGCTCGGGCGCCGCCGACCGCGGCGCGCTCGCGCTCGCGAACCGGCTCGTCGGCAACGCCGAGGGGGCGGCGGGCCTCGAGGTGCTGCTCGGCGGCTTCCGCGCGGTCGCGGAGGCGGATGCCTGGATCGCCGTCACGGGCGCGCGCGGCCCCATCCTCGTCGACGGCGTCGAGGCGCCGCCGGCCGTCGCCGTGCGGATGCCGGCCGGCGCCGAGCTGGAGCTGCGGCCCGCCGAGCACGGCCTCCGCTATCTCGTCGGGGTGCGCGGCGGGATCGCGGCGCCCGAGGTGCTCGGCTCGCGCTCCCGCGACACGCTCGCCGGGCTCGGCCCCGCCCCGGTCGCGGCGGGCGACCGCCTGCCGATCGGCCCGGAGCCCGAGGCGCAGGTCGCGCTGCTCGACCGCGAGGCGGCGTTCGCCCCGGTGGACGGGCCCGTCGTGCTCGAACTCGTGCCGGGCCCGCGCGCCGACTGGTTCACCGACGCGGCCCGGGCGCTCCTCTTCGACGCGGAGTGGCGCACCTCGGCCGCGGCCGACCGGGTCGGCACCCGGCTCGAGGGGCCGGCGCTCGAGCGGCTCGTGGCCGGCGAGCTCGCGAGCGAGGCGACCGTTCCCGGCTCGATCCAGGTCTCGACCTCGGGGCAGCCGACGATCCTCGGGCCCGACCGGCCGGTGACGGGCGGCTACCCGGTGATCGCGATCGTCGCGCCCGCCTCGCTCGACCGCGTCGCTCAGCTCCGCCCCGGCCAGCCCGTGCGCTTCCGCCACGCCCGCTGACTCGCCGGGACCTCGCCGCGACTCGGGCGGGACGCGCTACTTGGCGAGGAAGACGGAGCGGGCCGGCGGCGGGCTCGGCACCGCCGTGGCATCCGTCACCACCGACGCGCCCGCGACGAAGCGGCGCAGCTCCTCGCCGTCGACGAGCTTGGCGGGGGCCGGATCGCTCGCGAGCCGGCGCGGCAGCTCGGCGAAGGGCAGCTCGGCGTCGCTCGCGTACATGACGACATTGCCGAAGCGGCGCCCCTTCAGCATCGAGGCGTCGGCGGCGATCGCGACGTGGGCGAAGACGTGGCCGAGGGTCGCCGCCTGGGCCCGGGCGAAGCCGAGCCCGGCCCCGTCGGCGACGTTCACCGCGACGATGCCGCCGGGCGCGAGCCGGGGCTGCAGCAGGCCGTAGAACTCGGCGCTCGTCACGTGCGCGGGCGTGCGCGCGCCCGAGAAGATGTCGACGACGGCGAGGTCGACGGCGCCGTCGAGCCCGGCGGGCAGCTTCTGCAGCACCGCGCGCGCATCGCCGTGGCGAACCCGCAGCTGGGCGCCGCGGGGGAGCGGCAGCACCTCGCGCACGAGCTCGACGAGCTCCGACTCGAGCTCGATCACCTGCTGCCGGGAGCCCGGGCGGGTCGCGATGACGTAGCGGGGCAGGGTGAGCGCCCCGCCGCCGAGGTGCAGCGCGGTGATCGGCTCGCCCTCGGCGCGGACGAGGTCGATCGCGTGCCCGATGCGGCGCACGTACTCGAAGCCGAGCCACTCGGGCCGTTCGAGCTCGACGTGCGACTGCGGGGTGCCGTCGACGTAGAGCGTCCAGGAGCCGGGCGTGCTGCGGGACTCCTCGAGCTTCGCGAGGTGGCCGCTCGCGGAGAGGCGGCGTTCGAGCGGCGGATCGGCGTGGTGCGGCACGCCCCCAACGGTACCCCGCGCCCCTGTCCGATGCGCCGGGCGGGCGCGCTCAGCAGGCGCCGAAGAGCACCGCGTCGAGGCGGTTCCGTTCCAGCACGGCGGCGGGGTGGGGGCCGTGCAGCGCGAGGCGCTCCGCGACGAGGGGCGGGATGCCGGCGGGGCCGGCGACGAGGACCGCGTTCCCCTCCTCGGCGCCCGCCAGTACCCCCGCGTCGCCCGCGACGAGCAGCTCGGTGCCCGGCCGCGCCCTGGCGATCGCCCGCGCCTGCTCACGCAGCCGGCCGAGGCCGGCGGCGTCGGCGACGTTCGCGATGAGCAGCGGCGGCCCGTCGGCGGGGTCCAGCAGGGCGAGCAGCTCGCGCTGGAAGGCGGCGTCGGCGACGAAGGCGGGCGGATCGAGCCGGGTGTACAGGTCGAGCACGACGAGGTCGAAGCCCGCGCCCGCCTCCCGCAGCGCCGGCACGGCGTGGGCGGCGTCGGCGACGCGGGTCTCGACGCCCGCGGGGGCGGGCAGCCGCTCGAGCACGAGGTCGAGGAGCTCCGCGTCGAGCTCGACCACGAGCTGCGCGGAGCCCGGCCGGGTCGCCGCCACGTAGCGCGGGATGGTCAGCGCCCCGCCGCCGAGGTGCAGCGCCCGCAGCGGCGCGCCGGGCGTCGCCATCGCGTCGATGACGTGGCCGATGCGGCGCACGTACTCGAAGAACAGCCGGCCGGGGTCCTCGGCGTCGACGTGGGACTGGGCGGTGCCGTCGACGAGCAGGGTCCAGCCGTGGCTGCTGAAGACGTCGGGTTCGAACTCGATGCGCGTCATGCCGGCGGGCCGCTCAGCGATCGGCGTCGTCGTGGGGCGTCGCGTCGCGTCGCGCCTCGAAGGCGTCGAGCGCCTCGGCGAGGAGGGCGTCTCGCTCGAGCCCGCTCGCGGCGGCGAGGGCGGCGATGCGGGCGTCGAGCGCCGTCGGGGCCTGGGGCGCGGGCGGGACGGATGCCCCGACGGGCGCTGCGGCCGGCGCGGCCGGCCCGGTCGGCCGGTCGCGGATCAGGAGCCCCACGACCGGCAGCACGACGGTGCCGAGCGCGTCGACGATCGCGATCACGCCGAACCAGCGCCAGTACGCGTCCCAGCCGGTGTCGCCGGGGATGGCGCCGTCGCTCAGGATCGGCAGGATGAGCACGAGCGCGACGAGGGCGATCGCGGCGACCGTGATCGCCATGGCGGTGCGCACGAAGGGGTGCCGGCGGCCGGCGAGGAGGAGCAGCAGGTTCGCGTGCGCGAGGCTCAGGGCGAGGATGCCGGTCACGCCGAACCAGCGCCAGAGCTCGCCGGAGCCGCCCGACCAGGAGTCCCACGGCGTCCAGATCAGCACGAGGCCGATGACGAGCGCGATCGCGCTGACGGCGAGGCCGACGAAGCCGACGACCCGCACCGGGCGTCCCGCGACGGCGAGGTGGCAGAGCGCGACGGTGCTGAAGCCGGCGACGAGGAGGGTGGTCGTGAGGACGCGCCCCTGCACCTCGCCGAAGTCGCCGGTGAGCAGCACCACGATGCCGACGACCGCCGTGAGGGAGATCGAGACGACGAGCGCCACGAAGGCGGCGCGGCGGGCCCCGCGGACCCCGGGCGGGCGGTGCGCCTCGGGATGCTGCGCCGGCTCCTGGGCGGAGGGTGCGGCGGCCGGCGCGGCGGGCTGGCTGGGAACGGCACCTGGCTCGGTCATGGCACCTCCTCGTGCCGGTCAGTCTAGGGATCGCGACGGGCGCGATGCGGGAGGATCGGCCCGGAATCCCGGGCGAGCCGGGCCGTGCGAGGAGCCATCCGGACCCCGCGCCGCGCGTTTATACCGGAGATCCACGACGAAATCAAGAATCCGGCTGGACATGGCGCGTCTTGTCGCATATGCTTGACCTTTGCGCTCCCAGACCCACTCTGCCTTCATATTGCGGTCGGCTCCGTGTAGTCCGTGATCTCGCGATCACCGACTCCCGCACACGTCTCGGGGCAACTCTCCACTTGTGACAATGAACCGGGCCGACGGGCCCATGGAGGTCATTTCCTTGGCTGCTGCGCGCAACGCGACCACGCCCACCCCCAAGAACGGACGCGAGGCAAGTCGCCTCTCGTTCGCGAAGGTCACCGACACCCTCACCGTCCCCGACCTGCTCGCCCTGCAGACCGAGAGCTTCGACTGGCTCGTCGGCAACGACGCGTGGAAGGCGCGCGTCGAGCAGGCCATCGCAGACGGTCGGACGGATCTGCCCGAGGCCACCGGCCTCGAGGAGATCTTCGAGGAGATCTCCCCGATCGAGGACCTCGGCGAGACCATGCAGCTCTCGTTCACCAACCCTGAGCTCGAGCCGCCGAAGTACACGATCGACGAGTGCAAGGAGAAGGGCAAGACCTACTCCGCGCCGCTCTACGTGAACGCCGAGTTCATGAACCACCTCACGGGCGAGATCAAGACCCAGACGGTGTTCATGGGCGACTTCCCGCTGATGACCGCCCGCGGCACCTTCGTGATCAACGGCACCGAGCGCGTCGTCGTCTCGCAGCTCGTCCGCTCGCCCGGCGTGTACTTCGAGCGCACCCCCGACAAGACGAGCGACAAGGACATCTACTCCGCTCGCGTCATCCCGAGCCGCGGCGCCTGGCTCGAGTTCGAGATCGACAAGCGCGACCAGGTCGGCGTCCGCATCGACCGCAAGCGCAAGCAGTCGGTCACGGTCTTCCTGAAGGCCCTCGGCCTCACCTCCGAGGAGATCCTCGAGCAGTTCGCCGGCTACGAGTCGATCGCCCTCACCCTCGAGAAGGACAACATCCTCACGAAGGAAGAGGCGCTCAAGGACATCTACCGCAAGCTCCGTCCGGGAGAGCAGGTCGCCGCCGAGGCCGCCCGCGCGCTCCTCGACAACTTCTACTTCAACCCGAAGCGCTACGACCTCGCGAAGGTCGGCCGGTACAAGATCAACCAGAAGCTCGGCCTCGAGGCCCCGCTGACGGACTCGGTCCTGACCGTCGACGACATCGTCGCGACGATCAAGTACCTCGTCGCGCTGCACGAGGGTCGCGAGACCCTGCCGGGTCGCCGCGGCGGCAAGGCGGTCGACATCCGCCTCGACGTCGACGACATCGACAACTTCGGCAACCGTCGCATCCGCGCCGTGGGCGAGCTCATCCAGAACCAGGTGCGCACCGGCCTCAGCCGCATGGAGCGCGTCGTCCGCGAACGCATGACGACGCAGGACATCGAGGCGATCACCCCGCAGACCCTGATCAACGTGCGACCCGTCGTCGCCGCGATCAAGGAGTTCTTCGGCACCTCGCAGCTGTCGCAGTTCATGGACCAGAACAACCCGCTGGCCGGCCTCACCCACAAGCGCCGCCTCTCGGCGCTCGGCCCCGGCGGCCTCTCGCGCGACCGCGCGGGCGTCGAGGTCCGCGACGTGCACCCCTCGCACTACGGCCGCATGTGCCCGATCGAGACCCCGGAAGGCCCGAACATCGGCCTGATCGGCTCGCTCGCCTCGTTCGCGCGGATCAACTCGTTCGGCTTCATCGAGACGCCGTACCGCCGCGTCGAGAACGGCAAGGTCAGCAACCACATCGACTACCTGACCGCGTCGGAGGAGGACGACTTCATCGTCGCCCAGGCCAACGCGCCGCTGAAGGCCGACGGCTCGTTCGTCGAGGACCGCGTGCTCGCCCGCAAGAAGGGCGGCGAGGTCGACCTGTTCCCGGCCGCCGAGATCGGCTACATGGATGTCTCGCCGCGCCAGATGGTCTCGGTGGGTACCTCCCTCATCCCGTTCCTCGAGCACGACGACGCGAACCGCGCCCTCATGGGTGCGAACATGCAGCGCCAGGCCGTGCCGCTGCTGCGCAGCGACTCGCCGCTCGTCGGCACCGGCATGGAGGGCTACGCGGCCGTCGACGCCGGTGACGTCATCACCGCCGACCGTGCGGGCGTCGTCGCCGAGGTCTCGGCCGACTCCGTCACGGTGCAGCTCGACGAGGGCGGCACGCAGACCTACTACCTGCGCAAGTTCGACCGCTCGAACCAGGGCACCTCGTACAACAACCGCGTCGTGGTCTCGGCCGGCGAGCGCGTCGAGGTCGGCGAGGTCATCGCCGACGGCCCCGCCACCGACAACGGCGAGCTCGCGCTCGGCAAGAACCTCCTCGTGGCGTTCATGCCGTGGGAGGGCCACAACTTCGAGGACGCGATCATCCTCAGCCAGAACCTGGTGAAGGACGACGTCCTCTCCTCGATCCACATCGAGGAGTACGAGGTCGACGCCCGCGACACCAAGCTCGGCAAGGAGGAGATCACCCGCGATCTCCCGAACGTCAGCCCCGACCTGCTCGCCGACCTCGACGAGCGCGGCATCATCCGCATCGGCGCCGAGGTCCGCCCCGGCGACATCCTCGTCGGCAAGGTCACGCCGAAGGGCGAGACCGAGCTCAGCGCCGAGGAGCGCCTGCTCCGCGCGATCTTCAACGAGAAGAGCCGCGAGGTCCGCGACACCTCCCTGAAGGTGCCCCACGGCGAGCAGGGCACCATCATCGGCGTCAAGGTGTTCGACTCGCAGGACGGCGACGACGAGCTCGGCTCGGGCGTCAACCAGCGCGTGGTCGTGTACATCGCCCAGAAGCGCAAGATCACCGAGGGCGACAAGCTCGCCGGCCGCCACGGCAACAAGGGCGTCATCTCGAAGATCCTGCCGGTCGAGGACATGCCGTTCCTCGCGGACGGCACGCCGGTCGACGTCGTGCTGAACCCGCTCGGCATCCCGGGTCGAATGAACTTCGGCCAGGTGCTCGAGACCCACCTCGGCTGGGTCGCGAAGCAGGGCTGGAAGGTCGACGGCAGCCCGGAGTGGGCGAAGACCCTGCCCGAGGCCGCCCGCGAGGCCGCCCCCGGCACGAAGGTCGCCACCCCGGTGTTCGACGGCGCCCACGAGGAGGAGATCGCCGGTCTCCTCGACTCGACGCTGCCGAACCGCGACGGCGAGCGCCTCATCGATTCCTCGGGCAAGACCCAGCTGCTCGACGGTCGCTCGGGCGAGCCGTTCCCGTACCCCGTGTCGGTCGGCTACATGTACATCCTGAAGCTGCACCACCTCGTGGACGACAAGATCCACGCCCGCTCCACCGGCCCCTACTCGATGATCACGCAGCAGCCGCTGGGTGGTAAGGCGCAGTTCGGCGGCCAGCGCTTCGGCGAGATGGAGGTGTGGGCGCTCGAGGCGTACGGCGCCGCTTACGCCCTCCAGGAGCTCCTCACGATCAAGTCCGACGACATCCTCGGCCGCGTCAAGGTCTACGAGGCGATCGTCAAGGGCGAGAACATCCAGGAGCCCGGCATCCCCGAGTCGTTCAAGGTGCTCATGAAGGAGATGCAGTCGCTCTGCCTGAACGTCGAGGTGCTCTCGGCCGACGGCACCGCGGTCTCGCTCCGCGACACCGATGACGAGGCCTTCCGCGCAGCGGAGGAGCTCGGCATCAACATCTCCGCGCGCTTCGAGTCGTCGAACATCGACGAGATCTGAACCGCCAGGTACGAAACGACTTCAGGAATCTAGGAGAGAAATTGCTCGACGCAACGACGTTCGATGAGCTTCGTATCGGCCTGGCCACCGCAGAGGACATCCGCAAGTGGTCCCACGGCGAGGTCAAGAAGCCGGAGACCATCAACTACCGCACGCTGAAGCCCGAGAAGGACGGGCTCTTCGGCGAGCAGATCTTCGGGCCGTCCCGTGACTGGGAGTGCGCCTGCGGCAAGTACAAGCGCGTCCGCTTCAAGGGCATCGTCTGCGAGCGGTGCGGGGTCGAGGTCACCAAGAGCTCGGTCCGCCGCGAGCGGATGGGCCACATCGAGCTCGCCGCCCCGGTGACGCACATCTGGTACTTCAAGGGCGTCCCCTCGCGCCTCGGCTACCTGCTCGACATGGCGCCGAAGGACCTCGAGAAGGTCATCTACTTCGCCGCCTACATGGTGATCGATGTCGACGAGGACGGCCGTCACGCCGACATGCCCGGCCTCGAGAACGAGCTCCGGCTCGAGATCAAGACCATCGGCGACCAGCGCGACGCCCGTATCGCGACGCTCATGGCGCGCAAGGAGGAGGAGCTCGCGCAGCTCGAGGCCGACGGCGCCAAGTCCGACGTCCGCAAGCGCGCCGAGGCCGCCGCCGACAAGGAGATGACGCAGGTCCGCAAGTCGGCCGACGAGCAGATCGCGCACCTCGAGCGCGTCTGGGAGGACTTCCGCACGCTGAAGGTCGGCGAGCTGAAGCCCGAGGACTCGGTCTTCCACGAGCTGCAGGACCGCTTCGGCATGTACTTCGAGGCCTACATGGGCGCCGAGGCCATCAAGAAGCGCCTGCTCTCGTTCGACCTCGCGGCCGAGGCGGAGGACCTGCACCTGCAGATCGCCGAGGGCAAGGGTCAGAAGAAGATCCGCGCCATCAAGCGCCTCAAGGTCGTCAACTCGTTCCTGCAGACCGGCAGCTCGCCGGCGGCGATGGTGCTCGACGTGGTGCCGGTGATCCCGCCGGAGCTGCGCCCGATGGTCCAGCTCGACGGTGGCCGCTTCGCGACCTCCGACCTGAACGACCTGTACCGCCGCGTCATCAACCGGAACAACCGTCTCCGCCGCCTGCTCGACCTCGGCGCCCCCGAGATCATCGTGAACAACGAGAAGCGCATGCTGCAGGAGGCCGTCGACGCCCTGTTCGACAACGGCCGCCGCGGCCGCCCGGTCACGGGTACCGGCAACCGCGCCCTGAAGTCCCTCAGCGACATGCTGAAGGGCAAGCAGGGTCGCTTCCGCCAGAACCTGCTCGGCAAGCGCGTCGACTACTCGGGCCGTTCGGTCATCGTCGTCGGCCCGCAGCTGAAGCTGCACCAGTGCGGTCTGCCCAAGCAGATGGCGCTGGAGCTCTTCAAGCCGTTCGTGATCAAGCGCCTCATCGACCTGAGCCACGCGCAGAACATCAAGGCCGCCAAGCGCATGGTCGAGCGTTCGCGCCCGCAGGTGTGGGACGTGCTCGAGGAGATCATCCGCGAGCGCCCCGTGCTGCTGAACCGTGCGCCCACGCTGCACCGTCTCGGCATCCAGGCGTTCGAGCCGCAGCTCGTCGAGGGCAAGGCCATCCAGCTCCACCCGCTCGTCTGCGCCGCCTTCAACGCGGACTTCGACGGCGACCAGATGGCCGTGCACCTGCCGCTGTCGGTCGAGGCTCAGGCCGAGGCCCGCGTGCTCATGCTCGCGTCGAACAACATCCTGAAGCCGTCGGACGGCCGTCCGGTGACCCTGCCCTCGCAGGACATGATCATCGGCCTGCACCACCTGACGACCGAGAAGCCGGGCGCCCCCGGCGAGGGCCGCGCGTTCTCGTCGATCGCCGAGGCGATCCTCGCGTTCGACCAGAACCGTCCGGGCGACATCAAGCTCGACCTCGGCGCGGTCGTGAAGATCCGCCTCGAGGGCCTGCACTTCGGTGAGGGCCAGGAGCCGGAGGGCTTCGAGCCGGGCAAGTCGTTCCTGCTGGAGACCACCCTCGGTCGCGCGATCTTCAACGAGGCGCTGCCGGTGGACTACCCGTACTTCAACAAGCAGGCCGGCAAGGGCCAGATCTCGGCGATCGTCAACGACCTCGCCGAGCGCTACCCGAAGACGGAGGTCGCCGCGACCCTCGACCGCATCAAGGACGCCGGCTTCCGCTGGGCGACCCGCTCGGGCGTGACGGTCGCGCTCTCGGACATCATCACGCCGCCGAGCAAGGGCGAGATCGTGGCGAAGTACGAGAAGCAGGCCGCCAAGGTGCAGTCGCAGTTCGAGAAGGGTCTCACGACCGACCTCGAGCGTCGCCAGGAGCTCATCCAGATCTGGACCAAGGCCACCGACGAGGTCGCCAAGGCCATGCAGGAGAGCTTCCCGACCGACAACACCATCAACCGCATGGTGACCTCGGGCGCCCGTGGTAACTGGCTGCAGGTGCGCAACATCGCCGGCATGCGAGGCCTGGTGAACAACCCGAAGGGTGAGATCATCCCTCGCCCGATCATCTCCTCGTACCGCGAGGGCCTCTCGGTCGCCGAGTACTTCATCGCGACCCACGGCGCCCGCAAGGGTCTGGCCGACACGGCGCTCCGCACCGCGGACTCCGGCTACCTGACCCGTCGTCTCGTCGACGTCTCGCAGGACGTCATCATCCGCGAGGACGACTGCGGCACCGGCAAGGGCCTCGAACTGCCGATCGGCCTCACCGACGCCTCGGGCGAGCTCGTGCGCGACCCGAACGTGGAGAACTCCGTGTTCGCCCGCTCGCTCGCGGCCGACGCCGTGAGCGCCAAGGGCGAGGTCGTCGCCGAGGCCGGCGAGGACGTGGGCGACGTGCTCATCGACAAGCTGATCGCGGCGGGCGTCGAGTCCATCAAGGTCCGCTCGGTGCTCACCTGCGAGTCCGCGGTCGGCGTCTGCGCGAAGTGCTACGGCCGTTCGCTCGCGACCGGCAAGCTCGTCGACATCGGCGAGGCCGTCGGCATCATCGCCGCCCAGTCGATCGGTGAGCCGGGCACCCAGCTCACGATGCGTACCTTCCACACCGGTGGTTCGGCCTCGGCCGACGACATCACGCAGGGTCTGCCCCGCGTGCAGGAGCTCTTCGAGGCCCGCACCCCCAAGGGCGCGTCGCCGATCGTCGAGGCCCCCGGCCGCATCACGATCGACGAGACCGACAAGCAGCGCAAGGTCATCCTGACGCCCGACAACGGCGACGAGCCGATCACGTACAACGTGCTCAAGCGCTCGACGCTGCTCGTCGAGGACGGGCAGCACGTCGAGCTCGGCCAGCAGCTCATCGTCGGCACGGTCGACCCGAAGGAGGTCCTCCGGGTCAAGGGCGTGCGCGAGGTGCAGAAGCACCTGGTGAACGGCGTGCAGGACGTGTACCGCTCGCAGGGCGTGCCGATCCACGACAAGCACATCGAGGTCATCGTGCGTCAGATGCTGCGCAAGGTCACCGTCGTCGACCACGGCGACACCGAGCTGCTGCCCGGCGAGCTCGTCGACCGGTCGAAGTACAACTCGATCAACCGTGCGGCGCTCACCGAGGGCAAGAAGACCGCCTCGGCGCGTCAGGAGGTCATGGGTATCACCAAGGCCTCGCTGGCGACCGAGTCGTGGCTGTCGGCCGCGTCCTTCCAGGAGACGACCCGCGTGCTCACGCAGGCCGCCATGGAGGGCAAGAGCGACCCGCTGGTCGGCCTCAAGGAGAACGTGATCATCGGCAAGCTGATCCCCGCCGGCACGGGCCTTGCGAAGTACCGCAACGTCACGGTCGAGGCGACGGAGGAGGCGAAGGCGGAGCGCTACCCGAACCGCATCTTCGCCGACGACGCGTCGTTCAACGAGGGCGACCTCAGCTTCGTCGACTTCGACGCGTTCTCGAGCGACGACTTCACGCCCGGCAACTACAGCTGAGCGTGAGTCGCTGACCCGAAGGGCCCCGGAGGAATCCGGGGCCCTTCGGCGTCTCCCGCGCGCTTCCACGGGCAGGCGGCGCCTCGGCGCTAGCATGAGCCGAATCGGTCACACGGGGTGCCCGGAGGGAGCGGACCATGACGAGCACGACGCCCGGAGACGACGAGCCGACGCGCGAGCGCGACGACGCGGCGGCGAACGCCGACCTCACGCCCGCAGCGCACGACGCGGACACCGAGCACCCCACCGCGGTGCTGCCCGAGCCCGTCGCGGCGCCCGGTGCGGATGCCTCGGCGCCCGCCTCGCCCGCGGAGCCCGCCTCCGCCTCGCCCGCGGACGACGCACCGGTGCACGACGCCGCCCCGGCCGAGGAGTCCGCGACCGCGGCGCTCGGCGAGGCCCCCGGCGTCATCGAGCAGCCCGAGCCGGCGAACGACGAGCTCGACGCCAACGCCAGGCTCGACGCGGCCGTGCAGCGCGCGGCCGTCGTCAGCGATTACACCGCCGAGGACGTGCCCGAGCCGGTCGCGGCCGACACGGTCCGCCGCGAGACGTACGTCCCGGCGGGCGCCGCGGCCGGCGCCGCCGCCGGCGCGGCCACCCTCGCGCCCGAGCCCGGCTACCCGGCCGGCCCGCAGACCGTCTATGTGCAGGCCCCCGAGCCGCCGAAGGCCAAGGGCAACCGCGGCTTCGGCATCCTCGTCGCCCTCATCGGCACGGTCCTCTTCGCGGCGCTGTACCTGGGCGCGGCGTACCTGCTGCTGCTCAGCCAGGGCGACGCCGGATCGGCGACCGAGCAGCTCACCCAGTTCGCCGCCAAGCAGCTGTTCTGGGTGCCCGTGGCGGTGTTCTTCCTCGGCTTCGCGCTGCTCGCCGCGATCGTGAACAAGGGCGGCTGGTGGACCTACGCGGTCTTCGGCCTGCTCGTCGCGGCGGCCGTGTACTTCTCCTACGTGGGCGGGGCGCTCTGGTCGGTCGCGTGGACGATCACCCCGAGCGACGTGCCCGGCTTCGTGGCGCAGCGCTGGCTCGATCCCTTCGCGATCGTGGCGGCCGTCATCGCCCGGGAGATCCCGATCTGGCTGGGCGGCTGGATCGCGGCTCGGGGGCGCAAGGTGACCGAGCGCAACCGCCTCGCCCTCGAGGCCTACGACCGCGAGATCGCCGCGGGGCCGCAGGCGCAGCTGCGCTGACGCCGCTGCGAGGCCCGCGCGGCGCGGTCGCGCGGGCTACTCGCAGCCCAGCTCGGCGGCCGCAGGGCCGAGCTCGAGCTCGGCACCCCAGTCGGCGAAGGCGAGCTCCGCGTCGCCGTCCGTCTCGGCGAGCGTGAGCGCCCGGGGGAGGGGCGGGCCGTAGCGCTCGACGACGAGCACCCCGGCGCGGCTGTCGCTCGCCCCGATCTGCACCGCGAGGGTCTCGCCGTCGCCGCTCGGGGCGGTGACCGAGAGCTCAGCGCCGGAGAGGATCGCCTCGAGCAGGGCCTCGGGGTCGGTGAACGGCGCCCACTGCGCGACCGCCGGGTCGGTGCCGACCGTGCACACGCCGTCGACGAGCTCGGGCCGCCCGCTCGCCGCGGCGAAGGCGGCGTCGCCGCGTACCGCGGTGCGACCCTCGTCGACGAGCATCGAGGTCGAGACGCCGTCGGCGGCGAGGTCCGCGCGGAACGCGCCCGCCCGGCCCGCGTAGTCGACCGTGATCGTGCGGCCCGGCAGCAGTTCGCCGTCCTCGGACGCGACGAACTCGTGCACCGTGCCGGTCACCGCGACCGAGCCGCCGCCGCGCACCGCGTCGAGGACCCGATCGGCGAGCTCGTTCGAGGGGACGAGCCACAACCCGTTGCCGCTCGCGCCGTCGAAGGACTCCGTGTCGATGCCGGGCGGCGCGGTCGGCAGCGGGGGCGTCGCGGCGCAGCCGGCGAGCAGCAGCGGCGCGGCGAGCAGCAGGGCGGTGCGGATGCCTCGGCGCCCCGTCTGCCGTGCGCCGTCGGCCCGGCTCATGAGGAGGCGTCCGCCGCGCAGACGCTGGCGCCGCGCTGCCCGGAGAGCGTCGCGGCGTCGAGCGAGACCTCGCCCTCGGTGCCGCCGGGACGGACGACGAAGCAGCTGCGGTCGTCGGCGAGCCCGGCGGCCGCGGGGATCCACGCCTCGGTGCCGCGCACGAGCCCGCTCAGGTCGGTCTGGGCGCCGTCGCCGTCGACGACGAAGAGCTGGTAGTCGGCGTCGGGCCCGGACCAGTCGAGCCGCAGGTTGCCGGACTCGACCGAGGCGCTGAGCCCCTCGACGCGCACGCTCGAGTCGGTGGCCATGGAGACGATCCACCAGGCGAGGGCGCCGGCGAGTGCGAGGAAGGTGAGCCCGACCGAGACGAGGAACGCCGGGTGCAGCCACCAGCGCCGCGTGCGCGGCGGAGCCTCGGCGAGCTCGGGGAGCACCGAGGAGCCGCTGCCGAGGGCGCGCGCGCCGCCGGAGACGCGCGCCGCGTTCGTCGGCTGGCCGAGCGCGGCCGGCCCTGCGGCGGGCGGCGGCGTGCGGTCGGTCATCTCGGCTCCCTCGGGGTCGAACGGCTCGGCGGCGCGCAGCGGGCCCGGCCCGGCCGCGCGACCGCGTACCATGCTATATCGGTGCGCCTGCCCCGAACGGGGCACGCGCAGGAGGGGGACCGGAGTGGGCAGCACGCGACGACGGCTCGGCGCCGCCGCGCTGTCGATGCTGCTCGCCGTGCTCGGCTCCGTCGCGATCGCCGCGCCCGCCGGAGCCGCAGGGTCCGCGCCCGGGCCGGGCGCGGGGGACGTCGCGATCCCGTACCTCGGCAGCACCACCATCGACATCGCGGCGCCGTGGCGCATCACCGACTGCCAGACGCCCGTGCAGGCGAGCCCCCTCGTCGTCGGCTGCGACGAGCGCAGCATCTCCCTCGCCGCCCCCGAGTACGACCCGGATGCCGCAGCCGTCGTCGTCCCCGTCCCGCTCACCGACGGCCGCATCACGACGATCGCCGAGTACCGGGTGAGCCTCGAGGCCCCGGAGACGCCGAGCGCCGAGCCGGCCCGCGCGGTCCGCCCGACGGCGGCGGGCACGCTGCTCCGGCTGCCGATCTCCGAGCTCGGCATCGAGTGCGCCGTCTGCGACGCGGGCGGACGCCTGCGCGCGGTCGCCGTGCACCCCGCCGAGGCCGGCTCGCTCTGGGCGACGCCGACGCACCTCGTCTTCCGGGCCGCGCAGGGGTACGCCGGCCCCGCCGAGCTCGTCTACCGCTTCGCCGACGACTACGGCGCCTGGTCGCCGGAGGGCGTGATCCAGGCATCCGTCCTCCGTTCCACGGGCGCCCCGCTCGTGACGAGCGACCTCGTCGTCGCCCTCGAGGAGGGCGGGGCCGAGCTCTCGCTCGAGCAGCTCGGCTTCGTGCTCGGCGACGACGAGCTCGTGCTCGTCGGCTGCGGCACCGCGATCCGCGGCCAGCTGCGCTGCGACGCCGACGGCTCGATCGAGTACCGCGGCGACGGCGCCGCCGACCAGTTCGCCGTGCAGCTCGCGACCGCCGGCGGCGAGCAGGCGCTCGCCTCGGTCACGCTCGTGCCTGCCGCCGAGGGCGAGGGGGCGGATGCCGCCTCCGACTCCCTGCGGCCCGGCACCGCGCCGATCGCGAAGCCGAAGCAGGGCAAGCAGGGCGTCGCGAGCGCGATCGTCCCGCGCCGGCCCGTCGAAGACCACCACGGGGCGGGCGGTCTGCTCGCCCCGCTCCTCGCCACCCTCGACCGTGTGGGGGCCCGATGACCAGTCGCTGGAGGCGCACGCCATGAGCCTGAGACTCACGATCGATCGCACCGCGAGCCCCGATGCCGCGGGCAGCTGGGCCCTCGACGTCGACGAGGCGACGACGGTCGGCGAGGTGGCCGAGTCGCTCGGCCTGCCGAGCGAGGCGCTCGACCCGCTCGCGGGCGCCGCCGCGCCCCTCGCGGAGAGCACGCTGCTCTCCGGGGCGACCCTGCCGGCCGCCGCCGACACCTCGCTGCAGCCGGGCACGCTCCGCCTCGAGCTCGTCGGCGGCCCGTTCGCGGGCGAGACGGCCGCGGTGGCCAGGGGCGGCGTCGTGACCGTCGGCAGCGCGGCCGGCGCGACGCTCGCGATCGCGGACCCGGCGCTGCAGCCGAGCCACGCGACGTTCCGCATCGCCGACGGCGTGGCGGCCGACGGCCGGCCCGCCCCGCTCGGCGCGTCCGTCGAGCCCGCCCCCGGCGCGGCCGTCTGGGTGAACGGGCAGCCCGTGGAGGGGCCGACCGAGATCGTCCCCGCCGACCTCGTCCAGCTCGGTAGCACCGTCGTCCGCCTCGGCATCGTGCCGGCCGCCGACGCCGACCTGACCCGCGACGCCCTCGGCGACCGCGGCTTCAACCGCCCCTCGCGCATCCGCCCCGCCGCCGAGCAGCCCGTCGTGCCGCTGCCCGGCGACCGCCCGGAGGACCCGGACCAGTCGCCGCTGCCGTGGCTCTCGGCGATCATCCCCGTCGTCCTCGGCGTGACCATGGCGGTCGTCTTCGGCCGCCCCATCATGCTCCTGATGGCCGCGGCGAGCCCCATCATGGTCGTCGGCTCCTTCCTCACCAATCGCAAGCTCGCGAAGAAGAAGGGCGTGAAGACCGAGCAGCAGTGGATCGAGGAGGTCCGCGTCGCCGAGCGCCGCATCGACGAGCTCGCGAAGCGGCAGCGGATCGAGCGCTGGTACCGGCTGCCCGACCCCGTCGTCATCCTCGACATCGCCACCCGCCCGCTGTCCCGGCTCTGGGAGCGGCGCCGCAGCGACGTCGACGCGCTCTCGATGCGCGTGGGCGTCGCCGAGGTCGCGCTCGACGTGCGCTTCGAGGGCGGCGGGCGCGATCGCGGCGAAGCCCGCCGCGTCGGCGTCTCGCCGGCCCCCGTCGCCGCCGAGCTGCGCGCGGGCCCCCTCGGCATCGCCGGGCCGCAGGACGCCGTACGGTCGGTGGCACGCTCCGTGGTCGCCAGCTGGGTGACCCTGCGCTCGCCGCGCGACGCCGAGCTCGTCGTCGTCTGCCCCGACGACGCCGCACCCGACTGGTCGTGGGTGCAGTGGCTCCCGCACGCCGCGGGCGGCGGCGCGGCGGCCGCGATCGGCAACACCGACGACACCCGGCGCGAGCGGGTGCGCGAGCTCGGCGTGCTGCTCGAGCAGCGGATGCGGCAGTCCGGGCAGCGCGGCGCCGAACCGCCGAGCGACGTGCTCGTGGTCGTCGACGGCGCGCGCGAGTACCGCATGCTGCCGGGCATGGTGCCCCTCCTCGAGCACGGGGCGAGCCACGGCATCCACGTCGTCGCGCTCGACTCCGAGCGCGCGAGGCTCCCCGAGGAGGCGAAGAGCGTCGTCGCGATCGACCACGGCGACCCCGCCATGGCGCGCGTCGAGACCGGCGCGGAGTACTGGCCGATCGTGCTCGTCGACGGGATGTCGACCGCGCACTGCGAACGGCTCGCCCGCAGCCTCTGCTCGCTGCGCCACGTGAGCGGCGTCGGCGACGACGCGATGCTGCCCACCGCGGTGCGCTTCGCCGAGCTGATGAAGCTCGACCTCGACGACCCCGAGCCGCTCGTGCGGCGCTGGTCGACGCATCCCCGCAACACCTTCGTCGTCGTCGGCGCGACGGGCGAGGGCGAGTTCGCGATCGACATCTCCCGCGACGGCCCGCACGCGCTCGTCGCCGGCACCACCGGTTCCGGCAAGTCCGAATTCCTGCAGGCGCTCGTCGTGAGCCTCGCGATGGCGAACCGCCCCGACGCCCTGAACTTCGTGCTCGTCGACTACAAGGGCGGCTCGGCCTTCGCCGACTGCGAGCGGCTGCCGCACACCGTCGGCATGGTCACGAACCTCGACGCCCGCGAGACCGAGCGTGCACTCGCCTCGCTCGACGCCGAGCTCAAGCGCCGCGAGAAGGTGCTCCGCGACATGAATGCGAAGGACGTGGACTCCGCGTGGGCGAAGGACGCCGACACGGCCGCTCGTCGCGGCCTCGCCCGGCTGATGATCGTCATCGACGAGTTCGCCGAGCTCCGCACCGAGCTGCCGGAGTTCATCGACGGCCTCGTCCGCATCGCCCGGGTCGGCCGCTCGCTCGGCGTGAACCTCGTGCTCGCGACGCAGCGGCCCTCCGGCGTCGTGACGCCCGAGATGCAGTCGAACATCAACCTGCGCGTCGCGCTGCGGGTCACCGACCGGGCCGACTCGGCCGACATCCTCGGCTCGGGCGAGGCCTCGCTGATCAGCGCCTCGACGCCCGGCCGGGGCTACGTGCGCACCGGTCCGGCCTCGGCGCCGGCGCCCTTCCAGACCGCGCGCGTGGCCGGCATCCGCCCCGGCGTGCAGCGCCAGGTGAAGGTGCTGCCGCGCAAGGCGCCGCTCGAGTGGGACGAGCTCGGCTACCCCGTGCGCTACCCCAAGCCGGTCTCGACGCAGGCGCAGAACACCGACCACGACGACACGGACCTGCGCGCGATCGTGAACCTCATCACGGCGGCGACGGTGCAGCTCGGCGTGCCGAAGAACCCCTCGCCGTGGCTCATGCCGCTGCCGACGGTGCTGCCGCTGGAGAAGTTCCAGGACGAGGCCATCCCCGAGCAGTCGATCGTGCTCGGCCTCGAAGACGTGCCCGGCGAGCAGTCGCAGCGCAGCCTCACCTGGCGCGTCGACGAGGGCTCGCACGTGCTCTTCCTCGGCGGGGCCATGTCGGGCCGTACGACGGCGCTGCGCACCGTGCTCGGCCAGCTGGTGCAGGAGTTCTCGCCCGCCGATCTGCACCTCTACGTCATCGACTTCGGCAACGGCGCGCTGCTGCCCCTCGTCGACGCGCCGCACACCGGCGCCGTCGTCACGCAGCTCGACGCCGACCGACTGCCCCGGCTCGTGCAGCGGCTGCTCGAGGAGCTCGGCCGCCGCCAGGCGGTGCTCTCGGCCGCGGGCGTCGGGCACATCTCCGAGCAGCGCGCCCAGTCCACGCCGGAGACCCGCCTGCCCTACGCGGTCGTCGCGGTCGACGGCTGGGAGCGGATGCTCTCGACGATGAACCCCGACCAGCTCGTCACCTTCCGCGACCAGTTCATGCGGGTGCTCCGCGAGGGGCCGGCGGTGGGCGTGCGGGTGCTCCTCACCGGCGACCGCGGCATCACGGGTGACAAGGTCGTCGCGTTCATCGACGAGCAGTACGTGCTGCCGATGCGCGACATCGCCGACTACCGCACCGCCGGCATCCTCGCCCGCGACATCCCGCTCGACCTGGCCCCCGGCCGGGTGCTGTTCGGCGCCGCGGGCGCCGAGGCGCAGCTCGCCGTGCTGAGCCGCGACACGAGCGGCGAGGCGCAGACCACGGCGCTCCGCCGCATCGTCGAGCAGGTGCGCGACCACTACGACCAGTTCCCGCAGCTGCAGGCCCTGCCGTCGCCGTTCCGCGTCGACCCGTTGCCCGGCCACTACGCCCTGACCGCCGCGTACGAGCTGCCGCTCGGCGACTCGGGCCCGGCCGACGGCCCGGTCGTCGCCGTGGGCGGCGACCAGCTGTCCCGGTTCACCCTCGACTGGCCCGCCGACGGCGGCTTCCTCGTCACCGGTGCGCGCAAGTCCGGCCGCTCCTCGGCGCTCGCCGCGATCGTGCACCAGCTGGCGTGGCGCAAGATCCCGCTCGTCGTCGTGTCGACCCGCGACTCGATCCTCACCGAGGTGGCCGCGGCGCACAGCATCCCGGTCGTGCAGGGCGGCGATCTCACGCCCGCCGAGCTCGACCCGATCCTCGACGCCGCCGGCGAGCACGTCACCGTCGTCGTCGACGACGCCGAGCAGTACAAGAACGCGCCGCTCGAGCACGCGCTGACGGGCGCGAAGCACCGGGCGACGTTCATCGTCGCGGCCGACTCCGAATCGCTCTCCACTCTGTTCGGCGGCCCCGTCGTCGAGGCGAAACGCTCGCGGCGCGCCCTGCTGCTCCGGCCGGAGTCGACGATCATGGGCACGCAGGCGATCGGCACGCCCGTGCCGAAGTTCATGCTCGGCCGGGGCACGCCCGGCACGGCGGTCCTCACGACGCCCGGCGGCTGGCTGCCGGTGCGAGTGCCGGACATTCGGCAGTAGGCGCCCTCCGGCGCACGTAGACTGGCCGGGCTGGACCCGGGGGAATCGGGCCCGAGCCCGTCGAGAAGGGGATGATCCGAGTGGCCTCTGCCCGCTGCGCGTACTGCGATGCGACGCTGGAGCCGAACAGCATGTACTGCCTCTCGTGCGGTCAGCTGATCCCGCAGGCCCAGAGCGCGCCGCCCGTGCCCGCGCCGTTCGCCGGCGCCAAGCCTGCGCCGAGCGCGGCCCCGGTCGTGCAGGCGCCCGCGCAGGCGGCTCCCGTCGAGCCCGTGCCGCTGCCGCGCTCCCTGCCGTGGCAGCAGACCCCGCGGGTCGAGACGATGCCGGCGCCGCCGACCGCGGCGCCCGCCGCCGTCGAGCGCGTCGAGCTGCTGTTCTCCACCGGTCAGCGCGTCGTCGTCGAGGGCGCCGCGGTCGTCGGCCGCAAGCCCGCGGACACCGCGCTCGCGATGGGCGCCCGCGCCGTCGAGGTGCTCGACGACACCCGCTCGGTGTCGCGCGTGCACCTCTTCCTCGAGGTCTCCGGCGGCGGCATCACGGTCGGCGACGCCGGCTCGGCGAACGGCTCGCGCCTCGAGCGCGGCGGCCGCGAGATCGAGCTCGAGAGCGCCGGCACCCGAGTGCCCGCCGTCATCGGCGACACGGTCTGGCTGGGCGACCTGAGCTTCGTCATCCAGGCGGCGTAGCGCTCCGGCTCAGTCGCGCTCGGCGCTCGGCCACGCCGGGTCGAGCAGCGGGCCCTTCCAGGCGGTGAACGGCAGCGCCTGCTCGAAGAGCGCGTGCGGGATGCCCCGGGCGGATGCCTCGCCGAGCAGCAGCTGCACCGCGGTCGCGGCGACCTCGTCGGCGAGCACGGCGTCCATCAGCAGCGGCACGAGCCCGCGCCTCGCGCCGTCGGGCCAGCGGCCGTAGAGGCCGACGCGGGAGGCCGCGCCCCGATCGCTCATCCGGGCGCGCAGCGCCTTGCCGTCGCGCACGCCGAGCTCGCAGAGCAGGGTGCCGTTGCCGGCCTTCAGGGCGAGCCCGCCGGCCGGGCCGAAGATCGGCACCGAGCGGAGCCGCGCCGTGCGCGGGCGGTCGTTCAGCACGCCGACGAAGGCGAGCTCCGACCACGGGATCTCGGGCAGGCCCGCGGTCGAGACGCCCGTGTCGGTGACCACGAGCACGGGGGCGCCGGGGGCGAGCAGCAGGCGCAGCATCCGCCCCCGCAGCAGGCTCGTGACGAGCAGGCCGCAGGCGGCGAGCCCGAAGACGACGACGAGGCCGATCGTGAACCAGCTGCCGAAGCCCGTGAGCGCGAGTGCGACGACGCCCGCGGCGGCGAGCCCGATGAGCGCCCAGCCCGTCACGATGAACCGGCGGTTCCACCGCGGCACCGAGACCGCCTTGACGGGGTCGGGCTGCGCGACGAAGCGCACCGGACCGGCTGGGGCGGACATCAGCCGCGGAGGAACGGGTCGACGACGCCGGAGGCCGAGGGGCGCACGAGGTCGCCCGTGCCGAGCCGCTTCAGCTGCACGTAGGCCCGGTCGTGCAGGGTGATGAGCGGCAGCCCCGTCGCCCCGGGCTCCTTGCCGAGCCGCACCGTGACGTAGGCCGTGCGGTCCGGCACGGCGAGGTAGATGGAGAGGCGGATGTCGCCCTTCTTGTGATTCGGCACGGGCAGGTAGACCGCCGGGTCGCCGGTCGCGAAACGCGCGTGCAGCGCCTCCGCCTCCGCCCGGCCGCCCGCGGCCAGGAAGTGCCGGCCGGACAGCGCGGTGCCGGTGTCGACGCGGATCCAGCGGTGCGCGCCGCCGATCGCGAACCAGGCGAAGAGCAGCGCGAAGAACGCCGCCACGACGACGAGGGTCGGGGCGACGACGCCGCGCAGGCCCGAGCGGCGGCCGGTCATCTCGCTCGCGTCGTCGCGGATCGCGCCGAAGTTCACGAGCACGAGGACGAGCGCGACGAGCGCGACGCCGGCGAGCACGGCGAACACGACGGTCCGGGCCGTCGAGCGGGCGTAACGGAACGACTCCGGCAGGGCGGCGAGGGTGGCGTCGGAGGGGCGCACGGCGGGCCTTTCGCGTGGAGAACAGCGGCGAGAACGACTGTACCCAGTCCGGGGGCGCGGCGGACGGGGAGTTCTCCCCATCGGAATCTGCGCCGACTCCGGGTAACGTGAGGCACGCGCCGGGAACGGACATCCCCGTCCGGCCCCCGACACCAGCCAAATCTGGAGGAAACCATGGCGGAGATCCGCGTCACTTCCGACTCCCTCGCCGGGGTCGCCGGTCAGCTCTCGAGCGGCTCGCAGTCGATCGAGTCGCAGCTGTCCAACCTCAAGTCCCTCGTCGAGGGCCTCATCTCGGGCGACTGGTCGGGCACCGCGTCGCAGAGCTTCAACGAGCTGTACTCGCAGTGGGACCAGGCCGGTCTCCAGCTGAAGGAGTCGCTGCAGGGCATCAGCGATCTGCTGAACCAGGCCGCGCTGTCCTACGAGGACAGCGAGAACGCCATCGCCGGCACGTTCAACGGCTGACATCCGTCGCTGACGGCTCCGCGGGCATCCGCCCGCGGAGCCAATCCGGTCGGGAGGGAACCCTGTGGTCCAGTTCAGAGTCCGCGCCTCGGCGCTCAGCGAGGTCGCCGCGCTGCTCGGCACCGTGCTCGCGACG
This sequence comes from Agromyces sp. NBRC 114283, assembly GCF_030268405.1. Taxonomy (NCBI): domain Bacteria; kingdom Bacillati; phylum Actinomycetota; class Actinomycetes; order Micrococcales; family Microbacteriaceae; genus Agromyces; species Agromyces sp. NBRC 114283. Next base: position 1,363,282 of record NZ_BSQP01000001.1, read on the forward strand.
TTCGACACGAACCTGTCGACCGTCGACGCGCAGGTCAAGCGCACGGTCGACGTGACGTGGAAGGGCGACGACGCCGAGAGCTTCTCCGAAGGCTGGGCCACGTTCATGACCACGGCCGGCTTCGTCCGGCAGTCGCTCGCGGCGCTCCAGGCCGGACTCATCGCCGCCGACGGCTCGTACACGCAGAACGAGTCGGGCGTGCAGCGCTCCTTCACCGGCCGGGCGCCCGCGCTCGCCGCGATGCGCTCCGGCACCGGGGAGCTCGGCAAGCGGGTCGCGAGCGGTGAGGAGAAGGCCGAGGACATGGCCGAGTTCTTCGGTCGCGACTACGCGGGCGACGACGAGGTCGAGCAGTTCGGCGGCGGGGCCCTCGGGCCGCGCAAGACGAGCGGGCAGGCCACGGGCGGCGGCTCCGGCGACACCGACGGCGACGGCGACGACGACTCGATCGGCGAGGGCGTGTTCCGCCTCGGCGCCGACGGCGAGCCGGCGATCACCGCGCAGGTCGCGCCGGTCGAGATCGGAGAGGTGCCGGTCGTCGGCACCGCTGACGCGGAAGGAACGGGCGCATGAGCGAGCAGCAGGCCGACACGACCGAGCTGAAGGCGCTCGCCGACATGCTGGGCGAGCTCGTCACGTACTGCTCCGCGCTGAAGCAGGGCGCGAGCGGCTTCGCCTACATGCTGCCGGCCGAATGGCAGGGCCCGGCCATGGCGAACTTCATCGGCATGTTCGAGAAGTGGCAGCTCGGCGCCGAGGCCATGACCCAGGCCGCCGAAGGCCTGCAGGACCAGGTCTCCGGCGCCCACCAGGCCTACACGGAGACCATCGAGACCCTCGACGGCGCCTGGAGCAACCTCGCCAACGGCCTGAGCGGCTGAGCCGGCGCGGCGCGCTCCGCGTGCCCCGATCAGCCCCAGACATCCACCATCCGATCCCACCGGGAGTGCACTCATGACGCAGGTCCGCCTCGACGCCGCACGGCTCGCCGCCGACGGCACCGCGCTGTTCTCGATCGCGAGCTCGGCCTCCCAGGCGGCGCGCGCCTGCGAGTCGGCCCTCGGCGGCACGGGCGGGATGGCCGGCGACGACGAGTCGGCCGAGGTCTTCGCGCACGGTCAGGACGGCGAGCCCGGCTACGACACCTACGCGGTCGACCTGCTGAAGGCCGTGCAGGGCATGTCCAACGCCCTGCGCATCGTCGACGCGGCGCTCGGCAACACGGGTCGCGCCTACGACGGGGCGCAGCTCGTCGGCGCCTTCAAGCCCGCCTCCTCCTCGAGCATCCCCGAGGAGACGGCCGTCGTGAACGACCCGCACGCCTCGGTGCCCACGGCGCTGGGCAAGGGCCCGGAGGGCCCGCTCGGCGAGTTCGGCGACTTCCTGAAGGACGCCCTCGCCACCCTCGGCGTCGTCCTGCCCTCGGCCGACCGGGGCAAGCTCTCGACCGCGCAGCAGGCGTGGAGCAGCCTCGCGCAGGCGATGACGTCCGCGAAGTCCGAGGTCGGTTCCGCCTTCGTGAACGTGTCGTCGATGACGCTGCCGCCGTCGCAGGCGAGCAACATCCGCCGCTGCCAGACCTCGCTCGGCAGCTCCTTCGGCAAGCTCTCCGAGAGCGCGAACTCGATGGCCGGCTTCGCGCAGGGCATGATCGACGCCGTCGACAAGGCCTGGGAGGAGATCGGCTGGTTCATCGCGCAGATGGCCATCGAGATCGCCCTCGAGATCGGCATCGGCGCCCTCCTCGGCGCCGTGACCTTCGGCGCCGGCGCGGCCGCCATGGCCGCGAAGATCATGCTCACCGTGACGCGCTGGGCGATCAAGATCGCCGCGCTCTGCCAGAAGCTCCGCCGCCTCATCATGGCGGCCCTCCGCATCGCCCGCATGGCGGTGCGCGGCGGCATCCGCGTCGCCCGCGAGGCGCTCTCCGCCGGGCTCGCGAGCGCGATCACGACCGCCTCCTTCAACCAGGTGCGCGGCGCGCTCGACCCGAACTACCAGCCGCAGAACGTGCTGAACGCGGCCCTCGCCTCGGCGGCGGGCGGCGCGGCCGGCGGCACCGTCTCCGGCGCCGCCGGGCGGCTCACGAACCGCATCAACCCGGGCGCCATGCAGCGCGTCACGCACATCGCGGTCGAGACCGGCGGCGGCGCGGTCGACGGGCTCGCCTCGGGCCTCGCCGAGTCCGGACTGAACGGCACGCCGTTCTCGCCGCTCAGCTCGATCGCGGCTGGCGCCCTCCTCGGCGGTGCGCTGGCGGGCCGCCCCGGTGGCCACGGCGGACCCTCGAGCCCCTCGGCGCCGGGCGGTCCCGGCAACGGTTCGACGCTGCCGGCGGTCACCGTCCCCGGCGCCGACTCGCCGACCCCCGGCGGCGGCAATCAGACCACCGCGACGGCCGGCAACGGCGGCGGCGCGGTCGACGTCCCGAACGACGCGCCGACGCCCGGCGCCGGCGACGCCGGCACCTCGGCCGGCGACGGCGGTGGCGGGGTCGACATCCCGAGCGACGGCCCGACACCCGGCGGCGGAGACGCGGGCGGCGGCGCCGGTGACGGCGGCGGCTCGATCGACCTCCCGACGGACGCCCCGTCGGCTCCCGGCGACCTCGGCGGTGGCGCGGGCGACGGCGGCGGCTCGGTCGACGTGCCGACCGCGGGCGGCGACGGCGGCGGCACCCCCGGACACGCGGACGGCGGCACCCCCGGTGCCGTGGATGCCGGCACGCCGGGTCACGCGGATGGCGGCACCCCCGGTGCCGTGGACGGCGGCACGCCTGGTCACGCGGATGCGGGGACTCCGGGTCAGGCGGACGCGGGCACCCCGGGTCACGCGGATGCGGGGACCCCGGGTCACGCGGACGCGGGCACGCCTGGTCACGCGGATGCGGGGACGCCTGGTCACGCGGATGCGGGGACTCCGGGTCAGGCGGATGCGGGGACCCCGGGTCACGCGGATGCGGGCACGCCGAGCACGGTGGACGCCGGCACGCCCGGCAGCGTCGATGCCACGACTCCCGGCACGGCTGATGCAGGCACCCCGGGCACCGCTGACGCGGGCGCGCCCGGCACGGCGGACGCCGGCACCCCGGGACCGCTGACGCCCCCGCGGCTGACGCTCCCACGGCGGACGCTCCCGCGGCCGACGGCTCGACCGGCGACGGCCAGGGCAACGGCGCACCCGGCGCCGCGGCGGCCGGCTCGGCCGCGACGGCGAAGCCCGGTGACGCAGGCTCCGTCGACAGCAGCGCTCCGGCGCACGCCGACGGCACGGACGGCGGCCAGGCCGCCGGCACCCAGCCCGAGGCGGACGGCACGCAGCCCGACGCCGACAGCGCACCCGCCGACGGCGAGGGCGGCACCGACGGCGACGCCGACGGGATCGCCCCCGAAGAGGCCGCGGCCGCCGGTGGCGCCGCGGCGGCGGCCGGCGCGGCGACCCTGCTCGGCAAGCCCTCCCTCTTCTCCAAGCCCTCGCTCTTCTCCCCGAACGGCAACGGCGGCAAGCCCGAAGCTCCGAGCGCCGACGGCTCGAACGGACACGGCGCCCCCGACGGCAGCACGAACGTCGACGGCTCGCAGCCGGATGCCCCGGCAGCCGACGGCGGCGACGGCACCGGCCAGGCCGGCGACGGCTCCGGCAAGGCGGGCGACGGCTCGCAGCCCGAGGGCCAGCAGCCGGACCAGGCCCCGTCGAACAACAGCTCCGAGCGCTCGATCGACGAGATCGACCAGGCGTTGAACGAGATCAACCCGAACTTCGACCCCTCGGACCCCGCCAACGGATACGCGACGAACTGCGGCAACACCTCGGCGAACCTGAACGACTTCCTGAACGGCAAGGACAGCGCCGAGGCATCCACCGGCACCCTCAGCACGCCGGACATGGAGGCCCGCACGGGCAACCCGCAGACCACCGTGACGCCGGAGCAGATCGAGTCGACGCTGCGGGCGATGGGTCCGGGCTCGCACTGCGTCGTCGGCATCGACCGCGCGGGCGACGCCGGGCACTGGTTCAACGCCTACTTCGACGGCGACACGGTCTGGTCGCTCGACGCGCAGAACGGCACGCGCTCGCCGTGGCCGCCGCACGAGCCGAACGCGACGAACTGGGATGCCTCGGTGCGCCCGGAGGACGTGGTGAATCCGGACGGCACGAAGCCGAGCGACGCCAAGCCCGACGCGAACGCGCCCCAGGCCCCGACGACGCCGGACGCCGCGAACCCGAACGCGAGCGCGCCGACCGCGCCGACCGCGCCGGAGGCGGGAACGAGCTCGCCCGCCGAGGCCTCGCCCACGACGCACCAGGCGCCCGACGGCACCGCGCCCGACGGCACCGATGCAGACCGCGACGGCCGTCGTTGGCCGAAGTGGACCCCGCCCGTCGACCGCGTCGACCCGAGCCACCCCTCGGACGGCTCGGCGGGCCCGGGCACGACCTACAACGGCTACGACATCCCCGAGCTCACCCCGGAGATCCGCGAGCAGCTCGACGCACTCGCCGCGCAGCCGGACTCGCCCATCGTGCGGAACGAGGACGGCTCCTACTCGCTGAAGGACCCGATCGAGGTCGACGCCTTCAACCGGCAGGACGCGAAGCACGACTGGGACGAGTACCAGCGCCAGGTCGGCATGCAGCAGCAGGGCCTGAACGCGCTCACGATCGCCGAGTGGCGGCACAACGTCGACTTCTACGAGCAGTACAACCGTGTTGCGAAGAGCGAGCAGAACGCCGCGATCACGGCCCTGAAGGCCGCGGGCGTCCCGCACAGCAACCCCGCGGTGCTGCACGGGCCCGACCAGGTCGCCGGCGGCCGCGCCGACCGCTTCGACGGAGCGGGCGACCTCGGCATCAACAGCTCGCTCGGCAGCCAGTGGCAGCACCGGATCGACGACCTCCGTCAGGACGTCGCCGACGCGATGATCGACATCGACCCCGCCCTGCACGCGCACATCAAGCTGAACGTCGAGCTCGGCGCCCACCACGTCGACACCGGCGCATCCGCCTCGCAGGCGACGCTCACCGCCGCTCGTCCGCACATCGGGGCACCGAGCTCGGCGACGGCCCCCGCACGCGTCGGAGCGGCGGGATCCGGCGACGTTCACGCCGACGGCACCCGCACGGGCGCCGCGGACGGGACGAGTCGGGGCGAGCCGACGGCGACCGATCCCGACCGCGGCACGAGCGAGTCGGCGGCTTCCGACGCGCACGAGCCCGCCGACGCCAACGAGCCCGCGGCAGCGCCGGAGCCGTCCGGCGCGGACGGCACCCCCGACGACGCCGCGGCTCCGGCTGACTCCAGCGGGCCCGAAGGCCCGGACGGCGACGCCGCCACGGCGACGCCTGAGCCCGCGGTGCCGGACACGATCCACCACCAGGTGCTGGACGATGCGTTCCCGCACCTTGCCGGTCCGGAGGCCCGTGTCCAGGCCGTCCACATCGTGAACGGGCTCGGCTACACGGTCGACCAGGGGCGATTCCTGAACAACTGCCACTACGTCGTGAACGCGCTCGAGCTGCGCTTCCGCGGCTACGACGTGATCGCGAGCCCGACCGTGCAGGGGGCCAACATCGACCCGGCCAGCGGCAACGTCACCGCGACGTACGAGGGCCGCTTCCCGATGAGCATCGCCGCCGACTGGGTGCAGGCCGACGGATCGCCACGGGACTTCCAGCAGATCGGTGCACTCGGCTCGACGCCGATGGAGGCGCTCGAGTCGCTGACCGCTTCGTGGCCGGTCGGTGGCCGCGGCTTCGTGAACGGATACTGGAAGACCGGCGGCGGACACATCTTCACGATCGTGAAGGAGCCCGACGGCATCAAGCTCTACGACGGCCAGATCAACCAGATCGACGCCTCCGGCTACCTCGACACCATGCACTTCAACCGCACCTCAGAGGCGCCTTGGAAGGACCTCTCGGTGTTCCGCGTCGACGATCTGGTCCCGACCGCCGAGGTGATCAAGACGTCGAAGCCGTGGTCCCAGCCGGAGTACCAGCTCATGCTCGAGTGGAAGGACGCGGCGACCCCCGCCGACCGTCCGCAGGTGATGATCGACCGTGAGGTCGTCGCGAACGCCCGGTGGCAGGCCCGCAACGACGAGCTGATCGCCGAACGGATCGTCCGGCTGCAGGATCCCGCGATCACTCCGGGTGAGGCGGCGAAGCTGCAGGGGGAGATCCACGCGCTCCAGGTGCAGAACCACCGGCTCGGGGCGGGGGCGGTGCAGTTCTCCCTGGAGTTGAAGACCCCGCCGCCCGCCGCGGATGCGAATGGGCCGAGCGCGGCCGGGCCGGCTGGCGTCGGCTCCGAGAAGGCGTGAGACTGGGAGCATGGTGACCATTCAGGACGCACGTCGGCTGCTCGAGCAGTACTTCGCCGAGCACCCGCCCGCGCTCTCGGGAGAGCTCTACATCGCGCCGGAGTGGTTCGAGGACGAGCGCGACTACCTGCCCGTCTGGGGGGCGAAGGAGTTCCTCGTCGACGGTCTCGAGCCCTATGCGCGGTACGACAACCTCGCGATCTTCGTCGACAAGGCGTCGGGCGCCGTGCGCCAGGAGTACCACACGCCGAACTTCGAGAAGATCCGGCGGATGACGCCGGTCGAGGCGCCGGCCCAGTGAACCGCGGTCCGAGACGCCCGAAGGCGATCGCATGCTGAACACTTCGACCGAGCGCTTCCTCGCGCAGGCCGGCGCCCTCCCGGCGGAGCAGCTGGCGAGCGCCTTCGACCGTGCGGTCCGGCTCCGGCGGGCGGGCGGCAAGGAGGCGAGCCGGGCGGCGAAGCCGTCGGCGGCGGTGAACTCCGAACTCGAGCACACCGTCCGAGAGCTGCTGCTGCCCCGCTCCGAGGAGCTGAACGCGGCGCGCGCCGGACTGCATGCCGACGCGAAGAGCGCGATCGTGATCGCCGGCCGCGCGGTCCAGCAGGCCGCGCAGCTCACGCCCGAGCAGTACGAGATCCTGCTCACCCCGTTCACTGAACTCGGGGTCGAGGTGCCAGCACACCCCGACGCTGCGAGGTGACCCGGTCGAGGGGGTCGTTTTCCGGCAGGCGCTTCGTGCGACCGCCAACCGCCCGTCGGAATCTGACCCCCTCGGGGCTGCGGGTCCTGCCGGTCGCGTAGCGTCGCGAGCCGCTGCGGTGAACGCGGATGTGCTGGGACGCAGCGAGATGCTCCGCGAGTGGTTGCGTGCCCAGGGGCTGGCCGGTGACGAGCCCGGCGAAGTTCGTCCCCCCACTCCCTTTCTGAGCTAGGCGTAGCCCCGAGCGGGTTCGTTCTATTGGGAATTGCGGAGAGCCTGAAGCCGATGGGAATCGAAACCGAGAAGTGGAGTAGCCATGCTTGATCAGGTGAACTTCGTCGACGAGGCGGTGGGGCACCCGCCCGCGGAGCTCGAGGCGGCGTTCGACCGCCTCGTCGATCTACGCCCCGAGGGCGCCGAGGAAGCGAGTCGGGCGGCGGTTCCATCGGCGAGCGAGAATTCGGCGCTGGATCATCGGATTCGTGCCGTGCTGCTGCCGCGTGCCGACGAACTCGACGCGCATCTGACCGGGCTCCACTCCGACGCACGTGCTGCGATCTCGACGACGGCGCGCGCGATCCTGAAACGGGGCACGCTGACGGCGCTGCAGTACGCGGTGCTCGTCGAACCGTTCGTGGGGCGTGCGCACGTTCCGGCGCAGGGCGAGTAGCGTGCTGGAAGCGCGCGGGTACCTCGTGTACGACGGTGATCAGCTCGCGCTCGAACTCCGCGAGGGGGCCGGGGTCCTCGTGAGCCTCTCCGCGCCGCCGCCGATGCCCGGAAGCGCTCCGGTGACCCACCCCTTCGCGAGTGCGACGTTCCGAATGGCTGCGAACGAGGGGGAGCTGGGCGCACTGCTTCGGACTGCCTCGGATCTCGGGGCGTTCCTCGACCAGGTCGAGGCCCGAGGCTACCGAGTCGAGCGGTCCGGCTCGTAAGCCCTCTTCGTGGAGGGACGTTAGGCTCAGACGGTGGCGAGTCCTGACCTGGCGTCCCTCGACGCGTTTCTTGCCCGAGTCGTCGAGCTCTCCCCGGCGCAGTTCGATGCGGTGCGGGCAGCCGGTCGCGCCCTCGGTCCGGCCCGTCGGATCGCCGCCCGGAAGGCCGCGAAACTCTCGGCGTCCGAGTTCAGCGCACTCGACACGCGAGTGCGCGATCGTCTGCAGCCGCGCTCTGCGGAGCTGATGGCGTTCGGCGACGGTGCGCTCGCGGCCGCGGTGGCAGACACACTGTTCGCCGCCCACGCGAAGGCGTTCGGCGAGCGTCTCTCCGTCGAGGAGCGGGAGATCCTCCTGCAGCCGTTCGCCGCGGTGCTCGAGGTCGACTGAGCGGCGTCGGGGTGCCAGCACACCCCGACGCCGCATGGTGACCGTCACCGCGCATCATGGGGAGCCCTCCCCATGGCCCGCGGGCTCAGCCTCGGTAGACTTCCGGAGGTGACCGGCCGCGCGCGTTCTCGCCGCGGCAGGCGCCCCGAGGCATCCCGCGCGCCGCACCGGTGCGCGCCGACCAGAGGAAGGCCCGCATGACGAGGTTCCGGAGCTTCGACCCGGTCGCCCCCATCTCCGACGAGACGATCGCCGCCTTCGCGGGCCGCGTGCCGGCCGAGGTCGCCGAGCTCTGGCGCACCCAGGGCGCCGGCTTCGTCGGCGACGGCTACTTCCGCTTCGTCGATCCGGCGCGCGCGGCCGAGATGCTCGAGGGCGTCTTCGGGCTCCCCGAGGGCAGCACCGTGCTCTTCACCACCGCGCTCGGCGACCTCGTGGTGCACGTGAACGGCCTGTACCTCGTCGTCAAGTCCCGCTGGGGCGCGATCGACCTCCTCGAGGGGGCGGGCTTCGACGAGCTCGTCGCCCTGATCGAGGACCCGGCCCAGCGCGACGTCGCCTGGGAGTGGCAGCCCTACCCCGCCGCGCGCGACCGCGACGGCGTGCCGGGCTTCGAGGAGTGCTACGGCTTCGTGCCGCTGCTCGCCCTCGGCGGCTCGCCCGACCCGGCCCGCCTGCAGCGCGCGGGTCTGTACGAGCACCTCGCGGTGATCGCGCAGCTCGCGGGCCAGCCCGAGGTGCGCCGGCACCTGCAGACGGCGGGCGCCGACGGCGCGGATGCCTCGGGCACGGACCGCCTCGTCGCCGTGGGCCGTGCGCTCTTCGCGAAGCTCGCGCCCGACGCCGAGCTGAACGTCGTCGAGCTGCCCGACGGCCTCGGCGTCTGCCTCGTGCACGCCGTGCGCGGCGGCGGCAAGATCTACGTCGCCCCCGACGAGACGGTGCTCTTCGTCGGCTCGGCGGTCGACTTCGAGGCGGGCCTCGGCGCCTTCCGCGACGGCGTGCGCACCCCGCTCGAGAAGTTCGAGCTCGACCGGCCGGCGGGCGGCAACTGATGGCCGACGCCCTCGCCGAGCGCTGCGAGCGCCTGCGCCAGCCCGTCACCGAGCTCGTCGCGATCAGCATGTCCGCCGCCTACCGGGCGCAGGACCAGCCCGAGCTGCTGCGCGCCATCGGCGTCGTGCGCGGCATCCTCGCCGAGGACCCGGCGGCGCTGCCCGAGGGTGCGCTCCGCGACTGGATCCCCACCGCGCTCCGCAACCTCGAGCAGATGCGCGAGGCCGTCGAGCGCGGCGACGCGGCGAAGTCCTACGCGATCCTCACCGACAAGACCGACGGCTTCATCCGCCTCGCCTACGGCTGTGCCGGCTTCCCCGGCTGGGAGCAGGGCTGAGCGGAGCGGATGCCTCGCTCCGGCGCAACCCCGCGGCGGCGAGCCGGGCGGGCGCGTAGCCTCGAAGGCATGGAGCAGCGCACACGTGACGCCTGGGTGGTCGCCGGATTCGCGGCGGCGCTCGATCTCGCCCTCGTGGTGTGCGGCTTCGGCTTCGTGAGCCTGCTCGCCGACCTCGAGGTGGTCGGCGACCGCGACGTCGGCGTGCTCGTGGCCCCGGTCGCGGTCGGCGCCTCGGTGCTGACCGTGCTCCTCGTGCTGGGCCTGCGGCTCCGCCGGCCGGAGCGGATGGCCGCGACCGTCGTGCTCGCGGCGCTCGGCTCGTGGCTCGCCTTCGTCGTCGTCGCCGCGATCGGCCGGATCGTCTCCTCGACGGGGGATCCGGGGGAGGGGCTGCGCTTCGCGGTCGTGCTCGGGCTCGGCTGGTTCGGGCTCCTCATCCCGGTCTGCGCGGCGCTCACCGGCGCGGTCGCCGTGCTGGTGGCGCGCGGCCGGCGCGGCGGCATGGAGCGCCCGCGCTGGCCCTGGGAGGGCGACGCGGAGTAACCGGGTCGGGCGGTTGCGGCGCGCCAATCGACCGTCGAATCGGCGCAGCGGGGCGGCAGCGGCGCTATCGTGAAGCCCGTGCAGGGTTCGATCGAGGCTCGGGTGAGCTCCGAGGTCGACCGCTGGCTGCAATGGCTGCCGCGGTGGCGACCCGGCACGCACCGTGCCCGCGTGCGGCTCTGCCAGAAGTGCTTCGGCTCGCCGATCCTGGCCGCCGCCGGACTCGACGTGGACGTGCCGCACCCCGTGCAGCACGCGTTCTCGATGCGGATGAAGACGGTCATCGACGACGCCGTCGACGACTACACGGCGCGGAACCTCCCGCTGCTGCACCGCGAGATCCGCCTCGCCGAGGAGCGGAAAGCCCGCCGCCCGTACCGGGCGGGGGAAGGCCTCGACCCCGAGTACCTCGGCCTCGAGCTCGACCCGGAGCCGGTGCCGGACCAGCCCTTCCTGTTCACCCTCGCCGGGCTCGAGGCCGACACGGCCGCCGCGGCCGCGGAGCCGGCCCCGCGCCCGTTCACCCCGGAGGAGAAGGAGGCGCTCCGCGAGGAGGTGCGTCTCGCGGACGACTTCGCGAAGCAGCTCGGCCGGCGCATCTGCGTGGAGCTCGCCCAGCACCGCCGCCGCATCGGCAGCGCCGTCGAGCGCCTCGTGGAGCCGCAGGTCGCCGAGCTCCTCGCGGACCTCGAGCGCGAGCTCGACGCCCCGGGATGGCCGGGCGCCTGAGCGTGCGCCCTGCGCGAACGCGGGCGCTGCCGGCCTCGCTCATTTGACCGGGACGTGACGCCGCATTACGATTGATCGGGTGTGCGCGCTCGCGCGTGCATGTCCGGGTGCCTGCGGACATCCGCGGTTCACCCCCACGGCATACCCACCACGAAGACGACGCAGTTCTGCGGCGTCGGCGGGTCTGATGTGAAATCCATCACCGCTGTCACCGTGCAGCAGCAATTAGGAGAAGCAGTGCCAACCATTCAGCAGTTGGTCCGCAAGGGTCGCTCGCCGAAGGTCACCAAGACCAAGGCTCCCGCCCTGAAGGCCAACCCCCAGCAGCGCGGCGTGTGCACGCGTGTGTACACCACCACCCCCAAGAAGCCGAACTCGGCGCTCCGCAAGGTCGCCCGTGTGAAGCTCTCGAACGGCACCGAGGTCACCGCCTACATCCCCGGCGAGGGCCACAACCTGCAGGAGCACTCGATGGTGCTCGTGCGCGGCGGCCGTGTGAAGGACCTGCCCGGCGTGCGCTACAAGATCATCCGCGGCGCGCTCGACACGCAGGCCGTGAAGAACCGCAAGCAGGCTCGTAGCCGCTACGGCGCGAAGATGGAGAAGAAGTAATGCCTCGCAAGGGTCCCGCTCCGAAGCGCCCCGTCGTCGCCGACCCGGTGTACGGCTCGCCGGTCGTCAGCCAGCTCGTCAACAAGATCCTGATCGACGGCAAGAAGGACCTCGCGCAGCGCATCGTCTACGAGGCGCTCGAGAACGTCGCCAGCAAGTCCGGTCAGGACGCGGTCGCCACCCTGAAGAAGGCGCTCGACAACGTGCGCCCGACCCTCGAGGTGCGTTCGCGCCGCGTCGGCGGCTCGACCTACCAGGTCCCCGTCGAGGTGAAGCCGCACCGCGCCAACACGCTCGCCCTGCGCTGGCTCACGAGCTACGCCAAGGCCCGTCGTGAGAAGACCATGACCGAGCGTCTCACCAACGAGATCCTCGACGCCTCGAACGGCCTGGGTGCCGCGGTCAAGCGCCGCGAGGACACCCACAAGATGGCCGAGTCGAACCGCGCCTTCGCCCACTACCGCTGGTAGTCGACGGCGGGTGCCGCTCGCGTTCCGCGGCGGCACCCGTACGGCCCGCTACCGCTGGTAGTAGGCCGGGCGGATGCCCCGGCTGGTCCCCTGAGCCTGTCGACGGGCTCCAGACCAGGCATCCGCCCGCCCCAGACCTTCCGTTCCGCACCACCCATCCGGAGGAACCCCCGTGGCACAAGACGTGCTCACCGACCTGAGCAAGGTCCGCAACATCGGCATCATGGCGCACATCGATGCCGGCAAGACCACCACCACCGAGCGCATCCTGTTCTACACGGGCGTGAACCACAAGCTCGGCGAGACCCACGACGGCGCCTCGACGACCGACTGGATGGAGCAGGAGAAGGAGCGCGGCATCACCATCACGTCCGCCGCGGTCACCTGCTTCTGGAACAAGAACCAGATCAACATCATCGACACCCCCGGCCACGTCGACTTCACGGTCGAGGTCGAGCGCTCGCTCCGCGTGCTCGACGGCGCCGTCGCCGTATTCGACGGCAAGGAGGGCGTCGAGCCCCAGTCCGAGACGGTGTGGCGTCAGGCCGACAAGTACAACGTCCCGCGCATCTGCTTCGTCAACAAGATGGACAAGCTCGGTGCGGACTTCTACTTCACCGTCGACACCATCGTCAGCCGCCTGGGCGCCAAGCCGCTCGTGCTGCAGCTGCCGATCGGCGCCGAGAACGACTTCATCGGGGTCGTCGACCTGATCGAGATGCGCGCCCTCGTGTGGCCCGGCGACGCCAAGGGCGACGTGACCATGGGCGCCAAGTACGAGGTCCAGGAGATCCCCGCCGATCTGAAGGACAAGGCCGACGAGTACCGTCAGGTCCTGCTCGAGACCGTCGCCGAGACCGACGACGCGCTGCTCGAGAAGTTCTTCGGCGGCGAGGAGCTGACGGTCGCCGAGATCAAGGGCGCCATCCGCAAGATGGTCGTCAACTCGGAGATCTACCCCGTGCTCTGCGGCTCGGCGTTCAAGAACCGCGGCGTCCAGCCGATGCTCGACGCGGTCGTCGACTACCTGCCGTCGCCGCTCGACGTCCCCGCCATCGAGGGTCGCAACCCGCGCAACGAGGACGAGGTCATCGAGCGCCACCCCGACGCGAAGGACCCGTTCGCGGCTCTCGCGTTCAAGGTCGCGGTGCACCCCTTCTTCGGCCGCCTCACCTACGTGCGCGTCTACTCGGGTCACCTCGACTCGGGCGCCCAGGTCGTCAACTCGACCAAGGGCAAGAAGGAGCGCATCGGCAAGATCTTCCAGATGCACGCCAACAAGGAGAACCCGGTCGAATCGCTGACCGCGGGCAACATCTACGCGGTCATCGGTCTGAAGGACACCACGACCGGCGACACCCTGTGCGACCCGGACAACCAGGTCGTCCTCGAGTCGATGACGTTCCCGGAGCCGGTCATCGAGGTCGCCATCGAGCCGAAGACCAAGGCCGACCAGGAGAAGCTCGGCACGGCCATCCAGAAGCTGGCCGAGGAGGACCCGACCTTCCGCACCGAGCTCAACCCCGAGACGGGTCAGACCGTCATCAAGGGCATGGGCGAGCTGCACCTCGACATCCTCGTGGACCGCATGAAGCGCGAGTTCAAGGTCGAGGCGAACGTCGGCAAGCCGCAGGTGGCCTACCGCGAGACGATCCGCCGCGAGGTGGAGCGCCACGACTACACCCACAAGAAGCAGACGGGTGGCTCGGGCCAGTTCGCGAAGATCCAGTTCAAGCTGGAGCCGCTCGAGGTCGAGGGTGACAAGACGTACGAGTTCGTGAACGCCGTCACCGGTGGTCGCGTCCCGCGCGAGTACATCCCCTCGGTCGACGCCGGCTTCCAGGACGCCATGCAGTACGGCATCCTCGCCGGCTTCCCGATGGTGGGCGTGAAGGCCACCCTCGTGGACGGCGCGGCCCACGACGTCGACTCCTCGGAGATGGCGTTCAAGATCGCCGGTTCGATGGGCTTCAAGGAAGCCGCGAAGAAGGCGAACCCCGTGCTGCTCGAACCGCTGATGAGCGTCGAGGTCCGTACTCCCGAGGAGTACATGGGCGACGTCATCGGCGACCTGAACTCGCGCCGCGGCCAGATCCAGTCCATGGAGGACGCCGCCGGTGTGAAGGTCGTGCGTGCGCACGTCCCGCTCTCGGAGATGTTCGGATACATCGGTGACCTGCGGTCGAAGACCTCGGGCCGCGCGGTGTACTCGATGGAGTTCGAGAGCTATGCGGAGGTCCCGAAGGCGGTTGCCGACGAGATCGTCCAGAAGAACAAGGGCGAGTAACTCCTCCACGGAGTTCGGCACCCTGCCCGCACGACCCACCCGGGTCGCGTAACATATCAACACAACCCCGCAACCCACCGAGCGCAATCCGGCGCCCGTTGAAGTTGCACGATGTCCTGAGGAGGACCACAGTGGCGAAGGCCAAGTTCGAGCGGACCAAGCCGCACGTCAACATCGGCACGATCGGTCACGTCGACCACGGCAAGACGACGCTCACCGCCGCGATCTCGAAGGTGCTCGCCGACAAGTTCCCGTCGGCCACCAACGTGCAGCGCGACTTCGCGTCGATCGACTCGGCTCCCGAGGAGCGCCAGCGCGGCATCACGATCAACATCTCGCACGTCGAGTACGAGACGCCGAAGCGCCACTACGCGCACGTCGACGCCCCGGGTCACGCTGACTACATCAAGAACATGATCACCGGTGCCGCTCAGATGGACGGCGCGATCCTCGTGGTCGCGGCGACCGACGGCCCGATGGCTCAGACCCGCGAGCACGTGCTGCTCGCGAAGCAGGTCGGCGTGCCGTACCTGCTCGTGGCGCTCAACAAGAGCGACATGGTCGACGACGAGGAGATCCTGGAGCTCGTCGAGCTCGAGGTCCGCGAGCTGCTTTCGTCGCAGGGCTTCCCCGGCGACGACGCTCCGGTCGTCCGCGTCTCGGGCCTGAAGGCGCTCGAGGGCGACGAGAAGTGGGTCCAGTCGGTCCTCGACCTCATGGAGGCCGTCGACGAGTCGATCCCCGACCCGGTGCGCGACAAGGACAAGCCGTTCCTCATGCCGGTCGAGGACGTCTTCACGATCACCGGTCGTGGCACGGTCGTCACGGGCCGCGCCGAGCGCGGCACGCTGAAGATCAACTCCGAGGTCGAGATCGTCGGCATCCGCCCGACGCAGAAGACCACGGTCACGGGCATCGAGATGTTCCACAAGCAGCTCGACGAGGCCTGGGCCGGCGAGAACTGCGGTCTCCTGCTCCGCGGCACCAAGCGCGAGGACGTCGAGCGCGGCCAGGTCGTCGTGGCGCCCGGCTCGGTCACCCCCCACACCAACTTCGAGGGCACTGCCTACATCCTCTCGAAGGACGAGGGCGGCCGTCACAACCCGTTCTACGCGAACTACCGTCCGCAGTTCTACTTCCGCACCACCGACGTCACCGGCGTCATCACGCTGCCCGAGGGCACCGAGATGGTCATGCCCGGCGACACCACCGACATGACGGTCGAGCTCATCCAGCCGATCGCCATGGAGGAGGGCCTCGGCTTCGCCATCCGCGAGGGTGGCCGCACCGTCGGCGCCGGTACCGTCACGAAGATCCTCAAGTAAGGACCTTCGCGACTGCGACCTGAGAGGGGTCGGGCCTTCGGGCCCGGCCCCTTTCGTCGTCCCCCGCGAACGGGAAGGGAAAGCTGAAGAGCTCCAGGGAGCCCGCCGCCCCCTCTGGCGGGACGCGGACGCCCGACGTAGCGTGGGAGCGATGGCTTCCCCCACACCGCCATTCGTACGATCCGCGATCCGACCGGAGGTCCAGGCGCTCCGGGCCCTCGCGGTGGGCGCCGTGGTGCTCCACCACGGCTGGCCCGCCGTCGCCCCTGCCGGCTACATGGGCGTCGACGTGTTCTTCGTGGTCTCCGGCTTCCTCATCACCGGCATGCTCGTGCGCGAGGCGGAGGCGGAGGGCCGGGTCTCGCTCACCCGCTTCTACCTGCGCCGCGCGCGCCGCATCCTGCCCGCGGCCGTCGCCGTGCTCGTCGTCGTCTCGGCGCTCACGATCGCCGTCGTGCCGATGGAGGAGTGGCGGCGCTGGTTCCGGCACATCGTGGCGAGCGCGCTCTACTTCGAGAACTGGCAGCTCGCGATCGACTCGCAGATCCCGCGCCGCGCGGACCTGGAGTCGACGCCGGTGCAGCATTTCTGGTCGCTCTCGGTCGAGGAGCAGTTCTACCTCGTCTGGCCGCTGCTCGTCATCCTCGCCTTCGCCCTCGCGATGAAGCTGGGGCGCTCGGGCCGCGCGCTGACGGTCGGCATCCTCGGCGCGGTCACGGCCGCCTCCTTCGCGCACTCGATCCTGCTGACGGCGGCCGACGCGAACCTCGCGTACTTCGGGACCTTCGCGAGGGCGTGGGAGTTCGGCGCCGGCGCGCTCCTCGCGCTCTGGCTCTCGCGGCGGCGGGCCGCCGAGGCGGCGCCGCGGCCCTGGACGCCGCAGCTGCGGGCTGCGGTCTCCTGGGCGGGACTCCTCGCCATCCTCGTGCCGATCGCCCTGTTCCGCGAGCCGGAGGTGTTCCCCGGCTTCGTGGTCCTCGCGCCCGTGCTCGGCACGGTCGCCGTGATCTGGGCGGGGATGCCGGAGCCGGCCTGGTCGCCGGCCAGGCTCGCCGCCTGGCGTCCGGTGCAGTGGACGGGCGACGTGTCCTACTCGCTGTACCTCTGGCACTGGCCGATCTTCATGTTCGCGCCGTACCTCACCGGGGTGCCGAGCCCGCCGTGGCTGATGGCGCTGCTCGTGGCGCTCGCTCTCGCCGTCTCCGCCGGGTCGAAGCGCTGGATCGAGGACCCCTTCCGCCGGGCGCGTGGCCGGGTGCTCGCCCGGCCCACGCTCGTGCTCGGCGGCATCGCGACCGCGGTGGCGGTCATCGTGGGGGCGGGCGTCGCGATGCCCGGGATCGCGGCCGACGAGCGCGGCCGGGCCTGCGAGGCCCCGCAGCGGTGAGGCCGGGCGGGCCGGGGTCAGCCGACGCGGGTGCCGTCGATCTCGGTGCTCACGTCGATCGCGCCCTCGACGCTGCGCCCGACGGTGCAGGCCTTCTCGATGGCCCGCGCCATGATGTCGATGAGCTTGGCGCGCTCCGCGTCCTCGAGGCCGGAGAGGTCGAGCACGAGCTCCTCGGCGATCGCCTCGTAGCGATTGGATGCCTCCTCCGACTGACCGTGCGCCCACACCGTGAGCGCGAAGTCGTCGCCGAGCCGCCGGGCGGCGACGCGATCGGCGGAGAGGCCGACGCAGCCCGCGAGGGCGAGCTTCAGCAGCTCGCCCGGGGTGAAGTGCGTGCCGTCGAGCTCCGGCGCCCCGATCTCGACCGTCGCGCCGCGGGCGTTCCGGCCGAGGTATCGGCGCGAGGATCGGCGGGTGGCCGAGACGCTGCCCGGCCCTTCCTGGGTGCTCGGCTGCACGGTCGGATCGGTCATCGGGGGCCTCCCAGCGTCGTCGGTCGTTCCCTCCCATCATGCCCCGTGAAGGCCTGGGAATCCGGGGGAGGAGCCGCTGCAGCCGGGAGCCTCCTGGGAGTCGGGCGAGCGCGACACGCCCGGGTTGCACGGACCCGCCGGATATGGCAAACTCGTTGAGTTCAACATTTCGAACGGCATGCTGCTGCGCGCCGTCCGAATCACTGCCAGGCAGTGCATAGCCCCCGGGTCCGCGAGGACCTCCGGCGTCAGGCTAGGCCGCGGGCAGCAGGACACGACAACCTCCATCATCGAGACCCGGGGCGACCTGTGTCTCCGGCCGGGCGCGAGCCCGGGCGGACGGAGGTGGCTCGAGGTCGAGCGTGTCGAGGCCATCGCAGCTGTTCGCAGCGAGCGGGGTGCCTTCGACAGGCTCGATGATCAGGCCGTTGACAGCAGAACAGTGGTGACAAGAACCACGCGGCGTCCAATGCCCTCGGAAGGGGTACGACGCCTTGACAGAGAGAGAGTTCGACATGGCGGGACAGAAGATCCGCATTCGACTGAAGTCGTATGACCACGAGGTCATCGACACCTCGGCGCGCAAGATCGTCGACACGGTGACCCGCGCGGGCGCCACGGTCGTCGGCCCCGTGCCGCTTCCGACCGAGAAGAACGTGGTGTGCGTCATCCGCTCGCCCCACAAGTACAAGGACAGCCGCGAGCACTTCGAGATGCGCACCCACAAGCGTGTGATCGACATCGTGGACCCGACGCCCAAGGCCGTCGACTCGCTCATGCGTCTCGACCTCCCGGCCGACGTCAACATCGAGATCAAGCTCTGAGGTTCGAAATGTCCACCGCTACCAAGAACGTGAAGGGTCTGCTCGGCACCAAGCTCGGCATGACCCAGGTCTGGGACGAGAACAACAAGGTCGTCCCGGTGACCGTCATCCAGATCGACCCCAACGTGGTCACCCAGATCCGCACCCCCGAGAAGGACGGCTACACCGCCGTGCAGATCGCGGCCGGTCAGATCGACCCGCGCAAGGTCACCCAGCCGCTGCAGGGCCACTTCCAGGCCGCCGGCGTCACCCCCCGCCGTCACGTCACGGAGATCCGCACCGCGGACGCCGCGTCGTACGAGGCGGGCCAGGAGCTCACCGTCGAGGGCACCTTCGAGGCCGGCCAGCTGGTCGACGTCGTCGGCACCTCGAAGGGCAAGGGCTTCGCCGGTGTCATGAAGCGCCACAACTTCAAGGGCGTCTCCGCTTCGCACGGTGCCCACCGCAACCACCGCAAGCCCGGTTCGATCGGTGCTTCGTCGACCCCGAGCCGTGTCTTCAAGGGCATGCGCATGGCCGGTCGCATGGGTGGCGAGCGCGTGACCGTGCTCAACCTCCGCGTGCACGCCGTCGACGCCGAGAAGGGCCTGCTGCTCGTCAAGGGCGCCGTCCCCGGTGCGCGCGGCCGTCTCGTGTTCGTCCGTAACGCTGTGAAGGGGGCGTAGTCCATGGCTACCGCCAACACCATCGACGTCCTCGACGTCACCGGCAAGAAGACCGGCACCGTCGAGCTCCCCGCCGAGCTCTTCGACGTGCAGACCAACGTGCCGCTCATCCACCAGGTCGTCGTCGCGCAGCGCGCCGCCGCCCGCCAGGGCACGCACAAGACCAAGAACCGCGGCGAGGTGTCGGGTTCGGGTCGCAAGCCGTTCAAGCAGAAGGGCACCGGCCGTTCGCGCCAGGGCTCGGTTCGCGCCCCGGAGCACACCGGTGGTGGCGTCGTGCACGGCCCGACCCCGCGCGACTACTCGCAGCGCACCCCCAAGAAGATGATCGCGGCCGCCCTGCTCGGCTCGCTCTCCGACCGCGCCCGCGGCGGCCGCATCCACGCGGTCGAGGGCTTCGCGGCCGGCGACGTGGCCAAGACGAAGGACGCCGTGGCGCTGCTCGGCAAGATCGCCCCGGCGAAGCACTTCCTCGTCGTCCTCGCCCGTGGCGAGGAGCTCTCGGAGCGCGCCGTCCGCAACATCCCGGCCGTGCACGTGATCGTCGCCGACCAGCTGAACGCGTACGACGTGCTCGTCTCCGACGACATCGTCTTCAGCACGGCCGCGCTCGAGGCGTTCATCGCCGCGAAGCAGGCCAAGAAGGAAGAGGTCTCCGCATGAGCTCCGCCGCTTTCAACAAGAACCCGCGCGACATCATCATCGCGCCGGTCGTCTCGGAGAAGAGCTACGGCCTGATCGACGAGGGCAAGTACACGTTCATCGTGGACCCCCGCTCGAACAAGACCGAGATCAAGCTCGCCATCGAGAAGATCTTCAACGTGCAGGTCGCGTCGATCAACACCCTGAACCGTCAGGGCAAGACCCGCCGCACCCGGTTCGGGATCGGCAAGCGCAAGGACACCAAGCGCGCGATCGTCACCCTCAAGTCCGGTTCCATCGACATCTTCACGGCTGTCGGCTGAGGAGCGTAGAAAACAATGGCTATTCGTAAGTACAAGCCCACGACCCCGGGTCGTCGCGGTTCTTCGGTCTCGGACTTCGCCGAGATCACCCGTTCGACGCCCGAGAAGTCGCTGCTGCGCCCGCTCTCCAAGACCGGTGGCCGCAACAACCAGGGCCGCATCACCACCCGCCACATCGGCGGTGGCCACAAGCGCCAGTACCGCGTCATCGACTTCCGTCGCAACGACAAGGACGGCGTGCCCGCCAAGGTCGCGCACATCGAGTACGACCCGAACCGCACCGCGCGCATCGCGCTGCTGCACTTCGCGGACGGCACCAAGCGCTACATCCTGGCGCCGGCGAAGCTCCGTCAGGGCGACCTGATCGAGTCGGGCCCCGCGGCCGACATCAAGCCCGGCAACAACCTGCCGCTGCGCAACATCCCCACCGGTACGGTCGTCCACGCGATCGAGCTCCGTCCCGGCGGCGGCGCGAAGATGGCCCGTTCGGCGGGCGCCTCGGTGCGTCTCGTCGCGAAGGACGGCCCCTACGCCCAGCTGCGTCTGCCCTCGGGCGAGATCCGCAACGTCGATGCGCGCTGCCGCGCGACCATCGGCGAGGTCGGCAACGCCGAGCAGTCCAACATCAACTGGGGCAAGGCCGGCCGCAAGCGCTGGAAGGGCGTCCGCCCGACCGTCCGCGGTGTCGCCATGAACCCGGTCGACCACCCGCACGGTGGTGGTGAGGGCAAGACCTCCGGTGGTCGCCACCCGGTCAGCCCGTGGGGTCAGCCCGAGGGACGCACTCGTCGCCCCAACAAGGAAAGCGACAAGCTCATCGTCCGTCGTCGCACCGTCGGCAAGAAGCGCAAGTAGGAGTAAGAGAAGATGCCTCGCAGTCTTAAGAAGGGCCCCTTCGTCGACGAGCACCTGCTTCGCAAGGTCGTCGTCCAGAACGAAGCCGGCAGCAAGAACGTCATCAAGACGTGGTCGCGCCGCTCGATGATCATCCCGGCCATGCTCGGGCACACGATCGCCGTGCACGACGGCCGCAAGCACATCCCGGTGTTCGTCACCGAGACCATGGTGGGTCACAAGCTCGGCGAGTTCGCGCCCACCCGCACCTTCCGTGGACACGTGAAGGACGACAAGAAGGGCCGCCGCCGCTAGTCGCGGTGGTGTGAAGGAGGAAGAAATGGTGGAGTCGATCGCCCGCGTGCGACACATCCGCGTCACCCCCATGAAGGCTCGCCGCGTCGTCAACCTGATCCGCGGCAAGCAGGCTCAGGAGGCCCTGGCCATCCTGAAGTTCGCGCCCCAGAGCGCGAGCGAGCCGGTGTACAAGCTCGTCGCCTCGGCCATCGCGAACGCTCGCGTCAAGGCCGATGCCACGAACACCTACCTGGACGAGCAGGACCTGTACGTCGCGCGTGCATTCGTCGACGAGGGCACCACCCTCAAGCGTTTCCAGCCGCGTGCGCAGGGCCGTGCCTTCCGCATCAACAAGCGAACGAGCCACATCACCGTCGTGCTCGCCACGCCCGAGGAGGGTACGAAGTAATGGGTCAGAAGGTCAACCCGTACGGCTTCCGTCTGGGCATCACCACCGACCACGTGTCGCGGTGGTTCTCCGACTCGAACAAGCCCGGTCAGCGCTACGCCGACTACCTCGCCGAGGACGTCCGCATCCGTCAGATGCTGACCACCTCGCTCGACCGCGCGGGTGTCTCGCGCATCGAGATCGAGCGCACCCGCGACCGCGTCCGCGTGGACATCCACACGGCCCGCCCGGGTATCGTCATCGGCCGCCGCGGCGCCGAGGCCGAGCGCATCCGCGCCGACCTCGAGAAGCTCACCGGCAAGCAGATCCAGCTCAACATCCTCGAGGTCAAGAACCCCGAGGCCGACGCCCAGCTCGTCGCGCAGGGCATCGCCGAGCAGCTCTCGGCTCGTGTGGCGTTCCGCCGCGCGATGCGCAAGGGCCTGCAGGGCGCGCAGCGCGCCGGCGCCAAGGGCGTCCGGATCCAGGTCTCCGGCCGCCTCGGCGGCGCCGAGATGAGCCGCTCGGAGTTCTACCGCGAGGGTCGTGTGCCGCTGCACACGCTGCGCGCGAACATCGACTACGGCTTCTACGAGGCCAAGACCACCTTCGGCCGCATCGGCGTGAAGGTCTGGATCTACAAGGGCGACATCACGAACAAGGAGCTCGCGCGCGAGCAGGCGGCCCAGAAGCCGTCTCGCGGCGACCGCGACCGTCCCCGCCGCGACCGCGCCCCCAAGGCTGCGGAGCCGGCGGCAGCAGGAGTTGAGGCGTAACCATGTTGATTCCCCGTCGAGTCAAGTACCGCAAGCAGCACCACCCCAAGCGCGACGGCGCCGCCACGGGCGGCACCAAGGTCAGCTTCGGTGAGTACGGCATCCAGGCCATCACCCCCGCCTACGTGACCAACCGTCAGATCGAGTCCGCTCGTATCGCCATGACGCGTCACATCAAGCGTGGCGGCAAGGTGTGGATCAACATCTACCCGGACCGTCCGCTCACGAAGAAGCCGGCCGAGACCCGCATGGGTTCCGGTAAGGGTTCGCCCGAGTGGTGGGTCGCCAACGTCAAGCCGGGTCGCGTCCTGTTCGAGGTCTCGGGCGTCTCCGAGGAGCTCGCGCGCGAGGCCATGACCCGTGCCATCCACAAGCTGCCCCTCAAGGCACGCATCATCAAGCGCGAGGAGGGCGACGCGTAATGTCCGTCGGAACCAAGGGGCTCGAGACCGTCGAGCTCGACACCTTCGAAGACGAGCGTCTCGTCGACGAGCTGAAGAAGGCCAAGGAAGAGCTGTTCAACCTGCGCTTCCAGTCGGCCACCGGCCAGCTCGAGAGCCACGGCCGCCTCCGCGCGGTCAAGCGCGACATCGCCCGTATCTACACGGTGATCCGCGAGCGCGAGCTCGGCATCCGGGCCACCCCCGCTCCGGTCGAGGTCCCCGCCAAGGCCGAGAAGAAGACCAAGAAGGCCAAGGCCGCTGACGAGGCCGCCGACGCCGCAGAGACGAAGGAGGCCTGATCATGGCTGAGACCAAGAAGGCCGCCACGGCCGAGGTCGCCGAGACGGCCGAGCAGCGCCCGTACCGCAAGGTGCGCCGCGGCTACGTCGTCAGCGACAAGATGGACAAGACCATCGTCGTCGAGGTCGAGGACCGCGTGAAGCACCCGCTGTACGGCAAGGTCATGCGCCGCACCTCGAAGGTCAAGGCGCACGACGAGCAGAACACCGCCGGCATCGGCGACCTGGTCGTCATCTCCGAGACCCGGCCGCTCAGCGCCACCAAGCGCTGGCGCCTCGTCGAGATCGTCGAGAAGGCCAAGTAAGCCTCCTGGCTTGCTTATAGAAGGAGTTCGAAGTGCTTCAGCAAGAATCACGACTCAAGGTGGCGGATAACACCGGCGCCAAGGAGCTGCTCACGATCCGTGTCCTCGGTGGGTCCAAGCGCCGGTACGCCGGCCTCGGCGACATCATCGTCGCGACCGTCAAGGACGCGATCCCCGGCGGGAACGTGAAGAAGGGCGACGTGGTCAAGGCCGTCATCGTCCGCACCCGCAAGGAGACCCGTCGTCCCGACGGCTCCTACATCAAGTTCGACGAGAACGCCGCGGTGATCCTCAAGAACGACGGCGAGCCGCGCGGCACCCGTATCTTCGGCCCGGTGGGCCGCGAGCTGCGCGACAAGAAGTTCATGAAGATCATCTCGCTGGCTCCGGAGGTGCTCTAACCCATGGCGAACATCAAGAAGGGCGACCTGGTCCAGGTCATCTCCGGCCGTAGCCAGGCCCGCGGCGGAGACCGCGGCAAGCAGGGCAAGGTCATCGAGGTGCTGGTCGACCAGAACCGCGTCGTCGTCGAGGGCGTCAACTACGTCACGAAGCACGTGCGGGTCGGCCAGACCCAGCGCGGCTCGAAGACCGGCGGCATCGAGACCCACGAGGCCCCGATCCACGTCTCGAACGTCGCGATCGTCGACCCCGAGACCAAGAAGCCGACCCGCGTCGGCTTCCGCAACGAAACCGTGACGAAGGACGGGGTCACCAAGACCGTCCGCGTTCGTTACGCCAAGAAGTCAGGTAAGGACCTCTGATGACTGAGACTGCCGTGGCGGCTGGCAAAATCCAGCCCCGCCTGAAGCAGAAGTACCGCGAGGAGATCTCGAAGGGCCTCCAGGAGCAGTTCGGCTACACGAACGTGCACCAGGTCCCGGGTCTCGTCAAGATCGTCGTCAACATGGGTGTCGGCGAGGCCGCGCGCGATGGCAAGGTCATCGACGGCGCGATCGCCGACCTCACGAAGATCACCGGTCAGAAGCCGCAGGTCACGAAGGCCCGCAAGTCCATCGCGCAGTTCAAGCTGCGCGAGGGCCAGCAGATCGGCGCGCACGTCACGCTGCGCGGCGACCGCATGTGGGAGTTCCTCGACCGCCTCCTGTCGCTGGCGCTCCCGCGCATCCGCGACTTCCGCGGCCTGAGCGACCGTCAGTTCGACGGCAACGGCAACTACACCTTCGGTCTCTCGGAGCAGAGCGTGTTCCACGAGATCGACCAGGACAAGATCGACCGCGTTCGCGGCATGGACATCACCGTGGTGACCACCGCCAAGAACGACGACGAGGGTCGCGCGCTGCTCAAGTCGCTCGGCTTCCCGTTCAAGCAGGTCGAGAACGCGTAGTAGACTCTACGAGTTTGTGCATGAGCCGGCACCGCTCCCCGAGCCAGTCGAGGGGAGCGGCGCCGGCACAGGCATTCGACGGTTCGCAACCGCGAACCGCACCACCACAGGTCAGTCCCCGTGTACCGGGTCCTGAAACCTGGTGAACGTTAGGAACACATCGCCATGACGATGACCGACCCGGTCGCTGACATGCTGACCCGTCTGCGGAACGCCAATTCCGCCCACCACGACGCGGTGTCGATGCCCCACTCCAAGCTGAAGGGCCACATCGCCGAGATCCTCAAGAACGAGGGCTACATCGCGGACTTCGAGGTGACCGACGCCCGCGTCGGCAAGACCCTCACGTTGAACCTCAAGTTCGGCCCGAACCGCGAGCGCTCGATCGCCGGCATCAAGCGCGTCTCCAAGCCCGGTCTCCGCGTGTACGCGAAGTCGACCGAGCTCCCCAAGGTCCTCGGTGGCCTGGGCGTCGCGATCCTGTCCACTTCCAGCGGTCTGCTCACCGACCGCCAGGCCGAGAAGAAGGGCGTGGGTGGGGAAGTCCTCGCCTACGTGTGGTAAGTCCATGTCACGAATCGGACGACTCCCCATCGACATCCCCGCCGGTGTCGAGGTGAAGATCGACGGCTCCGCCGTCACCGTCAAGGGCCCGAAGGGCGAGCTCTCGCTCACCGTCGCGAGCCCCATCGAGGCCAAGGTCGATGGCAACCAGATCATCGTCACCCGCCCGGACGACGAGCGCGAGTCGCGTTCGCTCCACGGCCTCACCCGCACGCTCATCGCCAACGACATCGTCGGCGTGACCCAGGGCTACTCGAAGGGTCTCGAGATCGTCGGCACCGGTTACCGCGTGGCGCAGAAGGGCAGCGCGATCGAGTTCGCGCTCGGATTCTCGCACCCGGTCCTCGTCGAGGCGCCCGCCGGCATCACCTTCGCGGTCGAGGGCAACACCAAGATCACCGTGTCGGGGATCTCGAAGCAGGCCGTCGGCGAGACCGCGGCCAACATCCGCAAGATCAAGAAGCCCGAGCCGTACAAGGGCAAGGGCATCCGCTACGCCGGCGAGGTCGTGCGTCGCAAGGCCGGAAAGGCTGGTAAGTAACCATGGCCGTGAAGAGCAAGTCGGCTGCGCGCTCGCGCCGCCACACCCGCCTTCGCAAGAAGATCGTCGGCACCGAGCAGCGTCCGCGCCTCGTCGTGACCCGCTCGGCCCGCCACGTCTTCGTGCAGGTCGTCGACGACGCCCAGGGCCGCACCGTGGCCTCCGCGTCGACCATGGAGGCCGACCTCCGCGCGTTCGACGGTGACAAGACCGCCAAGGCGAAGAAGGTCGGCGAGCTCGTCGCCGAGCGCGCCAAGCAGGCCGGCATCGCCGAGGTCGTCTTCGACCGCGGCGGCAACAAGTACGCCGGTCGTGTCGCGGCGATCGCCGATGGAGCGCGAGAGGCAGGGCTGAACCTGTGAGTGAGAACACTGTGAAGGAGACCGAGGTGGCCGCTGAGGCACCCGTCGAGACCGCTGCCGGTACCGAGCAGCAGCCCGAGCGCCGCGAGCGCGACGGCCGCCGTGGCGGCCGCGACCGCGGCCAGGGCGGTCGTGACCGCGGTGGCCGCGACGCCGAGAAGAGCCAGTTCCTCGAGCGCGTCGTCACCATCAACCGCGTGTCGAAGGTCGTCAAGGGCGGCCGTCGCTTCAGCTTCACCGCGCTCGTCGTGGTGGGCGATGGCAACGGACTCGTCGGCGTCGGCTACGGCAAGGCGCGCGAGGTCCCGACGGCCATCTCGAAGGGCGTCGAGGAGGCGAAGAAGAACTTCTTCCGCGTCCCGCGCGTCGGCAGCACCATCCCGCACCCCGTGCAGGGTGAGGCGGCCGCCGGTGTCGTCCTCCTGCGTCCGGCTTCGCCCGGTACCGGTGTCATCGCCGGTGGTCCGGTCCGCGCCGTGCTCGAGTGCGCCGGCATCCACGACGTGCTGTCGAAGTCGCTCGGCTCGTCGAACACCATCAACATCGTGCACGCCACCGTCGAGTCGCTGAAGCAGCTCGAGGAGCCGCGCGCCGTCGCCGCCCGTCGTGGTCTCGACTACGACGAGGTCGCGCCCGCCCGTCTGCTGCGTGCCGAGGCCCAGGCGGCCGAGGCCGCCGCAGCAGCGAAGGCAGGTGCCTGATGGCCAAGCAGCTCAAGGTGACCCAGATCAAGTCCAAGGTGAGCGAGAAGCAGTACCAGCGCGACACGCTCCGGAGCCTCGGACTGAAGCGCATCGGCGACTCCGTCGTCCGCGAGGACACGCCGCAGAACCGCGGCTACGTCAAGACGGTCGCCCACCTCGTGAAGGTTGAGGAGATTGACTAATGGCTGACGAGAAGAACGTCGCCGAGGAGACCCCGAAGAAGGCTCCCGCGAAGAAGGCGCCGGCCACGGCCGCCGCCGAGAAGGCCCCGGCCGCCAAGGCCCCGGCCAAGAAGGCCGCTGCGGCCAAGGCCGACACCGTCGAGAAGGCTCCGGCCGAGAAGGCGCCCGCCAAGAAGGCTCCGGCCAAGAAGGCGGCCCCGAAGGCCGACGTCGTCGAGGCTCGCGAGCAGGTCCTGAAGGTGCACCACCTTCGTCCGGCTCCCGGCGCCAAGAAGGACAAGACCCGCGTGGGTCGCGGTGAGGGCTCGAAGGGCAAGACCGCCGGTCGCGGCACCAAGGGCACGAAGGCCCGCAACACGGTGCGCCCCGGCTTCGAGGGCGGCCAGCTTCCGTACCACATGCGTGCGCCGAAGCTCCGCGGCTTCAAGAACCCGTTCCGCGTCGAGTACCAGGCGGTCAACCTGGACAAGCTCGCGGCGCTCTACCCGAAGGGCGGCGACGTCACCGTCGCCGACCTCGTGGCCAAGGGCGTGGTCCGCAAGAACGAGCGCGTCAAGGTGCTCGGCAACGGCGACCTGCAGGTGAAGCTGAACGTCTCCGTCGACAAGGTCTCCGGCTCGGCCGAGCAGAAGATCGTCGCGGCGGGCGGCTCGGTCAAGTAACCGATCCACCATCGAAGTTCGAGCCTGTCGGGACCTCGCGTATGATTCACGGGGGTCCTGACAGGCTCGAATCGCATCCGGGCGCCGCGCCCGGGTGCTGTGTATGACGCTCCACGACGGAGCAACAGGAGGACGAGTGTTCAACGCGATCGGGCGGATCTTCCGCACGCCGGACCTGCGCCGGAAGATCGGCTTCACCCTGGGCATCATCGCCCTGTTCCGTCTGGGCTCGTTCATCCCCGCGCCGTTCGTGGACTTCTCGAACGTGCAGGCCTGTCTCGCGGCGAACCAGGGCGCCTCCGGCCTCTACGAGCTCGTCAACCTCTTCTCCGGCGGTGCGCTGCTGCAGCTGTCGATCTTCGCGCTCGGCATCATGCCGTACATCACCGCGTCGATCATCGTCCAGCTGCTCCGCGTCGTCATCCCGCACTTCGAGACCCTCTACAAGGAGGGCCAGGCGGGCCAGGGCAAGCTGACCCAGTACACCCGGTACCTCACGATCGCCCTCGGCGTGCTGCAGTCGACCACTCTGATCACGGTCGCCCGCTCGGGCGCCCTGTTCAGCGGTTCGGCGGACCCCTCCTGCTCGCAGCTCATCACGAACGACGCCTGGTACGCGATCCTCCTGATGGTCATCACGATGACCGCGGGTACCGGCCTCATCATGTGGATGGGCGAGCTCATCACCGAGCGCGGCATCGGCAACGGCATGTCGCTGCTCATCTTCACCTCGATCGCCTCGACCTTCCCCGGCTCGCTCTGGGCCATCGGCATCTCGCGCGGTTGGGACGTCTTCGCGATCGTCCTCGCGATCGGCCTCGTCGTCGTCGTCGCGGTCGTCTTCGTCGAGCAGTCGCAGCGCCGCGTCCCCGTGCAGTACGCGAAGCGCATGGTCGGCCGGCGAACGTACGGCGGCAACAACACCTACATCCCGATCAAGGTGAACATGGCCGGCGTCGTGCCCGTCATCTTCGCCTCCTCGCTGCTCTACCTGCCCGCGCTCATCGCGCAGTTCAACCAGCCGAAGGCGGGCGAGGAGATCCAGCCCTGGGTCGCGTGGATCACGAACTACCTGACCAAGGGCGACCACCCGCTCTACATGCTGCTGTACTTCCTGCTCATCGTGGGCTTCACGTACTTCTACGTCGCGATCACCTTCAACCCCGACGAGGTCGCCGAGAACATGAAGAAGTACGGCGGCTTCATCCCCGGCATCCGCGCGGGCCGCCCGACGGCCGAGTACCTCGACTACGTGCTCACTCGCATCACGTTCCCGGGCTCGCTCTACCTGGGCCTCATCGCGCTCATCCCGCTCATCGCGTTCGCACTGGTCGGGGCCAATCAGAACTTCCCGTTCGGCGGTGCATCGATCCTGATCATCGTCGGCGTCGGTCTCGAGACCGTCAAGCAGATCGACGCGCAACTCCAGCAGCGACACTACGAAGGACTCCTCCGATGACCAGCGCCGACTCCGCCCGCTCCGCCCGCTTCCTCATCGTCGGCCCGCAGGGCTCCGGCAAGGGGACCCAGGGCGTGCTCGTCGCCGCGGCGTTCGACGTGCCGCAGATCGCGACCGGCGACATCTTCCGTGCGAACGTGAAGGGCGGCACCGAGCTCGGCAAGCAGGTGCAGTCGATCATCGAGGCCGGCGAGCTGGTGCCCGACGAGCTCACGAGCGCGCTCGTGGCCGACCGGCTCGCCCAGCCCGACGCGGCCGAGGGCTTCCTCCTCGACGGCTACCCGCGCAACCGCGGCCAGGTGGCCGACCTGGACGCCTTCCTCGAGCCCCGCGGCGAGGCGCTCGACGCCGTCATCGAGCTCGACGTGCCCCGCGATGAGTCCATCGCCCGGCTGCGCCAGCGCGCCGTCGAGCAGGGCCGCACCGACGACACCGAAGAGGTCATCGCCAACCGTCTCGCGATCTACGAGCGCGAGACGGCCCCGATCCTCGACGTGTACCGGGCTCGCGGCATCGTCGTGCGCATCGACGGTGTCGGCTCCCTCGACGAGGTCACGACGCGCATCTTCGAGTCCCTCGCGGCTCGCGGCCTCGCTCCGGTGCATCCGGGCGCCGTCGCCTGACTCCGTGTTCCGCCGCTCGATCCTGAAGTCGCCGGCCGAGCTGCGCGCGATGCGCGCGGCCGGCACGGTGACGGCGGCGGCACTCGCGGAGGCGCGCGGGCTGATCGCCCTCGGGGCGACGCCCCTCGAGCTCGACGCCGCAGCCGAACGGGTCATCCTCGATCACGGCGGCCGCTCGAACTTCCAGCTCGAGCCCGGCTACCGGCACACGCTCTGCGTCTCGGTCGACGACGACGTCGTGCACGGCATCCCGAGCGACCGGCCGTTCCGGCCGGGTGACCTCGTCTCCGTCGACGGCGGAGCGGAGGTCGACGGCTGGAACGGCGACGCCGCCTTCTCGGTCGTGCTCGACGATCCCGACCGCCCGGACGTCGTCGCCGCCCGGCGCGAGCTCGTGCGGGTCGCCGAGCTGGGGCTCTGGACGGGCATCGCGACGCTCGCGAGCGCCCGTCACCTGAACGAGGTCGGCGGGGCGATCGAGGACGCGATCCTCGCGGAGGCGGATGCCCCGGGCGGGACGGGCCGGCAGTACGGCATCCTGCTCGACTACGTCGGGCACGGCATCGGGCGGCGCATGCACGAGGAGCCCCCGGTGTTCAACTACCGCGTCGACCGCCGCGGGCCCGCGGTGAAGCCGGGCCTCGTCGTCGCCATCGAGCCGATGATCGTGGCGGGCTCGATCGAGACGTTCGTGCGCGACGACGGCTGGACCGTGACGACCGCCGACGGCTCGGACGCCGCGCACGTCGAGCACTCCGTCGCGGTGCACGCGGACGGCATCTGGGTGCTCACGGCCGAGGACGGCGGGGCAGCGGGACTCGCGCCCTTCGGCGTGACCCCGGTCCCCATTCCCTGAGCGCCGCCTCCCGCGCCGGCGCGACCGGGCTGCGCCGCGCCGTTCCTCAGCGCGCGACCCCGGGCTAGGGTGAACGAGGAGAGGGCGCCACCGACGAGGGAGGACCGCATGCGCGAGATCCAGGGCATCGGCATCGGGCAAGGCGTGGCGGCGGGGCCCGTCGTGCGGATGGCGGAGCCGCTCCCCGAACCGGTCGACCGCCCGAGCGAGCTCGACGCCGCGCGCGAGGAGGAGCGCGCGAGGGCGTCGCTCGCCGCCGTGGCCGAGGAGCTGCGGCGCCGCGGCGCCCGGGCCGGCGGCGCCGCGAAGGACGTCCTCGAGGCGCAGGCCATGATGGCCGAGGACCCGAGCCTCATCACCGACGTCGTCAAGCGGCTCGCCGAGGGCAAGACCGCCGAGCGCGCCGTGTACGAGGCGTTCGCCGCATTCCGGGAGCTCCTCGCCGGCATGGGCGGCTATCTCGGGGAGCGCGCCGCCGACCTCGACGACGTCTCGCAGCGAGTCGTCGCGCACCTGCTCAAGGTGCCCGCCCCCGGCGTGCCCGACCCGGGGCATCCCTTCGTGCTCGTCGCCCGAGACCTCGCCCCCGCCGACACGGCGGTGCTCGACCTCGAGCAGGTGCTCGCCCTCGTCACGATCGACGGCGGCCCCACCTCGCACACCGCGATCCTCGCTCGCGAGCAGTCCATCGTCGCCGTCGTCGGCGCCGTGGACGCCGCCTCGCTCGCCGACGGGGAGCAGGTGCTCGTCGATGCCGAGCACGACGTCGTCGTGGCGGCGCCGAGCGAGGCGCAGCTCGCCGAGGCGCGCGAGCGCAGCGCGGCCCGCCGGCTCGCCGCGGAGGCGCCGATCACGCCCGGTGCGCTCGCCGACGGGACCCCGGTGCCGCTGCTCGCGAACCTCGGCTCGGTCGCCGGCGCAGAGGAGGCGCTCCGGCTGGGCGCGGAGGGTGTGGGCCTGTTCCGCACCGAGTTCCTCTTCCTCGACGCCGAGCGCGCGCCGAGCGTCGTCGAGCAGCAGGAGCAGTACACGAAGCTGCTCACCGCCTTCGCCGGCAAGAAGGTGGTCGTGCGGGTGCTCGACGCCGGAGCGGACAAGCCGCTCGCGTTCCTGAACGACGCCGAGGAGGAAAATCCCGCGCTCGGGCTCCGAGGCATCCGCGCCCTGCGCCGGTCCGAGCCCGTCCTGCGCGAGCAGCTCGCGGCGCTCGCCGCCGCCGACGCCGCGACCGACGCCGAGCTCTGGGTCATGGCGCCGATGGTCGCGACGGTCGAGGAGACCCGGTACTTCACCGCCCTGGCCGCAGAGCTCGGCATCCGCACCGCGGGCGTCATGGTCGAGGTGCCCGCCGCGGCGCTGCTGGCCGAGCAGGTACTGGGCGCCTGCGCCTTCGCCTCGATCGGCACGAACGACCTCACCCAGTACACGATGGCCGCCGACCGCCTGCTGGGCACGGTCGCCCAGTTGCAGAGCCCGTGGCATCCGGCGGTGCTCCGCCTCATCGAGGAGGTCGGCGCCGCCGGGGCGCGCACCGGCACGCCGGTCGGGATCTGCGGCGAGGCCGCCGCCGATCCGTTGCTCGCGGTCGTCCTCGTCGGCCTCGGCGCCACCAGCCTGTCGATGTCGCCCTCGGCGCTCGCCGACGTGCGCGCCTCGCTCGCGCGCTACGGCCTGGAGGATGCCCGGGCCATCGCGAGGGCCGCGCTGGGGGCCGAGGGCGCGGCCGAGGCCAAGACGGCGGCGACGACCGCCGCCGAGGCGGCGCGGGGCGGCTCGGTTGGCGATTCCTCCGCGAGTGGTCTACAGTAGTCCCTTGGTGTTCTGCACCTGCGCTGCGGCATGCGCCGACAGGGCGTCAGAGGTGCGGAACCATCGCACGACCGACCACCTTTACCCCAAGCGATAGTGAGGCTATGGCGAAGAAAGACGGTGTCATCGAGATCGAGGGCTCGGTCATCGAGGCGCTCCCGAACGCAATGTTCCGCGTCGAGCTGACCAACGGCCACAAGGTCCTGGCCCACATCTCCGGCAAGATGCGGCAGCACTACATCCGCATCCTCCCGGAGGACCGCGTGATCGTGGAGCTGAGCCCCTACGACCTGACCCGCGGGCGCATCGTCTACCGCTACAAGTAAAGGCTGTCGGAAAGTAACGGCCCGCGGCATCCCGCGGGTACGAGGACAGCGAATCGAAGGAAACATCCCTCATGAAGGTGAACCCCAGCGTCAAGCCGATCTGCGATCACTGCAAGGTGATCCGCCGCCACGGCCGCGTCATGGTCATCTGCAAGTCGAACCCGCGCCACAAGCAGCGCCAGGGCTGACCTGCTGCGGTCCGTGCCGCGCACGGATCCGCGACAACTGAACACGGCAGTGCCAGAACCCGCCGCCCGATGACTCGGGAGCGGGGGACACCTCGGGAGGAGGCCCGGGCACCGGCACTGCTTCACACCTCCACTCACTCACAGGAGAAGCCACCATGGCACGTCTGGCAGGAGTCGACATCCCGCGCGAGAAGCGCGTGGAGATCGCACTGACCTACATCTACGGCGTCGGCCGCACCCGTGCGCTGCAGACGCTCGCGGACACCGGCATCGACGGCAACATCCGCGTCAAGGACCTCAGCGACGAGCAGCTCGTCGCGCTGCGCGACTACATCGAGGGCAACTACAAGGTGGAGGGTGACCTTCGCCGCGAGGTCGCCGCCGACATCCGCCGCAAGGTCGAGATCGGCTCGTACGAGGGCCTCCGCCACCGTCGCGGCCTTCCGGTCCGCGGCCAGCGCACCAAGACCAACGCTCGTACCCGCAAGGGCCCGAAGCGCACCGTCGCCGGCAAGAAGAAGGCCGGCCGCAAGTAACCGCTTGTCGCCAGATCTAGGAGATTTCGAACATGGCAGCACCCAAGGCGGCTACTCGCAAGCCGCGCAAGAAGGAAAAGAAGAACATCGCCGTGGGCCAGGCCCACATCAAGTCGACGTTCAACAACACGATCGTCTCGATCACCGACACCAACGGTGCCGTGATCAGCTGGGCCTCCTCCGGCGGCGTCGGCTTCAAGGGCTCGCGCAAGTCGACCCCGTTCGCCGCGCAGCTGGCCGCCGAGTCGGCCGCCCGCCAGGCGCAGGAGCACGGCATGAAGAAGGTCGACGTCTTCGTCAAGGGCCCGGGCTCGGGTCGTGAGACCGCCATCCGCTCGCTCCAGGCCGCGGGCCTCGAGGTCGGCAGCATCAACGACGTGACGCCCCAGGCGCACAACGGCTGCCGCCCGCCGAAGCGCCGTCGCGTCTGACCCTCCGTCCCCGCCCCCGGGCGGCGCCCTCGCGGCGTCGCCCGGGGTGCGGGCCGTTCTCTCACAACTCAAGATCCTTCAAGAACTGCTCGGTGTCATATAGCGGACACCCTGCCGAAAGGAATCCACAGTGCTGATCGCACAGCGCCCGACGCTCACCGAAGAGAACATCTCGGAGTTCCGTTCGCGGTTCGTGATCGAGCCCCTCGAGCCGGGCTTCGGTTACACCCTGGGCAACTCGCTCCGTCGCACCCTCCTCTCCTCGATCCCGGGGGCGGCCGTCACGAGCATCCGCATCGACGGCGTGCTGCACGAGTTCTCGACCGTGCCCGGCGTCAAGGAGGATGTCACCGAGATCATCCTCAACATCAAGAACCTGGTCGTCTCCAGCGAGCACGACGAGCCCATCACCGCCTACCTGCGC
The DNA here is from genome assembly GCF_030268405.1 of Agromyces sp. NBRC 114283. Lineage (NCBI taxonomy): Bacteria > Bacillati > Actinomycetota > Actinomycetes > Micrococcales > Microbacteriaceae > Agromyces > Agromyces sp. NBRC 114283. The sequence goes on from NZ_BSQP01000001.1 coordinate 1,397,673, forward strand.
AAGCAGGGCGCCGGTGAGGTCACCGCCGCCGACATCTCGGCCCCGGCCGGTGTCGAGGTGCACAACCCCGAGCTCGTCATCGCGACCCTGAACGACTCGGCGAAGTTCGAGCTCGAGCTCACCATCGAGCGCGGCCGCGGCTACGTGTCGGCCCAGCAGAACCGCAACGAGTACAGCGAGGCGGGCCAGATCCCGATCGACTCGATCTACTCGCCGGTCCTGAAGGTCACCTACCGCGTCGAGGCCACCCGTGCCGGCGAGCGCACCGACTTCGACCGCCTCGTGGTCGACGTCGAGTCGAAGCCCGCCATCTCGCCGCGCGACGCGATCGCCTCGGCGGGTCGCACGCTCGTCGAGCTCTTCGGTCTCGCCCGCGAGCTGAACACCGCGGCCGAGGGCATCGAGATCGGCCCCGCGCCGGTCGACGCGGTGCTCTCGAGCGAGCTCTCGATCCCGATCGAGGACCTCGACCTCTCGGTGCGCAGCTACAACTGCCTGAAGCGCGAGGGCATCAACACGGTGTCCGAGCTCGTCGCCCTGTCGGAGTCGCAGCTCATGAACATCCGCAACTTCGGCCAGAAGTCGGTCGACGAGGTCAAGGACAAGCTCACGGAGATGGGGCTGGCCCTCAAGGACTCGGTTCCCGGCTTCGACGGCGCCCACTTCTACACGGGCTTCGACGACGAGAACTAAGCGGTAGCGCCGCCCTAACCCCCCAAGTACTGGAGACAACGAATCATGCCGAAGCCCACCAAGGGCCCCCGCCTCGGAGGCGGCCCCGCGCACGAGCGGCTGCTGCTCGCGAACCTCGCCGCCGCGCTGTTCACGCACAAGTCGATCACGACGACCGAGACCAAGGCCAAGCGCCTTCGTCCGCTCGCCGAGCGCCTGATCACCTTCGCGAAGCGCGGCGACCTGCACGCCCGCCGTCGCGTGCTCGCCGTCATCGGCGACAAGTCGGTCGTCCACGAGCTGTTCGCGGTCATCGCGCCGCAGGTCGCCGACCGTGAGGGCGGCTACACCCGCATCACGAAGATCGGCAACCGCAAGGGCGACAACGCCCCCATGGCGGTCATCGAGCTCGTGCTCGAGCCGGTCGTGAAGAAGCAGCGCGCGGCGAAGCCCGCCGCCGAGGCCGCCCCGGCCGCCCCGGTCGAGGAGCCGGCCGAGGAGGCCGCCGCCGAGACCGAGGCTCCCGCCGAGGAGACCGCGGAGACCGAGGCTCCGGCCGAGGAGCAGGCGGAGACCGCCGAGGCCGAGGCCAAGTAACCTCAGCACCCCGTTCGACGGGCCCCGATGCATCGCGCATCGGGGCCCGTCGTCGTTTCCGGCGGCGCGCTCGGCCGCTCCGCCCGCAGGCGGGCGGGGGTGCCGGATCGCCCTAAGCTGGACGGCATGGCGAGCACTCGGGATCCCGGAGTCGACGCCGGCCCGCAGCGGGACCGGGCGGACCTCGTCCGGCTGCGCCTGGGCATCGCCTACGACGGCGGCGGCTTCGCCGGCTGGAGCACGCAGCCCGGCCTGCGCACCGTGCAGGGGGTCGTCGAGCAGGCGCTCGGCACGCTGTTCCGTCGCACCGGCACCGCGCCGCGGCTGACCGTAGCCGGCCGCACCGACGCGGGCGTGCACGCCCTCGGCCAGGTCGCGCATCTCGACGTCGAGCCCGAGGCCCTCGCCGCGGTCACGAAGCCGCGTCGCGGCGACGCCGACTCGGCGGACGCCCCGGATCCGGCCGCGGTGCTGCTGCGCCGGCTCACCGGCATCCTCGGCGCGGCCGAGGCCGATGTCGTGGTGACCTCCGCGGCGGTCGCGCCGCCGGGCTTCGACGCCCGCTTCTCCGCGGTGTGGCGCCGCTACGAGTACCGCATCGCCGACGGCGCCGCGCTGAAGGACCCGCTCGCCAGGAACCGCACGGTCTGGCTGCCGCGCACGCTCGACGCGGCGGCGATGAATGCCTCGGCGCGCTCGCTGGTGGGGCTGCACGACTTCGCCGCCTTCTGCAAGCCCCGACCCGAGGCGACGACGATCCGCACGCTGCAGGCCTTCGGCTGGACGCGCGACCCCGACGGCGTCCTCGTGGCGCGGCTGCAGGCCGACGCCTTCTGCCACTCGATGGTGCGCGCGCTCGTCGGCTCGAGCGCGGCCGTGGGGGAGGGGCGGCTCGACCAGGCGGATCCCGCCGCGCTCCTCGCCGCCGCCGAGCGCACGAGCGCCTTCAAGGTGATGCCGGCGAAGGGGCTCGTGCTCACCGAGGTCGGCTACCCGCCCGACGCAGAGCTCGCGGCGCGCGCCGAGCAGACCCGAGCTCGCCGCGAATTGCGGGTCGACGGGGTCGTCGGCTAAACTCTCCCTTTGGTGCCACGGCGCCGACCTTCGGGTCGACCCCGGGTATCCGAAGTTGAGCCCTCCACCGGGGCGTTCCCGCGCATCGCGCTCGAACACCCCACCGGAGCGGGATTCACGAACCTCTCACTCGATACAGAAAGCAGCACTCCCGTGACGCGTACGTACACCCCGAAGCAGAGCGAGATCCAGCGCGACTGGCTCGTCATCGACGCCGCCGACATCGTGCTCGGCCGCCTCGCGAGCCACTCCGCCGCCCTGCTCCGCGGCAAGCACAAGGCGATCTTCGCCAACCACGTCGACACCGGCGACTTCGTCATCATCATCAACGCCGAGAAGGTGGCCCTCACCGGCCAGAAGCTCGAGCAGAAGAAGGCCTACCGCCACTCGGGCTACCCGGGCGGCCTCAAGGCCGTCGGATACGCCGAACTCCTCGAGAAGAACCCCGTCCGCGCCGTCGAGAAGGCGATCCGCGGCATGCTCCCGAAGAACTCGCTCGGTCGGGCCCAGCTCAAGAAGCTGAAGGTCTACGCCGGCCCGGAGCACCCGCACGCGGCTCAGCAGCCGAAGCCGTACACCCTCACCCAGGTCGCGCAGTAAGCGCCCCCTCGACTTCTCGAAAAGGACTCATTACCACCATGGCGAAGATCGCAGACCAGATCGACCAGGCTCCCGAGAGCTACACGACCGAGAGCGCCGCGGCTGAGGCTCCCGCCGCCGCCCGCCCCGTGCTGAACGTCTCCGGTGCGGCCGTCGGCCGCCGCAAGCAGGCCATCGCGCGCGTGCGCGTCGTGCCGGGCGCCGGCGGCATCAAGGTGAACGGCCGCGAGTTCGCGGACTACTTCCCGAACAAGCTCCACCAGCAGCTCATCACCGACCCCTTCACCGTGCTCGAGCTCAACGGCTCGTACGACGTGATTGCCCGCATCACCGGCGGCGGCCCCTCGGGCCAGGCCGGCGCGCTGCGTCTCGCGATCGCCCGTGCGCTCAACGAGATCGACCGAGAGAACAACCGTCCGACCCTGAAGAAGGCCGGCTTCCTCACGCGCGACGCCCGCGTCATCGAGCGCAAGAAGGCCGGTCTCAAGAAGGCGCGCAAGGCTCCGCAGTTCTCGAAGCGTTAATCGCTTCGCCGGACTTTCCGCATGCCTCGGCTATTCGGAACCGACGGGGTCCGGGGCCTGGCCAACCGTGAACTCACGGCTGACCTGGCCCTGGGCCTCGCTCAGGCGGCTGCCGCCGTCCTCACTCAGGGGCGCCACGCGGAGGAGAACCGCGCGGCCGGGCGACGCCCCGTCGCCGTCGTCGCGCGCGACCCTCGCGTCTCGGGTGAATTCCTCACCGCCGCCGTCGCGGCCGGCCTCGCGTCGAGCGGGGTCGACGTCCTCGACGCCGGCGTGATCCCCACCCCGGCGACCGCGTTCCTCATCGACTCGATCGACGCCGACTTCGGCGTGATGATCTCGGCGTCGCACAACCCGGCCCCCGACAACGGCATCAAGTTCTTCTCGTTCGGCGGCACGAAGCTCCCTGACGAGGTCGAAGACCGCATCGAGAGCTATCTCGGCAAGCAGAAGCTCGCCCCCGTCGGCGACGGCGTCGGCCGCATCCGCCGCTTCGCCGACGCCGAGGACCGCTACGTCGTGCACCTGCTCGGCACGCTGCCGCACCGTCTCGACGGGCTGAAGGTCGTCCTCGACTGCGCCCACGGCGCCGCCGCAGGCGTGTCCCCCGAGACGTTCCGCGACGCGGGCGCCGAGGTGATCGTCATCGGAGCCGACCCCGACGGCATCAACATCAACGACGGCGTCGGCTCCACCCACCTCGGGCCGCTGCAGGCCGCCGTCGTCGAGCACGGCGCCGATCTCGGCATCGCGCACGACGGCGACGCCGACCGCTGCCTCGCGGTCGACGCCGAGGGCAACGTCATCGACGGCGACCGCATCATGGCGATCCTCGCGGTCTCGATGAAGGAGCGCGGCACGCTCGTCGACGACACCCTCGTCGTCACCGTCATGTCGAACCTGGGCCTGAAGCGCGCGATGGCCGAGCACGGCATCCGCATCGTCGAGACGAAGGTCGGCGACCGCTACGTCCTCGAGGAACTGACGGCCGGCGGCTACGCGCTCGGCGGCGAGCAGTCCGGGCACGTGATCATGAGCGAGTTCGCGACGACGGGCGACGGCGTGCTCACGGGGCTGCACCTTGCGGCCGAGGTCGCCCGCACCGGCAAGTCGCTCGCAGAGCTCGCTTCCGTGATGCGCGTGTACCCGCAGGTTCTCGTCAACGTCCGCGACGTCGACCACCACGCGCTGCACGAGAGCCCCGGCATCGCCGCGGCGGTCGCCGCCGCGGAGGCCGAGCTCGGCGATTCCGGGCGCGTGCTGCTGCGTCCGAGCGGCACCGAGCCGATGGTGCGCGTCATGGTCGAGGCGGCCGAACAGGCCGAGGCCGACCGGCACGCGGCCACGCTCGCCGAGGTCGTGAGCGTCGAGCTCGCCCGCTGATCCGCGTCGCGCCGGTGCCGACGAGGCATCCGTCGCCGCCATCGCGAATCGCCCGTTCCCCGAGGGAGCGGGCGATTCGCCGTTCCGGAGCGGGAGGCGCGTTCAGAGCTTGCGCAGCAGCACGCTCGACACGGTGTGGTCCGCGCTCTTGCGCAGCACGAGCGAGGCCCGCGAGCGGGTGGGGCGCACGTTCTGCAGGAGGTTCGGCTCGTTGATCGCGTGCCAGATCTCCCGGGCGCGCTGGCGCGCCTCCTCCTCGGAGAGGGCGGCGTAGCGGTGGAAGTAGGAGCGCGGATTCGCGAAGGCGCCGCGCTGCAGCTTCAGGAAGCGCTCCTCGTACCAGCGGGCGATGTCGCTCGTGCGCGCGTCGACGTAGATCGTGAAGTCGAAGAGGTCGCTCACGGCGAGGCGGTGGCCGGGGCCGGGCGGCTGCAGCACGTTCAGTCCCTCGACGATGAGCACGTCCGGGCGGCGCACGGTGATCTGGGCGTCGGGGACGATGTCGTAGGCGAGATGCGAGTAGAAGGGGGCGCGCACCTCGGCCGCGCCGGCCTTCACCTCGCTCACGAAGCGCAGGAGCGCGCGCCGGTCGTACGACTCGGGGAAGCCCTTGCGGGCCATGAGCCCGCGGCGCTCGAGCTCGGCGTTCGGGAACAGGAAGCCGTCGGTCGTCACGAGCTCGACCCGCGGGGTGTGCTCCCAGCGCGCGAGGAGCTCTCGCAGCAGGCGGGCGATCGTCGACTTGCCGACCGCGACGGAGCCGGCGACGCCGATGACGAACGGGGTCGGCGCGAAGCGCTCCCGCAGGAACTCGCTGGTGACCTTGTGCAGGGCCTTCGTGCCGCCGACGTAGAGGTTCAGCAGTCGCGAGAGCGGCAGGTACACCTCGGCGACCTCGCGCGGGTCGAGCGGTTCGCCGAGCCCGCGCAGCTGCACGAGCTCGGTCTCCTGGAGCGGCGAGGGCATCGACGGTGCGAGCGCAGCCCAGTCGGAGCGGTCGAGCTCGATGAACGGCGACAGCTGCGGGGCGTTCGACGCGGCGTGATGCTGGTCCGGCACCCGCACAGTCTAGTGAGGGCCGCGGGCGCCGCCCGACCGTGGGGCGCTCGTCCAGGATCTCGCCGCTAGGATCGTGCGCATGTGTGGAATCGTCGGATACGTGGGCGCCCGTTCGAGCGTCGACGTCCTCATGGGTGGCCTGCGCCGCCTGGAATACCGTGGCTACGACTCGGCCGGGGTGGCCATCATCGGCGCCGAGGGCGAGCTCGCCACGGCGAAGCGCGCCGGCAAGCTGAAGGTCCTCGCCGATGCGCTGGAGCAGCAGCCGATCGAAGCGGGCGGCACCGGCATCGGCCACACCCGCTGGGCGACGCACGGCGGCCCCACCGACGCGAACGCGCACCCGCACCTCGCCGACGAGGGCCGGCTCGCGCTCATCCACAACGGCATCATCGAGAACTTCTCCGAGCTGAAGCAGGAGCTGCTCGACGAGGGCTTCGCCTTCGCCTCCGAGACCGACACCGAGGTCGCGGCCGTACTGCTGGGCCGCGAAGTCCGTCGCACCGGCGACCTCCGCGCCGCGTTCCGCGCGACCGTGCAGCAGCTCGAGGGCGCGTTCACGCTCCTCGCCGTGCACCGCGACGAGCCGGGACTCGTCGTCGGCGCGCGCCGCAACTCGCCGCTCGTGCTCGGCCTCGGCGAGGGCGAGAACTTCCTCGGCTCCGACGTCGCCGCCTTCGTGGAGTTCACGAAGCGCGCGGTCGCCATCGGCCAGGACCAGATCGTCGAGCTCACCGCCGACGAGGTCCGCGTCACGGACTTCGAGGGCTCGCCCGTCGAGGTCGAGTCCTTCGAGGTCGCCTGGGACGCCTCCGCCGCCGAGAAGGGCGGCTGGTCCTCCTTCATGCGCAAGGAGGTGGCCGAGCAGCCCGAGGCCGTTGCGAACACCGTGCGCGGCCGCATCGCCGACGAGCACGTCGTCATCCCCGAGCTCGAGGCGCTCGGCGACGAGGAGCTTCGCGCCGTCCGCCGCATCACGATCGTCGCCTGCGGCACCGCCTCCTATGCGGGCCTCGTCGCGAAGTACGCGATCGAGCAGTGGGCGCGCGTGCCCGTCGAGGTCGAGCTGAGCCATGAGTTCCGCTACCGCGAGCCGGTCATCGAGCAGGACACCCTCGTGCTCTCCATCAGCCAGTCCGGCGAGACGATGGACACGCTCATGGCCGTGAAGTACGCCCGCGAGATGGGCGCGAAGACGGTCTCGGTCTGCAACACGCAGGGTGCCACCATCCCGCGCGAGTCCGACGCGGTCGTCTACACGCACGCCGGGCCCGAGGTCGCCGTGGCGTCGACGAAGGCGTTCGTCGCGCAGATCACCGCCCTGTACCTCTTCGGCCTGCACCTCGCGCGCGTGCGCGGCACCCTGACGGACGGGCAGCTCGCCGCGCAGCTGCACGAGCTGCAGGCGGTGCCCGAGAAGCTCGCCTCGGTGCTCGAGGAGTCCGAGAAGGTCGCGCAGCTCGCGCACTGGATGGCCGACACCCGCTCCGTGCTCTTCCTCGGCCGTCACGTCGGCTACCCGATCGCCCTGGAGGGCGCGCTGAAGCTCAAGGAGCTCGCGTACATCCACGCCGAGGGCTTCGCCGCCGGCGAACTGAAGCACGGGCCGATCGCCCTGATCGAGCCCGGTCAGCCGGTGTTCGTCGTGGTGCCGAGCCCGCGCCACCCGAACAGCCTGCACCCGAAGGTCGTCTCGAACATCCAGGAGATCCGCGCCCGCGGCGCACGGGTCATCGCGATCGCCGAGGCCGGCGACGCGGCCGTGCTGCCCTTCGCCGACGAGGTCATCCGCATCCCGCTCGCCGCGCCCCTCTTCGAGCCGCTGCTCGCGGTGGTGCCGCTGCAGGTGTTCGCGATGGAGCTCGCGCAGGCCAAGGGCCTCGACGTGGACCAGCCGCGGAACCTCGCGAAGTCCGTGACGGTGGAGTGACCGGGAGCGCATGAACGACGGGGGCTGTGTGAGCGACGGAGCACGCGAGTGATCGCGGGCATCGGCATCGACGTGGTCGATCTGGACCGCTTCGAGCGGTCGATCCGTCGCACCCCGGCCCTCGTCGAGCGCCTGTTCGCCGAGAGCGAACGCGGCCGCTCGCCGCGCTCGCTCGCGGCGCGCTTCGCGGCGAAGGAGGCGCTCATCAAGGCCCTCGGCGGGCACGCGGTGCTGCGCTGGCAGGAGATGCGGGTCGTGCAGGACGCCGACGGCAACCCCGGCTTCGAGGTCACCGGCGGGCTCGCCGCGCACCTCGAGGCGCTCGGCATCGACACGCTCCACCTCTCGATGAGCCACGACGCGGGCATCGCGAGCGCCTTCGTCGTGCTCGAACGGAGCGGGGGAGCGGGCGGATGACGGAACGACCCTTCCGCGAGGCGCTGATCGACCTCGACGCCGTGACCGCGAACGTGCGCACCCTGGCGGAGCGGCTCGGCACGCCGGCGATGGCCGTCGTGAAGGCCGACGCCTACGGCCACGGCGCGGTGCCCGTCGCCCGCGCGGCGCTCGCCGGCGGGGCCGCCTGGCTCGGCACCGCCGACCTCGGCGAGGCCTTCGAGCTGCGCGCCGCCGGCATCGACGCGCCGATCCTCGCCTGGCTGCACGATCCCGGCGCCGACTTCGGCCCCGCGATCGACGCCGGCATCGACCTCGGCCTCTCCGCCGAGGCGCAGCTGCACCGGGCCGCGGACGCCGCGGGCACCGCCGGTCGGCCCGCGGCGGTGCACCTGAAGATCGACACGGGCCTCAGCCGCAACGGCGTCCAGCCCGACGAGTGGGCCGGCACCGTCGCGGCGGCCGCGCAGCTCGAGCGCGCGGGCCTCGTCCGCATCCGCGGCATCTTCAGCCACCTCGCGAACACCTCCGCCGAGGCGGACGCGGCCCAGCTCGCCGCCTTCGAGCGCGCGCTCGCCGTGGCCGCCGAGGCGGGCCTCCGGCCCGAACTCCGGCACATCGCGTCGACCGCCGGGGCGCTCACCAGGCCCGAGGCGCGCTACGACCTCGTCCGGCTCGGCATCGCCTGCTACGGCATCCCGCCGTTCGCCGACGGCACGACCTCGGCCGAGCTGGGACTCGTGCCGGTGATGACCCTCCGCGGCCGGGTCGCGGCGGTCCGCCGCATCGCCGCGGGCGACGGGGTGTCCTACGGGCACACCTGGCGCGCGGAGCGTCCCACCACGCTCGCGCTCGTGCCGCTCGGTTATGCCGACGGCATCCCGCGGCAGGCCTCCGGCCGCGGCGAGGTGCTGCTCGCGGGCGCCCGCCGCCCGGTCGTGGGCCGGATCGCGATGGACCAGTTCCTCGTCGACGTCGGCGACGACGCCGTCGAGGTCGGCGACGAGGTCGTGCTCTTCGGCGACCCGGCGACCGGTGCCCCCTCGGCCGACGACTGGGGCGTCGCCGCCGACACGATCGGCTACGAGATCGTCACCCGGATCGGCCCGCGCGTGCCGCGCGGCTACCTCGGCGGCGCGTGATGCGGGTCGAGATCGCCGACACCGAGCAGATGGAGGCGTTCGGCCGGCGGCTCGGCGCGGTGCTGCGCGCGGGCGACCTCGTGCTGCTCACGGGCCCGCTCGGCGCAGGCAAGACGACGCTCACCCGCGGGATCGGCGAGGGCCTCGGCATCCGCGGCCCCGTGCAGAGCCCGACCTTCGTGCTCGCTCGCACCCACCCGAGCCTCGTCGGCGGCGCGCCGCTCGTGCACGTCGACGCGTACCGGCTGCGCGATGCGCTCGAACTCGACGACCTCGACCTCGACTTCGACGGCTCCGTCGTCGTGGCGGAGTGGGCCGCCGGCCTCGTGGACGAGTCGCACCCCGCCTGGCTCGAGGTCGTCATCGAACGGCGCACGGGTGCCGACGCCGGGACGACGGCCGACGAGCTCGACCTCGAGGCCGACGAACCCCGCACGCTCACGCTTCGCGGACCCCTCCTCGAGCGGGTTCAGGAAGACGCGGCCGAGACGAGCGAGTAGCGCGCGGCCCGGCGCGGATTCCACGATGCCGAGACAGGTGCTCCCGTGCGAGCGGGGAGGGCGGGGCCCGTCGGCGAATAGGCTGGAGGCATGCTCCTCGCCATCGACACTTCGGCCGGCACGAGCGTCGCCGTGGTCGATCGCGACGGCGGCGTGCTCGAGCAGCGCGGCACCGCCGACGCGATGCGGCACGCCGAGGTCATCGGCGAGCTGATCGCCGAGACGCTCGCGGCCGCGGGCGTCGCGCCCGCGCAGCTCTCCGGCGTCGCGGTCGGCATGGGCCCCGGCCCGTACACGGGGCTCCGGGTCGGGATCGCCGCCGCCCGCGCGTTCGCGATCGGGATCGGGCGCCCGCTCGTGCCCGTGCCGAGCCACGACGCCGTCGCCTGGGCGCAGCTCCGCGCGGGCGGCGCCTCCGCCGTGCAGGTCGTGACCGACGCGCGCCGCCGCGAGTTCGCCGTCTCCGAGTACCTCGGGCTCGACGCCGACGGCCTGCCGGTGCGCACGTCCGGCCCCGTGCTCGTGCCGCGCGAGGAGGTGCCCGCATTCGAGGGGGCGCGGGTCGACGCGGCCGAGGTGCCGGCTGGCGGCATCGGGATGCTCGCCGAGCTGGCCTTCGCGGCCGGGCGGCTGCCGCTCGCCGGCGACTCGGCCATCTACCTGCGCGAGCCCGACGTGACGCCGTCCGCAGGCAAGCGGGTGACCCGGTGAGCGTGCTGCTCCGCCGTGCGCGCCCGGACGACCTCGGCGCGATCATGCGGCTCGAGCGCGACACGTTCACCGACGACGCCTGGCCCGAGGACGCGATGCGCCGCGAGCTCGCGAGCGAGCACGGCTATTACCTGGTCGCGGTCGACGGTGAGACCGACGCGGATGCCGCGCCCGACGCGGTCTTCGGCTACGCCGGGCTGCTCGCACCGCGGGGGAGCGGGCAGGGCGACATCCAGACGATCGCCGTCGAGCCGGCCCACCGGGGCGCCGGCCTCGGCCGCGTGCTCATGCAGGCGCTCATCGCCGAGGCGCGCCGCCGCGAGGCGGTCCACGTCTTCCTCGAAGTGCGCGCCGACAACCCGGTCGCCCGCGGCCTGTACGCGTCCCTCGGCTTCACGGAGCTCGGCGTGCGGCCGCGCTACTACCGCAACGGCGTCGACGCGGTGCTGATGCGCCTCGAGGTGCCCCAGCCCGTCACCCGCCCGGCCGACGCCCGCCCGGCCGACCCGATCGAGGAGACCCAGTCGTGAACCGCAGCGCCCCGCTCGTGCTCGGCATCGAGACGAGCTGCGACGAGACCGGCGTCGGCGTCGTCCGCGGCACCGAGCTGCTCGCGAACACGATCGCCTCCTCCATGGACGAGCACGCGAGGTACGGCGGCGTCGTCCCCGAGGTCGCCGCGCGGGCGCATCTGGAGGCGCTCGAGCCGACGATCCGGCAGGCGCTCGCCGAGGCATCCGTGTCCCTCGACGAGCTCGACGCGGTCGCGGTCACGAGCGGACCGGGACTCGCCGGCGCGCTCATGGTCGGCGTCGGCGCCGCGAAGGCGCTCGCCGTGTCGCTGGGGGTGCCGATCTACGCGGTGAACCACCTCGTCGGTCACGTCGGCGCCGATCTGCTCGATACGGATGCCCCGCTCGAGACGCCCACGATCGCCCTGCTCGTCTCCGGCGGGCACACCTCGCTGCTGCTCGTGCGCGACCTCGTCTCCGACGTGGAGCTCCTCGGCGAGACCATCGACGACGCGGCCGGGGAGGCCTTCGACAAGGTGGCCCGGCTGCTCGGCCTGCCCTACCCGGGCGGCCCCGAGATCGATCGTGCCGCGGTCGGCGGCGACCCCGCCGCCATCCGCTTCCCCCGCGGGCTGACCAAGCCGAAGGACCTCGAGCGGCACCGCTACGACTTCAGCTTCTCGGGCCTGAAGACCGCGGTCGCCCGCTGGGTCGAGCAGCGCGAGGCCGCGGGCGAGCCCGTGCCGGTCGCCGACGTCGCCGCGAGCTTCCGGGAGGCCGTCGTCGACGTGCTGACGGCGAAGGCGGTCGACGCGTGCCGCGAGCTCGGCGTCCCGCGCCTCCTGCTCGGCGGCGGGGTCATCGCGAACGCCCGGCTGCGCGAGCTCACAGCCGAACGCGCGGCGGCGGCCGGGATCGAGCTGCGCATCCCGCCGCTGTCGCTCTGCACCGACAACGGCGCGATGATCGCGGCCCTCGGCGCGCAGCTCATCATGGCCGGGCACGAGCCGTCCACGCTCGGCTTCGGGGCCGATTCGACGCTGCCGGTCACCGAGATCCAGGCCTGAAGCGGGCGCCGGGGCGGCGCTCCGGCCCTCGCGCGCGGCTGAGGCCCGCGCTAGGCTTTCGGGAGAGGCCGGATGCCTCGGGGGGAAACTGCGCCCGAAGCGGCGCGACCGGGCAGCCGAGCACGAGGAGGGCCAGCGATGAGCGATCCCAGGCAGAACTCCGACCCGGCGTTCACGCCGGCGTCGGCCGACTTCGGCATGGCGACCTCGGCCACGCCGCCGGAAGACCCGATCGTCCCCAACTACGTCGACCAGGAGTCGCGCATCCCGGCGCCCGCCAAGACGAACACCCTCGCGGTCGTCTCGCTGGTCGCCTCGCTCGCGGGCCTGCTCACGGGCTTCGGCTTCCTCGTCGGCATCATCTGCGGGCACATCTCGCTCAGCCAGATCAAGAAGACCGGCGAGGAGGGCCGCGGCGCCGCGCTCGCCGGCACCATCATCGGCTACATCGGCATCGCGCTCTCCGTGATCGCGGTGATCGTGGTCATCATCGTGGTGGCGGCCGCGGCCACCATGTCGAACGTCAGCGTCAGCGGCTGAGCGCCGGCCACGACTCCGAACTACCCGTCCCGCGCGCGACACGAGAGGCACGCACATGAGCGACCAGAACACCCCGCAGACTCCGGCCGAGCCCGAGCCGAACGCCGGCGGCACCCCCGAGGTGCCCTCGGCGCCCGAGCCGCCGGCCTCGCCCGAGCCTCCGGCGACTCCCGCCGCGCCCGAGCCGCCCGCCGCGCCGACCCCGCCGTCGTACGGCACGACCGAGGCCCCGGCGTACGGGGCCCAGCAGGCGCCCGCCGCCGCCCCGGCCCCGCCCGCATACGGCGCGCCCGCCGGCGAGCAGCCCCCGGCGTACGGCCAGCCGCCCTACGGCCAGCCCGCGTACGGTCAGCAGCCGGCCTACGGCCAGCAGCAGCCGGGATACGGCCAGCAGCCGTACGGACAGCCGCAGCAGCCCGCCTACGGCCAGCCGCAGGCCGGCTACGCCGCGTACGCGCCCGCCCAGGCGGCACCGACGCCGACGCTGAGCATCATCTCGATGATCGGCGGCATCCTCGGTCTCGTCGGCAGCCTGTTCTACGGCTTCGGCGCGCTCTTCTCGATCGCGGCCGTCGTGCTCGGCTTCCTCGGCCGCAAGAAAGAGCCGGCGGCCAAGGGCTTCTGGCTCACCGGCCTCATCACCGGGTTCGTGGGCATCGCGCTCGGCCTGCTCTGGATCATCGGCATCGTGATCTTCTTCGTCGTGCTCGCGGCGTCGAGCAGCGGCTACGGCTACTGAGCGGAGCCGTCCTGTCCGAAACGAACGATCGCTCAGGGGTCCCGTCGTCCGACGGGACCCCTGAGCGCTTCGACCCCGCCCGGCCGCTCGCGCCCTACGAGCCCGCGGAGCCCACCTTCCGCGGCGAGCCCGCCGTTCGTGAGGCGCTCAGCGGAGCGACGGGACGCCGGCGCCGCACGGACGACGAGGGCGCACCGGGCGCCGCGACGGCGGAGCCGCGCCGACTCGACGAGCCGCCGACCGCGATCGAGCAGCGGGAGTACGAGGTGCCCGTCGACACCGGGCAGCTGCGCTCGCTGTCGACGGGCCAGCTCCTGCTCGTGCACCGTCCGCCGCTGCCGGAGCCGGTCGAGCACGTCGACGTCGCGGACGACGACGAGGCGCAACGGCGGCTCTACAGCTGGATCTCCGTCATCACCGGCACCATCGGCGGCATCGCCTCCCTCTTCGTGGGCTGGATGCTGCCGGTCTCGCTCGCGGCGATCGTCTTCGGAGTGCTCGGGCTCCGCCGTGAGGAGCACGGCCGCTCGCTCGCCTTCGCCGGCATCGGCACCGGAGTCGGCGGGCTCGTGTTCTCCGCGGTCTGGATCGGCTACTACGCGATCGTCTTCGGCGCGCTCCCGCGCTGAGCCGGACGGGCGTCGGCTCAGTCGGCGCGCTCGACGAGCAGCGCGATGTGGCGGCCGGCCTCGCGGGTCAGGATGATCGTCGCCGAGGCCGCCCCGGACAGCTTCAGCCGGGTGCGCAGCGCCGCCGGATCCACGTCGACCCCGCGCTTCTTGATCTCGAGGGTGCCGACGCCGCGGCTCGCGAGTTCTCGGCGGAGCTGGCGTTCGTCCGCCGGCAGTCGCTCCAGTACGCGGAATGCGCGGGCGAACTGCGTCTCGACCAGGCGGTCGCCGGTCAGGTAGGCGATGCCTTCGGAGAGCATGCGCGCGTCGAGCGAGCGGGCCAGGTCGCCGATCAAGCGGGCGCGGATGACGCCGCCGTCCGGCTCGTAGACGTAGGCGCCGAGCTCGCCGACCGGCTCGTCCGGGCTGTCCGCCGGGGCGGTGAGTTCGTGCGCCTCGCCGCCGCGGATGACGAGGGCCGCGCGGCCGACGCCCGGCCGGGCCAGCGCGCCGAGCCAGACGGCGAGCTCCACGACGTCGCCGTCGACCGAGACCCACTGCGCCTCTGCGCCCGCCGGGATGACCCCGCGGTCGGTGCCCGGGCCGAGCTTCACGCCGACGGGGAGCCGTTCGGAGAGTCCGAACGCGAAGTCGAGCGGCGGCGAGTAGTCCGAGGCATCCGCCAGCCGCCGGGTGCTGCCGCCCGAGGTGACCCGGCGCGCCGGGTCGAGCCAGGCGCCGCCGATGCCGCCGAGGGCGACCTCCTCGGCGCGCGCGTGCAGCACCGTCGCCTGCGGGAACGGGGTCAGGTTGTAGGCGGCGATCGCGGCGGTGACCTCGTCGGCGTCGGCCGCGGTGACCTCGAGCTCGATCGCGGCGAGGGCGAGGGCGTCGCCGCCGATGCCGCAGCCGAGGTCGGCGACGTGCGTGATCCCGGCGCGCGCGAAGCGACCCGCGTGCAGCGCCGCGACGTTCAGTCGCGTCGCCTGCTCGAGGCCGGGCTCGGTGAAGAGCATGCGGGAGGCGAACTCGCCGAACTTCGCCCGCCCCTTCGCGCGCAGCCTGGCCTGGCTCAGCACGGCCGCCACGAGGCCGGGCGCGTGGCCCTGCTTGCGGAGCGCCGCGACGGTCTTGACGACGTCGGCCTTCGCGTCCCATTCGCCGATCGAGTCGAGGAGGCGGAGCCCCTCCGGCGACAGCAGTTCCACGAGTTCGGCGCGATCCACCCGGCCACGCTAGCACCCGGGGTTCCCCGCCCGAGCCGTCCGCTGGCACTCACGTTGCACGAGTGCCAGATCCACCCTAGACTTTGGTTAGCACTCTCGTTCCGAGGCTGCTAACCCAGTCTTCCAAGACAGTCGTCATCTAGAAAAGGGGTCAACCGTGTCGGTTTCCATCAAGCCGCTCGAGGATCGCATCGTCATCAAGCAGGTCGAGGCCGAGCAGACCACTGCGTCTGGCCTCGTCATCCCCGACACCGCCAAGGAGAAGCCGCAGGAGGGCGAGGTCGTCGCCGTCGGCCCCGGCCGCATCGACGACAACGGCAACCGCGTGCCGCTCGACGTCGCCGTCGGCGACCGCGTGCTCTACTCGAAGTACGGCGGCACCGAGGTCAAGTTTGGCGCCGACGAGTTCCTCGTGCTCTCGGCCCGCGACGTCCTCGCGGTCGTCGTCCGCTGACCTTCAGCACCGCTCGCAACGGCCCGGATGCCTCGTGCATCCGGGCCGTTCCGCGTTCCCGGGGCCCGCGGCATCCTGGAACGTCGCCCGCCGGGCGTAGGCTGAGCCGGTGAACAGCCCAGCCGACCGCCCTGCCGAGACGGTCGGCGCACCATCCGCGGGCCGCGCTTCGAGCGGCCGTGCCCCGCTGAGCGGATCGGGGCTCGGCTACGCCGTGTCCGCCTACGTGCTCTGGGGCTTCCTGCCGGTCTACTTCATCGCGCTCGCGCCGAGCGGGCCCGTCGAGATCGTGGCCTGGCGCATCCTGCTCTCGCTCGTCTTCTGCGCGCTGCTGCTCGCCGTGACCCGCGGGTGGCGCGCGTTCTGGGCGCTCCTGCGCGACCGCCGGGTGCTCTTCACGATGGGTGCGGCGGGCGTGCTCATCTTCGTGAACTGGCTGACCTACGTCTACGCCGCCGTGTCGGGTCAGGTCGTCGAAGCCGCGCTCGGCTACTTCATCAACCCGATCGTCACCGTCTTCCTCGGCGTGCTCGTGCTGCGCGAACGGCTCAGCGTCATGCAGTGGGTCGCGGTCGGCATCAGCATCGTCGCGGTCGTCGTGCTCGCGGTCGGCCACGGACAGTTCCCGTGGATCGCGCTCGTCCTCGCCTTCTCCTTCGGCTTCTACGGACTCATCAAGAAGCGCGTCGGCCATCGCGTCGACGCCGTGTCCGGGCTGACGCTCGAGACGCTGTGGCTCGCGCCCGTCGCCGCGGGCCTGCTCTGGTGGGTCGCCGCCACGAGCGGGCTGACGATGGGCACGGTGAGCGCCTGGCACACGGTGCTCCTGGTCTGCGCCGGCGCCGTGACCGCGGTGCCGCTGCTGCTGTTCGCCGCCGCCTCGCGCCGGCTTCCGCTCATCCACCTCGGCTTCATCCAGTATTTCGCCCCGTTCATCCAGTTCCTCGTCGGCGTGCTCATCCTGCGCGAGCCGATGCCGCTCGAACGCTGGATCGGCTTCGCCCTCGTCTGGGTCGCCCTCGTCGTGCTGACGATCGACCTCGTGCGGAACGCCAGGGCGGCCCGCAAGCTCGTTCCCGAGCCCGTCTGATCCGAGCGCCCGAAGGCGCCGCGGCGCACGGATGCTGCGTCGGAACGGGTCCCGAAGTCGGCGCAGGCACGATGAACGCGGTGTTACGCGGTTGTGACCGGCATCCCTTGTTTCCAGGTTGGCCGGGCAATACTGTCAAGACCACGGCGTCATCTGACGCATCGTTCTGTCCGAATCCTTAGTCCCAAGGAGCACCATGAGCGTATTCGCGAAGGCCACGGCCAAGCGCGGTGCACGCGGAATCTGGACGGGGGTCGCCCTCGCCGGCGCCGCCGCCCTCCTTCTCTCCGCCTGCACGAGCGGCGGCGGCAGCACCACCGCCCCGACCGAGGAGCCGGCCGACACGGGCGACGCCCTGCCCATCGAGGCGGGCCCGCGCGACCTCACCCTGAAGGTCGGCCAGCTCGCGCCCCAGTCGGGCAGCCTCGCCGTCCTGGGCCCGCCCCAGATCGCCGCGGCGAAGCTCGCGGTCGACGACATCAACAAGGCTGACCTCGGCATCACGCTCGAGCTCGTCCTCCGCGACGAGGGCGACACCTCGATCGACGTCGCCACGGGCTCGGTCACCGACCTGCTCTCGCAGGGCGTCTCGGCCATCTCGGGTGCTGCCGCGTCGGCGCAGACGCGCAACATCTACGAGCAGGTCACGAGCGCCGGCGTGGTGCTGATGTCGCCGTCGAACACCGGTCTCGACCTGTCGACCATCGACGACAACGACCTCTACTGGCGCACGGCGCCCTCCGACCTGCTGCAGGGCGAGGTGCTGGGCAACCTGATCGCCGAGGACGGCAACAGCACCCTCGGCATCATCTTCCAGAACGACGCCTACGGCACCGGCTTCGCCGAGACGACGAAGAAGGCGTTCGAGAGCGCCGGCGGCGAGGTCGTCGCGGAGTCCTCGTACAACACGGGCGACACCAACTTCACCACGCAGATCTCCGACGTGACGGCGCAGTCGCCCGACGCGATCGCGATCATCTCGTTCGACCAGGCGAAGATCATCATCCCGGAGCTCGTCGGCGGCGGCTTCCCGGGCGACAAGATCTACCTGACCGACGGAAACCGGCTCGACTACAGCGACGTGTTCGCCCCCGGCCTGATCAAGGGCGCGAAGGCGACCACCCCGGGTCTCGACCTGGCGACGCTCGGCGACTTCACCGACCGTCTCCTCGAGGTCGACCCGTCGCTGACCGACTTCACCTACGCGGCGGAGTCGTACGACAACATCGTGCTGTTCGCGCTCGCGGCCTACGCCGCGAACGACACGAGCGGCACGAAGATCGCCGAGTACCTCCGTCAGATCTCCGGCTCGAGCGGAGACGGCGAGAAGGTGACCGACTTCGCGCAGGGCGCCGCCCTGCTGGAGAAGGGCGAGCAGATCGACTACGACGGTCTCTCCGGTCCCATCACCTTCGATGAGAACGGCGACCCGACCGGCGCCACGATCGGCATCTACGAGTACCAGGACGACAACACCTCGACGCGCGTCAACTAGTCGATGGTGGAAGGCCTCGGCGAGCGTTCCGCTCGCCGGGGCCTTCGTCATGCCGGGGCCTTCGTCATGCCGGGCCTTCGTCATGCCGGGCCTTCGTCATGCCGGGCCGTCGTCATGCCGGGCCGTCGTCATGCCGGGCCGTCGTCATGCCGGGCCGTCGTCATGCCGGGGGAACGAGAACGGGCGGGTGGATGCCGAGGCATCCACCCGCCCGTCAGCGGCGCTCAGGCGCCCGCTCAGTCGTCCTGACCGAGGGTGCCGAGGTAGAGGCCGATCACCTTCGGATCGTTCAGCAGCTCGCGACCGGTGCCCTCATAGGCGTCGCGGCCCTGATCGAGCACGTAGCCGCGGTCGCAGATCTGCAGGCAGCGGCGGGCGTTCTGCTCGACCATGATCGTCGTCACGCCCGCGCGGTTGATCTCCTTCACCCGCAGGAACGCCTCGTCCTGCTTCACGGGGGAGAGTCCGGCGCTCGGCTCGTCGAGGAGCAGCACGTGCGGCCCCATCATGAGCGCGCGGCTCATCGCGACCATCTGCCGTTCGCCGCCCGAGAGCGATCCGGCGCGCTGGCCGAGCCGCTTGCCGATCTCGGGGAAGATCGCGGTCACGAACTCGAGCCGCTCCTTCAGCCCCTTGGGCTTCTGGTAGAGGCCCATCTCGAGGTTCTCCTGGATCGTGAGCGAGGGGAACACGTTGTTCGTCTGCGGCACGAAGCCGACGCCCTTGGCGACGAGCTTGTTCGCCTTCAGGTTCGTGATGTCCTCGCCGTTCAGCAGCACGGCGCCCTTCCGCACCTTCACGAGGCCGAAGATCGACTTCAGCAGCGTCGACTTGCCGGCGCCGTTCGGGCCGATGATGCCGATGAGCTCGCCCTGCCTCGCGACGAGCGAGCAGCCGTTCAGGATGTTCACGCCGGGCAGGTAGCCCGCGGTGACCTCGGCGACCTCGACGACGGTGTCGCCCGGGGCCTCGGTCACGGCCGTGGCGCCGGCCGGTTCACTGTTCGTCATCGATGAGCTCCTTCACTGCCTCGACGTTCGACGTGTGCGCCGCGCCGAGGTCCGTGTCGTGGTGGGCGCCGAGGTAGGCGTCGATCACGGCCTGGTCCTGCATGACGGAGTGCGGGTCGCCCTCCGCCACGATGCGTCCCTCCGCCATCACCACGACCCAGTCGGCGATGTGCCGGACCATGTGCATGTCGTGCTCGACGAAGAGCACGGTCATCCCCTGCGTCTTCAGGTCGAGGATGTGGTCGAGGAGGGACTGGGTGAGGGCGGGGTTCACGCCGGCCATCGGCTCGTCGAGCATGACGAGCGTCGGGTCGCTCATGAGCGCCCGCGCCATCTCGAGGAGCTTGCGCTGCCCGCCCGAGAGGCTCGCCGCGTAATCGTGCTGCTTCGCGTCGAGCTTGAACCGGGTCAGCAGCTCGACGGCCTTCGCCTCGATCTGCTGCTCCTGCTTGCGCCAGAGGAACGGCAGCAGCGAGCGGAACAGGTTCTCGCCCGTCTGGTCCTTGGCGCCCAGCTTCATGTTGTCGAGCACGCTCAGCAGGCCGAGCGACTTCGTCAGCTGGAAGGTGCGGATGAGCCCCATGCGGGCGACCCGGTAGGCGGGCACGTGCGCGAGCGAGCGGCCGTCGAACTGCCACGTGCCCGAGTCGGGCTTGTCGAAGCCGGTCAGCAGGTTGAAGAACGTCGTCTTGCCGGCGCCGTTCGGGCCGATGAGGGCCGTGATCGCGCCGCGCGGGATCTCGACGTGGGCGACGTCGACGGCCGTCAGGCCGCCGAAGGTGCGCGTCACGCCGTCGGCGACGAGGATCGGGTCGACCTTGCGGCAGCCGGGCTCGGCGTCGCCGAGGTGGAGGCCGGTCGACTTCACCGGCTTGGACGTGGGAGTGGTCTCACTTGACAAAAGACATCTCCTTCTTGTTTCCGAGCAGCCCCTGCGGTCTGAAGATCACGAGGAGCATGATCGCGACGCCGACGAGGATGAACCGGAGCTGTCCCGCCTGCACCTCGGAGATCGGGAACCAGCCGGCCTCGACCGCGCGGGCGATGAAGCCCGAGAAGAAGGACAGCAGCACCCAGAACACGATCGATCCGAGCACGGGGCCGAGGATCGTCGCGGCTCCGCCGAGGAGCAGGATCGCCCAGATGAAGAAGGTGAGCGAGGTCGCGTAGGCGGAGGGGATCACCGCGCGCGGCATGATGAAGATCATGCCCGCGAGGGTGCCGAAGACTCCGCCGATGATGAGGCTCTGCATCTTGTAGGAGTAGACGTTCTTGCCGAGGGCGCGCACGGCGTCCTCGTCCTCCCGGATGCCCTTGATGACGCGGCCCCAGGGGCTGCGCATGAGGAGCCAGGTGAAGAGCACCGCGAGGATCACGACGCTCCAGCCGACGATGATGTTCCACCAGTCGTTCGCGCTGAACATCCAGGGGCCGAAGCCGGCCTTGCCCTCGAAGCTCAGCGGGTTCAGCGCCCGGAATCCGCCCTTGTACTCGCTGAGGCCGTTCGCCGAGCCCGTCACCGCGACGAAGGTGTTCGTCGTGAACAGGAGACGCACGATCTCGGCCGCCGCGATCGTGACGATCGCGAGGTAGTCGGCCCGGAGCCGCAGGGTCGGGATGCCGAGGATGAGGGCGAACACGATGGACGCCCCGATGCCGACGAGCACGGCGCCCCACACCGGGAACCCGAAGGTGAGCACCGAGATGGCGTAGCCGTAGGCGCCGATGGCCATGAAGCCGGCCTGGCCGAAGTTCAGCAGGCCCGTGTAGCCGAAGTGCACCGCGAGGCCGAGCGCCGCGAGGGCGTAGGCGGCCGTGGTCGGGCTGATGAGCTCGACCGCCGCGTTCGAGAAGATGCTTCCCCAATCGATCATCGTCGGCCTCCTACCCGATCCGCTCTCGTCGGCCGAGGATGCCCTGCGGCCGGAAGAGGAGCACCAGAATCAGCACGACGAGCGCGCTGACGAACTTCATGTCGGAGGGCAGCCAGAGCGTCGAGAGCTCGACGAAGATGCCCACGATGAGCGAACCGATCAGGGCGCCGAACGCCGTGCCGAGACCGCCCAGGGTGACCGCCGCGAAGACCAGCAGCAGGATCTGGAAGCCCATGTCCCAGCTGACGCCGGGGCGGTAGTACGCCCAGAGGATGCCGCTCAGGCCGGCGAGGCCGGCGCCGAGCACCCAGACGATCCGGATCACCCGGTCGACGTCGATGCCGCTCGTGGCGGCGAGGCTCGCGTTGTCGGCGACCGCGCGGGTCGCCTTGCCGATCCGCGTGCGCATCAGCAGGAACGCGACGCCGAGCAGGACGACGATGCTGATGCCCATGCTGGCGAGGTCGATCCACGAGAGCGAGATGGGGCCGAGCTGCAGATCGGCGGGGGAGGCGCCGGGCAGCTGCCTGGTCGCTCCGCCGTAGAAGAACTGGTACGTGTACCGCATCGCCAGCGAGAGGCCGATGCTCACGATCATCAGCTGGATGACTCCGACCCCTCGTCTTCGGAGGGGTTTCCAGATCACCCCGTCGAGGGACCAGCCCAGGCCGAGGCTCAGCAGCAGCGCGATGATGATCGCGATCCAGACGGGGAAGCCGAGGTCGCTGGAGAAGGTCAGCAGCATGAGCGCGCCGAAGGTGATCATCTCGGAGTGCGCGAAGTTGCTGAGGCCCGTGGTGCCGTAGATCAGCGAGAGCCCGATCGCCGCGAGGGCGAGCAGCAGGCCGAAGTTCACGCCGTTCGCCAGCCGGTTCAGCAACTGGTCGAAGAACGAGACGGTCTGCCTGGTGCCCTCGCCGAGGAAGAAGTTCACCGACTTCGTGTTGGTGAGCCCGAACTCCGCGGTGCGCGGGTTCTCCTCGTCCTCCGCGACGATGACGCCCTTCGGCAGGGTGTCCTCGTCGAGGGTCACTTTGTAGCTGGCCTTCTCGGGCACGCCGATGCGCCATTTGCCGTCGGCATCCGTCTCGGCGCTGGCTTTGAAGCCACCGCCCTCGACCGTGATCTCGACACCTTCAAGCGGTTCGTCCTCGTACTTCACATTCCCGAGGAAGAAGTAGTCGTACTCTTCGGAGCCTGTGCCCGTACTCCCAGCCTCCGCCATCGCAGGGGACGCTGCGATGCCGGACAGAGTGAGTGCGGACAGTAGGACTGCGAGGAGTACGAGCCATCTCCCTGGGGAATGCCGTCGGACTGTTCGCGTGGATTCCACTGCACCTCCAAGGGGTTCCGGAGGTCGTTGTGGACCTCCGGGACCGGTCCTTTCCCGTCGACAACGTCGTTGACGGTACGTGCCGATTATGTCTCAGGTGTTTCGCCCGTGACACAAACGGCCCTCGATTGTTATCCGAGCGACGGGTCCGGCGCAACGTTCGTGCGGGGCACGGCCCGAATACGCAGCGACGATGGGAATTCGGCGGCCCCGCCGTCGCTTAACATTGATGCACCGCATCGCGCGCATCCCGCGCGGGCGGCATCGATCCAGGCGGCGAAACCAGCGGCGGCAGCGAAGGGCAGACATGGACAGGAACGATCCGTTCGGATTCACGGGACTCACCTACGACGACGTGCTGCTCCTGCCCGGGCACACCGACGTCATCCCGAGCGAGGCCGACACGACCTCGCGGCTCACCCGACGGATCAGCGTGGCGACGCCGCTGCTCTCCGCCGCGATGGACACCGTCACCGAGAGCCGCATGGCGATCGCGATGGCGCGCCAGGGCGGCATCGGCATCCTGCACCGCAACCTCTCCATCCAGGACCAGGCCGAGATGGTCGACCGGGTGAAGCGCAGCGAGTCCGGCATGGTCACGAACCCCGTGACGACCACCCCCGACGCCTCCGTCGCCGACGTCGACGCGCTCTGCGGCACCTACCGGGTGAGCGGCCTGCCGGTCGTCGACGAGGCGGGCAAGCTCGTCGGCATCGTCACGAACCGCGACATGCGCTTCGTCTCCGACTTCGAGAAGCCGAGCACGAAGGTCTCCGAGGTGATGACGCGGATGCCGCTCATCACCGGTCACGTCGGCATGAACCCCGACGAGGCGCTCGCCATCTTCGCCGAGCACAAGATCGAGAAGCTGCCGCTGATCGACGACGAGGGCCGGCTCACCGGCCTCATCACCGTCAAGGACTTCGACAAGAGCGAGCAGTACCCGAACGCGACGAAGGACGCCGAGGGGCGCCTGCGCGTGGGCGCGGCGATGGGCTTCTTCGGCGACGCCTGGGAGCGCGCCGAGGCCCTCCGCGACGCCGGGGTCGACGTGCTCGTCGTCGACACCGCGAACGGCGAGTCCGCCGGCGTGCTCGACATCATCCGCCGCCTGAAGGCCGACCCCTCCTTCGCGGACATCGACGTCATCGGCGGCAACGTCGCGACCTACGAGGGTGCGAAGGCGCTCGTCGAGGCCGGCGCCGACGCCGTGAAGGTCGGCGTGGGCCCGGGCTCGATCTGCACGACCCGCGTCGTCGCGGGCGTCGGCGTGCCGCAGATCACGGCCGTGTACGAGGCCTCGAAGGCGACGATGCCGGCCGGCGTACCGCTCATCGCCGACGGCGGCCTGCAGTACTCGGGCGACATCGCCAAGGCGCTCGTCGCCGGCGCCGACACGGTCATGCTCGGCTCGCTGCTCGCCGGCACCGCCGAGAGCCCCGGCGAGCTCGTCTTCCAGAACGGCAAGCAGTTCAAGACGTACCGCGGCATGGGCTCGCTCGGCGCGCTGCAGACCCGCGGCAAGAAGACCTCGTACTCGAAGGACCGCTACTTCCAGGCCGACGTGCCGAGCGACGACAAGCTGATCCCCGAGGGCATCGAGGGCCAGGTGCCCTACCGCGGCCCGCTGTCCGCCGTGGCGTACCAACTCATCGGCGGCCTGCGCCAGTCGATGTTCTACGTCGGCGCGCGCACGATCGAGGAGCTGAAGACCAAGGGCCGCTTCGTGCGCATCACGCCGGCGGGGCTCAAGGAGTCGCACCCGCACGACGTGCAGATCGTCGTCGAGGCGCCGAACTACACGCGCTGAGGGTCAGCGCGGCGCGGCGGAGCCGCGACGCGCTTCCCTCAGCAAGCGGCAGCAGGAGCGCTCGCGGCGCGCCAGCGCCGCGAAGCGTGCCACGGCAGATCGCCGACGCGAGCTGCACGGGCCCCTCCCGTCCCTACCGCGCGTCCGCCAGCCGGGTGATCGCCTCGGCGAGCACCTCGGGCGTGCACGCGAAGTTCAGCCGCACGTGGCCGCGGCCGGCCGTCGCGCCGAACTGCGGCCCGACGCCGAGGGCGACCTTCGCGTGCTCGAGCGCGTACGCGGCGGGGTCGTCGCCCCAGCCGAGCGCGCTGAAGTCGAGCCAGGCGAGGTAGCTCGCCTGCGGCATCCGGTAGCGCACCCCCGGCAGCTCGTCGGCGAGGAGCTCGGCGAGCAGCCGCCGGTTGTCGTCGAGGCTCGCGAGCACGCCGTCGAGCCAGAAGCCGCCCTCGCGGAACGCGGCGATGCTCGCGATGGAGCCGAACTGGCTCATCCGCCACTCGACCTCGTACGGCATGCCCCGGCGCACGGCGTCGCCGCGCTCGGAGGCCGTCACGATCATCGCCGCCTTGAGCCCGGCGAGGTTGAACGCCTTCGTGCCTGCCGTCACGGTGACGCCGAACTCGCGGGCCGCGTCCGAGACGGTGAGGAACGGCGTGTAGACCGAGTCCGGCTGCGAGAGCGGGCCGTGCACCTCGTCGGAGACGATCGTGGCGCCGTGCCGGGCGGCGATCTCCGCGAGGGCGGCGAGCTCGTCGCGGCTCGGCACGAGGCCGATCGGGTTGTGCGGGTTGCAGAGCAGCATCGCCTTCGCCCCGGCGGCGAAGGCGCGGTCGATGCCGTCGAGGTCGAGCGCCCAGCCGGCGTCGATGCCGCCCGTCATGGGCACCTCGACGACCGCGGCCGACGCCTCCGTCACGATGTCGAAGAACGGCGGGTAGATCGGCGGGGTGACGACGACGCGGTCGCCGGGGCTCGTGACCCGGCGGAGCACCTCGACGAGCCCCATGGCGACGTCGCCCGTGCTCGTCACCCGGGCCGGGTCGACCTCCCAGCCGAAGCGCGCGAGGGCGAACGGTGCGAAGGCCTCGGCGATGGGGCCGCTGCCGGCGGCGTAGCCGGTGTCCGAACGGTCGATCGCGGCGTGCAGCGCCGCCGCGACCGGCTCGGCGAGCGGGTAGTCCATCTCGGCGACCGGCAGCGGCAGGACGTCGGCGGGGTAGAGCCGCCACTTGGCACTCGTGCGGGTGCGGAGGACGTCGAGGGGCTGAGCGGCGATCCGATGCATGGCTCCAGCTTGCCGCAGACGGCCGGGCTCGGCATCCCTCCGCCGTGGTCGCGTTTGCCGATCGAGTCGTCGCTCGCTAGTCTGATCGGCTGCCCACGAGGCGGCGCGGCCCCGGAGCGTCCGGCGCGGCCGCATGCGAACGGATGTCTCGACATGGGATTCATCGACGTCAACGGCGTCTCCTACTCGCTGCCCGACGGGCGGCCGCTCCTCGCCGACCTCGCCTTCCGCGTCACGGAGGGCCGCACGACGGCGCTCATCGGTGCGAACGGCGCGGGCAAGTCCACCCTGCTGCGGATCGTCCGCGGCGAGCTCGCCGCCGACGAGGGCAGTGTGCGGGTCGAGGGCGGCCTCGGGGTCATGGACCAGTTCATCGGCACGGGCCGCACCGCCGAGGGCGCCGCCGAGACCGTCGCGGGGCTCCTCGTCTCGGTCGCGCCCGAGCGGATCCGCGTGGCCGCGCTCGAGCTCGAGGCCGCCGAGAACGCGCTCATCGAGCACGAGGACACCGCCGCGCAGATGCGCTACGCCGCCGCGCTCGCCGAGTACGCCGAAGCGGGCGGCTACGAGCAGGAGGTCGTCTGGGACCACTGCACCGAGGCCGCGCTCGGGGTGCCGTTCGAGCGGGCCCGCTGGCGGGAGCTCGCGACGCTATCCGGCGGCGAGCAGAAGCGGCTCGCGCTCGAGGCGCTGCTGCGCGGGCCCGAGCAGGTGCTGCTGCTCGACGAGCCGGACAACTCGCTCGACGTGCCGGGCAAGCGCTGGCTCGAGGAGCGGCTGCGGGAGACGTCGAAGACCGTCTTCCTCGTCTCGCACGACCGCGAGCTGCTGGCCAGGGCCGCCGATCGCATCGTGACGATCGAGCTCGGCGGCGGAGGCAACACCGCCTGGGTGCACGGCGGCGGCTTCGAGGGGTACCACGAGGCCCGCGAGGCGCGCTTCGCCCGGCTCGACGAGCTGCGTCGGCGCTGGGACGAGCAGCACGCCGCGCTGAAGCAGCTCGTGGCGACGCTCAAGGTGAAGGCGACGTACAACGACGGCATGGCCTCCAGGTATCAGGCGGCGGTCACCCGACTCCGCAAGTTCGAGGAGGCCGGGCCGCCGGAGGAGCGCCCGCCCGCCCGCGAGGTCGACATGCGCCTGCGCGGGGCGCGCACCGGCAAGCGCGCGCTCGTGTGCGAGGGGCTCGAGCTCACGGGCCTGATGCGGCCGTTCGAGCTCGAGGTCTGGTACGGCGACCGGGTCGCCGTGCTCGGCTCGAACGGCTCGGGCAAATCGCACTTCCTGCGCCTGCTCGCGGGCGGCGGCAGCGACCCCGACCCGATGCAGGGCCACCGGACCGAGGCGACGGCGGGGCTCGCCCGGGTGCCGCACTCCGGTCGCGCCGTGCTCGGCGCCCGGGTCGTGCCCGGCTGGTTCGCGCAGAACCACGAGCACCCCGAGTTCGCCGGGCGGACGCTGCTGGAGATCCTGTTCCGCGGCGACGCCGAGCGGCCGGGCCTGCCGCGCGAGCAGGCGAGCTCGGCGCTCGACCGCTACGGCCTCGCCCGGGAGGCGCAGCAGCGCTTCGAGCACCTGTCCGGCGGGCAGCAGGCCCGCCTGCAGATCCTCCTGCTCGAGCTCTCGGGCGCGACCATGCTGCTGCTCGACGAGCCGACGGACAACCTCGACCTCGTCTCGGCCGAGGCGCTCGAGGACGCGCTGTCGCGCTTCGACGGCACGGTGCTCGCCGTGACCCACGACCGCTGGTTCGCGCGCGGCTTCGACCGCTTCCTCGTGTTCCGCGAGGACGGCGCGGTCGTCGAGGCGGATGCCCCGGTCTGGGACGAGCGCCGCGTGGCGCGCGCCCGATGAGGCTCCCGGGTAGGCTGGGACGGTGAGCCAGGAGATCGAGATCGGCCGTTCCAAGCGGGGCCGCCGTGTCTACGCGTTCGACGACATCGCCATCGTGCCGAGCCGGCGCACGCGCGACCCGGAGGACGTCTCCGTCGCCTGGTCGATCGACGCGTACCAGTTCGAGCTGCCGTTCCTCGCGGCGCCGATGGACTCCGTGGTCTCGCCGAAGACGGCGATCATGATGGGCCAGCTCGGCGGTCTCGGCGTCCTCGACCTCGAGGGCCTGTGGACCCGCTACGAGAACCCCGAGCCGGTGCTCGCCGAGATCCGCAGCCTCCCGGCCGACAAGGCCACGGCGCGCATGCAGGAGCTCTACGCCGCGCCGATCCAGCCCACGCTCGTGCGCGAGCGGCTCGCCGAGATCCGCGCCGCCGGCGTCACCGTCGCCGGCGCGCTGTCCCCGCAACGCACGGCGGAGCTGCACTCGACCGTCGTCGAGGCGGGCGTCGACCTCTTCGTCATCCGCGGCACGACCGTCTCGGCCGAGCACGTCTCGAAGAACGTCGAGCCGCTGAACCTGAAGAAGTTCATCTACGAGCTCGACGTCCCCGTCATCGTCGGCGGCGCTGCCACGTACACCGCAGCGCTGCATCTCATGCGCACGGGCGCGGCGGGCGTGCTCGTGGGCTTCGGCGGCGGCGCCGCCTCCACGACGCGCGCCTCGCTCGGCATCCACGCGCCCATGGCAACCGCGGTGGCGGATGTCGCGGGCGCGCGCCGCGACTACCTCGACGAGTCGGGCGGCCGCTACGTGCACGTCATCGCCGACGGCGGCGTCGGGGCCTCCGGCGACATCGTGAAGGCGATCGCGTGCGGCGCCGACGCGGTCATGCTCGGCGCCGCGCTCGCGCGGGCGACCGACGCCCCGGGCGGCGGCTGGCACTGGGGCGCCGAGGCGCACCACCCGAAGCTGCCCCGCGGCAAGCGCGTGCAGGTCGGCCAGGTGGCCCCGCTCGAGGAGATCCTCTACGGCCCGGCGCCGAACGCCGAGGGCACCGCGAACCTCGTGGGCTCGCTGCGCAAGTCGATGGCGACGACCGGCTACTCCGACCTGAAGGAGTTCCAGCGGGTCGAGATCGTCGTCGCGCCGTACCAGGGCGCCTGAGACCGGCCGGAGCGCGGACTCGGGCTCGTCGAACCGAGTCGTGATCGCCGGACCTGCTGTCCGAGTTGTCGGGTAGCGTGGAAGCAGCGCGGTATACGACGTCTGGGGAGGCGACGATGGCGAAGCTCAAGTCGGTGGCACGGTCGGACAAGCTCGGCCCTGAGGAGCGCGCGGCGGCGATCGCGCGACTGAAAGAGAAAGAGCTCGACGTCCTCGTCGTCGGCGGCGGCATCGTCGGCACCGGCTCCGCGCTCGACGCGGTCACCCGCGGGCTCTCGACCGGGCTCCTCGAGGCCCGCGACTGGGCGAGCGGCACCTCGAGCCGCTCCTCGAAGCTCGTGCACGGCGGCATCCGCTACCTCGAGCAGCTCGACTTCCGGCTGGTCCGCGAGGCGCTCATCGAGCGTGGCCTCCTGCTGCAGCGCATCGCCCCGCACCTCGTAAAGCCGGTGCGCTTCCTCTACCCGCTGAAGAAGCGGGTGTTCGAGCGCTTCTACATCGGCGCCGGCATGATGCTCTACGACATCTTCAGCTACACGGGCGGGCGTCCGCCCGGTGTCCCGCACCACCGGCACCTGTCGAAGCGCCAGGTCATGCGGGCCATCCCCTCGCTCTCGAAGGACGCCCTCGTGGGCGGCCTGACCTACTACGACGCGCAGGTCGACGACGCCCGCTACGTGGCCTCGCTCGCGCGCACGGCGAGCTTCTACGGCGCCCACGTCGCGAGCCGCGTGAACGTCGAGGGCTTCCTGAAGGTCGGCGAGCGGGTCGTGGGCGTGAAGGCGCACGACCTCGAGACCGACGAGCACTTCGAGATCCGCGCGAAGCAGGTCGTCAACGCGACCGGCGTGTGGACCGACGACACCCAGCGCATGGTGGGGGAGCGGGGCACCTTCAAGGTGCGCGCCTCGAAGGGCATCCACCTCGTCGTGCCGCGCGACCGCATCCAGTCCGCGATGGGCATGATCTTCCGCACCGAGAAGAGCGTGCTCTTCGTCATCCCCTGGGGCCGGCACTGGCTGATCGGCACGACCGACACCGACTGGAACCTCGACAAGGCGCACCCCGCGGCGACCGCGGCCGACATCGACTACCTGCTCGAGCACGTGAACGCCGTGCTCGCGGTGCCGCTCACCCGGGAGGACGTCGAGGGCGTGTACGCGGGCCTCCGCCCGCTCCTCGCGGGCGAGAGCGACCAGACCTCCAAGCTCTCCCGCGAGCACCTCGTCGCGCACACCGTGCCCGGGCTCGTGGTCATCGCGGGCGGCAAGTGGACCACCTACCGGGTCATGGCGAAGGACGCGATCGACGCGGCCGTCGACGCGCTCGACGGCAAGATCCCGCCGTCGGCGACACAGGACATCGCGCTGCTCGGCGCCGAGGGCTATCAGGCCGCGTGGAACAAGCGCGGCAAGATCGCCCGCGCCTTCGGCGTGCACAAGGTGCGCATCGAGCACCTGCTGAACCGCTACGGCACGATGACCGACGACCTGCTCGACCTCATCCGCAACGACCCCTCGCTCGGCGAGCCGCTGCCCGGGGCCGACGACTACCTCGCCGCCGAGGTCGTGTACGCGGCCTCGCACGAGGGCGCCCTGCACCTCGACGACGTGCTCGCCCGGCGCACCCGCATCTCGATCGAGGCGTGGGACCGCGGCGTCTCGGCCGCGCCCGTCGCGGCGAAGCTCATGGGCGGCGTGCTCGGCTGGGACGAGGCCCGCGAGACCCTCGAGGTCGAGCGCTACCTGCAGCGGGTCGAGGCCGAGCGCGCCTCGCAGGAGCAGCCCGACGACGCCTCGGCCGACCGGGTGCGGCTGGAGGCGCCGGACATCGTCCGGGTCGACTGATCGGTCCGCCCGGCGCCCCGGCATCGTCGTGGGCGCCGGGCGGGCACCCACCGCTTCCCCAGCCGCGGGCGGGTAGGCTCGGTGATCGTGTCCGCTGACTCACGCCGCGCCGTGCTGCGCATGATGGTGCGCCCGCGGTGGCTGCTCGCCCTGCTCCTCGCCCTCGGCATCGCCGCCGCCTTCGCCCTGCTCGGGCAGTGGCAGGTCGAGCGGGCCGTCGAGCAGGCCACGGTCGAGGTGCGGCCGACGGAGGAGGTGCTGCCCTTCGCCGGGCTCGCCGCCCCCGACGCGCCCACCGAGCAGCGCGCGACCGGGCAGATGGTCGAGGTCACCGGGCGTTTCGTCCCCGGCGACACGGTGATCGTCGACGGCCGTCTGAACGACGGCGTCGCGGGCAGCTGGGTCGTCGCGCACCTCGAGGTCACCGACGGCGCGCCGGGTGGTCTGCCCGTCGCGCTCGGCTGGGCGCCCGACCGCGAGGCGGCCGAGCGCGCGCTCGCCGAGTTCGAGCGCGGCCTCGGCTCTGAGGACACCACCCTCGTCGGCCGTTTCCTGCCGAGCGAGGCCCCGATCGCGCCCGCGGACGACGCCGACCCCTTCGAGATGAAGACGGTCGCCGTCGCGCAGCTCGTGAACCTGTGGGCCGACTTCGACGACCGGCCGGCGTACTTCGGCTACGTCACGGCGAAGGATGCCTCGCCCGGACTCGAGGCGATCCACTCGCCGCCGCCCGAGCAGTCGGTGGAGCTGAACTGGCTGAACGTCTTCTACGCGGTCGAATGGGTGGTGTTCGCGGGCTTCGCGATCTACCTCTGGTACCGGCTCGTGCGAGACGCGGTCGAGCGCGAGCGCGACGAGGCGGAGGCGCTCAGCCAGTCCGCGTAGACTGGTGGCATGCCCCTCGAGCCCAAACTCGCCGATCTGCCGCGCATCCGCGGGGCGCTGAAGTTCTACCAGGTGGCGTCGGTCATCACGGGCGTGATGCTGCTGCTGCTCTGCGCCGAGATGCTGCTGAAGTACGTCTGGCACTTCGAGCTGTACGCCTTCGGCCCGAACGGCGTGCTCAGCTTCGAGCCCGTGCTCGAGACGGCGAGCGGTCTCGAGTCGACCGGCACCGGGGTGAACCTCTCCACCGGCATCCTGATCGCGCACGGCTGGTTCTACGTCGTGTACCTCTTCAGCGACTTCCGGCTGTGGAGCCTCATGCGCTGGCCGTTCACGCGCTTCATCCTCATCGCGCTCGGCGGCATCGTGCCGTTCCTCTCCTTCTTCCTCGAGGCCAAGATCGGCCGCGAGGTCCGCAGCTACCTCGACCGCCGCGAGGCCGAGGCCGCAGATTCCGACAACCAGCCCGTGGAGGCCGCCCAGTGAGCGAGACCGAACAGCGTCCCGTCCTCGTCGTCGACTTCGGTGCCCAGTACGCGCAGCTCATCGCGCGACGGGTGCGCGAGGCATCCGTCTACTCCGAGATCGTGCCGCACACGGTCACGGCCGAGGAGGTGCGCGCCAAGAACCCGATCGGCATCGTGCTCTCCGGCGGGCCGAGCTCGGTGTACGAGCAGGGCGCCCCGCAGCTCGACCCCGAGGTGCTCGAGCTCGGCGTGCCGACTCTCGGCATCTGCTACGGCTTCCAGGTCATGGCGCAGCACTTCGGCGGCGAGGTCGCGCAGACCGGCCAGCGCGAGTACGGCGCGACACACGCGAACGTGGTGGATGCCGAGGGCAACGCGCTGCTCGTCGACCAGCCGGCCGGGCAGACCGTGTGGATGAGCCACGGCGACTCGGTCGCCCGAGCCCCCGAGGGCTTCGAGGTGCTCGCCTCGACCGAGTCGACGCCGGTCGCCGCCTTCGCGAACGACGAGCGCAAGCTCTACGGCGTGCAGTGGCACCCCGAGGTGAAGCACACGCCGTTCGGCCAGGGCATCATCGAGAACTTCCTGCACCGCGCCGCGGGCATCCCCGCCGACTGGAACTCGGGCAACGTCATCGCCGAGCAGGTCGCCCGTATCCGCGAGCAGGTCGGCGACGCCCGGGTCATCTCGGCCCTCTCCGGCGGCGTCGACTCGGCCGTGTCGACCGCGCTCGTGCAGCGCGCCGTGGGCGAGCAGCTCACCGCGGTGTTCGTCGACCACGGTCTGCTCCGCAAGGGCGAGCGCGAGCAGGTGCAGCAGGACTACGTCGCCGCGACCGGGGTGCGCCTCGTCACGGTCGACGCGGCAGACACCTTCCTCGACGCGCTCGCCGGGGTCACCGACCCCGAGGAGAAGCGCAAGATCATCGGGCGCGAGTTCATCCGCGCCTTCGAGGCGGCGGAGCGCGACCTCCTCGCCGAGGCGGCGGCCGACGGCACGCCCATCAAGTTCCTCGTGCAGGGCACGCTCTACCCCGACGTCGTCGAGTCGGGCGGCGGCGCGGGCACGGCGAACATCAAGAGCCACCACAACGTCGGCGGCCTGCCCGAAGACCTGCAGTTCGAGCTCGTCGAGCCGTTGCGCACCCTGTTCAAGGACGAGGTGCGCGCGATCGGCCGCGAGCTCGGGCTGCCCGAGGCGATCGTCGGCCGGCAGCCCTTTCCGGGGCCCGGCCTCGGCATCCGCATCGTGGGCGAGGTCACCCGTGATCGTCTCGATCTGCTCCGCGAGGCCGATGCCATCGCGCGCGAGGAGCTGAGCCGTGCGGGCCTCGACCAGGAGATCTGGCAGTGCCCCGTCGTGCTGCTCGCCGATGTGCGCTCGGTCGGCGTCCAGGGCGACGGCCGTACCTACGGGCACCCCATCGTGCTCCGCCCGGTCTCGAGCGAGGACGCGATGACCGCCGACTGGACGCGGCTGCCTTACGACGTGCTCGCGAAGATCTCGAACCGCATCACGAACGAGGTGCGCGAGGTGAACCGCGTCGTGCTCGACGTCACGTCGAAGCCGCCGGGCACCATCGAGTGGGAGTGAGCCGGGGCATCCGGCATCCGGAGGGCGCGGTCTGCTGACCGCGCCCTCCGTCGTTTCCGGCGCCGCAGCGCGCACGCACTGGCCGTCGCCGTTCCGGCCGGGCAGGATGGTCCGCATGGCGAATGCGCGCACGAAACTGACCGTGGTCGGCGCCGGCAGCGTCGGGGTGAGCCTCGCGTACGCCGCGCTCATCCGGGAGAGCGCCGCCGAGGTGGCGCTCTACGACATCGCCGCCGAGAAGGTGGAGGCCGAGGTGCTCGACCTCGCGCACGGCACCCAGTTCACCGGCTCCGCGGTGTCCGGCGGCGCGGACCCGGCCGTCGTCGAGGGCAGCGACGTGGTCGTCGTGACGGCGGGCGCGAAGCAGCAGCCCGGGCAGTCGCGCATGGAACTCGCGGCGACGAACGCGGGCATCCTCGAGCAGCTCATGCCGACGCTCCTCGCGCGGGCGCCGGGCGCGGTGTTCGTCATCGTGACGAACCCGGCGGACGTGATGACGGTCGTGGCACGGCGGGTCACCGGGCTGCCGGCCGAGCGGGTGTTCGGCTCCGGCACGGTGCTCGACACCTCGAGGCTGCGCTGGCGGCTCGCCGAGCGCGCGGGCGTCGGCACCGCGAGCGTGCACGCCGACATCGTGGGCGAGCACGGCGACACCGAGTTCCCGCTCTGGTCGAACGCGCGCATCGGGCCGGTGCCGATCCTCGACTGGCGCGGCGGCGAGCCGTTCACGATGGGCGAGCTCGACCGCGTCGCCCAGGAGGTGCGCGAGGCGGCGTACACGGTCATCCGCGGCAAGGGGGCGACGAACCTCGCGATCGGGCTCAGCGGGGCGCGCATCGTCGAGGCCGTGCTCCGCGACGAGCACGCCGTGCTGCCGGTGTCGACCGTGCTCGACGGCGTCCGCGGCATCCGGGGCGTCGCGCTCTCCCTGCCCTCGGTGGTCGGGGCGCACGGCGCCCGGGTCGTCGCCGAGACCCCGATGTCGGCGGAGGAGGAGGCGCGCCTCCTGGCCTCCGCCGAGGCCATCCGCACCGCTGTCGAGGCCCTCGGCTGAGACGCGAGAAGATTCTCGGAGAGTTTTTCGCACTCGTGTCGATCTGCGCGGTTCCCGTTCGACGCCATGAGTGAGAGGGTCGGAACCGGCCCCGATCGATCCGAACAGGAGACGGAATCATGACCAAGTACATGCTGATCATGCGTGCGGACGAGCGCGGCGTCGCCGCCTACGAGGAGATGGACTTCACCGAGGTCATCGCCGCGATGGGCCGCTACAACGAGTCCATGATGAAGGCCGGCGTGCTGCTCGCGGGCGAGGGCCTGTCCGACGCGAGCGAGGGCTTCGTCGTCGACTTCAGCGGCGAGACCCCGCTCGTCACCGACGGCCCCTACGGCGAGATCAAGGAGCTCTTCAACGGCTTCTGGATCATCGAGGTGGGCTCGAAGGCCGAGGCCGCCGAATGGGCGAGCCGGGCGCCGCTCGGACCGGGCGCGTTCCTCGAGGTGCGCCGGGTGACCGACGCCTCCGACTTCCCCGCCGATAACGAGTGGGTGCAGAAGGAGGAGGGCTGGCGCGAGGAGCAGGCCCAGCGGGCCGCACAGGCCTGAGCCGGGCGGCCGCGTGAGCCACGAGACCGAGGAGCGCCGCATCGACGAGGCGTCGGTGCGGCGCTCCGGCGCGCCCGGCGAGGCGTCCGCTCCTGCTCCGGCGGCCGACCCGGCCCTCGTCGCCGAGCGCGTCGCGGCGGTGTGGCGCATCGAGGCGCCGCGCATCGTGGGCGCGCTCACCCGCTTCGTCGGCGACTTCGCCCAGGCGGAAGACCTGGCCCAGGAGGCGCTCGCCGAGGCGCTCGAGCAGTGGCCGGCCGAGGGGGTGCCGCGCAACCCCGGCGCGTGGCTCACCGCGGTCGCGAAGCGCCGCGCCATCGACGGCTGGCGCCGCAGGGAGCGCTACGAGGAGCGGGTGGCGGCGATCGCGCACGACCTCGAGGCCGAGCGCGCGGCCGAGGCGGAGGCGCCGCCCTACGACCCCGACCGGATCGACGACGACGTGCTGCGCCTCGTCTTCGTCGCGTGCCATCCGGTGCTCAGCCGGGAGGCGCGCGTCGCGCTCACCCTCCGCGTGGTCGGCGGACTCACGAGCGAGGAGGTGGCGCGCATGTTCCTCGTGCCCGTCGCCACCGTGCAGCAGCGCGTCGTGCGCGCGAAGAAGACGCTCGCCGAGGCCGGCGTCGCGTTCGAGGTGCCGCCCAGGGCGGAACTGCCCGAGCGCCTCGGCGCGGTGCTCGGCGTGCTCTACCTGATCTTCACCGAGGGCCACGCCGCGAGCGGCGGCGAGGACTGGATGCGCCCGGAGCTCAGCCGCGAGGCCCTGCGGCTCGCGCGCATCGTCGCCGCGCTGCTGCCCCGGGAGCCCGAGGCGCAGGGCCTCGTCGCGCTGATGGAGCTCACCGCGGCGCGCTTCCCCGCCAGGACGGACGCCGAGGGCAACCCGGTCCTGCTCGCCGATCAGGACCGCTCCCGCTGGGACCGCGGGGCGATCGGCCGCGGCCGCGCGGCGCTCGAGCGCGCCGATGCGATCGGGCATGGGCGCGGGCCGTACGCGCTGCAGGCGGCGATCGCGCTCGAGCACGACCGGGCCGCCTCGGTCGAGGACACCGACTGGGCGGCGATCGTCGCCGTGTACGACGCGCTCGCGGAGCTCTCCGGATCGCCGGTGGTCGCCCTCAACCGCGCGGTCGCCGTGTCGATGGCGGACGGCCCGGCGGCCGCCATCGAACTCGTCGACGCGCTCGCCGGCGAGCCGCGGCTGGCGCTCTCGCACCTGCTGCCGAGCGTGCGGGGCGAGCTGCTCGCGCGGCTCGGCCGAGACGAGGAAGCGAGGGCCGAGTTCGAGCTCGCCGCCGAGCGCACGCAGAACGCCCGGGAGCGCGCCGTGCTGCTCGCGAAGGCGAGCGGCCGGGGCTGAGCTGCCGGCCGGGCTGAGCGGGCGGCGGGCTCCGCCGCGCATCGGGCCCTCGCCCGGAAACGACGAACGGGCCGCCCGAGGGCGACCCGTTCGTGCAGTCGAGCTGCTGCGGCGACTAGTCTCGCGCGATCGCGATGAAGCGCAGGATCTCGAGGTAGAGCCAGATGACGGTGACCATGATGCCGAAGGCGCCGGACCAGCCGTACTTCTTCGGGGCGCGGTTGCGCACGCCCTGCTGGATCGCGTCGAAGTCGAGCACGAGCGAGTACGCGGCCATCAGGATGACGAGCACCCCGATGACGAGGCCGAGCGGGATGCCCATGATCTCGACGCCGCGGAGGCCCCACGGGTCGCTGTTGACGCCGGTCCACATGAGGATCATGTTGACGAGCGAGAACACGAGGTAGCCCACCATCGCGATGAGGAAGACCTTCGTGGCCTTCTTCGAGGCGCGCACCTTGCCGCTCGCGAAGAGCGCGAGCGTCACGCCGAAGACGGCGAGCGTGCCGATCACGGCCTGGGCGATGATGCCCGAGTACTGGGTCTCGTAGATCAGCGAGATGCCGCCGATGAAGAGACCCTGCGCGGCCGCGTAGGCGAGGATCAGCGCGGGCGAGGGCTCGCGCTTGAAGATGTTGACGAGGGCGAGCACGAAGCCGACGATGGCGCCGACCCAGAACACCCACGGCATGGTGGGGGTCAGGGCGAAGCCCGCGGCGGCGCCGACGAGCAGCACGCCGAACGAGGCGACGGTCTTCGAGATCGTGTTCTCGACCGTCATGACCTCGGTGTCGGGCAGCGTGGTCGGGCGGTCGTACATCTCCTGCAGCTGCTGGGCCGACACGTCCTGCGCTGCGGCCACCGCCCCCTGCTGGGAGAATGCGGGGTTCCGCGAGAAGGCGGGATTGTCGAGTGCCATGGACGGTTCCTCTGCTTTCGGCGTTCGTCGGGTGGAGGGGAATCCGGGCGCGGCTGCATACCGGATTCCTACGAATCTACCGTGTCCAGCCGTGACGACGCCGAGAATGCGCCGGAGATCATCCTCTGGTGCCATGCCGTCGCTACGCTATGCGCATGCTGGCAGACACCGCGGGCCATCCGCTCGTCATCGGACACCGCGGCGCCTCCGGCTACCGGCCCGAGCACACCCGTGCGGCCTACGAGCTCGCCTTCGCGCTCGGCGCGGAGGCCGTCGAGCCGGATCTCGTCGCGTCGCGCGACGGCGTGCTGGTGCTGCGCCACGAGAACGAGATCTCGGGCACGACGGATGTCGCGAGCCGCCCCGAGTTCGCCGGGCGCCGCACGACCCGCGAGGTGGACGGGGCCCCGCTCACCGGCTGGTTCACCGAGGACTTCACCTGGGCCGAGCTCGCGACCCTGCGGGCGACCGAGCGCCTGGGCGCGCTGCGCCAGACGAGCGCGAGCTTCGACGGCCGTTTCCCGCTGCTGCGGCTGCGGGACCTGCTCGAGCTGGTGGAGGATGCCGCGGACGCCGGTCAGCGGCTGCTCCGCATCGTGGCGGAGTTCAAGCACGCGAGCCACTTCGCCGGTCTCGGGCTGCCGCTCGACGAGCTGTTCGCCGCCGAGCTCGAGGCGGCCGGGTGGGGGAGAGGCGACGGGCGGCTCATCCTCGAGTCCTTCGAGCCGACGATCCTCGACCGCCTGGGCGATCGCGGCGTGCACGGGGCCCGGGTGTTCCTCATCGAGGAGTCGGGCGCGCCCTGGGACCTCGTGCTCCGCGACGGCGCGGCCGCGACGAGCTACGACGAGGTCGTGACCGAGGCCGGGCTGATGCGGCTCGCCGGCCGCTTCGACGGGGTGAGCGTCTCGAAGTCGCGCCTCGTCGGCGGCTCGAAGCGCCGCGGACCGCTGCATGGGGCGGAGCTCGTGGACGCCGCGCACAGCGCCGGCCTCGCCGTCTACACCTGGACGCTCCGCCCGGAGAACCGCTTCCTGGCACCGGCGTTCCGGCGCGGGACGGCCCGCGCGCACTGGGGGGACTGGCTCGGGGAGTTCCGCGCCGTCATCGACACCGGGGTCGACGGGATCTTCGTCGACCAGCCCGACCTCGGGGTCGAGGCGCGCGACGGGCGCGACTGACAGCTCGGTCTCGGGTCGCGGGGTCTGTCCACAGCCCGGCCGGATGCCTCGGCGCGGCCGGGGGCGTGTCGCTAGGCTGGGGAACCCAGCACGCCGGCGTCGACAGGAGGAACGATGTCCAGCTCCACTCCGGGTCCCGATCCCGCTCAGGGGTCGGTCCCAGCACCGGGGTCCGC
This sequence comes from Agromyces sp. NBRC 114283, assembly GCF_030268405.1. Classification (NCBI taxonomy): domain Bacteria; kingdom Bacillati; phylum Actinomycetota; class Actinomycetes; order Micrococcales; family Microbacteriaceae; genus Agromyces; species Agromyces sp. NBRC 114283. Next base: position 1,436,341 of record NZ_BSQP01000001.1, read on the forward strand.
ACCGGTCCAGCGCTCGCGCACCGCGAGGATCGCACTCTGGCTCTCCATCGGCATGCTGGTGGCGGCAGCGCTGCTCGGCGGCTTCTTCATCATCGTCGGCGATCAGGCGAACGTCGCGGGGCGGGCGTGGCTCACCATGCTGCTCGTCGCGGTGTTCGCCGGCACCGTGCTGCTCGACACGACCATCGCCGACGGGCCCAACCGCTGGTACCTCGCGGCCTCGACCATCGTCAACGTGGTGCTCGTCGCGATCGGCCTGATGAAGGTGTGGAACGGCTGGCTCCAGCCGGCCAACACCGCCGACCCGGGCGTCTGGGCCGCCCAGATCGGCCGCTTCATCGCCGTCGTCATCCTGTTGCGGCTCGCGCTGCTGCTCACCCAGCTCTACGGGCTGCATTTCGTCGCGCGGGCGAAGAAGACGGCGACGCGCATCTCCGGCATCGTGACGCTGATCTTCGTCTGGGCGACGGCGCTCGTGCTGTCGATCCCCTCGGCGTTCCCCGAGCCCGACTGGCCCGACTGGTGGTGGCGCACCGCGGGCGCCACCTCGCTCGTCGCGGTCGTCGCCGCGGTCATCCCGCTCATCCTGCGCGCCTTCGAGCCGAAGGAGCCGCGACCGGCGCAGCTCGCGTACGGGCAGCCGGGCTACGGGCAGCAGCCCGCGTACGGTCAGCAGCCGGGGTATGGCCAGCAGCCGGTCCAGCAGCCGGGGTACGGGGAGCCCGGGTACGGGCAGCCGCCGGTGCAGCCGGGGTACGGCCAGCCCGGGTACGGTCAGCCGGCCGCGCAGCCCGGGTACCCCGCACCGCCGGCTCCTCCCGGGTATGGGCAGCCGACGACCCCGCCGCCTCCGCCCGGGTATGCGCAGCCGACGCCGCCCCCGCCGCCCGTTCCGGGACAGCAGCAGCCGACGCCGCCCCCGCCGCCCGCACCTGGGCCGCAGCCCCCGGCGCCGCAGCCCCCGGCCTGAGTCAGCGGGGTCGGGTGTCGGCGGTCCCGCCTAGACTTGAAGGGACATGACGCTGATCCTCGACCCCGACGACCCGGCCGGCTGGCGCGAGGCCGACGCTCCCGTGCGCGACGGCGCCGGCAGCCGCCTCACCGACGGACTCAACCCCCAGCAGAAGGCCGCAGTCGAGTACCGCGGCCCCGCGCTGCTCATCGTGGCAGGCGCGGGGTCCGGCAAGACCCGGGTGCTCACCCACCGCATCGCGCACCTCATCGAGACGCGCGAGGCCTGGCCGAGCCAGATCCTCGCGATCACCTTCACGAATAAGGCCGCCGCCGAGATGCGCGAGCGGGTGCAGGCCCTGCTCGGCGACAGCGCGCAGGGCATGTGGATCTCCACGTTCCACTCCGCCTGCGTGCGCATCCTCCGCCGAGAGGCCGAGTCGCTCGGGCTCAGCTCGACCTTCACCATCTACGACTCGGCCGACCAGCGCACCATCCTGAAGCGCATCATCAAAGAGCTGAACGCCGACACGATGGGCTTCACCCCGGCCGGTGCGCAGAGCAAGATCTCCAAGCTCAAGAACGAGCTCGCCGACGTCGAGACGTACGCGCGCAACGTCAACACGAACGATCCGCAGGAGCTCACGTTCCTCGAGATCTTCCGTCAGTACACGCGCCGGCTCCGCGAGGCCAGCGCGCTCGACTTCGACGACCTGATCGCCGAGACCGTGTACCTGTTCCGGGCGTTCCCGAAGGTGGCCGCGCTCTACCAGCGGCGCTTCCGGCACATCCTCGTCGACGAGTACCAGGACACGAACCACGCCCAGTACGCGCTCATCCACGAGCTCACCCGTCCGGTGGAGCCCGAGATCGTCGCCGAGCTCGACCAGCACGGCGTCCTCGTGCGCGGGCTCACCGACCGCAACGGCCGCATCCCCGGGGCCTCCCTCACGGTCGTCGGCGACTCCGACCAGTCGATCTACGCCTTCCGCGGCGCCGACATCCGCAACATCGCCGAGTTCGAGCGCGACTTCCCGGGCGCCGAGGTGGTGCTCCTCGAGCAGAACTACCGCTCCACGCAGAACATCCTCTCCGCAGCCAACGCGGTCATCTCGAACAACTTCGACCGCAAAGACAAGAAGCTCTGGACGGCCGACGGCGACGGCGACAAGATCGTCGGCTACACGGGGTACACCGCGCACGACGAGGCGCAGTTCATCGCCGACGAGATCGAGGCTCTCCACCGCGACGGGGTCGCCTACCGCGACATCGCCGTCTTCTACCGCACCAACGCGCAGACGCGCGCGCTGGAGGAGATCTTCGTGCGCTCGGCGCTGCCGTACCGCGTCGTCGGCGGCACCAAGTTCTACGAGCGAGCCGAGATCAAGGACGCCATGGCGTACCTCATCGCCGTGGCGAACCCGCTCGACGAGCTCGCGCTGCGACGCATCCTGAACACCCCGAAGCGGGGCATCGGGCCCGCGACCGAGACCGCGATCGCGAACTACGCCGAGCAGAACGAGCTGAGCTTCCGGCAGGCCATGCGGCACGCGGGGTCGCTCGGCCTCGGGCCGAAGGTCACCGGCGCGATCACCGCGCTCGCCGACGTGCTCGACGAGGCCGCCGCGATGCTCGTGCCCTCGCAGGCCGGCATCGACGCGGGCACCAACGAGGGCGCCGCGAAGGTGTCCGACGTGCTCGTCCACCTCGTGCAGCGCTCCGGCCTGCTCGACGCCCTCCGCAACAGCCGCGACCCGCAGGACGAGACCCGAGCCGAGAACGTCGACGAGCTCGTCGCGCAGACGCGCGACTTCGACCGGGAGAACCCCGGCTCCACCCTCGTCGACTTCCTCACTCAGGTCTCGCTCGTCGCGGCGGCCGACGAGATCGACGACGAGTCCGGCACCGTCTCGCTCATGACCCTGCACACCGCGAAGGGCCTCGAGTACCACGCGGTCTTCCTCACCGGCATCGAGGAGGGGCTGCTGCCGCACCAGATGTCGGCCTCCGAGCCCGGCGGCCCGGCCGAGGAGCGGCGGCTGTTCTACGTCGGCATCACCCGGGCGCGCAAGCGCCTCTACCTCTCGCTCGCGATGAGCCGGGCCCAGTTCGGCGAGGTGGCGGTCGCGATGCCGAGCCGGTACCTGCAGGAGATCCCCGACGAGCTCATCGACTGGAAGCAGTCGCCCGGCATGGCCACGAGCCGGGGCGGCACGCAGCCGCGCGCGCTCAACGCCCGGCGCGGCTCCGAGCGCTGGGGCGGCGGCTTCGAGTCCCGGCGCGACCTCGACCGCTTCAGCGTCACCAGGGCGCCGGCGACGAAGACGGAGTGGGCGAACAAGGTCACCGGCACGGTGCGCGACAACGGCGACCTCACCCTCGAGGCCGGCGACCGCATCCGTCACACCGACTTCGGCGAGGGGCGCGTCACCCAGGTGACCGGCGAGGGCACCAAGCGCATCGCGCACGTCGCCTTCGACACCGCGGGGCAGAAGAAGCTCCTCATCAAGATCGCCCCGATCGAGAAGCTGTGAGCTGGCCCGTGCGCGCCAGCCGCGCCGTGTACGAGAACGCGTGGATCCGGGTGCGCGAAGACGAGGTGGTCCGGCCCGACGGCAGCGACGGCGTGTACGGCGTCGTCGAGCTGCGGCATCCCGCCGTCATCGTCATCGCGATGACCGACGACGACGAGGTGCTCCTCGTCGACCTCGACCGGCACACCGTCGGGCGCACGCTGGAACTCCCCGCCGGCGGCAGCGACGGGCAGCCGTTCCTCGACGCCGCGCGCCGCGAGCTCCTCGAGGAGACGGGCTACACCGCCTCGTTCTGGCGCGAGCTCTCGCCGATGTCCATGCTGAACGGTGTGACGGTCGCCGAAGTGCGCCCGTTCCTCGCGACCGGGCTCCAGCGCGCCGTCGACGGCGAGCTCTCGACCCAGCGCGAAGAGGGCATCGCCGAGGTGCAGGCCATCGCCTGGCCCGAGGTCCTGCGCATGATCGGCACGGGCGAGATCGACGACGGTGAGTCCGTCGCGGCCCTGTTCCGCGCGGCCCTGGAGCTCGGGCGCGTCTCGTGAACCGCGCGACCGCCGCGATGGGCGGCTGGTGGCGTTCGGCTCGGGAACTCGACCTCGAGGTCGCCTTCCGCGCCGCCGTCGCGGCCGCGGTCCCGCTCGCGATCCTGGTCGCGGTCGGCCGCATCGATTGGGCCGCCTACGCCGCGTTCGGCGGGATGACGGCGATCTTCGGCCGCAGCGAGCCGTACCGCACCCGGCTGCGCACCGTCACCACCGCGGCGGTCGTGCAGCTCGCGGCGACCGGACTCGGCATCCTGCTCTCCGTCGGCGGCGCCGGACCGCTCGGGCAGGCCGCCGTGCTCGCGCTCGTCGTCGCGGCCGTCATCGTCGCGTACAACATGCTCGGCGTGACGCCCTCGACGCCGCTGTTCGCGGTGTTCGGGCTGCTCGTCTGCGCGGCCCTCCCGGTCGACGACGGCACCGGGTGGCAGCGCTGGGGCGTCGCGGTCGCGGCGACCGTCTTCGCCTGGCTCCTGGCCATGTCCGGCTGGCTGCTGCGGCGGCTCGCCGGGCGTCGGGCGCAGCGGGTGTTCCGCCCGCTGCCGCGCACCACGCCGGTCCGCGGTCGCGGGCACACCGACCCCCGGCTCTGGCTGAACGTCGCGCAGAACGTCCTCGCGGCGCTCGTCGCCGGGGCGATCGCGCTGGCGCTCGGCACCGGGCATCCGTACTGGGCGGTCGTGAGCGCCGTGGCGGTGATTCCGCCGGCACGAGCCGCCCACACCGTCTCCCGTGCCGTGCACCGGGTGCTCGGCACGGTCGCGGGCGTCGCGGTCGCCGCGCTGCTGCTCTGGCCTGAGCCCTCCGTGTGGCTGCTCGTCGCGGCGGTCGCGATCTGCCAGTTCGGCGCGGAGGTGCTCGTGACCCGCCACTACGGCACCGCGCTCGTCTTCATCACGCCGATGGCGCTGACGGTCGCGCACCTCGCCTCGCCGGCGCCACTCATCGGACTGCTCGGCGACCGGGTGCTCGAGACCGTCATCGGGGCGGCGGTCGGCGTCGTCGCGGTGCTGGCCGCTCGGCGCTTCGTCGAGGCGGTGCCGATGCCGCCGCCGACGACGGCGACGCCCAGCGTCGCTCCGAAGGGCCCGGACCGGCCGTAGCGCCGGTTAGACCGCGCCGCCGATGAGCCAGCCGATCAGCCAGGTGACGGCGAGCGCGAGCGCGCCCCCGACGACCACCCGCACGATGGCGCGCCCCCGGGGCGAGCCGCCGATCCAGGCCGACAGCCAGCCCGTGACCGCGAGGGCGACGACGACCGCGGCGAACGTCGTGGCGATCCGCCACTCTGGCGGCGGCAGCAGGATCGCGAGCATCGGCAGCACCGCGCCGACGAGGAACGACAGGGCCGAGGCGCCCGCCGCGTGCCACGGGTTCACGACGTCGGCTTCGGCGATGTGGAGCTCGGCCTCGAGGTGCGCGGCGAGCGCGTCGTGCGCCGTGAGCTCGCGGGCCACCTGATCCGCCGTCTCGGCGCTCAGCCCCTTCGAGCGGTAGATGCCGGCGAGCTCGGCGAGCTCCTGCTCGGGCATGGCCCCCAGCTCCCAGCGCTCCTTCGCGATGAGCGCGTGCTCGGTGTCGCGCTGGCTCGAGACCGAGACGTACTCGCCGAGCCCCATCGAGATCGCGCCGGCGACGACGGACGCGACGCCCGCGACGAGGATGGGGCCGCTGTCGCTCGTGGCGGCGGCGACGCCGACGACGAGGGCGGCGACGGAGATGATGCCGTCGTTCGCGCCGAGCACGCCGGCGCGGAGCCAGTTCAGCCGCTCGTGCACTCGGGGGTCGTGCGGCTCGTCGCCGTGGAAGGGAACTGCTTCGCCGTCCGTCATGCCTGCAGTCTCGCAGCGCACGCGCGCCACCGCCAGGATGCCGAGGCTGTCCTCAGTCGCGCAAGCGGGCGATGAGCGCCATCGCGTCGACCGGGGCGCGCACCTTCGCGTCGTTGTCGAAGTAGAGGTACGCATCGCGGCCGGCATCGAGGTGAGCCGAGGCCCACGCGGCCCAGCGGTCGAGGGCCGCGTCGTCGTAGCCCGAGACATAGAGCTCCTCGTCGCCGTGCAGCCGCGCATAGGCGAAGTCGGCCGTCGTCCGGTCGATGCGGGGGTACCGTCCGGCGGTGTCCGCCACGACGCTCGCGACGCCGTGCCGGGCGAGCAGCCCGGCCCACTCCTCCTCCGCCTCGGCGAAGGACGGATGCCGCACCTCGACCGCGTGGCGGAGCGGGGCATCCTCCTCGACGGCGAACGCGCTGCGTCCCTCCATCCGCTCGTCGTGCGCCGCGGCGAGCCGCGCCGCGGCCCGCCGGGTGCTGGGCAGCCGCTCGAGGAACCCGGCGAGCAGCGCCTCGTCGTACGCGAGGGTCGGCGGCAGCTGCCAGAGGATCGGGCCGAGCTTCGCCCCGAGCTCGAGCACGCCGGAGGCGAAGAAGTTCGCGAGCGGGGCGTCGACGTCGCCGAGCCGTTTGACGTGGGTGATGAAGCGCGGGCCCTTCACCGCGAAGACGAAGCCGTCGGGCGTCGCGTCGCGCCAGCGATGCCAGCTCGCGGGGCGCTGCAGCGCGTAGAACGAGCCGTTGATCTCGATCGAGGTCATCCGCGCGGCGGCGTAGCCGAGCTCGTCGGCCTGCCGGAGGCCCTTCGGATAGAAGGTGCGCCGCCACGCCGGGTAGACCCAGCCGGAGATGCCGACTCGGGCCTGCGGGCGGGGTGCTGACTCGCTCATGGCGCCAGTCTTCCGAGGCCGCCGCGGTCGCGGAAGGGGGTGACGAGCGAGCGCCGCTCGGCTACCGGGGTGGCGCCGACGATCGAAACATGTAGCATAAGTGCTACATCTGATAGCGATTCAACGACGAGAGGATGCCCGATGGTCACCGCTCCCGTCGTCGAGGTGCAGGGGCTGCGCCTGCGCTACGGCGCACGCACCGTGCTCGACGGCATCGACTTCCGACTCGATCGCGGCGAGGTGGTCGCGCTCCTCGGGCCGAACGGCGCCGGCAAGACGACGACGATCGAGGTGCTCGAGGGCTTCCGGCGGCCCGACGCGGGAGCGGTCCGCGTGCTCGGCGAGTCGCCCGAGACCGCCGGCGACGCCTGGCGAGCCAGGATCGGGGTCGTGCTGCAGTCCTGGCGCGACCACGCCCGCTGGCGGGTCGGCCCGCTGCTCGAGCAGTTCGCGACGCTGTACGAACCGTTCGCGGCGAGCACCGGGCGCCGCCCGCACGACGTCGCGGAGCTCCTCGACCTCGTCGGGCTCGGCGGGCACCGCGGTGCGCTCGTCCGCTCCCTCTCGGGCGGTCAGCGCCGCCGCCTCGACGTCGCGATCGGCCTGGTCGGGCGACCCGAGCTGCTCTTCCTCGACGAGCCGACGACGGGCTTCGACCCCGTCGCCCGGCACGAGTTCCACGAGCTCGTCCACGCCCTCAGCGACTTCGACGACACGACCGTGCTGCTCACCACGCACGACCTCGCCGAAGCGGAGAAGATCGCGGGACGCATCCTGATCCTCGACCGCGGCGCCATCGTCGCCGACGGCAGCCCCGCCGAGCTCGCCCGCGCCGTGCCGAGCGCGAGCGAGATCAGCTGGCGCGAGGACGGTGTCCCGCAGGTGCACAGCGCCGCCGATCCCGAGGCCTTCGTGCGCGAGCTGCTCGCCCGCACCGACGTGGCCGTGACCGAGCTCGTGGTCCGCGCGCAGACCCTCGAAGAGACCTACCTCGCCATGATCGATACGGAGGACGCCCGATGATCGCCGCCGTCCGCGCCGGCCTCCGCCGGGGCCTGACCGAGTTCGGCATCTCGCTGCGCACCCCGTCCGACGTGGTGTTCATCCTGATCGGCCTCGTCGCCGTCGGCGTCACGCTCTGGCTGTACCGCGACGTGGAAGCGGCCCCCGGGGTGCCGCTCACCTGGTTCATCCTGCCCAGCATCCTCACGATCCAGCTCGTCTTCATCGCCGGCTACGGGCTCGCCACGGTCGTCGTCACCGAGCGCGAAGACGGCACCCTCCTCCGGGCCCGCACCCTGCCGCGCGGGCTGCCGGTCTACGCGAGCGGGGTCGTCACCAAGACGCTCGCCGAGCTCGTCTGCACCTTCGTGCCCACGCTCGTGATCGCCGCGATCCTGCTCGGCGGGCGCTTCGGGCTCGACGCCGTGGACCTCGCGATCGTGCTGGCCATGCTCGTGCTCGGTACGCTCGCGCTCACGCCCTTCGGCTTCGTCGTCGGCACCGTCTTCCGCAACCCGCGCTCGGTGAGCGGCTGGGGCTTCCTCGTCGTCGGCCTCCTCGCCTTCGTCTCGGGCCTGGTGCAGCCGCTCGCCTCACTGCCGGTCTGGGTGCAGCCGCTCGGGCTCGCACTGCCGCTCTACTGGATCGGCCACGCGCTGCGCGGGGCGTTCCTGCCCGGCGAGCTCGGCGCGTTCGAAGTGTTCGGCGACTGGCAGTTCGGCCTCGCGTTCCTCGTCGTCGGTTCCTGGGCCGTCGTCGGCCTCCTGCTCGCGCCGCGGCTGCTGCGCCGCGTCGCGCGCCGGGAGACCGCCTCGGGCATCGAGCTGCGGCGTCAGGCCGCACTGCAGCGGGCATGAGCGGCGCCGCAGGGGAGGGCGGGCGCAGCGACCTGGTGCACAACCGGGTCGCCATGCTGCGCGCCGAGCGACGGGTCACGAGACGGGAGCTCGCCGAGGCGATCGGCGTGCACTATCAGACTGTCGGCTACCTCGAACGGGGCGAGTTCAACCCGAGCCTGCACCTCGCCCTGCGCATCGCGCGCTTCTTCGAGGTGCCGCTCGAGTTCGTCTTCTCGCTCGAGGAGTTCCCCCGGATCGCGCCGGACGGGATGCCTCGCGGCTGACCCTGCCCGCGGGCCTCGCGTCGGGCCAGGCGGCGCTTCCTGCACCGCGTCGAGCGACGCCGGGCGACCCCGGTTCGGCGGCGTCGAACAAGGGGAGTAGCATGGCAGGCGGCCCGTGCCGATAGCTCGACATCGAGAGAGTTTCGGGGCCGGGTCCCTCACCCACCATCCCTGCGCGAACCAGCGCGGACCGATTGGAAGCAGAGCGTGGATCTTTACGAGTACCAGGCCAGAGACCTCTTCGAGCAGTACGGGGTGCCGGTGCTCCCCGGCATCGTGGCCGACACCCCCGAGGCGGTGCGTGCGGCGGCCGAGCAGCTCGGCGGCGTCGTCGTGGTCAAGGCCCAGGTGAAGACGGGCGGCCGAGGCAAGGCCGGCGGCGTCAAGGTCGCGAAGACCCCCGACGAGGCGTACGAGGCGGCGAAGGCCATCCTCGGGCTCGACATCAAGGGGCACGTCGTGAAGCGCGTCATGGTCGCCGGCGGCGCCCGCATCGCGCAGGAGTTCTACTTCTCCGTGCTGCTCGACCGCGCCAACCGCTCCTACCTGTCGCTCACGAGCGTCGAGGGCGGCATGGAGATCGAGCAGCTCGCCGTCGAGAAGCCCGAGGCGCTCGCGCGCATCGAGATCGACCCGATCGCCGGCATCTCGCTCGAGAAGGCCAAGGAGATCGCCGTGGCCGCGAACTTCCCGGCCGAGCTCGTCGACCGCGTCGCCGAGGTGTTCGTGAAGCTCTACGAGGTCTACGACAAGGAAGACGCGACCCTGGTCGAGGTCAACCCGCTCATCCTCGACGAGGACGGCAAGATCATCGCCCTCGACGGCAAGGTCAGCCTCGACGAGAACGCCGAGTTCCGTCACGCCGGCCACGCGCTGCTCGAGGACAAGGACGCCGCCGACCCGCTCGAGGCGAAGGCCAAGGCCCTCGACCTCAACTACGTCAAGCTCGACGGCGAGGTCGGCATCATCGGCAACGGCGCGGGCCTCGTCATGTCGACGCTCGACGTCGTCGCCTACGCCGGCGAGAACCACGGCTCGGTCAAGCCCGCGAACTTCCTCGACATCGGCGGCGGCGCCTCGGCCGAGGTCATGGCCAACGGCCTCTCGATCATCCTCGGCGACCCGCAGGTGAAGAGCGTCTTCGTGAACGTCTTCGGCGGCATCACCGCCTGCGACCAGGTCGCGAAGGGCATCGTCGGCGCGCTCGCCGAGCTCGGCTCGGCGGCGAACAAGCCGCTCGTCGTGCGTCTCGACGGCAACAACGTCGTCGAGGGCCGCCGCATCCTCGAGGAGGCGGCGCACCCGCTCGTGACCCTCGCCGAGAACATGGACCAGGGCGCCGACAAGGCCGCCGAGCTGGCGAACGCGTAAGGACAGCAGAACCATGACGATCTTCCTCAACAAGGACTCCAAGGTCATCGTCCAGGGCATCACCGGCGGCGAGGGCTCGAAGCACACCGCCCGCATGCTCGCGGCCGGCACCCAGGTGGTCGGCGGCGTGAACGCCCGCAAGGCCGGCACCACCGTGCTGCACCAGGACGCTTCGGGCGCCGACGTCGAGCTGCCCGTGTTCGGCACGGTCGCCGAGGCCATCGCCGCGACCGGCGCCGACGTCTCGATCGCCTTCGTCCCGCCGGCCTTCACGAAGGACGCCGTGATCGAGGCCATCGACGCCGAGATCCCGCTCCTCGTCATCATCACCGAGGGCGTGCCCGTGCAGGACTCGGCCGAGTTCTGGGCCTACGCCAAGGAGAAGGGCGGCTCGACCCGCATCATCGGGCCGAACTGCCCCGGCATCATCAGCCCCGGTGAGTCGCTCGTCGGCATCACCCCGGCGAACATCACCGGCAAGGGCCCGATCGGCCTCGTCTCGAAGTCGGGCACGCTCACGTACCAGATGATGTACGAGCTGCGCGACCTCGGCTTCTCGACCGCCATCGGCATCGGCGGCGACCCCGTCATCGGCACGACGCACATCGACGCGCTCGCCGCGTTCGAGGCCGACCCCGAGACGAAGGCGATCGTCATGATCGGCGAGATCGGCGGCGACGCCGAGGAGCGTGCGGCCGACTTCATCAAGGCGAACGTGACGAAGCCGGTCGTCGGCTACGTCGCGGGCTTCACCGCGCCCGAGGGCAAGACCATGGGCCACGCCGGCGCCATCGTCTCCGGCTCGGCCGGCACCGCCCAGGCGAAGAAGGAAGCCCTCGAGGCCGCGGGCGTCAAGGTCGGCAAGACCCCGAGCGAGACCGCCCGCCTCCTCCGCGAGGTGTACGCGGCGCTCTGATCGCCCGGAGCCCCCGGCTCCGCTCCGCACGAAGGCCCCGCCGGCATCGACCGGCGGGGCCTTCGTCGTGCGTGGATCCCACTCTGTCGCCCGCGCCGCTCCACCCGCTATCGTCGTGCCCAGGGGGGAACATGGCGAAGACGCAGGCGGACCTCGAGGCGCGCATCGCGCTGCTCGAGGCGGAGAACCGCGAGCTGCGCTCGCGCGAGTCGGCCCGCACCGCGGGCGGCGACGAGGCGGAGGCCTCGGCCGGCACCGGGGGGCGCCGGAAGCCCGGGCGCTGGCGCTCGGTGGTGTCCGGCATCCTCGTGGTGCTCGCCCTGCTGCTCACCCCGGTCGCGCTGCTCAGCTCCTGGGCACGGCTCGAGCTCGTCGACACCGACCGCTTCGTCGCGACCTTCGCCCCGCTCGCCGATGACCCGGATGTGCAGGCGTTCGTCGCCGACACGGTCACCGGGATCATCGAGGAGCAGGTCGACATCCCGGAGCTCACCTCCCAGGTGTTCGACGGCATCCGCTCGCTCGAGCTGCCGCCCCGCGCGGCCGACGCGCTCGGCCTCCTCGAGGGGCCAGCGGCCCAGGGGCTGCAGGCCCTGGTCGCGCAGACGGTGAGCCAGGTCGTCGCCTCCGACGCCTTCGCCGACACCTGGGCGACGGCGCTGCGAGTGAGCCACCGGCAGGCGATCGCCGCGATCCAGGGCGACCCGAACGCCGCCCTCGAGATCGGCCCGGGCGGGCAGCTGTCCGTGCAGCTCGGCCCGATCATCGAGACGGTGAAGCAGCAGCTCGTCGACCGCGGTGTCGGCTTCGCGAGCGCGATCCCGGTCGTGAACCAGAGCATCGCGATCGCCCAGGCCGACTCGCTCGTGCTCGTGCAGACCGTGTACGCGCTCGCCGTGGCGGTCGGCACCTGGCTGCCCTGGGTGGTGCTCGCGATGCTCGTGGGCGGCGTGCTGCTCGCCCGCAACCGGCCGAGGGTGTTCGTCTGGACCGCCGCGGGCTTCGCGCTCGTGATGGCGACCCTCGCCGCCGGGGTCGGCATCGGCCGCCTCTTCTTCGTCGGCACCGTCAGCCCGTCGATCATGCCGGCGGGCGCCGCGGGCGCACTGTACGAGCAGATCATCGAGCTCATCCGCTCCACGATCGTCGCCGGCCTCGTGCTCGGCATCCTCACCGCGGTCATCGCGTGGTGGGCGGGGCCGTTCCGGCCGGCCAGAGCGCTCCGCCGCTTCTCGAACGCGATGTTCTCGGCGATCCGGCGCGCCGCGGCGAAGTACGGCGTCACCACCGGCGCGTTCGGCACCGCCCTCGACCGCTTCCGCTCCGCGATCTACCTGGTGATCGCGCTCATCGCCGTGGTCGTCGTGCTGCTCGGCCGCCCGCTCACGACGGGCCTCGTGGTGACGACGGTGCTCCTCGCGCTCCTCGCCATCCTGCTCGTCGAGCTGCTGCGGCGGCCGGCCGAGGAACGGGAGCCGGCCGGGCTCGACGGCACCGGCGACGCCGCTGATCGGGCGCCGACGGCGGAGGGCGACGACCCGCTCGCCGAGGACGCGACGGCCGACGCCGCCGACGCGGTCGCGGCGGCACGCGCACGGGAGTGACGGAGCCCCGCCGTGGCGGGCGGGATCGGGGGATCGGTCCGCTAGGCTCGACCGGGTCATGAGACGCACCACGGTCGCCCTGCTCGCCGCGCTCGAGGCGCTCGTCTCGGCGCTCGTCGGCTACGGCATCGCCCTCGTGCCGCTCATGCTGCTCTGGGGCATGCACTTCCAGCTGGGCCTCGGCCTCGACGTCGTGTTCCGCGCCGCCGCCGACGTCTGGCTCCTCGGCCACGGGGTGGACCTCACGGTGCAGCTCGACGCGGTCACGGCCGCCCGCACCGGCGTGCCCGGCGCGGAGGCGGCCTTCCCGATCACGATCGCCCTGCTCGGCTTCGCCCTGCTCACCCTCCTCGTCGCCCGACGCATCGGCCGCCGGGCGGTCGCGGCCGGCGCGCCCGTGGCCGGGCTCGTGGCCGCCGTCGTCGTCTCGGGCGCCGTCGGGCTCGTCGCCACCCTCGCGGCCCGCCATCCGGCCGCGCACGCATCGCTGTGGCAGGGGGCGCTGCTGCCGGCGGCGATCACCGCCGCGGGCGTCCTGATCGGCCTGCTGAGCTCGGAGGAGCTGCGCGACCGGCTCCTCGACCGTCTGCCCGCCACGGTGCCCGACGAGTGGCTCGAGCTCGCCGGGCGGGCGTGGCGCGTCGGCGTCGGCTCGGCCTTCGCCGTGCTGACCGTCGCCGGGCTCGTCGTCGCGTGGGCGATCGTGTCGAGCTACGCGACGATCACCGGGCTGCACCAGGTCCTCGGCGCGGGCTTCGACGGCGGCGTCGCCATCTTCGTCGCCGAGCTCGCCCTCCTGCCGAACCTCGTGCTCTGGGGTGCGTCCTGGCTCCTCGGTCCCGGCTTCGCGATCGGGACCGGCACCCAGGTCACCCCGGCGGGCACGCTGCTCGGGCCCGTCCCGGGGCTGCCCATCGCCGGCGCGCTGCCGAGCGACGGCGCGCCGATGTCGGCGCTCTGGCTCCTCGTGCCCGTGCTCGCGGCCTTCGTGGGCGCGTACCTCGTCACCCGGCTCGCGCGGCAGGGTGCGGATGCCTCGGCGGCCCTCGGCGCCGTGCGCGATGCGAGCTCAGCAGAGGACGGCTGGCACCTCGAGCCCGACCCCGGGTCGGCATCGGCGCCGTGGTGGCATCCGCTCGTCGTCGGACTCGCGGCCGGCGTCCTCGCCGGACTCGTCCTCGGCCTCGGCGCCTGGTGGTCGGGCGGCGCGATCGGACCCGGCCGGCTCGCCGACACCGGCCCGAACGGCTGGGCCGTCGCCGGGGTGGCCGCGCTCACCGTGGCCGTCGGCGCCGTCGTCGGCGGCTTCACCGCGAGGGCCCGCACCGCTCGCCGAGCGTCACCGACCGAATCGGCCGCCGCCGAACCCGATACACTCTGAGCGTGCTGAAGCTCGTCGTGCTCATCTCCGGCGGCGGCTCGAACCTCCGCGCGCTGCTCGAAGCCTCCCGCGACGCCGAGTTCCCCGCCCGCGTCGTCGCCATCGGCGCCGACCGCGAGGCCGACGGGCTCGCGCTCGGCGAGGAGTTCGGCATCCCGACCTTCACCGTGCCGTACACGGCCTACGAGAGCCGCGACGCCTGGGGCGACGCCCTTATCGAGGAGGTGCGCCGCTGGGACGCCGAGCTCGTGGTGCTCTCCGGCCTCATGCGGCTCGTACCGCCCGCCGTCGTCCGCGCCTTCTCTCCGCAGCTCATCAACACCCATCCCGCCTACCTGCCGGAGTTCCCCGGCGCGCACGCCGTGCGCGACGCGATCGCGGCGGGCGTCAGCCAGACGGGCGCGAGCCTCATCGTCGTCGACGACTCCGTCGACGGCGGCCCGATCGTCGCCCAGGAGCGCGTGCCCGTGCTGCCCGGCGACACCGAGGCCAGCCTGCACGAGCGCATCAAACCCGTCGAACGCCGCCTCCTCATCGAGGCCGTGCTCGACATCGCCAACGCCCACCTCGATCTGAAGGACCTCGCGCGATCATGAGCGGCCCCGCCATCGACCCCAGCCTGTACCGCGAGCGGGACGTCGTGCCCGTGCGCCGCGCGCTCATCGCCGTGAGCGACAAGCGCCGGCTCGCCGAACTCGCCTCGGCCCTCGTCGACGCGGGCGTCGAGATCGTCTCGACCGGCGGCACCGCGAAGGCGATCGCCGAGGCCGGCCTCCCCGTCACGCAGATCGCCGAGGTGACGGGCTACCCCGAGCATCTCGACGGGCGCGTGCGCACCCTGCACCCCGCCGTGCACTCGGGCCTGCTCGCCGATCTGCGGCTCGAGCACCACGAGCGCGAGCTCGAGGGCCTCGGCATCGCGCCGTACGAGCTCGTCGTCGTGAACCTGTACCCCTTCGTCGAGACCGTCGCGTCCGGGGCGGAGCCCGCCGCCGTCGTCGAGCAGATCGACATCGGCGGCCCCGCGATGGTGCGCGCCTCCGCCAAGAACCACGCGAACGTCGCCGTCGTCGTCTCACCCGACCGCTACGACGACGTCATCGCCGCGGTCGCGGCCGGCGGCACCACGCTCGCGCAGCGCCAGGAGCTCGCCCGCGAGGCGTTCCGGCACACCGCCAGCTACGACGTCGCGGTCGCGAGCTGGATCGGCAGCGCGGTCGCGCCGGACCAGGATGCCTCGGTGTCGCCGTTCCCCGCCTGGGTGGGCGGCACCTGGCAGAAGCAGGCCGACCTCCGCTACGGCGAGAACAGCCACCAGCGCGCCGCGATCTTCGCGACGGACGGCGGCCGCCCCGGCATCGCCCAGGCCGTGCAGCTGCACGGCAAGGAGATGAGCTACAACAACTACGTCGACGCCGACGCGGCCGTGCGCGCCGCGTTCGACTTCGACGAGCCCGCGGTCGCGATCATCAAGCACGCGAACCCCTGCGGCATCGCCGTCGCCGCCCCCGACGCCGCGGACCCGATCGCCGACGCGCACCGCCGCGCCCACGAGTGTGACCCCGTCTCCGCGTTCGGCGGCGTCATCGCCGCGAACCGCACCGTCACCCGCGAGATGGCCGAGACCGTCTCGGGCATCTTCACCGAGGTGCTCGTCGCGCCGGCCTTCGAGGCCGAGGCGGTCGAACTGCTCAGCCAGAAGAAGAACCTCCGCCTGCTCACCCTGCCCGAGGGCTTCGCGCCCACCGCGGTCGAGCTGAAGCAGGTCTCCGGCGGCATGCTGCTGCAAGAGGCCGACCGCAGCTTCGCGCCGGTCGCCGGGTGGACGCTCGTCTCCGGCGAGCCGGCCGACGAGGCGACCCTCGCCGACCTCGCCTTCGCCTGGACCGCGAGCCGGGCCGTGAAGTCGAACGCCATCCTGCTCGCCTCGGGCGGCGCCTCGGTGGGCGTCGGCATGGGGCAGGTCAACCGGGTCGACTCCTGCCGGCTCGCCGTCGAGCGGGCGGGGGAGCGCGCGGCCGGTTCGGTCGCGGCATCCGACGCCTTCTTCCCCTTCGCCGACGGCCTGCAGATCCTGCTCGACGCCGGCGTGAAGGCCGTCGTGCAGCCCGGCGGATCGGTGCGCGACGAGGAGGTCGTCGAGGCGGCGAAGGCCGCCGGCGTCACCATGTACTTCACCGGGGAGCGGCACTTCTTCCACTGACCCCTCGCCGGCTCCGCCCCGGATCCGGGGCGCTCCGCCGGGCGGTACGCTGGGAGCGACGGGCGCTCACGAGGCGCTCGCACCAGCATGCCCACGAGGCGTCAGAGTCGAGGAGAACCGATCGATGTCGATCACCCCTGCACCGGCCGCACCCGCGACCGAGGTCCACGTCCAGTTGCCCCAGGCGGCCCCCGAACATGAACGGGTGCTCATCACCCGCGGGGCGCGATCCGGGCTCACCATCATCGTCGCCGTGCACTCCACGGTGCTCGGCCAGGCGCTCGGCGGGGCCCGCCTCTGGCGCTACGAGCACTGGACCGACGCGCTCGGCGACGCGCTTCGGCTCTCCCAGGCGATGACGATGAAGAACGCCGCGGCGGGACTCGCGCGCGGCGGCGGCAAGTCGGTCGTCGCGATCCCGGCCGGGGTCGAACTCGACGAGGCCGGCCGACGCGACGCCATGCTCGACCTCGGCGACGCGGTCGAGGCGCTCGGCGGTGCGTACATGACCGCCGAGGACGTCGGCACGAGCGCGGAGCTCATGGCCGTCGTCCACGAGCGCACCGAGCACGTCTGCGGCCTGCCCGCCGAGGCCGGCGGCGTCGGCGAGCCCGCCGACGCGACCGCCGCGGGCGTCTTCGCCGGCATGCTCGCGACGCTCGAGCACGTCTTCGGCTCCGCCGATCCCGCCGGCCGCCACTTCGTCGTGGCCGGGCTCGGCCAGGTCGGCGGACGGCTCGCCCGCATGCTCGCCGCCCGCGGCGCCCGGCTCACCGTCACCGACGTGTTCGAGGGCAAGCGGGCGCTCGCCGAGGAGCTCGGCGCCGCCTGGGTCCCGGCCGCCGAGGCGCACCTCGTCGAGGCCGACGTATTCGTGCCGTGCGGGCTCGGCGGCGTGCTCACCGGCCAGGTCGTCTCCGAGCTGCGGGTGCGCGCCGTCGTCGGCGCGGCGAACAACCAGCTCGCGGCGCGCGGCGTCGCCGATCGGCTCCGCGAGCGCGGCATCGCCTGGGCACCCGATTTCGTCGTGAACGCCGGCGGCGTCGTCTACCTCGACCTGGCGTCCACCCCGGGCGTCACGGCCGCCGAGCTCGACGAGCGCATCGCGGGCATCGGCGACACGATCGGCGCGATCCTGCGCGAAGCGGATGCCTCGGGCACGACCACCCTCGAGGCCGCCGAGCGGCTCGCCCTCGCCCGGCTGCACGCCGCCGGCTGATCGGGTGACGGACGGCACGAAGGAACGGCCGGGAGCGCGGGCGGCAGCGGTGACGCGCCGCCCGCGGCCCGGCCGCTAGGCTCGGTGACCATGACGTCCCCCGCGCCCGCCGATCCCGCCGCCGAATCGAGCGGCGACCCCGCCGAGCCCGCCGCGAGACCCGCGCCGGCCCGCCGCACCGGCGGCGGCCGGCAGGTGCTCGCCGTGCTCGGCTCGGCCGCGGCTGTCGGCGCGCTCGGCTTCCTGGGCGCGCTGCTCGCCTTCTTCATCGGCAACGGGCACACCCCCGAGGTGTTCGTGCAGCTCACGGGGCACTTCGCGCTCGCCGGGTTCTTCGCCGCCGCCCTGCTCGCGATCTCGAACGCCGCCGGCGCCCTGCGCACCTGGTTCCTCGCCCTCATCTCGGGCTTCGCCGCGGCGGTGCTCGCCGCGATCCTCGCCACCACGGTGACCGTGCTAGCCACGGGGCGCGGCATCTCCGGCGAACTGTTCCTCTTCGTCGTCGGCTCGCTCGTCAGCCTGAACCTCGTCTTCGTGCTCCTCGTGACGTTCGGGGAGCTCTGGCTCGCCCCCTTCGTCGCCCGGGCCATCCAGTCGTACCAGCCCGAACGGACGCCCCGGCGCATCGCCCTCGTGCGCATCCCCGCCTCGAACCTCGCCGACGGCGAGCTCACCCACCTCGAGCGACTGCCCGTCGACCAGGCCAAGGCCGACGAGCAGTGGGACAACTACTGCGCCACGCTCGTCGCCGAGGGCTGGGAGACCGTCGAGATCGACGCGGCGCCCGAACTCGCCGACTCGGTCTTCGTCGAGGACACGGTCGTGCTCTTCGAGGACCTGGCCGTCATCACGAGTCCGGGCGCGGCCTCGCGGCGCGGGGAGATCGAGGGGGTCGAGCGCAGCGTCCGCGACCTGCCCGGGCTCGAGTTCGCCCGCATCGAGGCGCCGGGCACCCTCGAGGGCGGCGACGTCCTGAAGGTCGGCCGCACGGTGTACGTCGGGGCCTCCAGCCGCACGAACGCGGAGGGGATCCGCCAGCTCCGCGCTCTGCTCGAGGGCCGCGGCTACACCGTCGTCGCCGTCCCCGTGACGCGCGCGCTCCACCTGAAGAGCGCGGTCACGGCGCTCCCGGACGGCACGGTCATCGGGCACCCCGAGCTCGTCGACGCGCCGAGCCTGTTCCCGCGCTTCCTGCCGGTGCCGGAGCGCGAGGGCGTCGCCGTCGTGCTCGTCTCGGACGACACGCTGCTGATGTCGGCGGCCGCACCTCGCACCGCCGAGCTGCTGTCGGGGCTCGGCTACCGCGTGCTCACGGTCGACATCAGCGAGTTCGAGAAGCTCGAGGGCTGCGTCACGTGCCTGTCGGTCCGGGTGCGCTGAGCCCCGGCGCCGGGCGGGTCGACCCGACGCCGTCGTGCAGCTCCAGCAGCTGATCCGCCCGCTTCACGAGCGAGGGATCGTGCGTGGTCACGACCGCGGCGACGCCGTGCTCGTGGACGAGCTCGCCGATGAGGTCCATGACCTGCGCGGCGGTGCCGCTGTCGAGCTGCCCGGTCGGCTCGTCCGCGAGCAGCAGCTGCGGGCGGGCGACGAGGGCCCGGGCGATGCCCACCCGCTGCTGCTGACCGCCGGAGAGCTCGTACGGCCGCTGAGCCGCGTGCTCGGCGAGCCCGACGAGCCGGAGCGCCTCGGCGACGCGCTCCTCGCGTTCGGCGGGGTCGATCCGCTGCAGCCGGAGCGGGACCGAGACGTTCTCGGCGGCCGAGAGCACCGGGATGAGCCCGAACGACTGGAAGATGTAGCCGAGGCGGTCGCGCCGCACCTCCGCGAGGGCGGACTCGTCGAGGGCGGAGAGCTCGAGCTCGCCGAGGTGCACGCGGCCGGCATCGGGGCGGTCGAGGCCGCCCAGGAGGTTGAGCAGCGTCGTCTTGCCGGCGCCCGAGGGGCCGGTTACGACGAGGAGCTCGCCCGGCCGGACCTCGAGCGAGACCTCGCGGACGGCGTGCACCTCGCCGGCCCGAGCTGAGAAGGTGCGGGTGATCGATTCGGCGCGCAGCGCGGCGGTCATGCGGCTCCTCCGTTCGGGGCCGGGCGCTCGCCCGGGGCGGGGTCGGCGGGCTCGCCGTGCGCGGGCTGTTCGGCGAGGTCCGGCGCGGCGTGCCGGCCGCGGCGGCGCGGAGCCCCATCGGCGGATGCCTCGACCCCGGACGGCTCTGAGCCGGATGCCTCGGCCCCGGGCGCCTCGGCCCCGGATGCCTCGGTCCCGGGCGCCTCGGCCCCGGGCGCCTCGGCCCGGGATGCCGAGGGCGTCCCCGGGCTCTGGGCGGGCGCGGCCTCGCGCGGTCGCGGCGGCGGGGCGCCGTCATGGCCGGGCCAGACGCCCACGTGGTCGGGCTCGAGCGCGAGCCGCACGCGCTCCTGCAGTTCGAGCGAGGCGACGAAGTCGTGCGGGAGCTGCAACCGTCCGACCCGGTCGAGCACCGCGAACTCCTCGGCCACTGCCTGCTCGGCGCCGTGCTCGTCGAGCCGGGTCGAACGCAGCACCTCGGTGGACGTGCGGCCGTCGCGGATCTGCACGGTGCGCCGGACGTGCTCGGACACGGTCGGGTCGTGCGTGACGATGAGCGTCGTCACGCCGAGCTCCTCGTTGACCCGTCGCATCGCCTCGAGCACCGACGCGCTCGTCGCCTCGTCGAGCTCGCCGGTCGGTTCGTCGGCGAGCAGCACCCGGGGCGCATTCGCGAGGGCCACGGCGATGGCCACCCGCTGCTGCTGACCGCCGGAGAGTTCGCCCGGACGACGGTCGGCGAACTCCGCGACCTCGAGGAGCTCGAGGAGCTCGGCGATGCGCGCAGTGCGCGCGCCGCCCTTCGCGGTGCCCGCGACGTTGATCGCGAGCGCCAGGTTCTCGGCGGCGGTGAGATACGGCAGCAGGTTCCGCGAGGTCTGCTGCCAGATGAAGCCGACCGTGCGGCGCTGGTACTGGACGCGCTCGCGTCCGCCCATCGTCAGCAGGTCGTGGCCCGCGACCCTGGCGACGCCGGCGGTGGCGGTGTCGAGCCCGGAGAGGATCGTGAGCAGGGTGGACTTGCCCGAGCCCGACGCCCCGACCACGGCGACCATCTCGCCGGCCTCGACCCGGAGGTTCAGGCCCTGCAGCGCCTGCACCTCGACGCCGTCGGCGCTGAAGATGCGCACGAGATCGACGCAGAGGATGTGCGGTTCGGCGACGTCGGTCATGATTCCTCCTCCTTGCGGAGCGCTCTGGCGGCATCCACCCGGCCCCCGATGCTCGCCGCGACCCAGGCGCCGATCGCGGAGACCGCGATCGCACCGGCGAGCACCCCGCCGACGAGCAACGGGTCGATCGAGATCGGCGGTTGGACGATGGCGCCCGTGAACGCCGCGATGTTGATGGCCGGCAGCACGACCGCCGGCAGCAGCAGCCCGAGCGCGGCGCCGGCGACGACCGCGGCGACGACGACCGGGCCGATCTCCCACGCGACGAGGGCGCGTTCCTCGCGGCGGCGGAGGCCGAGGGTGGACAGCAGTGGCAGGAGCCGCTCGCGGGCGGGCCGGCCGACGACGAGGGTGAGCACGATCGCGAGCGCCGTCGCGAGGCTCGTCAGCACGATGGCGATCGCGAGCGCGACCATGAGGCCCCGCGCGGCCGGACTCGCCGCAAGCGCCGTGGCCAGCGAGTCCGGGGTGTCGGCGGTCGCGCCGTCGCCGGCGATCTCGACCGCGGCGTCCGCGACCGCCCGGGCGGAGGCGTCGGGTGCCACCCGGATGAGCACGGTGCGCGGCACGAGGGTGTCGGTGAACGGCCGCGCCTTCGACCGGTCGACGAGCAGCCAGTCGCGTCGCGGGGTGAACGCCGTCTCGGCGGTGACGCCCTCGACGACGTCGATCTCCTGCCCGTCGAGCCGGACCCGGTCGCTGCCGGCGAGCCGTTCGGCGAGCGCCCCGGAGGCCAGCACCGCCACCGGGCGGTCGGCGGCGTCGCCCGCCCCGAGCTCGGCCGGCAACGGCACGACGCCGCTTCGCCCCTCCTGCACGGCCGTCATCTCGGCGACGTCCACCACGACGACCGTCGTCGGTCGGCGCTGACCGTCGACCTCGAGCGGCGCGGAATCGGTCGAGTACACGGGCGCGATGGCCTCGACCCCGTCGATCGCGCGGAGCTCGTCGAGCTGCGCGGTCGTCAGCGGCCCGGAGTGCAGCTGCACGTCGGCACCGACCTGCACGGCGGCGGATGCCTCGATGCCGCCCCGCACGGTGCCGAGCAGCACCGCGGAGAACACGGCGACGGCCACGCCCACCACGACCGCGAGCACGGGGACGAGGCCGGCGGACGGGTCGCGCAGGGCGCGTGCCGCACCGAGGAAGGCGACGAGCGATCGACGTCGCTCGAGCACGGTCACCAGGCGTCGCAGCGGAAACGGGTAGAGGCGGAGCACGACGACGCAGACGACGAGGGCGAGCAGCAGGGGCACCGCCGCGAGCAGCGGGTCGACGCTCGCCGAGCCCGCCGGGTCGGTGCCCGCGAGGCCCCGACGGAACAGCAGCACGACGGCGGTCGCGGCGACGAGGACGACGGCGAGCTCGGCGATCCAGCGTCCCCGGGCGGGAACCCCGCCGAGGTCGACCCTGGCGCGCCGCAACGGGCTCAGCTGCCCGGCCGAGGCGGCGAGCAGCACCCCCGGCGCGAGCGCGAAGGCTGCGGCGAGCCACCATCCACCGGTGCCCGCGTCGGAGCTCACGGCGAAGGTGCCGGCGACGCCCCCGGCGAGGAGCGCGGGCAGGCCGATGATCGCGCCCTCCGCGCCGAGCACGGCGCGCAGCTGCCCCGTGGAGCCGCCGCGCGCGGCGGCGAGCTCGAGGCCGGTGCGGCGGCGCTCGAACACCACGAGCGCGCCGAGCACGAGCACGGCGACCGTGACGCCGATCGGGCCGGAGGCGACGGTGGCGAGCACGGCGTCGACCGCGACCGCTTCGCTGCGCGCCTGGATCAGCACGTCGCGCAGGCCGCTGCGGAAGGTGATGCTCTCCGCGGTGCGGAAGGACAGGGTCTCGGCACTCTGGTCGAGCGGCTCCATGCGGGACTCGACCTCGCCGAGCTGGTCGATGAGGGTAGACATCTGCTCCGCGCGGACCTCGCCGGGCTCGAGCGGGAACCACACCTGGAACTGGATCGGGAGCGAGACGGACTGGACCGTCTCCCACGAGCTCGGATCGAGCATCCCGACGCCGGTGATGATGGGCGGGCTGAGGCCGACCTGCTCCCGGTTCGCGCGGAGCGCCGTCGGCACGTGGCTCCAGAACGGATCGGCGGGATCCACCGCCGTGTAGGTGCCGGTCACGATCGCCGGCACCTGACCGGTCGGGAAGTCGAGCGTCCGCGTCTCGCCGACCGCCCACTCCAGGCGTTCGGCGACCGGGACGGAGAGCACGATCTCGATCGGCTCCGCGCCGGGCACCGCGCCGTCGAACGGGGCCGGCCAGTCGCCCTCGCTGAGTTCGGCGTGCTTGCGCAGTCGTGGGTCGAAGCCGGGCTGGATGCGGAAGACGGTGCTGCCGACCCCCTGCTCCGCGGTGCTCGCGATCACCGGGTCGCCGACCACGACGGCGCTCGGCGGGCCGAGGACCGCACGGAGCTCGTCGGGCAGCCGCTCCCGGATCTGCTCCGCTTGCTCGGCCTGCGAGCCCCAGACGGCGGAGACGTCCTCGGGCAGGGCGGACTCGCCCGGCCCGACCGGCGGGCGGTCCCTCGTCGACGCGGTCAGGTCGAGCTCCCGCGGCTCGACGGCCGCCATCGACTGCTGGAGCGACTCCGTGTGCAGCGCGGTGATCGCGCGGGGCAGGGCGACCGCGGCGAAGGCGGCAACCGCGACGAGGACCGCCAGCAGGATCGAGGCGGTGGGGGAGGCCTGGAACTGCCGGCCGACGAGGCCCGCGGAGGACAGCCGGGAATGCCTGCTCATCGCACCTCCTCCCGCCCGGGGCGGCCGGCGGCGACCGTGACCGCACGCGCCGCGACCAGCGCGACGGCGGCGGTCGCCAGCGCGAACGCGCCGAGCGCCGCGAGCAGCGGCCACCAGTCGAGCACGATGGCCGGGGCGAGCGCCGCCGGCGCGCCTGGCACGGCGGCGCGCGCGAGCTCGGCCGCGGTCGCCCACGCGGCGACGGCGCCGATCGCCGCGCCGAGGACGATCGCGGTGCCGACGGCCGCCGCGAGCTCGGCGAAGCGCGCCCGCCCCTGCATCACGGCGGGCGCCCCGAGGGCGCGGAGCACGAGCACCTCGCCCCGCCGGGCCGAGCCGAGCGCGGCGGCGAGGGCGATGATCGCCGCGAGGGCGGCGGCGAGAGCACCGATCGCGCCGAGCCAGAGCGCGGTGATCGCGGGGGCGACGAGGCTCGCCGTCGACGTGGCGTCCCGGGCGAGCGCCACGGCGCCACCTGGGCGCTCCCGGTCGAACGCGGCGACGACGGCATTCGGTTCGGCCGCGCCGATCCACAGCTCGTCCGCGCTCGGCGTGCGTGCGCCGGCCTCGGTCACGGCAGCGTCGAGCTCGGCTCGGTCGGCGAGCACGCCGATCTCCCCGGCACCGGGAACGGCCTGGACGACGGCGGCGACGCGCGCGTCGATCGTGCCGTCGGCGCTGCCGAGCCGGAGCGAGATGCGATCGCCGGGGCCCGCACTCGTGCCGGCGGAGAGCCGCTCGTCGATCGCGACGGGGAGGAGCGAGGCATCCGCCGCCTCGATCGCCCCGATCGCGTCCTGCACGTCGTCGGGAAGCCCGGGGGCCACCTGCGGCAGAAGATCGAGCCCGGTGGCGACCAGCGTCGCGGTCTCGGGGCCGACACGGATCTCGCGCCGCACGACCGGCTCGACGATCACCTCTGGCAGTGCCGCGGCGGCCTCGGCCGCGGCGGCCGGGTCCGCGGCGCCGACGACCCGGACCTCGCCGCCCGTGGCGAGTGCGGCGGCGTCGGCGTCGAAGCGCTGCCAGCTGCCGGCGACGGCCGCGGTCAGCACGATCCCGGCGACGCCGAGCATCGCGGTGAACGAGGCCGCGGCGAACATGGGCGCCCGCCGGGCGAGCTGACGCAGGGGGAGCGAGGGGACGAGTCCAGGCCGCGCCGAGGCGATGCGCTCGAGCAGCCGGGAGACGAACGGCGTGCAGGCGAGGGCCCCGAGCGCGAGGGCGAGCAGCACCAGCACGGGCGCGAGCACCGCGAGCGGGTCGACCGCCGTGCCGCCGTCGGCGGTCCGCACGAGCGGCGAGCCGTAGAGGCGGAACTGCCAGAGCGACACCGCCGCAGCGACCGCGACGAGGATCGTGCCGCCCAGTGCGGCGGCACGGGTGCCGCGGCCGCTTTCGTCGCCGGTGGAGCGGGTGACCGGCCGCCTCGCCTCGCCCCACGCGCTCGCCGCGAGCAGGACGACGGCGACGAGCACCGAGGCGACGGCGACCGCGGCGGCGATCGCGAGCGAGCGCGGCTCGCCGGGGCGGAGCAGGAGCAGGGCGAGTTCGCCGGCCGCTGCGCCGAGGACCGCGGCGGGCGCGCCGACCGCGGCCGCCTCGCCCGCCTGCCAGCCGACGAGCTGCCGGGTCGCGGCGCCGCGGGCGCGCAGGAGCACGGTCTCGCCGCGTCGGGCGCCCGCGAGCAGCGTGCCGAGCCGTCCGAGCGCGGCGATCCCGGCGGCGGCGAGGAGCAGCAGCGGCAGCGGGGTGATGGCGCGCACGGCGTCGAGCCCCGCCGTGGCCCCGTCGATCGTGGCTGGCAGGCCGCCGAGCCGGCTGAGCCCGTCCTCGCCGATGCCCGGCTGCGCGGCGAGGGCCGGCGTCGTGCGAGCGAGGTCGCCGGTGAGCTCGCGAGCCGTGTCGGGCGTGAGCGCGTCGATGATCGGGGTCGCCGTCCAGCGCACCCGGACCGCGACCGGCAGCCCGTCGAGCGCGGGCTCGTCGACGAGGAAGGGGCCCGCGGCTCCGTCGGCCGAACCGGTGGCGACGAGTGGCTCGCCGAACCAGGCGGGTGCTCTGGCATCGTCGGGCAGCCAAGTGCCGACGATCTGCAGGCGACGGTCGACGAGCTCGACCGTGTCGCCGATCGCGAGACCGAGCGTGTCCGCCGCGCCCTGGTGGACCGCGGTCGGGATGACGGCGGATGCCTCGTCGGCGCTCGCCGCCTCGGGCCAGCCCCCCTCGACGAGTCGCGCCCGTTCCGCGATCGCCGGGTCGGCGAGGAGCACGAGCCCCGTCTCGGGCGAGTCGTCGGTGCCGTCGGGCTCGCTGCCGGCGGCCGTGTCGATGCCGTCGGCCGCGTCGATGTCAGCGGCCACGGGCACCGGCGAGCTCTCGGCCGAACGCTCCCACTCGATCGTCGCGGCGGGGAGGGTGCGGTCGAGCACCGCCGCGCCGGCCTCGGCCTGCGCCTCGGGATCGGTCGAGCGGCGGATCTCCCAGCGCACGGCCCCCTCGGCTCCGGCGGCGGCGGCCACACGATCCCGGAGCCCGGTGACGGCGGCCCCGGCGGTCTGATCGATGATGGCGGTGCCGACGCCGGCGAGCACGAGGACGACGGCGGCGACGCCGGCGAGCACGCCCGAACGCGCGCGGGCACGAGCCAGTGCCAGCCGGGCCGATGCCACGCGCGGAGCCTCCTCGATGCAGGGTTCGGGTCGCCGCGGCGATCGGTGCAGCGGTGCGCCGGCGTCGAATTCGGACAGCTTACCCCGCACCGGGGACTTGCATACCACTCCGATCTCTGAATAGTCTGTAAGGCTGTCGCACCACGAGTTCGACAGGCTATGGATCACGAGACGATGACGCAGGAGGACCCGATGTCAACAGCCCACACTTCCGCCCGTTCGGTCGCGGTCGCTGGCGCTGGCATCCGCGCCCCGCGCCGTCCCGCTGCCACGCCGGAGCACTAGCTCCGACCCGTCGCGCCGGACTCGGTCCGGCCGAAGCGCCGCTCCAGCGGCCACCATTCCCGGGCGCCCCCGGATCGCGAGATCTCCGCTGAGCCTCGCCCTCCGGCGCTCCGCCCCCGCCCCCAGGCATCGGTTCCGCTCCGGATCCGACTCCGCTTCGCCTCGGCACCGTTCGCCGTCGACGACGACGCTCCGGTCCGCCATCCGCATCTCATCGCACGCCTCCGCGTGCGCGGCCTTCGCTGCCGCACGCCGTTTCGAAAGGGCCATCCTTGACCACCCCACCCACCCATCCGCCCGGTCACGCCGCCGAGGCGCCCCGCCTCGGCGCGGTGCGCGCGCTCTGGCGCCTCCGCGAGTACGCGGGGCCCGCGCTGCCCGCCTTCGCGATGAGCATGGGCGCCGCGCTGATCGCGCAGCTCTTCGCGCTCGCGATCCCGCAGGTGATGCAGCAGATCGTCGACGGGCCGCTCGCGCAGCGCGACGCGAGCGCCGTCTGGCCGCTCGCGATCCTCGTCTTCGTGCTCGGGGCGATCGAGTCGATCCTCTACGCGCTCCGCCGCTGGCTCGTCGTCGGCCCCGGCACCAAGGTCGAGGCGCGCATGCGCGACGCCCTGTACGCGAAGCTGCAGGATCTGCCCGTCAGCTTCCACGACCGCTGGCCGAGCGGGCAGCTGCTCTCGCGCGCCGTCAGCGACCTGAGCCTCATCCGCCGGTGGTTGAGCTTCGGCCTCGTGCTGACCGGCGCGAACCTCGTCATCATCGTGGTCGGCGTCGGCATCCTGATGTCGATGAACTGGCTGCTCGGGCTCATCTTCCTCGTCTGCTCGCTGCCGCTCTGGTGGGCCGGCTACCGCTTCGAGGGGGAGTACTCGGAGAAGTCGCGCCTCAGCCAGGATCAGCAGGGCGACCTCGCGACCGCGGTCGAGGAGTCGGTGCACGGCATTCGCGTCCTCAAGGCGTTCGGCCGGGGCAAGCACGCCCTGTCGACGTTCCGGGCGCAGGCCGAGTCGCTGCGCCGCACCGAGATGGAGAAGGCGCGCCTCGACGCGAACATCTGGGTGTGGATCATGGTCGTGCCGGCCATCGCGCTCGGCGCCTGCCTCGTCGTCGGCATCTGGCTCGCGGCGAACGGGCAGCTGACGGTCGGCGAGCTCGTCGCGTTCTTCGCGACCGCGACGGTGCTCGCCTGGCCGATCGAGTCGATCGGCTTCATGCTCGCGTTCGCGCTCGACGCGCGCACCGCGACCGACCGCTTCTTCGACATCATGGACAGCGAGAACACGATCCTCGACCCGGAGGCGCCGCGCACGCTCGAGCGTCCGCGCGGCGAGCTCGCCTTCGAGGGCGTGCACTTCCGGTATCAGGATGCCCCGTCGCGGTTCCCCGACCTGCTGGACGACGTCGAGCTCGTCGTCCGGCCGGGCGAGACCATGGCGCTCGTCGGCCTCACCGGCAGCGGCAAGACCACGATGACTGCGCTCACGACCCGCCTGTACGACGTGACCGGCGGCGCCGTCACGCTCGACGGCGTCGATGTGCGTGCGTTCAGCCGCGAGGAACTGCGCCGGCACATCGCCATGGCGTTCGAGGACGCCACGCTGTTCAGCGCCTCGGTGCGTGAGAACGTGCTGCTCGGGCGTCCCGAGCTCGCCGGGGACGACCCGGCCGTGCAGGCGGAGGCGCAGCGCGTGCTCGAGGAGGCGCTGCGCATCGCGCAGGCCGGCTTCGCGTACGAGCTGCCCGATGGGCTCGAGACGAAGGTCGGCGAAGAGGGCATGAGCCTGTCCGGCGGTCAGCGTCAGCGGCTCGCGCTCGCGCGTGCGGTCGCGGCGAAGCCGGCCGTGCTCGTGCTCGACGACCCGCTGTCCGCGCTCGACGTCACCACCGAGGCGAAGGTCGAGGAGGAGCTGCGCAGCGTGCTCGCCGACACCACCGCGCTCATCGTCGCGCACCGCCCCTCGACGGTCATGATGGCCGACCGGGTGGCGCTGCTCGAGGCCGGACGGATCACCGCCGTCGGCACCCACTCCGAGCTGCTGCGGGAGTCGGAGCACTACCGCTTCGTCATCTCCAGCCTCGAAGAGGAGGAGCGGGCCGGCAGCGACCCGGTCGACACCATGCGAGAAGAACCCGAGACCGATCGAGAGGAGGTCGCCCGATGAGCGTCACTGGCGTTCAGGGAGAAGAGCGCGAGCACTACACGCGCGCCGAGTCACGGCAGATCCGCCGGCGGTCCATGCGGCTGCTCGGCTCGTTGCTGCACCCGCTGCGGCCCACCCTGTGGCTCACCGTCATCGCGGTGATGCTCTCGTCCGCCGCGCAGGTGGCGGGCCCGGCGATCATCGCCTACGGCATCGACACCGGCATCCCGGCCCTGATCGGGCAGAACTGGTGGCCGGCGGCGCTCTCGGGCGCCGCGTACGTCGTGACCGGCCTCGTCGGGGCGTTCCTCATCGCCGTGTACATCCGCCTCTCGGCGCGGATCAGCCAGGCCGTGCTCATCGACCTGCGCACGCGGGTGTTCCTGCACACGCAGAAGCTCTCGCTCGAGTTCCACGAGTCGTACACCTCGGGCCGGATCATCTCGCGCCAGACGAGCGACCTCGACGCCATCCGCGAGCTCATGGACGAGGGGCTCACGCTGCTCGTGCGCGGGCTCATGTACATGGTGTTCACCGCGGTCATGCTCATCATCCTCGACTGGCCGTCGGGCGTGGTGCTGCTCATCGCGCTCGTGCCGCTCGGCATCCTGACGCGGTGGTTCCAGCTGCGCTCGCAGCAGCTGTTCCGCCGCTCGCGCGTCGCCTCGGCACGGCTCATCGTGCAGTTCGTGGAGACCATGACCGGCATCCGCGCGGTGCAGGCGTTCCGCAAGGAGCGCCGCAACGAGCGGGAGTTCGGCGCGCTCGTCGAGGACTACCGGGACGTCAACGCGAAGGTGCTCGGCCTGTTCGCGGTGTTCAACCCGGGGCTCGCGCTCATCGGCAACACGGCGGTGGCCGCCACGATCGTGCTCGGCGGCTTCCGCGTCGTCGACGGCTCCCTGCAGGTCGGCGTGCTGCTCGCGGCCGTGCTGTACACGAAGCGCTTCTTCGACCCCATGGAAGACCTCGCGATGTTCTACAACGGGTACCAGTCCGCCGCGAGCGCGCTCGAGAAGATCTCGGGCGTGCTCGAGGAGGAGCCGAGCGTCCCCGACCCCGAGCGACCGGTCGACCTGTGGAACGCGAACGGCCGCGTGCGCTTCGACGGCGTCGAGTTCGCCTACACGAAGGACCGGGTCGTGCTGCCACGCTTCGACCTCGACATCCCCGCCGGGCAGACGATCGCGCTCGTCGGCTCCACGGGGGCCGGCAAATCGACGCTCGCGAAGCTGATCGCCCGGTTTTACGACCCGAGCGACGGCGCGGTCACGCTCGACGAGCTCGACCTGCGCACCCTGCACCCCAAGGACCTGCGCCGCGCGATCGTCATGGTCACGCAGGAGGCGTACCTGTTCTCGGGTTCCGTCGCGGACAACATCGCGCTCGGCAAGCCGGACGCCTCGTTCGACGAGGTGGTCGCGGCGGCGAAGGCCGTGGGGGCGCACGAGTTCATCGAGGGGCTGCCGAACGGCTACGACACCGACGTGAACAAGCGCGGCGGCCGGGTGAGCGCGGGGCAGCGGCAGCTGATCTCGTTCGCGCGGGCATTCCTGGCGAATCCGGCGGTGCTGATCCTCGACGAGGCGACGAGCTCGCTCGACATCCCGAGCGAGCGGCTCGTGCAGGAGGGACTCACGAAGTTGCTCGCCGACCGGACGGCGATCATCATCGCCCACCGGCTGTCGACGG
Source organism: Agromyces sp. NBRC 114283 (assembly GCF_030268405.1). Lineage (NCBI taxonomy): Bacteria > Bacillati > Actinomycetota > Actinomycetes > Micrococcales > Microbacteriaceae > Agromyces > Agromyces sp. NBRC 114283. The sequence goes on from NZ_BSQP01000001.1 coordinate 1,466,688, forward strand.
TCGCGATCGCCGACCGGGTGCTCGTGATGGAGCACGGGCGGATCGTCGAAGACGGCTCGCCCGCGGAGCTGATCGGCGGCGACGGCCGGTTCGCCGCGCTGCATGCGGCGTGGCGCGACTCGCTCGTGTGAGCGGGCGCTGAACAGCGGAAGGCGGGTGACCCGATGGGGTCACCCGCCTTCTTGCGTTCGTGCGTGCTTGCGTTCGTGCGGTGCCGGGCTAGATGCTGCAGCCCGCCGCGCGGGCCGCGGCGTATGGGAAGCCGGGGATGGGGCCCGGGCCCTTCTGCGGGTAGCAGATGATGTTCCAGGTGCGCGGTCCGACGATGCCGTCGGCGGTGAGGCGGAAGATCGACTGCACCCGGATGACGGCGGACCGCGTCTTCGGCCCGAAGTTGTTGTCGACCGCGAGTCCGGCGCCCGTGTGGTAATTGACGAGCTGCTGGATGTAGCCGATGCAGCTCGAGTAGCCGCCCTGGGAGTAGTTGTAGTCGACGCATCGGCCCGCCGCCTCGGCCGGCTCGGCGCCGGTGCCGACTGCGCCGATCGTGCCGGTGGCGGCGAGCGCGAGCGCGGAGAGGGCGAGGGCGAGCTTGTGTCGCCGGGTGCGAAGTTTCACGGTGATCTCCTGTCGGTACGGAAACGGTCGAGCGTGGCGATCGTACGTACGGCCGTCCGCCGGTGTCGATGGGCAGCGGTGCCCATCGTTCTCGTGCGGAGATCCGCATCAGGCACCCCCGGATTGGGACCTGCCCTGCCGTTTCCAGCGCGATACAGTGAGCGGGGCGGTGTGTGCGCCCGCGGCCGCGCGCCCGAGCGCCGTCGAACGGAGGAGCAATGGGCGATTCGACCACGCCCCTGCGAGTCGTCATCGCGGACGACGCGATGCTGCTCCGCGAGGGAATCCAGAAGGTGCTGGAGGACGCGGACATCGAGGTCGTCGCCTCCGTCGGGACCGCCGACGAACTCCTCGGAGTGCTCGACGAGACTCCCGTCGATGCCGCCGTCCTCGATATCCGCATGCCGCCCGGACACAGTGACGAGGGCGTCGTCGCGCTCGAACGGATCCGCGCCGGCGGCTCGACGATCGGCGTACTGCTGCTTTCCATGTACGCGACCCCGGAGTACGCGCTGCGCGTCATGGGGGCGGGGAGCGGCACCGGCTATCTGCTGAAAGAGCGGGTCGCCCAGCCGCAGACGCTCGTGCGCGCCGTCGAGACGGTCGCTTCGGGTGGCTCCGTCGTCGACCCGGAGGTCGTCGAGCAGCTCGTCGGTCGGAGTCGAGTCGATGACCCGATCTCACGACTGACCGAACGTGAGCGCTCGGTGCTCGAGCTGATGGCGCAGGGGTACTCGAACGGCGGCATCGCGCAGTCCCTGTTCCTCGGGCTCAAGACCGTCGAAACGCACGTGCGCAGCATCCTGCAGAAGCTGGGGCTCGAGGAATCGCGCGACCATCATCGTCGCGTGCTCGCCGTCCTCGCGCTCCTCGGCGAGCGGTGACCGCGAGGTGATGGCTCCGGGCCGGAACGGCCGGATCGTCCGGCGGGGCATCACCCTCGCCCTCGCGGTCGGCCTGAGTCTGGCGATGGCGATCTCCGGATACTGGTCGACGCCGGCCGAGGCGCGCCCGGAGACCTCGTACGCGACCCTGCACGCGCTCGTCCCCCTCGTCTTCGCCGCGTGCGCCGGCGTGGCGTGGGCGATCAGCGAGAGCCGATGGCCTGCCCGCTTGATGGTCGCGTTCGTCGTGCTCTGGATTCCGCAATCGATCTACGCGGTGATCGGCGGCGTCGGATGGCTCTGGCCGATCGTGCGCGGACTCGACCTCGGGTGGGCGGTCGTCACCGGCATCATCGTGCTCATCTACCCCCGCGGAGTGCTGCGCGAACGATTCGATCGGTGGGTGGTCGGCATCGCGGCCGTCGCGTCTGCGGTGAATCTCCTCGCGGTGCTCCTGCTCGCCGCACCGGGCGACGGGGTCTGCGCGTGCAGCGCACCGAACCCGTACCGCCTGGCCGCGCTCCCGGAACTCTTCGCTGCGATCGACGTCGGCTACCGCATCATCGGCGTCGGCCTGGCGCTGGCCATCGCGGTGCGTCTGCTCTTCCGGTGGATGCGGGGCAGTGTCCCCGCCCGGACGGTCGCCTTCCTGATGCCGCTCGCGCTTCTCGCGTGGGCGACGACCCTCACCGCCCAAGCGGTCAGCTACGCTGCCGAGGCTCGGAGCGACCAGATGCTCGCGACGATTTCGCTGATCGCGATCGCGTCCATCCCCGTGAGCTTCGTCGCGGGCGTCTCGCACGCCCGGAACATGCGGGCCCGGGTCGCCGACCTGATGCGGATCACCCGCGAGGGCGCCGACCGGGGGCTCTGGGCGGAATCGCTCGCCCGAACGCTGCGGGATGCGTCGGTGCGGGTGTACTGGTGGGACGAGGAACGCGGCGTCTACGCCGACGCCTCGGGTACGCCGATCCCCGAAGGCGACGCCGACCCCGGGGGAGCCAGAGCGTCCTCCCGGTCGCCTCGCCCCTCGGTGTACCGATCGCGCTCATTCGACACGACCGCGTGCTGACGGACAACATGCGCTTGCTCGACGGGGTCTCGAGCGCGCTGAGGCTCTCCGTGGACAACGGCCGGCTTCGTTCGGAGATCGAGCGGACGCTCGCTCATGTGCGGGAGTCCCGTCAGCGCATCGTCGAGGCCGGCGACGCAGCCCGGCGGCGCATCGAGCGCGATCTGCACGACGGGGCCCAGCAGCAGCTCGTCTCGCTCGCCATGCGGCTCCGGCGGACGTCCGACCAGGCGAGGGACCGCGGCATGCCGGCCATCGCCGACGAGGTCGATGCCGAGATCCTGCTCTTGAACGCCGCGCTGAAGGAGCTTCGAGAGCTCGCCCAGGGTCTCCACCCGAGCCTGCTCGCCCAAGGCGGCCTGTCGCTGGCATTGCCCGAGCTCGCCGGACGGTGCTCGGTGCCGACTGAGGTGCGGGTCGACGTCGCCGGCAGGCTGCCGGAGCTCGTCGAAGCGACGGCCTACTTCGTCGTGGCCGAGGCGCTCGCGAACGTCGACAAGCACGCCGGGGCGACGCGTGTGTGGATCGATGCGAGTTCGGACGGCGGCGAGCTTCGGCTGACCGTCCGGGACAACGGCGCGGGAGGCGCTCGGCTCGATGCCGGAACCGGCATCGTCGGAGTCCTCGATCGCGTCGAGGCGGTTGGCGGGACGCTCGAGCTCGTCAGCGAGTCAGGGCACGGGACGACGATCACTGTCCGCCTACCGCTCGTCGACGGTGTCGATGGAGCGCCGCCCACGCTGGGCTGAGAGCGGCGCGGGCTGAGAGCGGCGCGCGCCGAGAGCGGCGCGGGCTGAGACCGGCGCCGGCGCTGAGACTGGCGTTGGCGTTGGCGTTGGCGTTGGCGTTGGTGTTGGTGTTGGGCGCTGGCACTGCACCGGCACGGCACGGCGGCGCGGCACAGCATGGCATGGCACGGCAAGGATCCCACTGGACGCCACCCGCGTTGGACCTGTTCTGGTTCAGGCTCAGCTCGGGGCGAAGGGATCCAGCACATCTGCTGGAGTCTTCGAGGGCATCGCACGGGGGCGTTGCTCGGGGTCGACCCGAGCCGGCGGGATCAGCCAGTACTCGGTGCCCTCGCGCCGGACTTCCCAGCCTTCGTTGTGATAGCGGAGGTGGTCCCGCCGGCACAGCAGGATGCCGTCCGCGAGATCGGTGCGGCCGTCGTCGCGACGCCAGTGGTCGATATGGTGCGCCTCGGTCCAGGAGGGCGGACGATCGCATTCGGGGTCGCGGCATCCGCCGTCTCGCACCGCCATCGCGGCCTTCTGCGCCTCGCTGAACAGGCGTTCGTCTCGTCCGAGGTCGAGCACCGCGCCGCCGTCGAAGCGGACCGGGAGGTAGCCCTCGCAGAGACCGGCGACGGTCGTCGCGAGCGGCACGCGGTCGCTGTGCCCCTCCAGGGCGCCGCTGCCCCTGCCGCGTTCGAGTGATGCGGCGTTCACGACCAGGTGCACCGCGGGTCGGCGGTCACCGAGGACGCGGTGCGGGTTCACCGAGGCACCGGCTCGGAGCAGCTGCGCGAACCCTTCGGCGGCGTTGCGCTCGCGGCTCTTGCGCGCCTCGGCGTACGCGCGCTCGCCGTGGACCGGATGACCGAACGTGCGCCGGACGCCCCGATCGAGGCGACGTGGATGGCTCAGCCGGTCGAAGAGCGCCTTGACCTCGGCCCCCGCGACCGGCTCCAGCTCGAACTCGCCGTGGTACATGCCCGATTCGGTCTGCCACATGCGCCAGAACTGCGCACGCCGCTGGCCCTCCGCGCGTCGTTCGACGCCGACGGGGTCGAGTCGGTCGCGCAGCGAGCGGGCTGCTCGTCTCGCCTGTTCCGGAGAGCGGGTGCGGCAGGTGGCGATGAGCTCGGGGAGTGCCCGGGCGATGAGGACGGAGAGCGCTTCGGCACCCGGCTCGCCATCGGCAGGGGAGGGATCGTCGAGCTCCTCGATCGGACCGATGCCCCAACGGAGCGCGTCGGCGACGGCGACGGTCAGCTCGCCGCGCGCGACCGCGAGTCCGATGGCCGCATGCCAGGGAGCCTCGACGGGCATGGCGGTGGCAGCACGCGCGCCACTCCCGTCGAGCACGGCCCCGCTCGTCTCATCTGCGTCGGCGTCGCCGTCGGGTCGGCCGGGGCCTGCCGAGGCAGCGGCCGCAGCCTCGGCGGCGATGCGCCCCACTTCGAGCAGCGCCTCCGCCTCGCGCCTCGTGGCTCCGGTGACGTGCTGCACAAGGGCCGTCGTCGTCGCGTGGCCGTCGCGGCGGGCGAGTCCCTGCGCACCGAACACGGTTCGCGAGCGCCGCGCCGCCTCGGCCGCGGCGAGGGCTTGCAGCCGCTCGATCTCCTGACGGAGTTCGCTGAGCGCGCGAAGGCTCTCGAGCAGCTCGCGGTCGGAGCGATCGGCCGGGTGCCAGGAGCGGGCCGCTGTGCGCACGGCTTCGCCGAGTTCGGCGAAGGGCGGGAATGCGGCGGACATGGGTCCATGCTGCGTCGAGATGGCGCGGTCTCGGGACGGGGCGCCCCGGACGGTGGAGGAAGACGGACGGGTGCGGCGTGTGGAGGACGGCCGCTCAGCCGCGCCAGCGGCACGCAGCGAGGTCGACGCGGTAGCCGTCCTCGGAATCGACGGCGATCAGTGGTGTGCCCTCGCGCTCGTAGTGCGCACGGGCCTCCGCTCCGTGCCCGCTCGGCGGGTGCCCGCCGGCGCGGATGACCCGCCACCACGGCACGGTGCCGCCCGAGAGTGCCATGACGCGCCCGACCGCGCGAGCCCCGCGGGTGCCGAGGACGGCGGCGACATCGCCGTAGGTCGCGACGCAGCCGGAGGGGATATCGGCGACGACGGCGAGCACGGCGTCCGCGAAGCTGCCGAACGGCTCGCCGGAACCAGCACTCGCCGCACCGGCGCCCGCTGCGCGAGAACTCAGCGCGGGAGCGCCGTCCGAGCCGGTGCCCGTGCGAAGCATCCGCCCGCTCAGAGCTCGAGCGCCCCGATGATGTCGCCGTACGCGGTCTCGCCGATGTCGGTGAACCCGACCCGGTGGAAGAACGCTTCGGGGCCTTCGTCGCCGGGCTCCCAGAGCACGGTGATGCGGTCGAAGCCGCGCCGCTTGGCCTCTTCGGCGAGGGCGGTCGCGAGGAAGCGGCCGACGCCCTGGCCCTGCACCTCGGCGTCCACGTTGATGCGCCAGATGCAGGCGCGGAACTCCTCGTGCACGTTCTCGGGGTCGAAGTTGCCGTGGATGAACCCGACGACCCGGTCGTCGAGGAGCGCGACCCGCTGCCACGCGGTCTCGGGGTTCACGACGGAGGCCTCGGCGGAGTAGGTGACGGGGGCGATGAACTGCTCCTGCCCGGGCTTCAGCGACAGCGTGTTCGCCGCGACGATGTTCGAGGCGGACAGGTCTTCAAGTCTCAGCGCACCCATGCGAACAGGCTAACGGCTCGCGGCCCGTGCCGGTATCCGCCTCTGGTCCCATCCGCAGCGCCCCCGTCGTTCCGCGGAACGACGGGGGAGGGTCTCTCGATGTCGAGATATTCGCGCGACACGGTAAACTGTCCGGCGGTGCGAACTCTCGCGCCCCGCCGGTTCTCGAGCCCGCACGACGGGCCCGCTTCCCCGCCCGCATTCAAGGAGACATCCCTTTGTCGAAGATCAAGGTTGAAGGCACCGTCGTCGAACTCGACGGCGACGAGATGACGCGCATCATCTGGCAGGCCATCAAAGACCAGCTCATCCACCCCTACCTCGACGTGAACCTCGAGTACTACGACCTCTCGATCCAGAAGCGCGACGAGACCGACGACCAGATCACGATCGACGCCGCGAACGCCATCAAGAAGCACGGCGTCGGCGTCAAGTGCGCCACCATCACCCCCGACGAGGCCCGCGTCGAGGAGTTCGGCCTGAAGAAGATGTGGCGGTCGCCGAACGGCACGATCCGCAACATCCTCGGCGGCGTCATCTTCCGCGAGCCGATCATCATCTCGAACATCCCGCGCCTCGTGCCGGGCTGGAACAAGCCGATCATCGTCGGCCGCCATGCCTTCGGCGACCAGTACCGCGCCACGGACTTCAAGTTCGAGGGCGAGGGCACGCTCACGATGACCTTCACCCCGAAGGACGGCTCGGAGCCGCAGTCGTTCGAGGTGTTCCAGGCCCCGGGCGCGGGCGTCGCGATGGGCATGTACAACCTCGACGACTCGATCCGCGACTTCGCGCGCGCCTCGCTGAACTACGGCCTCTCGCGCAACTACCCGGTGTACCTCTCGACGAAGAACACGATCCTGAAGGCGTACGACGGCCGGTTCAAGGACCTGTTCCAGGAGGTCTTCGACACCGAGTTCAAGGACGCGTTCGACGCGGCCGGCCTCACCTACGAGCACCGCCTCATCGACGACATGGTCGCCTCCTCGCTGAAGTGGGAGGGCGGTTACGTCTGGGCGTGCAAGAACTACGACGGCGACGTGCAGTCCGACACGGTCGCGCAGGGCTTCGGCTCGCTCGGCCTCATGACGAGCGTGCTCACCACGCCCGACGGCAAGATCGTCGAGGCTGAGGCGGCGCACGGCACGGTCACGCGCCACTACCGCCAGCACCAGCAGGGCAAGCCGACCTCGACGAACCCGATCGCCTCGATCTACGCCTGGACGCGCGGCCTCGCGCACCGCGGCAAGCTCGACGGTAACCAGGAGCTCATCGACTTCTCGAACACCCTCGAGGACGTCGTCGTGAAGACGGTCGAGTCGGGTGCCATGACGAAGGACCTCGCGCTCCTCGTCGGCCCGGAGCAGGAGTACCTGACGACCGAGGGCTTCCTCGACGCGATCGACGCGAACCTGAAGGCGCGCCTCGCGGCCTGATGACGCGGGCCGCGATGCGGCCGACCACGTAGGGCGGATGCTTCGGCATCCGCCCTTCGTCGTGCCGGGAGGAGGCGAGCCGGCGGACGAGGCAGCGGACGAGGCGGGCGGACGAGGAGGGCGACCGAGCGACCCGGTGGGCGGATGCCTCGTGCAGCCACGCGGATGCCCGGCGCGGAGGCCGCCGGCGTCGTAGGCTGGGCCCGTGACCGGCGCGGGGGAGCCGGCGGGAGGAGCGGGCTCGTGACACGGATCCTGCACGTCGCCAGGCGCTACTGGGCGGTCACGCTGACGGTGATCGTCGGGCTCGCGGGGCTCGTCCTGTGGGCGGCCGGCGCGGGGGCGGCGGTGCCGTGGCTGTTCAGCGTCTACGCGCTCGCGATCGCGGCCTGGCAGGGCGTCGGCATGGTGCGCGATCTGCTCCGCGGTCACTGGGGCCTCGACGTCCTCGCGATCACGGCGATCGTCGCGACGGTGCTGGTCGGCGAGTACATCGCGGCCGTGGTCGTCGTGCTCATGCTGACCGGCGGCGAAGCGCTCGAGGACTACGCGAACCGTCGGGCGAAGCGCGAGCTCGACGCCCTGCTCACCCGTGCCCCGCAGCAGGCGCACGTGCGCCGTGACGGCGAGATCGTCGATGTGCCCGCCGACGCCGTGCGGCCGGGCGAAGTGCTGCTCATCCGTCCCTCCGAGCTCGTCCCGGTCGACGCAGTGCTGCTCTCGCCGGAGACGACGATGGACGAGTCGCAGATCACCGGCGAGAGCGTGCCGGCCGAGAAGCGCTCGGGCGACGCGGTCCTGAGCGGTTCGGTGAACGGCAGCTCCGCCGTCGAGGTGCGGGCCACCGCGACCGCGGCCGACAGCCAGTACCAGCAGATCGTCGCGCTCGTCGCGGAGGCGTCCGAGTCGAAGGCGCCGGTGGTGCGCCTCGCCGACCGCTACGCCGTGCCCTTCACGGTCTTCTCGCTCGCGCTCGGCGGCATCGCCTGGTGGGCGTCGGGCGATCCGGTGCGCTTCGCCGAGGTGCTCGTGCTGGCGACCCCCTGTCCGCTGCTCATCGCGGCGCCGGTCGCGTTCCTGGGCGGGATGAGCCGGGCCGCGAAGAACGGGCTCATCGTGAAGTCCGGCGGCGTGCTCGAGCTGCTGGCGAGGGTGCGCACGGCGGTCTTCGACAAGACGGGCACCCTGACGAGCGGTGAACCCGAGCTCGCGGAGATCCGTCCGGAACCGGGTTTCGACGAGCGCGAGCTGCTGCGCCTCGTCGCGAGCGCCGAGCAGTACTCCTCGCATGTGCTGGCCGCCGCCATGCTCCGGGCGGCCGCGGCTCGGGGGCTCGTGCTCGCCGAGGCGGATCGCGCGGGCGAGACGGCCACGAACGGCGTCGTCGCCACCATCGAGGGCCGCGAGGTCGTGGTGGGCAAGTTCCGCTTCGTCGCCGAGCACGCGCCGGAAGCCCATCGGACCGAGATCGCCGCCGGCCAGCTCGCCGTCTACGTCGCGGTCGGCGGCCGGTACGCGGGCGCGGTACTCGCCGCGGACCACGTGCGCCCGGATGCCGCGGCCACCCTCGCCGAGCTGCGCCGCCTCGGCGTCGAGGAGACCATGATGCTGACGGGCGACGCGGAGGCCACCGCCCGGCACATCGCGGAGGAGCTCGGCATCACCCGTGTGCACGCGGAGTGCCTGCCCGGTGACAAGGTGCGCGATGTGCAGGCCGTCGAGCGTCGCCCGGTGATGATGGTCGGCGACGGCGTGAACGACGCCCCGGTGCTCGCGGCGGCGGATGTCGGTGTCGCGATGGGGGCGAAGGGCACGACGGCGGCGAGCGAGTCGGCGAATGTGGTCGTGCTCGTCGACGAGATCTCGCGGGTGGCTCGCGCGGTGCGGATCGGGCAGGACACGGTGCGGATCGCGCTGCAGAGCATCTGGCTCGGCATCCTCGTGAGCGTCGGGCTGATGCTCGTCGCGGCGTTCGGCGTCATCCCGGCGACCCTCGGTGCGGTGCTGCAGGAGGTCGTGGACCTCGTCGCGATCCTCGCCGCGCTGCGGGCGATCGGCGGGCGCCTGGACCGTGCGAAGGTCGCGCCGGGCGAACCGCGCGCGGCTGCGGCGGCGTCCGAGCCGGAGCTTCGCTGAGGCGGATCACAACTCGGTAACGAGGGGCTCGCATCGGGAATTCCTCTTGCGCGAAGTTTGTTCGTAAGCTTTACTAACTTTCGTGACTGCTACGGAAGCACCTCGTGGAACGGCGCAGGCGGAGCTCGCGGGCCCCGCCACCGCCGCCGGTCCCGGCGCGCTCGCCGGGCTCTCGAGCCGGAGCCGCGCACTTCGCCCCTCGGGCAAGGTGCTCCCCGAGCACGCGCGCAGCCACAACCGGGCGCTCGTGCTGCAGACCCTTTACACGACCGGCGCGCAGAGCCGTGCCGACCTCGCCCGCGGAACCGGGCTCACCCGGGTCACGGTCTCCGACCTCGTGGCCGAGCTGATGGCCGAGGGCCTCGTGGTCGAACTCGGCCAGCGTGAGGACGCCCGGCCGGGCAAGCCCGCGACCCTCCTCGACGTCGCCCGCGGAGCCTTCCGCATCGTCGGCATCGACGTCTCCGGCCACCGCGTCGTCCGCGGAGCCGTGCTCGACCTCTCCGGCACGATCCTCGAGCGCGCAGAGTCGCCGCTCGGCGGGGCGACGGGGGAGCGGGCCTTCGAACTCGTCGCGGAGCTCGCCGCCCGCCTCGTCGGGCTCGCGACCGCGCCCGTGCTCGGCGTCGGCATCGGCACCCCCGGTGTCGTCGACCCGCGCGGCACCGTCCGCTCGGCCCCCAACCTCGGCTGGGCCGACCTGCCGCTCCAGGCGCGGCTCTCGGCCCGCCTCGGCCTGCCGGTGCACGCCACCAACGACGCCAACGCCGCGGTGCTCGCCGAGCACGGCGCGGCCGAGGCCGACGACCTCATGCTCGTGAAGATCGGCCACGGTGTGGGTTCCGGCCTCATCGTCGGCGGCCGCCTCGTCACCGGATCGGGCTTCGCCTCCGGTGAGATCGGCCACGTCGTCGTCGGCACCGACGGCGGCCCTCGCTGCGTCTGCGGCCGCGACGGCTGCCTCGAGGCCTGGTTGTCCGTGCCGCGCCTCACCGGACAGCTCGAGGCCCTCGGCGCCGACGCCGACGAGGCGGCCCGCGCCGAAGTCCTCGCCGAAGCCGGCCGCCGGCTCGGCATCGTCCTCGCGCCCGTCGTGGGCGCCCTCGACCTGCCGGAGATCGTGCTCAGCGGTCCGGCTCACCTGCTCGACGGCCCGCTCATCGACGCGGCCCTCGAAACGCTCCGGAAGCGGACGATGGCGGAACAGACCCGCGATCTGAGGCTCCGGATGACCGCGCACGGGCAGGACATCGTCCTGCACGGCACGGCCGTCATGGTCCTGTCCGGAGAACTCGGGGTCTCGTAGACGAGCCCTCGCACTGAGAGAACAGCGTCCTGCTGCTCCTTCACCCCCAGAAAGGAAACAACGCAATGCGGAAACTCGGCATCGTGGCCCTCGGCGCCGCTGCTGCGCTCACCCTCGCCGGCTGCGCCTCGGGAGACGCCGGCGGCGGATCCGACGAGAACGCGACCATCCGCGTCTGGCTCGTCGGCACCGACACGCCCGACACGGCTCGCGACTACCTGGTGAAGACCTTCGAAGAGGAGCACCCCGGCTCGAAGCTCGTCATCGAGGAGCAGGCCTGGGACGGTCTCGTCGACCGCCTCACCACGAGCCTCTCCGGCTCGGACAGCCCCGACGTGGTCGAGGTCGGCAACACGCAGGCCTCCGCGTTCACCTCGGCGGGCGCGTTCCTCGACCTCACCGACCAGTACGAGGACCTCGGTGGCGACGACCTGCTGCCGGGCTTCGTCGAGGCGGGCACCTACGACGGCAAGTTCTACGCCGCCCCGCTCTACTCGGGCTCGCGCCTCGTCTTCTACAAGAAGGACGCCATGGAGGCGGCCGGCCAGACCGTGCCGACCACCCTCGACGAGTACGTCGCGACCGGTGCCGCGCTCGCGGCGGCGAACCCCGGCAAGTCGGGCATCTGGTGGCCCGGCCAGGACTGGCGCAACGCGCTCCCCTTCATCTGGGAGAACGGCGGCGAGGTCGCCGTGCCGGACGGCGACAAGTGGGACGCGCAGCTGAGCTCGCCCGAGTCGATCAAGGGCCTCGAAGAGGTCCAGCAGGCCATGGCCACCGCCTCGGTCGCGCCGAAGGACGCGAACGAGACGAGCCCTGAGGTCGGCTTCTGCGACGGCACCACGCTGCAGCTCTCGGCCCCGAGCTGGGTCAAGTTCTCGATCCTCGCTCCGGTCGACGCCGAGGCGCCCGGCTGCCCCGACCAGGAGGCCAACCTCGGCGTCTACGCCCTCCCGGGCAAGGACGGCGGCGCGGCGCAGGTCTTCGCCGGCGGTTCGAACATCGGCGTCTCGGCGAAGTCGGCGCACCCCGAGCTCGCGGTCGACGCGCTGAAGATCATCCTCTCGGACGAGTTCCAGACGATCTACGCCGAGGGCGGCCTGGTTCCGGCCAAGCTCTCGCTCGCCGACAAGCTCGGCACCGACGAGGTCGCGCAGGCGATCGCCGCCGCAGCCGGCAACGCGAAGCTCACGCCGGCCTCGCCGCGCTGGGCCGACGTCGAGGCCGCCCGCATCCTCGAGGACCTCTTCGTGAACATCGCCCAGGGCGGCGACGTGAAGACCCTCGCCGAGGAAGCGGACAAGCAGATCGAGGACATCCTCAACAGCTAGTCGGCACCCCACCGACGAAGCGAGTCGGTACCCGCCGACTGCGCGGTGCCGCGGGCCCCATTCCCCCGCGGCATCGCACCCGACCGGGGTCGGCGACGACCACACACGTCGCCGGCCCCGATCCCCGGGGGCGAGACCCGAACCCGCCCCCGGACATCCCTCGATCTTTCAGGAGTACCAGCATGACCACGGTCGATCAGGACCTCGAGCCGGCCGCCCCGAGCGCCGTCGAGGGCGAGCGACTCACCGCTCCGAGCGGCGGGAAGCCGCAGCGGCGCGGCCGTCGCGCCGCCGGCTTCACCCCCTACGCGCTCATCACGCCGGCCATCATCGTGCTGGCCGCGATCGTCGGCTGGCCGCTCGTCCAGCTGATCATCACGTCCTTCCAGGAGTTCGGCCGGGCCCAGGTCTTCGGCGCCCCGCCGAGCTGGGTCTGGTTCGACAACTACATCGACGTCTTCACCGACCCGGTCTTCTACGGCGTCCTCGGCCGCACCCTCCTGTTCGCCGGCGCGTGCGTGCTGGTGACGATGGTGCTGAGCACGCTCATCGCCCTCATGCTCGTGCGCCTGCCCAAGGGCTTCCGCATGCTCCTCACCGTGGGCATGCTCCTCGCCTGGGCGATGCCGGCCCTCACCGCCACCATCGTGTGGGGCTGGATGTTCGACACGGCGTACGGCGTCATCAACTACGCCCTCGTGAACTGGTTCGGCCTCGCGGAGTTCGACCAGCACCAGTGGCTCATCAACCCGCTGAGCTTCTTCATGGTCGCGGGCATCATCGTCGTCTGGGGCGCCGTGCCGTTCGCGGCGTTCACGCTCTACGCGGGCCTCACCCAGGTCCCGGGCGAGGTGCTCGAGGCGGCCCAGCTCGACGGCGCCGGCGGCTTCGCCCGCTTCCGGCTGATCATCTTCCCCTACCTGAAGCCGATCTTCATGATCGTGACCATGCTGCAGGTGATCTGGGACCTCAAGGTGTTCACGCAGATCTTCGCGCTGCAGGACATCGGCGGCATCCGCGCCCAGACCAACACGCTCGGCGTGTACATCTATCAGACCTCGATCGCCGGCGGCGACTTCGGCCACGGCGGCGCGATCGCCGTCATCACCGCGGTGCTGCTGATGGCGATCTCCATCTACTACATCCGTCAGGTACTCAAGGAGGAGGAGCTGTGAGCGCCGCCGTCACCCCGACCACCCGCGCGGTCACCGCGCCCGGCTCGCTGGATCGCGCACGGCGCGGCGGCGGCCGCCGCCGGGTCACGACGTGGCTGCTCTCGGCGCTCTCCGTCGTGCTGTTCGCACTGTTCGTGTTCCCCGTGTACTGGATGGTGAACACCTCCTTCCAGCCGAACAACGACGTGCGCGGCTCCGAGGTGCACTTCTTCCCCGACAACTTCACGCTCCGCAACTACGAGACGGTCATCTTCGATCCGGGCCGCACGCCGTTCCTGCCCGCGGCGGCGAACTCGCTCATCGTCACGCTGCTGACGGTGATCATCGCGCTCGTCTTCGCCTTCCTCGCCTCGGTCGCCGTGACCCGATTCCGGTTCAAGAGCCGTCGGGCGTTCATCCTGACGATCCTCGTCATCCAGATGATCCCCGGCGAGGCGATGATCGTCTCGGTGTTCCGCGTCATCGACGGCTGGCAGCTGCTGAACACGATCGCGGGCCTCACCATCGTGTACATCGCGACCGTGTTGCCGTTCACCATCTGGACGCTGCGCGGATTCGTGAACGGCGTGCCCGTCGAACTCGAGGAGGCCGCCATGATCGACGGCTGCTCGAGAGCCGGCGCCTTCTGGCGGGTCACGTTCCCGCTGCTCGCCCCCGGCCTCATCGCCACCGGCGTCTTCGGCTTCATCCAGGCGTGGAACGAGTTCATCATGGCGCTCGTGCTGAACGCTCGCCCCGAGATGATGACGCTGCCCGTGTGGCTGCGCACCTTCCTGGTCGCGAACGGCACCACGAACTGGGCCGGCATCATGGCCGGTTCCACGCTGATGGCGATCCCCGTCATCGTCTTCTTCCTCATCGTGCAGGGCCGGATGACGAGCGGACTCGTGAGCGGAGCTGTCAAGGGATGAGCGAGCAGATCCGACCCGACGCGGCCCAGACGCTGCGCCGGGACATCCTGACGACCCTGCTTCCGGGCTTCGACGGGCCAGTCGCCCCCGAGTGGCTGCTGCGCCGGCTCGCCGACGGGCTCGGCGGCGTGTGCCTCTTCGGCATGAACGTCGAGGGCCCGGAGCAGCTGGCCGCCCTGAACGCCTCGCTCCGCGCGGCGAACCCGGCCGCGGTCATCGCGATCGACGAGGAGGGCGGCGACGTCACCCGGCTCTTCTACGACCGAGGAGCGCCCTACCCGGGCAACGCCCTGCTCGGGCGGCTCGACGACGTCGTCCTCACCGAGGGCGTCGCCCGGGCGGTCGGCGAGGCGCTCGCCGCCGCCGGCTGCACGCTCGCCTTCGCCCCGGACGCCGATGCGAACTCCGACCCCGACAACCCGGTGATCGGCGTGCGCAGCTTCGGCAGCGACCCCGAGCTCGTCGCCAGGCACACCGCGGCATGGGTGCGCGGCATCCAGTCCACGGGCGTCGCCGCGAGCGCGAAGCACTTCCCGGGGCACGGCGATACCGCGACCGACTCGCACCTCGCCCTGCCGGTCGTCGACGTCGACCTCGAGACGCTGCGCTCGCGCGAGCTCGTACCGTTCCGTGCGGCCGTCGCCGCCGGCACCGCGACGATCATGACGAGCCACATTCTGCTTCCGCAGCTCGATGCGGAGAACCCGGCGACCCTCTCCCCGCACATCCTGCATCGCCTGCTCCGCGGGGAGCTGGGCTTCGAAGGCGTCATCGTGACCGACGCCCTCGACATGCAGGGGGCGAGCGGCGTGCACGGCATCCCCGAGGCGGCCGTGCGCGCCCTCGCCGCCGGCTGCGACCTGCTCTGCATCGGCTCGGACAACGACGACGCCGAACTCGAGTCGATCGTCGTCGCGGTCGAAGCAGCGGTCGCCGCCGGCCGGCTCGGCGCCGATCGGGTGGCCGAGGCGGCGGCCCGCGTGCGGGCGCTCGCCGAGCTGCCGCTCGCCGGGGATGCCGCGGCCGGTCGCATGCCGGAGCCCGCCGAGCTCGTGCCCGCCTTCGAGGTCTCGCCCGCGGCCGCCGCGGTGCTGGCCGGCGGGGTCGGCAGCGTGGTGCGCGTCGAGACGGAGGCGAACATCGCCATCGGCGAGGCGCCCTGGGGCGTGTTCGCCGCGGAGGCCGAAGCCGCGCGACCGGGCTGGGTCAGCCTCGCCCGACGCGAGCGGCTCGCCGACGGCGAGGCCGAGCCCGACTGGGCGGCCCTCCCCGGCCCCGTCGTCGTCATCGGCAAGGACCTGCACCGACACGGCTTCGCCCGCCGGGCGATCGACGCGCTGCGGGCCCTGCGGTCCGACGTGGTCGCGCTCGACATGGGGTGGCCGTCGGACGACCGGCGCTACGCCGACATCGCCACCTTCGGGGCCTCGCGCCTCGTCGGCGACGCCGTGATCGGGCTCGTCGAGGAGGCGGGCCGGGCGACGCCCGCGAGCTTCGCGTGAGGCTCGGCATCGACATCGGCGGCACGAAGACCGCCGCCATCGCCCTGGACGAGGCGGACGCGCTCAGCGAGATGCTGCGCATCCCGACCGCGATCGGCGCGGAGGGCGTCCTCGAGACGGCCTACGCGACCGCGGAGCGGATGCGCGAGCTCGCCGGCGCCCCCGCCGGCGGATTCAGCTCGATCGGCATCGGCATCCCGGGCGCGGTGGACACGAGCACCGGCCGGGTCGCCCACGCGGTGAATCTCGGCGTCGAGGGGCTCGATCTCGGCCCCCGGCTGAGCGACCGGCTCGGCGTCGAGGTGCGCGTGGAGAACGACGTCAAGGCCGCCGCGCTCGGTGCGCAGCACCTGCTCGCGGCGAGCGGCGAGGCGCCCCGCTCGATGGCGTACGTGAACCTCGGCACGGGACTCGCCGCCGGGATCGTGCAGGACGGCGTGCTGCTGCGCGGCGCGAGCGGGGTCGCCGGCGAGGTCGGGCACGTCCCGGTCGATCCGGACGGCGTGCGCTGCGCCTGCGGCCAACGCGGATGCCTCGAGACGCTCGCCTCCGGATCCGCCATCGCGCGGATGTGGCCGAGTCGGCATCCGTTGCCCGCGCTCGAGCTCTTCGACGCCGCCGACGCGGGCGATCCTCGCGCCGTCGAGGTGCGCGACCGCTTCCTCTCGGGCGTCGCGGCGACCGTGCGGACGCTCGTGCTCACCGCCGATGTGGAGCAGCTCGTCATCGGGGGCGGGCTCGCCGCCCTCGGTGGCCGACTCGAGGCGGGCGTGCACCGTATCCTGGGGGAGTGGTCCGCCGAATCGGCGTTCCTCGACTCTCTGGACCTCGCCCGACGGGTGCGGGTCATCCCCCTCGGATTCCCCGCGGCCGCCGTCGGCGCCGCGCTCGTAGGAGAACAGCTATGGCCGAAGTCGTGATCGTCTCCGACCAGGACGCCGCGGGCGCCCTGGTCGCCGATGCCATCGTGCAGCTCATCCGTCGGACGCCCGACGCGGTGCTCGGGCTCGCGACCGGCTCGACCCCGCTCGCCACGTACCGGGCACTCGCGGCGCGCATCGAGGCCGACGGGGTGGATGTGCGCGGGGTGCGCGGCTTCGCGCTCGACGAGTACGTGGGGCTTCCCGCGGGCCACCCGGAGAGCTACCGCTCGGTGATCACCCGCGAGGTCGTCGAGCCGCTGGGGCTCACCCCGGAGCTCGTGCGCGTGCCCAACGGCGACCCGGCCGAGGTGCAGCACGCGGGCGCGGACTACGAGGCCGCGATCACGGCGTCCGGCGGGGTCGACCTGCAGATCCTCGGCATCGGCCGGACCGGGCACATCGGCTTCAACGAGCCCGGCTCCTCGCTCGCCTCGCTGACCCGGGTGAAGACGCTCACCGAGCCCACGCGGGCCGACAACGCGCGCTTCTTCGACTCGCCCGACGACGTGCCGATGCACTGCATCACGCAGGGGATCGGCACCATCCTCCGCGCGAAGCATCTCGTGCTCCTCGCCTTCGGCGAGGCGAAGGCCGACGCGGTCGCCGCGGCAGTGGAGGGGCCGGTCTCAGCGAGCCAGCCCGGCTCGGCGATCCAGCTGCACCCGCACGCGACCGTCGTGATCGACGAGGCGGCGGCGTCGAAGCTGCAGCAGACGGCGTACTACCGGCACGCCTGGGCGAACAAGCCGGCCTGGCAGGGCATCTGAGCCGGCGCGGCCGCGGTCGGCCCGTCGCCGCGGCTCAGGCGCTGAACTCGCGGCGACCGTTGATCACGCCGCTGACGGCCGCGACGACGGCGAACACGATCGCGACGATCGGCTGACCCATCAGCCACCAGGCGATCGCGGCCGAGGAGAACACGGCGATCTCGACGAGGGCCTTCACGAACGGGTCGACGGCGAAGACCGCCTTGGGCGACCGGAACAGCGCCCAGAGCAGGATCGCGAAGAGCGGCGCGCCGATGCCGATGAGCACGCCCGGCCAGGGCAGCGGGAACGCGGTGAAGCCGAAGATGCCGAGCGTGACGATCGCGAAGAGTTCGAGGACGAAGCGGAGCAGCTCGTTGAAGCCGATCTTGGGCTGGGCGGTGCTGGGGGCGTTCACGACGATCAAGCCTAGTCGCGCCACGAGGCATCCGCTGCCGGCGCAGCCCGCCGCCGGCCGCGACCGCGGTCATAGGCTCAGCGGAAGATGATGGTCCGCTCGCCGTCGGCGAGCACGCGTCGCTCCGCGAACCACTTCACGGCCTGGCTGAGCGTACGGCTCTCCTCGTCCTGCCCGATCGCGACGAGCTCGGCGACCGAGCGCGAGTGGTCGACACGCACGACGTTCTGCTCGATGATGGGGCCCTCGTCGAGATCGCTCGTCACGAAGTGCGCGGTCGCCCCGATGAGCTTCACGCCGCGGGCGTGCGCCTGGCGGTAGGGGTTCGCGCCCTTGAAGCCGGGCAGGAAGGAGTGGTGGATGTTGATGCAGCGGCCGGCGAGCGCCTCGCAGAACTCCGGGGAGAGGATCTGCATGTAGCGGGCGAGCACCACGAGCTCGATGTCGTGCTCCTCGACCGCCTCGAGCACGCGCCGCTCGAACGCCGCCTTCTCGTCGGCGTTCGTGACCGCGAGGGACTCGAACGGCACCCCGTAGAAGTCGACGAGGTCGCGCAGCGTGCCGTGGTTCGAGAGCACAAGGGGGATGTCGACCGGCAGCTGCCCGGCGCGCTGACGGAACAGCAGGTCGTTCACGCAGTGGCCGGCGGTGGAGGCCAGCACGAGCGTGCGGAGCGGCCGGGCGACCTCGTCGAGGTGCCACTCCATGCCGTAGCGCTCGGTGACGGGCAGGATGGCCCGCTCGAACTCCGCGCGGTCCGCGGGCGACTCGACCTGCAGCCGCATGAAGAAGCGGCCGGTGTCGAGGCTCGCGAACTGCTGGCTCTCGGTGATGTTGCCCCGCGCCGCGACGATCGCCCCGCTCACCGCGTGCACGATGCCCGGTCCGTCGACGCAGACGAGGGTCAGCACCCAGTGGTGCAGGTGCGCGGGAGCGAGGTCGGCGGCGGAGGTCATCCCGCCAGAGTACCGGGTTCCTCCGGTGCGACCGGCGCGAGCTGACCGCTGTCCGGGGCGGCCGTGTCGGCGATCAGGCCGCCCTCCTCGCCCCAGTTCCGCAGGCCGGGGGCGAAGACGCCCGTGCGGTCTCCGACGACGTAGCGGACGCCGATCGTGGCGGGGTCCTCGACGAAGCCGAGATACTCCCGACTGGCCCGGCCGTCCTCGCCGAGCTCCACGCGATCGACGACGCGCCCATCGGCGAGCAGCTCCACCGTCGCGCCGGGCGCGCCGGTGAACAGACCGACCCAGGCTGCGCCGAGGAATCCGCCGTAGTGCAGGACGGGCGCCTGGAGCCAGAGCCCGATCTCGGTCGGAGCGGAGACGTTGCCCGCGACGTCGCGCTGCACCACCGCCACCCGGCTGTCGCCGGCCGGCAGCGTCGTAAGCTCGAGCATCCAGCGGCCGTCGGACCCCGCCACGGTGCTCATCGAGCCGTCGGCGGCGGATGCCTCGGCGCCGCCGTCGCTCGCGGCGAGCACGGTCGCGACGTCCTGACGCACGGGCGTGGCCGTGACCGTCGCGCCGGGCTCGGCGGTGCCCGTGAGCCGGGGGAAGACGAGTCCGCCGGCCGTGTCGACGTCCTGGTCGACGGTCGGGGGCAGCGCGACCGTGTCCGGGGGTTCCGGAGTGGGCGTCGGCGTCGGGGTGGGCGTCGGCTTCGGCGCGGGCGACGGGGCGGCGGGTTCTGCCGGGGCCTGCGGCGCGGGCGACCCCACGGGCGGGGCGTCGTCTGGGGGCGGCGTCTGCACCGTCGGCGGGACGAGCGGCGGCGCGGCCGGCGGAGCGACGACGGGGGCGTCATCGGCCCCCGCGGCCGGCGCCTCGACGGCGGGCGCCTCGGCGACGGCCTGCGGCTCCGGGGTGCCGGCGGTGAGGCCGGGCAGCACGACGGCCGCCGCGACGACCGCGGAGACGAGTACCAGCGCGCCCACGCCGGCACCGACCGCGACGCCGGCCCCGCCGACGCCTCCGGCCGCTCCGCCGGCAGCGGCGCCCCCGGCACCCCCGGCACCACCGGCGGCGCCGGCACCCGCGCCACTCGCGCCGCCCGCCGCTCCGCCGGCGACGCCCACGGCGATCCCCGCGCCGCCGACGCCCAGGGCGACGTCGACGACCGGCGTGTGCTGCTGCAGCCACGCGGAGTACGCGGTGGCGCCGCCGATGCCGGCCGCGAGCGGCAGCAGCACGAGCGCGAGCCGGGAGCCGACCTCCTTCGCCTCCGCGGCGACGATCGTGCACTTCGCGCAGTCGTCGAGGTGCCGTTCGAGTCGGGAGGTGTCGCGCTTGCCGAGCTTGCCGCGGGCGTAGCCGCCGAGGTGATCGATGGTCCAGCGGCACTCCGGTTCGCTCGCCGACTTCAGGTGCGCCCGGATCCACGCCTGCCGCAGGCCCTCGCGGGCCCGGTAGGCGAGGGCAGCCGTCGAATTCGCGCTCATGCCGACGAGCGGTGCGATCTGCGCGGGCGTCATCTGCTCGACCTCGGAGTACCAGAGCACCTCCTGCCACCGCGTCGGCAGCGAGCGGAACGCCTGCGCCGTCGTGCTGCGGTCCAGGGCATCGAGCGTCGACTGCTCGTTCGACTCGGGGTCCTCGAAGGACTCGAGCGTCTCGAGGTTCGTCTCCTGGCGGGCGCGGCCCCAGCCGGCCGCCGTGTTGCGGATGGTCGTGAAGAGGTACGGGCGGAACGCGCCGCGCGGTCCGCCGCCGGCGAGGATCGCGTCGTAGATCTTCGTGAACGACTCGGAGACGAGGTCGTCCGGGTCGAGGCTGCTGTACGAGCGCGCCACGGTGCGACCGGACGCCGCATGGCGCTGCCACAGCTCGGCGTACGCGGCCGAGTCGCCCTGCCTCGTCTGCTCGACGAGGTCGAGGTCCGAGACCTCGCTCACGGCGTTCCGCATCGTCATCCTCTTCCCGGGCGCATCGCGTGCAGGCCCGATCGAGAGACGGTGGAGCAGCCGCGTCATGACGCGGAAACTGATCGGGTCACAGCATTTCAGCAGATTTCTCTGGAAATCGCGTCATGATCGCGTCCAGACTGCATCTGTTCAGCGAAGGCATCCGCACGGATCGCGGCGCCGGGAGACCCGAACCCCGGCGAGATCCGCTCCGCGCGGAGGCTCTGAACCGGGCGGGGGAAGCCCGGTTCGGTACCCGGCCGGGCTTCGGAGGCGATGGGGAACACGCCTCCGAACCCGGTCCACCGGGCACTGGTTCCCTGAGCTCGTCGAAGGGAACGCCGCGCGCTTCGACAAGCTCAGCGAACCAACCCTGGTTCCCTGAGCTCGTCGAAGGGAACGCGGCCGGCGCGCTTCGACGAGCTCAGCGAACCACGGCGGTTCCGCGACGGCTCAGCGGGCGAACGGCACCAGCGGGCGGCCTGCGCCCCACACCGCCTGCACGGCGAGCTCGTCGTCGAGCAGCACGGCGTCGGCCGCGAAGCCGCGGTCGAGGCGGCCGAGCTCGTGCGCGCGACCGATCGCGGCGGCGGGCGTGGCGGTCAAGGCGCCGATCGCCTCGTTCAGCGGGATGCCGCAGTCGAGCACGGCGCGGCGGAGCGCCACGTCCTGCGTCAGGGTGGACCCGGCGATGGAGCCGCCGTGCTTCAGCCGGGCGACCCCGTCGAGCACGACGACCTCGAGCGAGCCGAGGATGTACTCGCCGTCGGCCGCACCCGTGGCTGCCATGGCGTCGGTGATGAGCGCGAGCCGCCCCGGCGCGCCCGAGAAGGCGAGCTTCACGACGTCGGGGTGCACGTGCACGCCGTCGTTGATGATCTCGAGGGTCACGTGATCGGCGTGCATCGCGGCCACCACGGGGCCGGGGGCGCGGTGGTGGATGCCGCGCATGCCGTTGAAGGCATGCGTCAGGATCGAGGCGCCCGCGTCGAAGGCGGCCAGCGCCTCCTCGAAGCCCGCGCCGGTGTGCCCGACGGCGACCGCGACGCCCCGGTCGACGAAGCGGGCGATCGCCTCGGCGGCGCCCTCGTGCTCGGGCGCGATGGTGATCTGGCGCAGCGTGCCGTCCGAGGCATCCAGCAGCGCGTCGACGTCGGCGAGGGTCGCCCGCCGCAGCAGCTCGGGATCGTGCGCGCCGCGGAACTCGTGGTCGAGGAACGGCCCCTCGAGGTGCGAGCCGAGGATCCGCGGGTCGTGCGCCGCCAGCTCGGAGATCATGCGCAGCCGCTCGGCGAGGGCGTCGACGGGAGCGGTCACGAGCGAGAGGACCGAGCGGGTCGTGCCGTGCGCGGTGTGCACCGCGAGCGTGCCCTCGACGCCCTCCGGCCCGTCGTCGACGGAGGCGCCGCCGGCGCCGTGGCAGTGCAGGTCGATGAAGCCGGGGGCGAGCCATCCGCCTGCCGCGTCGACCACCTCGGTGCCGGCCGCGAGCTCGTCGCGCCAGCCCTCGCCGAGGCCGCGCGCCGCGACGACGCCGCCCTCGAAGCGCACCCAGGCGTCGGGGGTGGTCTCCGAGTCGGTGACGAGACGGGCCGAGTGGATGACGACGGGCGCGGTGCTCACGCGTTCAGCCTAGTTGCGCGGGCGAGGAGGCTCATTCGGCGACCATCACCTCGTAGCCGTGCTCGGCGAGCGCGGCGCGCTGCTCCGACGTGATGCCCGAGTCGGTGATGACGAGCGGGAACAGTCGCGGCCCGCCCATGGTCGCGAACGCGGTGCGCCCGAGCTTCGAGGAGTCCGCCACGATGATCGCCCGCCCCGCGCGGGTGGCCATGAGCCGGTTCACGGCGGCCTCGCGTTCGTCGTGGGTCGTCGGGCCCTTGACGGGGTCGATGCCGTTCACGCCGATGAACGCGATGTCCACGGTCACCGAGTTCAGCACCTGCTCGGCGTAGCTGCCGACCAGCTCGTAGCTGCGCGGGTGCAGCACGCCGCCCGTGACCACGAGCTTGATCTGCGGCCGGGTCGCGAGCTGGGTGGCGATGTTCACCGCATTCGTCACGACCGTGAGGTTCGGCGTCGGCGAAGGCTCCATGATGTCGGGCCGCATCGCGAGCGCGTTGCCGATGGCGGTCGTCGTCGTGCCGCCGGACAGGCCGATCACGGCACCGGCGGGCACGAGCCGGCTCGCGGCCTGGGCGATCCGCTCCTTCTCGTCGGTGCGCTGGTGGTTCTTGTAGCGCAGCGGCAGGTCGTAGGCGACGGTCTGCGCGACGGCACCGCCCCGCGTGCGGGTGAGCAGCTGCTGCTCGGCGAGGGTGTCGAGGTCGCGGCGGGCGGTGGCCGGCGAGACGCCGAGGCGCTCGACGAGCTCCTCGACCTCGACCCGTCCGCCGTCCGCGAGCAGGTCGAGCACCGCGTTCAGCCGCTCGGCACGATTCATGGTCACCCCTCGGTCAGCGCGAAGTTCCGCAGCATCCGCGCCGCTTCGACGGCGACGGCCTCCCGGCCTTCGCGCACGTACTTCCGGGAATCGACGATATCGGGCCGCGCCGCGAGGAACTCGCGCACGGCGCGCGTGAAGTGGCCGTTCAGATGCGTCGAGACGTTGATCTTCGTCATGCCCGCGGCGATCGCCCTGGCGATCTCCGCGTCGGCCACGCCGGAGGAGCCGTGCAGCACGAGCGGCACGGGGAGCGCCTCGTGCAGCCGTGCGATGAGCTCGAGGTCGAGCGCGGCCGTGCGGTCGGTCATCGCGTGCGAGGACCCGACGGCCACGGCGAGGGCGTCGACGCCGGTCGCCTCGACGAAGGCGACGGCCTCGGCGGGGTCGGTGCGGACGCCCGGCGCGTGCGCGCCGTCCTTGCCGCCGACCTCGCCGAGCTCGCCCTCGACGAAGACGCCGGCGGCGTGCGCCTTCGCGGTCACGCGCGCGGTCGCCGCGACGTTCTCCTCGTACGGCAGGGCGCCGCCGTCGAACATGACGGAGCCGAAGCCGAGGGCGATCGCCTCGTCGACGAGCTCCTCGCGCTCCGCGTGGTCGAGGTGCACCGCGACGGGCGTCGCCGCCCGCCGTGCGACCGCGAGCGTCGCGAGTCCGATCGGCTCGAGCGCGCCGTGGTAGTCCGCGCAGTTCTGGGAGAGCTGCAGGATGACCGGCAGCCCGGCCCGCTCGGACGCGGCGACGAGCGCCTCGGCGGTCTCCAGGTGGATGACGTTGAAGGCGCCGAGGCCGGTGCCTGCGGCTGCGGCGGCGCGGACGAGCTCGGCGGCGGGGACGAGGGGCATGCGTGGCCTTTCCGGTGGGATGCCGGGAGCGTCAGGCTCCGGCGGGACGGTCGACGAGGAGTCGGTCGGCGAGCTCGGGATGCCGCGGCGAGATGTCGCCGGCACCGGGCGCGAGCACGGCCGCGGCCGACCAGGACGCCGCGGCGACGAGCAGTCGCTCGTCGTCGACGTCCGGGTCGTCGTGGAGCAGGACGGCGGCCGCGGCGACCGCGGCGTCGCCGGCGCCGGTGGGGTTGCCGGCGAGCGGTTCGGGGAGGCGGGCGCGGAGCGGGGCGACGCCGGCGCGGACGAGGACCAGGCCCTCGGCGCCGAGGGAGCAGAGCACGCGCCGGGCGCCGAGCCGGAGCAGTTCGCGGGCGCCCTCGAACGGATCGTCGAGGCCGGTCGCGTCGGCGAGCTCGGCCCGGTTCGGCTTCAGCAGGGCGGCGCCCGCCGACGCGGCAGCGAGCATCGCGGGGCCGGAGACGTCGACGACCGCAGGCACGCCGCGGTCTGCGGCGAGGCTCAGGAGTCGCGGCACGAGCCCGGGATCGGCGCCCCGAGGCAGGCTCCCTGAGACGACGAGCACGCCCGCGCCGAGCAGGGCCGCCTGCACCTCGTCGAGGAGGGCCGCCCACTCGGCGGGGCTCGGACTCGTGCCGCGTTCGTTGAAGATCATCGTGTCGCCGAGCGCCTCGTCGACGATCGCGGCGCTGCGCCGGGTCTCGGCCGCGACGGGCACGAGCCGGTGCGGCACCCCGCTCTCGCGCAGCTCGTTCGCGAACTCCTCGCCGACGGGTCCGCCGGCGGTCGTCACGGCGAGGACTTCGGCGCCCTGCGCGTGCGCCACCCGGGCGACGTTCACGCCCTTGCCGCCGGCGCGGGCGAGCGCGGCGTCGACGCGGTGCGAACCGCCGGGCACGACGCGCTCGGCGCGCCAGGTCAGGTCGAGTGCGGGGTTCGGCGTGACGGTCACGATCATCCGGCGACCTCGGCATCCGCGCGGCCCGTGACATCCGGGTCATCCGCTGCCGTGTCGCCGTCGAGCTCGCGGGCGATGAGCGCGGCGCCCAGGAGTCCGGCGTCCTCGCCGAGCTCCGCGGGGACGAGCTCGGGCCGACGGTGGAAGCTCAACCGGGCGTCGAGCCGATCGCGGAGCGGCCCGAACAGCCCGTCGCCTGCGCGGGACAGCCCGCCGCCGATCACGACCGCGCGCGGCGCCAGCACGGCGGTGAGCTGGGCGATCGAGAAGGCGAGCGCGTCGAGGGCCTCCGACCAGACCGCGGATGCCTCGGCGTCGCCGTCGGCCGCCAGCGCGAGCACCTCGCGGGCGCCGTCCACTGCGCGTCCGGAGCGCTCGGCGTAGTGCCGGGCGATGGCGCCGGCCGAGGCGATCGCTTCGAGGCAGCCCATCGCGCCGCAGGCGCAGCGCGGGGAGTCGGCGACGGGGGAGTGCCCGATCTCGCCCGCGTAGCCCCCGGCGGTGTGCGGGCGGCCGTCGAGGATCAGCGATCCGGCGATGCCGGTGCCGATGACGAGCACGACGACGTCGTCGAAGGCGCGGGCGGCGCCGAGCCGGTGCTCGGCCCAGCTCGCGGCGCGGACGTCGTGGTCGAAGGCGACGGGCAGGCCGATCTCGCGGGAGGCGAGCGCCCGGATCGGGGCGTCCGCCCAGCCCAGGTTGCTCGCGAAGACGCCGACGCCGCGCTCGGCGTCGACGATGCCCGGCACGACGACGCCCGCGGCGACCGGCTCGACCTCGGGGAACCGTGCGCGCAGCTCACGGGAGAGCTCGCCGAGCCGGCGCGTCACCGAGGCGGCGGTGCGCCCGTGCTCGAGCGGCGTCGGGGTGCGGCTGAGGCCGAGCACGCGCCCGGCGTCGTCGAAGAGCGCCGCCTTGATGTCGGTCCCGCCGACGTCGAAGGCGAGCACCGCCGGACCGGTGCCCACTGGGGCCGGCCCGACGGCGGGAAGGTCGGAGGATCGGTTCACGGATTCAGGATGACCGATCGCGAGAGGTTCCGGGGGCTGTCGGGGTCGAGTCCCTTGGCGCGGGCACGGGCGAGGGCGACGCGCTGGGCCCGGACGAGGTCGGCCATCGGGTCGAGCGTGCTCGTCTCGAAGCGGGCGCCGGTCGCGGCGACGTCGGCGGCGAGACCCTCCGGCGCCGGCCCGAACTGCCAGGTGACCCGGCCGGGCGCGGCGATCGCGATCGGCCCGTGGCGGTACTCCATCGACGGGTACGACTCGGTCCAGGACTGGGAGGCCTCGCGCATCTTCAGTGCGGCCTCGTGGGCGAGTCCGACGGTCCAGCCGCGGCCGAGGTAGCTGAACTGCTCGGCGTCGACGAGGGCGGGGTCGAGCTCGGCGGAGACGGCGGCCGAGGCATCCGCGATCGCACCGTCGAGGTCCTCGCCGAGGCTCGCGCGGAAGAGCGCGAGTGCGGTGGTCGCGAAGCGGGTCTGCACGACGGACTGCTCGTCGGCGAAGGGCAGGAGCACGGCGTCGTCGACGAGCGAGACGAGCGGGGAGTCGGCGTCGCCGATGACGCCGATCGTGCGCACCCGGCCGCGGAGGCCCTCGACGAGCTCGAGCACCTCGGTCGTCGTGCCGGAGCGGGTGAGCGCGACGACCGCGTCGTAGCCCCGGTCGATGAACGCTTCGGATGCCGCGAACGCGTCGGTCTCGCCCTGGCCCCCGCGCTCGCGGAGGGCGGCGTAGGACTGGGCCATGAACCACGAGGTGCCGCAGCCGACGACGGCGATCCGCGCACCCGCCGCGGGCAGCAGCGCCTGCTCGGCGCGGAGGCCGGCGGCGCGCGCCCAGGTCTCCGGCTGCGAGGCGAGTTCGGCGGCCATGTGCGCTCCGCCGGCGGGCTGGGGGGTGGTGGGGTCGGTCACCGTGTCGCTCCTCCGTGGTCGGTCGTCGGCCCTGCTCCTTCAGCACGGCTGACGACGCATCAATGCTCGCGGATGATCGTTTCATGCATCTTGCAATCATGTCAATGCAAGCAGTACTGGTGTTGTGGCCGAATGAGACGGTATGTATAGTTTCCGAACAAATTCGGATAACGATCCGGGGACGCCTCTTGACGGGCGCTGACGGCCGCGGCCATCATTTCGAGCACCGTCTGGGCGAAACTGATCGGTTCTCCGGAGGGACATTCACCACCCGTCATCCGACGGACTGAATGCACGCACTGTCGCGTGAAGCGTTCTGCGGCTGTGCACCACCAACACAGTGAGGAAGCACACATGAAGAAGTCCCACCGGTTCGGCGCGATCGCGCTGGCCGCCGCGGCGACGCTGACGCTCGCCTCGTGCGGCTTCGGCGGCGGTTCGAGCGGGGGCGACGCCTCCGGCAAGACCACCCTGAACCTGCTCGTGCCGAGCTACTCCGACAACACCCAGGGCCTCTGGGAGGACGTCATCTCGGGCTTCGAGAAGGCCAACCCCGACATCGCGGTCGAGCTCGAGGTCCAGTCCTGGGACAACCTCGAGTCGGTCATCGCCACGAAGATCCAGGGTGGAGAGGCGCCCGACATCTACAACGGCGGCCCCTTCGCCGGCTTCGCGGCCGACGATCTGCTCTACCCGGCCAAGGACGTCGTCTCGTCCGACACGTACTCCGACTTCCAGGACGCGTTCCTCGCGA
Source organism: Agromyces sp. NBRC 114283 (assembly GCF_030268405.1). NCBI lineage: Bacteria > Bacillati > Actinomycetota > Actinomycetes > Micrococcales > Microbacteriaceae > Agromyces > Agromyces sp. NBRC 114283. The sequence continues at coordinate 1,494,394 of NZ_BSQP01000001.1, forward strand.
ACGCCGAGGTCGACGGCACCGCCTACGCGCTGCCGCTCATCGCCTCGGCGCGCGCGCTGTTCGTGAACAACGCTCTGCTCGCGCAGGCCGGTGTGGCCGCCCCGCCGAAGACCTGGGACGAGCTCCTCGACGCGGCGACGAAGGTCTCCGCGCTCGGCGGCGGCGTCGCCGGCTACGGCATGCCGCTCGGCTCGGAAGAGGCGCAGGCCGAGGCGGCCGTGTGGCTGTGGGGCGGCGGCGGCAGCTTCGGCGACGCGTCCGAGATCACGGTCGACGACCCGGCCAACCTGCCGGGCGCCGAGCAGATCAAGAAGATGATCGACGCGGGCGCCACGCAGGCCGACCCGGGCTCGACGAACCGTTCGCCGCTCATGGACATCTTCGTCCAGGGCAAGATCGGCATGCAGGTCGGCCTCCCGCCGACCGTCGGCCAGATCGCGGAGAACAACCCCGAGCTCGACTACTCGATCGTGCCGATCCCGACCAAGGACGGCTCGGCGTTCACCCTCGGCGTCATGGACCAGCTGATGGCGTTCAAGAACGACGACAGCAAGAAGGACGCCATCACGAAGTTCTTCGACTACTACTACTCGGCCGACGTGTACGTGCCGTGGGTGCAGACGGAGGGCTTCCTGCCCGTCACGAAGTCGGGCGCCGAGGCACTCTCGGGCGAGGAAGCGCTGAAGCCGTTCCTCGACGTGCTGCCGGACGCGCAGTTCTACCCGTCGACGAACCCGAAGTGGTCCGCCACGGACGGTGCGTTCAAGTCGCTCTTCGGTCAGATCCAGACGAAGCCGGCGCAGGACGTCCTGACCGAGATCCAGGCGCAGGCCGACGCGGGCTGAGCCCCGACTCACCACGGAAGGGTTCGGTGACCACCGCACCATGAGCTCCACAACCGATACGTCATCGAACCCCGCGGGGGCGGCCTCGGGCCGCCCCCGCCCCGGGGGAACGGGCCGCGCGGGAAACGCCCCGGGCGGCGCCGCCCGCGGCAAGCCGGGCGGGCGCGACCTCGTCAAGGCGCTGCCCTGGATCGCCCCCGCGCTCGCCCTCATCCTCGGCGTCGTGCTGTTCCCCGCCGGGGTCATGTTCTTCAACTCGACCCGGGACATCTCGCAGTCCGGCGTGGACAAGGGGTCCGTCGGCTTCGACAACTACGTCGAGGTGTTCTCCTTCCCGTACTTCTGGCCGATCTTCCTGCGCACGATCGTGTGGGTCGTCGTGGTCGTCGTGTTCACCGTGCTGATCTCGCTCGGCATCGCGCAGATCCTGAACAAGGCGTTCCCCGGCCGGCGGATCGTCCGCCTCGTCGTGATCATCCCGTGGGCGGCCTCGGTCGTCATGACGACGATGGTCGTCTACTACGGGCTCGAGCCGTACTTCGGCGTGATCAACAAGTTCCTCGTGGACGTCGGGCTCATCGACACCCCCGAGGGCTACGGCTGGACCCGCAACCCCACGACGGCCTTCATCTGGTCGATCGTGATCGCGATCTTCGTGTCCCTCCCGTTCACGACCTACACGATCCTCGCCGGCCTCGCCACGGTGCCGAGCGACACGATCGAGGCCGCGAAGATGGACGGCGCGAGCCCCGCCCGCACCTACTTCACCGTGGTGCTGCCGCAGCTGCGCGGCGCGCTCTCGGTCGCCGTGCTGATCAACATCATCAACGTGTTCAACTCGCTGCCGATCCTGAAGGTGATGACCGGATCGATCCCCGGCTACGACGCGGACACGATCATGACGATGATCTTCAAATACATCCAGAACCAGCACAAGGTCGACGTCGCCTCAGCGCTCTCGGTCGTCGCCTTCCTCATCGTCATCGTGATCGTCGCGGTGTACGTGAAGGTCGTCAAGCCCACCAGGGAGGTCTGAGCGATGACCGTCACCGAAACCCGCGCCATGCTCTCCGTCGACGCCGAGCGCTCGCCCGGCGGCCGCGACCGGGGGCCCGCGCGCAAGCGCCGCTACACCGAGGACCAGGTGCCGCTCGGCCGCGTGCTGCTGCGCATGCTCGCCGGCCTCGTGGTGCTCGCGATCTTCATCCTCCCGTACACGATCATGTTCTTCGGCTCCGTGAAGACGAAGGCGCAGATCCGCTCGGTCGATCCCACCTACTTCCCCACGGAGTGGCACTGGGAGAACTACCTCAACATGTGGTCGACCCCCGAGACGCCGCTGCCGCAGAACCTGATCTCGACCATCGTGATCTCGGTGTTCGCGACGCTGCTCGTGCTGCTCGTGGCGCTGCCCGCCGCGTACTACACCGCGAGGTTCCGCTTCCCCGGGCGGATGGTGTTCCTCTTCCTGGTGATCGTCACGCAGATGCTGCAGCCCGCGGTGCTCACCTCCGGACTGTTCCGGCAGTTCGCGACGCTCGGGCTGATCGACACCTGGGCGGCGATGATCTTCATCAACGCGGCGTTCAACTTGTCGTTCGCGGTGTGGATCATGCACTCCTTCTTCGCGGGCATCCCGAAGGAGGTCGACGAGGCGGCCCAGATCGACGGCGCGGGCCGGCTGACGGTGCTGTTCCGGATCAACCTGCCGCTCGTCTGGCCGGGCATCGTGACCGCGATCGTGTTCACCTTCGTGGCGTGCTGGAACGAGTTCGCGGCGTCGCTCGTGATCCTCTCGACGGCGGGCAACCAGCCGCTCTCGGTCGCGCTCACGAAGTTCGTCGGCCAGTACGAGACGAGCTGGCAGTACGTGTTCGGCGTCTCGATCGTCGCGATCGTGCCGGTCGTCATCCTGTTCATGCTCATCGAGAAGCGCCTCGTCGGCGGCCTCACGGCCGGCAGCGTGAAGTAGGCGCGGCGCGGCGCGGCTGGTCCCGCGCCCGCGCGGAGGAGATTCGCACGGAGGGAGGATGAATCGGCCAGATTCATCCTCCCTCCGCGTCATCCCAGGCGAGCCCGCACCGGCCGAGCGGCGGCGCCGCCCTCAGTCGCGCCAGGGCACCTCGGGCATGCGGTGGTACGGCACCGACATCGCCTCCAGGCGCTCGCCGTAGCCGGCGACGGCGCCGAAGAACGCGGCCTCGTCGCGTCCGTCGGGCGCGGCCGGCGACCAGGCGATCTCGGCGATCGCGAGGATGCGCGGGAACGCCATGAACTCGACCTCGTCGAGGGTGCGCATCGTCTCGGTCCAGATCGGCGCCTCGACGCCGAGGATGTCGTCGTCGCCGACACCGGGGACGATCGCCGCCGGATCCCAGCCGTACGCCTCGGCGAGCGAGGTGTCGCCGTCGGCCCAGTCCTGGCCGAGCTCGCGGCCCTCGAAGCTCGGCGCGTCGGGGTAGACCATGTCGAGGTAGGCGACGTCGGCGGGGGAGAAGACGATGCGGCCGCCCTGGTCGAGGAACGAGCGCACGTCGGCCTCGGAGCCGGTCTCCTCGCGCGGGGTCGCGTAGTCCCAGTACTGCCCGACGGTGCCGGGAGGCAGCTCCGGCGAGGCGCCGAGCTCGTGCCAGCCGATGATCGTCTTGCCGGTGGCGGCGCCCGCCGAGGTCATCCGGCGCACGAGGTCGAGGTAGTCGGCCTCGCTCGTGGCGAGCGATTCGTCGCCGCCGAGGTGGATCCACGGGCCGGGGGTGAGCTCGGCGAGCTCGCGGGTGACGTCGGCGAGGAAGCGGTCGGTGGCCTCGGCGCGCTCGGGGGCCGCGCAGAGGGAGGAGAAGCCGACCTCGACTCCTTCGTACGGGGCCGGCGCGACGCCGTCGCAGTTCAGCTCGGGGTAGGCGCTGAGGGCCGCGTTGGTGTGCCCCGGCAGGTCGACCTCAGGCACGATCGTCACGTGCCGCTCGGCCGCGTAGGCGACGAGGCGGCGGAAATCGTCCTTCGTGTAGAAGCCGCCGCCGTCGCCGCCCGTCGAGGTGGACGCGCCGATGCCGGTGAGCTCCGGCCAGGCGTCGATCTGCAGCCGCCATCCCTGGTCGTCGGTGAGGTGCAGGTGCAGCACGTTGAGCTTCAGCATCGCGAGCTGGTCGACGTAGCGCTCGACGTCGCCGACGGGCAGGAAGTGCCGGGCGACGTCGAGCATCGCGCCCCGGTAGGCGAAGCGCGGGGCATCGTCGATGCGCACGGCGGGTGCGGTCCAGCCGCCCTCCGGCGTGCGCGCTGCCTGGGCCGCTTCGCCCGAGGACAGGATCGCGGCCGGCAGCAGCTGCAGCAGGCTCCGGCTCGCCCAGAACGCGCCGGCCGGGCTCGCCGCCTCGATGCGGGCGCCGTCGGCGCCGGTGGTGAGCCGGTACGCCTCGGCGGCGGGCGCGGCGGGGACGGATGCCTCGGCCGCCCCGGCCTCGACGGCGATCAGGACATCGGCCGGGCCTGCCTCGTCCTCGCTGCCGGCCACGACCGGCACCTCGGCGCCGGTGGCGAGGCGCAGTTGGGCGGCGAGCAGCGCGGGGGCGGTGCCGGCGTCGCCGACGACGAGCACCCGGCTCGTGTCGTCGAGGCGGAACGGCTCGGCGTCGAGCTGCTCGAAGGAGGCCGGGGCGGGGATGATGCGGGGCACGTCGGCTCCGTTCGGCTGCGGCGCGCAGCCGGCCAGAACGACCGAGCCGAGCGCGATGGACAGGGCGGCGGCGAGGAGGCGGGCGGTGCGGGCGGCGATGCTCATGCGCGGTTTCCTCGTCGTCGAGCGGTCGGTGCGACCATTTGTGAGGGATCTTTACTCCCGCGCCCCATCCTGCCACGACGTCGCCATTCGCAACACCCGCGGTGAGGTGGCATCCATTGCTATGCTTGCTCCGTCGCGACTGGCGTTGAGATGGTCACCATCGGGGAGCGACTGGCACGCATCGACCGCACGCCTGGGCCGGTACGGATGCCTCGTGGCGCGAGTCGCGCGAGGCAGCACCCTCGTTTGGTCCGTACCTGTCATGAAGGAGCCAGTCTTGGCCGAATCCGTCTTCAACGCCCCGCTGTCCGAGGTTGATCCCGAGATCGCCGAGGTGCTCGAGCTCGAGCTCGGTCGCCAGCGCGACTACCTCGAGATGATCGCGAGCGAGAACTTCGTTCCCGTCTCGGTGCTGCAGTCCCAGGGCTCCGTGCTCACGAACAAGTACGCCGAGGGCTACCCGGGCCGCCGCTACTACGGCGGCTGCGAGTTCGTCGACATCGCCGAGTCGCTCGCGATCGAGCGGGCGAAGAGCCTCTTCGGGGCCGAGTACGCCAACGTCCAGCCGCACTCGGGCGCGAGCGCCAACGCCGCCGTGCTCGGCGCGATCGCGACCCCGGGCGACACCATCCTCGGCCTCGAGCTGGCCCACGGCGGCCACCTCACCCACGGCATGAAGCTGAACTTCTCGGGCAAGCTCTACAACGCCGTCTCCTACGGCGTCGACCCCGAGACGTTCCGCGTCGACCTGAACGTCGTCCGCGAGAAGGCGCTCGAGCACAAGCCGCAGGTCATCATCGCCGGCTGGTCCGCGTACCCCCGCCACCTCGACTTCGCCGCGTTCCGCGAGATCGCCGACGAGGTCGGCGCCAAGCTCTGGGTCGACATGGCGCACTTCGCCGGCCTCGTCGCCGCTGGCCTGCACCCCTCGCCCGTGCCCTACGCCGACGTGGTGTCCTCGACGGTGCACAAGACCATCGGCGGCCCGCGCTCGGGCTTCATCCTCTCGCGCGACACCGAGCTCGCGAAGAAGCTGAACTCCAACGTGTTCCCCGGCCAGCAGGGCGGCCCGCTCATGCACGTCATCGCGGCCAAGGCGACGGCGTTCAAGATCGCCGCCTCCGCGGACTTCAAGGACCGTCAGGAGCGCACCCTGCGCGGCGCGGCGATCCTCGCCGACCGTCTCACCGCCGACGACTCGCGCGCCGCGGGCATCGACGTGCTCACGGGCGGCACCGATGTGCACCTCGTGCTCGCCGACCTGCGCAACTCGAAGATCAACGGCCAGGAGGCCGAGGACCTGCTGCACGAGGCGCTCATCACCGTCAACCGCAACGCCGTGCCGTTCGACCCGCGCCCGCCGATGGTCACCTCGGGCCTGCGCATCGGTACGCCGGCGCTCGCGACCCGCGGCTTCGGCGACGCCGAGTTCACCGAGGTCGCCGACGTCATCGCCGAGGTCCTCATGGGCGGCGCCGACGTCGCCGCGCTGCGCGAGCGGGTGCAGAAGCTCACCGCCGCGTTCCCGCTGTACCCCGGCCTGCAGCAGTAAGGACGCACCCGGATGACCGCCATCACCCTCGACGGCGTCGCGACCGCGGCTGCCGTGAAGTCCGAGCTGGCCGGCCGCATCGCGAGCCTGCGCAGTCACGGGATCGTGCCGGGCCTCGGCACGCTCCTCGTCGGCGACGACCCCGGCTCGCGCTCGTACGTTGCGGGCAAGCACCGCGACTGCGCCGAGGTCGGGATCGAATCGATCCGCATCGACCTGCCCGCCTCGGCGACGCAGGCCGACGTGATGGCGGCCATCCGGGACCTCAACCACGCCCCCGAGGTCACCGGGTACATCGTGCAGCTGCCGCTCCCGGCCGGCCTCGACGAGCACGCCGCGCTCGAGGCGATCGACCCGGGCAAGGACGCCGACGGCCTGCACCCGACCAATCTCGGCCGGCTCGTGCTCGGCATTGAGGGCGAGCTCGCTTCGCCCCTGCCCTGCACACCGGCCGGGATCGTCGAGATGCTGCACCGCTACGAGGTGCCGATCCGCGGGCGTCACGTGACCGTCATCGGTCGCGGGCTCACCGTGGGTCGGCCGCTCGGGCTGCTGTTCACCCGCAAAGGACTCGACGCCACGGTGACGCTCACGCACTCCCGCACGAGCGACCTCGCCGCCGAGGTGCGTCGCGCCGACATCGTCGTCGCGGCGGTCGGGGTGCCGCACCTCGTGCAGCCGGACTGGATCAAGCCCGGCGCCGCCGTGCTCGACGTCGGCATCACCCGGGTCCAGGACGAGGAGACCGGCAAGGGCCGGCTGACGGGCGATGTCGACCCGGCGGTCGCCGAGGTCGCGGGGCACCAGTCGCCGAACCCGGGCGGGGTCGGCCCGATGACCCGGGCCATGCTGCTCGCGAATGTCGTGAAGGCCGCCGAACTGCGTCTCGCCGGCTGAGCCCGGAGCGCTGGGCCCACGGCGGTTCGCTGAGCCCGCGGCGGATCGCTGCGCCTGTCGAAGCGCCTCGTGGTTCGCTGAGCCCGTCGAAGCGCCTCGTGGTTCGCTGAGCCCGTCGAAGCGTCGAGCCCGTCGAAGCGTCGAGCCCGTCGAAGCGCCCCCGGACTCAGGCCGCCCGCTGCCCCGAACGCCCGAGCCGCTGCTTCGCCGTGTTCTGCCCAGGTCCGACGGGCACGTGCGCGGTCGCCTTGGCGAGCCCGAACGCGGGCATGTCGGCGTAGACTGCCTCGGCGTCCGCGACGGGCACTTCGTACGTCTCGTGCCACACGCCCACGTGGCCGGTGCCGAGCGCCGTGCGCATGAACTCGCGCCAGGGCTCGAGGTGCGGCGCGTCGCGGTCGGCGGCGAAGCGCTGCAGGTGCTCGGGGCTCTCCCAGTACGAGAGCAGGATGGTCGTTCGGCCGACCCAGCTCTCGAAGCCGAGCATGCCCGCCTCGGTGTGTGTGGCGAGGTGGCGGAGCATGCGCGGCATCTGCTTCGCGACCCGCTGCACCCGGGGTACGCGCCACCAGCGGTTCGCGCGCATGCCGATGAGGAACACCGTGATCGTCTCCCGCTCGGGCGCGGCCGTGTACCGCCCCGGGAACACCGTTCGAGTCATCCCACGCCTCCATAACGTCGTTACAAAACGATGTTATGACTAGACTGGCGACATGGCAAGACCCCCCGTGTACGACGACGCGCTCCGCGAGCGGCTGCTCGAGGTCACCGCCGAGATCGTCGCCCGCGACGGGGCGTCCCGCGCGGCCCTCCGCGACATCGCGAGCGCTGCCGGCACCTCGACGTCGGCCGTGTACGCCCTGTTCGGCGGCAAGGGCGAGCTCCTGGCCGCCGTCATCGAACACGGCTTCGCCTCCTTCGCGGCGGCCCAGCAGGAGGCCGCCCCGGACGGCCTGCGCGCGCTCGGCGTCGCCTACCGCGAGTGGGCCCTCGGGCATCCGGCGCTCTACCGCTTGATGTTCGGGGGAGCGCTCGAGTCCGTGGCCGACTGCGAACCCGACCCGGCCTCGGCATCCGCCTCCCTCGCCCCGCTGCAGGCGGCGATCGCCGGCCGCGGCGCCGCCGAGGTCGGGGTGAGCGTCGTCGCCGTCTGGGCGCAGGTGCACGGTGCGGTGAGCCTCGAACTCACCGGGATGGCCGGGCACGGCACGTCCTGGGAGGAGGTCTACGACGCCGTGCTCGACGCGGTCGAGCGGAGCCTGCCGACGGGCTGAGGGCGCGCTTCGACGAGCTCAGCGAACCAGGCGCTTCGACGAGCTCAGCGAACCAGGCGCTTCGACGGGCTCAGCGAACCAGGCGCTTCGACGGGCTCAGCGAACCAGGCGCTTCGACGGGCTGAGCGAACCAGGCGTTTCGACGAGCTCAGTGAACCAGGCGCTTCGACGAGCTCGGCGGGCCAGCGGCGCGGAGTGTTCACCGGGCGGCCACCCCACCGCCACGACGGCGACGTACCGTCGCCCCATGGCACGCGAGCGCACCGACCCCGCCGACCGCCCCTCGGTGGTCGCGGTGATCCCGGCGCGCGGCGGCTCCAAGGGCCTGCCGGGCAAGAACCTCGCGCCCGTCGGCGGCGTCCCCCTCGTCGCCCGCGCCGTGCGCGCCGCGTCGGCCGCCGCGCTCATCGACCGGGTCGCGGTCACGAGCGACGACGCGGCGATCGCCGAGGCCGCGCGGGACGCCGGCGCCGAGACGATCGCCCGGCCGGTCGAGCTCGCCGGCGACTCGGCCAGCTCCGAGCGCGCGCTGCTGCACGCGCTCGACCAGCTCGCGCTCGCGGGCAGCGACCCCGAGGTGCTCGTCTTCATCCAGGCCACCTCGCCCTTCATCGACCCGGACGATGTCGACCTCGCGGTCGCCCGCGTGCTCGCCGGCGAGGCCGACGTCGTCTTCTCCGCGGTCGAGAGCCACGCCTTCCTCTGGCGGCGGGATGCCTCGGCCGGCGCGACGGGCGTGAACCACGACGCCGCCCGGCGACTCCGACGGCAGGACCGCGAGCCCGAGTTCCGTGAGACGGGCGCCTTCTACGTGCTGCGGGTCGAGGGCTTCCGCACCGCCGGGCACCGCTTCTTCGGGCGCGTCGAGGTGCAGCTCGTGCCCGAGGCGCACGCACTCGAGATCGACGGCCCCGCCGAGCTCGCCATCGCCGAGGCGCTCGCGCCGATGCTCGACGGCGGCGCCTGGCGCCCGCGGCTCGACGTCGACGCCGTCGTCACCGACTTCGACGGCGTGCACACCGACGACACCGCGATCGTCGGTGGCGACGGGGTCGAGTTCGTCCGGGTGAGCCGCAGCGACGGCGCCGGCGTCGCCCGGATGCGCGCGGCGGGCGTCCCCGTGCTCATCCTCTCGGCCGAGCGGCACCCCGTCGTCGGGGCCCGCGCCGCGAAGCTCGGCGTCGAGGTGCTGCAGGGCGTCGCCGACAAGGGCGCCGCGCTCGCCGACTGGGCCGAGCGCCGAGGCATCCGGCTCGACCGCATCGCCTACCTCGGCAACGACCTCGGCGACGTGCCGGCCCTCGCCCTCGCGGGCTGGCCGGTCGCGGTCGCCGACGCGATCCCCGAGGTGCGCCGTCTGGCGCGCCTCGTCCTCAGCCGGCGGGGTGGTGACGGCGCGGTCCGAGAGCTGGCCGACGCCGTCCTGGCTGGGCGCGCGGCCGTGGGGGCGGCCGCCGATGCCCCCGCCGCCCCGCCCACCCCGTCCGGAGGCTCGGCCGTCGAGGCCGAGCCCGACCCCGCAACTGAAGGAGCCCTGACATGAGCGTGCGCATCGGTCGTCACGAGGTCGGCACCGGCCTGCCCGTCTACGTCATCGCCGAGATCGGCCTCAACCACAACGGCGAGCTCGACCTCGCGAAGCGGCTCATCGATGTCGCGGCCGAGGCCGGCTGCCAGGCCGTGAAGTTCCAGAAGCGCACGCCGGAGCTGGCGACGCCGGAGCACATGAAGGACGTGCCGCGGGAGACGCCCTGGGGCACCATGAGCTACCTCGACTACCGACGCCGGGTGGAGCTGTCCCGAGACGACTACCTCGAGATCGCCCGCTACGCGGACCTCCGCGGCCTCGACTGGTTCGCCTCGCCGTGGGACGAGCCCTCCGTCGCCTTCCTCGACGAGCTCGACGTGCCGGCCTTCAAGGTCGCCTCCGCGTCCGTCACCGACGTCCCGCTGCTGCGCGCGATCGCCGCGACCGGCAAGCCCGTGATCCTCTCGACCGGCATGTCGACGCTCGAGGAGATCGACCGCGCCGTCGTCACCCTCGGCACCTCGCAGCTGCTGCTCATGCACGCCACCTCGAGCTACCCGATGTCGGCCGAGGAGGCGAACCTGCGCACGATCGACACGCTCGCCCTGCGCTACCCGGTGCCGGTCGGCTACTCGGGGCACGAGCGGGGCCTGCAGATCTCGCTCGCCGCGGTCGCCCTCGGCGCGGTGGCCGTGGAACGGCACATCACGCTCGACCGGGCGATGTGGGGGAGCGACCACGCCGCCTCCCTCGAACCGCAGGGCCTCGAGCACCTCGTCCGCGACATCCGCATCATCGAGACCGCGATGGGCGACGGCGTGAAGCGCGTGTTCCCCGGCGAGGAGGCCCCGAAGGCGAAGCTGCGCCGGGTGCTCGTGTGAGCGGCGACGGGGAGGCGGCGCCGGCGCGCCGGCTGCTCGTCGTCGCCGACAGCGACTCGTACGCGAAGTGGGGCGCGGCCCTCGCCGGCCGCGTCGCGGGAGCCTGGGCGAGCGAGGTCGTGCTGCTCGCCTCACCCGTGCTGCCGAGCGCACGGCAGCTCGACGCCGCGCTGGCGGGATCCGGCTTCGCCCCGGCCGAGGTGCGCACGCTCGAGCTCGACGCACTGCTCGCTCGGCTCGCCGCCGACCCGCCCGACGCGGTGCTGCTCGCCCTGCGCGGGCCGCTCGTGCGCGTCGTCGCGGGGCGCATCGCGGGGCTCCCGAACCGGCCGGTGCTCGTCTCGGGCTTCCCCGGTCTCACCATCCCTGCCGAGCCGAAGGCGATCGTCTACCGCGAGCTCGTCGACCTCGTCGTGCTGCACAGCCGCCGCGAACTGCGCGAGTTCGCCGCCAACGCGCGGGCGCTCGGGGTCGCCATGCGCTTCGGCCTCGCCACGCTGCCGTTCCTCGCGGCCGTTCCGCCGAGCGCCTGGGTCGGGCCCGAGCGGAACGAGCTCCTCTTCGCCGTGCAGGCGAAGGTGCCGGCCGGCTTCGAGGAGCGGGTGCGCCTGCTCGGCATGCTCGCCCGCGCCGCCCGCGCCCACCCCGACCATCACGTCGTGCTCAAGGTGCGGGCGCGGCCGGGCGAGGCGCAGACGCACGCCGAGGAGTTCGACCTCGGCGAGCTCCTCGCCGACCCGCCCCCGGAGCTCCTGGCGCTGACGGGCGGTGGGCTGCCGCCGAATCTCGTCGTCCGCGACGGCCCCATGTCCGGCCACCTCGAGTCGGCGGCGGCGCTCGTCACCGTCAGCTCGACCGCGGTGCTCGAGGCGATCGCCGTGGGCGTGCCGGTGCTGCTGCTCGAGGACTTCGGCATCGGCCCGAAGCAGATCAACACCGTGTTCGAGGGCAGCGGGCTCTTCGGTGACGCGGCGGAGCTCGCCGCAGGCCGGTGGCGGCAGCCCGATCCCGGATGGCTCGACGACAACTACTTCCACGGCGAGCAGCACGACGACTGGGAGGACGAACTCGACCGGCTCGTCGCCGCCCGCGAGCGCGGGCCGCTGCCCGTGCCGCGGCGGCGGCACAACCTCGTCGGCGGGGCGCTCCGTCGGGCCTACGAGCGCAAGCGGATGCTCGGCGACTACGACCGCACGCCGGCAGGAGCGGCGGCGATGCTCGTCGCCCTCCCGGCGCGCTGGCTGCTGCGGCGGGCGCGGCGGCTGCGCGCCGTCGTCACGCGCTCGGCGCCGTATGCTCCGCGAGGTGCGTGAGGTAGGCCTCGCCGTTCCTGCGGATGCCGGCGCGCTCCTCCTCGCTCAGCTCCCGGCGCACCTTCGCGGGGACGCCGGCGACGAGCGAGCCGGGCGGCACGACGGTGCCCTCGAGCACGACGGCGCCGGCGGCGACGAGCGAGCCCGCGCCGATGACGGCACCGTTCAGCACCGTCGCGTTCATGCCGACGAGGCTGTCCCGTTCGATCGTGCAGCCGTGCAGCACGGCGCCGTGCCCCACGGAGACGCCCTCGCCGACGGTGAGCGGGAAGCCGGCGTCGACATGGCAGACGACGGTGTCCTGCAGGTTCGCCCGCGCGCCGAGCACGATCGGGGCGGCCTCGGCGCGGAGCACCGCGTTGTACCAGACGCTCGACTGCGCCTCGAGTCGCACGTCGCCGACGATCACGGCGCCGGCCGCGACGAAGGCGGTGTCGTCGATCGAGGGGCGGCCGATTCCGGCGAGCGGGCGGACGAGGGCGGCGGCATCGACGGGCATGCTCGAATCCTACGGGGCCGGGCGCGCGAGGCGGAGCCGGATGGCCCGGAACAGCGCCCCCAGGGCGAACACGGCGACGCCGCCGGCGACCGCGAGCGGCGGCAGGGTCACGACGAGGACGACGCAGCCGATCGCGCCGACGACCGCGAGGCCTCGGCGGGCGCGGCGCGTGGCGCGCGATCCGGTGGAACGGCCGAGCAGCCGGAGGGCCGCGAAGTTCGCGACGAGGTAGTAGAGGAGCACGCCGAAGGAGCTGAAGCCGATGGCCTCGCGGAGGTCCGCGACGAGCAGTACGGCGATGATCGCGGCCGCCACGACGAGTTCGGCGGCGTACGGCACCTGCGTCCGGGGCTGCACGGCCGCGAGGCCGCGCGGCAGCTCGCCGTCGCGGGCCATCGCGAGCGCTGTCCGGCCGATGCCCGCGATGAGGGCGAGCAGGGCGCCGAGCGCCGCGAGTGCCGCGCCGACCCCGACGACGGGCACGGCCCAGCCCCAGCCGCTCCGGCCGACGAGCTCGGCGAGCGGCGCGGCGCCCGCCGCGGAGAGGCCGCCAGCACCGAGGGCCTGCAGCAGCACGACGGCGAGGAGCGCGTACAGTGCCACGACGACGCCGAGGGCGATCGCGATGGCCCGGGGGATGGTGCGCTCGGGCGCGCGCACCTCCTCGCCGAGGGTCGCGATCCTGGCGTAGCCGGCGAAGGCGAAGAACAGCAGTCCGGCCGACTGCAGCACCCCGTAGGGGCCGGTGGCTGCTTTGGAGGCGAGCGGTCCCGCCGCGTCGCCCGAGGCGAGCCCGGAGAGGCCCGCGAGGACGACGAGGGCGAGCACGGCGAGCACGGCGGCGACGATGACGGTCGCCGCCCGCGCGGTGCGGGTGATGCCGAGCAGGTTCAGCCCGGAGAGCAGCACGACGGCGGCGATCGCGACCGGCTTCTGCCACTCGGCGGGCACGAGGTACGCGGCCGCGGTCATAGCCATCGCCGCGCAGCTGGCCGTCTTGCCGATGACGAAGCCCCAGCCGGCGAGGAAGCCCGGCCAGGCTCCGAGCTCTTCCCGCCCGTAGCGGTAGGCGCCGCCGGACTCCGGGTAGCGGGCGGCGAGCCGCCCCGTCGAGCTGGCGTTCGCATAGGCCACGAGCGCGGCGAGCGCGAGGCCGAGCAGCAGCCAGTCGCCGCCGGCGCGCGCCGCCGGCGCCCATACCGCGAACACGCCCGCGCCGATCATCGAGGCGAGGCCGATGGCCACGGCGTCGCGGAGGCCGAGTCGGCGGGCGAGCGGCGAGGGGGAGGGGGCGGTCACGCTCGCACCCTAGTGCACCGGGGTGTCCAGAACACGACGCGCGCTCCGTAGGATCGTGCCATGACCGACCCCACGCATCCCGCCGTCGATCGCGTCGCCGCCGCCCTCGCCGCTCAGGGCGTCGAGCCACGCATCCAGTGGTTCGACGACGCCGTCACGACCGCCCAGCTCGCCGCCGACGCCCTCGGCATCGACGTCGGCCAGATCGCCAACTCGCTCGTGTTCACGATCGACGAGGAGCCGATCCTCGTGCTCACCTCGGGTGCGCACCGCGTCGACACCGAGTGGCTCGGCGAGGCGCTCGGCGGCACGATCCGGCGCGCCTCGAAGGAGGCCGTCAAGGAGGCCACCGGCCAGGTGATCGGCGGCGTCGCCCCGGTCGGGCACCCGGCGCCGGTGCGCACGATCGTCGATGTGCACCTCGCGGCGTACCCGGAGGTGTGGGCGGCCGCCGGGCACGCGAAGACCGTCTTCCCGACGACGTTCGAGGAGCTCGTCCGCATCACCGGCGGCACGCCGCACCCGGTCGAGCCGCCCCAGGCCTGACGGACTCCCGTCAGCGCTCGCGCCGCGCGCCCGGCGAGGGCACGACGGTGAAGGTGCCCGGCTCGCGGTAGCCCGCGGCCGCGAACGCGGCGCGCACCGCGCCCGCCGCCTCCTCGACGCGGGCGAGCGGCACGAGCGCGATGGCGGAGCCGCCGAAGCCGCCGCCCGTCATCCGCGCGCCGATCGCCCCGGCCGCCCGGGTCGTCTCGACGGCGAGGTCGAGTTCGGGTGTCGAGATCTCGAAGTCGTCCCGCATGGAGGCGTGCGAGGCATCCAGGAGCGCGCCGATCGTGGCCGGGCCGCCCTCGTGCAGGGCACGCACCGTGTCGAGCACGCGCCGATTCTCGGTGACCACGTGCCGCACCCGGCGGAAGGTCTCGTCGTCGAGGAGCTCGCGCGCCCGGAGCAGCTCGCGCTCGGGCAGCTCGCGCAGGCTCGGCACGCCCAGCGCCCGGGCGCCCGCCTCGGAGGAGCTGCGCCGCGCCGCGTAGCCGCCGGTGGCGTGCGCGTGCTCGACGCGGGTGTCGACGACGAGCACGGCGAGCCCGGCCTCGGCGAAATGGAGCGGCACGACCTCGGCGTCGAGGCTGCGGCAGTCGAGGAAGACGCCGGCGTCGGCCTCCGCGAGCAGGGCGGCGGACTGGTCCAGGATGCCGGTGGGCGCACCCACGACCCGGTTCTCGGCGAGCCGGCCGACCTTGGCGAGCGTCGGCCGGTCGAAGCCGAGGCCCCAGTGCTCGTTCAGCGCGAGCGCGACGGCCGACTCGATCGCGGCGGAGGAGCTGAGGCCCGCGCCGACCGGCACGTCCGACTCGAGGTGGAGGTCGACGCCGCGGGCGTGCGCGAGGTCGGCGCCGAACTCGCGGAGCGCCCACACCACCCCGAGCGGGTAGGCGGACCAGCCGTGCTGCGCGTCGGGGTCGAGCTCGTCGAGGTGCACGACGACCGGATCCGGTGCGAACGAGCTCGACACCCGGACGGCGCGGTCGTCCCGGTCGCCGAGGGCGACGGCCGCGCGCCGGTCGATCGCGAAGGGGAAGACGAAGCCGTCGTTGTAGTCGGTGTGCTCGCCGATGAGGTTGGCCCGGCCGGGCGCGCTCCAGACTCCGGCGGGCGGGCGGCCGGAGCGGTCCTTCAGCCCGGCGGCGGCGCGCTCGACGAGATCGGTCCCGGTCATGCATCCACTCCTTCGATCGCGGCGCGCAGGGCCTCGGCCTGCGCCTCCGGCGGCACGTCGCCGATCCATGCTCCCATCGCGGCTTCCGAGCCGGCGAGGAACTTCAGCTTGTCGGCGGCACGGCGCGGGCTCGTGAGCTGCAGGGTGAGCCGCACCTCGTCGCGGTGCTCGTGCACGGGCGCCTGGTGCCAGGCCGCGATGTACGGCGTCGGGGTGTCGTAGCGCGCGTCGACGCCGCGCAGCAGCCGCCGGTAGACGACGGCGAGCTCGTCGCGCTCGGCGAGGGAGGTCTCGGCGAGGTCGGGCACGTGCCGGTGCGGCACGAGGTGCACCTCGATCGGCCAGCGCGCGGCGAAGGGCACGTACGCGCTCCAGTGCTCGCCCCGGAGCACGACGCGGGGGCCGTCGAGCTCGCGGGCGACGACGTCGGCGACGAGCCCGGGGCCCGCGGTCGCGATCGCGTCGAGAAGCCGCTGGGTGCGCGGCGTCACGTAGGGGTAGGCGTAGATCTGGCCGTGCGGATGGCCGAGCGTGACGCCGATCGCCTCGCCCCGGTTCTCGAAGGGGAACACCTGCTGCACCCCGGGCAGCGCCCGCAGCTCGGCGGTGCGGTGCGCCCAGGCCTCGATGACGGTGCGAGCGCGGGAGACGGACTGCGTGCCGAAGGAGCCCTCGTGCTCGGGGCTGAAGCAGACCACCTCGCAGCGGCCGAGGGAGGGCAGCGTGCGCTCGACGCCGATGTCGCGCGTCGCGGCGAGCGCCGCCGCCGGGTCGGCGTCCAGCGCGGCGAGCGCGGGCCCGAAGGAGGGGGAGCGGTTCTCGAACACCGCGACGTCGTAGCGGCTCGGGATCTCCGAGGGATTGCCGGGCGACTGCGGCGCGAGCGGGTCGAGCTCGGCCGGCGGGAGCACGACGCGGTGCTGGCGGGCGGCGGCGATGGAGATCCAGTCGCCGCTCAGCGGGTCCTGACGCATCTCGGCGGTCGCCGGGCGCGGGGCGAGCTCGCGCTCGTCGACGGCCCGACCCGGCGGCAGCGTCGTGTCGGCGTCGTCGAAGTAGAGCAGTTCGCGGCCGTCGGAGAGGGTGCTGCGGTGCACGGCGATACGCGGATCGGAGACGGGGAGGGCGGTCACGGCGCTACTGTACGGAACTTTCGTTTGGCAAACAAGTGACTTGCGTATTGCAAAGGAATGCCGGGCGCGGAAGAATGGCGACCATGCCTGCCGAGCCGAGCGACGCCGCCAACCGACACGACGTCGCCGAGCGCCGCGAGCTCACCCGCGCGCTGCTCGACGAGCGCGGATTCGTGCGGGTCGCCGACCTCGCCGCCGCGTTCGGCGTGACGAGCGTGACCGCCCGCGCCGACCTCGACGCGCTCGAACGCGCCGGCGCCGTGCGCCGCGTCCACGGCGGCGCGGTGCCCGCGGGGGAGACCGTGCGCGCAGCCCGCGAGCCGAGCCTCGAGGAGGCCCTCGAGACCTCGGTCGCACCCAAGCAGCGCATCGGCGACGCCGCGGCCGCACTCGTGTCGAGCGGCCAGAGCCTGCTCCTCGACGTCGGCTCCACCTGCCTGCAGTTCGCGCGCGCCCTCCGGGCCCGGCGGGACCTCGAAGACGTCACGATCTTCACCAACGGGCTCGCCATCGCCCTCGAGCTCGAACCGGAGATCCCGCGGTTCTCCGTCGTCGTCACCGGCGGCACCCTCCGGCCCCGGCAGCACTCGCTCGTGCATCCGCTCGCCGCGTCCATGCTCGACGAGGTGCACGTCGACCTCGCCTTCATCGGCTGCAACGGCGTCCACCCGGAGCGCGGCGCCACGAACCAGAACCTCCCCGAGGCGCAGGTGAAGGCCCTCATGGTGCAGGCGTCCGCGCGCAGCATCTTGCTCGCCGACGGCTCCAAGCTCGGCGAGGTGCATCTCGGCCGCATCGCCCCGCTGGAGGCGTTCGACGCGCTCGTGACGGATGCCTCGGCCCCCGCCGCGCTCGTCGCCGAGCTCGAGGCGACCGGCCTGCCGGTGCGGCTCGCCGGCTGAGCGCGCGGGCAGCCGGCGCCTGGCGAGGCGGCGCCGACCCGGCCGGTCCGCATATGGTGGAAGCATGACCCTCCCAACGGGCGAACAGCTCGTCCTCGAGACCTCGACGTCGAGCGGAGAGCTCACCGCCGTCGTGACCACCGTCGCAGCCGGGCTGCGCGCGCTCAGCCTCGACGGGATCGAGCTGGTGCCCACCTTCGGCGAGGACCGCACCCCGCCGGCCGCCGCGGGCATCGTGCTCGCCCCGTGGCCGAACCGCATCCGCGACGGCCGCTGGCGCCACGACGGCGTCGATCATCAGCTCGCCATCACCGAGCCGGCCCTCGGCAACGCGATCCACGGCCTGCTCCGCTTCACCGAGTACCGGGTCGTCGCGCAGGACCGCGACTCCGTGACCCTCGAAGCGACGATCTTCCCGCAGACCGGGTACCCGTTCCTCATCGAGACGGCGGTGCACTACGAGCTCGTCTCCGACGGACTGCGAGTCACCCACCGGCTCGAGAACGTCGGCGCGGAGGCCGCGCCCGTGGCGCTCGGCACCCACCCCTATGTGAAGATCGGCGGCGTGCCGACGGCCGAGCTCGAGCTGCGCATCGAGGCCGACAGCCACATCGAGGTCGACGAGCGCAAGCTCCCCACCGGTGAGGTGCCCGTCGACGGCACCCCGTGGGACCTCCGCGACGGGCGCCGGGTCGGCGAGCTCTCGCTCGACGACGCCTTCGGCGAGCTCGCCTCCGACGAGGACGGCGTCATCGAGCACGTGCTCACCGCCCCCGACGGCCGCAGCGTGGCCGTGTGGGCCGACGACGACTTCGCCTACGTGCAGGCGTATACGACCGACCGCTTCCCCGGCGAGGAGCTCGCGATCGCGATCGAGCCGATGACGGCGCCCGCCGAGGCGTTCAACTCCGGCCGAGGGCTCCGCTGGCTCGGGCCGGGCGAGCAGTGGGAGCTCAGCTGGGGCATCCGCTTCCGGGGCTTCACCGCCGACTGACGCAGGCCGTCGCCGGGCGCCGGTGCGCTGCGTCGTGCGCGTCGGCGCTCGCCCTCAGCGCGCGCAGCTGCCCGTGCCGACCGGGTCCTCGAGCGAGGGCGCCGCGTCGGCGAGCGGGCTCAGTACGTCGATCGGCACGGCGAAGCCGACGTTCTGCACCGACTCCGACTTCGCGAAGACGACGCCCGCGACCTCGCCGGCACCGGTCAGCAGCGGGCCGCCCGAGTTGCCGTGGTCGACCTGCGCCGCGAACGTCGTCACCTCACGGGTCGTGGTGCGGTCGCCCTCGACGATGGTGAGCGGCCCCGTCGACATCACCGAGCCCGAACGCAGCGTGAAGGGGCCGCCGAAGGGGTAGCCGGCGACGCCGACCGCCGTTCCGGGCTCGGGCGTGCCGGCGAGGGGCAAGGGTGCGACGTCGAGCGGATCGGTCGCGATGAGCGCCAGGTCGGCCTCCCGGTCGAAGGCGACGACCCGGCCCGCGACGGCGCCCCGACCCGGCGCTTCGACGATCGGCTCGTCGATGCCGGCGACCACGTGTGCGTTCGTCACCACCCGGTCCGGCGCGACGACGAAGCCGGAACCGGTGAGCGTGCTGCCGCACTGGAACGCCGTGCCGGTGATGCGCACGACCGAGGCCGTCGCCGCGTTCACCGCGTCGCCCGACGGCCCGTCGCTCGGCAGCGCCGGCGCCGCCGTCGGACCGCCGATCACATCGACGAGCCACGGCACGCCCTGCCCGAGCGCCGCGGTGCGGATCTCCGCGAGGAGCGCCCGCGCCGGTTCCGGCGTGACCCGCTCGAGGCCGCGCAGCACCTGCGAGCCGGCGACCGCCGGCGACAGCACGGGCACGCCCATCGATTGGACGGCGGAGCCGAGCAGCGCGACCACGAAGGCCGTGACGAGCAGATTGCCGAGCGCCCCGAGGATGCGGTCGACCACCCCGAGCTTCACGGCCCGGGCGCCGCGGCGCAGCAGCCGGCCGAGCGCCGCGCCGATCGAGGCGCCGACCGCGAGCAGCAGCACCGCCGTCGCGATCACCGCGGGCGCGCGCCACTCGGGCGCGGCGACCAGCGAGCCGACCCACGGCATCGCGAACCACGAGGCCACGCCGCCCGCGACGAGCCCGACGAGTCCGGCGGCCGTGCGCAGGAGCCCGGCGCGCCAGCCGTTCACCAGCGCGCCGATGCCGATCAGCACGAGCAGCATGTCGAGCAGCAGGCTCCAGCCCATCCGTCACCTCCGTTGCGCACACGGCGCGTTTGTGGGTTCCACCCTCTCGCACCCGGCTCGGGAACCGCTGAGGACGCGGCGGTCGACAAGGCGGATGCCTCGGCGCGGGCGCTCGGCTATCGTCGTGGTGCCCGGGGCCGCGTGCCTCGGGCGCGCTCCGGACCGGCCGGGGCGCACCGGGCGAGGAGGCTTGGATGCGGGTCGGCATGTTCCTGAACTACGCGGGCGGATTCGCGGAGGTCGCCGACGAGGTCGGCGAGCTCGAAGCCGCCGGCGTGGACCTCGTCGCCGTCCCCGAGGCGTACTCCTTCGACGCGGTCAGCCAGCTCGGATTCCTCGCGGCGCGCACCTCGACGATCACGCTCGCCTCCGGCATCCTGCAGCTGTACACCCGCACGCCCACGTTGACCGCGATGACCGCCGCCGGGCTCGACTACGTCTCCGGCGGCCGCTTCGAGCTCGGCATCGGCGCCTCAGGGCCGCAGGTCATCGAGGGCTTCCACGGCGTGCGCTACGACGCGCCGGTCGGCCGCACGCGCGAGATCATCGAGATCTGCCGGGCGACCTGGCGGCGCGAGCCCGTCGTGCACGAGGGGCGGCATTACCGCATCCCGCTGCCGGCGGGGGAGGGCACCGGGCTCGGCAAGCCGCTGAAGCTCATCAACCACCCCGTGCGCGAGCGCATCCCCATCACGGTCGCCGCGCTCGGCCCGAAGTCGGTCGAGCAGACCGCGGAGATCGCCGACGGCTGGCTGCCGATGTTCTTCCACCCGGAGCGGGCGGGCGCGGTGTGGGGCGACGCGCTCGCCGCGGGCACCGCCCGGCGCCCGGCGGGGCTCGCCCCGCTCGACGTGTTCGCGAGCCCGGCGCTCGCCATCACCGAGCGGCCGGAGGACGTGCTGCCGCTCGTGAAGCCGCAGCTCGCCCTCTACGTCGGCGGCATGGGCGCGAGGGGCAAGAACTTCTACAACGACCTCGTGGCGAGCTACGGCTTCGCCGAGGAGGCGGCGCGTATCCAGGAGCTCTATCTCGCAGGCCGAAAGGAAGAGGCGGTCGCCGCGGTGCCGGACGAGCTCGTGCGCGCGATCTCGCTCATCGGCCCGGCGTCGTACGTCGCCGAACGGGTCGCCGCCTTCGCCGAGGCCGGCGTGACGACGCTCACGGTCACGCCGCTCGCGCGCAGCTCGGCCGAGCGCGTGGCGCTCATGGCCGGCTTCCGTCGCCTCGTCGGCTGAGGGGCGGGTGTCGGCGCGACGTATCGCTCCAACGAACGTTGCTCTGGTGCCCCCAGAGAGGCTCGAACTCTCGACCCACGGATTAACCTGCTGCACTGAGTTTCCCCAGCCACCGCTCGCGCGGCTTGCAGTCTGGACTATCTCACCACCTTCGGCCGAGCCGGTCAGGTGCGCCGCGTATAGTCTCTGAGGTTCCCTTGCGGTTACCTGCTGATCGCCCAATCCCTCGGATTGTCACTGCCTTGCGGCGAGTACCTCGGGCTCTCAGGGGGTCCCAGCATACAGCGGCGTTCATCCGGCGCATTTCGGCGCCGGCGCTCCTATTTTCTGTTGAAGTCCGTTGCTCTAACCAACTGAGCTATGGGGGCCGGGCCAGCCTATCAGGCCGATTCCGCGGGGAGATTCGTCCTCGCGACACCACGGCCGGGATGTCGGCGGCCACCGCTATCGTCGGGCCATGAAGCGGTGCACCATGTGCCGGGCGGAGTTGCCGCCCGCCGAGTTCAACGTGCGCCGAGCCTCGCGCGACGGCCTGCAGAACGTCTGCCGAGCCTGCAACCGAGCGCGGGCGAAGCGGTACTACCGCGAGCACCGCGAGCAGCACGTCGGCCTCATGATGCGCCGGCGCGCCGAGGCCCGGCAGTAGGCGGTGCTCGCGGTGGGCGAGCACCTGCTCGCGAATCCCTGCGTCGACTGCGGCGAGGGTGATGTCCGGGTCTTGGATTTCGATCATCTGCCCGGGGCCGGCAAGTCCGCCGAGGTGATGCGGCTCGTGCGCAACGGCTACTCCGTCGCGAGGGTCATGGTCGAGATCGCGAAGTGCGAGGTGCGCTGCCGGAACTGCCACGCCAAGGTCACCTACGAGCGGCTCGGCAACGACTGGCGCACGGCGCTCATGCAGCGGGTGGCCGACGCGGGCGAAAGCGAGGCCGCGTCCGAGGAGGGCGAGCGCGACGACGAACTCCGCGATCTCCCCGATCCCGGGTGAGCGGCCGGCTGCGGCGAGTATCCTTGCCGGAATGGCCTCCAGCTTCCACCGCCCCACCAAGTTCCCGCCCGGCATGTTCGAGGCGTTCCTCGGCGGTGAGGACCCGGCCCAGCTGAACCGGGTCGCCCACGACACCGCGGCGGCGCTGCTCGCGCGCGTGCGCAGCGATCCCGACCCCGAGATCGTGTCCCGCCTCGTGGCCTACACCGACCGTCACGGCATCGACGCGATCGCGGAACTGTGGTCGAGGTCGTCCGCGAAGAGCCTGCCCGGGGCGCTCTGGCGCATCTACCTGCTGCGCACCCTCATCCGGCAGGATTCCGAGACGCTGAGCCTCGCCTACCGCCGTGGCAGCGAGGTCTCGCACACCATCGACCAGGTCGTGGCCGGTGCACCGGTCCCGGCCGGCCCCGGTGAGGTCATCGAGCTCGCCGACCGGATCCTGCACGGCGTCTTCGCGGGCGACTTCGCCGTCGCCCTCGACCGGGCCGCGGCGTTCGGTCGTGTCGCCGCGGCCGGCTTCGCGAGCCTCGCCGACGATGCGGACGCCTCCGACGCGGTGCACCCCGACCGGCCGGCATCCTTCACCCGCCGCGCGCTGCGCCTCACCGAGCTCTCCGACGAGCTGACGGCGTGCGCGAAGCTCTGGCGCCGCGACGCGCTCGACTGAGGGTTCGGCGGGTGCGCCGCGTCCGGCGGGTGCGCCGCGTCCGGCGGGAGCACTCCACCGGCGGAATACCCGGCCCCCGAGGTCCGTTACACTCGATGTGCCGGGCCGCAGTAACCCCGGGCTCCAATATTCGCCGCTTCGAGCGGCCTCGCGCCGAGAGGCGTTCTGCGGCCCGGCATTTCCCGTCTTCGGGGCCTGCGCCGTCGGCCGTGGGGCATGCGGCGCGTACGATCGGAGCATGCCCGCCACCGTGACGCTCCTCATCGAGCCGCTCGCCGCCGACGACCTCACCTCCGACCTCGAGTCGACCTTCCGCGAGGTGGACGCCTCGGCGCCCGCGCTCCGCGTCGGCGAGCTCTCGACGCAGCGCGGCGACGGCATCTTCGAGACCCTCGCGGTCGTGAACGGACACGCCCAGGAGGCCGAGCCGCACCTGCAGCGGCTGCGCAACTCCGCCGCGATCTGCGAGCTCCCCGAGCCGAACCTCGCGCAGTGGCACGCCGCGATCGAGCGCGCGACCGCGGCGCTGCCCGCCGAAGGCGAGTTCGCGATGAAGCTCGTGCTGAGCCGCGGGGTCGAGCACGGGCCCGCGCCGACCGCCTGGCTCTCGGCGGCCCCCGCGGCGGACTTCAGCGCGCCGCGCGAGCGGGGCATCCGCGCCGTCACCCTCGACCGCGGACTCGCGCACGACGCGGCGGCGACAGCCCCGTGGCTGTTGCTCGGCGCCAAGACGCTGAGCTACGCGACCAACATGGCGGCGCTGCGCGAGGCGAAGCGGCGCGGCGCGGACGACGCGATCTTCGTCTCCTCGGACGGCTTCGTGATGGAGGGGCCGACCTCGAGCGTCATCCTCCGCCACGGCGACGAGTACTCGACCCCCGCGCCGAGCGGGGCGATCCTGCACGGCACGACGCAGCTGAGCCTCTTCGAGCACCTCGGCGAGCTCGGCCACCGCACGGCGTACCGCGACATCCCGGCGGCGGAGCTCGCGAGTGCCGATGCCATCTGGCTCGTCTCGAGCGTCCGGCTCGCCGCGGGCCTCACCGAGCTCGACGGCGCGCCCGTGCCGTTCGACGCCGAGGAGACCCGCGCCTTCAACGAGTACCTGCTGAGCCCGCGCGACTGACGCCGCGCCGCCGCACGCGGCGCGGCGGGTGCCCCGGAGATGACGGATGCCTCGGCGCCGATCGCGCCGAGGCATCCGATCGAAGTGCCGGACGGCCGGTTCAGCCGAAGCGGCCCGAGACGTAGTCCTCGGTCGCCTTGACGGTCGGGTTCGAGAAGATCGTGGTGGTGTCGGCGTACTCGATGAGCTTGCCCGGCTTGCCGGTGCCCGCGATGTTGAAGAATGCGGTCTTGTCGCTCACGCGCGAGGCCTGCTGCATGTTGTGGGTCACGATCACGATCGTGTACTCCTGCTTCAGCTCCTCGATGAGGTCCTCGATGGCGAGGGTCGAGATCGGGTCGAGCGCCGAGCACGGCTCGTCCATCAGGATCACCTCGGGCGACACGGCGATCGCGCGGGCGATGCAGAGGCGCTGCTGCTGGCCGCCGGAGAGGCCGGAGCCGGGGCGGTCCAGGCGGTCCTTGACCTCGTTCCAGAGGTTCGCACCCTGCAGGGACTTCTCCACGAGCTCGTCGGCGTCCGACTTGCTCAGCTTGCGGTTGTTCAGCCGCACGCCCGCGAGCACGTTCTCCTTGATCGACATCGTCGGGAAGGGGTTCGGCCGCTGGAACACCATGCCGACCTGGCGACGCACGAGCACGGGGTCGACGCCCGGACCGTAGAGGTTGTTGCCGTCGATCAGCACCTCGCCCTCGACGCGGGCGCCGGGGATGACCTCGTGCATGCGGTTCAGGGTGCGGAGGAAGGTCGACTTGCCGCAGCCGGAGGGGCCGATGAACGCCGTCACGGTGCGCGGCTCGATCTCGAGGGTGATGCCCTCGACGGCGCGGAAGCTGCCGTAGTACACGTTCAGGTCGTTGACTTCGATGCGCTTGGACACGTGGCTTCGATTCTCTCTGGGGGCTCGGGCGGATGGCGGTGGGCGGCCGGTCAGCGGCCGGTCTTCGGCGAGAAGAGCTTCGACACGACGCGGGCGACGATGTTCAGCAGGGCGACGATGAGGATGAGCGTCAGCGCACCGGCCCAGGCGCGGTCGATGTACGCCTGCACGTCGGTGCCCTGGTTCATGTACTGGGTGTAGACGAAGACGGGCAGCGTCATCATCCGGCCCTCGAACAGGTTGTAGTTCATGCTCGTCGTGAAGCCCGCGATGATGAGCAGCGGCGCGGTCTCGCCGATGACGCGGGCGATGGCGATCATGACACCGGTGATGATGCCGGCGATCGAGGTGGGCAGCACGACCTTCACGATCGTCAGCCACTTCGGCACGCCGAGCGCGTAGCTCGCCTCGCGCAGCTCGTTCGGCACGAGCTTCAGCATCTCTTCGGAGGAGCGCACGACGACCGGGATCATCAGCACCGAGAGCGCGACCGCGCCGCCGAAGCCCATCCGGATGCCGGGGTCGCCGGTGAACAGCGCGAAGAGGGCGAAGGCGAAGAGACCGGCGACGATCGAGGGGATGCCGGTCATCACGTCGACGAAGAAGGTGATGCCGTGCTTCAGCTTGCCGCGGCCGTACTCGACGAGATAGATCGCGGTGAGCAGGCCGACCGGGACCGAGATGAGCGCGGCCATGCCGGTGATCAGCAGGGTGCCCATGATGGCGTGCAGGGCGCCGCCGCCGGCGCCGACGACGTTGCGCATCGACTCGCTGAAGAACTGCACGTCGAAGCGGGGGATGCCGTTCGCGATCGTCGTGTACGCGACCGAGATGAGCGGCAGCAGGGCGATCGTGAACGCGGTCGAGACGAGCGCGGTGACGAGGCGGTCCTTCGCCTTGCGGGTGCCCTCGACGACCCGGGAGAGCACCCAGATGACGATGCCGTAGAGCACGACGCCGAGGAACACCGCGGCCGCGATGTTGAAGCCGGTCCCGCTCGCCGCCGCCAGGATGACGAAGAAGGCGGTGGTGACGGCGAGGCAGCCGAGCAGCACCCAGAGGGCGGCGAAGCGGGGCAGCTTGCCCGCGGTGAGCGTGTTGGCGATGGGGCCGGTGCTGCGGCCCGTCGGCGCCTGCTGCGGGGTGACGGTGAGGCTCATCAGTTGGCTCCCGAGAAGTCCTTGCGGCGCTCGACGATGTACCGCGCGAGCATGTTGACGGCGAGGGTGATGACGAAGAGGATCAGACCCGTCGCGATGAGGATGTTGACGCCGATGTCGTGGGCCTCGGGGAAGTTCAGGGCGATGTTCGCGGCGATCGTGGTCGGGTTCTGCGACTGCAGCACCGCGAAGCTGATGACCGCGGCGGGCGAGAGCACCATCGCGACGACCATCGTCTCGCCGAGCGCGCGGCCGAGGCCGAGCATCGAGGCCGAGATGATGCCGGGGCGGCCGAACGGCAGCACCGCGAGCTTGATCATCTCCCAGCGGGTCGCGCCGAGCGCGAGCGCCGCCTCCTCGTGCAGCACGGGCGTCTGCAGGAAGACCTCGCGGCTGAGGGCGGTGATGATCGGCAGGATCATCACGGCGAGCACGATGGCGACGGTGAGGATCGTGCGGCCAGTGCCCGAGACGGGCCCGGCGAAGAGCGGGAACCAGCCGAACCACTCGGTCAGGCTGGTGTAGAAGGGCTGCACGGCCGGGGCGAGCACGGTGATGCCCCAGAGGCCGAAGACCACCGATGGGACGGCGGCCAGCAGGTCGATGACGTAGCCGAGCGCCTGGGCGAGCCGGCGCGGCGCGTAGTGCGAGATGAACAGCGCGATGCCGATCGCGACGGGAACGGCCATCAGCAGGGCGAGGGCGGCGGCCCAGATGGTGCCGAAGACGAGGGGGCCGACGTACTGCCAGAAGTTCTCGGCGTCGCCCTTGAAGGCCGTGGGCTCCGCGGTGAAGGCGGGCAGGGCCTGGGCGACGAGGAAGATCGCCACCGCGGCGAGCGTGACGAGGATGAGGCTGCCGGACACGACGGTCGCGGTGGAGAACACACGGTCGCCGGGGCGCTGCTTCGCTTTGATGGCGGGGGCCGCGGGGGCTGTCGTCATGGCCGGGTTCTTTCCAGGAGGTGGGCCGTCGGGGGAGGTGCCGCGTGACCGCGGCGAGCCGGTCCGGCCGGAGCCGAGGCTCCGACCGGACCGGCGATCGCGTTACTTGACCGACTCGAGCGCGGCGGCGACCTTGTCGGCCAGCTCGCTCGAGAGCGGGGCGGAACCGGCCTGCTCGGCGGCGGTGGCCTGGCCGGCCTCGCTCGCGAGGTAGCCGACGTAGTTCTTCACGAGCTCGCCCTGCTCGGCGTCCGCGTACTCCTGGCAGACGATCGCGTAGCTCACGAGCACGAGCGGGTAGTGGCTCGGGTCCGTGGTCTTGCGGTCGAGCGCGATGGCGAGGTCGTTCGCCTCGCGGCCCTCGACGAGGGGCGACTCGGCGACGACCGCGGCAGCGGCCTCGGCGGTGTAGCCGACGAACTCGTCGCCGACCTTGATGTTCGCGACCCCGAGGTCGCCGGCGCGCGAGGCGTCGGCGTAGCCGATGGTGTTCACGCCGTTGGTGACGGCGTCGACGACGCCCGAGGTGCCCTGGGCGCCCTCACCGGCCTGGTACGGGAACGTGTCGGACGGCTTCTGGTCCCAGGCCTCGGGGGCGTTCTGGTTCAGGTAGTCCGCGAAGTTCTTCGTGGTGCCCGAGTCGTCCGAG
The DNA here is from genome assembly GCF_030268405.1 of Agromyces sp. NBRC 114283. NCBI lineage: Bacteria > Bacillati > Actinomycetota > Actinomycetes > Micrococcales > Microbacteriaceae > Agromyces > Agromyces sp. NBRC 114283. The sequence continues at coordinate 1,521,900 of NZ_BSQP01000001.1, forward strand.
CGGTGCACGGCGGTGATGTTCGCGGCGGGGAGCGTCGCGCCCGGGTTGAGCGAGGCGATCGCCGGGTCGTTCCAGGTGGTGATCTCGCCCTTGAAGATCTTCGCGAGAGTGGCCGCGTCGAGGTTCAGCTCGTCGACGCCCTCCACGTTGTAGATCACGGCGATCGGGGAGATGTACACCGGGAGGTCGATGGCCTTGGTGTCCGGGGCGCACGCGGCGAAGGTGCCGGCGAGCTCGTCGTCGTTCAGGAACGAGTCCGAGCCGGCGAAGTCGACGCCGCCGGCGATGAAGGCCTCGCGGCCGGCACCCGAGCCCGAGGGGTCGTAGTTGATGGTGACGTCGGGGTTCTCCGTCTGGAAGGCGGCGACCCATGCCTCCTGGGCCGAGCCCTGCGACGAGGCGCCCGCAGCGTTGATGGTGCCCGAGAGCGACGAGGCCGACTCCGAGGGGGCGGTCGAGCCGCCCTCGTTCGCGGCACAGGAGCTGAGCGCAACGGCGGCGACAGCGGCAACGACCGCGGCGCGGCCGAGACGTGAGACGTTCACTGTGTTCCCTTCAGGGGATCGTTTGCAGGTTCCGGGTCGGTGCTCCGGCCCGATGCTGGTGACGCTAAGCGCCTCGGATGACCAGCATTCGCCCCATTGGTGAACGGCAGGTGAACGGGACGTCAACGCGCGATGCGGTTCACCCGCGCGGCGTGTGCGTCTCGATGGAGATGATGCCCGACGACGGGTTCGTCGCCGAGAGGTGGACGACGCTGAACGCGCCCGGTTCGAGCTTCGCCGCCTCGCTCGCGTAGTCGCCGATCGGGGTGCCCGTGGCGAGCGCGAACTCGCGCAGCACGTCCGGCAGCAGCGGCCGGTGCGTGCACAGCACGGCGGGCTTGCCGACCCGGACGCGCTTGCCGACGACGCGGCGGATCTCGGCGGTCCCGGCGTCCCAGGCGTCCTGGGAGAGGCCGGCTTCGCGCTTGATCGGCACGCCGATCGCCGCCGAGAGCGGAGCGACGGTGGTCACGCAGCGCACGGCCGGGCTCGAGACGATCCGCTTCGGGCCCCAGGCCGCGAGCGTGGCGGCGAGGCCGGCGGCCTGCTGCACGCCGCGGTCCGCGAGCGGGCGCGCCTCGTCGGGGCCGTCCCACTCGCTCCGGCCGATCGCCTTCGCGTGGCGCAGCACCGTGAGCGCCACGGTGCCGAGCACCCCCTGGTCGACGAGCGCCGCGAAGGCATCCAGGATCTCGACGTCCGGCTGGTAGCTGAGGTAGCCGCGCGCCCGTTTGATCGTGACCCACTCGAGCGCGGCGACCTCGCCGTTCGGGCGGAACGTCGAGCGCTGCACCGCGCGCTCGCTGACCTCGGCCGCCCAGTAGTGCACGACCTTCTCGCGGCCGGACGGCAGCGGGTAGCGGGAGATGCCGAGCGGCACGCCGAGCGCGACGCCGAGCCCCGTCTCCTCCGCGATCTCGCGCACCGCGGTCTGCGGCAGCGTCTCGCCCGGGTCGACCTTGCCCTTCGGGATCGTCACGTCGCCGTAGACGGTGCGGTGGATGACGAGCACGTGCACCCGGCCGTCGATGAGGCGCCAGCACACGGCCCCCGCCGCGTACACCGCCGTCTGCACCGCCGGGCTCACCGGCGCTTCCCGGAGCGCGGACGCTGGGCCATCTGCTGCATGAGGCTATTCTGCAGGTCCTCGAGCGGTCGCCCGTCGGCGTCGAGGGAGTGGCGCGTCCACACCCCCTCGCCGTCGAGGTGCCAGGAGCTCGTGCGCTCGTCCATCCCGCGGTCGAACAGGGACTCGATCTCGAGCAGGTGCTCGGGGTCGACGAGCCGCACGAGCGCCTCGACGCGGCGGTCGAGGTTGCGGTGCATCATGTCGGCCGAGCCGATGTAGACCTGCGGGTCACCGTCGCCGAGGAAGGAGAAGATTCGCGAGTGCTCGAGGTAGCGGCCGAGGATCGAGCGCACGGTGATGTTCTCGCTGAGCCCCGGGATGCCGGGGCGGAGGCTGCAGATGCCGCGCACCCAGACCTCGACGGGGACCCCGGCGTTCGAGGCCCGGTAGAGCGCGTCGATGATCGCCTCGTCGACCATCGAGTTGACCTTGATGCGGATCCGGCTGGGGCGCCCCGCCTCGGCCGCGCGGGTCTCGGCCTGGATGAGCTTCAGCAGCCCCTTGCGGAGGTGCAGCGGCGCCACGAGCAGCCGCTTGAACTTCTTCTCGATCGCGTAGCCGGAGAGCTCGTTGAAGAGCCGGGTGAGGTCCTTGCCGACCTGGTCGTCGGCGGTCAGCAGCCCGAGGTCCTCGTAGATGCGGCTCGTCTTCGGGTTGTAGTTGCCCGTGCCGATGTGGCTGTAGTGGCGCAGCCCGCCCTTCTCCTGGCGGATGACGAGCGCGAGCTTGCAGTGCGTCTTCAGTCCGACGAGCCCGTAGACGACGTGCACGCCGGCCTTCTCGAGCTTGCGCGCCCAGCTGATGTTCGCCTGCTCGTCGAAGCGCGCCTTGATCTCGACGAGGGCGAGCACCTGCTTTCCGGCCTCCGCGGCGTCGATGAGCGCCTCGACGATGGGGCTGTCGCCCGAGGTCCGGTACAGGGTCTGCTTGATCGCGAGCACGTCGGGGTCGGCGGCGGCCTGCTCGAGGAAGGCGACGACGCTCGTCGAGAACGACTCGTAGGGGTGGTGCAGCAGCACGTCGCGCCGCGAGACGGCCTTGAAGATGTCGGCCGGCCGGTTCGGCTCGCTCGGCTGCAGCTGCGGATGCGTCGTCGGCACACGGGGTGGGTAGTGCAGCTCCGGGCGGTCGATCCGCGCGAGGTCGAACAGGCCGCCGAGGTCGAGCGGCGCGGGCAGGCGGTAGACCTCTCGCTCGGTGATGTCGAGCTCGCGCACGAGGAGGCCGAGGGTGACGTCGTCCATGTCGTCGGTGACCTCGAGCCGGATCGGCGGGCCGAATCGGCGTCGCCGGAGCTCCTTCTCGAGCGCCTGGATGAGGTTCTCGGTCTCGTCCTCCTCGACCTCGACGTCCTCGTTGCGGGTCACCCGGAACACGTGGTGCTCCACGATCTCCATGCCGGGGAACAGGTCGCCGAGGTGGTTCGCGATGAGGTCCTCGAGGGTGAGGTAGCGGCCGTCGTCGGAGCCGTCGCCCGTGCCGACCGCGACGAAGCGGGGGAGCATCTGCGGCACCTTCACGCGGGCGAACTCCTGGCGGCCCGTCTTCGTGTTGCGCACGCGCACCGAGAGGTTCAGCGAGAGTCCCGAGATGTAGGGGAAGGGGTGCGCCGGGTCGACGGCGAGCGGCATCAGCACGGGGAAGATCTGCAGCGAGAAGTACTCGCGCAGCCGGGCCCGCTCCTCGTCGGCGAGCTCGGTCCAGCGCACGACTCGGATGCCCTGCTCGGCGAGGGCCGGGCGGACGAGCTCCTGGTAGGCCGCGGCGTGGCGCTCCTGCAGCTCGTGCGCGGCGCGTGAGATGTCGTCGAGGACATCGACGGGGGAGCGGCCGACGTTCGTCGGCACGGCGAGCCCCGTGTCGATGCGGCGCTTCAGGCCGGCGACCCGCACCATGAAGAACTCGTCGAGGTTGGAGGCGAAGATCGCGAGGAAGTTCGCGCGCTCGAGGACGGGCTGCAACGGGTCCTCGGCCAGCTCGAGCACGCGCTGGTTGAAGGCGAGCCAGCTGAGCTCGCGATCGAGGTAGCGCTCCGCGGGCAGCTCGGGGGCGCCCTCGAGGTCGAACGGCTCGAAGTCGTCGTCGAAGTCGCTCGACGTGCGGTCCTCGTCGATCATGTCCGTCATCCCGCCATCATGCCACCGGGCGGTGTCCGCGAGGCATCCCGCGGGTCAACGCGCGGTGACCTGCTCGCCGGCCGGCTCGTCGTCCTCGTGCACGTTGAAGCGGTAGCCCACGTTGCGCACGGTGCCGATGAGGCTCTCGAGCTCGCCGAGCTTCGCCCGCAGCCGCCGGACGTGCACGTCGACCGTGCGGGTGCCGCCGAAGTAGTCGTAGCCCCACACCTCGCTGAGGAGCTGCTCGCGGGTGAAGACGCGCGAGGGGTGGCCCGCGAGGAAGCGCAGCAGCTCGAACTCCTTGTAGGTGAGGTCGAGCGGTCGCCCGTGCACCTTGGCCGAGTAGCTCGCCTCGTCGATGACGACGCCGGAGGCCTGGATCTTCTCGCTCGGCAGCGCGTCGCGGCTGCGGCCGAGCGCGAGCCGGATGCGCGCGTCGAGCTCGGCCGGCCCGGCGCCCTCGAGCACGAGGTCGTCGACGCCCCACTCGGGGGTGACGGCCATCAGGCCGCCCTCGGTGCAGATGAGGATGAGCGGGACCGAGAGGCCGGTCGTGCGGAGGATCTGGGAGAGGGCCTTAGCACCGGCGAGGTTCGTGCGGGCGTCGAGCAGGATGAGGTCGCAGTCGGGCGCGTTGACGAGCTGCTCGGGCGAGGCGGGGATCACCCTCGTCCGATGCGCCAGGAGCGCCAGAGCCGGGAGGACGTCATCGTCGGCGGCCGGCGACAAGATCAGCAACTGCGCCACGCACACCCTCCAGTAGTAAGGTGCGGTCAATACTACGGGCAACGGCGAGCGGTCGTTGCGAGCGGGGAGACGGAGCGGGATGGACAGCAGCGAGGCCGAGGGCGGACGAGTCGGCATCGTCCTGATCTGGCTGATCGCGCTCGCGGGATCGGTGCTCGTCGTGGCCCTCGCGTACGGCGGTCAGCGGGTCTGGTTCGGCGACAGCGGCGCGCTCGGCGTGTACCGCGCGCTCGGCGTCGTCTTCGCGGCATCCGTGCTCGGCGCACTCCTCGCGCAGCTCGCCTCCCGCCGCCCGGTCGGATACGTCGCCCGGGCGAGCGCCTCGGTCGGCGGGGCCGCCGTGCTCGTCGCGTTCGCCGCAGTGGCGGTCGCGCCCCTCGCCGTCGGTCTCAGCGGGTAGACTGCTGGCATGGATCAGCTGGTCGCTCTCGAACTCCTCTTCATCGGTCTGCTCGGCCTCGCGACCGTGACGATCGCCTGGATCTCGGGCGTCGTCGTCTACAAGCTCTTCAAGGGCCAGCGCTAGGCGCTGAGGCATCGCCATGATCGAGCTGCCCGTCGGCCTGCCCGCCGAGCTCGTGCCGCTGTCCTGGCTCCTCGGGGTCTGGGAGGGCTCGGGCGTCATCGACTACACGATCGGCGACGAATCGGTCACGCGGGAGTTCGGCCAGCGCGTGAGCTTCAGCCACGACGGCCTGCCGCACCTGAACTACACCTCCTACACCTGGCTCTTCCCGGCGGAGGAGGGCGGCGACCCGGTGCCGCTCACGACCGAGACGGGCTACTGGCGCCTCGCCCGTCCGCGTGGTGAGGGCGACCCCGGCCCGGCGATGCTGCCGGCGAGCGCCGAATCCGCGTACACCGACGCCGAGCAGGTCGAGGCGCTCCGCAACGCCGACGGCGGCTTCGATCTCGAGGTGCCGATCGTGCACCCCGACGGCGTCACCGAGCTCTACCTCGGCCAGGTCAAGGGCCCGCGCATCGACCTCGCGACGGACGCCGTGATCCGCACGAGCGGGGCGAAGCCCTACGCCGCGGCCACCCGCCTCTACGGCCTCGTCGACGGCCACCTGCTCTGGGCCTGGGACATCGCGGCGCTCGGGCAGGACCTGCGCACGCACGCCTCGGCACGCCTCGCGAAGGCCGACTGATGAGCGATCCGTTCCTCTCCCTGCCCGGCGCCGTCGTCGCCGAGGGCGTCGACGCCGGCGTCCCCGGCCACTACGGCGAGCCGATGCGCGAGCAGCGCGCGCTCGAGCGCGGCACGGCGGTCGTCGACCTCGGCGGCCGGGGCATCGTGACGGTCTCCGGGCCCGACCGGCTGAGCTGGCTGCACTCCATGGCGAGCCAGGCGCTCGATCGACTGGCACCCGGCGGCAGCGCCGAGGCGCTCTTCCTCGACGCCAACGGTCACATCGAGCACGTCGCGCACGTCATCGACGACGGCGAGCGCAGCTGGCTCATCGTCGAGGGCGACGAGGCCGCCGCGCTCGCCGGGTTCCTCGACCGCATGCGCTTCATGCTGCGGGTCGAAGTGGTCGACGCCAGCGCCGAGTTCGCCGTGCTCGGCGCCCTCTCGACCGAGGCGCTCGACGCCGCCGTCGCCGCGGCCGCCCCCGCCGGCGTCGCGCTCGACTGGCACGACCCCTGGGCCGCCGGCAGCCCGGGCGGGCACCGCTACGCGCCCGAGGCCGGGCACCCAGCGGCATCCTGGACCTGGGTCGAGCGCATCGTCCCGCGAGCCTCGCTCGAGGATGCCGCGGCCGCGGTCGCCGCGGGCCGGGTCGCCGCGGCAGGAACGCTCGCGGCCGAAGCGCTGCGCATCGCCGCCTGGCGCCCGCGCCGCGCGACCGAGGTCGACGAGAAGGCCATCCCGCATGAGCTCGACTGGCTGCGCAGCGCCGTCGATCTCGGCAAGGGCTGCTACAAGGGGCAGGAGACCGTCGCCAAGGTGCTGAACCTCGGCCGCCCGCCGCGCCGTCTCGTGCTCCTGCACCTCGACGGCAGCGACACGGTGCTGCCGGCGGCGGGCGACGAGATCGTCGCCCTCAAGGTGCGGCCCGAGCCGGCCGAGGGCGAGCAGCCCGAGCGTCGGGTCGTCGGCCGCATCACCTCGAGCGCCATGCACTACGAGCTCGGGCCGATCGCCCTCGCCGTCGTGAAGCGGGCCGTGCCGGCCGAACTCGAGCTCACCGTCCAGAGCCACGGCATCGACGTCGCCGCGGCGCAGGTCGAGATCGTGCCCGCCGACGCCCGGTCCGCGGTCGACGTGCCTCGCCTGCCGCGCCTCGGCGTCCGCCCCTAGTCGGCCTGCCCGCCGCACGCCGCCCGCCGCGCGCGCCCGCTCAGGGGAGCGGCGCGACCGCGGCCCAGTCGAGGGTGAGTTCGCCGAGGCGCCATCGGCGCACGCCGTCCCGCACGGGCCAGCCCTCGGCCCGCAGCCGGCCGACGGCGTCGATCCAGCGCTGCGAGGGGCCGTAGACCGAGAGCGGCGCCGCCTGGGCCCAGGCCCGGTCGAGGTCCACGAACAGGCCGTGTACGCGTTCGCCGGGGACATTCCGGTGGATGAGGGCCTTCGGCAGCCGTTCGGCGACGACGGAGGGGCGATCGAGCTCGCGCAGGCGCAGGCTGATCGTGAAGCTGCGCGGGCCCTCGGCCGTGATCCCGACCCAGCTGGCGATGCGGCCGAGCTCGTCGCACGTGCCCTCGACGAGCAGGCCGCCCGGCGCGAGCCGGTCGGTCATCCGCGCCCAGGCCGACGCGACCTCGCGCTCCTCGTACTGGCGCAGCACGTTGAAGGCGCGGATGACGGCGGGACGGCGGTGCCCGGTCGGCACCTCGAAGCCGCCACGCGCGAACGCGACCGGCAGCTCGGGGTCGAACGCCGTGCGGCCGGCCCGCACCTCGGCGAGCTGGGCGTCGGCGGTGCGCACCCGGGCGGGGTCGATCTCGAGGCCGAGCACCTCGACGTCCGGGCGGCGGCGCCGGAGTCGGGCGGCGAGCTCGAAGGCGGTGACCCCGCTCGCGCCGTAGCCGAGGTCGACCACGAGGGGATCGGCCGCCAGGCGGAACGCCGGCTGCTCGGCGATCCAGCGGTCCACCCGGCGCAGCCGGTTCGTGTTGGTGGTGCCGCGCGTGATGGCGCCCTCCGGGCCGGCGGAGGCGCGGCGGGCGGGCGGGGGCGGCGGCATTCCTCCAGTCTCGCAGGGCGCGACTCGGTTCGTCGCGGCGCCGAGCGCCGCCGCTAGGCTGGGAGCATGCCTCACACCCTCGTGCTGCTTCGCCACGGCAACAGCGAATGGAACCAGCAGAACCTCTTCACCGGTTGGGTCGATGTCCGGCTCTCCGAGCTCGGCCTCGGCGAGGCCGCCCGCGCCGGCGAGCTGCTCGCCGCCGAGGGCGTGCTGCCCGACGTGCTGCACACCTCGGTGCTGAGCCGGGCCATCCAGACGGCGAACATCGCGCTCGACGTGGCCGACCGGCTCTGGATCCCTGTGCGCCGCAGCTGGCGGCTGAACGAGCGGCACTACGGCGCCCTGCAGGGCCTCGACAAGGCCGAGACGCTCGAGAAGTACGGTCCCGAGCAGTTCCAGCTCTGGCGCCGCTCCTTCGACGTGCCGCCGCCGGCGCTCGCCGACGACGCCGAGTACTCGCAGGTCGGCGACCCCCGCTATGCGGAGCTGGCCGACGACGAGCTGCCCCGCACCGAGTGCCTGAAGGACGTCATCGCCCGCATGCTGCCGTACTGGGAGCAGGACATCATCCCCGACCTCGCGGCCGGCAAGACGGTGCTCGTGACCGCGCACGGCAACTCGCTCCGCGCGCTCGTGAAGCACCTCGACGGCATCAGCGACGCCGACATCGCCGAGCTCAACATCCCGACCGGCATCCCGCTCGTCTACGAGCTCGACGACGACTTCCGTCCGACCGGCCCCGGCCGCTACCTCGACCCCGAGGCGGCCGCGGCCGGCGCGGCCGCCGTCGCCGCCCAGGGCAAGAAGTAGCCCGGCGCTCGACGAGACCGCACCCGCGACGCAGCGAGGGCCGGTGGATCATCCGATCCACCGGCCCTCGGCGTCTGCGGCGCTACGGCGCCTCGGGCGCCCAGTCGCCGGTCGCGAGGTACTGCACCTTCTTCGCGATCGACACCGCGTGGTCCGCGAAGCGCTCGTGGTAGCGGCTGGCGAGCGTCGCGTCGACGGTGTCGACGGCCTCGCCCTTCCAGGTCTCGCCGAGCACCTTGTCGAACACTTGCAGGTGCAGGGCGTCGATCTCGTCGTCCTCGTTGCGGATCTGCTCGGCGAGTTCGACGTCCTCGGTCGTGAGCAGCTCCGTGAGCTTCTTCGCGATCTCCACGTCGAGCCGGCCCATCTCGGCGAAGGTCGGCCGCAGCGTCTTCGGCACGACCTTGTCGGGGAAGCGGTAGCGCGCGAGCTGCGCGATGTGGGTCGACATGTCGCCCATCCGCTCGAGCGAGGCGCTGATCCGCAGCGCGCTGACGACGATCCGCAGGTCGCGGGCGACCGGCTGCTGACGGGCGAGGATCGTGATCGCGAGCTCGTCGAGGGCGAGCGCCGCCTGGTCGATGCCGTGGTCGTCGGCGATGACCTCCTCCGCGAGCGCCACATCGGACTCGTTGAACGCACGGGTGGCCTTGTCGATCGACTCCGCGACGAGACCGGCGATCTCGACGAGCCGGTCCTGGACCTCGCGCAGCTCCTGCTGGAACACCTCACGCATGACTGTGAATCCTCACACCTCTCTTGCATCGGCACGGACGCGCTGATGCACCGGTTCCGACCGGCCCGGCAATCCTCCCGATCGAAGGTGAACAGCAGGTGCCGTTCTCCTGAACACTGACCAACGTACCGTCGTATTCGCCCCGATCGGCGACGGACGCCCTTCACGCATCGTTAGTGTGGGAGCCATGGACTCCACCTGGGTGGTGGTCGCAGCGCTCGCCCTCGGCCTCTTCCTCGGCGCCGCCTTCATGGTCGTGCTGCACATGGCCGAACGACGCGGGCAGAGCGCGGCGAACGTCGCGACCCCGAGCGTGCCCGAGGGCGTCGACCAGGTGCTCGAAGTGCTCGACTCGGCCGGCGTCGTCGTCGACCCCTCGAACAACGTGCTGCGGGCGTCGCCCGGCGCGCTGGCCATGGGGCTCGTGCGCGGGCAGACGCTCGCCCACCAGGAGCTGCTCGACTTCGCCGGGCGGGTGCGCCGCACGGGGGAGCCGATCGCGGAGGAGCTCGAGCTCGCCCGCGGCCCCTTCGGCGAGCAGACGATGCTCGTGAGCGTCAGGGTGGCTCGGCTCGGCGCGCGCTTCGTGCTCATCGTCGTCGAGGACCGCACCGAGGCGCACCGCCTCGACGAGGTGCGCCGCGACTTCATCGCGAACATCAGCCACGAGCTCAAGACGCCGATCGCCTCGGTCGGCCTCCTCGCGGAGGCGCTCGGCGAGGCCGCCGACGAGCCCGCGCAGGTGCAACGCTTCGCCGGCCGCCTCGAGGTCGAGGCGCAGCGGCTCGCGCGCATCACCGGCGAGATCATCGAGCTCTCGAAGCTCCAGGCGAAGGATGCCCTGCGGCCCGACACGATCGTCCGGATCGACGAGGTCGTGGCCGCCGCCGTCGACCAGAACCGGGTGGTCGCGCAGGCCAAGGACATCGACGTCGCGGTGCGCGGCGCGAAGCGCGCCGAGGTCTACGGCGACCGCGCCCTCCTCGCGGTGGCCGTGCACAACCTCATCGCGAACGCGATCGCGTACTCCAACGAGGGCGGCCGGGTCGGCGTCGGCGTCTCCACGAAGAAGGGCGCGGTCGAGATCTCCGTGACGGATCAGGGCGTCGGCATGGCCGCCGACGAGCTCGACCGCGTCTTCGAGCGGTTCTACCGCGTCGACCAGGCCCGCAGCCGCAACACCGGCGGGACGGGCCTCGGCCTCAGCATCGTGAAGCACACCGTGCAGAACCACGGCGGCGACGTCCGCGTCTGGTCGCAGCCGGGTCGCGGCTCGACCTTCACGATCCGGCTGCCGCTCGCCGCGGCCGTCGAACCCCAGGACCAGGAGGGCCAGCCGCCCGCCTCCATCGATCCCACCCCCGCATCCCGAGGAGCCGTCACGTGACTCGAATCCTGCTCGTCGAAGACGAGATCGCCCTGTCCGACCCGCTCAGCTTCCTGCTCGAGCGCGAGGGCTACGAGGTGGAGGTCGCCGCCGACGGCCGCGACGCCCTCGAAGCCTTCGACCGCGACGGCGCCGACCTCGTCCTCCTCGACCTCATGCTCCCCGGCCTGCCGGGCACCGAGGTCTGCCGGGAGCTCCGCAACCGTTCGAGCGTGCCGATCATCATGCTCACGGCGAAGGACTCGGAGATCGACATCGTCGTGGGCCTCGAGCTCGGCGCCGACGACTACGTGACGAAGCCCTACTCGACCAGGGAGCTGCTCGCCCGCGTGCGGGCCGTGCTCCGCCGACGGGTGGATGCCGCGGACTTCGACGACGCGGTGCTCGAGGCGGGCCGGGTCCGGATGGACGTCGACCGGCACACCGTGGAGGTCGACGGCGCCGCCGTGCCGATGCCGCTGAAGGAGTTCGAGCTGCTCGAGCTGCTGATGCGCAACGCCGGCCGGGTGCTCACCCGCGGCCAGCTCATCGACCGGGTCTGGGGGTCGGACTACTTCGGCGACACGAAGACGCTCGACGTGCACATCAAGCGCATCCGCTCGAAGATCGAGGTGTCGCCGTCGGAGCCGGTGCAGCTCGTGACCGTGCGCGGCCTCGGCTACCGCTTCGAGGCCTGAGCCACGGCGGCGGCCCGTCCCGAAGGGGCGGGGCCGCGCGAAAGACCCCGGGTCGCCGCTCGTGCGAGCGGCGACCCGGGGTCTCGTGCGCGGGTGCCTTACGGCACGAGCGACTTGTACTCCGCGAGGGCGCCGTCGAGGACGGGGACGTTGATCTCCTGGCCCTCGGCGCCGCTGTACTGGAAGAACATCGGCATGAGCGAGCCGGGGATCGAGTCGATGCCCTCGAGCAGCACGGGCTCCTGCACCTCGAGGCCCTCGACGTCGTCGACGCCGAACGCGACGGTGCTGCCGGCGGCGATCGTGATCGGCTCGGTGACGGTGCTGCCGTCGCCGAACTCGACGTTCAGCGAGGCGTCCTTGTCGCCGCGGTTCACGACCGTCATCACGAGGTTGCCCTGCTCGCCGTCGTCGCTCACGACGAGGACGTTGCGGAGGTCGAGCTGGCCGACGTTGACGGAGACGCCGTCGCTCGCGTCGTAGTGCTCGGTGGTCGCCTGGTAGGTGATCATCGAGCAACCGCTGGCGCCGATGACGATACCGAGAGCGAGAGCGGCGGATGCCGCGAGACGCGCCTTCACAGAACCTCCAAGTCCGAAGCCGTGCGCGCGGATCGGCCGTCGCGCACGCGTGGGAATCGTGTCGAGCATAGCCTACGGAGGTGCATGCCCGTGGAGGGCCGCATACCTTAGCACGATCCCAGATGTGATATCCTGAAAGTTGCCGAAAGGACTATCATTCATGCTTTTTGAGGTTGGCGAGACCGTCGTTTACCCGCACCACGGCGCTGCAACGATCACCGAGGTGAAGAAACGGATCATCAAGGGCGAAGAGAAGCTCTACCTCAAGCTGAACGTCACGCAGGGCGACCTCGTCATCGAGGTCCCCGCCGAGAACGTCGATCTGGTCGGTGTCCGCGACGTCATCGGTAAGGAGGGCCTCGACCGCGTGTTCGAGGTGCTGCGCGCGCCGTTCACCGAGGAGCCGACCAACTGGTCGCGCCGCTACAAGGCGAACCTCGAGAAGCTCGCCTCGGGCGACGTGATCAAGGTGTCCGAGGTCGTGCGCGACCTGTGGCGCCGCGACCAGGACCGCGGCCTCTCGGCCGGCGAGAAGCGCATGCTCGCGAAGGCCCGGCAGATCCTCATCTCGGAGCTCGCGCTCGCCGAGAAGACCGACGAGGAGCAGGCCTCGGTCGTGCTCGACGAGGTGCTCGCCTCCTGAGCCGCGGTCGCGCCCGGCGCCGGACGCCCGCCGTCCCGGTGACCGGCCCTGGCGGTACGCTCGGAGGGTGAGCACCCCCTCCGTCGCCGTCATCGTCGTCGCCGCGGGCAGCGGCACCCGGCTCGGCCGGCCCGAGCCGAAGGCCTTCGTGCCCCTCGGCGACGGTACCCTGCTCTCGCACGCCGTGCGCGGCGTGCTCCGCATGCGTGAGCCCGTGCAGCTCGTGGTCGTGGTCCCGGCCGAGCGCGTCGACCAGACGCGCGCCGAGCTGCAGGAGGGCGCGGATGCCTCGGCCGAGCTCGTCGTCGTCGCCGGCGGCGAACTCCGGCAGGACTCCGTCGCCGCGGGGCTCGCCCAGCTCGCCCCCGAGATCGGCATCGTGCTCGTGCACGACGCGGCGCGGGCGCTCACCCCCGCCCTGCTCTTCGACGAGGTCGCCGCCGCGGTCCGCACCCGGGGCCACGGCGTCGTGCCGGGGCTCCCGGTCGTCGACACCGTGAAGCGCGTCGCCGACGGCCGGGTCGTCGAGACCGTCGATCGCGCCGAGCTCGCAGCGGTGCAGACCCCCCAGGGCTTCCCGCGCGGTGCGCTCGAGCGCGCCTACCGCCTCGCCGGCGGCGAGTTCACCGACGACGCCGCACTCGCCGCCGCGGCGGGCGTGCAGGTCGACGTCGTACCCGGCGATGTACGGGCGTTCAAGATCACGGTGCCCGCCGACCTGCGCCGGGCCGAGCAGCTCGTCGCGGAGGCCGGCGCGGGAGCCGAGGCATCCGCTCGTGAGGGGGTCTCCGCCGTCCAGCGGCACGCCGACGACGCCGAACCGTCGATCCTCCCGCCCGAGCCCGTCGCGGAGCCGCGCGTCCTCGTGCCCCGCGTCGGCACGGGCGTCGACGTGCACGCCTTCGCCGACGACGACACGCCTCTCTGGCTCGCCGGGCTCGAGTGGCCGGGGGAGCGCGGCCTGGCCGGCCACAGCGACGGCGACGCCGCGAGCCACGCGATCTGCGACGCGCTGCTCGCCGCGGCCGGACTCGGCGACGTCGGCCGCATCTTCGGCACCGCCGACCCCGAGCTCGACGGTGCGCACGGCGAGGTGTTCCTCCGCGAGACGGTGCGGCGGGTCCGTGAAGCGGGCTTCATCGTCGGCAATGTGAGCGTGCAGCTCGTCGGCAACCGGCCGAAGCTCGCGCCCCGCCGCGAGGAGGCCGAGGCGCTCCTCAGCCGCTTCGTGGGGGCCCCAGTCAGCGTCTCCGCGACGACGAGCGACGGCCTCGGCTTCACCGGCCGTGGCGAGGGCGTCGCCGCGATCGCGACCGCGCTGCTGCTGCCGGCCTGAACTCCCGGGCGGCCCGCCCAGGTCCACGCGCCCGCCCGCCGGTAGGCTGGAGCGGTGACGCTCAGACTCTACGACACGAAGGCCCAGGCGCTGCGCGACTTCGTCCCCCTCCACGAGGGACGCGTCGGCATGTACGTGTGCGGCCCCACGGTGCAGTCGAGCCCGCACATCGGCCACCTCCGCAGCGCGCTCGTCTACGACCAGCTGCGCCGCTGGTTCGCCTACCGCGGCTTCGACGTGACCTTCGTGCGCAACGTCACCGACATCGACGACAAGATCCTCGACGCTGCCCACCGCGAGGGCCAGGGCGGGGCCGGCGAGCAGTGGTGGGCGCTCGCGTACCGCATCGAGCTCGAGTTCACCGCGGGCTACGCCGCGCTCGGCATCCTGCCGCCGAGCTACGAGCCGCGCGCCACCGCGAGCGTGCAGCAGATGCAGCAGCTCATCGCCCGGCTGATCGAGCGCGGCCACGCCTACCCGGCCGCCGGCGGCTCGGGCGACGTCTACTTCGACACCGCGAGCTGGGCCGACTACGGCTCGCTCACCCGGCAGTCGCGCGAGCACATGGAGGCGGCGGCCGACGCCGACCCCCGGGGCAAGCGCGACCCGCGCGACTTCGCCCTCTGGAAGGGGCGCAAGGCCGACGAGCCCGACTCGGCGGCGTGGGCCTCGCCCTGGGGGGAGGGGCGCCCCGGCTGGCACATCGAGTGCTCGGCGATGGCGGCACGTTACCTCGGCCCCGAATTCGACGTCCACGGCGGCGGGCTCGACTTGCGCTTCCCGCACCACGAGAACGAGCTCGCCCAGTCGACCGCGGCGGGCGAGGGCTTCGCCCGCTACTGGGTGCACAACGGCCTCGTGAACATCGGCGGGCAGAAGATGTCGAAGTCGCTCGGCAACTCGGTCTACGCGGCCGAGCTGCTCGCGCTCGCCTCCCCGCTCGCGGTCCGGTACCTGCTCGGTCAGGCGCACTACCGCTCGACGCTCGATTACAGCCCGGAGTCGCTCACCGTCGCCGAGGCGGCGGTCGACCGCATCCGCACCTTCCTCAGCCGGGTCGAGCGCCGTCTCGCCGGCACGCGCTTCGCCGGGGTCGGTGCGCCCGTCGTGCCGGAGGCCTTCGCCGAGGCGATGGACGACGACCTCGGCGTGCCCCAGGCGCTCGCCGTGCTGCACGACACCGTCCGCGCGGGCAACAACGCCCTCGACGCCGAAGAGCTGCATGAGGCGGGCGTCGCGCACGGGCAGGTCGCCGCCATGGTGCAGGTGCTCGGCATCGATCCGCGCGACCCGCACTGGGCGAGCGGCGACGCCGGGCCGGCGGCGACCGCGCTCGGCGTGCTCGTCGAACGCCTGCTCGACGACCGCCGCGCCGCGCGCGACGCGAAGGACTGGGCGGCCGCCGACCGTATCCGCACCGAGCTCGCCGAGGCGGGCATCACCATCGAAGACAGTCAGACCTCGACCCATTGGAGCCTCTCATGAAGGGCAGCAGCGGAAAGCCGCGCGCCGGAGCCGTCCGCAAGGCCGCGCACTCGAAGCAGGTCGGCACCGGCGGACACGGGCGCAAGGCGCTCGAGGGCAAGGGCCCCACGCCGAAGGCCGAAGACCGGAGCTGGCACGTCGCCGGCAAGCGCAAGGCCGCCCAGGAGCGGTACGAGGCCGCCGGCGGCAAGGGCCGTGCCGGCGGCAAGGGCCGTGCCGGCGGGAAGGGCCGCTCGCAGCGGCCGGGCGCCCCGCGCGGCGCCTCGGGCGCCTCGCAGCGCTCCCGCTCGGGTGACGAGTCCGAGATCGTGACGGGCCGCAACGCGGTCGTCGAGGCGCTCCGCACGAAGGTGCCCGCCACGACGCTCTACCTCGCGCAGCGCGTCGAGATGGACGACCGGGTGCGCGAATCGCTCAAGATGGCGACGAACCGCGGCATCCCGGTGCTCGAGGTCACCCGCCCCGAGCTCGACCGCCTCGCCGGCGACGGGGGCGTGCACCAGGGCATCGCGCTGAAGGTGCCGGCGTACGAGTACGCCCACCCCATCGAGCTGCTCGACGAGGTGCTCGCCGGCGACGAGACGCCGCTCTTCGTCGCCCTCGACGGCATCACCGACCCGCGCAACCTCGGGGCGATCATCCGCTCGACCGCCGCGTTCGGCGGCCAGGGCGTCATCGTCCCGCAGCGCCGCTCGGTCGGCGTCACCGCGGCCGCCTGGAAGACCTCGGCCGGCGCCGCCGCGCGCATCCCCGTCGCGATGGCGCCCAACCTCACCCAGACGCTGAAGGCCCTGAAGGAGCGCGGCGTATTCGTGCTGGGCCTCGACGGCGACGGCGACGTGTCGCTGCCCGGTCTCGAGTTCGCCGACCGCCCGGTCGCGATCGTCGTCGGCTCGGAGGGCAAGGGGCTCTCGCGGCTCGTCACCGAGACCTGCGACGCGATCGTCTCGATCCCGATCAGCGCCGCCACGGAGTCGCTCAACGCCGGTATCGCCGTCTCGGTCGCGCTCTACGAGGTCGCCCGGCTCCGCGCCGCCGAGTCGGCCTAGGGTCGCGCGCGGCCGAGCGGCTGTCAAGGGGGCGGCGCGGCAGCGTCGCGCTCCGTAGCGTCGAGGGCATGGAACAGGACGCATACGACCGAATCTCCGAGCTCGTGCACGCCGCCGACGTGGCGATGCTCACCACCGTCGGCGAGGGCGGGGCGTTGCACGCGCGGCCGCTCGCGGCGCTGCAGGAACGCTTCGACGGCACGCTCCGCTTCCTCGTCGAGGACCCGAGCCCGAAGCTCGAGGAGCTCCGCGAGCACCCGCGGGTGAACGTCGCGTACTCGTCGAAGCGCGGCTACCTCTCCATGGCCGGCGTCGCGCGCGTGGTCGAGGGCGAGGAGGGCGCCGTCGACGAGCTCTGGGGGCCCGCCGCCGAGGCCTGGTTCCCCGGCGGCCGGGAGGATCCGGAGCTCGTCGTGCTCGAGGTGCTGCCCGAGAGCGCCGAGTACTGGGCGCTGACGGAGCCGGGCGTCGTCGCGGCGGCGAAGGCCGTCAAGGCCTTCTTCACGAAGGAGCAGCCCGACGTCGGCGAGAACCGCGTCGTCGAGCTGTGAGGCCCGTCGGGCGGGCCGCCCGGATCAGACGTTGAGCCGCCAGTCGCGCTCGTCGTCCGGGTCGACGGCGGCGATGGATGCCGTGTCCGGCACGACCTCGATCGCGGCCGTGAAGGCGTCGGTGGGCGGCCCGATCACGGTCGCCTCGTCGCGACGGTGGCGCAGCACGGTGTTGATGTAGCTCGTCACGGCTTCGGCGAGCGGGATGTCGTGGCCCGCCCGCTGCGCCATGAACCAGCGGTGCTCGAGCAGCTGGTGGAAGACCTCGGCCGGCTCGAGCTTGCCGCGCAGCTCGCTCGGGATGGCCCGGACGACGGGCTCGAACACCCGCATCAGCCACTCGTGCGCGACCATCTCCTCGTCGAGCTCGGTCTTGCCGTAGCTCGCGCGGTAGGAGTCGAGGTCGTTCAGGAGCCGGCGCGCCTGGTTCTCGCCCGTGTCGAGGCCGGTGAGGCGCAGCAGCCGGCGCTGGTGGTGGCCCGCGTCGACGACCTTCGGCTGAATTCGCACGGTCGTGCCGGTCTCGTCGGTCTTGATCGCGAGCTCCTCGATGTCGAAGCCGAGGGCGTTCAGGCGCTGCACGCGCTCGTTGATGCGCCAGCGCTCCGCCGCCTCGAAGGATTCGGAGCCCGTGAGCTCGGTCCAGAGGGCGCGGTACGCGTCGACGATGCCGTTCGAGATGCGCACCGGGTCGAGCTCGTCGGCGACCCGGCCGCCCGCCTCGAGGTCGAGCAGCTCGCCCGCGATGTTGACCCGGGCGATCTCGAGGTCGTTCTCGCGCTGCCCGTTGGACAGCCCGCCCTCGTAGAGCTTGCCGGTCTCGGCATCGACGAGGTACGCGGCGAACGCGCCCGCGTCACGCCGGAACAGCGTGTTGGAGAGCGAGACGTCCCCCCAGAAGAAGCCGACGATGTGCAGCCGCACGAGCAGCACGGCCAGGGCGTCGACGAGCCGCGTCGCGGTGTCCGGGCGGAGGGTCTGCGAGAACAGCGCCCGATAGGGGAGCGAGAAGCGCAGATGCCGGGTGACGAGCACCGGCTTCAACTCCTCGCCCTCGGCATCCGTGCGGTTGGTGATGACCGCGACCGGCTCGACGCAGGGGATCTCGAGTCGCTGCAGCGTGCGCAGCATCTCGTACTCGCCCTTCGCCATCTCGGCGGTGGTCTCCTTGATCGCGACGATGTGCTCCCCGAGGTGCGCGAAGCGCACGAGGTGGCGCGAGATGCCCTTCGGGAGCGCCGCGATGGTGTCGCTCGGCCAGGACTCGAGCGGGAGGTCCCACGGCAGGTCGAGCAGGGCCGGGTCAGCCATCGCCGAGGTGATCGAGAGGGAGCCGCTCATGAGCCCATCCTTCCAGGTGCACGCCGTCACCGGCCGATGAGGCCCGGAAACGGCGGATGCCGGTCGGGATCGCTCCCGACCGGCATCCGGTGTTCGTGGGTCGGGCTCAGCCGGCCACGACGCGCGAGCCGAGGCGCTCGCCCGACTCGGCGTCGAAGACGTGCACGTGGTGCGGCGTCGGCGTGAGGTAGACGGTGTCCCCGGCGAAGGGGTGGGCGCGGCCGTCGACGCGGGCGACGATGTCGGTGCGCTTGCCCTCGATCTCCGAGTGGCCGTACAGGTAGCCGTCGGCGCCGAGCTCCTCGACGAGGTCGACCTTCACCTCGAGGCCCTCGCCGGCGGTCGTCGAGACCTGGATGTCCTCGGGGCGCACGCCGATCGTGACCTGCGAGCCGGTCGCGTTCGCCAGCGTCTCGCGCTCGACCGGCACGACGGCCGTGCCGAAGCGGATGCCGCCGTCGGCGATGTCGGCGTGGAAGAGGTTCATCGCCGGCGAGCCGATGAAGCCCGCGACGAAGACGTTCGCCGGCTTCTCGTAGAGGTCGCGCGGGGTGCCGACCTGCTGGAGCAGGCCGTCCTTCAGCACGGCGATGCGGTCGCCCATGGTGAGCGCCTCGGTCTGGTCGTGGGTGACGTAGACCGTGGTGACGCCGAGGCGGCGCTGCAGCGAGGCGATCTGGGTACGGGTCTGCACGCGGAGCTTGGCGTCGAGGTTCGACAGCGGCTCGTCCATGAGGAACACCTGCGGCTGGCGCACGATCGCGCGGCCCATGGCGACGCGCTGACGCTGACCGCCCGAGAGCGCCTTCGGCTTGCGGCTGAGGTAAGGCTCGAGGTCGAGGAGCTTGGCGGCCTCGAGGACGCGCGCGGCGCGCTCCTCCTTGCCGACGCCGGCGATCTTCAGAGCGAAGCCCATGTTCTCAGCGACGGTCATGTGCGGGTAGAGCGCGTAGTTCTGGAAGACCATGGCGATGTCGCGGTCCTTCGGCGGCACGTCGGTGACGTTGCGGTCGCCGATGAAGATGTTGCCGTCGTTGACCTCTTCGAGGCCGGCGAGCATGCGCAGCGAGGTGGACTTTCCGCAGCCGGACGGGCCGACGAGGACGAGGAACTCGCCGTCGGCGATCTCGAGGTCGAGCTTGTCGACGGCCGGGCGGGTGCCGCCGGGGTACAGGCGGGTGGCCTGGTCGAACGTGACAGATGCCATGATGGTTCTCCTTCACCGGCAGGTACGTGCCGGACGATCCGTAGTGATGGAAGCGCGTCGACGATGACGCCCGCTCAGTATCGCACACCGTCGAGGGGGTGCCGTCCGGCCCCCGAGCGGGGGCGTCCCGTCGGGCTCTGCGCGCGTCCAGCCGCCGTGTGGGTGATTCCCAGGCACCGTTCCTACTATCGTGGGTGCGTTCGCATGCAGACGTGCGCCCCCCACAGCGACCCGGAGTGACCATCGATGAGCAACGGCGGATCGAATCAGCCTCGCCCCAGCAAGAATGACCGCCGAGAGGCGGCTCGCGAGAAGGCCCGGGCCCTCCGCGAGGAGCAGAAGAAGCGGGAACGCCGAAACAAGATCCTGCTCCAGGGCGGCATCATCGTCGCCGTCGTCGCCATCGCGGCGCTCATCGGCGGGATGATCTTCAACAGCGTGAAGCCGGCGGGTCCCGGCCCGCGCAACATGGCGAGCGACGGCATCGTCTTCACGGGCAGCGACGGCACCCTGACGCCGAGCGAGACGCCGGCGACCCCCGCCGGTGGCAAGCCCACGCCGACGAAACAGGACGACTCTGGCGAGGTCGCGAACATCGTGACCTACATCGACTACCTCTGCCCCTACTGCGGCCAGTTCGAGCAGACGAACCGCGAGGCGATCAAGACGATGGTGGAGCAGGGCGCCGCCACGCTCGAGGTGCACCCGATCGCGATCCTCACGAACCGCTCGGCGGGCACCCAGTACTCGCTCCGCGCCGCGAACGCGGCCGCCTGCGTCGCGGACCTCTCGCCCGAGAACTTCCTCGACTTCAACGACGCGCTCTTCGACAACCAGCCCGCCGAGGGCTCGACCGGCCTGAGCAACGACGACATCAAGAAGCTGGCCGAGCAGGCAGGCGTCGGCTCGCTGTCCAAGGTCGAGAAATGCATCGACGACGTGCAGTTCAAGAGCTGGGTGCAGGACGCCACGAACCGCGCGCTGAGCGGCCCGCTGCCGAACACCACCGAGGTCGAGTCCGTGAAGGGCACCCCGACGGTGCTCGTGAACGGCAAGCAGTACACGGGCTCGCTCTCGGAGCCGACCGAGTTCCAGGCCTTCGTCACGCAGGCGGCGAGCCAGAGCTTCACGAACTCGACGCCGAGCCCCAGCGAGACGCCCACCCCGACGCCCGCGCAGTAGCGCCCGCGTCGAGGCATCCGCCTTCGAACGGCCCGTCCCCGCACTTCGCGGAGGCGGGCCGTTCGGCGTCCGAGCCCGGCGCGGGCGCCGACGAGGCCCGCCGCTAGGATGGGCATGGTCACCCGCACGCCGGCTTGGCGCAATTGGTAGCGCACCGTACTTGTAATACGGGGGTTGCAGGTTCAAGTCCTGTAGCCGGCACTGGAACGGCCCGGAGCAGGCGTCCCGCCGCCTCCGGGCGGTCGTTCGACGCGTTCTGCGCCCTGACGTCTTCCTGCGTGTCCGCCCTGAAGTATTGCGTCACTTACGGCGCCGAAACCTCAGTCGATGCAGACTGGATCGTCCCTGATCCGGTTTCTCCCCCGAGAGAGCGATTCGCCCGATGTCACAGCACCGTCCCTATCTCGTCCATGCCTGGCCGGAACATCGCTGGTGGGTGGTCTCCGTGCCGGACCTCGACGCGTTCGCGCAGGTGCAGCGCCGCGAGGAGCTCGAGATCGCGGCGAGCGAGCTGATCGCCGAGTGGGCGCCGCGTTCACGGCAGAACGCCGAGTACACCCTCGAGGTGCTGGACGGTCCGCCCGGCGGATGAGCAGCTCATCCAGGTGGATCGGCCGAGGCGCAACCGGGGGCTAGGCTCGTTCTGGTTTCGGCTTCCTCGTTCCCGTGCGCCGGGATCAGCGGGAATCTGCGGGTACTCGACGGGCAAGGAAAGGGCGGGCACGTGGCCTCCAGCGACCGTTCTCAGCCCGAGGCCGCCGATCTCCCGGCCCGCCCAGCCGCCCACCCGCACCTCGAGCGCGGCCAGCTTCCGGTGATCCTCGCGCTCGTCATCGCGGTCGCCGCGGGCGCGCTCACCGCGGTGCAATCGCGCATCAACGGCGAGTTCGCCCGCGTGGTCGGCGACCCGTACACGGCCGCGGCGATCTCGTTCGGCAGCGGGTTGCTGATCCTCTCCCTCGCGATGTGCGTCTGGAAACCGGGTCGGGTCGGCCTCGGCCGGGTCCGCGAGGCGCTCTCCGATCGGCGGCTCGCCTGGTGGATGCTGCTCGGCGGGCTCGCCGGCGCGTGGTTCGTGACGACCCAGGGGCTCTCCGCTGCGACGCTCGGCGTGGCGCTGTTCACCGTCGCGATCGTCGCGGGGCAGACGGTCGGAGGCATCCTCTTCGACCTCATCGGGCTGGGACCCGGCGGCCGTCGTCGGCTGACGCCCACCCGCGTGCTCGGCGCCGTCCTCGCGCTCGGGGCGATCGCCTGGGCCGTCTCCGCCCAGCTCGCGCACGACGTGCCGCTGCTGCTGATGCTGCTGCCGTTCACCGCCGGCGTCGGCGTCGGCTGGCAGCAGGCGGTCAACGGGCGCGTCAAGCAGGCCGCGGGGAGCGCCCTGACGGCCACGTTCGGCAACTTCCTCGGCGGAACGATCGCGCTCGTCGTCGCGGCGCTCGTGCACGGCGCCGTCGCCGGGTTCCCGGCGCTCCCCGGCACGTGGTGGCTCTACCTCGGCGGCGCGCTCGGCTGCGTGTTCATCGCGGCGCAGGCGGCCGTCGTCCGCACGATCGGCGTGCTGCTGCTCGCCCTGTGCGGGGTGGCGGGGCAGCTCGCCGCCGCCCTCGCGCTCGACCTCCTCCTGCCGACCGCGGAGCGCCCCCTGGAGCTCGCCACTGTCGGCGGGACCGTGCTGGCGCTCGTCGCGGTGCTCGTCGCCAGCATCCGCTGGTCGCGGCACGCCCACGCGGCGAAGGACGGCGCTGAGTAGCGGCTCAGCCGCGCGATTCGAACCGTTCGGCGACCCCGGGGTCGCGCCGCTCCGGCCGGGGCTCCTCGGGGCGGCCGCCGACGTACAGCCAGCCGAGCAGCAGCTCGCCGTCGGCGAGCCCGTGGAACTCGGCGACGGCCGTGTCGCGGGTGTAGGGGCCGGAGCGCCACATGACGCCCCAGCCCGCCTCGTCCAGCAGCAGGCTCAGCACATGGGCGACGCCGGAGGCGACGGCCTCCTGCTCCCAGGCGTGCACCTTGAAGTGCGGGCGCGTCGTCGCGACGACCGCGACGAGCAGCGGCGCGCGCAGCGGCTTCGCCGCGACCTTGCCCGGGTCGGCGCCCCGGGCCGCGGCGGCCTCGCCGAGCGCCCGGCCGAGCCCTGCGCGGGCGTCGCCGCGGAGGGCGATCACCCGCCAGGGCGCCAGGGAGCCGTGATCGGCCACGCGGCCTGCGGCCTCGAGCAGTGCGAGCAGTTCGGCGTCGTCGGGCGCGCGCTCGGTCACCTTGGGGGAGGAGCGGCGCCGGAGCGCCGCCTCCCTCGCGGAGCCCACGCTCAGGATTCCGGCGTGAAGTCGAGCGCGATCGAGTTCATGCAGTAGCGATCGCCGGTCGGAGTGCCGAAACCGTCGGGGAAGACGTGCCCGAGGTGGGACCCGCAGCTCGCGCAGCGCACCTCGGTGCGCACCATGCCGAGGCTCGTGTCCTCGATCAGCTCGACCGCCTCCGGGCGGACGGACTCGTAGAAGCTCGGCCATCCGCAGCCGGAGTCGAACTTCGTGCCGCTCTTGAACAGTTCGGCGCCGCACGCCGCGCACTGGTAGACGCCTGCGCGGTGCTCGTCGAGCAGCTCGCCCGTCCACGGGCGCTCGGTCGCCGCCTCGCGCAGCACGGAGTACTGCTCGGCGTCGAGCTCCTGGCGCCACTGCTCGTCGCTCTTGTCGACCCGATAGCTCATTCTCGGAATCCTCTCGATTCGTTCCGCGCCGGGCGGACCCGCGAGCCGGGGGTGGCTCGCGCGATCGCCGCCAGCTCCATCGTGGCAGGCTCGGCGCGCCGGACAAACCCGGCACGGTCATACAACGTGCGGGAGTCCGGGGCTGTTCCCGGCGTTTCGTCGACCGGCGGATGCCGAACACACGCCGCGCGCGCGGCATCCTCCCGGCGGCCCGACCCTAGGATGTGCTTCGAGGCGCGCACCGCGCGGCGAGAGCTGGAGGCGAGACGATGGGCGCAAGCGGCACGACGGGCGCGGACGCCGCGCTCGACGACCGCTCCGTGCGCATCCTCGCCTTCGAGGCGCGGGCCTGGCCGGACGCGGATGCCAAGGGCGAGGCCATCCGCACCGAGCTCGGCCTCAGCGGCGCCAGGTACTACCGGCTGCTCAGCGGCATCATCGAGCAGCCCGCCGCGCTGCGTCACGACCCGCTCCTCGTGAACCGCCTCCTGCGCCTGCGCGACGCCCGCGTCGCCGCCCGGGCGCACCGGACTCCCACGCCCGGCCGGACGCTCGACTGAGCGCGGCCCCGACGAACGAACTGGACCCATGGCGCAGAACTTCCCTCGCGATCGCTTCGACAGTCTGCCGAACGGCATCGACCGCGTCGGCGCGCATCGAGCTCCCTCGCGACGCGGTCGCGCGTGGATCGGCTTCGGGATCGCCGCGCTCGCCACGGTGCTGCTCGTCGCCGGCGGCATCATCTGGCTCATGGTGTTCAACGGGCGGCTGAACTTCGCGGAGCCCTCGACGCCGCCGCAGACCGAGCAGCCCGTGGAGACCGCTCCGCCGACGATCGCCCCCGAGGTGCCGGTGCTCGTGCTGAACGGCACGGACGTGTCCGGGCTCGCGAGCACCGCCTCCGACGTCCTGCAGGGCGCCGGGGTGCCCGTGGCCTCCGCGGCGAACGCGAGCGACAGCAGTTTCCAGACGACGACCGTCTACTACGCGAGCCCCGAGCTCGAGGGCGCCGCGCGTGGCGTGCTCGGCGCGCTCGGGGTGGGCGACGTCGGCCTCGACCCCTCCATCGCGGAGACGGGCGGCACGATCACCGTGGTGCTCGGCGCGGACTACGCGGCCGCGGTCGGCGGGTAGCCGGGATCGGTCGGCAGCTCCCGGGATGCGACGCGGTCTCGCCGCTCGAAGCGGAGAATCGTTGCCATTCCGCGATCTTTTCTCCGCTCCCGGCTCTTGTGCGCCCCGGCGTGCATCTGTGAGCATGCTGAGCCGACGCGCAACTCCGCCGTCGTTCGAATGCAAATCTGGGAGCAAGCATGGCGAACGGGACCGTCAAGTGGTTCAACGCTGAGAAGGGGTACGGCTTCATCACGGTCGACGGGGGTGGGCAGGACGTGTTCGTCCACTACTCCGCGATCGAGATGAGCGGGTACAAGGTACTCGAGGAGGGCCAGCAGGTCGCCTTCGAGCTCGGCACCGGATCGAAGGGGCCGCAGGCCGAATCGGTCCGCGCCGTCTGAATCACGACTGTTCCAGAACGCGCTCCCGGTCGGCGGGGGCGCGTTCTGTCGTGCGCGCCGGCTGAGGGCCGGGCGCGCGTGCCGCTCGCCTTGCACTCTCGAACGCAGAGTGCCAGAATCGTCTTAGCACTCGTTCGTTTCGAGTGCTAACCACCATTCTTTTGACGTCCGTGAAGGGACGAGAGGAAACTCATGGCAAAGATCATCGCTTTCGACGAGGAAGCCCGTCGTGGGCTCGAGCGCGGCCTGAACACGCTCGCCGACGCGGTCAAGGTCACCCTCGGCCCGCGCGGCCGCAACGTGGTCCTCGAGAAGAAGTGGGGCGCCCCCACGATCACGAACGACGGTGTCTCGATCGCCAAGGAGATCGAGCTCGACGACCCGTACGAGAAGATCGGTGCGGAGCTCGTCAAGGAGGTCGCCAAGAAGACCGACGACGTCGCCGGTGACGGCACGACCACCTCGGTCGTCCTCGCCCAGGCGCTCGTGCGCGAGGGCCTCCGCAACGTCGCCGCCGGCGCCGACCCCATCTCGCTGAAGCGCGGCATCGAGAAGGCCGTCTCGGCCGTCTCGGAGGAGCTCCTCGCCGCCGCGAAGGAGATCGAGACCAAGGACGAGATCGCCGCCACCGCGTCGATCTCCGCCGCCGACCCCCAGATCGGTGAGATCATCGCCGAGGCGATCGACAAGGTCGGCAAGGAGGGCGTCGTCACCGTCGAGGAGTCGAACACCTTCGGCACCGAGCTCGAGCTCACCGAGGGCATGCGCTTCGACAAGGGCTACCTGTCGGCGTACTTCGTCACCGACCCCGAGCGCCAGGAAGCGGTCTTCGAGGACCCGTACATCCTCATCGCGAACAGCAAGGTCTCCAACATCAAGGACCTGCTGCCCATCGTCGACAAGGTGATCCAGACCGGCAAGCAGCTGCTCATCATCGCCGAGGACGTCGACGGCGAGGCGCTCGCGACCCTGATCGTCAACAAGGTCCGCGGCATCTTCAAGTCGGTTGCCGTCAAGGCCCCCGGCTTCGGCGACCGGCGCAAGGCCCAGCTGCAGGACATCGCCATCCTCACCGGTGGCCAGGTCATCAGCGAAGAGCTCGGCCTCAAGCTCGAGAACGTCACGCTCGACCTGCTCGGTCAGGCGCGCAAGGTCGTCATCACCAAGGACGAGACGACCATCGTCGAGGGTGCCGGCGACGCCGAGCAGATCGCCGGTCGCGTCGCGCAGATCCGCCAGGAGATCGAGAACACCGACTCCGACTACGACCGCGAGAAGCTCCAGGAGCGCCTCGCCAAGCTCGCCGGCGGCGTCGCCGTCATCAAGGCGGGCGCGGCGACCGAGGTCGAGCTCAAGGAGCGCAAGCACCGCATCGAGGACGCCGTCCGCAACGCGAAGGCCGCCGTCGAGGAGGGCATCGTCGCGGGTGGTGGCGTCGCCCTCATCCAGGCCGGCAAGGCTGCGTTCGAGAAGCTCGAGCTCGTCGGCGACGAGGCGACCGGTGCGAACATCGTCAAGGTCGCGATCGAGGCGCCGCTCAAGCAGATCGCCCTCAACGCGGGCCTCGAGCCGGGCGTCGTGGCGAACAAGGTGTCGGAGCTCCCCGCGGGTCACGGCCTCAACGCCGCGACCGGCGAGTACGGCGACCTGCTCGCCCAGGGCATCATCGACCCCGCCAAGGTGACCCGTTCGGCGCTGCAGAACGCCGCGTCGATCGCCGGCCTCTTCCTCACCACTGAGGCCGTCGTCGCTGACAAGCCCGAGAAGTCGGCCGCTCCGGTCGCCGACCCGACGGGTGGCATGGACTTCTAGTCCGTACGCGGGCGCTCGCCGCGAGCGCACCGCACCGGGGTGCCAGCACCCCGCAGCGCGCGAAGGGCGCCTCCGTTCCGGAGGCGCCCTTCGTCGTTCCCGCTCATCGACTCGGCGGTTCGCTCGCCCGCCCGCTCATCGGCTCGGCGGCTCAGCGCAGGAAGAGCCTCGTGTTGGCCTGTTCGGCTTCGGCGTACGCGGTGCCGGCGAGCGCGAGCGCTTGCCGCAGGGCTCCGAGGTTCGCCTCGACCTGCTGCTGGGTGGCGCGCCAGTCGGCGACCGCACCCTGGAAGGCGGCCGATGCCGCCCCGCTCCAGACCGACTGCAGCCCGGCGAGCTGCCCCATCAGGGCCCCCACCTCGCCCTGCAATCGATCGATCGTGCCCTGCACCACTTGCGTGGCGCCGAGCACCTGGCCGCTGTCGACGGCGTAACTGGTCATCGTGCTCCCTCCGGTCGGGCGTCGTCGGCGAGGATGCCGACGGCGCGTCTGTCGAAGCTAACGGCGCGATTCCGATGTCCGGGCGCCGCTGAGACGAAGGGTGGATGCCCGCGCTGCGACGGGCGCTGGGGAGGAGGAGGCGCGATCCCGAAGGGGGGACCGGCCGGCGGGCGTGGCGGGCCGCCGATGCCGACGGCGTCAGCCGGTGCCGAAGGGATCAGCCGACGTCGACGCGCTGCGGTGCCGCGGCGGAGTCGGCGAGCGGCAGCGAGACGCGGAAGGTGGCCCCGCCACCCGGCGTCTCGACCACATCGACGCTGCCGTTGTGCGCGGCCACGATCGAGGAGACGATCGCGAGGCCGAGGCCCGTGCCGCCCGTCTCGCGTGCACGCGAGGTGTCGGCGCGCCAGAAGCGCTGGAAGATCTTCTCCCGGATCTGCGGCGGAATGCCTTCGCCGTGGTCGACGACCTCGAGCATGGCGCGTTCGGCTGCGGCATCCAGGCTCACCCGGATCTCGATCGGCGAATCGTCGGCCGTGAACCGCATGGCGTTGCCCATCAGGTTCGTGATGACCTGACGCAGCTTGTTCTCCTCGGCCAGCACGATCGCGCGCTGCACCGGCGCGGGAGTGCCGGAGCCCATGGGCACGGGCACGGTCGGTGCGGGATCGACGACCACCTCGCGCTCGGGCGCGGCGGCGTCGAGCTGGCGGCGGCGCTGCGCTTCGCGCGTCTCGCGGGCGGGCTGCTTGGCGGCCGGACGGCGCGGCGGCTGCGAGAGGCGCCGGCCCCGCAGCCGGGCGAGTGTCGCGCCCGCGAAGGCGATGGGGCCGGTGGCCCGCATCGGCGGCGAGTCGAGGTCGACCGCGAGCTCGGTGGGCTCCTCGCCCGGGCCGTCCTCGTTGGCCTCCGGGGCGATGACGGTGACGGTGCGCGCGGGCGCGGCGGCCATGGCGTCGAGCGCGGCGTCGCGGGCCAGCGGGACCAGGTCGACCTCGCTCAGCGTGAGGGGCTTCGCCTCGTCGAGGCGGGCGAGCGCGAGCAGATCCTCGACGAGGAGGCCCATGCGGATGGCCTCCTTCTCGATGCGGTCCATCGCCTGCCCGACGTCCTCGGGGGTCTGCAGCGCACCCATCCGGTAGAGCTCGGCGTAGCCGCGGACGGAGACGAGCGGGGTGCGCAGCTCATGCGAGGCATCCCCGACGAAGCGGCGCATCTGGTCGATCGTGCGGGCCCGGTCGCGGAAGGCGCGGTCGATGCGGTTCAGCATCGTGTTGAGCGAGCGGTTCAAGCGGCCGACCTCGGTGTTCGGGGTCGCGCCGTCGAGCCGCTGGCTGAAGTCGCCGTCGGCGATCGCCGCGGCGGTGCGCTCGACCTCGCGCAGCGGGGTGAACGTCGAGGTCACGAGCATGCGGGTGAGCAGGGCGCCGACGATGACGACGCCGAGGCCGAAGCCGAGGAAGATCGTGAGGTACGCCGCGAGCAGCCGCTCGGTCTCGGCGGTCGAGATCGCGATGACGATCGGCATGAAGCTGCCGTGCGTGTCGATGAGCGCCGTCACCGCGCGGAAGGTCTGATCGCCATGCTGGTCGGGCAGCGGCACCACGACGTAGCCGTTGGCGTTCATCTCGTTGACCTTGGCGATGCTGAGCTGCGAGGGGAACAGCGGCACCTCGTCGCGCGGCCGGCCCTGCCAGTTGTGCGCCAGGAAGTCGCCGGTCTCTGGGTCGTACTTCGCGACGAACACGTCGTCGGACGGCCGCACGTCGAGGCCGTCGGCGCTCGAGTCGCCGTCCTCGCCGTAGAAGTAGCGCGAGACCACGTCGCCGGAGGCGATCGTGCGCAGTCGGCTCTCGAGCTGCTGCTCGGCGTAGCTGCGCAGCATCGCGGCCGTGCCGATGCCGGAGACCAGGAGCCCGAGGGTGAGCATCAGCACCGTCACGCCCGTGATCTTCGTGCGCAGCGAGATGCGGTTCCACCGCTCGAAGATCGTCTGGTTCATGGCACGACGAGCCTACGCCGACCTGCCTGGCCGAGCGCTGATCACGGCTTGGAGCTCTTCAGCATGTAGCCGAAGCCGCGCTTCGTCTGGATCAGCGGTTCGGCCGAGTGCTGGTCGAGCTTGCGGCGCAGGTACGAGATGTAGCTCTCGACGATGCCCGCGTCGCCGTTGAAGTCGTACTCCCAGACGTGGTCGAGGATCTGCGCCTTCGAGAGCACGCGGTTCGGGTTCAGCATGAGGTAGCGCAGCAGCTTGAACTCGGTGGGGGACAGCTCGACCGGCACGTCGCCGACGAGCACCTCGTGCGTGTCCTGGTCCATGGTGAGCTCGCCCGTGCGGATGACCGCGTCCTCCTCGGCGTGCATGGTGCGGCGGAGGATCGCCTTGATGCGGGCCACGATCTCGTCGAGCGAGAACGGCTTGGTCACGTAGTCGTCGCCGCCGACGGTGAGGCCGGTGATCTTGTCCTCCGTGTCGTCCTTCGCGGTGAGGAACAGGATGGGCGCGGTGTAGCCCGCGGAGCGCAGGCGCTTGGTGACGCCGAAGCCGTTCATGTCGGGCAGCATGACGTCGAGGATGATGAGGTCGGGCTCTTCTTCGAGCACGGCGGAGATGGTCTGGGCGCCGTTGCCGACCGCCCGGACGGCGAAGCCGGCGAAGCGCAGGCTCGTGGTCAGCAGGTCGCGGATGTTGGGCTCGTCGTCGACGATGAGAATGCGGGGTCCGTCGCTCATGGCGACATTCTCTTAGCGTTCGCTGGAAGCTGCCTGGGAGTCAGTTGCGCGCCTCACCGGCGCAGAACCGCGACGGCGGCGTTCCGGTCCCGGGCTACGATTCGGGTATGGCTGCCCCCTCGACTCGACCGTCCGGCTGGGTCGAACCCCAGTACCGCCACCCCGTGCGCCGCATCGCCGGGCGCGAGGTCGACTACCGGCGCGAGATCCAGATCATGGCGGTCGTGAACCGCACCCCCGACTCGTTCTACGACCGCGGGGCGACCTTCGGGCTCGACGCGGCGGTCGAGGCCGGCCGTCGTGCGATCGGCGCCGGCGCCGCGTGGATCGACATCGGCGGCGCGAAGTTCGGGCCCGGCCCCGCCATCCCCGTCGCCGAGGAGATCGATCGGGTCGTGCCCGTCGTCGAGGCGCTTCGCGACGACGGCGCCGCGCTTTCCGTCGACACCTTCCACGGCGAGGTCGCACGGGCGGCCATCGCCGCCGGCGCGCACGTGATCAACGACACCACCGGCATCCACGACCCCGCGCTCGCCGAAGCGGTCGCCGCCTCCGACGCGACCCTCGTCATCACGCACAGCCGGGCGGAGCCCCGGCAGTGGTTCCCGAAGCCGGAGTACGTCGACGTGGTGGACGAGGTCCGCGCATTCCTCGAGCAGCGCGTCGCGCTCGCCGTCTCGCTCGGGGTGCCGGAGGAGCGGATCGTGCTCGACCCGGGGCACGACCTGAACAAGAACACCCGGCACACGCTCGAGCTCACCCGCCGCTTCGGCGAGTTCACGGAGCTCGGCTTCCCGCTCGTCGCCGCGGTGTCGAACAAGGACTTCATCGGCGAGTCCCTCGACCGCCCGCGCGACGGCCGGCTCGCCGGTTCGATCGCCGCCGCCGTGTTCTGCGCGGCGCAGGGCGCGCGCATCCTGCGCATGCACAACGTGGCCGAGTCCGTGGACGCGGCGCGGATGGTCGAGGCGATCCTCGGATGGCGCGAGCCCGCCTACCTGAAGCACAACCTCGTCGACGGCCCGAACGAGGAGGCCTCGTGAGCGAGGACCCGGGCGTGACCCGCGCGCAGCTCTTCGACGCCTACGGACTGCCCGACCGGGCGACGCCGCGGGTCAGGATGAACTTCGTGATGAGCCTCGACGGCGCCGTCACCCTCGACGGCCGCAGCGGCGGGCTCGGCGACCCCGCCGACCGGCTCGCGATGGGCGTGCTCCGCACGCTCGCCGACGTCGTGCTCGTCGGGGCCGGCACGGTGCGGGCCGAAGGCTACGGCGGGCTCCGGCTCCGTGCCGAGAACCGGGCGTGGCGCCGCGAGCACGGGCTGCCCGAGGCGCCGCGCATCGCGATCGTGTCCTCGGCGCTCGAGCTCGACCCGGCCGACGCCGTGTTCGCCGAGGCCGAGGGACGGCCGCTCGTGCTCACCCACGAGGCATCCGACCCCGCTCGTCGCGCGGCGCTCGCCGAGGTCGCCGAGCTCGTGGACTGCGGGGTCGAGCGGGTGGAACCCGCGCTCGTGCGCGACGCGCTCGCCGAGCGAGGGATGCCGCAGGTCCTCTGCGAGGGCGGGCCGCACCTCTTCGGTGCGCTGCTCGACGCCGACCTCGTCGACGAGCTCTGCCTGAGTCTCAGCCCGCTGCTCGTCTCCGGCAGCGCCGGGCGCATCGCGCAGGGCCTCACCCAGCAGACCCGGCGGATGCACCTCGTGCACGCGATCCCGGCGCGGGACCTGCTGCTGCTCAGGTACGCCAGAGCGCGGTAGCCGGGTCAGCCGCGGGCTCAGGCGGCCGCGTCGAGGGCGTGCGCGTCGAGGATCGTGTACGAGTAGCCCTGCTCGGCGAGGAAGCGCTGCCGGTTCTGGGCGAAGTCCTGGTCGACCGTGTCGCGCGAGACGAGCGTGTAGAAGTTCGCCGAGAGCCCGGACTCCTTCGGACGGAGCAGCCGGCCGAGCCGCTGCGCCTCCTCCTGGCGCGAGCCGTACGAGCCGGAGACCTGGATCGCCACGGTCGCCTCGGGGAGATCGACGGAGAAGTTCGCGACCTTCGAGACGACGAGCACCGGCGTGCGGCCGTCGCGGAACTCCTGGAACAGGCGCTCGCGCTCGTCGACCGGCGTGGCGCCCGTCAGCTGCGGGGCGCCGAGCGTCTCGGCGAGCTCGTCGATCTGGTCGAGGTACTGCCCGATCACGAGGATGCGCTCGCCCGCGTGCCGCTCGACGAGCTGCTTCACGACGCCGAGCTTCGCGGGCGCGGTCGCGGCGAGCCGGTAGCGCTCGTCGTCGGCGGATGCCGCGTACGCGAGCCGCTCGGACTGCGGAAGGTCGATGCGCACCTCATAGCAGGCGGCCGGGGAGATGAAGCCCTGCGCCTCGATCTCCTTCCACGGGGCGTCGAAGCGCTTCGGGCCGATGAGGCTGAAGACATCGCCCTCGCGGCCGTCCTCGCGCACGAGCGTCGCCGTGAGCCCGAGCCGGCGGCGGGCCTGCAGCTCGGCCGTCAGCTTGAACACGGGCGCCGGCAGCAGGTGCACCTCGTCGTAGACGATGAGGCCCCAGTCGAGGGCGTCGAGCAGCGAGAGATGGGCGTACTCGCCCTTCCGCTTCGCCGTGAGGATCTGATAGGTCGCGATCGTGACCGGCTTGATCTCCTTGGTCTGGCCCGAGTACTCGCCGATCTCCTCGGGCGTGAGGCTCGTGCGGCGCAGCAGCTCGTCGCGCCACTGCCGGGCGGAGACCGTGTTCGTGACGAGGATGAGCGTCGTGGTCTTCGCGGTCGCCATCGCGCCCGCGCCGACGAGCGTCTTGCCCGCGCCGCAGGGGAGCACGACGACGCCGGAGCCGCCGTCGAAGAAGTTGTCGACCGCCTTCTGCTGGTAGTCGCGCAGGTGCCAGCCGTTCTCCGCGAGGTCGATGACGTGCGGGGTGCCCGGCGTGTAGCCGGCGAGATCCTCGGCGGGCCAGCCGAGCTTCACGAGCTCCTGCTTCAGCTGTCCGCGCGCCCACGGTTCGACGAGGAAGCTCGTGTCGTCGATGCGCTCGCCGATGAGCGGCGAGATGCGCTTCGCGCCGACGACCTCGGTGAGCACCGCGAGGTCGTCACTGCGCAGGCGCAGCTCGCCGTCGTCGGTGCGATCGATCACGAGCCGGCCGTAGCGGCCGACGGTCTCGCGCATGTCGACCGAGACGGTCTGCGGCACCGGGAACTTCGCGTAGCGCTCGAGCGTACCGAGCATGTCGTCGGCGGTGTGCCCCGCGGCCCGCGCATTCCAGAGGCCGAGCCTGGTGATCCGGTAGGTGTGGATATGCTCGGGGGCGCGCTCGAGCTCCGCGAAGACTGCGAGGTCGTGCCGCGCGTCCTCCGCGAGCGGGTTCGCGACCTCGAGCAGCACGGTGCGGTCGCTCTGCACGATGAGGGGGCCGTCTGACATGACCGTCAAGTCTACGCCCGATCCGGCGACCCACGGCCCCTTCGCCGGATCCGCCCCCTCGGCCGCTGCACAGGCGAGATCGGGCAGTCGGGAACCGGCGCTCAGAACTCGGGCGCCGGGGCGACCGAGGCGATGGCGGAGATCGGCAGGGTGCGCTCGATGTCGGCCTTACGGTCGCGCGCCCGGAGCCGGCCGTTCGCGACGCTCGCCGGGGCGAGGAGATAATCGGCCGTCTGCCCGCCCGGCATCCGCACCGTCACTGTCAGCGTCTCCTTCGCGCGGGCCGCGGCCTCGAGCTGTCGGGCGAGCCACGCCTGCTCGGTTGCGGGGCCGTCGCTCGAGGCGGCGAGCAGCACGTCGAGGAGCTTGCCGATGGGGTCGCCGGCGGGCGCCGGGGTAGGGGTCGGGGCGAGGCGGTGCCGTTGCAGGCGGAGGATGCGCCCGTCGGCATCCTCCGCGGCGACCGGATACCTGGCGTCGGAGAGGGCCCAGAACACGACGTCCGGGGCGAACCTGGAGAGCAGGCGGTGCGGGCCGGTGCGCCGCAGTCCGATCGCGCTGAGCGACTGGTCGACCTCGAGCGTGCCGATCAGCTGCTCGTCCTCGGAGCGCACCGAGCTCTTCGCCGGCGCGTCGCCGTCGTCGGCGACGGAGACCCGCACCGCGCCGAAGCGCGCGGCCGCCTCCGCGACGAGGTACTCGAGGGGCTGCGGGATGCCGGTCAGGGAGAGCGCGCCGAGGAACTCGCGGATCGAGTCCGCCGTCTCGCCGGCCGCGAGGCCGCGATTCACGGACGCGGCAGTGACCCGGTAGCTCGAGGCGAGGTCGCGACCCTCGACGTCGGCGAAGCCGCGCAACCTGGCGTCGAGCGCCGGCTCGAGGGGCCCGGGCGAGACGATCGTGAGGTCGTGCTGCACGTAGACCCGGTCGACCTGCGCCGGGAAGTGCGCGCTGAGCAGTGCGGCGGCCTCGTCGAGTCGCCCGCCGAGCACGAGCCGGCCCGGCTCGACGGGTTCGCCGGCGACTGCGAGGCCGAGCGCCTCCGCTTCGCCCGCGAGCCTGGCGAGGCCCGCATCGAGCCAGTCGCCGCCGACGGGGTAGAGCCAGCGCACATCCTCGCGGAACGCCGCCGCCGACAGCGTCTCGCTGCGCCGCGTCACGAGTTCGCGGAGTGCGGGCGGCACTCGCTCGCGCCAGCACTCGGCGAGGACGGCCCAGCGCTCGGCCGGACCGGAGAGCGACCACGCCGCTCCCGCGTCGGACTCGAGCCAGTACGCGCCGTCGCGCACGACCAGGCCGGCCTCCACCGCGCGGCCGAACAGGCGCGGCACCTCGTCGAGCGCGACGCCCGCGACCTCGGCGAGGCGGCGCGCGTCGGGCAGGGCGAGCCCGCCCTTCGCGAGCTCCCGCGCGGGCTGGGCGCCGAGGGCGGCGAGGAGCTCGGCGGTGGCGGCGACCGTCGCGTAGGCCTGCTCGGAGGCGCGCCGGGCGAGCAGCGAGCGGTCCACCTGGTCCACGGCCTGCAGGACCGGAGGCGCGGGGGCGAGCAGCTCCTCGAGACTCGGCAGCTCGTCGCCGAGGCGTGGGACGAGCCGAGTCGCGATCGCGGCGGGGACGTGCAGCGCGCCGGCTGGGCCGCCCTCCGCGTCCACGACGAGCAGGCGCGCCCGCAGACCGCCGAGGAGCGCGGGCAGCCCGCGCCGGAACTCCGCGGAAGCGCCGAGCCCGGCGAGGCGTTCGGCGAGCGCCCCCTCGTCGAGCTGGTGCTCGGCGCTCGCGAGCGCGGCGAGCACCGCGAGGTGCGGCCGGTCGAGGCGGCCGATGACGTGGTCGAGGGAGTCCTGGTGCAGCAGCGCCTCGGCCAGGTCGAAGAGGTCGGCGATGCCGTCGGTCGAGAACTCGCGGAGGGTGAGCGCGTCGCGCAGCTCGTCGCGGCCCATGCCCCGGAGCTGTGCGGCGAGCTGCAGCATAGGCCCGCTCAGCTCCCGGTTCGCGCCTCGCGCGAGCGGCGCACGGCGTTGACGATGAGCAGGACGACGAGCAGGAGGAAGCCGAGCGGCAGTCCGACGACGGGGACGAAGAAGACGACCGGCCAGATGCTGCGGCTGAAGCCGTCGCCGGCGCCCGCTCCGGAGGCGGTGGCGATCAGCACGGCGAAGATGCACAGCACCGACAGCCCGACCGAGCCGGCGACCATGAAGGCGAGGACGCGCTCGAGGCGGTTCTCGGAGGTGGGACGATCGGTGCTCACCCTCCCAGGATAGCCAGGGCGAGCCGAGTGCGTCGGCCGCAACTAGACTGGGCACCCGAGGGCGACGAGTTCCGGTGCGCCCGCATGGACACGAGCGAGGTCACGCGATGCCCAGCGGCAAGGTCAAGTTCTACGACGAGGAGAAGGGGTTCGGCTTCATCAGTGGTGATGACGGCCAGGAGGTCTTCCTGCACGCCTCTGCCCTCCCCGCCGGGGCCGTGGTCCGGGCCGGTTCGAAGGTCGAGTACGGCATCGCCGACGGCAAGCGCGGCCCGCAGGCCCTCTCGGTGCGCGTCCTCGAGACGCCGCCGAGCCTCGCCCGCATCAATCGCCGTTCGGCCGACGACATGGCGGTCGTGGTGGAAGACCTGGTCAAGTGGCTCGACGCCGCCGGCAGCGACCTGCGCCGCGGACGGTACCCCGACAAGGCGCGCGGCCGGCAGATCGCGACGCTGCTGCGGAAGGTGGCTGACGAGCTGGATGCCTGAGCCCACCGAAGCCGAAACCACGCCGACCGAGACCGACGCCGCCACGGCGCAGGCGGAGTCCGAAGCCGAGCGGACGGAGGCCGACGCCGCGCCCGCCGAGGAGCGGTCGTTCGTCGCCGACGAAGTGCTGCTCGCCTCGGCCGCACTCGCGCAGCGTGCGCTGCTCGAGGTCACCCCTCCCGAGACCGTCGGCTCGGTCGTCGGCCACATCGTCGAGGGCGAGCACGTGCTGTCGCTGCTCTTCGCCGCCGACCTGGCGGGCTACCCCGGGTGGCACTGGAGCGTCACGATCGCCCGCGTCGAGGACGCCGAGCCGACCGTGCTCGAGACCGAGCTCATGCCGGGGGAGCGGGCCCTGCTCGCCCCCGAGTGGGTGCCGTGGTCCGATCGGCTCGCGGAGTACCGGGCCGCGCAGGCCGCCGCGGCCGAAGCCGCCGCGCTGGCCGGCGACGACGCGGAGGCCGAGCTCGACGAGGAATTCGACGACGAGGAGCTCGACGAGGACTCGGACGACGAGGACGACGACGAGGACTCGGACGACGACGGCTTCGACGATCACGACGACGATCACGACGACGCGTTCGACGGCATCGAGATCGATGCGCTCGACGACGAGGCGGATGACGAGGAGGCCGACGACGAGTCCGACGGCGCCGCGTCGTCAGCCGAGGATCACGACGAGCGCGACTGACGCCGCCTGAGCAGCTGCACGGCGACGATGCCGGCGACGCCCAGGCCGGCGCCGATCAGCGTCGTCGGCACCAGCAGCGCGCTCGCGCGCTCGTCGATCGTGCCGCCGAGGGCGAGCACCACCCCGAGCACGACGAGCCAGCCGATCGTGCCGACGAGCAGCGCCTTCCGCGCATCGGCGCGGGCGGGCTCCGGGTCGGGGCGCCGCTCGTGCTCGGCGAGCCAGAGCCGCATGGTCAGCCCAGCTCCCCGAGCACGTAGTCGATCGCCGAGGTGAGCGCGCGCACGTCGTCGGGCTCGATGGCGGTGAACGTGGCGATGCGCAGCTGGTTCCGGCCGAGCTTGCGGTACGGCTCGGTGTCGACGACGCCGTTCGCCCGCAGCGCCTTCGAGATCGCCGAGGCATCCGTCGACTCGTCGAAGTCGATCGTGACGACCACCTGCGAGCGGTCGGCGGGGTCGGCGACGAAGGGCGTCGCCACCGTCGAGGCGGTGGCCCAGTCGTAGAGCACCGACGACGACTCGCGGGTGCGCGCGTCGGCCCAGGCGAGGCCGCCCGAGGCGTTCATCCAGTCGATCTGGTTCTCCATGAGCAGGAGCGTCGCGAGGGCGGGGGTGTTCAGCGTCTGGTTGAGCCGCGAGTTGTCGACCGCGTTCTTGAGGGAGAGGAACTCGGGGATGTACCGGCCCGAAGCGGCGATGCGCTCGACCCGCTCGATCGCGGCGGGGGAGAGGATGGCGAACCACAGTCCGCCGTCGGCCGCGAAGTTCTTCTGCGGGGCGAAGTAGTACACGTCGAACTCGTTCGCGTCGACGGCGATGCCGCCCGCGGCGCTCGTGGCGTCGACGACAGTGAGCGCGCCCGCGTCGCCGGCGACGCGCCGGACCGGGGCCTGCACGCCGGTCGAGGTTTCGTTCTGCGGCCAGGCGTACACGTCGACGCCCGCGATCGCCTCGGTGCGGGCGCTCGTGCCCGGCGCCGCGGTGCGGACGTCGGGGGCCTCGAGCCAGGGAGCCCCGGCGGCCTTCGCGAACTTGGCCCCGAACTCGCCGAAGGAGGCGAGCTGCGCGCGGCGCTCGATGAGCGAGGCGGCGGCGGCGTCCCAGAACGCGGTCGAGCCGCCGTTCCCGAGCACGACCTCGTAGCCCTCGGGGAGCGAGAAGAGCTCCGAGAGGCCCGAGCGGACGCGGCCGACGAGGTCCTTCACCGGGGCCTGGCGGTGCGAGGTGCCGAGGATGGCCGGGCCGAACTCGGCGAGATGGGCGAGCTGCTCGGGCCGCACCTTCGACGGGCCGCAGCCGAATCGTCCGTCGGCGGGCAGGAGTTCAGCGGGGATCACGAGGCTCGGCATGCGGATGAGTCTATCGATGGCGGCGAGCCCACTAGGCTGGAAGGCGGGCTGTGACGACACGGGGAGGAAGCAGCGTGACCGACCTCATCGACACGACGGAGATGTACCTCCGCACGATCCTCGACCTCGAGGAGGAGAACATCGTGCCGCTGCGCGCCCGAATCTCCGAGCGTCTCGGCCACTCCGGCCCGACCGTCTCGCAGACCGTGGCGCGCATGGAGCGCGACGGGCTCGTCGTCGTGTCCGGCGACCGGCACCTCGAGCTCACGCCCGAAGGGCGCAGCAAGGCCGTGCACGTCATGCGCAAGCACCGCCTCGCCGAGCGGCTCCTCTCCGACGTCATCGGGCTCGAGTGGGAGTACGTCCACGACGAGGCGTGCCGCTGGGAGCACGTGATGAGCGAGCAGGTCGAGCGCCGGCTCATCGAGCTCCTCGGCCAGCCGACCGAGTCGCCCTACGGCAACCCCATCCCCGGCCTCGAAGAGCTCGGCGTCCCCGCGGCGGCCCCGTTCATGAGCGGCGTCCGCAATCTCGTGCAGGCGCTCGGCGACACCACTGAGCCCATCCGCGGCGTCGTCCGCCGTCTGGGCGAGCCCGTGCAGTTCGACCCGGAACTGCTCGCCCAGCTCAAGCAGGCCGGCATCATGCCGGGAGCGAAGGCGACGTTCAGCGTCAACGGCGGCTACGTGCTCGTGCAGGTCGACGACGTCGAGGGCGGGCTGGAGCTCCCGGTCGAGGTCGCCGCGCACCTCTTCATCGGCGACTGACGCTTCGGCGACTGACTCTTCGGCGACTGAGCCGCAGCTGCGCTGCCCGCCGGTCAAGCTTGGGATCGGCTGTGAGTCGGCGCCGTTCGTGATCGGAATGTGACATTCCGGAGGGCCTCGCGTATTCTCGTTCGAGTCCGCCGGCGAGAAGCCAGTCGGTGGAACCGAGATCGAGACGCCCCCGACGTCCACCGCTCGATCCTGAAACCCGTGAAGCGCTCCGGCGCAGCCAGGTGGAACGCCGTTCCCGGCCGTGGGCGACGGAGGTAGTGTTTTGGCTCGTTCCCCCAAGCGACGTCTTCCCGGCGGCCGCGTCAGCAAAGCTGCGACCAAGGCCATCGTGCAGGCGAAGACCAGGGCGGATGATTCCGAGACGGCGATCACGCCCGTCTCGACGATCTCCACCCGACGATTCCGCCGCGGCGGCGTCGCGAACCTGGTCGTCATGTCCATCTCGGCCGGCCTCGTCGGCACGCTGGCGATCCCCGCCTACGCGTTCACGCCCGGCAGCGAGGACCCGGAGTTCGCGACGACCGCGGCGGCCGCGCTCACGAAGGCCGACCCGCAGTCGGTCGACGTCGCCGCCGAGGCATCCGCCGCGCCCGTCTCGCAGGACACGCTGGCCGTGACCACCGGCGCCTCCATCCAGGAGGCCGCCGAAGCAGAGGCCGCCCGCCAGGCCGCGCAGACCGCGATGACCTCGTACGCCGCCTCGTATGACGGCCCCTCGGTCGGCGACTTCCTGGCGAACCCGCCGTACCCGAACTTCGACCTCGCGAGCGTCTACAGCGTCGCGACGCAGTACATCGGCGTGCCCTACGTCTACGGCGGCGCGACGCCGGCGGGCTTCGACTGCTCCGGCTTCGTGATGTACGTCTACGCCCAGTTCGGCGTCTCGATGCCGCACTCCTCCGCGGGTCAGGGCGCGATGGGCACGCCGATCTCCGAGTCGGCCGCGGTGCCCGGCGACCTCGTCATCATGCCCGGCCACGACGGCTTCTACGCGGGCGGCGGAATGATCCTGCACGCGCCCTACGAGGGCGCCTCGGTGCGCGTCCAGCCGATCTGGACGAGCGACTACTCGATCGTCCGCATCGGTATCTGAGATGAACTTCGGGTGACCGCCCGGGGGAAACGGCGCGCCGGAGGCATCCTGCGCGCCGTTTCCTGTCGTACCCTGGAGCCCTGACGAACCGAACCGAACGGGGAGGCCGATGGTGCAGCGCGAGCGCGTCCATGCCAGGAACGCGCGCGCGCAATTCCACCAACGGTCGAGTCAACAGCCGAACGACCTGAGCGCCAACGCGCCGCACGGGCACCGTCCTCTGGACGGTGCCCGTTTTTCGTTCCAGCGACCCCCGCAGGCGACGATTCGCCGTCCCGTATCCCGCGGCCGGAAGCCACCCGGCCCCGTACGAAAGGTGACGTCATGAGCGGCACCCTCATCCTGAACGCGAGTTACGAACCGCTCGCCGTGGTCCCGATGCGACGGGCCATGCTCCTCGTGCTGAACGGCAAGGCCTCGGTCGTCGAGGCGGCCGACGGCTGGCTGCACTCGCGCTCCGCGCGGTACGCCGTGCCGAGCGTCGTGCTGCTGCAGCACTACGTGCGCGTCCCGATGCGGCCGGTGCCGCTCACCAGGCGTGCGGCGCTGCAGCGCTACGGCTACCGCTGCGCCTACTGCCGCGGCTACGGGGACACGCTCGACCACGTGGTGCCGCGGTCGAGGGGCGGCGGGCACAGCTGGGCCAATGTGGTCGTCGCGTGCCGGCGCTGCAACCACCGGAAGGCCGACAAGATGCTCGCCGAGATCGGGTGGCGGCTGCCGTTCGAACTGACCGACCCGGCCCCGACCCCGCAGGCCCGCGCCGGACTCTGGTCGACCCGCCACCCGGAGTGGGCGCAGTACCTCGGCTCGGTTCCGCAGCCGACGCTGCTCGCCGGATGACCCGTCTCGGATCCGCGCGGCCGAGCTCCGTGATCGGATCGTGACATCCGATCCGACGTGCCCTATGGTGGAACGAGTCCGGTGCGGTGCACGCCCTCCGGTCGCCCGAGACCACCCCGCCTCCCTCTGCGCGGGATCCGGAGGAACTGCACGTGAACGGTGACACCAAGCGCGACGCGATCGAGCGGCCGCGCGAAGGACGGCGCTCGGCGCCCGCGGCATCCGACTCCCATTCCTCGCCCGCCTCCGACGGCCGGGTCCGCCGACGCAGCCCGCTCCGCGTCCTCGGCGCCGTCGTCGCCGTGCCGGCCCTCGTCGGCACCGTCGCCATCCCCGCGTACGCGATGATGCCGGGCGCCGACGAGTTCGCGAGCAGCGCGAACTACAGCCTCACGCAGAGCGAGGCGCAGGACCTCGTCGTCCCGGGCCTCGTGAACAAGGCCGGCGTCGCCGCCGACAGCTACGAGGTCACGACGAAAGAGGAGATCGACCGCAAGTCGCGCGAGGCCGCTGCCGCGGAGCAGGCCGCCTGGTCGGCCGAGCTCGCCTCGCGCGCCGGCAACGGCAACTACGCCGTGTACACGGTGAAGGCCGAGGGCGACGACTACCCGTGGTGGGACCAGCTCCCCGACGACTACGGCGGCGGCCTGTCGCCGCTGCGCTACTACTACCGCGAGTGCGTCGACTTCGTCGCCTGGCGGCTCAACCGCGACGCCGGCGTCACGAGCGCCCCGTGGAAGTGGGACTGGTCGAACCTCGCCTCCGGGAGCGCGTACGCCTGGGCGGATGCGTGGTCCGCGAAGGGCTGGCCCACCTCCTCGACGCCCGTCGTCGGCGCGGTTGCCTGGTTCCCGTACAACCACGTGGCCTACGTGCAGTCGATCAACGGCGACGGCAGCGTGAACATCGAGGAGTACAACCAGAACTCCGACCACTCGTACCACCGACGCACGATCCCGGCGGGCGAGGCGCTGTACCTCTACCCGCCGGCCTGAGGCAGGCCGGCGCGGCCCCGCCTCAGCGGGGCGCCCGGGCGAGGCAGGCGGGAGCCGGCGTCGGCACGGTGTCGACGAGCTCCTGCGGCGCGCCCTCGGCGTCGAGCGCGACGATCGCGATCGAGTCGGAGCCCTGATCGGCGACGAGGGCGAATCGCTGGTCGTGCGTGAGCTCCAGGTCGCGGGGATGGATGCCGCCGGTCGTCACGCTGGCGACGTGCTCGAGCGCTCGCGCCGCACGGTCGAGCCGCAGCCCGGCGAGCGCGTCGGCGTCGCGGTCGCCGACGAGCACGACGCCGCCCCGCGTCAGCCTGATCGCGGAGACGCCGAGGCCACGGGGCGTCACCCCCTCGTCGACCGGGGACCAGCCGAGCTCCGCGCGCGCGTCGAGGTCGAGGACCGAGACCGTGCGGTCGAGCTCGTTCGCGACGAGGGCGAGCCGCCCGCTCACCACGAGGTGGCGCGGGCCGGCCCCGGCGTGCACGGCGATCTCGCCGGCCTCGAGCAATGCGCCGCTCGCCTCGTCGAGCTCGAGCAGTCGGATGCGGTCGGCCCCGAGATCGGGTCCGAGTACCGTCGTGCCGTCGAAGACGATCTGGTGCAGGTGCGAGGACTCCTGCCGCTGGGCGTCCGGCCCACTGCCTGCGAACGTGGCGCGGGCGACCGCGGCGGCGGGCCCGGGCCCGCCGATCGGATGGGAGGTGACCGAACCGCCGGAGTAGTTCGCGGCGAGCGCCCACGCCCCCTCGGGGCTGATCGCGAGGTGGCAGGGGTCGCCGTCGGCGGGGCCGAGCTCGGCGAGCGGGGCGAGGCCGCGCCCGTCGGCTTGCACCGACCACGCGGAGACGCCGCCGGGCGCGAGTTCGTGGGCGACGGCGAGGCGATCGCCGCGGAGCGCCAGGAACATGGGGTTGGCGCCGACCGCGATCGGCTCGTCGAGCTGCCAGCCGCCCTGCGCATCGACCTCGAGGCGGCGGACGCCGCTCGCGGGGCTGCCGAGGCCGCCCGTCGTCGACGCGCCCACCCAGAAGACCGTCGGCTCGCCGCTCATGCTGCTCCATTCCGCGGCGGACCGCTGTCGGGGCGCTGCTGGCGCCGACCGCCAGGGTATCGCGAGCCGGTAGACTCGCTAGGCCGCCCCCGTAGCTCAGAGGATAGAGCGTCGGTTTCCTAAACCGTGCGTCGCAGGTTCGAGTCCTGTCGGGGGCACGGTTCGATTTCTGCGATCGGTCATTCCTGGTCCCACGGGAGCGCCACCAGCGGGAGGATGTAGATCCTGCCGAGCACGGCGACCGGGTGCTTCGTCATATACTCGGCCGCTTCGTCGATCGAATCCGCAGTGATCACGTCGTAGCCGGCGAACCACTCCTTGAACTCCGGGAACGGGCCGTCGGTGATGAGCGTCCGGCCGTCGCGGACAGCGACGGACTTCGCCCGCTCGGGGCCGGCGACCGGGCCGCCCAGACTGAGTCGGTCGGCGTGCTCGCCCTCGGCCACCCAGCGCTCGAGCATCGCCTGGTCCTCGGACTGGGGCAGCTCGGCGCCGGTGGGGTCGGACATGTGGATGACGAGGTACTGGCTGCTCATGAGCGGGGTCCTTTCGGTGCTGCGAGTTGGTTTCGTCGGCGGATGAGGTGTCTGGTCTCGGCGGTGGTCCCGGCCAGCTCGATCGCGCGGTCGTAGGCCGCTCGGGCCTCGGCGGAGCGGCCGGTCGCGCGCAGCAGTTCCGCCCGGGTGACGTGGAAGGCGTGGTGGCCGTCGAGCCGTTCGGCGAGCCGCTCGACGATCACGAGGGCGAGTTCGGGTGAGTCGTGCTCGGAGACCGCGATGGCCTTGTTGAGCGTGACGAGCGGATTCGGGTCGATCTGCTCGAGCCGGGAGTAGAGGCGCGCGATGCGCGCCCAGTCCGTGTCACGCGGATGCGGGGCGGTGACGTGGGCGGCGTTGATCTCGGCGAGCAGCCGATACCTGCCCGAGGGCTCGTCGGGCTCACGGGAGGAGAGCAATCGCAGGCCCTCGGCGATGAGCGCTCGGTCCCACGATCCGCGATCCTGCTCGTCGAGCCGCACCAGCTCACCGTCGGCCGAGACGCGGGCCGGAGCGCGGGCGTCCGTGAGCAGCATCAGCGCGAGCAGCCCGGCGACCTCGGCGTCGTCGGGCCGGAGCTCCTGAGCGAGCCGGGCGAGACGGATGGCCTCCGCGGTGAGCTCGCGCCGGATCACCGGCGTGTCCGGGCTGGAGGCGAGGTACCCCTCGTTGAAGACGAGGTACAGCACCGCGAGGACGGCGTCCAGGCGCTCGGGAAGATCCTCCGCCGCGGGAATGGCGAAGGGGATGCCGGCCGCCTTGATCTTCGCCTTCGCCCGGCTGATCCGCTGACCCATGGTCGTGTCCTGCACCAGGAACGCGTGGGCGATCTCGGCGACGGTGAGCCCGCCGACGACCCGCAGGGTCAGTGCGACGCGCGCGTCGAGCGAGAGCACCGGATGGCAGCAGATGAACAGCAGCCGGAGTCGATCGTCCTCGACGGCGCCGGTCGGGGCGGCGGGTTCCGGATCCTGCATCGCCACCGCCTCCCGGTGCTTCTCGTCCCGACGCGCCTCACGTCGCAGCCGGTCGATCGCCCTGCGGTTGGCCGTCGTGGTCACCCAGCCGGCGGGGTTCGGCGGGATGCCGTGCCTCGGCCACTGCTCGACGGCGATCGCGAACGCCTCCGCGGTCATCTCCTCGGCCAGGTCGAGGTCGTCGAACCGCCGCGCGAGTCCGGCGACGATCCGCGCCCACTCCTCGCGATGCGTGCGCGCGAGCACTGTCGCGACGTCCCCAGGGGCGTCCCGAGCTTCGGGCATGGTCACCTCTTCTCGTTCCATCTGCACTACGAACGGGCCGTTCAGTTTTCGACAGTCTTTCGGAAAAGACGTCGGAGCGCGGTGGGGCCGGCGGCCTTCGGCAGCGGGGCCTCGGCCGCCTCGGCGGCCCGGCGTTCGGCGGCGACGCGACGCCGTTCCGCCTCGACCGCGGCCCGCTGCAGCTCGGCCCGCTGGGAGGCGATCATCAACACCGGATCGATGTGCATGGAGGTGGCCCTT
Source organism: Agromyces sp. NBRC 114283 (assembly GCF_030268405.1). Taxonomy (NCBI): domain Bacteria; kingdom Bacillati; phylum Actinomycetota; class Actinomycetes; order Micrococcales; family Microbacteriaceae; genus Agromyces; species Agromyces sp. NBRC 114283. The sequence continues at coordinate 1,566,843 of NZ_BSQP01000001.1, forward strand.
CCCGATCACGCCGGAATCGGTGCATCCCGGCTATCAAGACCACGAACGGGTGCGGCGCGGTTCGACATCGTCGGCCCTCGTCGCCAGGTGCTGGTGCCGCCGGCCGCGCCGGAGCATGATGGGTCGCATGGACCTGCCGGTGATGCCGCCCGTCGCGCCGATGCTCGCGAAGTCGGTCAAGGAGATCCCCGACGTCGGCCACGTGGAGCCGAAATGGGACGGCTTCCGCACCATCGTCTTCCGCGACGGCGACGAGGTCGAGCTCGGCAGCCGCAACGAGAAGCCGATGACCCGGTACTTCCCCGAGCTCGTCGAGGCACTCCGGCGGGAGCTGCCGGAGCGGTGCGTGCTCGACGGCGAGATCGTGCTGATGCGCGACGGCCGGCTCGACTTCGAGGCCCTGCAGCAGCGCATCCACCCCGCGGCGAGCCGCGTGCAGCTGCTGGCGGGGGAGACGCCCGCGTCGTTCGTCGCGTTCGACCTGCTCGCGATCGGCGACGAGGACCTCACCGGTGTCGCGTTCGGCGAGCGGCGGCGCCGGCTCGAGGAGGTGCTGGCCGGGGCATCCGATCCGGTGTTCCTCACCCCGGCGACGGCCGATCTCGACGAGGCCCGCGACTGGTTCGAGCGCTTCGAGGGGGCCGGCCTCGACGGCGTCGTCGCGAAGCCGCTCGACGGCGTGTACCAGCCCGACAAGCGCGCGATGTTCAAGATCAAGCACGAGCGCACGGCGGACTGCGTGGTGGCGGGCTACCGCTGGCACAAGAGCGGCGACGTCGTCGGCTCGCTGCTCCTCGGCCTGTACGGCGACGACGGGCGACTGCACCACGTCGGGGTCGTGGCGGCGTTCTCGATGGCGAGGCGCGCCGAGCTCGTCGCGGAGCTGGAGCCGCTCGTCGAAACCGATCCGTCGCGGCATCCCTGGGGCGAGTGGGCGGACCAGGCCGCGCACGAGCAGACTCGGATGCCCGGCGCGGTGAGCCGATGGAGCGCCGGCAAGAACCTGTCGTTCGTGCCGCTGCGACCCGAGCGCGTCGTCGAGGTCGCGTACGACCACATGGAGGGCGAGCGGTTCCGGCACACGGCGCAGTTCCGCCGTTGGCGACCCGACCGCGACCCCGCGAGCTGCGACTACGGCCAGTTGGAGGCGCCGGGCGCGCTCGAGCTCGGCGAGATCCTGCCGCTCAGGAGCTGAGCGCCCGGCTCAGAGCACGACGCCGATGCCGGCCGAGAGCGCGGTGTGGTGCTCGAACACGAGGTTCGTCTCGGTCAGCGCGACGGCGGGGTTCGCCGAGAGATTCTTCAGCACGAACTGGCGCACGTGCGCGCTGTCGCGGACGCGCACGTGGATGAGGAAGTCCTCGGTGCCGCCGAGGAAGAACAGCTGCGCCACCTCGGGCTCGCGGCGGAGCTCGTCGGAGATCTGCTCCATGAGGTGACGGGCGCCGGGCCGGATGCGGACGCTGACGAGCGCCTGCAGGGTGAAGCCGAGGGCCACCGGGTCGATCTCGGCGGTGTAGCGCGTGATGACCCCCCGTTCGCGCAGCGAGCGCACGCGGGCGAGGCAGGTGGACGGCGAGATGCCGACCGCCCGGGCCAGGTCGACGTTCGGGATGCGGGCGTTCTCGTGCAGGCGGGCGATGATCGCCCGGTCGAGCTCGTCGAGGACGACGGGCCCCTGGTCGCGGATCTGCGGCGCATCGCTCATGATCGGCCTCGCAATCGTATGAATGCTCTTCTGATCGTGAGTCTACCGAATTCTGTGCGGAGGAGCTTTCGTTCCGGCGAATAAGCGGCGACCATTGAGCGTACCCACCCAACAGCATTCGGAGTCTGAAATGCACATCGGCGTGCCCGCTGAGATCAAGAACAACGAATTCCGCGTCGCCATCACCCCGGCCGGCGTCCACGCCTTCGCGCAGCGCGGCCACCGCGTCGATGTGCAGGCGGGGGCCGGCGTCGGTGCCGGCTACACCGACGAGGACTACCGCGAGGCCGGTGCCACGATCGTCGCGACGGCCGACGAGGCCTGGAGCGCCGAGCTCGTCCTCAAGGTCAAGGAGCCCATCGAGCCGGAGTACGGCTACCTCCGCAGCGACCTCACGCTGTTCACCTACCTCCACCTCGCGGCCGACCGCCCGCTCACCGACGCGATCCTCGCCTCGGGCGTCACGGCGATCGCCTACGAGACCGTGCAGCTCGCCGACCGCTCGCTGCCGCTGCTCACGCCCATGAGCGAGGTCGCCGGCCGACTGGCCCCGCAGGTGGGCGCCGCCTCGCTGCACGCCTCGAAGGGCGGCCGCGGCGTGCTGCTCGCGGGCGTCCCCGGCACGAGCCCCGCGAAGGTCGTCGTCATCGGCGGCGGCGTCGCCGGCGAGCAGGCCGCGGCGACCGCGCTCGGCCTCGGCGCCGACGTCACCGTCTTCGACATCTCGCTGCCGAAGCTGCGCGAGATCGACGCGCGCTACCAGGGGCGCATCAAGACCCTCGCCTCCTCGCCGTACGAGATCGCCCGCCAGGTGAAGGACGCCGACCTCGTCGTCGGCGCCGTGCTGATCCCGGGCGCCGCGGCGCCGAAGGTCGTCACCGACGAGATGGTCGCCACGATGAAGCCGGGCGCCGTGCTCGTCGACATCGCGATCGACCAGGGCGGCTGCTTCGAGGGTTCGCGCCCGACGACGCACGCCGACCCCACCTTCAAGGTGCACGACGCGATCTTCTACTGCGTCGCGAACATGCCCGGCGCGGTCCCCGCGACCTCGGCCCCCGCGCTCACGAACGCGACCCTGCCGTACGCGCTGAAGATTGCCGACCTCGGCTGGGAGGCCGCCCTCGACGCCGACCCGGCGCTCGCCAAGGGCCTCAACGCGACCGCGGGCAAGCTCACCAACGAGCCCGTCGCCGTCGCCCTCGGGATCGAGTACCAGGCGCGCTGAGCCGCGCCGCGCGACCTCGCCCCTCGCAGCCGATCGACCGCCTCGCGCGGTCGCGAGGGGTGACGGAACGTCGTGGCGGGCCGACTCCCAGCGCCCGTCGCGACCGGATGCCCCGACTGCACACGATGCGGTCGGGGCATCCGTCCGTTCAGGACTCGGTTCGCTCGCGGCTCAGTCGTCGCCGAGGACGACGGGCAGCCCGTGCTGATACCAGGCGAGGATGCCGCCCTCGACGTTCACCGCGTCGATGCCCTGCTGCTCCAGATACTGCACGGCCTGCGCACTGCGGCCGCCGACGTGGCACATGACGTAGACCGTGCGATCGCGCGGCACCTCGTCGAGGCGGGCGACGAGTTCGCCGAGCGGGATGTGGTGCGCGCCCTCGACCCGCGCCTGCGCGAGCTCTTCGTGCTCGCGCACATCGATCAGATAGGCGTCGGTCGCGGCGTGGACCTCCGCGGGGGAGCTGGACTGCATGGTGGGCCTCTCGACCTCCGTCACGATACCCGAGCCTCGACAAAGCACGAGGTTCCGGGCGTCGCTGCGCCGAATCGGGGGAGGAGCGACATAAGGTGGCCCTGTGCAACGGCTGGAACGCGATCAAGGAGACGAGCAACTGCTCGCGCGCGAGACGGATGCCGCGGCCGACGAGCTCACCCCCGACCCCGTTCCCCACGAGGCCGGGCGGCCCACGAGCCTCAGCCTCGGTGATCCCGCCCTCGTCGCGGGCAATGTCGCCGAGCCCACCTGGCGGCGCTGGCAGGACGAACTGCGCGCCGCGGGCGGACGCTCGCCGCTCGTGCGCTTCGAGGACACGCCGCGCACCCGGATCGAGCTCTCGACGACGCACCCGGGAGGCCTGCCGCAGTTCATCACGGGCAAATCGACGCTGCTGTCGAGTCTGATCCGAGACGAACTCGCGCTGCGCAATGCGCGCCTGGCCGCCGCCGAGATCACCCAGAAGGGCATCGAACTGCGCTCGGTGCGCGGCATCGAGTCGGTGCACCTCGCCATCGGGCTCGCCTCGTGGCGGCACAACGGCCAGGAGTACACCGCGCCCGTCCTGCTGCGCCCGCTCGCGATCCGTCGGTACGGGCGGGACTTCGAGCTGAAGCTCAAGGGGCAGCCGTTCCTCAACCCCGCGCTCGCGCGCGAGCTGCACGAGCAGTTCAAGATCACGCTCGACGCCGACGCGTTCGTCGCGCTCGCGATCACCAACGGCGTGTTCAAGCCCCAGCCCGTCATCGACCGCCTGCGCGGGCTGACCTCGCACCTGCCGTGGTTCAGCGTCGCCCCGCGGCTCGTCGTCTCCTCCTTCGCCGAGGTCGGCCCGGCGCTCGCCGCGGACGCGGACGGCACCGCGCATCCGGTCGTCGACGCGATCGCCGGCAACAAGGCGGCCCGCGCCTCGCTCGCGGCGCTGCCGGAGCTGCCGCGCCCCGTCCCGCAGGACGAGCGGCCGCCGTCGACCGACGTGCTCCTGCTCGACGCCGACCAGGAGCAGGAGCAGGTCGTCGCGGCGGTTGCCGCCGGCGCCTCGATCGTCGTGAAGACGCTGCCGGGCACCGGCGGAACGCAGACCATCGTGAACGCGATCGGCGCCCTCGTCGCCGCCGACAAGCGCGTGCTCGTCGCCGGCGCGCGGAAGGCGAGCCTCGACGGCATCGCCCACCGCCTCGGCCAGGTCGGCCTCGGCGGCATGGCGGTCACGACCGCGGGCATCCGGCGCGAGCTCATCCAGTCGATCTCGCGGAACGAGCGCGCCGAGCGACCCCGGGTGAGCGATGTCGACGACGCGCTCGTCCGGCTGCGCAAGGTCCTGCTCGACTACCGTGCCGCGCTCACCCGGCGCGACCCGGAGTTCGGCGCCTCGGTGCTCGAAGCGCTCACGGCGCTCGCCGACCTCGCCGCGCTGCCGGCGGCGCCCGACACGACGGCTCGACTCGACCACGCGGCGCTCGTCGCCCTGACGGGCGACCGCAGCCGAGCCGCGCAGGACCTCGCTCGCGCGGCCGCGCTCGGCGAGTTCCGCTACGGGCCCGGCGACTCGCCCTGGTACGGCGCCTCCTTCTCGAACTCCGAGGACGCCGAGCAGTCGCACGCGCTGGCGAAGCGGTTGAGCCGCAGCGAGGTGCCGCGCCTCCTCGAACGCGGACGGGCGCTCATCGCGCAGACCCGCCTGCGGCCGTTCGAGTCCGTGGCCGAGCTCGGGGTCTTCCTCCGGCTGCTCCTCGATGTCCGCGAGACGCTCGACAAGTTCCAGCCCTCGGTCTACGACCGGCCGCTCGGCGAGCTCATCGCCGCGACCGGTTCCAGGCGCGACTCGGAGGGGATGAGTGCCGCCAACCGTCGCAGGCTCCGCCGCCACGCCGGCGAGTTCCTGCGTCCCGGCGTGCACGTGTCGGACCTGAACGCGGCCCTCCGCGGCATCCAGCAGCAGCGCACGCTCTGGCAGCGGTACTCCGAGGCGGGTGCGATCCCCGCCGTGCCGGCCGGCATCGACGACGTCCACGTCGCCTACCGCACGGTGGCCGCCGATCTCTCCTCCCTCGACGGCCCGCTCGGCGTCGCGGGCACTCCGCGGCAGCTCGCGGCACGGCCGATCCGCGAACTGCAGTCCACGCTCGCCGGGCTCGCCGAGGAGTCGGAGGTGCTGCTGAACCTGCAGGAGCGCACGGCCCTGCTCGGCCGCCTGCGCGACCTCGGGCTCGACCCGCTGCTGCTCGACCTGTCGAAGCGGCACGTCCCCGAGCTGCGGGTCGCGGCGGAGCTCGAGCTCGCCTGGTGGCAGTCGGTGCTGGAGACCATGCTGGCTCGCGAGAAGGCGCTGCTCGGTGCGAACACCTCGGTGCTCGACCGGCTGGAGGCCGACTTCCGCCTCGTCGACGAGGCGCACGCCGCCGCGGCGGGGCCGCTCACCGCGTGGCGCCTCGCCGAGAACTGGAAGGTCGCGCTCGTCGACCACGCCGACGAGGCCGAGCGGCTGAAGAAGCTGCTGCGCAGCGACCGGGTGCGGCCGCAGCTGCTCCAAGCGGAGGCGCCGACGCTGTTCCGCGTGCTGGCGCCGGTCTGGCTCGCCTCGCCGTACGAGGTGCCCGCCATCGACGACACGATCGGCTTCGACGCGGTCGTGCTGGTCGACGCCGGCGCGACGACGATCGCCGAGAACCTCGGGGCGATCCGTCGAGCGAAGCAGATCATCGCCTTCGGCGACCCTGTCACGCAGACGCCGACGCCCTTCGAGACGGGCATCTTCGATCGGGACCAGCAGGGGCCGGCCGAGCACGGCGTGGATGCCGCGCACGCGGACTCCGCGCTGGCCCGGCTCGGCGAGCTGCTGCCGACCATGACCCTGACGCGCAGCTACCGCGCCGGCGGCGAGGACCTCGCCGAGCTCGTGAACACCTGGTTCTACGGCGGCCGCATCGTCTCGATGCCGTGGGCGGGCAGCTTCCTCGGGCACGGCAGCCTCGGGCTGCACTACGTGCCGGGCAACGGCCTGCCCGACCCCGTGACCGGTACGGTCGAGTCGATCGACACCGAGGTCGCGAAGGTCGTGGAGCTCGTCATGGAGCACGCCGTGAAGCGTCCGCGCGAGTCGCTCATGGTGATCACCGCGAGCCAGCGGCACGCCTCCCGCGTGTACCAGGCGGTGCTCGCCGCGTTCGCGAAGCGCAGCGACCTCTCCGACTTCATCCTGAAGGACCGTGCCGAGCCGTTCACCGTGCTCACCCTCGAACAGGCCGTCGCGCAGAGCCGCGACCGGGTGATCTTCTCCATCGGGTACGGCCGCACGCCGCACGGACGCCTCCTGTCGAACTTCGGAGCGCTCGGCGAGCCGGGCGGCGATCGGCTCCTCGCCGTCGGGATGACGCGCGCCCGCCGGTCGATGGACATCGTCTCGGCGTTCCGACCCGAGCACATCGACGAGGACCGTCAGGCGCACGGCGTGCTCGCGCTCGCGAACGTGCTCGCTCAGACCGAGGAGCGGCAGTCCGCCCCGGCCGAGTCCGGGACCGGCGACGCGATGCTCGCGGATCTCGGCGCCCGCCTCGAACGGCGCGGCATCCGGGTGAGCGTCGGTCACCGCGGCAGCCTCGCCCTCGCAGCGGCCCACGCCGGGAAGGCGGTGGTCGTCGAGACGGATGCCTCGCTCGACGGCATGAGCCTGCGCGAGTCGCTGCGACTCCGCCCCGAGGTGCTGCGTCGGCTCGGCTGGCACTACCTCCGCGTGCACAGCTTCGAGCTGTTCAGCAATCCGGATGCCGTGGCCGAGCGCGTGGCGACGTTGCTCGGCAAGCCGAGCCCGCGCCGCGCCGCAGCCCAGCGGTGACGGACACGCTCCGATGACCGGGGCGACGCCGACTCCCGAGTCGGAGCCGGGTGGGGCGCCGGGCGCCGAGGAGACGGGGCCCGCGGCGCCGGAGCGTCAGCGCGTCGTCCGAGCCCGGGGCGCCAGGCGGGCGAAGCTCACGCCGGCGCCTGGCAGCGACCCGTCGCCGGAGTCGCCGCTGGAGCGGGAACCGAGCCGCCCGGCCGGCCCCGACGACGAGCGGATCACGCGGGAGCGCCCGCCGCACTGGTGAGCGGCGAGGCATCCGACTGCACGAGAACGCCCGCTGCACCGAGGTGCAGCGGGCGTTCGGCGTGTCGGGGGAGGCCGTCAGCCGCTGTGGCGGCCGGAGCCGCCCGGAGCGGTCGAGCCGCCGTTCTGCGCGGCGAGCAGGTCGCGGATCTCGGCGAGCACGTCGAGCTCGGTCTCGGGCGTCTCGGGGTCGGGCTGGCCCGCCTTGCGCTTCGCCTCGGCGCGCTCCTTGAAGTGGTTCATCGGCATCACGAAGACGAAGTACACGACGGCCGCGACGGCGAGGAAGGAGATGATGGCGCCGATGATGGCGCCGAAGGAGAACTTGGCGTCGCCGACCTGCCAGACGAGCGCGTTGTTCAGGCTGTCCGCCTGGAAGAGCAGGCCGAGCAGTGGGTTGATGAGGTTCTCGACGATCGAGTTCACGACGGCCGTGAACGCGGCGCCGATGACGACTGCGACGGCGAGGTCGATGACGTTGCCGCGCATGATGAATTCTTTGAAGCCGTTGATCATGGCTCGCTCCCTCCGGGGTGGGCTGGTCGTCGCCACGATAACGCAGGCTCAGGCGGATGCCGCGGAGGTGCTCCCGCCGGTTCCTTGGCTGGTCGAACCGGACTTTGCGGGGCTGCCTCCGTTCGACGCGCCGCCCGACGTGCTCGAGCCTCCGCCGGTGGCGGACCCGGCCTTCGCCGAGCCCCCGCTGTCGCCGGAGCCCGAGCGCGAGTCCGTGCGGTAGAAGCCGGAGCCGTTGAACGTGACGCCGATGGTGTTGAAGAGCTTGCGCAGCTTGCCGCCGCAGACCTCGCAGACGGTCAGCGCGTCGTCGCTGAACGCCTGGTGGATGTCGAAGGCGTTCCCGCACTCGGTGCAGCGGTAGGAATACGTGGGCATGGGGATCTCCGGATGTTGCAGGGCGCCGACGCTCAGAAGGCGACGATGCGGGTGGGGGTGACGACGCCGTTCACGCCTTGGTCGTGGAGCTCGTGCGGCACGCGCTCGACGAACTCGCTGTCGAAGACGACGGCGTACACCGGAGGGCATTTTGCCATCGAGCCGAGGGTCTTGTCGAAATACCCGCGGCCCCAGCCGAGTCGCATGCCGCTCGCATCGACGGCCGCGGCCGGCACGACGATGAGATCGACGTCGTTGATCGCCATCGGGCCGAGCAGCTCGCCGACCGCCTCGGGCGTGCCGTGCAGCCCGAGCTGCTCGGTGTCCTCTTCGCCGACCGTCCAGTCGAGCAGGCCGTCCTCCCGGGTGACGGGGAAGAGTACGCGGAGCCCCTGCGCCTCGGCCCAGTTCACGAACGGCCGGGTGTTCGGCTCGCTCGGCATGGACAGGTAGCAGGAGAGCGACTCGGCGTTCGTCCGGGCGACGAGTTCTTGAAGCCGGGAGGTGAACCCCTCGGTCGCGAGTTCGCGCTCGTGGTTGGAACGGTTCTGGCGGCGCTCGCGGAGTTCGGCGCGGAGGATGCGCTTCTGGACGTCCGGATCGTCGGGCATGCTCTCATCCTAGACAGCGGAGGCCATCGGATAGGCTGTCCTGATGACCGAGCGCATTACGAAGGCCGTGATTCCGGCGGCCGGCCTGGGCACCCGCTTCCTGCCGGCGACGAAGGCGATGCCGAAGGAGATGCTCCCCGTCGTCGACAAGCCGGCGATCCAGTACGTCGTCGAGGAGGCGGTGCACGCAGGCCTGACCGACGTGCTGATGATCACGGGCCGCAACAAGAACGCGCTCGAGAACCACTTCGACCGGGTCGCCGAGCTCGAGGCGACGCTCGAGGCGAAGGGCGACACGGCGAAGCTCGAGAAGGTCAACGAGTCGACCGAGCTCGCAGACATGCATTACGTGCGGCAGGGCGACCCGCTCGGTCTCGGCCACGCGGTGCTCCGGGCGAGCATGCACGTCGGAGACGAGCCGTTCGCCGTGCTGCTCGGCGACGACATCATCGACGCTCGCGACGAGCTGCTCACGCGCATGCTCGCCGAGCAGGGCAAGCGCGACGCCTCGATCGTCGCGCTGCTCGAGGTCGACCCCGACAGCATCCACCTCTACGGGGCTGCAGAGGTCGAGCAGACCGACGACCCCGACGTCGTGCGCATCACCGGCCTGGTCGAGAAGCCCGCCAAGGAAGTCGCCCCGTCCAACTACGCCGTGATCGGCCGGTACGTGCTGCGGCCCGAGGTCTTCGAGGTGCTCGAGCGCACGGCGCCCGGCAAGGGCGGCGAGATCCAGCTCACCGACGCGCTCATGGAGATGGCCGGCGACGTCGAGGGCACGGGCGGCGTCTACGGGGTCGTGTTCCGCGGACGCCGCTACGACACGGGCGACAAGCTCGACTACATCAAGGCCGTCGTGCAGCTCGCCGGCGACCGTGACGACCTCGGCCCCGAGCTCAAGACCTGGCTGCGCGGCTACGTTCAGGGTCTCGACGGCTGAGACCCGAGCGGCGACCGCCTGGGGCCCTGCTCGACCGCTACCCTCTGAGCATGGCTTCAGCCGCCCTTCCCACGCTCCGCGACGGCGAGCTCGTGCTCCGAGGCATCCGAGTGCGCGACGCGCGCGCGCTCGAACGCGTGCTCGTCGAGAATCGGGCTTGGCTGCGCCGTTGGGAGGCCACGTATCCCGGTGGCGGCTTCGCGATCGACGTGAAGAGCTCCATTCGGAATCTGCTCTCCCACGCGCGGTCCGGGCACGGCCTGCCGTTCGTGCTCGAGGTCGACGGTGAACTCGTCGGCCAGCTGAACGTGTCGTCGATCTCGTACGGCTCGCTGTCCTCGGCGACGATCGGCTACTGGGTGGCGCAGAGCGTCGCCGGGCGCGGGCTCACGCCGGCCGCGGTCGCGCTCGCGACCGACTACTGTTTCCGCACGCTGCGCCTCCACCGGATGGAGATCTGCATCCGGCCGGAGAACGCGCCCTCGCTGCGCGTCGTCGAGAAGCTCGGCTTCCGCTACGAGGGGCTGCGCCGCAGGTACATCCACATCGACGGCGACTGGCGCGACCACTTCGCGTTCGGCCTCGTCGCAGAGGAGGTGCCGCGCGGCGTGCTCCAGCGGTGGCGCGACGGCCGCGTTCCACCCGGTGCCGCCGAGATCCACCCGGCCGATCGGGTGGCGGCGCTGCATCCGCTGCAGCTCGACGTCCGTTGAGCCCGCGAGGCCCCGGGGCCGTCGTGGCATCCCCTCGCTGACACACCCGCGAATCTCGCGGGACGTCGAGGCTCCGTGCCCTACCGTTGATGCATGGACGTGGTGGGCGGGGGCGTGCTGGTGGCGGTGGCCGCCGCGCTGTGGATCGTCTATCTGCTGCCGAACTGGTTCCGCCGGCGTCAGTACGAGGCGAGCGAGCGGCACGCGATCCGGCTGCAGCAGACCCTCCGGGTGCTGGCCGAGACCGCGGAGACCCCCGAGGCGGTCCGCCTCGAGGCCACGGCGCGCGAGGTCGTCGCCCAGCGGCGCATTCTCGCGGCGCAGGAGGAGGCGGCCGCCCACCAGGCCGAAGCCGCACGTCTCGCTGCCGAGGCCGAGGCCCAGATCGCGCTGGTCGAGCGCCGCGCGGCCGAGGAGGCCGTCGCCGCCGCTCGCGAACGCGCCACCCGCCTCGCGGCCGCGCAGGCGATGCCGGCGCTCCCGCAGGCGACGGGAGCCGTGGCCGCGCCGCCCGTGACGCGCGGTGCCGCGCGCGCCGCGCGCCGCCGGGGTCGTGCGTTCTGCTCCTCGGTCGTGCTCGTCGCGACCCTCGTCGTCCTCCTCGGCCTCGCCCTGGCGTGGCCCCTCGTCGCTCTGCTCCTGGCCGCCGCCGCCGGTGCCGGAGCCACGGCCGGACTCGTGCGTCTGGCTCGGCCTGCCGCCCCGGTCTCGGTGTCGACGGCGCAGTCCGTCGCGCCGATTCCCGCGGCGCCCGCGTTCGAGCCGATCGAGCTGCAGACCGCGCCGCCGCGCTCGGTGGAGTGGACGCCGCAGCCGCTGCCGCGTCCGCTGCACCTATCGCGGGGCACGATCGCCGCGACCGCCATGGCCTCCGTCGAGGCGGCGGCGAAGCTGCAGCGCGCCACGGCCGACGAGGCGATCGCGGCGAAGGCGGAGCGGATGGCGCCCAAGGTCCCCGTGCTGCGGCCGGCGGCCGAGACGGCTCGGCCCGCGGCATCCGCCACCGCTCGCACCGCCGCACCGGCCCGCGCGGAGTCCGCGCCGAACCCGTATGCCGCGATGGGCATCGTCGGCAGCGCGGAGCCCGGCTTCAACGACCTCGACACCGTCCTCCGACGTCGTCGCGCGGTCTGATCGCTCTGGACGACCCGCAGCGGTGGTGGTCACCACCACACTGTCGGAGGTGATAGGCTCGTTCACGGCTCGGGCCCATGGCGCAGTTGGTAGCGCGTCTCGTTCGCAATGAGAAGGTCGGGGGTTCGAATCCCCCTGGGTCCACCACGCACGAAGGCTCGAACCCCGGTCGACGGAGACGTCGGCCGGGGTTCGAGCCTTTTACGGTTCGGACGGGAATCCTCGGGCGAACGCGAGCACGGTGCGCCGATCGACGCCGTCGTCCGGGACGGGGCGACGGCGCCAGCTGAGCAGGACCGTTTCGATCTCGCGCCCGAGCTCGGCCAGCTCCTCGGGGGAGAGCCGCATCCAGGTGTGGACGGCGAAGGCGCTGTCCTCCCACGGTGGCTCTGCGCTCTGCAGGAACTCCCGGGCGCGCTCGTGGTCGCGTTGCGCGATCACCCCGTCCGCGGCGACCGCCGCGGCGTGCGTGGCCGGCGAGGCGCGGAACGAGCCATTGCTCCATCGTGCACCCCGCGATACGAGCTGCCAGCTGCGCTTGCGGCGGTCGTGGTCGCTCGACGGGGCCGGCTCCACCAGCTTGGCCGCGACGAGCACCTTCAGGTGGTGCGAGACGCTTCCGGTGGCGAGCTGCGCGAGCTCGGCGAGCGAGCCGGTGGTCTGCGGGCCGTGGGCGGCCAGCACATCCATGAGCCTGGCCCGGTCGGGGTGGGCCAGGGCGGTGAGCGCGCGCAGGTCTTCGACGGGCGCGATGTCGTTCGGCTGATCCTCGCTCATAGTCCGATCGTACCCGGATTCTTGCAAGCAGATTTGCGCAAATCGGCTTGTGAATCTACGGTGACTGCTATGACCTCCCTCGCTTCCACGAAGCTGGGTGCGACCGGTATCACCGTGTCCCGCCTGGGGCTCGGCACGATGATGTTCGGCCATGCGGGCAACCCGGATCACGACGACTGCATCCGCATCATCCATGCGGCGCTCGACGCGGGCATCACCCTGATCGACACCGCGGACATGTACTCCGGCGGCGAGTCCGAGGAGATCGTCGGCGCGGCGCTCCGACATCGGCGGGACGAGGTCGTCCTCGCGACGAAGGGGCACTTCCCACTCGAGGGAGCGCTCGGCGCGGGCGGGAACTCCCGACGTCATCTCACCCTGGCGGTCGAGGCGAGCCTCCGGCGGCTCGGGGTCGATCACCTCGACCTGTACCAGGTGCACCGTCCCGACTGGTCGACGGACCTTGAAGAGACGCTCGGCGTGCTCACCGACCTCGTGCGCGCGGGCAAGATCCGGGCGTTCGGCTGCTCGACCTACCCCGCCTTCGAGATCGTCGAATCGCACCGTGTGGCCGAGCAGCGCGGACTGATGCGATTCCGCACCGAGCAGCCCCCGTACAACCTCCTCGCCCGTGGCGTCGAGCGCGACGTGCTGCCCGTCGCCCAGCGGTGGGGCATGGGCGTGCTCACCTGGAGTCCGCTCGCGTTCGGGTTCCTCACCGGACGCCACCGCAAGAACGGGCCGATCGTCTCCGAGGGTCGCGCCGCGCTGCGTCCGGCCTGGTTCGACCCGAACGACCCGGTGACCGCGCGGAAGCTCGAGGTGGTCGAGCGGCTCGTGGCGGTCGCCGATGGGCTCGGCTGCTCGCTCCCGGCGCTGGCCACCGCGTTCCCGCTGCACCATCCCGCCGTCAGCTCGGTGCTGCTCGGCCCTCGAACCGCCGCGCAGCTCGCCGACTCGCTCCGCAGCGCCGACCTCGTCATCGACGACGCCGCGCTCGATGCGATCGACGAGATCGTCCCGCCCGGGACCGATGTCTACGACGCGGGCAACTGGACCTCGCTCCCGTGGATCGCCGAGCGGCATCGGCGCAGAGTCTGAGTCGCGACATGTCGGCGGTCGCGGGCAGGCTGGGCGCATGACCGAGTCAGAGACGACGAAACTCCCGGTGCCGCGCGTGGTCGACCGCGAGGAGTGGGCGGCTGCACGGGCGACGCTCCTCCAGCAGGAGAAGGCGCTCACCCGTATGAACGACGCGGTCTCCGCGATGCGCCGGCGGATGCCGGTCGTGGAGATCGAGCGGGACTACGTCTTCGAGGGGCCGAACGGGCCGGTTCGACTGCTGGACCTCTTCGACGGGCGTCCCCAGCTCATCGTGCAGCACTTCATGTACGGGACCGACTGGGCCGAAGGCTGCGACGGCTGCTCGATGATGGCCGACCACATCGGGCCGCTGTCCCATCTGCACGCCAGGCGCACCTCGTTCGCGATGGTCTCGCGCGCACCGATCGGGAAGCTCACCTCGTTCCGCGAGCGGATGGGGTGGGATCTGCCGTGGGTCTCCTCCGGCGGGACGAGTTTCAACGAGGATTTCGGGGCGACCGTCGACGGCGAGGAGCGGCAGGCGATCAGTGTGTTCCTTCGCGACGGGGAGCGGATCCTCCACTCGTGGACCACCTACGCGCGCGGCGAGGAGCGGTTCATGGTCGTCTTCGACCTGCTCGATCTGACGCCATACGGTCGGCAGGAGTCGTGGGAGTACTCCCCAGCCGGCTGGCCGCAGGAGCCGCCCTACACGTGGATGCGGCTCCACGACCGCTACGCTCAGCCCGATTCAGTCGGCTGAGCCGGCGCTCACTTCAACCCGGCGCACCAGGTACTTCGCGGGCTCCGGGAGGTCGACGAAGCCGTACTGCCGGTACAGCCCGTGGGCGTCGGAAGTGGCGAGCAGCGTGCGGGGGACGCCGAGTGCGTCGAGATCGGCGGCGACGCCGGTCATGAGCAGCTTGCCGAGTCCGGTGCCGCGCGCATCCGGGTCGACGAAGACATCGCACAGCCAGGCGAAGGTGGCCCCGTCGGTGACGACCCGCGCGTAGGCGAGCTGCGCGCCGGTCTCCTCGTCGTAGACGCCGTAGTTGCGGGAGGTGTCGATCGCGGCGTCCTGCGTCGCGCGGCTTCGCCCTTCCGCCCAGTACGCGAGCGTGCTGAGCCAACGGTGCACGAGGGCGCGATCGAGGCGGTCTGCGGAGTTCGAGAACACGTACGGGGCCATTCGACCAGCGTAGGGTGGGGGCTCCGCCGTTTCGCCGAACCGAGGAGCTCAGGGTGCCCACGCCGCAGCAGATCGTCGACTTCACCGAGCCGCCGGCGCCCGAGGGGCGGTCCCCGTTCGTCCGGCCGCAGCGCGTCGCGCCGGTCGAGGTCGTCGCGTACGACGAGCGCTGGCCGGCGATCGCGGCGGAGCTCGACACGTGCATCCGCGAGGCCCTCGGCACCCGGGTGCTGCAGCTCGAGCACGTCGGCTCCACCTCGGTGCCGGGGCTGCCCGCGAAGCCCGTCATCGACCTCGACCTCACCGTCGCCGACCCCGACCGGGAGGAGGCGTGGCTGCCGCAGCTCGAGGCCGCCGGGTTCGAGCTCACGGTGCGGGAGCCCTGGTGGCACGGCCACCGCTGCCTCTCCCTCGACTCGCCGCGCGCGAACCTGCACGTCTTCGGGCCGACGGGCCCTGAGCAGTACAAGCACCGGATCTTCCGCGACTGGCTGCGGACCGACGCCGCGGATCGGTCCCGATACGCCGAGGTGAAGTCCAGCGCCGCGCTGGCCGCGACGGAGGCGGGGGAGACGATCATGCAGTACAACGCCCGCAAGGCTGCGGTGATCCAGGAGATCTACGGGCGCGCGTTCCGGGCGGCCGGCCTGCTCGACTGAGTCGTCAGCTCACGCTCGCGCTCGCGAGCGCCGCGTCGAGCAGCAGTGCGAGGCTGCGATGGGCCGCCGCTCTGGCTGCGGAATCGCCTGGATGCCCCGCGAGCCACAGCGCCGCGTCGTTCATCGCGCCCGAGAGCATCGCGGTGAGCGGCTCGAGGAGCGCGCCGGTGACGCCGGCGGCGGCGAGCGCCTCGCGCAGGTGCACGACGGAGTGCTCGGCGTCGAGCTGGCGCCACTCGGCCCAGCCGATCACGGCGGGCGCATCGACGAGGAGCGTACGGACCGCCGAGGCATCCGTGACGGCGTCGAGGAACGCGATGCACCCTGCGCGCAGCTGCGCCGAGGCATCCGCTCCCGCCTGATCGGCGGCCGCGACGACCGCCGAGGCGACCCGCTCCTGCAGGTGCGCGACCACCGCGGTGAAGAGTCCGCGCTTGCTCCCGTAGTGGTGGTAGACGGCGCCGCGGGTGACGCCCGCGGCGGCGGCGACGTCTTCGAGTGCGACCGCGGCGAAGCCGGACTCGGCGAACAGCGCCGTCGCGGTGTCGAGGATCGAGCGGGCCGTGCGGGCGGCGTCTTCAGCGGAGGCGCGAGGCATGGGCTTCCTTTACGTACAGAATGTATGTAAAACTGGGGATCAAACATTCTCAGTGTACGTAAAGGAGTCCACGATGACCGTCACGAGTTGCTATCCGGTGCTGATGAGCGACGACGTCGCCGCCACGGCCCGCTTCTACCGTGAGGAGCTCGGCTTCGAGGCGACGTTCGAGAGCGATTGGTACGTGAGCCTCCGACTCGGCGATTGGGAGCTCGCGGTGCTCGACCGCGGGCACGACACCATCCCCGCGGGCTACGGCGAGGCCGCTGCCGGGGTGCTGCTGAACCTCGAGGTCGACGACGTGGACGCCGTGCACGCCCGGCTCGTGGGGGAGCGGGGCCTCGAGCCGGTGCTCGCCCTGCGGGACGAGGCCTTCGGGCAGCGGCACTTCATCGTCGCCGCGCCAGACGGCGTGCTGCTCGACGTCATCCAGCCGATCCCGCCGAGCGCGGAGTTCCTCGCGGCCTACGCCGCGGGGGCCGCAGAGGGGTGAGCCGCTCGCCCCGCGCTCAGCCCGCCTGCTGCTCGCGGCGCACCATCTCGCCGATCCAGATCGGCGCGAACGGCGAGGTGCAGTTCGGCGGCGTGGGGTAGTCCTTCAGCACCTCGAGGCGTTCGCCGATGTCGAGCGCCCGCGCCCGGAGTTCGGGGCGACGGATGCCGATCGTGGCGAGGCAGGTGTTCATCTCCCACTGCAGGCGGTCCGGGGCGTCCTTCATCTCCGCCTCGATCGTGTCGAGGAGGGCGGGGAAGTCGAGCACCTCGGGCCGCTTCGCCACCGCGTCGGAGGTGAGCGCCCAGCCGGCGCTCGCCACGATCGGGTCGGGGTCGGCGAGCCACGTCTTCCGCAGCTCCTCGGCGTGCGGCCCCTTCTTGACGACGTAGTTCACGAGCCAGTCGTGCACCTTCGGAGCCCGGGCCTCCCGCAGCATCTCGTCGAGCTCGGCCGGGGTGAACGCGCGCGGCTTCGAGATCAGGATCGCGACCAGGCGGGCGGCGGTGTCGTCGGTCGCCCAGAGCCGGAGCGCGAGCTCCTGGTCGGACTTCAGGCGCTTCGCGACGCCGCGGAGCTTCGTCAGGTTCACGCCGTGGTCGTCGCCGTGCCGGGCGTTCACCTCGCGCATGCGCGGATCCTCGAGCTCGGCGAGTTCGGCGAGCACCTCGTCGACGGTGGAATCGGTCATCGGAGCCCTCCGCTCGATCGCGACCAGCCTAGGAGCTAATAGCTGCGGCCCACGATCGCGACGAGGCCCTCGGGC
This sequence comes from Agromyces sp. NBRC 114283, assembly GCF_030268405.1. Lineage (NCBI taxonomy): Bacteria > Bacillati > Actinomycetota > Actinomycetes > Micrococcales > Microbacteriaceae > Agromyces > Agromyces sp. NBRC 114283. The sequence goes on from NZ_BSQP01000001.1 coordinate 1,584,221, forward strand.
GCCGCGTCGCTCGGCAGCTCGCCGTCGGCGGTCTGGAGGCACCGGACCGTGACGGCCTTCGCCGCCAGCTCGTCCTCGCCGGTCTCGCCGAGGGCCGCGTAGGGGATCCGGGCGAAGCCGGTGGCTGCCGCGGTGATCGCCTCCGCGACGGTCTCGACGTCGGCGGTGCGCCCGGCGAGCCGCTCACGCGCCTGCGCGAGCAGATTCGCCTGCATCTCCTCGAGCAGCGCCGGGACCACCGTGCGCAGCCGGTCGAGCGGCAGCGTCGTCTTGCCCTCGGCGTCGCGCCGGGCGACGGTGGCCTGCTGCGCGTCGAGGTCCCGCGGCCCGAGCTCGATCCGGAGCGGCACGCCCTTGAGCTCCCACTCGACGATGCGGCGCCCGAAGCCGGGGGTGCTGCGCGCGTCGAGCCGGACCCGGACACCTGCATCCGTCAGCTCGTCCGCGAGCGCGGACGCGGCCGCCACGGTGCGCTCGTCGTCCTTCACCGCGACGACGACCGCCTGGATCGGCGCGATCCGCGGCGGCACCCGGAGGCCCGCCTGGTCGCCGTGGGACATGATCAGGCCGCCCATCATGCGGGTGCTCGAGCCCCACGAGGTCGTCCAGCACGTCTGGACGGCGCCCGCGGCATCCGTGTACCCGATGTCGAACGCCCGCGCGAACTTCTGGCCCAGCTCATGGCTGGTCGCCATCTGCAGCGCCTTGCCGTCGCCCATCATCGCCTCGCAGGTCATCGTATTGACCGCGCCCGCGAACCGCTCGCGGGGACTCTTCACGCCGACGAGCACCGGAATCGCGAGCGTGTCCTGCAGGAAGTCCCGGTACACCTCGAGGTGGATGCGCCGAGCGTACGCCGCGGCGTCCTCCGCGGTGGCGTGTGCGGTGTGGCCCTCCTGCCAGAGGAACTCGGTCGTGCGCAGGAACAGGCGCGGCCGCAGCTCCCAGCGCACGACGTTCGCCCACTGGTTCAGCAGCATCGGCAGGTCGCGGTGCGACTGGACCCACTTCGACATCAGGGCTCCGAAGAGCGTCTCGCTCGTGGGGCGGACGACGACGGGCTCCGTCAGCTCCTTGCCGCCCGCGTGGGTGACGACGGCGAGTTCGGGGCTGAAACCCTCGACGTGCTCGGCCTCGCGCTGGAGATAGGACTCCGGGATGAACAGCGGGAGGGAGACGTTCTCGGCGCCCGTGCGCTTGATGCGCGCGTCGACGTCGGCCTGCATGCGCTCCCAGATCGCGTAGGCGTACGGTCGGATGACCATGGTGCCGCGCACCGGTCCGTTGTCGGCGAGCTGCGCCTTCTCCAGGACGTCCTGGTACCAGCGGGGAAAGTCGTCCTGCACCGACGCGAGCACGCCGGAGCCTCCGTGTTGCACCATGCCTTCACATTATGGAGAAGGACCGGCGAGGCTGCACCTTGCACCAACGACGAACGCCCGCCGTTGCGGGCGGGCGTTCGGTGGTGCTGGCGGAGGATGGGGGATTCGAACCCCCGAGGGCTTTCACCCAACACGCTTTCCAAGCGTGCGCCATAGGCCACTAGGCGAATCCTCCAAAGACCCCTCACGCACCCGCCAGAGCCCGGTTACCCTTGCTGCGTTTCCGCCCTGGGGGAGTTGGCCTGGATGGCGCCACGTGAGGAGCCTCGGACAGTCTACCCGAGCGAACGGCTCCGGATGAACGCACGCTCTCAGGCTCGAGCAATAGGCTGGGTTCGTGGCGCACAGCATCTACATCTGCTCCGCCGAGGGGAACACGGGCAAGTCCACCGTCGCGCTCGGGACCCTCGACACGCTCATCCACCGCGCGACCCGGGTCGGCGTGTTCCGGCCGGTCGCGCGTTCGACCGCGGAACGCGACTACGTGCTCGAGCTGCTGCTCGGCCACGACGGCGTCGTGGACCTCGCCTATGAGGACGCGATCGGGGTGGGCTACGACGACGTCCACGCCGACCCGGACGGGGCGCTCGCGACGATCGTGCAGCGGTTCAAGGCGGTCGAGGCGCGCTGCGACACCGTCGTCATCCTCGGCTCCGACTACACCGACGTGGCGAGCCCGACGGAGCTCGCCTTCAACGCCCGCATCGCCGCGAATCTCGGCGCGCCGGTGCTGCTCGTGCTCGGCGGTCGCGCGGGGCTCCAGGGCGCCGACCGCATCGGGCACGCCGATCACGCGGTGGGCGACGAGGCGCGTACCGCGCCCGAGCTCGCGCAGCTCGCCGAGCTCGCCGTCGAGGAGCTCGAGCGGGAGCACGCGAGCCTGCTCGGCATCGTCGTGAACCGCGCCGACCCGGCCGCGCTCGACGCAATCGTCGCCGAGGTGCGCACCGCCGTGCAGCGCGGCCCCGGCCGGCACGGCCGGCCTGCGGCATCCGTCGTCGGCGAGGCGCCGACCGCGGTCTGGGCGATCCCCGAGGACCGCTACCTCGTCGCCCCCTCGATGCGCACCGTGATGGAGGCGGTCGGCGGCGAGCTCTACGTCGGCGACCCCGACCTGCTCGACCGCGAGGCGCTCGGCGTCGTCATCGCCGCGATGTCGATGGAGAACGTGCTCAACTGGCTGACCGAGGGCGCGGTCGTGATCGTGCCCGGCGACCGCAGCGAGGTGCTGCTCGGCGTGCTCACCGCGCACTCGAGCCAGGCCTTCCCGTCGATCTCCGGCATCGTGCTGAACGGCGGCTTCCCACTCCCCGAGCAGGTGGAGCGGCTCGTGCAGGGGCTGAAGGCCGGCCTGCCGATCATCCGCACGCCGATGTCGAGCTACGAGACCGCGCTCGCGATCACGCGCACGCGCGGCCGGCTCGCCGCCGAGTCGCAGCGCAAGCGCGACACCGCGCTCGCGCTCTTCGAGAAGCACATCGACGCCGAGGCGCTGCTCGAACTCCTCGATGTCGCCCGCACCGACGTCGTCACCCCGCTCATGTTCGAGTACGGCCTGCTCGAGCGGGCGCGTCGCGTGAAGAAGCACATCGTGCTCCCCGAGGGCTACGACGACCGCATCCTCCGCGCCGCGGCGACCCTGCTCGCGCGCGAGGTCGCGGAGCTCACGATCCTCGGCGAGGAGATCGAGATCCGCTCGCGGGCGATCGGTCTCGGCCTCGATATCTCGCGAGCGACGGTGCTGTCGAACCACGACTTCGTGTACGTCACCCGCTTCGCGGAGGAGTACCAGCGTCGCCGCGCGCACAAGGGCGTCACGCTCGAGCAGGCGCGGGAGCGGGTGCAGGACGTCTCCTACTTCGGCACGATGATGGTGGAGCTCGGCATGGCCGACGGCATGGTGTCCGGCGCCGCGCACACGACGGCGCACACCATCCGGCCGTCCTTCGAGATCGTGAAGACCCGGCCGAACGTCGACATCGTGTCGAGCGTGTTCCTGATGGCGCTCGCCGATCGGGTGCTCGTCTACGGGGACTGCGCCATCGTGCCCGACCCGACGGCGGCCCAGCTCGCCGACATCGCCATCTCCTCGGCGCGCACGGCCGAGCAGTTCGGCATCGAGCCTCGCGTGGCGATGCTCTCGTACTCGACGGGCGGCTCGGGCGAGGGCGCCGACGTCGACAAGGTGCGTAAGGCGACCGAGCTCGTGCGGCTGCGGGAGCCGGCGCTCGCCGTGGAGGGCCCCATCCAGTACGACGCCGCCGTGGATGCAGCGGTCGCGCGCACGAAGCTGCCCGAGTCGGAGGTCGCCGGGCGGGCCACGGTCTTCGTGTTCCCCGACCTCAACACGGGCAACAACACGTACAAGGCGGTGCAGCGCTCGGCGGGGGCCGTCGCGATCGGCCCCGTGCTGCAGGGGCTCAACAAGCCGGTCAACGACCTCTCCCGCGGCGCCACGGTGCAGGACATCGTGAACACCGTGGCGATCACGGCGATTCAGGCGGCCGAGGGCGGCGTGCGATGAGCGTCGTGCTCGTCTGCAACTCCGGCTCGTCCTCCTTCAAGTACCAGCTCATCGACGTCGCGCGCTCGGAGACGCTCGCGAGCGGCATCGTGGAGCGCATCGGCGCCGGCGTCGGGCACGCCCAGCACCGGCACGAGGGACCGGAGAACACGAGCCACGGCTCGAACTGGGACGGCGCGTTCGAGGTGCCGGACCACTTCGCCGCCTTCGAAGTGATGCTCGAGGGCTTCGCGGCGCACGGGCCGTCGCTCGAGGAGTTTCCTCCGGTCGCGATCGGGCACCGGGTGGTGCAGGGCGGCGCGCGCTTCTTCGAGCCGACCGTCATCACCGAGCTCGTGAAGATCAACATCGACGAGCTGTCCTCGCTCGCGCCGCTGCACAACCCGGCGAACCTCGCGGGCATCGAGGCGGCGCAGCGCGCCTTCCCGGACGTGCCGCACGTCGCGGTGTTCGACACCGCGTTCCATCAGACGATGCCGCCGGCCGCCTACAGCTATGCGATCGACCGCGAGGTGGCGGCGAAGCACCGCATCCGCCGCTACGGCTTCCACGGCACCTCGCACCGTTTCGTCTCGCGGGCGACCGCCGAGTTCCTCGGCCGTCCGCTCGAGGAGCTGCGCACGATCGTGCTGCACCTCGGCAACGGCGCCTCGGCCTGCGCCGTCTCGGGCGGGCGCTCGGTCGAGACGAGCATGGGGATGACGCCGCTGGAGGGGCTCGTCATGGGCACGCGCTCAGGCGACCTCGATCCGGCGGTACTGCTGCACCTGCAGCGGCGCGCCGGCTACTCGGTGGCCGAGGTCGACGAGCTGCTGAACCAGCGCAGCGGTGTGCTCGGCCTCGGCGGGCACGCCGACATGCGCGATCTCGTCGCGGCCGCGGATGGCGGCGACCAGGCGGCGGTGCTCGCGCTCGAGGTGTACGCGCACCGGGTCCGTTCCTACGTCGGGGCGTACGCGGCCCAGCTCGGCCGGGTCGACGCGATCGTGTTCACCGCCGGGGTCGGCGAGAATGCGGCACTCGTGCGGGAGTGGTGCCTCGCCGGGCTCGAGGGCTTCGGCGTCATCGTCGATCCCGACCGCAACCGGGCGGGCGAGCGCGGGGCGCGGCGCATCTCGGGCGACGACTCCCGCGTCGAGGTGCTCGTGGTGCCGACGAACGAGGAACTCGAGATCGCCAGGCAGACGGCCGAGGTGGTCGCGTCCGGCGCCATCGGCTGAACGGGCCGGTCCCCGGCCGGCCGTGCGCAGCTAGTGAGCCGGTCCTGCGCGGGACGACGCGCGTCGGGAGTTTCACAAGGACTATTGCGCAACACTTCTTGTGGAACTAGGCTCGCGCTATGACCGACGAGACCCAGCGCCGCGAGCCGAGTCGCATCGAACTGCAGGACCTCGGCCGCATGCGGGCGCTCGCGAACCCCGCGCGCATGCGGCTGCTGGGGCTGCTGCGGCTCGACGGCCCCGCGACCGTGGGGGTGCTGGCCGAGCGCCTCGGCGAGGCGCCGGGCTCGGTGAGCTACCACCTGCAGACGCTCGCCAAACACGGCTTCGTCGAGGAGGCGCCGGAACTCGCCCGCGACCGCCGGGAGCGGTGGTGGCGCGCCGCCCACGACTACACCAGCTGGAATCCGCTCGCGTTCCGCGACGACCCGGCGACGCGGGCCGGGCTCGACGAGTTCCGTCGCCAGGTGCTCGACGGCTATCACCGGGAGCTCCTCGACGCGCTCGCGGCCGAACCCGCCCTCGACACCGACTGGGTCGAGGCATCCGAGTCGGCCGACGCCGCTGCGCACCTCACCGCGCCGGAGCTCGCCGAACTCTCGGCGGAGCTCGCCGACGTGCGTGACCGCTGGTTCCGCCGCGGCCGCGAGCGCCGGGACGGCACTCGGGCCGTGCGCATCATCACACACACCTTCGTGCGGAGCGAGCCGTGAGCGGGCCGGACCCGGCCGCGCTCGACGCGGTGATCGGCGCGCCCTCGCCGCGGCGGCGCGCGCCGCTCTTCGCGACCTTCGCGGCGGCGCTCTTCTCGCTCGGCGGCAACGCGATCGCGCTCGTCGCGATCCCGATCATCGCGCTCCAGCAGACCGGCTCGCCGCTCGCGGCCGGCGTCGTCGGCGTCTTCGCCACGGTACCGCTCGTCATCGGCGGCGCGTTCGGCGGCGTCCTCGTCGACCGCTTCGGCTACCGCGCGTCGAGCATCGTCGCCGACCTCGCGAGCGCCGTCACCGTGCTGGCCCTGCCGATCCTCCACGCGACGGTCGGCCTCGAGTTCGCGGTGATGCTGGCGCTCGTGTTCCTCGGCGGCCTGCTCGACCCGCCCGGCGACACCGCGAAGACCGCGCTCACCCCCGACCTCGCCGCGCTCGCGAGGATGCCGATCGCGCGGGCCGCGGGCATCCAGTCCGCCGTCCAGCGCACGGCCACGATGCTCGGCGCCGCCACCGCCGGTGCGCTCATCGCGTTCCTCGGGCCGATGCCGGCGCTGCTCGTCGACGCCGCCGGGTTCGTGATCTCGGCCGCCCTCGTGCTGCTGTTCGTACCGCGGGGGCTGCGAGCGGCCTCGGCGGGTGCGGGCTCGGGCTCGGCGGGCCGAGCGGGGGAGTCGGGGCCGGCCGCCGACGACGACGGCGCCGGCAGCCGCGGATTCGTGGCCGGTCTGCGCTTCGTCGCGCGGTCGCCGCTCCTGCGCGCGATCGTGCTGCTCGTGACGTTGACGAATGCGATCGACGCGGCCGGGATGATGGTGCTGAAGCCGCTCTACGCCACGGAGGTGCTCGGCGACCCGGCGCTGCTCGGCTTCATGGTGGGCTGCTTCGCGGGCGGCGCGCTCCTCGGTTCGACGGTGTTCGCGGCGGTCGGCCACCGCTGGTCGGGGCGGGTGCTGTTCGCCGCGTGCTTCATGCTCGCCGGCACCGTGCCCTACGCCGCGATGGCGCTCGGGGCGCCCGCGCCGGTGCTCCTGCCAGTGCTCGCCGTCTCGGGCTTCGCCGCGGGCGCGATCAACCCGATGATCGCGACGGCGATGTACGGCCTGATCCCCGACGGGATGCGGGCGCGCGTCTTCGGCGTCACGACCGCGGGCGTCACCGCGACGATGCCGCTCGGCGCGTTCCTCGGCGGACTCGCCGCCGAACAGTTCGGCGTGGTCGGCACGATGGCGGGCTGCGCCGCGCTCTACCTCGTGCTGGCGTCGAGCCCGCTCTCCCTGCGGGCCTTCGGCGGGCTGCGCGCGGCGAACGCCCGTGCAGCGGCGAGCGACGGCTGAGCCCTCACGTGACGGTGCACGTGCCCGTTCCGATCAGGGCGGGCAGGCTCGCGGTGACGAGCCGCTGCGACGAGGTCCAGCCGGAGCGCTGCATCGAGACCGAGAGGTAGCCGGTGCCGCCGAGGGCGGCGTTCAGCAGCCCGCCCGTGTACGTCGTCGTGTACGAGCCGCCGCTGGGGCCGGTCGTGGTGAGCGCGCTGCCGAGCAGCACCACCTCGAGCAGCAACGGGTTCGTTCCGGCCTTGTAGACCGCCTCGCCGACGGCATAGCCGGCGGGCACCTGCCAGGTGATCGAGATGCGCGCGGAGCCGAGCACGTTCGATGCCGTGCAGGCGGTCGCGAGCGCCGTCGGTGCCGGGATCGTCGCCGCCGAGATGGTGCCGAGGCCGGCCTCGGCGTCGCTCCACGCGGCCTCGGTCGGCCGAACGGGGAGCGTCAGCAGGCCGAGCACGACCACGGCGGCGAGTCCCACCGCTGCGCGGGACCGCGCGGGTCCGCGCCGGGTCACGACGGCCGCCTTCGGCGTCGACGCGCCTGCGCGCCGAGGAGACTGAGCGCCGCCCCGAGGGCGAGGAGGCCCGCCGCGAGCAGCAGCCGGAGCTCGGGCGCGGCGCCGCTCGCCGCCAGCCCGGTCCGCGGGCTCGTCGCTCGGGGCTCGCCGTCGCTCCCGGTGGCGAGGAGCTCGCCGAAGCCGTCCGCCTGCACCCGCCACTCGGCGCGTGTCCCGGGGACGGCGTCCTGCTCCGGCATCCGCACGTCGAAGCGAAGCCAGCCACCCGGATGGCCGGGGACTTCGCCCAGGGCGAGGGCGCTGATCGAGGCGTCGAGCCGCTGTTCGGGCACGAGCTCGCGGCCGGACGCGCAGCTGCCGGCGACGGGCGCGCCATCGCAGGCGACGACGCGCAAGAGGATCGGGGTCGGCTCCGGCACCGCGACGTCGAGCCGGAGCTCGATCGTGCCAGTAGCGCGCGCGACTGTGGACGCGCCGAGCAGGAGGGTGGCGGATTGCCCGGGCGCGAGCCGCGCGAGGGCGAGTGGATCGCCGACGATCGCGAGCCTCAGGAACTCGCCCTGCACCACCCGCTCGAGCGGCGCCGCCTGCGCGGGCGCGCCGCCGAGCGCTGCGGCGACCGCGACCGCGAGTGCGGCGACGGCGCCGAGGGTTCCGATCCGTGCGCCTGCGGGGGATGCCTCGGGCTCGGCATCGGAGTCGGAGTCGCGCCGCCGCTCGTGCGGCCGGGGTGCCCGCGGCCCGCGGGGCCAGAACGCCCAGAGCACGAGCGCCGTGAGTCCGAGCGTGAGCCCGCCGAGCACGACCGGCTGCTGGAGCGCGGTGATGACGCCAGCGACACCCGGCACCGACCACAGCACGATCCGCACGGTGGCGACGTCGTACGGCGAGGGGTCGTCGACGGGATTCGCGTCGCCCCGCAACGTGAGCGCCCGGTGCTCGTCGTCGCCGTTCGGCGAGGCCTCGATGCCGACCACGCGGTGCGTGACGGGCAGCCGCCCGTCGCGCTCGACGGTGACGACGTCGCCGAGCCGCACCTCGGCGGCCGGGATCTCGCGCACCAGGGCGGCCGAACCGGCCGGGATGGTCGGGCTCATCGAGCCCGTCGCGAAGAGCATGATGGTGACGTTGAACGCGAGCGCGGCGACGACGAGGGCGATGCAGACCGCCCCCGCCGCGGCGAGCAGGAACAGCACCGCGTCGCCCGCCGCGCGCCCGACCCGCGCGGCGCTCACGTCGTCTCCGTCATTCCTGCCCCCGTCCCCCGTCGAGGTCTGCGATTCACTGGTTCGAGCTGGTCGTGACCGTCCACTTGAGCGTGCCGCTCTGCCCCTGGACCGTGCTCGGTGCGGTCGGTTTCATCCGCACCTGGAAGCAGAACCGCACGACGTTGCCCGCGGCCTTGGTGATCGCCGCGGACTTCCCGGCCGGCACGGCCGCCGTCGTGTCGGTGAACGTGGCGTCGGTGTAGATCGACGAGTCGCTGCACGCCGTGCCGGTGCCGGCGAGCACCGCGACCTTGTAGTCGAGCTGCGCCGTGAGCGTGCCGGACCCGCCGGGGGCGATCGCCGACAGCACGGCCTGGCCGTCGGCGGTCGTCGCGGCCGTCGTGCGGACGTCGAGTCCCGCCGTCGCGGTCGCCGACGGCGAGAGGCCGGCGACGGCGAAGGTCAGTGCGGCCGGGGCCGCGTCGCTCGTCTGGGCGTACGACGCCGACGCGGTGTCCTTCGCCTCGGAGACGAAGACGCTCGCGCTGAAGCTGCCGGTGCCCACCTCGGCGTCGTTCCACGCGGCCAGGGTGGCGGTGGCGCCGACGCCGAGCACGAGCCCGGAGGCGAGGATGGCGAGGAGCCGACGGCGGGCGACGCCGTGCGGCCCGCGCCAGCTGCGGTGCCGCGGCACGATCGGCCTACGAGATCGGGGCCGCTGAGGTGCCGAGGAACTCCCACGTGATGGATCCCGTCTGCGACTGGCCGAGCGCGCTGCTCGCGGTGACCGCGATGCAGTAGTTGCGCTGCTCGGACAGCGAGGCGAGCGTGCCGATCTCGTCGGGCGTCGTCAGCGTGGCCGGTGTCGAGTTCGGCACGACCGAGGTGCCGGCGGCGAACGCCGAGGCGTCGCAGCTGGTCCCGGCCCCGACATCGACGATGCCGTAGCTGACGTTCGGTGCGATGGTCCCCGTGCCGCTCGAGGTGAGCGTGAGGTCGGCGCCGTAGTTCGAACCGGTGCCGAGCTTCAGCGAGAACAGGTGATACACCGTGGCGTTCGGCGTCAACCGGTCGGCTCCGACGGCGAAGGTGAGCGCTGCGCCTGGCGCGGTCGGGTGCTCGCTGAACGCGGTCCCGTCGGGACTTCCGACGAGCGAGAACGCCCCGGAGCCGAAGGTGCCGCTCGCGAACTCCCGATCCGTCCAGGCGGCGAGCGTGATCGCCGCGCCGACGCCGAGCACCAGCCCTCCGGCCAGTATCGCCATGATCTTCCGGCGCCCCCGCGCCCCGTCCGCGCCGTCCGGCGGCTGCTCGGGCCCCCCAGCCCGAGCCGCCGCCGGAGCGGTCGCAACAGTGTCCTGATGCATGTTTCCCCCGATGTGCCGCATTCGCGACGGTTTCCCTTGCGCGGCAACGTACTCCTTTGCCAGCCGGACTGGTGTCCCCCTTTCGGAGGCCATGCCGCCCCCGGATGGTCGCCGGGGGGATGCCTCGCGCGCGGGTGCGCGGAGGTGCACCCGGGCGCGCGCGCGGGGGCCCGCACACGCGCGCGCGAGGGCGCCCGCGCGCGTTGAGATGAGCGATGCTCACCCCGATTCGGGGGGATGCCGAGGAATTTTCAACGAAGTCTTGAATCCGGCTCAGCTCCTGTGGCAGCGTGTGCGCCATCGACCGCAGCGATCGACACGCTGCGTCGGAAGGCGACGAAGCCGAGGGGAACGGCTTCGCCCACGGGGGAGGGAAAATGTCGCGTCCGCGTACACGTATGTCCGGGTTCGGGATGGTTCGGCGGGGGGTTGTCTCGTCGGGTTCTGGGCGGGCGGGGGTGGTGCGCGGGCTTGCCGCGGGCACCGTGGCCCTGCTCGTGGTCGGGGGTGGTGGGGCGCTGAGTGCGCAGGCCGCCCCTGGGGATCCGTCCCAGGCGTTGGGGCAGTTCCTGGGGGCGGATCTGCTGCAACTGCAGGCCGCGGACCTGGCCTACGCCTACGCCTCGGATCCGGGCGGTCCGCCCAGTGAGGCCGACCCGTTCGATCTCGCGGTGCTGCAGGCACTGGGCCTGCAAGTCGACCTGATCGGGAACGGGCTGGTGCAGGTGCCGCTGCTGACCGACGGGACCGGGCCGGGTTTGTTGAACCTCGGCGAGATCGGCGTGATCAACAGTTACGCCGGCACCGCGTCCACGACGGACTCGGTCGCCGCGTCCGGCGCGGTCGCCGATGACGGCACGATCTCGGTGTCCGAGGACGCCGACCCGGCCGATTTCGGCAACACGACGGTGAACCTCACCGATCTGCTCGACCAGCTCGGCGTCGCCGCCGTCACCGACGAGCTCATCGACGAGGCCTCCCTGGAAGTCGGGGCCCTCGCCACCCGCGCCGCGAAGAACGGCGGCACCGGGATCACCAGCGACTACCGCGTCACCGACCTGAAGCTGAACCTCTCCAGCCCCGCGGTCGCGGGCCTCGCGACCCAGGTCCGGGGGACCCTGAACAAGGCGGCCACCGAGCTCACCAGCGTCGTCGAAGCCCTCGCGGGGCCGGGCGGCGCCGTGCAGGGCGTGGTCGACGCGATCGCCGACATCCAACTCCTCGGCGTCGCGAACGTCAGCCTCGGCGACGCGACCATCGCCGTGACGCCGCCGAACCTGAGCCAGCTCGTGGACCAGCTCCTCGGCGGACCCAACGCGATCCTCTACAGCGACGACGGCGCCATCAGCGTGAACCTCACCGACGGCACCGTCTCGGTCGACCTCGCCGAACTCGTCAACCCCGGCGGACCCAACCTCAACGGGCTCCCCGCCAACACTTCAGTGCTCACGCCCGAGGTCATCGGGATGATCACCGACGGCGTGAACCAAGCCCTCGGCAAACTCGTCGGCCACCTCACCGGCGGCCTCGACGCCCTCCTCGAATCGACCCAGATCTCGCTCAACGTCGGCCTCAGCGTCGTCGCCCTCCCCGCCCTCGGCGGACTCCAACTCGTCAACGCCCCCATCATCATCAACGGCACCCTCACGCAATTCCTCAACGGCACCGCCACCACCGACCTGTCCCAGCTGCAGCTGCTGCCGGGCGTGCCCACGTGCCTCGGCGTCGAGGTCGGCGGGATCTGCACGGGCGTCGACATCAACACGCTGCTCGCCTCGGTGCTCACGACCGTGACGAACACGATCGTGCCGACCATCCTCGCCGGCGTGGTCGCCCCGATCCAGACGCTGCTCACCAGCACGAGCGGCGAGATCACGACGGCACTCAACGGGGTCGTCGACGCGGTGCTCACGCTGCTCGAGCCCGCGCTCGACGGGTTGCTCGCCAACATCGCGGTCATCCGCATCAACGAGCAACCCACCGAAGCCCCGCTGAACGAATCAGGCGGCGACCTCGGGCCGGGCTCCTTCACCGTGCGCGCGCTCAGCGTCACCCTGCTGCCCAACGTCGCGAACACGGATCTGGCCAAGCTCGACCTCGCCTCCTCGACCGTGCTCGCCGCGGCGCTGCCGCCGGTCATCACGACCCTCTCGCCGAACCAGGGGCCCGAGGGCGGCGGCACGCTCGTGACGATCACGGGCACCGACCTCGCCGACGCCAGCCAGGTCACCGTGGACGGTGGGTCGGTGCCGTTCACCCAGGTGAGCGGCACCCAGGTGACGTTCACCACCGCGGCGCACGCGCCCGGTCCGGTGAACGTGACGGTGACGACGCCGGGCGGCACGAGCAATGCGCTGCCGTTCACGTTCATCCCGGCACCGGAGATCACCTCCCTCGCACCCGATTCCGGTCCCACGGCCGGCGGCACGCCCGTGACGATCACGGGCACCGACCTCGGGGGCGCCACCGACGTGTCGGTGGACGGAGCATCCGTCGCCTTCAGCCAGGTGAGCGGCACCGAGGTGACGTTCACGACCGCGCCGCACGCGGCCGGGCCGGTGGACGTGACGATCACGACCCCGGGCGGCACGAGCGCTCCGATGACGTTCACCTACGTCCCGGCGCCGACGATCACCTCGCTCGCGCCGAACCAGGGTCCGACCGCCGGCGGCACGCCCGTGACGATCACGGGAACCGACCTCGGGGATGCCAGCGCGGTGTCGGTGGACGGGGCCTCCGTCGCCTTCACCCAGGTGAGTGGCACGCAGGTGACGTTCACGACCGCGCCGCACGCGGCCGGGCCGGTGGACGTGACGATCACGACCCCGGGCGGCACGAGCGCTCCGATGACGTTCACCTACGTCCCGGCGCCGGTGATCACGACGCTGACCCCGGACGAGGGGCCGGCTTCGGGTGGGACGCCGGTCACGATCGACGGCACGGACCTCGCCGGAGCGACCGCGGTCACGGTCGACGGCGCCTCGGTGCCCTTCACGCAGGTGAGCGGCACGCAGTTGAGCTTCACGACGCCGCCGCACGCGGCCGGCCCGGTCGACGTGACCGTCACCACCGCGGGCGGGACCAGCGGCCCGCTCACTTTCACCTACCTGCCCGCGCCGCTCCTCACTGAGCTGGACCCGGATGCCGGGCCGACCGCGGGCGGCACACCCGTGACGATCACCGGCAGTTTCCTCGGGGATGCCAGTGAAGTCACGGTCGACGGCGTCTCGGTGGCATTCACCGGGGTCACGTCGAGCGAGATCACGATCGTGACCCCGCCGCACGCCGCCGGTCCGGTCGAGGTCGTCGTGACGACGCCGATGGGCGTCAGCAACCCGCTCACCTTCACCTACTACGACGTGCCCGTGATCGCCTCGCTCACGCCCTCCGCCGGGCCGACGTCGGGGCTCACGCTCGTCACGGTCGACGGCACGAACCTCGCCGGTGCGACGGGGCTCACGGTGGACGGGGCCTCGGTGCCGTTCACCCAGGTGAGCGGCACGCAGCTCACCTTCCTCACCCCGGCGCACGCCGCGGGCCAGGTCGACGTGATCGTGACGACACCGGGCGGCGCGAGCAACGCGATGCCATACACCTACGTGCCGGCGCCGGTGCTCACCGCGCTCGACCCCGACGAGGGGCCGACGGCGGGCGGCACGGTGGTGACGATCACGGGCACGGACCTCGCGGACACGACGGAGGTGACGGTCGACGGCGCATCGCTGCCCTTCACGCAGGTGAGCGGCACCGAGGTGAGCTTCACGACCGATCCGCACGCGGCCGGAGCTGTGAACGTCGTCGTCACCACCACCGGCGGGCCGAGCAACGCGCTGCCCTTCACCTTTGTCCCGGCGCCGGTGATCACCTCGCTGGCTCCGGACGAGGGGCCGACGGCGGGCGGCACGCTCGTGACGATCACGGGCACCGACCTCGCCGGCGCCACCGAGGTGTCGGTCGACGGCGCCTCGGTGGCCTTCAGCCAGCTGAGCGGCACGCAGGTGACGTTCACCACGGCGGCGCACGCCGCCGGCCCGGTGGACGTGACCGTCACGACCGCGGGCGGCGAGAGCGCGCCGATGACGTTCACCTTCGTCCCGGCGCCGGTGATCACCTCGCTGGCTCCGGACGAGGGGCCGACGGCGGGCGGCACGCTCGTGACGATCACGGGCACCGACCTCGCCGGCGCCACCGAAGTGTCGGTCGACGGGGCATCCGTCGCCTTCACTCAGGTGAGTGGCACCGAGGTGACGTTCACGACCGCGGCGCACGCCGCGGGTCCGGTGGACGTGACGATCACGACCGCGGGCGGCGAGAGCGCGCCGATGACGTTCACCTTCGTCCCGGCGCCGGTGATCGCCTCGCTCGCGCCCGACCACGGCCCGACGACCGGCGGCACGCCCGTGACCATCACGGGCACCGACCTGGCTGGCGCGACGGAGGTCGCCGTCGACGGGGTATCCGTCGCCTTCACCCAGGTGAGCGGCACCGAGGTGACCTTCACCACGGCGGCGCACGCGGCCGGCCCCGCCGACGTCACGATCACGACGGCCGGGGGTGAGAGCGAGCCGATGACGTTCACCTTCATCCCGCCGCTCGGGCTCGCTTCGCTCAGCCCCGACCACGGGCCGGAGACCGGCGGGACCACGGTGACGATCTCGGGCGCAGGCCTCGACTCCACGACCGGGGTCACGGTCGACGGGGAATCGGTGCCGTTCACGATCGAGGACGACGGCACGGTGACGTTCGTCACCCCGCCGCACGCCCCCGGCCTGGTGGAGGTCGAGGTGACCAACCCGCTCGGCTCCGAGTCGCTGCCGTTCACGTACAACCCGGTCACGACGGTCGACGAGGTCGATCCGCCGAGCGGGCCGGAGGCCGGCGGCACCGAGGTGACGATCACCGGCTCCTGCTTCACCGGTGCGACGGACGTGCAGTTCGGCGGGACCTCGGCCACGAGCTTCACCGTGGTGAGCGACACCGAGATCACGGCCGTGGTGCCCGCCGGCACCGGCGTCGTCGACGTGACCGTTCTCGGCATCGGGGACTGCGGCACCGGCACCCTGCCCGACGGCTACAGCTACCTGCCGCCGGTGAACGCCCTCGCGCTCATGCCGGACCGCGGCCCGGCGAGCGGCGGCACGGCCGTGCAGGTGACGGGCACCGGGCTCGGCGGCGCGACGGAGCTGCTGCTCGACGGCGAGTCGGTGCCGTTCACCCAGGTGAGCGACAGCCGGGTCGACTTCGTGACCCCGCCGCACGCGGTCGGTCCCGTCGAGGTGACCGTCACCGCGGCCGGGGGCACGAGCGAGCCGCTGACGTACACCTACACGCCGGCGGGCATCGACACGGTGACGCCGCCGAGCGGTCCGTCGACCGGCGGCACCGAGGTGACGATCAGCGGGCAGTGCTTCACCGGCGCGACCGCCGTGAAGTTCGGCTCCAAGAACGCGAGCTCGTTCCGGGTGGTCGACGATCGCACGATCCTCGCCGTCGCCCCGGCCGGGACCGGCGTCGTCGACGTCACCGTGGTCGGCAGCGCCGACTGCGGCACGGCGACGCTCGCGAAGGCGTACACGTACCGATCGGGTGCGATGGCCTCCACCGGGTTCGACGCCGCCCCCGCGGTGCTCGGCGGGGTGGCGGCGCTGATCGCCGGATTCGGTGCGCTCCTGATGGCGCTCCGAGGCAAGCGGCGCCGCGCCTAAGAGGAGCGGGAGCGGGGGTCGGTGCCGCGGCGCCGGCCCCCGCTCTCCTGCGCTGCGGGCCAGGGCCAGGGGCGGTCGCGCGGTCGGCCGTCAGCCGGCGAGGCGGGCGCAGTCGATGCAGAGCGTCGCCGTGGGGCGCGCCTCGAGGCGCGCGACCGAGATCGGCTTGCCGCAGTTCGTGCACACCCCGTAGCTGCCGTCGGCCAGCCGGGCGAGCGCGCGATCGACCTCGGCGAGCTCGAGCTCGGCGTCGGCCAGGACCGCCGTGCGCTGCGACCACTCCTGCGTCATGGTCGGGCCCTCCGGGTCGTGCTCGTCGTCGGCCGAGGCATCCGACCGGGCGCTGCGCACCTCGGCGATGCCCTCCCGATGCTCCGCGAGGCGTGCTTCGGCCTCGGCGCGTTCGGCCCGGAGCGCCTCCTCGAACTTCGCCATCCGGGAGTCGCTGAAGTGCCTGGTCATCGTCGCCCCTCTCCGCCGGTCCGGCGATGGCATCCGGCGTCCTGGCATGGTACGCCCGCCGGATGCCTCGATGCGGGAGGCGTGTCGGCGGGGGTGGCTACGATTGTGTGGTGGTCACCGCCCTCTATCGCCGCTACCGGCCCGAGACCTTCGCCGAGATGATCGGCCAATCGCAGGTCACCGAGCCGTTGATGACGGCGCTGCGCACCGACCGGGTGAACCACGCCTATCTGTTCAGCGGCCCGCGCGGCTGCGGCAAGACGACGTCGGCCCGAATCCTCGCCCGCTGCCTGAACTGCGCCGAAGGCCCGACCGACTCACCGTGCGGGGTCTGCCCGAGCTGCGTCGAGCTCGCCCGCGGCGGCGGCGGCTCGCTCGACGTCGTCGAGATCGACGCGGCCAGCCACGGCGGCGTCGACGACGCCCGCGACCTCCGCGAACGCGCCATCTTCGCCCCGGCGCGCGACCGCTTCAAGATCTTCATCATCGACGAGGCGCACATGGTGACCTCCGGCGGCTTCAACGCGCTGCTGAAGATTGTCGAAGAGCCGCCCGAGCACGTGAAGTTCGTCTTCGCGACGACCGAGCCCGAGAAGGTGCTCGGCACCATCCGCTCGCGGACGCACCATTACCCGTTCCGCCTCGTGCCGCCCGCGCCCATGCTCGAGTACGTGCAGCAGCTCTGCGCCGAAGAGGGCATCCAGGTCGAGCCCGGCGTGCTCGCCCTCGTCGTGCGGGCCGGCGGCGGTTCTCCGCGCGACACTCTCTCGCTCCTCGACCAGCTCATCGCCGGGTCCGAGGGCTCCACCATCGACTACGAGCGCGCCGTCGCGCTGCTCGGCTACACGCACGGCGCGCTGCTCGACGAGGTCATCGACGCGATCGGCGCCCGCGACTCCGCGGGCGCGTTCGCCGCGGCCGACCGGGTCGTTCAGACCGGGCAGGACCCGCGGCGCTTCGTCGAAGACCTGCTCGAACGCCTGCGCGATCTCATCGTGGTCGCGGCGTCGTCGCCCGAGGCCGCCGCCGCGGTGCTCCGCGGGGTGCCCGACGACGAGCTCGCGCGCATGGCGGTGCAGGCCCGTGCCTTCGGCCCGGCCGAACTCTCGCGCGTCGCCGACCTCGTCAACCAGACGCTCACCGAGATGACCGGGGCCACCTCGCCCAGGCTGCACCTCGAACTCATGCTCGCCCGGGTGCTCGTGCCGCCGGCGGCGAGCGGCGCCGCGCCTGCCGCGCCCGCGCCCACCGCGCCGGCTGCCGCAGTTCGGCAGGCCGCCGCTCCTGCCGCCCCGACTCCGGCCACTCCTGCTCCTGCTCCCGAAGCTGCTGCCGCTCCCGCTGCAGAGCCGAAGCCCGAACCGGTTGCGGAGTCCGTTCCGCCCGCACGCTCCTCGCCCGCGCCGGCGAACTCCGAGCCGCCGGCCGCGGCCGAACGCCCTGCCGCTGTGCAGGCCGCGGCACCCGTGGCGTCGGCACCGGCACCGAAGCCGAGCGGCCCGATCTCGCTGCCGCAGTTCCGCGACGCCTGGCCCGAGGTGCTGTCCGTGCTGCAGAGCCGCAAGCGCACCGCGTGGATGGTCGCGTTCACCGCGAAGGTGCGCGACTACCGCGACGGCGACGTGCTCGTGCTTTCGTTCCCGAGCGTGCAAGACGTCGAGGGCTTCCGCGGCGGCCCGCCCGGGCAGAGCGTCGCCGAGCTGCTGCGCGAGGCCATCGAGCACGTGCTCGGCGTCCGCGTGAAGTACATCGCGAAGCCCGAGGCCGCGTTCGCGGGCGAACCGGCGCCCGCCGAGCCCGCGCCCGCGGCGGCTCCGGCGGCAGGCGGGCGGCCCGACCCGGCCGACGGCGCACGGCAGCCGGCCTCGTCCTCGCTGTCCGCGACGTCCACGACCGTCGCCGCACCTGCGCCGAAGTCGGCCGCACGCCCGGCATTCGGCGGCGACGTCGCCGCCGGCTCAGGCGCAGCGTCCGTCGGCACCGCGCCCCTCGACTCAGGCCCCGTCGACTCGTGGGCGACGGTGGCGATCCCGCGCGAAGAGCCCGCGGTCGTCGAGCCCGCACCGATCGGCGCCGTCGCCGCGTCGCTCCCGCCCGCGCCGGCGCGGCCGGCCGCAGCACCGGCGTCGACGCGCGACGACGAGCCCCCGGCCCCCGACGACGCCGACGCGCCGCCGGAAGACCACGAGCCGCCGTTCGACCCGGGTCCCGAGCCCGAGCTCGACGCGACCCCGGTGCGCGAGGCATCCGCACCGGACGAGGCGGCTCCGCAGCGCGCGGCGACCCAGTCGGCGGCCGCGTCGAGCGCACCCGCGCAGCGCGAAGCCGAAACGCCGCGCGCACCCGCCGCCCAGCGACCGCCCGCCGCGCAGCGCGGCGGCCGTGCCGGCGGCTCGTCCGGCGGCTTCCAGCGCTACGGCGAGGCCGTCGTCCGCGAGGTGCTCGGGGCGACCTTCCTCGAAGAGGTCGAGGCACCGCCGCCCCCTGGGCGCGGCGGCTACGGGGAGCGTGGCTAGCCCGTGTACGAAGGCATCGTCCAAGAACTGATCGACGAGCTCGGCCGTCTGCCCGGCATCGGGCCGAAGTCGGCGCAGCGCATCGCGTTCCACATCGTGCAGACCGAGCACTTCGACGTCACCCGGCTCGCCGAGGTGCTGCTCGAGGTGCGCGACAAGGTGCGCTTCTGCGACATCTGCGGCAACGTGTCCGAGCAGGCCACCTGCTCGATCTGCCGCGATCCGCGGCGCGACCCCAGCCTGATCTGCGTCGTCGAAGAGGCCAAGGACGTCGTCGCGATCGAGCGCACCCGGGAGTTCCGCGGGCTGTACCACGTGCTCGGCGGCGCGATCAGCCCGATCGACGGCATCGGCCCAGATGAGCTGCGCATCCGGCAGCTCATGCAGCGCCTCGCCGACGGCACCGTGCGCGAGGTCATCATTGCGACCGACCCGAACCTCGAGGGCGAGGCGACCGCGACCTACCTCAGCCGCCTGCTCACGACCCTCGAGATCCGGGTCACCCGGCTCGCCTCCGGGCTCCCCGTCGGCGGCGACTTGGAGTACGCCGACGAGGTCACCCTCGGTCGTGCCTTCGAGGGCCGCCGCGTCGTCGGCTGAGCCGAGAGGCCGAGCGCAGTGCCGCGCGGAGCGATCAGCGCAGCACCTCGACGAGCACGACCCAGGCATGCACGATCGACGCGGCGATCGCGAGCAGCGTGCCCGCCGCGAGCAGCCACAGGCCCGCGCCCCCGCCGGCTTCGCCCGCGATCACGAGGAGGAGCGCCCCCGCCAGGTAGGCGAGGAGCGGCAGCACTCCCGCGATCGACTTCCCGAATCGGACGCCGAATGTCGGGCTCTGCGCGCGATCCGCGAAGACGCTCCGCACGGCGTGCACCTGGAACGCGGTCGCCGCGAGCGCGGCCAGCAGCACCTCGACCCCGAAGAGCCGGGCGGGCTGCGTCGGGGCGATCGCGAGTCCCGTGGTGACGATCGCCAGCACGAGCGTCGCGAGGCTGCCGGCGATGCGCGCGGTGAGTGAGGACTCGCCGGTGATCCGGGCGATGTTCACCGACATCGCCACGATGAGCAGGCCGGCGAGCGCCGCGGTCGCCCCGACCATCGCGACATTGAACTCGGTCCACTCGCGCAGCTCCGGCATGGGGCGATGCTAGCGCCGCGCGCGTCCGCGCGACAGGGTGCGACGAGCGGTTGACGCGGGCGGGCGGCGGGCGTAGGAAGGGCGCGAACGCCGCGCGGGCCTGCCGCCCGCCGCGAGGGAGGAACGACGATGAGCGGTCAGGCGGATGCGCGGCGAGTCGCGCCGAGCGAGCGGCTGGCGGACTGGATGGCGGGGTACCTGCGCGCCTGGCGGGGAAACGACGCGGCCGAGATCGGCAGCTTGTTCAGCGACGACGCGGTGTACCTGACGGCGCCCGATGCGGAACCGAGGCGCGGCCGCGAGGCGATCGTCGCGGGCTGGCTCGAGGACGCCGACGCGCCGGGGGAGTGGTCGTTCGACTGGTGGGTGGTGCACGAAGGGCCGGACATCGCGTTCGTGCAGGGCCGCACCGAGTACCCCGCGGAGCGCGACTACCTGAACCTCTGGGTCATCCGCTTCGCCGACGACGGACGGGCCGCGGAGTTCACCGAGTGGTACCTGGCCCGCCCGCACGAAGCCTGACGCAGCCACGAACACCCACGTGGGCCCGCCGTCCGGCGGCGATGTCACATGGCGATCGGGGAATGCCGCCAGCCGTATGATGAAGACTTCCGACGACGGGCCCGTCGGCCCGCGCGCGCCCAGAACCCCGGGAGGCCACGTGAGCTTGATCGTGCAGAAGTTCGGCGGGTCGTCCGTCGCCGACGCCGAGAGCATCAAGCGGGTCGCAAAGCGCATCGTGGAGACGCGCAAGGCGGGCAACGACGTGGTCGTCGCCGTCTCCGCCATGGGCGACAGCACCGACGAGCTGCTCGACCTCGCGAACGAGGTCACGCCGATCCAGGCCCCCCGCGAGCTCGACATGCTCCTCTCGGCGGGCGAGCGCATCTCGATGGCCCTCCTCGCGATGGCCATCAAGAGCATGGGCCACGACGCGCGCAGCTTCACCGGCAGCCAGGCCGGCATGATCACGGATGCCACGCACGGCGCCGCCCGCATCGTCGACGTCACCCCCGTGCGCCTGCGCGAAGCGCTCGACGACGGCGCGATCGTCATCGTCGCCGGCTTCCAGGGCTTCAGCCGCGAGTCGCGCGACATCACCACGCTCGGCCGCGGCGGCAGCGACACCACCGCGGTCGCCCTCGCGGCCGCGCTCGAGGCGGACGTCTGCGAGATCTACACCGACGTCGACGGCGTCTTCACCGCCGACCCGCGCGTCGTGAAGCGCGCGCACAAGCTCGGCCGAGTCACGAGCGAGGAGATGCTCGAACTCGCCGCCTCCGGCGCCAAGGTGCTGCACATCCGCGCCGTCGAGTACGCGCGCCGCCACGGCGTGACCCTGCACGTGCGCTCGTCGTTCAACAACACCGAGGGGACCGTCGTCTACGACCCCTCGCGCGCCCCCGAAGGAGCCGAAGTGGAAGAATCCGTCATCGCCGGCGTCGCCGTCGACCTCTCCGAGGCCAAGATCACGGTCGTCGGGGTTCCCGACAAGCCGGGCGTCGCCGCCAAGATCTTCAAGATCGTCGCCGCCACGAACGCGAACGTCGACGTCATCGTGCAGAACGTCTCGGCCGCCGCGACCGGCAAGACCGACATCTCCTTCACGCTGCCGAAGGCCGACGGCGAGAAGGCGCTCACCGCGCTCGCCGGTGCGCAGGAGGCCATCGGCTTCGGCTCGCTGCAGTACGACGACCAGATCGGCAAGCTCTCGATCGTCGGCAACGCGATGCGCAACGCCTCCGGCGTCTCGGCGAAGCTCTTCGAGGCCCTCTACGAGGCCGGCATCAACATCGAGATGATCTCCACCTCCGAGATCCGCATCTCCGTCGTCACCCGCGCCGACAGCGTCAATCAGGCCGCCGTCGCCGTGCACACGGCGTTCGGCCTCGACGCCGACGAGGACGCCGTCGTGCACGCGGGCACCGGTCGCTGATCCCGGCGAACGGCCCGGATGCCGCGGCGCAGCGCCGGGGCATCCAGCCGAAGCATCCGGCCGGAATGCGTGACGTTCCTGCCAATCCCGCCGGTGATCGCGGATTTCCGGCCGGCACCCGCCCCGCGTCGGGCACACTTGAAGAGCTACGAATACGAGGGACAACATGAGCAACGGTGTGAACATCGGCGTCGTCGGCGCCACCGGTCAGGTCGGCGCGGTCGTGCGCCGCCTGCTCGAGGAGCGGGACTTCCCGGTCGCGAGCATCCGCTTCTTCGCCTCCGCGCGCTCGGCGGGCACGACCCTGCCGTTCAAGGGCGAGCAGATCGTCGTCGAGGACGCCTCCACGGCCGACCCGACGGGGCTCGACCTCGCGATCTTCTCCGCCGGGGCGACGCTCTCGAAGGCCCAGGCGCCGCGCTTCGCCGCGGCCGGCGTCACCGTGATCGACAACTCGAGCGGCTGGCGCATGGACCCCGACGTGCCGCTCGTCGTGAGCGAGGTGAACCCGCACGCCATCGATGAGGCGCGCAAGGGCATCATCGCGAACCCGAACTGCACGACGATGGCCGCGATGCCCGTGCTGAAGGTGCTGCACGAGGAGGCCGGCCTCGAGCGGCTCATGATCTCGACCTACCAGGCGGTCTCGGGCGCCGGGCTCGCCGGCGGCGAGGAGTTGCTCGAGCAGGCCCGCGCGGTCGTCGCGCAGGACGCCATCTCGCTCGTGCACTCTGGCGACGCGGTGTCGTTCCCCGAGCCCGCGAAGTTCCCCCGGCCGATCGCCTTCGATGTGATCCCCCTCGCCGGCTCGATCGTCGACGACGGCGACAACGAGACCGACGAGGAGAAGAAGCTGCGCAACGAGAGCCGCAAGATCCTCGAGCTGCCGGGCCTCCGCGTCGCGGGCACCTGCGTGCGCGTGCCGGTGTTCACCGGGCACTCGCTCTCGATCCACGCGGAGTTCGCGAACGAGCTTACGCCGGAGCGGGCGACCGAGCTGCTCGCCGCCGCGCCCGGCGTCGAGCTCAGCGATGTGCCGACGCCGCTCCAGGCCGCCGGCAGCGACCCGAGCTACGTCGGCCGGATCCGCGCCGACCAGTCGGCGCCCGAGGGCAAGGGGCTCGTGCTCTTCGTCTCGAACGACAACCTGCGCAAGGGCGCGGCGCTGAACGCCGTGCAGATCGCCGAGCTCGTCGCCGCGAAGCTGCCCGCCGCCGTCTGAGCCGCGCTCTCCGAACGCCCCGTGGCCACTGGCCCGGGGCGTTCGTGTGTCCGGGGAACGACGACCCTTGACGCGGCTGAGTTTTGTATACAGAATACTGAGATAGCAGTTCCCCCGACCGGCGTACGTCGCCGGCTCCTCCTGCAATGACGAAAGAGGTAGCGGAATGGCCCGCGCGAACTCGAAGATGAGGCGGCTGTTGGCGATCGGCGCAGCGAGCGCCCTCGCCATCGGCCTGGCGGCGTGCAGCGGTGGGGGAGGTGCGAAAGACGCGAACACCGTCGTGTGGTCGACCTGGGGAACCGCCGAGGAGCTCACCCGGTACCAGGACTTCAACAAAGAGTTCATGAAGCGCCACCCCGACATCACGGTGAAGCTCCAGCCGGTCGCGAGCTACGAGGAGTACCACTCGAAGCTGCTCGCCCAGCTCGCGAGCAACACCGCCCCCGACGTCTTCTACGTCGGCGACGACAAGATGGGGCAGTTCGTCGACTCCGGGCGGCTCATGCCGCTCAAGGAGCTGATGGAGTCGAAGGACAGCCAGACGAAGCCCGACGACTTCTTCCCCGGCCTCTTCGGCGCGGCCGAGCAGGACGGCGAGTACTACGGCGCGCCGAACGACTCGAACCCCGACGTGCTCTGGTACGACAAGACGGCGCTCGCCGCGGCCGGCATCACCGAGGACCCGGCGACGCTCGCGGAGCAGGGCGAGTGGACGACCGAGAAGTACCTCGAGATGAACGCCAAGCTGAAGGACGCCGGGCTCACCGGCTCGATGTTCTGGAACTACTGGGCGACGCACTGGAGCTGGCTCTCCTCCCAGGGCCTGCCCGCGCCGTACGACGAGTCGGGCGCCTTCACCGCGAACAGCGACCCGGCGAGCGTCGCCGCCATCGGCGAGCTCGGCGCGCAGTTCCAGGACGGCACCTTCGTCGTCGCGGACACCCTCCCCGACGGCGCCGGCGCCGACAGCGTCTTCGTGACCCACAAGGCCGGCTTCTTCGTGCAGGGCCGCTACACGATCGGCACCGTGCAGACCGCGGGCGAGCCCGACGCGTACGACATCGTGCGCTGGCCGACCCCGGACGGCCAGGCCGCGCCGACCGGCGTCGCCGTGTCCTTCCTCGCGATCAACGGCAAGACGAAAGCGAAGGACGCCGCGTTCACCTTCTGGACCGAGTTCCTCTCGGCCGAGGGCCAGACGTTCCGCCTCGAAGGCGGCGGCAACGCCGTGCCCTCGATCAAGGGCGCCGACGACGTCGTGCTCGAGGACGGCTACCCGGCCCACGCGCAGACGTTCCTCGACATGCGCGACATCGGCTTCACCAACTACGCCGCCGAGGCGCGCGTGCCCGGCCTCTCGACGGGCATCAGCGAGGATTTCCTGAAGCTCTACCAGGGCAAGGCGGACGCGCAGCAGACGCTCGATGCGGCCGCGGCGCTCGTGGAGAAGTCGGGGAAGTAGCGTGAGCGATCTCGCCACCGGCGAGCGGATGCCGCAGGCAGTGCCTGCGGCATCCGCCCCGCCCGCGACACCGCGGAAGGAGTCGGCCTGGCGCCGACGCGACCGCCGCTGGGGCTATCTCTTCATCGGCCCGCAGCTTCTCGGCATGACCGTCTTCGTCGTGCTGCCCTTCGCTGCGAGCCTCGTGCTGGCCTTCGCCAGCTGGGACGGCCTCAGTGACCTCAGCTGGGTCGGCTTCGAGAACTTCACCGCCCAGTTCCAGGACGAACTGCTCTGGCGCTCGATCGTGAACACGCTGATCATCGCGGTCGTCACGGTGCCGATCGGTCTCGGCCTCGCGGTCGTCATCGCGGTCGCGCTCGAGCGCTTGAAGACCCGCACGCTCTACCTGGTGCTCTTCTTCGCCCCGGTCGTCACCTCGACGGTCGCGGTCGCGATGATCTGGCAGCAGATGTTCCGCTCGGACGGCGTGCTCTCCACGACGATCGCGAACGTCTTCGGCATCGACCCGCCGGACTGGCTGGGCGACCCGAAGCTCGCCCTCCTCGCCGTCTGCATCGTGACGATCTGGTCGTCGCTCGGCCTGAACGTCGTGATCTTCCTCGCCGGGCTGCAGAACATCTCGCCCTCGGTGATCGAGGCGGCCCGCATCGACGGTGCCGGCGCGTGGCGGCTCTTCCGCAGCATCCGGCTGCCGCTGCTCTCGCCGATCGTGTTCTTCTCGTCGGTCGTTGCGTTCATCTCCTCGCTGCAGACCTTCGACACGGTCTACGTGCTGGTCTCGAACGCCGGGCCCGACAACGCGACGCGCACGATCGTCTACCACATCTACGATCTCGGCTTCGGCAAGTTCCAGATCGGCCCGTCGAGCGCGGCGAGCGTGATCCTGCTCCTGCTGACCCTCGTCATCACGGCGATCCAGTTCGGGGCCCAGAAGAAGTTCGTGCACTACGAGGACGACGCCGCATGAGTCTCACGAACCCCAGCCTCGTCGACGGAACCCAACTGCCGCCGACCGACTCGACCATCGCGCTCAGCGCCCCCGGCTACCGGCCTCGCGCGCCGCGCACCGGCAAAGGCAAGCGGCGGCTGAGCCAGACGCTGCTGCACGCGCTGCTCGTCGTCGGCGGGCTCGCGATGGTGTTCCCGTTCCTGTGGATGCTGCTCACCTCGTTCAAGACGCTGCCGCAGCTGCTGAAGGAGCCGCTGTCGGTGCTGCCGCAGCCATGGACCTTCGACAACTACGCCGATGCGTGGAACGCGGTGCCGTTCGGCCAGGCATACCTGAACAGCCTCTACATCGCGGCGCTCGTGGTCGCGGGGACGCTGCTCACGGCGTCGATGGCGGGCTACGCCTTCGCCCGGATCCGCTTCCGCGGGGCGAAGGTGCTCTTCATCCTGTTCCTCGCGACGCAGATGATCCCGAAGCAGGTGACGCTGATCCCGTTCTACCTGCTCATGACGCAGCTCGGCTGGGTCGATTCGCACCTGGCACTGATCGTGCCGGGGCTGCTGGCGAACCCCTTCGCGGTGTTCCTCATGCGGCAGTTCGTGCTGTCGCTGCCGAAGGAGCTCGAGGAGGCCGCGATCGTCGACGGTGCGGGGCGATGGCGGATCTTCTGGAGCATCATCCTGCCGAACCTGAAGCCGGGGCTCGCGGCGCTCAGCATCATCGTGGCGCTCGACGTGTGGAACGCCTTCCTGTTCCCGCTCGTGCTGCTGAACACGCCCGACCTCTTCACGGTGCCGCTGCTGCTCTCGGCGTTCCAGGGGCAGTTCGGCTCCATCAATTACGGCCTCGTGATGGCGGCCAGCG
Organism: Agromyces sp. NBRC 114283; assembly: GCF_030268405.1. Lineage (NCBI taxonomy): Bacteria > Bacillati > Actinomycetota > Actinomycetes > Micrococcales > Microbacteriaceae > Agromyces > Agromyces sp. NBRC 114283. The sequence goes on from NZ_BSQP01000001.1 coordinate 1,610,743, forward strand.
CGATCTCGACGATTCCGATGCTGATCGTGTTCGTCATCGGGCAGCGCCGCATCCTGAACAGCATGGCCGCGTCGGGCCTGGGGGGACGATGAGCGGACGGCCGGATGCCGCGCGGCTCGCCGGCCTCGCGGGCGCGCACCTCGACCTCGCGCGGGCGCCGTTCACGCTGCCCCGCTCGCGGGTGCTCGTGTTCCGCGTCGACCGCGAGGCCGCGGCGGACGCTCTCGGCGAGGGCGGCGCGCCCGCGCCGGCGACCGCGCTCCGGGTGCACACCTCGGAGTACGAGCGCGGGCTCGACGAGTGTCGGGTGCTCGACGAGCTGCGGGTGCTGGATGCCTCGGGCGAGCCGCTCCCCGTCACCGGGGTGCTGCCGCACGCGATCGAGTTCGGCGGGGGAGCGGCGACGCTCGGCTTCGCGGGACCGACGGCGCTCACGGCCGGTGCGGCGGGCGATGCTCCGCTGTTTCTCGAGTGGCTGCGGCCCGACGGCGGGCGCGAGCGGCGCGGGCTCGAGGGCTCGGGCGACGCGGTCCGACTGTCAGTCGGCGCGGACCGCGGCGTGCTCGCCGAGGCATCCGCGACTCACGGCGCCGAGCTCGCCGAGAGCGAGGCGGTCTGGCTCGACTGGTTCGAGAAGTGCCCCGTCGTGCGCCCCGAGCTGCAGTCCATGGCGGCGTTCTGCTGGTGGGTGCTCGGCGCGAACGTCGTTGAGCTGCCCGGCCTCGGCGCGGCGCGCGGCGTCGTGCCGTCGAAGATCGGCTACGTCGGCGTCTGGCAGTGGGATGCGTACTTCATCGCGCTCGGCCTGCGGCACGGCGACCCGGCGCTCGCGCGCGAGCAGCTCGAGATCGCCTTCCGCTTCCCGGCCGCCGACGGGCAACTGCCCGACGTCGTGCACGAGGAGGGCGTGCTCGCCACGAGCGATGACCTGCCGCAGGCCGACCGCGACCGGCTGCGCCGCGCGGGCTCAGACATCGCCGACCCGGACGCGCCCGTGCCGCTCACGAAGCCGCCGCTCGCGGCCTGGGCCCTCGCGAAGGTGCTCGAGGCCGAGGACCGGCCGGAGTGGGCGCGCGAGCAGCTCGCGGTCATCCGCCGCTCGCAGGACTGGTGGTTCGCGGGCAGCGACCTCGACGGCGACGGGATGCCCGAGTACGGGCACCCCTACTCCTCGGGGCTCGACGACAGCCCGATCTTCGACGGGCCGCTGCCGACGACGGCGCCCGACCTCGGCGCGTACCTCGTGCTGCAGGACCTCGAGCTCGCCCGGCTCGCCGAGCGCTACGGCGCGGATGCCGCGGGCGATCCCGCCGCGCACCGCGACCGCGCCGCGGCCACGATGCGCCGGCTGCTCGAGCTCTGGGAGCCGGAATCCGGGCGGTTCACGGCGCGGGCCGCGGGGGAGCGGGTCGCGAGCGACGCGATCGTCGGCTTCATGCCGCTGCTCACGGGCGAGCTGCCCGCCCCCGTGCTCGCCGCGCTCGAGGCGGCGCTCGCCGACCCGGCGCGCTATGCGACGCCGTGGGCGGTGCCGACGGTGTCGGCCGCCGATCCGGACTTCTCTCCGGAGCGGATGTGGCGCGGGCCCGTCTGGGTGAACACGAACCGGCTCATCGTCGAAGGGCTGCAGCGCTCGGGGCGTCCGGAGCTCGCCCGCGAGCTCGCCGAGCGCACGGCGGCCCTCGTCGTGCACGGCGGCGGGCCGCACGAGTACTTCAACCCCGAGACCGGCCGGAAGGCCCGCACGGCGACCACCGCGTTCGGCTGGTCGGCCGCGCTCTTCCTCGACCTCGCGGTCGAGCTCTCGGCGCCCGCGACGTAGCGACCGGGCGGGCGCGGCGGAGGAGATTCGTGCCGGAGGAGGGTCGAACAGCCCGTGGAGGCCTCCGCCGTGGATCTCCTCCACGCGCGCATCGCTCGGAACCTCGAGCTCGGGGCCCATTGCACCCACCATTTGTATTCAATATGCAATTCACGAGACAAGGAAGTCACATGAAGCGAACCCGCATCCTCTCCGCCGCGACCGCGCTCGCCGGCGCCGCCCTGCTCGCCGGCTGTGCCATGGGCGGCGGTCAGCCCGCCGGGCCCGTCGCGCTCGACCCCGACGCGAAGCTCGGCGGGGAGATCACCGTCTGGTCGTGGGACGTCGCGGCGACCGCGCTCGAGCGGCTCGCGCCCGAGTTCGAGGCCGAGCACCCGGGCACGAAGATCACGGTGGTCGACGTCGGCTACGACAACGCCTACGACAAGCTCTCGGTGGGGCTGCAGGCCGGCAGCGGCCTGCCCGACGTCGTGACGATCGAGACCGACCGGGCGCCCGGCTACCTGAACGAGTTCCCGAACGGCCTCGTCGACCTCACCCCCGTGCTCGGCGATGACGAGGCCGACTTCGACCCGTTCAAGTGGGCAGCGCAGTCGGACGCCGACGGCGCCCTGAAGGTCGCGCCGTGGGACTCCGGCACGGTCGGTCTCTTCTACCGCAGCGACTACTTCGCCGAGGCGGGCATCGCCCCCGACTCGATCGAGACCTGGGACGAGCTCGTCGCGGCGGGCGAGCAGATCAAGGCGAAGACCGGGCACACGCTCATGTCGCTCGACGTCGCGACCGGCGGCGGCTTCCAGATGCTCCTGCAGCAGCAGGGGCAGGGGCTGTTCGACGAGAACGGGGACATCACGGTCAACTCGCCCGAGGCGGTCGAAGCCCTCACCCTGCTGCAGACGATCAACGAGAAGGGCCTGCTGAAGAACGTCACCGGCTGGGACGGCCGCGTCACGAGCGCGAAGGACGGCGACTCCGCGGTCACGCCCGAGGCGGTCTGGTGGATCGGCACGCTCCAGGGCGACGCCCCCGAGCTGAGCGGCACGTACGGGGTCACCGAGCTGCCCGCCTTCGAAGCCGGCGGCGTGCGCACCTCGAACAGCGGCGGCTCCGGCCTCGCCGTCCCCGCGCAGGCGAAGAACCCGGCGCTCGCCGCGGCGTTCATCGAGTTCGCCCTCGCCGACGCCGACACCCAGGCCTCGATGATGGAGCACGAGGGGCTGTTCCCCTCGTACCTGCCGGCCCTCCAGGCCGAGTACTTCGCCGCGCCGCAGGAGTACTTCGACGGCCAGCCGGTCTACGAGCTCTTCGCCGAGCAGACCGCGAACATCCCGCCGATCGTGTTCACCACCGACAACGCGAAGGCGAGCGACCTCGTCGCGAACGCCGTCGTCGCGGCCGTGCTGAACGGCGCCGATCCGAAGCAGGCGCTCGACGACGCGGCCCAGCAGATCGCCACCGCGACCGGTCGCGAGATCGCGGGCTAGCCGTGGCGACGCCGACCCTCACCGGCGGCGGGCGGCGCGGGGCGCCCGCCCGAGGCATCCGGGCCCCGCGTCCGGACGCCCAGGCGCGGCCGCGCGCGCTCGGCCGTCGCCTCGCGCGACCCGGGATGTGGTTCGCGCTGCCGGCCGCCGCACTGCTCGCGATCTTCTTCGCCTACCCGCTCGCGACCTCGCTCTGGCAGAGCTTCTTCACCACCTCCGGCGGCGTCTCGCGCTGGGTGGGGCTCGAGCAGTACGCCCGGCTCTTCGACGACCCGCTCGTCCTGAAGAGCCTCGCGAACGCCGGCCTCCTCCTCGTCGTGCAGGTGCCGCTCATGATCGCGCTCGCGGTCGGGCTCGCCTATCTCCTGAACCAGTCGTGGCTGCGCTTCCGCGCGGGGTTCCGGCTGCTGACCTTCCTTCCAGCGGTCACCACCCTCGTCGCCTATGCGGTCGTGTTCCGGGTGATGCTCGCGACCGACGGCGGGGCGATCAACCAGCTGATCGGGATCGTCGGCATCGCCCCCGTCGACTGGCTGCACAACGAGTGGTGGGCGAGGGTCGCGCTCATCGCGGCGATCACCTGGCGGTGGACGGGCTACAACATGGTGATCATCCTCGCCGGGCTCCAGGCCATCCCCGGCGAGCTGTACGAGGCCGCCCGCATCGACGGCGCCGGCCGCTGGCAGATCTTCACCCGCATCGTGATCCCGCAGCTGCGGCCGGTGCTGATCTTCACGACGGTGACGAGCACGATCGGCGCGCTGCAGCTCTTCGACGAGAACTGGATCCTCACCGAGGGCGGCCCGAACGACGCCACGCTCACGCCGGTGCTCTACCTCTACAAGGTCGGCTTCCGGCAGTTCGACTTCGGCTACGCCTCCGCGATCGCGTGGATGCTCGTCGTCATCACCGCGATCATCTCGATCGTGCAGTTCCGCATCATGAGGGAGAAGCCGTGACCGCGACCAGCGCGTTGACCGCCGTGAACCCCGCCGTCGGCGAGCGGGAGCCGCGGCCCGCGGGTGCGGGGCCGGCGCTGCGACGAGGCATCCTGCGCCTGCCCGTCTACCTGCTGCTCGCGGTCGCGAGCGTCGCCTCGATGCTGCCGTTCCTCTGGATGGTGATCGCGTCGACGCACTCGACGCCGGAGCTCTTCGGCACGCCGCTGCCGGTGCTCCCCGGCGACCAGCTCTGGGTGAACCTCGCGCGGCTCGAGGAGTCGGTGGGGTTCAGCCGGGTGATGCTGAACAGCTTCGGCATCGCGGTCGTGTACACGGTGTTCTCGGCGGCGGTGAGCGTGATGGCCGGCTACGGACTCGCTACCTACCGCTTCCGGGGCCGCGGGGTGCTGCTTGGCGTCGTGCTCGTGACGATGATGATCCCGATGCAGGTGCTGCTCGTGCCGCTCTTCCAGATGATGGCGAGCGCGGGGTGGATCGACAGCTATCAGGCCGTCATCCTGCCGTTCCTCGCGAACGCCTTCGGCATCTTCCTGATGCGGCAGGCGTTCCTGGACTTCCCGGTGACCCTCATCGAGGCGGCCCGGATCGACGGGGCGGGGGAGCTGCGCACCTTCTGGCGGATCGTGCTGCCCGTCGCCCGCCCGCAGCTCGCGGCGCTCGTGATCTACACCTTCATCAGTCAGTGGAACGCGTTCATCTGGCCGCTGCTGATGCTGAATACCGAGGAGAACTACACGGTGCCGGTGGCGCTCAACACGATGATCGGCATGTCCCGGGTGGACTACTCGGGGCTCATGCTCGGCTCGCTGCTCGCGACGCTTCCGTTGCTCGTGCTGTTCCTGGTGTTCCAGCGTCAGTTCGTCTCGGGGCTCCTCGGCGGGGCCGTGAAGGGGTGAGCCCTGCGGGGCTCAGGCGGTGAAGTACGGGCTGGACGCGTTCTCGAGGATGCGGCGCATGCCGTGCATCCAGTTCACCTTGAGCGCGACGATCGCGCCGGGGACGTCGCCCTCGACGAGACGGGCGGCGACCGCGGCGTGCTCGGCGGCGACCCGCTCGACCATGGCGTCGTTCGGCACGAGCAGCGATTCGTACCGGTGGAAGGAGCCGCGCACGCTCGCGATGACGTCGAGGAGGCGCTGGTTCGGGCAGGCCGAGAGCATGAGGCCGTGCCACTCGTCGTCCTTCGTGACGATGAAGGCGTGCTCGACGAGCTCCTGGTCGAACTCGGCCGCGAGGGCGGCCAGGCGCACGCCGATGCGCTGCAGCTCCTCGACCGGGCTGAGCTCGAGGGCGAGGCTCTCGAGTGCGGCGAGCACCGGGGCGAGGTCTTCGAACTCGCTCGCGCTCAGCGGCATGAAGCGGAAGCCCTTGCCGTTCTCGCTCGTGATCTGTCCCTCGCTCTCGAGCGCGATGAGCGCCTCGCGGAGCGGGGTGCGGCTGACGCCGAGCTCGGCCGCGAGCTGGACCTCGTTGATGCCCTCGCCGGGCTGCACGGCTCCCGCCCGCATGCGCGTGAGGAGCTCTTCGCGCACCTGTGAGCGCAGGTTCTTGCGTTCGATCGCCATCTTCGCCCTCCGGGCCGTTCGGCCGTCGCGGGCAAGCCTAGGGGGTGGTGCGGGGCTTGACCGGTTCCGGCATCCGGTTTACGGTGTGTATACAGAATACATTCTGCAGCTAGCGGTGTACACCCATCCATGAGGTGGCCCGCGAACCGGAACCGACCCACTCAGAGAGGAGCAGGTGTGACAGGCGACGCGCCCCGCGGCATCCGACTCGACGCCCTCGCCTACGGCGGCGACTACAACCCCGACCAATGGTCGGAGGAGGTCTGGCTCGAGGACGCCCGGCTCATGCGCGAGGCGGGCGTCAACCTGGTCAGCCTCCCGGTGTTCAGCTGGCCGCAGCTCGAGGTCGCGCCCGGCGTCTACGAGTGGGGCTGGCTCGACCGCGTGCTCGAGATCCTGAGCGACGCCGGCATCCGCATCGACCTCGCCACCGCGACCGCTACCCCGCCCGCCTGGCTCGTGCGCAGCCACCCCGAGATGCTGCCCTGGAACGAGGACGGCCAGCGCCTCGAGTTCGGCTCCCGGCAGGCCTACTGCCCGAGCTCGCCCGTCTGGCGCGAGCACGTCGCCCGGATGACCCGGGCGATGGCCGAGCGCTACGGCGAGCACCCCGGCCTCGCGCTCTGGCACGTGTCGAACGAGTACGGCGACCACGTCTCGCGCTGCTGGTGCCCCGAGTCGGCCCGGCACTTCCGCCGCTGGCTCGAGGCCCGCTACGGCGGGCTTGATGGGCTGAACGCGGCCTGGGGCGTGAACGTCTGGGGCCAGCGCTACACCGCGTGGGACCAGATCGAGCCGCCGCGGCGCGCGACCGGACCCGTCAACCCCACCCAGCTGCTCGACTTCGAGCGCTTCTCCTCCGACGCGCTGCTCGAGCTCTTCCAGCTCGAGATCGATGTGCTGCGCGAGGTCACCCCCGAGATCGCGGTCACGACGAACTTCATGAGCCTGCTGCGCGATCTCGACTACTGGGACTTCGCCGCCGTCGAGGACCTCGTCACCGACGACGCCTACCCCGATCCCGCCGATCCGCTCGCGCATGTGCCCGCTGCGCTCAACTACGGCTCGATGCGCTCGCTGAAGGGCGGGCGGCCGTGGCTGCTCCTCGAGCAGGCGCCCAGCGGCGTCAGCTGGCGCGAGGTCAACGTGCCGAAGGCGCCGGGCCAGATGCGCGTCGGCAGCCTGCAGGCGATCGCGCACGGATCCGACGGCGCGATGTGCTTCCAGTGGCGGCAGGCGAAGTACGGCCAGGAAAAGTTCCACTCCGCGATGCTCGGCCACCGCGGCGAGGCGTCCCGCACCTTCCAGGAGGCGAAAGCCCTGGGAGCCGAACTCCGTCGACTCGAGCCGGTGCGCGGCACCCGGGTGCGCTCCCGGATCGCGCTCGTCGTCGACTACGACTCGTGGTGGGGCAGCTCGGCGACGGAATCGCTGCCCTCGCAGCGCCTGAACTGGCTCGCCCAGGCCCGCGCCTGGCACGCCGCGCTGCACGAGCTCGGCCACCCGGTCGACACGGTGCCCGCGAGCGGGCCGTTCGACGGTTACGAGCTCGTCGTCGCCCCGAACCTCTATGTCGCCGACGCCGAGCAGGCCACGGCGCTCGGCGCCTTCGTCGCCCGCGGCGGGCAACTCGTCGTCGGGCCGTTCTCCGGCGTCGTCGACCCGAACGAGCACGTGCACGACGGGGGAGCCCCCGGCCCCCTGCGCGCACTCCTCGGCGTCGAGGTCGATGAGGTCTGGCCCGTCGCCGACGGCCGCGCCGAGCGCGTCGCCCTCGCCGGCGGCGCGGCCTTCGACGCGCCCGTCTGGGGCGAGTGGCTCGAAGCAGCCGGCGCCGAGACGATCGCCGCCTACGACTCGGGCGAGCTCGCCGGCCGGCCGGCGATCACCCGACGCGGAGCGGATGCCTCGGGCGGCGCGGCCTGGTACGTCAGCTGCGTGCTCGAGCCCGCCGGACTCGTCGCCCTCTTCCGGCGGGTGCTCGCGGCGGCCGGACTGCCCGCTCGTGACCGCACCGACCCCATGCTCGAGGCCGTCACCCGAGCCGACGACGACACCGACTACACCTTCGTGCTGAACCACGGTCGCGGCGAGCTCACGGTCGATGTGCCGCACGGCGCACGCGAGCTGCTCGGCGACGGCGCCGCGCTCGGGACGACGCTCACCCTGCCCCGCTTCGGCGCCGCCGTGCTCGCCACCCCGCGGGCCGCCGAGCCGCCGTTCATCACCATCACCGCCCCCGAGGACTGAGGATCCACATGACCGAGCCATCGGCTGCCTTCGTGCACCCGTACCTGCCCAACTCCGCCCCCGAGGTGCGTCGCGCGATGCTCGACGCCGTCGGCGCGGCATCCGTCGACGAGTTCTACGCCGACGTGCCGGAGGCGCTGCGACTCGACCGCCCCCTCGAGCTGCCCGCGCCGCTCCTCGCCGAGCAGGACCTCGCGCGGCACGTCCGCGGCCTCCTCGCGAAGAACCGCTCCACCGAGGAGCGGCTGAGCTTCCTCGGCCACGGCACCTACCGGCACCACGTGCCCGCCGTCGTCGACGAGGTGATCAACCGCAGCGAGTTCCTCACCGCGTACGCGGGGGAGCCCTACGAGGACCACGGCCGCTTCCAGGCGCTGTTCCAGTACCAGTCGCTCATGGCCGAACTGCTCGCCATGGACGTCGTCAACGTGCCGACCTACGACGGCTATCAGGCGACCGCGACCGCGCTCGCCATGGCCGGCCGGCTCACGGGCCGCCGCCGGGTGCTCGTCCTGAGCGACGTGCTGCCCGAGAAGCACTCGAAGGTGCACGACTTCGTGCGCGTCCACCTCGAGCTCGAGCTCGTCCCGACGGCGGACGGCACCGCCGACGTCGCGGCCGCCGCAGCCCGGCTCGGCGATGACGTGGCCGCGATCTGGGTCGAGACGCCGAGCGCGACGGGCGCGGTCGAAGCGGCCCTGCCCGCCCTCGCGACCGCGGCGCACGCGGCGGGCGCCCTGCTGGTCGTCGGCACCGACCCGATCGGCTACGGCGTGCTGACCCCGCCCGCGGATCAGGGGGCCGACATCGTCTGCGGCGACATCCAGTCGCTCGGCCTGCACCAGTGGTTCGGCGGTGCGCACGGCGGCTTCATCGCCGTCGCCGACGACGAAGCCCTCGTCATGGAGCTGCCCTCGCGCCTGTTCGGGCTCGCGAGCACCGACGTGCCAGGGGAGGTCGGCTTCGGCGACGTCGCCTACGAGCGCACCTCCTTCGCCCGCCGCGAGGAGGGCAAGGAGTGGGTCGGCACCGCAGCCGCCCTCTGGGGCATCGCCGCCGGCGTCTACCTCGCCCTGATGGGCCCGGTGGGCATGGCCGAGCTCGGCGAACTGCTGCTCGCCCGGACCCGCTACGCGCAGCAGCGACTCGCGGCCGTGCCCGGCGTGCGCCTCGGCGACGACGCCCTGCACCTGCGCGAGTTCACCGTCGACGTCTCCGGCACCGGCCGCACCGCCGCCGAGCTCATCGCCGCCCTCCGCGCCGAGGGCATCGAGCCGGGCGTCGCCGTCGGCGAGGAACTGCTGCTCGTCTGCGTCACCGAGCTCACCGGCCAGGCCGACATCGACCGCCTCGCAACCTCCCTCGCCGCCGCCTGCGGCACCGCAACCGACCCCCAGATCCCCCAGGAGCAGCGCGCATGAGCCTCCCCCTCGCCCCGAAGCCCGCCATCCGACGCTTCCACCAGGCCCGCTGGGACGAACCCGTCATCTTCGAGCTCTCGACGCCCGGCGAGCGCGGCCTGCTCGTGCCCGCCGTCGAGCCCGGCGTCCGCGACGCCGTCGGCGACGTGCTCGCCGAGCTCCCCGCGGGCCTCCGCCGGGCGACCCCGCCCGCGCTGCCCGAGATGGCGCAGATGCGGGTGCTGAAGCACTACCTGCGGCTCTCCCAGGAGAACCTCGGCGCCGACCTGAACGTCGACATCGGCCAGGGCACCTGCACGATGAAGTACTCGCCGAAGATCAACGACCAGCTCGTCGCCACCCCGCAGCTCACCGCGATGCACCCCCTGCAGGACCCGGCCGACGCGCAGGGCGTGCTCGAGATCGTGTGGCGGCTCGAACGGATGCTCGCGGAGATCTCCGGCATGGACGAGGTCTCGCTGCAGACCCAGGGCGGCTCCGCCGCGATCTGGGCGAACATCGCCATGATCCGCGCCTACCACGAGGCGAACGGCGAGGGCGAGCAGCGCCGCGAGGTCATCACCACCATCTTCAGCCACCCCTCGAACGCCGCCGCCGCGAAGGCCGCCGGCTACGAGGTCATCACCGTCCACCCCGACGCCGACGGCTACCCGGACCTCGCCGCCCTGAAGGCGGCGCTCTCGCCGCGGACCGCGGCGATCATGGTCACGAACCCCGAGGACACCGGCATCTACAACCCGGCGATCACGGAGTGGGTGGATGCCGCGCACGCCGTCGGCGCCCTCGCCTCCTACGACCAGGCGAACGCCAACGGCATCCTCGGCATCACCCGGGCGCGCGACGCCGGCTTCGACGTCTGCCACTTCAACCTGCACAAGACGTTCTCGACGCCGCACGGCTGCGGCGGGCCCGGCTCCGGCGCGAACGCCGTGAGCGCGGCCCTGGCCCCGTTCCTGCCCGGCCCGCGGATCGTGCGCGTGGGCGAGGGCGACGACGCCCGCTTCGAGGTGCGCGACGCAGGCACCCAGTCGATCGGCACGGTCGCGCCCTTCTTCGGCGTCGTGCCGAACCTCGTCCGCGCCTACGCCTGGATCATGGCGCTCGGCGCGGACGGGCTCCTCGCCGCCGCCGAGACCGCCGTACTGAACAACAACTACCTGCTTGCGAAGGTGCTGGAGATCCCCGGAGCGTCCGCGCCGTACGCGCGCGGCCGCCGGCGGATCGAGCAGGTGCGCTACTCCTGGCAGGAGCTGTACGAGGAGACCGGCATCAGCTCCGAGGAGATCGGGGTGCGGATGGCGGACTTCGGCATGCACTACTGGACGAGCCACCACCCCTACGTAGTGCCGCAGCCGTTCACCCTCGAGCCGACCGAGTCGTACTCGAAGTCCGAGCTCGACGAGTACGTCGCCGCGCTCGCCGAGGTGGCCCGCGAAGCCCGGGAGACCCCGGAGATCGTGCGCACCGCGCCGCACCGGCAGAGCGTGCACCACACCCACCACGACGATCTCGACGACCCCGAGCGCTGGGCCGTGACGTGGCGCGCCTACCTGCGGAAGTACCCGGAGGTGGCGGCCCGCCTGGCGGGCGAGCCCGAGCCCGCGGCCGACGCCTCAGCGGCCTGACCGTGCTCGGCCTCGTGGTGAACCCCGTCGCCGGGGTCGGCGGCCCGGCGGGGCTCGGCGGCTCCGACGGGGTCGCCGTGCAGGCCAGCGCGGCCGAGCGCGGCGCGCGACCACGGGCGGGGGAGCGGGCGCGGCTCGCCCTCGAGCTCGTCCGCGAGGCGATCGACGGGCCGCTCGAGGTGCTGACGGCGGCCGGGCCGATGGGCGAGGACGCGGTGCTCGCCGCCGGGCTCGTGCCGCGGATCGTCATGCGACCGGGTGCCACGACGAGTCCGGCCGACACCGTCTCGGCCGTGCGCGCGCTCACCGACGCAGGAGCCGAGCTCGTGCTCTTCGCCGGCGGCGACGGCACGGCCCGGGACGTCGCGACGGCCCTCGACGCGCGTCGCGACGAGGGCGGTGCCCGCGTCGCCGCCCTCGGCATTCCGGCCGGCGTCAAGATGTACTCGCCGGTCTTCGCCGTGAGCCCTCGGGCCGCCGGCGCCCTCGCCGCGGCCTGGCTCGACGGCGGGCTGCCGATCGAGGAGCGCGAGGTGCTCGACCTCGACGAGGACGAACTGCGTCGCGGCCGGGTCGAGCCCCGCCTGCACGCGGCCATGCTCGTGCCGGTCCGCCCGGGGCGGACCCAGGCGCGCAAGGCGGCGACCCCGGTGAGCGAGGCGGCGGCCGTGGCGGCCGCGGTCGACGGCGCGCTCCGGCTGCTGCAGCCGGGCGTACGGTATCTGCTCGGGCCCGGGGGCACGACCGGGGAGCTCGCGCGCCGGCTCGGCCTGCCGAAGACGAGGCTGGGCGTCGACGTCGTGCTCGACGGACGGCTCCTCCGGGCCGCCGCGAGCGAGGCGGAGCTCGTCGAGGAGATCGCGGCGGGTCCCGCTCGGGCCGTCGTCTCGATCATCGGCGGGCAGGGCTTCCTGCTCGGCCGCGGCAACCAGCAGCTCTCCGCTCGGGTGCTCCGCGCCCTGGGCGAGGAGCCGCTGCTCGTCGTCGCACCCGAGCAGAAGCTCGTCGAGCTCGGCGGGCGACCCCTGCTCGTCGACACCGGCGACCCCGGCGTGGACCGCGGCCTCGCGGGCTTCGTCCGCGTCGTCACCGGCCCGGGCACGAGCAGCATCTACCCTGTCAACGCACCAGACGCCGAGGCATCCCCCGCCTCGCGAACCGAAGGAGAAGGCCATGCGCCTTGAGAACAAGCAGGCCATCGTCACGGGCGGCGCGGGCGGCATCGGCCGCGCCTCCTCGCTCGCCCTCGCGGCGGAGGGCGCGAGGGTCGCCGTCGTCGACCTCGACGGCGCAGCCGCCGAGCGCGTCGCCGAGGAGATCCGCGCCGCGGGTGGCGAGGCGATCGCGATCGCCGCCGACGTGTCGAGCGAGCCCGACATCGAGCGCGTGGTGCGCGAGACGCAGGCGGCGTTCGGCGGCATCGACGTCGTCTTCAACAACGCGGGCATCATCCGCCGCACCACCGCCGTCGAGACGACGGTCGAGGAGTGGGACCGGGTGTTCGGCGTGAACGTGCGCTCCATCTTCCTGATGTGCAAGCACGTCGTGCCCGTCATGGCCGCCGCGGGCGGCGGTTCGATCGTGAACACCGGCTCCGGCTGGGGGCTGAAGGGCGGCGGGCAGGCGATCTCGTACTGCGCATCGAAGGGCGCCGTCGTGAACATGACCCGGGCGCTCGCCATCGACCACGGGCCGCAGGGCATCCGGGTGAACTCGGTGAACCCGGGCGACGTGAACACGGGGATGCTCCGCGAAGAGGCGCGCCAGCTCGGCCAGGCCGAGGACGGCTTCCTGGCCGAGGCCGCCGACCGGCCGCTGCGCCGCATGGGCGAGCCCCGCGAGATCGCCTCCGCGGTGGTCTGGCTGGCGAGCGACGAGTCGAGCTACGTGACGGGCTCCGCGCTCGTCGTCGACGGCGGCGGCATCGCCTGAGGCGCGGCCCCGGATGCGCGTTCGCGCGCGCATCCGGGGCGCTAGGCTCTGAGCATGTCGGGAGCGGGGGACTCGCGGCGCGCCGGCGCCACGTTCGACCGTTCCGTCGTCCTCTCGCAGCTGCTCTTCGGCGCGGTCCTCGTGACCGCCGTGTTCACGCTGCTGCTGTTCTCGCCGGTCGCGCTCACGAAGCCGATCGCCATCGTCGCGGTGGCGCTCGTCTTCACGGCGACGGGGGTGGCGATCATCGTCCCGTGGCACCGTTTGCCGCGGACGCTCGTGATGGCGCTGCCGATCGTCGACATCCTCGCGATCGGGCTCATCCGCATCGCCGAGCCGGCCGCGGGCGTCGGACTGCTCTGGTTCTTCCCGACGATCTGGCTCGCGAGCTATTTCGGGCTCACGGGGGCGATCATCGCCGTCGCCACCTCTTCGGCGCTCGTGTGGATCTCGGAGCTCGTGAGTGAGCGGGCGTTCACCGCCGTCAGTGTGCCCTCCGTGGTGCTCCTGCCGATCGTGCTGAGCTTCATCGCGACGAGCACCGTCCTGAGCTCCCGCCGAGCCGGCGCGCAGCGGGTGCTGCTGCGCACGCAGGCGAAGCAGCTGGAGCGGGCGCTCCGCCGCGCGAACAAGCAGGAGGAACGGCTCGCCGAGGTGCTGAACGCCGTCGACTTCGGGGTCGTGCGGCTCGATCGCGACGGCCGCGGCGGCGTCATGAACACCGCCTACGCGAAGCTCTACGGCCTCGACGTCGCCGACCCCGACGCCGCCCGCGACGGCGTCGCCTTCGCCGCGGACCGCGCGACGCCGCTCAGCCGGGCCGAGCTGCCGTTCAACCGCGCCGCCGCCGGCCAGGAGTTCGACGACGAGGTCACCTGGATCCCGGGCGAGGGCAGCGAGCTGCGCGCCGTCTCGGTCACCGCCAGGCGTCTCTACGACGAGGACGGCGGCCTCGAGGGCGGCGTCATCGTCGCCCGCGACATCACCGAGGAGCGGAACGCGGTGCGCGCCCGCGACGACCTCGTCGCCTCCGTCTCGCACGAGCTGCGCACGCCGATGACCTCCGTGCTCGGCTACATCGACCTCTCGCTCGACGCCGAGGGGCTGCCGCCGAACGTCACCCGCAACCTCGAGATCATGCAGCGCAACGGCGACCGGATGCTCGAGCTCATCGCCTCCATCCTGCAGTCGGCGAAGCACGCGGAGGCGCCGGTGCCGCTCGCACTGGCCCCCGTGGACCTGCACGACGTCCTCCGCGACGCCGTCGAGGCCGCGCAGGCCCGTGCCGACGAGCGCGACATCCGCCTGAGCATCACGACGAGCGAGCCGGCCGTCGTCCGCGCCGACGGCTTCCGGCTGCGCCAGGTCGTCGACAACCTCGTCTCCAACGCGGTGAAGTACAACCGCCAGGGCGGCGAGGTCACGGTCGGCGCGACGGTCGACGAGGGGATGGCGTGGGTGGTCGTCCGCGACACCGGCATCGGCATCCCCGAGGCGGAGCTGCCGAAGGTGTTCGAGCGCTTCTTCCGCTCGGGCGGGGTCCGCCAGGGCACCGTGCACGGCAGCGGCCTCGGCCTCGGCATCGCACGGGAGCTCGTCGAACGCCATGGCGGGGAGATCCACATCGACAGCGAGGAGGGCAGCGGCACGACCGTCATCGTGACCCTGCCCGTCGCGGGCCCGGAGGACGCATGACGATCGACCTGTACACCGTCCAGCTCGCGACGAGCACGGTGACGATCATCGCAGGACTGATGTTCATCCTCGACACCGTGCTGCGCCGCCCCGACACGGCGGGCCGCCTCTGGGCGGTGTCCTTCATGGGCGGGATGCTCACCTCCATCTCGTACGCGGTGTGGATCCTCGTGCCCGGCGCCTGGTGGGCCGTCGCCGTCGGCAATGGCGCGATGGTGCTGACGGCCGGACTGCTGTGGTGCGGCGCCCGCGCCTTCAACGCGCGCAACGATCTGCTCTGGGTGCCGCTCGTCGTCGCCACGGGCTCCGGCGTCGCGGTGCTCGCGGAGGGGCCCGACGGCGGCGACTGGGCGGGCGCGCCCTTGCTCTTCCTCGCGCTCGCAGCCTTCTCCGGGCTGGGGGCCGCCGAATCGCTCCGGAAGCCGATGCGCAGCCACTGGGCGGCCCGCGGGCTCACCGTGTCGTTCATCGTCGTCGCGCTCTTCTACGCCTTCCGCACGGTGGCCTACTTCGTGCTCGGCCCGGACGCACCCGTGTTCCGCACCTTCTTCGGCAGCGAGGCGGCCGCGTTCGTCATGATGACGCTCATCATCGTGATGACGGTCAGCCTCGTCATCCTCCGCTCCGACCGCGTGGGCGACAGCGGGGGAGGCGGGGTCTCGCACTGGTCCGATGACGAGGTGCTCACCTCGAGCGCCCTCCGTCGCGTGGTCGAGGACCAGCTCGAGCGGGCGAACTTCCACGACGAGCAGCTCGTCTTCCTCCGCGTCGGCCTCGACGAGGTCGAGTCGATCTACACCGCCTTCGGGCGCTCCGCCGGCTCGGCCCTCACGGACCGCTTCACCGCGGCCGTGCGGCGCTACGCCCCGCCGACCGCGGCGATCGGCACCTTCGACGGCGGCGGCGAACTGCTGGTCGTCGCGCCGTTCCCGCGGATGGCGGACGCGCGACGGGCCGCGATCGCCCTGCAGGGCGGCATCGGCGAGCAGACCATGGTCGAGGCGGACGGACTGCGGCTCTCGGCGAGCATCGGGATGGCCGGCAGCGACGCCGTGGGCTACGACTTCGACCGCCTGCTGGCGGCGTCGGGCGAAGCGGCGCAGCGCGCCCGCGAGTCCGGCGGCGACGCGATCGCCGACTAGGGTGCCGGCGTCGGGGACGGCTCGGCCGTCGCGTCGCCGCTCGAGATCGCGATGACGAGCGTGTCGACCGCGGTCTGCTTCGCGTAGTCGCTCGACGTCGGCGTCGACTGCAGCAGCAGCTCGTAGCGCATCGAGAGCTCGACGCTCGCGGCCTGGGGGTCGAGCGGCGGCAGCGTGAACGTCTGGCTGTACGTGTACGGGTCGAGCACGAGGTAGCCGGGCGCGACCGTCGACTGGTCGACGATGGGCTCGAAGCCGGGCAGCTCGCCGCCGTCGGCGGCGCGCACCACCGGCGTCGCCGTGACGCGCGACAGGTACACCTTCTGCCCGTCCGAGGGCGTGACCGTCGAGCGCAGCGAGAAGGTGAGCGGCTTCTGCGCGGCCGCCGTCCAGCGGTCCATCGAGAGCGTCGACCAGTAGTCGGCCGTGAGCGTGATCGCGCCGACCTCCATGGTGCGCGTCGCCGAGCCCGAGGCGAGGTCGTTCTGGATCGGCGCCGGCGGCGCGCTCGTCGCGGGCGGCGTCGAGGCCGGGGCATCCGTCGGGTTCAGCCAGGGCGGAGCCTGGCAGCCCGCGGTGGCGAGAGCTGCCGCCGAGATCGCGACGACGGCGGCCGTCCGCCGTGCCCGGCCGAGTTCGCGCGCGCTCGATCGCATCCGTCCCCCAGAGTCCCGAATCTTGAGCAGATCTTGAGGCGACGCTATCGCATCCCAAGGTTCCCGCTGCGGTCGGCCCGCCAGACTCGATCCTGTTGGAGCGGGGACGCTGCAGCCGATGAATACCCACGAAGTCGAAACGAAAGGCCACGTCATGACCGACACCGCACTCCACCGGCCCACCCCCGGGGCCGATGCCGCGGTGTCGGCGACCCGAGCGCGGCCGCTGCACACCGACACACCCGAAGTCGCTCCGCAGTTCGATGACTTCGCCGCCGTCGTCGACACCATCACGGTGTCACGGGCGAGCATCGGATGCATCGTCCCCGCCTACAACGAGGAGGAGTCGATCGGGCAGGTGCTCGAGTCGCTCCTCGGGCAGACCCGACTGCCCGACGTCATCCACGTCGTGGTGAACAACTCGACCGACCGCACGGTCGAGCGAGCCGCCGCCTACGCCGGCCTGCACGTGCGCGAGGACGACGGCGTGGAGCAGTTCACCGAGGTGTTCATCCACGACATCGGCGAGAACCCCGACAAGAAGGTCGGCGCGCTGAACTACGGCTACTCGCTCGTCGAGGGCATGGACTTCATGCTCGGCGTCGACGGCGACACCGTCGCCGACCCGCAGGCCGTCGAGTTCCTCGAGGCCGAGATCGCCTCGGACAGCCGCATCGGCGGTATCTCGGCGATCTACTCGATCGACGACCGCCCGTTCTCCGGCGTCGTCGCGCCGTTCCTCATCGCCGGCCAGCGCGCCCAGTTCGCGGCCTTCAACATGCAGAACATGCTGCGCGGCCGCAACATGGCGGTGCTCGGCGGTCAGTACTCGATCTTCTCCACCAAGGCCCTGCGCGACGCGATGACCGCGAACCGCCAGGTGACCCCCTGGGTGAAGGACAGCGAGGTCGAGGACTCCCTGCTCTCGCTGCAGATCAAGAGCGCCGGCTACCTCACCAAGATCTCCGCCCGCGCCCGCGCCGACGTCGGCGGCATGACGACCCTGCGCTCGCTCGACGCGCAGCAGGTGAAGTGGAACTACGGCGCCATCGAGCTGATGTGGCCCGGCCAGCGCGGCGACACCAAGGGGCAGCCGTTCCACCCGAACCTGCGCCTGCGCTGGCTCGAGAACCTCTCGATGGCCACGAACGCGATCACGCGCATCCTGTTCCTCGTGCTGCTCGCCGGCTCGCTCTCGATCAACGCCTTCGTGTTCAGCCCGATCTGGCTGATCCCGCCGGTGGTCGCGATCCTGCTGAACGTGCGCATCGCGCTGTCGATGAAGCACCGCACGGCGAAGGACATCCTCTTCGCGGCGCTGCTCGTGCCCGCCGAGGTCTACATGTGGATCCGGCTCGGCCACTTCGCCCGTGCCTGGGTGAAGTTCGCCTCGCGCAAGCAGGTCGACAACTGGGCCGAGCAGGCCAAGGCCGAGCGGGGCGGCGGCCATGCCTACCTGACCCCGCTCCTCGTCGGCCTCGCGATCGTCATCGCGATGGTCGCGATCTGGACGCAGCTGAGCCCCGTGGTGCAGTCCTCGATCCTTTGGATCGGCTGGCCCGTGCTCGGCACGATCACGGTGCTGCAGACGCTCGGTATGTTCGGCAAGCTCGTGCGCCGCCAGCACGGCTACCGCGTCTGAGTCTCCCCCGAACGACGAACGGCCCGCCCGGTTCCTCCGGCGGGCCGTTCGTTCGTGCGCGGGGCGGCGCGGGGCGGGCTCAGTCCTCGGCGGTCATCCGGTAGCCGACGCCGCGCACCGTCTCGATCCAGTTCGGCTGCGTGGCGCTCTCGCCGAGCTTGCGCCGCAGATTCGCGAGGTGCACCTCGATGGCCCGCTTGTCGGCGTCGCTCACGTAGTAGGAGGTGACGTAGCTCTCCCCGCGGAGGGAGAGCGCGAGGTCGGCCTTGCTGCGCACTCGCCGTCCGGAGTCCATCAGCAGGCGCAGCAGCTCGAACTCGCTGCGGGTGAGCTCGAGCTGCTCGCCGTTGAGGGAGGCGAGGTGCATCTCGGGCTGCAGGCGGAGGCCGCGGTGCTCGTACCAGCCGTCGTGTCCGTCGGCGGCGCCCGCGAGCGGGGCCGACGCGGTCGTCGCGTCCGCTGCCGCGGGCCCCGCTGCGAGCAGCTCCGGAACGGCGGGAGCGGAGGTCTCCGCGGTTGTCTCCGCGGATGCCTCGGTGGCGCTGGAGGGGGATGCCGGAGCCGGAGCCGGCGGCGCAGGGGCCGGGGTCGAAGCATCCGCAGTCCTGCCGGCCGTCGGCGTCTCGACGCCGGTCCGGCTGTCGCGCTCCCGTTCGCGCCGGCGCAGCATCGCGTCGATGCGGGCGCGCAGCTCCCTGGGGCGGAACGGCTTCACGAGATAGTCGTCGGCGCCGGACTGCAGGCCGATCAGGGTGTCCGCCTCCTCGCCCAGCGCGGTCAGCATGATGAGGTAAGTGCCGCTGAACGCGCGGATGCGCCGAGCGGCCTCGAAGCCGTCGATCCCCGGCATGCTCACGTCGAGCGTCGTCACGATGGGGTTGTGCCGGCGCACGAGCTCGATGCCGTCGAGTCCGTTTCCCGCGCTGTGCGTCTCGAAACCGCCCTGTTCGAGCACCTCCACGAGCAACTGGCGGATGTCGAGGTCGTCCTCGATGATCACCGCGATGCGTTCGCCGTTCGCCTGGTTGGCCGTCATGTTCCCCGATCTTCCTTCGTCCAGGGCGTCCCGTCGCCCGTCGTCCGCTGCACCCGCCGGCGTCCCGTCGCCGCGGTCTCCTCGCTCCTCAGCCGCCGCCGGTGAGGGCGATCGCCGCCTCCGGCCACCACTGCCCGGCCGGCGGGCCGCCGTTGCAGGTGCCGTCGCTCTCGCCGGGCGGCTTGAGCCAGAGCACCGCGTCGACGACCTCGTCGTCGAGCGGGCCCGGATCCTCGCCGACCGTGCGCCCGGGCACATTGCACCACGAGGCATCCGCCGGCGGTCCCGAGCCGTTGCGCGAGACGTCGATGACGGCGTGACCGCCGCCGAGCGCCTCGGCGACGCGGTGCGCGTACGCGCGCTCCTCGCTCGTCGTGTGGGTGTTCGAGACGTTCGTGGCGAAGCCGCGCACCCGGTCGGCATCGGCGGCCCGCAGCAGTTCGGCCATGCGCTCGGCCGGAAGCCAGGCCGAGTGGCCGCCGTCGAGGTAGACGGCGGTGGTCGCGGGCAGGCGGGCGGCCGCCTCGCGGACGAGGGCCGGGCGGGCGGCGGCGTCGGGGCACGCCTCGGCGAGCGCGAGGGCGTCGGGTTCGAGGATGACGACGGCGGACCGTTCACCGATGGCGGCGGCGATCTCGTCGATCCAGGTGAGGTAGGGCGTGCGCGCGAGGCCGCCGGCGCTGTGACCGCCGCAGTCGCGGTCGGGGATGCCGTAGACGACCAGCACGGGCAGCGCGGCGGCGCCGGCGGCGTCGTCGAGGAGCGCGTCGACGGCGGGGCCGACCTCGCCGGCGGGCAGGCGCTCGGGGACGAGCCAGGTGGCGGTGGGGCGTTCCGCGAGCTGGGCGGCGGCCTCCCGCTCGGCGGCGGTGCCCCCGGTGCGGGCCGCGATCGCGGCCGAGGAGTCGGGGGAGCGGTACAGCGTCCGGCCGGCGAAGGGGGAGTCGGCGGCCGAGGCCGGGGCGCACGCAGCGAGCATGGCGAGGAGGGCGATCGCGCCGCTCGCGAGCACGGCCCGGCGGGTGGCGGTGCGCGAACGCTCACCAGCTCCCGATGCCGTCATGGCCGCGTCCTTCCCCCCTGTTCCGGTCAGTCTAGGGGCCTCCGGTTTCCCGGCTCGCCGCGCCGCCTGCTCGAACCCGCCCGGGCAGGGGACGCGCGATTAATTGAATTGGTTCTTTCTGGATAGAAAGTTTTCTGTTAGCTTCGTTTCCGGTAACGCTCGCCACCGAGATCCTGCGCGACGTCGCTGTTCTTCCACGCAATGAAGCCAGAGAGGAAACACGAACGATGATTCGAACCACGCGCCGACTGGTGCTCGCGCTCGCCGCGGGTGCCTCGGCCCTCGCCCTCGGGCTGTCCGGCTGCTCGCCCTCGGGCGGCTCCGCGGGCGGCGACGACGCGATCCTGCGGGTCTGGGCCGGCAGCGCCACCCCGATCAACAACAACTTCAACCCCTTCGCCGTCGACACCGCCGTGCACGCGACCTTCGGCGCCATCTACGAGCCGCTGTTCTTCTTCAACCAGCTCTCCGCCGACCCGCCCACCGGCATGATCGGCGACAGCTACGAGTACAGCGAAGACGGCAAGACCCTGACCGTGAAGATCAAGCCCGATCTCAAGTGGAACGACGGCGAAGCCCTCACCGCCGAGGACGTCGCCTTCACCTTCGGCTACGGCTCGAACGTCAGCGAGCAGTTCGTCTCGGCCGAGGCCACCGACGACACCACCGTCGTGCTCACGTACACCGAGCCGCAGTTCACGAGCGCCTCGCTCACCCTCGGCTCGACCTGGATCATCCCCAAGCACGTGTGGGAGAACATCGACGACTTCATGGCCGAGACGAACCCCGAACCCGTCGGCTCCGGGCCCTACAAACTCAAGAGCTTCACCGAGGCCGCCTACACCGTCGAGGCCAACGAGCTGTTCCGAGACGGCGCCCCCGAGGTGAAGCAGGTGCAGTACCTCGGCCTCGACTCGAACCAGTCCGCACAGGACCTGCTCACCACCGGCAAGATCGACTGGGTCGGCCAGTTCATCGCGAACCCCGACGCCGTCACCGGCTCCGGCAAGATCGCCACGCTCAACCTGCAGCAGGACCCGACGACGATCACGACGTGCGCGAACGCCGAACTCGGCTGCACCGGCCCACAGACCGACCCCGCCGTGCGCCAGGCGATCAACGTCGCGATCAACCGCTCCACCATTCGCGAGAAGGCCTTCGCCGGGCTCGCCGGCGAGTCCTCGCCCTCCTTCATGCTGCTGCCGCGCGACGAGCAGTGGCTGAGCGACCCCGCCCTCACCACGAGCCCCCAGGACCCCGACGTCGCCGAGGCGCAGCAGATCCTCGAGGCGGCGGGCTACACGAAGCAGTCCGACGGTTTCTACGGCAAGGACGGCGCCTCCTTCGAGATCGACCTGTTCTCGCCCGACGGCTGGACCGACTACAACGACGCGGCCAAGCTCATCTCCGAGCAGGCCGCAGAGGCCGGCATCCGCATCAACGCGCGCACCGTGTCGGATGCCGAGTACTGGACGCCGATCCAGTCGGGCGACTTCCAGATGACGCTCTACGGCCTCACCCAGAGCCTCGTCGCCGATCCGTACTCGAACTACCACGAGTACTTCGCCGGCACCTCGACCGTCAAGGTCGGCGAGACCCCGCTCGTCGGGCAGAACTACTCGCGCTACTCGAACCCGACGGTCGACGCCGCCGTGCTCGCCGCGGGCGGCACGGAGGACGTGCCGACGAAGCAGGCCGCCTACGCGACCATCCAGACCGAGATCGCGCGCGACCTGCCGTACATCCCGGTCGTGCTGAACGCCTCGCAGTCGTTCTTCAACGTCGAGAAGTTCAGCGGATGGCCCTCCGAGGACGACCTCTACGCGGCGCCGCTGCCCTACCTCTCGGTGGCGAACGCGGTCGTGCTCACGCATCTGAAGCCGGCCGAGTAGGCGCGTGGTCCCGATGAGACGACACCCTTCCGCACGGGCGGTGCGGGGATGAGCTTCTACCTCCGACGGGTCGCCTTCTACCTGGTGACCTTCTGGGCGGCGATCTCGCTCAACTTCCTGCTGCCCCGGCTCCTGCCGGGCGACCCCGCGGCGATCATGCTCGGCAAGCTGCGCCGGGCGAACGCCGGCCGGCCGCTCTCCGAGGAGACGGTCCAGGCGATCACCGCGATCCTCGGTGCCGAGAAGGGCACCAGTCTCTGGGACCAGTACCTGGCGTACTGGGGCCGGCTGCTTCAGGGGGACCTCGGGGTCTCCTCCACGAGGTACCCGGCCCCGGTCGCCGAGCTCATCTCCGCGGCGCTGCCGTGGACGATCGTGCTGGTCGGCACCGCGACCGTCATCTCCTTCGTGCTCGGCATCGTCGTCGGCGCGTGGGTCGGCTGGCGGCGCGGCACCTGGCTCGACCACCTCGTGCCCGTCACGACGGTGTTCCAGTCGATCCCGTACTTCTGGCTCGCGCTCGTGCTCGTCGCGGTGTTCTCCGTGCAGCTCGGCATCTTCCCGATCATCGGCGGCTACGACGTCTTCGAGTTCCCGGGCGGGCCCGAGTGGAGCTGGGCCTTCCTCGGCAGCGCCGTCTGGCACGCCATCCTGCCCGCCACCACGATCGTGCTGTCCTCGATCGGCGGCTGGCTGCTCGGCATGCGCAACATGATGGTCTCCACGATGTCGGAGGACTTCATCGTCACCGCCGAGGCGAAGGGCCTCACCCCGCGCCGGATCCGCACGAAGTACGCGTCGCGGAACGCGGCGATCCCGAGCCTCGCGGGCTTCGGCATCGCGCTCGGCTTCGTCGTCGCCGGCTCGATCGTGATGGAGCAGGTGTTCAGCTACCCCGGCATCGGCAAGCTCATGATCCAGGCCGTGCAGGGCCTCGACTACGCGCTCATGCAGGGCGTGTTCCTCGTGATCACCCTCACGGTGCTCGCGGCGAACTTCGTCATGGACCTCATCTACGGCTTCATCGACCCGAGAGTGCGGCACAATGGCTGACCGGCAGACCCTCACCGAGTCCGGCTCCGGCGGCGAACTGCCCGGCGCCGGCGCCGAGACCGCCCCCGATCTGCCCTTCGGCGCGCCGATCGGCGCGGAGGCGGCGCGGGAGAGCGCGAGGGAGGCGACCGCCACCGCGGCCGTCGCCGCCGCGAGCGCCGCCGCCGCGCGGCGTGGCGGGCGCTTCCGCGGGCTCCTGCCGCGGCGCTCGGGCAAGCTCGTGACCGGCCTCGTGATCGTCGGCGCGATCACCCTGTTCGGCCTGCTCGGCCCGCTCATCGCGCAGCCTCCGAGAGATTCGAACAACCCGGCGCTCCTGCCGCCCGGGCCCGAGCACTGGCTCGGCACCACGAAGCTCGGCTACGACGTGTTCTCCCAGCTCGCCTACGGCACCCAGGGCTCGCTGTTCATCGGCCTCGTCGCCGGTCTCGTGGCGCTCGTGCTCGGAGTGCTGTTCGGCGTCTTCGCCGGCTACTTCGGCGGCATCGCGGACGAGGTGCTGACCCTCATCACGAACATCGTCCTCGTCATCCCGGGCCTTCCCGTCGTCATGGTGATCGCCGCCTACGTGCAGAACGCGGACGGCCTCGGCCCGCTCGCCCGCAGCTCGCTGCTCGTCGCCCTCGTGCTCGGCATCACGAGCTGGGCGGGCTCCGCGGTCGTGCTGCGCGCGCAGGCCCGATCGCTCCGCACCCGCGAGTACGTGGCCGCCGCCCGGGTCGCCGGGGAGCGGCCCGCGCGGATCATCTTCGTCGAGATCCTGCCGAACCTCGTGCCGCTGCTCGCCGCGCAGTTCATCTTCGGCGTCATCCTCGCGGTGCTCGGCGAAGCCGGCCTCTCCTACCTGGGCCTCGGTCCGACCGGCTCGATCACGCTCGGCACCATGCTGAACGACGCGCAGACCGGGCAGGCCGTCGGCACCGGCGCCTGGTGGTGGTTCGTGCCGCCCGGGGCGATCATCGCGGCGCTCGGCGCCGGGCTCTCGCTCATCAACTTCGCGATCGACGAGGTCGTGAACCCCAAGCTCAGGCTCGCGCCGGAGAACGCCAAGCGGCAGCGCAAGGCGACGAAGGCGGGCAAGGGCGTCGCGGACACAGGAGCATTCGCATGACGGCACTCGGCCAGGCGGTCCTCACCGCCACGAACGTCTCGATCGACTACGAGGTCGACCCGCCCGTGCAGGCGGTGCGCGGCGCCTCGCTCACCCTGCACCGCGGCGAGATCCTCGGCCTCGCGGGGGAGTCGGGCTGCGGCAAGACGACCCTCGCCTACGGGCTCAACCGGCTGCTCAAGGCGCCGGCGGTGATGACGGGCGGCGAGGTCGTGTTCCACGATACGAGCGGCCGCGACGTCGACGTCGTGCAGCTCGACGGGGAGGCGCTGCGCTCCTACCGCTGGGACAAGGTGTCGATGGTGTTCCAGGGGTCGATGAACTCGCTGAACCCCGTGATGAACGTGCGCAAGCAGCTCCACGACGTCTTCACCACGCACCGGAAGGGGATGCCGAAGGCGGATCGCGAGGCGCGCAGCGCCGAGCTGCTCTCGCTCGTCGGGGTCGACCCGGCGCGGTTGTCGAGCTTCCCGCACGAGCTGTCCGGCGGGATGCGCCAGCGCGTCATGATCGCCATGGCGCTCGCGCTCGACCCGCAGGTGATGATCATGGACGAGCCGACCACGGCGCTCGACGTCGTCGTGCAGCGCGGCATCGTGCGGGAGATCATGCGGCTGCGGGAGCGGCTCGGATTCGCCGTGATCTTCATCACCCACGATCTGCCGCTGCTCATCGAGATCAGCGACCGCATCGCGATCATGCTCGAGGGCGAGATCGTCGAGCAGGGGGATGCCGCGAGCATCTTCCGCGATCCGAGGCATCCGTACACCAGGCGGCTGCTGCAGAGCTTCCCGAGCCTCCGCGGCGAGGGCGGCGCGTTCATCCGCACCGGGGTGACCGGGGCGACCGCCGCCGTCACGGGCTCCGTCGCGGGCTCCGTCGCGCTCGCCGCCGGCGAGGGAGGCGCCGCATGACCGCCCAAGCGACGCGGCCCGCCGTGGAGGCCGGCTCGCTCCGCGCCGAGGGGCTGGAGAAGGACTTCCGGCTGCGCAGCGGCCTGAAGGTGCGCACGCTGCACGCGGTGCGCGGCGTCTCGCTCGAGCTCGAACCGGGACGCACCGTGGCCCTGGTCGGCGAGAGCGGCTCCGGCAAGTCGACGATCGCGCGGATGTTCGCGAAGCTCGAGTCGCCGACGGGCGGGCGGATCCTGCTCGACGGCGCCCCGAGCGCGAGCCGGGGCCGCGGCCTCGCGGCCTACCGGCGCGATGTGCAGATGGTGTTCCAGGACCCGTTCGGCTCGCTGAACCCGTTCCACTCGATCGTGCACCACCTGGAACGGCCGATCCGGCTGCACCACCCAGGGCTCTCGGGCGCCGAGGTGCGCGAGCGGGCCGAGGAGCTGCTCGAGCGCGTGCGGCTCTCGCCCGCGGCGAAGTTCGCCGACCGCCGCCCGCACGAGCTGTCCGGCGGGCAGCGTCAGCGGGTCGCCATCGCGCGAGCGCTCGCCCCCGGGGCGAGGTTCATCATCGCCGACGAGCCGGTGTCGATGCTCGACGTCTCGATCCGCCTCGGCGTGCTGAATCTGCTCGCCGAGCTGCAGCGGCAGGAGCGGCTCGGCGTGCTGTACATCACGCACGACCTGGCGACCGCGCGGCATTTCTCCGACGAGATCCTCGTGATGTACCGCGGGGAGATCATCGAGCGCGGGCCGAGCGAACGGGTCATCCTCGATCCGCAGCACGACTACACGAAGACCCTGCTCGACGCGGCGGCCGATCCCGACCGCCTCGGACAGCTCCGCGACGAGGTACGGCGGGAGGCGGGATGAGCGTTCGAGAGCGAATCCGCTCGACTAGAGTGACCAGCGCGACACCAGGGGAGGAGGTGGAGATGAGCGCGATCGATCCCGGCACGCCGGCGTGGCTCGCGGCGCGCAACGACCGCACCGCCTTCCGGCTGCTGCTCGAGCACGGGCCGCTCACCCGCTCACGGCTCGGCGCCCTCTCCGGCCTCTCCAAGCCCACCGCGACGCAGATGCTGCAGCGCCTCGAGCGGGTCGGGCTCATCCACCCCGTCGGCGAGGTCTCCGGCGGCCGCGGCCCGAACGCCGTGAGCTACGGGGTGCGGGTCGACCGCATCACCGGCGTCGCGATCTCGGTGCTCGCGCACTCGATCCAGGCGGTCGTCGTCGACGCGCTCGGCGGCGAGCACCCGGTCGCCGAGATCGTCCCGCCGGGATCCCGCTCACCGGAGGGCGACGTGCAGGCGGCCATCGAGGCGGCGTGCGCGGCAGCCGGGGCCGATCCGGCCTGCGTCAGCCGCGTCGTCATCGGCGTGCAGGCGGCGTTCTTCGGCGAGGAGGACGAACTCTCCCTCACCGACACCCTCCCCGGTTGGCCCGCGGTCGGCTCGGAGGCGCGGATCACCCGCGAGCTCGGCATCGACGTCACCCTCGGCAACGACGTGAACCTCGCGGCGATGGCCGAGCGGGCGGCGGGCGTCGCCCAGGACGCCTCGAGCTTCGCGCTGTTCTGGATCGGCGACGGCCTCGGCGTCGGCATCGACCTCGGCGGTGCGGTCCACCGCGGCGCCTCGGGCGGCGCGGGCGAGATCGGCTACCTGCCGGTACCGAAGACGGCAGCGGCCTTCGCCCCGGAGGCGAACGACTTCACCGACCTCCTCGGAGGGCCGGCGGTCGTGCAACTGCTCGGCGGTGCGCCGAGCGAGCCGCTCGCCTCGGCGCTGGAGCGGCTCGACGGCGACCCGGCCCTGCTCGAGGCGCTCGCCGAGCGCATCGCGATGGCCGCGCACCCGGTGCTCGCCCTGCTCGATCCGGCGATGCTCGTGCTCGGCGGGCCGAGCGGCAGCGCGGGCGGCGACGCCCTCGCCGAGCTCGTCGCCGAGCGCATCGACCGGGCGGCGCACCCGAAGCTCGTCGTGCGATCGAGCGGCACCGGCCCGCAGCCCGTGCTGCTCGGCGCCAGGCAGCAGCTCGTGCAGCAGATCCGCGACCGCCTCGAAGCGGACATCCTGCCGCTCGCCTGACCGGCGACCGCCTCCCGCCCACGCCGACGGACGATCCGGATCGTCCGCGTCGCGGCATCCTCACCCCACTCACCCTCCCCGGCCGGGGCGTCCCCGCCGTGCTCGAGAGAAGGACCCATGAAACTCACCATCGTCGGCGGCGGCTCCACCTACACGCCCGAGCTCATCGACGGCTTCGCGCGACTGCGCGAGCAGCTGCCGCTCACCGAGATCCACCTCGTCGACCCCGACGAGGACCGCCTCCGGCTCGTCGCCGGAGTGTCTGCGCGGATGCTCGCACGGGCGGGTCACCCCGCCCGCGTCGTCGGCACCACCGACCTCGTCGCGGGCGTCTCCGATGCCGACGCCGTGCTCGTGCAGCTCCGCGTCGGCGGGCAGGACGCCCGGCAGGCCGACGAGACCTGGCCGCACGAGGCGGGCTGCATCGGCCAGGAGACCACGGGGCCGGGCGGCCTCGCGAAGGCGCTCCGCACCGTCCCCGTGGTGCTGCGGATCGCCGAGGCGGTGCGCCGGCACGCGAAGCCCGACGCGTGGATCGTCGACTTCACGAACCCCGTCGGCATCGTCACCCGCGCCCTCCTCGCGGAGGGGCACCGCGCGGTCGGGCTCTGCAACGTCGCGATCGGCTTCCAGCGCCGCTTCGCGCGCCTCCTCGACGTCGGGCACGACGAGGTCCGGCTCGGGCACGTCGGCCTCAACCATCTGACCTGGGAGCGCAGCGTCACGATCGACGGTCGCGACCGCCTGCCGGAGCTCATCGGCGACCGGCTCGGCGAGCTCGCCGACGAGGTGCACCTCGCGCCCGCGCTCGTCTCGCAGCTCGGCGCGCTGCCCTCGTACTACCTGCGCTACTACTACGCCCACGACGAGGTGCTCGCGGAGCAGCTCGCCGAGCCGACGCGCGCCGAGGCGGTCCGCGCGATCGAGCACGAGCTCCTGGAGCTCTACGCCGACCCGCACGTCGACACGAAGCCGGACGCGCTCGAGGGCCGCGGCGGCGCGTTCTACTCGGAGGCCGCGATCGAACTGCTCGCGGCGATGCAGGGCGGCGACGTCGTGCCGCGGGTGGTGAACCTGCGCAACGACGGGGTGCTGCCGTTCCTCCCCGACGACCACGTGATCGAGGTGCCCGCGCGCTACGTCGACGGACGTTTCGTCCCGGAGCCGGTCGCGCCGCTGCCGGAGGACTTCGCCGGGCTCGTCGCCGCGGTCGCCGGGTACGAGCGGCTCGCGCTCGACGCGGCCGTGCACGGCGGGCGCGACCGGGTGCTGCGCGCGATGCGGGCGCATCCGCTCGTGCTGCAGCACGAGCGGGCCGAGCGGCTCACCGAGCTCCTGCTCGCCGAGAACGCGCGCTTCCTGGAGTGGGCGTGACCGGCGCGCGGCCGGGGCACACCGCGATCCCGCCGGAACCCGCGTCCACCGACGGCACCGCGGCGCCCGCGGTCGTCGTCGCGGTCGACGGCGGCGGCTCGAAGACCGATGCCGTCGCCCTCTCGCTCGACGGCCGGGTCGTCGCCCGCCGTCGCGGCGGGGGGTCGAGCCCGCACTTCGACGGCCTCGCCAGCTCGGTCGAGACGATCGACGCCCTCATCGGCGAGGTGTCCGCAGGCGCGCCGGTCGCGCAGGCGAACCTGTACCTGTCGGGGCTCGACCTCGACCGCGAGCTCGACGAGTTCCGCGCCGAGCTCGCCGGGCGCCGGTGGGCGGGCCCCTCGACAGTCGTGGCGAACGACCTCTTCGCGCTGCTCCGCGCAGGCACCGACGAGCCCGACGCGGTCGTCGTCGTGTGCGGCACAGGGGTGAACGCGGCCGGGGTGCGCGCCGACGGGCGGGTCGCGCGGTTCCCGTCGTTGGGGTCGATCTCCGGCGACTGGGGCGGCGGATCTGGACTCGGTGCCGAGGCGCTGTGGCACGCCGCCCGCGACGCCGACGGGCGGGGCCCCGCGACCTGGCTCACCGGCGCGATCCTCGAACTGCTGCAGCTCGGCTCGGTGCAGGAGCTCATCGAGCAGCTGCACTTCGGCCAGCGTCAGGAGAGCTCGCTCGCCGTGCTCGCGCCGCTCGTCTTCGAGGCGGCCCGCCGGGGTGACGCGGTCGGCGCGTCGCTCGTCGCCCGGCAGGCCGAGGAGATCGTCGCGTTCGCCCGGGCGTGCCTCGTGCGCCTCGAGCTCCTCGACCGGCCGGTGCCGATCGTGCTCGGCGGCGGCATCCTCGCGGCCCGCGACCCGCTGCTGCTCGAGCCGATCGAGCGCGGCCTCGCCGGGATCGCCCCGCTGGCGACGCTCGCGATCGTCGAGCAGCCGCCGATCGTGGGCGCCGCGCTGCTCGCACTCGCGAGCGCCGGGGCGGGGGAGGAGGCGCTCGCGCGGGCGCGGACGGCGCTGGCGGGATGACCCGGCTGGACACCGCGTATAGCCGACGCCTGGACGATGGTCAAGGAGGCCTGCTGAGCGGTCATAGACTGTGGGCGTGACTTCAGAGGAAACCGTCGACGTCGTGCTGATCGGCGGGGGCATCATGAGCGCGACGCTCGGCTCCCTCATCTCCCGGCTCCAGCCGGACTGGAGCATCCGCGTGTACGAACGCCTCGGCGAGGTCGCGCAGGAGTCCTCCAACGCGTGGAACAACGCGGGCACCGGCCACGCCGCGCTCTGCGAGCTGAACTACATGCCCGAGGCGGCCGACGGCACGGTCACGCCCGAGAAGGCCGTCTCGATCAACGAGCAGTTCCAGATCAGCCGCCAGTACTGGGCCTACCTCGTCGAGCAGGGCGAGCTGCCCGAGCCGCACAACTTCATCAACTCGACCCCGCACATGACCTTCGTGCACGGGGCGGCGAACATCGAGTACCTGCGCAAGCGCGTCGCCGCGCTCGCCGACCAGCCGCTGTTCGCCGACCTCGAGTACACCGAGGACCTCGAGCGCATCGCCGAGTGGACCCCGCTGCTCGCGAAGAAGCGCCACCCGAAGCAGAAGGTCGCGGCGACGCGCATCGCCGCCGGCACCGACGTCGACTTCGGCGCGCTCACCCGCTACCTCTTCGACGACCTCGAGCGCCGCGGCGGCGAGGTCAACGTGAACCACCAGGTCACCCGGCTGAAGCGCCGCAAGGACGGCACCTGGCACCTGAAGCTCCGCCACCTCGTCGGCGGCACCCCGAAGACCGTCAACGCCCGCTTCGTCTTCGTCGGCGCCGGCGGCGGCGCGCTCGCGCTGCTGCAGCACTCCGGCATCCCCGAGATCAAGGGCTTCGGCGGCTTCCCGATCTCCGGGCAGTTCCTGCGCACGACCGACCCCAAGATCGTCGCGCAGCACCAGGCCAAGGTCTACGGCAAGGCCGCGGTCGGCGCTCCGCCGATGTCGGTGCCGCACCTCGACACCCGCGTCGTCGACGGTGAGACGGCCCTGCTGTTCGGCCCCTACGCGGGCTTCACGCCGAAGTTCCTGAAGACCTCGACCTGGTTCGACCTGCCGTTCTCGGTGCGGCTGCACAACCTCGGGCCGATGCTGCAGGTCGCGTTCCGCAACTTCGATCTCGTGAAGTACCTCGTCGGCGAGCTGCTCGCGAACCGCGAGAAGAAGATGCAGGCGCTGCGCGAGTTCATGCCGACCGCGAAGACGGGCGACTGGGAGCTCATCACGGCCGGCCAGCGTGTGCAGGTCATGAAGAAGGACGGCGCGAAGGGCGGCGTGCTGCAGTTCGGCACCGAGGTCATCACGGGCGCCGACGGCACGATCGCCGGCCTGCTCGGCGCCTCGCCCGGCGCCTCGACCGCCGCGCCGATCATGCTCGAGCTGCTCGGACGCTGCTTCCCCGAGCGCATGGCCGAGTGGGAGCCGAAGATCCGCGAGATGGTGCCGAGCTACGGCACCCGGCTGTCCGACGACCCCGAGCTCGCGGCAGCCAGCCTCGCGGCGACGGCGAAGGCGCTGCACCTCAGCGCCTGAGCGCCGCCGCGCCTGCCGCTCCGACGGCGCCTTGCGCCGTGCGGGTCGAGCCTGCTAGCCTCGACCCGCAATGATCTGAGCACATCCCTTCGTCCCGCGCCTGAGGCGCCGTCGACATCGGGTGTGCTCTTTTCGTTGATCGCGACAGCGTTTCGCGCACCCCCACTGTCTCGGCAGATGCCCGGCGGGAGTCATCCCTTCGTCCCGGGGTCGCCCTGTCCGCGACCGTCGATCTCCGCACCGCGCCGACGCGCGTGCGGTCTCGGCGCCGCGCCAGCGGCGGCCCCGGGGCATCCTCGCGAACGGGGGTCACCCTTGACCGTCCACCACTCCACCAACTCCTATCTCCGCGCCGAGCGACTCTCGGCCGGCTACGCGGATCGCGACGTCCTGCGCGATCTCGACTTCACCGTCTCTCCCGGGCAGCGGCTCGGCCTCATCGGCGAGAACGGCGTCGGCAAGTCCACGCTGCTGCGGGTGCTCGCGGGCGAGGCGCCCGCGCAGCTGCAGGCCGACGGCCGGCTCACCCGTCCGGCCCGGATCGGGCTGCTCCTGCAGGAGCTGCCCTTCGCCGACGACGAGCGCATCGACGACGTCATCGAGGCGCGCATCGCCGAGGTGCGCAG
The DNA here is from genome assembly GCF_030268405.1 of Agromyces sp. NBRC 114283. NCBI lineage: Bacteria > Bacillati > Actinomycetota > Actinomycetes > Micrococcales > Microbacteriaceae > Agromyces > Agromyces sp. NBRC 114283. The sequence continues at coordinate 1,642,656 of NZ_BSQP01000001.1, forward strand.
CATCGAGCGCGAGCTGGATGCCGCGGCCGCCGCGCTCGTCGAGGCGTCGCCGGCGGCCGAGACCCGCTACGCCGCCGCACTCGACGCGGCGGAGCGCGCCGAGGTCTGGTCGGTCGAGGCCCGGCGTGACGAGCTCCTCGACGGGCTCGGCGTCTCCGGCATCGGTCTCGACCGCCGCATCGGCGAGATGTCGGGCGGGCAGCGCAGCCGCTTCGCCCTCGCGGCGCTGCTGCTCGGCGCGCCCGACGCGCTGCTGCTCGACGAGCCGACGAACCACCTCGACGACGCCGCGGCCGAGTTCCTGGAGGCGCGCCTGCGCGCCTGGCGGGGGCCGGTCGTCTTCGCCAGCCACGACCGGGAGTTCCTCGACCGGGTCGCGACGGGCCTGCTCGACCTCGACCCCGCCCAGTCCGCCGCCGGCGTGCCGCTCGACGCCTCGGGCGGCACGGTCTTCGGCGGCTCGTTCAGCGAGTACCTCGAGGCCAAAGCCGACGCGCGCGCGCGTTGGCAGCGGCAGTACGAGGCGGAACAGGGCGAGCTGCGGGCGCTCCGCGAGGCCGTGCGCGAGACCGCGCGGAACGTGTCGCACCGGCGGGGCCCCACCGACAACGACAAGTTCATCACCAAGTTCAAGCAGGGGCGCACCGATCAGGCGATCGCACGTCGGGTGCACAACGCGGAGCTCCGGCTCGAGACGCTCGAGCGGGAGCAGCTGCGCAAGCCGCCGGCCGCGCTGGAGTTCGCCGGGATCCCGACGGGGGCGCAGGCGCTCGGCGAGGAGGGGGGTCCGCTCATCCAGCTCGACGGGGCGACGGTCGGCGAGCGGCTGCGGCTCGGGACGTTCCGGGTCGAGGCGCTCGACCGCGTGCTCATCACCGGCGCGAACGGCGCGGGCAAGTCGACCCTGCTGGGACTCCTGGCGGGTCGCATCGCGCCGGACGACGGCACGGTCCGTCGCCGTCGCGGACTGCGCGTGGGCCTGCTCGAGCAGGACGTCCGATTCGAGGACCCGGATGCCTCGCCGCGGGCCCTCTACGAGCGCGTGCTCGGCGAGCAGCGGGCGGCCCTCGTGCCGCTGTCGAGCCTCGGCCTCATGCTCAGACGGGATCTCGACCGTCCGCTCGGCGGACTGTCCGTCGGGCAGCAGCGCCGGCTCGCGCTCGCCCTCGTGATCGCGAAGCCGCCGCACGTGTTCCTGCTCGACGAGCCGACCAACCACCTCTCGCTCGCGCTCGCCACGGAGCTCGAGGCGGCGCTCGGCGGGTATCCCGGAGCCGTGCTCATCGCGAGTCACGATCGCTGGATGCGCCGGCGCTGGACGGGGGAGGAGCTGCGGCTCGCCGCCGGCCGGCCGCTCGACCGCGCCGCCGCCTGATCGCACCCAACTCAGGGTTGCCCGACGTTCATGAAAGTCGGGCAACCCTGGGCTTGTGGGGTTGCGGATGTCTCGAAGATATGTTCGAATATGGGCATGCGGTGGAGCGGGCAGGAACTCGAGGTCGAGCAGGGCTCGACCTTGCCGGGGCTCGCCAAGCTGAGCAGCCTCGTGCGATCGGTGCAGACGCCCGACTTCGCGGGGGTGACCTTCCACGAGGTGCTCGCGAAGTCCGCGTTGAACAAGGTGCCCGGGTCGTCGTCGATGCCGTTCGGGTGGACGATCAATCCGTACCGCGGCTGCTCGCACGCCTGCGTGTACTGCTTCGCGAGGCCCACGCACACCTATCTCGACCTCGACGCCGGCGACGACTTCGACCGGCAGATCGTCGTCAAGGTGAACGTCGCCGAGGTGCTGCGCAAAGAGCTGGCGCGGCCCTCCTGGCGGCACGAGCCGGTCGCCCTCGGCACGAACACCGATCCCTACCAGCGCGCCGAGGGGCGCTACGAGCTCATGCCGGGCATCATCGAGGCGCTCGCCGACAGCGGCACCCCCATCAGCGTGCTGACGAAGGGCACACTGCTCCGCCGCGACCTGCCGCTGCTCGCCCGCGCCGCAGAACGGGTCCCCGTCGACCTCGCGATGTCGATCGCCGTGTACGACCATGAGCTGCAGCAGGCCGTCGAACCCGGCACGCCCAGCACGAAGGCCAGGCTGGCCACGGTCACGGCGATCCGCGAGGCGGGCTTCGACTGCACCGTGTTCCTCATGCCGATCCTGCCCGACCTCACCGACACCCGGGCCCACCTCGACGAGGCGCTGCGGCAGATCAAGGCGGCCGGGGCCACCTCGGTGCTGCACGGGGCGCTGCACCTCCGGCCCGGGGTCAAGCCGTGGTTCATGCAGTGGCTCGAGGTGCACCATCCCGAACTCGTGCCGAAGTACCGCTCGATGTACTACGGCACGAACAGCTACGCGCCGAAGGCGTACCGGCAGTGGCTCGGGGCGCGCATCAGGCCGATGATCCGCGCGCACGGATTGCGCTACGGCAGCGAAGACCCAGTCACCGGGGGTGTCCGGTCCTCCGCGCTCTCGCCGGCAGGAGCGGCGCGGGCGGCGGGCGCCGGCACATGGCCGACCGGGTTCGGCAGACCCGCGGGATCGCGGCTCGCCGGATCGAGACTCGTCGGCACCCGTTCGGCGGGAGGCCCGGCAGACCTCGCTGGCCCCGGCGGCGACACGCTGTTCTGAGCCGCCGATCCGCAGCGCTGCGCCGGCGCGCTGCGGTACTCTCGCTGCAGCCCGTCGGTTTTCCCTGCGCTCGACGGTGCGTTCGGGAGGTGCGGCGATGACCCATGGGCTGCCGGCACCGTTGACGCGCGCGGCCGAGCATCGGGCGCTCACCAACGCGGGCCACGCCGCCGCCTTCGTCTGCCTGTCCGTCGGGATCGCCATCGGCATCCTCGCCGGCCTGTACCTGGACTCGGTGAACGGGTGGATCGGCGCCGGCCTCGTCGCGGCGCAGGCGGCCGCCCTCGCCGTGCACGCGGTGCGGCCGAACCTCGTCACCGGGCTCGTCGCGCTCGCGGCCGGTGCCGCCGTGGTGTTCCTGCTCGTCCCGATGCTGAGCGGCGCCGGTACGTTCGCCACGACGAACAACAGCATCTCCGCGTTGCCGCGGGTCGCCCTCGTCCTGATCGGCGGAGCCGGTGGCGGCACCTGGTCGGCGATCGGCTGGGCCGGTGCGGGCTGGCTCCTCGGCGAGCTGGCCACGGTCGTCGCTGCGGCGATGGCCGGCACGATCTGGGTGCCGAACCTCGCCGCCGCGTTCGCGCTCGCGATCGTCGTGCTCGTGCGCGGATTCGACGGTCTGAACCGACGGTACAACGGTCGGGCGCGGCCCGAGCCGACGTCGGGCGGGGAGCCTCCGGCCACCGTGATGCGACGGGAGTTCGCGCTGCGCGCCTCCGTCCGCCTGAACGAGCTCGCCCTGGAGCACCTCACCAAGGTCGCCGCCGCCGGGTCGGGGCCCATCGACGACCGCCTGCGCCAGGAGATCGACCGCGAGCTGAGCCTCGCGATCGGCCCGGACTGGGCGGCCTCGATCGCCGAACGGGGCGGTGCGCTGGCGGCCATGTCCACCGGGACCGCCGGTGCCCTCGCCTCCGAACGCACGGCCGGGCAGACGGGCGATTCGGTGCTCGACGACGCCCCGGCCGACGGGCAGCCGGGGGCGCAGTCCCCGAACCGAGCCGGCTCCGAGGTCGAGCGCCGGGGCGGCGAGCGCTCCGCGACCCCGGCCGATGAGGAGCGAGCGGAGCTCGGGCCGTTCGCGCAGGTGCTGCCGACGGCGCACGAGGCAGCGAGCAACGGTGGCCTGACCGTGCGGGTGAGCGGCGAGCTGGCGCAGCTCGCCATGCTCGCACCCGCGCGATTGGACGCCCTCGACGCCGCGGTCGCGCAGTGCCTCGTCAACGTCGTCCGCCACGCCGGCGTCTCCTCGGCGGAGGTCATGATCGGCGGCGGCAGCGACGAGCTCACCGTGGCCGTCATCGACGCGGGGGTCGGCTTCGACGAGTCGCGCGTGCCCGCCGATCGCATCGGGCTGCGCATCTCGATCCGCGCCCGGGTCGAGCACGAGGGCGGAACCGTGCGGCTCTGGTCGAAACCCGGCGTCGGGACCACCATCGTGCTCACCATGCCGAGGAGCGCGCGATGAGCGGACGGTTCAGCCTCACCCACCAGGAGGCCGACCCGATCGGCGGTGGCACCGCGGCCCCCCTCGTCGCGGTCGGCGCGGGCACGGCGGTCGTGATCTCGATCGTGTCGACGTTCGCACATCGGGAGGAGATCGTCTCGCCCTTCGCTGCGGCGCTCGGCATCCTGCTGCTCATCGCCGCGGCGGTGGCGCTGGTGACCGGTATCCTACCCTCGCGGGGCGGCTTCGCCAGCGAACGGGTGTGGCTCGTCGTGACGATCGCCACGGCGGCCGCCGTCGCCGAGTACGTGAGCACCATGGGCAACGACGCCGTGCTCTACGACAACTACGGGCCGATCACCATCGGCGTCCTGCTGCTGTGCATGGCCCCGTACGCGAGTTGGGCGGCGCTGCTCATCGCCGCGGGTCTCTCCTCGGGCGTCCTCGCGATCCTCGTGGCGGGCAACGCCGCGGCCGCCGGCACCTCCCAGCCCGTCGCGTCCCTGGTCCTCGTGGGCTCGGTCGCGATCGTCGCCCTCGCGGCGGCGGGGGCCTCCTACTCGTACTCGATCGTCGGATCGATCCTGCGCTGGCAGCGGGAGGTGAACCGCGAGGCGCTCGAGCAGGAGGTCGCCGAGGACCCGGGAGCCGGCGGATCGCACCAGGGCGTCGGCGGCTCGCCGCGTGTGGCCCTCGTGGCGCGAGAGGTGCTGCCCTTCCTCGCCTCGGTGGTCGCCGCCGAGCGGCTCTCGGTCGCCGACGTCGATCGAGCCCGCGAGCTCGCCGAGGGCGTCCAAGCGGCGATGAAGGCGGGCATCGAGGCGACCTGGCTCGACGATCTCGCCGACGCGCTCCGTTCCGGCGGCGCGGGCGCGGGCGTCGAGATGCTGATCGACGATCCCAGCGGCGCGGCGGCCCGACTCTCGAGCGATCAGCGCACGGCGCTCACCGCGATCGTCTCCTGGCTCGGCGGGAGCACCCGTTCCTCGGAGGTGCGGGTGGCGGTCGTCGAGGGCGCCGGCGACGGGCGCATCGAGGTCACCGCCGTCCCGGCGCAGGGACCGCCGCGGCACCGCGACCTCGAGCGCATCGTGGCCATCGCGCGGGCGGTCGGCTTCCGCACCGAATCGATGATCTCGCGGGAGCGTACGATCGTCGAGTTGAACTATCCCGTCGGCTGAGCGCCGATCCCGAGTCGCCGGCGCCGCCGGCCCGTTCCCTCCTGGAGGCAGCCCCGTGGCCAAGCTCTACTTCCGCTACGGCGCCATGAACTCGGGCAAGTCGACCGCCCTGCTGCAGGCGGCCTTCAACTACGAGGAGCGCGGCCATCGGGTGGTGCTCGCGAAGCCGGCGGTGGACACGAAGGGCGATCGCGAGATCATCTCCCGGCTCGGCGTGACTCGCGAGGTCGACTTCACGATCTCTCCCGAGGCGGCGGTGCGCGAGGTCTTCGAGCAGCACCGGGTCCGCAGCGGCAAGGTGGATCGGGCCGGCCGCGACGTCAGCTGCCTGCTCATCGACGAGGCGCAGTTCCTCACCTCGGAGCAGGTCGACGACCTGCTCCGCATCGCGCTCCTCGACGGCATCCCGGTCCTCGCCTACGGCATCCGCACCGACTTCCAGACCGTCGCGTTCCCCGGCAGCCGACGTCTGCTGGAGGTGTCGCACAGCCTCGAGGAGCTGAAGACGATCTGCCGCTGCGGCCGGAAGGCGATCTTCAACGGCCGCAGGATCGGAGGGCGTTACGTCTTCGACGGCGACCAGGTCGCGATCGACACCTCGGCCGGCCCCGTCGACGGCGCCGAGGTCGAGGTCGAGTACGAGTCCCTCTGCGGGGTCTGCTACCTGCAGGAGTCCGGCGGTGTGCTGAACGGTCGCCACTGACCCGCTGGCCCGGCGGCACCACAGGCCGTGACGTGGGCGCCGATCCGAGGCAGGATGGAAGCACGCCGAGATCGGAGGCCGCAATGAACGACATCATCGTTGGCGTGAGCGCCGCAGGAGCCGCCACGGACGCCGCGGTCGCCTGGGCGGCGAACCGCGCGAGGGCCACCGGAGCCTCGCTCCGACTCGTGCACGTCGTCGACGAGGCGATCCCCGCCACCGGTGACGCGGAGCTGCTGCTGGCCGCGCAGACGGCCGCGCAGGGATGCCTCGACAGCGCCGCTGCGACGGTGGAGCGCGTGACGCCGGGGCTCGCCGTCACGCAGCTGCTCGAACAGGGCTCGCCCGTCGAGGTCTTCTCCAAGCTCTCGAAGGGGGCGGCGCTGCTCGTCGTCGGCAGCGACTGGCACGGCGGAAAGCGCGCCAGCCGGCGGGGCGTGCACAGCCTGCGCATCGCCGCCGGCAGCCACAGCCCGGTCGCCGTCATCCCCGACATCGACGTCTCCGCCCGGCGCGGTGTCGTGGTCGGCGTCGACGGCTCCGAGGCATCCGCTCGCGCCCTCGCCTTCGCGGCCGACGAGGCGATGCGCGCCGGCGAGCCGCTCACGGCGGTCCACTCGTGGGACGTCGCCGTCATGGTCGGCGGCGAGTACGGCTACGGCGTCGCGATGATCGCGAGCGACGATCTGCAGGCTTCGGCGGCGGAGCTGCTCGACGAGGCGCTCGCCCCGACCGAGGCGGCCCATCCTGAACTCGAGATCCGCCGGGAAGTCATCGCCGGCGATCCGGTGCAGGCGCTCGCCGACGCGGCCGACGAGGCCCGGCTCCTCGTCGTCGGCAGTCACGGCCGCGGCGCGCTCGCCCGCTTCCTGCTCGGCTCGGTGAGCCACGGGGTGCTCGCGCACCTCGAGGCCCCGACGGTGGTCGTCCGCTGAGCACGGTTCGCCATCCCGTGTTCACCGCAGGTGACGCGGGCCCGGGCGGAGCGACTGCGAGAATGGTCGCGGGAGGACCCAGATGAACGTCTCCGTGATCGGCTGCGGCTACCTCGGCGCCGTGCACGCCGCCGCGATGGCCGAGCTCGGCCACACCGTCGTCGGCATCGACATCGACGAGCGCAAGATCGCCGAGCTCTCGGCCGGGCGCCCGCCGTTCTTCGAGCCCCGTCTCGGTGAGCTGCTGAGCTCGGCGATCGCGAGCGGCCGCCTGCGCTTCAGCACCGATCCTGCGGAGGCTGCCGGCGCGGGGGTGCACTTCCTCGCGGTCGGCACGCCCCAGCAGGCGCGCTCCGACGCCGCCGACCTCCGCTACGTGGACGCCGCGTTCGACGCGCTGCTGCCGCACCTCGCGCCCGGCGCGATCGTCGTCGGCAAGAGCACGGTACCGGTCGGCACCGCGGCGGGCCTCGCCGAACGCCTCGCCCGGCGGGCGCCGCACGCGAGCCTCGCCTGGAATCCGGAGTTCCTCCGCGAGGGCTTCGCGGTGCAGGACACGCTCGAACCCGATCGCCTCGTCTACGGCGTCGCCGGCGGCGAGCACGACGAGCGCGGCCGGGCGCAGGCGGCGGTGCTCGATCAGGTGTATCGCGCCGCAGTCGAGGCCGGAACTCCGCGCATCGTGACCGACTACGCCACCGCGGAGCTCGTGAAGGTCTCGGCGAACGCCTTCCTCGCCACCAAGATCAGCTTCATCAACGCGATGAGCGAGATTGCCGACGTCACCGGGGCCGACGTCACGGCCCTCGCCGACGCCATCGGGCACGATGCGCGCATCGGCCGCCGCTTCCTGAACGCCGGGGTCGGATTCGGCGGGGGATGCCTGCCGAAGGACATCCGCGGCTTCGTGGCGCGCGCCGAGGAGCTCGGCCGGGGCGAGGCGCTCGCGTTCCTCCGCGAGGTCGATGCGGTGAACCTGCGGCAGCGGCAGCGCGTCGTCGATCTCGCGGTCGAGGCGCTCGGCGGGCAGGTGCACGAGCGCCGCATCGCGATCCTCGGCGTGACCTTCAAGCCGGACTCCGACGATGTGCGGGACTCGCCGGCGCTCGACGTCGCGGTCGCGCTCAAGGGGCTCGGCGCCGAGGTCGTGGCGACCGACCCCGAGGGCATCGCGAACGCCCGGACGCGGCATCCGCAGCTCGACTACACGAGTTCGACCGTCGAGGCGCTGCGCGGCGCGGATCTCGTGGTGCTCGTCACCGAGTGGCGCGAGTTCCGCGCCCTCGACCCGGTGACGGCCGGCGAGCTCGTCGCCGGGCGGTCGATCATCGACGGTCGCAACGTGCTCGACGCGGCGCGCTGGCGCGAGGCGGGCTGGACGTACCGGGGGATCGGGCGCCCTTAGCGCGGGAGCCCCGCAGAAACGAAGAACCCCCTCCTCGCGGAGGGGGTTCTTGCCGTGGTCGGGGTGACAGGATTTGAACCTGCGACCTCTTCGTCCCGAACGAAGCGCGCTACCAAGCTGCGCCACACCCCGGTGGCCCGAGCGTTGCCGCTGAGCCTCAACAAGGATAGCCGATATTTCGGCGCCCGCTGACCACTCCCGTCGGCGCCCGGGGAGGGAGCCGACGGTGCCGCTACGCGACCGGGGTGAGCGTCAGCAGGGTGGCCTCCGGCGGGCAGGCGAACCGAACCGGCGCGTAGATGGAGGTGCCGAGGCCGGCCGAGACGTTGAGGTAGGCCGAACGCAATCCGTGGCGCCAGACGCTGAGGCCCTTCACCTGCGCCCGCGGGATGTCGCAGTTCGTGACGAGCGCGCCGAAGCCGGGGACGCAGACCTGTCCGCCGTGCGTGTGCCCGGCAAGGATGAGTTGCGCGCCGTGGTTCACGAAGGAGTTGAGCACCCGCTGGTAGGGCGCGTGCGACACTCCGATCGTCACCGTCGGCCGGGCCGGGGCGTCGTCGGCGTCGGGCCAGCTCTCGTCGCCGAGCGGGTCGTCGGCCCGCAGTTCGTCGATCGCGGCCGTGATGACGTCGAGCCGGTCATAGCCCCGATGCGGGTCGTCGACCCCGAAGAACTCGAGCCGGGTTCCGTTGATCTCGAGCGACGCGGCGGCGTTGTCGAGGTCGGTCCAGCCGAGCTCCGCGAAGTAGGCGTGCAGCGCCCCGATGTCGAGCCGTTCGGCCTGCCGCTTGTGCCGGCTCGGACCGGTGAAATAGGCGAACGGATTCTTCGCCTGGGGGCCGAAGTAGTCGTTCGACCCGTTCACGAACACCCCGGGGACACCAGCGAACGGCGCGAAGGCCGCGCGGATTCCGGCGAGGCCGTCGCGGTGGCCCAGGTTGTCGCCCGTGTCGACGATGAGGTCGGGCTGCAGCCGGGCGAGCTCGCGCACCCAGGCCTGCTTGTCGCGCTGCCACGGGGCCATGTGCAGATCGCTGAGGTGCAGCACCCGGATGGGGTCCGAGCCGGCCGGGAGCACGGGGACCGACGCCGTGCGCAGCGTGTAGTTCCTGCGTTCGACGAGCGAGCCGTAGGCGAATGCGGCCGCGCCCGCCGCGCCGACCGCGAGTGCGATCCGCGCGACGGGCGCGAGGCGGGTGGTGCTCAACCGTCGCCTTCGCCGTTTTCGGGCGGCGTGCTCGGCTGACCGCCGTTCGACATGGTCACGCTGACGTTGCCGCCCTTGCCCACGACGGTCCCCGCAGCAGGGTTCTGGCCGGTGACGACGCTGTTGCCGCCGCCGCCGCTGGCCTGGAACTTCAGCCCCGCGGCCTCGACCGCGGCCTTCGCCTGGTCTCGCGTCATGCCGGTGAGGTCGGGCACCTTGACGCCCTGGCCGTTGCTGGTCGCGACGTTCACCGTCGTCCCCTTGCCCGCGAGGCCGCTCGGGTCCTGCGTGGCGACGGTTCCAGCGGGGAGGTCGGAGTCGATGTCACCGCTGTGGGCGAAGCCGAAGCCGGCGTCCTCGAGGGCCTTCTGCGCAGCCTCGAGCGAGAGGCCCACGACGTTGGGCACCTCGCTCTGGATGGAGCGCAGGGCGCCGTCGGGGGCGTCCGGGAAGTCGTCGCCGCCGTACTTCGCATTCGCGACGGACATCACCCTGGGCCAGATCTGGTGCCGGATCTGGGCGACCTGGCCGGCGTCGAAGTACTCGTTGCGGAGGTTGGTGTGCCCGCTCGCGTTGAAGACGCCGGCGACGGTCGCGACCTTCGTCGAGGTGCCGCTCATCCACGTGGCCTCGTTGTTGTCGCTCGTGCCCGTCTTGCCGGCCATGGGAACCCACGGCTCCGTCCGGCCGTTCGAGGCGGTCGCGGTGCCCTGGCTCATCACGCGCTGCATGGCGTAGGCCATGCCGGCGGTGACGTTCGGGTCGACGCGCTGGCTGCAGTTCGCCGACGGCGGGGCGACCTCTTCACCCTTGCCGTTGATGATCTTGTCGATGGCGATCGGGTCGCACACCATGCCGTTGCCGCCGACACCGGCGAAGGCCGCGGCCATCGTCACCGGGGCGATCTCGTTCGTGCCGAGGATCGTCGCCGGGCTCTGCCCGAGCGGCTCGCCGTCGGCGCGGTGGACGCCGAACGCCTCCGCCGTCTTGCGGATGCCGCAGAGGTCGAGTTCCTTGGCCATGCCGACGAAGCCCGTGTTCGTGGAGTTGATGGTCGACTGCAGCGCGGTCATGCTGCCGCCGTTGCCGCCCTCGTCGTTCTTGGGGTTCCAGCTGGGGTCGCTCTGCGGCCCGTTGCAGCTGTCCTGGAACGTGCCCCAGTTCGACTTGCGCCGGCCGTCGACGCTCTCGTTCAGCGAGTGCCCCTCGGCGAGCCACTCGCCGACCGTGAAGATCTTGTACGTCGAGCCGGGCTGGAAGCCGGACGAGCCGCCGTAGTCGTAGTCGGTGTTGTAGTTGACCGCCGAGGCCGTGCCGCCGCTCGCGGCGATCACGTCGGGGTCGGGGGAGTAGTCCTTGTTCTGCGCCATGGCGAGCACCCGCCCGGTGCCGACCTGCACGGACACGGAGACCGCGCCGACGTCGAAGGACGAGGTGAAGGGCACCAGCTCGCGGATCGCGCCGTCGGCGGCCGCCTGCAGGTCGAGGTCGAGCGTGGTGTAGACCTGGAGGCCGCCCTGCTCGAGCATCTGCGCGCCCTCGTTGACGTCCTCGGTGGCCGGGTCGTCGTACGAGTTGATGATGATGTTCTTCACGTAGTCGCAGAAGAAGCCCGAGCCGCTGGGCGCCGACTGGCAGCCCGTGCTCGACGGCGTGATCACGGGGGTCACCGGCGTGGCGATCGCCGCGTCGTGATCCTCCTGGGTGATCTTCTTGTACTCGAGCATGCGGTCGAGGATGTAGTCGCGGCGCTCCTTGTTGGCCGCGTACGGCTCGGGTTCGCCCTGCGCGTTCACCGTGGCCGCGCCGTTGTCCTCGTCGTCCGGCTGGTCGAGCCGGAACTTCTCGGGGTTGTTGGTCATCGCGATGAGGCTGGCTGCCTCGGCCAGGCTGACGTCGGCCGCGGACTTGCCGAAGTAGTACTTCGCCGCCGACTCGACGCCGTAGACGCGGCCGCCGAACGCCGCGATGTTCAGGTAGCCGCGGAGGATCTCGTCCTTCGGGTACTTCTTCTCGATCGAGATCGCGTAGCGGATCTCCTTGAGCTTGCGGTCGGGAGTGGTCTTCGTGGCCTCCTCGATCGCGGCCTCGCGCTCCTCCTCGTTGGGGTGCTCGCGCACGGCGTTGTTCACCAGCACGTTCTTCACGTACTGCTGGGTGATCGAGGACCCGCCCTGCGTCGCGCCGCCGATGACGTACTCGTTGAGCGCCGCGCGCAGCGTGCCCTGCACGTCGACACCGCCGTGCTCGTAGAAGCGCGGGTCCTCACCGGCGACCGCGGCGTCCTTCAGGTACTGGCTCATCGCCTCCCACGGCACCTCCTCGCGGTCCTGGTCGTAGAACGACGCGAGGTGCACGGGGGAACCGTCGGCGGCCGTGGCGTAGATGTCGGACTTCTGGGCCAGATCGCCGATCTCGAGGTAGCCGGGGAGGCTCTCGAACATGGTGATGCTGTTGTTGGCGGCCATGCCGGTCACGGCGAGCGCCGGCGTCACGGCGGCCGTGACGAGCACACCGGCGAGCGCGCTCAGGCCGACGAGGCCCAGGAGGCCTCCGGCGGCGCCGCTCGCCGTACGATTTTTGGCAGACATATAGTGGAGCCTAACGGAGAAGGCTGGCAAAACCCCGCTACGCGGCTGCGCCGGAATTCCGCGGCTGACACGCCGGATTCGCCACGATCGGCTGCCGGAATGCCCGCGCGGAAGCCCGCTCCGTCCATCACACCCCCGCAGATCGAGCTCTGGAGCGCTATGACGACCTGGGAGTACATCACCACCCCGCTGCTGATCCACAACACGGCCGCGATCCTGAACAACTGGGGATCGGAGGGCTGGGAGCTCGTGCAGATCGTGCAGGGCCCCGAGGGCGGGCTGGTCGCCTACCTGAAGCGCCCGGTCGGCGGAGCGGCCTCGGCCGCCGCGAGCGCCGGCGCCGCGGCCGCCGCGCAGGCCGCCAAGCAGTTCGAGGGAGAGGCCTGAACATGTCCTACGAAGCACGCCTGACCGAGCTCGGCATCCAGCTGCCCGAGGTCGCGCCGCCCGTCGCGGCCTACGTCCCCGCCGTCGTCACCGGCTCCTACGTCTACACGAGCGGCCAGCTGCCGTTCGTCTCGGGTGCCCTGCCCGCGACCGGCAAGGTCGGCGACGGGCACGGCCTGGTTCCGGCCGACGACGCGAAGGCCTACGCGCGCACCGCGGTGCTGAACGCGCTGGCCGCGGTCCGCGCCGAGCTCGGCTCGCTCGACCGCGTCACCCGCATCGTGAAGCTCGTGGGCTTCGTCGCCTCGGACCCGGCGTTCTCCGGGCAGCCGGGCGTCATCAACGGCGCCTCCGAGCTGCTGGGCGAGATCTTCGGCGAGGCGGGCCGGCACGCGCGCTCGGCCGTCGGCGTCGCCGTGCTGCCGCTCGACGCGCCGGTCGAGCTGGAGCTCGTGGTCGAGTTCGCCTGAGTCGTCCTGGGTACGCGGATGCCCCGGCGGGAAGCTTCCCGCCGGGGCATCCGTCGTTCTGAACCGAGCTGAGCCGAGGCTCAGCGCACCTGCTCGGTGATCGCCGTCATCACCGAGGTGTCGGCGAGCGTCGTGGTGTCGCCGACCTGGCGACCCTCCGCGAGGTCGCGCAGCAGGCGGCGCATGATCTTGCCCGAGCGGGTCTTCGGCAGCTCGTTCACGATGAAGACCTGACGCGGGCGGGCGATCGCGCCGATCTGGGTGGCGACGTGCCGGCGCAGCTCTTCCGAGGCCTCGGCCACGTCGGTCACCCGGTCGGCCTGGCTGGCCTTGAGGATGACGAACGCCACGACGGCCTGCCCGGTCGTCTCGTCGGCGGCGCCGACGACGGCGGCCTCGGCGGTCCACGGGTGCGCGACGAGCGAGGACTCGATCTCGGCCGTCGACAGCCGGTGGCCGGAGACGTTCATGACGTCGTCGACGCGGCCGAGCAGCCAGATGTCGCCGTCCTCGTCGCGGCGGGCGCCGTCGCCGGCGAAGTACTTGTCGCCGAACTTCTCCCAGTAGGTCTCCTTGAACCGCTCCGGGTCGCCCCAGATGCCGCGGAGCATCGAGGGCCACGGCTCGGTGATGACGAGCAGGCCGCCGTCCTCGCCGCCGACGGGCTTGCCGTCGTCGTCGAGGATGTCGACGGAGATGCCGGGCACCGGCACCTGCGCGCTGCCGGGCTTCAGGTCGGTCACGCCGGGGAGCGCGGAGATCATGATGGCGCCCGTCTCGGTCTGCCACCAGGTGTCGACCACGGGGATCGAGCCGCCCCCGATGACGTGGCGGTACCAGATCCACGCCTCGGGGTTGATCGGCTCGCCCACCGAACCGAGTACGCGCAGCGAGCGCAGGTTGAACTCGTGCGGGATCTGCCGGCCGAGCTTCATGAAGGAGCGGATGGCGGTCGGCGCGGTGTAGAGGATCGAGACGCGGTACTTCTCGACGATCTCCCACCAGCGGCCCGGGTGCGGGCTGTCCGGGGTGCCCTCGTAGAGCACCTGGGTGGCGCCGTTCGCGAGCGGGCCGTAGACGACGTAGGAGTGGCCGGTGATCCAGCCGACGTCGGCGGTGCACCAGTAGACGTCGGTCTCTGGATGCAGGTCGAAGACGTTCTTGTGGGTGAACGCCGCCTGAGTGAGGTAGCCGCCCGAGGTGTGCAGGATGCCCTTGGGCTTGCCGGTCGTTCCCGAGGTGTAGAGGATGAACAGCGGATTCTCGGCGTCGAAGGCCTCGGCCGTGTGCTCGGCGGACGCCGTCGCGACCGTGTCGTGCCACCACTGGTCGCGGCCCTCGGTCCAGCCGACCTCGTTGCCGCCGCGCTGGACGACGAGGACGTTCTGGACGCTGCCGCCGGTGGCGCGGTCGAGCGCGTCGTCGACGACGGGCTTCAGCGGGAACACCTTGCCCTTGCGGTAGCCGCCGTCGGCGGTGATGACCAGCTTCGCCTCCGCGTCGTCGATGCGGGAGGCGAGGCTGTCGGCGCTGAAGCCGCCGAAGACGACGGAGTGGATGGCGCCGAGGCGCGCGACGGCGAGCATCGCCACGACGGCCTCGGGGATCATCGGCAGGTAGATGGCGACGCGATCGCCCTGGCCGATGCCGAGCCCCGCGAGCACGTTCGCCGCGCGCTTGACCTCGTCGGTCAGCTGCGCGTAGGTGAGGCTGCGGCTGTCGCCGGGCTCGCCCTCCCAGTGGATGGCGACGCGGTCGCCGTAGCCGGCGTCGACGTGGCGGTCGAGGCAGTTGGCGGCGACGTTGAGCCGGCCGTCCCCGAACCAGCGGGCGAACGGCGGGTTCGTCCAGTCGAGGACCTCTGTGAAGGGGGTCTCCCACTGGATGAGCTCGCGGGCCTGCTCGGCCCAGAAGCCCAGTCGGTCCTCCGCGGCGCGGCGGTAGAGGCTCTCGTCGGCGACGGCCTGGGCGGCGAACTCGGGGCTCGGGCGGAAACGCCGGATCTCCTCGAGCGCGTGATCGATCTGTGCGGTCATGGTTCTCGGTCGCTCCTTCGCGATGTGCATGGATCGGATGGGTTCGCCTGCCCCACCCAGCACCCTACCGCCAGCCCGGAAGGCCGTCGTACACTGTGTCGGTCGGCGACATTCGGCCGGCCGCGCTCGGGTCATCTACAACTCTCTGAGCGTTCGCGCAGAGAATTCTGTCTGTCCGCACAAATGAGGACAAAAAGTACTTGCGCATGAATCGAGAACCCCTACACTGGGTACCGCCCGAACACTCGTTTCGAGGCCTGCAGCGTGCCGCATTCCCCCCAATCGGTACGCTGCCGAGGCGGCACCTGTTCCCCCCAATGGGTGCCGCCCCCTTCTTTTAAGCGGTGCCGGGCGTGAGCGCTCACGGTGCCGGACGCGAATCGCCGGCTCGCTCAGGAACGGCGGTCCTCCTCCACAACGGCGTGGGGGAGGGGCGCTCTCCCCGAGGCGGCGGCTGCCCTCCCCGAGGCGGTGTGCTGCTCCGTACGCTCGCCGGCATGCCTGTTCCCTTCGTCGCCACCCCGTCGTGGCTCCCCGACGTTCCCGCAGAGGCCGTCGCGCCGCCGGAGCGATCGCGGCGGGCCGGCGGAGCGCATCCCGCGGGGGCGTCGCCCGACGGAGCGTTTCGCGCGCCGGACTCGCCGCATTCCGCGCATGCTGCCGCGCCCGACGGCATCGCGCCCGACGGCATCGCGCCCGTCCCGCGCGCGCTCGAGCTCGAGCTCCTCGGCGAACTCGCGCCGTTCGCGAGCGCGCCCGACGTCACCGACCTCTTCGTGAACGGCGAGCGCGGGCTCTGGATCGACCGCGGCGCCGGTGCGGTCCACGAACCGGCGTGGGTCGCCGACGAGGCCGGGGTCCGAGCGCTCGCGATCCGGCTCGTCGCCCGCGGCGGGCGGCACCTCGACGAGGCGAGCCCGGCGGTCGACGTCCGGCTCGGCTCGGGCATCCGCGTGCACGCCGTCCTTCCGCCGATCTCGACGGCCGGCACGCTGCTGTCGGTGCGCATCCCGCGCGCCGCCGGTCACTCGCTCCGCGGCCTCGCGCGGCTCGGCATGCTCGACGACGTGCAACTGGCGCGAGTGCTGCACGCCGTCGCCGAGCGCGAGAATCTGCTCATCGCCGGTGCCGGCGGCACCGGCAAGACGACGCTGCTCGCCGCGCTGCTCGGCGCCGCGCCGCCGCACGAGCGCATCGTCCTCATCGAAGACGTCGGCGAGGCGGTCATCGCGCATCCGCACGTCGTGTCGCTCGAATCTCGGCAGCCGAACCTCGAGGGGGCTGGCCGCATCGGGCTCGACGCGCTCGTCCGCGAGGCGCTGCGTATGCGGCCCGACCGGCTCGTCGTGGGCGAATGCCGAGGGGCGGAGCTGCGCGAACTCCTCTCGGCACTGAACACCGGACACGACGGCGGCGCCGGCACGATGCACGCGAATTCGCTCGCCGACGTCCCCGCCCGGCTCGAGGCGCTCGGCGCATCGGCCGGGCTCCCGGTCGACGCCCTCGCTCGGCAGGCGGTCAGCGCCTTCGACCTC
Organism: Agromyces sp. NBRC 114283; assembly: GCF_030268405.1. NCBI lineage: Bacteria > Bacillati > Actinomycetota > Actinomycetes > Micrococcales > Microbacteriaceae > Agromyces > Agromyces sp. NBRC 114283. Next base: position 1,659,179 of record NZ_BSQP01000001.1, read on the forward strand.
GTGCTGCACCTGGAGCGGCGCGGCGGGGTGCGCAGGCTCGCCTCGATGGGACGACTCGTGCTCGAGCACGATCGGCTCGGCGTGGAGGCGCACCGGTGAGCGCAGACGCACTGCACGGGACGCGAGCCGGCGCTCGGCGCCGATTCCGGGTGCACCGTCGCCCGCGCGGTGGGCATGAGGAGGCGACGATCGAGCAGGCCGCGGCCGTCGCGGAGCAGCTGGCGACCCTGCTCTCCGCCGGCGTCGGTGTTGCGGCGGCCTGGACGCACCTCGCGCCGGTCTCCGAGTCGGGCGCGGGTGAACAGACGAGCGCGGGCGACGAGGCTCGCACCGCGGCGCCGGCGGATCCGGTCGCCGCTGCCGCAGCCGCCGCACGCGAGGGGCTCCCGGTGCACGAAGCGCTGCGAAGCGGCGACGAGAGCGGGGCGTGGCGAGCGCTCGCCGCAGCGTGGGAGATCGCCGCGGCGTGCGGCGCGCCGCTGGCAGCCAGCCTGCGCGAGCTCGCCGCCGCGTTGCGCGACGAGGGTCAGCTGCGGCGGGAGGTGCGCACCGCGCTCGCGGGGCCGAATGCGAGCGCGCGCCTCGTGGCCTGGCTCCCCGTCATTGCGATCGGATTCGGGCTCGTGCTCGGCTTCGACACCCTCGCCGTGCTGCTCGGCTCGCCGCTCGGCCTCGGCTGCCTGCTCGCCGGGCTGGGGCTGCTCTGGGCCGGACGCCGGTGGAATCGGGCGCTCGCCGCCCGGGCCTCGCAGGGTTCCGCGGATGCCGGACTCGAGTACGACCTACTGGCGATCGCATTGACGGGCGGGGTCTCGCTCGACCGGGGGCGGGCCCTCGTCGAGGCCGCCCTCGCCGACCCCGGCGGCGTTCGCGATGCGGTCGAGATCGACCGGATCGTTGGGCTCGCCGCCGCCGCAGGCGCTCCGGTCGCCGAACTGCTGCGGGCCGAGGCGTTCCGGGTGCGTCGCGCGGCGCGCGCCGAGGGGCTTTCCCGGGCCGCGGCGCTCGGGGTGCGGCTGATGATCCCGCTCGGGGTCTGCGTCCTCCCGGCCTTCGTCCTGCTCGGCGTCGCGCCGCTCGTCATCTCGGTCGTCTCCGGCACCTTCTCGGTCACCGGATGACCGTTCTGCTCGTGCCACCGCAGGCCGCCGCGGCGGCCAGACAAGAAGAGAGGGATCACATGGATCATCGAACGCGTCCGCAGGGGAGCGCAACGACGGAGGAGGTGACCACGGCCGAGGTCGCCGCGCCGGCCGTGCCCGCCGAGTGGCATCGCCCGGGTGGGCTCCGGCGACGGCTCGCCGGCGAGCGGGGCGCCGCGACCGCGGAGTACGCGGTGGCCACGATGGCGGCGGTCGGCTTCGCCGGGCTCCTCGTCGTCATCCTGCGCGGAGACGAGGTGCGCGGCATCCTCACCGAACTCGTGCGGAATGCGCTCAGCGTCGGCTGAGGCGCGGCGCGAGCGGGGCAGCGTGACCGCGGAACTTGCGGTCGCGCTGCCCGCGGTCGCGGCCGTCCTCGCGATCTGCCTCGCCGCCGTGCTGCTCGCCGCGCAGCAGGTGCGCCTGAGCGACGGCGCCGCCGACGCCGCCCGCGCGCTCGGGCGCGGCGAATCGGAGTCGGCCGCCGCCGCGATCACCGCCCGGGTGTCCGGGGCCGCCGTGAGGGTCGGCTCCACGAACGACGGCACCTTCGTGTGCGTCACGCTCAGCGCGCCCGCCGCAGGGCTGCTCGCCGCGATCGAACTGCGAGCGTCCTCCTGCGCGCTCGCCGGTGGCCGCTGATGTCCGGCTCCGTGCTCGCAGTCGGCGTCGTCGGCGCGTGCGCCGCCACTGCGCTCGCCGCGCTGCCGCTGCTCGGCGTGCACGTCGAACGCCAGCGCGCCGCGCATGCCGCCGATGCGGCCGCGCTCGCCGCGGCCGACGCGCTGAGCGGGGCGGTCGCCGGGGTGCCGTGCGAACTCGCCGCCGAGCTCGCCCGCCGCAACGGGGCGACGCTCACGGGCTGCGACGCCGACGGCCTCGTCGCTCGGGTGCGCGTCGAGATCGGCCTGCCGCTCGGCGGGGTCGCCGCTTCGGCGCGAGCCGGCCCGCCTCCCGTTCCGTCGGAGCGCGTCGCCGACCGAGCGGCCTCAGTCGAAGACGGTCTCGATGAAACGGTAGTCGACCGCGGTCGGGCGGGCATCGCCCGGCCCGTCGAACTCGAGGCCGGCGCCGCGGGCGTAGACGTAGCGCTTGCCGGCATCCGCGTTCAGCTCGATGCGCGGGCGGGGGTCACCGCTGTCGAGGAACGCGGTCGCGACGGTCTTGCCTTCGAGTGGCCCGTCGATCAGCTTGGCGGTGTACGAGCCCGAGGATGACGTGTCCATGCGGTCATTCTCCTCCGCCCGTGTCGAACCGCAAGGGGTGGATACGCCACCGTGGCGGAGGTGCGCTCCCGGCCAGGGTGTGTATCGTGTGGCTGTCGGCGCTCGGCGTCGACGGACAGCACACCGCTCGGGGGCGCGGCGTTCCGCTGCACTCTCGTCTCGAAGCAATAGAGGAGTCTGGTGTCAGGCAAGAAGTTGGTGATCGTCGAGTCGCCGACCAAGATGAAGTCGATCGCCGCGTATCTCGGCGACGGCTACGAGGTGCTGTCGTCCGTCGGGCACATCCGCGACCTGGTCGAGCCGAAGAACCTCCCGCCGGAGCTCAAGAAGGGCCCGCTCGGCAAGTTCTCGGTCGACGTCGACAACGGCTTCGAGCCGTATTACGTCGTGTCCGACGCGAAGAAGAAGACCGTCGCCGAACTGAAGCGCGCGCTGAAGGGGGCTGACGAGCTCCTGCTCGCCACCGATGAAGACCGCGAGGGCGAGGCGATCGCCTGGCACCTGCTGCAGGAGCTGAAGCCGAAGGTGCCCGTGCGCCGCATGGTCTTCCACGAGATCACGAAGGACGCGATCCTCGCGGCGAAGGACAACACCCGCGAGCTCGACACCTCGCTCGTCGACGCGCAGGAGACGCGACGCATCCTCGACCGCCTCTACGGCTACGAGGTCTCGCCGGTGCTCTGGCGCAAGGTCGGCCCCGGCCTGTCCGCCGGCCGCGTGCAGTCGGCGGCGACCCGCCTCGTGGTCGACCGCGAGCGGGAGCGCCTCGCGTTCGTCGCCGCAGGCTACTGGGATCTCGTCGGCACCTTCGCGACCGACGCCCCGGGCAGCGCCTTCGCGGCCAAGCTCGTCCGCGTCGGCGGCAAGCGGATCGCCACCGGCCGCGACTTCAACGACGACGGCAAGCTCACCTCCTCCGCGGTGGTGCTCGACGAGCCCACCGCGACCGCGCTCGCCGCCGCCCTCCGGGACGACACCGTCGCCCGCCGCGTCGCCAAGGTCGAGTCGAAGCCGTACTCGCGCCGCCCGGCCGCACCGTTCACCACCTCCACCCTGCAGCAGGAGGCGGCCCGCAAGCTCCGCCTGTCTGCGAAGGACACGATGCGCGTGGCGCAGTCGCTCTACGAGAACGGCTACATCACCTATATGCGCACCGACTCGAACTCGCTGTCGCAGCAGGCGATCGCCGCTGCTCGGGCGCAGGCGACGAAGCTCTACGGCGCCGACTCGCTGCCCGACAAGCCCCGCGTCTACGCCGGCAAGTCGAAGAACGCGCAGGAGGCGCACGAGGCGATCCGGCCGTCCGGCGAGGTCTTCCGCACGCCGTCCTCGCTCCAGGGTTCGCTGCGCGGCCGGGAGTTCGACCTCTACGATCTCATCTGGAAGCGCACCGTCGCCTCCCAGATGGCCGACGCCAAGGGGCACACCGCGACCGTCACCATCGAGGTCGGGCCGACCGCGGCATCCGCTGCGGCGCCCGCCGAGCCGACCGCCCCGGTCGGCGGCACGACCGCGGAGTTCACCGCGAGCGGCACCGTGATCACCTTCCGCGGCTTCCTCGCCGCCTATGAAGAGGGGCGAGACGAGGAGCGCAACGCCGACGACTCCGGCGACGCCAAGCTCCCGCAGCTCGCCGAAGGGCAGAGCGTCGAGCTCGCCGAGCTCGAGGCCAAGGGCCACGAGACCAGCCCGCCGCCGCGATACACGGAGGCGAGCCTCACGAAGCGCCTCGAGGAGCTCGGCATCGGCCGTCCCTCGACCTTCGTGTCGATCATCTCGACGATCCTCGACCGCGGCTACGTGACCCAGCGGGGTCAGGCGCTCGTGCCGAGCTGGACCGCCTTCTCCGTCGTGCGGCTGCTCGAAGAGCACTTCGGCGACCTCGTCGAGTACGACTTCACCGCCGAGATGGAGGACGACCTCGACCGCATCGCTGCCGGCGAGGCCGACCGGGTCGACTGGCTGAACGAGTTCTACTTCGGCAGCGAGCGGCACCGCGGACTCCGCCAGGTCGTCGACAACCTCGGCGAGATCGACGCCCGCGAGATCAACTCGATGGCGATCGCGCCGGACGTGACGCTGCGCATCGGCAAGTACGGCCCCTACCTCGAGGTCGTCGAGGAGGGTGCCGCCCCCGACGCGACCCCGCGCCGGGTCAACCTGCCGCCCGAGCTCGCCCCCGACGAACTCACGATCGAGAAGGCGCGCGAGCTCATCGACGCGCCGGTGCAGAGCGACCGGGTGCTCGGGCAGAACCCTGCGAACGGCAAGCAGATCGTCGTGAAGGACGGCCGATTCGGCCCGTACGTCACCGAGCTCGAGCCGGAGCCCGAGGCCGCGGAGGCGACCGTCGACCAGGCCACCGGTGAGGTCGTCGAGGCGAAGCCGAAGCGCGGCGCGAAGAAGGCTGCGGCCGTGAAGCCGCGCACCGCCTCGCTGTTCAAGTCGATGGATCCGGCCGAGGTCGACCTCGACACGGCGATCCGGCTGCTCGAGCTGCCCCGCGTGGTCGGCCTCGACCCCGAGTCGGGCGAAGAGATCACGGCCCAGAACGGCCGCTACGGCCCGTACTTGAAGAAGGGCGCCGAGACGCGCACGCTGCCGAGCGAGGACGCGATCTTCGACCTCGACCTGGCCGGCGCGCTCGAGCTGCTCGCGCAGCCGAAGTACGGCGCCCGCCGGGCGTCGAGCGCGCTGAAGGAGTTCGACGCCGATCCGGTGAGCGGCAAGCCGATCAAGGTGAAGGACGGCCGCTTCGGGCCGTACGTCACGGACGGCGAGACGAACGCCACCATCCCGCGTGCCGAGTCGGTCGAGGACATCACCTTCGAGCGTGCGGTCGAGCTGCTGCAGCTGAAGCGCGAGAAGGGACCGGCGAAGCCGAAGGCCAAGCGGGCGACGACGACGAAGAAGGCGGCTCCGAAGAAGCCGGCGGCGGCCAAGAAGACCGGCACCTCGAAGAAGAGCCAGGCGTGAGCCGGGGCCTGTTCATCACCCTCGAGGGCGGCGACGGCTCAGGCAAGACCACGCAGGCCGAGCTGCTCCGGGAGTGGCTCGACGGCCTCGGTCGCGAGGTCGTCCGCACCCGTGAGCCCGGCGGCACCGAGGTGGGCGTCGAGGTGCGCGAGATCGTGCTGCACCACCGCGGCGACATCAGCCCTCGCGCGGAGGCGCTGCTCTACGCGGCCGACCGGGCCCACCACGTCGCGACCCTCGTCCGACCGGCGCTCGAACGCGGCGCGGTGGTGCTGCAGGACCGATACATCGACTCCTCGGTCGCGTACCAGGGCGCCGGCCGCGTGCTCGACAGCCGCGAGGTCCGCGCCCTCTCGGAGTGGGCCACCGAGGACCTTGCCCCCGACCTCACCGTGCTGCTCGATCTCGACCCCGAGGCCGCCCGCGGTCGCCTCGACGCCTCGCGCACCCGCTACGACCGGCTCGAGGCCGAGGCATCCGAGTTCCACCGACGCGTGCGGGAGGCGTACCTCGCGATCGCGGAGGCCGAGCCGGAGCGGGTCGTCGTCGTCGATGCTGCGCAGCCTGCCGAGCAGATCGCCGCCGAACTGCGCACGCGGATCGAACCGCTGCTCTAGATGGCTCGGACGGGCGAGCGGATGCCTCGGGTCGCGTCGGCGGTGGAGGGTAGCGTGGCAGGGTGAGCGTGTGGAGCGAACTGACGGGGCAGGATGCCGCGATCGCCGTGTTCCGCGCGGCCGCCTCGGCCTCGACCGTCCGCGCCGGTGCAGCCGGCGAGGGTGACGTCTCGACCGCTCCGGACGCGCGCAGCATGACGCACTCCTGGCTCATCACCGGCCCGCCGGGTTCGGGGCGTTCCAACCTCGCCTATGCCTTCGCGACGGCGCTCATCGCGGGCGACGCCGACGGTGACGAGCCGACCCGCATCCAGGTCGAGGCGCGCAGCCACCCCGACCTGCACGTGCTCACGACCGAGGGCGTCATCATCAAGGTCGCCGACGTCCGCGACATCGTGAAGCGCTCGCACTACGCGCCCTCCGTCGGCCGCCACCGGGTGATTGTCGTCGAGGACGCCGATCGCATGACCGAGCAGACCTCCAACGTGCTCCTGAAGGAGCTCGAGGAGCCGCCGGAGCGCACCGTGTGGATCCTCTGCGCCCCGAGCGAGGCGGACCTCATCCCGACGATCCGATCGCGCGTGCGTTCCGTGCGCCTGCAGGTGCCGAGCATCGCCGACGTCGCCGAGCTGCTCGTGCGCCGCGACGGAGTCGAGCCGGGCCTCGCCGAGCGCGCCGCCCGCGAGGCGCAGAGCCACATCGGCATGGCGCACCGGCTCGCCACGAACGAGGAGGCCCGCAGTCGTCGCGCCGAGACGCTCCGGCTCGCCCTCGGCGTGCGCTCCGCCGCGACAGCGGTGATGACGGCGTCGCGACTCCTCGAGATCGCCGGTGACGATGCGAAGGCCATCACCGAGCTGCGCGACCAGGAGGAGCGCGAGCACGCGCTGCGCTCGCTCGGGCTCGCGCCGGGGCAGGCCATTCCGCCCGCGCTGCGCTCGCAGATCAAAGCGCTCGAGGACGAGCAGAAGCGACGGGCCACGCGAAGCCTCCGCGACGGCATCGATCGCATCCTCGTCGATCTCGCCTCGCTCTACCGCGACGTGCTGCTGCTGCAGCTCGACGCGAGAGTGCCGCTCGTGAACCGCGAGATCGAGGCCGAACTCGGTGCCGCCGCCGCGGCCGCCACGCCGGCGCGCACGCTCGCGACGCTCGACGCCATCCAGCTCGCACGCACCCGCATCGAGGGCAACGTCGCACCGGCGCTCGCGCTCGAGGCGATGCTCGTGAGCGCCATCAGACGACCAGGGACCGAACGGGGGGCCGCATGATCCGCACCGGCACGACGGGGGGCGTTCGCGCTCGCAGACGCATCGGGGCCGTCGGCCTCGTCGCCGCGGTGGCGCTGCTGCTGAGCGGCTGCTTCCCCGACCTCGGCGGCCTCTTCCCGAAGCCCGCGGCCACTTCGACCCCGACGGGCGAGCAGGTCTCGGCCGAACTGCAGCCGTTCTACTCGCAGATCCTCGAGTGGAAGGGCTGCGGCGAGAAGCTCGAGTGCTCGACCGCGAAGGCGCCGCTCGACTGGGACGACCCGGCGGCGGGCGAGGTCGAGCTCGCGCTCGTCCGGCACCGTGCCACGGGCGAGCGCATCGGCTCGCTGCTCGTGAACCCCGGCGGCCCGGGAGCGTCGGGCGTCGACCTCGTCTCCGACTCGCTCGACTTCGCCGTCGGCCAGCCGTTGCAGGAGCGCTTCGACGTCGTGGGCTTCGACCCCCGCGGCGTCGGCCAGTCGAGCTCGGTGGTCTGCTACGACGCGGCAGGCATGGACGAGGCGCTGTTCACCATCCCGCCCGGCCAGCGGGGGAGCGCCGAGTGGATCGCGGCGTCCGCGAAGAACTTCGAGGACTTCGGCGCCGCCTGCGCCCAGAACACGGGCGAGCTGCTGGGGTACGTCGACACGGTGAGCGCGGCCCGCGACCTCGACCTGCTGCGGGCCGTTCTCGGCGACACGAAGCTGAACTACCTCGGCTACTCCTACGGCACCTTCCTCGGTGCGACGTTCGCCGGGCTCTACCCCGACAAGGTCGGCCGACTCGTGCTCGACGGCGCGATCGACCCCGCGGCCAGCGAGTTCGAGGTCTCGAAGGCGCAGGCCATCGGCTTCGAGCAGGCGCTGCGCGCGTACATGGCCGACTGCCAGAGCTCGGCCGACTGCCCGTTCTCGGGCGACGTCGACGCAGGCATGGCCGAGGTCGGCGCGCTCGCGGCGTCGCTCGACGCCAGCCCGCTGCGCGGTAGCGACGGCCGGATGGTCGGGGCCGACACCTACCTCACCGCGATCATCGCGGCGCTGTACAGCCCCGACTCGTGGACGTACCTCTCGCAGATGTTCGACTCGGTCATGCTCGGCGACGCCGACATGGCGCTCACGCTCGCCGACTTCTACTACGGGCGCAACCCCGACGGCACATACAGCGACAACTCGACCGAGGCGTTCCGGGCCATCAATTGCCTCGACTACCCGCTCCGCGACGGCGAGGGCGACCTCCAGGCCGAAGCGGCGGAGATCACCGCGGCGGCGCCCGTCATCGGTCCGTTCTGGGGCTACGACACGGGCGGCGGCTGCGAGCTGTGGCCGGTGCAGGGCGATGCGACGCGCGCGCAGATCCACGCCGAGGGGGCCGACCCGATCCTCGTCATCGGCACGACCGGCGACCCGGCGACCCCCTACGAGTGGGCCGTCTCGCTCGCCGATCAGCTCGACTCCGGTGTGCTCGTGAGCTACGAGGGCGAGGGGCACACGGCGTACAACAAGTCGAACTCCTGCGTGAACGACGCCGTCGAGCAGTACTTCATCGACGGCACGGTGCCGGCGAGCGATCCGAAGTGCTGATCGGGCGAGCCCTGCGGGACTGACGTCTCGGTGGCGGTGCGGCGGGCGGACCCGCGGCGCCGCCGCCGCGTTCCTGCAGTGGTCATCGGGAGCGCCCGGCATCCGCTACTATTGACTCTCGTGCCACCGCAGCGCTCGCGCCGCGGCCGTCACGCCGCCTTAGCTCAGTCGGCAGAGCGATTCACTCGTAATGAATAGGTCGTGGGTTCGATTCCCACAGGCGGCTCCACACACGACATGCCTTCTCCCGTTCCGTGGGAGGAGGCATTCGTCATTTCTGGGCCCGGACGGCCTGGCGACATCTGTCACTTGAAGTGCCGTGAATTGGACATTCGTCGCATTGTCCGCGCGCTTCGGCCGCGCCTAGCCTCGTCGGTACCGGTCGCCGATCGCACGGCGCCCGGCTTCCCCCCGATCCGCATCGCTTCAGTGAGGAAACGATCGTGACATCCACCGAACCCCGCACCGTCGCCCGACCCCGCCGAGCCGCGCTCGCCGCGCTCGCCGGCACGAGCATCGAATGGTATGACTTCTTCATCTACGCGACGGCGGCCGCCCTCGTGTTCCGGCACGTGTTCTTCCCGCCGGACATGAACCCGGTGCTCGCCACGATCGTGGCCTTCGGCACGACCTCCTTCGGGTATCTCGGACGCCCCATCGGCGCGTTCCTCTTCGGGCACCTGGGCGATCGCTTCGGACGCAAGCCCGTGCTCATCGCCACGCTGCTGCTCATGGGCGTCGGCACCTTCGGCATCGGCCTGCTGCCCTCCTACGAGGTGGTGGGCCCGCTCGCCCCGCTCCTGCTCATCACCCTTCGCCTGCTGCAGGGCGTGGCCATGGGCGGCGAGTGGGGCGGCGCCGCACTGCTCGCGATCGAACACGCACCCGCCGAGCGCCGCTCCTTCTACGGCTCCTTCGCGCAGCTCGGCTCCTCGGTGGGCGCGACGCTCTCCTCGGCCGTGTTCGCGATCTCGGAACACATCGGCGACGGCCTCCTCGCGGGCTCGTGGCGCATCCCCTTCCTCTTCAGCGCCGTGCTGGTGGTCATCGGGCTCATCATCCGCTCGGTCGTCGGCGAGTCGCCCGAGTTCGTCTCGGCCCGCAGCGCGCAGGAGCTCTCGGCGGCCCCCGTGCGCGAGGTGTTCCGCACCCCGAAGCCACTGCTCATCGGCATCGGCGCCATGCTCGTCGCCACCGGCGGCTACTACGTGACGTCGTCCTTCTTCCTCGCCTATTCCTCGGAGCAGGCCGGCGTGCCGACGGAGCTGGTGCTGAACGCGCTCATCATCGCCGGCCTCTTCGAGATGGCCTTCGTGCCGCTCGCGGGCTGGCTCGGCGATCGATGGCGACCGCAGTACGTCGTCGCCGTGGGCCTCGCGGGCATCATGATCGTCGTGGTGCCGCTGTACCTGCTCGCGCACACGGGCTCGTTCCTCGTGATCACGGTCATGCTCGCCGTGACGGCGCTGTTCACCGGCTTCAACTACGGGCCGATCGCCGCCGTGCTCGCGTCGATCTTCCCGGTGCGAGTGCGATACACCGGCACCTCGCTCGCCTACCAGGGCTCCGCGCTCACGGCCGGGGCGCTCACCCCGATCGTGCTGCCGACGCTGCTCGGCATGTCCGAGGGTTCGCCGGTGCTGATCTTCGCCTACCTCGCCCTGCTCTGCCTCGTGGCGATCGGCTGCGTGCTCGCGACCCGCGGGCTGGCCGCGCGCGTCGAACGGGGGACCGTCGCATGACCGCCGTCACCGAACTCATCGTCAGCGGCCGGATCCGGCCGAGCGGCTCGGAGCGCCTCGTCGAGGCGATCCTCGTCCGCGACGGCCGGATCGCGGCGGCGGGATCGCTGCACGACTGCCGCGCCCACGCCTTCACGACGCCCGAGGAGCTCGAACTCGGCGAGCTGACCGTGCTGCCCGGCTTCGTCGACGCGCACTGCCACCCGCTCATGCACGGGCAGTTCGCCTCGTGGGTCGACTGCAGCTGGACGGCCGCACCGAGCATCGGCGACGTCGTCGAGCGGCTCCGCGAGCGCGGCGAGGCGCGGCCGGGCGCGATCCGCGGGCGCGGCTTCCATCACGGCAACGTCGCTGAGCGGCGGATGCTGAACCGGCACGACCTCGACCGGGTCAGCACCGATCGGGAGGTGCTCGTCTTCCACTCGAGCGGGCACGGCGCCATCGCGAACTCGGCGGTGCTGCGCGCGCTCGGCATCACCGCCGAGACGGCGGATCCGGAGGGCGGCCACCTCGGCCGCGATGGCGACGGTGCGCCCGACGGGACGTTCTGGGATGCCGCCGCCGATTGGCTGACCGGCGTCGCCGGCGTGAAGATCGGCAACAACGGGCCGAACTTCCACCTCTCCGACGACGCGGAGGAGCTCGGCGCGCAGCTCGCCGCCGCGCAGCGCGAGCTGCACTCGGTCGGTGTGACCTCGGTCGTCGATGCCCAGGTCACCGCGCGTGAGCTCGGCACGTACCTGCGCGCCCGAGACCGCGGCGAACTGACGCTGCGTGCGGAACTCCTCGTGATCTCGAGCCTGATCGAGCAGCTCGAGCAGCTCGGCGTGGCGGGGCGACTCGGCGACGAGCAGCTCGCGATCGCCGGGGTGAAGCTGTACTCCGACGGGGCGCTGACCGCCGCGACCGCGCGGTTCAGCTCCCCGTACTGCTGCGACCCATCTGACTTCGGCTACCTCTATCACCCCGACGGGGAGCTCGAGGGCATGATCGAGCGGGTCACTGCGCTCGGGCTGCCCACCGCGACCCACGCGCAGGGCGACGCCGCGATCGAGCTCGTCCTCGACATCCACGAGCGCCTGCAGACGGGGGGCCGAGCGCTCCGGCACCGCATCGAGCACTTCGGCGGGCCCAGCGAGGAGCAGGTGCGTCGCGCCGCGGAGCTCGAGCTCTGGCCGATCACCCAGCCGCAGTACCTCGCCCGCTACGGCGACGAACTGCTGGAGGCGCTCGGCGACCGCGCCGAACGGCTGACCCCGCTGGGCGAGATCCGCGATGCCGGGGCGCCCGTCGTGCTCTCCTCGGACGCCCCGGTCTGCCCGCCCGGGCCGCTCGAGGCGGTGCACGCGGCGGTGACCCGGCGAACGGCCGGCGGCCGGGTGCTCGGCGGACCGGAACTGCAGCTCGCCCTCGCCGAGGCGATCCTCGGCCACACGGCGACCGCCGCGGCCTCGATCAGCCGGGAGCACGCGGTCGGCTCCCTCGAACCGGGCCGCTTCGCGGACTTCGTCGTGCTCGACCGCGACCCCTACCTCGTCGGGACCGACGAGGTGCCCGCGATCCGTGTGCTCCAGACCTGGGTCGGCGGCGCGCAGGTGTACGAGGCCGAGCCGCGGCCCGACGAGACGACGGACGAGCGGATGCCGCTCGCGGAGGGAGCACGATGATCATCGGACCGGTGGACGGGCAGCGCTCGCCGCGCTACGCGGGCTTCAGCACCTTCGCGCGGCTGCCGCGGCTCGAGGATGTGGCGGACGCCGCGCTCGCGGTGGTGGGGGTGCCCTTCGACGCCGGCGTGACCTTCCGACCCGGAGCCCGCTTCGGCCCCGCGGCGATCCGCGAGGCCTCCCGCCTGCTGCGGCCGTTCAATCCGGCGCTCGGCGTCGCGGCGTTCGACCTCGTGCAGGTCGCCGACGCCGGAGACCTCGACGCCAACCCCTTCGACATCGCGACCGCGTTGGGCGAGATGGAGCGGGGGTTCCGCGCGCTCAGCGGGCCCGGGCGGCGCTTCGTGGCGCTCGGCGGCGATCACACCGTGGCGCTGCCGGCGCTCCGGGCCGTGGCGGAGGCGCACGGCCCGGTCGCGCTCGTGCACTTCGATGCCCATCTCGACACCTGGGACACCTACTTCGGGGAGGCGTACACGCACGGCTCGCCGTTCCGGCGGGCGAGCGAGGAGGGACTGCTGCGGCGCGATCGCTCCGCCCACGTGGGGCTGCGCGGTTCGCTCTACAGCGGCGACGACCTGCTGGACGACGAGCGGCTCGGCTTCACGGCGGTGCACAGCCGCGAGCTCGACGCGATCGGCGCGCCCGGCGTGCTGCGGCGGATCCTCGATCGCGTCGGCGACGCGCCCGTGTACGTATCGATCGACATCGACGTGCTCGACCCGTCGATGGCGCCCGGCACCGGCACGCCGGAGGCCGGCGGCATGACGAGTCGCGAGCTGCTCGAGATCCTCCGAGGGATGCGGGCGTTGAACCTCGTCGGCGCGGACATCGTCGAGGTGTCGCCGCCGTTCGACCACGCGGCGATCACCGCCGTCGCCGCCGCGAACCTCGCCTACGAGCTGCTCGGCATCATGGCCGAGCAGCTCGCGGCCGAACCGGCCGTCAGCCCCGGCTGAGCTGCACGGCCGCCCAGAGCTCGAGCCGACCGCGGAGTCCGGAAGGATCGAGGCCGAGCAGCTCGCCCGCGGCGTCGATCCGGTGGCGGAGCGTGTGCCGGTGCACGCCGAGCCGCCGCGCGGCCGGCTCCCAGGCGCAGTCGTGCTCGATCCACGCTTCGACCGCGTCCCAGAGCTCGCCGCCGGTGCGTTCGTCGTGCTCCCGCAGGGTGCGCAGCGTGGCGCGCGCGAGCTCGCCGGCACCCTCGGCGGCGAGTGCGCCGAGCACCCCGCCGGCGGTGAGGTCGCGGTACTCGGCGACGTGCGGCGCGATGCCGCCCGGCGCGCGGCGCAGGGCCACGCTCGCGTCGTCGAGCGCGCCGGGCAGTCCCGCGAGACTCGTCGCGGTCGTGCGCCCGGCCCGCAGCGCATGCTGTGCGATCACGCGGCGGACCGTCGCCTCGGCGGCCGCCTCGACGAGCACGACGATGCGGCCGTCGTGGCGACCGAAGAACAGCCCGCCCGTGTTCGCGTTCGCCGCGAGTTCGAGGGCGTCGAGCACGAGATCGGTCTCGGGCGCAGCGTCGAGCACGAAGACGCCGAGCGGCGGGCCGGGCAGCTCGCCCCACGCGTCGCGGGCGGTGCGCCCGGCGAGTTCCACCGCCCCGCCGAGGAGCTGCTGCAGCACGCCGTCCCGAAGATGCAGACGTGCGGCGGCGAGGGCGCGGTGCTGGGCGAGCGCGAGGCTCGCGAAGGCGATGACGCTGTTCACGAGGTCGGTGGCCGAGGGATCGCGGTCGCGCAACCCGGCCAGGACGATCGCGCCGTCCAGATGCTCGACCCCGATCGTCTGGAGGGCGTACTCGAGCCCATCCACCTCGAGCCTGGAGGCGCCCCGCACGCCGCGGCCGAGGGCTTCGGCGACCGCGGTCCGCAGCCCGGGCGCGGCCGGTCGCGAACGGTCGGAGGCGAGCTGGGAACCCGCCGCGTCGAACAGCAGCACCCGGCAGTCGAGTTGCCGCTCGAGCTCGGCGACGATCGAGGCGAGTCCGTCGGGGCGGAGCGCGGCCTTCGTGAGTGCGCGCTGCGCGGCGACCGACCAGCGGATCCGCTCGGTGCGCTGCGCGTCAAGCGCCTCCGCCACGAACTGGATGTACGCGAGGTAGGGCGTGAGGTCGGTCATCTCGATGAGCGGCAGCCCGTGTGCTCGGCAGGCCGCGATGAGCGCGGCCGGTGTCTCGCCGTGGTGCAGCCGCGCGCCGAAGCCGAGCCCGACGATACCGTGCCGCTGCAGTCGCGCGACGTAGTCCTCGTAGCGCTCGTCCGGCGTCGCGCCAGGCGGGAACTGCGCGCCGTCGGTGAGCAGCAGGTGGCCGGCGGCGAGGAACGGCGTCGGGTCCGGCAGGTCCGAGCCGTGCACCCAGGAGATCGGTCGTTCGATCGAGTCCGGGGAATCGCCCGGCACGAGCAGCAGCAGGCGGTCGCCCCCGAACTCGAGGAGGCTGCGGATCGTCGGCGGCGCGGACATCCCGGAAGTATATGAGGGCCCAAGACGAAAGGCCCGGGATCGCCGGGCCGTTCGCACGTTCCCGCGGAGGACGGGAATGACCTGCACGCTAGGCGAGGCCGCCGGAATCCGCAGCCTCCCCGATCTGGGGACAGGGGCGGAGCCGGCGAGAGAAGACCGGGCCCGCGGCCCTAGGCTTGCCCCATGACCGATCGACTCCGCTGGGGCATCCTCGCGACGGGCGGCATCGCCCGCCTCTTCACCGCCGACCTGAAGCTCGCCGGCTTCGACGTGCGCGCCGTCGGCTCGCGCAGCGCGGCGTCGGCCGCCGCCTTCGCGGCGGAGTTCGGCATCCCCACGGCGCACGCGGGCTACGAGGCGCTGCTCGCCGACCCCGAGGTCGACGTCGTCTACGTCTCCACGCCGCATCCGCTGCACGCCGAGAACGCCGTCGCGGCGCTCGAAGCCGGCAAGCACGTGCTCGTCGAGAAGCCGTTCGCCCTGAACCGCGCCGACGCCGAGCGCATCCGCCAAGCCGCCGTGGCGAACGGCCGGCTGGCGCTCGAGGCGATGTGGACGCGCTACCTGCCGCACATGGTGCGCATCCGCGAGCTGATCGCGGCCGGCGCGCTCGGCGAGGTACGCTCGCTCATCGCCGACCACACCCAGCTGCTGAGCGACGACCCCGCCCACCGCATCAACGCGCTCGAGCTCGGCGGCGGCGCCCTGCTCGACCTCGGCATCTACCCGATCTCGTTCGCGTGGGACCTCTTCGGCGAACCCGCCGCCATCCGCTCCTCCGCCGTGTTCAAGGAGACGGGCGCCGACGCGCAGATCGCGACGATCTTCCAGTACTCGGGCGGGCGCACCGCCACCACGTACTCCGCGAGCGACACCCGGGGCCCGAACCGCGCCGCGGTCATCGGCACGGCCGCGCGCATCGAGATCGACGAGGTCTGGTACTCGCCGACGAGCTTCCGGCTCATCGCGGCCGACGGCGGCGTGCTCGAGACGTACGAATCACGGGTCGAGGGGCGCGGGATGCAGTTCCAGGCCGCGGCGTTCGAGGCGCTCGTCGCCGCCGGTCGCCTCGACGGCGGCGAGCTGCTGTCGACCGCCGAGACGGTGGGGATCATGGGCACGCTCGACGCGATCCGCGCCGAGATCGGCCTGCGCTACCCGGGGGAGTGACGCCGTCGTCGCGCGTCGTCACCGCACCCTGGTGCTGAGCCGCGCTCAGGAAGCGTGGAGGCATCCCCTCCGTAGAATGCCCTGGTGAACGAGCGGATGGATGAGGCGCGTGCACCCGGGGGTGCGAGCGCTTCGACCGACCCCGCATCCAGCGGCCTGCTCAGCCGAGTGCGCGCCGTCCTCGGTGCGCACCGCCTCGCGACCGCGATCGGCGCCGGGGTGATCGGCCTGCTCCTCCTGGGAGGCGGGGCACTCGCCGTGGGGGCCGCCACCCGCACGCCGCCGGCCCCCGCTCGCGTCGCCGCGGCGGCGGCGTCGACCCCGACGGCCGAGCCGCGACCCAGCCCCGACGCCGTCGCGGCCGCCGTCGCACTCCGCACCTGCTCGGTCGCCGACCTCGCGGCCGACCCGCGCCTCGCAGCGCTGCAGGCCCAGGTCGTGAACGCCGGCACCGGCGAGGTGCTGTTCGACCGGGGCGGCTCGACGCCGTCGCGCACGGCGAGCGTCATGAAGGTCCTGACCTCGGCGGCCGCCCTCGCCGTGCTCGGTCCCGACTACCGGGCCACCACGACCGTCGTGAAGGGCGCTGAGCCCGGCACCGCCGTGCTCGTCGGCGGCGGAGACGTCACCCTCTCACGCACGCCGAGCGGCGACGAGGGCGTCTACCCGGGGGCCGCGCATCTCGACGATCTCGCCGCGCAGGTGCGCGCCGCGTGGGACGCGGACCCGTCGAACCCGCCGCTCACCCGTCTCGTGCTCGACGCGAGCTACTTCGGCGGCGAGGAGTGGCAGCCGAGCTGGAACCTGAAGGAGCGCGACGACGGCTACATGTCGAACATCGCGGCGCTCATGGTCGACGGCGACCGAGACGATCCGTTCTCGAACACCTCGTTCCGCAGCGACGACCCGGTCGGGCGCGCCGGGCAGGCCTTCGCCGACGAGCTCGGCGGCATCGGGACGATCGAGCGGGGAACGGCGCCAGCGGGCGCGGCGCAGCTCGGCGCAGTGTCCTCCCCGACGGTCGCGCAGCTCGTCGACAAGGCGCTCGTCGTCTCCGACAACACGGTGGCCGAGATGCTCGCCCGTCTCGTGGCGATCGAGACCGGTGCGGGCAACAGCTTCGACGCCATCAACGCGGGGGTGCTGCAGGGCCTGGCGGGCTACGGCGTCGACACCTCGGGCATCGTGATCGTCGACGGCTCCGGGCTGTCCGACGACAATGCCGTGCCGCCCGCGTATCTCACGCGGCTGTTCCAGAAGATCGCGGCGCGCGAGGGACAGCTCGGCGTGCTGCTCGACGGGCTGCCGGTCGCGGGGGAGCGCGGCTCCCTCTCCTACGACGACCGCTTCACGGGCGACAACGCGGTCGCCGACGGCCAGGTCATCGCGAAGACCGGATGGATCGACACCGGCTACACGCTCGCGGGCGTCATCCACGCCGCGGACGGCACGACCCTGACGTTCGCGATCTACGCCCTCGGCGACGTCTCCGACGACGCGAAGCAGGCGATCGACACGCTCGCGACCGGCTTCTACCGCTGCGGCGCTCAGCTGTCGAACCGCTGATCCGTCCGGCCGCGTCGGGCCGGCGGTGCTGCGGCGAGGTGCCGAGCGCGCCCGGCGAGGGCACAATGGAGGCATGACGAAGGCGCTGTTCATCATCGACGTGCAGAACGACTTCACCGAGGGCGGGGCGCTCGGGGTCGACGGCGGGGCCGCCGTCGCGGCGGGCGTCACCGACTACCTCGCCGAGCACCGGGACGAGTACGAGCTCGTCGTCGCCTCGCGCGACTGGCACGACGGCGACAGTGACAACGGCGGCCACTTCGCCCGCGATGCGGCGCCAGACTTCGTCGACACCTGGCCGGTGCACTGCGTCGCAGGAACGCCCGGCGCCGAGTACCATCCGGCGCTCGACGTCACCGACGTCGACGTGCACATCCGCAAGGGCCAGGGCGAGCCCGCCTACTCGATCTTCGAGGGCACCGACGAGGCTGGTCGCGGCATCGCCGACCTCTTGGCCGAACGCGGCATCACCGAGGTCGACGTCGTCGGCATCGCGACCGACTACTGCGTACGGCAGAGCGCCCTCGACGCACTCGAGCACGGGCAGCGCGTGCGCGTGCTCATCGGGCTCGTCGCCGGCGTCGCGCCGGAGTCGTCCGAGGCGGCGCTCGCCGAGCTCGGCCACGCGGGCGCCGAGATCGTCGCGGCCGACGCATGAGCCGAGGGCGCACGGGGCGGGCCGAAGCGTGAGCCCGACCCTGCCCGGGGCGGCGGGGCCTGTCCTGCACGCCGAGGCGGAGGACGGCTCGCTCATCGCGTACCGACGCACCCCGGCGGCGGAGGCGACCGCCGATCACGCCGCGGCGCTGCCGCCCGTGCTCCTCGTGCACGGCTTCGGCGCCGACGGCGCGATCACCTGGCAGGGCACCGGCTGGGTCGAGGCGCTCGGCCGGGCCGGGCGCGAGGTCGTGACGGTCGACCTCCGCGGCCACGGCGACAGCGACGCCCCGCTCGAGCCGTCCGCCTATCGCGCCGAGGTGCAGGGGGCGGATCTCGCGGCCGTGCTGGACTCGATCGGCGCCAGGCGGGCCGACGTCGTCGGCTACTCCCTCGGCAGCCGCATCGCGGCCGCCCTCGCCCGGCGCGAGCCCGCGCGGGTGCGGCGCATCGTGATCGGCGGGACGGGACCGGAGGAGCTCTTCGCGAGCTGGGACCTCGGGCGCGCTCGGCAGCTGCTCCGCACGGCGGACAGGTCGGCGCCACGAGCGGACGACGCTCCGGATGCCGCAGCGCGCGGGCCGGAGGACGCCGTCATGCGTGCGGTGCTCGGCACGGCGCTCCGCTCCGGCGCCGATCCCGAGGCGCTGCTCGCCTGCATCGAGGGGGTCGCCGGCGCGCCCCTGGAGCTGCCGCCGGGCCTGCCGGCGCTGCTCGTCGCGGGGGCGCTCGACCCGGTGCCGCGCGGTGCCGCCGAGCTCGCCCGCGAGTGGGGCGCCGACTTCCTCGAGATTCCCGGCCGGGACCACGTCTCGACGCTGACCTCGCGCACGTTCAAGGACGCCGCCATCCGCTTCCTGGGCTGAACGGGCAGCGCTCCCGAACTGGGGGTGGGCCGGGCGTCGCGCCGGCGATTCGGGGCGCTAGAGTCGTCCTCGCCCGGGCCCGATGCGCGTGCCCGCGAGAGGAGCCTCCCCCGTGACCTCGACCCCAGCCCGGATCGTCCCGGCCGCGCTCGCCGCCGGCCTGCTGTTCGCCGCGGTCTCGGCAGCCGCTCCCGCTGCCGCCGATTCGGCGCCCGCCGCCGAGTGCCGCACGAACTGCACCACGGTGTTCGACACCGCGGGCCTGCACACGATCAGCATCCCGGCCGGCGTCGTCTCGCTGCAGGCGACCGTGTCGGGCGCGGCGGGCTCGCCCGCGGCGGCGGCGCTCGGCCTCTTCCCCGACGCCGTCGGCGGCGCGGGCGGCGTCAGCACCGTGACCCTCGGAACGAGTCTCGGCGGCAGCGCGCTCACGGTCCTCGTCGGCGGGGCCGGCCAGGGCAGCGCGCTCGCGGATGCCGCAGGCGCACTCCTCGTCGTGGCCGGCGGCGGAGGCGACGGCGGCTACGCCGGGCGCTTCGAACTCCCCGACCAGCTCTTCGCCGCCTATCCGGGCGGGGCCGGCGGTGCGCCGAGCGCGCCGGGCGTCGCACCCGGCGGCGACGGGACGACGTTCGGCACCGGCGCGTTCAACGGGGCGGGTGGCGGCCTCTCGGGCGGCGCCGGCGGGACCGGCGGCGCGAGCGGCGATGCAGGCGAGGCCGGCGCTTCGAGCGCGCCCGGCACGATCACGCTCTCCGCGGGCGGCGCCGGCGGGACGCTCGCGGTGCAAGACGACCGCTTCCAGGCGGGTGCCGGTGGTGGTGGATACACGGGCGGCGGCGGTGGCGCGGTCGCGCTCGACGCCGTCGACGGCGGGGACGAGATCATGATCGACGTCGTGGGCGCCGGCGGCGGCGGGTCGGGCTTCCTCGCGGACGGGCTCGCCGCGGTGGCCGGGGAGCCGAACCCCGGCGCAGCGTCCGTGACGCTCGTCTGGTCGCTCCCGCCCCTGCCCGCGCCCGAGCCGGTCACGCCGGCGGCCGAACCCGCAGGGCCGCGGCTCGCCGAGACCGGCGCGGAGCCGCTGCCGTTCGCGCTCGGCGCGCTGCTCGTCGTCGGGGCCGGTGCCGGGCTCCTCGCCGCGCGTCGTCGCCGCACGGCCTGAGCGCCCCGCGACGCGGGACGCTCCTGAGACGCTGAACGCCGCCCGGCGATCCCCGGAAGACGGGGCCGTCGGGCGGCGTTCGTGCGTGGCGTGAGGCGGCGGCTCAGAGGGTGTTGCCGAGCTTGAAGCCCTGCTCCTCGTCGCCCTTCCGCGTGTACGAGAAGCCGTCGGCCCCGATCGTGACCTCCATCTCGCTGTCGTCGGTACGGGCGACGACGGGCTTCGGGTTGCCGTCGAGGTCGAGCACCAGCGAGGCATCCGTGTACCAGCTCGGCACGACCGGGTTGCCCCACCAGTCGCGGCGCTGGTTGTCGTGCACGTCCCAGGTGACCACGGGGTTGTCGGGGTCACCGGTGTAGTAGTCCTGCGTGTAGATCTCGACGCGGTGGCCGTCGGGGTCGCGCAGGTACAGGTAGAACGCGTTCGAGACGCCGTGACGGCCCGGTCCGCGCTCGATCGCGTCGGAGCGGCGCAGCGAGCCGAGCTTGTCGCAGATCGCGAGGATGTTGTGCTTCTCGTGCGTGGCGAAGGCGACATGGTGCATGCGCGGCCCGTCGCCGCCCGTCATCGCCGTGTCGTGCACCGTGGGCTTGCGACGCATCCACGCCGCGTAGACCGTGCCCTCCTCGTCCTGGATGTCCTCCGTGACGCGGAAGCCGAGCGACTGCATGAAGTTCACGGCGCGCGGCACGTCGGGGGTGACCTGGTTGAAGTGGTCGAGGCGCACGAGCTCGCCCGGCGTGTGCAGGTCGTAGCGCCACGACAGCCGCTCGACGTGCTCGGTCTGGAAGAAGAACTCGTAGGGGAAGCCCAGCGGGTCCTCGACGCGCACCGAGTCGCCGATGCCCTTCGTGAAGCCCTCCGCCCGGCGCTCGACGCGGCAGCCGAGCTCCGAGTAGAACGCCACCGCCTTGTCGAGGTCCTCCGGGGTGCGCACCCGGTACGAGAAGGCCGCGACGGCGGCGACGGGGCCCTGGCGCAGCACGAGGTTGTGGTGGATGAACTCCTCGGTGGAGCGGAGGTAGATCGCCTCCTCGTCCTCCTCGGTGACGTACAGCCCGAGCACGTCGACGTAGAACACGCGGGAGGCCGCGAGGTCGGTCACGATGAGCTCCATGTACGCGCAGCGCAGGATGTCTGGAGCGGGCGCCGAGGGCGTCGGCACCGGGTTATCGCTGTGGATCGGGGCCTCCTGGCTCACGTAGAAGCCGGAGGAGGTGAGGGTCATTTCGTCGCGGTGGGTCATGTCAGCGTCCTTGCCTGGGGTGGAGTCTGGGGCGTGGGCCGGTCAGCGGGGGTCCGGGTCGTCGAGGTCCGATTCGTGGACCTCCTGCTTGCCGAACGTCGGGTTGTGCGGGGCGCCGAGCGTGATGTGCACGCTCTGCTGGTCGGTGTAGAAGTCGATCGAGCGGTAGCCGCCCTCGTGGCCGAGGCCCGAGGCCTTGACGCCGCCGAACGGGGTGCGCAGGTCGCGCACGTTGTTCGAGTTCAGCCACACCATGCCGGCCTCGACCGACTGCGCGAAGTTGTGGGCGCGCTTCAGGTCGTTCGTCCAGATGTAGGCGGCGAGCCCATACTTCGTGTTGTTCGCGAGGGCGAGCGCCTCCTCCTCGGTGTCGAACGGGGTGATCGCGACGACCGGTCCGAAGATCTCCTCCTGGAAGATGCGCGCATCGGGCGAGACGTCGGCGAAGACCGTCGGGGCGACGTAGTTGCCCTCGGGGAAGCCCTCGGGGCGACCGCCGCCCGCGACGAGGCGGCCCTCAGTCTTGCCGAGCTCGACGTAGCTCATCACCTTGTCGTAGTGCTCGGGGTGCACGAGCGCGCCGACCTCGGTCGCCGGGTCGTGCGGGTGGCCGACCTTCACGCGCTTCGCCTGCGCCGCGTAGCGCTCGACGAACTCGTCGTAGACGTCGCGCTGCACGAGGATGCGGCTGCCCGCGGTGCAGCGCTCGCCGTTCAGCGAGAAGACGCCGAAGATGCAGGCGTCGATCGCGACGTCGAGGTCGGCGTCGGCGAACACGACCGCCGGGCTCTTGCCGCCGAGCTCCATCGAGAGGCCCTTCAGGTACGGCGCGGCGTTGCCGAAGATGAGCTGCCCGGTGCTGCTCTCGCCGGTGAACGAGATGAGCGGCACGTCGGGGTGCTTCACGAGCGCGTCGCCGGCGTCCTCGCCGAGGCCGTTCACGAGGTTGAAGACGCCCTTCGGCAGGCCCGCCTCCTCGAAGATGCCGGCCCAGAGCGAGGCGGAGAGCGGGGTGAACTCGGCCGGCTTCAGCACGACCGTGTTGCCGGTCGCGAGGGCGGGGCCGAGCTTCCACGACTCGAGCATGAACGGGGTGTTCCACGGCGTGATGAGCCCCGCGACGCCGATCGGCTTGCGGTTCACGTAGTTCATCTGCCGGCCGGGGACCTTGAAGGCGTCGTCGGCCTGGGCGACGATCAGGTCGGCGAAGAAGCGGAAGTTCTCGGCGGCGCGGCGGGCCTGGCCGAGCGCCTGGGTGATCGGCAGGCCCGAGTCGAAGGACTCGAGCTCGGCGAGCCGGGCGTCGCGCGACTCGACGAGGTCGGCGATCTTGTGCAGCACGCGCGAGCGCTCGCGGGGGAGCATCCGCGGCCAGGGGCCCTCCTGGAAGGCGCGCTTGGCGGCGGCGACGGCGCGCTCGACGTCGGCCTTCTTGCCGGCGGCGGCGTGCACGTAGGTCTCGTTCGTGACGGGGTTCAGCACCTCGAACGTGTCGCCGTCGATCGAGTCGACGAACTCGCCGTCGATGTAGTGCTGGATCTTCTCCGGCAGATCGGCCGGGCGGTACGCGTCGGTCATGCGGTTCTCACCTTCATCGTGTCGTGGCGCCGAACCGTTGCGGCGGCGCCGGTGGGGCTCAGGGGGTCGGGGTGTGCGCGTGCTGCTCGGCCTGGTAGGCGAGCACGGCGTCGAGCGTCGCGGTGCGGTGACCGCGGGCGGCCAGCTCGATCTCGATCGCGGCGGCGCCGTCCTCGATGAGCCGGAGGATGGCCTCGTGCTCCTCGACGGAGGACTGCGCGCGGCCCGGCACGAAGCTGAACGAGGAGTCGCGCAGCACCTTCATGCGGTTCCAGCCGCGGTGCACGAGGTCGAGGATGTGCGGGTTCGGGCACTCCTCGAAGAGCACGGCGTGGAACTCGAGGTTCAGCGCGGTGAAGCGGTGCGGGTCGAAGGCGTCGAGGCTCTCGCGCATCCGTTCGTTCACGGCGCGGGCCCGGGCGACGTGCTCCGCCGTGAGCGTCGGCGCGGCGAGTGCGGTCGCGGCGCCCTCGACGAGGGCGAGGGTCTGCATGGTGTGCAGGTACTCGGTCTCCTGGATGAGGGCCACCTGCGCGCCGACGTTGCGCTCGAAGGTGACGAGCCCCTCGGCCTCGAGCAGGCGGATCGCCTCGCGGACGGGGACGACCGAGACGCCGAGCTCCCGCGCGATCGTGCCGAGCACGAGCCGGAAGCCCGGCACGTAGCGGCCGTCGTCGATGCGCTCGCGGATGAAGCGGTACGCCTGCTGCGCCTTGCTCTCGTTCATCGGGACGCCTCCGCGCGCTCGGCCTCGTACTTCGCGCGCCACTCCGCGTTCATGGGGAAGAGGCCGTCGACGGATGCCCCGGCGGCCACCTGCTCGGCGACCCAGGCGTCCTCGCGCTCCTGCGCGGCGGCCTCGGCGGCGACCTCGGCGGCGATGGCGGCGGGGATGACGAGCACGCCGTCGCCGTCGCCGACGATCACGTCGCCGGGCTGCACGGCGGCGCCGCCGCAGGCGATCGTGACGTCGGTCTCCCACGGTACGTGGCGGCGGCCGAGCACGCTCGGGTGCGGGCCCTGCGAGAACACGGGGATCTCGAACTCGGCGACCGCGTCGAAGTCGCGCACCCCGCCGTCGGTGACGATGCCGGCGGCGCCGCGCACCTGGGCGCGCAGGGCGAGCACGTCGCCCACGGTGCCGGTGCCGCGCTCGCCGCGGGCCTCCACGACGAGGACCTCGCCGGGGGCGACCTGATCGAAGGCGCGCTTCTGCGCGTTGAAGCCGCCGCCGTGCTCCTTGAAGAGGTCGGGGCGGAAGGGGATGAACCGCAGCGTCTTCGCGGTGCCGACGATGCGGTCGCCGGCGTGGTTCGGGAAGACGCCCTCGATGAAGACGTCGTGGTAGCCGCGCTTGCGCAGGGCCGCGGAGATCGTCGCGACAGCAGCCTGCGAGAGGAGTTCGCGCACCTCGGGGTCGAGGCCGGCCGGCGCGGCCTCGCGCACGGCGGCGGCGGAGTCGGGCGCGCTCGCGCGGCCGTCGGCGACCGCGGCGAGCAGCTCGGCTTCGCTGCCCCAGGCCTCGAGGCGCTGGTCGTCGTCGATGGCGGGCTTCGTGCCGAAGTCGCCGAAGGCGTGCTCGCCCTGGGTGACCGTGGTGACGAGGCGGCCGGTGCTCGGCGCGCCGGGCGCGGCGGGGGCGTCGACCTCGACCTCGACGACATCGCCCGGGACGACGACGGAGGAACCGGCCGGCGTGCCGGTGAGGATCACGTCGCCGGTCTCGAGGGTGAGGTGCTGGGAGAGGTCGGCGACGAGGCGGCCGAAGGGGAAGAGGAGCGTGTCGGAGGTGTCCTCCTGCACGAGTTCGCCGTTGACCCAGGTGCGGACGCGCCATCCGTCCTGCCCGGCGACTGAGGCGGGGATCGCGGCCGGGCCGATCGGCGTGAAGCCGTCGCCGCCCTTGTTGCGCACGTTCGAGCCCTTGTCGGCCGAGCGCAGGTCGTAGACGCCGAAGTCGTTGGCTGCGGTCACGGCGGCGATGTGCGACCAGCCGTTCTCGGGGGAGACCCAGCGCGCGGGCGCGCCGATGACGATCGCGATCTCGCCCTCGAAGGCGAGCAGTTCGGTGTCGGCGGGACGTTCGATGGTGCCGCCGGTCGCGGCGAGCGAGGAGGCCGGCTTGAAGAAGTAGCTCGGCTGGGCGGGGGTGCGGCCGCGCTGCGCGGCCCTCGACGGGTAGTTGAGGTGCACCGCGATGATCTTGCCCGGGGTGGGGATACCGAAGGTCATTGACGTCCTCGTCTCGTTGTATCTGAAATGATATACGATCTGGCGACGCGGCGGAAGTGCCGGCGCTCAGTAGCTCTCGCGGGGGGTGCTCGCGTCCGAGGCGATCGCGCCGGAGGCAACCGCGCCGTCGCCGGCCCGCTCGTTCGCGGGGTGCGCCCCGATGAAGCGGTCGGCGAGTGCCTCCGAGGCGCGCGCCAGGATCGCGACGTCGGCGCCGACGGCGGCGAACGCCGCGCCCTCGGCGAGATAGCGGTCGGCGTCCGCCGGGACGAAGGCGTTGATGCCGGCGGGCTTGCCGGCCGCGCGCGCGGCCTGGATCGCGGTCAGCGCGGCGTCGACGACGTCCGGATGGCTCGGCTGGCCGAGCAGGCCCATCGAGCCCGCGAGATCGGCCGGCCCGATGAAGATGGCGTCCACGCCGTCGACCGCGAGGATCTCCTCGACATTCGCGACCGCGGCCGCCGACTCGATCTGCACGATGAGGCTCACCGTCTCGGAAGCCCGGCCGAGGTAGCCCTCGATGCGGTTCCACCGGGAGGAGCGGGCGAGCGAGGCGCCGACGCCGCGCGCGCCGTGCTCGGCGGGAGCGACGTCGCCGCCGGCCGGGCCCGGGTAGCGTACGGCGCGGACGAGCTCGCGGGCCTGCTCGGCCGAGTCGACCATCGGCACGAGCAGGTTCTGCACGCCGAGGTCGAGGTACTGCTTGATGAGCACGGCGTCGCCGATCGGCGGCCGCACCACGGCCGAGACCGGGTAGGCCGACATCGCGTACAGCTGGTGCAGGATCGACCGCAGGTCGTTGGGGGAGTGCTCGGCGTCGAGCAGCACCCAGTCCACGCCGCTGCCCGCGGCGACCTCGGCGACGATCGGGCTGGCCGAGCAGACCCACATGCCGATCTGCGGGCGGTCGGCCGCGGCGAGGCGGGCCGAGAACGTCTGCGGGGCGTTCATTCGAATCGGCACGTGATCGCCCCCAGCTGGCCGTAGTCGGCGTGCACGGTGTCGCCGCGCTCGACCCACATCGGCCGGGTGAACGAGCCCGCGAGCACGATCTCGCCCGCCTCGAGGGACTGCCCGTGCTGCGCGAGCTTGTTCGCGAGCCAGGCGACGCCCATCGCGGGGTGGCCGAGCACGGCCGCGGCGACGCCCGACTCCTCGATCGTCTGGTTGCGGTACAGCAGCGCGCCGACCCAGCGCAGGTCGAGCTCGTCCACCTTGACCGGACGACCGCCGAGCACCATGCCGCCCATCGCGGCGTTGTCGCTGATGGTGTCGACGATCGTGCGGCCCTCGAGCTCGATGTGCGAGTTCAGGATCTCGAGGGCCGGCACGACGTAGGCGGTCGCGTCGAGCGCGTCGAAGATCGTCGTGTTCGGGCCTGCGAGCGGCTTCGCGAGCACGAAGGCGAGCTCCACCTCGATGCGCACGTTCGAGAAGCGGTCGTACTCGACCGTCGCGCCGGACTCGAACACCATGTCGTCGAAGATCACGCCGTAGTCGGGTTCGGTGATGCCCGTCGCGACCTGCATCACCTTCGAGGTGAGGCCGATCTTGCGGCCGACGAGGCGGGCCCCGGCGGCGGCGCGGCGCTCGGCCCAGAGCTTCTGCACGGCGTACGCGTCCTCGACGGTCATGCCGTCGTGGCGGGCGGTGAGCCGCGGCACGATGCCGCGGTCGCGATCGGCGATGAACAGTTCGTCGGCGATCGCCTCGATGGTGGACTGATTCAGCACGCGGGCTCCACTTCCTCGTCGGGCGCTTGCGTTGATCGTATACGATCCAGCGCCTCGCGCGCGAGGCATCCGGGGTCAGCGGGAGTTCACGCGGATGATCTCGTGCTGGTACGGCGCGATCACGTCGCCCGAGATACGGCAGTCGAGGAGCAGGAACGGGCGCTCCGCCACCGGGCGTGCGGCCCAGTCCGCGAGGGCGTCGAGCTCGGCGAGCTCGCGCACGACGACGCCCTCCGCGCCGAACGCGCGCGCCGCGGCCGCGAAGTCGGCCTCGGGGATGCGCATCGGGCCTTCAGCGAGCCCCTTCAAGCCGTAGAGGTTCACCTCCGCGCCGTAGGCGGCGTCGTTCCAGACGACGGCGACGCCGCGTCCGCCCGCCGTGCGGATCGCGGTCTCGAGGTCGGCGATCGCCATCAGGCCGCCGCCATCGCCCGTCGTGAGCACGATCGTGGCCTCGGGGCGGGCGGCCGCCGCGCCGGCGACGCTCGGGAAGCCCTGCCCGATCGACTGGAACGCGGTGCCGACCATCATCATGCGGTCGGGCGCCGCGACCGGCCAGTACATGTTCGCCCAGCCGATGAAGTGCCCGCCGTCGGAGACGACCACGCGGTCCTCGGGCAGCAGTTCGGCGATCCGGCGCGCGGTGCTGCGCGGGTCGAGCCGGCCGTCGGGCGCGGCGGCCTCGCCGGGCTCGTAGGCCCGCGCGGCGGCGACGTCGACGCGCTCCCGCCAGCCGTCGGGGCGCACTGCCTCGCCCGTGAGGGCGATGAGCTGCGAGACGAGCTCGCGGGCGACGAGCCCGGCGTCGCCGCGCACGTAGCCGCCCACGTTCGGATGCGTCGCCGCGGCGGCGACATCGACCTGGAACACGCGCGTGCCCGGCGCGAACAGTTCGCCGAAGCGCATCGTGAACTGGTTCAGCGATGCGCCGAAGACGACGGCGACATCGGCCTCGCGGACGAGCGCCATCGCGCCGTCGGCGCCGAAGCCGCCGGTGACGCCGAGGTCGAAGCGCGCCTCGGGGAAGACGCCCCGGCCGAGCGCGGTGGAGGCGGTGAGCGCGCCGGCTGCGGCCGCGAGCTCGCCGAGCGCCTCGCCGGCGTCGGCGAGCCAGGCGCCGCGGCCGGCGAGGAGGAACGGTCGCTCCGCCCCGGCGAGAGCGCGGGCGATCTCGCTCAGCTGGCCGTGTGCGAACTCGCCGGCCGGGGCGATCGGCGCCGGCAGCGCGGGGGAGGGCGCCGCGGCGAGGGGGCCGGCCTCGGCGGCGGCGACGTCGTAGGGGATCGCGAGCACGACCGGCAGCCGGTACTGCAGGGCGTGCTCGACCGCGATGACCGTGGTCGCCGCGGCATCCGCGCGGCCCACCGTATAGGTGCGCGCGCCGACCGCCGAGGCGAGCGCGATCTGGTCGACGTCCCAGGGGCGCGGGCCCGAGGTCGGCTCGTCGCCGACGACGAGCACGAGCGGCACGCGCGCCTGCGCGGCCTCGGCGAGCGAGGTGAGGGTGTTGGTGAAGCCGGCCCCGTAGGTCGAGGTCGCCGCGGCGAGGCGCTTCGAGGCGCGGTAGTGGGCGTCGGCGGCGACGACGCCGCCGGCCTCGTGGCGCACGGCGGTGAACACGGCGTCGGTCTCGCGCTCGATCGCGTCGAGGAAGTAGGCGTTGCCGTTGCCCATCACGCCGAAGACGTGGCTGACGTGGGCGGAGAGGGCGTGGGCGACGTGGGAGGAGACGGTGGGCATGCGGCGGCCTTTCGAGACGCGACGGACGGATTCCGTATGTGTCTCGCAACCGACGCCGGCATCGGCTCGCTTCGTGCCCATTTTTCGAGCACCGGCGCGGATGGCGCGCCTGGACGCAACGAGTATACGGCGACGGAAGGATGCCGCGGGCACGGCATGATTGAGCCATGAAGACCGTGCAGTTGCGTCGCTATCAGATCGTCGAGGGCGAGTTCGAGGCGTTCGTGGAGTGGTTCGAGACCCGGATGCCCGCGGTGCGGCGCGCCACCGGGTTCGAGGTGGAGTTCGCCTACGGGCGGCCGGAGGCGAACGAGTTCGTCTGGGCCGTGAGCGTGCCGGGCGACCGCGCCGAGTTCGAGCGCGTCGAGGCCGCCTACCTCGTCTCCCCGGAGCGCCAGGGGGCGTTCGAGGGGATCCCGGAGCGCATCGCGGCCAAGGAGATCTCCTTCGTGGAGGACGTCTCGATCGCCTGAATTCCGGGGGCGGACCGCGGGGGCGGCGACGTGCGCGGGCACGTCGCCGCCCCGTCTTTCTCCAGGTGTTGTGTTTCTTGTCAACAGTTGTAGACTTACCCGCACGGCACATCGAGGTGACGACCTCTCGAGCTCCACGGCTACGGCGCCGCGGCGCATCGACGCGCAGAACGCGACCGGAGGGATCGGCACTCGCCCTGACCGCGATGTCCCGCAGCACCCACCTGTTTCCCCGCAATCGAGAGAAGAAGACATGAAGAAGGCACTGCCAGGCGTCGCCCTCGCCGCGGCCGCCGCGTTCGCGCTCACCGCGTGCACGTCCGGTACTGACGCGCCCTCCGACGGTGACGGCGGGACCTCGGTCCACCCGCTGAGCATCGGCAACTTCCTGGACGTCACCTCCTGGGACCCCTCGCTCGCCGACATCGGCTTCGACGGCCCCTACCTGTCGGCGGTCTACGACCCGCTGCTGACCATCGACGGCGACGGCCAGCCGCAGCCCGGCCTCGCGACCGACTGGGAGGTGTCCGACGACTTCACCACCATCACGATGAACCTCCGCACCGACACCGAGTTCTCCAACGGCGAGGCCTTCAACGCCGAAGCCGCCGTGAAGAGCCTCGAGTACCTGAAGGCGGGCGTCCGCTCGCAGGAGGCGTACCAGAAGGTCGAGAGCTTCGAGGCGGTCGACGAGGACACCATCGCCATCCACCTCACCCAGCGCGACGACACGATCCTCTACTTCATGGGCCTCGGCCGCAGCTACATGATGGCGCCCTCGGCCATCGACGACGGCTCGCTCGCCACCGCCCCCGTCGGCTCCGGCCCCTACACGCTGGGCGCGAGCTCGGTGCCCGGCGCGGAGTACCACTTCGACAAGGTCGCCGACCACTGGGCCGCCGAGGACTTCCCCTTCGACCCGCTCACCATCTCGCCGCTCTCGGACGCGACCGCCATGCTGAACGGCATGGAGGGCGGTCAGTTCAACCTCATCTACGGCGACAAGACCGCGATGGACCTGGCCCCCGACAACGGCTGGAACGTCGCCAGCGGCCTCTCGATGTGGGTCGGCCTGCAGTTCAGCGACCGCCTCGGCGCGACCGAGATGGGCAAGCCGCTCGGCGACGTGCGCGTGCGCCAGGCGCTGAACTACGCGTTCAACGGGCAGGAGCTCGTCGACACCATCGGTCAGGGCGTCGGCGTCGCGACCAACCAGGTGTTCCCGGCCGACACCCCCGGCTACGTCAAGTCGCTGAACGACATGTACCCCGCGAACATCGAGAAGGCGAAGCAGCTGCTCGCCGAGGCGGGCTACGCCGACGGCTTCGACGTGACCATGCCGATGGCCCCGCCGTTCCAGCCGTGGCAGGCGATCATCGAGCAGACCTTCGGCGAGCTCGGCATCGGCGTCACCTTCAAGGAGACCGACTTCATGCAGTACATGTCGGTCGCGCCCGAGTACCCCATGTTCGTCGCGGTCATCGCGATGGACGGCAACCCGGTCGCCACGGTCGAGCGCCAGATTGCGAAGCCGCAGTGGTACAACCCGAACCCCGGCGTCGAGGCGTTCCCCGAGATCCAGGCCCAGATCGACACGGTGTTCACCGCCGAGCCCGGCGACGAGCAGATCGCCGCGATCGAGAAGCTCAACGAGCTCGTCACCGAGCAGGCCTTCTTCTCGGTCTGGAGCCAGTCGACGAACACCTACATCTCGACCTCCGAGTTCGAGGTGACGCCGGTCATCGGCATGATGTTCCCGACGCTCCGCCAGATCGAGGTCGTGGGCTGACCGCCTCGGGACGGGGCCGCGCAGCCCGCGCGGTCCCGTCCCACCGGCTTCCCCCGAGTCCGCACCCGATCCAGGAGACCCCATGCTCACCTTCACGCTCAAACGGCTCGTCTCCGGCGTGATCCTGCTCGCCGTCGTGGCGACCGCGACCTTCTTCCTGGCGCACGCCGCGATCCCCGACCCCACGCTGGGCCTCCTCGGCAGCGCCGCCACCCCCGAGGCGCAGCAGGCGCTCGCGGCGAAGATCGGCACCGACCGGCCCGTGATCGTGCAGTTCGGCGACTGGATCGCCGGGCTCGTCCGCGGCGACCTCGGCGACTCCTGGAAGAACTTCCAGCCCGTCGGCGCGCAGATCGCGCTGAAGCTCCCCGTCACCCTCTCGGTCGTGACCGCTGCGGTGCTGCTCTCCGCCGTGCTCGGCGGCCTGCTCGGCGTGCTCGCCGGCCTCCGCCCCGGCACCTGGATCGACAAGCTCGTGAAGGCCGGCGCCGTCATCCTCTTCGCGCTGCCCGGCTTCTGGGTGGCGCTCCTGCTCGTCATGACCTTCGCGGTGCAGCTCAAGTGGTTCCCCGCGGTCGGCTACGTGCAGCCGCAGGAGTCGGTCGGCGGATGGCTCCAATCGATCACCTTGCCCGCGATCTCCCTCGCCCTCGGCGCCGTCGTGATGATCGCCGAGCAGCTCCGCAACGCGATCATCCGCGCCGACGGCCTCGACTACATGCGCACGCTCCGCAGCCGCGGCCTGCCGCAGTGGCGGATCGTCGTGCATCTGCTGCGGAACTCGGCCCCGCCCTCGCTCACGATCCTCGCGCTCATGTTCGTCGGCCTGCTCTCGGGCGCCATCATCGTCGAGCAGATCTTCGCGCTGCCCGGCATCGGGCCGCTCACGCAGGCGTCCTCGCAGAACGGCGACATCCCGATGCTGCTCGGCATCACCGTCGTGACGGTCGTCTTCGTCGTCATCATCAACTTCCTGCTCGACATCCTGCTCGGCTGGATCAACCCGAAGGCGCGTGTGAAGTGACCTCCCCGCTGACCGAGAACATCGACACCCGCGCCGGCCGTCGCGGCTCCGTCTTCGTCCGCCTGCTGAAGCGCCCCGCCGGGGCGATCTCCTTCGGCATCCTCGTGCTGATCGTGCTCGTCGCGGTCTTCGCGCCGCTGCTCGCCCCGTACGACCCGAACTTCGTCGACCTCTCCATCACCCGCGCCCTGCCGAGCCCCGAGCACCCGCTCGGCGGCGACACGACCGGCCGCGACGTGCTGAGCCGGCTGATCTGGGGCACCCAGATCACGCTCTGGGGCGCACTCGTGGCGATCGTGACCTCGCTCGTCATCGGCGTGCCCTCGGGCCTCGCGGCAGGGTATTTCGGCGGCGCGACCGACCGCATCGGCACCTGGATCAGCGACGCCGTGCAGTCGGTGCCCGGCATGATCATCCTGCTCATCGTCGGCGCGAACACCGGCAACGACTTCAACCTGCTCATGGTCACCGTCGGTGTGTTCATGGCGCCCGGGTACTTCCGGCTCACCCGTGCGACGGTGCTCGCCGTGCGCAACGAGGCCTACGTCGACGCGGCGAAGGTCTCCGGCCTCTCGCACGCGCGGATCATGGGGCGGCACGTCATCCGCCCCGTCGTCGCGCCGATCGTCATCCAGTCCGCCCTCACCGCCGGCATGGCGATGGGCATGCAGGCGGGCCTGCAGTTCCTCGGCATCGGCGGCGGCACCACCCCGGGCTGGGGTGCCGCGATGAACGAGGGCTTCCGCGTCATGCGCACGGATCCGCTGCTGCTGCTCTGGCCCTCGCTCGCCCTCGGCATCTCGATCGCCGCGCTCGCGGTGCTCGGCTCGACGCTCGCCGACGTCGTGAGCGTCACCGCCCCACTGCCCTCGCGGAAGGCGCGACGCGCCCGCCGCGCGGCGGAGCGCGCCGCGGCCTCCGGCGAGCCGCTCGCCGTCACCGCTTCGACGGGCGCCGTCGCGCACGCCGCGGTGGACTCGGCGGTGCAGATCGAGAACCTGCGGGTGCGCTACGAGACCGCCGACGGCGAGGTCGAGGTGGTGCACGGCATCACGCTCGACGTGGCCCCCGGCGAGGTGCTCGGCATCGTCGGCGAGTCCGGCTCCGGCAAGTCGCAGACGGTGTTCTCGGTGCTCGACCTGCTGCCGAAGACGGGCAGCTACACGGCCGACGCGATCTGGATCGGCGGCGAGGACGTCACCGCGCTCGGCCGCCGCGAGCGGGCGCGCCTGCTCGGCCGCGAGATCGGCTACGTGCCGCAGGAGCCGATGACGAACCTCGACCCCTCGTTCACGATCGGGCATCAGCTCACCGAGCCGCTCCGCGCCGTGCACGGGATGAGCCGCGCCGACGCGAAGGCCAGGGCGCTCGCGATGCTCGAACGGGTCGGCATCGCCGATCCGCCCCGGGTCATGCGGGCGTACCCGCACGAGCTGTCCGGCGGCATGGCCCAGCGCGTGCTCATCGCCGGCGCGATCGCCGCGAAGCCCTCGGTGCTCGTCGCCGACGAGCCGACCACGGCGCTCGACGTGACGGTGCAGGCCGAGGTGCTGGAGCTCCTGCGCGAGCTCCAGCAGGAGTACCGGATGGCGCTCGTCATCGTCACCCACAACTTCGGCGTCGTCGCCGACATCTGCGACCGGGTGGTCGTCATGCGGCACGGCTCCTTCGTCGAGATCGGTGAGGTGGCGCAGCTCTTCTCGAACCCGGACGACCCGTACACCCGCGAGCTCATCGCGGCCTCGCTCGACGGGGCCGAGAGCCGCGCCGAGCTCGACCGCGCGTTCGCGCTGACCGGCTCTGCCGTCACCGCTGGCGACCCCACGCCGACCAGCACCACGGACACCACGGATGCCTCGACCGAGGCCGACCGCAAGGAGGTGCGCGCATGAGCGCGACCGCATCCGCCGCGCCGCTGCTGCAGGCGAAGGACGTCGTCGTCGAGTACGGCACCCGCCGCAAGCCGAATCGGGTGCTGCACGAGGTTTCGCTCGAGATCGCTCCCGGCGAGTGCCTCGGCCTCGTCGGCGAGTCCGGCTCGGGCAAGTCGACCCTCGGCAAGGCGATCCTCGGCCTCGTGCCCGTCGCTGGCGGCTCGATCGCCTTCGACGGCCGCGACATCACGCACGCCTCGGGCCGGGACCGCCGGGCGCTCGCCGCCGACATCCAGGTCGTCTTCCAGGACCCCTACGGCTCGCTCGACCCGCTGATGACGGTGGGCGACATCCTCGCCGAACCGCTCGCCACGGCCGGTGCGAGCCGCGCCGAGGCGAAGGCCGTGGTGGGCGAGATGCTCGACCGGGTGCGGCTGCCGAAGCACGTCATCGACCGCTACCCGAGCGAGTTCTCGGGCGGGCAGCGGCAGCGCATCGCCATCGCGCGGGCGCTCGTGCGCCGGCCGAAGCTCATCATCTGCGACGAGCCGGTGAGCGCACTCGACCTCACGACGCAGGCGACGATCCTCGACCTATTCATCGAGCTGCAGCGCGACACCGGCGTCTCGTACCTCTTCGTCTCGCACGACCTCGGCGTCGTGCGCCGTGTCTGCCACCGCGTCGCGGTGATGTACCGCGGCACGATCGTCGAGACCGGCGACGGCGAGCAGGTCACGGGCGACCCGCAGGACGCCTACAGCCGCCGCCTGCTGATGGCCTCGCCGGTCGCGGACCCCGCGCTGCAGGCCCAGCGTCGCGAGGCCTGGCTGGCGCTGCGCGGCGAGCGCGCCGCCTGACGGGGCGGACGCCGCCCGGCCGGCACGATCCCGGGCACGAGGAAGGGCCCCGCTCGTCGAGCGGGGCCCTTCCTCGTCGCGGTGCTCGGCTCAGCCGCTGACGACCTGCGGCTCGGCGACGGCCTTCAGGCCCTCGACGCCGAACTCGCGGCCGTAGCCGGACTGCTTCGCCCCGCCGAACGGCACCATCGGGTGCAGTCCGCCGTGCGAGTTGATCCACACCGTGCCGGCCTGCAGGCGCGCGGCGATCTCGCGGGCCCGATCCCGGTCGGCGGACCAGACGGAGGCGCCGAGGCCGACCTCGAGCTCGTTCGCGAGGCCCACGACCTCGTCGAGGTCCGAGTAACGGATCACCGGCAGGGCCGGGCCGAACTGCTCCTCGACGACGAGGTCGTTGTGCGGGTCGATGTCGGCGACGATCGTCGTCGGGTAGAAGTTGCCGACGGCGTCGTGGTCGGGGTCGCCACCGAGCACCACGCGGGCGCCGGAGGCCTTCGCCGACTCGACGAGGCGGTCGACGATCTCGTACTGGCCGCGGTTCTGCAGCGGGCCGAGCACGTTCTGCTCGTCGAGGCCGACGCCCATCGGTACGTTCTTGGCGACCTCCACGAGTGCCGCGACGACCTCGTCGTAGACGGAGTCGTGCACGTAGAGCCGCTTCAGGGCGGCGCAGGTCTGGCCCGTGTTGATGAACGCGCCCCAGAACAGGTTCTCGGCGATCGCCGCGGGGTCGACGTCGGGCAGCACGATGCCGGCGTCGTTGCCGCCCAGCTCGAGGGTGAGCCGCGTGACGTTGTTCGCGCTCGCCTCGATGATGCGCTTGCCCACCGGGGTGGAGCCCGTGAACATGATCTTGCCGACCTTCGGGCTTTTCGTGAGCGCGTCGCCGACGGTGCGACCCGGGCCGGCCACGATGTTCAGCACCCCGGCGGGCAGCACCTCGTTCATGACGGCGACGAGGGCGAGCCCCGAGAGCGTCGTCGTCTCGGCCGGCTTCGCGACCACGGTGTTGCCCATCCGCAGCGAGGGGGCGATCTGCCAGATCGCGATCATCATCGGCCAGTTCCACGGCGAGATCGCGCCCACGACGCCGATCGGGCGGTAGTGCAGCTCGGCGTAGTTCTCGCCGTCGTCGACGACGACCTCGACGGGCAGCGGCGTCTCGGCGGTGGCGCGCAGCCACGCGACGCAGGCGCCGACCTCGAAGCGGGCGTTCGGCCCGTTCAGCGGCTTGCCCTGCTCGCGCGAGAGCAGCTCGGCGAGCGGCTCGGCTGCGGCCTCGATGGCGTCGGCGGCGCGGTGCAGGTAGCCGCGGCGCTCCTCGTCGGCGAGGGCGGCCCACGCGGGCTGCGCGGCGACGGCAGTGTCGATGGCGCGTTCGAGGTCGGCGACGTCCTGCACCGGCGCGGTGCCGATGAGCTCGCCCGTGGCCGGGTCGTGCACGTCGCGGGACGGCCCCGACGCCGGCGTGATCGCCTCGAGGAGGCGGTCGTAGCTTTCCATGGATTCCTCCACTCAGAGAGTCCGGTCGAGACCGGGTGAATCCGGTCGGATCCCACGCTACGAGCGCCCGCCCGACCGGCCTTGACCTGGCGAGCACGAGCGTTGACCGTGTGCGTACTGGGCCGTCCGGGCCCTCGCCGGGGCGGGCGCGGGCTGGCAGCCTCGAGGCATCCCCGATGGAGAGGAACGCCCGTGGCCGCAACCCCCCAGTCCACCGTCACCCCCGAGCCCGGCGACGGCGCGCGTCGCGTCGTCGTCGTGGGCGCGGGCTCCGCCGGCAGCGTCGTCGCCCGCCGGCTCGCCGACGCCGGCGTCTCGGTCACCGTGCTCGAGGCCGGCGGCGAGGACACGAACCCCGCCATCCACGACCCGAGCCGGATGGGCGAGCTCTGGCACAGCCCCGACGACTGGGACTACTTCACCGAGCCGCAGCCCGCCGCGGCGGATCGCCGCCTGCACCTGCCCCGTGGCAAGGTGCTCGGCGGCTCGCACTCGCTGAACGCCATGATCTGGGTGCGCTGCGCGCCCGCCGACTACGACCACTGGGCGAGTCTCGGCAACGAGGGCTGGTCGTGGGCCGAGGTGCTGCCGATCTACCGGGACATCGAGCGCTTCTCGGGCGGCGCCTCGGCGCTGCACGGCGATGCCGGCCTCCTCGACGTCACCGACGACTACCCGCTCGACCCGATCCAGGCGTCCATCATCGAGGCCGCCGTCGAGGAGGGGCTCGAGCACAACCCCGACTACAACGGCGACCACCTCGACGGCGTCTCGCAGGAGCAGGTGACCATGCGCGACGGACGTCGCCTGAACACCTACCTCGCGTACCTCGCGCCCGTGCGCGACGCGGTCGACGTCCGCGTCGGCTGCCACGTGCACCGGCTGGTCTTCGCGGAGCCCGAGCCCGGCGCAACACCGGGGGCCGGCGCTCCCGGCAGCGGGCCGCGCGTCGTGGGCGTGGTCTACGAGCAGGACGGCGAGCTGCACGAGCTGCGCGCCGACGAGGTCGTGCTCGCCGCCGGCGCGATCGACTCGCCGCGGATCCTGCTGCGCAGCGGCATCGGGCCGGCGGACGAGCTCGCCGAGCTCGGCATCGACGTCGTCGCGGACCTGCCGGGCGTCGGCCGCAACCTGCACGACCACCTGCTGTCGCCGGTGATCTTCACGACCGAGCGCCCGGTCGGGCCGCCGCACGAGGGCGTGTCGGTGACGCAGACGCACCTGTTCTGGAAGAGCGACCCCGCCCTCGAGGTGCCGGACACCCAGCCGATCAATTTCAGCGTGCCGATGTACCAGGAGGGCATGACCGGACCCGGCGACGGATTCTCCCTCATGGCCGGGATCGTGACGCCGAAGAGCCGCGGCAGCATCCGCCTGTCCGGACCCGAGCCGCATGACCCGCTGCGCATCGACCTCGGCGCGCTCTCGCACCCCGACGACGTGCGCTCCCTCGTCGCCTCGGTCGCGCAGTGCCGCCGGATCGGTCGGCAGCCCGCGCTCGCCGAGGCGTGGGGCGCCTCGGAGCTCTACCCGGGTCCCGAGGTCCCGGACGACGAGCTCGAGGACTACGTGCGCTCGACCGCGATCACGTACCACCACCAGGTCGGCACCTGCGCGATGGGCGTCGGCCCCGACGCGGTCGTGGACCCGAAGCTCCGGGTGCACGGCGTCGCGGGGCTCCGCGTCGCGGATGCCTCGATCATGCCGCGCGTGACGACGGGCAACACGAATGCTCCGGCCGTGCTGATCGGCGAGCAGGCCGCCCGCTTCCTCCTCGCCGACTAACCGCCGCTCCCGACCACACCCCGAGTTGCCCGACTTTCATGAAAGTCGGGCAACTCGTAGGTGAGGGTGGAGCTCAGGGGGCGAGGGCGCCGCGGCGGCGGAGCGCGGGGAACACGACCGCCCAGCCGAGCGCGAGCGCGACGAGCGCGCCCGCGGCGATCGTCGAGCCCATGGCGAGCGCGGTCGCCCCGGTGAGCGAGGCGAGCGGGGCCACGATCGGGCCGACGGTGAACTGCGCGGTGCCGAGGACGGCGGATGCCGTGCCCGCCCGGTCCCCGTGCGCCGAGAGCGCGAGCGTGGAGCCGTTCGGGCCGCCCACGCCGACGCTCGCGAGGAAGAGGCCGAGCGCGAGGATCACCCAGAGCGCGACGCCGGCGATTGCGCCGCCGAGGAGCAGCAGGGCGCAGGCGGCCGTGACGCTGAGGCCGAGGAGGTACATCCGGGCGGGCCCGGTGCGGCGCACGAGCACGCGGCTGAGCTGCGCGCCGGCCATGTTCGCCACGGCGTTCGCGGCGAAGCACAGCGAGAACAGCTGCGGGCTGAGGCCGAACTCGTCCTGGAGCACGAAGCTCGACATCGAGAGATAGGCGAAGAAGGCGACGCCGCCCGCCGCCGAGGCGCCGAGCACGGCGAGGAAGAGCCCGTCGCGGGCGAGCGCGCCGAGATGCCGACCGCTCGCCGCGAAGCCGCCGCCGTGCCGGCGCTCGGGCGGCAGCGTCTCGCGCATGAGGGTGAGCGCGAGCACGAAGAGCAGCGCGCCGACGCCGCCGAGCACGCCGAAGATGCCGCGCCAGTCCATGACGAGCGCGAGCTGGCCGCCGATGACAGGGGCGACGATCGGCGCGGAGGCGCTGACCAGCATCAGCAGGGAGAGCATGCGGCTGAGCTCCGCGCCCGAATAGAGGTCGCGCGCGACGGCGAGGCAGATGACGATGCCCGCCGAGCCGGCGAGCCCCTGCAGGAATCGGGCGGCGAGCAGCACCTCGATGCTCGGTGCCACGACGCAGACGAGCGAGAGCACGGTGAACAGCGCGACCCCGACGAGGAGCGGGCGGCGACGGCCGAAGCGGTCGCTCAGCGGCCCCGCGACGAGCTGGCCGAGCCCGAGCCCGATCATGCAGACCGACATGGTCGCCTGGGCGAGCGCGTCGCTCGTGCCGAGGCTCGTGGCGAGCTGCGGCAGGCTCGGCAGGTAGAGGTCCATCGACAGCGGGCCGAAGGCCTCGAGCAGGCCGAGCACGAG
Organism: Agromyces sp. NBRC 114283; assembly: GCF_030268405.1. Taxonomy (NCBI): domain Bacteria; kingdom Bacillati; phylum Actinomycetota; class Actinomycetes; order Micrococcales; family Microbacteriaceae; genus Agromyces; species Agromyces sp. NBRC 114283. The sequence goes on from NZ_BSQP01000001.1 coordinate 1,698,349, forward strand.
CATCGCCCGACCGACGCCCATGATCGGCCGGGGGCGGCCCGCCGCTCCGGGCGCGTCCGGCCGGGCGCCGGCGTCGCCCGCGTCGTGCGTCACGGCGACAGCTCGAACGGCTCGACGCCGAGGATGCGTCGCAGCCAGCTGTCGCGCACCTCGTTCGCCGCCCGGGAGACGATCGCGTCCGGCGAGAAGCCCGAGAAGCCGTGGTAGGCGCCCGCCCAGACGTGCAGCTCGGCCTGGCCGCCCGCCGCCCAGATCCGGGTGGCGTAGTCGACCGTCTCGTCGCGGAACACCTCGGCCGCGCCGACCTCGAGGTACGCCGGCGGCAGGCCGCCGAGCTCGGCGGCGCGTGCGGGCGCGACGGCCGGGGCGACGTCGTCGCCGAAGCGGCGCTCGCCGAGCACGGCGGTCCACGCGGTGTCGTTGTTGTTCCGGTCCCAGGCGCCGATGCCGTCGTACTGCCGGCTCGAGACGGTCTCGTTGCGGTCGTCGAGCATCGGGCAGTTGAGGAGCTGGCCGGCGAGACAGGGCCCGCCGCGCTCCCGCGCGAGCAGCGAGACCCCGGCGGAGAGGCCGCCGCCCGCGCTCGCGCCGGAGACGATGATCCGCTCGGGGTCGACGCCGAGTTGGCCGGCGTGCGCGGCGAACCACTCGAGCGCCGCGTAGCAGTCCTCGACGGCGGCGGGGCCCGGGTGCTCGGGGGCGAGCCGGTACTCGACGGCGACGCCGACGGTGCCGTAGCGCAGGGCGAGCTCGATGAGCTCGGGGGTGCCGAAGAAGCGGGTGCCGAGCACGAGGCCGCCGCCGTGGATGCCGAGCACGCCGGGTGCGGCGGCCTCGGCGCGTTCGCGGGGGCGGATAACCGTCACCTCGACCTCGGGCGCGCCGGCGGGCCCCGGCACGCGCCGGTGCTCGAAGTCGAGCGGCAGCTCGCCGATCTGCGCCTCGATCGGCGGGATGATGGTGGCGAAGTGCGCCCGGTTCGCGAGGATCGTGTCGGCCCGGAGCGGGATGCGCTCGACGAGCTCGAGGAAGGCGGCGAGCCCGGGCTCGAGGGCGGGGTCGTAGGGCACCGGGGTAGGCGCGGCGTCGGTGGTCATCGGGACTCCCTCGTTCCGTGGCGGTGTGCGCGTCTGCGCGAGGTTCAGGTCCGAGTCGTCCGTGCCGGCGGGGCAGGCGTTCCGCCGGCACGGACGTCGGGGTCGGTGGGGCGCTCGGCTCAGCGGCCGGGCACGCGGGTCAGAGGCCGAGCACCCGGCGGAGCCAGGAGTCCCGGGAGGCGAGCGCCGCGCGGGTGAGCTCGGTGTCGGGCGCGTACATGTCGAAGCCGTGGAAGGCGCCGCCCCAGACGTGCAGCTCGGCCTGACCGCCGGTCGCCCAGATGCGGCTCGCGTAGTCGACGTCCTCGTCGCGGAACATCTCCGCCGCACCCACCTCGATGAACGCGGGGGCGAGGCCGGAGAGATCGGCGGCTCGGCTCGGCGCGGCGTAGGCGGGCGCCTCCGTGGAGCCGGCGAGCTCGGCGCCGAGCACCATCCGCCAGGCGAGCAGGTTGAGCTCGCGCTGCCAGGTGCCGATGCCGTCGTACTGGTAACTGCCCACGGTGCTGTTCGTGTTGTCGAGCATCGGGCAGATCAGCAGCTGGCCGGCGAGCGCGGGGCCCTTCCGGTCGCGCGCCATCAGGGCGACCGCGGCCGCGAAGCCGCCGCCCGCGCTGCCGCCCATGACGACGACCCGTTCGGGGTCGACGCCGAGCTCGGCGGCGTGCTCGGCCGTCCAGACGAACGCGGCGTAGTTGTCCTCGACGCCGGCGGGGTAGGGGTGCTCGGGGGCGAGGCGGTACTCGACGTTGACGCCGACGACGCCGAGCGACTCGACGAGGTCGATGACGCGACCGTGCTCCCAGGAGCGGTGACCGACGATCATGCCGCCACCGTGGTAGTTGACGAGCGCCGGCAGCGGCGTGCTCGCCGCGGCGTGCCCCGCCGGGCGGAAGATCGTGATCTCGAGATCGGGCGAGCCTTCCGGGCCGGGGATCACCCGCTCCTCGGTCTCGACTGCGCGGCCGGCGACGAGCTCGGCGGCGGACGGGAACATCCGGTCGGCGCCCTCCCGGGTGTGCGGCAGGCTCTCCTCCGTGAGCGGCGGCTGCGGGGCGGCGTTCATGGCCTCGAGGGCGGGCAGCAGTTCGTCGGCGAACGGCACGGGCGGGTAGGCGGTCATGGTCTCGGCTTTCGATCGGTCGGTCGGGAGAACGGGGTGGATGCCTCGGTGCGGCGGAGCGGGCGGCGGATGCCTCGGGCCGCTCAGGGGCCCTCGGGGTCGACGACCCCGCGGTCGGCCCAGAACGGCTCGACGAGCCGGCGCAGCTCGGCGGCGCCGACACGCTCGGCGAGCTCGACGGCCGCGAGGTTCTGCTCGAGCTGCGCCATCCGGGTCGCGCCGAAGAGGGTCGTCGTGTTCGCCGGGTGGGTGAGGGTGAAGGCGACAGCGAGCTGGGCCGGGCTCGCGTCGAGCGACTCGGCCAGCGCGACGAACTCGGGCACCTGCTCGACGATGCGGGCGCGGACGTCGCCGGGGTCCCGGCCCACCTCGCGCTCGCGCTCGACCCGGCCGGCGAGGATGCCGCCCTCCATCACGTCGGAGGCCTGCATGCTGAAGCCGCGCTCCCAAAGGGCGGCGAAGGGCTCGCCGTCGGGGATGGACCGGCGGGCGACGCTGTACTTCAGCTGCGCGATCTGCGGGCCGGGCACCCCCTCGGCCTCGGCGAGCTCGAGCAGCGTGCGGATGTTCGTCGCCGACCAGTTGTTCACCCCCCAGGCCCGGATGAGCCCGGCCTCGGCGAGCCCGGCGAGGTCCAGCACGAGCTCGCGCAGCGAGAGGTCGTCGCGGCGCAGGTCGCCGAGGATGACGAGGTCGGCGTACTCGGTGCCGACGCGGAACAGCGCCCGCTCCAGTTGCGGCCGGAAGCCGCCCTCGCCGTAGCCCTCGAGCCAGAGCTTCTCGGAGAGCTGGTACTGCTCGCGGGCGAGCCCGGCGCCGCGCACGATCGCCGAGAACAGCACGTCGGTGATCGCGGGCGGCTTCATGCCGGGGAAGCCGTAGACGCCGACGTCGAAGAGGGTGATCCCGCGCTCGACGGCGGTCGCGACGAGCTCGACGGCGTCCTCGAAGTCCATGCGGTCGTAGGTGTGCCAGGAGCCGAGCGCCAGCACGCCGGTGCGGATGCCGCTCGTGCCGATCTCGCGGGTGGGGATGGTGGTGGGTGCGGTCATGGTCGCTCCAGTCGTGGGCGTGCGGTCGTGGTGGCGCCGGCTCAGGGCAGGCGGGGGTCGATGACGGCCTTGATCTCGCCGAGCCGATGCATCCGCTCGATGTGCGCGCTCGCCTCGGCGAGCGGGACGGCGGGGGAGAAGAGCTCGTCCCACGGCATCCGATCGGCGAAGGCGCGGAAGAAGTCGATGGCGCGGGCGTAATCGGAGATGTCGCCGTTCAGCGAGCCGACGACGGTCAGCTCCTTGCCCATGACCGCCGAGAGGGCGATCGGCTCGCCGACGGGGCCGGTGGAGCCGACGACGACGAAGGTGCCGCGCTGGGCGGCCATGCCGATCGCCTCGGGACCGACGCTCGGCGCGCCGGCGAAGTCGAGCACGAGATCCGCGCCCTGCCCATCGGTGAGTTCGAGCACCCGGGCGACGACCGCGTCCGAGCCGCCCTCGATGCCCACGACGTGATCGGCGCCGAAGCGCTCGGCCATCGCCAGTCGTTCGGCGGGGGCGCCGACGGTGATGACCGTGCCCGCGCCGGAGAGCTTTGCGACGGCGGTGGCGAAGATGCCGAGGGCGCCCGAGCCCTGCACGACGACGCGGGAGCCGGGCCGCACGCCGCCCGCTCGGCCGAAGGCGCGCAGCACGGTCTTGGCGGCGCAGCCGGCCATCGAGGCCCAGGTGTCCTTGACCTCGGCGGGCAGCAGCAGCTTCGCCGCGCCGGGCACCACGTAGGCGTAGTCGGCGAGACCGGCGGTCGCGTAGGGCGGCACGTCGGAGCGCTGCAGGAAGCCGTAGCCGCGGCGGCTGCAGGCGACGGGCTCGCGGAGCACGGTGCAGCCGAAGCACTCGCCGCAGGTGGACTCGGACCAGCCGATCCGGTCGCCGACGGCGAGCTCCCGGCCGAGCGCGTCGCGGGTGCCTTCACCGACGGCGACGACCTCGCCGACCATCTCGTGGCCGAGCACCATCGGCAGCATGCCGGGAAAGCTCATCCGGCCCGACCAGATCTCGATGTCGGTGCCGCAGAGGCTCGCGCAGGTGATGCGCACGAGCGCCGCGCCGGGCTCGACCTGCTGGGGGAGCGGGAGCTCCTGCAGCTCGAGGGGCTCGCCGTGCGCGGTGAGCACGGCGGCGCGGGTGGTCGTGGGGATCGTCATCGAAAGCTCCCTTCGAGGCGGTGGTTCCGGTCGCGACGTTGTCGACCGGCCGCCGATGTGGGTTATTCTACATACGTTGACCAAAATTGCCAGCGCTCGAGGAGGAGACGTGCAGGGAGTCGAACGATCGGGTGCCGAGGGCCCCGCCGAGCTGGTGCTCAGAGGGGGGATGGTGCTCGCGCTCGACGCCGCCGACACCCGCGGCACCGCGATCGCCGTGCGGCACGGGCGAGTGCTCGCCGTCGGCGACGAGGCGCGGATCGCCCCGCTGATCGGCCGGCGCACCCGCGTGGTCGATCTCGCAGGGCGCGCCGTCATCCCGGGCATCAACGACTCGCACCTGCACGCGACGTGGCTGGGCGCGATGTGGCCCGACACGGTCTTCGGGGCGATGGAGGCGGGCGCCGGCGCCGAGGTGCCCGCCGGCGGGCACGGCGGACCGCTCGCCGAGGCCGCCCCGCTCGAGGCATCCGCCGCCGATCCGCACGTCCCGTCCGGGCCCCGCCTCGTCGATGACGAGGCCGGCCGGCGCCGGGCCATCCTGCGCGCGGGCGAGCTCATCGCCTCGCTCGGCATCACGAGCTACACGGAGCCCGGCCTCGGGCCGGGCGAGGACGACGGCGCGACCGGATGCTTCGGCCAGGCCGTGCTCGACAGCTACCGCGCGCTCGAGTCGGAGCGCGCGCTGCGCGCCCGCGTGAACGTGCTCGCCCTGTTCGGCGTGCTCGACGGGCCGAGCGAGCTGCGGGCGTTCCTCGCCGGACTGCGCGGGCTCGAGCGGCAGACCGAGCGTCCCGCCTGGCTGCGCGTCGCCGGGGTGAAGATCTTCGCGGACGGCATCCCGCCGATGCTGCAGGCGTGGACGGCGCACGCCTATCCGGACGGATCGCACGGCGGGCTCCTCGTCGGCGGAGGGGACCTCGACCAGCGCGCCGCGAACCTCGGTGAGATGATCCGGGCCGTGCACCGGCAGGGCCTCCAGCTCGGCGTGCACGCCACCGGGGACCGCACGATCGATCACGTCGTCGACGCGGTCGAGGCCGCCGCCGCGGAGGCTCCGGCCGATCTGCGCCACTACGTCATCCACGGCGACCTCGTCACCCCGGCGGCGCTCGAGCGGATGCGCGGGCTTGGCATGGGCCTCAACGTGCAGGCCGGGATCGCTGCGAAGACGGCCCCGTGGGTCGCCGGGGTGCTCGGCGAGGAGGTCGCCGCGGCGGCGTGGCCGATCGGGCGCGCGATCGAGGCGGGCGTGCGCGTCTCGCTCAGCTCGGATGCCCCCGTGCTCGCGCCGGACTGGCGGCAGGGCGTGGCGGACGCGGATGCCTGGATGGGCGCCGCGGCGCCGGCGGAGGCTGAGCGGCGGATGCTGCAGCTGCTGCGCGCGTACACGGTCGTGCCGGCGCATCAGGACGGCGCAGAGAGTTGGAAGGGCACGCTCGCGCCGCGGATGGCGGCCGACCTCTGCGTGCTCGAGGCGAACCCGCTGGAGCTCACCCCAGCCGAGCTGCCCGGCGTGGGCGTCGAGCTCACCGTCGTCGACGGCGACGTCGTCTACGAGCGCTGATCCGCCCCAGCCCCGACTCCCCCCAACCCAGAGTTGCCCGACTTTCATGAAAGTCGGGCAACTCGGTCGGCGGTGTGGCGCGGCGGCTCAGGTGAGCAGCTGGCCGCCGTCCACGGCGAGGCTCACGCCCGTGATGTGCGCGGCGCCCTCGCCCGCGAGGAAGACGACGGCGGGGGCCACCTCCTCGACTTCGGCGAGCGTGCCGAGCGGGATGCGGCTCGACCAGGCCTCGCGCGCGGGGGAGCCCTCCGGCATCCCCATCCGCAGCATCGGCGTCAGCACCGGCCCCGGCGCGACCGCGTTCACGCGGATGCCGTGCCCGGCGAGCTCGATCGCCGCCCAGCGGGTGAGTGAGTCGACGGCGGCCTTGCTCGACTCGTAGGCGCCCATCCCGGGCGTGGGTTGGCGGCCGCCGATCGAGGAGATGTTCACGATCGCGCCGCGGGTGCCGTTCGCGATCATACGACGGGCGACCGCCTGGGTGATCGTGAAGGTGCCGACGATGTTCACGTCGACGATCGAGCGGTAGGCGTCGGGCTCGAGCTCGGTGAGGGCGCCGTGCACCGAGAGGATGCCGGCGTTGTTCACGAGGACGCCCACCGGGCCGTGTTCGGCCTCCAGCTCCTCGACCGCGCGGGCGGCGGCCCCGGCATCCGTGATGTCGAGGGTGAGGTGCGCGACGCCGAGCTCCTCGCCCGCCGCGCGTGCGGCGTCCGCGTCGACGTCGGCGACGACGACCCGGTCGCCCGCGTCGCGGAACGCGGCGGCGATGCCGCGGCCGATGCCGCCGGCGCCGCCGGTGATGAGCACGATTCGAGGTTCGGACACGGGATCTCCTTCTGCCGTCGGCGTGCGTCGGTGCACGCCCGTGGTTATATTATACGAGCGTAGAAAAAAGCGACGAGGAGGCCGCATGACCGTCACCGTTCCCACCCGCCAGCTCGGCCCCGGCGGGCCGGAGGTCCCCGTCTTCTCCCTCGGGTCCTGGAACACCTGGGACCGCATAGACTTCGACGACGCGGTCGCGCTGATCCGTCGCGCGCACGAGTCCGGCGCGGCGTTCTTCGACGTGGCGCACTACGACCTGGGCCCGCACGCCGAGCAGGCGACGACCGACCTGATCTTCGGCCGTGCCGTGCGCGAGGCCGGGCTCGCCCGCGAGGACTACCTGCTCTGCGGCAAGCTCTGGCTCTGGGAGTACCCGCGCGTCGGCTTCGCCGGGCAGTTCACCACCTCCCTCGAGCGCATCGGCGTCGAGCGCGCGGAGTTCGCCGTCGTCGGCGACTACCTCGAGCCGATCGACGTGCGCCGCGTCGTCGACGACGTGCAGGCCGAGATCGCGGCCGGCCGGCTCGGCGCGTGGGGTGTCAACAACTGGCGAGCCGACGACCTCGTGCTCGCGCTCGACCACGCCGAGCGCGAGGGGCTCGTGCCGCCGAGCTTCGCGCAGCTGAAGTACGGCCTCGTGCGTCGCTCGATGGCCGAGGGGCCGGAGTACGGCGAGCTGTTCGCGTCTGGGCGGCTGGCGCTGCAGGCCTCGGATGCCTTCGAGGGCGGCATCCTCGCGGGCAAGGCCGTGCCCGGTCGCAAGATCGGCGCGGACGTCGGCGGGATCCGCGAGCGCATCGTCGCGATCTACCCGGAGGTGGCCCGGATCGCCGCCGAGCTCGATGCGACCCCGACGCAGCTCGGCATCGCATTCTGCCTCGCGAACCCCGTGACGGCCAACGTGCTCTTCGGCGTCAGCCGGATGTCGCAGCTGGAGGACAACCTCGGCGCGCTCGCCCTGCTCGATCGCGTCGGCGCGGAGGGCATCCGCGCCGCGACGGCGGGCCTGCAGCTCGACCAGGACGTCCGCTCCGACGGCGTCTGGGCGTAGCCGCGCACCGCGCCCGCCTGCTCCAACCCCGAGTTGCCCGACTTTCATGAAAGTCGGGCAACTCAGGATTTGGGCGGGGTCAGGCGTCAGGCGTCAGGCGTCAGGCGAGGAAGTCGAGCACCGCCCGGTGGAACTCGGGGCTCGCGAGCGCGCCGAGGTGGTCCCCGGGCACCCGCACGAGCTGCCCGCGCGCGACGCCCTCGACCACGCGGTCGAGGCCCGTCGTCATGGGGTCGTCCACTCCCGCGACGAACAGCACGGGGATCGCCGGGATATCCTGCGCCGGGTCGAACGGCTCGCGGGCGAGGCCGGCGATGAGGCGCGGCAGCGAGTCGCGGTCGCGGCCCGGAGCGCCGATCATCGCGGCCATCATGCCGAGGATCGGGTTGGCCGGCGCCTCGCCGTCCATCGCGCGGACCAGAGCGGCGACGTCGACGCCGGCGAACGGCTCGAAGGGGCTGAGGCCGCCGAGCACGAGGCGCTGCACACGCGGTTCGGCCGCCGCGAGCGCCCAGGCGAGCCGCGCCCCGAGCGAGTAGGCGACGACGTCGACCGGCCCGGACTGGGGGAGTGCCTCGCGGATGGCCCGGACGACCGTGCTCGTCGAGGCGTCCTCGTCCGCCCCGATCGCGCCGCCGGCGCCGTGCCCCGGCAGGTCGACGACGATCGCCTCGCGCCCGGAGGCGGCGATCGCGTCGGCGAGGCCGCTCGCCACGAAGTCGGTCTCGCCGTCCGAGGCGAAGCCGTGCAGGAAGACGACGGGGGCGTTGCCGCGGTCCGCGGTGTCGCCGGCCGCGGGCAGGGTGCGGGTGCTGACGGTGAGTGGCATGCGTTCGCTTTCGACGGTGAATGAACGGGTGGATTTGTTTTTCTATGTTAGTAGAAAAACGTGTAGCATCGTGCTGAATCCACGACATCGCCGTCCCACGGATGCGGGCGGCCGCACAGGAAGCGCAGCCATGACCGACACCCTCCAGCCCGCCGAGCGGGCCGCCAGCCCCGCCGCCATCGTCGACATCGCGATCGGCTTCATGGGCGCCAAGCAGCTCATCACCGCGAGCCGCATCGGCCTGTTCGCCGCGCTCGCCGACGGCCCGCTCGACGCCGGGGCGCTCGCCGCAGCGACCGGCGTGCCGGAGCGCCAGGTGCGGATCCTCGCGGACAGCATGAACGCGCAGGGGCTGCTCGAGCGCGAGGGCGGCCGCTACTCGCTGACGCCGGATGCCGCGGCCTACCTCACCGGCGATCGCGCCGAGATCGACCTCGGGCCCTTCCTCGCCTTCCTCGGCGACACCTCCTATGAGCAGTGGCGCGGCTACGACCGCACCGTCGACTCCGACGCGCCGGGCGTGCTCGAACTCGACGAGGCCGGCTGGGGCCGCTTCCTCGCGGGCGTGATGCGCTACAACGAACTGCACGCCGACGAGTTCGCCCGCGCCTTCGACGTCACCGGGCGGCGCTCGCTGCTCGACCTCGGCGGCCTCAGCCCGGCCTTCGCCGTCAACGTCATGCGGGCGAACCCCGAGCTCACCACGCGCTTCGTCGTCGCGCCCGACTTCGCCGACTCCGTCGCGCAGGCCGTGGCCGAGGCGGGCCTCGCGGACCGCGCCGTCGTCGAGGGCGGCGACACCGAGTCGGTCGAGCCGGGCGGCGAGCACGACCTCGTCTTCGTGAACCACGTGCTGCACCGCTTCACGGCGGAGCAGAACCGCACCATCCTCGCGAACGCCCGTGCGGCCGCGGCACCCGGCGCGAAGCTCGCGGTGCTCGACTTCACGCTCGACGACGAGCCGCGCCAGCGCCGGATCGACGCGCTGCACGCGGGGGAGTACTACAACATCGACGGCACCGTCGTGTTCCCCGAGGCCGACGTCCGCGAGTGGCTCGAGGGTGCCGGCTGGCGCTACGTGGAGACCATCGCGCTGCCGGGCAGCCCGCGCATCCTGGTGGCCGAGGCGCGCTGACCGCCCTGCCACGCTCTGCAAACCGAGTTGCCCGACTTTCATGGAAGTCGGGCAACTCGGTTTCGGGGCTGGAGCTAAAGTCGCTCGAAGAAGGCGCGGAGGTGCGCCTCCTGCAGCGCCGGCGTCGAGCTCTCGGGCGAGATGAGGCTCATGATGTTCGCCCCGACGTTGAGCAGCACGATCTCGTCAACGAGCTGCTCGTCGGGCGTGGCGGTCGTGATGTCGCCGTCCTCTCGGCCCTCGGCGACGTAGCGGGCCAGCGCCCCGCGCCAGACCGCGAGGTGGGCGAGGTAGGCCTCGTGCAGCGTCTCGTTCGAGACGGCGCGCTCCCAGAACGAGAGCAGCACGCGGCCGGAGGTGACGCGCTCGTCGTCGAGCGGCATCGCGGCCCAGCAGATGGCGCGGAGGGCGGCGACGCCGCGCTTGTCGGCCACCTCGGCCTCGATGTGCTCGCCCATCAGGCCGAGCGAGCGCTCGTAGGCGCCCTGGATGATCTCGTCCTTGCCGGGGAAGTAGTGCTTGAGCGCGCCGTTCGCGAAGCCCGCCTCCGCGGCGATCTCGCGCATCGTCGCCGCCTCGATGCCGCCCTTGACGATGAGCCGCCAGGTGACGTCGACGATGTCCCGGCGTCGCTGGTCGTGGTCGATCACCTTCGGCATCCGGCCCTCTTCCCGTCTTCGCGCGGGCGGCGCAGATCGCCGGCGCTCACGCGTCAACCAGTGTAGGCGAACGGTCAGCGGCGGGCGCGTCGAACCACCCTGGTTCGCTGAGCTCGTCGACGGGCCGCCGCCCTGGTTCCCTGAGCTTGTCGAAGGGAATGCCGCGCTTCGACGGGCTCAGCGAACCAACCGCTTCGACGGGCTCAGCGAACCAGCGCGATCAGCGGCGGGCCCGGAAGCGGTCGAGCAGCGCGTCGAGGCCCTGGTCGAGGTGCGCGTCGCCCGCCTCGTCGGGCATCAGCACGGCGATCATCTGCCAGCCGGCGTTCCGCGCGGAGACCTCGTTCACCGCGGTCGCGATGTCGACCTCGGGCGCGAGCTCGCCGTCCTCCTGCGCCTCGCCGAGGAAGCGCCGCATGAGCTCGCGCCAGCGCAGGTTGTGCTCGCGGTGGATCTCCCAGATCTCGCGGTCCTGGGCGGCGTGGTCCCAGAAGGCGAGCACGACCTTCGCGTAGCGCGGTCCGGCCTCGCCGAACGGCAGGATCTCGAGGCACATCTCGCGCAGCGCGTCGAGGCCCCGGAGGCCCTCGACGCCCGCCAGGATGCGGTCGTTGGCCTGGGTGTGCAGCCGCTGGAACGCCGCGGTGAGCACGCTCTGCTTGTCGGGGAAGTAGCGGGCGATCGCGCCGTGCGCGTAGCCGGCCTCTGCGGCGATCTCGCGCATCGTCGCGCGCTCGAAGCCGTCGCGCACGATGAGCCGCATGAGCGCCTCGACGATGTGCGCGCGACGCTCGTCGTGGTCGACGATCTTCGGCATGGCGCACCTCCTGTCGCGACGATCATACGGATGCCTCGCACCGATGATGCGCGTGGATCAGGCCGGGATGCGGCGTTTCGTCTCCATTTGGTGATTATCGTTACCGATCCGTGATCCAGCGGCGCACGAACGTCGGTATCGTTTAGTCACCAATCGGTGACTAACCGTTCGTGGCGAACCGATCGCCCTCCCTGATCGAACCGGTCGCATCCCCCGACGACGAAGGAGTCGCTCATGAAGACCACCTCCCGCATCGCGGCGGCCGTGGCAGCCATCCCGCTCGCGGCGCTCGCGTTCACGGCCTGTTCGTCCGGCGCGCCCGCCGCCACCGAGGGCGCGGACGGCGAGCTGACCACGCTCAAGGTCGCCACCATCGGCCTCACCTCCGACGGCGCGCTGCTCACCGGCATCGAGCAGGGCTTCTTCGAGGAGGAGGGGCTCGCGCTCGAGACGAGCGTCGTCGCCAACCCGCCCGCGGGCCTCGCCGCCGTGCAGAGCGGACAGGTCGACATCGCCTACTCACCGAGCATCCCGCTCCTCAACGCGCTCAGCCAGGGCGTGCCCGTCAAGGTCATCGGCGCCGCCGACGGCTACCCCGAGGACGCCGCCACTGCCGAGGACCCGGCCGCCCTCGACGACACCGGCCTCTTCGCCGCCGCCGGCAGCGGGGTCGCCGACGTCGCCGACCTCGCGGGCAAGACCATCGCGATCCCGGCGCGCAAGGCGCAGCTCGAGGTCGTCATCGCCGGCGAGCTCGAGAAGGCCGGGATCGACCCCGCGAGCGGCGTGAACTGGGTCGTGCTCGACTTCACCTCGGCGGTCGCCGCGCTGAAGAACGGCACCGTCGACGCCGCCGGCCTCGTGAGCCCCTTCACCACCGAGGCGGCTGCGGCCGGCGCGACCCAGATCTCCGCCCCGTCGGTCGGCTTCTTCGAGCGCGGCGCAACGGGACTCTGGACCGCCGGCGCCTCCATCGTCGAGCAGAAGGCCGACGCGATCGCCGCCTTCCAGCGCGCCCTCGTGAAGACGAACGCCTACGCCACCGAGCACCCCGAGGAGGCCATCCAGGCCGGACTCGACTACACCGGCTCGACGCTCACGCTCGACGAGGTCAAGGTGCCCGTCTGGCCGGCCGAGGTGAAGACGGAGGACCTCGAGCTGCCCAACGAGAAGATGGTCGAGCTCGGCTTCCTCCAGAAGCCCGTCGAGCTCGACGGCGTCATCGTCACGGGCTGATCCGGCATGCGCGTCCCGCTCCTTCGAACCGGGGTCGGCGCAGCCGGCGCGGTGGCGGCGCTCGGCGCCTGGCAGCTCGCCGCCACCGCGGGTCCGCTCGCCGACTCGCCGCTGCCGAGCGCAGCCGACTCCATCGGCAGGCTCGCCGGCCTCTTCGCGACGCCCGAACTCTGGCGGGCGCTCGGCGACACCGTCGTCATGGCGGTCGCCGGCCTCCTGCTGGCGACCGTCGTCGGCGTGCTGCTCGGCGTCGGCATCGGCACCTCGCCGCTCGCGATGCACGCGACCCGGGTACCGCTCGAGTTCCTGAAGCCGATCCCGCCGATCGTCATCCTGCCGATCGTCGTGCTCGTGCTCGGGCCCACGATGGCGATGGGGGTGTTCCTCGTCTTCTTCGGCTGCTTCGTCGCGATCGCGGTGCAGTCCGCCGCGGGCGTCTTCGACACCGATCCGGTGGCGCGGGCGACCGGACGCTCCTACGGCATGGGCCGCGGGGAGATCCTCACCAGGATCGTGCTGCCGAGCGCCCTGCCGTACATCGGCACCGCCATCCGCGTCGCCGCTCCGACCTCGCTCATCGTCGCGGTCGTCGCCGGACTCCTGGGCGGCGGACCCGGCCTCGGTCAGAGCCTGCTGCTCGCGCAGATCTCCGGTGACCAGGCGCAGCTGTTCGCCTACGTGCTCGCGCTCGGCATCCTCGGTCTCCTCGTGCAGGGGCTCAGCCAGTGGGGCGAGCGGCGCCTGCTGCACTGGCACCCGCAGTACCGGAAGGAGCTCAGCTGATGGTCTTCACCTCGTCCATCCCCGCCCGCACCTCGCTCGCCCGCCGCGCCGGGCGCAGCGGCACACCGCGCTGGGTGCTGGTCGGCACCGAGGTGCTCGTGCCGATCGTGCTGCTCGCGCTGTGGTGGGTCGCGTCCGCGAACTCGACGAACGCGTTCTTCCCGCCGCTGCAGCTGATCCTCGAACGGCTCGTCCAGCTCGTGCAGACGCCGGCCTTCCTCGTCGACGTCGGCTCCTCGGTGGGCAACCTGCTGCTGTCCTTCGTCCTCGCGAGCGTCATCGGCGTGCTGCTCGGCACCGCACTCGGGCTGGTGCGGCCGCTCGCCTGGTTCGTCGAGCCGACGATCCACTTCTTCCGCGCCATCCCGCCGGTCGCCCTCGTGCCGATCTTCGTCTCGCTCATCGGCTTCGGCAACGAGACCCGCATCCTCTCGATCACGCTCGCCGCCCTCTTCCCGGTGCTCATCTCGACGATGGACGGGATCCGCGGCACCGAGCCCACCCTCGCCATGGTGAGCCGGGTGTACCGGATCGGCTGGTTCGACCGCCTCGTCTCCGTGACCCTGCCCGCGGCGAGCCCGCGCATCCTCTCCGGCATGCAGGTGAGCCTCATCACGGCCTTCGTCGTGATGATCGCGAGCGAGATGCTCGGCTCCTCGACGGGGCTCGGGGCGGCCACGCTGCTCGCGCAGCAGTCCTTCGCGATCGCCGACATGTGGGTCGGCATCCTCGTCCTCGGCGTGATCGGCTACGCGACCACGGCCGTGTTCACCCTCTTCCGGCGCCGCGTGCTGCGCTGGTACCTCGCCTCGCAACAGCAGGAGAAGAACGCATGACCTCCGACACCCTCCGCGATGCGCCCGTGCGACTCAGCGTCCGCGGCCTCGCCAAGAGCTACGACACGAAGCGGGGCAGTGTGCCCGTCATCGCCGACCTGACCTTCGACGTGCGGGTCGGGGAGATCGCCTGCATCGTCGGGCCCTCCGGCATCGGCAAGACGACGCTGCTGAAGTGCCTGACCGGACTGCAGTCGATCAGCTCGGGCCAGGCCCTCATCGACGGACGGCCCATCGACGGGCCGCCCGAGGAGATGGCGCTCGTCTTCCAGGAGTACACCCGCTCCCTCATGCCGTGGCTCACCGTCGAGAAGAACGTGCGCCTCCCGCTGAAGCACCTGCGGCTCCCGGCGGCCGAACGGGAGGAGCGCATCCGCGGCGCGCTCGCCGCGGTCGGCCTCGCCGGCGCCGAGTCGAAGTACCCGTGGCAGCTCTCGGGCGGCATGCAGCAGCGCGTCGCGATCGCCCGCGCCATCGCCTACCGGCCCGAGGTGCTCGTGATGGACGAGCCCTTCGCCTCCGTCGACGCGCAGACGCGCTTCGAGCTCGAGGACCTGTGCCTGCGCATCCGCGAGCAGTTCGGCATGACGATCGTCGTCGTCACGCACGACATCGACGAGGCGGTGTACCTCTCCGACCGGGTGATCGTGCTCGGGGAGCGGCCGGCCCGGGTCACCGAGATCATCGACGTCGACTTCGGCGGCGCCCGGGACCAGCTCACCACCCGCGCGGTGCCGGAGTTCGCCGAGCTGCGCAGCGAGGTCTTCGAGCTCATCCGGAAGGCGGGCTGAGGTGGGGGAGCGGCGCGGCTACGAGCGCTTCGCTGGGCGGGCGGCCGAGTTCGCCTCCGAGTCCCGGCCGTCCTGGCCCGCGCGCCCGCAGGCCCCGGCCGGAGCGCCCAACGTCGTGGTGATGCTCGTCGACGATCTCGGCTTCAGCGACCTCGGCCCCTTCGGCAGCGAGATCCCGACGCCGAACATCGACCGGCTCGCGGCGGGCGGATGGGTCTTCACGAACTACCGCACCGCGCCGATGTGCTCGCCCGCCAGGGCCGCCCTGCTCACCGGCCTGAACCCGCACCGGGCCGGCTTCGGCTTCGTCGCGCACATCGATCCCGGCTACCCGGGCTACGCCTGCGAGCTGCCCGAGGACGCGCCCACCCTCGCCGAGTCCCTGCGCGCCGGCGGCTACGCCACCTTCATGGTCGGCAAGTGGCACCTCACGGTCGAGTCCCGCCTGCACGACGGCGCCGACCGCTCGAGCTGGCCCCTCCAGCGCGGCTTCGACCGCTACTTCGGCAGCATGGACGGCTTCACCTCGCTGCACCACCCGCACCGGCTCGTGCGCGACAACTCGGTCGTCGACGTGGCGGAGTTCCCCGAGGGGTACTTCCTCACGGACGAGCTCACCGAGGAGGCGCTCGGCATGATCGACGAACTCCGCGCGAACGACGCGGCCAAGCCGTTCTTCCTCTATTACGCGCACACCTCGGTGCACGGCCCGATCCAGGCGAAGGCCGAGGACATCGCCCGGCACGCCGGGCGCTACGAGCAGGGCTGGAACGCGCTCCGGGAGGCCCGCTTCGCCCGGCAGCGCGAGCTCGGCGTCGTGCCGCCGTCGGCGGTGCTGCCGCCGGAGGAGCTCGCCGACGGCGCGCGGATCCCGCACTGGGACACGCTGACGGAGGCCGAACGCGCCCTGTTCGCCCGGCACATGGAGGTCTATGCCGCCGCCGTCGAGGAGGTCGATCAGAGCGTCGGCCGGCTCGTGCAGCGGCTCGAGGAGCTCGGCGAGCTCGACCGCACGATCATCGTCGTCGCGAGCGACAACGGCGGGACCGCCGAGGGCGGCCCCGGCGGCACCCGCAGCTACTTCGCCCAGTTCGGGCTCTCGGCGGAACTGCCGGCGGACTGGGTGTCCGACGTGCCTCGCGAGCTCGACGAGATCGGCGGCCCACGGGTGTTCGGCCAGTATCCGACGGGCTGGGCGCGGGTCTCGAACACGCCCTTCCGCTCCTTCAAGTCCTCGACATACGAGGGCGGGGTGCACGCACCACTCGTCGTCTCGTGGTCCGGTGCGCCCGGCGCCGCCCGCGGCCTCCGTGAGCAGTTCGTCTTCGTGGCCGACCTCGCGCCCACGATCCTCGAGCTCACGGGGATCGCCCCGCTCGCCGAACGCGGCGGTCGACCCGCGCCGCAGCCCGACGGTCGCAGCGTGGCGAGGCTCCTGAGCGACCCCGCCGGTCCCGGCCGCGAGACGCAATACTTCGAGTGCGTCGGCCGACGAGCGCTCGTCGCCGGGGACTGGAAGGCGCTCGCACCGGCCCCGCCCGCGCGGCAGGACGGCGCGGCCGGGGGGCGGTGGGAGCTCTACGACCTCGCGGCCGACCCCACCGAGACGCGCGACCTCGCCACCCGGGAACCGGCGCTCGTCCGCGAGCTCGCCGAACGCTGGCGGACCGAGGCGTGGCGAAACACGGTGTTCCCGCTCGACGACGACGGATCGCTGCAGGAGGTGCGTCCGGCGGGAGAGGCGGCGCTGTCGGAGCCGGTGGCGCTGACGCCGTTCCGGCCGCCCCTGGAACGCTTCCGCGCCTCGCGGCTCACGGTGCTGCGCTCCTTCGCCGTCGAGGTCGAGCTGCTCGCCGACGCGGATGCCGCGGGTGTCGTCGTCGCGCACGGCGACCAGGGCGGCGGCTATCTGCTCGCCGTCGACGAGGGGCGCTGGCTGCTCTCGTACAACGCCTACGGCGAATTGCACCGCGTGCGCGGCGGGCGAGTGGATGCCGGCCCGCACGGAGTGCTGCTGCGCGTCGACGAGCTCGACGGGCTGCGCTGGCGGGTGTCCCTCGAGGTCGACGGCGCCCCCGACGCGGTCGTGCCGTCGGTGCCGATGCTCTTCGGCATGGCGCCGTTCACGGGAATCAGCGTCGGCTACGACTACGGCGGCCCGGTCGACTGGGGGCTGCACGAGGCGCATGGCGCCTATCGCTTCACCGGCGGATCGATCGAGCGACTGCGCTACGTCCCGGGCGCGCCGTCCAGGCACGACCGGCGGGTGCTCCTCGCGATCGACGAGGCGGTCGCCGCGATCGCGGACTGACCGGACCGGGCGGATCGGCGCAGGGCACGGCGCCGATCCGCCCGTGGTTCCCTGAGCTTGTCGAAGGGAACGCCGTGGTTCCCTGAGCTTGTCGAAGGGAACCCCGCTTCGACGGGCTCAGCGAACCAGACGGGCTCAGCGGACCAGCCGCTTCGACGGGCTCAGCGGACCAGACGCTTCGACGGGCTCAGCGAACCAGACGAGCTCAGCGCACGTACACCCGCCGCCCGGCGAACCAGGTCTCCGTCACCGTGGTGCGCACGAGCTCCTGCGCGGGGTGCGCGAAGGGGTCGCGGTCGAGCACGACAAAGTCGGCCGACTTTCCCGCGACGAGCGAACCGGTCTCCCCGCCGAGGCCCATGGCCTCGGCGGCGTTGATCGTGAACGCCGCCATCGCCTCGTCGAGGGTGATGGCCTGCTCCGGCCACAGGGTGCCGGGGAACACCCCGGCGGGGTCGGCGCGGGTCACGAGGCCGTGGATGCCCTCCCACGCGTTCGGCGACTCCGAGACCGGCCAGTCCGAACCGCCCGCGATGAGCGCCCCGGCGTCGAGCAAGGCGCGGTTGGGCTGCATCCGGCCGGCCCGCTCCTCGGGCAGCACGGTGGCGATGGCCTCCGGGGTGACCCCGGGGAACCAGATGAACGGCGACATGTCGGCGGAGACGCCGAGCTCCGCGAAGCGCGGGATGTCGGACTCGGCGACGAACTGCCCGTGCGCGACCTGGTAGCGGGTCTCCGTGAAGCCTTCGGCGCGCAGGCGGGCGACCGTGTCGAGCACGAGGCGCACCGCGGCATCCCCGGAGCAGTGGATCTTCGCCGAGAGGCCGCGCTCGGCGGTGCGCCGCAACCAGCCCCACAACTCCTCGGGTGCGAGCGTCGTCTCGCCGAGGAAGTGATCGCCGTGCGCGTCGTCCGGCAGGTACGGCTCCAGGAAGGCACCGGTGCGGGCCGGCGGCACCCCGTCGAGGAAGATCTTCACGAAGTCGGGTCGGTGGTGCTCGGTGCGGAACGCCTCGCCCTGCCAGACGAGCCCCTCGCCGACGGGGTCGTAGCCGAAGATCTGGTCGTTCACCGTGAGCGAGGAGACGACCCAGGCATCCAGCTCGCCGTCCGCGTCGAGGGCGCGCAGCGCCTCGAGGATCTCGAGCGAGACCGCCGCGTCCTGGAACGCGGTGACGCCGTAGCTGTTCAGCAGCTCGACGCCGCGCCTGGATGCCGCGCGGTGCTGCTCGGCGCTGAGCCGGCGCGTGCGGGCCATGGCCTCCTCCACGGGCAGGCCCGCGGACTCCAGCAGGACGCCGGTCGGCCGGCCGCTGACCGGGTCGAGCTCGATGACGCCGCCCTCGCCGGGGTCGGAGTCTGCCGTGATGCCGGCGAGCTCGAGGGCGCGGGAGTTCGCCCAGCGGTTGTGCCGGGAGTCCTCCATGAGCATCACCGGGCGGCCGCCGGATGCCTCGTCGAGCCGGGCGCGGGTCTCGTCGTTCGAGATCGCGGTGCGCAGGTTGCTGCCCCACGCCCCGCCCGTGATCCAGGCGTCGGCGGGCAGCCCGGCCGCGTACTCGCGGACCGCCGCGAGCACCTCCTCGACCGAGCCGGACGAGGAGAACGACAGCTCGAAGAGGTCCGTGCGCCCGGCGAGCGCGTGGTGGTTGTGCACGTCCACGAGCCCGGGCATCAGGAAGGCGCCGTCGAGGGCTCGCCGCTCGGTGCCCTCGCCCGCAAGCGCGAGCGCCTCGGCATCCGTGCCGACGGCGAGCAGCCGCCCGCCGCCGACCGCGAGGGCCTCGGCCCACGGTGCCGCGGGCTCGCCCGTCCAGATGCGGCCACCCGTGAGCACGAGCTCGGCGGGACCGCTGCTCGCCGTCGCCATCAGCGGGAGGTGTCGTACTCGTCGGGGTGCACGGTGACCGAGATCAGCCGGCCGTGCGCGCCGAAGGTGAAGTGCGTCGGCACCTCGCCCGACTCGTCGAGGCCGAACAGCACGCCGTGCGAACGGATCGCGCGGGCGTCGCGGTGGTCGGCGATCGTCACCGAGGCGCACGGGATGACCTTCTCGCGCCAGGCGAAGACGTAGATGCCCGGGCGGATCTGCCACACCGAGTTCTCGTCGGTGTCGGCGAGGCCGCGCTCCGGGCCCGCGAGGCACTGCCAGGTGTACCACTGCGGCGAGAGGTAGATGTGCTCGTACGCGTGCACCGGGCTGTACACCCACTGCACCCGGCGGCCGATGAGCGTCGTGGTCGGCGCGGGCGCGTCGCCCGTGAGCTCGATGCCCTCGATCTGCGAGGGGACGAAGATCTGCTGCACGCGGGTCTTGCCGGCCTCCGGCTCGGGCAGGATCACGCTGATCACGGCGAGCGCGTGGCCGCTGCGGAAGTCGAGCACGAGTGTGACGGCCTCGTTCGGCAGGTACTCGTGGTGGAACTGCACGTAGTACAGCTCCTCGTCGACCTTCACCGCCTCGTAGGCGTCGGTCTTCGCGGTGGCCTCCGTCGGGTCGCCCGCGCCCGGCTGGTACTCCCAGTCGACGGTGCCCTCGGCGAAGCGGTGCACGATGCGGGTGCCGCGCTCGTCGACGACGGCGACCTCGCGGCCCACGAGGTCGAGCGAGTGCGGCGCCTTATTCGCGTCGAACCCGGGCGCGAGGCCGTCGAGCGGCAGCCAGGTCGAGGTGTCGGACAGATTCGTGGCGGTGTCGGTCATGATGCTCCAGTCGTCGTCATCGTCGGGGTGGTCTCAGCGGCTCGGTGATCTCGGCGGCTCAGTGGCCGCAGCGGCACTCGCCGCCGCCGCAGCATCCGCCCGCGGCATCCGCGCCGTGGCCCTCGCCGGGCGCGCAGTGCGCGGCCGCGCCGTCGGGCAGGTCCATCGCGGGGTTCTGGTCGAGGAAGCCGTGCGGCTTGAACCAGAAGCCCGAGTAGTCGACCGGCATGATCGGCCAGTCCTCGGTGCGCGGGATGTGCGTCGGCCCGAAGACGTGCCAGAGCACCAGGTCCTCGCCGTCGAGGCTGCGGTCCGCGGCCGTCCACTTCGGCAGACCGTCGCCGGAGTGCGCGTTCGGGTAGAAGCCGGCGGGGTACAGCTCCTCGGGGTCGTAGCGGGTGCCCCAGAGGTGCTTCGTGGCGAAGGTGGCGCGGGCGTACACGGAGGAGTCCGGCTGCGCCGCGAGGAGCGCCTTGCCCTCGGGGATGAGCCAGTACGCGGTCGGTTTGCCGACGACGTTCGTGCGGTGCGCGCTGCGCACCTCCCGGACGCGGCCCGTCAGGCCGTTCGCGACGCGCTGCGCCGCAGACTCGCTCGACAGCTGCACGTCCGACCAGGTGAAGGCGTTGCCGTAGGGGTTGTCGGGACCGGTCGGGATGCCGACCATCTCGATCTCGTGCAGCGTGTTGTCTTCGCCGTCGATCGCCGCGTCGATGCGCGCGCAGAAGAGGTGCTGGTGCACGGGCGTGAAGATGCCGGGCGCGATCTCGGGCGCGTGCGGGTTCTCGCTGCCCGGGATGCCGGCGCCCGCGAACACGATGCCCGTCGCCTTCGCCTCGACCTGGATCGAGCCGTCGAGGTAGAAGTACCAGAAGAAGCCGTAGTCGTAGTTGCCGATCGTGGAGAAGTAGCTCACCACGAGGCGGCGGCTGCGGCGCGTCTCGGGGGTGCCGTCGAGGTCGGTGTGCTTCCAGAGGATGCCGTAGTCCTCCTCGTGCATGCACACGGCCTGCGGGATCTTCACCGGGTTGCCGTGGTCGTCGGGCACGAAGGCGTCGAAGTAGTGGATGACGCCGAGGCAGTCGCAGCCGAGCGCGAGCGAGTTCGCGTTTTTGCCGAGCAGGTACTCGCCCGCGTCGAAGTAGCTGATCCAGTGCCGGCTGATCGAGGTGTCGCCGTAGGGCACGACCATCTCGGGCACGCTCGCGCGGTGGGCGACGGAGCGGTGCTCCTCGCCGTCGCGGAAGGTGATCTGGTTCAGCACCAGCCCCTCCTGCTGCGTGAAGCCGACGCGGAAGCGCCAGTTCTCCCACTCGACCAGGCTGCCGTCGACCGAGAAGCTCGGGCCCTCCGGCTGCGTGATCTCGATCGGCTTCAGCGAGGTGCGCGCC
Organism: Agromyces sp. NBRC 114283; assembly: GCF_030268405.1. Lineage (NCBI taxonomy): Bacteria > Bacillati > Actinomycetota > Actinomycetes > Micrococcales > Microbacteriaceae > Agromyces > Agromyces sp. NBRC 114283. The sequence continues at coordinate 1,719,709 of NZ_BSQP01000001.1, forward strand.
GGGCCTTGCGCCGCGGCCGTGTAGTTGCCGTGCTGCATCGGCACGGGCACGTCGCCCTCGTCGTCGATGCGGATCACGCGGCGCTCCGTGAGGTCCACGTGCACGACGAGCCCCTCGATCGGGTGCGCCCACGGGCTGTCCTGCTCGTCGAGCCGCAGGTAGGTGTGCGAGCGGACGATGCGCCGGCCCACCTCATCCTCGCGGCCGAAGTGCCCCGGGGCGAGGGGAGAGCAGAAGGCCAGCTCCATGTGCTCCTCGAGCCCGCGGCGACGCATCGCCGCCTGCCACTCCGGCGAGGCCTTCACGATCGTCGCCGCGTCGTCGTACTCCTCGAAGAGGTACTGCGGCTGGCCGTACGGCGCCTCCGTGTTCGGCAGCACCCGGAACGCGTCGACCTCGCCGCGGCTCACCGCGACGATCGCCTCGCTCGCGACGCCGGTGTCCCGGTCGAGCAGGGTGACCCGGATGCGCCGGTCGAGCGGCTCGCCCTGACGCCAGGCCGCGAGGTCCGCCTTCGGCGGGTCCACCGGCAGCATGCGCGGCACGCGGGTGGATGCCGAGACGTGCCCGGCCTCGTCGAGGATCCGCCGCGCGGCCGCGATCTCCTCGGCCGTCAGCGGGTCGAGCGGGTGCTCGGCGCGCTCCGGGGTGGTCACCCGGGAGCCGTGCGTGTGCGTGGCGTCCGGGCGGTGGCTGCCCGCGGGGCGGAGGGAGAGGTCGGCGTGGTGCGTCATCGTGGTCCTCGATCAGGGGTCGTTGCGTCCAGTATCGGCCGAGGCGCCGACCGCACGGTTGACCGTGCGCGCCGACGCCTTGACGTTGCGTGCGAAGAGCCGCGGGACGAGCCGCGGGGCCGTGCGACCCCTACTCCACGACCTCGGTCGCGCGGGTGTGCACGTTGAACTTCTCGAGGTCGGTCTCGAGGCCGCCGTAGACCTCCGGCTTGCGCCGCTTGAGGTACGCCCCGTAGCCGATCCCGCCGACGACGGCCGCGGCGAGCAGCAGCGGCAGCAGCCGGATCCACAGCTCCTGGGAGCCTGCGACGACGTCGAAGTTCCAGATCGCCAGCAGCGAGATCGCGGCGATGCCGAGGAAGCCGATGCCGGGGGCGATGAGCGTCGACCACAGTCGGCTGTCGCGCTGCCGGCGGAACGCCACCACGATCGAGAGCGCCGCGAGGCCCTGCAGGATGAGCACGCTGAGCGTGCCGAATCCGAGCATCGCGGGAACGAGCGTCACGATCGGGTCGGCCCCGGCGAGGAAGAAGACGATCGCCATGATCGCCGCGAAGGCGGCCTGCACGAGCCCGGCGATCTTCGGCGTGCCGTTGGCACCGGTGCGGGCGAGCGCCCGCGGCAGCACGCGGGCCCGGCCGAGCGCGAAGAGGTAGCGGGTCGCCGAGTTGTGGAAGGCGAGCATCGCGGCGAAGAGGCTGACGAGCAGCAGGATCATCATCACGGTCGTGAGCGGCCCGCCGAGGTACTGCTGCGAGAGCGAGAAGATCAGGTCGCCGGTCGGCAGGTGGTCGATCGCGGTCTGCTGCGCCTGCGCGACGCCCGTGGCGCTCACGACGGCCCAGGTGGTGACGCCGAGGATGAGGCCGATCGCGGTGATCGCGATGTAGGTCGCGCGCGGGATGGTGCGCAGCGGGGTCTTCGCCTCCTCGCTGAAGAGCGCCGTCGCCTCGAAGCCGAGGAAGCCGGTCGCGGCGAGCAGCAGGCCGATCGGCAGCGAGCCGGAGAACACCCACTCGGGGCTGAACGCGGCGACGTCGTAGCCGGTCTGCACGAGCACCGAGATGTCGAAGACGACGAGCATGAGCACCTCGAGCACGAGGCAGACGCCGAGGATCTTCGAGGAGAAGTCCACGCCGATCCGGGCGAGCACGAAGCACACCACGATCGAGGCGAGGCCCCAGATGAGCCAGTGGATGTTCACTCCGGTGAGGTCGGCGATGATCGTCTGCATGAAGAAGCCGCTCGTGCCGATCGTGCCGACGACGAAGAAGTTGTAGCCGAGCGTCGCGATGAGGCCTGCGACGAGCCCGCCGGTGCGCCCGAGGCCCTTCACGACGAAGGCGTAGAAGCCACCGGCGTTGACGAGCTGCTTCGACATCTGCCCGTAGCCGATCGCGAAGAGCAGCAGCACGATCGCGACGATGAAGAACGAGGCGGGCGTGCCGCCGCCGTTGCCGAGGGCGATCGCGAGCGACGCGACGACGATGATGCCCGTGAGCGGCGCCACTGCCGCGAGCACGAGGAAGACGATGCCGGCGACGCCGAGGGCGTTTCGCCGGAGTTCATTGGGGGCGGAGTGTTCGCTCACTGCTGGATCCTTCGATCTCGGGAACTGTGGGTGCAGGTCTGGGGGTAGCAAGGATTCTGGCGCTGGAGCGGATGCCTCGGCTTGACGCCGAGCGAACGGCAGTGGTGTTCCAGCGCACGGTCGCGCGGCGCGTCTGCCGGGCGGCGGCCCGGCCGGTGCAGGATGGCGGATGCCGGCGGGTGCCGATCAGGGGGCGCCCGCCGGCGCACCACCGCACGACGGCAGAGAGGCCAGCCGGATGAGACTCGGACTCGAGGGACGCCCGGCGCTCGTCACGGGCGCGGCGAGCGGCATCGGCCGCGCGGTCGTGCAGCGGCTGCTCGACGAGGGCGCGCGGGTCGCGGCCGTCGATCGCGACGCGGAACGCCTGCGCACCGCGTGGGCTGGAACCGCCGGGGTCGTGCCGATCGCCGCCGACGTCGCCGACGAGGCATCCGTCGCCGCTGCGGTCGCGGACGCGACCGCCGAGCTCGGCGGCCTCGCCGTCGTCGTCGGCTGCGCCGGGATCTCGGGCCCCGTCGGCACGAGCCTCGACGAGACCCCGCTCGCCGACTGGCAGGCCGTCTTCGCCGTGAACGTCACCGGCTCGTTCCTGCTGCTGAAGCACACCGCCGCCGCCCTGCGCGCCGAGGCCGCCCGTTCGGGCGACGCCGCTGTCGTGCTGCTCGCGAGCGACTCCGCCCTCGTCGCCGCCCCTGGCATGGCGCCGTACTGCGCCTCGAAGGCCGCGGTGGTGCAGCTCGCCCGCGCCGCGTCGGTGGAAGCGGCCGGCACCGGCGTCCGGGTGAACACCGTCTGCCCCTCCGTCGTCGACACCCCGATGAGCCGCGGCGACCTCGGTCTCGAGGAGCGCGGCTTCGACGGCCTCGACTACCCGGTTCAACGCCCGGAGGAGGTGGCCGACGAGGTGCTCTTCCTCGCGTCGCCGCGGGCGCGCGCCATCACGGGCACTTCGCTCGTGAGCGACTTCGGCTACACGGCCCGCTCGGGGTTCCCGGCCTGAGCCGGGACCGGGGCGAACCCCACGACCGCAACGACAGGAAGGAGCCCGGCATGGGCTACGCGGGATCATCGACGGCGGGCAAGGTCGTCGTCATCACGGGCGGCGGCACCGGCATCGGCGCCGCCATCGCGGAGCGCTACGCGGCGGAGGGCGCGCACGTCGTCGTCGTCGGCCGCCGCCGCGAACCCCTCGAGCGGGTCGCGAACGCGATCGGCGCGCTCGCCGTGGAGGCCGACGCGGCCGACGCCGAATCGGCGAAGCGCGCGGTCGCCGAGGTGCTCGCCCGGCACGGCCGCCTCGACGTGCTCGTCGCGAACGCGGGCGGCCACGGCTTCGCCGCCGTCGGTGACACCGACGACGCCGCCTGGGAGGCCGCGATGCGCGCGAACCTCACGACCGCCTTTGTGATGGCCAGGGAGAGCCTGCCCGCCCTCATCGAGTCGAAGGGGCAGATCGTGGTGATCTCCTCCCTCGCGGGCCTCTTCGCCGGACCCTCCGTGGCCGGCTACACCGTCGGCAAGCACGCCCTGATCGGCCTCACCCGCACGCTCGCGCGCGACTACGGCCGGCACGGCGTGCGCGTGAACGCGGTCTGCCCCGGTTGGGTGCAGACGCCCATGGCCGACGAGGAGATGGACCAGTTCGCCAAGCACGCGGGCTTCGAGGGCGGGCGCGAGGCCGGCTACGCGGCCGTGACCGCCGACGTGCCGCTGCGCCGCGCCGCGGCCCCCGCGGAGATCGCGTCGATCGTGCGCTTCCTCGGCTCGGGGGAGTCGTCCTACATGACCGGCTCCGTGATCGTCGCCGACGGCGGCGCGCACGTGGTCGACCTGCCGACGATCGCCTTCGAGCACGCCGGCATGTGACCGAGCCGAGTTGCCCGACTTCCGTGGAAGTCGGGCAACTCGGCTGCTCGCTCAGGCGGCGGCGCCGCCGAGGTAGGCGCGGTGCAGCAGGCTCGCGTCCTCGCGGAGCGTCGCGGCCGGGCCCTGGAAGCTCACCTGGCCGCTCGCGACGACGAGCGCCTCCTCGGCGAGGCCGAGCGCGAGGTGCGTGAACTGCTCCACGAGGAGCACCCCGACGCCCTGCTCGGCGATCTCCGAGACGATCGGCAGCAGCCGCATGAACACGACGGGCGCGAGGCCGAGCGACATCTCGTCGATGAGCAGGAAGCGGGGCCGCGCGGCGAACGCGCGGGCGAGCACCACCATCTGCTGCTCCCCGCCGGAGAGCAGCGCGGTCGGCGCGTCGATGCGCTTCTCGAGCTCCGGGAAGCGGGCGAGCGCGGCGTCGATCTCCGCCGGCGTGCGGGCGGTGAGCGAGAGGTTCTCCCGCACCGTCAGGGAGGGGAACACCGCCCGCCCCTGCTCGATGTGCACGATGCCCTGCTTCGCCCGGGCGACCCGGGAGAGCTTCTCGATCGGCGTCCCGTCGATGCGGATCGTGCCGGCCGAGATCGGCGCGACTCCCGAGATGCCGTCGAGCAGGCTCGTCTTGCCGGCCCCGTTGGGGCCGACGAGGGCGGTCACCCGCCCCTGCTCGAGCGTGAAGGACACACCCTGGATGACGGGACCCGCGCCGCGGCTCACCGCGACGTCGTCGATGATCAACGCACTCACAGCATCTCCGTCTCACCCATGTACGCCTTGATGACCGCGGGGTCCGCGAGCACCTCGTCCTGCGGGCCGCTCGCGAGCACCCGGCCGAAGTCGAGCACGGTGAGCGTCGAGCACACCGTGCGCACGAGGTCGAGGTCGTGCTCGATGAGCACGATCGCCATGCCGTAGCGGGCGGGCACCTCGCGCAGGCGCGCCCCGAGCTCGAGGTGCTCCTCGTGGGACAGGCCCGCGGCGGGCTCGTCGAGCAGCAGCACGCGCGGCTTCGCGAGCACGTTCGCGGCGACCTCGACGAGGCGGCGCGTGCCGACGTCGACTCCGGCGAGCCGGGTGCGGGCGGGCGGGCAGCCGAAGAAGTCGAGCACCTCGGCCACCTCCTCCGCGGTGACCCGGCGGCGGGCGACGAAGCGCACGTACGCGTCGACGGTGAGGGCGGGCGGCACGCGGTCCTGCTGGAACGTGCGGCGGAGCCCGAGGCGGGCCCGCTTCGTCGGCGACATCCGGCCGAGCGCCGTGCCGCCGAGCCGCACGGTGCCGCTCGCGTGCGGCAGGAAGCCCGAGATCGCGTCGACGAACGTCGACTTGCCTGCGCCGTTCGGGCCGATGAGGCCCATCACGCTGCCGGCCGGCACCTCGAGGCTCACCTCGTCGAGCGCCTTGAGCGCGCCGAACTGCACGGTGAGTCCCGTGACCGAGAGCGCTGGCTCGTCACTCGCGGCTGCAGCGGGAGGGGCGGGCGGCGCGGATGCCTCGGCCGGCGGCTCGATCGCGGCCGGATGCGCCGCGGCATCCGCCTTGGCGGCCTCGCGCGCCGCCGCGGCACGGCGGTCCGCGCGCTTCCACCAGAGGTTCCGAATGCCCTGGCCGAGGTTCGTGCCGCTCGTGAGCGCCTGCACGCCGAGGGCGCCGAAGATCACGAAGCCCCAGTCCTGCGGCACGCCCCAGCGCTTGAGCAGCTCGGGCACGAGCACCCAGAGGATGCCGCCGAAGATCGCCATGTCGATGAGGTACGCGCCGCTCATCACTGCGAGCACGTACAGCGCGAGCGACTGCAGCGGGGTGAAGCTCGATGCGAAGGGCAGCTGCACCTGACCGGCGAGGAGGCCGCCCGAGATGCCGCCGAGCGCCGCGGAGACCGCGAAGGCGGTGAGCTTCGCCTGCTGCACGCTCTGGCCGACCGAGGCGGTGCCGCGCTCGCTGAATGCGACGGCCTTCCAGCTCGAGCCCCAGCGGCCGCGCTGCAGCCAGAACACCACGAGCCCGCAGACCGCGAGCACGATGATGCTGAAGAAGAAGTAGCCGCGGTCGGTCGAGAAGCCCTCGGGCCGCAGCACGGGGATGCCGTCTTTCGAGCCGGGGAACTGGATCTGCAGCAGCGTCACGTCGAACGCTGCGGCGAAGCCGAGCGTCACGACGGCGAGGTTGACGCCGCGCAGCCGCAGCGCGGGCAGACCCACGAGGATGCCGACGACGCCCGCGGCGAGTCCGCCGGCGATGAGCCAGACGACGAAGCCGCCGGGCACCTCGAGTACGTTGAACAGCGAGACCACCCAGGCGCCTACCGCGGCGAAGGTGAGCTGGCAGAGCGCGATCATGCCGGCCGAGCCGGTGACGATGCCGAGGCCGAGGATCGCGATGGCCGCGGTCACGGCCGAGACCGCGAGGAAGACGAAGTAGCCCGAGAGTCCGACGCTCAGCAGGTAGCCGGCGACGACGCCGACGACGGCGACGGCGAGCGGCCAGAGGAGGCGCAGGGCGCGCGAGCGGGCGAGGCCGGAGTCAACGTGCGGCATCCCACACCTCCTTGCGCTGCGTCCAGAGCAGCAGCACGACGATGAACAGGAACGGCAGGAAGTTGCGGATGAGCGAGACCTCGTCGATCTGCGCGACGAGCCCCGAGAGCACGCCGAGCACGAGGCCGCCGACGACGGCGAGGTCCAGCCGCTTGAAGCCGCCGAGCAGGGCCGCCGCCGCGGCGGGCACGATCAGCATCGCGAGGCTGATCGCGTCGTTCGACTGGGTCGGGGCGACGACGACGATCGCGATGGCGCTGATCACCCCGGTCACGACCCAGACCGCGATCGAGAGGGGCTTCGAGGGGATGCCGAGCAGCTCCGCCGTCGTCGGTCGCTCCGAGAGCGCGCGGAGCCGCGTGCCGATCGCCGTCCGGGTGAGCAGGATCCGCACCGCCACGGCGACGACGATCGCGAGCGACACGGTGACGAGCGTCACCTGGCTGATCACCACCCCGCCGACGGTGAACGCCGGCCCCGAGATGATCGAGGCGAAGGGCTGCGGCTTGTTGCCGAACAGGATGAACGAGAGCGAGATGAGCAGCAGCAGCGGGCCGACCGTCATCGCCGAGCGCGTGGTGGTGTCGGCCTCGGACAGCCAGGTCGCGGCGATCCAGCCGATGACGCCGGAGAGCACGCCGGCGAGGAGCACGCCGAGCACCGAGCCGAGCCAGATCGGCAGCCCGGTCTCGGTGACGAGCCAGACGGCCACGAAGCCGCCGAACATGCCGGTCGCGGCCTGCGAGAAGTTGACGACGCGCACGAGGCGCGACATGAGGGTGAGGCACACGGCGAGCACCGCGTACAGTCCGCCGGCGGCGAGTCCGGCGAGCGCGCCCTGCAGCATGGCGTGCTCCTTCCTAGCGGGAGATCAGGGAGGGGTCGGGGAGCGAACGGCGGGACCGGCCGGGGGGATGGCCGGTCCCGCCGTCCGGCTCACTCCGGGATCACGATCCAGTCGTCCCCGTTGGACTCCCACGCGTTGGTGCCGCTCAGGAGCTTGATCGGCCAGCCGGCGGTGTTGTCGTGGTGCGCATCGGCGGTGCCGAAGACCCAGGGCGTGCCGACCATGGGGTTCTCGATCGGCTTCATGTCGTGCAGCGCCTTCGTCACCGTCTCGCGGGTGATGTCGCCGTCCATGCCCTCGAGCACCTCGATGAAGTACTTCGCGGCGAGGAAGCCGCCCTGGCTGAAGGAGGTGAGCGGGATGTCGTTCGCCTCCATCAGCTCGCGCCACTCCTTGTTGACGTCGCTCTCGGCGTCGGTGAAGGGGTAGAACTCGGCGGGCACGTACACGCCGGCGCCGACGTCGGAGACGGCCTTGGCGAAGTTCTCGCTGTAGACGCTCGTGAGGTAGAGCCAGGTCACGTCGTCCCAGCCCTGAGCGGCGGCGGCCTTGACCTGCCCGATGGCGTCGGGCTCGACGGGGTTCACGGCGACGGCCTTGCAGCCGGCGTCCTTCGCCTTCACGATGTACGGCGTGTAGTCCGAGGCGCCGTACGGCACGGTGTCGTCGACGTAGATCGGCTCCTTGCCGGTGACCTCGGTCCAGCGGTCGATCGCGGCCTGGTAGGTCGGCCGGGTGGAGCCGGCGATCTCGAGCAGCACGCAGATGTCGTCGAGGCCGAGCACCTCGGAGCCGTAGTACAGCGTCAGCGTCATGTCGTTGAAGGGGCCGACGTTCGCGGGGGCGATGTTCGGGGTCGAGAAGCAGCCGGTGTCGACGCCGATGCCGGGGATCGAGAGGATCTGCTCCTGCTCGTAGTACTGCGCGTTGATCTCGCACTCGATGAGGCTCGCCGAGCCGACCATGGCGACGGCCTCGTCGCTGCCGACGATCTCGCGGGCGGCCGCGGAGGCGCTCGCCGGGTCGCCCTTGTCGTCGAGGGACTTGTACTCGATCTTCCGGCCGTCGAGGCCGCCCGCCTCGTTGAAGGCGTCGAAGACGGCGGCCGCGGCGAGGCTCGCCTCGGGGAAGGTCGCGGGGCCGCTCTTGGTGTTCACGGAGCCGACGACGATGGGCGAGCCGCCGTCGCCGCCGCCGGAGTCGCCGCCGGCGCAGCCTGCGAGCACGAGCGCTGTCGCGGCGGCGAGGGCCGTCGCGCCGAGGAGGTGATGCTTCATTGGATCCTGCCTCTCGATGGCCGCGGGGTCGACCGCGGCATCCGTCGTCGATCCGGGCACGGAACGACGTTGGTGCGTGGCATGCAGTCTCCAGCGGCGCCGTGCGCCCTGGAATGCCGTGCAGCGCACGACGCTTGCCTGAGCGGGAAGACGCGCGCGCCGCGTCCCGGCTCGCCCGCTCCGGAGGGGACGGGCTGGCCGGCGACGAGTGCTGGCCGGTTCAGGCGGGGCGGATGGCCCGGTTCACCAGCTCGGTGTCGGTGAACTGCTCGAAGCCGGTGACCCGGCCCGCCTCGAGCCGCCAGACGTGCGCGACGCGGGCGGCGAAGAAGCGGCCGGTCTCTCGGTAGGTGCCCGAGTAGGTGCCGATGCCGACGACCGTGTCCCCGCCGTCGACGACCTCGTCGATCGTGAGCGTGTAGTCGTCCCACTCGGCCTGGATGCGCTCGAAGACGTGCTCGGCGACCGCCTGCGGGCCGACGTACGTTCCGGCGTACGGGAAGCCCGCCGCCTCGGTCCAGCGCACTGAGTCCGCGAGGGGTGCGAGCATGCCTGCGAGGTCGCCGGCGTCGGAGGCGGCGTAGTGCGCCCGGATGATCTCCGCGTTGCTCATCCCGGTCACACCGGCTGCGCGTCGGGGTACGCGACCGAGCCGAGCGGGTAGACGTGCCCGCCGGCCTTGGAGTGCTCGCTGCGGCCGTCGCCGGTGAGTCCGAGGAAGTTCCCCGTCGTCATCAGCTGGTAGCCGAGGTCGTGCAGCCACACGCTCGCCACGGCGATCCGGAACTCGCGGAAGCAGAACAGGTACAGCCCGTCGTCGAGCTTCCAGACGGTCGAGAGGTCCATGTCGCCGTGCCCGCGCTGCACGCCCTCAAGGCACTGCCAGGCGTAGCGCAGGCTCGAGACGTAGACGTGCTCGTAGAGGTGCTCGGGGCTGTAGCGGTAGACGTTGCGCTTGCCGATGAGGTCGCGGCTCGGGCCGGGGGCGTCGCCGCTCGGCTCGGCGCCGTCGATCGTCGCGGCCCAGAAAGTCTGGCCGACGCGGGGCACGTCGTCGGGCGTCTCGTCGTCGGCGATGCGGCTCAGCACGACGATCGCGCGGCCGGTCGGCGCGGAGAGCACGACCGTGATCGACTCGCGCTCGCGGCTCTCGAGGGGCAGCGTCACGAAGTGCACGCCCTCGCGCACCTCGACCGCGTCGTACGGGTCGACGGCGGGCGCCTCCTGGGCGAGGGCGCCGCCGCCCGTCCAGCGCACGGTGCCCTCGTCGAAGGCGAGCTCGAGCCGCTCGCCGTCGTCGAGCGAGAGTCCGACCCGGCGGCCGGCGAGCGAGCCGCTCGGCAGGCGGTACGTGTCGATCCCCGCCGCGAACTCGTCGTAGGTGTGCCAGTCCTCTTCGCCCTTCACCGGGGCGGTGGTGTCGGTCATGCTGCGTCCTTCCGGTCGGTGTTCGAGCCATGCTCGGCCCGGGCCGGAGTCCGCCTCAAGGGCGGCGGGATGATCGTGCGGGGCTGGTCAATCCGCGTGCCGCGCGCGGCAAGGGCGGGTGAGACCACGACCACACTCCAGGCTTGCCCGACTTCCATGAAAGTCGGGCAAGCCTGGGGCCTGGTCTGCGCCCGGAGGCGGTCCCGCAGCCTGGCTCAGCGGGTGCGGAGCTCGCTCGGCGCGTGCCCGTAGGCGGCCTTGAACGCGCGGCTGAAGTGCGCGGCGTCGACGAAGCCCCAGCGCGCCGCGATAGCCGCGACGGGGCGGTCGGCGTAGAGCGGGTTCATCAGGTCGCGGCGGCAGCGCTCGAGCCGCCGGGTGCGGATCCACGTCGACACGGTGGTGCCCTGCGACTGGAAGAGCCCGTGCAGATGCCGGGTGGAGATGTAGTGCGCGGCCGCGATGGAGGCGGGCCCGAGCTCGGTCGAGGCGAGGTTCTCGTCGATGTACGCGCGGATGCGCTGCATGAGCGCCTGGTGCGGGTCGCCGCCCTCGCGGTCGAGGTCGAGCTCGCGAGCGAACACGGTCGTCACGAGGTCGAGGGCGCTGTGCGTGAGGCGGACGCCGGCGGAGCCGTGCAGCTGTTCGAGGTTGCCGGCGAGCTGGGTGAGGTACGGCACGACGAGTGCGCCGAGCCCCTCGTCGCCCGCCATCCGGACGGCGGTCAGCTGTCCCACCACCTCGGAGGGGAGGTCGATGAGGTGCTTCGGGAACATCACGACCATGGTGCGGAACTCGGCGTCGAAGACGAGCGAGTAGGGCCGGTTGGTGTCGTAGACCGCGAGGTCGCCGGGGCGCAGCACCGCCTCGCGGTTGTCCTGGATCAGGATGCCGGAGCCGGCGAGCATGAGGCTGAGCTTGAACGAGCCGCGGTCGCCGCGGGCGATGAGCTCCGGGGTGCGCTCGACGATGTGGTCGGTGGCCCGCACCTCGCTCACGTGCACCTCGTCGACGTTCGCCGCGCGGATGAGGCCGCGGAACGGGTCGGGATGCTCGCTCGTCACCTGGAGCGGCACGAAGGAGTCGCTCACCGCGGTGCGGAAGGCGGAGAAATCACGCGCGAGGATGGTCGAGACGGGGCCTTGCTCGGGACGAGCGGCGGGGGAGCTGTGCACGGGTTCACCTCGATGTGCTCGGAACGCGACTGCGTTGTATACGATCCGTAGCGGCGAGCTTAGCAGGCTCCCGCGGGCACGGCACCCGCCCCGGAACGGGGCACGCCGGGCGCCGGTGCGCTCGCGGTCAAGGCCGCTGCGCCCGCGTCACTGCGGTGCGCCCCCGCGCTCGCTAGCGTCGGGAGCGTGCTCGCCCCCGTCCTCACCGCTGCCGCCCTCGGGCTCACTGCGGCGTCCGGCGCCTGCGCGGGCCTCGCCGTGGTGCGCCGCGCCGCGCCGAAGCGGGTCGTGCCCGCGGCGATCGCGATGACCGTCTCCGCGGTGGACATGCTGCTCCCCGGCGCCCTGCTCGCGCCGGTCGCGTGGGGTGCGCTGCTGCTCCTGCTCGCACTCGGCCTCCTCCTCGGTCGCACCGCGGCCGCGGCGCGCGCCGAGCTCGCCTGGCACGCCGGCTCGACGCTCGTGATGGCGGCGATGTGGTTCGGGATGGCGGTGCCCGCGGGGGCCGCCGTCATGGAGCCCGGCGGTGCAGCGCACGGCGGGCACGGCGCGCCGGTGACCGGGATGCTCCTGCTCGCCGCGGCCCTCGCGCTCGCCGTGGCGGCGTTCCGGCACCTGCCGCGGGCCCGCCGCCAGGAGCCGGGCATCGCCGCCTGGCGGCATCCGCTGATGGCCGTCGCGATGCTCGCGATGCTCGCGGCCATGCCCGCCTGGTGACCGCCCGGGATCGGGCGGCTCCCGCGCGCGGCGCGAACTGAGCGACGCTCGACGCACGGTACACTGATGGCGGGCCGAGGTGCCGCCGCGTCCAGTCCTTCCCACTCCGCGGGTCCGTACAATCCCAGACACCCCCGTATTCGAGTGCGGTCGACGCTGCCCACCTGCGCGCGCGAGGCCGAGAAGGACGCAACGTGAGCCACGAGTTCGAAGCCCGACGCCAGGACTGGATCGCCCGAGAGGAGCTCGCCGAGCGGATGATCCCGCTCATCGGCGGCCTCTACCGAGACCACGGCGTGGTCACGAGCATCCACGGCCGGCGGCTCATCAACCGCTCGGCCGTCGAGCTGCTGAAGGCGCACCGCTTCGCGCGCCAGGCCGGAGACGTCGAGCTCGACCTCGAGGACACCATGCGCGTGCTCGAGGCCCTCCGCGACATCGCCCCCGGCCCGGCCTCGATCGACGTCGCCCGCCTCGTCAGCCGCTACGCCGACACCGCGGGCGAGCTGGACGACGCCGCCGCGCTCGCCGACTTCCTGCGCGCGGAGCTCGCGCCCGTCCTCGTCGACGTCGACGCGGCCCCGGCCGAGGGCACCGACGTCGTGCTCTACGGCTTCGGCCGCATCGGGCGCCTGCTCGCCCGCATCCTCATCGCCCACTCCGGCGGCGGCCAGGGGCTCCGCCTCCGCGCCATCGTCGTCCGCCGCGGCAGCGACAACGACCTGCAGAAGCGGGCCAGCCTCCTCCGCCGCGACTCGGTGCACGGCCCCTTCCAGGGCACCATCGAGGTCGACGAGGAGGCGAACACGATCCTCGCGAACGGCACGCTCATCCAGGTGATCTACTCGGACGACCCGGCGTCGATCGACTACACCGCCTACGGCATCCGCGACGCGATCGTCGTCGACAACACCGGCCGCTGGCGCGACGAGGCCGGCCTCGAGCAGCATCTGCGCTCCACCGGGGTCTCCCGCGTGCTCCTCACCGCCCCCGGCAAGGGCGCCATCAAGAACATCGTGCACGGCATCAACCACGACGTCATCGAGCCGGGCGACCGCATCCTCTCGGCCGCGTCCTGCACGACGAACGCGATCACCCCGGTGCTCGCCGCCATCGACGAGGCGTACGGCGTCGTCCGCGGTCACGTCGAGACGGTGCACTCCTTCACGAACGACCAGAATCTCATCGACAACTTCCACAAGGGCGACCGGCGCGGGCGCTCGGCCGTGCTGAACATGGTCATCGCCGAGACCGGCGCCGCGAAGGCCGTCTCGAAGGCCCTGCCGCAGCTCGAGGGCAAGCTCACCGGCTCCGCCATCCGGGTGCCGACGCCCGACGTGTCGCTCGCCATCCTGAACCTCCAGCTCGAGCGGCCGACCGACAAGGCGACGTTGAACGGCTTCCTCCGGCAGACCTCGTTGACCTCGCCGCTGCGCCAGCAGATCGACTACATCGAGTCGCCCGAGGTCGTGTCGACCGACTTCGTCGGCTCGAACCGCGCCGGCATCGTCGACGGCCTCGCGACGATCGCCGACGGCACCGACGTCGTGCTCTACGTCTGGTACGACAACGAGTACGGCTACTCCTGCCAGGTGGTCCGCGTCATCGAGGCGATGGCCGGCAGCCACCCGGTCGTGCTCCCCGAGCGCGTGCCGGTGGTCGTCGAGCGCGAGATCGCCCCGATTCCCTGAGCGGGACCGCGACGTAGGCTGAGGGCATGAGCACCGAAGCCGTCATCGTCGACGTCGTGCGCACTCCCGTCGGGCGGGGCAAGCCCGGCGGGATGCTCTCGGCCGTGCATCCCGTGGACCTGCTCGCCGGAGTCCTCGACGCGATCGTGGGGCGCAACGACCTCGATCCCGCGCTCGTCGAGGACGTCATCGCAGGCTGCGTCAGCCAGGTCGGCGAGCAGTCCATGAACCTCGCACGCAGCGCCGTGCTCGCGGCCGGCTTTCCCGAGACGGTGCCCGCGACGACGATCGACCGGCAGTGCGGTTCGAGCCAGCAGGCGGTGGCGTTCGCCGCGCAGGCGGTGCTCGCCGGGCAGGCCGAGATCGTGATCGCCTGCGGCGTGGAGTCGATGAGCCGTGTGCCGCTCGGCTCCTCGCTGCAGGGTGCGGACCCTCAGGGCGAGCGCTTGCGTGCGCGCTACCCGGAGGGCCTCGTCAACCAGGGCGTCGCCGCGGAGCTCATCGCGGCGCGCTGGGGTCTCGACCGAGAGCGGCTCGACGCCTACGCCGCGCGCTCGCACGAGCTCGCGGCCGCGGCGGCCGAGTCGGGCGCCTTCGCCACGGAGCTCGTGCCGGTGCCGGGCGTCGACCGCCTGAGCGACGAGACCGTCCGGCCGGGCACCACGGTCGAGGGGCTCGCCGGGCTCCCGGCGGCCTTCCGCACCGACGAGCTCGCCGACCGCTTCCCCGAGCTCGACTGGCGCATCACCGCGGGCAGCTCCTCGCCGCTCAGCGACGGCGCCTCGGCCGCGCTCATCATGAGCCGGGCCGCCGCGGAACGGCTGGGGCTGCCGCCCCGAGCCCGCTTCCGCGCCTCCGTCGTCGTCGGCAGCGACCCGATGACGATGCTCACCGGCGTCATCCCGGCGACGGCTCGCGTCCTCGAGCGGGCCGGCCTCGACCACGACGACATCGACGCATACGAGGTCAACGAGGCCTTCGCCTCCGTCCCGCTCGCCTGGCTCGCCGACACCGGCGCCGACCCAGCGAAGCTCAATCCGCGCGGGGGAGCGATCGCGCTCGGGCACGCGCTCGGGTCCTCGGGCACCCGCCTGCTCACCACGCTCGTGAACCAGCTCGAGGCGAGCGGCGGCCGCTACGGCTTGCAGACGATGTGCGAGGGCGGCGGGATGGCGAACGCGATGATCATCGAACGGACGGCGTCCTGAGCGCTCGCCGCTCCGGGCGACGAGCCTGCGCCGCCCGATCCGAACACGACGAAGGGACCACCCAGGAATGGAACTGACCGGCACTTCAGCGATCGTCACCGGCGGAGCCTCCGGCCTCGGCCGGGCCACCGCGCGCGCCCTCGTCGACGGCGGGGCGTCCGTCGTGCTCGTCGACCTGCCGGGGCCCCGTGGCGAGGAAGCCGCCGCCGAGCTCGGCGGCACCGCCCGCTTCGTCGCCGCCGACGTCGCCGACGAAGCGCAGGTGCGCGCCGCGGTCGAGGCTGCGAGCGCGCTCGCCCCGCTCCGCGTGGCCGTGAACTGCGCGGGCATCGCCACCGGCAACCGCACGGTCGGCCGGGAGGGGCCCGCCCCGCTCGACGTGTTCGAGCGGACCATCCGGGTGAACCTCATCGGCACCTTCAACGTGACCCGCCTCGCGGCCGCCGCGATGGCCGAGACCGAGCCGGTCTCCGCGGGCGTCACGGGCGGTCCGGCCACCGCCGAACGCGGCGTCATCGTGAACACGGCCTCCGTCGCGGCCTTCGACGGGCAGATCGGGCAGGCCGCCTACTCCGCCTCGAAGGGCGGGGTCGCGGCCATGACGCTGCCGCTCGCCCGCGACCTCTCGAAGCTGCTCATCCGCGTCGTCACGATCGCGCCCGGGATCTTCGAGACGCCGATGATGGCGGGCATGCCGCAGGAGGTGCAGGACTCGCTCGCCGCCCAGGTGCCGCACCCCTCGCGGCTCGGCTCACCGGCCGAGTACGCCGATCTCGTGCGCGCGATCGTGCGCAACCCGATGCTGAACGGCGAGACGATCCGCCTCGACGGCGCCATCCGGATGCAGCCCAAGTAACCGCTCAGGCGGCGGTGCGGCGTTCCCGGCTCGCCTGCCAGGTCTTCACGACGCCGTCGACGACATCGGCGATCGCCACGCCGACGACGGTCACGACTGCGACGGCCACGACGATCGGACCGGCGTCGCCCCAGGGCCAGCCCATCGCCGCGAGCGCGTCCGGGTTGAACAGGCGGCCCTCGACGAGGAGCCAGAGCGCGGGCACCGTGAACGCGACGTTCAGCAGCACGTTGACGCCGGCGAGCCACCACGTCCAGCCGATCGCGTAGACGGCGACGGCGAAGAGGATCTCGAGCCCGATGATGGCGATGAAGTAGGGCAGCCAGAAGCTCCAGAGCGCGGGGTCGAGCAGCGGCACCGCTTCGAGCTGCGGAACCCACGGGATGCCGAACTGCTGCCAGACGAGGGCGACCGCGAACACCACGAGGAAGAACACCGCCGCGATCAGGTCGGCGAGTCTCGAGGTGCGCACGGGCTCCACGCTCGCGGGCAGCTGATCGAGCGTCCACAGCGAGTCGATGCCGCGCTTGCCCTCGGGGGCGGGCGAACGTTCGAGCACGGCGAAGACGAGCGTCGTCCAGAACCCGACGTGCACGACGACCGAGAGCGACACGACGATCGCCGAGCCGATCACGTCGCCGATCGGGGCACCCGAGATCGCCTTGCCGAGGGCGACCCCGACGGCGCTGAGTGGCACCACGATGGCGAGGAGGAGCTTCAGCAGCCGCCACCAGACGAGGTAGTAGCGCGGCCCGATGAGCTGGAGCAGGCGGTCGACGTAGCCGGCGGCGAGGGCGACCGGATCGCCGAGCTCGGTGAGCACCGCGCGCTCGGCCTCCTCGGGGGAGGAGCCCTGCTCGAGCAGCGCGTCGGTCTCGTCGCCGATGCGCTCGCGCAGCTCGCGCTCGAACTCGCGGCGCTGGCCCTCGGGGACACTGCGGGCGGCCGCCCAGACGTAGCGGTCGGTCAGCGTGGCGGTCATGAGTCGTCTCCCGTCAGGCGCGAGAGCGCCGCATCGATGAGTTTCCAGTCGCCGGTGAGCGTCTCGGCGAGACGTTCGCCGGCGGGGCTCGTGCGGTAGAACTTGCGGGGCCTCGCCTCGTCGGTGTTCCACTCGCTCGTGAGCAGCCCCTGCTTCTCGAGCCGGCGCAGCAGGGGATAGAGCGTGTTCGCGTCGACCGTGATGCCGAGCGCGTTCAGCGACTCGAGCAGCGCGTAGCCGTAGTCGGCGGTGCGCAGGCGGATCAGGCAGGCGAGCACGACGGTGCCGCGGCGCAGCTCCTGGAGGTGGCCGGCGGTGGGATCGTCTGTGCTCATGACTCACACGATACTGTGCAACACGCACTATTGCAAGACACACGATGACGTGTGGATGTTCGGGCGCGCGGGTGCGCGGGTGCGCGGGTGCGGGCCCGCGGGCCCCGTTCGGCCGCATGGCATCCGCTCAGGACAGGCGGAGCTCCGCCTCGATCGCGGGGGAGAGGTCGCCCCGACCCGCGACCGCGACCTCGTCGAGTCCCTGCCAGGCGGCGGCGCGGCGGAGCACCGGCACGAGCCTCGCCGCGGTCTCGGCGGGCGCACCCGGTTCGGCCCAGGCGGACTGCACGCGCAGCACTCCGGCCTGTCGATCGCTCTTCAGGTCGACCCGGCCGACGATGCGGTCGTCGACCAGCAGTGGCAGGCTGTAGTACCCGAACACCCGTTGCGGCTCGGGCGTGTAGATCTCGATGCGGTAGTGGAAGTCGAACATGCGCTCGGTGCGCGGCCGGAACCACACCACCGGGTCGAAGGGGGACAGCAGCGCGGTGGCCTCCATGCGGCGCGGACGGCGGGCGTCGCGGTGCAGCCAGCTCGGCGTCGCCTTGGAGCCGGTGCGCCAGCCCGGCACCTCGACGGGCAGGAGCACCCCCGCCTCCTCGAGCTCGGAGATCGCGCGCCGGACCGGCGCGCGCTTCATGCGCCAGTAGTCGGCGAGGTCGGCCTCGGTGCCGATGCCGAGGGCGGATGCCGCGAGCTCGACGAGCTCGCGGACAGCATCGGGCTCGGGCGGCGCCGAGTCGATCAGCTCGGCGGGCAGCCCCTGCTCAGGCAGCGCGTAGACGCGCTCGAAGCGCCGCCGCTCGACGCACACCACGTCACCGGTGCGGAACATCATCTCGAGGGTGCGCTTGACGTCGGACCAGCCCCACCAGGGCCCGCGCCGCTCGTTCGCATCGTGCTCGATCTCGCTCGCGCGCAGCGGGCCCTTCGCCGCGAGCTCGGACCGCAGCCACCCCGCGAGCCCACGGTCGTCGGCGACCCAGCCGCCCCAGTCCTCGCCGCGGTCGCGGTACTCGGCTCGGCGGAACGCGAAGAGCGGCCAGAGCCGCCGCGGGATGAACGCCGCCTGATGCGCCCAGTACTCGACCGTGCGGCCGCGCCGGCCGTAGGTGAGCCGGTCGAGCGCCCCGCGGTCGTAGTGGCCGAGGCGGCTGAAGGCGGGGAGGTAGTGACTGCGCTCGAACACGTTCACCGAGTCGATCTGCAGCAGGCCGAGCCGGTCGACCACGCCGCCGACCGCTCGCGGGCCGGCGGCCTCGCCCGGCTCGAAGACCGGCTTGCCGATGCCCTGCGCGGCGAGCGCGATGCGGCGGGCGAGCGCGGGGCTGACGGTGTCGACCATGTCGGGAGGCTACCGGGCGCCGCCGACATCCGCCCGAGTCGGGTCGCGTTCGCCCAGGCCAGGCCAGGTCAGGCCAGGCCAGGCCGAGCCGGGGCCCGCATGCCGGTGCCGGAATAGGCCGCATTTAGACTGGAGCGATGGAGGACTCGAAGGGGCGGGCTCGAGGCAGGTTCCTGCGACGGTCGCGAGCGGCCGACGCGGAGGCGACGAAGCACGAGGCTCCCGACGAACGGGACGCCCGCGAGGGCGTGCCTTACGGCATGCGGCTCGCCGCGGCCTGGTCCTGGCGGCTGCTGCTCGTCGGCGGCGTCGTCGCGGTCGTGATCTTCCTCGTCATCCAGCTCCGCCTCATCGTGATCCCGCTGCTCGTGGCCGTGCTGCTCTCGGCGCTGCTCGTGCCGTTCAGCCAGTTCCTGCAGCGGCACCGCTGGCCCAAGTGGCTCTCCGTCACGACGGCGATGCTGGCGATGCTCGCCGTCGTCGGCGGGCTTCTGACGCTCGGCATCTGGCAGATCGCGCGCGGCTCCGACGAACTCGCCGCGCAGTCGCTCACCGCCTGGGAGGATCTCAAGGTCTGGCTCCTCGAGGGGCCGTTCCACATCACCGAGGCGCAGTTGAATGACTGGGTCGGCCAGGCCGTCACCGCGATCCAGCAGGACTCGGGCGTGCTGTGGAGCGGGGCGCTCTCGGTCGGCTCGAGCTTCGGGCACTTCCTCGCGGGCATGCTGCTCGCCCTGTTCGCGACGCTGTTCATCCTCATCGACGGGCGCGGCATCTGGCGCTGGCTCGTGGGGATCTTCCCCCGTCGCGGTCGTGCCGCCATCGACGGCGCCGGGCGCGCGGGCTGGACCACGCTGCAGAACTTCGTGAAGGTGCAGATCCTCGTCGCGACCATCGACGCGATCGGCATCGGCCTCGGCGCGCTCCTGCTCGGCGTCCCGCTCGCCATCCCGATCGCGGTGCTCGTCTTCCTCGGCTCCTTCATCCCGATCGTCGGCGCCGTGGCGACGGGTGCGCTCGCCGTCTTCGTCGCGCTCGTGTACAACGGCTGGGTCATCGCGCTCATCATGCTCGGCGTGGTGCTCCTCGTGCAGCAGGTCGAGGGGCACGTGCTCCAGCCGCTGATCATGGGCACCGCCGTGAAGGTGCACCCGCTCGGCGTCGTGATCGCCGTCGCGACGGGATCGCTGCTCGCCGGCATCCCCGGCGCCCTCTTCGCCGTGCCGATCGCCGCCGTCGCGAACGTCATGATCGCCTACATCGCGAAGGGCGACTGGAAGCGCGGCAGCCCGCCCGCCGACTCCGACGCGACCTCCCCCCTCTGGCGCACCGTCCCGCAGCGTCCCGGCTTCCAACGAGGAGAACCCACCCCGTGACCATCACCTTCCCCGGCCCCGGGCTCGCCGACTTCGAGCGCGCCCGCGGGATCGTCTCCCGCGTCGCCCGCGAGACGCCCATGGAGTCCTCCCGCTACCTCGCCCGCGTCGTCGGCGCCCCCGTGCATCTGAAGTGCGAGAACCTGCAGCGCACCGGGTCCTACAAGCTCCGCGGCGCCTACCACCGCATGTCGAGCCTGAGCCTCGAGGAGCGCGAGCGCGGCGTCGTGGCCTCCTCGGCGGGCAACCACGCGCAGGGCGTCGCCTTCGCCGCCCGCGAGCTCGGCATCAAGGCGACCATCTTCATGCCCGTCGGCGTCGCCCTGCCGAAGCTCGAGGCGACCCGCGCATACGGCGCGGACGTCATGCTCGCCGGTGCCTCCTTCGGCGAGACCCAGCAGGCCTCGATCGAGTACGCCGAGCGCACCGGAGCCGTCCTCATCCCACCCTTCGATCACCCCGACGTGGTCGCCGGCCAGGGCACCCTCGGCCTCGAGATCCTCGACCAGGTGCCCGACGCCGCGACCATCGTCGTGCCGATCGGCGGCGGCGGGCTCGCCGCGGGCATCGCGAGCGCCGCGAAGCAGAAGGCCGCCGCCGAGGGGCGCACGATCCGCGTGGTCGGCGTGCAGGCGGCGAACGCCGCCCCGTACCCCGTGTCGATCGACGCGGGGGAGCCGGTGCAGGTGCCCGTGCTGCCCACGATCGCCGACGGCATCGCGGTGTACCGGCCGGGCGAGCTGAACTTCCGCATCATCCGCGAGGCGGTCGACGAGGTCGTCACCGTCGGCGAGGACGACATCGCCCGCGCCCTGCTGGTGCTGCTCGAGCGCGCGAAGCTCGTGGTCGAGCCGGCCGGCGCGGTGTCGGTGGCGGCGCTCCTCACCGGTGCGGTGCAGTCCGAGGGGCCCGTCGTGGCGATGCTCTCGGGCGGCAACATCGACCCGCTCCTCATGCAGCGCGTCATCTCGCACGGCCTCGCCGCCTCGGGCCGGTACCTGACGGTGCGCGTCGGCCTGCCCGATCGGCCGGGGCAGCTCCTGCGCATCGCGGAGCTTCTCGCCGGCTCGCACGCGAATGTGGTGGAGGTGCTGCACACGAGGCACGGCCGCGGTCTGCAGATCTCCGAGGTCGAGATCGACATCTCGGTCGAGACGCGCGGCCCCGAGCATCGCACGCAGGTCGTCGAAGTGCTCCGCAGCGCGGGCTACGCGCCCGTCGTCCTCGACGACTGACGACCGGCTCGCGACGCGCGAGCGCCGCAGACGCAGGATGCCCCGGGCGATTCGCCCGGGGCATCCGTTCGTCCGTGGACCGGGTCGACTACTCGCCGCCCCAGGTCTCGACGCGCACGATCTCGACCGCGATCTCGCGGCCGTTCGGCGCCTCGTAGCTCGTCTTCTCGCCGACCTTGAGGCCGAGGATGGCGGCGCCGAGCGGGGACTGCTCGCTGAACACGTCGAGCTCGGAGTCGCCCGCGATCTCGCGGCTGCCGATGAGGAAGGTCTCCTCGTCGCCGGCGATGACGGCGGTGATGACGGTGCCGGCCTCCACGATGCCCTTCGACGCGGGCGCCTCGCCCACCTCGGCGTGCTTCAGGAGCTCGGCGAGCTGACGGATGCGCGCCTCCTGCTTGCCCTGCTCGTCCTTGGCGGCGTGGTAGCCGCCGTTCTCCTTGAGGTCGCCCTCTTCGCGAGCGGCCTCGATGCGCTTGGCGATCTCCTCGCGACCGTGCGTGGAGAGGTGCTCGAGCTCGGCGGCGAGCCGGTCGTAGGCCTCCTGGGTCAGCCAGGTGACGGTGGCGTCCTGCGCCATGGTGCACACTCCTGTTCGGAACTGCGTCCGGAATAGACGTGTCGCCCCGGCGGATGCCGGAGCGAATCTCCAATGTTAGGTGAGCCAGCACCGGTTGATCAAACCGGTGTTCGCCTCCTGCGCGGTGCGGACCGTCTCCGTGAACTCGCGGATCGGCTTGTCGGAAGCAGGAATCTCGACGACTTTCCAGCCGACGACCGTGAAGTCCTCGTTGAACGCCTGCACGATGCACGCGGTCTCGTTGCCCGCGGGCACGGAGAGCTGCCAGGTCACCTCGACGGCGCGCTCGTCGGGCTGCAGCACGTGGCCGAGGTCGGTCGCCTGGATCTGCGGCTTGCTGCCGTCGAGTCCGGCCCACGCGACCCAGGCGACGAGCACGATCGCGACGGCGGCGCCGCCGAGCACGAGCAGCAGCCGGTCGCGCGAGCGGTTGCGCTTCGTGCGCCCGTAGCGGGCCTCGATCGCCTCGGAGGGCGCCGCGGGGGTGTCGGCATCGGCGGGCGACCGTTCGTCGCTCGGCGCGGATGCCGCGGCGTCGGCAGGGCTCACTCGGGCTCCTTCGAGGTGGATCGACTAGGCTGCATCCAGCCTAACGCCGCCCCCTGAAGGGATCCCGATGCTCCTGTCCTCCGCCGTTCCCGCGCTCTCCGCCGTCGTCGTCGCGGCGGAGAAGGAGGAGTTCGACCCGAACACGGTGACGCCCGGCGTCATGGGCTTCGTCGTGACCTTCCTCGTGATGATCGCGGTGCTGCTCCTCATCCTCGACATGACCCGCCGCATCCGCCGCACGAACTACCGCGCGCAGGTGCAGGAGCAGCTCGACGCCGAGGAGCGCGCCGAGGCCGAAGGGGCCGCCGAGTCGAGCGATGCGGGCGAGCCGACCGCCACCGGCGCGGATGCCTCGGACGCTCCCGCCGAGCCCGGCGCCGCGAAGCGCGACTGACCGCGCGACCGCCGAGTCAACCCGCGTTGTAGGCGGGCGCGAGCGCGATCAGCAGCGTGGCGGTCCAGTGGCACATGAACGCCAGCACCGTGCACACGTGGAAGATCTCGTGGAAGCCGAAGTGCCCGGGCCACGGGTTCGGCCGCTTCACGCCGTAGACGACCGCGCCGATCGTGTAGAGCACACCGCCGACGATCACGAGCACCATCATCGCGACGTTCGCGGCGAGCAGGTCGGCGAGGTACATGACCGCGGCCCAGCCGAGCAGCAGATAGAGCGGCACGTAGAGCCAGCGCGGCGCCGTGATCCAGAAGACGCGGAAGCCGATGCCGAGCAGCGCGCCGGCCCAGACGATCGCGAGCAGCACGAAGCCCTTCTCGGGCGGCAGCGCCAGCACGGCCAGCGGGGTGTAGGTGCCCGCGATGAGCAGGAAGATGTTCGCGTGATCGATGCGCTTCAGGATGACCTTGGTGCGCGGCTTCCAGTTGAAGCGGTGGTAGAGCGCCGAGTTTCCGAACAGCAGCATCGAGGTGAGCATGAAGACGGCCGAGGCCCACTTCGCCGGGGCGCCGTGGGCGAGGGTGATGAGCACGATGCCCGCGGCGATGGTGACCGGGAAGGTGCCCGCGTGGATCCAGCCGCGCCAGCTCGGCTTCAACTCGGCCGGGTTGGCCAGCGACGCGTCGAGGAGCGGGATGTTCGGCAGTTCGGGCCCGCGGCCCTCGTCGCGGGCGACCGCGGCGTCCGAGGCGTCGAGCTCGGCGAGCGGATGCTCCAGGCGCTCGGCGACGTCTTCGGGCTCGCGCGCATCCGTGGGGGTCATGAACCAAGCGTAGGGCGTCGCCCATCACGATCCGCTGTGAGTGTCGGCCCCGGGTGGGGGTAGCGTAGTCGGGTGCAGAACAGCGATCGGTCCCTTGGTCGCGGTCTCCTCTACCGGATGTATCAACGGCGCCTGCAGCGGGGCCTCGGTCCCGGGTCGGTGCCGCGGCACGTCGCGATGATCATCGACGGCAACCGGCGCTGGGCGAAGCAGCTCGGCTACGACACCGCGGCCCATGGGCATCGGGCCGGCGCGGCGAAGATGCGCGAGTTCCTGGAGTGGTGCGACGACCTCGGCATCCGCGTGGTCACGCTCTACCTGCTGTCGAGCGACAACCTCAGCAACCGCGCCCCCGACGAGCTGGCCGACCTCATCGAGATCATCGCCGAGCTCGCCGAGGAGCTCAGCCATTACCGCGACTGGCGGGTGCAGCACGTCGGCAGCGACGCCGGCCTGCCCGAGCCGCTCGTGGCGGCGCTCGACGCCGCCGAGCACCGCACCGCCGACAAGCGCGGCCTGCACGTGAACCTCGCCGTGGGCTACGGCGGACGCACCGAGATCACCGATGCGATGCGGGCGATCGTCGCCGCGCACCACGCCGAGGGCCGCAGTCTGGAAGACCTGGCCGAGCGGCTCACGCCCGATCTCATCGGCGAGCACCTCTACACCGGCGGACAGCCCGATCCCGACCTCGTGATCCGCACCTCGGGCGAGCAGCGGCTCAGCGACTTCATGCTGTGGCAGTCGGCGCACAGCGAGTTCTACTTCGTCGAGGCGCTCGGGCCCGATCTGCGCAAGGTCGACTTCCTGCGCGCCCTCCGCGATTACGCCAAACGGCACCGGCGCTTCGGCGGCTGAACCCGCTCGCGACGCCGCAGCACCTGCGGCCGAGCCGTCCGGGCGGTCGGTACGAGCGCTGTTCGCCCCGCGAGCGCTATCCTCAGTGCTGGACTTGCGGAAGGGGCCCATGAGCATCGAGGAGTACGCCGCCGGATTCACGGAGGAGCCGGGCTATCTCGACTACGGTCGAGTCGGTCCGATCGCCTCCGTCGCGGCGGAGGAGACGCTGGCGCTCACGCAGGTGCTCGCCCGCGCCAGACACGGCAGCCTCGACGTCATGCGGGAGCAGGACGCCCGGGTCCGCGACGCGGCCGCAGCGCTCCTCGGGCTGCCGAGCGAGCAGATCGTGGCGCAGCCCAACACGACGCAGGGCCTCATGCACGCGATGTTCGGTCTCACCGGCGGCGTGCTGCTCTCGGCGGGCGAGTTCCCGAGCCTGCCCATCGCCGCCGTGCGTGCCCGGGAGGCGCTGCACGCGATCACGCCCGTGTGGCTCGAGACCGACCACGGCAAGGTCACCCCGGCGCGCATCCGCGAGCAGCTCGACCCGAGCGTGAAGGCGGTCGCGGTCAGCCTCGTCGACTCCCGCACCGGCTACCTGTGCGATCTCGAGGGCATCCGCCAGGTCATCGGCGACCGGCTCCTGATCGTCGACGCCATCCAGGGCTTCGGCGTGGTCGACGCGCCGTGGGCGCTCGCCGACGTCGTCGCGACCGGCGGGCAGAAGTGGTGCCGTGCCGGCTGGGGCACGGGCGTCCTCGCCCTCAGCGAGCGCGCGCTCGACCGACTGACGCCCGTCTTCTCCGGCTTCACCGGCACGGAGGAGGACGAGCCCTGGGGCGAGGTGCCGCCGCCGGCCTCGTCGTCCCGGGCGTTCCGGGTGACGAACCCCGACCCGATCGCGGAGGCCCGCTTCGCCGTCGTGCTCGAGCAGCTCGCCCGCGTCGGCGTGCCGCAGGTGAACGCCGCGGTCACGGAGCGCGTGAGCCGGGTGATCGAGCTCGCCGACGAGTTCGCGATCGCCGTGGCCTCGTCCCGGGACGAGCACGAGCGCGCCGGCATCGTCGTGCTCGAACCGCTGGCCGAGCAGGCGACGACCCTCTCCGCCTCCCTGCACAACCACGGCGTCACCGCCACGAGCCGGCAGGGCCGGGTGCGGCTGAGCGTGCACGCGGGCACCACCGAGGAGACCCTCGGCATGCTCCGCGACGCGCTCGTCTCCTACTCGACCGCCGCCAGCTACTGACCGCACACCGCGCCGGCTCGACGCGGTGTGCGGGGTCGAAGGTGGATGCAGGTGAACGCCCGATATCCGCCCGCGTGTCGCTTCCAGGGTTCCCGCGAAACGGTCGTAGCTTCGGCTCAACGGGTAAATCACCTGTTCGAGTCGGCTCGTGACCGCTCGTAGGAGGATCGCCGGCCGGCGCGTGATCCGAGCGAAATGCTCGGGGCGGGAGCGGTTGTGGCGTCATCGGTTACTCCTGAATCGGTCGGTCGTTCCGCTGGGCGTGCGAAGGCGCGCGACACGGCGGCTGAGCACGAGAAGCTCGCACAGGCCGAGCGCACGTACGTCCTCGATACCTCGGTGCTGCTGAGCGATCCGCGCGCGCTGTTCAACTTCCACGAACACGCGGTGGTGCTGCCCGTCGTGGTGATCACCGAGCTCGAGGCGAAGCGCAACGACCCCGAGATCGGCTACTTCGCGCGGCAGTCGCTGCGACTCCTCGACGAACTGCGGATCGAGCACGAGCGGCTCGACTTCCCCATCCCGGTCGGCGAGGGCGGCTCGCTGCGCGTCGAGCTCAACCACTCGAACCCCTCGGTGCTGCCGAGCGGACTCCAGCTCGGCGACAACGACTCCCGCATCCTCGCCTGCGCCGCGAACCTGCAGGCCGACGGGGTGCCGGTGACGGTCGTCTCCAAGGACCTGCCCCTCCGTGTGAAGGCCGCCTCGATCGGCCTCGATGCGCAGGAGTACCGGCACGAGCTCGCCATCGACTCCGGCTGGACCGGCATGGCCGAGATCACGCTCGGCTCGAACGACATGGCGCGGCTCTACGAGCGCGAGACGCTCACGACGAGCACGGTGGAGGGGATGCCGATCAACACCGGGCTCGTGCTGCACTCGGACCGCGGCTCGGCGCTCGGCCGCGTCGTGGGGGAACGGGAGGTGCGGCTCGTGCGCGGGGACCGCGAGGTGTTCGGCGTGCACGGCCGTTCGGCGGAGCAGCGGCTCGCGATCGACCTGCTGCTCGACTCGGAGGTCGGCATCCTCTCGCTCGGCGGCCGAGCGGGCACCGGCAAGTCGGCGCTCGCGCTCTGCGCGGGGCTCGAGGCGGTGCTGGAGCGCCAGCAGCACAAGAAGATCATGGTGTTCCGCCCGCTCTACGCGGTCGGCGGCCAGGAACTCGGCTACCTGCCCGGCGACCAGGGCGAGAAGATGAACCCCTGGGGGCAGGCGGTGTTCGACACCCTCGGCGCGCTCGTCTCGCAGAACGTGCTCGACGAGGTCGTCGAACGGGGGATCCTCGAGGTGCTGCCGCTCACCCACATCCGTGGACGCTCGCTGCACGACGCCTTCGTGATCGTCGACGAGGCGCAGTCGCTCGAACGGAACGTGCTGCTCACCGTGCTGAGCCGGATCGGCCAGAACTCGCGGGTCGTGATGACGCACGACGTGGCCCAGCGGGACAATCTGCGGGTGGGCCGGCACGACGGGGTCGCCTCGGTGATCGAGACGCTGAAGGGGCATCCGCTGTTCGGCCACATCACGCTCACCCGCAGCGAGCGCAGCGCGATCGCGGCGCTCGTCTCGGAGATGCTCGACGGCAACGAGCTCGCGTAGTCGGTGCGAGGCGGCCCGGGGCTCCGACTCCGGGCCGCTTCGCGTGTCGGGCAGGCCGGGTCAGTACATCCGCTCGGCGTAGCTCGGGCCGTAGTACTCCTCGAGCGCCGCGACGGACTCGCCCGGCCGTTCGAGCGCCTGGGCGATGACGGCGCGACGGGGCGCGGCGTCGGGGGTCCAGCTGGCGGCGTCCCAGGTCTTCGAGCGCAGGAACGCCTTCGAGCAGTGGAAGAAGACCTGCTCCACGGCGACCTCGAGCACGAGCTGGGGTACATGTCCGCGCACGGCCATCCGCTCCGCGTACGGGACATCACGGAGCACGCGCGCCCGGCCGTTCACCCGCAGCGTGTCGCCGCGGCCGGGGATGACGAAGACGAGGCCGACGTTCGGGTTCTCGAGCACGTTGTGGAAGCCGTCGGCGCGCCGGTTGCCCGGACGCTCCGGGATCGCGATCGTCGTGTCGTCGAGGACGAGCGCGAAGCCGGCCGGGTCGCCTTTCGGGGAGACGTCGGCGGCGCCCGAGGCATCCGCCGTCGCGATGAAGCAGAGCGGGGATGCCGCGAGGAACGCCCGGTCGAGCTCGTGCAGCCTCGTGCGCTCCTTCGCCTTCGCGGCGGGGAGCGGCGTGCCGATCAGGGCCTCGAGCTCGGCGCGGTCGGTGACTGGCGTGCCTCCGTGATCCATGGTCCCACGCTACTCCCGCGCGCCGCTCGAGCCGTTCGCTCCGTGCACCAGCCGGAACACCCCCGGAATCACCGGGTGTTGCGCGGCTATCTCGATATAGCTAGGTTCGAGGCATGTCGTCTCCCCGCATCACCGACGCCACCGCCGACGTGCTCGAAGCGCTCGTCGATGCCGCCGATCCGATCTGGGGCCTCGCGCTCGTGAAGCGCTCCGGCCGGCCCGCGGGCACCGTCTACCCGCTGCTCGAACGGCTCGAGCGCGCCGGCTGGCTCGAGTCGGAGTGGGAGCTCGACGCCGACCGGCCCGGACCCAGACGGCGGCTCTACACCCTGACCGCGGCCGGGCGCGAGGCCGCCGGGCCCGCGATCGCCCACCGGATCGCCCGCCGGCGCGCCGTGTCCGCGCACTCGCGGTCGGGCCTCGGACCCGTCGCGGTCGGAGGCAACGCGTGAGCGCCGAGCGGTGGATCGGCGCTGCCGTCCTGCTGCTGCCCGGAGCGCTTCGTCCGCGGTTCCGCGAGGAGTGGCTCGGCTCGCTCCGTGACGCCCCGGAACTCGGCGTCTCCCGCGCCGCGATCGTGCGCGGTGCCTACGCGACGGCGCTCGGCGCCCCGCGCTCCCCGGCCGCGTTCGGTCTCACGCCGGGGGAGCTGGGCTTCCGCCGGCTACGCTGGGCCGCGGCCTGGTTCGCGACGGCGCTCGTGCTGCTGAACGGCGGATGGCTCATCCCGGGCGAGGCGCTGCCGGGCACGTTCGCCGGACTCGTGTCCATCGGCCTCGGCGGGCTCGCCGTCGTCGCGCTGGTGTTCGGCGCGATCGCGGCGAGCGTCGGGCTGCGGACTCTGCTGCCCGTGCGGCGGCCGCTCGTCGCCTGGCTGCTCGCGATCGGGATCGCGGTCGCCGGGGCATCCGTGCTCGCCCTCGTGCTGACGCTCTTCGCGCTCAGCTTCGCACTCATGCTCGGCCTCGTCGCCGGGCTCGGCGTCGCCGCGGTCGCGATCGCCTGGCCGATCGCGCGCGACCCGGCGCTGCGGCGCACGACGCCGGGGATCCCGGCGCGGCTCGGCACCCGGCTCTCGGCGCTCCTCGCCGCGCTGACGCTCACCACCGCCCTCGTCGTCGCCGTGCTGCACCTCCTCGTGTGGAACCCGATGGCGAAGGTTCCCGGCCTCGGGCTCGCCGAGATCTACGCCGAGCTCGCCGCTCGCGGCGAGCATCCGTCGCTCGGCATGGGCTTCGTCCTGGCCTGGGCGGCGATGTGGCTGCCGCTCGTGCTCCTGTTCCTCGCGGTGGCGGTGGTCGGCCCACGGGGACCGCTGCGGAACCTCGACGAACGCCGAGTGGCGCGCTCGGCGCTCACCGGGCTG
Organism: Agromyces sp. NBRC 114283; assembly: GCF_030268405.1. Taxonomy (NCBI): domain Bacteria; kingdom Bacillati; phylum Actinomycetota; class Actinomycetes; order Micrococcales; family Microbacteriaceae; genus Agromyces; species Agromyces sp. NBRC 114283. The sequence continues at coordinate 1,748,999 of NZ_BSQP01000001.1, forward strand.
GCGTTGCTCGGCTTCGGCGTGTTCGTCGCTGGCTTCAACCTCGGCATGTCGCTCGCCGACGCGTTCATGATCTCGGGCGGCGACGCCGCGCTGAGTGGTGCGCTGCTCACCGCCGGAGCGACGGTGGCGGGGATCGCCGCGTGCCTCCGGATCATCCCGCACACGACGGCTCCCGTCGAGGCGCCCGCCGCCTGAGACGGGCCAGGAACGACGGATGCCCCGTGCCGACGTGCGGCACGGGGCATCCGGGTGCTGAACGCTACTTCGCCTGCGGCGGACGCGTCATCGAGAGCAGGTCGAGGGCGGCGTCGAGCTGCGCCTCGCTCAGCTCCCCGCGCTCCACGTAGCCGAGGTCGATGACGGCCTCGCGCACCGTGATGCCCTTGGCCACCGAGTGCTTCGCGATCTTCGCCGCGGCCTCGTATCCGATGAGCTTGTTCAACGGGGTCACGATCGACGGCGACATGCCGGCGAGGGCGGTCGCGCGCTCGGTGTTCGCCTGCAGCCCGTCGACGGTCTTGTCGGCGAGCACGCGGACCGAGTTCGAGAGCAGCCGGATCGACTCGAGCAGCGCGGTGCCCATGACCGGGATCTGCACGTTCAGTTCGAACGAGCCCGAGGCGCCGCCCCAGGCGACGGTCGCGTCGTTGCCGATGACCCGCGCGCAGGCCATGAGCACGGCCTCGGGCACGACGGGGTTGACCTTGCCCGGCATGATCGAGGAGCCCGGCTGCAGGTCGGGGATGTGCAGCTCGCCGAGGCCGGTGTTCGGGCCGGAGCCCATCCAGCGCAGGTCGTTGCAGATCTTGGTGAGGCTCACCGCGATGGTGCGGAGCGCGCCCGAGGCGTCGACGAGGCCGTCGCGGTTCGCCTGCGCCTCGAAGTGGTCGGCGGCCTCCGTGATCGGCAGCTCGGTCTCCTGCTGGAGGAGCTCGATGACGAGCTGCGGGAAGCCGGCCGGCGTGTTGATGCCGGTGCCGACGGCGGTGCCGCCGAGCGGGACCTCCGCGACGCGGGGGAGCGCCGTGCGCACGCGCTCGATGCCGAGCCGGATCTGACGGGCGTAGCCGCCGAACTCCTGGCCGAGGGTGACCGGCGTGGCGTCCATCAGGTGCGTGCGGCCGGCCTTCACGACCCCGGCCCACTCGGCGGCCTTCGCCTCGAGCGACACGGCGAGGTGGTCGAGCGAGGGGATGAGCTCGTCGATGAGCGCGGCCGTGACGGCGATGTGCACCGAGGTCGGGAACACGTCGTTCGAGGACTGCGAGGCGTTGATGTGGTCGTTCGGGTGCACCGGGCGGCCGAGCTTCTCGGTCGCGAGCGTGGCGAGCACCTCGTTCATGTTCATGTTCGAGCTCGTGCCCGAGCCGGTCTGGTAGACGTCGACCGGGAAGTGCTCGACGAAGCCGTGACGGCCGGCGATGACCTCGTCGGCGGCGGCGACGATCGCCTCGGCGAGGTCCTGCTCGAGCACGCCGAGCTTCGCGTTGGCCTGGGCGGCCGACTTCTTGATGCGGGCGAGCGCGGCGATCTGCGCGGGCTCGAGGCCGCTGCCGGAGATCGGGAAGTTCTCGACGGCGCGCTGCGTCTGGGCGCGGTAGAGGGCCTTCGCGGGAACCCTCACCTCACCCATCGTGTCGTGCTCGATGCGGTAGTCGGCGGCGTTGTCCACCACGATGTGTTTCCCTTTCGATCGGCGATGCCGGACGCTCCGGCGGGGCCCGGCTGGCGGCTGGCGTCGGCGGTCAGACCGCGCCGACGACGATGTCGGTCTCGACCCGGCCCTCGAGGAGCCGGTAGTTCGCGCCGACGATAGCCAGCGTACCCGCTGCGATCGCGTCGCTGATCATCTCGGAGGACTCGACGAGCCCGGTCACCGTGTTGCGCAGGTGCTCGCGACCGACGTAGCCGGCGTCGATCCGCGCGGGCTCGACCGGGGCGTCGCTCGGCACCCCGGCGACCTTGCGCACGGCCGGCACGATCTTCTCGACGAGGCCGCCGATGAAGGAGGGCAGCGGCGCCGCGTCGGCGGTCTGGGAGTCGATGGCGGCGCGCACCGCGCCGCATTCGTCGTGGGCGAGCACGAGCACGAGCGGCACGTTCAGCACGCCCACCGCGTACTCGAGCGAGCCGAGGGCCGAGTCGGAGACGACCTGGCCGGCGTTCCGCACGACGAAGGCGTCGCCGAGGCCGACGTCGAAGATGATCTCCGCCGCGAGGCGCGAGTCGCTGCAGCCGAAGATCGCGACGAGCGGACGCTGGGCGTGCGCGAGCGAGGCGCGGCGCTCGACGTCCTGACGCGGATGCATCGGGGCGCCGGACACGAAGCGGGCGTTGCCGTCGCGGAGCTCCCGCCAGGTGTCGGCGGGAGTCTTCGGGGTGGAGCTCTTCACGGAGGGATCCTCTCGTTCGGCGGCGGTCGCCGGCTCGGTCACTCGGAACCGGCCGAGCCGTGGGCCGTGATGGTCGGCGCGAGCGCCGTGGCCAGCTCGGCGAACTCCTCGGGCGAGGCGGTGCCGATCAGGATGATGGTCTGCTCGCCGGCCTCGGCGACGAGCCCGTAGCGGGCGTTGCCGACGTCGGCGTCGCTCGTGCGGTTGTCGTACACGGTCCAGTCGACGCCGGCGATCTCGGTCGTGCCGACGGGGAGCGTGCGGGCGAGCTGCGTCGACACCCAGCTCGGGTTCGCGCCGACCGCCTGCGACATGCCGATGTACTCGTCGCCGGGCGTGAGGTAGCCGACGTACCAGGCGGTGACCTGGTCGGCCTTGCTGGTGCGGATCTCGGCGGCGTTCGCGCGCCAGCCCTCGGGCAGCACGGGCACGGCGAGGTCGTTCGAGAACGCGGGCTGCACCTGCTCGGCGACCGCGGGCACGTCGACGTCGCGCTCGATCGCGGTGTTGCTGCGCGGCACGATGAGCACGATGAAGAGCATCAGCCCGAGGCTCGCGACGAGCGCGAGCACGAGGTTGCGCAGCGTCTGGCGCTGGCGGTGCTTGCGGGAGTTCTCGGCCTTGCGGGCCGCGGTCTCCTCCGGCGTCTCCGGGCGGCCGAGCTCGGCGACGACCCGCGGGGCGCGCTCGGCCATCAGGCCTCGCCCTCCGCGTCGGAGGTCGGGGTGCCCGGGGCGGGTGCCGCGGCGGCGACCCCGGCGCGGGCGGCGTCGAGCCGGGCCTTCGCGCCGATCAGCCACTCCTCGCAGCGCGCCGCCAGCGCCTCGCCGCGCTCCCACAGCGCGAGCGACTGCTCGAGCGTCGCGGAACCCTGCTCGAGTTCGGCGACGACGCGCACGAGCTCGTCGCGCGCCTGCTCGTAGCTGAGCTCGGCGAGGTCGGGGGAGGAGGGCATACCGGCCATTCTATTCGCCGCCACTGTCGGCGCCCGACGCGGCCGACCCGTCGCCGCGGCCGGCGGCATCCGGCGCGGCGCCCGCCGAGACCGCGGCGATCGTGCCCTCGGCGAGCGTGAGGGTGAGCGCCGCGCCCTGTGGTGCGGCGGCGGGCGCGCGCACGACGTGCCCGTCGTCGCCCTGCACGATCGCGTAGCCGCGGTCGAGCGTCGCCTGCGGGGAGAGGGCGCGGAGGTGCCCGCGCAGCTCGCCGAGGCGGTGCTCCTGCCGCTCGACGAGCCGGTCGACGAGCTCGGTGCCGCGGGCGACCCAGCGGGTGAGCTCCTCGGCGCGGCGGTCGACGATCCAGCCGCCGTCCGCGAGCGAAGGCCGGGAGCGCAGGTGCCCGATGCGGTCGATCTCGTGGGCGAGGAACCCCTGCAGGCGCATCGTCAGGCGGGAACGCGCCTGCCCCACCCGGGCGAGCTCCTCGGCGACGTCGGGCACGACGCGCTTCGCGGCATCCGTCGGCGTCGAGGCGCGCAGGTCGGCGACCTCGTCGAGGAGCGGCCGGTCGGCCTCGTGGCCGATCGCGCTCACGATCGGGGTCGTGGCCGCCGCGGCGGCGCGGACGACGCGCTCGTCGCTGAACGGCAGCAGGTTCTGGAAGTCGCCGCCGCCGCGGGCGACGATGATGACCTCGACCTCGGGGTCGGCGTCGAGGCGCTCGATCGCACGGGTCACCTCGCCCACGGCGCGATCGCCCTGCACGGCGGCGTGCACCACGCGGAAGTCGACCGCGGGCCAGCGCAGCCGGGCGTTGCGCAGCACGTCCTTCTCGGCGTCGGAGTCCTTGCCGGTCACGAGCCCGACGACGCCGGGCAGGAACGGCAGCCGGCGCTTGCGCTCGAGCGCGAACAGCCCCTCGGCGGCGAGCTGGGCGCGCAGGCGTTCGAGGCGCTCGAGCAGGTCGCCGAGGCCCACGTGCTTCAGCTCGAAGACCTGGAAGGTGAGGCTGCCGCCCTTCACCCACCAGTTCGGCTTCACGAGCGCGACGACCCGGTCGCCCTGCTTGAAGTCCTCCGAGAGCCGCGCCCGCACGCTCGACCACAGCGTGAACGACACCGTGGCGGCCTGGTCGATGTCTTTGAGCTTGCCGTAGACGTTGCCCGCGGAGACGCCCCACTGGGTGATCTCGCCTTCGACCCAGACGGTGCCGAGCCGGTCGATCCACTCCTTGACCTTCGTCGAGAGTAGGGCGACGGGCCAGGGCTCGTCGCGCGTCGCCGGCGCCTGCGTCACTCTGCCTCCCGGGAGCTCGTCAGCCTGGGCCACGTAGGATGGACATCGTGACGAGCTCGATTGATGCCCCGCGGGTCGGCCTCGGCATGCCGAGGATTCCGAGCGTGCGAGGCCGGCTCAAGGATATCCCCGCCGGCCGACCCAAGCGCGTGCTGCTCGCCGCGCCCCGCGGCTACTGCGCCGGCGTCGACCGCGCCGTGATCGCCGTCGAGAAGGCGCTCGAGCACTACGGCGCCCCGGTGTACGTGCGCAAGCAGATCGTGCACAACATCCACGTCGTGACCGAGCTCGAGAAGCAGGGCGCGATCTTCGTCGACGAGGTCGACGAGGTGCCGGAGGGCGCGCACATCGTGTTCAGCGCGCACGGCGTCTCGCCCGCGGTGGTCAACGCCGCGGCCGACCGCGGCCTGCACGCGATCGACGCGACGTGCCCGCTCGTGACGAAGGTGCACCGTGAGGCCGTGCGCTTCGCCCGCGACGACTTCGAGATCCTGCTCATCGGCCACGAGGGCCACGAGGAGGTCGAGGGCACGGCCGGCGAGGCGCCCGACCACGTCACGCTCGTGAACAGCCCCGACGACGTGCCCGACATCGAGGTGCGCGACCCCGACAAGGTCGTCTGGCTCTCGCAGACGACGCTCTCGGTCGACGAGACGATGGAGACCGTGCGCCGGCTGCGCGAGCGCTTCCCGAACCTGCAGGACCCGCCGTCCGACGACATCTGCTACGCCACGCAGAACCGCCAGGTCGCGATCAAGAAGGTCGCCGCCGAGGCGGAGCTCGTGATCGTGGTGGGCTCGGCCAACTCGTCCAACAGCGTGCGCCTCGTCGAGGTCGCGCTCGAGAACGGCGCCAAGGCCGCCTACCGGGTCGACTACTCGAGCGAGATCCGTCAGGAGTGGCTCGACGGGGTCGCCACGGTCGGCGTCACGAGCGGCGCCTCGGTGCCGGAGGGGCTCGTCAAGGAGGTGCTCCTCGAGCTCGCCGACGCGGGCTACGGCGAGGTCGCCGAGGTGAAGACGGCCGAGGAAGACCTGATGTTCTCGCTGCCGAAGGAACTCCGCAAGGATCTCGCGGGCAACCGCGACGCACGCGCCCTCGGCGGACGCACGCGCGCGAACGGCTGAGCGCCCACGCCCCGCCGGGCGGACCCCCTGATCGGCATTCGCCTCGGGCGAACACGATTGGAGTGAGCGCTCACTCAGCGTAGGCTCCCGCTCGTGATCACTACGAGCGAGACCCGCAGAGGGCGGGCGAAGCCGATGTCCGTCGACGAGCGCCGCGAGGCGATCGCCCGGGCGACCCTGCCGCTGCTCATGGCGCACGGGCGGGACGTCACCACCCGGCAGATCGCCGAGGCGGCGGGGGTCGCCGAGGGCACGCTCTTCCGCGTCTACGAGAACAAGGACGCGATCGTGGATGCCGCGGTCGCGGCCTACCTCGAGCCGGGCCCCTTCCGCGCGGAGCTCCGACGCATCGATCCCGGGCTGCCCTTGGAGCTCAAGGTGCGGATGATCATCGACCGCTTCCACGACCGCTTCGCCGGGATCTTCGGCGTCTTCGCCGCGCTCGGCACCCACCCGCGGCCCCCGGTCGACGTGAACGTCGACGCGATCGTGGCGATCTTCGCGGAGCTGCTCGAGCCCGAGCTCGAGCGCCTCCGGGTGCCGCCGGCCACCGTCTTCGCCTTCGTGCGAGTCGTCGCGTTCGCCTCGGCCCTGCCGCACTTCAGCTCCACGATCTCGCTCGACTCCGCCGAGCTCGCGAGCCTCGTCTGCCGGGGCATCGCGCACGATCCGCCGGCCGCGGCGGCCGAGTCGCCCGCGGCGGCCGAGCCATCCGCCATCCCCACCGACCTTCCCACCACCGAGAGGAGCGAGCCGTGCTCGTAACCCTGCTTCGGCGATATCTGCGGCCGTACTGGCCGCTCCTCGTCGCCGTCGTCGTCTTCCAGCTCGCGCAGTCGATCGCCTCGCTCTACCTGCCGAGCCTCAACGCCGACATCATCGACGACGGCGTCGCGACCGGCGACACCGGCACCATCTTCCGCCTCGGCGGGATCATGCTCGCGATCACCCTCGTGCAGGTCGCCTGCGCGATCGCCGCCGTCTATTTCGGCGCCCGGGCCGCGATGGCCCTCGGCCGCGACCTCCGCCGCGCCGTGTTCCGTCGCGTCTCCGACTTCTCCGAGCAGGAGGTGTCCCGCTTCGGCGCGCCGAGCCTCATCACCCGCTCGACGAACGACGTGCAGCAGGTGCAGATGCTCGTGCTGATGAGCTGCACGATCCTCGTGTCCGCGCCGATCCTCGCGATCGGCGGCGTCATCATGGCGCTCCGCGAGGACCTGCAGCTCTCCTGGATCATGGTCGTCGCCGTGCCCGTGCTGCTCGTCTCGGTGGGGCTCATCATCAGCCGCATGGTGCCGCTGTTCCAGTCGATGCAGCGCAAGATCGACAACGTCAACCGGGTGCTGCGCGAGCAGCTCACCGGCATCCGCGTCATCCGCGCCTTCGTCCGCGAAGGCGTCGAGAGCGAGCGCTTCGACGAGGCCAACGACCAGCTCACCGACACCGCGCTCAAGGCGGGCCGGCTGTTCGCGCTCGTGTTTCCGATCGTCATGCTCGTGCTGAACCTCTCGAGCATCGCCGTGCTCTGGTTCGGCGCGTTCCGGGTCGAGGACGGCTCCATGCAGATCGGCTCGCTCACCGCGTTCCTCAGCTACCTCATCCAGATCCTCATGGCCGTGATGATGGCGACGATGATCGCGTTCCTGCTGCCGCGTGCGGCGGTGTCGGCGGGACGCATCGGCGAGGTGCTCGAGACCGAGCCGAGCGTCGTCGAGCCGACCGCCCCGGTCAGCGAGCTCAGCGAGCCAGGCACCGTCGAGTTCCGCGACGTCACCTTCGCGTACCCCGGCGCCGACGAACCCGTGCTGCGCGAGGTGAGCTTCACCGCCCGTCCCGGCGAGGTGACCGCGATCATCGGCAGCACCGGCGCGGGTAAGACGACGATCGTGAACCTCGCCGCGCGGCTCTTCGACGCGACCTCCGGCAGCGTGCGCGTCGGCGGCGTCGACGTGCGCGAGCTCGACCCCGAGGTGCTGAACGCGCAGTTCGGCCTCGTGCCGCAGAAGCCGTACCTCTTCGCCGGCACCGTCGCCTCGACGCTGCGCTACGGCAACCCGGACGCGAGCGACGAGGAGCTCTGGGCCGCGCTCGAGACCGCGCAGGCCCGCGACTTCGTCGAGGCGATGCCGGAGCAGCTCGAGGCGCCGATCGCGCAGGGCGGCACGAACGTGTCCGGCGGGCAGCGGCAGCGGCTCTCCATCGCCCGCGCGCTCGTCAAACGGCCGTCGGTGTTCCTCTTCGACGACTCGTTCTCCGCGCTCGACACCGCGACCGACGCGCGCCTGCGGGCCGCGCTCGAACGCACCGTCGGCGACGCCACGATGATCGTCGTCGCCCAGCGCGTCGCCACGATCACGGGCGCCGACCAGATCCTCGTCATCGAGGACGGCCGCATCGTCGACCGGGGCACCCACACCGAACTGCTCGAACGCTCGCAGCCGTACCGCGAGATCGTCGAGAGCCAGCTGAGCGTCGAGGAGGCGGCATGAGCGAGACGAGGACCCCGCGTCCCCCGGTGCGCCGGGGCCCCATGGGCGGCGGGCCGATGGGCGGCATGGGCATGCCCGCCGAGAAGTCGATGAACTTCGGCCCTTCGGCGAAGCGCCTCGTCGGGCGGCTCGCACCCGAGCGCGGCCCCGTCGTGTTCGTCATCCTGCTGGGCGTCGTGAGCGTCGTGTTCTCGGTGCTCGGCCCGAAGATCCTCGGCCAGGCCACGAACCTCATCTTCGAGGGCTTCTTCTCGGCGCAGCTGCCGGCGGGCGCCACCAAGGAGCAGGTCGTCGAGGGGCTGCGCGCGCAGGGCCAGGACCAGCAGGCCGACCTGCTGTCCTCGCTGAACCTCACGCCGGGGCAGGGCATCGACTTCGGCGCGGTCGCGACCGTGCTGCTCTGGGTGCTCGCGCTGTACGTGCTGTCCTCGCTGTTCGGCTGGGCGCAGGCGTACGTGCTGAACGGCGTCACGCAGCGCACCGTGTACCGGCTGCGCCGCGAGGTCGAGGAGAAGATCCACCGGCTGCCGCTGTCGTACTTCGACAAGATGCAGCGCGGTGAGCTGCTCTCCCGCGTCACGAACGACATCGACAACATCTCGCAGACGCTGCAGCAGACGATGAGCCAGTTGCTCACCTCGCTGCTCACCGTCATCGGCGTGCTCGTGATGATGTTCGTCATCTCGCCGTGGCTCGCGCTCATCGCGCTCGTCACGATCCCGGCGACGCTGCTCATCACGACCGTCATCGCCAAGCGCTCGCAGAAGCAGTTTGTGGCGCAGTGGACCCACACGGGCGTGCTGAACGCGCGCATCGAGGAGGCCTACTCGGGCCACTCGCTCGTGCGCGTCTTCGGCCGCAGGAAAGAGGTCGAGCAGTCCTTCGACGAGAAGAACGAGGAGCTGTACCAGGCCAGCTTCGGCGCCCAGTTCGTGAGCGGCATCATCATGCCCGCCATGATGTTCGTCGGGAACCTGGTCTACGTCGTCATCGCGGTCGTCGGCGGCCTCATGGTCTCGGGCGGCTCGATCTCGCTCGGCGACGTGCAGGCGTTCATCCAGTACTCCCGGCAGTTCACCCAGCCGCTCAGCCAGCTGGGCGCGATGGCGAACCTGCTGCAGTCCGGTGTCGCGAGCGCCGAGCGCGTGTTCGAGCTGCTGGACGCCGAGGAGCAGGTGCCCGACCCGGTCGAGCCGGAGGCACCCGCCGAGGAGTCCGGCCGACTCGTCTTCGAGGACGTCTCGTTCTCCTACGACCCCGAGAAGCCCCTCATCGAGGACCTCTCGCTCGTCGCGGAGCCGGGCCAGTCGATCGCGATCGTCGGTCCGACCGGGGCCGGCAAGACGACGCTCGTGAACCTGATCATGCGCTTCTACGAGCTCGACGGCGGGCGGATCACCCTCGACGGCGTGGACGTCACGAAGATGACCCGCGACGAGCTGCGCGGCCGCATGGGCATGGTGCTGCAGGACACCTGGCTGTTCGCCGGCACCATCCGCGATAACATCGCCTACGGCCGGCCGGATGCCACGGAGGAGGAGATCCTGGACGCCGCCCGGGCGACGTACGTCGATCGCTTCGTGCGCTCGCTGCCCGACGGCTACGACACCGTGCTCGACGACGAGGCGTCGAACCTCTCGGCGGGCGAGCGGCAGCTCGTGACGATCGCACGGGCGTTCCTCGCGCAGCCCTCGGTGCTCATCCTCGACGAGGCGACGAGCTCGGTCGACACCCGCACCGAGCTGCTGCTGCAGCACGCGATGAACGCGCTGCGCGCGGACCGCACGAGCTTCGTCATCGCGCACCGGCTGTCGACGATCCGCGACGCCGACCTCATCCTCGTGATGGAGGCGGGGCACATCGTCGAGCAGGGCACGCACAGCGAGCTGCTCGCGGCGGGCGGCGCGTACGCCCGCCTCTACGAGGCGCAGTTCGCCGCCCCCATCGAGGACGACGCGGAGGATGCGGTCGCCTCCTGACGGAGGCCGTCGCCGGTGAGACGAGCGCGGCGTCCGGATGCCTCATCCGGACGCCGCGCTCAGCCGGTGCTCTGCGCGGGGCTACGGCGTCGGGCTCGGTGTCGGCGTGCTGATGCCGGTGACGAAGTCGACGTACGTGGGGTCGTTCAGCATGACGATCGACAGCAGCACGAGCGTCACGGCGAAGGAGGCCGCCCCGCCCGCGAGCGGGACCCAGAAGGCCAGCCGCCCCGCACGCAGGCGCAGGATCGAGAGGCCGAGCACGACGGCGTAGAGGGCGAGCTGGATGATCGTGCCGACGAGCACGAGCGTGGGCAGCCACTCGGGCGGCGTGAACGTGCCGACGCCCATCAGGTCGTAGCTGAGCTGCATCTGCCGGGGGATCTCCTGCAGCGATGCCGCGGAGTTCCAGGCGCCGAACGCGCCGAACGCGAGCAGGCCGATCGTGAGGATGCGGTCCCAGCCGGGCGCGCGACGGGCCGGCTTCGCCGAGGCATCCGACGGCGTCTGCTGTGGGGCCGGGATGGGCTCGGGGCGCACCGGCTGGGCCGGAGCGCTCGCCTCGGCCGACTCCGGCGGCTGCCAGCTCCAGCCGGGCGGCGCGTACTCGCCGTAGCGAGGACGAGGCCGCTCGTCCGCGGACGGGGGAGCGGGGGTGCCCGGCTCCGGCGTCTCGGGACGGGCGGCCTCGTCGTTCGTCATCTCGGCCTTAGGCGCTGATCGACTGGCCGGCGGAGCCGAGCTGGCGGGTCGACTCGCCGACGCGGACGGCCATCGCCGACTCGGCGACCTTGCCCCAGGCGCGCGGGTCGTACTGCTTCTTGTTGCCGACGCCGCCGTCGACCTTCAGCACGCCGTCGTAGTTCTGGAACATGTAGCCCGCGATGGAGCGGGTGAACGCGTACTGGGTGTCGGTGTCGATGTTCATCTTCACGACGCCGTTTGCGACCGCCTCGGCGATCTCGGCGTCGGTCGAGCCGGAGCCGCCGTGGAAGACGAGGTCGAGCGGCTTCGGCCCGGTGCCGTACTTGGCGGCGAGGCCGTCCTGGATCTCCTTCAGGAGCGCGGGACGCAGCTTCACGTTGCCGGGCGCGTAGACGCCGTGCACGTTGCCGAAGGTCAGGGCGGCCATGTAGCGGCCCTGCTCGCCGAGGCCGAGCGCCTCGACCGTCGAGATCGCGTCCTCGAGCGTCGTGTAGAGCGCCTCGTTGGAGCCCTCGTGCTTCACGCCGTCCTCCTCGCCGCCGACGACGCCGATCTCGACCTCGAGGATCGCGTTGATCGCCTTCATACGGGGCAGGATCTCCTTGGCGATCTCGAGATTCTCGTCGAGCGGCACGGCCGAGCCGTCCCACATGTGCGACTGGAAGATCGGGTTGCCGCCGGCCTTCACGGCCTCCTCGGAGGCCTCGAGCAGCGGGAACACGAAGTCGGCGAGGGCCGGCTTCGGGCAGTGGTCGGTGTGCAGCGCGACGGTGATCGGGTAGGACTTGGCGACCTCGTGCGCGAAGCGCGCGAAGGCGAGGGCGCCGGTGGCGCGGGCCTTCACGGTGTGCCCGGCGAAGTAGTCGGCACCGCCCGTGGTGACCTGGATGATGCCATCGGAGCCCGCCTCGGTGAGGCCCTGCAGCACCGCGTTCAGCGTCTGCGAGCTCGAGACATTGAAGGCCGGGAAGGCGAAGCCCTTGGCCTTGGCGGTGTCGAGCATCTCGGCGTACTGCTCGGGAGTTGCGATGGGCATGGAGGCTCCTTCGTGACGACAGCGGGATCGGCACGAGTCTACCGAGTTCGCGCGCCGCGCCCAGGGGTGCACCGGGGTCGGCCAGGATGATGGCGTGATCGTTTCGCTCGATGTCGCTGATCTGACGGACCCGCTGCGCTCGGCGGTCGCCGCCGCGGCGGCCGGCTGCCTGCCGCTCGTCGGCGGGGGCGATGGCGACGCGCTCGACGGGGCGGCGGTCTCGGCCATGCGAGGGGCGCTCGCCGGGGCGCCGGTCGAGGGACGCGTCGTCGTCGGCGAGGGCGAGAAGGACGGGGCCCCGATGCTGAGCCCGGGCGAGCGCTTCGGCCGGGGCGGCGTCGCCGTCGACCTCGCGGTCGATCCCGTGGACGGCACCCGGCTCGCGGCGGCCGGCCGGCCGGGCGCGATGGCCGTGGCCGCGGCGACGGCCCGGGACGGCTTCTTCGACATCGGGCCGGCGCACTACCTCGACAAGCTCGTCACCTGGGTGCCGGGCCTCGGAGCGGTGGATGCCCCGGACGGCGCGCTCCTCGCGGCGGTGCCCGCGCTCGTGGCGCGGGCGGCCGAACTGCGCGGCGTCCGCGCCGCCGAGGTGCGCATCGCCGTGCAGGAGCGCCCGCGCAACCGCGCCCACGCCGAGGCGGTGCGGGCGAGCGGGGCCGAGCTCGTCGCCTTCGAGCACGGGGAGGTGGAGCGCAGCCTGCGTGCGCTGCACGGAGGAGCGCGCGACGCGGCGACGCGCGCCGGGGCATTCGGAGCGTCCTGGGCGTCCGAGGCATCCGACATCGGATCGTTCGGCGAGGGTCCCCTCGATGCCGTCCTCGGCATCGGCGGCGCGCCGGAGGGGACCATCGTGGCCGGGGCGGCCCGCGCACTCGGCGGATCGATGCTCGCCCGCTTCGCCCCGCAGTCCCGGCGCGAGGCCGAGCGGATCCGCAGCGCCCTCGGAGCGGACGTCGTCGATCCGCGGCGGGTGATTCCTCTCGACGTGCTCTGCGCTGGACCGGCCGAGGTCGTCGTCGCCGCCGTCACGCCGTGCGAGGTCGGCGTCGAGCTCCCGGGCGCCGAGGATCGTGCCGGCGGGCTGCGGGTGGCGTGGTGGTCGGCCGCCTCGGGACGGCACGGGCGGATGGACTTGCCGCGCGGTTAAGAACGGGCGAAATTGCACGGCCGTGCACGCCGAAACCGCGCCGGGTTTCGCGCCGGCTCGTTAGGCTCGTGGTGGCGGGAACACCGCCGATCGGCGCGCCGCGAGACGATCCGCGGCGCAGATGCGTCCTGGAGGACCCCCTCATGAGCAACGAAGCCAGCCTGTTCCACCACCCCGACCGCAACCTCGCGCTGGAGCTCGTGCGGGCGACCGAGGCGGCGGCGATCCGGGCGGTTCCGTGGATCGGCAAGGGCGACAAGAACGCGGCCGACGGCGCCGCGGTCGACGCCATGCGGGCCTTCCTCGCGACGGTCGACTTCGACGGCGTCATCGTCATCGGCGAGGGCGAGAAGGACGAAGCCCCGATGCTCTTCAACGGGGAACGCGTCGGCTCGGGCAACGGTCCGGCCTGCGACATCGCGGTCGATCCGATCGACGGCACCTCGCTCACCGCGGCGGGCCGTTCGCACGCGCTGTCGGTGCTGGCGGTCTCTGACCGGGGCACGATGCTCGACGCCTCCAGCGTCTTCTACATGGACAAGATCGTCACCGGCCCGGCGGGGCGCGGGGTCGTCGACATCCGCAAGCCGATCGGCGAGAACATCCGTGCGTACGCCGCCGCGATCGGCAAGGACGTCGCCGATGTGCGCGTCGCCGTGCTCGACCGCCCGCGCCACGAGCAGCTCATCGCCGACATCCGCGCCGCGGGCGCCGGCACCCGGCTCATCCTCGACGGCGACGTCGCGGGCGGCATCAATGCGGCCCGGCACGACTCGCGCATCGACATGTGCGTCGGCATCGGTGGCAGCCCCGAGGGCATCACGACCGCGTGCGCCGTGAAGGCGCTCGGCGGCTTCATGCAGGGCCGCCTCGCGCCGAAGGACGACGAGGAGCGCGCCCGCGGCGCCGCGGCGGGGCTCGATGTCGATGCGGTGCTCGAACTCGAGGACATGGTGCGCGGCGACAACACCTTCTTCGTCGCGACCGGGGTGACCGACGGCGCGCTCGTCGCGGGCGTGAAGCGCGAGGGCGACTACATCACGACGGAGTCGGTGGTGCTGCGCTCGAAGTCGGGCACGCTGCGCCGCGTGCAGGCGGAGCACCTCGCCTCGAAGTGGCTCGACGAGGACTGAGTCCAGCCCCTCGACGCGATCCTGCTCGCGTGCCATGCTGTGCCCTGGACCGATCGAGGAGGGTGCCATGATCGAGATTCGCGATGCGTTCCCCGGCTTCGCGGTGCGGGAGGTCGAGGCGGCGCTCGCGTTCTACCGCGACGTGCTGGGGCTCGAGGTGGTCGAGGCGATGGGCGGTTTCCGCTTCGCGCTGCCGTCGGGCCAGTCGGTGTTCGTCTACGGCAAGCCGGACCACAGTCCGGCGCCGTTCACGATCCTGAACTTCGAGGTCGACGACCTCGACGCCGCCGTCGACGCGCTGAACGCGGCGGGCGTGGTGACGAAGATCTACTCGGGCGGGCAGGACTACGGCACCGACGAGCGCGGGATCGCGCACGGCCGGGAGTCGGGAATGGGCCCGGACATCTGCTGGTTCCGCGACCCCTCCGACAACGTGCTCAGCGTGCTGCGCGGCTGAGCGCCGCTGCGCTGTCGGACGCCGCTGCGCTGTCGGACGCCGCTGCGCTTCTGGACGCCGCTGCGCGGCTGACTCCGGCTGCCGTCGGCTGAGCGCGGCGGGCGTCGCCCGACTCAGTCGTCGTCGCCGAGCCGAGCCCGGATGCCCGCATCGATGTCGGCGAAGACGTCGAGTTCGTCGTCCGCTGCGCCTGAGGGCTCCGCGGGCGACTCGAGCACCTCGGCCTCGGCGACATCTCCTGCGGCCTCGACGGCGTCACGCCCGGCGGGGATGGCCGTCGTGAACTCGTACGCGGTCAACTCGCGCGGGCTCTCTTCGATGCCTTCGAGGGTCGCGAGCACCTTCGTCTCGTCGAGCGCCTTGAGCTTGCGGGCGGTCGGCAGCACGCGCGACTCGAGCGAGCCGACGAAGGTGTTGTAGTCCTTCACGGTGCGTTCGATGGTGCGGCCGAGCTTCTCGATCTGCCCCGCGGTGGTGGCGAGACGGCCGTAGAGCTCACGGCTGAGGTCGAAGAGCGTCTTCGCCTCCTTCGTGAGCACGTCCTGCTGCCAGCTGAACGCGACGGTCTTCAGCACCGACCAGAGCGTGACGGGCGAGGCGAGGGCGACCCGCTTCGAGAAGGCGAACTCGAGCAGCGAGGGATCGGCCTCGAGCGCGCTCGAGATGAGGGACTCGCTCGGGATGAACGCGATGACCATCTCGGGGGAGGCGCCGAGCCCCTCCCAGTAGGTCTTGCCGCCGAGCGCCGTGATGTGGTCGCGCACAGCCTTCACATGGTTCTTCATCAGGCTCTCGCGCCGGCCGGCGTCGGCGCCGGTCGCGGTCGCCGGGATCTGGCTCGCCTCGAGGTAGGCGTTGAACGGCACCTTGGCGTCGACGGCGATGTGCTTGCCGCCCGGCAGGTGGATGACCATGTCGGGACGACCGGCGCCGGCGTCGGTGGTGACCGAGTGCTGCGTGTCGAAGTCGACGCGCTCGATGAGGCCCGCGGCCTCGACCACGCTGCGCAGCTGGGTCTCGCCCCAGACGCCACGGGTGCTGTTGGAGCGCAGGGCCGAGGCGAGCGACTCGGCCGTGGAGCGGAGCCGCTCCTCGTTCTCGGCGGCGATCTTCAGCTGCTGGCTGAGTTCGCCGTGCTGCTGATGCCGCTGCGTCTCGAGCGCGGTGACCTTGCTCTGCATCTCGGTGAGGGTCTGCTTGACGGGCGCGAGCGCCTGGAGCACCTTGCTGTCGGCGGCCTCGCGCTGCTCGCGCTCGCGCCGCTCGAGCTCGTGGCGCTCGACGATCTCGCGGTACTGCTGCCTGGCGCTCAGGATCTGCTCGCGCAGCCCCTCGGCGGTCGCCTCGATCGCGGAGAGCTCGGCGCGGAGCTCGGCCTGGGCGCGCTGCTCGTCGGCGAGCAGCCGCGAGCGCTCGGCCGCGTGCTCGGCCTGCAGGGCGGCCAGCTGCGCCTCGTGGCGGGCCGCGACGAGCGCCGGGTCTTCGGCCGGTGCGGCGTCGGGGATGCCGGCGGCCCGGCGCGACGCCAGCACCCAAGTGGCGAGCCCCCCGAGGGCGGCGCCGACGAGGAGGCCGATGATGAGCAGCAGGATCTCCATGCCGACAGTGTCGCAGCCGCCTCCGACATCGGCGCCGAGGCGCCCGGCGAGCCGGGACCGCGCACCAGCCGAGTGCGCCTACTGCAGGGCCATCGGCCCGTGCGCGGCCTCGCGGGCCTTGACCGCGCGGGCGCCGAGCGCACCGACGCGCACGCCCGTGACGTGGGCGAGTCGCTCGAGGTCGTCGGCCTCGTGACGCTTGGCGGCGTGCGCGACGATCGCGGCGCACGCCTCGGCGTCGTCGAGCGCGTTGTGGTGCGAGAAGTCTTCGAAGCCCGCCGCCATCGCGGCGACCGGGAGCCGGTAGGAGTCGAGGTGGTAGGTCTTGCGGGCCACCTGCAGGCTGCACAGGTAGCGGTGGTCGGGAACGGGCAGTTCGAGCACCCCGCAGCTCTTCTCGATCACGCCCATGTCGAAGCCCGCGTTGTGCGCGACGAGCCAGTCGGCGCCGGCGAACTCGCGGAACTCGGCGAGTCGATCGCCCCAGCCCGGCGCCTCGGCGACCATCTCGGGCGTGATGCCGTGGATGCGCACGTTCCACTCCATGAACTCGTCGTGCGGGAACGGCGGGCGCAGCAGCCAGTACTCGCGCTCGACGACGCGGCCGTCGCGTACCTTCACCATGCCGATCGAACAGGCGGAGGCTCCAGAGGAGTTCGCGGTCTCGAAGTCGATGGCGGTGAAGTCCACTGGCATGCGGGCATCGTCGCACGCGCCTCCGACGGTTGACGGATGCCTCGCCGCGGGCGTGGAATGGGAGGCATGAATCCGGGGGATGCCGAGACGCAGCGGCACGCGAGGTCGTTCGGCGACGCGGCATCCGTCTATCAGGCGGCCCGTCCCGGCTACCCGGCCGAGGCGGTCGCCTGGCTGATCGGCGACGCCGCCCGGGTGCTCGACCTCGGCGCGGGCACCGGCAAGCTCACCCAGGCCCTCGTCGCGCTCGACCGCGAGGTGATCGCGGTCGACCCGGTCGAGGAGATGCTCGAAGAACTGGAGGTCGCGGTGCCCGGCGTGCCGCGCATCCTCGGTACGGCCGAGGACATCCCGCTCGAAGACGGCTCGGTCGACGCGGTCGTCGCCGGTCAGGCGTGGCACTGGTTCATCCCGTCCCGCGCGGTGCCGGAGATCGCGCGCGTGCTGCGGCCGGGCGGCGTGCTGGGCCTCGTCTGGAACAGCCGCGACACGAGCGTCGGCTGGCTCAAGGAGGCCGGCGAGATCATGCACGAGCGGCACGACGCGAGCGCGAGCTTCGAGCAGTACGTGCAGATCGGCCCGCCGTTCGGCCCGATCGAGGAGCACACCGTGGAGTGGACCGCCCGGATGAGCCGCGCCGGATTCCTCGACCTCGTGCGCTCCCGCTCCTACTTCATCACCTCGAGCCCCGGCGCCCAGCGGGACACGATCGCCCAGCTGGAGCGGCTGTTCGCGCGGCATCCCGACCTCGCCGGCGGCGACGAGCTCGACGTGCCGTACCGCACCCGCTGCTTCCGCGCCCGCCTCGACGACTGATCCTCACGCCGGGCCGGCGAAGCCCGGCCGGGCGGAACGGCGCGGCACCGGTACGATAGAGCCCCGTGGCTCTCACTATCGGCATCGTCGGCCTGCCCAACGTCGGCAAGTCCACCCTCTTCAACGCCCTCACCAAGAACCAGGTGCTCGCGGCGAACTACCCGTTCGCGACGATCGAGCCGAACGTGGGCGTCGTGAACCTGCCCGACCCGAGGCTCGAGACGCTCGCCGGCATCTTCGGCTCGGAGCGCATCCTGCCGGCCGCAGTGTCCTTCGTCGACATCGCCGGCATCGTGCGCGGGGCGAGCGAGGGCGAGGGCCTCGGCAACAAGTTCCTTGCCAACATCCGCGAGGCCGACGCGATCGCACAGGTCGTCCGGGGCTTCACCGACGGCGACGTCGTGCACGTCGACGGCAAGGTCGACCCCAAGTCCGACATGGAGACGATCAACACCGAGCTGATCCTCGCCGACCTCGAAACCCTTGAGCGGGCCATCACCCGCTACGAGAAGGAGGTCAAGGGCAAGAAGCTCGACCCCTCCGTGCTCGCGACGGCCAAGGAGGCCCAGGAGGCGCTGCAGGCCGGCACCCCGCTCTCGGCGACGAAGATCGACCTCGAGCCCGTGAAGGAGCTCGGGCTGCTCACCGCGAAGCCCTTCATCTACGTCTTCAACGTCGACGAGGGCGTGCTGACGGATGCCGCGCGCAAGGCCGAGCTCGCCGCGCTCGTGGCGCCGGCGGAGGCGGTCTTCCTCGACGCGAAGATCGAGTCCGAGCTCATCGACCTCGACCCCGAGGACGCGGCGGAGCTGCTCGCCTCGACCGGCCAGGAGGAGTCAGGCCTCGACCAGCTCGCCCGCGTCGGCTTCGACACGCTCGGTCTGCAGACCTACCTCACCGCGGGCCCCAAGGAGTCGCGCGCCTGGACCATCCACAAGGGCTGGAAGGCGCCGCAGGCGGCGGGCGTCATCCACACCGACTTCGAGCGCGGCTTCATCAAGGCCGAGGTCATCTCCTTCGCCGACCTCGTCGACGCCGGCTCGGTCGCCGAGGCCCGCGCGCGCGGCAAGGCGCGCATGGAGGGCAAGGACTACGTCATGCAGGACGGCGACGTCGTGGAGTTCCGCTTCAACGTCTGAGCAGTGCGCGTGCACCGCGCAATCCGGGGGGATCGAACGATGAACGGTGACAGGCCGACGTGGGCCGGGGCCGGTGCGATCGACGCGGCCGTCCGCGGCTCGCATTTCTCCGGAGTCGTGACGGTCGACGTCGCCGGGGCTCGAGTGTTCGAAGCGGTCGCAGGCGACGCGAATCGGGCGTACGGCGTGGCGAACACCGTCGGGACGAGCTTCGCGGTCGCGAGCGGGAGCAAGGCCTTCACCGCCCTCGCCGTCATGCGCCTCGCTGAGGCGGGGCTTGTCGAACTCGACGCCCCCGTCCGGGACTGGCTCGGCGACGAGCTGCCCCTGATCGCTGACGGGGTCACCCTTCGTCACCTGCTCGGGCATCGTTCGGGAATCGGCGACTACCTCGACGAGTCGGAGGACCTCGCGGCGTCGGACTACGTCCTGGATGTCCCGGTCCATACGCTGACGACGGCGGAGGCCTTCCTCCCCGTACTTGCGGGTCGCCCCCAGTTGGCCGAGCCCGATACCGGCTTCGCGTACTCGAACTCCGGCTTCGTCGTCCTCGCGCTCGTGATCGAGCGGGCGACCGGCGAGGCCTTCCACGATGCGGTGCAGCGGCTCGTGTTCGACCCCGCGGGCTTGCGCGACACCGCGTATCTGCGGCTCGACGAACTGCCCAGCCACGCGGCGGTCGGGTATCTCTTCGACCACGGCGACCGCGCGAACACCCTGCACCTGCCGGTGCGGGGCAACGGCGACGGCGGTGCCTTCACGACCGCGGCCGAGCTGCACCGCTTCTGGACCGCGTTGTTCGAGGGCCGCATCGTGTCGGCTGCGGCCGTCGAGGAGATGACGACGCCTCGTTCGGAGGTCCCGGAGGAGGGCCTGCGCTACGGACTGGGCTTCTGGCTCCATCCGAGCGGCGACGCCGTGCTCATCGAGGGCGCGGACGCCGGAGTGTCCTTCCGCAGCACGCACGATCCGGCGACGCGGACGACGGTGAGCGTGCTCGGCAACACGAGCGACGGTGCGTGGCCGGTGATCGGGGCCGCGGCCGAGGCGCTCGACGCCGCGGCGGGCCGCTCGGCTCCCGTGCAGGACGACACGGCGATCGGCGCATGACGCCGGCGGCGACGCGCCGATTGCGCGAGCGGTGGACGCCCGAGCTCACGAGCGCGTTCGAGCGTGAGCTCGTCGTCGCCTCGCAGCGCCCCGGGGCCGCGTTCCCGGCGTCCCCGTTCGGAACGACTGCCGCGGGTCGCGTCGATCTGCGCGGCGCGCGGCTGACGACCCCGATCCGGCACCTCGGCGCAGCGGGCATCGACCTGTCGGACGTCGTCTTCGCCGATGGCGCGTCGGTGATCGAGTCGGAACTGGAGGACTGCGTCCTCGACCGGATCGATATGCGGGGCGTGTTCGTCAGGCGACGCTTCGTGAACTGCAGCTTCGTCGGGGCGAAGCTCACCGGCGCTCGCCTGGGCGGGTACTTCGAGGGCTGCGATTTCTCCGTCGCCACGTTGTCGCGCACCGTCGCCTCGGGCGTGCGCTTCGAACGCTGCAGCTTCACCGGCGCGAGCCTGCGGGACGTGATGTGGACGACGCGCTGCGTCTTCGACCACTGCGAGTTCGAGGGCGTGGGCTCGTTCACCGGCTCTGTCGCCGGCAGTGTGTTCGTCGGCCCGACGCCGCCCGACCTCGGCGGATGCATCGTCGATCACGTGCAGTACGAAGGCGGATCCCCAGTCTGAGCTGCTTGCTCGGCCGCCGCGGTTCGCGTTCGGGATTCCATCCGCGAGCGGCTTCCTGGTCATGCGCGCGCAGTTCACCGCCGGGATTTATCGGGGAGTTTGCCGAAGGGCTCGGCCATGGCGGGCTCCACCTCTCTGGTGCCTGGACTACTCTGGATACCAAGAATGCTCTCCGCCCCCGGCAGAAAGGCCCCCGTTCCATGCGCAGAACCGCACTCCTCGCCCCCGCTTGCCTCGCAGCGCTGGTCCTCGCCGGCTGCTCCAGTGCACCGACCGAGGCGAGCATCGGGGAGCGGCTCGAGGTGGGGGTGCGTCAGGCCGAGGTCGACGCCACCGCTGCGGTCACCGTCACCGAGGTGTCCTCGATGTCGGTCGCCGAGGCGAAGGATGAATTGCAGCTCCCCGAGGCGTATGACGACGGCACGGTCTTCCTGGTCCGGTTCGATGCAGCGCTGCTGAAGGGCGAGTACCCCGAAGACAGCATCTACGGCTTCGGGGCCGAGAACTGGGCGGCCGCGGGCAAGGACGACGTCGATGTCGTCACGATCAACGCTCGACCGGATGTGGAGGTCGACGGCTGCGCGGTGTTCTCCACCGATGACGCGATGGACTTCGCTTCCGGGGTCGAGGTCTCCTCCTGCGTCCTCTTCGCCAGTGAGCGCGCAGACGCGGCGATCGAGTCGGTCGTCTACGGTCAGAAGTCCATCAGCCGTCGCGGCTCCGGAAACGGCTGGAGCTGGGCCGTCAACGGCTGAGGCGCGCTGAGTCGGGTGGGATCCCGCGGCCCCGTGCCCGGGGGTTGACGCTCGACGCTCGCCGAACTCAGGCGCCGAGCGCGCGATCGGCCTCGCTCGGCAGCTTTTCGACCGGCACCACCACGACGTCCTGCACCTTCCAGTCGAGCCGGGCGATGCCTTTCGAGGCCGCGGAGAGCGTCTCCGTGCGCACTCTGGCGCGTCGCGGCACGACGAACGCCTCGACGTGGAAGACCTGCCCCTCGTCGCGCAGCCGCACGCCGGCGTCCAGCACCCAGGGCAGGCCTCGCAGGTACCGGGTGATCTCGCCCGCGAGCGGATGCGGCTGCTTGTCGTCATAGCTGCGCGCACGCTGGTCCATGAGGTCGATGACCGCGCCCTTGGTGTTGCGCACGCCGTCCCAGACGATCCCGATCGAGATGAAGAGCGCGGCGGCGCCGTCGAGCCACCAGATGCCGAGCCCGATGCCGAGCACGCCGACGATGGACGCCGCGTTCGTCTGCCAGTCGGCTTTCGCCATGTCGGCGTCGGCGTAGAGCAGCTTGTTGTGCAGCACCGGCGCGAGCTTCGCCTTCGCCGGGCCGTAGATGAACACGGGGCCGACGACGACGATCACCATCACGGCGATCATGAGCCAGCCGAGCCAGACCGCCTGGCCGAACAGCTGAACGGTGCCGATCGTGGGATGCTCGGCGGCGATGAGGCCGGTCACGGCCTCGACGGCGAGGTTGAGGCCCACGGCGAGCAGCGCGATGCCGGCGACGAGGTGGCCCACGCCCATCGCGCGGTGCAGGCCGTAGGGATGCTTCACCGTCGGCCGCCGGCGCACGAAGATGACCGCGGTGAGGAACGCGAGCTGGGGGAGGAGCGACAGCATGTCCTCGATCCAGGCGGTGCGCATCGCCTGCGATCCGCCGACGACGAAGGCGACGACGGTGATCGTGATCGAGGTGTATACGATCGTGAACAGCTCCCAGCGGATCGCCTTCTTGAGCGCGATCCGCTGCGTCTCCGGCAGGTCGGTGCGGCCGAACTGCGCACTGCTCGGCCGGGTCATCCGCCGACCTCCTCGTCGAGGGAGCGCTCCAATGCCGAGAGGAACGCGTTCTCGCCCATCGGCACGAGCAGCACGAGGCTGCGTCCGTCGGCGTGCTCGATGTCCCGGTATCCGCGCGTGAGGCCCGCCCGCTCGATCCACGGGGTCTGGTCGGTGAACCCGCCGATCACCAGGTCGAGCTCGCCGTCCTCCAGCGCGGTGACGAGCGTCTCCTCGCTGCCGACCCGCCACGTCACCCGTGCGTCGATGGTGTCGGCGAAGCCGCGGACGAGCTCGGGGAGCGGCCCCTCGGGGCTCGGTCCCGCTGTCTCGACGAGTCCCGGCTCCTCGACGGCCCCGACGCGGAGCTCACCGCCGCTGACCCGGTCGAGCGTGCCGTCCGGGTCGCTCGGCACCTGCATGCCGCACGCGGCGAGGGAGAGGGCGGCGAGGCAGGCGACGACGCCCAGCAGGAGCCGTCTCGCCGTACGACCGCCGGGTGACTGCACACCGTTCACGGAGCTTCGCACCCGCCCATCATCGCCGAGCGGGGGTGCCGGCCGCAGCTGCTTGACGAGCCGGTGCGCGATCTGCCATGGGCGGAGGTCAGGCCCGCGACGCCGCCTCGCGCCGGACTCGTTCGGCGTGGGCGCGCACGCGGTTGCGATTGCCGCAATCGGCGGAGCTGCACCACCGGCGGTTGTGCTGGCGGGAGGTGTCGAGGAAGACCCAGCCGCAGTGCCGGTCCTCGCAGCGATGGAAGGCCGAGAGCGCGGGGGAGGCGAAGAGCCGGGCGAACTCGAGCGCGAGCAGGTGCCGCGGGGTGCCGAGCTCCAGCGTGCGCGGGTGCCGGGCCCAGGTGCCGTCCGCGCTGCGCTCGAGGCGGCTCGCCGCGTGCGCGAGTGGCAGCTCCCGCTCGAGTGCGACGGGCGAGCTCGCCTCGCCGGTGAGCGCGGCGTAGCTGTCGTCGCGGAGCGCCAGGATGCCGGTGTGCTCGGCCGCCGCGGCCGAGGGATCGGCGTCGGCGAGTTCGGCGAGGCGCTCGGCCGCAGTCGGGGTGAGCAGCTCGACGCGCTCGAGCCAGGCGAGCACGTGCGAGTAGCTTCGCAGGCGCTCACCGCGGCGCTCGGGGTCGAGCCGCCAGTCCACGGTGTTGCAGAAGTCGAGCGCGACATCGCCGCCGATTCGGGAGACGGCGAGTTCCGGCATCCGCATCGCGCGCTCCTCTCTCCCTCTGCTACGTTCTTGCTAATGATCATAACCTTGATAGGGAGTTAGCGGATGCCGAAGCGCTCCGGCTTCGCCGCCCTCTGGGCCTCGCAGGCGACGTCCAACACCGCCGACGGCATCCTCGCCGCGGCCGCGCCCCTGCTCGTGGCCTCGCTCACCCGCGACCCCGTGATCGTGGCGGGGATGACCGTCGTGCAGTTCCTGCCCTGGCTCGTGTTCACGCTGCCCGCCGGCGCCCTCACCGACCGGATGGACCGGCGCACGCTCCTCGTCGCCGGCAACCTCCTCCGAGCGCTCGGCTTCGCCCTGCTCGCCACCTCGGTCGCGGTCGGCTGGCAGAACGTGTGGCTCCTCTATACCGCCGTCTTCGTAGCCGGCACCGCGGAGACGATCGTCGACAACGCCGCGCTGACGGTGCCGCCGCGGCTCGTGCCGCGGGCGCAGCTCGAACGCGCGAACGGGCGCCTCTTCGCGACCCAATCGGTCGTGAACACCTTCGTCGGGCCGCCGATCGGCTCGATGCTCATGGCGGTGGCGGCGACGCTCGCGTTCTTCACGAGCGCCGGCCTCTTCGCCGTCGCGGCGGCGGCCGCGCTGCTGCTGCCGCAGCTCCGGCCGGCGGCACACAGGACGCACGCCACCGACGCCGAGACGGACGGTCCGCCGCCCAGGCCGAGCTCCATGGCCGCCGACATCGCGGCGGGATGGGGGCACTTCTGGCGGCATCGGCTGCTGCGCCGGGTCGCGCTCATCTCGGCATCCTTCAACTTCTTCGGCACCGCCACCGGGGCGATCCTCGTG
Source organism: Agromyces sp. NBRC 114283 (assembly GCF_030268405.1). Classification (NCBI taxonomy): domain Bacteria; kingdom Bacillati; phylum Actinomycetota; class Actinomycetes; order Micrococcales; family Microbacteriaceae; genus Agromyces; species Agromyces sp. NBRC 114283. The sequence continues at coordinate 1,773,512 of NZ_BSQP01000001.1, forward strand.
CTGCTCGCGACCGGGCCGCTCGGGGTGCCGGAGGCCTGGTACGGCCTGTTCATCGCGGTTCCCGCGGCGGGCGCCATCCTCGGCTCGCTCGTCGCGGAGCGCGTCATCCCGCGGATCGGCGGCGGGCCCGTGATGTGGGCCGCCGCGCTCGTGCCGGCGGCGAGTTTCGCCGTGCTCGGCCTGAGCGCGAATCTCGTGCTCGTGCTGGTCGGCATGTTCCTCGCGGCCGTCGCGACGGCGTGCAACCAGATCGTCGTTTCGACCCTGCGCCAGGCGGCGGTGCCGGACGCGCTGCTCGGGCGGGTGACCGCCGCGTACCGGCTGATCGTGCTCGGCGCCGTCCCGTTTGGCGGTCTCGCCGGCGGACTGCTCGCGTCCGCGTTCGGGCTGCAGCCGACCTTCGTGATCGCGGCCGTCGGACTCGCGCTCGCCGCCGTGCTGCTCATGCCCGGCGTGACGAGCGAGGCGCTCCGCCGGGCCGAACTCGGCTGAGGGTCAGCGCAGCGCGAGCTCCTCGCGGAGCCGCGGCTCGACGCGGTGCTCGGGGCGGAGCCCCGCCTTGTCGGCGTAGAACGCGCGGATGCGGTCCATGTCGGCGCCGAGATCGTCGCCGAGCGCGAAGGTCGGCCCGAGTCCGGTGGTCATCGTGGTGCGGTCGACGAAGCCGAGGGTCACCGGCATCCCCGTCGCCCTGGCGATGCGGGCGAAGCCGGACTTCCAGTACTCGTGCGGCCCGCGCGTGCCGTCGGGCGTCACGACGAGGCCGAACACCTTGCCGGCCCGCACCTCGGCGACGACCTCGTCGACGACGCGGGCGGGATCGGCGCGGTCCACCGGGATGCCGCCGAGGCGCCGCATGATCGGGCCGCGCCAGCCGCTGAAGAGACTCTTCTTGCCGAGCCAGCGCACGTCGATGCCGAGCCGCCAAGCGATGGCGAGCATGAGCACGAAGTCCCAGTTCGAGGTGTGCGGGGCACCGATCAGCACGGTCGGCTGCGCGGGCGCGGGCGACCCGGTGAGCGTCCACCGGCTGCAGGCCCAGTAGACACGGGAGGCGAGTCGTCGAAGCATCCACCAACGGTACGTGGGCCGGTATGCCCGCCCGCGCATACGGTCTGCTCCGCCGGCCCGCGCTACGACTCGCGGGAGTCCGCGAGCTCCGGGAAGAGCGCGCGAACGAGCGGATGTCTCGGGCCGCCCGGCTCGGCCAGCTCGGTGAGCAGCGCCTCGAAGTCGTCGGCGACGACGCTCGTCTCCTCGAACTCCGGCCCGCCGCCGTGCACGATCCGGCCGTCCGAGCGGATGGCGAGGTACTCGTAGTCGCCACCCACCGAGAGGAGCACCGGGAGATGCCCGGCCCAGAATGCGGCGACGGCGGCGGTCTGATCGGGGTCGACGGCGGCGTCGAGGCTGAGCTTCTCGAACTCGTTCCAGGCGAACGCGGAGTCGGCCGTGCCGCGGTAGTCCTCGACCGAGAGGAACCAGACGGTGTCGTCCGCGTTGGCGAGCCGGCTGAACGCGACGGTCCAGGCGCCGAAGGCGGCGGGGAAGCCGAGGAGCGAGCTGGGGACCGGGCGCTGCTCGTCGAGCGGCGGCTCGAAGCCCCATCCCGCTCGGCGCAGGGCGGTGATCGTCGTGGTGAAGTCCATCGCCGTCGACGATACCGGCGCGGCCCCGCCGCGTCCGTCGCGAATCCGCGATGTCGTGCAAGACTCTCGCCGGAGGCGACACAGACAGGGCGTGAAGCGTGTGAGCACCGACGAGATCGCCCCGGACGAAGGGGAGCCCATGCCCGAGGACTCGGAGGGACGCGCCGAGCCCGACGCTTCGGCGAGTGCGCCCGAACCACTCGACGAGCGCGGCTGGTTCGAGGGCGTCGTCCGCGAGTACGCCGGAGCCCTCGTCCGCTACTTCGCTCGCCGCGGTCCCCGCCAGGATGCGGAGGACCTCGCGGCCGAGGTGTTCGCGACCGCCTGGCGTCGACGGGCCGACATCCCCCGCGAGGCCGTGCTGCCGTGGCTGTATCGCACGGCGGGCTTCACGCTCGCGAACCACCGGCGAAAGCTCGTCGACCTGCCGGTCGAGACCGTGCCGGAGCGGGGGACCAGCGCGGTCGCCGAAGATCCGGAGCTGAGCCTGCTCTTCGACGCCGAACTCCGTGGCGCGCTCGAGAGCGTCGGCGAGCGGGATCGGCGCATCCTCCTGCTCCACGCCTGGGAAGGGCTCGACGGAGCGGAGCTGGCGGCGGTGCTCGGCATCAGCCGTTCCGGCGCGGACGCCGCGCTCTCCCGCGCCCGGGCGCGGCTCCGTGAGGCCTGGGGCGAGCGGCTGGCGTTCTGACCCCCTGCCGCCGGCTCCGGTGCCCGAGCCGCCGGACCGGGCCGCGAGCCGGCATATCCCGAGCGCTGCAAGCTCCGGCGCCCCCACGACATATCCCAGATGACGGCGGCCCCGGCCCCGCAAGGAGAGGCGAAGACATGAACGACGAGACGCACGACGAACAGGACCCGATGGCGCGGCTGCGTGGCGCAGACCCGGCCGCCGGGCTCGAGCCGCGAGCCGGCTTCGCCGAGGAGACCGCCGCGCAGGCGATGGCCGCGACGGCCGCCCCGGTCGCCGAACTCGGCAGTGCGCGGGCGAAGCGGCGGCTGCGCTGGTTGCCGATCGCCGCGGTCGCCGCGTCGATGCTCGTGCTCGGCGGCGGCGCCGGCTACGCGGTGGCGGCGCTCGGCGGCGACAATGGCAGCACGCTCGCAGGGGCGCCCCCGATCTCGCTCCCGAACAGTCAGGGCGGAGCGCAGAACGGTGCACCGCTCCAGCCCGGCGCCGGTCAGCCCGAGATGGCGCAGGACAAGGCGATGGCGGGAACCGGGGCGAGCGCCCTCATGATGCCGTGGGGCTGGGGACGCAACCACTTCACCTCCTCCGGATTGTCGACGGAGGCGGGTCGCGCAGCGGGCTACGGCTACGACCCCGGCGCGGCCGCAGACCCCGCGACGATCGGCGCGCTCGCGGCCTCGCTCGGGATCGACGGCGAACCGGTGCTGAAGGACGGCTCCTGGACGGTCGGAGCGCAGGACGGCACGGCCCCCTCTCTCTGGGTCAATCTGGACGGGACACTGAGCTTCTGGTACTCCGACCCGGCGATCTCGCCGTGGAACTGCCCGGCCGACGCCGCGTGCGAGCCGAGCGGCGCGCTGCCGAGCGAGGACGCCGCGATCGACGCACTGCGCTCGATCATCACCGCGAGTGGGCGGGACGCCTCGTCGTTCGCCTTCGGCTCTGAGACCTGGGAAGGCGCGGTCACCCGGACGGCGCAGGCCTGGCCGATCGTCGACGGGCAGCGGCTCGACCAGGGCTGGACGCTCGAGCTGGCCGAAGATGGGATCGTCTCGGTGTCGGGCGGTCTCGCCCCGATCATCGGGCTCGGCGAGTACCCGGTGGTGAGCGCGGACGAGGCGTTCGGCCGCCTCTCCGACCCGCGCTTCGGCGCGCAGCGCACCGGCGTCGTCGACGTGCTGCGAGCCGACGCGGCCACGGAGAGCGAGACCTGGGTGCCGCCGACCGCTCCGCCCGCGACGCCCGCGCAGGGCGCCGCGGTCGCCTGGCCCGTCACCGAGGTACGCATCGTCGACGCCCGCCTCGGGCTCGCGAGCCAGTGGCAGCCGGACGGCAGCGTGGTCGTCGTCCCCGCCTACGAGTTCACCGACGCCGACGGCGGCACCTGGTCGGTGATCGCCGTCGCCGAGGAGTCGCTCGACTTCGGCGCGGAGTGACCCGGTGGGCCACCCCTCGCGTGACGCCGTCGGCGGGACGTGAGAGGGTGGCCCCATGCCGGAGTCGCCAGAGGTGCAGGCGCTCGTCGAGGAGCTGGGCGAGCGCATCGTCGGCCGCGTCGTCCGCGAGGTCGACGTGCTCGAGTTCCGGGCCGTGAAGACCCGGCCGCGACCGCCGGCGGACCTCGTCGGCGCGCGGGTCGCCAGCGTCGCCCGACATGGCAAGCACGTCGATCTCCGCTTCGACGACGGCCGGCATCTCGTCGTCTCGCTCGGCCGGCACGGCTGGGCGCGCTGGGGCGGGGCGGATGCCGCGGCCGATGCGCCCCCGGTCCTGTTCACGATCGGCTTCGACGAGGGGCCGGCGCTCGAACTCACCGACGCCGGGGGCTGGGTGTCGCTCGGCCTGTCGGTGGTCGACGATCCGGCGGAGGTTTCCGCGATCGCGAAGCTCGGGCCGGACCCGGCAGCTCCCGGGTACTCGCGCGACGACTTCGACCGGGCGTTCGCCGGCCGGCGCAAGCAGACGAAGGCCGTGCTGCAGGAGCAGGAGTCGATCGCGGGCATCGGCAATGCCTATTCCGACGAGATCCTCTTGCGAGCCAGACGCTCGCCGGTGGCGCACGCGGCGAGCCTGTCAGGCGCGGAGCTCGACGCCCTGTTCGAGGCGACGGTGGGCGAGATCACCGAGGCCATCGCGGCGCGGCGGGGCATCCCGATCGGCGGGCTCAAGGCCGCCAAGGTCGCCGCGATGCGGGTCCACGGCCGAACGGGGCAGCCGTGCCCGGAGTGCGGCGGCACCATCCGGGACTTCGCCTTCGCGAGCACCGTCGGCCAGTACTGCCCGAGCTGTCAGACGGGCGGCGAGCTGCTGCCGGAGCCGTCCCAGCGCTGAGGCGCTGCGCCGACCGGTTTGCCTCGGCGGCCCGCGATCGCCGAGCATGGCGGGGTGGACGAACGCGCCGAACTGCTCCTGGCCTATGACGACGAGCTCCGCACGGAGGCCGAGGTCCGCGAGGCGGAGGCGGTCGATCGTCTCGGTCCGCTCTTCGTCGCCCGCTTCGCCGGGGGTCGCGGCTTCGTCAGCTATCGGGACCTCGGCGGCGCCACGGCCGGACGCATCGGCGAACTCGTCGCCGAGGTCGCACGGCGCTTCGCCGCGGACGGGCGGGTCGTCGAGGCGGAGTGGAAGACGCGCGGCCACGATGCAGCGCCCGGGCTCCACGAGGCGCTGCTCGCGCACGGCTTCGTGCCCGAGGACCCCGAGTCGATCATGATCGGCGAGGCGACGAAGCTCGCCGTCGACGTCGAGCTGCCGCCCGGGGTGGTGATCCGTCGTGTCGTCGAGGAGCGCGAGGTGCGCGCGGCGAGTGCGATGCAGGACGAGGTGTTCGGCGGCCCCGTCTCAGAGGCCCGGGCGGACGAGCTCCTCCGCAAGCTCACCCGAGGGGACGGCGTCGAGGAGTGGGTCGCCGAGGTCGACGGCCGCTTCGTCAGCGCCGGCCGGATCGAGCCCGTGCCCGGCACGCGGTTCGCCGGCATCTGGGGCGGGGCGACCCGCGAGGAGTGGCGCGGGCGCGGCATCTACCGGGCGCTCACCTCGGCGCGGGCGCGCTCGGCGCTCGCGCAGGGCAAGACGCACATCACCAGCGACTCGACCGAGTTCTCACGGCCGATCCTGGAGCGCTCGGGCTTCGTCAAGGTGTCGACGACGACGCCGTACGTCTGGCGGCGCTGAATCTCTGGCGGCGGTAAGCGCACGCCGGCCGCGTGCGCTCAGGCCGCGGCGTGGGAGAGCGGGGCGACGAGGACGCGGACGGTGGCTTCGGGCGCGGCCGTGAACCGCCCGGCCGCGCCGTCGACGGTCGTGTAGTCGACGCGGATGCCTCGCCCGATGCGTCGGACGCGGGTGATCTCGTAGTGGCGGCCCGTGGTGTTCACGAGCGTGTCGCCGACCCGCAGTTCGCGGGTCTGCCGGAGCTCGATCTCGTTCATGCTGAGAGTGTCTCAGCACCCACCGACATTCGCCTCGGCATCCGCTCGCCGGGCCTGGGCGCTTCCGGATGTCGGCGGCGGGTGGCAGCATCGAGGCATGCCGGAGCTCCCCGAGGTGCAGGCGCTGACGGCGTTCCTCGACGAACGCGCGGTCGGTCACGCCTTCGCGTCCCTGCGGGTCGCCGCCATCGCCGCGTTGAAGACGTTCGACCCGCCGTTGTCGGCCCTCGAGGGGCGCACCATCGAACGGGTCACGAGGCACGGCAAGTTCGTCGACCTCGACGCGGGTGGGGTGCACCTCGTGTTCCATCTGGCCCGCGCCGGGTGGCTGCGCTGGTACGACGAGCTGCCCGCCACCCCGGTGAAGCCGGGCAAGTCGCCGCTCGCGCTGCGGGTGCGGCTCGACGACGGCTCCGGCTTCGACCTCACCGAGGCCGGCACGAAGAAGTCGCTCGCCGTCTCCGTCGTCCGCGATCCCGCCGAGGTGCCCGGCATCGCGAGACTCGGCCCCGACCCGACGGCCGACGAGTTCACTCTGGCCGACTTCGCCGCCGTGCTCGACGGGCGCCGCACGCAGATCAAGGGCCTGCTGCGCGACCAATCCGTGTTCGCTGGCATCGGCAACGCCTACTCCGACGAGATCCTGCACGCCGCCCGCATGTCGCCGTACGCCCTCGCCGCGAAGCTCACGCCGCAGCAGGTCGAGCAGCTTTACACCGCGATGCGCGAGACGCTCGCCGAGGCGGTGGCCGAGGCCTCCGGAAAGCCGCCGGCCGAGCTGAAGGACGCGAAGCGCCGCGCCCTGCGCGTCCACGGGCGCACGGGGCAGAGCTGCCCGGTGTGCGGCTCCACCATCCGCCAGGTGATCTTCGCCGACTCGACCTTCCAGTACTGCCCCGGCTGCCAGACCGGGGGCAAGGTGCTCGCAGACCGGGTGCTGTCCCGGCTCGTCAAGTAGCTGCGGCGGCCCGCGCGGCTGCGGCCCGTCGGGGTCGCTGGCAGACTGGGAGGCGATGACGACTGCGAACGTGTCCTGGCCCCGTCCCGCCGGCCGCCTCGAACTGCGGCTGCCGACCGCCGAACTCCTCGACCGTGTCCTGGAGTGGCGCAACCGTCCGGAGGTCACCCGCTGGCTGCTGCACACCACCGTCGAGCCCGAGGCGTTCCGCACCGCGTGGCTCGAGAGCATCGCCGACCCGAAAGACCACTCCGCCATCGCCCTGCTCGACGGCGAGGTCGTCGGTACCGGCTCGCTCTCGCTGAGCGACGCGATGGGGCAGAGTCACGTGCCCGATGGCCCGTGGCGCGGCGCCGAGGCCGACCTCGGCTATCTCATCGATCCGGCGCACGCCGGTGCCGGACACGCGACCGAGATCGCTCGCGCACTGCTGGGCCTCGCCTTTGACGAGCTCGGAGTGCGCCGCGTCACCGCGGGCTGCTTCGCCGACAACATCGGCTCCTGGCGGGTGATGCAGAAACTCGGGATGCGGCGCGAGCAGCACGGCGTGCGCGACTCCTGGCACGCTGAACTCGGCTGGATCGACGGCTTCACCTACGCCATGCTCGCCGAGGAGTGGCCGGCGCGCTGAGTCACCCGAGCTCGAGCTCCAGGCGGTCGAGGAGCCGACGGAGCTGCTCGGGCGTGGTCGAGGCATCCAGACGCTCGGCGAGCTGCGCCGCGAGGGCGCGCTTGCGCCCCGCGCCACTGCCGGCGAAGCGATGCAGCTGATCGCCCCGCGCCCGGTCGCGCCACTCCGGCTGGCGCTGGAACCTCGCGAAGCGGCCGGCGTCGCCGATCTGCCGCAGCGCGTCCTCGACCGCATCGGTGCCGAGGGCTCGGATGAGCTCGTCCTCGAGGTCGCGAACGCAGACGAAGAAGCCGCGCGCGGCGAGACCGTCGCGATCCGGCATCGCCCCGCCCTCGGCGAGCGCGGACGCCACGACGCGCTCCTCGGGGGCGTCGGTGAGTCCGAGCAACGCCGTCTGCGGATGTGCGGTCCGGAGTTCGGCGACCACGCGGCGGATGTTCGTGACGCCGTGCATCGGCACGAGTGCGGCTCCGCCCGCCCCGCCGTGGAAGTGGATGCCTCGCGAGGCCGCCAGTCGTTCGACGACGACGGCGTCGCTGTCGCCCTCGACGAGCACGGCCGCCCGCGGCGCCGTGCGGCCGGCGAGTTCGAAGACGCGCATGATGAGCCCAGCCTGGCAGCGGGGGAGCCGATCCGCCAGCGCTCGAACACGCGAAGTACGGGGTGGACGGGTCGCGCAGGGCGGGCGGGAGGATGATGGGGGCGTGACCACCCCGCCCGCCGTCCCGGATCTCGCCGCGCTCGCCGCGCGGCTCCGCGCCGCCGGCTGCGTGTACGCCGAGGAGGAGGCCGCGCTGCTGCTCGATGCGGTGGCGGCGTCGCGCCCGGCGGCTGCGAGCGAACTCGAGCGGCTCGTCGCCCGTCGCGAAGCGGGGGAGCCGCTGGAGCAGCTCCTCGGCTGGGCCGAGTTCGACGGCCTCCGGCTGCAGCTCGAACCCGGCGCGTTCGTGCCACGGGCGCGCACCCTGCTCGTCGCCCGCGAGGCCGTGCGGCTCGCGCGCCGCGCCTCCCCACCGGCGACGGTGCTCGACCTCTGCTGCGGCGTCGGCGCGATCGGGGCGGTGCTGCAGCGAGCGCTGCCCGAGGTGCGGCTCCTCGCGGTCGATCTCGACGAGGTCGCGATCGCGGCCGCGCGCCGCAATCTCGAACCGGCGGGCGGCGTCGTGCGCCAGGGCGATCTCTTCGACGCCGTGCCCAGCGGACTCCTCGGCGGATTCGACGTCATCGCGGTGAACGCCCCCTACGTGCCGAGCGCCGAGATCGCGCACATGCCGCCCGAGGCGCGCGAGCACGAGCACCGCCTCGCCCTCGACGGCGGGCACGACGGGCTCGCGCTGCACCGCAGGATCGCGGTCGAGTCCCCGCGATGGCTGCGAGCGGGCGGTGCGGTTGTCATCGAGTGCGGCGCGCGGCAGGCGGAGCGCTCCGCGGCGCTGTTCGCGCGTGCGGGGTTCACGAGCGAGGTCCTCGCCGACGAGGCGCTCGACGCGACGGCGGTGCGGGCCCGGCTGAGCTGAGCTGAGCTGAGCCCGACGATTCACCCCGGCGGCGTTCGGCGCAGCAGCTGGTCGACGAGCTCGTCCGGCGTCTGGGCGAAGTCGAGGTACCAGGCGCCGACCGCGCGGAAGTCGGCCGGGGCAGACAGCACGACCGACTCGTCGAAGCCGTCGAGCTCGGCGAGCGCCTGCGGGGATGCGACCGGGGCGGCGAGCACCAGCCGCGCGGCCTCGAGCGCCCGGAGCACACGTCCGGCGGCGGCGACGGTCGCGCCCGTCGCGATCCCGTCGTCGACGAGCACGACGGTGGCATCGCGGACCGCGGCGGCCGAGGCATCCGTGCGCCACCTGGCCGCGCGCCGCTCGACCTCCGCGGACTCGCGGGCGACGATCGCGGCGAGCTCCGCCTCGTCGACGGCCACCGCCTCGACGACGTCGTCGTTCCACACCACGGCCGCACGCGCCCCGGCGCCGGCACCGGCCTGCCCGACCGCACCCATCGCGAGCTCCGGCTGACCGGGGACGCCGAGCTTGCGCACGACGATCGCTTCGAGCGGCGCCGCGAGCCGAGCGGCCACCTCCGCCGCGACGGGCACGCCCCCGCGGGGGATGCCCACGACGACGAGCGGCTCCGGCCAGCTCGCTCGCCGGTGCTGCAGGGTCTCGCCGAGCACGCGCCCGGCGTGTTCTCGATCGCGGAACGGTTCCATGACGTTCTCCGTCGTGCCATCCTCGCACGATCCCCTATGCTGTTCTCGTTCTCTTCCCCCTCGAACGGGGGAGCCCGTTCGAGGGGCGGCGGCGAAGCGGCCGACGCTCACCTGGAGTGCACGTGGGACGACACAGCGACCCGGTACCCGAACCGGGAACCCGATCGCGCCGTGACGCGAGACGCGCCGAGCGCCGCAGCGCCGGCACGCCTCGCCGTCGGCGCGCCCTGATCACCGGCGGCGTCGCCGTGCTGCTCATCGCCACGGGCGGCGCGCTGTGGGCGGGCGGGGTGATCGCACCGCCCGCCTCGCCCGCCGCCGCCGAGGGGTGCCCGACCCCGCGCGCGATCGTCATCGTGGCCGATCCGTCGATCGCCGGCGCCGCACGCGAGACGGCGAAGCGCCTCGGTGCCGACGCGGACGCGTGCCTCGCCGCCGAGGTCGTCTCGCAGGACTCCGCCGACACGGCCGCGGCGCTCGCCGCGGGCACCTTCACGGGCGACGCATGGATCCCCGACTCGAGCGTCTGGGTGGCCCGGCTCGGCGCACTCGCCCAAGCGTTCGGACGGCAGGCGCCGGTGCTCGACTCGCAGGGCTCCGTCGCCGTGTCGCCCATCGTGCTCGCGACCCCGAGCGCCGCGGCGGACGCGCTCCCCGTCGAACCGAGTTGGTCGGCGATCCGCGACCGGACGCTCACCGCGCTGCTGCCCGACCCGGAGGCGAGCGCGGCCAGTCTCGCCGCGCTCTCCGCGGTGCAGGCGGTCTCCGCTCCCGAGGAACCCCGGCAGCTCGCCGCGGCGATGCTCGCGCTCGGCCGGGTCATCCCCGCCTCGGCGGACGCGGCGATCTCCTCGGCGGCGGCCGGCTCGGTCGTCGTGATGAGCGAGTCCGAGGTCGCCCGCCACAATCGCGACCGCCCCGCGCAGTTGCTGATCGCGAGCTATCCGGCCGACGGCACCGTGGTGCTCGACTACCCCTTCGTGCGGGTGCCGGCGCCGGTCGGCTCCGGCTCGGCCGACGCCATCGAAGCCGCCCACGCGGACACCGCGACCGGCATCGTCGACTTCGAGGCGGCGCTCAGGGCCGAGGCCGGTCCGCTGCTGCACGCCGGGCTCCGTCGCCCGGACGGCTCCGGCACGATCACGACCTCGGGCGTCAGCGCGGAGCTGCCGTTCCCCGGCACCGTGCTCGAGACCGCGCTCGCCGCGGATTCGCTCGGTGCGGGCCAACTGGAGCTGCTGCGGCAGTGGGGCGTCATGACGCTCCGCTCCCGCATGCTCGCCGTCATCGACGTCTCGGGGTCGATGGCCGACCCGGCGGGCGACGGCTTGCGCCGGATCGACCTGTTCCAGCGGGCCGCCGGCGGTGCCCTCGCCCAGTTCTCCGGCGAGGTGCAGCTCGGCGTCTGGGTCTTCTCGACGGCGCGCGACGGCGAGCGCGACTGGGAGGAGCTCGCCCCCATCGCCCCGCTCGCGGACGAGGGGCACACGGCGCAGGTGATGGGGGTGGTGGCCTCCTTGCCGGAACGACTGGGCGGCGCGACCGGCCTGTACGACACGACGCTGGCCGCGGTCGATCGCGTTCGCGAGGGCTACGACCCGAAGAAGATGAACTCGGTGCTGCTCATCACCGACGGGCGCAACGAGGACGAGGGCGGCCTCGAGCTCGACCAACTGCTCTCGCAGCTCGCCGCACGGCAGGACCCCGAGCGACCGGTCCCCGTCATCATGGTCGGCTTCGGGCCCGACACCGACCTCGAGGCGATGCAGCGCATCGCCGAGGTGACCGGCGGCGCGGCGTACTCGGCGACGAGGCCGGAGGATCTCGGCATCGTGCTCGTCGATGCGCTCTCGCAGCGCGCCTGCCGCCCCGACTGCGGCTGAGCCCGGCCTGGCCGCACCGCCCGCGACCGGACGGTGGAGCGCGCACGGCGACGGCCTCGGCACCCTGCGGTGCCGAGGCCGTCGCGGTTCGTGCGGCGCTCGTGAGCGCGCGACTCAGTGGCCGATCGGCGCGCCCTCGCCCATGTCGGCGGGCTTGCGGACGAAGAAGGTGCCCACGACGGCCGCGACGGAGATGATCGCGCCGACGAGGAACGCGGCGCGGATGCCGGCCGCCTCCGAGGTCTCGAGGGCGGCGCCGGTCGCGGCGACCGCGGCCGACTGCGCCGTCATCACCGTGATGAACAGGGCCGTGCCCGCGGCGCCCGCCACCTGCTGCACCGTGCCCACGATCGCCGAGCCGTGCGAGTAGAACCGCGGCTCGATCGAGCCGAGCGCCGAGGTGAACAGCGGCGTGAACATGAAGGCCAGGGCGGCGGAGAGCACGACGTGCGCGACGAGCATCAGCCACCACGGGGTCTGCTCGCTGACCATCGTGAGCGACCACAGCACGCCGCTGACGACGATGCTGCCCGGCACGAGGAGCGGGGTCGGGCCCACGCGGTCGTAGAGACGCCCGACCGTCGGCCCGAGCAGGCCCATGACGAGTCCGCCGGGCAGGAGCAGCAGCCCGGTGGCGAGCGGCTCGAGGTGCAGCACGTTCTGCAGGTAGATCGGCAGCAGGATGATCGTGCCGAACAGCGCCGCCATCATGACGACCATGAGCGCGATCGACACCGCGAAGTTGCGCGAGTGGAAGGTGCGGAGGTCGAGGAGCGCCCGGTCGCGGCGCTGCAGGCGCAGCTGACGCCAGATGAACGCCCCGAGCGCGACGGCGCCGACGCCGAGCGCGACCCACAGCGGCACGGTGTCGCCGGGCGTCTTGCCGGTGACGACGCCGCCGAGGATGCTCAGGCCGTAGACGAGGCCGCCGAAGCCGAAGGCCGAGAGCACCACGGAGAACACGTCGAGCGGGAGCACCCGGGTCTCGCTGACGTTCTCGACCTTGCGGAAGCCGATCACGAGCATGACGAGGGCGATCGGCAGCACGAACCAGAACATGAACCGCCAGGAGAGGAAGTTCAGCACCAGACCGGAGATGGTCGGCCCGATGGCGGGCGCGACCGACATCACGATCGAGACGCGGCCCATGAAGCGGCCGCGGTCGCTCGGCGCGACGACGGTCATGAGCGTCGTCATGAGCAGCGGCATCATGATCGCGGTGCCGGTGGCCTGCACGATCCGGCCGCCGAGGAGCACCTCGAAGCCGGGCGCCGTCGCGGCGATGAGCGTGCCCGCCGAGAACAACGACATGGCCGTGATGAACATCGAGCGGGTCGGGAAGCGCTGCAGCAGGAAGCCCGTGATCGGAATGACGACGGCCATCGTGAGCATGAACGCCGTGGTCAGCCACTGCGCGGCCGACAGCGAGATGTGCAGGTCGTCGACGAGGTGCGGGATGGCGACGCCCATGATCGTCTCGTTGAGGAAGACGACGAAGGTGGCGCCGAGCAGCAGCCAGATGACCTTGGTGTCGCGGGCGCCGTGCTCGGGCTGGGCGGCGCGGATGGCCGCGTCCTCCGCGGCGGCGGCGGGCGAGTCGGCGAGGGCCGCGTCGGCGGCGGCAGCGGTCGAGGCGGAGTCCGCCCGGCCGGCGGACGGGGCGGGCTGAACGGAGTCGAGGTCGGAAACGGCGCGTTCGGTGAAGGAGGTTCCCATCGAGAAGGGCGGCGCGGACGAGCGCCTGAGAGTGGTGCGTCGGTGCAGAGTGCAACCCGCCCTGGTTCAGGCGCTATTCCCAGATCGACCGATCGATAGGAACGAATACGAAACGCGGGGAATCGCGGCGGATTACGGAGCGGGTGCGGGCCCGTCGGTCGGGCTCGGCTCGGGGAGCCAGCCCTTCAGCAGCTGCTCTTCGGGAGCGAGCTCGTCTTCGATGCGGCGCTCGCGCTCGTCATCGGAAGGGGTGGGAGTTGCATCGCTCATGACTCCAAGATAGCGCGGGCCACCGACATCCGCATCGGTGCTCCGCCCCGGCGCCGGATCGCGAGGCGTCGCTCGTCGCTCAGTCGCGGCGCCCGAGCCGGCGCACCGCGGCGACCGCACGGCTCGCCGCGAGGACCGTCGTCTCGATCTCCTCCGCGGTGGTCGCCGCGCCGAGGGTGAAGCGCACCGCCGTGCCCGCAAGCTCCGCCGGCACCCCCATCGCCGTGAGCACGTGCGAGGGCTCCGTGCGGCCGACCGCGCACGCGGATCCGCTCGAGGAGATCACGCCGTCGCGCTCGAGTTCGAGCAGCACCGCTTCGCCGCTCGCTCCGGGGAAGAGGAACGACGCGGTCGAGGCGAGCCGCTCGGTGGGGTGGCCAGTGAGGCGCGACTCGGGGATCTCGGCGAGGACGCGGGCGACGAGCCGCCGACCGAGTTCGTCCGTGCGAGCGGCGCGCTCCTCGCGCTCCCGTTCGGCGAGTTCGAGCGCCGTCGCGAGGGCCACGGCGCCGGCCACGTTCTCGGTGCCGGAGCGGCGGCCGCGCTCCTGACCGCCGCCGTGCAGCACCGGCTCGAGCGGCACCCGCCCGCGCACGACGAGCGCCCCGACGCCCTTCGGCGCCCCGACCTTGTGCCCCGCGAGGCTGAGCGCGTCCGCGCCGAGGGCGTCGAGATCGAGCGGCAGTCGGCCGGCGGCCTGCACGGCGTCGCTGTGCACGACGGCCCCGCGCTCGCGGGCGAGGGCGGCGAGCGCGGCCAGCGGCTGCACGGTGCCGACCTCGTTGTTCGCGAGCTGGATCGAGACGAGCGTCGTGTCCGGCCGCAGCACCGCGGCGAGCGCCTCCGGATGCACGAGGCCCGAGGCATCCACCGGCACGAGGTCGAGGGTGAAGCCGTGCGCGCGCTCCAAGAACCGGGCGGACTCGAGCACCGCCTCGTGCTCGATGGCCGAGACGACGAGGTGCCGCCCGCGCGGCGCGGCGAGCGCCGGCCCTTTCACCGCGAGGTTGTCGGCCTCGGTGCCGCCGCTCGTGAAGACGACCTCGCCCGGTCGGGCGCCGGTCGCGGCCGCCACCCGCTCCCGCGCCCACTCGAGCGCCGCGGCCGCCTGCTCACCGAGCCCGTGGCTGCTGGAGGGGTTCCCGAAGGCGCCCGTCAGGTACGGCCACATCGCCTCGAGCGCCTCGCGGCGCACCGGCCCTGTGGCGGCATGGTCGAGGTAGATCACGTGGCCGGTCCGCCCTCCGCGCGCACGTCGAGGTCGAGCCCGAGATCGAGGGAGCGGACCGAGTGGGTGAGGGCGCCGACCGAGATCACGTCGACCCCGGTCGCGGCGATCGCGGCGACGGTGTCGAGGGTCACCCCGCCCGAGGCCTCGACGATCGCGCGGCCGGCGATCCGCTCGACGCCCGCCGCGAGCTCGTCGAGCGAGAAGTTGTCGAGCATGATCGTGTCGGCGCCGCCGTCGAGCATGGCGTCGAGCTGGTCGAGGCGGTCCACCTCGACCTCGAAGTGCACGGTGTGGCCGAGCCGCTCGCGCGCCCCGCGCAGCGCCGTGGCGAGGTCGAGCCCGCCCGCCGTGAGGACCGCGAGGTGGTTGTCCTTCGCCATCACGGCATCGGACAGCGAGCGGCGGTGGTTGCGTCCGCCGCCGTCGCGCACCGCCCGTCGTTCGAGGCTGCGCAGCCCGGGCGTGGTCTTCCGGGTGTCGACGATGCGGGCGCGCGTGCCGGCGACCGCGGCGACGTACTCCGCGGTCAGGGTGGCGATCCCGCTCATCCGCTGCAGCAGGTTGAGGCCCACGCGCTCGGCGGTGAGCACTCCGCGCGCGGTGCCGCGCACGGTGGCGAGCGTCTGCCCGGCCTCGAAGCGCTCGCCGTCGTGCACGAGGAACTCGACGTCGATCGCCGGGTCGACGAGCCGGAACGCGGCCCGGAACGCGTCGGATCCGCTGAGCACGCCCGGCTCGCGGGCGACGAGCGCGGCGTCGGCGACGGCGTCCACCGGGATGAGGGTCTCCGAGGTCAGGTCGCCCCAGGGGGCGTCCTCGTCGAGGGCGGCGGAGACGAGCCGGTCGAGCTCGCGGTCGGTGGTCATCAGGCGGCCTCCTCGTACGGGGCGGGCGGGATCTGGGCGGCTGGGTCGTCGGTGCGGCAATGCGCGCCGACGCTCTCGCGCCGGTCGAGCGCCGCGGCGACGGTGCGGCGCGCGAGCTCGAGCAGGTTGCGGTCCTCGGCGCTCGCTCGGTCGCGCACCTCGGACGCGCGCCAGCTCGCGAGGACGGATGCCGCCGCCTCGAGTCCGGCGGCCGAGCGCTCGAGTCCGGCGGCGTCCCACATGAGCGTGCGGAGCGCCTCCCGGTCCACCGCCCGCCCCGCACCTCGACGTGCCCGACTTTTATGAAAGTCGGGCAACTCGGTACTGGGGCTCCGACTTGCCCGACTTTCATGAAAGTCGGGCAAGTCGGAGTCGGAGACGGAGTCGGAGACGGAGTCGGGGGCGGGGGAGGAGGGGGTGGCGACGAGGGCGCGCGCGGCGCGCTCGGCGAACACGGCGGCCTCGAGCAGCGAGTTCGAGGCGAGCCGGTTGGCGCCGTGCACGCCGGTGCGGGCGCACTCGCCCACGGCGAAGAGGTTCGGCAGAGTGGTGCGGGCGTCGAGGTCCACGACGATCCCGCCCATCGCGTAGTGCGCGGCGGGCGTCACCGGGATCGGCTCGCGCGACCAGTCGAAGCCGGCGTCGCGGACGATGCGGTCGAGCCCCGGGAAGCGGCGGGCGAGCGCGTCCTCGCCGAGCGCCGTCGCGTCGAGCAGCGCGGGAGCCCCGCCCTGCTCGGCCATCGTGCGCCACACGGCGCGGGCGACGACATCGCGCGGGGCGAGCTCGGCGAGCGGGTGCGCCTCGGCGAGGAAACGTCGCCCCGAGGCGTCCCGCAGCACCGCGCCCTCGCCGCGCACCGCCTCGGAGATGAGCGGGGTGCCCGGAACCGCGAGCGCGGTGGGATGGAACTGCACGAACTCCAGGTCGGCCACCTCGGCCCCGGCGCGGGCGGCCGCGGCGACCCCGTCGCCCGTCGCGACGGCGGGGTTCGTGGTGTGCAGGTAGAGCTGCCCCGCCCCGCCTGTGGCGAGCACGACGCGATCGGCCCGGCGTTCGACGATGGCCCCGTCGGCGTCGAGCAGGACGGCCCCGACGACGACCCCGCCCTCCACGAGGAGGTCGAGCAGCATCGTGCGCTCGTGCACCGCGACCGCGCGCCGTCGCACGGTCGCGACCAGGGCGGCCTCGATCGCCGCGCCGGTCGCGTCGCCGCCGGCGTGCACGATGCGCGCACGGGAGTGCGCCGCCTCGAGCCCGCGCTCCAGCCCGGACTCGTCGCGGTCGAAGCCCACGCCGAAGCGGATGAGGTCGCGCACCCGGGCCGGCCCCTCCTCGCAGAGCACGCGCACCACCTCGGGGTCGGCGAGCCCGGCGCCCGCGGCGATCGTGTCGGCGTAGTGCCGCTCGGCGGAGTCGTCGGGGAAGAGGGCCGCCGCGATGCCGCCCTGCGCGTACCGGGTGCTGCCCTCGGCGAGCTCGGTCTTCGTCACCAGCTCGACGGCGCAGCCGGCCTCGGCTGCACGCACCGCGGTCCACAGGCCCGCGATGCCGCCGCCGACGACGAGCACGCTCGGCACGGTCAGCTCCGAGCCGCGGCGGGAGGCGCGCTCGGCGCCGCCGACGGCGCCGCGCCGCTCACGGGCGCCCCGCTCGGCAGGGCTCGCAGCATCCGCTCGAGCGCGACCTTCGCGTCGGTGGCGACGGCGTCGGGCACCTGGATGCGGTTCACGACGCGGCCCTCGACGAGCTCCTCGAGCACCCAGGCGAGGTAGCCGGGGTGGATGCGGTACATCGTCGAGCACGGGCAGACCACCGGGTCGAGACAGAAGATGGTGTGCTCGGGGTGCTCGGCGGCGAGCCGCTGCACGAGGTTGATCTCGGTGCCGATCGCGAAGGTGGTGCCCGCCGGGGCGGCCTGGATCGCCTTCACGATGAAGTCCGTCGAGCCCGCCGCATCGGCGGCGTCGACGACGGGCATCGGCGACTCGGGGTGCACGATGACCCGCACGCCGGGGTGCTCGCGACGCGCCTGCTCCACCTGCTCGACGGTGAAGCGGCGGTGCACCGAGCAGAAGCCGTGCCAGAGGATCACGCGGGCGTCGCCGAGCGCCGCCGCGTCGTTGCCGCCCAGCGGCTGCCGCGGGTTCCACATCGGCATCGCGTCGAGCGGCACGCCCATCGCCTTCGCGGTGTTGCGGCCGAGGTGCTGGTCGGGGAAGAAGAGCACCCGCCGGCCGCGCTCGAAGGCCTGCTCGAGCACGGTGCGGGCGTTCGAGGAGGTGCAGACGATGCCGCCGTGGCGTCCGACGAAGCCCTTGAGCGCGGCCGAGGAGTTCATGTAGGTCACCGGCACCACGGGCAGGAGCCCGTCGGCGTCGGGGGTGTCGAGATCGCCGTAGACGGTGGCGAGCTGCTCCCAGCACGCCTCGACGCTCGCCTCGTCGGCCATGTCGGCCATCGAGCAGCCGGCCGCGAGGTTCGGCAGGATGACCGCCTGCTCGGGGCGCGACAGGAGGTCGGCGGTCTCGGCCATGAAGTGCACGCCGCAGAAGACGATCGCCTCGGCATCGGGCCGGGTCAGCGCGGCGTTCGCGAGCTGGAAGGAGTCGCCGACGAAGTCCGCGTGCTGCACCACCTCGTCGCGCTGATAGAAGTGGCCGAGGACGACGACGCGCTCGCCGAGGGTCTGCTTGGCGCGGCGGATGCGCTCGTGCAGCTCCTCGTCGCTCGCGAGCCGGTACGCCTCCGGCAGCGCGCCCTGCCGGGGCGAGCCGGTGGGGATGACGTCGCCCATCGATGCGCCGGGCCCGTAGGAGGCGGGGCCGGCGTCGAAGGTCCAGGGGCCGTCGGCGAGTTCGGGTGCGCAGCTCTCGCCGCCGCTCGCGCCGCTCGCGATGAGGCGGATGCTGCGGTCGACGGATGCCGCGCGGCGGGTGTCGAGGGAGGTGGGGCTCATGACGCGGTCCTCTCGGCGTCTCGGAACGGTTCCCGGATGCCCGGCGCGGGGCCGGCCGGGTCGTAGCGGTACAGCTTCGGCGGGCGGTGCGGAGTGCCGGCGCGGTGCTCGCCGGTCTCCTGCAGGCCGCCCGAGGCGAGCATGGTGCGGCGGAAGTTCGCCGGGTCGAGCGGGCGGCGCAGCACCGCCTCGTACACCTCGCGCAATTCGGCGAGCGTGAAGGTACGGCCGAGCAGCGCGTGCGCGATCTCCGAGTACTCGACCTTCGTGCGCAGTCGCCAGAGCGCGTAGGCGATGATCTCGGCGTGGTCGAAGGCGAGCGCGGGCAGCGTGTCGGCCGGCACCCAGCGCACGTTCGGGCCGATGGTGGCGCGGGCGGCCTCGTCGCTCGGCAGCAGCGCCCAGTAGACGACGGAGACAACGCGCTCGCCGGGGGAGCGGTCGACGCCGCCGAAGGTGTAGAGCTGCTCGAGGTAGCTCGGCGCGAGGCCGGTCGTGGCCCGCAGGGTGCGGGCGGCGGCGGTCTCGAGCTCCTCGTTCGGCGGCAGCCAGCCGCCCGGCAGGGCCCAATGGCCGCGCTGGGGCTCGCGGGTGCGGCGCACGAGCGGGGTCCAGAGCGCGGGCGGGCCGCCGGCGCGGTCGGCGCGGAGCGCGAAGATGACGGTGGAGACGGCGAGGCGCGCGGTGCTCGGCGGAGTCGTGGGCATCGCGGCTCCCTCCGGCGATTCCGTCTTCGAGTCAGGATGACTCGAAGGCCATTGACCGCAGCTTACAGTCAGGATGACTCGAAGGCGAATCCGTGTGCGCCGAGTCCCGCCCCCGGGAGCCGGGGCCTGTGCGGTAGGATCGGGCGCACAACCGCATACCGGGCCATCGACGCGTCGCGGGAGAGCCACCGGCAGTCATCGTCGGGGGCACCGAAGGAGCAAGCCTCCCCGCCAATCTCTCAGGTACACGACACCGCGATGACGAGGCCGCTCTGAAAAGTGCCCGTTTCGGGCCGCCCACGGTGAAAGCGCATATCCCGCGCGAAACTCTCAGGCTCATGACAGAGGGGGAGTTCTCACGCGGCATCCGCCGCGCGTCTCGACGATCGAGGAGAACTCGTGTCCGATTCCGGAACCACCCCCGAAGAGCGCCGCAGCCCGCTCGACGCCGTGCACCGCGCCGCGGGCGCCTCCTTCACGGACTTCGCCGGCTGGCAGATGCCGGTGCGGTACTCCAGCGACCTCGCCGAGCACCACGCGGTGCGCGAGCACGCGGGCCTCTTCGACCTCTCGCACATGGCCGAGATCTCCCTGATCGGGCCGGGCTCCGCCGAGGCGCTCGACCACGCCCTCGCCGGCAATCTCTCGGCGATCGCCGTGGGCCAGGCGAAGTACTCGCTGCTGCTCGCCGAGGACGGCGGCATCATCGACGACCTCGTCGTCTACCGCACGGGGGAGGACCGCTTCCTCGTCGTCGCCAACGCCGCGAACCGCGACGTCGTCGCCGCCGAGCTGATCGCCCGCGCCGAGGGCTTCGAGACCTTCGTCTCCGACGAGAGCGACGACATCGCCCTCATCGCCCTGCAGGGCCCCGACGCGCTCGCCGTGCTCCTCGAGACGCCCGGACTCGGCGTCGAAGGGCCCGGCAACGACCAGGAGGACTTCGACCGGGCCATCACCGAGCTGAAGTACTACCGCTCCTTCCCGGCCACGTTCGAGGGTGAGCCCGTGCTCGTCGCCCGCACCGGTTACACCGGCGAGGACGGCTTCGAGCTCTACCTCGCGCCCGAGCTGGCGCCGAAGCTGTGGGAGGCGCTCGCCGAGACCGGCGGGCCCCGCGTCGTGCCGTGCGGCCTCGCGAGCCGCGACACGCTGCGCCTCGAGGCGGGCATGCCGCTCTACGGGCACGAGCTCGGCCGAGGCATCCTGCCCGCCCAGGCCGGTCTCGGTCGCGTCGTCTCCTTCGCCAAGGAGGCCGAGTTCATCGGCCGGGCGGCGGCCGAGCGCGGCCCGGCCGAGGACGCTGCCGTGCTCGTCGGCCTCACCGCCGACGGCCGGCGAGCCCCCCGCGCCGGCTACGAGGTCTACGACGGCGAGTCCGCCGAGGCCCGACGCGTCGGCGAGATCACGAGCGGGGCGCTCTCGCCCACCCTGGGCCACCCCGTCGCGATGGCCTTCGTGGCGCCCGAGCTCGCCGAGCCCGGCACCGCCCTCTTCGTCGACGTCCGCGGCACCCGCATCCCGGCGACCGTCGTCGCCCTCCCCTTCTACCGACGCGCCTCCTGAGCCGGCCTCCCGCCCGAGCACGGGCGAGCCGGCCGCAGGCGACACGACGAGCCATCCACCGACCCCACCACCGAGGAGCCCCATCATGACCGACGTCACCGCACTGCAGTACACCGAAGAGCACGAGTGGGTGAAGGTCGACGGCGACACCGTCGTCATCGGCATCACCGACTACGCCGCCGAGAAGCTCGGCGACGTCGTCTACGTCGACCTGCCCGCGGCGGGCACCGCCGTCAGCGCGGGCACCGTCGTCGGCGAGATCGAGTCGACCAAGTCGGTCGGCGAGCTCTTCGCCCCGATCGACGGCGAGGTCGTGGAGGCGAACCAGGCCGTCATCGACTCCCCGGAGCTCGTCAACAGCGACCCGTTCGGCGAGGGCTGGCTCATCAAGCTCTCCGCGCCCGAGCTGCCGACGCTCATGACCCACGCCGAGTACCGCGCCTTCGTCGGCGAGTAAGGACCCCAGCGCCCGATGAGCACCACCTCGACGTTCGACCTCGACGCCTTCGGGCGCCGCCACATCGGCACCACCGCCGACGACCAGCAGCGTATGCTCGCCGAGCTCGGCTACGACTCGCTCGACGAGCTGATGTCGGCCGCCGTGCCGGCCTCGATCCGCATGGGCGAGGTGCTGAACTCCGCCATCCCGGCCGCGGCGACCGAGCGCGAGGCGCTCGCCGAGCTCGCGGCGCTCGCCGCGCAGAACACGGTGCGCACCTCGATGATCGGGCTCGGCTACTCGGGCACGATCACGCCGGCCGTGATCCAGCGCAACGTGCTCGAGAACCCGAGCTGGTACACGGCGTACACGCCGTACCAGCCCGAGATCAGCCAAGGCCGGCTCGAGGCGCTCATCAACTTCCAGACGATGGTCGAAGACCTGACCGGGCTCGACATCGCCAACGCCTCCATGCTCGACGAGGGCACCGCGGTCGTCGAGGCCATGCTCCTCGCCCGGCGCGCATCGAAGTCGCCGTCGAACCGCTTCGTCGTCGACGCCGACGCCCTCCCGCAGACCAAGGCGCTGCTCGCCTCGCGATCGACGGTGCTCGGCATCGAGCTCGTCGAAGTCCCGCTGGCCGAAACGAGCGACGTCGCCGCGCTCGGCGAGCACTTCGGCGTCTTCGTGCAGTACCCCGGCGCCTCGGGCCGGGTCTGGGACCCGTCGGCCGTGCTCGCCGCCACGAAGGCGCAGGGCGGCCTTGCCGTCGCCGCCGCAGATCTGCTCGCCCTCGCCGTGCTCACGAGCCCCGGCGAGCTCGGCGCCGACGTCGCCGTCGGCACCTCGCAGCGCTTCGGCGTCCCGATGGGCTTCGGCGGACCGCACGCCGGCTACATGGCCGTCCGCAAGGGCCTCGAGCGCCAGATGCCGGGCCGGCTCGTCGGGGTCTCCGTGGATGCCTCGGGCGCGCCCGCCTACCGGCTCAGCCTGCAGGCGCGCGAGCAGCACATCCGCCGCGAGAAGGCGACGTCGAACATCTGCACCGCCCAGGTGCTGCTCGCCGTGATGGCGTCGATGTACGCGGTCTACCACGGCCCCGCCGGTATCCGGCACATCGCGGTCTCGACCGCGCAGAAGGCGGCCGCGCTCGCCGAGGTGCTGACCGGCTACGGGCTCACGCTCGCGAGCGACGCCTACTTCGACGCGATCGAGGTGCACGTGCCCGGCCTCGCCAAGAACGTCGTCGCCCGCGCCCGCGAGCTCGGCGTGCACCTCTGGGAGACCGACGAGGCGACCGTGCACGTCGCGGTCGACGAGACGACTACGGAGGCGGAGCTCGCGCTCGCAGCCCGGGCCTTCGGCCTCCCCGAGGAGACCGTCGTGCCGGTCGACGTGCGCGCCCTGCCGGCCGGGCTCCCGGCGGGCCTCGCCCGCACGAGCGGCTACCTCACGCACCCGGTCTTCAACACGCACCAGTCCGAGACGCAGATGATGCGCTACCTGAAGACCCTCGCCGACCGCGACTACGCGCTCGACCGCGGCATGATCCCGCTCGGCTCGTGCACGATGAAGCTGAACGCCGCGACCGAGATGCAGGCCGTCACCTGGCCGGCCTTCGCGAACCTGCACCCCTTCGCGCCGGAGGCCGACGTCGTCGGCAGCCTCGGGCTCATCGAGCAGCTCGAGAGCTGGCTCGCCGAGGTCACGGGCTACGACACCGTCTCGCTGCAGCCGAACGCCGGCAGCCAGGGCGAGCTCGCCGGCCTCCTCGCGATCCGCGGCTACCACGACGCGAACGGCGAGCACGAGCGCGACGTCTGCCTCATCCCCTCGAGCGCGCACGGCACGAACGCCGCGTCCGCGGTGCTCGCGGGCATGCGCGTCGTCGTCGTCGCGACCGACGAGCTCGGCAACGTCGACCTCGACGACCTGCGGGCGAAGATCGCCGAGCACGCGGCGTCCATCGCGGCGCTCATGATCACCTACCCCTCGACGCACGGCGTGTACGAGCACGAGGTGAAGGAGATCACCCAGGCGGTGCACGACGCCGGCGGTCAGGTCTACGTCGACGGCGCGAACCTCAACGCGCTGCTCGGCTACGCGCGCTTCGGCGACTTCGGTGGCGACGTCTCGCACCTGAACCTGCACAAGACCTTCTGCATCCCGCACGGCGGCGGCGGCCCCGGCGTCGGGCCCGTCGCGGCCAAGGCGCACCTCGCGCCGTACCTGCCCGGGCACCCGCTCGCCCAGCGCCCCGACCACGCCGGCGGCTTCGTGCACCAAGGCGGCCCGGTGTCGGCGGCGCCGTACGGCAGCCCGTCGATTCTGCCGATCTCGTGGGCGTACGTGCGGATGATGGGCGCGCAGGGGCTGCAGGACGCCACGGCGGCCGCGGTGCTCGCCGCGAACTACGTCGCCGCGCGGCTCCGCGAGCACTTCCCGGTGCTCTACACGGGCGAGCACGGGCTCGTGGCGCACGAGTGCATCCTCGATCTGCGGCCCCTCACGGCCGAGACGGGCGTGACGGTCGACGACGTCGCGAAGCGGCTGATCGACTACGGCTTCCACGCCCCGACGATGTCGTTCCCGGTCGCAGGCACGCTCATGGTCGAGCCGACGGAGTCGGAGGACCTCGCGGAGCTCGAGCGCTTCGTGGAGGCGATGGTGAGCATCAAGGCGGAGGCGGACGCCGTCGGACGGGGCGAGTGGCCCGCCGACGACAACCCGCTGCGGAACGCGCCGCACACGGCCGAGTCCGTCATCGCGGGGGAGTGGGCGCACCCCTACTCCCGCGAGCAGGCGGTCTACCCGGTGCGCTCGCTCGTGCGCAGCAAGTACTGGGCGCCGGTGCGCCGCATCGACCAGGCGTTCGGCGACCGCAACCTGGTCTGCGCGTGCCCGCCGGTGGAGGCGTTCGCCTGACGCGGAGCTGAGCTGCGGGGCGGATGTCCCGGGCGCGACGCGTCCGGGGCATCCGCCCCTGCCATTCGGCGCTGCGCGGGTCTAAACTGAGGAACATTCACACGCGGAGGTGTCGGATGCTCCCCATGGACGCCCTGCTCGGGGTCGGGTTCATCCTCGTCGTCGTGGGCCTCGCGGTCGCGACGAGCGAGCGCTTCGGGCTGGACACCCGCGCCGGCCTCCTCGAGCGCCGCGACCCGGCGACGGCGAACGCGATGCGACGCGCGCAAGCGGTCCTCGAACTGCGGGGCGGGGGCTACGGCGACGAGTGCGTCGGCGCGGTCTGCACGCCGAGCCGACGGAGCTGGATCGACGGGGCCCGCGTGCGCGGCGCCGACACCGATCCCCGGGTCGAGGTCGCGGAGGAGCAACTCCCGCCGATGCCGGCGACGGTCGTCGCCCTCGCATCGGCGACGCACGTCCCCGGGGTCAGGCGGCCGGCGCCGCGAAGAGCCCCGGCCACCACGCGAGCGCCAGCGGATACCCGATGAAGGCCGCCATGTCGAGCACCCAGTGCGCGATCACGAGCGGCATCGTGCGCCCCCAGCGCACGTAGCACCAGCCGAACACGAGGCCCATCGCGACGTTGCCCGCGAACGAGCCGAAGCCCTGGTAGAGGTGGTACGTCCCTCGCAGCAGCGCGCTCGAGACGATCGTCGCCCACGGTCCCACGCCGAGCTCCCGGAGCCGCGTGAAGAGGTAGCCGACGACGATGATCTCCTCGGTGAGCGCCGCCTTCATCGCCGCGAGCACGAGGATCGGCACCGTCCACCAGTGGGTGTCGAGCGGGGCCGGCACCACGGCCACGGTGATCCCCATCGCGCGGCCCACGGCGTAGAGCGCGAGGCCGGGGATGCCGATGGCCGCGACCAGCGCGAGCCCGGAGGCCGCATCGCGCCCCGGTCGTGTGAAGTCGAAGCCGATGCGGCGGAACGGGCTGCGGCCGGGCCGCCACAGCAGATAGAGCGCGAGTGCGACGACGAACAGCCCGAAGAAGACGTCGAGGAACTGGTACGTGAAGTCGAGCCACTCGCGGCTCGAGCGGGACTGATTGATCGCCGCCGACTGCTCGGAGAGCGGCGTCGTGTCGGTCACCCGCGCGACGATCGAGACGATCGAGTAGACGGCGGACGCGCCGAGCGAGAGGCCGAGCACGATGGCGAGCTCGACTCGCATGCGACGGGCGGCTGGCATGCGATCATCTTCGCACGGCGTCACAGAACGCAAGATTCCTGCGCATACGCGTCGGAATGCGGCGCGTCGAGGGTCGCCAGGTTTCGCGTCGGTAACGGTTTGGCCGCGGAGTTTGCTTCGAGTGAGAGGACTCCTTAGCCTCGATTTACCAGCGCTCGGGCGCGGCCAGAAGCCGTGCCTGCATGCGCACATCTCACAGGAGGAACATTGAAGATCAAGAGAATCGGCGTTGCCGCCATTGCTCTTGCTGCGGCCGGGGCGCTCACGCTCACCGGTTGCACGAGCGGTTCGCCGTCGTCGAGCGGTGCTGCCGGCGACTCGTCGGCCATCATCACGACCAACGGTTCCGAGCCCCAGAACCCGCTGATCCCGACCAACACCAACGAGGTCGGCGGCGGCAAGATCCTCGACGCGATCTTCGCCGGTCTGGTGTACTACGACGCCAAGGGCGCCGTGCACAACGACGTCGCGGAGTCCATCGAGTCCGACGACGCCCAGAACTACACCATCAAGATCAAGCCCGACCTGAAGTTCACGAACGGCGACCCGGTGAACGCCGAGTCGTTCGTCAAGGCGTGGAACTACGGCGCGGCGCTCGACAACGCGCAGCTCTCGAGCTACTTCTTCGGCGACATCGAGGGCTTCTCGCTCGACGAGAACCGCCCCGAGCTCTCGGGCCTCAAGGTCGTCGACGACCTGACCTTCACGGTCGCGCTCGTGCAGCCCGAGTCGGACTTCCCGCTCAGCCTCGGCTACTCGGCGTTCTACCCGCTCCCCGAGTCGGCGTGGGAAGACCTCGACGCGTTCGGTGAGAACCCGGTCGGCAACGGTCCGTACATGCTCGACGGCGAGGGCGCCTGGAAGCACAACGAGGAGATCAGCCTCGTCACGAACCCCGACTACGACGGTCCGCGCAAGGCGCAGAACGGCGGGCTCGACATCATCTTCTACGCCTCGCAGGACGCCTCGTACGCCGACCTGCAGGGCGGCAACGTCGACGTCGTCGACCAGATCCCGGAGGCGGCGCTCGCCAGCTACGCCGACGAGTTCCCGGACCGCTCGGTCAACCAGGCCGCGGCGATCTTCCAGTCCTTCACCATCCCCGCGCGCCTGCCGCACTTCTCGGGTGAGGAAGGCCAGCTCCGTCGCGCCGCCATCTCGATGGCGATCAACCGCGAGGAGATCACCGACGTGATCTTCGAGGGCACCCGCACCCCCGCGCACGACTTCACCTCGCCCGTCATCGACGGCTACTCGGAGGACGTGCCCGGCTCGGAGGTCCTCGAGTTCAACCCGGAGAAGGCGAAGGAGCTGTGGGCCCAGGCCGACGCCATCGCCCCGTGGAGCGGCACCTTCCAGATCGCCTACAACGCCGACGGCGGCCACCAGGGCTGGGTCGACGCCGTGTCGAACCAGCTGAAGAACAACCTCGGCATCGACGCGTCGGGCAACCCGTACCCGACCTTCGCCGAGGCGCGCACCGAGATCACCAACCGCACCATCCAGACCGCGTTCCGCAGCGGTTGGCAGGCTGACTACCCGGCGCTGTTCAACTTCCTCGGGCCGCTGTACGGCACCGGTGCCGGTTCGAACGACGGTGACTACTCGAACCCCGAGGTCGACGCCCTCCTGAAGGAAGGCCGTGCGGAGACCGACATCGACGCCGCGAACGAGAAGTTCCAGCAGGTCCAGGAGATCCTGTTCAAGGACCTCCCCGCGGTCCCGCTGTGGTACTCGAACGTCAACGGCGCGTGGAACGACACCGTGGACAACGTGGAGTTCGGCTGGAACTCGGTTCCGCTGTACTACCAGATCACCAAGGCTGCGGAGTAGTTCCCAGCCTGCGACGACTCAGGGTTAGACTCTGAGGCGCCCGTGGGGCGGCGGTCATCAGACCGCCGCCCCACACCCACGTATCCTGCGGTGTCGCGATCGGCGTAGCATCGTAGGGCGACTCCACAACGGTGAGGTTTCTTCCAATAATGTCCACAACCGCAGAAGCCGAGGCCTGATCCATGGCCGGCTACATCCTGCGCCGACTGCTGCAGGCGATCCCTGTCTTGCTCGGCACCACCTTCCTGATCTACTTCATGGTCTTCGCCATGCCGGGCGACCCCGTCGTCGCCCTGTTCGGTGACAAGACCCCGCCCCCACAGGTCCTCGAGGCGGTGCGCGAGCGCTACAACCTCGACAAGCCGTTCATCGTCCAGTACCTGCTGTTCCTCGGCGGCATCTTCCGCGGCGACTTCGGCATCTCCTTCTCGGGCGAGCCCGTCTCCGACATCCTGGCCCGCACCTTCCCGGTGACGCTCCAGCTCGCCGCGATCGCCACGGTGTTCCTCGCCGTCGGCGGCATCCTCATCGGGCTCATCTCGGGCCTGCGCAAGGGCGGCATCTTCGACGCGAGCGCGCTCGTGGTGAGCCTCATCCTCATCTCGCTGCCGATCTTCGTCGTCGCCTTCACCGCGCAGTACATCTTCGGCGTCCAGCTCGGCTGGTTCAGGACGACCGTGGGCTCCGGAGCGCCGATCCAAGACCTGATATTGCCGGCGATGGTGCTGGCGACGGGAAGCTTCGCGCAGATCGTCCGACTGACGAGGGCGTCGGTCATCGAGACGGACGGCCAGGACTTCGTTCGCACCGCCGCGAGCAAGGGCCTGTCCCGGCGACGCATCGTCCCCGTGCATATCCTGCGCAACTCGCTCATCCCGGTCGTGACCTACATCGCCGTGGACTTCGGCGTGCTCATGGTGGGCGCCACCGTGACCGAGGGCATCTTCAACGTGCCCGGCGTCGGTCGCACCCTCTACCAGGCGATCATCCGCGGGGAGGGACCGACCGTCGTCTCCTTCGTGACCGTCATGGTGCTGATCTACCTCATCGTGAACCTCCTGGTGGATCTGCTGTACGCCGTTCTCGACCCGAGGATCCGCTATGTCAAGTAACACCCGATCCACCCAGCAGCATTACGTCGCCCCGGTCGAGGAGACCCCGCTCGTCGCCATCGACGCCGTCAAGGCCGAGGGCAAGCCCTCGAACCTCTGGCGCGACGCCTGGGCCGACGTCCGCCGCCGCCCCATGTTCTGGATCTCCGCGGCGATCATCCTGCTCGTCGTCGTGGTCGCCCTGTTCCCGGGCCTGTTCACCCAGGTGCCGCCGAACAACGACTGCCAGCTCTCGAACAGCAACGCCGGCCCCGCGCCCGGGCACCCGCTCGGCTTCACCAAGCAGGGCTGCGACATCTACTCGCGCATCATCCACGGCACCTCGACCTCGCTGTCGGTCGGCCTCATCGTGACGGTGCTCGTGGCGGTGCTCGGCATCCTGTTCGGCGCCTTCGCCGGCTTCTACGGCGGCTGGGTCGACTCGGTGCTCTCGCGTCTCGGCGACATCTTCTTCTCGATCCCCTACATCCTCGCGGCCGTCGTCGTCATGTCGGTGCTCTCGAAGTACGCGAGCATCTGGACGATCGCGTTGGCGATCGGCATCTTCGCGTGGCCGGCCACGGCGCGTGTGCTGAGAGCCGAGATCCTGAGGGTGAAGAACTCCGACTTCGTCATGGCGGCCACCGCCCTCGGCGTCTCCCGGTTCCGCATCCTGCTCCGGCACGTGCTGCCGAACTCGATCGCCCCGGTCATCGTGATCACCACCATCTCGCTCGCCTCGGCGATCGTCGCGGAGGCGACCCTGTCGTTCCTCGGCGTCGGCCTGCCGTCGAGCATCATGTCGTGGGGCAACGACATCAGCCAGGCGCAGCGCGACCTCCGCACCGCGCCGCAGACGCTGATCCTCCCGTCGATCGCGCTGAGCGTGACCGTGCTGAGCTTCATCATGCTCGGCGAGGTCGTCCGCGACGCGCTCGACCCGAAGGCGAGGGCACGTCGATGACCGAGATCGAGACCCAGAAGACGATCGGAAGCTCCGTGCCCGAACCCCGTACCGACGACGAGCGACCCCTGCTCGAGATCAAGGATCTGAAGGTCGGCTTCAAGACGCAGACCGGCATGGTCACCGCGGTCGACGGCGTCGACATCACCCTCTACCGCGGGCAGAGCCTCGCGATCGTGGGG
Source organism: Agromyces sp. NBRC 114283 (assembly GCF_030268405.1). NCBI lineage: Bacteria > Bacillati > Actinomycetota > Actinomycetes > Micrococcales > Microbacteriaceae > Agromyces > Agromyces sp. NBRC 114283. The sequence continues at coordinate 1,802,943 of NZ_BSQP01000001.1, forward strand.
GAGTCCGGCTCCGGCAAGTCGACGACCGCGCACGCGATCATCAACCTGCTGCCGGGCTCCGGCGAGATCACCGGCGGCCAGATCCTCCTCGACGGGCAGGACCTGACCAAGGCGACGAAGCACGAGATGGAGTCCATCCGCGGCCGCAAGGTCGGCTTCGTCCCGCAGGACCCGATGTCGAACCTGAACCCGGTCTGGTCGATCGGGTTCCAGGTCGAGGAGGCGATCCGCGCGAACGGCATCGCGAGCGAGCGCAAGGCCGTCAAGGCGCGCGCGATCGAGGTGCTGAAGGAGGCCGGCCTCCAGGACGCCGACCGCCGTCTGAAGCAGTTCCCGCACCAGTTCTCGGGCGGTATGCGCCAGCGCGTGCTCATCGGCATGGGCCTTGCGGCGAACCCGCAGCTGCTCATCGCAGACGAGCCCACCTCGGCGCTCGACGTGACGGTGCAGCGGGTCATCCTCGACCACCTCGAGTCGCTCACCCGCGAGCTCGGCACCACGCTGCTGTTCATCACGCACGACCTTGGCCTCGCCGCCGAGCGCGCCGAGCAGCTCGTCGTGATGTACAAGGGCCGCGTGGTGGAGTCGGGCCCGTCGCTGCAGATCCTGCAGAACCCGCAGCACCCGTACACGCAGCGCCTCGTCGCCGCGGCGCCGAGCCTCGCTTCGCGCCGCATCCAGGCCACCGGCAGCATCAAGGCCGCCGAGGACTCGATGGGCGAGGACGCCGCGTCCGCGGCCGGTGAGGCGATCGACCTGATCGCCACGGCGGAGGCCCGGGCGGAGGCGCTCGAGACCGCCGCCGCGCAGCCGCCGGCGATCGTCGTGGAGGACCTGACCAAGGTCTACAAGATCCGCGGCACGGGCGACTTCACGGCCGTCGACAGCGTCTCGTTCCAGATCGCGAAGGGCACCACCACGGCGCTCGTCGGCGAATCGGGTTCGGGCAAGTCGACCGTCGCGAAGATGCTGCTGAAGCTCGAGGACTCGACCTCCGGTCGCATCCTCGTCGGCGGCGCCGATCTCGCGAACGTGCGCGGCAAGGAGCTCTTCGCGCTCCGCAGCCGCATGCAGCCGGTCTTCCAGGACCCGTACGGTTCGCTGAACCCGCTCCGCAACATCGGCAACACGATCGGCGAGCCGCTGATGACGCACAAGGTGGGCACCAAGGCGTCGCGCCGCGAGCGCGTGTTCGAGCTGCTCGACCAGGTCTCGCTGCCGCGGACCCTCGTCGGCCGCTACCCGAACGAGCTCTCCGGCGGTCAGCGCCAACGCATCGCCATCGCGCGTGCGCTCGCGCTGAAGCCCGAGATCGTCGTGCTCGACGAGGCCGTCTCGGCCCTCGACGTGCTCGTGCAGGCCCAGATCCTGCGCCTCCTCGCCGATCTCCAGGCCGAGCTCGGGCTCACCTACCTCTTCATCACGCACGACCTCGCGGTCGTGCGGGTCATCGCGGACAACGTCTGCGTGATGCAGAAGGGGCGCATCGTCGAGGCCGCGACCACCGACGAGGTGTTCGAGAACCCGCAGCAGCAGTACACCAAGGACCTGCTCGCCGCGATCCCGGGGGCGAACATCCCGCTCGGCGTCTGATCCGATCCGTTCGAGGGCCCGGCCGGTGTCAACCGGCCGGGCCCTTCGGCGTCCCGGCGTGGAGTCTGGGAACCGCGTGCCGAGGCGTTCTCCAGCGTGCGATACGATGTCAGGCGGCCGAGTCCGGCCGATCATCCACCGACAGGAGCTTTCCTTCATGGCGCTCGCCCACCGCACCGATCTGCGCAACGTCGCGATCGTCGCCCACGTCGACCACGGCAAGACGACGCTCGTCGACGCCATGCTCAAGCAGACGAACTCCTTCGCGGAGCACGCGCACGTCGACGATCGCGCCATGGACTCGAACGAGCTCGAGCGCGAGAAGGGCATCACGATCCTCGCCAAGAACACGGCGGTGGAGTACAACGGCGTGCACGCGACGGACGGCCCGGTCACGATCAACGTCATCGACACCCCCGGCCACGCCGACTTCGGCGGCGAGGTCGAGCGCGGGCTGTCGATGGTCGACGGCGTCGTGCTGCTCGTCGACTCCTCCGAGGGGCCGCTGCCGCAGACCCGCTTCGTGCTCCGCAAGGCGCTCGAGGCCCGCCTGCCGGTCATCCTCCTCGTGAACAAGACCGACCGCCCCGACGCCCGCATCGCCGAGGTCGAGGAGGAGAGCCACGATCTGCTGCTCGGCCTCGCCAGCGACCTCTCCGACGACGTGCCCGACCTCGACGTCGACGCGCTGCTCGACGTGCCCGTCGTGTACGCCTCCGGCAAGGCCGGCCGCGCCTCGCGCAACCGTCCTGCGAACGGCGAACTGCCCGACAACGGCGACCTCGAGCCGCTCTTCGAGGCGATCCTCGAGCACGTCCCGGCGCCGAGCTACGACGACGAGGCTCCGCTGCAGGCCTGGGTCACCAACCTCGACTCCTCGCCGTTCCTCGGCCGTCTCGCGCTGCTGCGCGTCTTCAACGGCCGCATCAAGAAGGGGCAGACGGTCGCCTGGGTACGCCACGACGGCAGCCACTCGAACGTGCGCATCACCGAGCTGCTGAAGACGAAGGCGCTCGAGCGCTTCCCCGCTGAGGACGCCGGTCCCGGCGACATCATCGCCGTCGCGGGCATCGAGGACATCACCATCGGCGAGACGCTCGCCGACCCGGAGGACGTGCGCCCGCTGCCCGCGATCCACGTCGACGACCCCGCGATCTCGATGACGATCGGCACCAACACCTCGCCGATCGTCGGCAAGGTGAAGGGGCACAAGCTCACGGCCCGCATGGTCAAGGACCGGCTCGACCGCGAGCTCATCGGCAACGTCTCGCTCAAGGTGGTCGACATCGGCCGTCCGGACGCCTGGGAGGTGCAGGGCCGCGGCGAGCTCGCCCTGGCGATCCTCGTCGAGCAGATGCGCCGCGAGGGCTTCGAGCTCACGGTCGGCAAGCCGCAGGTGGTCACCAAGCAGATCGACGGCAAGGTGCACGAGCCCTTCGAGCACCTCACGATCGACGCCCCCGAGGAGTACCTCGGCGCGATCACGCAGCTCCTGGCCGCTCGCAAGGGCCGCATGGACAACATGTCGAACCATGGCACCGGCTGGGTCCGCATGGAGTTCATCGTCCCGAGCCGCGGCCTCATCGGCTTCCGCACCGAGTTCCTCACGATCACCCGCGGCACGGGCATCGCGAACGCGATCTCGCACGGCTACGAGCCGTGGGCCGGCACCATCACGACGCGCAACAACGGCTCCATCGTCGCCGACCGCGCCGGGGTCGTCACCCCGTTCGCGATCATCGCGCTGCAGGAGCGCATGTCGTTCTTCGTGAACCCGACCGAGGAGGTCTACGAGGGCATGGTCATCGGCGAGAACTCGCGCGCCGACGACATGGACGTGAACATCACGAAGGAGAAGAAGCTGACGAACATGCGTTCATCGACGGCCGACACCTTCGAATCGATGACGCCGTCGCGCCAGCTCACCCTGGAGGAGTGCCTGGAGTTCGCCCGCGAGGACGAATGCGTCGAGGTCACGCCCGAGAAGGTGCGCATCCGCAAGGTCGAGCTCGACGCGACCGCTCGTGCGCGCGCCGCCTCGCGTCTCAAGAAGCAGGCCTGATCCGGGATTCCAGGGGCGCAGCACCGGATGCCGCGGGCTTCGGCCCGCGGCATCCGTCGTCTCCGGGCGGGGCGCTTCGACGGGCTCAGCGGAGCAGGGAGTCGGGATGCCTCGCTGGGACTTCTCCACAGGGTCCATGCATTCGGATGAAGCTTTCAGGGAACCCCGCGTACGGTAGCCGAGGCCCCCTGATAAAGATTCGATAACGAACGCACGAACCCGATACGAAACGCATGACGACTCCCCCTGCATCCCGCGGCCGCCGCGCGGCCGCTCGGCCGGCTCGACGCCGCCGCACCAGCCCCCCGCCCGCCAAGCGCCTCCTCGCGACGCTCGGCATGACCTTCGCCGGCGGCATGATGGTCGCGACCAGCCTGCCGGCGCTCGCGGTCACCGCGACCTCCACCGAGCCGACCGCCTCGGTCTACGCGCCCGTCGTCGACGTGCTCGCGCCGAAGGTCCAGGAGCTCGAGGTCGGCGACGGCGTCATCGCCGCCGACGTGGCCGTCGACGAGTTCACCGCCGTGGCGGCGCCGCCGCCCATCGCCTCCTCGGTCGCCGGCTTCGGCACCGTCGAGATCCAGCGCACCGACGCCATCGTCTGGCCGGTCACCAACCCCGGTCGGATCAGCGACGGCTTCGGCCCGCGATCCGCCCCGTGCGCGGGCTGCTCGACGTTCCACAAGGGCGTCGACTTCATCCCCGGGGTCGGCACGCCCGTCATGTCGATCGCCGACGGCGTGGTCGTCACGGCGACGGAGAACGGCGGCGGCCTCGGCGTGAACGTCGAGGTGCAGCACAACATCGACGGCGAACTGCTGACGAGCTCCTACTCGCACATGCAGTTCGGTTCGCTCGAGGTGGCGACCGGCGACCGCGTGACCGCCGGCCAGCAGCTCGGCAAGATCGGCTCCACCGGCCAGTCGACCGGCCCGCACCTGCACCTCGAGATGTACGGGTCAGACGGTGCGCGCTTCGACGGCATGGCCTGGCTGAGCGCTCGGCTCGGCTGAGCCCTCGGCGGGACGGGGCGCTGTTCAGCGCCCGGTGAAGTCCGGCTCGCGCTTCTCGAGGAAGGCGGCGACGCCCTCCCGCATGTCGTCCGTGCGGAACGCGTCGCGGAAGCCCTCGATCTCGAGCAGCGTCGCGGTCGCGGTCGGCGTGCCCGCCGCGCCCACGAGCACCCGCTTGGCGAGGCCCACCGCCGTGCTCGAGTTCCGGCCGATGAGCTGCACGGTCTCGCGCGCGCCGGCGAGCAGCGCCTCGCGGTCGTCGAAGCGTCGCGTCACGAGCCCGACCCGCGCAGCCTCCTCGACGTCGAGCTGCCGTCCGGTGTAGATGAGCTCCTTCGCGAGGGCGGGACCGACGGCGCGGGGGAGCCGCACGGTGCCGCCGAAGCCCGGGATGAGCCCGAGGTGCACCTCCGGCTGGCCGAAGCGCGAGGCCTCGGTCGCATAGATGAAGTCGCAGGCGAGCGCCAGCTCGAGCCCGCCGCCGAGGGCGTAGCCGTCGACGCAGGCGATCACGGGCAGCGGCAGCGCCTCGATGGCCGCGGCCACGGCGTGCCCGTGCTCGGCGGTCTGCGCGCCCTCATCAGGCGTGAGCCCGGCCATCGCCGAGATGTCGGCACCCGCCACGAACGCCCGGCCGCCGGCGCCGACGAGGAGCACGCCGGCGAGGTCGCCGGGGTCGGCGGCCAGCTCGGCGATCACCTCGGCGAGCGCATCGAGGACCTCGGGGGAGAGCGCGTTGAGCGCCTTCGGTCGATCGATGGTGACGATCGCGGTCCGTCCGTCCCGTTCGAGCCGCACCACCGGTGCGGTGCCGCCCTCGCCCGTCGCTGCGCCGTCGTCGCTCGTCATGCCGCCTCCCACTCGCCCCGGCCGGGGCCTCCCGCCACACGCTACGCCATGTCCGAGGCGCAGGGTCGGCGGTAGACTCGGCGCATGTCCGCCGCGTATCCTCGTCTCCGTCTCGGCCTGCTCGCCGCCACCGCCCTCGTCGCGGCGACCGCGCTCACCGGCTGTTTCGCGAATCCGGTCGAAGACCTCGTGAACCAGGGTATCGAGGGCGCGGTCGAGGAGGCCACGGGCGGCGACGTCTCGCTCGGCGGCGAGCTGCCGGCGGACTTCCCGGCCGAGGTGCCGCTGCCCGAGGGCGAGATCGTCTTCGCCGCGGGCACCGCGGGCGAGGGCTGGATCGTCACGATGACGTCCGCGGCCGCCGACCCGGTCGCCGAGGCGGCCGCCGCCCTCGAGGGCGCCGGCTTCACCGTCGACACGACGCTGTCGGGTACCGACGCCGGCGCCTCGGTCTACACGAACGAGAAGTACCTCGTGGTCGTCGCGGGCGACGGCGAGAACGTGGCGTTCACGGTGACGGCGAAGCCGCAGTGACCGAGCACGCGGCACCGGCGTCGACCTGGAGCCGGGTCGGCGGGCTCCTCCTCGCGGCGCTGATCGGGCTCGTCTACGGCGCCGTCGCCACGATCGGGCACCGCCAGAGCCTCGAACTCGGCGGCGTCGTCGTCCCCTGGGGGCTTGTCGCCGGTCTGCTCGGGGTGGCCGCGCTGCTCCTCGGCATCCGACTCGTGGCCGGCGGCCGCTGGGCCGCCGCGGCGGCGGGCGTCGGCATCATCGCGATCGTCGCGCTGCTCTCCCTGCCGGGCCCCGGGGGGTCCGTGCTCATCGCGAGCGGCCTCGTCGGCACCGTCTGGTCGGTGGGACCTGCGCTCATCGCCGTCCTCATCATCGCCTGGCCCTCGCTGCCGCAGCGTCGTCGGCCGCAGCTCGCCGCCGTCCCCGCGTCCTCCGGTGACGCCGCGACCGCGCTGTGACCCTCGGGCCCGCTCTAGACTGAATCGACCGTTTCGAAGGGACGAGCCGTGACGTATGTGATCGCGCTGCCGTGCGTGGACGTGAAAGACCGCGCCTGCATCGACGAATGCCCCGTGGACTGCATCTACGAGGGCGAGCGGTCGCTGTACATCCATCCCGACGAGTGCGTCGATTGCGGCGCCTGCGAGCCCGTCTGCCCCGTCGAGGCGATCTACTACGAGGACGACCTGCCCGACGAGTGGGCCGACTACTACAAGGCGAACGTCGAGTTCTTCGACGAGATCGGCTCACCCGGCGGCGCCGCCAAGGTCGGCGTCATCGCGTACGACCACCCGATCGTCGCGGCGCTGCCGCCGCAGGCGCACTGAGCATGGCGCGGGGCGAGCTTCCCGACTACCCGTGGGACCTGATGGCCCCCTACCGCGAGACCGCGGCGGCCCATCCCGGCGGCATCGTCGACCTCTCGATCGGATCGCCGGTCGACGAGACCCCCGCCGTCGTGCGCGAGGCGCTCGCGGCCGCGACCGACGCGCACGCCTACCCGACCACGGTCGGCACCGATGAGCTGCGCGCCGAGATCGTGCGCTGGTTCGCACGCCGACGCGGCGTCACCGGCCTCAGCGAGGCGAACGTGCTGCCGACGATCGGCTCGAAGGAGCTCGTCGCGTTGCTGCCGTTCCTCCTCGGGCTCGGCGAGGGCGACGTCGTCGTCCACCCGAAGGCGGCCTACCCGAGCTACGAGATGGGGGCGGTGCTCGTCGGGGCGACGGCGATGGCCGCCGACGACCCCGCGGAGTGGCCGGCCGAGACGAAGCTCATCTGGCTGAACAGCCCGGGCAACCCCGACGGCCGCGTGCTCGGCCTCGACGAGCTGCGGGCCGCCCGTGCCCGCGCCCATGAGCTCGGGGCGGTCATCGTAAGCGACGAGTGCTACGCCGAGCTGGGCTGGGAGGGGGAGTGGGCCGAGACCCCCGTGCCCTCGCTGCTGGATCCGCGGGTGATCGGCGACGACCGCCGCAACACCCTCGCGATCTACTCGCTGTCCAAGCAGTCGAACATGGCCGGGTACCGCGCGGCGTTCGTCGCGGGCTGCCGCGGCGTCGTCTCGCGCATCACGACCGTCCGCAAGCACGCCGGTCTCATGGTGCCCTTCCCGCTCCAGCAGGCGATGGTCGCGGCACTGCGCGACGAACGGCACGTCGTCGAGCAGAAGGAGCGGTACCGGGCGCGCCGGGAGCAGTTGAAGCCGGCGCTCGAGGCGGCCGGCTTCCGCATCGACCACAGCGAGGCCGGGCTCTACCTCTGGGCCACCGAGGGGCGCGACGCCTGGGAGAGCATCGAGCGGCTCGCCGGCCTCGGCATCCTCGGTGGACCGGGGCATTTCTACGGCGTGCACTTCCCGCAGCACGTCCGGCTGTCGCTCACCGCGAGCGACGAGCGCATCGCGGCGGCGGCCGCTCGTCTGCGCGGCTGACGCGCTGATCCACAGTCGATTGTCGGCATTCTCCAAGGATCCGGCGATGCTTTGGCGGGTGCGACAGTGTGCTCCGAGCGCGTCTAGGCTGTACTCGGGCAGCGGCCGCCAACCGGGCTGCACCCTTGAAGGCAGGTGACCGCACCATGACGATCACAGGAGGCGCCGTGACCGACGTCGTGAACTCCGCGGCCGGGCAGAACCCCGCGACCGCGACGCTGAACTACCCGGGCGGCACCGCCGAGTTCCCGATCACCCCTGCGGTGCAGGGCAGCGCCAGCATCGACCTCTCGACGCTCACGCGGCAGACCGGGCTCACCGGGCTCGACTACGGCTTCGTGAACACCGCGTCGACCCGCTCCGAGATCACCTACATCGACGGCGAGCAGGGCATCCTCCGCTACCGCGGATATCCGATCGAGCAGCTCGCCGAGCACTCGACCTACCTCGAGGTCGCCTGGCTGCTGATCTACGGCGAGCTGCCGACGGCCGATCAGCTGGCCGACTTCGACGACAAGGTCCGCCGGCACACGCTGCTGCACGAGGACCTGAAGCGCTTCTTCTCTGCGCTGCCGCACACGGCGCACCCGATGTCCGTGCTGTCGAGCGCCGTCGCCGCGCTGTCCACGTACTACGAGGGCTCCTCCGACCCGCACGACCCCGACCATGTCGAGGTCACGACGCTGCGACTCCTCGCGAAGCTCCCGGTCATCGCCGCCTACGCGCACAAGAAGAGCGTCGGCCAGGCGTTCCTCTACCCCGACAACTCGCTGAACTTCGTCGAGAACTTCCTGCGGCTCAACTTCGGCAACATGGCTGAGCCCTACGTGCTCGAGCCCACGCTCGTTCGCGCGCTCGACCGCCTCCTCATCCTGCACGAGGACCACGAGCAGAACGCCTCGACCTCCACAGTGCGGCTCGTCGGCTCGACCGGCGCGAACCTGTACTCGTCGATCTCGGCCGGCATCCAGGCGCTCTCGGGCCCGCTGCACGGCGGCGCGAACGAGGCGGTGCTGCAGATGCTCGCCCGCATCCAGGACTCCGGCGAGGGCGTCGCGAAGTTCGTCGAGCGCGTGAAGCGCAAGGAGGACGGGGTGAAGCTCATGGGCTTCGGGCACCGCGTCTACAAGAACTACGACCCGCGCGCGAAGATCGTCAAGGAGTCGGCCGACGCCGTGCTCGAGAGCCTCGGCGTGAACGACCCTCTCCTCGACATCGCGAAGGAGCTTGAGCAGTTCGCGCTGCAGGACGACTACTTCAAGGAGCGCCGGCTCTATCCGAACGTCGACTTCTACACCGGCGTCATCTACAAGGCGATGGGCTTCCCGACGCGCATGTTCACGGTGCTCTTCGCGATCGGCCGGCTGCCCGGCTGGATCGCGCACTGGCGCGAGATGAACCTCGACCCGCAGACGAAGATCGGCCGTCCGCAGCAGCTGTACACGGGGGCGCCCGAGCGTCGCTACCCGGGCGCCTGAGGCTCCGTCGCTCGAACGCCGGCCGCGTGTGACGCGGCCGGCGTTCCGCGTTTCCGCCGCGGCTCAGCCGACCGGACGGAGGGTCAGGGCGTCGACGGATGCCGCAGCCACCGCCTCCGGCGAGTACGTCCACGGGCGCTGCTCGCCCCGCTGCCAGAGCGGGGCCTGATCGTCGTAGTTCCGGTGGAAGGCGTGCCCGGACGCCCCGGTGAGGTTCACCCAGGTGGAGCCGTCGAAGTCGGCGAGGTCGACCACCATGCGCATCGAGGGCACCCAGTCGACGCCGTAGCCGAGCGAGGCATCCCAGCCGATCGCGTTGACGATCGCCGAGCCGCCGCCGAGCCGGAACGGGCCGCGGTTGAAGAGCCACTCGATCGGCGCGATGCCGGACTCGCCGAAGCTCTGGTTCGTGAGCGTCAGGGTGTGCAGCTCGCCCCAGCTCCACCGCTCGGGGTTCGAGCCGAGCAGGCTTCGCACCTCGGACCAGGCAGTGCCGAGGGCGTCCGCGATCATCGCGTCGCGGCCGTTCACCCCGCGCTGCTCGTCACTCCACCAAGGCGACTCCGGGTCGCTGAGGAGTGTGGCGACGACGCTGAACCAGCGGTCGCCGCCGACCGGGCGCGTGCCCTCGGGGAGCTCGCCGAACATGTCGTCGAGCAGGGTGCGCCAGAACACCGCGAAGTAGGCGGCCTGACCGCTGTCCGCGTCGGCATGCGCATCCCAGCCGGCGAGGTAGTCGGCGCCGGCCTTCGCGTCCCCCGTCAGCTGCAGCTCCGCGATGAGCGGGAGGAACGCCTCGGCGTTCGCGTCTCGGGTGTCGAGCTGGATCGCGGCGAGGTCCTCGGCGCCGAGCTTCGCGCCGCCGTCGAGCGCTTCGGCCAAGCGGCGTTCGATGCCGTCGGCGCGGTAGCCGAGATCCCAGTCCGCGGTGAGGAAGGGGCCGTCGGCGGTGACGGCGTTGTTCGCGGTGACGATGACGCCGCGCTCGGGGTTGAGGAGCGAGGGGAGCTCCTCGAAGGGGACGGCGCCGGCCCAGCGGTTCGCACTCGTCCAGCCCGGCAGGGGCACCGTGCCGTCGCCCGCGGTGCGGATCGGGATGTCGCCGGGGGCCTGGTAGCCGATGTTCCCATCGACGTCCGCGTAGACGAGGTTCTGACTCGGCACGTCGAAGAGGGCGGCGGCCTGCCGGAATCCCGCCCAGTCCTGTGCGCGATTCAGGGCGAAGATCGCCTGCGCCGTGCGGCCCGGGGTGAGCGCCGTCCACTCGAGCGAGAGCTCGATGGACCCCGTGCCCGCATCCGCCGCATCGGCTGACTCGGCGATCCGCGCGAAGCTCTCGCCGATCCCGGTGACGAGGGGGCCGCGGCCGGTCGAGCGCACGGTCACGACGACGGGGTCGCCGCCGGCGACCTCGATCGTCTCCTCGCGGAGTTCGAGCGGATGCCGGACCCCGTCGAGCTCGTACTCGTCGCCCTCGACGCGTTCGAGGAACAGGTCGGCGACGTCCGGGCCGAGGTTCGTGAACCCCCAGGCGATGCGGTCGTTGTGCCCGATGACGACACCGGGCAGCCCGGAGAAGGTGTATCCGGCCACGTCGTATCCGCAGCGATCCGAGCGTTCGGCGCAGCGCAGCCCCATCTGGTACCAGATCGACGGCATCGCGGGCCCGAGGTGCGGGTCGTTCGCGAGGAGCGGGAGCCCCGACTCGGTGTGCACGCCCGAGACGACCCAGGAGTTGGACCCGATCTCTCCGCCCGCCGGACCGAGCAGCTCGGGGAGGCCGTCGAGCGCGCCGCGGAGTTGGCGCAGGGCGGCGGCGGCCTCGTCGGTACGCCCGTCCGAGGCATCCGCCGGGCTTGCGCCGATGGGCAATGGCTCGCCGCTGGACGCGGGAGCGGCCGATGCGGCCGGCCCGCCGACGATGGTGGGCATCGACCCGAAGGGGAACCCCGGGTGGAGCCGGGCGACCTCTTCGGGCGGCAGCTCCGTCGCGAGCAGCGCCCGATCGATCTCGTCCTCGAGGTTGCTGCGGAGGTCCCAGGCCATCGCCTTGAGCCACGCGATGGAGTCGACGGCCGTCCACGGCTCGGGGGAGTAGCCCGGGTTCTGCAGGCCGAGCACCGCGTACTCGAGCGAGAGCTCGGCGCCGCTGCGCTCCGCGAGGTAGGCGTTCACGCCGTCCGCGTAGGCGTCGTAGATCGCACGGGTGCCCTCGTCGAGGAGCGCGTACTCCTGCTCGGCGACGCCTCGCCAGTTCAGGGTGCGGATGAAGGTGTCGGTCGGCACCTGCGAGGCGCCGAAGAGCTCGGCGAGCCGGCCGGCGGTGACGTGGCGGCGGAAGTCCATCTCCCAGAAGCGGTCCTGCGCGTGCACGTAGCCCTGGGCGAGGAAGAGGTCGTGGTCGCTCGTCGCGACGATCGTCGGCACGCCGGCGTCATCGCGCTCGACGGTGACCTCGGCCTCGAGCCCGGGCACGTCGACGGTGCCGCTCGTCTGCGGGAAGGAGCGCTGCACCGTCCACCAGCCGACGCCCCAGCCGGCGCCCGCGAGGACGAGCACGGTCACGAGCAGCCCGATGAGGAACTTCAGCAGACCCGAACGACGGGTCCGCGGTGCATCCGTGCCCAATGCCACTCCCTCGTGACGCGCATGACGGCGGCCGCCACACGGCGGCCTGGGCACTCACTGTACCGGAAGCCCGCTTTCCGGTAGCGGCCGGGCCGTCAGGCGTGCAGCGCCTCGTTCAGCACGACCCCGCTGCCCGAGCGGGACAGCACCTCGACCCGGCCGTTCAGCGAGTTGCGCCGGAAGAGCAGCCCGGGCTGCCCGGAGAGCTCCAGCGCCTTCACGGTGCGCTCCTCGCCGTCGCCCACGATCGCGACCTTCGTGCCGGCCGTCACGTAGAGGCCGGCCTCCACGACGGAGTCGTCGCCGATCGAGATGCCGATGCCCGAGTTCGCGCCGAGCAGGGCGCGCTCGCCGATCTCGACGCGTTGGGTGCCGCCGCCCGAGAGGGTGCCCATGATCGAGGCGCCGCCGCCGATGTCGCTGCCGTCGCCGACGACGACGCCCTGCGAGATGCGCCCCTCGACCATCGAGGAGCCGAGCGTGCCGGCGTTGAAGTTCACGAAGCCCTCGTGCATCACCGTCGTGCCCGGCGCGAGGTGCGCGCCGAGGCGCACGCGGGAGGCGTCGGCGATGCGCACCCGCTCGGGGGTGACGTAGTCGAGCAGCCGCGGGAACTTGTCGAGGCCGGTGGCGTGGATGCCGTGCCGCTGGAGGGCCGGGCGAAGCCGGTCGAAGTCGCTCGGGTGCACGGGGCCGGCATTCGTCCAGACGACGGCAGGCAGGTGCCCGAAGATCCCGTCGAGGTTCAGCCCGTTCGGCCGGACCAGGAGGTGCGAGAGCAGGTGCAGCCGGAGGTAGGCGTCGGCGGTGCCGGCGGGCGCCGCATCGAGCTCGATCTCGACGGTGACCGCCTCGATGGTGACGGCTCGGCGCTCGTCGGCGCCGGTGAGCGCTTCGATCTCGGCGGGCAGGATCCAGCGCTCACGGCCGGCGGGCAGGCCGCCGAGGGCGGGGGACGGGAACCAGGCGTCGAGCACCGTGCCGTCGGCGGCGATCGTGGCGAGGCCGTCGGCCCAGGCGCGGCGGTCGGAGGCGGGGGCGGCGTTCGCGGACATGCCTTCCAGCGTATCGAGCGCGGCAGGGGTGTGACGCCCGCGGTCCACCCGATGCCCCTGAGATGCCCGACCGGACCGGAGACGCCCGACCGGACCGGAGCCGCCCGCATAGACTCGGGGGATGCCGGACGCACACGCCACCCACGCCCTCGACCTCGCCGCGGACGTCGTGACGATCACGCGGGCGATCTGCGACGTCCCGAGCGTCTCGGGAGAGGAGCGGGCGCTGGCCGACCTCGTCGTGCAGGCGCTCGCCGGGGCATCCCACCTGGAGGTCATCCGCGACGGCGACGCCGTCGTCGCGCGCACGAATCTCGGCCGTGACCGGCGCGTCGTCATCGCCGGCCACCTCGACACCGTGCCGATCAACGGCAACGTGCCGAGCCGCTTCGAGACCGACCCCGACGGCGCCGAGTTCCTCTGGGGTCGCGGCACCGTCGACATGAAGGCCGGCGTCGCGGTGCAGCTGAAACTGGCCGCAGAACTCGCCGAGCCCGCCGTCGACGTCACCTGGGTCTGGTACGACCACGAAGAGGTCTCCGCGGCGCTCAACGGCCTCGGGCGCATCGCCCGCACGCGGCCGGAGCTGCTCGCCGGGGACTTCGCGATCCTCGGCGAACCGTCGAACGGGCAGGTCGAGGGCGGCTGCAACGGCACCCTCCGCGCCGAGGTGCGCACGCACGGCGTCCGCGCCCACTCCGCCCGGAGCTGGGTCGGCGACAACGCCATCCACAAGCTCGCTCCCGCGCTCACGAAACTCGCCGCCTACGAGGCCGAGACGGTCGAGGTCGACGGTCTGGCGTACCGCGAGGGGCTGAACGCGGTCGTCGTGAACGGGGGCGTGGCCGGCAACGTCATCCCCGACGAGGCGGTGCTCGCGGTGAACTACCGCTTCGCGCCGTCGAAGTCCGCCGCCGACGCTGCGGCGTTCGTCACGGCCTTCTTCGAGGGCTACGACGTCGTCGTCGTGGATGCCGCGGACGGTGCGCGCCCCGGGCTCGACGACCCGCTCGCGCAGGAGTTCGTGCGCGCCGTCGGTGCGGAGGCGCGGCCGAAGTACGGCTGGACGGATGTCGCCAGGTTCAGCGCGATGGGGGTGCCCGCCGTGAACTTCGGCCCCGGCGACCCGCTGAAGGCGCACGCCGACGACGAGCGCGTCGCGGTGCACCAGATCATCGACTGCGAGCGCGCCCTGCGCGCCTGGCTCAGCGGCGCTGCCTGAGGCATCCGATGCCGGTGTCCGCCGCGCCGTCGCCAGAGACGGTCAGGGTGTCGCGGTGGTCGCCGCGCGTGCGCTGGCGGCTCCTGCCGTGGTGGGGGCGCATCGCCCTCATCTGGGTCGCCGCGCGCGCCGTCACGACCGTGTTCGTGCTGATCTTCGCCGACGGCCAGCTCGCGAACGCGTGGACCGGTGGGAAGCCCGACCTCTTCGCCTTCTCGAACCTCTGGGATGCCCGCTGGTACCAGATCATCGCGACGAGCGGCTACCCGAGCGAGCTGCCGCTCGACGACGGCGGACACGTCGCCGAGAACGCCTGGGCGTTCCTACCGGTGTTCCCGGCGCTCGTACGGGGCGTGACCTTCCTCGGCGTCGGCTGGAACGTCGCCTCGGTGCTCGTCGCGTTCGCCGCGGGCCTCGGCGCCGCCCTCGTGCTGCACCGGCTGCTGTCCCGCTTCCTCGAGCCCGACCGTGCGATGTTCGCGATCGTGCTGTTCGCGGTCGCGCCCGTCTCGCCGATCATGCAGTTCGGCTACGCGGAGTCGCTCGGCGCCCTGCTGCTCGCCGTCGCCCTGCTCCTCCTCGTCGAGCGGCGATACGGATGGCTCGTGCCGGTGCTCGCGGTGTGGGCGTTCACCCGGCCGGGGGCGCTCGCCTTCGCGCTCACCCTCGGGCTGCACTTCATCGTGCGCTGGTGGCGGCGGCGCGACGACCCGTTCCCGCTGCGCGAGCAGCTCGTCGTCATCGGCGTCGGGCTCTTCGCCGCCGCGGTCGGCTTCGCCTGGCCGGGCATCGTGTGGGCGGTGACCGGCGACCCGGCCGGCTACACGGAGACGGAGCTGGCCTGGCGCGCCGGCTACATCGGGCACCAGGAGCTCGTCCCGTTCACCGCGTGGTTCCAGGGCGGGGCCTGGTGGGCGCACTTCGTCGGGCTCCCGGCGTGGGTCGGCATCGTCGGCGTCGTCGCGGTGATCGGCGCGTTCGCCGTCGTGCTGCTGCTGCCCGCCGTGCGACGGCTCGGCACCGACATCCGCCTCTGGCTCGTCTCCTACGCCCTCTACCTGCTCGCGGTGTTCTTCCCGCAGTCGAGCACGTTCCGCATCGTGATGCCGATGTTCCCGCTCGTCGGTGCGCTCGCCGCGCCACGCGCGCGGTGGTACCGCTGGAGCATCGTCGTCGTGTTCCTGGCCCTGCAGTGGGTGTGGCTGCACGTGTGCTGGGCGGTGTCCGCGTACGACTGGAGTCCGCCCTGACGCGCGAGTGAATTCTTCACACAACTCGCCCGGGATTTCCGAAGGACTCCTGACATGGCAGATAATGGAAGCTCAGCCACGAAAGGGGTAACTCAATGGCGGCTATGAAGCCACGCACCGGAGACGGGCCGATGGAGGCTGTGAAAGAGGGGCGACTCATCATCGTGCGTGTGCCGCTCGAGGGCGGGGGACGTCTCGTGGTGTCGGTCAACGACGCCGAGGCGAAAGAGCTGTACGACGTGCTCGGGGGCGTAGTCAACGTCTGAGACGCGTCGAGCCGGGTGCCGATGACGCACCCGCGGCTCAGCGCCACGAGAGAGGCCCGAGCGCAGCAGCGCTCGGGCCTCTCGGCGTCTCGGGCTCAGGCGCCCTTTGACTTAGGAGCCGAGCCGCACGATCTGCAGCAGGCCGTCGCCGACCGGCGAGATGGCCGTCGCGACCGCGGGGGATGCCTCGAGCTCCGAGATGAGCGAGCGGAAGGCGGTCGCCGTCTCGTCCCGCTTCGCGGGGTCGGCCACGCGGCCGCGCCAGAGCGCGTGCGCGACGACGACGCTGCCGCCTGGCCGGGCGAGCCGGAGGCCGTGCTCGACGTACTCGATCACCGAGGCCGCGTCGGCGTCGACGAACACGAGGTCGTACGAGCTCTCGTTCATGCGGGGGAGCACCTCGCCGGCGCGGCCGGTGATGAGCCGGATGCGGGCCGCCTGCACACCGGCGTCGGCGAAGTGCTGCCGGGCGTGCTGCTGGTACTCGGTCTCGGTGTCGATCGACGTGAGCATGGCGCCGCGGGCGTGCCGCAGCATCCACAGCCCCGAGACACCCACGCCGGTGCCGAGCTCGATGATCGACTCGGCGCGGCTGGCGGCGGCGAGCAGGGCCAGCTGCGCGCCGACCGCGGGCGAGACCGGGTCGATGCCGAGCTCGAGGGACTGCTGTCGGGCGCGGACGATCGCGTCGCTCTCGACGACGGCGTCATCGGCGTACTTCCAGTTCAGGTCGTGTTCGGACACTTCCGGTCTCCCGCTCTCTCAACCCCCAAGGATAGGGGTGGCCGCGGGGTGTGCTCGTGCGCCTCGCCGCCGACTATCCTGTATGAGTGTTCGGTCTGACGTTCGAGAAACTCCTCATCATCGGGGTGATCGCCGTCTTCCTGCTCGGCCCGGAGCGACTGCCGCACTACGCGGCGCAGCTCGGCCGGCTCGTGCGCTCGCTCCGCGACCTCGCGAGCGGTGCGAAGGACCGCATGCGCGAGGAGATGGGTCCGGACTTCGACGACGTCGACTGGAAGAAGCTCGACCCGCGGCAGTACGATCCGCGACGGATCATCCGCGAGGCCCTCTCCGACGTCGACCCCTTCGCCGAGGAAGCGCCGAAGCCGGTCGTCGCCCGCGCCTCGGTGAACGAGAACTCCGCCTACCTGCAGCGCAAGCGCAAGCGCGAGGCCCTCGGCGCCGACGAGGCGGCGCCGTTCGACTCCGAAGCGACCTGAGCCGGGCCTCGGCCGTGCGAGGGCTGCCGGCGCCGAGTGTGGCGCCGAGGCATCCGTCCCTCAGCGGCGGCGCAGCGCCGCCAGCCCCCGGGCGAGCAGGAGCAGCAGCGGAGCCTGCTCGCGGTACTCGCCCGCCCAGCGGGGGAGCTGCAGCAGACCCGTCGTCGCCGAGATCGTGACCGGCTCGACGAAGCGCAGCAGGCCCTCCGGACCGTTGCGCCGGCCGACGCCGGACTGCTTCTGCCCGCCCATCGGCGCAGCGACCGAGGCGAACGTGCCGCGGTAGCCCTCGTTGATGTTCACGCTGCCGGCCTCGAGCCGCTCGGCAACACGCTGACCCCGAGCGACGGATCCGGTGAAGATCGCCGCGTTCAGCCCGTACTCGCTCGCGTTGGCGGCCTGGATCGCCTCCTCCTCGCTGTCGACGAGGTAGAGCGAGGCGATGGCGCCGAAGGTCTCCTCGGCGTACACACGCATCTCGGGCGTGACGCCCGTCAGCACGGTCGGCGAGAAGAACCAGGGGCCGACGTCGGGGCGCGGCGTGCCGCCGACGAGAACGGTGGCGCCCTTCGCGACCGCGTCGTCGAGGTGGCCGGTGACGCGCTCGAGCTGGGCGGCGGAGGCGAGCGAGCCGAAGTCGGCGTCGAAGTCCAGCGCCGACCCGAGCTTCGCCGCCGCCAGTTCGGCGACGAGCGCCTTCTGGAATGGGCCGGCGACCGCGCGGTGCACGTAAATGCGCTCGATCGACACGCACAGCTGGCCCATCGCCGAGAAGCAGGCGTGGGCCGCGTTGGCCGCCGCCCGCTCGGGGTCGACGTCGTCGAGCACGATGAGCGGGTTCTTGCCGCCGAGCTCGAGCGAGGCCCCGACGAGGCGACGCCCGGCCTTCTCGGCGATCTTGCGCCCGGTGGCGGTCGACCCGGTGAAGCAGACGTAGTCGACCTCGTCGGTCAGCGCCTCGCCGACCTCGCCGGCCGGGCCCGCGACGACCGCCCAGAGCGCCTCCGGCACGCCGGCCTCGATGAAGGCGCGGCGCAGCGCGAGGATGGAGAGCGCGCCCTGGTCGTCGGCCTTCTGCACCACGGCGCAGCCGGCGGCGAGGGCCGGCACGACGTCCATGGCGGCGAGGCTCAGCGCGTAGTTCCACGGCGTGATGACACCGACGACGCCCTTCGAGCGGTAGCGCACCCGGGTCGTCGCGACGGTCGGGATGCCGCTGCGCCGGCGTCGTCCGCGCAGCACCCGCTTCGCGGCGAGGGCGTTGTAGCGGGTCACGGACGCCGCCTGGAAGATCTCCTCGAAGCCCTGCCCGCGGGTCTTGCCGCTCTCGAGCTGGATGAGGTCGAGGAGCAGCTCCCGCCGCTCGAGCAGCAGCTCGTGCGCGCGGAGGAGGACCCGACGGCGGTGCGCGAAGCCGGCACGGGCCCAGGCGAGCTGCGCGAGCCGCGCGCGCGAGATCGCGTCGCGCACGTCGTCGGCGCTCGACTGCGGCAGCTCGTGGAGCGTCTCGCCGGTGGACGGAGTGGGCACGGGGCGGGTGACGGAGCCCGAGGCGACCACATCGTCGTCGAGGCTCGCGTACAGGGCGTCGAAGGCCGTCTGCGCTGGCATGCGCACAGTCTAGGTCAACTGTCCCACTTCGAGCCCTGATGCCCTAGGCTGCCTCCATGCCCGCACCGGAGCGCACGCTGTCGCGCGGTGTCGTCACCCGCTACGCGATCGGCTCGATCGGCACCGGCGGCTTCGCGACGCTGCCAGGACTCGTCCTCGTCTACTACCTGACCGACACCCTTGGCGTGGCCGCGCTCGCGGCCGGCGCGGTCGTCACCGCCGCCAAGGTGTGGGACGTCCTCATCGACCCCTGGATCGGCGGACGCAGCGACCGTGCGCTCGCCACGAGCGGCAGCCGCCGGCGCGGCATGCTGATCGGGGCGATCGGGCTGCCGATCGGCTTCGCGCTGACCTTCGCGGTCGTGCCCGGCCTCGGCCCCGTGGCATCCGGGATCTGGGTGTTCCTCGCGTTCCTCGCGACCGCGACCTTTTTCAGCCTCTTCCAGGTGCCCTACATCGCCCTGCCCGCCGAGCTCACCCGCGGCTACGACGAGCGCACGAGGCTGCTCACCTGGCGCGTCGTCGTCCTCACCGTCGCCATCCTGCTCTTCGGCGCCGGCGGCCCCGAGCTGCGCGGCGCCTTCGCGGACGAGCACGTCGGCTACCTCGTCATGGCGGTCGTCGCCGGGCTCGCGATCGGCGCCGGCATGCTCGTGGCGACGACGATCGCCCCGCGCCGGAGCGGCGCGCCCCCCGCGAGCGCTCCCGTGCCCGACCGTGCCGCGACGACCGCCGCGGGCGCGCTCGCGGGCTACCGGGAGGGCTTCGCCGCCCTCCGTCGCAGCGCCCCGTTCCGCGCGCTGCTCGGCACCTTCGTGCTGCAGGGCCTCGCCACCGGCCTCATGCTGGCCGGCGCCCAGTTCGTCGCGACCTGGGTGCTCCGCGACGAACAGGCCGTCACGCTCCTGTTCGTCTCCCTCATCGCCCCCGCCGTGCTCGTGACGCCGCTCTGGCAGCTCGTCGCGCGGCGCATCGGCAAGGAGCGCGGCTTCGTCGTCGCGAGCGCGCTCTTCGCGCTCGCCGCGACGAGCATGGTCGCGCTCGTCTGGACACCCGGTGCGTGGGTGTACGCGCCCGTCGCGATCGCCGGGGCTGCGTACGCCGGCATGCAGTCGCTGCCCATGGCGATGCTGCCCGACGTCATCTCGCACGACGCGCGCCGGAGCGGCCTCGATCGGGCCGGCAGCTTCGGGGGCGTGTGGACCGCGGGGGAGACCGCGGGCATGGCGCTCGGCGCGACCGTGCTCACGATCGTGCTCGCGCTCACCGGCTACCTGGAATCGACCGCCGGCGTCACCGTGCAGCAGCCGGACTCCGCCGTCGCCGGCATCGCGATCGCCTTCAGCGTCGTTCCCGCCGTGCTCGTCGCCGCGAGCCTCGTCTCGCTGCGCGGCTACCGGCTCCGGCGCGAGGACATCGACGACGACGCCGGCGCCGCGCTCGCCGGAGAGGAGAGGACGACCGCATGAGCTTCCAGCAGGACCCGGCCGAGGTGCTCGCACGCCTCGGCGCGCTCCGCGAGGGCGACGCGCCGACCCACGGCGGACGGGTGCTCTCCTACGTCTACGACTCCGGCCGGGCCGAACTCGACGAGCTCGCCGCAGGTGCCGCCCGACTCGTGCAGCCGGTGAACGGACTCGACCCCACCACGTTCACCTCGGTCGCGGTCATGGAGCGCGAGCTCCTCGCCTTCGCCCGCGAGGCCTTCCACGGCGACGCCGACGTCGTCGGCTCGGCCACCTCCGGCGGAACCGAGAGCTGTCTGCTCGCCGTGAAGACCGCCCGCGACGTCTGGCGGGCGGCAGGCGGCACCGGACGCCCCCGCCTCGTCGCCCCGTCGACCGTGCACGCCGCCTTCCACAAGGCCGCCGAGCTCTTCGACCTCGAGCTCGAACTCGTCCCCGTGAGCGGCTACGACGGACGCCCCGACCCTGCGGCCTTCGCCGAGCGGCTCGGGCCCGACGTGGCGCTCGCGGTCGTGAGCGCCCCCTCGTACCCCTTCGCCTCGCTCGACCCCGTCGCCGAGATCGCGGCGCTCGCCGAGGCTGCGGGCGTCCCGCTCCACGTCGACGCCTGCATCGGCGGCTTCGCGCTCGCGTTCTGGCCCGAGCCGCTCCCCGCCTGGGACTTCCGCGTCCCGGGCGTCACGAGCCTCTCCGCCGACCTGCACAAGTACGGCTACGCGCCCAAGGGCGTCTCGGTGCTGCTCACCCGCGGTCGCGACCGCCAGCGGCACCAGTACTTCGCGACGACGGGATGGCCCGGCTACCCGGTCGTGAACCCCACCCTCGCCGGCTCGAAGCCCGCCGGTCCGCTCGCCGCGGCCTGGGCGATCACGCAGGCCCTCGGGCGTCCGGGCTTCGCCGAGCTGACCGCCGAGGCGGCCAGAGCGACGGCCGCGATCATCGACGCCGTGCGCGGCATCGCCGGCTTGCGCCTCGTCGGCGAGCCGACCGGACCGCTGCTCGCGGTCGAATCCGATCTCGACGTCGAGCCCGAGCAGCGGGTCGACCCGCACCGCTGGGCCGACGCCGCGCTCGCCGCGGGCTGGCAACTGCAGCTGCAGCCCGGCTTCGCCCAGCCTGGGGGAGCGGCGCTTCCGCGCACCGCGCATCTCACCGTCACGCCCGTGACCGAGCGGGTGCTGCCCGAACTGCTGCCGGCGCTCGTCGGCGCGGCCGACGCGGTGCGCGGCCTGCCGCCGATCGACGGCGCCGCGGTGCTCGGCGAGTTCCTCGCCGCCCGGCCGGAGCTCGCCGCGGCGCTCCTGCCGAGCGCCGACAGCGGCGCGGGCGCAGCCGGACCGCTCGAGCTGGGCTCGGACCAGGCGGCCGGGCTGCTCGGCTCGCTGGGACTGCTCGGCGGCGAGGAGCCGCTCGCGACGCGGCTCGCGCCGGTGCTCGCCCTCGTCGAGGTCCTGCCGCGGCCGCTCACCGAGCGGCTGCTCGTCGAGCTCCTGGCGTGTGCCGTGGAGCCCGTCGAGGCATCCTGACCCCAGCTTCTCGACGTGCCCGACTTTCATGAAAGTCGGGCAACTCGAGGATTTTCGACTTGCCCGACTTTCATGAAAGTCGGGCAAGTCTGGGGTGGGCCGCGTCAGCGGAGCGAGACGTCGAGACGCCGGCCGGCGAGATTGCGCGGACGGGCCGCGAGCTCGCCCGCCAGCTGTTCGATCGCGCGTGCGGCCGGATCGTCGGGTGCGGCGTGCACGACCGGATCGCCGGCGTCGCCGCCCTCCCGGAGCGCGACCGACAACGGCACGCTCGCGAGCAGGGGCACCGGGGCGTCCTGCCCCTCTGAGAGCCGCCGGGCGACCTCGGCGCCGCCGCCAGAGCCGAACAGCTCGAGCACCGTGCCGTCCGGTCCGGCGAGGCCGGCCATGTTCTCGACGACGCCGATGAGCCGCTGACCGGTCTGTCGGGCGACGACCCCCGAGCGCTCGGCGACGTCGGCCGCCGCCGGCTGCGGGGTCGTCACGACGACCACCTCGGCGTTCGGCAGCAGCTGGCCGAGCGAGATGGCGATGTCGCCCGTCCCCGGTGGAAGATCCACGAGGAGCACGTCGAGGTCACCGAAGTAGACGTCGGTGAGGAACTGCGAGAGCGTGCGGTGCAGCATCGGTCCGCGCCAGGCCACGGCGACCGAGGACGCGCGCTGGCCGGGCTCCGTCGGCTCGATGAACATGCCGATCGAGATGGTCTTCACCCCGTGCGCCACGGGCGGCAGGATCATCTCGTCGACCCGCGTCGGCTTGGCCGGGGTGCCCTCCGCGTCGACGAGGCCCAGGAGGGCGGGGATCGAGAAGCCGTGCACATCGGCGTCGACGAGGCCCACCGCGAGACCGCGCGCGGCGAGCGCGACGGCGAGGTTCACCGTGATCGTCGACTTGCCGACGCCGCCCTTGCCGCTCGTGATCGCGATCACCCGGGTCAGGGTGCCCGGCCCGAAGGGGTTGCCGCGCGGGCGGCCGGCGCGCAGTCGCTCGGTGAGGGCGTTCCGCTGGGCGGGCGTCATCACGGTGAGTTCGACGTCGGCGTTGCCGGCGCCGGCCACGGACTCGGCGGCCGTGCGGACGTCGCGCTCGATGCGGTCGGATGCCGGGCAGCCGACGATGGTGAGCCGGACGACCACCCGGACACGGCCCGACTCGTCGGCCGTCACCGACTCGATCATGTCCAGCTCGGGCAGCGGCCGACGGATCTCCGGATCGGTCACGCCGCCGAGCGCTGCGGAGACGCGACGCTCGAGCTCGGCGGGGGACATCCCGCTTCCGCCCGTGGGCACTGCGGCGCCCGCGTCGGCGTCAGGATGCGGCATGCTCCGCCTCCTCCTCGTCGCGGCGGTCGAGCTCGTCGAGGATCTGGCGCAGCTCCTGACGGATGAACTCCTTCGAGGCGAGCTCCTTCACGGCGAGGCGGAGCGCGACGACCTCGCGGGCGAGGTACTCGGTGTCGGCGAGGTTGCGCTCGGCGCGCTGACGGTCCTGCTGGATCTGCACGCGGTCGCGGTCATCCTGGCGGTTCTGCGCGAGCAGGATGAGCGGCGCGGCGTAGCTCGCCTGCAGGGAGAGGATCAGCGTCAGCACCGTGAAGCCGAACGCCTGCGAGTCGAAGCGCCACTCCTCGGGGGCGTAGCTGTTCCACATCAACCAGGCGACGCAGAACACCGTCAGGCCGAGCAGGAACCAGGGCGTGCCCATCGCCCGCGCCACCCACTCGGTGAAGCGGCCGAATCGGTCGCGGTCGCCCGAGAGGCGGAAGGGCGACGATCGCAGCATGCCCTTCGGGGTGTCGAATCGCCGGTCGTCGTCAGCGCGTGCCATCGCCTGCCCTCCTTCCCTGCGGGATGGGGATGCTCCCCGTGGTCAGCTGCGCGCGGGCGGTCGCCCGGCGAGTGAGTTCGTCCTCCTCGGGGTGACTTCGCCAGTCGTCCGGAAGCAGGTAGTCGAGCACGTCATCGATGGTCACCACCCCGACGAGTCGATGCTTCTCGTCGACGACCGGCACCGAGACGAGGTCGTAGCTCGCGAGGATGCGGCTGACCTCCGCGGCCGAGGTGTCGGCGCGTACCGGCTCGAGGCCCTGGTCGATGAGCGAGCCCAGCCGCTCGTGCGGCGGGTAGCGGAGCATCCGCTGGAAGTGCACGATGCCGAGGAAGCGCCCGGTCGGCGCCTCGTACGGCGGCAGGGTGACGCAGACCGCGGCGCCGAGCGCGGGCGGCAGGTCGTGCCGGCGGATGAGCGCGAGCCCCTCCGCGACGGTCGCGTCGGCCGAGACGATGATGGGCTCCGTGGTCATCAGACCGCCGGCCGTGTCGGGGCCGTAGGAGAGCAGGAGACGCACGTCCTCCGCCTCCTCGGGCTCCATGAGTTCGAGCAGGTGCTCGCCGCGCTCCTCGGGCAGCTGGGCGATGAGGTCGGCGGCGTCATCGGGCTGCATGCGGTCGAGCACGTCGGCGGCGCGGTCGTCGCCGAGGCCTGCGAGGATCGTGACCTGCTCCGACTCGGGCATCTCCTCGAGCACGTCGGCGAGGCGCTCGTCGGGGAGCTCCTCGGCGACCTCCTGGCGGCGCTGGGGCGGCAGGTCGAGCAGGGTGTTGGCGAGGTCGGCGGGCTTCAGCTCGGAGTACGTCGCGATGAGCTGCTCGGCGGACTGCGCCTCTCCCGGCGCGTTCGCCTCGCGGACCTCGCGCCAGGTGACGTACGCGGACTGCCCCTTCGCGAACGGCGAGGCGCTCGCCTTCGGCCGGCGCACGAAGAGCTGGTCGACCTCCCACTCGCCGGGCTCGCGCTCCTCGATCGCGACGTCCTCGATGGTGGCCTGCCCGC
The DNA here is from genome assembly GCF_030268405.1 of Agromyces sp. NBRC 114283. Classification (NCBI taxonomy): domain Bacteria; kingdom Bacillati; phylum Actinomycetota; class Actinomycetes; order Micrococcales; family Microbacteriaceae; genus Agromyces; species Agromyces sp. NBRC 114283. The sequence goes on from NZ_BSQP01000001.1 coordinate 1,827,469, forward strand.
TGCCGTCGTTGAAGGCGACCTTGCGGCCCAGCATCTCGGCGATGACGCGCACCTCACCGCCGCGCTGCTCGAAGCGGCGGAGGTTGATGAGCCCGGTTGTGATGACCTGGCCGCCGCCGATGGAGGTGACACGGCCGATGGAGAGGAAGACGCGGCGCTTGCCCGGCACCTCGACGATGAGCCCGACGACCCGGGGCGGGTCCGATTTGCGGTAGACGACGAGGACATCGCGCACGCGGCCGACCCGATCGCCGGCGGGGTCGAAGACGGCGCACCCGGCAAGTCGGGCGACGAAGACTCTCGTGGCGCTCACGGATACCAACCTAGTCCCCGGTCCTGAACGCGGAGCCCGTCGGGGCCCCGGCGCTCCGAGCTCGTCGAGGGGTGGGGTGGTTCCCCGAGCTCGTCGAGGGGTGGGGTGGTTCCCCGAGCTCGTCGAGGGGGTGCTTCCGCTTCGACGGGCTCAGCGGACCAGGTGGGCGCTTCGACGGGCTCAGCGGACCAGCCAGTCGTGTTCGCTCCTGGCGCGTCCGTTCCGGGCACGATTCTCCGGCTCAGCCGAGGTGCGCGTGGGACAATGGCGCCATGAGCAGCTCTTCGCCGTTCGGCGGCCGCCTGGCCCAAGCGTTCCCGACCCTGCCCAAGGGTGAGACGGTCGCGAGCTACGAGACCTACGCCGAGGCGCAGGCCGCCGTCGACCGGCTCGCGAAGGCCGAGTTCCCGGTGAAGGAGCTCGCCATCGTCGGCACCGACCTCACGAGCGTCGAGCGCATCACCGGCAAGCTCACCTGGGGGCGCGTCGCGGGCGGCGGTGCGCTGTCCGGCGCGTGGTTCGGGCTCTTCCTGGGCCTGCTGTTCTTCATCTTCGCGCCGAGCGGGCCGACGCTCGGCATCCTGGGCGCCGCGGTGCTCATCGGAGCCGGCTTCGGCATGGTCTTCGGACTCGTCTCCTACTCGATCAACCGCCGACGGCGGGACTTCACCTCGGTCATGCAGGTGCTCGCCACCAGGTACGCGATCATCGCCGAACCGCAGCACGTCGACCGCGCACGCAATGTGCTCGGCGTCGACGCGCCGCCCGCTGCGACGCAGACCGGCGGCGGGTGGTCCACCGGCTGGTCGTCGCGCGACGACGCCGCCCGATCGAGTGCGAGCGCCACGCCCGTCGTGGATGCGCCGACGGCGACTGCCGGACCGGCGGCCCCGGCCGAGGGCTCTGGTGAGGAGGGGCGCCCGCTGACCTACGGCGAAGCGCTGGACGCCGAGCGCCGCGCGAAGGCCCGCGAGGCGGCGGCCCGGGCGGCGGAGCAGCGTGCCGCAGCTGAGCAGGCTGCGCGCGAGGCCGCGGCGGCCGAGGCATCCGCGCCCGCCGAGAGCACGGCGGATCCGGCGCCCGAAGCGCCGAGCTCCGACGCCAAGCGCCCGCGCGACTGACCGACTCGAGTCGGGTCGCCCGAGAGCCGGTCCGCCCCGAAGATCCCCGCGTCGCGTCATCCTCGGCGCGGAGTTCGCCTCACCAGGCTTCGATGCTCGCTGCCGACAACGTGAAACCGTGCCCGGACTTGCTGTTGCCGCACCGCACTCCGGCACCGTCGCGCTCGCAGGAGACCGAGTCGACGACGATGCGCTCAGTCGAGGCGAGTTCGACGTCGGGGTGGTACCCACCGAAGTCCGCATCCGTGTTCAGCCGCGGCTCGGGCGACGCCGATCCGCGCACGACGAGCCCGTTCCGGCACCCGAACTCCGTTCGCGCGGCGCACTCGTCGGCGAACTCGGTGTCCGCCCACGCCCATTGCTGGCCGGCGCCGATCGCGCAGCCGAACGACGGTTCGGTTCCGGAGCCTCCCGGCTGAATCTGGCAGTCGGCGTCGCCCGCGCTGAACACGTAGCCGGCGACCACCTCGCTCGTGAAACCCGCCGGATCCACGTCAATGGGGCCGGCGATCGTCGGCGGTGCGGATTCCGCTGCCGGCGGGGGAGGCGCACCGCGGTCGGCCACGTCGACGGCTGCAGTCGGCGGAGCGGACGCTGCGCCTCGCGCTTCGGCGACGCACCCGCTGAACACGAGCACGGCGAGGGCGGCGGTCGCGAGCGTGGTGAGCGGCCGCAGGGGCGAAAGCGTCATGGCCGGAATCTAGCAGCGGATCGCGAGATCAGACCTCGGTGCCCGCCCCGAGTCGCGCGAGCGCCCGGGACGTGCAGAGGCCGGGACGTTTACCGCCCCGGCCTCACCGCCTCAGCCGCGCGCGCCCCGGACCCAGGCCTCGACCTCGGCGGCCGTGCGGGGGATCGCGGCGGAGAGGTTCACCGCGCCGTCGGCGGTGACGACGATGTCGTCCTCGATGCGAACGCCGATGCCGCGGAACTCCTCGGGCACCGTCAGGTCGTCGGGCTGGAAGTAGAGGCCGGGCTCGATGGTGAACACCATGCCCTCCTGCAGCTCGCCATCGAGGTAGAGCTCGCGTCGTGCCTGAGCGCAGTCGTGCACGTCGAGTCCGAGGTGGTGGCTCGTGCCGTGCACCATGTAGCGGCGGTGGAACTGGTTGTCGGGCTGCAGCGACTCCTCGGCCGACACGGGCAGGAAGCCCCACTCGGCGGTCTTGCGGGCGATGACGGCCATGGCGGCCGCGTGCACCTCGCGGAAGACGATGCCGGGGCGCACGATCGCGAAGGCGGCGTCGGCGGCCTCGAGCACCGCCTCGTAGACCTGGCGCTGCACAGCGCTGAACTCGCCGTTCACCGGGAAGGTGCGGGTGATGTCGGCGGTGTAGTAGCTGTCCATCTCGACGCCGGCGTCGAGCAGCACGAGGTCGCCGGGGACGACGGGGCCGTCGTTGCGGGTCCAGTGCAGAATCGTCGCGTGCGGACCGGCCGCGGCGATCGAGCCGTAGCCGACGTCGTTGCCCTCGAGGCGGGCGCGGGTGGCGAAGACGCCCTCGATGACGCGCTCGCCGCGCACCTCGCTCGTGATGCGGGGGAGTTCCTGCAGCACCTCGGTGAAGCCGCGCTGGGTGGCGTCGACGGCGGCGCGGAGCTCCGCGAGCTCGTACTCGTCCTTCGTGAGCCGCAGCTCGCTCAGGGCGCGCGCGAAGTCGGCGTCGGGCTCGTGCTCGCCGCCGACCTCGAGCGAGAAGGGCGCGTCCTGCGCGTTCTCGCTGAGCGCGCGCTCGGCGGCGAAGCGGATGCGTGCGTGGTCGATGCGCTCGGTGACCGCGGGGTCGGCCTCGCGGACGATCAGGGTGGCCGTGTCGGTGGCGTCGACGACCGCGTCGAAGCCGGAGAGGTCGGCGGCCGCGAGCGCGAGCTCGGCGGCGACGTGCGCGACCGAGGGACGGGCGCCGATCCAGAACTCGCCGATCGCCGGGTTCGCGTAGAACTCCTCGGAGTCGCGGCCGGCGCGCTCGCGGAAGTAGACGGTGGCGTCGTGCCCGCCGGCGCTGTTCGGCTCGAGCACGAGCACGGCGCCGGGCTCGCTGTCGGAGCCCCAGCCGGTGAGGTGCGCGAACGCCGAATGGGCGCGGAACGGGTAGTCGGTGTCGTTCGCCCGCTGCTTCATGTCGCCCGCGGGCACCACCAGGCGCTGACCCGGGAACTGCGCCGAGATCGCTGCGCGGCGCTCGGCCGCGTACGGCGCCTGGCGGCGTGCAGCGGGGAGCGCCTCGTCGCGCTCGGCCCAGCCGCTGCCGATGAAGTCCTTGAAACCCTCGGAACCGGGGGTCGTCGAACGGTTCGCGTTGCGTCCGCTCTGCTCGTCGCTGTGCTCGCTCGCGCCCTCGGGCGCGGTCGTCGTCGAAGTATCGCTCGTGGCCATGCCCCCCATTCTCGCACCCGGAAGGTGGATGGCGGCCGGGAGCAGCCCTGCCCGAGGAGGGCCGCGCTGAGGACGGCGGGCTCAGTCGCCGGCGCGGACGAGGGAGGCCACGACGGGCCGGTGGTCGCTGCCGGAGGCGTCGAGCGAGTCGACGACCTGGAAGGACTCGACCGTCCAGTCCGGCGTCGCCAGCACGTGGTCGATGGGACTGCCGAGCAGCGCGGGCACGTCGGTCGGCCAGGTGCCGACTCCGGCGGCCCCCGCGGCGTTCGCGGCGTCGGCGCAGCGGCCGAGGTCGCCGCCCTCGCTGCCGAGCCCCGCGAAGTGGTCGACCGTGGCGTTGAAGTCGCCCGCCATGATCACGTTGTCGCCGGCGCACTGCTCGGCGATCCAGCCGAGGTCGCTGCGCCAGTTGCGCAGCTCCCAGCGCACCGGGGCGACGGCGTGCACGGCGACGATCCGCGGGCCGTCGCCGTCGACCGGCACTGCGACGAGCGAGGGCACCGTGTTGGTGTTGTCGGGCGGCCCGGGCCAGTCGGGACTGACGACCGTGTACTCGCCGAGCTCGCTCGAGACGAGCAGCGTCGTCGATCGGGCCTTCGCGATGTCGTCGAAGGCCTGCCAATGCACCCACATCGGGCTGCCGCCGTCGCGCATCGCGAGCGCGACCTCTTCGCCGAACGGCTCGGTGGTCTCGGGCAGCACGACGATGTCGGCGCCGCGCTCGAGCGCGAGCTCGGCGACGACCGCGGCGTCGGGCTCCTCGCCGAGCGTGTTCCACGCCAGCACCGTGACCGCGTCGGCCGACGAGGCATCCGAACCGCCGATCCCGCGCACCGCGAGCACCGCCGCGTTGCCGCCCGCGAAGAGCAGACTCACCGTCAGCATGGCGGCGGCGAAGGGGCGGACGCGGCGGCCGAGGGCGAGGAGCGCGAATACGACGGCCGCGACGACGCCGACGAGGACGCCCGCGCCCCGCAGGGCGACCACGTGCGCGGCGACCCACTGGTCCTGCAGGCCGACGCCCTGCGGCCAGACGAGCACGGCGCCGATGACGGCGGAGGCGAGCACGACGAGCCAGCCGAGCAGACGGAGCAGCATCCCTCCAACCTAGGCGGCGGCCCGCGGCGACGCCGGGGCATCCGCCGTGCGATCGCTGGGAGTCGGCTGAGGCGGAGCTGTGGAGGAGGAGGGATGCCTCGCCGGCCCCCAACTCGGCCAGGAGCCGCGTCCCGCGGGCATAGCATGGAGGGATGGCCGAAGCCCCCGCCGTCGCCCTCGAAGCCGATCTGCACGTGCACTCGACGGTGTCCGACGGCACCGGCGCGCCCGCGCAGCTCCTCTTCGAGGCGGCCGAGGCCGGGCTGCAGGCCATCGCCCTCACCGACCACGACTCGACCGCGGGGTGGGCCGAGGCCGCGGCCGCCGTTCCCGCGAGCGGGGTCGCGCTCATCCCCGGCATGGAGCTCTCCACGCGCGAGGGCTACCACAGCGTGCACATGCTCGGCTATCTGTTCGACCCCGAGCACCCGGCCCTCGTGGCGGAGACCAGCCGCATCCGCGAGTCGCGGCTGAGCCGCGCCGAGCAGATCGTGCGCCGCATCTCCCGCGACTACTCGCTCACCTGGGACGACGTGCTCGCGCACTCCGCGGAGGGCGCGACCATCGGCCGGCCGCACATCGCCGACGCCCTCGTCGCCCGGGGGCACGCGCCCGACCGCTCGGCGGCGTTCGCCGGCATCCTGCACCCGCGCTCGGGCTACGCCGAACCGCACTACGCGCCCGACCCGATCACCGGGATCCGGCTCATCCGCGAGGCCGGGGGAGTCCCGGTGCTCGCGCACCCCGGCACGCGCGGCTCCGACGCGGTGGTCGCGCCCGGGCGGCTCGCGCAGCTCGTCGAGGCCGGGCTCTTCGGCCTCGAGGTCGACCATCCCGAGAACGAGCCCTCCGCGCTGCCGCGGCTGCGCGAGCTCGCGGCGCAGTTCGGCCTCGCGATCACCGGATCGAGCGACTACCACGGCGATGGCAAGCCGAACCGGCTCGGCGAGCAGCGCACCGCACCGGAGGTCGTCGCCCGCCTGATCGCGGAGGGTCGAGGCAGCGCCCCGGTCCTGCCCTAGGCGCGCCCGCCCGGCGGGCAGCCCGGAACGGCGGAACGCCGGCCGCCCGAGGGCGACCGGCGTTCCGGATGCAGCGGGCGTCAGGCCTGCGGAGCCGCCTGGCTCGCGCCGGCAGAGCCGCTGCTCGAGCTGCCGCCGCGACGACGACGGCGTCGGCGCGGGGCCGCGTTGCCGTCGTGGTGCTCCTTGCCCTTGCCGTCGTGCGTGCCGGCGCCGACCTCGCGCTCGGCGCCGTCGCCGGCGGGCGATTCCGCCGAGCCGGAGTTCGCGCCATCGGCGACCGGTGCGCCGCCGCGGGTGCGACGGCGGTTGCGGCTGCGGGGCGCACGCTCGGCGTCGCCCTCGGAGCGGCCGGCGGTCGCCGAGCGGGTCGCCTGCGCCGCGGGGGCGGCCGGCTTCAGGCGGCCCTTCGTGCCGGCGGGGATGTCGAGGTCCGTGTAGAGGTGCGGGCTGGATGAGTAGGTCTCGGTCGGCTCCGGCTGGCCGAACTCGAGCGCCCGGTTGATGAGCGCCCACTTGTGCAGGTCGTCCCAGTCGACGAAGGTGACCGCGATGCCGGTCTTGCCCGCACGGCCCGTGCGGCCCGCACGGTGCAGGTACGTCTTGTCGTCGTCGGGGATGGTGTGGTTGATCACGTGGGTCACGTCGTCGACGTCGATGCCGCGGGCGGCGACGTCGGTCGCGATCAGCACGTCCTTCTTGCCCGCCTTGAACGCGGCCATCGCGCGCTCGCGCTGGTCCTGGTTCAGGTCGCCGTGCACGGCCGCCGCGTTGAAGCCGCGGTCGTTCAGCTCTTCGACGAGCTTGGCTGCCGCGCGCTTGGTGCGCGTGAAGATCACGGTCTTGCCGCGGCCCTCGGCCTGCAGGATGCGCGAGATCACCTCGTCCTTGTCGAGCGAGTGCGCCCGGTAGACGAGGTGCTTGATGTTCGCCTGCGTGAGGCCCTCGTCGGGGTCGTTCGCGCGGATGTGGATCGGCTTCGACATGAACCGGCGCGCGAGGGCGACGATCGGGCCGGGCATGGTCGCGGAGAACAGCATGGTGTGCCGCACGGCCGGAACCTTCGAGAAGATCTTCTCGATGTCGGCGAGGAAGCCGAGGTCGAGCATCTTGTCGGCCTCGTCGAGCACGATCTCCTGCACCTCGCCGAGGTTCAGGAGGCGCTGGCTGGCCAGGTCGAGGAGACGGCCGGGGGTGCCGACGACGATCTGCGCGCCGGCCTTGATCTGCTCGATCTGCCCCTCGTAGGCCTTGCCGCCGTAGATCGAGACGATCTTCGTCGGGCGCTTGGAGGTGGCGAGCTCGAGGTCCTCGGTCACCTGCACCGCGAGCTCGCGGGTCGGCACGACGACGAGCGCCTTGACGCCGGGCTCGGGGTCGTCGCCGAGGCGCTGGATGAGCGGGAGGCCGAAGCCGAAGGTCTTGCCCGTGCCGGTCTTCGCCTGGCCGATGATGTCCTGGCCGGAGAGGGCGAGGGGGATGGTCTGCTCCTGGATGGGGAAGGCATCGACGATGCCCTTCCCGGCGAGGGCGTCGACGATGTCCGACGCGATGCCGAGCTCGGTGAAAGTAGTCAAGAGGTTCTGCCTTGTCGTGTGCGTTCGCGGTGCGAATGATGGGGTGCGCCCTGCATTCGTCCACAGGCGCACGGCCGCGGGTCCGATGCCCGCGAGCCCGTTAAGACTAACGGAGGCTCGCCGTGAGGCCGTGCAGGCTGCCGATAAGCTGTCGCACGTGGTCTTCTGGTTGAAGCGGCGCAGGCCGCGCGCTGAGGCGCCCCGGCTGCGTCCGAGGGTCGCCGCGACCGAGCTCGCCCGGGTCGACTTCACGGAGCTGGTGCCCGACCCTCTGCCGTTCCTCGGGCAGGCGGCGTCGCTGCAGCTCGCATTCTTCGAGTCCCTGGCGAAGGCCGTGGCCACCTCGCCCGACCTCGTGTCGAAGGAGGGGCTGTCGGTCGCGTCCGGTGAGGCCCTCGCGAAGCACCACGCGCTCATCGAGGAGCTGCGCCGCGCCGACGCCGAACCCGCCGAGTACCTGGCGATGTTCGCGGCGGCGACCGATCACTTCCGGCAGCTCACGAGCAGTGCCGACTGGCACGAGCTGCTGCTCGGCATCCACCTCACCTCGGGCATGCTCGACGACTTCTTCCTGCGCCTGTCCGACGGGCTCCCGGTGGAGCTCGGGCGCCGCGTGCGCGGCATCCTCGGCGATCGTCAGGGCGCCCCCGTGCTCGAGCAGCTGTTGACGCAGGCGATCGCGAACGAGCCGGGGCTCGCCGACCGCCTCGCGCTGTGGGGGCGCAGCCTCGTCGGTGACACGCTGCTCGTCGCCAGGAAAGCGCTCGAGGCCGCGGAGCCGGAGGCGCGCCACGGCGAGGACGTCGAGCCGGTCTTCACCGAGCTCATCGCCGAGCACACCCGACGCATGGATGCGCTCGGCCTGACGGCCTGACGCTGCCTGACCGCTGGGCGGTCCGGGCGCGGGCGACGCGCAGCGAGCGAATGCCTCGGCTCAGGCCTTGGCGCCGGCGCCCGGCCGGGCGAGCCGCTCGAACAGCTCGACGTCGTGGCGCTCGCGGCTCGGCCCGATCAGGAGGGCGGCGAGCGCCGAGACCACACCGGACGCGGCGAGCGAGACCACCCAGATCCACCCGCCGTCCCACGGCCAGCCGAGCCAGGTGAGGCCGACCCACACGACCGCCGCGACGGCGGTGCCGATCGCGGGGATCAGCGCGACGCCGTGCGTCGCCCGCCCGGGCAGCGAATACCGGGCCGCGAGGCCGAGGATCGCGCCGCCCAGGGCGACGAACAGGAGTTCCATGTCAGGCGACGAAGCCGACGCGACGCGACTCCTCGGAGCCGATCTCGACGTAGGCGAGCGCCGCGCCGGGGATCACGTAGACCGTGCCCTTCTCGTCGCTCAGGCGCAGCGAAGGCGACTGCCCGGAGAGGGCCGCGGTGACGGCCTGCTCGACCTCTGCCGCGGTCTGCGCGGCCTCGAAACCGAGTTCACGGGGGGAGTTCTGGATGCCGATGCGAACGTCCACTGTGCGCCTTTCTCGTCGTGCTCTCACCCTATGTCACCCGGCCTCGGCGGTGCTTCGCGTTCACTGTCGGCGGAACGGGTTAGCGTGGCCGCATGCCCCGCCCCGAAGCCCTCGTCGAGCAGCCCGCGCTCTTCACCGACGACACCTTCGCGGGGCTCGAGCTCGAGCACCTCGGCACCGAGCGGTCGGCCGCGGTGTTCGGCGCTCCCGGCTCGGGAAAGACGAGCCTCGCGATCGAGCTCGTGGCCCGCCGCATCGAGCGCGGCTACGGCGCCGACGAGGTGCTCGCGCTCGCCGCGACGCGCACCACGGCGAGCCGCATGCGCGACCGCATCGCGGTCCGCCTCGGAGCGACCACGCGCGGCCCGCTCGCCCGCACCGCCAACTCCCTCGCCTTCCAGCTCGTGCGCGCCTACACCGGCGAGCCGGTGACGCTGCTCACCGGGGCCGAGCAGGACCAGATCATCGCCGAGCTGCTCGAGGCCGCCGAGGCCGACGGCGGCGGCCCGGAGTGGCCGTTCGAGACGCGGGTGCGCGCGCTCCGCGGCTTCCGCACCGAGCTCCGCGACCTCCTGATGCGTGCGGTCGAGGAGCACGTCGACGGGGCGGCGCTCACCCGCCTCGGGCGTGCCAGCGGCCGGCCCGAGTGGGTCGCGGCCGGCCAGTTCCTCGACGAGTACACCGAGGTCAAGGAGCAGCTGCGCGGCGGCCAGTTCGACTCGGCGGAGCTCGCGGCCTTCGCCGCCGCGATCGTGCAGCGCAGCGTGCACGACGAGCGGGCGGCCGCGGCGCTCGGCACGCTGTCGCGACTGCGGCTCATCGTGGTCGACGACGCGCAGGAGGCGACGGCGGCGACCGCTGCGCTCCTCGCTGCCTTCGCAGCGCGCGGTGTGCACGTCGTCGCGCTCGGCGACCCCGACGTCGCCAGCAACGGCTTCCGCGGCGGCCGTCCCGAGCTGCTCGGCACGCTCTCCACGCTGCTCGGTACCCCCGCCGATCGGCTCGAGCTGCCGATGGTGCACCGCGGCCGGCCGGAGCTGCGCCGGCTCGTCGCCTCGGTCACCGGGCACATCGGCGCGGCGCTCGGCGGCGGGCACCGGGCCGCGAGCCTGCCGGGCGACGCGCCGACCACCCACGATCCGCTCTCTCCGGTGCTCGGCATCGAAGCGGCCTCGCACGCGGGGGAGTGCCAGCAGATCGCGGCTCTGCTGCGCGAACGCCACCTGCTCGACGGGGTGCCGTGGTCGCAGATGGCGGTGGTGCTGCGCTCCGGCGCCGACGCGCCCTCGTTCGAACGCGGACTCGCCCTCGCCGATGTGCCGACCGCCGGGGCGCTCGTCCGCACCGCGCTGCGCGACGCTCCGGCCGCCGCGGCACTGCTGCGCGCCGCCTCGCTCGTGCTCGAGCGCGAGCCGTTGACCCCCGAGCTCGCGGTCGAGCTGCTCACCGGGCCCCTCGGCCGGCTCGACCCGGTCGGGCTCCGTCGGCTGCGCCTGGCGCTCCGGCACGAGGAGCTCGCCGCGGGCGGCGACCGCACCGGCGACGAGCTGCTCGTCGACGCGCTCTCCGCCCCGGGCGGGTTCGAGACGGTCGACGCCGCTGCGGGTCGTCGGGCCGCCCGACTGGCGAGGCTGCTCGCGGCGGCGCGCACCCGCGTCGGCACCGGCTCGACGATCGAGGAGATCCTCTGGTCGCTCTGGGACCGCAGCGGCCTGGCCGAGGAGTGGGGCGCGCAGGCCGCCGGCACCGGCGTGCTCGCCGAAGAGGCGAACCGCGCGCTCGACGCCGTCGTCGCACTGTTCTCCGCCGCGCAGCGCTTCGTCGAACGCACGCCGGGCGCCCCCGCGGTGCGCTTCGTCGAGGAGCAGTTCTCGAGCGAGCTGCCCGAGGACTCCCTCGCGCCCCAGCGCGCCGCCGAGTCGGTGTTCGTCGGCACAGCGCCGGCGCTCATCGGCCGTGACTTCGAGGTCGTCGTGATCGCCGGCCTCCAAGAGGGGGTGTGGCCGAACCTCCGGCCGCGCGGCACCCTGCTGCACGCGGCCCTGCTGCCCGCCGTGGCGGCGGCCTCCCGCGCCGGGGCGCCGCTCCCCGCCCCCGACTCGACCGCCGACGCCCGGGCGGCGGTCCGCAGTGACGAGCTGCGCCTCTTCGCGCTCGCCGCGAGCCGGGCCACCCGGCAGCTCGTGCTCAGCTGCACGGCCAACGACGACGAGCAGCCCTCGATGCTGCTCGGCTACGCGGAGGAGCGGCTGACGCCGCGCCGTCGCCCGCTGCACCTCCGAGGGCTCGTCGGCGCGCTCCGCCGCGAGGCGGTCGCCGATCCGGGCGGTGAGGCCGCACCGGCACTCGCCCTGCTCGCCGAGGCCGGCGTGCCCGGGGCGCACCCCGAGGAATGGTACGGGCTGCGCGCCCCGTCGAGCACGGCGCCGATCGTCGACCTCGAGGCCGACCCCGAGGCCCGGGTGCCGGTGTCGCCGTCGCAGATCGACCGTGCCGAGGAGTCCCCGCTCGGCTGGTTCATCGACCGGGTCGCCTCGCCGCCCTCGGGACTCGCCGCCTCGATCGGCACGATCGTGCACGCCGTCGTCGAGGAGGCGGGCGCGAGCGGCGAGACCGAGCTGGAGACGCTCTGGTCCGGGGTCGAGGCCCGGCTCGAGGCGCTGCGTTTCGAGGCCGGTTGGGTGGCCGAACGTGAACGTCGCGGCGCGAAGCGCATGGTGGAGGGCGCGGCCGACTATCTCGGCCAGTTCGCCGACGACGCGAAGGTGCTGCTCGGCGCCGAGGGCCGCTTCACGCTCGAGCTCGGCCGGGTGCGCCTCAGTGGCACGATCGACCGCGTCGAGGCCTCGCCCGACGGCACGACCGTCATCGTCGACCTGAAGACCGGGCGCACCCCGCCGACCGCCGCCGAGACCGCGGCGCACCCGCAGCTCGCCGCCTACCAGCTCGCGGCCCGGCACGAGCAAGTGCCGAACCTCGGCAGGCTGGGCGGGGCGAAGCTCGTCTACCTCGCCCGGCCGCTCCGCGGCGCCGCCTACACCGAGCGCGCGCAGCAGCCCTTCGACGACGCCGACGAGCAGGCGTTCCGCGAGCGCCTCGACGCGGTCGCCGCGATCATGAGCGGCGCGAGCTTCGAGTCGCCCGTCGAGATCGGGCCGCGCTCGCGCTTCGGCGCCTGGCATTACCGGGTGCACCTCGTTCCGGCGGTGTCCGCATGATCGCCGCGGCGGAGATCGCGAGCCGGCTGGGCCTGCACCCGCCGACCGAGGAGCAGCGGGCGGTCATCGAGGCCGACCCGCGGGGCCGCTCGCTCGTCGTCGCCGGCGCCGGCAGCGGCAAGACCGAGACCATGGCGAACCGGGTCGTGTGGCTCCTCGCGAACGGCCATGTGCAGGTGCCGGAGGTCCTCGGGCTCACCTTCACCCGCAAGGCCGCGGGGGAACTCGCCGAACGCATCCGCGCCCGCATCGGGCAGCTCGTGGCTGAGGGCATCGCCGAGCTCGAGCTCGATCCGCTCGAGGCGGCGACGGTGTCGACGTACAACGCCTTCGCGAGCGCCATCTACCGCGAGCACGCCCTGCTCATCGGTCGTGAGCCGGACGCCGCCGTGCTGGGCGAGGCCTCCGCCTGGCAGCTGGCCCGCTCGATCGTCGCGGCGGCCGCCGACCCTCGCCTCGTCGAGCTCGACGCCTCGCTCGACAAGGTGACCGGTGCGGTGCTCGGGCTGAGCCGGGCGCTCGGAGAGAACGTCGCCGACGCCCGCGACGTGCGGGCGATGGCGCGCGAGTTCCTCGGCCTGGCCGATCTGCCGATCGGCGCGCCGCGCAAGCGCACCCCCTACGACTCCTTCGTCTCCGCGCTGGGCGCGGTGGACGCGCTGCCGCCGCTGCTCGAGCTCGCCGAGGCGTACGCGGAGGCGAAGCGCGCCCGCGGCTACGTCGAGTTCTCCGACCAGGTCTCGCTCGCCCTCGAGATCTGCACGGCGCACCCCGAGGTGGCGGTCGCCCACCGCGAGCGGTTCCGCACCGTGCTGCTCGACGAGTACCAGGACACGAGCGTCGTGCAGACCCGGCTGCTCGCCGCGCTGTTCCGCGGGCACTCGGTGATGGCGGTCGGCGACCCCGACCAGTCGATCTACGGCTGGCGAGGCGCGAGCGCGGCCAACCTCGCCCGCTTCGGCGGCGACTTCGCGGCCGAGCGAGCCGAGGCGCGGGCCGGCGACCGCGACGATGCGAGCGCGGCGAGCGACGCCGTCGTCTACGACCTCTCGACGAGCTGGCGCAATCCGCGGATCGTGCTCGACGCGGCGAACGCGATCATCGAACCGCTCGACGGCGGCATCGACAAGGCCCCGCTCGCCGCTTCGCCGTTCGCCGGCGACGGCGTGCTCGACTGCGCCTGGGCCGAGACCATCGACGAGGAGGCGGAGCACATCGCCCGGTGGTTCGCCGAGCGCCTCGGGCACGCCGAGCCCGGCGGCCCGTCGAACGGGGACGCCGCCCGCCCGCGCGGCAGCGCGTCGGCGGCCGCCGCGCGCACGGGCGCCCTGCTCTGCCGCACCTTCGCGAACGTCGACATCTTCACCGCCGCGCTGCGACGGCACGGGGTCCCCGTGCACGTCCTCGGCGTGGCCGGGCTCCTCGATCAGCCCGTCATCGCCGATCTCGTCAGCACCCTGCGCGTGCTGCACGACCCGACCGCGGGGGCGGAGCTCGTCCGCGTGCTCGGAGGCGCCCGCTGGGCGATCGGCCCCGCCGACCTGTCCGCGCTCGCGGGCCTCGCGCGCTGGCTCGTCGACCGCGACCAGGCGATGCGGCGGCTCGAGGACGGCGTGCGCGCGGGCCTGCGGGCCTCGATCGCAGCCGAGGAATCGCCGTCGATCGTCGATGCGCTCGACTTCCTGCTCTCTGCGCCCGACGACCACCGCGCGCTCGCCGCCTTCACGGCCGAGGGGCTCGCCCGCATGCGTCGGGCCGGCGCACAGCTCCAGTCCCTGCGCCGGCGCGCGGGGCTCGGCCTCGTCGACTTCGTCAGCCTCGTGCAGCACGAACTGCTCCTCGACATCGAAGTGGCCGCGAACGCCGAGCAGCCGCTCGGGGCGCCGAGCCTCGAAGCCTTCGACGAGCTGCTCGCCGGCTTCGTCGACGTCGCCGAGCATCCGAACCTCGGGGCGTTCCTCGGCTGGCTCACCGAGGCCGAGCAGCGCGACCGGCTCGCGCCGCGCCAGGACGAGCCGGAGCCGGGTGCCGTGCAGGTGCTCTCCATCCATGGGTCCAAGGGGCTCGAGTGGGACGTCGTCGCGATCCCGCGGCTCGTGACCGACGAACTGCCGGGCAAACCGCGCTCGGCGAAGGGCTGGCTCGCGTTCGGCGAGTTGCCGAACGAGTTCCGCGGCGACCGCGACGAGCTGCCCGAGCTCATGTGGCGCGGCGTGCAGAGCCAGCTCGAGTTCGACGAGGCCGTCGCCGGCTTCGCCGAGGAGAACCGGGAACGCCATGCCGAGGAGGAGCGCCGGCTCGCGTACGTCGGCCTCACGCGCACGCGCGACGAGCTGCTGCTCACCGGCTCCTGGTGGGCCTCGCAGAAGCAGCCGCGGCAGCCGAGCGTCTTCCTGCGCGAGCTCGTCGCGCACGGGCTCGTGCCCGCTTCCGCGCTGCCCGACCGCCCCGACTCAGACGAGAACCCGCGCGCGATCGGCGAGGAGCGGGTGAGCTGGCCGCTCGATCCGCTCGGTCGGCGCCGGCTCGGTGTGGTGCGCGCGGCCGACGCGGTGCGGGCCGCCGCCGAGGGGCCGAGCGGCGCGGGCATCGGTCAGCGTCTCGGCGACCAGCTCCGGCTCCTGCTCGAGGAACGGCGGCGGCGGATGGCCGGTCAGGCGGCCCCCGAGATCCCCGCGCGCGTGCCGGCGTCGCGCTTCAAGGACTACGTCGACGACGCCGCCGCCGTCGCCGAGCAACTGCGCCGCCCGATGCCGCAGCGACCGTATCGCGCGACCCGCCTCGGCACGCTCTTCCACCGCTGGGTGGAGCATCGCTCGACCGGCGAGCTCGAGGCGAACGCCCTCGACTGGACCGAGAGCGCCGCTGACGACGAGCTCTTCGCGTGGCCGGAAGCCGAGGCCGGGAGCGAGACGACATCCACTGCGGGCGCGGCACCCGGCCACGCAGGCTCGGCCCTCGTCGACGGCTCGGCGGCGCGCTTCGCCAAGCTGCAGGCCACGTTCGAGGCATCCGAGTGGGGTCAGCGTCGCCCGAGCGCGGTCGAGCTGGAACTGCACCTGCCGCTCGACGAGCACGTGTTCGTCTGCAAGCTGGACGCGGTCTACGAGCTTGATCCGGCGAGCGAGCTCGGCCGGCAGGGGCTCCGCTACCAGGTCGTCGACTGGAAGACGGGTCGCGCGCCGCAGGGGGAGCGCGAGCTCGAACTCCGGCAGACGCAGCTCGCGCTCTACCGGCTCGCCTATGCGAAGTGGGCCGGGGTGCCGCCGGAGCAGATCGACGCCGTCTTCTACTACGTCGAGGACGACCGGCAGATCCGCCCCGAGCGGCTCTACGACGAAGCGGAGTTGCGGCGCGCCTGGTCGTCGGCGCTGCGCTCGGCGGAGTCCGTGAACGACGACTCGGCGCCGTCCGCGGCGTCGGCGGCCGTGCTGCCGCGCTGAGCCGGGTCGGCGTCGCGGCTCGCGCCGCTGTCGTCGGTCGACTCGCTCGCGTGCGCCGGGTCCGCGTCCGGGTCCGCCTTCGATTCGGGCGCGGCGTCCCCCCAGTCGCTGAGGTCGAGCGGGATGGGCGCCGTCATCGAGGCGTCCGGCTCCGCGTCGGCCTCGCGACGCCGCAGCGCCGTGAAGTCGTAGCTGTCGGTCAGCATCGCACCTGCGGGCTCGCGCTGCGCGTCGAGCTGCGGCGTGCGGTCGAGCATGCGCTCCACGTCGCCGACGGTGAGGATCGGGCCGGTCTCGGGGGAGAGCGGCTCGCTCGAACGGTCGTGCACGCTCTCGACGAGCGCATCGAGCATGCCGACGGCATCCGCGATGGTGGCGTCGTCGCGCTGCTCGACGCCGTGCAGGAGCCAGCGCGCGAGCTCCAGCTCGCCGTACAGCAGCGCGCGCTGCGGGATGTGCGGGTCCGCGCCGCCCTCCCGGGCGAGCAGATAGGTCTCGAGCGCACGCTCAGCCGAACCGCCGCGCGCGGTGAGCAGCCAGTGCAGGTCGACGGCCGGGTCGCCCTGCCCGAGCTCCGACCAGCCGACGATGCCGGTGACGGTGTCCTCGAGCACCAGGAAGGAATCCGCGCTGAGCTGTCCGTTCACCACGGTCGGCTGGAAGCGCCAGAGCGACTCGTCGTCGGTCGCCTCCTCCCAACGGCGGAGCAGCGCTGCGGGCAGATGCCCGGTGTCGGTCGCGCGCCCCACGAGCGCGACGACCTCGTCGCGCACCTCGCCCGGCGTGCGGCGCGGAAGGCCGGCCTCGCCGATGAACCCGGTCGGGAGGTTGTGCACGGCCGCGATGGCGAGCCCCACCGATTCGGCGATCGGGTCGGAGCCGGTGAGCTCATCGGCCGTTCGGCCAAGCCCGGGCACGAACGTGGTCACGACGCCGCGGGTGCCGTCGACGGGCGCCTGACCGACGTACTCCGCGAGCTCGAACGGCAGCATCGCGCGCACCCCGTCGCTGAGCGCGTGCAGGGCGAGCAGATCGGCGGACTGCTCGGTCTCGGCGGTCTGGTCCCGCGGGACGCGGATGAGCAGCTCGCGGTCGTCGCTCGAGCGGAGCCGGACGGCGTCGTACGAGCCGCCGGAGTTCCGGGTATGCACCCGGACCGCGCGGACCTCGAGGCCGGGGACCGCCGCCGTCGCCAACGCGGCTAGAGTGAGTGGGGGTCTGGCCATGGCAGACAGCTTAAGCAGCCGACGCCTGTGACCGGGCGACCGCCACACCTCTCCGACGAGTCCGCGAGCGCCATGCGAAAGGTGGTCATGCCCGAATCGAGCCTTCCGCCCCTGGCCCGCGCGGCGATCGATCGCGATGCCGCGGCGAGGTCCGATCCGGAGCGCGCGGCGCGGTTCGATGCGGATGCCTCGGCGCTGGTGCTCCCCGTCCACGACGGTCGGCTCCTCCTCGCCGAGCAGCACGAGGGCTCGGCTCCCGAGCTCGGACTCGTCGCGCCGCTCGGGCTGCCGACCGAGGCGCTGCGCTGCTACCTCGGACGCCTCGAGCTCGGGGGCGGGCGGGCGGCGCCCGTCGAGCTGCGCGTCTACGATGACGCGGCGGCTGCGGCGATCGAGACCGAGGAAGCCCGCTGGGCGCCGCTGCGACGCGCGGCCGCGCTCCTCGACGATCGCGGCCAGGCGCTCGCGGTCGAGGCGATCGCGCTCGCCTCGTGGCATGACGCGCACCCGTTCTGCCCGCGCTGCGGGAGCCCCACCGAGGTGAGCGACGCAGGCTGGGTGCGGCGCTGCATCGCCGAGGAGCGGCAGCTCTTCCCGCGCACCGACCCCGCGGTGATCGTGCTCGTCACGGACGACGACGAGCGGGTGCTGCTCGGCTCGAACGCCCTGTGGGAGCAGCGGCGCTTCTCGCTGCTCGCCGGCTTCGTCGAGCCCGGGGAGCCGCTCGAGCACGCCGTCGTCCGCGAGATCGCGGAGGAGGCGGGCATCCCCGTCGACCGGGTCGAGTACGCCGGTTCCCAGCCGTGGCCGCTGCCCGCCAGCCTCATGCTCGGCTTCCGCGCCCGGCTCGCCGCCGGCGCCGACCCCGCGGTCGCGCGGCCGGACGGCGAGGAGATCCTCGAGCTCCGCTGGTTCTCGCGCGACGACATCGCCGCGGCGGGCGAAGAGCTCTTCCTCCCGACCGGCACCTCCATCGCCGGGTGGCTGCTGGAGCACTGGTACGGCGGCCCGCTCCCCACGGATGTGCCGTGGCCGAGCTCGTGAGCGCAGAGGACGAGCTGCTCGACGCGCTCGACGAGGAGCAGCGGGTCGTCGCTGAGGCACTGATCGGCCCCGTGTGCGTGCTCGCCGGCGCCGGCACGGGCAAGACCCGGGCGATCACGCACCGCATCGCGTACGGCGTCGCCTCGGGGGCCTACGACCCCGCCCGGGTGATGGCGTTGACGTTCACCTCGCGCGCGGCCGCCGAGATCCGCGGCCGGCTGCACGCACTCGGCGCCGGCCGCGTGCAGGTGCGCACCTTCCACGCGGCGGCGCTCGCGCAGCTGAACCACTTCTGGCCGCTCGTCGCGGGCGGCGGCCCCGCGCCGCGGGTGCTCGAGTACAAGGGCCGGCTGCTCGGGCACGCCGCCGAGCGGCTGAAGATCCGGGTCGACACGGCGACCCTCCGCGACATCGCGGCCGAGATCGAGTGGCGCAAGGTCTCCGGCCTCGGGATCGCCGCCTACGAGGCTCGCCTGGCGAGCCGGGGCCGCCCGGTCGGTGCGCTGAGCGCCGAGCAGCAGCTCGCGCTCATGCAGGAGTACGAGCGGGTGAAGGACGAACGGCGCTCGATGGACTTCGAGGACGTGCTGCTCGCCACCGCCGGCATGATCGAGTCGGAGCCCTCCGTCGCGATGCACGTGCGCGAGAGCTACCGGCACTTCGTGGTGGACGAGTACCAGGATGTCTCGCCGGCTCAGCAGCGGCTGCTCGAGCTCTGGCTCGGGGACCGCAAGGAGCTCTGCGTCGTCGGCGACGCGAGCCAGACCATCTACTCCTTCGCCGGGGCGAGCTCGGAGTTCCTGCTGGGCTTCGAGCGGCGCTACGACGACGCCACGGTCGTGCGGCTCGAACGGAACTACCGCTCGACCGAGCCGATCGTGGGGGCCGCGAACCGCCTCATGCGCGGGCGATCCGGTGCGCTCCGACTCGAGGCCGCGACGAACGGCGCCGCGGCGAACGCGTCCGCGGTCGAACCGCAGTTCGCAGAGTTCGCCGACGACCTCGCCGAGGCGCGCGAGGTCGCGAACCGGGTGCGGGCCTCCGTCGACGCCGGCACCCCGCCCGCGGAGATCGCCGTGCTGCTGCGGGTGAACTCCCAGTCCGCGATGTACGAGCACGCGCTCGACGAGGTCGGCGTGCCCTACCGGGTGCGCGGCGCCCAGCGCTTCTTCGATCAGCCCGACGTGCTGAAAGCTGTGCACGCGCTGCGGGCGCAGGCGCTCGTGCCGAGCGACGAGCCGCTGTTCAAGTCGGTGAGCGACGTGCTGCGCTCGCTCGGCTGGTCGGCGCAGGCGCCGGAGGGGCCGGGCGCCGTGCGGGCGCGCTGGGAGGCGCTGAACGCCCTCGCCGGCCTCGTCGACGAGCAGCCGCCCGGCACGACGCTGCGCCAGTTCGCCGACGAACTGCGGGCGCGGGCCGAGTCCCACCACGAACCGGCGGTGCAGGCCGTGACGCTCGCGACCCTGCACTCCGCGAAGGGCCTCGAGTGGGACGAGGTGCATCTCGTCGGACTCAGCGAGGGGCTGCTGCCGATCGCGTACGCGAAGGGGCTCGAGGCGATCGACGAGGAGCGCCGCTTGTTGTACGTCGGGCTCACCCGAGCGCGTCGGCGACTCGCTCTGAGCTGGGCGCGACGCGGTCAGGCGGGGCGCGGCGAGCGGGAGCCGTCGCGGTTCCTCCGTGAGCTCGACATCCGCACTCCGGGTGCGGCGGCTGCAGCGAGCTCCGGGGCGCAGCCCCCGAGACGGGGACGCTGAGCCTCCAGCCGGCGACCGCCGCGCGGTCGAGGAGCCGATCGAGCGCGGCCGCGGCGTGCGCAGCGGCGACGCCGAGCACGGCGGCGGGCAGGGGCGGGGCCGGATGCGTCGCGAGCTGCGCCGCGATCGCGGGCCACGCGGGGTCGAGGTCCCGGCGGTGCAGCTCCCCGCAGCGCACGCAGGCGCCCCCTCCGGGGAGGACGAGCGGACCGATCGTGATCGCCTCGCCCTCGTGCACGACCGGCAGGTGCGGCACGTCGCGTCGGAGCCAGCGCACGTGCGCGGCCGGCGGGACGACCCACGCGGCGGTGAGCACGACGGCGGCCGGCCGCTCGGGCCCGTGCGACGCCAGCACGGGCCGGATGCCGAGCGCACCGAGCGCGGTGGCCACGGCGCGCGCGAGCCGCGGCTCGGCATCGTCGATCGCGACGATCGGGGGATCGTCGGTGCCCGCCATGCCGGCCGAGCCCGACGCCGATTCCTCGCGCAGCGCGGGGGAGAGGAGCTCGAGGAGCGCGTCCAGCCGCGCGGCGGGGATGCCGAGGGTCGAGACGATGGCGTGCAGGGCGTCGCGCCCGGCCCCGCGCTGGAGCAGCGCGAGCACCGCGTTCTCCAACTCGCCCGGATCGCGCAGGACCAGGGCGGGACGGCTCGCGCCGATCTGCAGCTCGGTGGGTGAACGCCAGACGAGGGGCAGCGCCGGGTCGAGTCGGAGGGTCATCCCGAGAGCCTGGCGCACGAGCGCCCGGGGTGGCCCGGGCCATCCACAGGCCGTGATCCGGTCGGCGTCCGCGTTCGCGCGACGCCGACCGTTCTGGCTCAGGCCTTCGGCGGCTCCTCGCCGTCCTCGCCGGGCCCGGCGGGCGTCTCGCCGCGGAGCAGCTGCTCGAGCGCCTCGTCGAACTCGGCGTCCTCGGCGTCGATCGGGGTCTCGCCCGTCAGCCGTGCGATGAGCACCGCGGGGTCGTCGAGGTCGGCGGCCGTGGGCAGCAGATCGGGGTGCGACCACATCGCGTCGCGCTGCTCGACGCCGACGGCGTCGGTCACCGCCCGCCACATCGCCGCGGCCTCGCGCAGGCGCCGCGGCCGCAGCTCGAGGCCGACGAGCGTCGCGAGCGCCGACTCCGCAGGGCCGCCGGACGCCCGCCGGCGGCGGATCGTCTCGGCGATCGCGACCGACTTCGGCAGGCGGGCGGTCGCCTCGGCCGTGACGACGTCCACCCAGCCCTCGACGAGGGCGAGCATCGTCTCGATGCGCGCGAGCGCGGCCTGCTGGGCCTCGCTCTTCGGCCGGATGAGCGCACCGCTCACGACGGCCTCGCGCAGCGCCTCGGTGTTCGAAGGGTCGAAGCTCTCGGCGAGCTCCTCGAGCCGCCCGGTGTCGATGTCGATGCCGCGGGCGAAGGAGGTGATCGCCGTGATGAAGTGCAGGCGCAACCACTTCGCGTGCCGGAACAGCCGCGCATGCGCGAGCTCCCGCACCGCCAGGTAGAGCTCGACCTCGCTCGAATCGACGTCGAGGCCGTCGCCGAACGCGGCCACGTTCTGCGGCAGCACGGCGGCGCGGCCGTCCTCGATGATCGGGATGCCGATGTCGCCGCCCGAGACCACCTCGGCCGAGAGCTGCCCGACGACCTGGCCGAGCTGCATGGCGAAGAGCGCCCCGCCGATGCTGCGCATCATGCGGCTGGCGCCCTGCACCATCTGCCGCATCTCCTCGGGCGCCTGCTCGCTCATGACCCGGGTCAGCGCGTCGGAGATCGAGAGGGCGACGGGCTCGGCCAGCTGCGTCCACACCGGCATGGTCGCCGCGACCCAGGCGCGCCGGGTCAGCAGCTCGGGCGGCGAGGGCAGGGCGGTCACGTCGACGGTCTCGTCGAGCCAGAGCGCCGCGACCTGGAAGGCCTGGTCGAAGCGGGAGCGCTCGGCGTCGTCGAGCTGGCGCTGGCCGTTCGCCGCGTGCTGCTCGCCCTGCTTCAGCGCCACTGACCAGTCGATGCCGTCGTCGGCGTGGTTCATCGCCTGCTGCAGCTGCGAGAAGAGCGCGGCGATGCTCGCCGGGTCGTTGGGAAGGCCCGCCGCGCCGGCCAATTTGGACGGGTCGATGCCGCCGGAGCCGGAGAGCAGCTCGCGGAGCATTTCGCGGAACTCCTCCTCGGGGTTCTGCTCGCTCGGGTCTTCGCCTCGATCGGCCACGTGCGCCACCTCCAGTCGCGTCGGGTTCAACGCTAACGCGGGCGCACGGTGACGTGACTGGGAAATGGCCTAGGCTGGGCGTTCCGGGTGTCCGCCCTTCGCGAACAGCGCCCGAGCTGCGCCGAAGGCAGAGCCTGGAAGGATGACCGCGTGAGCCTCTTCGAGGACGAGCCCCAGGCCGACCCCCGCTGGCGCCACGACCCTGCCGTCGGCCGTCGCACGCTGCGGGAGCGCATCGGCTGGGCGGCGGTCAGCGTCGCCCTCGTCGTCGGCGTCGTCTTCGCCCTGCTGCCCTCGCCGTACGTCATCGAGCAGCCGGGGCCGGTGTACAACACGCTCGGCTCGCAGGAGCACGACGGCGAGGAGCGGCCCCTCATCGCCGTGCCCGGCGAGCAGACGTACCCGACCGACGGCGAGCTCAACCTGCTCACGGTCTCGGTCGTCGGCAAGCCGGGGCGCACGCCGAACTGGCTCGAGGTGCTCGGCTCCTGGTTCGACCGCACGAAGTCGGTGGTCCCCGTCGAGGCGATCTTCCCGCCCGGCATCAGCGAGAGCGACCGCGACCAGCGGAACCAGGCGGCGATGGTCGACTCCCAGCAGGACGCGATCGCCGCGGCGCTCGTCGAACTCGGCTACGACTTCCCCCGCGAGGTCACCGTCACCGGCTCCGCCGAGGGCACGCCCGCCGCGGGTGTGCTGCAGGAGGGCGACGTCATCGAGTCGGTCGCCGGGCAGCCGGTGCACTCGATCGCCGAGCTGCGCGAGGCCGTGCAGGCGCACGGGACCGAGTCGCCCGTGGCGCTGGTCATCAGCCGGGACGGCGCCGAGCAGTCGGTCGAGCTCACCCCGGTCGACAACGGCGGCACCGCGATCCTCGGCATCGGGGTGCGCATGGTCTACGACTTCCCCATCGACGTCGAGATCCAGCTCGACGACGTGGGCGGCCCGAGCGCGGGCATGATGTTCGCGCTCGGCATCGTCGACACGCTGACCCCCGGCGACCTCACCGGCGGCGAGAGCATCGCCGGCACGGGCACGATCGACTCGGCCGGGGCGGTCGGGCCGATCGGAGGCATCCGCCAGAAGATGTGGGGCGCGCTCGACGCGGGCTCGACGTGGTTCCTGGCCCCCGCGTCGAACTGCAACGAGGTCGTCGGCAACGTGCCCGACGGGCTCACCGTGTTCTCCGTCGAGACGCTCGACCAGGCGCGGACGATCGTCGAGGACGTCGCCGACGGCGCGGTCGACGGCGAGTACGCGAGCTGCAGCGCGGGCTGACCCCGCGACGCCACCCCTCATCGCGGGGCGGTTCCCCGCCCCGTTCCGGGCAAGCTCCAAGACTCGGCCGCCTAGGATGGGTGTTCGATCCATTCCGACCGACTCCGTTCCGACCGAACCACAGAGGCCAGAGTGTCAGCAGAGACGCAAGACCCCCGTCCGTCGCGCCGCAGGGCGCCCATCGCGATCACGATCGGGGTGGTCGCCGTACTGCTGGTCGGGTTCTTCCTCTTCGCCGGGGTCTACGCCGACATCCTCTGGTTCCGCCAGCTGGGCTTCTTCGACGTCCTCGCCACCGAGTGGATCGCCCGGATCGCCCTCTTCCTCATCGGCTTCGTCGCGATGGCGCTGCCGGTCTGGGCCTCGATCTTCATCGCCTACCGCACGCGTCCGGTGTACGCGAAGCTCAACTCGCAGCTCGACCGCTACCAGGAGGTCTTCGAGCCGCTCCGCCGCCTCGCGATGTACGGCATCCCCGTCGTCCTCGGCGTGTTCGCCGGCGTCTCGACCGCCTCGCGCTGGGACGCCGCGCTCGCCTGGCTGAACCGCACCCCGTTCGGCACGACCGACCCGCAGTTCGGCCTCGACGTCGGCTTCTACGTGTTCGAGCTGCCGTTCTACCGCTCCATCGTGGGCTTCGCCTCCGCCGTCGTGCTGCTCTCGGGCTTGCTCGTGATCGCGACGAACTACCTCTACGGCGCCATCCGCGTCTCCGGTCGCGAGGTCGTCATCTCGAAGTCGGCGCGCGTGCAGATCGCGATCACCGCGGGCCTCTACCTGCTGCTGCAGGGCGTCAGCATCTGGCTCGACCAGTACGCCACCGTGACCGAGCAGGGCACCCTGTTCACCGGTGCGAGCTACACCGATGTCAACGCGGTCATCCCCGGGCAGTGGATCCTCGCCGCGATCGCCATCGGCGTCGCCATCCTGTTCTTCGTCACCGCCATCATGGGCCGCTGGCGGCTGCCGCTCGTCGGCACCGTGCTGCTGCTCGTGTCGAGCCTCATCATCGGCTCCATCTACCCGTGGGTGGTGCAGCGCTTCCAGGTCGAGCCGAACGCGCGAACGGCCGAGGCGCCGTATCTCCAGCGCAACATCGACCTGACCCGCGACGCCTATGGCGTCGACACGGTCGAGGAGATCCCGTACGCGGCGAAGACCGACGCCGAGCCGGGCGCGCTCCGGGCGGATGCCGAGACGACCGCCTCGATCCGCCTGATGGACCCGCAGCAGATCAGCCAGGCCTTCGGCCAGCTCGAGCAGTTCCGCCAGTACTACCAGTTCCCGCAGAGCCTCGACGTCGACCGCTACGAGATCGACGGCAAGTCCCAGGACGCGATCGTCGCGGTGCGCGACCTCAACCTCGAGGGCCTGAGCGACGCGGCCACCTGGTACAACACGCACATCGTCTACACGCACGGGTACGGCCTCGTCGCCGCCGCGGGCAACCAGCGCTCCTCCGACGGGCAGCCGGTGTTCATCCAGTCGGGCATCCCGCAGACCGGCTCGCTCGGAGAGTTCGAGCCGCGCGTGTACTTCGGCGAGCACTCGCCGAACTACTCGATCGTCGGCGCGCCCGAGGGCTCGAAGGCCGTCGAGCTCGACTACCCATCGGGCACCGAGGGCTCCGAGCGCACCGAGACGACCTTCACGGGCGACGGCGGGCCGAAGCTGGACAACGCGTTCACGAAGCTCATCTACGCGCTGAAGTTCCAGTCGGAGCAGATCTTCCTCTCCGACGCGGTGAACGAGGAGTCGCAGATCCTCTACGACCGCGACCCGATCGACCGCGTCAAGAAGGTCGCGCCGTACCTGGAGCTCGACTCCGACACTTACCCCTCGGTGGTGGACGGCCGGCTGGTCTGGATCGTCGACGGCTACACGATGACCGACCAGTACCCGTACTCGAACAAGGTCAGCCTCAGCGAGGCGATCGCCGACAGCGAGGGCGCCGCGCCGTCGCTCGCGTTCGACGAGATCAACTACATCCGCAACTCGGTCAAGGCGACCGTCGACGCGTACGACGGCAAGGTCACGCTGTACGCGTGGGACGAGTCCGACCCGATCCTGCAGACCTGGCAGAAGGTCTTCCCGTCGACGCTCGAGCCGATCAGCAAGATGTCGGGCGATCTCATGAGCCACGTGCGCTACCCGTCCGACCTGTTCAAGGTGCAGCGGGCCGTGCTCGGCCGGTACCACGTCACCGACGCCGACCCGTTCTATTCGCGTGAGGACGCCTGGACGACGCCGAAGGAGCCGACGGCCTCCGCGCAGAGCAACGCGCTGCAGCCGCCGTACTACCTGACGATGCAGATGCCGGGCCAGGACTCGCCGGCGTACTCGCTCTACTCGACGTTCATCCCGGACGCGCGCGGCGAGAACAGCCGGAACGTGCTGCGAGGCTACCTCGCGGTCGACTCCGACGCCGGCTCGAGCGACGGCGAACGCTCGGAGGGCTACGGCAAGCTGCGGCTGCTGACCCTGCCGGAGGACGACAACGTGCCCGGCCCGGGCCAGGTGCAGGCGAAGTTCAACTCCGATCCGACCGTGTCCCAGTCGCTGAACCTCCTGAAGCAGGGGCAGTCCGACGTGATCAACGGCAACCTGCTCACGGTGCCGGTCGGCGGCGGTCTGCTGTACGTCCAGCCGGTCTACGTGAAGTCGACCGGTGGCACGAGCTATCCGCTGCTGCAGAAGGTGCTCGTCGCCTTCGGCGACCAGATCGCCTTCCAGGACACGCTCGACCAGGCGCTGAACGTGCTGTTCGGCGGCGACTCGGGTGCGTCCGCCGGTGACGAGCAGGTCGAACCGGGCACCGGGCAGGAGGGCGGCAACCCCGACGAGCCGAGCACCGATCCCGGTGACGGCACGACGCCGACGGCGCCGAGCAGCGAGATGCAGTCGCTCCTGAACCAGGCCAAGCAGGCCATCTCGGACAAGCAGGCGGCCCTCGCCTCCGGCGACTGGACTGCGTACGGCGCCGCCGACGCGAAGCTCGCCGACCTCGTCTCGAAGATGATCGCGCTGGCGGAGTCCGAGAAGACGGCCGGGCAGTGACCGTCGACCCGCGCGCGGGGGAGTGGCTCGAAGCGAACCGGGCGAACTGGGACGAGCGCGTGCCGCTGCACGTCGCCTCCGAGTTCTACGATCGGAGCGCCCTGCGCGCGGGCGGCAGCCTGCTCGACCCCATCGCGGCCGCCGGCATCGAGCGGCTGTTCCCCGATGGGCTCGAGGGCGTGCGCGTGCTGCACCTGCAGTGCCACTTCGGCTCCGACTCGCTGTCGCTCGCGCAGCTCGGGGCGACCGTCGTCGGCATCGACTTCTCGCAGCCGGCGGTCGAGGAGGCCAGGCGGATGGCGGAGGAGCTCGGCCTCGCCGAGCGCGCCCGCTTCATCGAGGCGAATGTGTACGACGCCCGGCACATGCTGCCCGAGCCCGAGTCGTTCGACCTCGTGTTCACCACGTGGGGCACGATCGGCTGGCTGCCCGACGTGGCCGAATGGGCGCGCATCGTCGCCTGGTACCTGAAGCCCGGCGGACGGCTCTACTTCGCCGATGGGCATCCGGCCGCGTACATGCTCGACGGCGACGACGGCCCCGACGGCCTGCCCAGCCTGCGCTACGCGTACGCGGGCGACGAGCCGGACGTGGTCGACAGCGGGGAGGACTACGCCGATCCCGAGGCGCGCCTGCAGCACACGCGCACCTGGGAGTGGATGCACCCGCTGAGCGCGGTGCTCGGCGGCCTGCGCGAGGCCGGGCTCACGGTCGAGGAGTTCGCCGAGCAGTATCAGGTGCCGTGGCGCATCTTCCCGGCGACGGTGCCGCAGGGGCACGGCCTCTACGGCTGGCCGGGCACGCGCTGGGCGCCGCTCAGCATGGAGCTCGTCGCCCTGGCTCCCTGAACCGGGCTCCGGTTCGGCACGGCAGGAGGGGCCGCGACCATGTCGCGACCCCTCCCGGTGTGCGCGCTCAGTCGAGCGGGCCCTCCTCGGCGTCGCGCAGCGCGTCGCCGAGCGCCCCGCCGAGTTCGTTGCGGTAGTCGCCCGAGAGGTCCCACCACATGGCGCCGCCGAGGCCCTGCTCGGCAAGCCAGGCGGCCTTCGCGCGGACCGAGTTCGCGTCGTCGAAGCTCCACCACTCGCTGCTCGCGGCGTCGTAGCGCCACGATGCGCCGATCGCCGGGTCGAAGTACCCCTGCCCGAGCGAGCGGATCTCGAAGTACGGCTTCGTGCCGATCGCCGTCACCGCCGGGTCGGGCGTCCAGCCCGCCCGGTCCCCGACGGTCACGCCGCTCCAGCCCTGCCCGTAGGCGGCGAGGCCGATGTTCAGCTGGGCCGGGTCGGCGCCGGCCGCGGTGTACAGGCCGACGGCGTTGTCGAGGGCGAGCCCCCAGTTGTTCGTCCCGTCGGGGTGGAGGTTGCCCTGATGGCCGGTGTTCCCGGTCCATCCGCCCGCGTAGTCGTAGCCCTGGATGTTGAGCCAGTCGACGACCTCGAAGAGCCGGGGGTCGGTCCAGCCGCCCGCGTTCGTGTTCCAGCCGCCGGCGGGGGCGAACGCGGTGAGGAGGTAGTCCTCGCCGGTCTGCTCGCCGTAGGCGTCGAGCTGGGCGCGGAACTCCTCCATGAGCGCGAGGAAGTTCTCGCGGTCCGCGGGGGAGGCGTTGCCCGTCTCGCCGCCGTTCACCGGCCACTCCCAGTCGAGGTCGATGCCGTCGAAGATCCCGGCAGCGGCGCCGGGGCCGCCGAAGGTGCCGATCTGAGGCAGGTCGCCCTTCAGGTACACGTCGATGCACGACGAGACGAGCGCGGTGCGGCGCTCGGGGGTCGCGGCAGCCTCCGAGAAGTGGTCGGACCAGGTCCACCCGCCGAGGGAGATGAGCACCTTCGTGTCCGGGCTGCGCTCCTTGAGCTTGAGCAGCTGGTTGAAGTTGCCGGCGATGCGCTGGTGCTTGTTCGTCTTGTCGTTCTTGCCGTCGACGGAGTCCTGCGGGCCGACGAGGCGCAGGTAGTCGTTGTAGGCGTCGCCCTCGCCCGGCACGTTCGTGATCTCGCACCTGAGGTTCGACGTGACGTTGCCGAAGGCGTAGTTCAGGTGGGTGACGTCCTCGATCGCCCCGGTGGTGAACAGGTCCTTGACCTGCACGTCCCGGGTGACGGGGGAGTCGGCCATCAGGTAGCCGACGGCGCGGTAGCCGTTGATCTCCTCCGGGCCGCTCGGCTGATGGTGCGGCTTGGCGGCGGCCGGCGCTGCGGCGGCGACCGCGACCATGGCGGTGGCCGCGCCGAGGGCGGCGAGCGGGTGGAGCAGTCTGCGTCGTGTCATGGGATCCTCATCGATCGGAACGGGCGCTGGGTGATCCGTCGTCGTCGCGCCGCGGCTGCGGCGCTCGGTGGGCGACGTTCCGCAGGAAGCTAGCAAGGCGAGCGGAGTTTGGAAAGACTCCTGACAAACGATGGTGGATGCCTCGTGAGAACTCCTGGATCCGCTGTGGCGCATCGACAGTTCTGTCCCCCGAAGTGTGCACATACTGCACCCTCGGCAGGGGTGGTCTGTGGGGCTGCCGATCGCCTCCGAGGGGCTTCCTGGAGCCTGCGGAAGCGCCGCGCGCGAGGCATCCGTCCTTCCTGTGCCGGGGGTCGATTGGACGGCCTGCGAAACCCGTGCTAGTGTTATCTCTTGTGCCGCGGGGTGGAGCAGCTCGGTAGCTCGCTGGGCTCATAACCCAGAGGTCGTAGGTTCAAATCCTGCCCCCGCAACAAAACGAGGCCCGGAATCGTCAGATTCCGGGCCTCGATCTTTTCCGGCTGCGCGGTCAGAGACGACGGTCTTCCTTGCGTCGCTCGTCCTGGGAGCCGACGTCGCGGGACTCCCCGTCCGCCGCCGCGGGCTCTTCGTCGCGCAGCCTCTGCCGGTGCCGCTCCTGCTCCTCGCGCTCGGAGCGGAGCTCGTCGTTCGTGTCGTGCGGCATCGCGACTCCTGACGTCGGTGTGTCCGATGACGCTACTCCTCCGCGGCCGGGCCCGCGAGACCCGGCCGCGGAGGAGCCGGCGCCCGGACTCAGCCGATCTTCGTGAACACCCCGAGCCCGGAGGGCTCCTCGACCTGCGGGTAGGAGTTGAAGTAGCTCATCGTGACACCGGTGATCGCGCCGCCCTCGCGGGCGAACACTGCGGAGGACAGCGAGCCCGGCAGTGCGTTCTCCCCGTGCGGGGCGAAGGAGAGCGTGTCGCCGTCCCAAGGCTCGATCGCGAAGGTGTAGCCGCCGTCGGGTCCCATCGCGCCCTGCAGCGATCCGCCCTGCTCGGTGACCGTGAGCGTGCCGAAGTACGGGCTCTCGTACGTGCCGACGTAGTCGCCGACCGGCCCCGACGGGGTGGCATCGGCCGGGGGCTCCTCGCCGGCGAGGTCGCCGGCCGGGGCGTTGAAGCTCGCGAAGTACCCGGCGGTCAGCTCCACCCAGTCCCGCGTCTGCGCGCCGTACATGACGTCGTCGAGGAACTCCTGGGCCACCGCTTCCGGGACGCCGATCGGCGCACCGTTCGTGAGCACCACGATGCCGAGCTCGAGATCGGGCACGAGCGATGCCGCCGTCGCGGTGCCCAGTCCGAATCCGCCGGAGTGGCTCAGCACCACGCGACCGCCGGCGCCGGAGCCGACGTTGATGCCGAAGCCGTAGTGTCCCGGCCGCTGGTCGAGCGTCGCGTTGTGCGAGCTCACGATCTGCGCCGAGAACGCCTCGGTGAGCACCGCTGGATCGATGAACGGCTTCCCGTCGAGCTTCCCGTCGTCGAGCACCAGTGTCATCCACTTCGTGAGGTCGCCCGCCGTCGAGGCGATGCCGCCCGCCGGCGCCTCGGCGTCCGGGTCCCGGTCGAACTCCGGTTGGAAGTCCTGCTCGCCGAGACGGACGTGCTGGACGGCGCGATTCGGCTCAGCGAGGAACTCGGCGTGCGAGTTCGTGGTCGACGTCATCCCGAGCGGCTCGAACAGCAGCTCCTCGGCCGTCTGCTCCCAGGTCTCGCCGCGCGAGACGGCGACCGCCTGCGCCCCGGTGGTGAGTCCGAAGTTGGAGTACTGATACGTGATCCGGAAGGGCGCGAGCGGGATCTGGCGGAGGTGGGCCAGGATGTAGTCGCGGTCGAAGCCGAGGTCCTCGAAGTCGTCGCCGCCACCGGTCGGGATGCCGGTGCGGTGGGCGAAGTAGTCGCCGATCCGGGCCTCGGCGGTCACGTAGGGATCGCCCATCTCGAAGTCCGGCATGAGCTCGCGGACCGGCGTCGACCAGGAGAGCTCCGGATCCTCGGTGATGGCCTTCGAGACGACCGTGGACGAGATCGGCTTCGACAGCGACGCGATCATGAAGAGGGTGTCGTCGTCCACCTCCTCGCCGGTGGTGACATCCCGCACCCCGAAGGCCCCCTGGTAGACGGTCTCGCCGTTCGAGACGACCGCGACCTGCGCGCCGGGGACTCCGCTGCGCTCGAGGGCCTCCTCGACGTGGTCGGGGAGCTTCTTCAGCGCGGCCGCGACGGCGGAGGCGCGGTCGGTGGGGAGCGGCATCACGTCCTGATTGGGGGCGTCGCCGGCCTCGACGGAGATCGTGGAGCCGCCCGCGTCGCGCGCGGCGGCCCCGGCGGTGCAGCCGGCGGTGACTCCGATGAGCAGCACGGATGCGGTGACGGCGACGGCGCCTCGACGGCCCGTCGCTCTCGAACTCGTGTTGACGCGTGCGCGCATGGTGCAAGGCCCTTCCCTCGGCGAATTCGTCGATCACGCTAGGACTGCGTGCGCGCACCGGCAATGGACCTAGGTCGGCCATCGTCGGCGCGCGCGAAGATGGGGCCTAGGCCTATTCCGGTGCACCGGGGGCCGGCCGGTAGGTTCAGTGGCATGACGTCGCAGTCGCCGAGTCCGCCGGTGCCGCGCTCCGCTCCATCCCGCCTCCGCGGGGTTCGGGACGGATCGCTCACCCGCGCGCTGCGCGTCATCCTCGCCCTCGCCGTACTGCTCGGGGTCGCCCAGCTCGGTGCGGGTCTCGCCTACACGCCGATCTTCTGGCCGGTCGGGGCCTTCACCCTGGTGTTCTGGACCTGGATCGCCGCGGGGCTCATCGCCTGGTGGCGCCGTCCGGGCAACGGCATCGGGCCGCTGCTCATCATCGGTGGCATCGGCATCTATCTCGGCGGCATGGCGAACGTTCCCGTCCCGGCGTTCGCCGTGATCAACTCGATCTTCGCGACGAGCGTGCTCGCGATCACCGTGCATCTGCTGCACGCGTTCCCCTCCGGTCGGCTTCGGGGCCGGCTCTCGATCGCCGCGGTGATCCTCGGCTACGTGGTGGCCGTCGGGTTCGACCTCGTCAAGGCCGTCCTGCCGCCCCTCACCGGTCGGGAGGTCGAGGTCTTCGACGTGGCGCAGACGGGCCTCGGGATCGCCGTCATGGTCGTGACCGCCGTCGTGCTCACCCGACGGCTCATCACCGCGGACCGGCGACACCGGCGGGTGCTGCTGCCGCTCTTCACCTACGGCATCCTCTCGGTCCTGCTGGTGCCGACCATCCCGCTCCTGGTGCGCGCCTTCGGGCT
This sequence comes from Agromyces sp. NBRC 114283, assembly GCF_030268405.1. NCBI lineage: Bacteria > Bacillati > Actinomycetota > Actinomycetes > Micrococcales > Microbacteriaceae > Agromyces > Agromyces sp. NBRC 114283. Next base: position 1,859,199 of record NZ_BSQP01000001.1, read on the forward strand.
CGACCAACCGGTCGTGGGCGTGCTCCAGCTCTCGCTGCTCGCGGGGCTCCCGATCGCCTTCCTCCTGGGGGTGCTGCTCGGCGGGTTCCGGCGGACGACCGCGCTCGAGGCGCTCAGCGCTTGGCTCGCGATCGGCGGCGCGAACCGACCGGCGGTCGGCCGTGCGCTGGCGGCGACCCTCGGCGACGACTCGTTGCGCGTCGTCTACTGGGCGGCGGACCGGGAGCGGTACATCGACGAGACGGGCGTCGAGGTCGAGCGGGACGACGCCGAGGATCGCGGCTGGGTAGAGGTGCGCGTCGACGAGCGTCTCGTCGGAGCGATCGAGTACGACGCGCGGATGATCGGGGAGCCGTCGACGGTGCGCCGAGCGGGGGAGGTGCTCGCCATCGCGATCGATCGCGAGCACCTGACGAGCGAACTGCTCGTCAGCAACCGCGAGCTCGTCCGTTCGCGCCTGCGCCTCGTCGAGGCCACCTACCGGGAGCGCTACCGGATCACCCGCGACCTGCACGACGGACTGCAGGTCCAGCTCGTGCTCCTCGCCCTGGAAGCGCAGACGATCGCGAATTCGGCCGACGCCTCGCCGGCGACCAGCGCCGCGGCCGAGCAACTGCGCCGCGGGATCGACGCGGCGGCGGCCGATCTGCGCGGCCTCGTGCACAACGTGCTGCCGGCCAGCCTCCTCGAGCAGGGGCTGGCGCCGGCGGCCGAAGACCTCGTCGACCGGCTCGAGATCCCCGCGACGCTGGATGCGGAGCTCGACGACTCCGGACTCCCGGATGCGACGGTCCACACCGCCTACTTCGTGCTGGCGGAGCTTCTGGCCAACGCGGTGAAGCACGCCCGCGCCTCGATGGTGCATGTCGCGGTGCGACGGAGCGGGGCGCGCCTCGAGCTGGAGGTCCGCGACGACGGCGTCGGCGGTGCCCGCCTGAACGGCGGCACCGGCCTCCGCGGCCTGGCCGACCGCGTCGCGGCCATCGACGGGACGTTCGAGATCGACTCGGACGCGGACGCGGGAACACGAGTGAGGGTGGAGCTGCCGTACGAGTAGTCATCGCCGAAGACGAGGTCCTGCTGCGCGAGGGCCTCGCGCACGTGCTCGAGGAGGACGGGGTGACCGTGCTCGCCGCGGTCGGAACCGCCGTCCAGCTCGAGCGCGAGGTCGGACGGCATCTGCCGGATCTCGCCATCACCGACATCCGCATGCCGCCGAGCCACACCGACGAAGGCCTGGTCTCGGCGCTTCGCATCCGTCGCTCGCACCCCGAGATCGGCGTCGTCGTCCTCTCCCAGCATGTGCAGCGCCGCCTTGCGACCGAGCTCGTGAACCAGGACAGCGGTGGCGTCGGCTATCTGCTCAAGCAACGGATCGCCGATGTGAACACCTTCACTTCGAGCCTGCGTCGCGTCGCGGAGGGCGGGACGGTCCTCGATCCCGAGGTGGTCTCGGTCATGGTCGCGCGCGCCAGCCGAGGGGACGGCGTGATCGGCGCGCTGACCGCCCGACAGCGGGAGGTGCTCGGGCTCATGGCCGAGGGGCGCAGCAACGCCGCGATCGCCGCGCAGCTGTTCCTTAGCGAGAAGGCCGTGGTGCAGCACACCTCGAACATCTACGACGCGCTGGGGCTGCCGGTCGACGCTGACGACCACCGCCGGGTCCTCGCGGTCGTCCGCTTCCTCGCGGCCTCGGCGGACACGGCGCGAACCCGGCCGTGACGCGCACGACGAAGCCCCCGGCACCCGCAGGTGCCGGGGGCTCGCCGCGAACCGGGGCGCCCCTAGCCACCGGTGCGTGCTCGGCGACGTCGGGTGCGGGCGAGTGCCCCGCCGCCGAGGAGCAGGACTGCGCCGACCACGGCCCACGCCAGCAGGCTGGACCCGTCGGTGCCGGTCGAAGCGAGCGAACCGCGCCCGCCCGCCCCGGTGCCGTCGGCGGCCACAGCCGCCACGCGGGCCGGCGGAGTGTCCGTGCCGGGAGCGCCGGGGCCCTGCGGTGCGCCGAGGTACGGCTCGTAGCGCTGCGTGATGACCCACTGCGCGCCTTCGCTGGTGTTCGGGAAATCGGCCGTCACATTGACGATCTCGTAGTAGATCCCGTCCTTCAGCACGATGACGGTGCCCTGCGTGCGGACCATCGGCGGTGATCCCTCCCACCACGACTTCGTGTGCGGCGGGGTCGCGATCGGCAAGCTCAGCGTCGTGGAGGTGCTCGTGGCGACCGAGCGTTGGTAGTTCACCTCGAGTGCGGCCTCCCACTTGGCTCCGAGGCCCGTCCAGGAGCTCTTGATCGTGAACTTGAACCCGCCCGAGTTCGTGACCGTCTCCGAGGAGGTCACGCTCTTCGTCGGGCTCACGGGTGCATCGCCGCCGTTCAGCACGGTCTCCGACATGGGCCGCACCTTGCCCTGCACATCGGTCGCGCTGGCGAGGCTCAACCCGCAGTCGTCGGCGTTGGCGCCGCAGACCTTGTCGATGAGCTCGCGCGCCTCCAGCGTGTTCGGACCGGTGCCCGAGCCGTCGAGCACGGTCATCGCGCGGCGCTTCACGGTGAACTCCGCCTCGTACGCGCCGTAGCCGGGGCCGTTCCAGCGCTCGTTGGTGAGCTCGCAGCTGTAGGGCGAGACCTTGACGCGCGCGGAGTGCTCGAGCGACGGGGCTCCGTCCGCGAGCGGGTCCCGATCGAGGACGAAGCACGTGCCGTCGCGTGCGAACTGGACGCCGCGGTAGTTGTTCGACCACCCGGCGACCCAGAACTTCGTCTTCGTCCCGTCGTCGACGATCTGGTAGACGAACTCGACCCGCGCGTTGTCGGCGTACATGGGGTGATCGCCGTCGCGGACGACGGTCTCGAAGTGGGTGCTGGCGTCCTTCCCGAGCTCGGCGGCCCCGGCGACTCCGTAGGGCACGTCGAACTCGTAGTGCCCGCCGGTGAGGCTGATCGGTCCGGTCGTCTTCATCACGCCGCCGGTCTCGACGTAGCGGTTGAGCGCGACGGTGAACGTGAATCGCGTGTTCGGCCAGTTCTGCGTCTCCACCGTGGCGCAGGTGAACGGGCTGACGGCTGCAGGGACGCCGCCGCTCCGCGGGTCGCCCTGGTACACTCGGCACGAGGCCGAGGCGAGGTCCCCGGTGGCGTGGACCCGGGTGCTGAGCCAGTAGCCGGTGCCGGTGCCGAGCATCACGACCTCGAAGACCGCGGAGCCGTCGATACCGACGCCGAAGCCCGCGGTCTCGCCCGTCACGTGGTACACGTCGCGCGTGTCGGCACCCACCGCGGTGTGGACGGCGGACATCGAGCCGACGGGCGAGCCCATCGCAGCGCCGCCGGCCAGGGTCACCCGGGAGAGCGCGAAGTCGGCGAAGATCGTGCCGGGCGCATCGATGGCGAGCGGGTCGGCGGCAGGTGGGGCTTCGTCGCCCGCCTCGTCCGCCGGGCCTGCTTCGTCGGCTGCATCGGCTGCATCGGGGACGAGCGCTTCGGCGGCCGGGCGCTCGCTCTGAGACGTGTCGGCGGCCGGCACGTCGTTCGGAGGGGGCGCCACGGCGGCGCCGGGTGGTGGCCCGCCGGCGTCCTCGGCCAGGGCGGGTGCGGCGAAGCCGGCGCCGCCGAGGGTGAGCCCCGCGGCGAGCACGGCCACCGTGAGCGGGGTGGTGAGCTTGTTCATTCGTCGTACCTCGGATCGATCGGTGACATCGACCGGGACGCCGACGCCGACCGCTCGGCGACGGGAGCACCCCCTGGGGTCCGCCGCAGAACGACCGCGACAAGTCTGCGGAGGCCCGGGGCGCGCCGGAATGGACCCAGGTCGCGGGTCTGCCCGGCCCGGCCGTCGCTCCCGCCGTTCTGCTCTCAGCGGATCGACGTATCGCTCGGTTGCCGCAGTGCGTAGCCTCGGGACATGGGTGAGCTCGTCGATTTCCAGCCGATCCGTCGCCGTCCGAAGCCGCTCTGGCGCGAGGCGCTCGGCGAGGTCCTCCGCGCCGAGCGGCTCGAGCAGGAACGCATCCTCACCGAGGTCGCCGCCGAGGCCGGCGTCTCACCGCAGTACCTCTCGGAGATCGAGCGCGGACGCAAGGAGCCCTCGAGCGAGATCCTGGGCGCGGTCACCGAGGCGCTCGGCCTCGAGCTTCACGACGTCGTGCGGCGGGTCGGCGCGGCGCTCGAGACCCGCCACGAAGCGGCGCGACGCGAGACGGAGCGCCGCGAGCTCGTGGAGCTCGCACGCTCGGTCTCGCCGGCGCCCCGCGGCGGCACGGAGCTCGCCCCGCCGCAGGGCGGCGCCTATCTGCTCGCGGCGTAGTCGGCCGCGCCAGTCCCGTCGCTGACCCGGGCGCCCAGCACCCGGTCGGCGAGACCGTACTCGACGGCGGCCTCGGCGGGCAGGATGAGGTCCCGATCGGTGTCGCGTCGCAGGGCGGCCACGTCTCGGCCGGTGTCGGCGGCGAGGGCCGCTTCGAGCTCGGCGCGAACGCGGACGACCTCGTCGGCGTGCAGGATGAGGTCGGGGATCGTGCCGCGACCCTGCGAGGACGGCTGGTGCAGCACAACGCGGCCGTGCGGCAGGATCGCGCGCTGCCCCTTCGCCCCGCCGGCGAGGAGCACCGCGGCGGGGCCGGCGGCCTGGCCGACGCAGGTGGTCGCGACATCCGGCCGAATGTGCTGCATCGTGTCGTAGACGGCGAGCGCCGCGCCCGGCGAGCCGCCCGGCGAGTTCAGGTAGAGGCTGATCGGCGTTTCGCTGGATTCCGAGGCGAGGTGCAGGAACTGCGCGATCAGCACGTTCGCGACGCCGTCGTCGATCTCAGTGCCGAGATAGACGATGCGCTCCGAGAGCAGCCGGCTGTACACGTCGAGGGAGCGTTCCGAGTTCCCGCGCCGCTCGACGACGTGGGGGATCGTGTAGCTGGTCATGCCGTCACCTGCAGTCCGGTCAGGGGCCGCTCGGCCCTCGGGAACATCTCGTCGAAGCCGTCGACGACGCGGTCGATGAAGCCGTAGGCAACGGCCTGCTCGGCCGTGTACCAGCGGTCGCGCAGCGAGTCCTCGGCGATCCGCTCGATCGGCTGCCCGGTGTTCGCGGCGGTGATGCCGAGCACCGTGTCCCGCATGTGCCGGAGGTCGTCGGCCTGCAGCTCGATGTCGACGGCCGTGCCGCCGATGCCCGCCGAGCCCTGGTGCATGAGGATCCGGGTGTGCGGCAGCGCGAAGCGCTTGCCCGGGGTGCCGGCGGTCAGCAGGAACTGGCCCGCGCTCGCCGCGATGCCGTAGGCGATCGTCGCGACGTCGTTCGGGATGGAGCGCATGAGGTCGGCGATGGCGAGCATCGCCGACACCGAACCTCCGGGGGAGTTGATCCAGAAGCGGATGTCGCGACGGGGGTCGTCGCCGGCGAGGGCGATCAGCTGCGCGCAGAGCCGGTTGCCGCCCTGCTGGTCGAGCTCGTCGCCGAGCACGATGATGCGTTCGTGGAACAGCCGGGCGGTCAGCTCGGCGTCGATCGGCTGGATGGTGGGAGTCGCTTCGCTCATGCCTCCAGCGTGGGCGGGCGAGGGCCCGGGCGGGGAGCGATGCTGCCACGGGCAGTGCTGCGCTCGGCAGCACTGCCCGGAGCGGTGCCGCTCACGGCAGCGCGGACGGGTGCGGGGCGGCGCGCTTCGTCAGCAGCCGACCTTCGTCACGCCCCACGAGCCGGTGTTCGCGGACCCGTTCGCCGAGACGGATCCGACGACGCCGATGCTGTTGTACGCGCGGACGACGACGGAGCGGGCGTTCGCGATCGACGCGACGGGCGCGCCGAGCGGGGCAACGGACTGGGTGCTGCACGTCGAGAACGTGAGCTTCGAGCCGGACAGCCCGCTGCCGCTGTAGACGCAGTGGGTTCCGGTCGCGCAGGAGCCCACCGAACGGGCCGCGAGCTGCCCCTCGCTCTCGAGCGTGAGCACCACCGCGCCGTCCTGCCAGCTGACCTCGTCGGGACCCGTCTGCGTGCCCCCGGGGAACTCGGCGAGCACCGCGTCGATCCGCTGCTGGAGGCCCGGGTCCTCCGATGCGGTCGCGGCGACGGCGGGCAGCGGGGCGAGCACGACGGCGGCGGCGACGAGCGCGGCGGCGGCGATTCGGGGGAGCATCACGGTTCAGGTCCTCTCGTTCCCGATCCGGTGCGGGTTCGGCTACTCCCAGGCGGTGTAGTTGATGACCGCAGGACTCGGGATATCCGTGCGGTCGTGCCCGATGTACGTCGTCTCGATCGAGAGGATACCGAGTCCTTCGTCGGAGACGATGATGCGCTCAGCGTACTCGCCGGGCGACCGGCTCTCGGTCACGAACGAGAGGCCGGCGCGCCCGAGCCGGTCCTCGACCGCCCCCTCGACTCGGAGATCGGGCCGCTCCGCCAGGAACCGGAGCGCGGCCCGGAGCTGCTCGGCGTCGAGTCGCTGCTCGCTCAGCAGGTTGCCGAGCTGCAGCAGGGCGTCGCCGGTGGTGATGCCGGTCCGCCCGAGCGGCTGCTCGAGGAAGGGGCCGAACTCGGCGGCCGTCGTCGGCGCTGTGCCGAAGACGAAGGCGTACTCGCCTGGGCCGAACTCCTGCTCCCAGATCACGGAGCCGACGTCGTAGCCCTCGACCTCGGTCGGCACGCCGTCGGAGTCGTACGGCTGGCCGCGGCGCACCTCGACCCTCGACCCGCCGTCCCCATGCTCGATGGTGCGGACCTCGGGTTCGATGCTCGACTGCTCGACCGCACCGCCCTCGCCGATGACGAGCGACAACGACCAGGATTGGAACCGCACGGTCCCCGTCGCGCCCGTCGGCGCGATGTTCTCGCTCAGCTGCATCAGCAGGTCCTTCGGTGCGCCGTCGACGGGGGTGGGTTCGAGCAGCGGCGGGGTCGCCGCAGCGAAGCTGGCGCTGGGCTTGCCGAGCGCGACGAAGCCGATCGTCGCCGCGAGGAACACGACCACGGCGGCGGCCACCGAGAAGTAGAGCGGTCGGCGGGATCTCGGCTCGGCCGCGTGCACGATCCCGCGCATCCGCTCCTCCGTCGCCGCCGCGAGCGGATCGCCTCGGCGGGGCAGTGCCGGGCGCGCGGCGTCCAGTCTGCGGGTCAACTCGTCCATGCGTCCTCCTTCACCGTCGATGCCGGATCGAGCGCGAGCAACTGCTCGAGACGTCGTCGTGCGCGGTGCAGCCGGACCCGGACGGCCGCGATGGAGCAGCCGAGGATCTCGGCCATCTCCTCCCGACCCAGGTCCTCCCAGTACGCCATCCAGATCACCTCGCGGTCGGCCTCGTCGAGCCGGTTGACCGCGAGGCGCACCTCGAGCACGTCCTCGGACGCGAGCGCGTGCTGCGCCTCGACCTCGTGCTCGACGCGCTCGGCGCGCCGCAGGTGGCGACTCCGACCGCGATAGGTGTTGCCGACGATGTTGCGCAGCGTGGCGTAGAGCCAGGCGAGCGTGAACACCTGCGCATCGTCGCGGCGGCGCCAGGCCTGCGCGAAGACCTCGGCCGCGGCATCCTCGGCGTCGGTCCGGTCGCTCAATCGGTTGAACGCCGCAGCGACGATCACCGCGTGATAGGTGCGGAAGAGCTCCTCGAACTCGCGCTCGCCTGCGGCGAGGCGCTGCGCTCGGGAACTGGACACCATCACATCATCCCTGTTTCCAGCCGAGGGTGTTTCGTTACTCATCGCTTCGAATCCCGGGCGACCCGGCTGCACGAGCCGCCCGGGACTGAAGTCGAGCCGCTCGGGCCGCTACTCGACGAGCTTGCCGGCCAGCGAGATCTCGCCGCCCATCAGCTCGGCGATCTCGGCGGGGATCTCCGGGATGGACTCGCGCACCACGCCGGTCGAGGGCGACCAGACGAGGTTGACCTGCAGCGTCGGGTCGAGCTCCGGGTAGTCGCTGCGGTTGTGGCAGCCGCGGGTCTCGCGGCGCTCGAGCGCCGCCTCCAGGGTCGCGCGGGCGGCGAGCGCGGCGGACTTCAGGTCGAAGGCGTGCGCGAGGTCCTGGAAGCCGGCGATGTCGGGGTGGACGCCCACCTGGGCGATCCGCGCCTCGATCGCGTCGAGCTCCGCGAGCCCGGCGCGCAGCCCCTCCTCGGAGCGGACGACGCCCGCGTGCTCGGTCATGGTGTCGCGGATGGCGCGCTGCAGGGCCCGCACGTTCTCGGGCCCGTCGGCGGCCAGGAGCGCGGCGATCTCCTCGCGCGCGGTCGTGACCGCCTCCGCGGAGCGGGACTGCGCCGGCAGCCCGGCGGAGTAGGCCGCGGCGGCCTGTCCGACGAGCCGGCCGTAGACGAGCAGCTCGATGAGCGAGTTCCCGCCGAGGCGGTTCGCGCCGTGCAGGCCGCTCGCGGCCTCGCCGATCGCGTAGAGGCCCGGAACATCCGTCGAGTGGTCCTCCGAGCGCACCCAGACGCCGCCCATCGAGTAGTGCGCGGTGGGCGCGATCTCGATCGGCTCCTTCGTGATGTCGAGCATCTGCAGCTCGAGCATCGTCTGGTAGACCCGGGGGAGCCGGGTCATGATCGTCTCGCGGGGGAGGTGCGAGACGTCGAGCCAGACCCCGCCGTTCGGCGTGCCGCGCCCCTCCGCGATCTCGGTGTAGCACGCGAGGGCGACGCGGTCGCGGGTGGACAGCTCGGCGCGCTCGGGGTCGTACTTCGGCATGAAGCGCTCGCCGAGGCCGTTGCGGAGGATGCCGCCCTCGCCTCGGGCCGCCTCGGAGACGAGCGTGCCGGCCGCGCTCTCCGGCTCGAGGATGCCCGAGGGGTGGAACTGCACCAGCTCGGGGTCGCGGATGCGTCCGCCGGCCTCGACGGCGAGGCGGAAGGAGTCGCCCGTGTTCTCGTCGCGGCGCGAAGAGGTGCGCCGCCAGATGCGGTTGTGCCCGCCGGCGGCGAGGATGACGGCGTCGGCGTGGATGAGGTACCTGGTGCCGGTCTCGAGGTCGAAGCCGTAGGCGCCGAAGACCGCGCCGTCGTCGTTCACGAGGATGCGGGTGACGTAGACGGTGTCGAGGACCGGGATGTCGAGCTGCGCGGCGCGGTTGATCAGGGTGCGCTGGATCTCGAGCCCCGTGTAGTCGCCGGCGAAGGCCGTGCGGCGGTAGGTGTGGGCGCCGAAGAAGCGCTGGGAGATCCGGCCGTCCGCTTCGCGGGCGAAGGGCATGCCGTAGCGTTCGAGGTCGTCGATGCCTCGAGCGGCATGCTTGGTGACGGTCTCGACCGTGTGCGGGTCGGCGAGGAGGTAGCTCTCCTTGAGCGTGTCGGCGGCGTGCTGCTGCCAGCTGTCCTCGGCGTCCATGGTCGCGAGCGCGGCGTTGATGCCGCCGGCCGCGAGCGAGGTGTGGGCGTCCGACTTGGGGCGCTTGCCGAGCGCGAGCACGTCGACGCCGGCCTCGGCGAGTTCGATGGCGGCGCGGAGGCCGGAGCCGCCGGTGCCGATCGCGAGCACGCTGGTGGAGATTTGCCGTTCTGAGGTCTGCATGCGCCCGAGGTTAGGTCGATCGCGTCGATTCCTCCAATGCATTTATAGAGTCATCACGATGCGCTTAGGCTATGAATGTGAACCTCGAGCAGCTGCGCGGCTTCGTCGCGGTCGCGCGCCTCGGCAATTTCACGAGGGCCGCGTCGGAGCTCCATCTCGCGCAGCCCTCGCTGAGCCGGCAGATCGCGGCGCTGGAACAGGACCTCGGCGCCGAGCTCTTCCACCGCGCCCGCACCGGGGCGACGCTCACGGTGGCCGGCGAGTCCCTGCTGCCGCTCGCGCGGCGCATGCTCGCCGACGCTGAGTCGGTCCGGCGCGAGCTCGCCGAGCTCGCCGGGCTCGAACGCGGGCGGGTGCGGCTCGGCGCGACGCCCACGCTCTGCATCAGCCTCGTCGCGGAGGTGCTCAGCGTCTTCCACACGGCGCACCCGGCGATCGAGCTGCACCTGTCGGAGCAGGGCTCTCGGCGCCTCCTCGACGAGCTGGCCGGCGGGGAGCTGGACCTCGCGCTGATCACGACGTCGGATGCCACGGCCGCCGACCGCTTCTCCGTCGTCCCGCTCATTGACGAGGAGCTGGTCGTCGTCTCCTCGGCGGCGGCACCGCCGGTGGTCGCGGGGGACCGCATCTCCCTCGCCGAGCTCGCCGCGCTCCCGCAGATCGTGTTCAGTTCGAGCTACGACCTGCGCAGCGCGACCGACGGCGCGTTCCGTGCCGCCGGACTCTCGCCCGAGGTCGTGCTCGAAGGAGCCGAGATGGATGCCGTGCTGCGCTTCGCCGAGCGCGGGCTCGGCGTCGCGATCGTGCCGGCGATGGTGCTCATCGACCGTCCGGGGCTCCGCTCGGTCCGGCTGCGCGGCGAGACGCTCACCCGCACGATCAGCCTCGCCCGGCCGGCCGATGTCGCGCCCACCATCGCCGTGGGCGTGATGCAGCGCACGATCGCGGCGACGGCCACGGCGTTCGCCGCCCGCGCGGGCGACACGATGCGGCTCGTCGGGGCCTGACCCGGTCGCAGGCTGCGCCGCCCGCGTTTCTGCGTCGATCCGAACGGCTTCTTGAGCTGGACTTGAGCTGATCCTGAGCTGTCTGCGTCAGGCTGGAGCCGTGCTCGCAGGGGCCGCCAGCACACCGCAGCTCACCGCTTCCTGACCCGAACTCGAAGCGTGGATCAGCGGCCGGGCGGCCCCTGAGCAGCGCGTCAGCCGACGCGCTCCCAGCCGACGCAGCCCGTCGAGCTGAAGTCCTGCCCGGCTTCGACGACGATCGAGACGGGGTCGCCCGCCCCCTGACCGGCTTCGAGCAACGCGCCGGCCCCCGGTTCCGCCGGGTCCGCGACCGAGATCGACCACATGCACGCCTCGTCGCCGGACACGGCCTCATAGGTCCCCGGCATCATCGAGGTGCCGCCCGTGTACCAGCGCCCGTCCTCGAGCGCCGCGACCGGCAGCGCGGCCTCCGCCGCGGCGACCGCCTGCTCGCGGGCGACGAGCGCCGCCTCCCGCTCGGCGAGCGCCCGCTCGCGGGCCTGCAGCCCGGCATCCTGGTCCTCGTAGGCGCCGAGCTGTTCGACGAGCCGGTCGGCGCGGTCCCGGTCGAGCTGCACCTGCGCCTCGAGCTCGACGATCCTGGCCTCGTCCGTCGCCCAGATCGTGATGGTCGCGGCGACCGCCGCCGTGGCGATCATGGAGATGCCGATCAAGGGGAGCAGCAACCGGTTGGCAGGCAGATGGAACTCCATCGTCCGCTCCTCGGGTCGGTTGCAGGCACTCGTAGCAGTATGGCCTACCGGCACTGAGGAATCCTCCCCAGTTCAGGGGTCGCCTGCGGGGAATGTGCCCCGCTCGCGGGTGCGCATCCGGGGCGGCCATCTATGGCATGCTTGTCCGGCGCCGAACACCGTTGGTTCTCGCCTCCTGGTGCCGCGCACGGCTCATGAAGGAGAGAGCATGGCTTCAACGTCGGTGAGCGCCCCGAGCAAGGGCGCCAGCCTCAAGCGGAACCTCGGACTGTGGGCCATCGTCGGCCTCGGCCTGGGGTACATGACCCCGACCGTGGTGTTCGACACCTTCGGCATGGTCGCTCGCGATACGGACAACGTCGTCCCGGCCGCGTACCTCGTGGCGCTCATCGTGATGATGTTCACGGCGATCAGCTACGGCAAGATGGCCGGTGCGATCCCGAGCGCGGGCTCCGCCTACACCTACGCGCGGGAGTCGATCCACCCCAACGTCGGGTTCATGGTCGGCTGGACCTCGCTCATCGACTACGTGCTGCTGCCGATGGTGAACTGCCTCATCATCCGCAGCTACCTCGAGGCGCTGTTCCCCGAGATCCCGGGCTGGATCTGGGTTGTGATCTACTGCGCCCTCGTCACCTCGGTGATCTACCTCACGATGCGGGGCACCTCGAACATCAACATGCTGCTGCTGGTCTTCTCGATCGTCGTGATGGCCGTCTTCGTGGTGATGGTGTTCGCGCAGCTCATGCGCGGCGAGGGGCAGGGCACCGTCGCCTCCATGCAGCCGTTCCTGCACGACGGCGTGACCCTCGGCGCGGTGCTGATGGGCGCGACGATCGTGTGCTTCTCGTTCATCGGCTTCGACGCGGTCACGATGTACGCCGAAGAGGCGAAGACGCCGAAGATCATGCCGAAGGCGATCCTGCTGACCGTCGTCATCGGCGGCGCGATCTTCCTTGTCGCGGCGTACTTCACCCAGCTCCGCTTCCCGTCCTCCGACGCCTTCCCCGTCGAGGCGATCGAGGACAGCACGCTCCCCGAGATCGGCCTCCAGGTCGGCGGGCCCGTGTTCCAGGCGATCCTCACCGCCGCGGGCTTCGCGGCGACGCTCGCCTCCGGCCTCGCGTCGCACGCCTCCGTCTCGCGCATGCTGCTCGTGATGGGTCGCAACAACGTGCTGCCGAAGCGCTTCTTCGGGTACATCAACCCGAAGACGCACACGCCGACCTTCAACATCGTGCTCGTCGGCGTGATCAGCCTGCTGGCCGCGGCCTTCACCCTCGAGCTCATCGCCGCGTTCATCAACTTCGGTGCGCTCATCGCGTTCACCTTCGTGAACGTCTCGGTCATCGCCTGGTTCGCGATCCGCAAGGGCCGTCGGCGCACCCCGAAGGACATCTTCACCTTCATCGTGCTGCCGGGGATCGGCATGGTGCTCACCGGCGTCCTCTGGGCGAACCTGCACGTCGACGCGCTGATCGGCGGCATGGCCTGGGCCGTGATCGGCTTCGTCTACCTGCTCGTCCTGACCCGCGGGTTCCGCCGGAAGGTCGCGGCCTTCGACGAGGCGCAGCCGGTGACCGGGTTCAACAAGGTGGTCGACGAGTAGTCGCCGCGAGCGATCGCGCCGCTCGGCGCGGACGGGCCCGGGATCGCCGATCCCGGGCCCGTCGGCACGTCTGCTCCGCTCGGCGGTCCGCCCCGCTCAGCGCCGGCGCAGCCGCCCGTACCCGGCCAGCAGGCGCGGCACCACGAGGTAGACCGCGAGCGGCACCACGATCGCGGTGAGCAGCAGCGCGCGAAGCACGGGGTTCCAGTCCGCCCAGAGCGGGGCGAAGGCGAGCATGCCGATCGCGACGAGCGGGAAGATGGCGAGCCAGGTGAGCGCGGCACGCAGATGGATCGAGGGCGGCGCCGCGGGCGCGCCGGCGGGAGCGGTCGGGCTCGGGGTGGGCGGTTCGGTCGACATGGCATTCTCCAACTGTTTGGTTGCTTCCAACTGAACGGTTGCAACCATAGGGCGGGCTCGTCTATTCCGCAACCGCCCGGTTGGACCTTGCTAGCCTGCTGGCATGGCCTGGGACACCGAGGGCACCAAGCGCCGACTGCTCGACGCCGCGACGGTCGAGTTCGCGCAGCACGGCTTCGCCGGCGGGCGCGTCGACCGCATCGCCGCGGCCGCCGGCGTCAACAAGGAGCGCATCTACCAGTACTTCGGGAAGAAGGGCGAGCTCTTCGACGCGGTCCTGGTGAGCGAATTGCGCCGGGTCATGGACGAGGTGCCGCTGCGCGGCGAGGGTCCCCAGGCCGTAGCCGACTACGCGGGGCGGCTGTTCGACCACCACGTCGACGACCCGACCGTCCCGCGGCTCGTGACCTGGGAAGGGCTGGAGCGTGGGCGCGACACGGTTGCCCGGGCCGAGCGGCTCGAGCACCACACGTCCAAGGTCGCGGCGCTGATGCGGATGCTCCCGGGCGTCGACTCTGCCGGGGCCGCCGAACTCCTCCTCACGATCGTCACGCTGTGCGACTCGTGGCCGGTGCTGCCGCAGGTCGACGAGTTCCTGAGCGGGCGCGTCGAGGGCCGACGCGCGGAGCGGCGCGCCAGTATCGTCGGCACCGTCGAACTGCTCGCCCGCGAGCTCAGCGCCGAGTCGGCGCGCCGCTGAGCACGACGAGCCGCCGGGTCGCCCTGGTCATCGACACGTAGCGGTCGACCGCGCCCTCGATGCCGTCCCCGAAGCCGTCGGGCTCGACGAGCGCCACGAGGTCGAACTCGAGGCCCTTCGCGAGCTCCGGGGTGAGCCGGCGCACTCGGGGGTGCCCGGCGAGCGCCGACTCGACGACGGTCCTCGTCGAATCGGTGACGGCGGCCGAGTGGATGACGCAGGAGCTCGCCTCCGGGTGCTCCGCCGACCATAGCTCGAGCACCGTCGCGAGCTCGGCGAGCGGGAGCCGCTCGACCGGGTGCCCGCTCGAGCGGATGCTCGTAGGGACGTTCGCGTCCGGGATGGCGGCCCGAATGCCGGGCGCGGCCTCGGCCATGATCTCGGCCGGCGTGCGGTAGTTCACGGTGAGCCCGGCGAGCTCGACGCGGCCGAAGCCGACCCGGCGCATCCGATCGGCCCAGGACTCCAGGAAGCCGTGCCGCGCCTGCGCCCGATCGCCCACCACGGTGAAGCTGCGGGAGGGGCAGCGGGCGAGCAGCATGCGCCACTCGGCATCCGTCAGTTCCTGCGCCTCGTCGACGACGACGTGCGCGAACGGGCCGTCGAGCGGGGCGGTGCGCTCCGGTCCCGGCAGATCGCCCAGCAGCGTGTGCTGCACGTCCGCGCCGCGCAGCATGGTGACGAGCCCCTCGCCGTCGTCGTCGGCCGCGATGAGCTGATCGACTACCAGATCCATCTGCTCGCGATCGGCCTCGGCCTCGGCGCGCGCGCGGCGGATCCGGCCCGGGGCCTCCGGGTCGCCGATGCGACGGCGGGCCGCATCGAGGTAGGGCACATCCGCGCGGGTCCACCTCCTGGGCTCGTCGCGCCGGAGCGCCTCCGCCTCCGTCCCGCTCAACCACGGCGCGCAGCGCCGCAGGTGATCGGGCGAGGTCCAGAGATCGGCGATCACTCCGACCGGGTCGAGCAGTGGCCAGGCCCGATCGAAGCGACGCCGCAGCGCTTCGTCCGCCTCCAGCTCCCGCCGCAGGAGCCGGGCGGGGACCCCGGCCGGCTGCTGGTCGGCGAGGATCTCCAGCACCGCCTCCCAGACGACGCCGCGCGCCTCGTTGTGCGGCGTGCCCGGCTCCGGGGCGGTGAACGCCTCGGCCCACTCCGTCGGGCCGAGGAACGACTCGCCCCACTGAGTGTCGACCAGGAGTTCCGCGGTCGGCGGCACCTCGTACGCGTCGACCGCCGCGCCGACGGCGTCCAGCAGGCGGGCGCCGGCCTTCAGCGCGCCCGCCGCGGGGGAGCGCTCCGGCGCCAGCGCCGCGCCCTCGGGGACGAAGTCGCTCGGCACGGCCATCGCGACCTCCTGCTCGCCGAGGCTCGGCAGCACGTCGGCGACGTAGTCGAGGTAGGGATGCGAGGGGCCGACGACGAGGACGCCGCCGCGGTGCGCGGCGACCCGGGCATCGGCGTAGAGCAGGTAGGCGGCGCGGTGCAGGGCGACCACGGTCTTGCCCGTTCCGGGGCCGCCGTCGACCACGAGCGCGCCCTCGGAGCCGGCGCGGATGATCGCGTCCTGGTCGGCCTGGATCGTGCCGAGCACGTCCCGCATCCGCTCGGAGCGGTCGGTGCCGAGGCTGGCGATGAACGCGGACTGGTCGTCGAGCGCGAGCGCACGCCCATCGCCGCCGGGCTCGAGCAGCTCGTCCCAGTAGTCGACGATCCGGCCCCGGGTCCAGCGGTAGCGGCGGCGGCTGCGGAGCCCCATCGGCTGCGCGGGCGTCGCGGCGAAGAACGGCTCGGCCGCCGGCGTGCGCCAGTCGACGAGGAGCCGTTCGCCGTCGGGGCCGGCGAGTCCGATCCGGCCGATGTAGCGTGGCGCGTCGCCGCCGTTGACGACGATGCGCCCGAGGCAGGCGTCGATGCCGTAGCGCCGGAGCGTGCGGAGCCGGCTCTCGAGCCGGTGCACCTCGAGGTCGCGATCGAGCGCAGCCTGACCGTGCCGGGCCGGTGATCGGAGCGCCGCGGCGAGGGCCTCGCGGGCTTCGGCGATCGCGGCGGCGAACGCCTGCTCGATGGCGGCGAAGTGCTGCTCGTCCTCGGCGAGGAGCGCTGGGCTCGACTTCTCAGCGAGGTGGGCGGGCAGGTGGAAGGGGCTCGCGGACAGGGGTCCTCCAAGGGCGGCAGACGGGGTGGGTCCGCCAGTATGCGCCCCCGAGGGGGCCTTGCGGCAAGCCCCTGGGCCCGCGGTATCCTGGAACTGCAGGCGAGCGCGGCCCACCGAGGCGTCGGCGCACGCCCGACGCTCCGGGTGATCAGGCCCGCTGGATCCTGCATAGGGGGTCTGGCCTGGGCGATCAGGCCTGGGCGATCAGGCCGGACGACGCGGCCGGTCTGCGGGCCTCGGCAGCGGCCCGAGCACCTCGGTGCGCCGTCGTCGGCGATCGGCCTCGTGACGTGACCTGATCGCGCGCTCCGCCCCGTCGGGATCGGCCGCCCGGATCGCCTGCGCCAGGCTCAGGTACGCAGCCGCGCCGCGCCTGGAGAGGCGAACGGGGGAGCGCTCGGCCAGCAGCACGAGGGTCTCGAGCAGCAGCGGCGCCTGCGCGGCCTCGGCGAGGCGGCGCACGAAGGCCAGCTCGACGGCGTCCACCTCGCGCCCGGCGGATTCCGTGCGCGCGTCGGGCTCGGCTGGATGGGCGGCTTCCGTCGGATCGGCGGCTTCCGCTGGATCGGCGGGCTCCGCTCGCTCGACGGCGGCGACGAGCCGCTGCGCCGCGTCGAGCAGGGCCTCGGCGTGCGCGCTCGAGCGGTGCACGGCGGCGCGCCGAGCCGCGGCGACCTCGAACGCCAGGCGGGACTCGCGATGATCGTGCTCGGAACTCGACTCGGCCTGCGTTCGCATCGTGGCGGCTCTCCCTGTGCCGGTCCGCGCCGTTCGGCGCGTGGTCGGTGCATCCCCGTTCCCGGCGTCGCACGCTGCGCCGCCGACTCAGCTCGATCGAGCGGGATGCCAATTCAACCTGAGCACGAGGGGGCCCGGACCGTTTCCCCCAGGTTCCGGACCCCCTCTCCGCACCGATTCCCAGTCGCGCGGAAGCGTCGACATCAACGCTCGCGATGATGTGGACGTCCCGAACATAGCACATGGGATACCATTGTCTCGATCTGTGTTGCCTCATGCTTCGCTCGGTTGCGAGTCCCGCCTTCTGGGGTGGGCCACCCGGGCGAACTCGGCGCGCCCGCGCGCATCGTTGCTGATACAGTTCTGCTATGTCGTTCAGGATGCAGTTTTCGCGTGGCAGTGCGGCCGCGCGCGTCGGCAGACTGAGCGTGGCGGCATGACCGACCAGGTGCGTACCGAAGCCGAGCGGGTCGCCGACGCCTTGCGCGAGTCGATCATCGCCCGCACTCGTCCGCCGGGGTCCCGCCTCATCGAGCGCACGATCGCAGCGGAGCTCGGCGTCAGCCGGCTGCCGGTTCGCGATGCGCTCCGGGTGCTCGAGCGCGAAGGACTCGTGGCGCGCGTCGGCCGCAGCATCGCGGTGCGCCAGCTCGGGCTCCGCGATCTCGGCGAGCTCGCCGAGGTCTCCGAGGCGTTCGACGTGGTGGCGGCGCGCCTCGCCGCCGAACGGCGCGACGACGCAGAGGTCGAGCGCATCCGCAGCACCTTCGCCGAGGTGGGCCGGTCGATCGGCGGCGACGACGCCGGCGCGACGGCCCGGTCGGTCCTCGCGTACCGTGGCGCCATCGCGGACGCCTCGCGCAATCCGTTCGTGCTCGAGATCAGCACGCTGCTCCGCGGCCGTGAGGCCGGAGCGGTGCTCGCGCCTCGGCTGATCGCCGAGCACGGTGCAGCCGTCGTGCGGGCGATCGAAGCGCGCGACGCCGCGGCGGCCGACGAAGGGGTGCGCGCCCAGTACGCGGCCGCTCGGTCGGCGCTGCGCGCCGAGGTGCTCGACGAGCTCGAGGCCAAGGTCGCCGCGAGCCGCGCGGCGGGAGGGCGATGATGGCGAGCGAGCCGGCGGCCCGGGTCCCCGAGGCGAAGCGCATCCAGATCGCGTTGCGGCAGCAGATCGTCGAGGGCCAGCGCGTGCCCGGTACCCCGCTCGTCGAGCGGTCGATCGGCGAGGAGTTCGGCGTCAGCCGCTTGCCGGTGCGGCAGGCCATCCAGGGCCTCGTCGCCGAGCAGCTCGTCGTTCCGGGCGGTGCGCGCTCACCCGCGACCGTGCGCGGCTTCGACGACGAGGAGCTCGACGCGCTGAGCGTCGTGCACGCCACACTCGAGCGGCTCGTCATCCGCTGGGCCGCGATGCGCCGCACGGCCGAGCAGGTCGAGGCGCTCCGCCTGATCGTGCCGGAGACCGCGCTCGACGGCCCGGTCGACGCCGCCGCGATGCGCCGGGCCGTGCTCGAGTTCCGTGCGTACCTCTTCGTCATGGCCGACAGCCCCATCCTCGACGAGCTCAACCAGCTCGTCGGCGCCCGAGTGACGCAGGTCATCTCGCACGCGCTCGAGCCCGCCGTCGCCGGCCACTACCTCGAGGCGCTGTACCGGGCGATCGCGCTCGGCGACGCCGAACTGGCCGAGACGGTCCTCGGCGAGTACATCGCGCCGGGCAAGTTCGACTCGGCCAAGCGCGCCTGACGCCCGTCCGGCCGGGCGGCGCGGGCGGCTCGGCCGCTGCCCGCGCCCAGCGTGTCTGCGGGCGGCCGTGGCGGCGCACACGCCCGCGCCCGCCTCGAATCGTCGGCGCCCGGTGCTGGAGCCCGTGCTGGGGTGCGTTCGACACTGACTGCGCTGGCTCGCGTCGGGATGCCATGGATTCACATTGGACACGGCATTGTGCCCGGAATCATTGGGGTGGAGCAGTGTTTTGATCTGGAGTTGCATCTTGCGGATGATTCGGGATACCATTATCCTCGTCGCGAACGGCGCTCGATCGGGTTGAGGTCGAACAAGCCTGTAGTGCCGAGCGCGATGCTCCGTTTCCTCGGGGCTTGCAACGCAGTTGCAAACGGGCTCCCGAGACCTGGATCCCCCCGGATCACCCGAGTCTCGGGAGCCCGATCTCTGCCCCGGGGCGATCGGACGGCCCAGGGCGATCGGGAAGGGTGGACATGCCGACACGACGTGAGCTCGACGGAGCTCCGGGGCGGATCGCCTCGATGCAGCAGGCGCTCGCCGGGGCGGCTCGGGCCAGCGTGCTCCGGCACGTCGTCCACCATCCGCGCAGCTCGCACACCGAGATCGTCGCCAGCACCGGGGTGAGCCGTGGCTCGGCGACCACCGCGCTCCGCGACCTTGAGCAGCTCGGCTACCTGGTGGTCGACGGTCCGAGGGAGGGGCGAGTCGTCCGCTATCGAGCGGTCGACGACCAGCTCGCGGCCGACCTCGCTGCGCTGTCCGACTGGCTGCTCGCCTGAGTCCATCCGCCCGAGCTGCGCGCGAGGCATCCGTCTACGATGGGACCATGCCGACTCCGGAGACGCAGATCGCCCTGCAGGCCGCAGCGATGCGGGCGTTCCGGAACCTCGAAGCGGTTTTCGACGCCATCCCGCCGTCGGAGCGCGACGCTCCGTTCCGCGATCGCGACCGGCGGGATCGCGATCTCCAGGACGTCCTCGATCACGTGTTCGCCTGGCACGAGCTGCTCCTCGGCTGGATCGCGGCGATCGAGCGCGGCGAGACTCCGGCATACCCGGCCGAGGGGTTCTCCTGGAACGAGCTCGACGAGCTGAACCTCAGCCTCCGCGACCGTTCGCGCACCCGTGGCGGCGCCGAACGCGCGTTCGCGCGGCTGCAGGGCAGCCACGCCGTCGCGCTCGCGAAGGTCGGGGCGCTGGACGCCGACGTCCTCTTCGATGCCACGCGGTTCCGCTGGCTCGGCGGCCCGCTCGCCGAGCCCGTGCACGAGTGCCTCGGCGGTCACTACGACTGGGCCGTCGGAGCGATCGGGGCGGCGCGGTGACCGCGGGTGCGGCGCTCGGCGTCGCGGTCGGCCAGTTCGCGCCGGTCGCCGACGTCGCAGCGAACCTCGCGCAGATCGAGCGGCTCGCACAGCTCGCGGTGGCGCGGGGTGCGAAGCTCGTCGTGCTCCCCGAGTACGCCATGTTCTTCACGCCCGAGCTCGGCCGGGAGATGGCCGAGGCGGCCGAGCCGGTCGACGGCGCCTTCGTCGGCGCATTCAGCGCCCTCGCCGGGCAGCTCGGCGTGCACCTCGTCGCCGGCATGCTGGAGCGACGGGACGACGGCCGGTTCTCGAACACGCTCGTCGCGGCCGACGCCGACGGGGCCGTGGTCGCGCGCTATCGCAAGCAGCACCTCTACGACGCCTTCGGCCAGCGGGAGTCGGAGCACGTCGCGCCGGGCGAGCTGGCCGCGCCGGAGCTCTTCCAGCTCGGCGGCTTCACCGTCGGCATGCAGACCTGCTACGACCTGCGCTTCCCCGAGGTCACGCGGACCCTCGTCGACGCGGGCGCCGAACTCGTCCTGGTGCCCGCGGAATGGGTGCGCGGACCGCTGAAGGAGCACCACTGGCGCACGCTCGCCACGGCCCGCGCGATCGAGAACACGGTGTACCTGGCCGCTGCGGACCAGACGCCGCCCGTCGCGGTCGGAGCGAGCCTCGTCGTCGACCCGATGGGGGTCGAGATCGCGGGCCTCGGCGAGGAGGCCGGGGTGGCGGTCGCCTGGCTCGAACGGGACCGACTCGATCGCGTGCGACGGATCAACCCCGCGCTCGAGCTCCGCCGCTACCGCGTCGTCCCGCGCTGATCGGGCACGCGGCCGGCCGCTTCAGGCCGCGCCCAGCGCGGCGAGACGCGCGGATGCCTCCCGCAGCACGTCCTCGCGCTTGCAGAAGGCGAAGCGCACGAGCCGGGCGACCTCGTGCCGGTGCTCCGGCCGGACGAACGCCGAGACCGGGATGCCGACGACGCCGGCGAGCTCCGGCAGCCGGCGGCACAGCTCCTCGGCGTCGTCGAAGCCGAGCGGACCCGCATCGGCCACCACGAAGTATCCGGCGCGCGGGCGGGAGACGACGAAGCCCGCCGCTTCGAGCCCCGCGGAGAGCAGCTCGGCGCGCCGGCCCAGCGATGCGGCGGCGGCCGTGAACACCGCGTCGGGCAGGTCGAGGCCCGTCGCGATCGCGGGCTGGAACGGGGCGCCGTTCACATAGCTGAGGTACTGCTTCACGGCGAGCACCGCGGTGACGAGCTCCGGGCGGGCCGTCACCCAGCCGATCTTCCAGCCCGTGGTGGAGAACGTCTTGCCGCCCGAGGAGATGCTGATCGTGCGCGAGCCCGCGCCCGGGCGGCCCGCGATCGGGCGGTGCGGCCCGTCGAAGCGGAGGTGCTCGTAGACCTCGTCGGTGACGAGGAGCGCGTCGTGCCGTTCGGCGAGCTCGACGAGGAGCTCGGCGGTGGCGTCGTCGAGCACGGCCCCGGTGGGATTGTGCGGGTCGTTGACGATGATGAGCCGGGTGCGATCGGTGACGGCCGCGCGCAGCTCGTCGTGGTCCGGGCGCCACTCGGGGAAGCGCAGCGGCACGGTGCGGTGCACGCCGCCCGCGCGGGCGATGAGTGCGGCGTGCGCGTCGTAGTACGGCTCGAAGGTGACGACCTCGTCGCCGGGCTCGACGAAGGCCAGCACCGTCGCCGCCAGGGCCTCGGTCGCGCCCGCGGTCACGAGCACCTCCCGCTCGGGGTCGACCTCGATCCCGTACCAGTGCCGCTGGTGCCGGGCGATCGCCTCCCGCAGCACCGGCATGCCGGTCCCCGGCGGATACTGGTTCATCCCGCTCCGGATCGCCTCGATCGCGGCCTCGAGCACCACCGCCGGGCCGTCCTCGTCGGGGAAGCCCTGACCCAGGTTGATGGCGCCGGTGCGCTGCGCGAGCGCGCTCATCTCGGCGAAGACGGTGGCCGCGATGCGCCCGTCTGGGCCGAGCAGCCCGGCGCCGGCCGCGGTGCGCTGCCAGGGGGAGAGGTGGCCCTGAGCGAGGGAATAGGTCACGCTCACACCGTACCCGCAGCGCCCGGCGCTACGCTGGCGAAGGCCGGCCGCCGGCGGCTCGTGCCGTTCGGAGGCTTCACTGCCGGCCGATAGCCGATCCATAGACTTCGCCGATGCCGTGCACAGCTTTCGCCGCGAGAGTGGGGTCAGCTTGGAAGGAGCAGACATGACCGATCACACCACCGGCCCCGTCTCGGAGGAGCCGCGGGACCCCGAGGAGCGTGACGTCACGGAAGCCGCCGACGTCACCGGAACGAACGACGACGCCGCCGCGCCGAGCGCCCCCGAGGCCGCCGCAGCGGCTCCCGCTGCCGCGACGAGCGGCACCGAACCCGTCGCAGCGGCTCCCGCCGCCGCGAACGAGGCACCGGCCCCGGCATCCGCCGGCTGGGTCGCCCCGAACGCCCCCGCGGCGCCGAACGCCTCCGCCCCCGCCGCGCCGCAGTCGACGCCGCAGGCCGCGGCGCCCCAGGCGTCCGCCCCGCAGGCCGCGGACCAGCCGGCCGCACCGGCCGCGCCGGCAACCGGCACGCTCTACGAGCCCGGCCGAGCGCCGCAGCCGTATCACGCGGCCCAGTACCCGCACCCGACCGCCGCGCAGCCGACCCACCCCGCGACGCAGCCCACGCAGCCGCTGCCCGGCGCGCACCAGCCGCAGCCGGGCCAGGTGCCGCCGGGGCAGGTCCCGCCGGCCTTCGGCGGGCAGCCCGCCGCGGCGCCCGCGCCGAAGAAGCGTCCGGTCGGCCTTGGCATCGCCGCAGCCATCGTCGCGGCCGCCCTCATCGGCGGCGGCGCCGGCGCGGGCGTCACCGCCCTCGCCATGGCGAACCGCACGACCACGACCTCCGCGAGCGCCAACCCGCAGAACGTCGTCGTCAACGACACCGACTCCGTGAACCAGGTCACCGCGGTCGCGGCGAAGGCGAGCCCGAGCGTCGTCACCATCTCGGTGTCCTCCGCCGACGGCGCGGGCACGGGATCGGGCATCATCCTGTCCGACGACGGCTACGTGCTGACGAACACCCACGTCGTCACCCTCGACGGTGCGACCGGCACGCCCACGATCCAGGTGAAGACCGACGACGGGCACCTCTACACGGCCGAGCTCGTCGGCACCGACCCGCTGAGCGACCTCGCCGTGATCAAGCTGAAGGACGCCTCGGGGCTGACCCCGCTCGCCTTCGCCGACTCGAGCAAGCTCAACGTCGGCGACACCGCCATCGCGATCGGCGCCCCCCTCGGGCTGTCCGGCACCGTCACCGACGGCATCGTGAGCGCGCTGAACCGTTCGATCGAGGTCGCGTCCTCGGCGGCGCCGTCCACGCCGGACGACAGCGGCCAGGGCGACCAGCAGCAGGGCGGACAGCAGCCCTTCGACTTCTGGAACTTCGACATCCCGGGACAGGGCGGTCAGGGCGGACAGCAGACGCAGCAGGGCGGCGGCAACATCTCGATCCCCGTGATCCAGACCGACGCCGCGATCAACCCCGGCAACTCCGGCGGCGCGCTGCTCAACAGCAAGGGCGAGCTCATCGGCGTCAACGTCGCGATCCTCGGCACCGGCGACTCCTCGTCCGGTCAGTCGGGCAACATCGGCGTCGGCTTCGCGGTCCCGTCGAACCTCGCCAAGCGGGTCTCGGACGAGATCATCGCGAACGGCTCGGCGACGCACGGCCTGCTCGGCGCGACCGTGACGGCCGCCCAGAGCGACGAGCAGAGCAGCACCGTCGGTGCGCTCATCACCGATGTTCCCGCCGGGGGCGCCGCGGCGAACGCGGGCCTGCAGAAGGGCGACGTCGTCACGCAGTTCAACGGGCTGCCGATCACCGACCAGACCGACCTCACGGCGCAGGTCCGCGCGCTCGCGGGCGGTGCCGAGGCGGAGATCACGTACCTCCGCGACGGCGAGGCGCACACCGTGACGGTCACACTCGGCACCTTCGAGGGCTGATCCCGAGACCGACGCAGCATCCCGGCGAGTGGCCGGAGCCATCGCGGCTCCGGCCACTCGGCGTTTGCTAGGCTCGATCGACCCAGCAGCAGAGTGAGGAATCTTGCCCGATCAGCCCGACGGCAACGCCCGGTCGACGCTCGGCGTCTCCTACGTGATGCCGGTGCTGAACGATGCCTCGCACGTCCGCGCCGCCGTGGAGTCGATCCTCGATCAGCACTACGACGGCCCCGTCGAGGTGCTCATCGCACTCGGGCCGTCGATCGACGGCACGTCCGAGCTGGTCGCCGACCTGGCCGCGCGCGACACCCGTGTCCGTGTGCTCGACAACGAGGTGGGCTCGACGCCCGCGGGGCTCAACCTCGGCATCCGCGCGGCCCAGTATCCCGTGGTCGTGCGCGTCGACTCGCACTCGATGCTGCCGGCCGACTACACCCGGATCGCCGTCGACACGCTCGAGCGCACCGGTGCCGACAACGTCGGCGGCATCATGGCCGCGCACGGTGAGACCGCGTTCGAACGGGCCGTGGCACGGGCGTACACCACCCCCGTCGGGCTCGGCGGCTCCGCCTTCCACGTCGGCGGCACGGCGGGACCGGTCGAGACCGTCTACCTCGGCGTCTTCCGCCGTTCCGCCCTCGAACGCGTCGGCCTCTTCGACGAGACGATCAAGCGCGGCCAGGACTGGGAGCTCAACCGCCGTCTGCGGGCGAGCGGCGGCATCGTCTGGTTCACCCCGGAGCTGAGCGTGACGTACCGGCCCCGGTCGAGCCTCGAACGCCTCGGCCGGCAGATGTTCTCCACCGGGCTCTGGCGCGGGGAGCTCGCCCGGCGCTTCCCCGCTGCGAACGGCGTGCGCTACTTCGTCCCGCCCGTCATGGTGCTCGGGGTGCTGCTCGGCCTGCTCGCGGGCCTCGGCGGCCTCATCCAGGCGCTCGCGGGCCAGACGCCGTGGCTCGCCGCGGGGCTCGTCGTCCCGATCGTGTACCTGCTCTTCGTGCTCGTCGCGGCCCTCCTCTACGGTCGCGGCCAGGGTGCCGCGTCATGGCTCTGGTTTCTCGTAGTCTTGCCGTGCATCCATGTCGCGTGGGGCGCCGGCTTCGTGCTCGGCTATCTCTCGCTGACACGGAACATCGCCAGCCATACGGGAAGGTAACGGATGTCGCACCCGCACTCGACGTCGTCGGAGCCGTCGAGAACGCACCCATCGAGCCTTGCCGAGTTGAAGGCGGTCACCCAGCCGCCGGAGGTCCGCGGGCGGCGCAATGCGGAGCACTGGACGGCATCGCTCTACCTGCGACGGCTCTCGCCGTACCTGACCTGGCTGCTGCTGAAGACGCCGATCTCGGCGAACGGCGTGACGGGGCTGATGATCCTGGTCGGCTGGTCGACGGCTGCGGCGCTGCTCATCCCCGGCATCTGGGGTGCGCTGCTCGCCGTGATCCTCGGGCAATTGCAGATGCTCGTGGACTGCTGCGACGGCGAGGTCGCCAGGTGGCGGCGCACGTCGTCGCCCGCCGGCGTGTTCCTCGACAAGGTCGGGCACTACTCGACCGAGGCGCTCATCCCGATCGCGCTCGGCATCCGCGCCGCCGCGTACCCGCTCGAGTTCCCCGCCGACTTCCTCTGGACGACCGTCGGCGCCCTGCTCGCGCTCGTCATCGTGCTGAACAAGGCGCTGAACGACATGGTGCACGTCGCCCGGGCGAACGCCGGTCTGCCGAAGCTCGCCGACACCCACGGCGAGACGGCGCCGCGCGGCGGCCTCGTCGCGAAGCTCCGCCGCGTCGCCCGGTTCGTGCCGTTCCACCGGCTCTACCACTCGGTCGAGCTCACGCTCATCGCGTTCGCCGCCGCCGTGGTCGGGCTCTTCGTCGGTCAGCCGATCGTGGACCGGGTCGTCGTGGCCGCCCTGCTGCCGCTGGCCGTGCTCGCCGTCCTCGGCCACTTCGTGGCGATCATGGCGAGCCGTCGTGTCCGCTCCTGAGCCGGCGGCCGGGGGCGTGACCCCCCGCTTCGGCGTCGTCGTGCTCACGATGGGCCGCCGTCCGGCGGAACTGCTGCGCGGCGTGCGCAGCGTGCTCGAGCAGCGCGGGGTCGCGGTCGACGTCGTCGTGGTCGGCAACGGTTGGGACCCGGCGACCGCGGAGCCGGCCCTGCCCGCCGGGGTGCGGACGCTCGCGCTCGCGGAGAATCTCGGCATCCCGGCCGGCCGCAATCGCGGGGTGCCGGAGGTCGAGGGCGAGCTGCTCTTCTTCCTCGACGACGACGCGTTCCTGCCGGACCCGGAGTTCCTCGCGAAGGGGGCGGCGCTGCTCGCCGCCCGGCCCGAGCTCGGACTCGTGCAGCCGCGGGTCGTCGACCCCACCGGACTCGCCTCGCCGCGCCGCTGGATCCCGCGGATCCGCAAGGGGGATCCCGCGCACTCGAGCGACGTCTTCTCCTGCTGGGAGGGAGCGGTGCTGCTGCCGCGCGACGTGTTCGACCGGACCGGAGGGTGGGCGGACCCGTTCTTCTACGCGCACGAGGGGGTCGAGCTCGCCTGGCGGGTCTGGGACGCCGGGCATCGCGCCTGGTACGCGGGCGAGCTCGAGGCCGCCCACCCGGTCATCGACCCGGCGCGGCACTCGTACTACTTCCGGCTCAACGCCCGCAACCGCGTCTGGCTGGCCCGGCGCAACCTGCCCGCCGTGCTCG
This sequence comes from Agromyces sp. NBRC 114283, assembly GCF_030268405.1. Taxonomy (NCBI): domain Bacteria; kingdom Bacillati; phylum Actinomycetota; class Actinomycetes; order Micrococcales; family Microbacteriaceae; genus Agromyces; species Agromyces sp. NBRC 114283. The sequence goes on from NZ_BSQP01000001.1 coordinate 1,885,762, forward strand.
TCCCGTTCTACGTGGGCTCGTGGACGGCGATCCAGGTGCTGCGCTGGGCGCGCAGACCGGCGCAACTGCGCGCCTGGTTCGGCGGCTGGCTCGCCGGCTGGCGAGAGGATCCGGGGGAGCGACGGCCGCTCCGCTGGCGGACGGTCTGGCGGATGACCCGTGCCGGTCGGCCTCCGATCGTCTGAGCCTCGGATCGCTCGGTAACGATCGGCTCTCGGTGCGGCCGCAACGCCCGCCCCGGGGCATCCGCTCAGCCGGGCGTGGCTACCCTTGCCGAGTGGGATTGAAGACTGACGCTCGCCGTGCCGTGAAGCTCGCGAGGAACATCATCGCCTCGCGGCGCGCGCAGCGAGCGCTCGGCACGGCGCTCGCCCGGGTGGCGCCGCTCGAACCCGGCCGCTACCGGATCGGGGTGTACTTCGCCGACGGCAAGGTCAATCTCTACCAGCTGCGCCAGTGGTACAAGCCCCTCGCCGAGCTCGCGAAGACGCATCCCGTGGTGATCCTCAGCCGCGCCTCCGGTGCGGCGCTCGCCCTGCTCGACGAGTCGCCGGTGCCCGTCGCCTACGTGCGGCGCGTCGCCGATCTCGAGCAGCTCATCCACGATCAGCAGCTCCAGCTCATCCTCTACGTGAACCAGAACGCGAAGAACTTCCAGATGATGCGCTACGGGCGGCGCTGGCACGTGTTCATCAACCACGGCGAGTCCGACAAGATGTACATGACCACCAACCAGTTCAAGGCCTACGACTACGCCCTCATCGCGGGCGACGCGGCCAGGAGCCGGCTCGGCAAGGTGCTCTGGGACTACGACTTCGACAAGCGGGCGATCCCGATCGGCCGACCGCAGGCCGACCACTACCACGACGGGCGCGAGCTGCCCTACCCCGACGACGGGCGAGAGGTCGTGCTCTACGCCCCGACCTGGGAAGGCGACCGCGCGGCGGCCGCCTACGGTTCGATCGCCTCGCACGGCGTCGCGCTCGTCACCGCGCTGCTCGCGACGGGCCGGCACCGGGTGATCTACCGCCCGCACCCGCGATCCGGGGTGCTCGACCACGAGTATGCGGCCGCAAACCGGGCGATCATCGACGCCATCGGCGCCGCGAACCAGGCTGATCCGAGCGCGATGCACGTCTACGACGACGGCCCGGAGCTCGGCTGGCAGCTCGCCGCCGCCGACCTCGCCGTCGTCGACATCTCGGCGATGGTCTACGACCGGCTCGCGACCGGCAAGCCGCTGCTCGTCACCCGGCCCCTCGCCGAGGAGGCGGAGATCGACACGGGCGGCTACCTCTCGGCGTGCGAGTGGCTGGTCGCCGAACCCGGGATGCCGCTCACGCAGGCGGGCGCGGCGATGGTCGCGCGGGTCGACGAGGTCGCGCACGATCCGGCTGCACTCGACCGACTCGGCCACTGGGTCGAGCGGTACTTCGGCGACACCGCCCCGGGGGCCGCGACCGCGCGCTTCCACGCCGCGATCGACCACCTCATGGCGGAGTGGCAGCGCTTCGCCGCCGAGCACCGGGACGACGAGGCCATCGACGAGCACGACGTCGAGGGTGAGCGGGCCGAGAGCCGGTCCGACGAGGACGCGCACGGCTGAGGTCCCGCGAGCCTGCGTGGTTCAGTGGAGCGTCGGCGCCCCGCCCGAGGTCGGCGCCGACAGCCGCTCCAGCTCGAGCAGCTCGCTCAACCGGCCGTCGCCGCGTCGCCAGGCGTCGACCGCCTCCTCGCCGAGCAGCACGTAGTGCCAGCGGCGACCGCTTCGCGCGGCGGCCGGCAGACGGTTCAACGTCTCGACCCAGTCGAGCGCCGCGCGTCGCTTGCGCTCGACGTCCGGATGGGCGAGCGCGGACTGCGCCTTCGTCTCGACGACGTACACCGCCTCGGAGGTGCGCACCAGGAAGTCCGGCGAGTACCAGGCCGGCAGGCCGTCGGAGCGGAGGTACGGCCGGCGCAGGAACGTGTGCGCGTACTCGTCGATCTTGATGAACGCCTCGACCCGGCCGTCCCGATCCGCCCACTCGATGAAGCGTCGTTCCAGCCCGCCGCCGCGGCTCGCGACCCGCAGCGCGGGGAAGACGCATTTGCGGCTGGGCACCGCGTCGCGCGCCCGCATCAGGGTGCTGCCGATCTCGGCGACGCTGCGCTGCTCGACGAGCGCGGTCGCGACGGTGCGGTGCTGCTGCGCCTCCACCAGTGCGGTCGAGAACACGCCGGCGACGTGCTCGGCGACGCCGGGGAGCAGGAGCACGCGCCATCCCTCATCGAGCGTGGGGTCGAACGGCTCGCCGAAGAGCCGGTCGCGCACGTAGCGGTCCACCCAGGCGGCGATGCGGGCGCGGTGGGTGACGAGCAGCGGGTACCGGCTCGCCGCGCTGAAGCGCGCGGCCGCCGGCGTGAAGGTGCGCCCGACGACCGTGGCGATGCGCCGGGTGATGCGGGCGAGGAAGTCGTTGTAGCCGGTCGCGGTCATGACGCCGCCGTCGACCCGGTAGTCGCCGTACTGCGTCCGCGTCTGCAGGTCGTGCGAGCTCCACCGCTCCCCGCGGCCGACCGCGCGGCGCAGGACGGCGAGCTCGAAGCGGCACGGCTCGAGCGAGCGGGGGTCGATCCGGGGCTCGACGAGCTCCTCCTCGTGCTCGCGCACGATCTCGGGCACGACGAGGTCGTACTCCTGCCAGCCGGGTCGCAGCTCGACGCGCTCGAGGTCGCCGACGGCGGCGATCCCGTCGTCCTCGACGATCGCGAGCAGGCCGTCGCCGAGCAGCTCGTCGTAGAACGCCTCGAAGGCCGGGTGCTCGACGATGAACAGCACGTCGAAGTGATTGGCCGGTTCGAGTCCGCGGCGCATGCGTTCTCGCGTCTCCCGTTTCAGCTCCTCCACCACGGGGTCGCCCCGCCACATCAGCCGGAGGCCGCGGCCGATCGTCTGTTCGAGCAGGATTCCCGAGCCCGCGGAGCGGAGCGGCACGACCACGCAGATGCTGTCGACGTCGAAGCCCTCGCGGAGCATCAGTACGCTGACGACGACGCGCGGCCGCGCCTGCCGGTCGAGGTCGAAGAGCCGCGCGCGGATCGGCTCCCACTCCCTCGGACCGAGCTCGCTGCGTCGGCCGCTGTCGACTCTGAGCACGTCCTCGGGGTCGAGCCGCTCGGCGTCGAGCAGGAACTCCTCGACGTGGCGGGAGACGATCGTGTCCTCGGTCACGATCAGGAGCTTCGGGCGTCGCTCGGGGTCGATCTCGGCGAACTGCGCCTCGAGGAGGGCGAGCTTGCTGAGCCCGGCGCGGATCATGGTGCGCTGGCCGGGGGAGAGCCCCACGACCGCGCCGTGCTCGTCGCGCTCGGCGGTGAAGTCGAGGGGGAGCGCGGCCAGCTCGCTGCGCTTGTCGAGCGCGATCGCCTTGACCAGCCCCCGCCGCATCGCGGCGTGGAGGTCGAAGTCGACGACGATGTGCGGGAAGTAGCGACGGCGGGGCCGTCCACCGCCGCCGGTCTCGTCGAAGGGCGTCGCCGAGAAGTCGAGCTGGAGGAATCGGCGGCCCTTCGTCGAGGCGATCGCCGTGAGGCTCTGCTGCCACTCGACGTCGCTCGCGTCCTGGCCGGCCCGCAGCGCGTGCACGTGGTGCGCCTCGTCGTTCAGGACCACGAGGTCGGGGAGGTCGACGAGCGACTGCAGCGGACGGCCCCGCTGCGCCCGCCGGTCGAGCGCCTCCAGCGCGTGCCCGGCCGCGCCGGGGGAGAGCGGGAACATGCTCTCGACGGCGGCCCGCGCCGGATCGTCGGCGCTGCGCCGGCGGCTGCGGGTGCCGCCGTTCGCGTCGCCCGCGAAGTCGGGGTCCTCCGTGCCGGCGAGGAGGTGCCAGTTCGTCACGGCGATCATGCCGCCGGTGGGGACGCGGAGCCCGATCTCGTGCTTCTCGACGACGCCCGATGCGAGCAGCGCGGCGATGGTGCGTTCGTGCCGGGGCGGAGTGAACAGCGCCCGCCTGGCGTGCAACTCGCTCGTGCTCGGATCCCGCACGCCGTCGACGCGTCGGCCGCGGAACGAGTCGAGGAGCCGTTCGTAGACGATGAGCCCGGGCGCCACGACGAGGAAGTTGCTGCTGAAGCGCGGATCGGCGGGCGTCGCGAGATGGTTGAGGTGCTGCCAGACGAGCAGCGCGTTCATCACCCAGGTCTTGCCCGTTCCGGTGGCGAGCTTCGCGGCGTACTTGGGATGCCCGTGGCGTTCGTGCGCGAGCTCCTGGCGCGCGGCCGCCGAAAGCGCGCTCGGGGCGAGACGCTCGTAGAGCTCGCGAAGATTCGACGCGCCCAGCACCTCGTGCGCGTAGACGATCGCGAGGATGGCGTCGCGCTGCCCCTCGTGGAAGGCATCCGGCCGCCCGGCGGAGAGCGAGGCGTCGAACCACCAGCGGAGCAGCTCGGCCGTCGTCGGGGTGACGGCCTCGAGGAGCGCGCACGGCTCGCCGGACTCGATCGCCCGGGCGTCGTCGGCCAGCCTGATCGAGATCTCCCTGGCGAGCGGCAGCTCCTCGTCGACCGGGATCCTCACGAGGCATCCGCCTCGACGGCGTCGAGCTCCAGCACGACCTCGGACTCGAAGCCGAAGACGTCGACCGCCCGGACGCAGATGCGGCGGACGCCGGGGCGCCACGGGGCGCGCAGCGTCGCCGAGGCGACGACGCGCAGCGGGTCATCGTCGTTCAGGGTGTTGCCGCGGTAGTCCTGCCAGGTGGAGCGGAAGAGCTCGCCGTCGTAGTCGGGGTCGACGGCCCAGTACTCGATGAGCGAGAGCGGGTCGCGGTTCATCAGCTGGAGCACCTTCTCGCGGTCCTCGGCGCGAAGGCTGATCGCCTCGGGGGAGAGCAGCACGTAGTTGTCGAGCCCGACCACGAGCTCGAGCTCGTCGCCGCGGCGTCGCGCCGTGCGGAGGCCCGCCTCGAGGTACTGCAGGGTGGAGAAGCGCACGGTGTCGCCGAGCCGCCCGCCCTTCTTCTTCAGCCGGTCGATGAGGTCGGGCGGGATGACGCGCACCTCGAGGCGGGCGTCGGCGAGCGCCTCGATGTCGTGGCCGATGCCGGCGGGGAAGTTCCAGCCGAGCACGACCACGCGCTCGAAGCCCCCGAGCGCCGAGTCGCGCTGCGACTGGGCGCGGCGCAGCGATTCGACGGTCGTGAGCCGGGCGGGGCTCTCCGCGACGACGAGCGTGCGGCCGCCCGGCAGGCTGCCGAGGGCGCCGTTCGGGTTCTGCGCCTCGGGCAGCGGCTCGGCGCCGTAGAGCCCGAGCACCGTGCGGGCGAGGTCGCCGACGCGGTAGCGGCGGCCCAGGCTGGAGCGCATCTGCTCGACCTGGTAGTCGCCGATCTCCTGGTAGAGGAACGGCCGCGCGTCCTGGTCGATGAGGCGCTTGCGGATGATCATCGCGGCCGGGCGGCCGAGGTCGCTGGTGATCCAGCGGCGTCCGGATGCCTCGGCCGCCGCGGCCGTCGTGCCGGAGCCCCCGAAGAAGTCGGCGACGAGGCCGCCCGGCGGGCAGGAGGCCTCGATGACCCGGTCGAGCAAAGCGAGCGGCTTCTGCGTGGCGTAGGCGACGCGTTCCTTGGCGACGGGGTTGATCATCGAGAGGTCCCAGACGTCGGGCATCGCGACGCCCTTCGTGGCCTCCTCGCTCAGCACCGAGCGGCGCACGCCGTCATCGCCGATCGTGCTCACCCAGGCGCGGCCCTGCCCGCTCGACTTCTCGGACTTCGGGATGTAGAGCTGCTTGAAGTAGTGCTGCCCCTTGCGCTTCGCGTAGACGAAGAGGGTGTCGTGGTTGCGGGCGAAGCTCGTGCTCGCGATGTTCCAGCGGCGGTAGTACCAGACGACCTCGTTGAGGAAGTTCTCTCGGCCGAACACCTCGTCGCAGATGAGCTTCACGTAGTGCCCGACGTGCCAATCGATGTGGAGGTAGAAGCTGCCGGTGTCGGCGAGGAGCTCCCGCGCCAGCACGAGCCGGGGCGTCAGCATCGCGAGGTACGAGGCGGTGCCGTCGGCCCAGGTGTCGGAGTAGGCGAACTGCTCGACCGCCGTCGGCCGGGTCTCGACCTCGTGGCCGGGGAGCCTGAGCTTCGTGCGGTAGTCGGCCTTCGAATCGAACGGGGGGTCGAGGTAGACGAGGTCGACGCCGCCCGCGAGTCCCGCCGTCGCGTCGTCGCCGGCGAGGAGGGCCGACATCGCGAGCAGGTTGTCGCCGTAGATCAGCCGCCCGGAGGGCTCGGGCTGCTGATGCGCGGAGGCGTGGTGCAGCGGCAGGCCGCTCGCCTCGCGGCTCGGCTGCACGAACTCGCGCGTGTGCAGGCGCACGCGCTGTTCCCCCGTGAGTTGCTCGAGCACCCGCGCGGCCTCGCGCTTGCCATCGGCGACGATCTTCGGCAGCTGATCGAGCAGCGATCTCATGGGTCTCCTCATGGCTGGATTGGCGATGCTCTCAGAATAGAGGCAGAAACGCTGGAGGTGAATGCACACTGGATCGGAGAACTGGGGGCGGATAGGCATGGAGCTATGCCTGAGCCTCAATCACGTGCTGCGCAGATCCTCGGTGAGCGTCTGAAGGCGGTCAGGCTCGAGCGAGGCGTGAGCCAGGAGACGGTCGCGCATCTCGCCGACATGCACGTCACCAACCTCGGCAAGATCGAGCGCGGTCAGGCGAACCCGAGGATGACGACGATCGTGCGCATCGCCGGCGTGCTCGACGTCGATCCCGGCGAGCTGCTCGCCGGGATCGGGCTCGCCGAGCTCCCCGGCGTCGACCGGGTCAACGTGCGCGATCTGATCGAGGAGCTCAAGCGCCGGGGCAAATGAGCCGCAGTCGAGCGGCTCCGCCGCTCGACCGCCTCAGAACGCGATGCGCCAGAGGTACTCCTCGCCGCTTGCGCGGAACCACCGCAGTACCGCGACGCAGTCGCGAGCCGGGTCGTCGGCGCGGAGGACGAACGCGACATGCTCGCCGGGTTCGACCCGAAGCAGTGGCTGCCAAAGCAGACGGCCGTCGCCGAAGAGCGAGAGGTGCACGCCGTGCGCTGCTTCGTCGCCGGCGTTGCGCAGCGTGTACCACGGGGCGCGGCCTCGATCGATGCGCCAGGGCACGCGGTAGGCGATGGGTGATGGGACGGGGTGGGCGTCGACGGCCACAGGCCGGGCCCCGTGCGGCATGGCTCCTCCTCGGGTCGGGATGCGGCACGACACCGTCACGGTACCCGGGACCACCGACGTCGAGCCGTCCGCGCGCCGCCGGCTAGCTGCGGTCGGGGGCGGGCGCGTCCGGCGAGCCGTCGGGGGCGGGCGCGTCGGCCGGTGCCTCCGCGTCGGCCGGGCCATCCGCGTCGGCCGGGGCATCCGCCGAGTCATCGGCTCGGCTCCGCGCGCGAGCGGCCGCGAGCCGGCCGAACGGCCGCCCTGCGGCCCGGCCGACCGCACCGACCGCGCCGGCGACGCGGCGACCGGCCGAGGAGAGCGTCGGGGCGTCGTCCCGCGGCTCGAGCTCGGACGGCACGACCGCCGGAGCCGCCCCGAACGCGAGCCGCGACTGCGCGAGCACCCGCCGGCCGAGCACGTGATTGCCGACCCCGCCGACCGCGGCGCCGATGCCGAAGGGGAGGGCCTTGCCGATGAACCCCGCGCCGCCGCGCACGGCGAACTGCTTGACGAAGGTGGCTCGGAGGCGGTCGACGACGGTGCCCATCATCGCCTTCGGGAGGGTGTTCGTGATGAGCTCGCCCCAGTAGGCGCTGCGGGCGACGCCGGTGCCGCTCGCCTGCGCGGCGAACTGGCGCACGAGGTCGCTGCCCTCCGCGCCGAGCATGAGGGTCATCACGAGCGCGCGTGCCCGCTCCGGATTCTCCACCGGGATGCCGTGCACCTCGGCGACGGACTGGGCGAACAGGGCGGTCGCCTCGAGGAAGCCGGCGGTCTCGACGCCGGAGAGGGCCAGGGTGATCCCCGTGGAGATGCCGGGGATCACGGCCGTCGCGCCGACGGCGGCCCCGCCGGTGGTGACGGCGGCGAGGTAGCGCCGCTCCAGGATGCGGACGAGCTGGTCGGGCGTCGCCTGCGGGGAGCGACGACGGATGCTGCGCAGGTGTGCCACCACGACGGGGCGGTGGATCGCGAGGACGCGGTCGATGGTGCGCTCGACCCCGTGCGCCCGGCCTTCGTCCTGCGGCGCCGCGGTACCGTCGCCCGCGGGCGACTCGCTCGGGGCGTCCCGCCCCATCGAGGTGATCCGGTGCACGCGCTCGGGCATGCAGCGATTGTACGCACACCGGCCTGGACGGCCCCGGTGCGCACGGCTTCGACGCCGCGCACCATGGCGTCACGCATTCGTCCTGGCCCCGAGGGCCCGATACGATCGAAGCTCAGCGTCTCGTCGACCCGCAGGAGTCTCGTGAAGTACCGCTCGACCCGCGGCGGGCTGTCGCCCGCCCTCTTCACCGAGATCCTCATCGAGGGGCTCGCGCCGGATGGCGGCCTCGTCGTTCCCGAGGAGGTGCCCGCCGTCACCGCCGAGGAGCTCGCGTCTTGGCGCGACCTCGACTACGCGGGCCTCGCCACCGAGGTCATCGGCCGCTACGCGAGCGGCATCCCCGCCGAGGAGCTCGCGCGGATCTGCCGGGCCGCGTACGATCCCGCTGTCTTCGGGGGCGACCCCATCGTGCCGCTCACCGCGCTCGGGGAGGTCACGCTCGTCGGGCTGTCCGAGGGGCCGACGCTGGCCTTCAAGGACATGGCGATGCAGTTCCTCGGCCAGCTCCTCGAGCACGAGCTCACTGCGCGCGGCACGACCCTGAACATCCTCGGCGCGACCTCTGGCGACACCGGCTCCGCCGCCGAGTACGCCCTGCGGGGCAAGCACGGCGTCGCGGTCTTCATGCTCTCGCCGCAGGGCCGGATGAGCGCCTTCCAGCGCGCGCAGATGTACTCCCTCACCGACGACAACATCCACAACATCGCCGTCGAGGGCGACTTCGACGACTGCCAGCACCTCGTGAAGGTCATCGCGGGCGACACCGCCTTCAAGCGCGAGCACCGGCTCGGGGCGGTCAACTCGATCAACTTCGCGCGCATCGCGGCCCAGCTCGTCTACTACTTCTGGGCGTGGTTGCGGCACAGCGACGCGGTCGCGCCCGAGCATCGCGCCGCGCACCGCGTGTCGATCACGGTGCCGTCCGGCAACTTCGGCAACATCTTCTCGGGCTGGCTCGCCCGCCGCATGGGGCTGCCGATCCACCGGCTCGTGCTGGCCACGAACGAGAACAACGTGCTCGACGAGTTCTTCCGCACCGGGGTGTACCGGCCGCGAACGGGCGAGTCGACCTTCGCGACGTCGAGCCCGTCGATGGACATCTCCCGGGCGTCCAACCTCGAGCGCTTCGTCTTCGAGGTCGTCGGCCGCGATCCGGAGGCGCTCCGCGAGCGCTGGAGCGGGCTCGAGCGCGACGGCGTGCTCGACCTCTCCGCCGAGCAGCCGCGCTTCGCCGAGGAGTTCGGCATCGTGAGCGGCTCCAGCACGCATGCCGACCGCGTGGCGACCATCCGCGAGATCCACCGCTCCAACGGCGTGGTCGTCGACCCGCACACCGCCGACGGGCTCGCGGTCGCCGCCAGGCACCTCGAGCCGGGCATCCCGATGCTCGTGCTGGAGACCGCGAAACCGCAGAAGTTCCCCGAGATCGTCGCCGAGGCGATCGGCGAGCCTGCGGAGCTTCCCGAGGCGCTGCAGGCGCTGCTCGAGGCCCCGCAGAACGTCGTCGAGGTGGCGAACGACGCCGTCGCCGTACGGAACCTGATCGCGCGCGACGCGGCGCACTGAGCGGCTCGGGCGCAGCCCGGAGGCGGGGTGCGCGCGGGCGAGCCTCAGCGGCTCGCGTGCTCCGCGTTGTAGCGGTCGAGCACGGCGTCGATCGTGGAGTCCAGCACGAGCCGTCCGCCGTCGAGGTAGAGGCCGCGCGTGCAGAAGCGACGCAGGTCGCGCTCGTTGTGCGAGACGAAGAACAGCGTGCGCCCGCCGGCGAGCAGCTCGTCGATGCGGCGGTAGCACTTCTCGCGGAACGCCTTGTCGCCCACGGCGAGCACCTCGTCGACGAGCATGATCGGCTCCTCGAGCTGCGAGATCACGGCGAACGCGATCCGCACCTTCATGCCGCTCGACAGGTGCTTGTACGGGGTGTCGAGGAAGTCGCCGATCTCCGCGAAGCCGATGATCTCGTCGAACTTGGCGTCGATCTGCGCTTTCGACATCCCGTGCAGCCCCGCGGTGAGGTACACGTTGTCGCGCACCGTGAGGTCGTCGACGAAGCCGCCCGTGATCTCGATGAGCGGCGCGACACCGCCGGCCACGGTGACGGAGCCCTCGTCGGGCAGCAGCACCCCGGCGACGAGCTTCAGCAGCGTCGACTTGCCCTGGCCGTTGCGGCCGACGACGCCGATCGCCTCGCCCGGTCGCACGTCGAAGGACACCTCGCGCAGGGCCCAGAACTCGCCCGGGCGGGTGCGGCGCTTGCGGCCCGCGAGAAGGTCCTTGAACGAGCGGCGGCCACGGCGGTTGCGTCGGAACCGGACGCCGAGGGTGCTGACGCGGATCGCGAAGCCGCCCGAGGCGGACCGCTCGCCCGTGGTGCCGTCGGCGGTGACGGAGTGCGTCATCAGATCTCCTTCAGCATCTGGCGCTCGGAGGCGCGGAACACGAGGAGGCCGACGACGAGGAAGGCGATCGACATCAGCGCCGAGATCAGCACCTCGAACCAGATCAGCTGCTGCGGGAAGAACGCGGCGCGGTAGAGCGAGAAGATGCCGGAGAGCGGATTGAACGCGGCCCAGAACTGCACGCCGCTCGGCAGGTCGGTCGTCGCGTAGATGATCGGCGTCGCGTAGAACAAGAAGCGCAGGATGAGCTTCACTGCCCGCTCGAGGTCGCGGAAGAAGACGACGAGCGGCGCCGCGATGAGGCAGATGCCCGCGGTGAGCACGGCCTGGAGCACGATCGCGAGCGGGAAGAAGACGATCTCCCAGCTCGGCGCGGCACCGAAGAGGACCGCGAAGAGCGCGAGCACCGGCAGCGCGAAGAGGAACTCGATGCCCTTGGAGAGCACGATCCGGTTCACCCAGATCGTGCGTGGGATCATCGTCGACCGCACGAGCTTCGCGTCCTTGAGGAACGCGCGGGTGGAGTCGGAGACCGAGCCGTTGAACCACATCCACGGCAGCAGCGCGCTCAGCAGGAAGACGATGTACGGTTCGAAGCCGGCCGAGCGGTCGAAGACCTGGGTGAACACGAACCAGTAGATGCCCGCCATCACGAGCGGGTCGAGCACCGACCAGACGTACCCGAGCACCGAGGTCGAGTACCGCACCTTCAGGTCCCGCGTCGTGAGCAGCCACAGGGAATGCCGGTAGCTGGCGAGCGGCTTCCGGCGCAGCGGATGCACGTCGCCTCCGACGCGAGTGGTGGCAGCAGTCACGCTCTCATCGTAGAGGCGTTCGCCGGGAGAACCGTGCCGGGCCGGCGCGACGGTAGATTTGGAACGTGGCCACTCGCACCAGCACCAGCACCCGGATCCTCCTGAGCTGCGCCGCCATCGGCGTGGCCGGCGGCGTCGTCGCGGGCGGGTCCGGGTACCTCGCGCTCGTGCTCGCGGCGATCGGCCCGATGTTCTACGGCGTGACCATCGGCGTGCACTTCCTGCCGAGCGTCGTCGCCTTCGCCCTGCTGCGCAGGCCGGGCACCGCGCTCCTCGCCGGCCTCATCGCGGGGCTCGTCGGCGCGGCGTTCGCCCCGCAGTGGCTGCCGCGGTTGATCGGCACGGCGCTCCTCGTCGGCGTGCTCGTCGAGCTGCCGTTCCTGCTCACGCGCTACCGCCGGTGGGAGCCCTGGCTCTACTACGCTTCCGGGCTCACCTCGGGCATCGTCATCGCCGTCGTGGTGTACCTCGCGCTCGGTGGGGAGCACTTCCCGGCCTGGATGTGGGCGATCGCGCTGCCCCTCTACGCCGGCAGCCCGGTGCTCTTCACTTGGATCGGGCGGGTCATCGCGCTCCAGCTCGAGCGGGCGGGCGTCGCCCGCGGGCTCCGTTAGACCCCCGCGGCACACCACACGGGGCGGATGCCGTTCGGCATCCGCCCCGTGTCGCTGTGGTGCTGCAGGACGCAGCGTTCCGGATCACACGAAGTGGTTCGCGCGCTCCAGGTCTTCCGCGAAGTCGATCTCGACCGCGTAGAGGTCGGAGACGTCCATCGGCTCGATGAGCAGGCCGTTCTGCTCGATCGCGAGCTCGAGGCCGCGCTCGAAGTAGTCCTGCGCGCCGACGCGCTGCAGCTGGGCGAGGAAGGTGGCCTTGTCGCGGCTCGAGATGTAGTTGATGCCGACCGCCTCGCCGAGGCCGCCCTTGACGGTCTTCGAGAGCTCCTTGATGTAGCCCTCGGCGGTGGTGGTGTACTTCACCTCTTCATCGGACACCTTCGCGGTGTTCACCGTGACGAAGGACTGGTCGCGGGCGATGAGCGCGACGGCGCGGTCGAGGATGCGCGGGTCGAAGACGACGTCGCCGTTCATCCACAGCACGCCCCCGCTCTGCGACGCCTGCAGGGCGCGCATGAGCGACTTCGAGGTGTTCGTCTGGTCGTACTCCTCGTTGTAGACGAAGGACGCCTGCGGGAACGCCTCGATGATGTGCTCGAGTTTGTAGCCGACGACGATCGTCACATCGGCGTCGCCGCCGAAGGCGTGGCCGATGTTGTCGAACTGCTGGCCCATGATGGTGCGGCCGTCGCCGAGCTCGGTGAGCGGCTTGGGGAGGGAACGCCCGAGCCGGCTCCCCATGCCGGCTGCGAGGATCACGATCTGCGTGGTCACTGCATCTCCTTCGGTGGTGCGGGTGCCGAGACGATCGGTCGCGATGGGCCCGCTCGGGGCCGATCGAAACCTCGTGTTCGCCTTCGGTTCACCCGGAAGTTCACATTGGGACACGCCGTTATGCCGGGACCAGCGTATCCGGTGTCACCCGTCCGGGGCGGGCTGCGCCGAGGAGTCGTAGTGCGATCGTGATACGCCGCACAGGGAATGCTCAGTTTCCGGAGGGGGCGCGAACCGCCACAGGACACGGATCCAGCGCCGGCAGTTGGTAGGTTTGCTGGGTGACTTCCGTTTCTCGCTCCGATTCGACCGACGAGGCTCCCGAAGGCACCGGCACGGGGGTGTCCGCGCAGGCCGACCACGGGGAGTCGACGTCGGCCGCGCCCGCGCGGGCGAAGGGCGCCACGGCCCCGAAGCGACCTGCGGCCGCGAAGAAGAAGGCGGCGAAGTCCACGGCCGCCGGCTCGGCCGAGGCCGCCGCGAAGAGCGCGAAGCGTTCGGAGGCGGCGAAGCGGGCCGCGGCGACCCGCGCCGCCCGCAAAGCGGAGGCGGCGAAGGCCGAAGCCGCCCGGCAGCAGAGCGGCGAGGAGACTGAGACCGCGAGCGAACCGGCACCCGCGTCGAAGCGCTCGGGCGCCTCGAGGAGCGCCTCGAGTCGAGCGACCGCCGAGCGCACGAGCGCGGCGAGCTCCGCGCGGGCCGCGAAGAGCGCTGCGAAGGCGGACGCCCCGGCGTCGCCCGCCGCGCGATCCCGCTCGACCAGCAGTGTGAGCGCCAAGCGCCAGGCGCTCCGTGCGGCCGCCGCGGTCACCACCGACACCACCGCGGCCGAGCGCCCCAAGAAGCCGGTCGAGCCCGAGGCGAGCGAAGCTGCCGCGGTCGTCGCGGTGGCCGAGACCATCCTCGAGCCCGAGACGGTCGCCGATTCGAGCGCGGTCGACGAGGAGACCCGGGAGCGGGTCCCCTCCGCCGCGCCGGTCGCCGATGCCGTGGTCGACGATCGCGTCGACGAGGAGACCCGCGAGCGCGTCGTCCCGGAGCCGCCGGCCGAGGCGGAGGCGGGCGAGCGCGCCCCCGACGTCGCGGTCGCCGTCATCCCCGCGCCGGCGAAGAAGGCGAGCCGCAAGAAGCGCACGCTCCGCGTCGCCCGCGAGGCGCCGCCCGAGAGCGCGGACCGTGTGCTCGTGGTCGACTCGCTCGTGAAGCGCTTCGGCGACAAGACCGCGGTCGACCGGATCTCGCTGCAGGTGCGCGCCGGCTCGTTCTTCGGCGTCGTCGGCCCGAACGGGGCGGGCAAGACGACCACCCTCTCGATGGTGACCGGGCTGCTGCGGCCCGACGAGGGCACGGTGCGCATCCACGACATCGATGCCTGGGCCGACCCCGAGGCGGCCAAGCGGGCGACCGGTGTCCTGCCAGACCGGCTCCGGCTCTTCGACCGCCTCACCGGCGGGCAGCTGCTCCACTACTCCGGCATCCTCCGCGGCCTCGACGCGCGCACGGTCCGCGAGCGCAGCGCCGACCTCATCGCGGCCTTCGGACTCGACGACGCCGTCGACCGGCTGGTCGCCGACTACTCGGCGGGCATGACGAAGAAGATCGCGCTCGCGTGCGCGATGATCCACTCGCCGCGCCTGCTCGTGCTCGACGAACCGTTCGAGTCCGTCGACCCGGTCTCGGCGGCGAACCTCACCGAGATCCTCGAACGGTACGTCGCCGGTGGCGGCACGGTCGTGCTCTCGAGCCACGGCATGGACCTCATCGAGCGGGTCTGCGACTCGGTCGCGGTCGTCGTCGGCGGCAAGGTGCTCGCCGCCGGCACGCTCGACGAGGTGCGCCAGGGCGAGACCCTGGAAGATCGATTCGTCGCGCTCGCCGGTGGGCGCAAGGCAGCGGAAGGCATGGAATGGTTGCACAGTTTCTCGGACTGAAGCTGCGCCTCCTCGCCAACATCTTCCGACGCAGCCCCTGGCAGGTCGTCGGCATCGTGGTGGGGCTCGTCTACGGGCTCGGCATCGCGGGTCTGCTCTTCTTCGTGCTCGTCGCTCTGCGGTTCGTCGACGACGTCTCGGTCATCCGCGACGCGCTCGTCGTGGCGGGCTCGGCGACGGTCGTCGGCTTCATCGTCTTCCCGCTGATCTTCGGGGTCGACGACACGATGGATCCGCGCAAGTTCGCGCTGTTCGGCATCCCCGGACGGCGACTGGCGATCTCGCTCGCCGTGGCCGCCCTGATCGGCATCCCCGCGTTCGTGCTCGGCATCGTGCTGCTCGGCAGCGTGGTGACCTGGTCGCGCGGCGTGGGGGAGACGATCCTCGCGATCCTCTCGGCCGCGCTGGCCTTCGCGACCTGCCTGCTGCTCGCGCGCGTCGCGACGGCGGTCGCCTCGTTCCTGCTCGCCACACGCCGGGCGCGGGAACTGACCGGCGTCCTCGGCCTGCTGCTCGTCGTGGCGGCCTCGCCGGTGATCGTCGCCCTGACGACCGTCGACTGGGCGCGTGAGGGACGGCAGGTGCTCGAGGGGCTCGCCGGATGGCTGGGCTGGACGCCGCTCGGCGCCGCGTTCGCGGTCCCGGGTGATGCGGCCAACGGTGACTGGGGCGTCGCCGTGCTGAAGCTCCTCATCGCCGTGGCCACGCTCGCCCTGCTCGGGCTCGGCTGGATCCGCCTCGTCGAGACGATGCTCGTCACCCCGGAACGCGAGGGGGCGTCGAAGAGCTACCGCGGGCTCGGCTGGTTCGATCGGCTGCCGCAGAACGCGAGCGGCGCGGTCGCCGCGCGCAGCTTCACCTACTGGTTCCGCGACGCACGGTACTGGGTGTCGATCGTCATGGTGCCGCTCGCGCCGGTCATCTTCATCATCGCCTTCAGCATCGTCGGCGTGCCGATGGAGTACCTCGGGCTCGCCCCGGTGCCGCTGATGTGCCTGTTCCTCGGGTGGTCCCTGCACAACGACACGGCCTACGACTCGACCGCGATCTGGTTGCACGTCGTCTCCGGAGTCCGCGGCACCGCCGACCGGTTCGGCCGCCTCGTACCCGTGATCGTGCTCGGCGTCGTCGTGATCGGGCTCGGCAGCGCGCTGACCGTGTTCGTGCTCGACGACTGGCGCCCGTTGCCGTCGCTCATCGGCGTGTCCACGGTGCTGCTCCTCTCCGGTCTCGGCATCGGCTCGGTCACCTCGGCGCGCTTCCCGTATCCGGCGGTGAAGCCCGGCGACAGCCCGTTCCAGCAGCCGCAGTCGACCGGCAGCCTCTCCTCGCTCGTGCAGTCGATCACGATGTTCGGCTCGCTGATCGTGGCCGCCCCGGCCGTCGCGTTCGCGCTCCTCGGCGTCTTCGCCGATCCGAGCTGGCATCTGGCCGCCTTCCTCTCGGGCACCGTGCTGGGGCTCGTCGTGATCGTCGCGGGCGTCTGGCTCGGCGGTCGGGTCTTCGATCGTCGCGGGCCGGAGATCCTCGCCGCAGCCATCCGCGCGTAGCTCGCCCAGCGGCCCGGAGGCTCCGACGGGCGCGTAGAATCGAGCGCATGATCCACCCCGTGCACGCGAGCATCGCCGACCCCGGCCAGCCCGGAGGCGGCACCGACGTCCTCGACCGGGAGCTCGAGAAGCTCCTCGAAGAGGAGCTCATCGAGCCCGGCGACCACGAGCGCTTCTCGCACTACGTGCCGAAGGACAAGATCCTCGAGTCGGCGATCACCGGCAAGCCCGTCAAGGCGCTCTGCGGCAAGAAGTGGACTCCGGGCCGCGACCCGGAGAAGTTCCCGGTCTGCCCCGCCTGCAAGGCGATCTACGAGAAGATGCGCGGCGAGTAGCATCCGGCCGCAGCCGGTTGGGGCCGAGCGGCCTCGTCGCCGGCCTCAGCGGTAGTTCGTCGGGATGACGGCCTCACCGCGCCCGAGCCGGAACGCCTCGATCGGCAGCTCCTGCATGACCTCGGCCCGGTGCGCCCGGGCCGCCTCGGTGCCCGCGCGGCCGGTGTACGCCGCATCCGCGACGCCGTCCACCATCAACGGCACCATCAGCGGTCGCAGCTCGTCGCCGGCCTCGAACTCGGCTTCGCCGCCAGGCCCGTCGCCGACGAAGACGAGCTCCTCGCGCGCCGTGCGCGTGGAGTCGAGCCGGCGCGCCGCGTTCTTGCGTCCGCCCACGCTCGCCTTCTGCGACGAAGCTTTCGCGACGGCGATCCAGTCGCCGGCGTCGTCCCGCCGCGCGACGAGCTTGTAGACCATGCCGGCGGCCGGGAAACCGGAGCCGGTGACGACCGAGGTGCCGACGCCGTAGGAGTCGACCGGCGCGCCGGAGAGCCCGGCGATCGTGAACTCGTCGAGGTCGCTCGTGACGGTGATCTTCGTGTTCACGGCGCCGAGCGAGTCGAGCTGCTCGCGCACCGCGGCGACCACGGTGGGCAGGTCGCCCGAGTCGATGCGCACCGCGCCGAGCTCGGGGCCGGCGACGGCGACGGCGAGCTCGACGCCCTTCGCGATGTCGTAGGTGTCGACGAGCAGCGTCGTGGAGGGGCCGAAGGCGTCCACCTGGGCGCGGAACGCCTGCTCCTCGGTGTCGTGCAGCAGCGTGAACGCATGCGCCGCGGTGCCCATGGTGGGGATGCCCCAGGTGCGGCCCGCCTCGAGGTTCGAGGTGGCGTCGAAGCCGGCGATGTAGGCGGCGCGAGCGGCCGCGACGGCCGAGCGCTCGTTCGTGCGCCGCGAGCCCATCTCGGCGAGGGGGCGGCCGAGCGCGACGGAGACCATGCGCGCTGCGGCACTCGCGACGGAGGAATCGTAGTTGAGCGTCGACAGCACGAGCGTCTCGAGCATGACCGCTTCGGCGAAGCTCGCCTGGATCGTCAGCAGAGGAGAGCCCGGGAAGTACGCCTCGCCCTCGCGGTACCCCCAGACGTCGCCTGCGAAGCGGTAGTCGGCGAGCCAGTCGAGCGTCGCCGGGCGCACCACCTCGTGCTCCCGGAGCCATTCGAGCTCGGCATCCTCGAAGCGGAAGCGCTCGATGAGCTCGAGCAGCCGCCCGGTGCCGGCGACGACGCCGTAGCGGCGGCCGTCGGGGAGTCGTCTCGCGAACGCCTCGAAGAGCGACTCCCGGTGGGCGGTGCCGTCGAGGAGGGCGGCATCCACCATGGTGAGTTCGTAGCGGTCGGTGAAGAGCGCAGCTGAGCCGGTCACGAAGGAGAGCCTAGTTGCTCGCGCGGGGGATGCCGAGGCATCCGCTCCCGGTGGCGCAGCGCCGCGCGCGCCGCTCGCCTAAGCTTGATCCTCGTGACGGACGCGCCGATCGGGATCTTCGACTCTGGGGTCGGCGGGCTCACCGTCGCCCGGGCGGTGAAGGATCAGCTGCCGAACGAGTCGATCCTCTACGTCGGCGACCTGGAGCACTCGCCCTACGGGCCCAAGCCGATCGCCGACGTGCGCCGCTACGCGCTCGCCGTGCTCGACGACCTCGTCGCCCAGGGCGTCAAGATGCTGGTCATCGCCTGCAACACCGCCTCCGCCGCCATGCTCCGCGACGCCCGCGAGCGCTACGACGTCCCCGTCGTCGAGGTCATCCAGCCGGCGGTGCGCCGGGCGGTCGCCGCCACGAAGTCCGGGCGGGTCGGGGTCATCGGCACGGCCGGCACCGTGCAGTCCCGCGCCTACGACGACGCCTTCGCCGCCGCGCCGCACCTGCAGCTGTTCAGCCAGGCCTGCCCGCGCTTCGTCGAGTTCGTCGAGGCCGGGGTGACCACGGGCGAGGAGGTGCTCTCGGTCGCCGAGGAGTACCTGGCGCCGCTGAAGCGCGCCGAGATCGACACGCTCGTGCTCGGCTGCACCCACTACCCCTTCCTGAAAGGCGCGATCTCGTACGTCATGGGCGAGGGCGTCACCCTCGTCTCGAGCGACGTCGAGACCGCGAACGACGTCTACCGGGTGCTCGTCTCGACGGGCACCGAGCGGCGCGCCGACACGCCGCCCACGCACCGCTACGAGGCCACGGGGGAGTCCACGAGCGCCTTCCTCGACCTCGCCAACCGTCTCATCGGTCCGGAGATCCCGAGCGTCGAGCTCGTGCAGACCGGCTCGATCGCCCTGCCGCACCGTTCCGAATGGAGAACCTCGTGACCGACACCTCAGCCATCGTCCGCGCCGACGGGCGCACGCCGGACCAGCTCCGCGAGGTCACCATCGAACGCGGCTGGAGCGCGCACGCCGAGGGCAGCGCGCTGATCTCCTTCGGCGGCACGAAGGTGCTCTGCACCGCGAGCTTCACGAACGGCGTGCCGCGCTGGCTCACGGGCAAGGGCACCGGCTGGGTCACCGCCGAGTACTCGATGCTGCCGCGCTCGACGAACACCCGCAACGACCGCGAATCGGTCAAGGGCCGCATCGGCGGCCGCACGCACGAGATCAGCCGGCTCATCGGCCGCAGCCTCCGCGCCGTCATCGACACGAAGGCGCTCGGCGAGAACACCGTCGTCATCGACTGCGACGTGCTGCAGGCCGACGGCGGCACCCGCACCGCGGCGATCACGGGCGCGTACGTCGCGCTCGCCGACGCGGTCGAGTGGGCCCGCACCAAGAAGTTCATCGGACAGAAGTCGACCCCGCTTATCGACACGGTCTCGGCCGTCTCGGTCGGCATCATCGACGGCACGCCCATGCTCGACCTCGCCTACGTCGAGGACGTCCGCGCCGAGACCGACATGAACGTCGTCGCCACCGGCCGCGGCCTCTTCGTCGAGGTGCAGGGCACCGCGGAGGGCGCGCCGTTCGACCGCCGCGAGCTCGATGCGCTCCTCGACCTCGCCCTCGGCGGCAACGCCGAGCTCGCCGCGCTCCAGGTCGCGGCGCTCGCCGCGGGCCGCGAGGCGGCCGACGCGTGAGCGGCACCGACGCGCTCGAGGTCGTGCTCGCGACGCACAACGCGCACAAGGTCGCCGAGTTCCAGCGGATCCTGGGGGAGCGGATGCCGCAGCTCCAGGTGCTCGGCTACGACGGGCCCGAGCCCGTCGAGGACGGCACGAGCTTCGCCGCGAACGCCCTGATCAAGGCGCGGGCCGCCGCAGAGCACACGGGGCGCATCGCGCTCGCTGACGACTCGGGCATCGCGGTCGACGTCATGGGCGGCTCGCCCGGCATCTTCTCGGCCCGCTGGGCGGGGCACGGGGCGGGCGACGAGGCGAACCGCACCCTGCTGCTCGCGCAGCTCGCCGACGTGCGTCGGCCGAACCGGGCGGCTTCGTTCCACTGCACCATCGCGCTCGTCGTGCCGGCCGCGCTCGCCGGCACCGAGGAGCCGGTCGAGATCGTCGTCGACGGCACCTGGCCGGGGCAGGTGGCCTACGAGCCGCGCGGCTCGCACGGTTTCGGCTACGACCCGGTGTTCGAGCCCGAGGGCCACGAGATCACCGCGGCCGAGCTGCTGCCCGAGCAGAAGAATGCGATCAGCCACCGGGCGCGGGCCTTCGAGGCGCTCATCCCCGAGCTCGAGCGGATCGCTGCGTCGCTCGGCTGAGAACGCTATTCATTCCCACTTCTATCTTGGGCTGACCAGGGAATTCTCGCCTAAGCTCGAGGTGATGGCACACGATCACTCCCACGACCACGCCCAGGGGGCGAACCGCACGCGACTCATCGTCGCGATCGCGATCATCGGCGCATTCCTCGTCGCGCAGCTGATCGGCGGCCTGCTGAGCGGCTCGCTCGCGCTGCTCGCCGATGCCGGGCACATGGCGAGCGATCTGCTCGGCCTCGTCGTGGCCCTCGTCGCGGCGATCGTGGCGGCCCGGCCGGCGACCGACCGGCAGACCTACGGGTTCCGGCGCTTCGAGGTCTTCGGGGCGCTCGTCAACGGCCTGATCCTCCTCGGGGTCGCCGTCTCCGTCGCGATCAGTGCCGTCGGTCGCCTGATCTCCGGAGCGGACGGGGAGGCGCACGAGGTGCAGGGCGGGCTCATGCTCGTCGTGGCGATCCTCGGCCTCGCGGCGAACATCGCGGCGATGCTGGTGCTCCGCAGCGGAGCGAAGGACTCGATCAACCTGCGCGGCGCCTACCTCGAGGTGCTCGGCGACACGATCGGGTCGGCGCTCGTGATCGTCGCCGCGGTCGTCATCCTCCTCACCGGCTGGAACGCGGCCGACGCGCTCGCTTCGCTCGCGATCGCGGCCCTCATCATCCCGCGGGCGCTCATCCTGCTCCGAGACGTCGCGCACGTGCTGAGCGAGTCCGCACCGGCCGACACCGATGTGGCCGAGATCCGCGAGCACATCCTGCGGACCCGCGGCGTGGTGGCGGTCCACGATGTGCACGTCTGGCAGATCACCTCGGGGCAGCCGGTGTTCACGGCGCACGTCGAGGTCGAGCCCGAGGTGTTCGAGTCCGGCCGCACGGGGGAGCTGCTCGACGAGCTGGGCGGATGCCTCACCGCGCACTTCGACGTCGAGCACTCGACCTTCCAGCTGGAGCCCGCGGGACGCGCCGGGCAGGAGCAGGGCTCGCACCGCTAGTCGCGGTGCGGCGCGGCAGGCGCCTTGGAGCTACTGCTCCTCGTGGCGCGGGCCGCGCTCGAACACGTCCTGGTCGAGCACGAGCTGCTCCGCCTCGTCCTCGTCGGTGACGACGTCCTCGCCGGCGGCTGCGGCGCGCTTCGCCTTGCGGGCCGACTGGAAGTAGTGCCAGAGCGTCGGGATGAGGGTGAGTACGACGGCGCCGATGAGGATGACGTCGATGTAGCTCTGCACGAAGTCCGCGACCGGCGGGATGTAGCCGATCAGGAAGCCGAAGTACGTGAGGCCGACACCCCAGATGAGGGCGCCGATGAGGTTGTAGAGCGTGTACTTGCGGTAGTTCATGTGGCCGACGCCGGCCGCGACGGGCGTGAATGTGCGCACGATCGGCACGAAGCGCGCGAGGATGACCGCGAGGGCGCCGAACCGGTCGAAGAAGGCGTTCGTGCGTTCGACGTTCTTCACGCTGAACAGCCCCGACTCTTTTCGTTCGAAGATGCGGGGACCGAACTTGTGCCCGATCAGATAGCCGACTTCTCCGCCGACGAATGCCGCGAGGCCGATCGCGAGGCAGACCCACCAGATGTCGACGCCGAACACGAGACTCGTGTGCGTGAGGAGGCCCGAGATGATGAGCAGCGTGTCGCCCGGCAGCAGGAAGCCGACGAGCAGGCCGGTCTCGGCGAACACGATCAGGCACACGACGACGAGGGCCCAGGGGCCGGCCGCGGCGATGATGTTCTCCGGGTCGAGCCAGGGGATGAGTGCGGTGTGCATCACGGGAAAGCTCCAGTCGTCGGGCACGGGTCGACGTGCCGCGGCGTGCAGTGTCGATGCAGTCTACCCACGCGGCCCGCTCGCCAGCCGCGTGCGCGGTGGGAAATCATCCCCTCGTAGGGGTGCGGGGTCATCCCGTCGTATGAGGGCGGGCGATCAGGCGTCGAGCGCCTCGAAGATCGCCCCGTTGAAGCGGAACGAGGCGCGCACCTCGTCGATGAGGGCGTCGACCTCTTCGGCCGAGAGTCGGAGCTCGTTCATGGCGGTGCGGTAGCGGCGCTTGTACTGCACCGGTCCGCCCTCGAGGTCGAAGGAGTAGAAGCCGAGCTGCTCCGGGGTGGCGCCGTAGTGGCGGGCCACGAGCGCGGCGATCGCCTGGCCGCCGGAGAGGTCGCCGAGGTAGCGCGTGTAGTGGTGCGCGAGGTAGCGCACGTCGTCGTCGGCGAGGCTGCGGAGGTGCGCCGCGTAGTCGGCGGTGGCCGGCAGCGCGGGGTGCGTCTCGCGCCAGTCCGGGGCGCCGAGCGCGGCGAGGTCGGCGTCGATCGCCGCCATCCGGGCGAGTGCCGGGTCGAAGACCTCCGGGTCGTCGGCGCGGGCGCCGCGGGCCTCGAGCGCCTCGTAGATCCAGGCGAGCTGGGCGAGGTAGCGCGTGTAGTCGTCGAGCGAGCGCTCGCCGCGCATCAGTTCCACGATGAAGCCGCGGGTCTCGGTCGCGCGGTGGTCGTCGGCCGAAGCGGCGCGGACCAGGGCGGCGACGTCGAGGGGATCGGCGGCGGTCTCGCGGTCGATGACGGGCGTAGCAGTCGACATGGTGACCCTCGGGTTTCTCGAAAGGATAGGCAAGGGTTACCTTACCGTGCGGGACTCGGGATCGCACCCGGGATGTCGGTGGGGAGCGATAGCTTCACCGCATGCGCTACGGATTCATCTTCCCCGGCACCGATCCCGAGCTCGCGGTGGAGCTCGCCGAGCTGGCCGAGCAGCACGGCTGGCACGGCTTCTTCGTGTGGGAGGGCATCTGGGCTCCCGACCCCTGGGCCATCCTCGCCGCTGCGGCCGTGCGCACCTCGACGATCCGCCTCGGTACGATGCTGACGCCGGTGCCGCGCCGCCGACCGTGGGAGCTGGCGGGGCAGACCATGACCGTCGACCGGCTCTCGAAGGGCCGCGTCGTGCTCTCGGCCGGCCTCGGCGTGCCCGAGGAGGTCGAGGAGCGGTTCTGGATCTTCGAGCACGACCCCGGCCGACGCGTGCGCGCCGAGCAGCTCGACGAGACGCTCGAGCTGCTGCCGAAGCTCTGGCGCGGCGAGCCCTTCGCCTACGAGGGACGCCACTTCACCGCCCGCCGCACGGAGGAGATGCTGCCGCCGCCGACGGTGCAGCAGCCCGGGGTGCCGATCTGGGCCGTCGGGCTCTGGCCGAGCCAGAAGTCGATGCGGCGGGTCGCCCAGCTCGACGGCTGGCTGCCGAACTACGCCCCGCCGGGCGAAGGGGTCGCGGGGCCCGACACGCAGCAGCAGGTGTTCACCCCTGAGATCGGGCGCGAGGCCTACGAGTGGCTGCTCGCCGAGCGCGAGCGGCTGGGGCTCGGCGAGCGGCCGTTCGACTGGGTGCAGGAGGGCACGACGGGCGGAGTCGATGCGGCGGCGGATGCCGCGGTCGTGCACCCGTGGGCTGAGGCCGGGGCGAGCTGGTGGCTCGACACGGACTGGTCGGTGCCGGCCGAGCAGATCGAGCAGTATGCGCGAGCGCGTATCGCCGCGGGCCCCCCGACGGAGCCGACCGGCTGAGCGAATGGCGCGCGGGCGACTAGGCTCAGTGCTCGTGCACAGCGCGCGCGCCGCCCGCACCACGCGGGGACTCCTGGTCGCGTCTTCGTCGACCCTGCTCGCTTCGCTCGCGCACACCATCGGCGGGGGAAGCCCGCCCGGCTTCGTCGCTCTCGCGGTGGCCCTCGCATTCTCGGTGCCGTTCGGCATCCTGATGGTCGGCCGCGGTGCGCGCTGGCCCGGCGCCGCGATCGCCGCGGTGGTGGCGCAGCTCACCTTGCACGTCACGTTCTCGCTGTCGGCGGGAAGTTCGCCGAGCGGCATCGTCGCGGGCGCCGACCCGCACGCCCTGCACGGAGCGGCCGGGACCGTGAGCCGTGACGCCTGGCTCGCCGTCGCCGGCACCGGGCAGTTCGGGCACGGCGAGCACTTCGGTGCGGCCATGCCCGTCGCGCACCTCCTCGCCGCCGTGCTCGCGGTCGTCAGCATCGCGGTGGCCGACCGTGCCGTTCGGGCGCTCGGCCGGGTGGCGCGCGGCGCCCTCGTCGCCGTCGCCCTGCTCGTCGTGGCGCCCGTGGAAGCGCCGGCGCGGGTCGCGAGCCCGGCCGAGCACCCGTGGCGCCTGCCGGTGCTTCGCCGTCTCGCCGCGATCGTGGTGCGGCGCGGGCCGCCGTGCGGAGTCTGCGCCGCTTGATCGGCGCACGCTTCCATCTCCCACTTCGCACGAAAGCACCCACCATGACCACGAAGACCCACGTCCGCCCTGCCTTCATGACCGCCGCCGCCCTCGGCGCAGGCGCCCTGCTCGCGCTCGGCGCCCCGCTCGCCGCGAGCGCCCACGTCGGCGTCGACTCCACCTCGACCGCCGCCGGCGCCTACACCGTGCTGAGCTTCGGCATCCCGCACGGCTGCGGCACGAGCCCGACCACCAAGCTCACCTTCACGATGCCCGAGGGGATCGACCGGGTGACGCCGACCGTCAACTCCGGCTGGACCATCGCGACGGTCGTCGAGAAGCTGCCCGAGCCGAAGATCGATTCGCACGGCGCGAGCGTCGTCGACCGGGTCGCGCAGGTCGTCTACACCGCGACCACACCGCTGCCCAGCGAGCTTCGCGACGTCATCGAGCTCTCGCTGCAGCTGCCCGCCGACGCCGAGGGGGAGACCCTCGCGTTCCCGGTGCTCCAGGAGTGCGTCGAAGGTTCGACCGACTGGAGCGAACCCACCGCAGAGGGCGAGGAGGAGCCGGAGCACCCGGCGCCCTCGATCACCGTCACTGCCGCGGAGGACGGCGGCCATCACGGCGCCGCCGCCCCCGCGCACGGCGACGAGCACGAGGCGGCCGACGCCGCTGCGAGCGACGACGGCATGGCGCGCGCGCTCGGCATCACCGGCATCGCGGTGGGCGTGCTCGGACTCGGCGCCGCCATCGCGGCGCTCGCGCTCGGGCGTCGCTCCCGCAAGGCGGACTAGCGCTCAGGCCGCGCCCGGCCGGTCGGACTCGGGCGCGGCCTTCCGCGTGACGTTCCCGTCGCCGCAGCGCGCTCGGTATCGAACGAGCAGGTGGTGCGGAAGGAGGGACTCGAACCCTCACGCCCGAAGGCACAGGAACCTAAATCCTGCGTGTCTACCGATTTCACCACTCCCGCGAGTGCCCGACCAGTCTAGGTGCGCGTGGCTGCGGGGACGGTCGTCGAGTTGTGGATAGAATCCGACCCGCCGACGCCGCGCTCTGGAGGATGGCTGGCATGCCAGATGCCGTCCGCACCCTCTCCCGTCTCGTCCGAGAGCGCGCGATCCGCGAGGGCGTCGATCTCTCGGCCGACCCCGTCGCCGCCGGCCGTGTCGCCCGCGAAGAGGTGCGCCGCTACGGCGAGCGGGCGTTGGCGAGCGGCGGTGAGCCGCTCGGCGACGAGGGTGTGGCGACCGCGGGCGTCCTCGCCGAGCTCACCGGCTACGGGCCGCTGCAGTCCTACTTCGACGACCCCGAGGTGGAGGAGATCTGGATCAACGGGCCCGATCGAGTCTTCGTCGCCCGCAACGGCGTCGCCGAACTGACGCCCGTCACGCTCGAGCAGCGCGAGGTGCGCGAGCTCGTCGAGCGCATGCTGCGGCCGTCCGGTCGCCGCCTCGACCTCTCCCAGCCGTTCGTCGATGCCGCACTGCCCGACGGCTCTCGGCTGCACGTCGCGATCCCGGAGGTGACGCGGGCCTGGGCGGTCAACGTGCGCAAGTTCCGCCGGGGCCTGCACTCGTTGCCGGCGCTCGTCGGGCTCGAGACGCTCAGCCGTGAGGCCGCCGAGTTCCTGCGTATGGCGGTGCTCGCGGGCGCGAACGTGCTCGTGTCGGGCGCGACGCACACCGGCAAGACGACGCTGCTGAACGCACTCGCGGCATGCCTGAGAATCGGCGAACGCGTGGTCACCGTCGAGGAGACCTTCGAGCTCGACATCGAGGCGCGCGATCTCGTCGCGATGCAGTGCCGTCCGCCGAACCTCGAGGGCGCGGGCGAGATCACGCTCCGCAGGCTCGTCAAGGAGTCGCTCCGGATGCGCCCCGACCGCCTGATCGTGGGGGAGGTACGCGACGCGGAGAGCCTCGACCTATTGATCGCGTTGAACTCCGGCATCGCGGGCATGTGCACGATTCACGCGAACTCGGCTCATGACGCGCTCGTGAAGCTCTGCACGCTCCCGCTGCTCGCCGGCCGCAACATCGACGCCGGATTCGTGGTCCCCACCGTCGCGGCCAGCGTCGACGTCGTCGTCCAGCTCGGCATCGACCGCCACGGGCGGCGTCGCGTCCTCGAGATCGTGGCGACCACCGGCGCCCACGGCGAGGCCGCGATCGAGACGGTGCCGGTTTTCCGGCGCGTCGATGGCCGGCTCGAGGCGACCGGGGAGCGAATGCCCCGGCTGGAGAAGTTCACCGCCGCCGGCTTCGACCCCGGCATCGTGCTCGGCGGTCGCGCATGAGCCTTCCGCCGATCGCAGCGCTCCCGCTGAGCGCGGTGCTCGGGCTCGCCTTCAGCGCCGGCGTGCTCCTGGTCCTCGCACCGTGGTTCTGGCCGCAACCCGCGGTGTCCGCGCGGATGGGCACCGCACCGGTCGCACTCGCGCGCGTTCGCGACGAACTCGTGCTCGCCGGCCTCGGCCGAGTCCCACTCGCCGTTGCCGTCGCTGCGAGCGGGTGCATGGCCCTGCTGTGCGGGGCGGTCGCCCTCGGCCTGTTCGGCGTGCCGGCGCTCGCGGCGGCCGCAGCCGGCCTCGGGCTGCTGCTCCTCCCGATGTCGGTCCGCCGACGGGCAAACGCGAGGCGGCTCGAGTATCGGGCGATCTGGCCGGACGTCGTCGATCACCTCCTGGCCTCGGTCCGGGCGGGCCGCCCCCTTCCGGATTCGCTCGCCGAGCTCGCCCGCCGCGGGCCGGCCGGCCTGCGCGCGGCGTTCACGTCGTTCGCGGAGGGCTATGCGCGCACCGGGGACTTCGGCGGCGAGCTCGAGGCGCTGAAGCACCGGCTGGCCGACCCGACGGCCGACCGCCTGCTCGAGGCCGTCAGGATGGCGCGGGAGGTCGGCGGGACCGAACTGCCGCAGGTGCTGCGCGCGCTGTCCAGCGCGCTCCGCGAAGAGGGGGCGGTCCGCGCGGAGGTGCACGCGCGCCAGTCCTGGTTGCGCAACGCGGCTCGGCTCGGCGCTGCCGCGCCGTGGCTATTGCTCGGCGTGCTCGCGACCCGCCCCGAAGCGATCCGCGCGTACGACTCGCCGGCGGGCGCGCTGGTCATCGGCGGAGGCATCGTCGTCACCGTGCTCGCGTATCGGTTGATGCTCGCCATCGGCCGGCTCCGGCCCGAGCGTCGGTGGTTCCGGTGACGCCGTACGCCTTCGCCCTCGGGGTGCTGCTGGGCATCGGGCTGTGGCTCGTCCTGGCCAGCACGCCTCGATTCGGGCGGCGCTCGCTCGTCGAACGCGTCGCACCGCTCGTCGCGGATGTGTCTCCCGGGGCACGCACCGTCCTCGATCGTCGCGCGAGCGATCCCGCGATGGTGTTCGCCGCGATGATCGAGCCGTGGAGCGCGCAGCTGCGGCGGATCCCGACCATGTTCGCGGGTACCCAGACGGTGGCGCTGCGCTTGCGGCAGGCGGCGTGGCGCCGCGGGGCGGAACGATTCCGTTTCGAACAGCTGAGCCTCGCGGCGGGCTCGGCGGTGGTGACGGTCGCGGTGCTGCTGTTCACCCCGCTCGACGCCGCGACGCCCTGGCTCGCCGTGGCGGCGCCCATCCTCGTCGGGATCGCCGTGTCATCGCTCGCCGAGTTGGTCCTCCGGCGCGCGGCCGGCCGACGGCTCGCCCGAATCGACGAGGAGCTGCCCACCGTGCTCGAGTTCCTCACGCTCAGCCTGACGGCCGGCGAGTCCCTGCTCGACGCCGTGCGTCGCATCGCCCGATCCGAGGGCGGCGAGTTGAGCGGCGAGTTCGCACGGGCGGTCGCGGACGCCGGTGCCGGCGCCCCGCTCACCGAGGCGCTCGCCGGGATGCGGGATCGGCTCGCGCATCCGCCGCTCACGCAGGCGATCGATCAGGTGATCGGTGCGGTCGAGCGAGGGGCTCCTCTCGCGTCGGTCCTGCGGTCACAGGCCGCCGACGCGCGCGAAGCGGCGAAGCGCCGACTCATCGAGTCCGCCGGGCGCAAGGAGATCGCAATGCTCGTGCCGCTCGTGTTCCTCATCCTGCCGGTGACCGTGGTGTTCGGGCTCTTTCCCGGCTACCTGGTGCTGCAGGCGGGCTTCTGAACGGCGCAGCGGAGGACACGTGCCGACCTGGCACCAGGAAGAGACGACTGATGAGAGATGGGAAGGGAACACGATGGGGATGAATCGGATGCCGCAGCGGCTCGGGAGGCTCGCACGGGAGGAACGTGGCGACGTTCCCGGATGGGTGCTCATCACACTGATGACCGCGGGCCTCGTCGCCGTGATCTGGGCGCTCGCCGGGCCGGCGCTCGGCGGCATGTTCGAGCAGGCGATCGAGCGGGTGAGCGGGCTCTGAGCGAGGAGATCCGGCGTGGCAGTCCGGACACCGGGCGGATTCGGGAAGGGGCGCTCGCCGATGAGCGCGGCTCGGCGGTCGCCGAGTTCGCGATGGTCGCCATGCTGCTCACGGTGCTCGCGCTCGCCGTCATCCAGCTCGCCCTCGCGCTGCACGTGCGGAACACCGTGCTCGACGCCGCATCCGAGGGCGCCAGATTCGCCGCCCTCGCGGGCGCGGCACCGGACGCGGGTGCCCTGCGGACCCGGGAACTCATCACCACCGCGGTCGGCGCGGCGTACGCCACCGAGATCGAGCAGCTGCGCGTCGAACGCGAGGGCGTCGAACTCGCCCGCGTCACCGTTCGGGCGGCGCTACCGGTGCTCGGCCTCCTCGGGCCGCCGGGGAGTCTGGAGGTGTCGGGCCATGCGGCGATCGAGACGATCGA
The DNA here is from genome assembly GCF_030268405.1 of Agromyces sp. NBRC 114283. Classification (NCBI taxonomy): domain Bacteria; kingdom Bacillati; phylum Actinomycetota; class Actinomycetes; order Micrococcales; family Microbacteriaceae; genus Agromyces; species Agromyces sp. NBRC 114283. Next base: position 1,915,178 of record NZ_BSQP01000001.1, read on the forward strand.
GTGACCGGCCGGGTCGCCGGGCGCGCCCGCACCGGACGGGGAACGAACGAGGCTCGGCCTCGCTCGAGTTCCTCGGGGCCGCGCTCCTGCTCATGCTGCCGATCGTGTACCTCGTGCTCGCACTCGCCGAACTCCAGGCGGCGACGTTCGCCGCGGAAGGAGCGGCGCGGCACGCAGCTCGGGTCGCCGTGCGCCAGGGCGAGGCATCCGATGTCCGCCGTTCGGCGAATGCGGCCGTGGAACTCGTGCTCGACGACTTCGGCCGTTCGGACGATGAACGAACGGTTGTCGTCGACTGCGGTGGGGCGCGCTGCGGGATGCCCGGCACGCGTCTGCGGGTGACGGTGGAGCTCGAGGTGCGGCTGCCCTTCGCCCCACCGGTGCTCGGACTCGATCGGGTGCTCGTCGTGCCCGTCGAAGCCAGCGCCCTGCAGCCGGTCTCCCGATGGGCGTCGATGGAGGGGGAGAGATGAGCCGGCGCGCGGGCCGATGCGGCCGCGGTGCGGAACCGACCACCCCGGGTCGCACGCTGGCGAGTTTCGCCGACGAGCGCGGCTCCACGCTGCCGCTCGTGTTCGGGTTCGCGCTGCTCGCGCTCGCCGTGGTGCTCGTCGTCGCCTCGGCGAGCTCGCTCTACCTGGAACGGAAGCGTCTCCTCGCTCTCGCGGACGGGGCCGCGCTCGCCGCGGCCGACGCCTGGGCGATCGAGGATGCCGTCGCTCAGCGCGACGGGGTGCGCGTCGAGGCCGAGCAGCGTGCGATGCAGGAAGCGGCCGACGGCTACCTCGCCCAGATCGCGCCGAGGGGCGTCGCGCTCGCAGCGGTGGAGTCACGCGACGGCACGAGTGCGACCGTTCGGCTTCGCGGCCTCTGGCGGGCGCCGGTGAGCAGTGAGCTGCTGCCGATCGAAGTCGAGCTCGAGGTCGAATCGACTGCGCGTTCGGTCTTCAGCGTGCCGGCGGAGCCGGAATGAATCGAGCACGCGCAGACCGGGGCGAGCTCAGCCCGCCAGCGGCGACGGCAGCTTCGAGGAGCGGTAACCGTCGCGCGCTCGGGTCGGCTGCCACCGTCGCCAGTGCTTCGTCGACAGCCGGAACGGCAGATGGTCCTGCAGGTGCCGTGCCGCCGGGGCGAGCCGCTCGTCGGCGGGCAGGTTCAGCCAGAGCGAGAGGGAGGAGCCCGCCGTTCCGTAGCTCGCGCGGACCCCGGAGACGCCGAGCCCCCGGCCGTAGCCGTCGACCGCGAAGCCGCCGAACGCCGTCGGCGAGAGCCCGGCGAATGGGCCGCCCGTTGCCGGGTCGATGAGCTGCACTGGCAGGCTCTGCGAGAGCGTCGCGAGCGACGCCCCGTACTTCGTCGTCGCACCGCTCTCGGCGGCGATCGCCTCGATCACCTCGAGCGCCGCCTCAGGAGGCACGTTCCAGTCACGTCGGATCCGCTGCGTCCGGCGTGGCCCGCCCAGCAGCTCGGCCGCGAAGGCCGCCAATCGTTCCGTCGCCGCCGGGTCGCCGTCGGCGGAGATCGAGAAGGTCCACGTCGCTGGCTCGGCCGGCACCGTGCACGCCGCGAGGAAGCGCTGCACCCGTTCATGGGCGTCGGCCGGGCGCTTCACCCGCAGGGAGTGCGCGCCGCCCGCCGACGCGGGCAGCCCGTCGTACGTCACGACCTCGGGCATCGGGGGCTTCGCGCGGTCCGTCATGACGTCGCCTCCGGCGAACGCGAGTCGAACCACCCGCTCGCGCGCCGCTCGGCGACGAGTTCGGCGAGCGCGGCGAAGGGCGCAGGGTCGTCGATCACGACGAACTCGACCCCCGCGGGCATGTCGGCCGCCGAGGCATCCGTCGCACCGAACGCGACCACGAGCCGCAGCGACGGGAAGGCGAGTTCCGCCTCGCTCACCCCGGCCCCCGCTGGGAGCACGAGCACCTGCGCCGGGCCGCCGCGGAACGCCCCGGGCGCAGCCGTGCCCGCGAGCGTGGCCGCGAGTCCGCCGTTCAGCGACACGGAGGGCAGGAGCTGGGCGTAGCCGGACAGCGTCAGGCCCTCCGCGGCGAGCGCTTGCCGCAGGCCGAGCATCGGCAGCGCCACGACGACCGTCGGACCATCGGCGGGAGCGGCGACGATCGTAGCGGGGCTCGGTGGGCCATCCGCCGTGATCCCGTCGCCGAGCTCCTCGGCGGCGATCGACCAGAACGTCTCCGGCTCCGCGAGCTCGGCGGCGACGACCCGCACCGCCGCGAGCAGCGCCCCCTCGATCACCCGCAGCTCGTGTTCGCTCGCCCCGGCCGAGCGCGCGACGGAGTCGGCGTACGCGTCGCCGAGCACGGCGAGCGCGGCCAGCGACGGCGCGATCGTCTGGGCCGCCCCGCTCGCGAGCTCGATACCGAACACCCGTCCGCTCTCGCGATCGACCCGGAGCTCGGAGAGCCCGGCGTCGCGCGCGACGAGCGCCTGCCGCTCGTCGTCGAACGGGGGCTCCAGCCACTCGCCGGGATACGGCACGGCGCGGGCGGATGCGGTCAGGGACGCGACGATCTCGGCATCGGTGAGCACCACTGCAGGCTAGCCGAGCCCGGCCGGATGAGCCGAGGCGGATGAGTCGAGCCGAGGTGATTGACTGGTGCCCATGACGATCGAGATCCCCGAGCACCTCCTCCGAATCCTCACCGCGCCGGTCTACGGCCACCTCGCCACCGTGCGCCCGAACGGCGAGGTGCAGGTGAATCCCATGTGGTTCGAGTTCGACGCCGAGGCGCAGGTGATCCGCTTCACGCACACCACGAAGCGCGCCAAGTTCCGGAACCTCCAGGACAACCCGGTCATGACGCTCGAGGCGCTCGACGCGGAGTCGCCGTTCAAGTACGTCGAGGTGCGCGGCCGTCTCGTCGACACGGTCGCCGACCCGACCGGCGAGTTCTACGCCCACCTGGGTCGCCGCTACGGCGACGCCGACGCGCAGCCGCCGGCCGACAAGGCCGACCGGGTCATCCTGGTGATGTCCGTCGAGAAGGTCGCCGGGCAGTAACCGCCGCGCAGGTGCCGACGAGGCATCCGAGCTCCGGGGGAACGGCGCCTCAGCCCGTTCCCTCGGCCGGCCCTTCGCCTTCGCCGCGGCGACGCCCTCGGCGTCCGGGCACGTAGCGCGGGATCCAGCGCAGCAGCATTCCCGCGCCCACGAAGCCGAGCACGCCGATCGCCGCGCTCGCCGCGGCGAGCGAGACGAGCGACGTCACCGCGGAGACGACGAGGGGAGCGGCGGCCTGCCCGGCGTCGCCGATGGTGCGGTACGCGCCGAGGAAGGCCGCCGGATGCCGCTTCGGCGCGAGGTCCGCACCCACCGTCAGGATGACGCCGCTGGAGACGCCGTTCGCGACACCGAAGAGCACGGCGACCGCGATGAACCAGGCCCCGTTTCCCGGCACGTCGTGCGTGAAGGCGAGGATCAGGTGCCCGGTCGAGAGGCCGACCAGGCCGGGGATCGCGCCCCACAGCCGGCCGAAGCGGTCCATCACCTGCCCGCTGACGTAGAACAGGCAGAAGTCGATCGTCGCGGAGATGCCGATGACGAGCGCGGCCGCCTCGGGCGGCATGCCGATCGACACGGCCCAGAGCGGCAGGATGATCGTGCGACTCGCGCGGACCGCGGCGAGCAGGCCGATGCCGGAACCGACCCGGGCGAGCACGCCGCGGTGCTCGACGATGGCCCGGAGCACGCCCTGCGGCGCCTCCTCGCCCGTGCCGGTTGCGGCGCCGCGGCCGACGCCGAAGACGCGCTCGGGATCCGGGAGCAGCACGAGCACGACGACGACGGCGAGGCAGGCCGCGACGAGCACCCAGAACACCGGTTCGGAGCTCCCCGTCCACGCGATGATCGCGGCGGCGACGAAGGGGCCGACCGCCCATCCCGCCCGGAACACGCCGGCGAGCGTGGAGAGCGCCCGGGCGCGCACGCGCGCGGGCACGTAGCTCGTCAGGAAGGCGTGCCGGGCGAGCCCGAACACCGCGGTGGCGAGGCCGAGCAGCAGGATGCCGATCGCGAGCGCGGTCACGCTCGGCAGCGCGAGCGCCACGACGACGCCGATGACCGCGAGCATGGCCGCGCCGATCATGGCGTTCCGTTCGCCGATGCGGGCGACGAGCCAGCCGGCGGGCAGGTCGCCGAGCAGTTCGCCGATCATGAGCATCGCGGCGACGAGGCCGGCGAGCGCGATCGAGGCGCCTCGCTCGGACGCGACGACGGGGATGACTGGGATGATCGCGCCCTCGCCGAGCGAGAAGAGCAGCGTCGGCAGGTAGGCGGGGAGGACGATCGAGCCCCACGAGAACTGGGGCTGGGAGTCGGTCATCGTCTCCGACGCTACACCCGGCGGCGGGACCCGCCGCGCGCCCCGGCGCTCGGGACGATCCGGCTCAGAGCTCGTTGCGGCGGAAGTCGGCCGCGGTCTCGGCAGGCCCGCTGGCGAGGAAGATGCGCGAGGTGTCGCCCGGGTTCGCCGGGTCGTAGAGCACCGTCACCGGCGCGCCGACGGGGGGCACCTCGGCGGTGCGGTACTTCACCGTGCGCTTCACCCAGCGGTCGGTTCCGTTCAGATCGGTGAACTTCACGGTCAGCGTGAACAGGACCGAACTCGCCTCGCCGGACGGCAGCGTGCTCTCGGTGACGACCCCGGGGGCGCGCCGACCGGTGACGAGCATCCGCTCGATGAGCGCGGTGCGGCCGGCGCTGCGGCGTCGCCCCGCCACCCCGGCGAAGTAGGCGGCGACCGCGAGCACACCGACGAGGGCGGGCAGCCACCACTGTGCGGCGTAGAAGATCCAGGCGCCGGCGCCCCAGGCCTCGTGCTCGCCGAAGGTGGGGTCGATCCGCGTGCCGGGCTGATCGGGCGCGGTCCAGGCGGAGCACCCGAGCCAGAGCCCGATCGCGAGGCCGAGCAGCACGAGGGTCAGCGGGCCGACGCCGACGAAGCGGGTCGTGTCGCCCGTGAAGCGGTGGTTCCACTTCGCGTAGAGCGCCCACGCGGCGATGGTGGCGAAGATGCCGATGGGGAGCCCGAACGTCGTGTCCGGCATCTGCGACTCCCAGTTCGAGAAGACGCTGTTCAGCTGCATCAGCCGGAAGGTGTCGAGGATGCCGGCGAAGCTGTACCCGATGACGGCGGAGGTCGCGACGAGCAGCAGGGCGAAGGCGGCCGCGGCGAGGGCTGCGCCGGTGCTGCCCCGCTGCCGTTCGAGGCGTTCGCTGCGGGCGGCGGCGGGATCGATCGTGCTCACCGCGTCAGCCTAGCGACCCTCGCACGGGGGAGGCGGTGGTTCGTGCACGACGGCGGGCCCGGCCACGACTAGGCTTGGGGACGCCATGTTCGAACTTGACCTGTCGACCGAGATCTCCGCGCTCCGCGCGACCTTCCGTGAAATCCGCGCCGTCGTCGACACCGACGCGCTCGAGGCGGACATCGCCCGCCTCTCGGAGGAGGCCGGCGCGCCCGATCTCTGGGACGACCCCGCGAACGCGCAGAAGGTCACGAGCGCGCTGAGCCACCGTCAGGCGGAGCTCAAGCGCATCACGGGCATCGAGTCGCGCATCGACGACCTCGAGGTGCTCGTCGAGCTGGCGAACGAGGCCGGCGACGAGGACAGCGCCGCCGAGGCTCGCGCCGAGGTCGTCGCGCTGCAGAAGACCATCGGCGACCTCGAGGTGCAGACGCTCCTCGACGGCGAGTACGACGACCGCGGCGCGGTCGTGACGATCCGCTCCGGCGCGGGCGGCGACGACGCCACCGACTTCGCCGAGATGCTCATGCGCATGTACCTGCGCTGGGCCGAGCGCCACGACTACCCCGTGAAGGTGCTCGACATCTCCTACGCCGAGGGCGCCGGCATCAAGTCCGCCACCTTCGAGATCGACGCCCCGTACCTCTACGGCACCCTCTCGGTCGAGGCCGGCACGCACCGCCTCGCTCGCATCAGCCCCTTCGGCGGTGCCGACAAGCGCCAGACGAGCTTCGCCGCGGTCGAGGTCATCCCGATCATGGAGGAGGCGAAGGAGGTCGAGGTCCCCGAGAACGACATCCGCGTCGACGTGTTCCGCTCCTCGGGTCCCGGCGGGCAGTCGGTCAACACGACCGACTCGGCCGTGCGCATCACGCACATCCCGACCGGCATCGTCGTCTCGATGCAGAACGAGAAGTCGCAGATCCAGAACCGCGCCGCGGCCATGCGCGTGCTCCAGACCCGCCTGCTGCTCGCCAAGCGCGAGGAGGAGGCGGCGCAGAAGAAGGAGCTCGCCGGCACGATCACCGCGAGCTGGGGCGACCAGATGCGCTCCTACTTCCTCTACGGCCAGCAGCTCGTGAAGGACCTGCGCACCGGGTACGAGGTCGGCAATCCGGCGGTCGTCTTCGACGGCGATCTCGACGGGCTCATCGCGGCCGGCATCCGCTGGCGCAAGCAGAAGCCGACCGACTGATCAGCTGCGCGCGGCGCGTCAGCCGCGCGACCACTCGGCGCGGAGCCCGCTGAGCAGTACCCGCACGCCGAGCGCGAAGCTGCGGTCGGTCGGGCGGATGCCTTCGGCGGATGCTCCGGCCGCGCGCGCCGCCTCGGCTGCGGCGAACACCGGCGAGCCCGCGCCCGCGTCGCCCGGCGCCATGATGTCGTCGGGCGCGGCGGCGTCGAGCGCGGAGCCGATGATGAGGGCCTCGAAGGTGACGAGCGCGTCGACGGCCTCGTCCTCGGGGCAGCCTTCGGCGATGAATCGCCGCACGATGGCGTCGTAGTTCTGCACGGAACGCTCTTGCCCGTCGATCGGGGTCGTCGCGAGCAGCTCGATGCCGGCCGGATGCGCGGCGGTGACGTCGCGATAGGAGCGGGCCCACCTGACGACGGCGGTGTCGAGCGGGACCGCGTCGTCGGCGAACCCGCTCACGTCGAGCTGCTCGGCGAGGGCTCCGCGCATGGCGCGGACCACATCGGCCTTGCCGCCGAAATAGTGGTAGAGGGCGGGCGGACGCACCTCGAGCGAGCGGGCGAGCGCGGTCATCGTGAAGCCGTCCGGGCCGGCCGTGCGGGCGAGTTCGAAGGCCGCGTCGACGATCTGCTCGGCGCTCAGGACCCGGGTGCGCGGACGGCCCGCTCGTCGGGCGCTCGTTTCAGGCAAGAGTCCTCCGGTTTTGCAGTGGCACTTCAGTGAGAGTAGCGTGTGCGCTACAAATTTAAGCACCTTAAATAAGGCGGTCGCAGTCGACCGTTCGGAAGGCGGCGACATGCACTGGAGCTTCGCGGACACCGTGCTCGTAGGCGGGCGCATCATCACGATGAACCCCATGCGCCCGACGGCGGAGGCGATCGCGATCCGCGACGGCCGCATCGTCGCCGTCGGCGACGAGTCCGTGGTGCGCGACTTCCGCGGCGCCGCGACGGAGGTCGTCGACCTGCGCGGCGGCGTCGTCACGCCCGGCCTCATCGACGCCCACATGCACCCCATCCAGGGCTTCGAGCTCGCCGTCGGCATCGACTTCGGGGGCGTCCGCGACGCCGAGACGTTCCTCGCCATGCTCCGCTCCGAGGCGCGCCGCGTCGCCGACGGCCGTGCCGCCGGCGGCTGGGTGCGCGGCTGGAACATCGACTACGACGTCTTCAGCCGACTGCCGATGACGGCCGCCGCGATCGACGACGCCGTCGAGGGCGCGCCGGCGTTCCTGATGTTCTTCGACGGGCACACCGCGCTCGCCTCGAGCGAGGCGCTGCGGCGGGCCGGCATCACCGGGGCGCGCCGCTTCGGCGACACCTCCGAGATCGTCGTGGACGAGCAGGGCCGACCCACCGGCGCGCTGCGCGAGGACTCCGCCTTCGACCTCGTGCTCCGCACCGCGCCGGAGCACAGCGCCGCCGAGATGCGCGAGCTCGTGCGGGACCTGCTCGGCGGGCTCGCCGAGAGCGGCATCACCGGGGCCTGCATCATGGACGGCAACCCCGGTACCCTCGACCTGCTCGACGACCTCGACGGCACCGGGGGCGGCCTGCCGCTGCGGCTCGTCTCGGCGATGGCGCACAACCCGGGCTACGACGAGGAGCGCACCCAGCACTACCTGGCCCAGCGCGACCGGCACGGCCGGCGCTGGCGCGGCGGGCTCGTGAAGCTCTTCAACGACGGCGTCATCGACACCGGCACCGGCTGGCTCTACGAGCCGGACACCCATGGCGAGGGCCTCAACTCCTTCTGGGCCGACGGCGCCGAGTTCGAGCGCGTCGTGCAGCGCTACAGCGAGGCCGGCTTCCAGATCGCCACCCACGCGATCGGCGACCGCGCCATCGGCACCACGATCGACGCGTACCTGAAGGCCGGCGTCCAGTCTGGCCGCGGCGCCCCGCACCGGATCGAGCACCTCGAGCTGCTCGCCGATCGCGATCTCGCCCGGCTTGGCCAGACCGGCATCACCGCCTCGGTGCAGCCGCTGCACATGCAGTGGCGCAAGGCCGACGGCTCCGACTTCTGGGCCGAGCGGCTCGGCCCGGAGCGCGCCGCGCTCGGCTGGCGGGTGCGCGACATGATCGACGCGGGGGCGATGGTCGCCCTCGGCTCCGACTGGCCCGTCGCGCAGACCGATGCGCGCATCGGCCTCGCCTGGGCGCGCCTCCGGCGCGAACCCGGCACCCCCGACGCCCCGGTGTTCGAGCCCGACCAGCGGCTCAGCCCGTACCAGGCCCTACAGGGCTACACGGTCTGGGCGGCCTTCGCCCAGGGCGACCGCGACCTCGGCGTCATCGCGCCGGGCTACCGCGCCGACCTCGTCGTCTGGGAGGACAGCCCGCTCGACGTCGACGCCGACGAACTCCTCGACCTGCCCGTCCGGACCACGATGGTCGACGGGCACCCCGTGTACGCGGCATCCGCCGCCTGACCCCCACCGAATCAGAGGCCCCCAATGCAAGACGTCGGCGCGCTCGCGCTCCTCCCCGTCGTCACCATCCTCGTTATCGCCGTCGCCACGCGGCGCACGCTCTTCGCGATGATCTGCGGCACCCTCGTCGGCGCCGTGCTGCTCGGCGGCTGGGAGTTCTTCGACTCCTGGATCGGCTACTTCGGCACGGCCATGGCGGACGAGACCCTGCAGTGGCTCATGCTCGTCGTCGTCCTCTTCGGCATCCTGATCACGCTCTTCGAGCGCTCCGGCGCCGTCAGCGAGTTCGCCGCCTGGGCCGAGCGCTTCGTGAACTCCCGCCGGAAGTCGCTCGTGCTGAGCTTCCTGCTGGCCGTCGTGCTCTTCGTCGACGACTATCTGAGCGTGCTCACCGTCGGCACCTCGATGAAGGGCATCACCGACCGCTACCGGGTGCCGCGCACCCAGCTCGGCACCATCATGAAGCTCACGGCGGCGCCCGTCGCGGTGATCGTGCCGTTCTCGACCTGGGCGCTGTTCTTCGCCGGCCTGCTCGAGGCGCAGGGCGTGACGGCGAACGGCTCCGGCTTCGGCGCTTACCTGCAAGCCATCCCGTTCATCTTCTTCGGCTGGATCGCCCTCGCCATCGCCGCGCTCGTCGCGCTCGGCTGGTTCCCGAAGCTCGGCGTGCTGAAGAAGGACGTCGCGCGGGCGGAGGCCACCGGTGACGTGTTCCCGCTCGGCACCACCGAGGAGGAGCGCGCCGCCGAGGGCGCCGCCTCCGTCGACGTCGAGGTCGGCGAGTTCGCCGCGCAGGGCGACGCGGGGGAGCGGGCCGCGGTCGCGGCCCCCGTCGCCGTCGCCACCCGCGCTCCCGGCATCGCGAAGCCGAGGCCCTGGAACTTCGTCGTCCCGATCGCGGTCATGATCGCCGTCACGATCCTCACCGAGGTCGACGTGCTGAAGGGCACCGTCGCCGCGCTCCTCGTCGCGATCATCATGTACACGGCGCAGCGCCGCCTCGGCATCCGCAAGGTCTTCGACGCGGCGTTCGACGGCGTCGGCAGCATGCTCTTCGTCATCGTGCTCACGGCGCTCGCCTTCATGGTGCAGCACATGAACATCGAGCTGAAGCTCGCCGACTTCGTGATCGACTCCACCGAGCCGTACATGTCCGGCGCGCTGCTGCCGGCAGTCGTGTTCCTCGTCTGCGGCGTCTACGCCTACGCGACCGGCTCGTTCTGGGACCTCGCCGCCGTGATCACGCCCATCGTCATCCCGCTCGCCTTCGCGATGGAGGTGAACCCGATCATCGCGGGCGCGGCCGTGTTCTCGGGCGCCGCGCTCGGCTCGACGACGTGCCTCTACGGCGACGGCATCATCCTCGCCTCCCGCTCCACGGGCATCAAGCCGCTCAACCTGATGACGGCGATCCTGCCCTACGCCGCGATCGCCGCGGCGATCTCGCTCGTGCTGTACCTCGTGGTCGGCTTCGCCGGAATCTGAGGCCCGACGCGGCCGATCGTCCCGAGTGCGGGTGGCGCGCTGGCGAAATCCAGTGTCGCTGCCCGCATTCGGCGCTCCGCTGCTTAGGCTCGAACACGATGATCCGCTTCGATTCCGTCACCAAGACCTATTCGGGCCAGGCGAGGCCCGCCCTGAACGACGTCGGGGTCGAGATCCTGCGCGGCGAGTTCGTCTTCCTCGTCGGCGCCTCGGGCTCCGGCAAGTCGAGCTTCCTGCGGCTGATCCTCAAGGAGGAGAAGCCGACGAAGGGCGAGATCCACGTCCTCGGCCAGCACCTCGGCTCGATCTCGAGCCGCAAGGTGCCCTACTTCCGCCGCAACCTCGGCGTGGTGTTCCAGGACTTCCGGCTGCTGCCGAACAAGTCCGTCTACGACAACGTCGCGTTCACGCTGCGCGTGATCGGCAAGTCGCGCGGGTACATCCAGTCCGCCGTGCCCGAGACGCTGAAGCTCGTGGGCCTCGACGGCAAGGAGAAGCGGATGCCGCACGAGCTCTCCGGCGGTGAGCAGCAGCGCGTCGCCATCGCCAGGGCCATCGTGAACAAGCCGCAGATCCTGCTCGCCGACGAGCCGACGGGAAACCTCGACCCGGTGACGAGCGCGGGCATCATGACACTGCTCGAACGCATCAACGCGGGCGGCACGACCGTCGTGATGGCGACGCACGAGGCCGGCATCGTCGACCAGATGCAGCGCCGCGTGATCGAGCTCTCCGCCGGCCAGATCGTGCGCGACGAGCTCGACGCGGGCTACGACGGGCAGACCGTGCGCGACGTGAACCTGCCGCCGCGCACCGTGCCCGCCGCGGTCGTCGCCTCGGTGCTCGAGCCCGAGGGCGAGGCGCGCGCCGCCGAAGCCGCGGGCGAGGCCCCGCAGCGTGCGCCGCTCGAACCGATCGCCGACACGGGGATCAGCCCCGCCGCCCCGAAGGTGACGGCGGAGATCATGCGCGAGGCGCAGCCGCTCTACATCGAGCCGGAGGAGACGCGCGACGCCGTCACCGAGGAGGCCGCGGCGATCACTGCCGCCGCCACCGGGCAAATCGACGTCGACCCCGAGCGCCTCCGCGCCCAGGCGCCGCCACCGGCGGAGGATCCTGAGGGCCCGCCGCTCACCCTCGCCGAACGACTGGGCCTCCGCGCGCCCGGCGGCCCGCGCGCCGATGACGACCAGCAGGAAGTGGGGCCGACGAAGTGAGGATCGGACTCGTACTCGGTGAGGCCGCGAACGGACTTCGCCGGAACGCCTCGATGGTGGTCTCGGTGGTGCTCGTCACCTTCGTGTCGCTCACCTTCGTCGGCACGGCCGCGCTGCTGCAGCTGCAGATCGCGCAGATGAAGAACTACTGGTACGACCGCGCGCAGGTCGCGGTGTACCTCTGCACCTCGCTGTCGAGCACCGCGGGCTGCGTCGACGGCGAAGCGACCGAGGAGCAGAAGTCGGCGGTCGAGGCGCAGCTGAACAGCAGCACCCTCGCGCCGTACATCGACAAGTACTACTTCGAGGACCACCAGCAGGCCTACGACAACTTCCAGGAGCAGTTCAAGGGCAGCCCGGCGGCCGACTACGTCACCCCCGAGGTGCTGAACGAGAGCTTCTGGGTGAACCTGAAGAACCCGGACCAGTCCGACGTGCTCGTCGAGGCGCTCGCGGGGATGCCGGGCGTCGAGTCGGTGAGCGACCAGCGGCGCCTGCTCGATCAGATCTTCGACGTGCTGAACGCGGCGAGCTACTCGGCGATCGCGGTCGCCGCGATCATGCTCGTCGCCGCGGCGCTGCTCATCGCCACGACCATCCGCCTCTCCGCCTTCTCGAGACGCAGGGAGCTCGGCATCATGCGGCTCGTCGGCGCCTCGAACCGCTTCATCCAAACCCCGTTCGTGCTCGAGGGCGTCTTCGCGGGCCTGATCGGATCGTTGCTGGCGGGCGGGGCGGTGGTCGCGATCGTGCAGTTCTTCGTGCAGGGCTACCTGGCACAGAACCTCGCGTTCACCTTCGTCGACCTCGGCGACGCGCTGCTCGTGGTGCCCTTGCTCATCGTCGTGGGCGTGCTGCTCGCGGCGGTCTCGGCCGGCATCGCGATCACCCGCTACCTCAAGGTCTGATCACGGCACCGGGCCGGGTGGTCTGCGCCACCCCGCCCGGGCCGGTAGACTGAACGGCTCGCCGCGCGCAGTTCGCGGCATCCGTCATTCGCAGCAGACCGTGAGGAGAGGGCCGTGCCCAGGGAACGCGGACAGAAGGTCGTCGCGACCAACCGCAAGGCGCGGCACGAGTACACCATCGAGGACACCTACGAGGCCGGCATCGTCCTCCAGGGCACCGAGGTGAAGTCCCTCCGCGAGGGGCGCGCCTCCCTCGTCGACGGCTACGCCTTCATCGACGGCGGCGAGATGTGGCTCGACGCGGTGCACATCCCCGAGTACACCGAGGGCACCTGGAACAATCACACGCCGCGCCGCAAGCGCAAGCTGCTGCTGCACAAGCAGGAGATCGTGAAGATCAGCCATCGGGTGAAGGACGGCGGCTACACGCTCATCCCGCTCTCGATCTACTTCAGCGACGGCCGAGCGAAGGTCGAGCTCGCGATCGCGAAGGGCAAGCGCGAGTACGACAAGCGGCAGGCGCTGCGCGAACGGCAGGACAAGCGCGAGGCGGATCGGGCCATGTCGAGCCGCCGCCACCTCGGCGAGTAGCGCCGATCGGCGCGCTGCGGGGCGGATGCCTCGTGGCGCCCGCTCGGCGTCCGGCCGATGCCCTGGCGGCTCGGGGTAGGCTCGGCTCGATGGAGACTTCGCTTCGGATCCCCGTTCCCGGCACCTACAACTTCCGCGACGTCGGCGGGCTCGTCGCCCGTGACGGGTTCGTGCGGCCCGGGGTGCTCTTCCGCTCCGACGGGCTGCACGCCCTCGGCGACGCGGGCAAGGCCGAGCTGCGCCAGCTCGGCGTCGGCGTCGTCATCGACCTGCGCGACGAGCAGGAGGTGGCGCGCATGCCCGACGACCTCGCCGGGCTCGACGTCGAGGTGCTGCGGCTGCCCGTGTTCGAGGGCTCGGGCGCCTCGCAGGGCATGGCCGGCATCTCGCTCGACGCGCTCTACGAGCGCATCGTCGTGCAGCACTCCTCGGTCGTCGTCGACGCGGTGCGCGAGATCTCCTCCGCCCGCGACCGCTCCGTCGTCGTGCACTGCACGGCGGGCAAGGACCGTACGGGCGTCGTGATCGCGCTGACCCTCCTGGCGGTCGGGGTCGACCGAGACCTCGTGGTCGCCGACTACGAGCGCACCGAGCAGAACCTCGCCGGCGAGTGGCTCGAGCGCATGGTCGGCCTCGCCGGCCAGTACGGGGTGCCCGACACCCCGGCGCTGCGTGTGCTCATGGGCGGGAGCCCGCCCGAGGCCATCGACGGCATGATCGAGCTCGTCGAGCGCGACCACGGCAGCGCGCGCGAGTACCTGCTGTCCTCCGGGCTCGCGCTGGAGGAGCTGGCGACGCTCGAGCGGCAGCTCGTCGAGCGCGACTGAGCGCGCGGTTCGCCCCGGAGCCCGGTTCTTGACCTCGCTAGCCGGCCGGGGGCGCGTCGAAGCGCGCCTCCACGGTCGCAGCGACGACGAGCTCGGCGGGCACGAACTCGGTTGCGGGCTGCGACGCGTCCGCGGCGAAGGCGAGCGAACGCGCGAGGTGCCCCTTCGGCATCGGTGTCGGCCTGGCGTCGAGCAGGCCTGAGTCCGCCAGCTCAACGGGGGAGGGCGCGCCGAGGCCGAGCGCCGAGGCGTAGACGCCCGCCTTCGCGACCGCCTCGGCGACCGCGCGCCGCTGCGCCGTCTCGCGGACGCGGGCGGCGGTCGCCTCGGTGAGCCGCCAGTCGACGCCGCCGAGCGAGAGCTCCTCACCGGCCGCCTGCTCGCTCACCCAGGCGGAGAGCGCGGCGAGGTCGCGGAAGACGAGCTCGAGCTCGCCCCTCGCCTCGTGCACGACGGGGAGCTGGCGCCCCTCGGCGTTGAACGGCCGATGCGACCAGACCCGCAGCTGTCCGGCCGACCACTGCTCGAGGGCGCCCTCGGCGTCGAGCCGGCGCACCTCGGCGAGCAGTCGCTCGTGCGCGGCGGCGGTGCGGTCGACGACCTGCTGCCGATCGGCCCCGGAGGCGCCGACGGAGAGCTGCACCGCGCCGAGCTCGGGCCACGCGCGCTCCTCGGCGGTGGCGGTGACGGTGATGAGCGTGCCCATGGGCGACCTCCAGCTGGTTCGGCGTCGACGGGGCGACGCGGCCGGGAATGGCGGAAGCATCCCGCCTGTTCTAGACTGTAAGGCCGCGCACCCCTCGCCGTCCCGGCGAAGTGTGCGGAACATGGCAACTCCACAGCGTGCGACAACGGCCCTCCGAACGGACGACTCCTCACGGGGGACTCCGGCGGTGCTCATGGGGATGATCGGTTTCGACATCGCCTGTGCGCCCACGAGAAGCGGGCCGAGGATGCAGGGTTATCTCGTGAACGCCCCCTGCGAACAAATAACTGCCAATAAGAAGCAGTCCGACTTCGCCCTCGCTGCCTAAGCGAGTCCGATAGTCCGTCAGTCCGGGTTGGTTCCCGCCCCGGTCCCTGGCGTCATTTAGGGAACTTGCTGCGCGTCGTCGCCTGAGCGACGTGCGGGACTTTTTCAGGCTGGGCTCGTCGACCGAGGTGCCTGTGACAACGGTCGGGGCCGAGCAGAACGCTCCACAGGATGCGCCCGGAGAAGGCGTGGAAACTCAGCGATGGACGGGGGTTCAATTCCCCCCATCTCCACCACCGGTCGTTGTCGCACGCGAATGCCAGCAGACGGGCCGCCCCTCGGGGCGGCCCGTCGTGCGTTCGGCGCAGCGGCATCCCCCTGGGGTGGCATCCCCGTGGCGTGGCATCCCCTAGGCTGGCGATCGTGCGTCCGGCCCTCGACACCACCGCGCTCACCGCGCCGTTCGGGCCGGAGGAGGAGCGCCAGCTCGCGCTCGCCGCCAGGGCCGACCGGCCGTCGCCGCTGGGACTGCTCTGGCGGGCCCTCGGCGCAGGCTTCCTCGCGCTCGTGTTCACCGCGACGTTCCTGGGCGTCCTCGACGAGTGGGTCGAGCGCGGGCCGTGGCCGGCGGCGTTCTTCCTGCTCGTGCTCTGCGGCATGGCCGCGTTCGTCGTCGCGATCAGCATCTCGTCGCTCGGCGCGGCGCGGCGGCGTCGGGCGCGTCACCTGCGGCTCGAGCGCTTCGCCCGGGACAACCGGCTGTACTGGATGCCGGAGGGCAACGCCCCCCAGTACCCGGGGACGATCTTCTCGGTCGGAACCACCCGGCTCGTGCGCGACCGGCTGTTCGCCGGCTCGGGCGAGTTCTTCGACGTCGGCGTGCTGCAGGCCGTGACCGGTAGCGGCAAGGAGCGGCGCACCGTCGAGTGGTCGTACCTGGCGTTACGGCTCACCCGTGATCTGCCGCACCTCGTGCTCGACTCGACCCGGGACAACGTGCTCGGGCAGAGCTCGCTGCCGGAGACGATGCACCGGGCGCAGCGGCTCTCGCTCGAGGGCGACTTCGACCGGCACTTCGCCCTGTACTGCCCGGCGGGCTACGAGCGCGACGCGCTCTACGTGTTCACGCCCGATCTGATGGCGCTGCTCATCGACGAGGCGGGCGACTTCGACGTCGAGATCGTCGAGGACCGGATGACGCTGTTCACCCGTCGCTCCGTCGATCCGCTCGACCCGGAGACCTGGCGGCGCTACGAGCGGATCATGGAGCTCGTGCTGCCGAAGGCCAGGCGGCAGACGCGCCGCTACCGCGACGAGCGAGCCGACGAGGGGGAGACCATCGCGCTCGAGGGGCGCCGGCTCCGCACGGGCGTCCCCTGGAGCGGCCTCGCCATCGGCGTCGGCGTGTTGGCCGGCTGGGTCGTGCTGCGCTTCGTGCTCGGCGGCTGACGCGAGCACGCCGCCGCGTCGGGCGCGGAGCGCGGATGGCTCGGCCCGGCGTCGGCGGCCGCCGCTACGATCGAGCGATGAGCTACTCCGCGGCGTCCGACCGCTACGACCAGATGACGTTCCGCCGTTCGGGCCGTTCCGGCCTGCAGCTGCCCCTGCTCTCGCTCGGGATCTGGCAGAACTTCGGCGACGACCGCCCGGCCGAACGGCAGCGCGACATCCTGCTGCGCGCCTTCGATCGCGGCGTCATCCACTTCGACCTGGCGAACAACTACGGCCCGCCCTACGGCGCCTCCGAGGTGAACGTCGGGCGCGTGCTCGGCCGCGAGCTCCGCGCGCACCGCGACGAGATCGTCGTGTCGACGAAAGCCGGGTGGGACATGTGGCCGGGACCGTACGGCTCCGGCGGCAGCCGCAAGTACCTGCTGTCGAGCCTCGACGCCTCGCTCGGCCGGCTCGGGCTCGACTTCGTCGACGTCTTCTACCACCACCGGCCCGACCCCGGCACCCCGCTCGAAGAGACGGCCTCGGCGCTCGACGCCGTCGTGCGCTCGGGCAAGGCGCTCTACGTCGGCATCTCCTCGTACTCCGCGGCCGACGCGCGCACGATGGCGGGGCTGCTCGCCGAGCTCGGTACGCCGCTCACGATCCACCAGCCGTCCTATTCGATGCTGAACCGCTGGATCGAGACCGAGGGGCTGCTCGACGCCGCCGGCGAGCTCGGCTTCGGCGTCATCGGCTTCACGGCGCTCGCGCAGGGCCTGCTCACGAGCAAGTACCTCGGCGGGGTGCCGGAGGGGTCGCGCGCCGCCTCAGACGGCTCGCTCGACCGCGCCGTGCTCACCGAGGAGCTCACCGCTCACCTGCGCGCGCTCAACGAGATCGCCGCCTCGCGCGGGCAGTCGCTCGCGCAGCTCGCGCTCGCCTGGGCGCTCCGCGACGAGCGGGTGACGAGCCTCGTGGTGGGCGCGTCGAGCGTTGCGCAGCTCGACGAGAACCTCGACGCGCTCGACCGGCTCGACTTCGACGAGGCCGAGCTGCGGGCGATCGACGAGCACGCGGTCGATTCCGGCATCGACCTGTGGGCCGACGCCCGCGGCGGCGGGCCGGTGCCGGTGCTGAAGCCCGAGTGAGCTGAGCGCCCGGCCGGCAGCGCCGGCCGGGCACGCACGCCGGCGCGCGGCGCTCAGGCGTTGTCGATGCGGTGCGCGAGCACCTGGCGCGCGACGAGGTCGTTCGCCACGGCGTCGCCCGTCTCGCCGAAGATCGTGGCGGTCTTCGCCGCCCCGATCGCCCCGCCGAGCAGTGCGCCGCTCGTCATGTCGCGGTGCAGCCGGGCGACGAGCAGACCCTGCGCGTCCGTCATGAAGTCGACGGCGAGGTTGATCACGAACTTCGAGCCGGCCATGGCGCCGAGCCATACGGTGCGCGCGGTGCTGCCGCGCTTCGCGAAGAAGCCGCCGGTCGGCGTCTCGGTGATCGTGAAGCCCTGCGCCTCGAGCGCGCCGCGGATCGCGGCCCGGGCGGCGGCGTGATCGCCGAGGAGGAAGTAGTCGTACGACGAGGCCATCTGGTGCTCCAGTCGGGTCGGGTCGGGTCGGATGGATGCCGCTCGACTCTATCGGCACGCGGCCCCCGTTCGGGTGGTGGCTCGCCTCAGCGCAGGGCGTCGAGCACGAGCTCGTGCAGCGCGCCGTTGGTGGCGAGCGAGCTGCCGTGCTGGGGCCCGGGCTCGCCGGTGATCGAGGTGAAGCGGCCGCCGGCCTCCTCGACGATCGGGATGAGGGCGGCGAGGTCGTAGATCTTCACGTCGAACTCGCCGACGATGTCGATGACGCCCTCGGCGAGCAGCATGTACGACCAGAGGTCGCCGTAGGCGCGGTCGCGCCACACCCGCTCCGAGAGCGCCAGGAGGCGGTCCAGATAGCCGGCGTCGCGCCACTGGGCGAGGCTCTGGAAGCTCAGCGAGGCATCCGCCAGTCCCGAGACCGCGGAGACCGCGAGGCGACGCGGCTCGGGGCGCACGCCCGACTCGTCGGGCAGTTCGCGCGTCCAGGCGCCCTCGCCGGTGGAGGCCCACCAGCGCCGGCCCATCGCGGGTGCCGAGACGACCCCGACGACGGGGACGCCGTCGACGGCGAGCGCGATGAGCGTGCCCCACACCGGCACCCCGCGCAGGAAGTTGGCCGTGCCGTCGATCGGGTCGATGATCCACTGCCGGCTCGTGCTGCCCTCGGTGCCGAACTCCTCGCCGATGATGCCGTCGTCGGGTCGCGAGGCGGCCAGACGCTCGCGGATGGCGCGCTCGACCGCGAGGTCGGCCTCGGTCACCGGGGTGCGGTCGGGCTTCGTCTGCACGTCGAGGTCGACGGCGCGGAATCGGGAGAGCGAGATCGCGTCGGCGAGATCGGCGAGTTCGAGGGCGAGCGCGAGGTCGTCGGCGAAGGAATCGATCACGGCTTCAGCGTATCGGCCGGGAGTGAACGGCGAGGTTCCGGGCCGGCATCCGGGCGACGCGCCCGGGGTGCGGACGACCCTGCGCTCGATTGGCGCGAAGGTGACGGAGCTGATAGCGTGGTCTCTCGGTTCGGTTCGCAAGATCCGCACTTCGCACCTCTAGCTCAATCGGCAGAGCAACTGACTCTTAATCAGTGGGTTCAGGGTTCAAGTCCCTGGGGGTGCACCAGCAGAAAAGCCCGGTGAGAAGATGTTCTTCGCCGGGCTTTTCCTTGCATTCCCGAGGCGCGTGCAATCTACGTGCGATTGGCCCCTGCATCATCATCGCCGCAGCACTATCGTGAGCACCTGCAGGCGTTCTGATTCGGGCAGTTCGGTTATGAGCCCCAGAAGGTATCTGCTCGCCGCGGCGGCTCCTTGAGCCTCGGTCGCGAGTAGGTGGAAGCTCGCCAACGCGTCCAGTGCGGGAGCAAACCAATCCTCATCCTCACGCGCCGCTTCACGAAATCCGGCCACCAAGAATGGGAGCGTCGAGGGCGAAAGCCACGACTGCCGAAGCAACTCAAATGCCCAGGTTCGCAGGTTCTGGCGCGCGGCTTCGTCACCGTCCGTTCTTCGAACTAGCCAGTGGCAGAAGGTCGCGACCCATTCCGTTAGCCTCACGGGAGTCCCGACCTCCTCTGCGATTACCTGAAGGACGAACGAGGCACGCGCCCCTGCGGCGTCGCCGTCTCCGTGGGCCATCGCATACATGACCCCTGACGTGTTAGCAGGCTGTATCTTGCGTGCCTCACGATAGATGTCGGCACGGAACCGGATTCCGACATAGCCCCGGGATACGAGCACGACCTCGGCAAATTGCACCTGTTCAGGAGACAAAGCGCCCGACTGGGCGAGCACTTCCAAGAGGGCAGGAGTTCCGAACGCTTCTACCCCTTCGCTTTGTGCGAGCTGACGGAGGGCCACGTCGTCGGCCCAGAGCACGGCTCTCGGTTCGCTTCCAGCCGCCAGATCGACTGCCGAGAGCCAGGTGCGGACTCCGTCCTGAACGTCCTCTGGCAACGGCCCGATCGCGCTGATGACGGGGCGACCCACCCGTCGAAAGGTTCGCATCCTCTCAGTGAGTGACGTCGCTTCTGCCGCGCGCCGTGCTTCCTCCCCTTCGGTGATCTCAGTGACGCGGCTGGCCTCTACTGTCGGCCCTGGCGTGATCGAAAGCCGTGACCTCATGCCGGGATCCTCCGAAGCGGCCGCTGCGTCTCGGAGTTGTTCAAGCGTGACCAGGATCTCCTCGCAGTCCGGAGCGATCTCAATCCCAGCTGCGGCGAGCACGATCGACGTGAACGCCGCTGTCGTGTCGATTACGACGGGGAGCGCTCGCGCATGTTCGAGCGCACTCAGCTGATCGTCAGCAGTTGCGGCACCCGCGAATCGGGGTCCGATTCCTGTGACGGTCAATTCGGCGTATGACTTGCCGTGGACGAACGCCGCCATTCCAATCGGCATGGCTCCCTGCACCACAGCGCTGTCGAGTTCGTCGGTGTTACTGCGTTCACCGATGGCGTCGAGCAGGCTTTGGATCGGGTTGGCGAGGTCGACGCTCACTTGTCGAATGAAGGTGTTATCCGGGAAGTCGTTCAGGTACTCCGCAATAGCCTGCCCGAAGGCGGGTCGCTTAGGCGCATCAACTTGATCAGTTGCCTCGGCGCTGCTGTCGTCTCCACGGGAGCCCTTCAAGAAGGCACCCACTACGTGCCTCCGAATTTCTTCATCCGTGCGCCAGTGGTCCGCCACGGCCAGCAACTCGTCGTCCGAACCAGCCTCCTCTCCGAACACACGGACAAACTCGATCCAAAGCAGGACGTCTTTCCGATTCGTCGGGGACGGTCGTCCGCCAACCTGGTTCCAGGTATTGAATGCCTCAGTCGCGTCGCCGTTGAAAAACTGGCAATGCGTCAGCGCCCAAATCCGCCGCGCATCGTTTGGATCGCGCCTCAGGAGATTAGCCGCAGCATCGACAGCACCTGGCCAATCCCCGCGCGCTGAGAGGATCTCGACCTGAAGTCGGTACATGTCATCCTGCCCACCCCAGGCTGATCCCCCCGCGAGGATGGCAGAGCGAGAGGACTCCAACGCCTCAGGTCTTTGGAGTTCATGCTGCAATCGCGCCGCGATAGCCCAGAAGTACGCTTCGCCCCAACGATGGGCGGCACCGAGCACGAATCGCAGTGCTCGGTCCGGGTCGTTGGGGAGGTAGTAGTGGATCAGGGCCTGAGATACCTGCTTGTTCTCCCGGGCTCTAGATTGGGCCCTCGCTTCGGCACCAGGGGCGGCCGAGAAGAGGTCTGCGATCAAGCGGATGTCGGCGGCAAGTTCAGGATTGTCAGCCGCAAACTCATCGACGAAGCCTGTGAGCTGACCGTGCAGCGCCAAGCGCAGACTAATCTCGGCCTTCTCACTCCAATCGTCGGTTGCTACGAGAGCTTCATTCCAGTTGGCCATGGCGCGCTCGACGTCTTCTTCTCGCTCGGCGATTGCAGCGAGGGCACGCGACTTGTTCGCTGAGGCAGGGAGTTGCATTGTCAGTTGACGTGCCCGGTCGAGGTCACCCTCCTCCGCGGTCATCAGCGCGTCGATCCCGCGGAGCCCTTCGGACTGCGCTTCTTCCTGAGTGGCGTTGCGAACGATGTCCCATGCCTGCTGCGGGTTCAACAGCACCCGAGCCGACCTAGCCGCGAGGACGGCTGCTTCCGCGCTGTCCATCCCCCAATTTCTTCGTTGATCGCGAACGGCCAAGGCGAGGTCCAGCCCCCGTGCGACATCTCCGCGATGAAGCGGCGAGGCGAGCTGCGCGCCCCGTTGAACGAGCGCCTTTGCGGCGATGAGCCCTGCGCTCGTGCTCTTCTCGTGCTCGTACGAGCGGAGCCCGATAGCGATCCCTGCGTCCAGGTCCAGTGCTGCAGTCGCCCAGCTCGCGCGATGGAGATCTCTTAGCACCCGCTCTCGGTGGGTAACCGGTTCCCAGCCATCCAGAGTTCGCCGCGCGCCTTCGAGGTCCTGTTCGGCTGCACGAATGATGGCGCTGGCGAGGGGATAATCGGACACGCCGGCGAGGACCGTCGGCGCATCCGACCCGTCCCCCGGAGAGACTATGAAGAGACGAACCGTCCAGTACGGGCGTGGCGTTAGCCCGTCGCTCAGCGCGTCAACGATCAGGCGTCGCGATGCTTCGGGCAATCGCGAGGCGGAGAAGAGGTCCGCAACCCACGCTTTTGCAGCTGGAGGCGCATCACCAACCCAGTCGGGAAGGGCCGTCGCCCAGTCCGTAAGCACGGTTCTTCGCTCGGAAGGGTTAGCCAGCATGGCGACAGCCCGTTCGACGTACGGCCAATCTTGGCGCAGGTGGACAGCCTCGGAGGCGTAAAGCGGATGGAAACCTACGAGTCGCGACTCAAAGAGGATGGAGTCGGCGTTTCGGTCCTGAATCTGGGCAGAGAGCCTTTGTGTGTCTTCCTCACGAGATAGTGCCGCTAGCCGGGCTTGAACGAACAAACCGTCGCCCCGAGGTAGCTTTTCTTCGTACGCTCGGGCCACCAACGTAAGGAGCGCGTCTGCGTTGTCGCTGTCAAGTTGGCGAAACACGTCCCTCGCCTGCTCAAGCGATTCTGCGTCGCCAGTGCGCAGCTTCTGAAGGATACGCCCAACCCCGAGCGCGCGACGGAGTTGTCGACGATCTACCCTTTCGCCGTCAGTTTGTATAGCCTTCGCAACCTGGCGGGCCACGCGCATGTCAAGCGTAAGCCAGTTCCATAATCTGAGGAGCAGGCTGCGGACAGCGTCGAACAAGGCTGAAAGAAATGTCTCCTCTAGCGCCACGAAATCTCCTCAATGGATGCCCGTTAGTCCAGGTGCTGACGACAAACTCTTCCAAATGATCCCATTTGGTGCGGCTTCGTCGTCGACTTGAAACCCGTACGGAATCTGAGCCGTTATACGCGGAGCAGAGAAGGGACCGAGCGGGAGGGGTGGGGTGGGTACCTCTGGTGCGCCCGTTGACTGCTCGGAAGTCATCGCGCAGGTATCGCACACTCGCGGGAGGCCGTCACGGCACGACGAGCGTGAACGCGAGTCCGCGCCGGAGGCGAATCCGAGCGCGGCCCGGCACGACGAGGCTAGGAGCACTGTGCGCCTGACTCACGGCCGAACGTCGCTCGTACGTGTCCCGGTAAACGCGGACGAGGCTGGGCGGCGAGGCGGTCTCACTGCCTTCCGGGAGGCGCGGGCGTTCAGGGTACTCCCCTTGGCCCCTACAGGCTGCGCAACTGACGAGCGAAGGCAGCCTGTGCGTCGTTCAGTTCAACGACCGCTGGCGTCGCCTCGGTCGCGCTCGCTCAGCCGCGCTCCTTCTCGACGGCTTCGCGCGCGGACTGCACCTCCGCGACCGCGGCCATCGCCCGGCGCTCGGCGCGCTGCAGGCGGCGCACGGCGATCGTGGGGCTGCCGTACCGCGCCGCGACCCGGTCGTGCTCCTCGTCGACGCCGGTGACGATGTACGCACCGGCGATGAGCACGACCTGGCTCGAGAGATTCAGCCAGAGCAGCAGCGCGATGATCGAGGCGAACGAGGCCAGCAGCGGGTTCGATGACGCCCCGCCGATGAACAGCCCCGAGAGCACCTGCAGCACGGTGAGCCCGACGCCGCCGAGCAGCGCCCCGGTCCAGAGCGAACGGCGGCGCGGCCGGAGCCCGGACAGCAGGCGGAACAGCGCGGCGACGGCCACCGTGTCGATCGCGAGCACCACGAGGATCGAGAGGGCCTGCACGCCGAAATCGGCGAGGCCGGAGCGTGAGGGGACGCCGAGCCAGTCGAGCACGGAGCCAATGGCGGCGGTGCCGGCCATGGTGACGACGGCGCCCGCCCCGAGGGCGACGCCGAATCCGACCGCGATCGCGAGGTTCCGCAGCACGGCCCAGACGACGAAGGTCTGATCCGGTGCCTGGTCCGCGAGTTCGCGGAAGGCGATGGCGAGCGAGCCGACGGCGCCGATCGCGGTGCCCACCAGCCCCACGAGGCCGACGATGCCCGCGACGCTGAACGCGACGGGCTGCACGAGCGAGCTGGGATCGATCGCGCCGCCCTCGCCGACGAGGCCCGGGATGGTCCGGCCGACGGCGTCGACGAGCGCCTGCATGGCCTCGTCGTCGCGGGAGAGCCAGATGCCGGCCACCGAGAAGCCCAGGAGCACGCCCGCGAACACCGAGAAGAGCGCCCGGTAGGTGACGCTGTCGGCGAGCATCGGGCCGTGGTGCTCCTGGTACAACAGGAACGCCCGCACAGGCTTCCGTTCGAGCACCCAGGCGACGAGGCGCTTCAGCCAGCCCGCCTTCGAGGGCGTCGTGGTGGCGGGAGTCGTCTCTCGTTCGGCGGCGCTCATATGGTCAGGCTAGCCAGCGGCCGGAATCCTCGCCGGAGGGTTGACGGCGGCCGCACGCCCCTCCGACAGGAACGCCAGGCGGCGCAGCGATTCCCGGTTCCGCAGCCGCAGCATCGGCTCGAGCAGGCCGCGCGGGAGCCAGCGCGCGGGTCCCGCCGTCGGCTCCTCCTGCAGGCGGACGAGGCATCCGGCCCCGCTCGTCCGCACCTCGATGCGGACCCGGGCCTCCCCGAGCGGCCAGCCCTTGGCCAGTACGGTCAGCGATGTCGGGGTGCGTTCGACGCTCACCGTGCGGTCGTCGAGCAGCAGCGGCCAGGCGCCGACCGAGTGGTGCAGCTCCGCTCCCGGCTCGGGCCAGTGCCGGTCGACCTGCCGCATCCGCGACGCCCCGACGACCCAGGCGGGGTACAGCCAGCCGTCGGCGAGCACGGCGAGCACGGCATCCGCGGGGCAGTGCATTCGGCGTACGTTCTGCGACATGACGTCATGGTGACCGACGGCGCGCACTGCGGTCAGGGGCTTGACGTGGTGCCCGGTTCGGCTCAGTCGTCGAGGCCGCGGGCGACGAGCGCCTCGCCGAGGTGGTCGGCGGTGCGCAGCGCGCGCACGATCACGGGCACGGCGACGGCGCGGATCGAGCCCTCCGCCCCGCGCGCCCGGCGGGCGTCGAGCACCTCCGCGACGATCTCGCCGAGGAGGGGGATGGCTCGGATCGCGAGGGCGAGGGCGAGCCCGACGCGGTCGGCGTCGATCCAGCGGCGGAACGGCCGCAGCAGCGTCTGCGCCGCGTCGAGGGTCTCGGTCACCGGCGTCGTGAGCGAGTACACCCCGGCCAGGACGACCGCGAGCAACAGCCGCAGGGCGACGGTGACGGCGAGCTCCCAGCCGGCGAGGAAGAGCTGGACCGGCACGGCGATCGCCAGCAGCCAGAGCAGCGGCACGAGCTGGCGCCAGAGCAGGCGCAGCGGCACCCGGGCGAGCGCGACGATGCCCGCGACCAGCACGCACGCGCCTCCGAGCACGAGCACCGAGTGCTGCAGCGCGATGGCCGTCACGAGCGCCGCGAGGAGGCCGAGCTTCAGCAGCGCCGGCGCGCGGTGCACGAGCGAGTCGCCCGGGTGGAAGACGCCGATCACGGGCGGCTCCGCTCCTCGGCGGCGTCCTGCGCATCGTCGTCGGCGTCGCCCTCGGCGTCGATGAGATCGCGGTACCGGGGGAGGGCCACCGCGGGCACGTCGTCGCAGACGACACGTCCGCGCTCCATCACGATGACCCGGTCGAAGTCGTCGAGGAGCTCCAGCTGGTGGCTCACGACGACGAGCTGCTCGTCGAGGCCGGCAAGATGGCGCGCGACGCGGCGCGCGTTCCTGGCGTCGAGGAGTGTCGTGGGCTCGTCGGCGACGAGAATCGCGGGATGCCCCACGAGCACGCTCGCGAGGGCCAGCAGCTGCTTCTGCCCGCCGGACAGCCGGTGCGCCGGCCGCTCGGCGAGCTCGGTCAGCCCGAAGCGGGCGAGCGCGGCATCCACCCGCTCGTTCGCCTCCGCCGGGGCGAGCCGGTGCCGGCGCAGGGTGAAGGCGACGTCCTCCCGCACGGTCGGCATGACGATCTGGGTGTCGGCGTTGGTGAACACGAAGCCGACGCGGCGGCGCACCTCGCGGCCCTGCTTCGCCACGTCGAGCCCGTCGACGAGCACCCGCCCGGCGTCGGGCTCGACGAGGCCGTTGATCATCCGCGCCAGCGTGGACTTGCCGGAGCCGTTGGCGCCGACGATGCCGATCCGGTGCTCGACGAGCTCGAGGGAGACGTCGTCGACGACCCGCCGTCCGTCGAAACTGCGGCTCACCCGCTCGAACACGATCGCGCTCATGCGATCCGCTCCACGATCATCGCCACGCCCTGGCCGCCGCCGATGGAGCACGCCGCGAGGGCGGGCCGATCGTCGTCGTCGGCGAGCAGACGTGCGGCGAGCCGCACGACGAGCACGGCTCCGGAGGCGCCCCAGGGGTGCCCGAGCGCGATCGCGCCGCCGTCGGCACTGATCGCCTCCTCGTCGAGCCCGAGCTCGTCGCTCACGGCCAGCAGCTGCGCGGCGAAGGCCTCGGTGATCTCGACGGCGCCGAGGGCGCGCGGCGCGACCCCGGCGCGGTCGAGCGCGAACCGCGCGGCGCGGGCCGCGCCGAGGCCGGGCAGCGCCGGATCGGATGCCGCGACCGCAGCCGCACGCACGCGCAACGCGGGCAGGCCGAGCTCACGGGCGATCTCGGGCGTCGTCACCGCCATCGCGGCGGCGCCGTCGGAGAAGCCGCAGGAGTTCCCCGGCGTCACGCTGCCCTGCCCGTCCGGAGCGAAGGCGGGGGCGAAACGGGCGAGCACGGCCGCCGTCAGGCGGGCGTTCGGCCGGTCGTCGGCGGTGACCTCGGCGACGGGAACGAGCTCCGCGTCGAAACGGCCCGCCGCGCGCGCCGCAACGGCCCGGGCGTGCGAACGCGCGGCCCAGGCGTCCTGGCGTTCGCGGTCGATGCCGCGCAGCCGCGCCACGGCCTCGGCGGCCGGACCCATGTCGGGGTCGGGGAATCCGGCGGGCGCGAACGGTGCCCGGGTGTACGGCGTGCCGTCGGGCCAGCTGCGCTGCGGCGCGGTGGAGGCGGACTCGGCGCCGCCCGCGAGGACGAGCCGGGCGTCGCCCGCGCGGACGCGCGACGCGGCCTGCAGCACGGCGTCGAGACCCGAGCCGCACTGGCGATCGACGGTCACGCCGGGCACCTCGTGGCCGAGGCCGGCGCGGAGCGCGGCGATCCGGGCGAGGTCGCCGCCCGGGCCCATGCAGTTGCCGAGGACGACGTCGTCGATCCCCAGGCCGGACGGTGCGATGAGGCGCGCCGTCTCGGCGAGCACGACCGCGGCCAGTTCGTCGACCGTGCGCGTGGCGAGGCTGCGGGCGGCCGTGCCGATCGGGGTGCGCCGTGCGGCCACGATGACGGCGTTCATGCCCCGACCTCCGCCTCGTGCGCCGCGACGGAGGAGGCGATGCGCGGGTACCGGCCCGCGGCGAGTGCGCTCGCGACGGCTCCGCGGGCGGGCTTGCCCGAGGGGGTCGTCGGGAGGGCCTCGGCGCGATGCCAGCGCCTGGGCCGCCACGCGGGCGGCAGCGCCTGGGCCGCGGCGAGGACGAGCTCGGGCTCGGCCGGCGTCGCGAGCTCGACGACCGCGACGAGGCGCTGCCCCAGGAGTCCGTCGGGCTCGCCGAGGACGATCGCGGTGGCGATGCCGGGCAGTTCGCCGAGACGGCGCTCGACGTCCTCGGCCAGCACGGTCTCGCCGGCGACCGTGATGGCGGCATCGCCGCGGCCGAGGATGCGGAACCGCGGCTCACCGGATCCGCCACGGCGCCCCGCGTCGGACTCGACCGGCTCGGCGAGATCGCCGACCGTGGCGAAGCCGTGGGCGTCCCGGCGGAGCATCCCGCCGCCGACGACCCCGAGCGCGAGGTAGGGCGAGCGCGCCCAGAGCTCGGAGCCGACGGCGCTCGGGCGCAGCTCGATCTCGACGCCGGGGAAGGGGCGCAGGCCGTCGCCCTCGTCGATGGCGACGAAGGAGAGCTCGGCGGCGCCGTAGTACTCGACGAGCCGCACTCCGCGTGCGGCGGCACGGGCGCGCAGCCCGTCGTGCAGGGCGGCCCCGGCGACGGCCGCGGTGCGCGGAGCAGCGGGTCCGTCGAGGAGGCGGGCGAGCCGGGTCGGCGTCGCATGCACGATCGTGCCGCGGTCCGGCTCGTCGCTCGCGGTCGCGCCGAGCTGCAGGGCATGCAGCGCGGCGTAGAGATACATCGAGACGTGCAGCGGGCCGGAGATGCGCACGACGCTGTCGGGGCCCGCTCCGGTCGCCTCGGCGAGCGGGGCCGAGGACGCGAGCCACGACGCGCTGCTGCGGGCGACGATCCTCGGCCGGCCGCTCGGCGCGCTCGAACCGGAGGTGGTCAGGGCGAGCTCGGTCCCCGCGGGGAGCGGTTCGGCCGGCACGGCGTCCGCGCCGACGAGCACCGGGCGGCCCCGCTCGAGGCCCGCGATGACGGCCACGATCGTCTCGACGGGATGCGCCTCTGGTCGGACGACGATCGCCCCGCCGTCATCCGGCGGTTCGAAGGCGGCGACGGCTCGACCGAGCGCGCGGTAGTCGAGCGTCCGCCCGCCGAGGGCGAGTGCCGGACGCCCGCCCGCTCCGCCGAGCCAGCCGCCGCTCACGCGCGCTCGTCGACCGACGCGCCCGCGCTGCGGCGCCACGGCCACGGCTTCGGCTCGATGAGACCCGGCCAGGCGCGGTGCACGCCTTTCGCGACGAGTACGGTCGCGCCGACCTTGATCGCGTCGCCGATGAGGAAGACGGCCGCTCCGGCAGCCGCGAGACCGATGGGCGTGGCCGTCACCAGTGCGAAGACGGGGATGCCGACGGCGTAGACCGCGACGATGCCGCCGAGCGCGGTCCAGAGCAGCGCCGGCACGAGCCGGTAGCGGGGGAGCAGTCGTGCGGTCGCCCAGCCGATCACGGCGGCGCCGAGCAGCCAGCCCAGCAGGTAGCCGACCGAGGGGCCGACGAAGACGCCCAGGCCGCCGCGCCCGCCGGACAGCAGGGGCAGGCCGGCCGCGACGAGCGCGATGAACAGCAGCACGGCGAGGGAGCCCTTGCGCGCGCCGAGAATCGCCCCGGCCAGCATGACTCCGAGCGTCTGCAGGGTGATCGGCACGCCCTCGGGCCCGAGCGGGATCGCGCCGGGAACACCGAGCGCGGCGATAAGCGCCGCGAACACGGCGATCTGGGCGAGGTCCCTGGCGGTCGTACGGCGACGGCGCACGGGCGCGGCGGGTTCGGCCGGAGCGGCCTGCTCGGATCCGGTGCTCGGTGCGGTGCTCATCTGCTGCGTCCCTCTCGCGGAGTCGTCGGGCGGGTTCGCCCGGTTCTCACGCTAGAAGCGCGGTACGACCGCTCGCGCGGATCGCCGTACAAGAATCCGGCGCTGATTTTGGACGCCGGCGGATCCTCGGGGCGTCAGGCGGCGCGGGCGTGCAGCGGCGCCTGGGCGGCGGATGCCTCGTCGGCCTCCGCGCCGTGCGCCGGTGCGTCGGCCCCAACCTCGGCTGCGGCGTCCGACGCCTCGGGCGTGGCGACGTGCGCGCCGAGCGGCTCGGCCCAGACGACGAGGGGGGCCGGTTCCCAGTCGAGCGCGAGCTGCTGCTCGCCCTCGGGGACGACGACGGCGACGCTGTCGCGCTCGTCGAGGATGCTGCGGGTGAGCTCGGCGGCGATCTGGTGGGTCACGATCGCGTGGAAGATGCGGTCGGAGTCGGCGTCCGTGCGGCGGACGAGCGTCCACTCGCCGGAGGAGCCGATGAACTCGGAGAGCTTGCCGTGCAGCAGGTCGAAGATCTGCTCGCCGCGGAGATCGGCGGCGGAGGGGCGAGGTGCCGGGGCGGCGACGTGCTCCGAGGCTTCGGCGGTGAGCCTCGTGCGGCGCCAGCGGCGGAACATCATACGACCCTCTCGATCTCGTGCAGTGCCTCAAGTCTCGGGCACCAGCACGTCATCGAGCGGGGGACACGCCGCAGAACGGCAGGCGGAGCTTACTCCAGTTCTTCGCGCTTCGTCTCGTCGGCGACGGTGCCGATCGCGACGGCGAGGCTCGCGGCCCAGGCGATCCACATCATGAGCAGCCGCCAGTCGCGGGGGCCGGACATGGTCGCCTTGACGACGCCGATGCCGCTGATGGCGGCACTCAGCACGGCTCCGCTGAAGAGGTACTTGCGCATGCCGCAACGCTACCCGGCGGAGCGGGCCCGCGTCGCCCCCTTGACGGGATCCGTGCGGCGAGGCATCCGCCGTTCGTGACGGGACGGTGAACGAGCGCTGGGAGTCGACCGAGAATCTGACCGATCGGACAGAGTCTGACCGATCGGTCAGCTACCGTCGAAGCATGCCCACTGACGCCACCCTCCCTGTGCGCGCCCGCGCCGGCGACGAGCTGCGCCAGGCCGCGCTCGAACAGTTCGCCACCGTCGGCTTCGCCGCGACCTCGCTGCAGCAGATCGCCGACCACGCCGGGTACTCGAAGTCGAGCGTGCTCTATCACTACGCCTCGAAGGAGGCACTGCTGGAGGCGGCCGTCACCCCCGCCATCGATCAGCTCGAGGTGCTCGTCGCGGAGTTCGCCGAGGGCCGCCGCTCCGACGCGGCGCGCGGCGCCTTCATCGCGCGCTTCGTCGACCTGCTGCTCGGCGAACGCCTCGCCGTGCACCTCTTCGTCAGCCAGGGCCACTCCCTCCGAGGCATCCCCGCGATCGAGCGCGGCAACGCCGCGATCCGCGTCCTCGCCGACGCGATCTGCACCGGCGCCTCGCTCGCCGAGCAGATGCGCTTCGGCGTCGCGCTCGCCGGCGCCACCTACGCACTCGTGGCGGGCGCCACCTTCTTCGACGACGACGAGATGAGTCAGCTCGTCACCTCCTACTCGGACGACGACGTGCGCGCCGCGCTCATCGACGTCCTCACCGAACTGCTGATCCCGGCCGCCGGCCGCTGACCCGGAAGACACCATGGCCCTCCTCCTGCACCGCATCGGCCGCTTCGCCTACCGCCGCGGCTGGCTCGTCATCGTCACCTGGGTGCTCGCGCTCGGCGCGTTCCTCGGCGCCGGCATCGGGCTCGGCGGCCAGCTCCAGGAATCGTTCGCGATCCCCGGAACCGAGTCGCAGTCGGCGATCGATCAGCTCGCCGCCGTCTTCCCGCAGACCGCGGGCGCTTCAGCCCGCGCCGTCGTCGAGGCGCCGGAGGGCGCCTCCGTCGAGGACGCCCCCTACCGCGACGCCATCGACGAGATGTCGAGCGAGCTCGCCGACATCGACGGCGTCGCGAGCGTGCTCGGACCGTTCGACGAGTACGCCGGCGACCAGGTCTCCGGCGACGAGCGCACCGCCATCATCCAGGTGCAGTTCGACGGGCCGAGCACCGACGTCACGCAGGAGCAGCTCGACGCCGTCACCGCCACGAAGCAGCTCGCGAGTGACGCCGGCATGGAGGTCGCCTTCGGCGGCGAGGTCTTCCAGGACACGAGCTTCGGTCTGACCGTCACCGAGGCGCTCGGCGTGCTGTTCGCGGGCGTCGTGCTCTTCATCACCTTCGGCTCGCTGCTCTCGGCAGGCATGCCGCTGCTCACCGCGCTCGTCGGCGTGGGTCTCGCGTTCGGCGGGATCTCGATCGTCGCCGCCATCACGCCGGTCTCGAGCACCGCGCCGATGCTCGCAGTCATGATCGGTCTCGCCGTCGGCATCGACTACGCGCTGTTCATCCTGTCCAGGCACCGAACCCAGCTCGCCCGCGGACAGGATCCGGAGGAGAGCGCCGCCGAGGCGGTCGCGACGGCCGGCGGCGCGGTCGTCTTCGCGGGCCTCACGGTCATCATCGCCCTGCTGGGGCTCCTCGTCGTCGGCATCCCCTTCCTCAGCGTCATGGGCGTCGGCGCGGCGTTCGCGGTGCTCATCGCGGTCGTCGGTGCGGTGACCCTGCTCCCGGCCCTCCTCGGGGTGCTCGGCAAGCGGCTCGTCCCGAAGCCCGGCAGCCGTGCGCACCGGCGAGCGAACGCCGACGACGACGGCGGCAAGAAGCCGCTCGGCCGACGCTGGGTCGACACCGTGCTCAAGGCGCCGATCGCCTTCGTCGTCGTCATCGTCGGGCTCCTCGGTGCGGCCTCCGTGCCGGCGCTGAGCCTCGACCTGAACCTGCCGAGCGCCGCCACCGATCCCGTCGGCTCCAGCTCCCGCGAGGCCTACGACCTCATCTCCGACGGCTTCGGACCCGGGTACAACGGGCCGCTCATCGTCACGGTCGACATCACCCAGACGACCGACATCTTCGACGACCTCGACGCCATCGGGGCCCGCATCGGCGCCCTCGACGACGTCGCCTACGTCGGCGACGGCATGCCGAACCCGACCGTCGACACCGCGATCATCCAGGTGATCCCGGAGAGCGCGCCCGACGACCCCGCGACGAAGCAGCTCGTGGAGTCGATCCGCGAGCTCGAGCCCGGCATCCAGGCCGACTTCGGCACGCCCATCGCCGTCACCGGATACACCGCCGTCTCGATCGACATCTCGCAGCGGCTCACCGACGCGCTCGTGCCCTTCGCGCTCATCGTGGTCGGGCTGTCGATCGTGCTGCTGCTCATCGTGTTCCGCTCGGTGTTCGTGCCGGTGAAGGCCGCGCTCGGCTTCCTGCTCTCCGCGTTCGGCGCCATCGGCGTCACGGTCGCGGTGTTCCAGTGGGGCTGGTTCGCCGACCTCCTGCACATCGAGCCCGGGCCGATCCTGAGCTTCCTGCCGATCCTGCTGATGGCGGTGCTGTTCGGGCTCGCGATGGACTACGAGGTGTTCCTCGTCTCGGGCATGCGGGAGGAGTTCGTGCGATCGAAGCGCGAGACGCCGGGCGGGCGTCCGCGCGAGGCCATCGTGCACGGATTCCAGCACGCTGCCCGCGTCGTCACGGCTGCCGCGCTCATCATGTTCTTCGTGTTCTTCGCCTTCGTGCCCGAGGGATCGGGTCCGATCAAGGGCATCGCCTTCGCCCTCGCGATCGGCGTCGCGTTCGACGCCTTCCTGGTGCGGATGACGCTCGTCCCCGCCGCGATGGCGCTCGCCGGGCGCGGCGCCTGGTGGCTGCCGAAGTGGCTCGGGCGTCTCCTGCCCGACGTCGACATCGAGGGAGAGGGCCTGCGCGCCCACCTCGATCAGGAAGCCTGGGCAAAGGCGCGGCCGGCGGCCGTGCTCGCGGAGGGGGCCGTGTTCGGCCTGCCCGAGCGCACGATCGGACCGGTCGACGTGGAGGTGCCCGAGCACGGCGCCCTGCTCGTCCGCGGCAGCGCGGTCGATCGGCGCGTCGTCGTCGCGACCCTCGCCGCCCGCCTCGCGCCCGTCGACGGCCGGCTCGCCGTGCTCGGCCGTCCGCTGCCGGGTTCCGGCGGCGAGGTGCTCCGCCGCGTCGCGATCGCCGAGCTCTCCGCCGACCAGGCGCTCGACGGCGGCACCGTGGGCGAGCTCATCGCCCGCCGGCTCGACGCCACCCGCCCCTGGTACCGGCTCGCGCCGGCTTCGCAGGCCGCCTCTGAGTGGGCGCGCAAGGCGGCGCTGGCGATCGGCGAGCGCTTCGACGGCGACACCCCGCTCGAATCGCTCGGCGCCGTAGCCCGTGCCGTCGTCGCGACCGCCGCGGCGCTCGCCGAACGGCCGAGCGCCGTCGCCATCGACCTCGACGAGGCGCCCGGCGCGGCCACGACCGAGCTCTGGGACGCTCTCGCCGTCCTCGTCCCCGCCGACGTCGCCCTGATCGTCGGCATCGGCCGCTCCGCCCAGGGACCGGCCGTCGGCAGTCTCTTCGCCGCCCGCGGTGTCGAGACCGTCGATCTCGCGGCCCTGCCGGCCGCGCCAGCTTCCCCCGTTCCCACCGACCACCAGGAGGCCCTGCGATGAGCGGCCGACTCTCCCGACTCTTCGGCACCACCCCGTCCCAGCGCCGGCTCCGCTACGGCGTGCTGCTCGCCGCCGTCGTCGCCGTTCCGCTCGCCGTCGCGGGCCTCGTGTCCGGCGCGGTCGCGGGCAGCAACGACCAGCTCGAGCAGATCCCGGCGATCGTCGTGAACGACGACGAGATGGTCACGACCACCGACGCCGACGGCGCCGAGCAGCAGGTGCTCGCCGGCCGGCTCCTCGTCACCGAGCTCACCGGCGGCGAGGCGAGCGGCTTCGACTGGACCATCTCGAACGACGAAGAGGCCGCGAAGAAGCTCGCCGACGGCGAGGCGTACGCGGTGCTCACGATCCCGTCCGACTTCTCCGCCTCGGTCACCTCGCTCTCGGGCTCGAACCCGACGAAGGCGAACCTCGAGATCCGCACCGACGACGCACACTCGTACCTCGCCGGTTCGGTCGTGCAGTCCGTCGGCGACGCGATGACCGCGGCCTTCGGGCGCACGCTCACGCAGCAGTACCTCGAGGGGCTCTACGCCGGGCTCGCCGATTTCGGCGGCTCGCTCGACCAGGCCGCCGACGGGGCCTCCTCCCTCGCGTCCGGCGCGGGCTCGCTCTCGACGGGCGTCGGTCAGCTCTCCACGGGCGTCGCCTCGGCCGCGTCGGGCGCCTCGGATGCTGCGAGTGGAGCCTCGCAGTACGCCGACGGCGTGCGGCAGTACACCGAGGGAGTCGACGGGCTCGCCTCGGGCCTGGCGCAGGCGAGCGCCGGATCCGCCGGTCTCGACACGCTCGCCGGTGGAGTGAGTGCCTATGTCGGGGGAGTGAACTCCGCCGTCGGTCAGTTCGGCAGCACCTTCACCACCCTGATCGCGCAGCTCGAGCAGGCGAAGGTCGACCATCCGGAGCTCGCTCCCCAGCTCGATGCCCTCATCGCCCAGCTGCAGGCGCAGGCGGGTGCCCTGCAGCCGCAGCTCGACCAGTTCACGGCTCAGGGGGCGCAGCTCGCCGCCGGAGTGCAGAGCGGCGTCGACCAGACGCAGGCCGGCCTCGCCGAGCTCTCGAACGGGGCAGCGCAGCTGTCCGGCGGCTCCGCCGCCATCCGGGACGGCGCCTCGAGCCTCGCCTCCGGCGTCGGCGAGCTCGCGGGCGGCCTGAGCCAGCTGTCGAGCGGTGCGTCGAGCGCAGCGACGGGTGCGGGGGAGCTTGCGAACGGCGCCACGCAGTTCGCGAACGGCCTCGCGGACGGCGCCGAGCAGGCGGGCGCGCTCACGAACGTGAACGGCGAGGAGATGGCCGACGTCGTCTCCCAGCCCGTCACGGTGGACACCGCGCGCGACCACGAGATCGCCTCGACCGGTGAGGCCGTCGGCATGTGGTTCGCTCCGATCGGCCTGTGGGTCGGTGCGCTGGCGATGTTCCTCGTGTTCCGGCCGTTCGGCCGCGAGGCGCTGCGCAGCACCGCCTCGACCGGCGGCCTGGTGTGGCGGGCGCTCGCCCGCGCCGGACTCGTCGCGCTCGGTCAGGCGGTCGCCGTCGTCGGGCTGCTGCACCTCGCGCTCGGGGTGTCGTGGTCGCTGCTGCCGCAGACCCTGGCGTTCTCGGCGCTCACGGCGCTCGCGTTCACCGCGGTGCACGCCTGGCTGATGACGTGGCTCGGGCGGGGCGGCATGATCATCTCGCTGATCCTCGTCGCGCTGCAGCTCACGACCACGGGCCTCGTGCCGATCGAGGCGTTGAGCGGCCCCTACCAGACGATCAGCCCGTTCCTGCCGCTCACCTGGGCGGTGCAGGGCATGCAGCTCATCGTGTCCGGCGCCGGGGGAGCCGGCGTGGCGGGAGCCGCGGGCGTACTCGCGCTGTTCGCGCTGATCGGTGTGCTCGGCACCGCGATCGTGGTCGGCCGTCGCCGAGGGCTCCGTTCGATCGGCTTCGCCTCCGCGGCGCTCGGATGAGCCCGCCGGTTCCCTGAGCTCGTCGAAGGGAGTGTTGGTTCCCTGAGCTCGTCGAAGGGGTGTTGGTTCCCTGAGCTCGTCGAAGGGGTGTTGGTTCCCTGAGCTCGTCGAAGGGGTGTCCCCCTTCGACGGGCTCAGGGGACCAGGCCGCCCCCTTCGATGGGCTCAGGGGGCCATGCCGCCCCCTTCGACGGGCTCAGGGGGCCACCCAGCGGGCCGTCGGGTGTTGCGGCGGGCTGCGATCGATGCGAGCCTGGCCGCTCGTCCGTGAACGGCACACCGAGGAGCGCAGATGAGCGTCACCGACCAGTCCGCAGGCATCCCCGCCTCGCGTCGAGCGGGCCTGCGACTCGCTCCGGCGGTCGTCGCGGTGGCGCTCGCGCTCGCCTCGGGCATCGCCACCGCCGCGATGCTGCCCGAGCTCGCCATCCGCGTCCTGAGCTTCGCGACCATGCTCGCGGCGCTCGTGTCCGGCATCGCCGCAGTGCGCCGCGGTCCGGCGTGGGTGCGGGCGGTCAGCGCGATCGTGGGGGTCATCGCGCTCATGCTCGGGTCGACGTTCTTCGGGCTGACGTACTCGTAGGACGGCGACCGCGCTTCGACGGGCTCAGGGAACCATCCCTTCGACGGGCTCAGGGAACCATCCCTTCGACAGGCTCAGGGAACCGGGGTCGGTCGGGCTCAGGGTGCCACGAGCGGTCGAGCGCAAGCCCCCGTGGCCGACGACGGGCGACTGTTAGCCTGGGCAGGAGCCCGAGGAGGGATCTCCATCACCATGCCGGACGCCCAGACGCCCACCACCACCCGCGGTGTTCGCGCCGCCTACGAGATGATCGTCGTGTCGAACCGGCTGCCGGTCGACTACGTCGAATCCGCCGACGGCACGCCGGGCTGGCGCAGCTCGCCGGGCGGGCTCGTCACGGCCCTCGAGCCGGTGATGCGCGCCGAGGACGGCGCCTGGATCGGCTGGGCCGGCGTCGCCGACCGGGAGTTCGAGCCCTTCGCCCACGACGGCATCGAGATCATCCCCGTTCCGCTCACCGCCGACGAGCTTGAGGACTACTACGAGGGCTTCTCCAACGACACCCTCTGGCCCCTCTATCACGACGTCATCGCCCCGCCCTCGTTCCACCGCGAGTGGTGGGACGCCTACGTCCGCGTCAACCGCCGCTTCGCCGACGCCGCGATCGAGGCGGCCGCCGAGGGCGCCGTCGTCTGGGTGCACGACTACCAGTTGCAGCTCGTGCCGAAGATGCTCCGCGAGGCACGTCCCGACCTCGTGATCGGCTTCTTCAACCACATTCCGTTCCCCGCATACGGCATCTACTCGCAGCTGCCCTGGCGGCGCCAGGTCATCGAGGGACTCCTCGGCGCCGATGTCGTCGGCTTCCAGCGAGCGGCGGATGCCGGCAACTTCACCCGCGCAGTGCGCCGACTCTTCGGCTACGCGACGCGCGGATCGATCATCGAGGTGCCCGAGGAGGACGGCGAGCTGCGTCGCGTCGTCGCGCGGCACTTCCCGATCTCGATCGACGCCGCGGGCTTCGAGGAGATCGCGCGCCGGCCCGAGGTGCAGGAGCGCGCCGCCGAGATCCGCCGCAACCTCGGCGACCCCGAGACGATCATGCTCGGCGTCGACCGGCTCGACTACACGAAGGGCATCCGGCACCGGATGAAGGCCTTCGGCGAGCTGCTGCGCGACGGCCGGCTCTCGGTCGAGGACGCCACCCTCGTGCAGGTGGCGAGCCCCTCCCGCGAACGCGTCGAGACGTACCGCCAGTTGCGCGACGAGATCGAGCTCATGGTCGGCCGGCTGAACGGCGACCACGGCGAGCTCGGCCATCCCGCCATCTCCTACCTCCACCACGGCTACCCCCGCGAAGAGATGGTGGCCCTCTACCTCGCGGCCGACGTCATGCTCGTCACCGCGCTCCGCGACGGCATGAACCTCGTCGCCAAGGAGTACGTGGCCTGCCGCTTCGACGACGACGGCGTCCTGCTGCTCAGCGAGTTCACCGGCGCGTCCGACGAGCTCCGTCAGGCGGTGCTCGTGAACCCGCACGACATCGAGGGCCTGAAGGACGCGATGATCGCCGCCGTCGAGATGCCGAAGGGGGAGCGCGCCCGCCGCATGCGGGCGCTGCGGCGCCGGGTGCAGTCGAACGACGTCGCGAACTGGTCGGCGACGTTCCTCGAGGCGCTCACCGGCGCCGGCAAGATCCCCGCCGGCGTCTCCGATTCCCTCTCGGCCGCCGTCTCGCGGCTCGCCGGCACCGAGCGCCTGCTCGTCGCGCTCGACTTCGACGGCACACTCGCGCCGCTCGTCGACCGCCCGGAGGATGCTCGGGCGAGCGCTCGGGCCCGCGCGGCCGTCGAACGGCTGATCGCGAGCGACGACACCCGGGTCGCGTTCGTGTCCGGCCGCTCGCTCGAGAGTCTGCGCGAGGTGGCCGATCCGCCGGAGGGCGTGCTGCTGAGCGGTTCGCACGGCGTCGAGCTGCAACTCGACGACGGGGGCGTGACCATCGAGCTGCGCGACGTCGAGCACGCCAGGCTCGCGCGGCTCACCGAGCTGCTGGAAGATGCCGCGTCGGAGGCCGACGGCGCCTGGGTCGAGCACAAGCCGGCCGGGCTCGCGCTGCACACGCGGCGCCTGCCGGTCACGGTCGGGGCCGCGTTGCAGCACTCCGCGCGTGAGCGTATCGAGGACGAGCTGCCCGGCATCACGGTGCGCAGCGGCAAGGCCGTCATCGAGTTCGCCGTGCGCTCGAGCGACAAGGGCGAGTCGCTCACCCGGGTACGCCAGTACCTCGGCTCGACGGCGGTGCTCTACGTCGGCGACGACGTCACCGACGAGGACGCCTTCGCGGTGCTCGACGTCGACGACGTGGGCGTAAAGGTCGGGCAGGGCAAGTCGCTCGCCGGCCATCGCGTGCGCGGCACGGAGGACGTCGCGCTGCTGCTGGAGACCCTTGCGGATGCCCGGGAGGCGGCGCGCGAACACACCTCGCGGTAGCCATAGACTCGATGCATGTCGGAGTTCGATCCCAAACCGCGTAGCCGCACCGTCACCGACGGCATCGAAGCCATGACCAGCCGGGGCATGCTCCGGGCCGTGGGCATGGGGGATGCCGATTGGGACAAGCCCCAGATCGGCATCGCGAGCTCCTGGAACGAGATCACGCCCTGCAACCTCTCGCTGAGCCGCCTCGCGCAGGCCGCGAAGGAGGGCGTGCACTCCGGCGGCGGCTACCCGCTGCAGTTCGGCACGGTCTCGGTCTCCGACGGCATCTCCATGGGCCACGAGGGCATGCACTTCTCGCTCGTCTCGCGCGAGGTCATCGCCGACTCGGTCGAGGTCGTCATGGAGGCCGAGCGCCTCGACGGCTCCGTGCTGCTCGCCGGCTGCGACAAGTCGATCCCGGGCATGCTGATGGCCGCCGCCCGGCTCGACCTCTCCTCGGTCTTCCTCTACGCGGGCTCGATCGCGCCCGGCTGGGTGCGCCTGTCCGACGGCACCGAGAAGGACATCACGATCATCGACTCCTTCGAGGCGGTCGGCGCGGTCAAGGCCGGCACGATGAGCGCCGCCGACGCGAAGCGCATCGAGTGCGCCTTCGCTCCGGGCGAGGGTGCCTGCGGCGGCATGTACACCGCGAACACGATGGCCTCGGTCGCCGAGGCGCTCGGCCTCTCGCTGCCGGGCTCGGCGTCGCCGGCCTCGGCCGACCGCCGCCGCGACTACTACGCGCACCGCTCCGGCGAGGCCGTCGTCAACCTGCTGAAGCGCGGCATCACCGCGCGGCAGATCCTCACCAAGAAGGCGTTCGAGAACGCGATCGCCGTGGGCATGGCCCTCGGCGGCTCGACGAACATCGTGCTGCACCTCCTCGCGATCGCGCGTGAGGCCGAGGTCGACCTCACGCTCGAGGACTTCAACCGCATCGGCTCGAAGGTGCCGCACATCGGCGACCTCAAGCCCTTCGGCAAGTACGTCATGAACGACGTCGACCGCCGCGGCGGCGTCCCGGTGCTGATGAAGGCCCTGCTCGACGCCGGGCTGCTGCACGGCGACGTGCTCACCGTCACGGGCAAGACCATGGCCGAGAACCTCGCCGAGATGGACCTCCCGCCGCTCGACGGCGAGGTGCTGCACGCGCTCGACGACCCGATCCACGAGACCGGCGGCCTCACGATCCTGCACGGCAGCCTCGCCCCCGAGGGCGCGGTCGTGAAGACGGCGGGCTTCGACGCGGCCGTCTTCGAGGGCCCCGCGCGCGTGTTCGAGCGCGAGCGCGGCGCCATGGACGCCCTCACCAACGGCGAGATCAAGCACGGCGACGTGGTCGTCATCCGCTACGAGGGCCCCAAGGGCGGCCCCGGCATGCGCGAGATGCTCGCCATCACGGCGGCCATCAAGGGCGCCGGGCTCGGCAAAGATGTACTACTCTTGACGGACGGTCGATTCTCAGGCGGCACAACCGGCCTGTGCATCGGCCATCTGGCACCCGAAGCAGTCGACGCAGGTCCGATTGCCTTGGTGCGCGATGGTGATCTGATTCGGGTCGATATCGCGGCCCGGTCCATCGACCTACTGGTCGACGAGGCCGAGCTGGCCGCCCGCCGTGAAGGCTGGGCGCCGCTTCCTCCGCGCTACACCCGAGGCGTTCTCGCGAAGTACTCCAAGCTCGTGCGCTCCGCTGCCGAAGGCGCGACCACTGGCTGAGTGCTGCGCTCATTCGCACACCCGTTCACCCAGATAGGAATCGCATGCCCACGGAATCCCACCCCGTGCCGTCGCCTGCCCCAGCATCGCCAGGTGCGTCCGAGATCATCACGGGCGCCGAGGCGGTCGTCCGCTCGCTGGAGAATCTCGGCATCACCGACGTGTTCGGTCTGCCCGGCGGCGCCATCCTCCCCGTCTACGACCCCCTGTTCGAGAGCCGCAAGCTCCGGCACATCCTCGTCCGGCACGAGCAGGGCGCCGGCCACGCCGCCCAGGGCTACGCCTCCTCGTCCGGCAAGCTCGGCGTCGCGATCGCGACCTCGGGCCCCGGCGCGACGAACCTCGTGACGGCGATCGCCGACGCCCACATGGACTCGGTGCCGCTGCTCGCGATCACCGGCCAGGTCTTCTCCAACCTGATGGGTACCGACGCGTTCCAGGAGGCCGACATCGTCGGCATCACCATGCCGATCACGAAGCACTCCTTCCTCGTGAAGCGAGCCGAAGAGATCCCGGCGACGATCGCGGCGGCGTACCACATCGCCACGACCGGCCGCCCGGGCCCCGTGCTCGTCGACATCACGAAGGACGCGCAGCAGAACACCTTCGCGTTCCGCTGGCCGCCGAAGGTCGATCTGCCGGGCTACCGGCCGATCACCAAGGCGCACGGCAAGCAGGTGCTCGCCGCGGCCCAGCTCATCGCCGAGGCCGAGCGCCCGGTGCTCTACGTCGGCGGCGGCGTCATCCGCTCCGGTGCCTCCGCCGAGCTCCTCGAGCTCGCCGAGGCGACGAAGACGCCCGTGGTGACCACGCTGATGGCCCGCGGCGCCTTCCCCGACTCGCACCCGCAGCACCTCGGCATGCCGGGCATGCACGGCACGGTGCCCGCGGTGCTCGCGCTGCAGGAGTCCGACCTCGTCGTCTCCCTCGGCGCGCGCTTCGACGATCGGGTCACCGGCAAGGCCGCACTCTTCGCCCCGAACGCGAAGGTCGTGCATGTCGACATCGACCCGGCCGAGATCTCGAAGATCCGCACGGCCGACGTGCCGATCGTGGGCGACCTGAAGGAGGTGCTCGTCGACCTGCTCGCGGCCTACCGCGACGTGGCCGCTCGCGGCACCGCCGACACCGCCGAGTGGTGGGCGACGCTCGAGGGGCTCCGCAACGAGTACCCGCTCGGCTTCGCGCCGACCTCCGATGGGCTGCTCTCGCCGCAGTACGTCATCAAGCGCATCGGCGAGCTCACCGGCCCCGAGGCGGTCTACGCGGCGGGCGTCGGCCAGCACCAGATGTGGGCGGCGCAGTTCATCAAGTACGAGCGCCCCAACGCCTGGCTGAACTCGGGCGGCGCGGGCACGATGGGCTACGCGGTGCCTGCGGCGATGGGGGCGAAGGTCGCCCAGCCCGACCGCCACGTGTGGGCGATCGACGGCGACGGCTGCTTCCAGATGACGAATCAGGAGCTCGCCACGTGCACCCTGAACGACATCCCGATCAAGGTCGCCATCATCAACAACTCCTCGCTGGGCATGGTGCGCCAGTGGCAGACGCTGTTCTACGACGGCCGCTACTCGAACACCGACCTGAACACCGGGCACGACTCGGTGCGGGTGCCCGACTTCGTGAAGCTCGCCGAGGCGTACGGCGCCCTCGGCATCCGCGTCACGAAGGAAGAAGAGGTCGACGAGGCGATCAAGCTCGCGCTCGAGACGAACGACCGCCCGGTCGTCATCGACTTCGTCGTCTCCGCCGACGCCATGGTGTGGCCGATGGTGCCGCAGGGCGTCTCGAACAGCTACATCCAGTACGCCCGCGATCACTCGCCGGCCTTCAGCGAGGAGGACTGACCATGTCGACCCACGTGCTCTCCCTCCTCGTCGAGGACAAGCCGGGTCTGCTGACCCGCGTGGCGGGCCTGTTCGCCCGTCGCGGCTTCAACATCGAGTCCCTCGCGGTCGGTCACTCCGAGATCGACGGGCTGTCCCGCATCACCGTCGTGGTGGACGTCGAGGAGCTGCCGCTCGAGCAGGTCACGAAGCAGCTGAACAAGCTGATCAACGTGATCAAGATCGTCGAGCTCGATCCCGCGCAGTCGGTGCAGCGCGAGCACCTGCTGATCAAGGTGCGCGTCGACAACACGACCCGCTCGCAGGTGCTCGAGGCGGTGAACCTCTTCCGCGCCCGCGTGGTCGACGTGTCGACCGATGCGCTCGTGATCGAGGTCACCGGCGACTCGGGCAAGACCCAGGCGCTGCTCAAGGTGCTCGAGCCCTACGGCATCAAGGAGATCGCCCAGTCGGGTCTCCTCGCGATCGGCCGCGGCGGCAAGTCCATCACCGAACGCGTCTTCAAGAACTAAGCACTCGGCTCCCCGAGCTCGTCGAGGGGAGCGTCGACCCCGTGGTCCCTCCGACAGGCTCAGGGGACCGGATCAAAGGAAAAGGAACAGCAATGGCTGAGATGTACTACGACCAGGACGCCGATCTCTCGATCGTCCAGGGCAAGAAGGTCGCCGTCATCGGCTACGGCTCGCAGGGGCACGCGCACGCGCAGAACCTCCGCGACTCGGGCGTCGAGGTCGTCATCGGCCTGAAGGACGGCTCGAAGTCGATCGCCAAGGCGCAGGAGGCGGGCTTCGAGGTGAAGAACGTCGCCGACGCCGCCGCGTGGGCCGACGTCATCGTCATCCTCGCGCCGGACCAGTACCAGCGTCACATCTACGCCGAGTCGGTGAAGGACAACCTGAAGGAGGGCGACGCGCTCGTCTTCGGCCACGGCTTCAACATCCGCTTCGGCTACATCGAGGCGCCCGAGGGCGTCGACGTCATCCTCGTCGCCCCGAAGGCCCCGGGCCACACCGTGCGCCGCGAGTTCG
Source organism: Agromyces sp. NBRC 114283 (assembly GCF_030268405.1). NCBI lineage: Bacteria > Bacillati > Actinomycetota > Actinomycetes > Micrococcales > Microbacteriaceae > Agromyces > Agromyces sp. NBRC 114283. Next base: position 1,958,488 of record NZ_BSQP01000001.1, read on the forward strand.
TCGCCGGCCGCGGCATCCCGGACATCATCGCGGTCGAGCAGGACGCGACCGGCACCGCCTGGGACCTCGCGAAGTCGTACGCGAAGGCGATCGGCGGCACCCGCGCCGGCGTCATCAAGACGACCTTCACCGAGGAGACCGAGACCGACCTGTTCGGCGAGCAGGCCGTGCTCTGCGGCGGCACCTCGCAGCTCGTGCAGTACGGCTTCGAGACCCTCGTCGAGGCCGGTTACCAGCCGGAGATCGCCTACTTCGAGGTGCTCCACGAGCTGAAGCTGATCGTCGACCTCATGTGGGAGGGCGGCATCGCCAAGCAGCGCTGGTCGGTCTCCGACACGGCCGAGTACGGCGACTACGTCTCGGGCCCGCGCGTCATCGACCCTTCGGTGAAGGAGCGCATGAAGGAGGTCCTCGGCGACATTCAGAGCGGCGCCTTCGCGACCCGCTTCATCGCCGACCAGGACAACGGCCAGAAGGAGTTCCTGGAGCTCCGCGCCAAGGGCGAGCAGCACCCGATCGAGACCACCGGGCGCGAGCTGCGCAAGCTCTTCGCCTGGAACTCCTCGGACGACGACGACTACGTCGACGGCGAGGTCGCGCGCTGATCAGGCGCTGAGCCTCGGGGGAGCGCCGCTCCCACCGCCACGAACGGCCCGTCCCGGTTCTCCGGGGCGGGCCGTTCCGGCGTGGTCGGGAGCGCCTGCGGGCAGGGTGCGGGGGAGCGATGGAACCGGTGGAACGGCTCCATCTCGAAACATCGGATGTTCCGTGACAGGATGGACGGCGATCGCGGATCGGAAGGACGAGATGACCCCGGATTGGTTCACCGAGGCCCGCTTCGGCCTCTTCGTGCACTTCGGCGCCTACAGCGTCGCGGCCCGGCACGAGTGGGTGCAGAACTACGAGCGGCTGAGCGACGAGGAGTACCGGGAGTACGTCGAGTTCTTCGACCCCGACCGCTTCGACGCGCGCGAGCTCGCGCGCTCGGCGAAGGCGGCGGGCGCCGGCTACGTCGTGCTCACGACGAAGCACCACGACGGCTTCGCGCTCTGGGACTCCAAGCTCAGCGACTTCACCTCGATGCGCAGCTGCGGTCGCGACCTCGTGCGCGAGACGGTCGACGCGCTCCGCGAGGAGGGGCTCCGGGTCGGGCTCTACCACTCGCTGATCGACTGGCACCATCCGGACTTCACGGTCGACTGGAACCATCCGCTCCGCGACGACCCCGCGGGCGCCGCGCTGAACGAGGGCCGCGACATGGCCCGGTACCGGGCGTTCCTGCACGGCCAGGTGGAGGAGCTCCTCACCGGCTACGGGCCGATCGACTCCCTCTTCTTCGACTTCACCTACCCCGAGACGAAGCAGGGCTGGGCGGGCAAGCGCGCCGAGGACTGGGATGCCGAGCGGCTGCTCGCCCGCTGCCGCGAACTGCAGCCGCAGATGCTCGTGAACGACCGGCTCGGCATCGAGGGCGACTTCGTGACGCCCGAGCAGTACCAGCCGACGAGTCCGATCCTGCGCGACGGCGAGCCGGTGCGCTGGGAGGCCTGCCAGACGACGAACGGCTCGTGGGGCTATCACCGCGACAACGACGACTACAAGAGCGCGCCGCTGCTGCTGCGCATGCTCGTCGACTCGGTCTCGATGGACGGCAACATGCTGCTGAACATCGGACCGGACGGCCGGGGCGCGATCCCCCCGCGCGACCGCGAGATCCTCGAGGGGATCGGCGAGTGGATGGCCCTGCACGACCGTGCGGTCGTGGGCGCCGGGCACGCCGGCCTCGTCCCGCCCCGCGAGGGCGTGTACACGCGGCGCGGCGACCGCCTCTACCTGCACCTGTTCACCTGGCCGCTCGGCTTCGTGCACCTGCCGGGGCTCGCCGGGCGGGTGCGGCACGCGCGGCTGCTCCACGACGGCTCCTGGCTGCGGCGGAGCGTCACGGACCCGGACCAGGAGGCGCTGCTCACGCAGCCGGCGGGGCAGGCCGACGGCACGCTGACGATCTCGCTGCCGGTGCGGCGGCCCGACGTCGCGATCCCGGTGATCGAGCTCGTGCTCGACGAGACGGACGGAGCGAGGCAGGCGGACTGAGCGAGGCATCCGATGTTTCCGCATTCAAACATCGGATGAAAGTTGGCAAACCGCCGATTCGAATGCCATGATTGTGCTCGCACCACCGGTGAACCGGAGCTTTGAGCGAGGAAACACCGGATGAATACTGTTCACTGCCTAGGAGGCGACATTCAATGAAGAAGATCCACGTCGGCGCGGTCGCGGCCGCCGCCGCCGCGGCCCTCGTCATGACGGGCTGCAGCACCGGCGGGGGCGACGCGTCGTCCGACACCGTCGTCATCGACATGTGGGCCGGCAGCCAGTCCGACACGGACGCGCTGAACGCCCAGCTCGAGATCGCGCGCAAGCAGAACCCCGACCTCAAGATCGAACTGCGCACGGCACCGTGGGGCGACTTCTTCACGAAGCTCACCACGAACATGGCCTCGGGCAACATGGCCTGCGTGACCGGGATGAACTCGGGCATGCTGTCGAGCTACACGGACGGCTTCCTCGAGCTGAGCGACGCCGACCTGAAGACCGCCGGCATCGACCTGGCCGACTTCTCGGCCGGCGCCGACGAGATCCTCAGCAACAAGGGCACCATGTACGGCGTCCCCTTCGACATCGCGACGATGCTCGTCTACTACAACGCCGACCTGCTCGACGCCGCGGGCGTCGCGCACCCCGAGGCCGGCTGGAGCTTCGACGACTTCGAGGCCACCGCCAAGGCGGCGACCAAGGACGGCAAGTACGGCTTCGCCGTGGGCATGGGCGACTTCCAGTGGCAGGCGCTGCCGATCGCGAAGGCCGGCACGCAGCCCGTCGAGCAGGACGGCACCCTCGCCCTCACCGACCCCGCCTTCGTCGACGCAGCGAGCTGGTACTCGGGCCTCGTCACCGAGCAGAAGGTCGCGGCGCCCGTCGCGAGCGCCTCGGACACCGGCTGGGGCGAGAACCAGTACACCGGCCAGAACGCCGCGATGGCGGTCGACGGCACCTGGAACGCGGTCAGCTACCTGAACAACGACGCCGGCTTCACCGCGGGCATGACGACGCTCCCCAGCGGTGAGAACGGCTCGCTCGGCCTCATCCTCGGTTCGGGCTTCGGCATCGCGAAGAGCTGCAAGAACCCGGACGCCGCGCTCAAGGTGCTCGGCTCCATGCTGAGCCCCGAGGCGCAGGACTACATCGCCTCGTCCGGTCGGAGCTACCCGGCGCGCACCGCCTCACAGCCGCTCTACTTCGAGTCGATCGACGAGCAGTTCCGCCCGCAGGTCGAGGAGGTCTTCACCAAGGCCTTCGAGCAGGTGCAGGGCCAGTACGTCAGCGACAACTGGTCGAAGGTCGGCACCTACATCCAGCCGCAGCTCGTGAGCGTCTACAACGGTCAGGAGACCATGGAGAACGTGCTCGAGAGCGCGCAGCAGCAGTTCGGCGAATAACAGGAACCCCCACGAGATGTCGACCACCACGTACACGCCTCGCAGGGGGACGCTCGTCAGGACCGAGTCCCGTCAGGCGCTGGGCTTCGTCAGCCCGGCCCTGGCGGGCCTCGCCCTGTTCACGATCGTCCCCGTCGTCCTGTCCATCGTGATGGGCTTCTTCAACTGGCCCACCTTCGGTGACAAGGAGTTCGTGGGGTTCGACAACTACGTGCGGCTGTTCACGCAGAGCCCGGACTTCTGGCCCGCGCTGCGCAACACCTTCGTGTTCGCACTGCTCTACGTGCCGATCAGCGTCATCCTCTCGCTGCTGCTCGCGCTCTCGCTCAGCTCCCGCATCCGCGGCCGCGGCGCGCTGCGGGTGCTGTTCTTCATCCCCGTCGTGACCCCGATGGTCGCGAATGTGCTCGTCTGGAAGATGCTGCTGCAGCCGCAGGGCCTCTTCAACGGGCTCGCGCAGAGCTGGTTCGGGGTGCAGCTGCCGAACTTCCTCGCCGACCCGCAGTGGGCGATGATCATGGTCGTCGTGATGAGCGTCTGGCAGGGCCTCGGCTACAACATGCTGATCTTCTCGGCGGCGCTCGAGCAGCTGCCCGAGTCGGTCGTCGAGGCGGCCCGCATCGACGGGGCGAAGGGCTTCCGGATGATCTGGAGCGTCATGCTGCCGATGATCTCGCCCTCGATCTTCTTCGCGAGCATCATGACGATGATCACCTCGCTGCAGGTCTTCGCCCAGCCGCAGCTGCTCACCGGCGGCGGCCCCGGCAACGCGACCCAGCCGCTCGTGCAGTTCATCTACAACCAGGGCTTCAAGTTCCAGGAGCTCGGCCTGGCCGCGGCCGCCGCGTGGATCCTCTTCGCCATCATCATCGTCCTGACCGCGCTGCAGTTCCGCGCGCAGAAGAAGTGGGTGCACTATGAGCACTGAGCTGATCTCCCCGGTGACCGCGATCGCCGACGCGGAGCACGACGCCGCCCCCGTCGAGCCCGCCGAGCGCCGCGGGCGCGCCCCGCTCACCACCGGCGGACGCATCCGCCTCGTCTTCGCCCACCTCGGCGTCTACCTCGCCGCCCTGATCTTCGTCTCGCCGCTCGTCTACGCCTTCTTCTCAGCGCTGAAGCCGAACTCGGAGATGTTCTCCATGCCGCCGACGCTCGTCGGCTCCGAGCTGCGCTGGTCGAACTTCGCCGACGTCTTCGCGTACGGCCCGTTCCTCACCTACATCGGCAACTCCTTCTTCGTCGCGATCGCGGGCACCCTCGTCGTGCTCACCGTCTCGACGATGGCGGGCTACGCCTTCGGCCGGCTGCGCTGGAAGGGCCGCGACCTCGTCTTCGTGCTCTTCCTCGGCACCCTGATGGTGCCGCAGGAGGTGCTCGTCATCCCGATGTTCCAGGTCATGCAGTGGCTCGGCTGGGTCGACAGCTACCCGGCCCTGATCTTCCCGTTCGCGTTCACCGCGTTCGGGACCTTCCTCATGCGGCAGTTCTTCCGCGGCATCCCCTTCGAGCTCGAGGAGGCCGCCCGCGTCGACGGCGCCGGCCCCATCCGCTCGTTCCTGCAGATCATCCTGCCGCTCGCGAAGTCCGCGGTCGCCGTGCTCGCGGTCTTCACCTTCCTGTCCTTCTGGAACAGCTACCTCTGGCCGCTCATCGTCACGGTCGACTACGCCTCGCACGGCACGCTGCCGATCGGTCTCGCCTCGTTCTCGGGGCTGCAGGGCACCCGCTGGGACCTGCAGATGGCCGCGGCGATCATCTCGATGGTGCCGACCACCGTGCTCGTCATCGCCCTCCAGAAGCACCTGGTCAAGGGCATCGCGATGGCGGGGCTCGGCGGCCGCTGAGCCGCCGTCCCGGCCTTCAGCCTCCGCACCGCCTCCGCCGACCGACCCTCAGACGCAGACGGGACACCCCATGCCTCGCACTCCGCTCGCCGCCGGCATCGACATCGGCGGCACGAAGATCTCCGCGGTCATCACCGACGACGACGGTCGTCGCCTCGCATTCGATCACGTGCCGGCGCCCGCCGCGTCGGGCGGGCCGGCGATGGCGGATGCCGCAACGGCCCTCGTGCGCCGGCTCGAAGCCGAGGCCGGCGTCGCCGTCGGGATCGCCGGGGTCGGCGCCGCGGGCGTCATCGACCAGCGCAGCGGCACCGTCGTCGCCGCGTCCGCGACCTTCGCCGAGTGGGCCGGCTTCCCGCTGGGCGCCGCCCTGGCCGATCGGCTCGGCGTGCCCGTCGCGGTCGACAACGACGTGAACGCCTTCCTCGTGGGGGAGCTGCGCTGGGGTGCGGCCCGCGGCCAGGCCGACGTGCTCGGCATCATGCTCGGCACCGGGGTCGGCGGGGCGATCGCGCTCGACGGCCGGCTGTTCGCCGGGCACCGCGGCGCGGCCGGCGAGATCGGGCACACGCCGGGCTACGGCGAACTCGTCTGCACGTGCGGCCGCGTCGGGCACCTCGAGACCCTCGCCTCCGGCCGCTCGATCGAGGCGCGCTACGCGGAGCGCACGGGCGCCGCGGCGCCGATCGTCCGGGGGAGCGAGATCGCGGACCGCGCGCGTGCGGGCGAGCCGGAGGCCCTCGCCGTCTTCGACGCCGCCGGGCGCGCGGTCGGCCTCGCCGCCTCCTCGGCCGCCAGCATGTTCGACCTCTCCTTCGTCGTCATCGGCGGCGGGGTGCGTGCCGCCTGGGACGTGCTCGAGCCCGCCGTCCGCGCCGGCATCGACGGCAACCCGCCGGTCTCCGGCTTCCCGCTCGAGGTGCGCCCCGCCGAACTCGGCGCCGACGGCGTCGTGCTCGGCGCCGCCGCCCTCGCCTACTCCGACGCGCCGCACACGATGCCCGCCGGCGCATCCATCCCGACCGCCCTCGCCGCCCACTGAGAGGACCGACCATGCTGAACTTCGAGACCCGCACCGGCCCCGACTTCGGGGCGCTCGCGCCCACCTACCCCGCGAACGCGGTGCCCGAGTGGTACCGCGACGCCAAGCTCGGCTTCTTCGTGCACTGGGGCCTCTACTCGGTGCCCGCCTGGGGCACCGCCCACGGGCCGGGCGGCGTGCCGACCGAGGACGCCTATGCGCACCACCAGTACGCCGAGTGGTACGGCAACACCGTGCGCATCGCCGGCAGCCCCACGTGGCAGCGCCACCAGGACGTCTACGGCACCGGCACGAGCTACGAGGACCTCGCCGATCTCTGGGACGCGAGCGCCTTCGACCCGAACGCCTTCGTCGGCTCGCTCGTCGACGCGGGAGCCCGCTACGTCGTGCCGACGACGAAGCACCACGAGGGCTTCTGCCTCTGGGACACGGCGACGACGCCGTTCAACTCCGCCCGGCGCGGTCCGAAGCGCGACCTCATCGCCGAGTTCCACGACGCCACGCGCGCAGCCGGCGCCCGCTTCGGCGTGTACTTCTCGGGCGCGCTCGACTGGCACGTGAGCGACTTCCCGCCGATCGAGTCCGACACCGACCTCTTCCGGTACCGCCGCAACGACGAGCGCTTCGCCCGGTACGCCGCCGCGCAGCTCGAGGAGCTCGTCGAGCGCTTCGGCCCCGACGTGCTCTGGAACGACATCGAGTGGCCCGACGGCGGCAAGGGGCGCGAGGACTACGGCGTCGCCGCGCTGCTCGCGCGCTATTTCGCCCGGGTGCCCGACGGCGTCGTGAACGACCGCTGGGGCGTGCCGTACCACGGCTTCCTCACCCGCGAGTACACGCACGTCGAGCACGCGCTGCCGACGCCGTGGGAGTCCACCCGCGGGCTCGGCTTCTCCTTCGGTTACAACCAGGCCGAGGGGCCGGAGCACTCGCTCTCCGGCGAGGCGCTCGTGCGGCTGCTCGTCGACGTCGTCGCGAAGAACGGCAACCTGCTGATCAACGTCGGCCCGCGCGCGGACGGCTCGATCCCGGAGCTCCAGGCCGCGGCGATGGCCGAGATGGGCGCGTGGCTCCGGCGGAACGGCGAGGCCGTCTACGGCACGCGGCCCTGGCTGCGCGCCGCCTCAGAGCACGGTGCACCGCTGCGCTACACGAGCGGCCCGAGCGGTGCCTTCGTGCACGCGCTCGACCCCGCGGTGGGGGAGCTCGCCCTGCCGGCCGAGCTGGCCGCCGCGGCCGCCGGGGCGCACTGGCTGGGCGACGGCGGCGCCGTCGAGTCCACCGTGCGCGACGGCCGCACCTGGGTCACGGTTCCCGAGGCGCTGCGCGGTGCGCCGATCGCGGTGCTCGCGGTGCCGGCCTGAGTCAGAGCGCCGCGGAGCGCAGCCACTGCTCGACGCCGGAGACGTGCACCGTCGTCAGCGCCTGGGCGAGCTCCGCGTCGCCGGCCTCGATCGCCTCGAGGATCGCGTGATGCTCGTGTAGGGTACGGTCGACCGCGTTCTCCTGCGTGATGCCGCGCCAGATCCGCGCGCGGATCGTGTGGCTCGACAGCGAGTCGATGAGGCTCGCCAGGTAGCCGTTGCCGCCCGCCTGGGCGATGCCCGAGTGGAAGTGGAGATCGTGCTCGACGAGCTGCTCGACGTTCGCCTGCCGGTCGACGGCGTCGACGGCCTCGCGGAGCCCCTGGATCGCGTCGGCGTCGGCGTTACGCGCGGCGAGGGCCGAGGCGGCCGGTTCGAGGATGCGGCGCACCGCGAGGATCTCGAGCACCGACTGGTCGTCGTGCAGGTCGACGACGAAGGACATCGCCTCGAGGAGCAGCGAGGGCTCGAGGCTCGTGACATAGGTGCCGTCGCCGCGCCGCACGTCGAGCACCCGGATGACCTCGAGCGCCTTGACCGCCTCGCGCAGCGAGGAGCGGGAGAGGCCGAGCTGCTCGCTGAGCTCCTTCTCGGGCGGGAGGCGATCACCGGGGGCCAGCTGGCCCCCGGTGATCATCTCCTTGATACGGAGGATCGCTTCATCGGTGACGGCCATGGGGCGATGTTAGCGTGCGCCGGCGGGTCGGAGCCGCAGGGCCTGCATGCCGCCGTCGACCGCGAGGGCGACGCCCGTCGTGGAGCCCGCGCGCGGGCTCAGCAGGTACGCCACGGCATCCGCGACCTCGGCCGCGGAGACGAGCCGGCCGTGCGGCTGGCGGGCCTCGAGCGCGGCGCGCTCGGCGGCCGGGTCGTCGGCGGAGTCCAGCAGACGACCGACCCACGGGGTGTCGGCGGTACCGGGGTTCACGGCGTTCACGCGGATGCCTTCGCGGAGGTGGTCCGCGGCCATGGCGAGCGTGAGCGAGAGTACGGCGCCCTTGCTCGCGCTGTAGAGCGCGCGCTGGGGGAGCCCGGCGGTGGCGGCGATGGACGAGGTGTTCACGATCGCGGCGGCGGGGGAGCGACGGAGGTGCGGCAGGGCGGCGCGGCTCGTGCGGGCGATGCCGACGACGTTCACGTCGAGCACGCGGTGCCACTCGGCGTCTTCGTTCGCGGCGACGTCGCCCTGGGCGCCGATGCCGGCATTGTTCACGAGCAGGTCGAGCCGACCGAAGTGCTCGGCGACCTCGGCGACGCCCGCGCGCACACTGTCGTCGTCGGCGACGTCGACGGCGACCGCGAGATCGGCGTGCTCGGCGCCATCGGGGCGCAGATCGAACACGGCGACCTTGGCGCCGTCGGCGCGCAGGCGCTCGGCGATGGCCGCGCCGATGCCGCTGGCGCCGCCGGTGACGACGGCGACGAGCCCCTCGAGCGGAGCGGTCGATGAGACGACGGATGCAGGAGTCATCGTGCGGCCTCCACATAGTGCTGGCGCTGACGGCCGAGGCCGTCGATCTCGAGCTCGACGACGTCGCCGGCGCCGAGGTAGGGGAAACGGCCGGAGAGCGCGACGCCCTCCGGGGTGCCGGTGAGGATGAGGTCGCCGGGCTCGAGCACGAGGAACTGGCTGAGCTCGTGCACGATCCGGTCGATGCCGAAGATGAGGTCGGCGGTGCGCGAGTCCTGTCGCGGTTCGCCGTTCACCCAGCTGCGCAGCCGCACGTCGTCGGCGTCGATCTCGTCGCCAGTCACGAGCCACGGGCCGGTGGGGCAGAAGCCCGGGCCGCTCTTGCCCTTCGACCACTGGCCGCCGGACACGGCGAGCTGCCAGTCGCGCTCGGACAGGTCGTTGGCGAGCACGAAGCCGGCGATGTGCGCCCGCGCGTCGGCGGGGGAGTCGAGGTACGAGGTGCGCCGGCCGATCACGATGCCGAGCTCGACCTCCCAGTCGGTCTTCGTGCTGCCGCGCGGGATGTGCACCTCGTCGTCCGGTCCGATGACCGTGTTCGGCGCCTTCATGAAGAGCACGAGGTGCTCAGGCGGCAGCGAGCCGGACTCCGCCGCGTGCGCCGCGTAGTTCATGCCGACGCAGTACACAGCGGACGGCCGGGCGATCGGCGCGCCGACCCGCAGGGCGGCAGCGTCGGCGAGCTCGGGGAGTTCGCCCGCGGCCACGGCGGCCCGCGCGCGCTCCACGCCGTCCGCGGCGAGGAAGGCCCCGTCGAGCTCGGCGGTCAGCGGGCGCAGGTCGAGGTGGCGCCCCTCGTCGACGACGACGGGGATCTCGGCTCCTGGGGCTCCGAGGCGGGCGAATCTCATCGGGATCCTTTCGACGGAAGGTCAGCTCTCTCGACCGCGAAATCCGGGCCGGTTCCGGCATTCTCGCACAATTCGCTCCGCTTGACGCGCCAAACATCGGATGTCTATGCTCGGAGCGCCAGAAAGGACGCCATGACCACGATCGCCGACGTCGTCACCCGCGACATCCGCTTCCCGACCTCTCGCACGCTCGACGGGTCCGACGCCATGAACCCCGACCCCGACTACTCGGCCGCGTACCTCGCGATCCGCACCGACGCCGGCGACGGGCTCGAGGGCCACGCCTTCGTGTTCACGATCGGGCGCGGCAACGACGTGCAGGTCGCGGCGATCGACACCCTCCGGGAGCACCTCGTCGGCCGCGACGTCGACGCGCTCCTCGGGGACATGGGGGCCGCCTCGCGGCTGCTCATGACCGACTCGCAGCTGCGCTGGCTCGGGCCCGAGAAGGGCGTCATGCACATGGCGATCGGCGCGGTCGTCAACGCGCTCTGGGACCTGCGGGCCAAGCGCGCGGGCGAGCCGCTCTGGCTGCACCTCGCCCGGCTCTCGCCCGAGGAACTCGTCTCCCTCGTCGACTTCCGCTACCTCAGCGACGCGCTCACGCCCGCCGAGGCGCTCGCGATCCTCCGCGCCGCCGAGCCCGGCCGCGAGGAGCGCATCGCGACGCTGCTCAAGCTCGGCTACCCGGCGTACACGACGAGCCCTGGGTGGCTCGGCTACTCCGACGAGAAGCTCGAGCGGCTCTGCCGCGAGGCCGTCGCGGACGGCTTCCCGCAGATCAAGCTCAAGGTCGGCGCGAGCCTCGAGGACGACCGCCGCCGCATGGCGATCGCCCGTCGCACCGTCGGTCCCGGCTACCCGATCGCGATCGACGCGAACCAGCGCTGGGACGTCGCCGACGCGATCGCCTGGGTCTCCGCCCTCGCCGAGTTCGACCCGGCCTGGGTCGAGGAGCCGACGAGCCCCGACGACGTGCTCGGGCACGCCGCCATCGCCCGCGGGATCGCCCCCGTGCGGGTCGCGACCGGCGAGCACGTGCAGAACCGCATCGTGTTCAAGCAGCTCCTCCAGGCCGGCGGGATGGACGTCATGCAGATCGACGCGGCCCGGGTCGGCGGCGTCAACGAGAACATCGCGAACCTCCTGCTCGCCGCGAAGTTCGGCGTACCGGTCTGCCCGCACGCCGGCGGCGTCGGGCTCTGCGAGGCGGTGCAGCACCTGTCGATGTTCGACTTCGTCGCGGTGTCGGGCACGATGGAGGGGCGCATGATCGAGTACGTCGACCACCTCCACGAGCACTTCGTCACCCCCGTCGTCATCGAGCGGGGGCGCTACCTCGCGCCCACGGCCGCCGGTGCGGGCACCGAGATGCTCGCCGCCTCGATCGAGACCCACACCTGGCGCGGCGCGCACGCCGAGGCCACCGCATGAGCCTCGCCCCCGCGCTCGCCGCCTGCATGGGCCGGCTCGGCTACGGCGCCGCCTCGATCGGCAACCTCTATCGCGAGGTGAGCGACGAGGCGGCCGAGGCCGCGCTCGAAGCGGCGTGGGCCGGGGGCATCCGGTACTTCGACACGGCCCCGCACTACGGGCTCGGACTCTCGGAGCGGCGCCTCGGCGCCTTCCTGCAGCGGATGCCTCGGGCGGAGTACGTCGTCTCGACGAAGGTCGGCCGGCTGCTCGATCCGAACCCCGACTTCGCCGGCGGCGACGACCGGGCGAACGAGTTCGCCGTGCCCGACCGCACCGTGCGCCGATTCGACCCGAGTGAGGCGGGCGTCCGCCGGAGCATCGAGGACTCCCTCGAGCGCCTCGGCCTCGACCGCATCGACGTCGCCTACCTGCACGACCCCGACGTCTACGACCTCGACCGCGGACTCGCCGAGGGGCTGCCCGCGCTGCAGCGGCTCCGCGAGGAGGGGATCGTCGGGGCGATCGGCATCGGCACGAACGACGCCGCTGCCGCGACCCGGGCGGTGCGCGAGGGCGAGCTCGACGTCGTCATGATCGCCGGTCGCTACACGCTCCTCGAGCAGCCCGCGCTCGCCGAGCTGCTGCCGGCCTGCGCGGAGCGCGGCGTCGCGGTCGTCGCCGCCGCGGCCTACAACTCCGGCCTCCTCGCCACCGACGAGCCCTCGGCCGCCGCGCACTATGACTACGCGCCGCCGTCCGCGGCGATCCTCGAGCGGGCGCAGCGGCTCGCCGCGGCCTGCCGGGCCGCGGGCGTGCGGCTCCCGGTCGCCGCACTGCACTTCCCGCTGCAGCATCCGGCCGTGCAGGCCGTCGTCGTCGGCTCCGCGCGCGCCGCCGAGGTGCAGGAGAACCTCGCTCGATTCGACACCCCTGTGCCTGAGGGGTTCTGGGCCGAGCTGCGGGAGGCCGGACTCATCCCGTGACCGTCATCGACGCCCACCTGCACCTCTGGGACCTCGACGCCGTCGAGATCCCGTGGCTCACGCCGTCCCTCGGCCCGCTGCACCGCAGCTTCGGCGCCGAGGAGGCCGCGGCGGAGCTGCGCGGGGCGGGCGTCGACGCGGCGGTGCTCGTGCAGGCGGCGGACTCGCTCGCCGAGACCCGGTGGATGCTCCGCACCGCCGACGCGCACCCGTGGATCGCCGGCGTCGTCGGCTGGGTGCCGCTCGACGACGAGGCCGCCGCGCGGACCGCGCTCGACGGGGAGCTCGCGGGGGAGAGCCGGCTGCGCGGCATCCGCCACCTCGTGCACGACGACCCGCGCGACGAGTTCTTCGCGCTGCCCGCCGTGCGCGCCTCCCTGATCGAGCTCGCCCGCCGCGGGCTCGTGCTCGACGTGCCCGACGCGTGGCCGCGCCACCTCGGCACGGCGACCGCCGCCGCCCGCGCGACCTCCGAGCTGACCGTCGTCATCGACCACCTCGGCAAACCGCCGCTCGGGCGGGCGGGCCTCGACGCCTGGCGCACCGCCCTCGCGGAGGCCGCCGCGCTGCCGAACACCGTCGCGAAGTTCTCCGGCCTGCACCTGCCGGGCACGGTGCTCGACGTGGCGCTCGCCTCCGGGCTGCTGGAGCTCGCGCTCGAGCTCTTCGGCGCCGACCGCGTCATGTACGGCGGCGACTGGCCGATGTCGGTGCCGCACGGCGGCTACGCCCCCACGTACGCCGCGATGCGCGCGGCCGTCGACCGGTTGAGCCCCGACGAGGCGGCCGCCGTTCTGGGCGGCACGGCCGCCCGGGTGTACGGTCTGGGCGACGTCGCGTCCCTGCGCACCGCGAGCTGAACGCGACCCACGAGAGGATCCCCATGCTGCACGGCATCCACCCGCTGCTCACCGGCGAGCTGCTCGCCGCCCTCGACCGGCTCGGCCACGGCGACGAGCTCGTCGTCGCCGACGCGAACTTCCCCGCGTACTCCGTGGGGGCGCCCGTCGTCGAGGCGGCGGGCATCGCCTCGCCTGAGCTGGTCGCGGCGATCCGCACCGTACTGCCGGTGGACGCCTACGAGGGGCCGGCGGTGCTGCTGATGACCTCCGAGGACCCGGAGCCGCCCGCCGTGCAGCGCGAACTTGTGACGGCCGCCGCTGCGGCGCCCGGCCGGGTCGACTCGCTCGAGCGCTTCGCGTTCTACGAGCGCGCCGCGCGGGCCCGCCTCGTCGTGCGCAGCGGGGAGCTGCGCGCGTACGGCAACCTCATCCTGCGCAAGGGCGTCGTGCGGGCGTCAGCGCCGAATGCGCCGGCCGACTAGGCGAGATCCCTGCTAGTTCGCCGCCGGCGTCTCGGCCGGCTCCTCCTCGGCGGGCGTCTCGGCCGGCGCGTCGCTCGCCGGGGCATCCGTGCCGGCCTTGACGGCCTCGACCTCGGCCTCGGTGTAGCCGCAGTAGTTCACGGCCTCGCTCTCCCAGCGCTTGGTGAGCCGGTCCTTGCCCGCGGCGTGCGCCTCGGCGACCGTGCCCTCGTAGATCTGGTTGTCCTGCGACTCCTTGTTCACGTCGGGCACGTCGGCGCAGACGTGGAACACCGAGCCGGACTTCGTCCAGTAGACGAGGTCCTCGCCCGTGAGCTGGGCGACGATGTTCGACTCCTCGGTGTACTGCTCGACCGACGGGGGGTTGTAGTCGACGCCGAGCGCGACGGCGCCGCCGCCGATGACGATCGCGATGATGCCCGCGATCGCCTTCTGCTTGCCGTCCATGTCCTTGTTCGTGAAGATCAGCACGATCAGCGGCAGGAAGGCGATGACCGCGATGATCGCGCCGAGCTGGTTCTGCACGAAGAAGCGCACCGTGTCCTGCTTCGACGCCGGGTCGAGGCGGTTCGCCTTCTTCCACAGCACCGAGCCGGTGATGGCGAGGGCGCCGATGACGACGGTCAGCCCGATCAGCAGCCAGAGGTTGACCGGGGTCTGCCGGAGCACCCAGAAGATCGCGACGGCCTCGCCCGCGATCGCGAGCAGCCACAGCACGCCCGCGATGATGCGGAAGCGGGTGGCCTGCTGCTTCGCCTCGGGCGTCGGCGTCCAGCCGGGGGCCGGCTCGGTGGCGTCGCCGGACCCGCCCGCGGCGCTCGTGCGTCCGGAGGCGCCCTTCGACGCCGCCGTCTCGACGCGGACGACCTTCTTCTTCCGCTGCTCAGCCACGCGATTTCCCTCCAGGCGCTCGGATGTCGCGATGAGCCTATTGGACGAGCGGGGCGTGCGAGTAGCCCCCGTGGCACGCGCCGCATTGCCGGTCGAATCGGCATCCCGGCCGTTCGGTACCCTGGCCCGATGAGCCAGGAGCCCCGTCGCCCGCTTCCCGTCGAGATCGCCGTGCAGGATGCGGGCGGCGCCAGGATCGCCCTCGACGGCGGCGCCGCCCGCGTCGAGCTGTGCCTCGCACTCGGCCTCGGCGGGCTGACCCCGTCAGCCGGACTCATCGAGGCGAGCGCCGAGCTCGCCGCCGAGCGGGGGGTCGCCGGCTTCACGCACGCGCTCATCCGCCCGCGCGGCGGCGGCTTCGTCTACGACGCCGAGGAGCGCCGCGAGATCGTGCGCGACATCCGCCTGGCCGTGCGGCTCGGCGCCGACGGCGTGGTCGTCGGTGCGCTCGACGAGACGGGCCGGCTCGATCTCGACGCGATCGCCGAGTTCCGGGATGCCGCGGGCGACGCCGACGTCACCGTCCACCGCGCGGTGGACGCCGCCGCCGACCAGCTCGCCGCCGTCGCCGCGCTCGCGGAGCTCGGCGTGCGCCGTGTGCTGACCTCGGGCGGCGGCGCCGACTGCCGCGCCGGCCTGCCGACGCTCGAGCGGATGGTCGGTGCCGTCGAGGGGCGGCTCGAGATCATGGCGGGTGGCGGCGTGCGGATCGACGACATCCCGGCGCTCGCCGCCGCCGGGGTGGACGCCGTGCACCTCTCGGCCCGCGGCCGCGCCCTCCGCGGCGGGGCGAGCGGCCCCGGAGGCGGCGTCGACGGATTCGACGAGACCGATGCGGCGCTCGTCGGCGCCGCGGTGGCGGCGGCCGGCTGGGCTGCGACGGACGCCACCGCCTAGGCTGGGAGCCATGGCCCACCCCGATTCCGACGACGAGGCCCTCAGCTGGGCGGGTGACGACGACGCGACGCTCGCCCCGGGCTGGAAGCGCGTCGGCACGCCGACGCCGGCGAGCGGCGAGCGCGCATCGGATGCTCCCTCAGCCGCCGCGCCGGACGCCCCCGCGGGCGACGCCGCGACGGCCGTCGACCAGGCGTCCGACGACCGGCCCGACGAGGCGGACCGCACCGGGCAGACCGGCTCGGTCGAGCTCGTCGTGCTCGGCATCCTCGGCGGGGTCTACCTGCTCTACGCCGTGGGCTGGCTGATCGTCGCGACGACCCCGGCCCCCGAGCTCGCCGACCCGGTGGCGACCTTCATGTACGGCCTCGGCCGCTGGTTCGCGGTGCTCGCGCCGGCGCTCTGGTTCGGCGTCACGATGTGGCTCTGCGCCGAGCGGCATCGCGCCCGGCTGCTCTGGCTCGTCGCCGGGGCCATCCTGCTCGTCCCGATCCCGTTCCTGCTGCGAGGCTGACATGACCGACGCATCCGCTCCCGCCGAGCAGCCGGAGACCTCGACCGCGCCCCGCACCGACGTCGCGGGCGCCGACGCAGCCGAGGCGTCCGCCCGTCCGGCCACGCCGCTCTGGCTCGCCGTCGTCATCGCCGCCGTGACGGGCCTCTTCTACGCCTACGACGTGTGGGAGGCGGTCGGCAACCTCGTCGGCCTGAACCTCTACGCCGACAGCCTCGGCGTCGGGCTCACCGCCTACGGCGTCGTCGTGCTGATCATCGGCGTCGTGCTGCCGTTCCTGGTCTACGCGATCGCCTTCTGGCTCGGCCGGCGACGTGGACCGCTCGGCCAGCTCGCCCTGTTCGTCGTCGGCTACGCGCTCGTGCAGGTGCTGAGCGCCGACGTCGCCGTGCTGTTCGGGCTCAACGGCCTCGACCTGGGCTGAGACCGGCCGCCGGCCGCCGGCCTGGCGTCACAGAACGAGACGCTTCGTCACACTCCAGTAGCATTGGCGCAAGGCGCCCCCACGGCGTGTGGCGCATGCACCCCCACCGCAACCCGCGCTTCGCTGCGCGCATGCCCCGAAGGAACCGTTCGTGTCAAAGCCGGTCGTGCTGATCGCCGAAGAACTCTCGCCCGCCACCGTCGACGCCCTCGGGCCCGACTTCGACGTCCGCAACGTCGACGGCACCGACCGGGCGGCGCTGCTGTCCGCGCTCGCCGACGCCGATGCGATCCTCATCCGCTCGGCCACCCAGGTCGACGCCGAGGCGATCGCCGCGGCGAAGAAGCTGAAGGTCGTGGCCCGCGCGGGCGTCGGCCTCGACAACGTCGACGTCAAGGCCGCGACGACCGCGGGCGTCATGGTCGTGAACGCGCCGACCTCGAACATCATCTCGGCGGCCGAGCTCACCATCGGCCACATCCTGAGCCTCGCCCGGCACATCCCCGCCGGCCACGTCTCGCTCTCGGCGGGGGAGTGGAAGCGCTCGGCCTACACCGGCACCGAGCTCTACGAGAAGACCGTCGGCATCATCGGCCTCGGCCGCATCGGCGCGCTCATCACCGCCCGCCTGCAGGCCTTCGGCATGGAGGTCATCGCCTACGACCCGTACATCACGGCCGCCCGGGCGCAGCAGCTCGGCGTGCAGACCGTCTCGCTCGACGAGCTGCTCGAGCGCAGCGACTTCGTGACGATCCACATGCCGCGCACGCCCGAGACGCTCGGCATGATCGGCACCGAGCAGCTGCAGAAGATGAAGAAGACCGCGTACGTGGTGAACGTCGCGCGCGGCGGCCTCATCGACGAGGCGGCGCTGCACGACGCGCTCGTCTCGGGCGAGATCGCCGGCGCCGCGCTCGACGTCTTCGTGCAGGAGCCGCCGAAGGAGTCGCCGCTGCTCGGCCTGCCGAACCTCATCGTCACGCCGCACCTCGGCGCCTCGACCGACGACGCCCAGGAGAAGGCGGGCATCTCGGTCGCCAAGTCGGTGCGGCTCGCCCTCGCCGGCGAGCTCGTGCCCGACGCGGTCAACGTCGCCGGCGGCGTCATCGACCCATACGTGCGTCCGGGCATCCCGCTCGTCGAGAAGCTCGGCCAGCTGTTCTCGGGTCTCGCGCACGGCGCGCTCACGAGCCTCGACGTCGAGGTGCGCGGCGAGCTCGTCGACTACGACGTGAGCGTGCTGAAGCTCGCGGCGCTGAAGGGCGTGTTCACGAACGTCGTCTCGGAGAGCGTCTCCTACGTCAACGCCCCGCTCCTCGCCGAGCAGCGCGGCGTGCAGGTGCGCCTCATCACCGAGTCCGACAGCCCCGAGTACCGCAACGTCATCACCCTGCGCGGCGCGCTCGCCGACGGCACCCAGGTGTCGGTCTCGGGCACGCTGACCGGGCCGAAGCAGTCCGAGAAGCTCGTCGGCATCGACGGCTACGACCTCGAGGTGCCGATCGCGAAGCACCACATCGTCATGACGTACGCCGACCGCCCGGGCATCGTGGCGATCTACGGCCAGGAGTTCGGCGAGGCGGGCATCAACATCGCGGGCATGCAGATCGCGCGCCGCGAGGCCGGCGGCACCGCGCTCAGCGTGCTGACGGTGGACTCGCCGGTGCCGACCGAGGTGCTCGACCGCGTGCGCGAGGCGATCGACGCGCAGGTCTTCGTCGAGATCGACATCACCGAGTAGGCGTCCGCGCCTCCTGCTCTCGACTTGCCCGACTTTCATGAAAGTCGGGCAAGTCGCCGTTTCGGGGATGGCGCGCGCCGGCGCTCGCAGCAGTGGCATGCACAGCCGGGGGAGCGGCGGATCAGTCGCGCGCGGCGAGCCGCTCGAGCAGGGCGACGAGCTCGTCCATCTGCTTGGGCGTGAAGTCGCCCGTCGACACCGGACGGTCGACCGCTTCGGCGCGGGTGGCCGCGTGGTAGTAGAGCCCGTCGCCGATGAGCGCGATGGCGATGGCGAGCGAGGGGTCGGCGACGTACTGGCCGAGCACGTCGAGCCAGCGCTGGCGCACCTCGTCGATGGCTCGCCCGGCCTCGCGGTCGCCGCCCTGGGCGAGCCGGACGACGGCGATGAAACTGCGGTCGAGCGGGGTCTCGATCTGCACCGAGGAGCGCACGAAGTAGGAGATCGGCCCGTCGGGGGCCGTGTCGATGCGCTCGATGTCCTCTTCGATGAGGCGGTGGAGCCGTTCGATGAGCCCTTCGATGAGGGCCTGGCGGGTGCCGAAGTGGTAGAGCAGGCCGCCCTTGGAGACGCCGGCCTCGCGCGCGGTCGCCTCGATCGTGGCGGCGCGCTCGCCTTCGCTCGCGATCAGCTGCTCGAAGGCGTCGAGCACCGCCTCTCGGGCGGCTGGGGGACGGCTCATCGGCACAATCCTAGGTGCGAAGCGGGGCGCATATCTGTTACTATACCAGCCGGACGGTACAGAAACTGAGATGGAAATGAACGAGAACACCAGCACGTCGTCGACCGAACGCCTCGGCCACTCGACGGATCCGACGCCCCGGACGGCCGCCCGGCCGAACGCCGTCGGCGATCCCGCGAGCACGGGCCGTGCGCCCCGCCGCGCCTGGTTCGCGCTGGTGGTGCTGATGCTGCCCACCCTGCTCGTCTCCGTGGACAACACGGTGCTGAGCTTCGCGCTGCCCGAGATCTCGCGCGACCTCGCGCCGACCGCGGCCGAACAGCTCTGGATCATCGACGCCTACCCGCTCGTGCTCGCGGCGCTCCTCGTCGCGATGGGCAGCGCCGGCGACCGCTGGGGCCGCCGCCGCATGCTGATCATCGGTTCGATCGGCTTCGCCGTCGTGTCGGTGCTCGCGGCCTTCGCCCCGACGGCCGCCGCGCTCATCGCGGCTCGCGCCGCGCTCGGCTTCTTCGGCGCGATGCTGATGCCCTCGACGCTCTCGCTGCTGCGCTCGCTGTTCACCGACCGTGAGCAGCGCCGGCTCGCGATCGCGGTCTGGGCCTCCGGCTTCGCGGCCGGCAGCGCCCTCGGCCCGCTCGTCGGCGGTGTGCTGCTCGAGCACTTCCCCTGGGGTTCGGTGTTCCTGCTCGCGGTGCCGGTGCTCGTGCCGCTGCTCGTGCTCGTGCCCATCCTGATCACCGAGAGCCGCGACCCGGCGCCCGGCCGCATCGACGTGTGGAGCATCCTGCTCTCGCTCGCGACGATGGCGCCCATCGTCTACGGCATCAAGCACATCGCGACCGAGGGCGTCGACCTCGTGTCGATCGTGGCGCTCGTCGTCGGGCTCGTGGCCGGCTACGTCTTCGTGCGCCGCCAGCTCGCGAGCGCGACGCCGATGCTCGACGTGCGGCTGTTCACCACCGGGCCGTTCGGCGGCGCGGTGCTCGTGAACCTGCTGAGCGTCGTCTCGCTCGTCGGCTTCCTCTACTTCGTGTCGCAGCACCTGCAGATCATCGCGGGCCTGTCGCCGGTGAACGCGGGTCTCGCGCTACTGCCCGGACTCGTCGTGATGATCATCGCCGGCCTCGTGGTCGTGCCGATCTCGCGCCGCGTGCGTGCGCGCATCCTCGTGCCCGTCGCACTCACCCTGTCGGCCGGCGGGTACCTCGTGGTCGCCTTCGGCGCCTCCGAGGGCTCGATGTCGGCGGTCATCATCGCCTTCGTGATGCTCGGCATCGGCATCGGCATGGCCGAGACGGTGTCGAACGAGCTCATCCTGACGAGCGCGCCGCCGGCGAAGGCCGGTGCCGCCTCTGCGGTGTCCGAGACGGCCTACGAGCTCGGCGCGGTGCTCGGTACCGCGGTGCTCGGCAGCATCATCGCCGCGCACTACGCGAGCTCGATGCTCGTGCCGTCCTCGCTCACGGCCGAGCAGGCGGATGCCGCCCGCGAGACCCTGGCGGGTGCCGCGGCGGTTGCGGCGGAGCTGCCGGCGAGCCAGGCGCAGCAGCTCATGGATGCGGCCGCGGTCGCCTTCGACGGCGGCGTGCTCGTCACCTCGCTGATCGGCTTCGGCCTGATGCTCGTGGCGGCGACGATCGCGGCGCTCACGCTGCGCAACCCTGACCCGTCGCGGGAGCCCGCCGAGCACTGAGTCCGGCTGGCGCTGAGCCCGGCATCCCTGAAAGGCGAACGGCCGCCGCCCGAATGGGCGGCGGCCGTTCCTCGATCCGCGGCGATGTGCGCGCGGAACGCGGCTCAGTAGACCTCGTCGTCGGGCGCGCTGCGCTCGGTGCGCGTGACGCGGTCGCCGGTGGCCGGGTCGATGCTCGTCTGCGAGGTCGCGACCGAGCGACGACGGCGGGCGAGCAGCACGATGCCGATGATCACGATGACCACGCCGGCGCCCATCAGGATGTAGCCGACGAGCTGCAGGTCGATCCAGTCGACCGTGAGGTTCAGCGCGAACGCGAGGATGGCCCCGATGACGAACAGCAGGATGCCGAATCCGATACTCATGACGGACCCCTTTCTCTTCCCGGGGCGGATCGCGCCCCGGTTCGATGAGGCGGATGCCTCGTTCGGGCCCGAGCGTAGCGCGCACGGCGGCACGCGGGACACTACGCTGGAGGGGCTGGCGCTCGAAGGAGAATTCATGGTAACGACGGTCAAACTCGCGGTCATCCCTGGTGACGGCATCGGTCCCGAGGTCGTGGCGGAGGCGCTGAAGGCGCTCGACGCGGCGACGGCCGACAGTGGGATCGAGTTCGACCGGACCGAGTTCCAGCTCGGCGCCGCCCGCTATCTCGAGACGGGCGATGTGCTCACCGACGACGACCTCGCGGCCATCAAGTCGCACGACGCGATCCTGCTCGGCGCGGTCGGCGGCGTGCCCGGCGACCCGCGCCTCGTCGGCGCGAACATCGAGCGCGGCTTGCTGCTGAAGCTCCGCTTCGACCTCGACCACTACGTGAACCTGCGCCCCTCGGTGCTGTACGAGGGCGTCCGGAGCCCGCTCGCCGAGCCCGGCGACGTCGACTTCGTCGTCGTCCGCGAGGGCACTGAGGGCCCGTACGTCGGCAACGGCGGCGCCATCCGCACCGGCACGCCGGCCGAGGTGGCCAACGAGGTCTCCGTGAACACGGCCTACGGCGTCGAGCGGGTCGTGCGCTACGCCTTCGCGCTCGCGGCGAGCCGTCCGCGGCAGAAGCTCACCCTCGTGCACAAGACGAACGTGCTCGTGTTCGCCGGCTCGCTGTGGAAGCGCACCGTCGACCGGGTCGCCGAGGAGTTCCCCGAGGTGACGGTCGACTATCTGCACGTCGACGCCGCGACGATCTTCCTCGTCACGGATCCTGGTAGATTCGACGTCATCGTCACGGACAACCTCTTCGGCGACATCCTCACCGATCTGGCCGGCGCAATCAGCGGCGGCATCGGACTCGCGGCCTCGGGCAACATCAACCCCGACGGCACGTTCCCGAGCATGTTCGAGCCGGTGCACGGTTCCGCGCCGGACATCGCCGGGAAGGGCATCGCCGACCCGACCGCGGCCATCGGCTCCGTCGCGCTTCTGCTCCGCCACCTCGGCGAGGCGGAGGCAGCTGAGCGGGTGGATCGGGCGATCGCCGCCGACGTCGCCGAGCGCGGTGACCGGCCCCGATCGACCTCCGAGATCGGCGACCAGATCGCGGCACGCATCCAGGCCCTGCAGCCCGCGCACTCGTAGCATCCGAAGCATCCGAAAGAAGACGACCATGACCATCGACCTTCCCCTTCAGGCCCCCACCGCCGCCGGTCTCATCTGGCAGACCGTGCGCAACCCCGACGCGAAGTCCGACGCCGAGCGCGAGGCGATCCTCGCCGACCCGGGCTTCGGTCAGCACTTCACCGACCACATGGTCGACGTCTGCTGGAGCGAGAAGGGCGGCTGGCACCGCCCGCGCGTCTCGCCGTACGGCCCGATCCAGCTCGACCCGGCCGCCGCGGTGCTGCACTACGCGCAGGAGATCTTCGAGGGCCTCAAGGCCTACCGCCACGCCGACGGCTCGATCTGGACGTTCCGCCCGCAGGCGAACGCCGCACGGATGCAGCGCTCGGCGAAGCGCATGGCGCTGCCGGAGCTGCCCGAGTCGATCTTCCTCGACTCGCTCCGCCAGCTCATCGGCGTTGACGGCGCCTGGGTGCCGAGCGCCGCCGAGACGAGCCTGTACCTGCGTCCCTTCATGTTCGCGAAGGAGGCGTTCCTCGGGGTGCGCCCGGCGAAGAAGGTCGCGTACTACCTCATCGCGAGCCCGGCCGCCGCCTACTTCCCGGGCGGGGTGAAGCCCGTGAACATCTGGCTCTCGACCGAGTACGCGCGTGCCGGCAAGGGCGGCACGGGCGCGGCGAAGACCGGCGGCAACTACGCGTCGAGCCTGCTGCCGCAGGCCGAGGCCGCTGAGCGCGGCTGCCAGCAGGTGCTGTTCCTCGACGACGACCGCAACCTCGAGGAGCTCGGCGGCATGAACGTCGTGCTCGTCACGAAGGACGGCCGCCTCATCACACCCGAGTCGGACTCGATCCTCGAGGGCATCACCCGCGACTCGATCCTCGAGCTCGCCCGCGACCGCGGCCTCACGGTCGAGCACCGCAAGGTCTCGATCGACGAATGGCGCGAGGGCGCGGCGTCCGGTGAGATCGTCGGCGCGTTCGCCTGCGGCACCGCCGCGGTGGTCGTGCCGATCGGCCGCCTCCTCGCCGAGGACTTCGAGATCGTGCACGAGGGCGACGCCGCGGCCGAGCTCGCGCTGTCGCTGCGCGACGAGCTCACGGGCATCCAGTACGGCCGAGTCGAGGACCGCCACGGCTGGATGGTCCGGCTCGACGCATGACGACGGCTCCCACGGAGCGCGCGACGGCCGGGTCCTTTCGGATCCGGCCGTTCGCCGTCTCGGACACCGAAGCGGTCGTCGCGCTCTGGCGCACGGCCGGGCTCGTGAAGCCCTGGAACGACCCCTACCTCGACATCGAGCGCAAGCTGACGGTGCAGCCGGAGCTCTTCCTCGTGGCGGAGGCGACCGGCCCGGCAGGGGTGGTGGGCTCCGCGATGGCGGGCTACGACGGGCACCGCGGCTGGGTGAACTACCTCGCGGTCGCCGACCCCGAGCGGGGCACCGGGCTCGGGCGGGCGCTCATGGCGGAGGTCGAGCGGCTGCTGCTCGAGCGCGGCTGCCCGAAGCTCAACCTTCAGGTGCGCACATCGAACACCGCGGTGATCGCGTTCTACGAGCGGCTCGGCTACCGGCTCGACGACGCGGTGAGCCTCGGCAAACGGCTCATCCCGGACGGGCCGGACGCCTCGACGAGCCGCGGCTAGGCTTGACGCATGAAGATCGCGCGGTTCAGCCATGACGACACCATCTCCTACGGCATCGTCGACGAGGACGAGCACGAGCTCGTCGTGCTGAAGGCCGACCCGCTGTTCGCGGGCTTCGACCCGACGGGGGAGCGCGTGCCGCTCTCCGCCGTGAAGCTGCTCGCACCGGTGATCCCCCGCTCGAAGGTCGTCGCCGTCGGCAAGAACTACCACGAGCACGCCGCCGAGATGGGCGGGGAAGCACCGGCCGAGCCGTTGCTGTTCCTGAAGCCGAACACCTCGGTCATCGGCCCGGGCGACGCGATCGTGCTGCCGCCGCAGAGCGAGCAGGTCGAGCACGAGGGCGAGCTCGCCGTCGTCATCGGCCGCATCGCCCGCAACGTGCGCGAGGAGGACGCCGAGGACGTGATCTTCGGCTACACGATCGCGAACGACGTCACCGCGCGGGATCTCCAGCGGCGCGACGGGCAGTGGACCCGAGCGAAGGGCTTCGACACCTTCTGCCCGCTCGGCCCGGTCATCGAAACCGACGTCGACTTCGCGGCCGGCACGATCGAGACCCGCGTGGGCGAGGAGGTGCGTCAGCAGGGCAAGCTTGCCGACCTCGTGCACTCGGTGCCGGCGATCGTGGCGTACGCCTCGAGCGTGTTCACGCTGCTGCCGGGCGACGTGATCCTCACGGGCACGCCGGCCGGGGTCGGCCCGCTCGTCGACGGCGACTCCGTCGAGGTGACCGTGTCGGGCATCGGCACCCTGCAGAACCCGGTGCGCGCCGCCGTGCAGTAGGCGTACGCGCCGCGCGGCTGCTACCGCGAGGCGACGGCGGCGCCGCGGAGGGCGCGGGCGGCGAGCTCGACATCCTCCTCGTCGTTCCAGAGGTGGAACGCGACCCGCGCGCGTCCGGCGCGCCCGGAGGCGACGATCCCGGCGGCGGTGAGCGCGGCGAGGTCGCAGCCGGTCTCGTCGGGCCAGCTCACGATCGCGCTGTCGGATGCCTCGAGCCCGATCGCCGCGCGGAACGCGTTCGCGAGCGAGAGGTCGTAGTCGCGCACGCCGGCGAGATCGAGCGAGGCGGCGAAACCGAGGGCGGCCTCGGCGCCGGCCCAGGCGTTCCAGGCGGGGGAGACCTCGAAGCGGCGCGCGCCCTCGGCGAGGTAGAGCTCCGGGCCGTAGCAGGACGCCCAGGGGTCGCCGCCCGAGTACCAGCCCGCCGTCGTGTGCGAGGCGAACTCGGCGATGGCCCGCTCGGAGAATGCGGCGAACGCGGCCCCGCGCGGGGCGCCGAGCCACTTGTACGCATGGCACACGACGAGGTCGGCGTCGATGCCGGTCGTCGGCATCCAGCCGGTCGCCTGCGTCGTGTCGACGAGCAGCAGCGCGCCGTTCGCGCGGGCGGCGGCGGAGATCTCCGCCATCCGCGCCACTTCGCCGGTCGCGGACTGCACGAGCGAGCAGGAGACGAGCCAGGTGCGCTCGCTGATCGCGTCGGCGAGGGCGTCGAGCGGCACGTGCCGCACGCGGAGATCGCCGCGGGCGAGGAACGGCGCGACGACGGAGGAGAAGTCGCCGTCGACGCAGAGCACTTCGGCGCCTGCCGGGGCGGAGGCCGCGGCGATGCCGGTGAAGACGGAGACCTGGGATCCGGTGGCGATGCGCTCGGCGGCGGTGCCGAGGAGCGTCGCGGCATGCCCGCGGGCGCGTTCGAGTGCGGCGGAGTAGCCGGGGGCGGTGGCCCGGCCGGCGCTCCAGCGCTCGAGGTCGGCGCGCACGGCGTCGCGGGTCGCGGCGGCCGGCAGGCCGAGGGTGCAGGCGGCGAGGTAGCCGCGCCCCGCCTGGAATGCTGATCGAACCGGATGCATGCCACGAGTCTCCGCCGCGAGCGATTCATTCGACAAGACCAGGTATTCGATCAATCACATGCCATCTGCTTATGATTTATGCATGTCGGATGCCTCCACCGAAGCCCTCGCCGACGCGATCGAGCTGCAGACCGTGCGGGTCGTGCGCGCCATCGCCGAGCACCGCACGCTCACGGCGGCCGCCGCGGCGCTCGGCTACAGCCAGCCCGCGGTGAGCCAGCAGCTGCGCCGCTTCGAGCAGCGCACCGGAGTCGCCCTCGTGGAGCGGGTGGGCCGAGGCATCCGCCTCACCGAAGCCGGACGCGCCCTCGCCCGGCACGCGCACGCCGTCGCGACGAGCCTCGAGGCCGCGGCGGGGGAGCTCGCAGCGCTCCGGGGGCTCCGGGCGGGGCGGGTGCGGCTCGTCGCGTTCCCCTCGGCGTCGCCGAGCCTCGTGCCGCGGCTCATCGCGGCGCTCACGGCGAGCCATCCCGGTGTCGAGGTCACCTACGTCGAGGCGGAGCCGCCCGAGGCGGTCGCCGCCGTGCGCGAGGACCGCGCCGACCTCGCGATCACCTTCAGCTACCCGGGCGACCGCAACGATCCGCACCGTGAGAGCGCCCGCGGACTCGAGGTGCGCTCGTACACGCACGAGCCGATGCGGCTCGTGCTGCCCGGCGACCACCCCGCCGCCGGATCCGATGTCGTCTCCCTCGCCGAACTCGGCGACGAGCCGTGGATCGCCGGCTGTCCGCGCTGCCGCGGGCACCTGCTCGAACTCTGCGCCGAGGCGGGCTTCTCGCCGCGCATCGCCTTCGAGACCGACAACTTCGTCGCCGTGGAGGGCATGGTCGCCCAGGGCCTCGGGGTGGCGCTGCTGCCGGCGCTCGCGCTCGCGGCCGCGCCGAGGCATCCGGCCGTCGTCACCCGGCCCACGGATCACGGCGACGAGCGCTCCCTGCACCTCGTCACCGCCCGCGGCGCGGAGCGGGTCCCCGCGATCGCCGCAGCCCTCGCGGCGCTCGCCGTGCTGCGGGAGGGCGCCGCCACTACGATTGACGGTGATGTCTGACACGGCCCACCCCACGACCACGGCGAGCGGAAGCGACATCCGCGTCCGCTTCTGCCCCTCACCCACCGGCACCCCGCACGTCGGGCTCGTGCGCACCGCCCTGTTCAACTGGGCGTACGCACGGCACACCGGCGGCACCTTCGTCTTCCGCATCGAGGACACCGACGCCGCGCGCGACAGCGAGGAGAGCTACCAGCAGATCCTCGAAGCGCTCGGATGGCTCGGCCTGAACTGGGACGAGGGCATCGGCGTCGGCGGTCCGCACGAGCCGTACCGGCAGTCGCAGCGCGGCGGGATCTACGCCGAGGTGATCGAGAAGCTGAAGGCGTCCGGGCACCTCTACGAGTCGTTCTCGACCGCGGAGGAGATCGACGCCCGCAACGAGGCCGCCGGCCGTCCCAAGCAGCTCGGCTACGACAACTACGACCGTGAGCTCACCGAGGAGCAGAAGGCCGCGTTCCGCGCCGAGGGCCGCGAGCCCGCGCTGCGCCTGCGCGTGCCCGAGGCCGACCTCGGTTTCGACGACCTCGTGCGCGGCCGCATCGACTTCCCGGTCGGCTCCACCACCGACTTCGTCGTCGTGCGCCCGAACGGCGCGCCGTTGTACACGCTCGTGAACCCGGTCGACGACGCGCTGATGGGCATCACTCACGTGCTGCGCGGCGAGGACCTGCTGAGCTCCACGCCGCGTCAGATCGCGCTGTACCGCGCGCTCATCGACGTGGGCGTGGCGAGCTTCATCCCGCGCTTCGGGCACCTGCCGTACGTGATGGGGGAGGGCAACAAGAAGCTCTCCAAGCGCGACCCCGAGTCGAACCTGTTCCACCACCGCGACCGGGGCTTCATCCCCGAGGGGCTCGTGAACTACCTGGCGCTGCTCGGCTGGGGCTTCTCGGCCGACCGCGACGTGTTCAGCCGCGAGGAGCTCGTCGAGAAGTTCGACGTCGTCGACGTGAACCCGAACCCCGCGCGCTTCGACCAGAAGAAGGCCGACGCGATCAACGGCGACCACATCCGCCTGCTCGAGCTCGCCGACTTCACCGCTCGCACGGTGCCCTACCTGCAGGCCGCCGGCGTCGTCGAGACGCCGATCACGCCCGCGCAGGAAGCCGTGCTCGTCGAGGTCGCCCCGCTCGTGCAGGAGCGCATCACGGTGCTCGGGGAGGTGCCCGGGCTCGTGTCGTTCCTGTTCACGGATGCCTCGGCGCTCGTGTACGACGCCGACGCCGTGTCGGGTCTGCCCGCGAACGCCGCCGAGGTGCTCGACGCGGCCCGTGCCGCCCTCGGTGCGCTGCCGGCGGAGTCGTGGACGCACCTCGAGATCGAGGAGGCCCTGCGCGGCGCCCTCATCGACGGGCTCGGTCTGAAGCCGCGCGTGGCCTTCGGTCCGGTGCGCGTCGCCGTCTCCGGACGCCGGGTGTCGCCGCCGCTCTTCGAGTCGATGCAGATCCTCGGCAAGATCGACTCGCTCGCGCGGATCGACCGCCTCGCGGGGGAGATCGCCGGGGCGTAATCGGTCCCGTCTGCTGTCCCGCGGCCCCGGCCCGCTGAGCCCCGCTCAGTTTGGCCGGGGCCGCGGCGTAGGCTACAGTTGACTCTCGGCCCGGTACTCCGGTTTCGGGCCATTGGGGTATGGTGTAATTGGCAACACGGCTGATTCTGGTTCAGTTGTTCTTGGTTCGAGTCCAGGTACCCCAGCCATAAGGCCCGGAAATCTGCGGGAGAGCAGATCATCCCGTGGCTATCATCCAAGCGGTACGTCGCCAGAGTCACTTTTTGGGCAACTTTTTGCCCCGGAACAGCTTGTTTCGCTGACTCGCCCCCTGTCATCCCGGTCTGCCCCGTGCGGGCCACGTTGGCTCCGTGCAGAGGGGTCGCACCTTGCTGTCATGAGCGAGCACGACAGCGAAATCCTCACCCCGGAGCAGGTCGCCGAGCTCCTACACGTGTCCCCGCGGACGATGGAGGAGTGGCGTCGCACCCGCACCGGCCCTCCGTGGCGTCGGATGGGCAGGCACGTCCGCTACCTGCGTCGCGAGGTGCTGGTCTGGTTCGAGGAGCTGGACTCCGATGGCTAGACAGAAGCTCCGCGCCGGCCAGCTCGGCACCGTCCGGACCATCACCCTTCCCAGCGGCCGCATCCAGGCCCGCGCCCGCCTGTGCGACGAGGTGGGCAAGCTGCATCAGCTCAAAGCCAGCGGCACCACCGAAGCTCTCGCCGAGACGGCGCTGCGGGAGAAGGCCGATGCGATTCTGAACGACACCGGCGGACCCACCCTGACGAAAGATGTGACCATCACCGAGGTCGCCGCCGTGTTCCTCTATGACAAGGGACGCTCAGGCACGGTGGAGGACTCCACGATGGAGTCCTACGAGGCATCCGTCCGGAACGTCATCACGCCGACATGCGGTGACCTGCTGTTGCGGGACTTCACCGTCAGACGGTGCAACCGCATCCTCGCCGACATCCGGGAACAGCGATCGTTGGCGGCGGCACGGAAGGCTCGCAGTGTGCTGTCGATGATCTGCCAGACCGGGATCGAGTACGACATCCTTGCCTTCAACCCCGTCCGGGACGCCAGGCGCCTGCCGCTGCCGGAGAAGAAGACCGCGGTGCTGACACCGGAGCAGCTTCTGCTCGTGCAGCGGCTCATCCGCACCTGGCGCAAGGACTCCAGGTACGGGCCACGTCCGAACGTGGAGACGTTGGAGAACGCGATGTGGATCATGGTCGGCACCAGCGTCCGCGTTGGGGAAGTGCTCGCGCTGCGCCGCTGCGATGTCGATGTGGCGTCGAGCCCGCCGAGCGCGCTGGTGAACGCGACGATCAAGCAGACCAAGAAGCAGGGCATCTACCGCAAGCCCTCGCCGAAGCGGACGCGGCAGAAGCGGCGGATCGCGTTGCCGAGTTTCGCGGCGGCCGCGGTGCGCAGCCAGCTCGCCCGGACAGGGAAAGGTGCGGAGGCGTATCTGTTCGCGACGAAGTCCGGCAAGCCGCTCAGCGTCAGCAACTACGAACGTCTCCTGCGCACGTTCGTGGACGACAACAAGCCGGCATTGCAGTCGACGGGGATCGAGACGGAGCGGTTCAGCACGCACATCTTCCGCCGCTCGACCGCGACCCTCGTGGAGGCCGTCGCCGGGATCACTCTCGCGTCCCGCCTTCTCGGACACGCGAACGAGCAGATCACCCGCGCCAGCTACGTCGTCAGCGCCGAACTGGTCGATCCGGTGACGGCAGAGATCATCGACGAGGCGTTCGCCGAACTGTTCTGACACCCGCGGGGCCCGCGCTCCGACCGGACAGCCGATGGCGTCGAGGTCAGGACCGCACCGAGAACGGTGCGGTCCTGACCTCTGCATTCACTCCGCTGGCCGCGGAAGGCGCAAATCGGCAAGTCGCGCTCAGGATTCGGGCGGTGTCCACACCGGCAACCCGTCACCGCCGAGGGCGCCCTGCGGAAACCCGCCTAACTTGGACATCGCACATGGACTCGCATCGACCTTGAAGCTATCGTGCTGGACTCTCATGGGGTGTCTGAAACAGAAATCCATGACTGGCCCGAATCGTAACCCAAGTTCGAATCCGCGGTAATCTCAACGTCATGAACACAGCGACCCGCCCAGATGTTGGGGTGAAAGCCGCCCCGACGGGCCGGCCGCCTCGACGTGACCTTCTGATCCCGATGCTCGAAGGCACCAAGCGTGCCTTCGCGCCGATCCGTCGAGGTTTCATCCAGAAGCCTCGCGGAACCGACGGAAGCCGTGGAGCCAGTCTCGCACTTCTCGCGCGCGACAGCTTCGCACTCGACGCCTACCTCCTCATCCACGCGCTCGCCTCCAGCAGCGAGCCCTACATCGCGGCGTATCCCGCGGCGACCTGGGTTCAACTGGTTCGACTGGATGAAGCCGCCACGTTCGAGGCCGGGAAGTCCCGGTGGTCGAAGGTCGTCACCAAGCTCGTGTCACTCCACCTCATCGAGCGGGAACGCAAGGGCAACGAGATGCAGTACCGGCTCCTCCACGAGGCCGGCACAGGCGACGAGTACACCCGCCCCAAGAAGGCGAGCGACGGGCACTGGTTGCGCCTGCCCTACTCGTACTGGCTGGAAGACTTCGACGCGACGCTCAGCCACCCCGAGAAACTGATGCTGCTGATCGCGCTCGATCAGCCAGACGGCTTCCCCCTGCCCTTCAACCAGTCCGCCAACTGGTACGGGGTCTCGGAGTCCACAGCACGCCGCGGGCTTCGCGGACTGGAAGTCCGAGACCTTCTGACGAAGACCAGCTCGTTCGTCCCTTCACCCCGGTCGCCCAACGGCTGGGCGGAAGAGTTCCGCTACACGCTGCAAGGCCCCTTCTCGAAGAAGGCCGTCGAGGACGCGCAAGCAGCAAGCCGGAAGAAAGTCCGATTCACGGAAGCAGGTGCATCATGAGCATCCTGTTCGTGGACGAATCCAAGACCAAGGGATACACGATGGTCGCCGCCCTCGTCGTCCCCGGTGACGTGGCGAGTCTGCGCCGTGACGTGAGATCGCTGGTGCTTCCAGGGCAGCGGCGTATCCACTTCACCAAGGAACAGCCGGAACGCAAACGGCTGATCCTCTCGCGGCTCACCGCATTCGGCGCCCAGGCACACGTGTTCCACTGCGCGACGAAGAACCAGGTCGTCGGTCGCGACGCCTGCCTCACGGGAATCGTCGCCCACGCCGCAGAGCATGCGCACACCAAGATCGTGATCGAACGCGACGAGTCCATCCAGAAGTCCGACCGTCAGATCCTCTTCCGCGAGGTCAGACGCCACGGTCTCGGGGACGCGCTCAGCTACGCTCTCGAAGCTCCGCACCAGGAACCGCTCCTCTGGGTAGCGGACGCGATCGCGTGGAGCTATACCAGGGGCGGCGAATGGAAGCAGCGCGTCGATCCGCTGATCGCGGGGATCACCAAACTGGCAGCGTAAAGCGCGAAGCTCGGCTCACCGACCGTCCGGAAGGCTGCCGAGCTCACTTCGCACCGCTACTGCAGTGCGCTACACCATTCTAGCCCCCACGAACCCACAGAGGCCAACGCCGGGCTTCGCAATGCGGACTCGCGAACCGCGGAAGCCGGGCATCGTGAGAGCCGAGGACAGCGCCTTCTCTAGACGAGCTCAGCATAGAACGCATCCTCGACGGCGCGTCGGGCTTGGTGATGTCCTCGACCGGCTCTGGGTCTGTTTCGCCGGGCCAGGCGATCTGGCGGGTGGGGCGGTCGGTCTTCAGTCGGGTGCCGCAGGCGGCGGTCCAGTGCCGGAGGCGTTCTTGGGCTTCGGTGAACTCGTGGTGCCAGGCGAGGGGTGCGGTGCCTTTGGCTTCGGGGTCGTAGGCGCACAGCCAGTGCAGGTGCAGGGCGCTGAGCTCCCAGACGAGTTCGGGGTGGCGGTGCCAGAACGGTGGGATGACGGCGACGGGCAGCCCGTAGGTGCGGCGCAGCCAGTGGACCCATTTGTTCAGGGCGAGCCATTCCTCTTCGGCGGCGTCGGCGGTGAGGAGGTTCCAGTTGATTGGGTGCGGGGGTCCGTCTGGTTCGTTGTTCTCGGTGACCTCGCCGGTGTCGGGGTCGTAGCTCTCATCGAACTCGTCCTCGACATCTTCGATCTCCGGCTCGGGCACGTCCTGGTTGTCGTCGCTCATGGCAGGGGTCACCTTCCGATCGCGGTCGCACCCGCGGTGCGGCGTGAGCTTGTGGACAGCGGCTCGTCTTCGAGGCCGTCCGCGGGTGCCACGGTGGCGGTACGTGCCTGGCGGTTGACGGTGTAGCGGGTGCGGGCGAGGTCGTGGCCGATCTTCTTGGCGACGAACTCCTCGGCCTGCACCGTCTGCCCGTTCTCCTCGGTGCGGTCGTACCGGTGGGTGTATCCCTCGGCGAGGAACTTGTCGCCTTTGGCGAGGCGCTGGTGGGCACGTTCGGCTGTTTTCCTGAACGCGACGAGGTCGTGGAAGGTGGTCTCGGTCTGCGTGAACGTGCCGTCGTCTTCGCGGCGGTAGTGTTCCTGCCCGATCTTCACGAACAGGCGCGCATCGCCCTTCTCTGTGAACGACAGGTGCGGGTCGGAGGCGATGAATCCCGACAGGGACTCTTGGGTGTGGATGGCCATTGGACGCTCCTCGTGGTGACGGCACCCCAGGGCGGGGTGGCTCTGTCACTTAGGTGCGCCCGTGGCTTCCGGCGGGGGCTGCTGCAGCACCGTCTCGATCTCGGTCCGCTGGTCGCGCAGGGTCTTCGCGTCGGGACGGCTGGTCCAGGGCCGGAGGCGGGTGACGATGGGTGGGGCGGCGCGGAGCAGGATCAGGTCGGTGTCGAACGGGAGCGTGCGGATCACGTCGGGCGGCATGATCGGGACCCGGCGGATGGAGCGTTGCGCGGAGCGGGAGCCGTGGTCGCCGACGGTGGTGGAGTCGGTGATCTCGTCGCGTTCCCCGATGAGGGTGGTCAGGTCGTGATACCGACTCGCCGTGCCCGATCTGACAGGCTGAGAGCACTGAACCGAGCGAATAATGACCGTGGCGAACCTGTGCGCCACGCCAACTCTGACGAAATTGCGAGTGAGACTAAAGTAACGTGCTAGGGTCCTTCATAGGGATGAAGGAGGGCCACGTGGCTCAGCAGCACGACAGCGACGACTGGCGCAGCGAGTTCCAGCCAACAGAGCTCGCGGCGCTCCGCGAACGTATCCCGACCGCGATCCAGCGCAGCCAGGATCGCTCGGCCCGCGCTCAGGCCGCGTATGACGACCCCGACGGGGACCAGGACGTGTACGGCGCTGGCATGGCCCGTGGTGTGCAGAAGGAGCTCCGTGCACTTCTGTCCGACCTGCCCTCTTACCGGGAAGCAAAGGTCCCGACCACCCGACGGATGCTGACCTTCGTCGGCAACACGCTCATCTTCGCGCAACGGGTGGGCAAGCAGATGCCGCGCAACTATCGCCGTGTTCGACTCAGCTACTTGCCCGATTCGCGCCGTGAAATCCTCTCGAAGACAAGCAACGTCAAGTACACGGATCCCGGACTCTTCGACATCAATGACGTTCTCGAAGGAGAACAGCCCGCATCGATTGAGGATGCGCTCAGCCACGTCGAGTTGGCGGTGCCCCGGACTACACTCTTCGTTCCGTACTACAGCAGTACGCCGCAAGGCGTGGGAACGGTCTACTTTGCACCTGCGCGACTGAACGGCCGGTACCTGGAGTTTGCAGACCCCGAGCGGCTCACCTATGAGCGCACGCCTTCCTTGGCCGACACTCCGCGCACCATGTTGAAGCCTGTCGCCGGGTTCAACAGCGGCGAGCGTCCGCGAACCTCGGTGAAGCTGCGCCAGCCGCGGTCCGAGCAAGAAGGTAGCTGACCCATGCCGACGGAATACGTGGGCGACGCTGACCTTGCGGCAGTTGCCAGGATGTTTGACCCGGCGCGGCTAGCCCAGGCTCGTCGGATCAGCAAGATGTCCAAGGCTGACCTTCATCGCAAGGTTGGCGTATCGGCCGCCGCGATCGGGCAGTACGAGCGAGGAGAGGTGCGTCCCCGCGCAGAGACGGTCGCTGCACTGGCTACAGCGCTCGGTGTGCCGCCGGGCTTCTTCGCGCTCGGGCGTCCACGCGTCCAGGTGGACATCGCTGAAGCCTCGTTCCGTCGACTCCGTTCAACGAGTGTCACGCAACAGCAGCAAGCGACTGCATATGTCGAACAAGCCTGGGAACTCAGCTGCTACCTCGAAGAAGGGGTGGAATTCCCGGAGCTGGACCTTCCGGCCTGGGCGCACGCTGACTCACATGATGTGCCGGACCCTGCGACCGCAGCCCGAGCCATGCGGCAACACTGGCTGCTCGGGAGCGGTCCGATCGAGCACCTCGTCTATCAGCTTGAGCAGCACGGCATCCTGACGGTCTTTTTCTCCATGAAGGAAGACGCCGCTCTCGATGAGAAGAGCCGGATCGACGCCTTCTCAACCATCGCACTGCCACGTCCCATGATCGTGCTGACGCCAGACAAGGCCAATGATGTGATGCGGCACCGGTTCTCCGCCGCTCACGAATTGGGGCACATCGTTCTCCACCACGGTCGGCAGGGAACGGACAGTCAACTAGAGCGACAGGCGGACATGTTCGCGGCCGAGTTCCTCACTCCCCGAGATGTGATCCGCGACCAGTTGCCTCGACGCATCAACTTCAACCGGTACGAGGAACTTAGCCAGCTGTGGGGAGTCTCCATCAACTCGCTGATCTTCCGGTCCCGGGAGCTTGATCTCATCTCGGAATCCACGGCCCGTCGCGCGTACATCACGCTGAATGGGATTGCTCGGCGACCTATGCCGGTTCACGACTATCCCGGCGAGCGGCCCGAACTCCTGAAGTCCGCGCTTGAGCTGCTTGACCAGGCAGGTGTGCCGCTGACTCAGGTCGCGGAGGACCTCCAGATGACGCCTCGTCACATACGACGGCTAGCTGACATCGAAGATCCCCAGCCCAAGCTGACGCTGGTGAAAGACCACCCAGTCAATGGGAAATAGTGGGCAGCAGTCCCATCCGAGAAAGGAAAGATCATGACAGAACCCAACAAGCGAGTAGTCCAGCGCCGAAGCGACGGTGACTGGGAGGTGCGGAAGCCCGGAGCTGATCGTGCCAGCGCCGTGACCTCCACGCAGGCCGAAGGCATTCAGCGCGCCCGCACGATCCTCGGCAACGACGGAGGCGGCGAGCTACAGGTCCGTTCGCTTAAGGGGACGATTCGCGCGCAAGACACGATCGTACCCGGGAATGACCCGAGGTCATCCAAGGGCTGATCGCAGCGCGCTTGTTGGCAGTCGCGTTCTTTGGACAGGCGAAGAAGAGAGAGGCTCGACGTGGAATACCGGACCGAGGATGTCTGGGCGACGCCGCACGTCGCGGGCAAGAACGTAGTTCGTCAGTTGCTGGTTCCGGCGTACGACAACGTCGAGGTACTTGAGGCTAAGTCGGGCCTCGAATTGGTGAGCACACCCTTCGGACAGTGGCCCGTAACTCGCGCCGCTGAACTCTCAACCGAGGGGCCGCTTGCGGCGAGGCTTCCGGTTCGCCGGTCAAAGAACGCCCAGATCAAATGGGCAGGAGGTCGAGAGTCAGTTCAAGCGAGCGATGTCATCCGATCCTTCGGTGGCGCGATTGGATTCACCGCTCATGACCAGCCCCACAGCCTGAGACGCCCGCAGATCGCCGCACTACATTCCATCGTCGGATATCAGTCCTCCGGCCTATCCGAGCCTGGGATCGTCGTCATGCCGACCGGCACTGGGAAGACAGAGACCATGCTGGCGTGGCTGGTTGCGCAACGCCCCGAACGCGTGCTTGTGGTAGTCCCCTCAACCGCGCTTCGCGATCAGATCGCCGCCAAGTTTGAGACGCTGGGAATTCTTCAACGCGAAGGCATTGTCGACCGCTCTGCGCTACGCCCCAGGGTCGGACGGCTAGAGGGACGGCTCGCCGACGTTGCCGAAGCGAGAGCCTTCGTCGATGCGGCGAACGTCGTCGTTGCGACTCCAAACGCCATACACGCCAACGAGCCGAATGTACGCGAAGTCTTCTTCCAAGGCTTCACGCACCTACTCGTTGACGAGGCGCACCATGCTCCTGCTCGAACATGGACAGAGATCATCCGCGTCTTCGCGAACAGGCCCACGCTTCTCTTCACGGCAACACCGTTCCGTCGCGACGGATTGACGCTGCCCGGCCGAGTCATCTTCCGCTTCCCTCTACGGGAAGCTCAAAAGGAGGGCTACTTCAGCACCATCGACTTCAGTGCAGTGCTCGATCTGGACGATGAAGATGAGGCATTGGCGGTGGCCGCAGTTGCGCGGCTGCGAGAAGACTTGGCTGCTGGTCACGAACACCTGCTGCTGGCACGGGTGGGGTCGAAGGTGAGGGCAGATGAGGTCCACGCGCTCTACACGCGCATCGCCCCCGAGTTAGCACCCAAGGTCATATATGACTCGATGTCGGCCCGCCGCAGAGCAGAGACGCTGAAGGCGATGCGAGACCGGACCAGCCGAGTGATCGTCTGTGTTGACATGCTCGGCGAAGGGTTCGATCTACCAACTCTGAAAGTAGGGGCATTCCACGACGCGCACAGATCGCTGAGTCCAATGGTGCAACTCATCGGTCGTCTCGCTCGAACATCTTCTCCACTCCCAATTGGCAGGGCGAGCGTCTTCGTACGTCAAGACCCACGCCACGCGCTCTCGCCGATGCGGTTCCTTCTTCGCGAAGACCCAGACTGGGACAAAGTGCTCAGCGATATCACCGAGCGTGCTACTGAGCGTGCGAACGAGGTTAGCGACTTCGAGGCGTCATTCGTTGACAACCCTCCGGATGTGCCCGTCGGACTCCTGGAACCCAAGATGAGCGCCAAGGCCTTCGCGACATCCACGACCGACTGGAACCCGCTCGCAGCGCGGGAAATCTACGGGGACTCCGTGTTGGACGACCTCATCAGCCTCAACGCCGAGAACACCATTGCCTGGTTCGTGATCGAGACCGTTGCAGACCTGCGATGGGGAGATGTCCCGTCACTTCGCGCCACCGACTACACGCTGCTCGCGTTGTACCTCAATCGCAGTCAAGGCATCCTCTACGTCCACTGTTCCGACACAAAGCACAGTCTCGATGACCTCGTCGAGGCGGTACTCGGTCACGAACCGAGACCAGTCAGCGGATACGACACCTTCAAAGTCTTCTCGAAGCTGGACAGGCTCATCCCGACCAACATCGGCCTTCTTGACGCCCGTGATCGCGACAAGCGCTTCTCGATGCACGTCGGCAGCGACGTGGAGACGGCACTCACGGAGGCTGAGCGCACGCACAAGTCCAACACGCATGTCGCGGCGAAAGCCTTCGAGGAAGGTGAGCGTGTCACCATCGCAGCGTCGCTCTCGGGGAGATTTTGGTCCATGCGCACCGCGCCGAACCTCGCTGAGTGGCGCACCTGGTGCCGACAGCAAGGTGCGAAGCTGAGCGACGGCAGCATCGACGTTCACTCGCTCTTCCGCTCCATGATCATCCCGATCGACGTAAGAGAGAGACCAGCTTTCCCAATCCTCGCGATGGAATGGCCTTGGGACCTGTACCTGGGAAACGGCACATCCTCCAGGCTCAGTTACAAGGACTCAAGCGTGCTTCTAACCGATGCTGAGTTCAGGATCGACGATTACGGCACCAGCGGACCACTCTGCTTCTCGATCATGACTCCCGCCTGGGAACTCGCCTATGAGGGACATTTCGGCTCGCAGGGCTTGCACTACCGTCCAAAGGGCGACGACGCCGAAGTTATCGGCTGGCGGGACGTGAGAACGCCCTTCTCAACCTGGCTCAACAACCACAAGCCAACCCTCTTCCTATCGGGAGATCGAATGGTGACAGGAGACGATCGACTCCTGGCGCCACGGACAGAGTTACCTCCATACCCGCGCGAGCAACTCCGAGCGCTCGACTGGTCGAGCAATGGGGTCGACATCACAGTGGAGTCGCAGGGGACCGAACGTAAGGCGGACTCTATTCAGGCGTACATGGCCCGATTCCTTTCGCAAGAGCAGACCTTCGACGTCCTCATTGATGACGACCGTGCTGGCGAAGCCGCCGACCTTGTTGGTATTCGCGTCGATAAGGGTGACCTGTTTATCACCCTGGTGCACTGTAAGTACTCATCGAAGCCAACCGCCGGCTCACGCCTAAGCGACCTGTACGAAGTATGTGGCCAAGCGATGCGTGGCGCACGATGGCGCGACAATGGGGCACTTCCGCTGCTGGAGCACCTTGACCGCCGCGCAAAGGCATACACGAGAAGGACTGGTTCGAGTCCCTTCGAGATTGGGGACAGGGAGGCCCTGTTCCGAATTCGACAGAAAGCTCCCCAGCTGTTCCCCCGCATCTCGACCGTCATCGCCCAACCGGGCCTCAGTATCACGGCATCCTCGGACGAACAACTCAGGCTGATTGCGGGTGCTGCGTCGTACGTGCAGAGCGTTACGAAAGGCAGCTTCGATGTCTTTGCCTCCACATGACGGGCGCGCCTACCCGATGGGGGAGGCGGAGCACTCTTTGGGCAACTTTTTGCTCCCCGAGGGGCGCTTTTTCACCACGGGCTGACACGGGTTCGATGTAGACTGGGGGAGTCAGAAACCCCGAGATTACGCGGATTTCTGGCCTGATGCAGGGGTAGACCGTTGGCTCAGATCCATTCAGTTGTTCTTGGTTCGAGTCCAGGTACCCCAGCAAGTTGCGAAGTGTAGAAGCCCCGGTTTTCCGGGGCTTTTTTCGTTGGTGCCGTCAGTTTCCTTGGTACGCCAACGCGATCCACGCCAGGGCGACGAATGCCGCGCCGCTTGCCGCCTCCGCGGCGGCGAAGGCGAGGATGTCTGCCTCGCGCACGTGGAACCAGGCGACGTCGAGAGCTGGGACGTTCTCGGTCAGCCAGTCGGCGATCGGCCGCCGAGCGAAGAACACCACCGGTACGAGCGCGAGCTGCACGATTCCGGTGATGAGCACTGCGAGCGTTGGCACGATCCCGAGCCTAGAGGCTCAGCCTCGACTGCGTCGCGTGTCGGGCTGGCCTGACACTTCGCCGGGCTCCGTCGTCGAAGAGGTGACCCGCGAACACCTGACGAGGAGCCCCATGCCGACGCCCGCGACCACCACGCCCCCAACCCGCACCACCGCCCACCAGTACGCGGCCCTCGCCGGCACCGTCGTCCTCTCGGCCGTGCTCGGCGTGTGGGCGTACTTCCTGCCGCAGGCGTTCTTCGACCACTTCCCGATCGTGCTGGGGGAGTGGGTGTCGACCGATGGCCCGTTCAATGAGCACCTGGTGCGCGACCACGGGGCGATGTACCTCGCGCTCGGGGCGGCCGGGGCGTACGGACTCGTTCGCCCCTCGCTCCCCATGTATCGGGTGCTCGGTATCGTGTGGTCGGTGTTCGGCGTGCTGCACTTCGCGTACCACGTCGGGCACCTCGATCATCTCGGACAGTTGGAGGCGACGGCGCAACTCATTGCGCTCGTCGTGGCGCTCGGGCTCGGCATCGCGATGCTGATCCCCGGACGGCGGCAGCGATAGGCGCAGCGAGCGCCGTCGCTCATCCCTCCGATTCGAGCACCGCCGAGTTCCGGATGCCGAGCAGCGACACCAAGGCCCCGGCTGCCATCAGCGCCGCCGTGAAGATCGCGATCCGATGGAACCCTTCCAGGTCGAGCACGCCGCCCACGACGACGCCGAGGAGGGCGACGCCGATGAGGCCGGCGACCCTCGCGACGGCGTTGTTCACGGCCGAGGCGATGCCGGAGCGGGCGGGCTCGATCGAGCCGAGGATCGCCGAGGTGAGCGGGGCGACCGTGATGACGAGGCCGAAGCCGGTGAGCACGACCGAGGGCAGCACCTGCGTCCAGTAGTTGAACTCGGGCGTCACGGTGAGCAGCAGCAGGTAGCCGACGGCCATGATCGCGGGGCCAACGGTCATGAACAGGCGCGGGCCCCATTTGCCGCTGAGCGTGCCGATCGGCGAGCTCAGCGCCATCATGATGAGCGTCGTCGGCAGGCTCGCGAGCCCCGCGAGCGTCGCCGACAGACCGGCGCCCTGCTGGAGGTACAGCGCGACGACGAGACCGTTCAGCGAGAGCGCCCCGTAGATGAAGATCGTCGCGATGTTGCCCGACCAGAAGTTGCGCACCTTGAACAGTGACAGCGGCAGCATCGGCTGCGTCGCGGTCGCCTGGCGCACGACGAAGCCGATGAGCGCGAGGATGCCGAGCGTGAGCGTGCCCCAGATCGCCGGGTTCGACCAGCCGAGGTTCTGCTGCTCGATGAGTGCGAACACGGTGCCACCGAGGCCGACGGTGCAGAGCACGGCGCCCGCCCAGTCGATCGTCGCACCGGGCTGGCGCACGTCGCGCTGACGCAGCACGACGAGGAGCCACAGCGTCACCGCGATCGGCACGACGTTGATGAGGAACACGAAGCGCCACGACAGGTAGTCGACGAACAGCCCGCCCATCACCGGGCCGACGAGCATGGCCGCGGTCGTCGACGCCGTCCAGATGCCGATCGCGCGGGCCTGCGCGGGCCCGCGGAAGTTCGAGGTGATGAGCGCGAGCGAGCTCGGCACGAGCAGCGCTCCGGCGATGCCCTGCAGCCCGCGCGCGATCACCAGGAACAGGGGATCGGGGGCGGCGGCGATCGCGATCGAGGTGAGGCCGAAGCCGATCAACCCGACCCGCAGGATCACGATGCGGCCGAACACATCGCTGAGTGAGCCGGCGACGAGGATGAGCGCGCCGAGCGTGATGAGGTACGCGTCGACGACCCACTGCTGCGTGATGAGCCCGCCGCCGAGCTCCCGCTGGATGGCGGGCAGCGCGACGTTCACGACGGTGCCGTCGAGGAACGAGACGAACGACGCCAGGATCGCGATCAGCAGCACGAGCCGCTGCGCCCGCGAGGGCGGCGGCAGTGCGGCATCCTTGCCACCGGAGGCCGAGGTCGAGGCGGCAGCGCCGCCGCCGGGAAGGTCGGCGCCAGGGGGCTCCGCGCCCGTCACTTCTGCAGCTCCTCGGCGAGCATCACGATGATGCCGCTCGGGCCGCGCAGATAGGTGAGCCGGTAGATGTCCTGGTAGGTGCCGACGCCGCGCAGCGGGAAGCAGCCGTGCTTCGCGGCGATCTCGAGCGCCGCGTCGAGGTCGTCGACCGAGAACGCGACGCGGTGCATGCCGATCTCGTTCGGCAGCGTCGGCTCGGTCTCGATCGCGTCGGGGTGCAGGTACTCGAAGAGCTCGAGCCGGCCGTGGCCGTCGGGCGTCTGCAGCATCGCGATCTTCGCGTGGTTGCCGTCGAGGCCGACCGCGGTGTCGGTCCACTCGCCGCTGACGGTGTCGCGGCCGATCACGCTCAGCCCGAGGTCGGTGAAGAACGCGATCGTCTCTTCGAGGTCGCGCACGGCGATGGCGACGTTCTCCAGCTTGATGGCCATACTGCGCATGCTACTCAGCACGGCCGACGGCGGGCGGATCATCGCCGACGGACGGCGGATCAGCCAGACCGACGGTGGCGCGGGTCATCCGACCGCCGTGCGGATGCGCACCTCGCGCTCCATCCGCTTCTCGTGACGCTCGCGGCCCTTCAGCGCCTCGGTCTCGCGGTTCTTCGGCGGCGCGTTCGTCGTGAGCCCGTCGAGCAGCCGCCGGGTCGCGACGGCGATCTCCTCGATCGCCAGTTCGAAGGCCTCGGCGTTCGCCCGGGAGGGATGCGTCGAACCGCTCACCTTGCGCACGAACTGCAGGGCGGCCTCGCGCACCTCGTCGTCGGTCGTGGGCGGTTCGAAATTGTGGAGCACGCGAATGTTCCGGCACATGCGCGCCACGATACGCCCCGCCTGCGCCGGCGGCGAGGGGGTGGACGGGAGCGCGCGGGCGGACGCGACACGGATGCCGCGTCCACCCGGAGCCGGGCCTAGATGATGCTGCGGCCCTCGCGCTTCGCCTGCCGCCATTCCTTCACGAAGGCGCGCACGATGACGGCGAGCACGCCGAGCACGATCACAGGCCAGATCAGCACGTACAGGGTGAGCAGGGCGGTCATGCGCGGTCCTTTCCGTCGTTCGCGAGTTCGAGCCGGTCATCCAGCTCGGAAGAGCCGGCGACGCCGGCGTCGGCCGAGGCATCCGCCCCGCCATCCCTCGTGTCGAAGTCGCCCGTGCGCTCCTTGATGAGCGCGAAATCAAAGCGCCGCGTCGTGTTCGCCATCGTCAGCACCACGCAGACGATCGTCGACGCCGCGTAGGCCACGAGCGATCCCGACAGCACCGGGTAGGTGTGCAGGAAGCCGATCGCGAACGGCGCCGCGGCGAGCGTCGCGACCGTGCCGACGACGAGCGCCACCCGGCGCCCGAAGAAACCGAACGCCATGAGCCCGAGCACCACGCCGATGCCGATCGTCGCGAGCACGTCGCTCGCGATGCCGAGCCCGCCGGAGAGGTCGATCCACTCGAAGCGCACCGGCAGGAAGCACGCGAGCCCGGCGATCACCGCGGCGGTGAAGGCGAGGTTCGTCACCCGGTTCCAGTAGAAGCTCGAGATCACCGGGAACACGAGCGCACCCCAGAGCGCGCCCACGAACACCAGCAGGTCGAGGATGTTGAACTGCGAGCTCGCGAAGAACAATCCGGCGGCGGTCGCGATGATCATCGTGATGCGGCCGACCCAGATCATCGTCTGCGGGTTCGCCCGCTTCTTGCCGGCGATGTTCTGCCCGTAGATGTCGGCCATCATGATCGAGGCCAGGGCGGTGAGGTCGGCATCCGCCGTCGACGACAGCGAACCGATGATCATCACGAAGAACACGCACAGCAGCACCGGCGGCAGGTAGTTCGCCGCGAGCTGGGGGATGAGGTTGTTCACGTCGTCGTTCAGCGGCTGGATGCCGGCGTACAGCGCGAGCACGCCGAGCATGCCGACGCCGATGATCGTCGCCCCGTAGCCGACCGTCGCGGTCACGAAGGTCTTCTTGATCAGGTCCTCGCGTACGGCGAAGAGGCGTTGCGCGATCGTCTGGTTGCCGATCGCGTACGCCAGCACGGCCGCGATGTACGGCGCGCCCTGGTTGAAGAACGCGTCGGAGGAGAAGAAGTCCTGCTGCTGCGGCGTCAGGTTGTGCGCGCCCGTCTCGAACAGCGACGGCCCGCCCGCGGCGAAGAACACCACCGGGATGATGATGACCACGGCGCCGAGCATCGCCACGACCTGCGCGAAGTCGGTCAGGACCGAGGCGCGGAAGCCCGACCACAGCGTGTACAGCAGCACGCCCGCGGCGATCGCGATGATGCCCTGCGTGAAGCTGAACGGCGACAGCATGTCGATGAGCGCGCCGCCCGCGATGAGGTTCGAGGTGAGGCTGATCACGCTGCCGAGCACGTTCGAGCCGGCGAGCATGAGCTGGCTCGAACGGCCGTGCCGGGCGAACATGACCTCGGCGATGGTGTGCGCACGCGGCGCGACCTGCCGGATCCGCCGCCCGAAGGGGTAGATCAAGAGGATCATCAGCGCACCCCAGAGCCCGTAGTGGATGGGCCCGGAGATGCCGTAGGTGAAGCCGGAGGTCGCCGAGGCGTACATCGACGACGCCCAGATCCAGGTGGCGGTCATCGAGGCGGCCGAGATGCCGTAGCCGATCTTGCCGCCGCCGGTCATGTAGCCGTCGGCGTTCTCGCGCTTCCGGCTGATCCGGATGGACATGTAGAGGCTGCCGCCGAAGAACAGCAGCATGAGGGTGACCACGATGGGTCCGGACAGCTGTTGGAGCTGGTCCATGTCGACTCGCTTTCGTCAGGGCGTCCCGCGTCGGTGCGGGACGCGGGAGGCAGGGACGAAGAGCGGTCAGTCGGGAGGGATGCGGGTCGCTGCGGCGTGTTCGTGGTGCCGCCCGGTGGTGCCGAGGCGGGTCCCGCAGGGCGGGAAGAACGTTTGCGCAGCTACGAGCACGCGGTCCCTTTCGTCGGTGGTCGGGAAGGTGCGGGCGCGGGCAACGCGCGGGCGATCCAGGGGATCGCTGACGCACCGGCTGGCGAGACGGGGGGAATCGG
The DNA here is from genome assembly GCF_030268405.1 of Agromyces sp. NBRC 114283. Lineage (NCBI taxonomy): Bacteria > Bacillati > Actinomycetota > Actinomycetes > Micrococcales > Microbacteriaceae > Agromyces > Agromyces sp. NBRC 114283. The sequence continues at coordinate 2,002,878 of NZ_BSQP01000001.1, forward strand.
GATGCCGGAAACGGGGTTCCTGGGCTCCGCCATGACGAGGCCGGACTCCCGTGGAAGTCCGGCGCAGCCTCGTTCGACCGTAGCGGACCCGGGGCCGGGTAGCCAGTCGAGCAGCAATGCGGGATCCGCGCTGCGACGCCGGGCGGGCCGCACATCGCGGTCCGCCCGGCGTCGTCAGAGCCCCGGCTGACGGAGGGGCTACCCGGCGCCCTCGGCGGGTCGCTCGGCGGCGAGATCGTGCAGAAACACGACGCTGCTGCGTTCCACCCACTCGCCCCAGGCGGCTGCCGCCGCCGCCCCCGTCGCGGATTCGTTGTCTCTGCGGAAGGCCTCCACCGAGCTCACCTCGATCAGCTCGACCAGCTCCCACTCGGCCGCGGCCGGGAGGTACCCCAGCACGTCGAAATCCAGGAAGCGCACGACCGAGGGGAAGCCCGTCATCTCGGCGCGGAGCCAGCCCAGACTGAACTCGCGGTACGCCGACGCGGTCCGCCCCGGCTTCAGGGTGAACTGGGTCAGCACGAGCGTCGAGCCCTGAGCGCCGCCGCTACTCGTCATAGCGCTGCGCCCTCGCGTCGATCAGCGCGTCGTTGAGCTCCTCGCGGATCCGGTCCCGCAGCTCTTCCGGCATCCACGCCGCCTCGAGCCCGGCGGAGTTCTGCCGCACGAGGGTGGCATCGCTCAGCGCGAAGGCGTCGGCCACGGTCTCGAGATCCGCCATCAGCGTGCTGAGCGCCATCGAGCGGTCGTCGGTCGAGATCGAGAGGTCGAGGCCGAGCGCGAGCATGTCGGACAACGGGTTCTCCTCCCTCTTCGGCGCGTAGTGCGAGATGCTCGACAGCCACGTCGTCGCGAAGTGGATGCCGCGGTCCTTCGCCTCCCGGACGAGCCCGTGGTCGTAGACGATGCCGTAGCCGTGATCGATGCGGTCCACGCCGAGCACGTCGAGCGCGTGACGGACCTCGCGCGACCCGTTCCGTTCGCCGGCGTGCGCGGTCGTCTTCAACCCGCCCTCGCGGGCGAGGCGATAGGCGGCCTCGAAGTCGGGGGCGGGGCCGAGGTTCTCGTCCCCGTCCATGCCGATGCCGACGACGTAGGGGTGCGGGTGCTCGAGCACGGTGCGGACGAGCTCGAGACCGACGCCGCCACCCTGGTTCCGGTAGATGCTCGGGATGAGCCGCGCGTCGACGCCGAAGTCGGCGCGGGCTCGATCGATGCCGTCCGCGAGGCCGGCGATCTGGTCCGCGTACGGCAGCGTCGTGCCCGCGGTCGGCGTGATGAAGGTCTCCCGGTAGCGGAGGTTGCTCGCCTCGTGCTCCTCGCGCAGCGAACGGTAGATCACCTCGCTCCAGTCCTCGGGCGTGCGGATGAACGAGGAGATGCGTTCGTAGATCGCCAGGAACGACGGCATCGAGTGGTAGGCGTACAGCCGCTCGGGGTCCTCGCTCTCGAACTCGGCGCCGTACCTGCGGCCGAGCTCGACGTAGGTGGCGGGGGAGACCGAGCCGATGAGGTGGGCGTGCAGTTCGATCTTCGGAATCGACCGCGTCAGGGGGAGGTTCGTCATGGTGTCGTTCAGCATGACGGCTCGTAGACGTACTCGTCGAGGTCGTCGCTGTCCTTCGTGAGCAGCACCATCGGCACCGCGGTCGTCTGCTCGACCGTCTCGCCCGCGTTCAGCGCGATCATCTGCTCGACGACGAGCTCGCCGATCTTCTCCGGCTGCTGGGCGACGAGCGCGTACACGTCGCCCGCGTTCAACGCGTCGACCTCCGCCTGCGAGGCGTCGACGCCGATCGCTTTCACCGTGCCGTTCAGCTGCGCGGTCTTCAGAGCGCTGACGGCGCCGAGCAGGGTGTACTCGTTCGTGGCGTAGACGGCGGCGAGGTCCGGGTTCGCGGAGAGGCTCGCGCTCACGGCTGCTGCGGCGGCAGTCTGGTCCGCCGCGTACTGCGTGTCGACGAGGGTCAGGCCGCCGGCCTCGGCGACGTCGACGAAGCCGTCGACGCGGGCGTCCTCGCCCGAGGCGCCGGGCGGCGGCGCGATGACGAGCACTTTGCCCTGGCCGGCGAGCGCCTCGACGGCGGCCTCGCCCGCGAGCTGTCCGCCCTGCAGGTTGTCGGAGACGATCGTCGCCTGCGAGGTGATCGACGGATCGAGTGACTGGTCGGCGGCGATCACCTTGATGCCCTGCGCGGTCGCCTGGCCGAGCGGGGCGGCGAGCCCGTTGGGGTCGACCGGCACGATCGCGACGGTGTTCGGGCCGCGGGAGAGCGCGGCGTTCAGCACGGTGGTCTGCGCCTCGACGGCCCACTGGTTCGCGGCCGAGACGTTCACCACGACGTCGGTGCCGGCGGCGGCCTCCTTCGCGCCGCAGGCGAGGGTCTCGTAGTAGGACATGCCGTTCAGGCCGAGGATGAGCTCGAGCTTCTGGGCGTCGCCGGAGCCCTCGCCGGACGGCGCGGCCGTGGCGCAGCCGGCGAGCCCGGCGCCGAGCAGCGCGAGCACGGCGGGCAGGACTGCGATCTTCGTCGTTCGCATGATGGTTCCTCTTCTTCTCTTCGGGGGATGGGTGGTGCGGGATGCGGTGCGGGGTGGTGCCGGCTACATCGAGTTCCGCCGGCGACGGCGGAGCTGGTCGATGAAGACGGCGGCGATCAGGACGACGCCGATGGCGACGCCCTGCCAGAAGGGCTGCAGGCCGACGATGATGAGGCCGTTCTTCAGCACCGTGGGGATCAGGACGCCGACGATGGTGCCGCCGATCCCGCCGACGCCGCCGAACAGGCTCGTGCCGCCGAGGATCGTGCCGGCGATCGACTCGAGGCTGTCGGTCGTGTGCCCGCCGATCGCGGTCGTGCCGTACTGCGCGACCGACATGAACGCGGCGAGCCCGGCGAGGCCGCTCGTCAGGGCGAAGACCGCGATCTCGTGGCGGCGCACCTTGATGCCGACGCGCCTCGCGGCCTCGGCGTTCGAGCCGATGGCGTAGCTGTAGCGGCCGAACTTCGTCGTGCTGAGCAGCCAGATGCCCACGACGGCGATTGCGACGGCGAGCAGCACGATGACGGGGAACGGGCCGAGCCGGCCGCTGCCGAGCGAGCTCGTCAACAGTGGCACCTGCAGGCTCACATTGGTGCCGTTCGTGATCACCTGGGCGAGGCCGAGGGCGATGCCCATCGTCGCGAGGGTGGTGATCAGGGCGGGGATCCGCAGCACCGAGACGACGACGCCGTTCAGGATGCCCCACGCGACGCCCGTCGCGACCGCGACGAAGAGGCCGACGACGATCGCGAGCGGCTGGCTTGTCGGTGCGATCGCGTTCATGGCGAGGCTCGAGACGACCGAGGCGAAGATCAGCACCGATCCGACGGAGAGGTCGAAACTGCCCGAGATGATCAGGAAGGTCTGGCCCACCGCGATCACGAGGATCACCGAGGTGCCGATGGCGATGGACGTCAGGTTGAACTGGGTGAAGAACTGCCCGGGGGCGAGCACCGAGAACAGCAGGACGAGGCCGGCCAGCACGAGCACGATCCAGCCGTTGCTGTCGGCCACGGCGGACCAGACGCGCCGGAGTGCGCCGGGCGCGGCGTCGGGAGCGGGCGGGTGCTCGGTCAGGGTGGACATCAGTGGTCTCCTTCGGTGCTGAGGGCGCCGGTCATCGCGGCAACGAGCTGTTCGGCGGTGGTATCGGCCGTCCGGAACGCGCCGACGCGCTTGCCGAGGCGGAGGACTTCGACGCGGTCGCAGGTGTCGATGACCTGGGGCATGTTGTGGCTGATCAGCACAACGGCGGTGCCGGTGTCCCGCACCCGGGAGATCAGCTCCAGGACGCGCGCGGTCTGGACGACGCCGAGCGCCGCCGTCGGTTCGTCGAGCATGACGAGCTTCGCCGACCATGCGACGGCGCGGGCGATGGCGACAGACTGCCGCTGACCGCCGGACAGGGAGGAGACCGGTTCGCTCTGCGAGCGCAGGTTCACCCCGAGCTCCGCGAACTTCTCCTGCGCGACCGTCGTCATCCGCTTCGTGTCGAGCATGCGCAGCATGCCGCGGATCCCGCTCGCGTAGAGCTCCCGGCCGAGGAAGAAGTTCGCGGCGGGGGTGAGGTCCGGGGCGAGCGCGAGGTCCTGGTAGACGGTCTGGATCCCGGCGTCCTGGGCGTCGCGCGGGGAACCGAGCGTGACCGGGCGGCCGTCGACGAGGAGCTCGCCGGAGTCCGGCTGGACGGCGCCGGAGAGTACCTTCACGAGCGAGGACTTGCCGGCGCCGTTGTCGCCGATCAGGCCGACGACCTCGCCGGGGTTCACGGTGAAGCTGGCTCCGTCGAGGGCCCGGACATGTCCGTAGTTCTTGACGATCGCTCTCGCTTCGAGGATCGGGGTGGGCATCGCATCTATCCCTTCGTCGGGGTGCTGTGGCGGGCGGCGGACGATCGTGGATCGTTCGGGTCGTCGCCCTGGTGGAGGAAGGCGCGGATCTCCGCGCGGGTGGGGATCGACTCGGCCGCGCCCTCGCGGGTGCAGGCCAGGGCCGCGGCGGCCTGCCCCCAGCGGAGCGCCTCGGCCGTGTCGACGCCGGCGCTGAGCTCGGCGACGAAGCCGCCGCAGAACGCGTCGCCGGCGCCGACGGTGTCGACGGCGTGCACGGTGTGACCGGGGGTGAAGCGCCGGCCCGCGGGGGAGAGCATCGCGACGCCCCGCCGGCCGAGGGTCACGAGCGTCGTCTCCGGCATCCCCGGTCGCCAACTCGTGTCGCCGTCGAAGGGGGAGCCGAAGCTCAGCTCGAACTCGAGCTCGTTGAGGATCAGGGCATCGGCGAGGGCGAGCTCCGCCGGTGTGACCGCGTCCGCGGTTCCCGCGTTCAGGATGGTGGTCACCCCGAGGTCTCGCCCCGCCGCGAGGCAGAGCTCCGCGATGGCCGCGCCGAGCTCGCGCTGCACGAGGAGGAAGCCGGCCTCGGCGAGCACCTCGGTCACGGCTCGCCCGAGCGTCGGCGGCGCCGGCGTCGCGGGCGCGACCATGATCTGCTTCTCGCCGAGCCGGTCGACCGCCACGATCGCCACGCCCGTGCGCTCGGACTCGACCCAGTGGCCGTCGATCCCGGCCTCGTCGAGTCGTCGTCGCAGCCATTCCCCGCCGTCGTCCGCCGCGACCCCGCTGACCAGCCGGACGTCGGCGCCACTGCGCCGGGCGGCGATCGCCTGGTTCGCGGCCTTGCCGCCGAGCGTGCGTTCGATCCGGCTCGCGAGCACCGTCTCACCGCTGAGCGGGAGACGGTCCACTCGGACCCGGAGGTCGACGTTCGCGGCCCCCACGACGGCGACCGGGCGCGGCGAGCCGGTCATCGGGCGTCGGGCTCCGCGGCGAGCCAGCGGATGAGCTGGTCCCAGAGTCGGGCGTACCCGTCCCAGGCGAGGAACTCCGCGGGCGCCCAGTGCGGCGCGAGGTCAGAGGCGAAGGCGGCGGAGCGACCCTGACCGTACTCGCCCACGACGAGCAGCGGGTGCTCGGCGCACTCGGCGAGGGTCGTCGCCCCGGGCCGCTGCGTGAACTCGTTGAGACCGAGCAGCGCGGGCCAGACCGGGTCGAGGCCGTCGACCACCGGGTGGGCGGTGGCGACCGTCGGGGCGACGCCGGCGGGCAGCTCCACCCGGTCGTCGCGGTCGAGCAGCGCGACGGGGAGGGCGTCGGCGAGGGCGGTCCGGCCCCAGCGCGCCTTCGCGTCGATGCCGCTGAAGCTCAGGTACCCGCCGACCATCAGCAGGCTTCCGCCGCGCTCGACGTAGGCGCGGAGCTGCTCGGTCTTGTCCGGGGTCGGGATCGACTTCGTGAACGTCTCGGCGGGCAGCAGGAAGGTGTTCGCGCCGACGTCGCTGATGACGACGACGTCGAAGCGGTCGAGGAAGTCGCGGTCGAAGCTCGTGCCGTCGATGCGGTGCGACGGGAGGTACTCGACCTCGTGGCCGTGCGCGGCGAGCGAGTCGAGGAACACCCCGGCGCCCTCCACGTAGTCCGAGGTGTAGAAGGCGTCGAAGCCCTTCTGGTGGACCGTGTAGGTGAACCAGGATTCTCCGAGAACCAGTACGGAAGTCATATTTCGCTGCCCCTTCATTGCAGTGCGTGGGGCTACGGTATGAACGACAAAGCGTTTTGGCTAGCGCGAATCCGGGGATCTTGATTTCGGCGGCGATGGCCCTAGCGCGCGGCGGTCGCCGACTCGGCCGTGCTGCCGCGGACGACGAGCTCGACGGCAAGCCGGTCGAGCTGGGCCACGTGCGGGCGTCGGTCGTGGGTCGAGATCTCCCCGATCAGGTGGGTCATCGCCTGCCGGCCGATCTCGTACGCGGGCTGGCGGACCGTGGTCAGTCGCGGGTCCGTGTAACCGGCCTCCCGCACGTCGTCGAAGCCCACCACGGAGAGATCGTCCGGGCAGCGCAGGCCCGCCTCCCGGAGCGCGGTGAGCACACCGAGCGCCATCAGGTCGTTGCCGGCGAACACCGCGGTGGCGCCGTCGAGCCCCTCCGGCGAGGCGATGAGCTCGGCGATCAACGCCCGTCCCGAGGCGGCGTCGAAGGCGCCGGCGCGCCGGACGATGCGGCCGGGGAAAGCATCCTCGAAGCCCTGGGAGCGTTCGAGGCTGCTCACCAGGTTGCCGGGACCGGTGAGCATGACGGCCCGCGTGTGCCCGAGCTCGGCGAGATGGCGGCCGGCCAGCACACCGCCCGCGTAGTGGTCGGCGGTGACGGAGGTCACGTCGGACACGCCGTAGAACGTCTCGTCGGCGAAGACCACGGGGAACCGCCCGCGCAGGGAGTCGAGCCGGAGCTGGGTCGGATGCGATCCTGCGGCGTACACCATCCCGTCGATGAAGCGGGAGCGGATGAGGTCGAGGTAGGACTCCTCGCGCACCGGGTCCGAGGAAGTGTTGCAGAGGATCAGCCCGTAGCCGCTCTGGTGCGCGAGATCCTCGGCGCCCTTCGCGATCAGCGCGTAGAAGTCGTTCCGGATGTCGGGCACGAGGAGCGCGACGACGTGGGTCGAGCCGGACTGCAGGTTCCGTGCGAAGGAGGCCGGCACGTAGCCGAGCTGATCGACCGCTCGGCGCACGCGCGCCTCGGACTCGGGGGAGACCCGCCGCTTGCCGCTCAGCGTGTGACTGACCGTCGTGATGCTGACCCCGGCGAGCGCGGCGACGTCGTAGATCGAGGCCGGTTGGGTGCGCCGGCCTCCGCGCTCGTGTGCCACGCTCGGTCTCCTTCGGCTGGGCGGATGCAGCCGAGGCTACCGAATGCCGGGCTCGGCAGTGGCCCGGCGCGACCGCACGGCGGCGTCCGTCAGCCGAGCAGCGCCCGCGCCCGGTCGAGCAACGGGGCGAGGCCCGCGAGCACGGCGACGTGGCCGTCGCCCTCGCGGGCGTGCAGTTCGGGGCGGGGGAGCGCGGCGGCGATCCGCTCGGCATGGGCGAAGGGGATGACCCGGTCGGCCGTGCCCTGCACGAGCAGCACGGGCTGCGTCATCGCGGCGAGGGCGACGCCCCAGTCGGTGACGAAGGCGACGTCGTCGTCGACCGCGCCATCCGGTCCGAACGCGTCTGCGGCCTGGGCGTCCTCGCCGACCGCGCCCCATTCGCCCTCGAGCGCGGCCCAGTCGACGGGGAGGAACTGCTCGGGGTCGAACACCTCCTGCGCGGCGTAGGCGAGGCGGGCGGCCCGGCCCTCGCGCGCGGCCAGCAGGCCGCCGGGCGCCTGCATGCCGGCGAACCATCCCCCGCCCGTCATTCCGGTGTCGCCCTTGAACGGCGCCGGGCTCACGACCGCGACGACCGCGCCCACGAGCTCGGGCGCGAGTGCGGCGAGGGCGAGCGCGTGCGGGCCGCCGCCGGAGTAGCCGGCGGCGATCGCCCGGGTCACCCCGATCGTGTGGAGCACGGCGAGGGCGTCGCGCGCGGCGCTCGCGACGGTGCGGCCCGGGTGCGGCGTCGAGCCGCCGAAGCCAGGCCGGGCGATCGAGACCAGCCGGAGCCCCAGCCGTTCCGCGTGCACGACGAGCGGCGCCGGCGGCCGGCCGGTGTGCGGCGTGCCCGGATGCCACACGATCGCGGCCTCGGCATCCACCGGTCCCGTCTCGAAGCTGCGGATCATGCGCCCATCGGGCAGCACGGTGTCACTGGCTCGCATCGTCGTCCTCCGCGTTCGCGCACTCGCTCGTCGCCCGCATCGTGAGCCGGGCGCGCTCGTCGTCGCCGGTTGCGACGACATCGACCGTGATGAGCTCTCGCCCGACGATCCGAATGTCGAGGTTCTCCCGGCGGTCGAGCGCCGTCACACGCCGCTGCCACCCCTCCGCCTGGGGGAACGCGTCGCCGAGCGTCGCGGCCCACTCCACCCGGTCGAAGCCCGGATCGAGCTCGACGTGACGCCGGTGCACGGTCTGCTCGCCTCGGCCGGCAACCGGGCAGGGCTGCGTCATGACCTCGGCGGTGCGATCGAGCGCGCTCGCCGCGGGGACCGTCGCCTCGATCGCGTCGAGCTGCGCCGCGACGGCCGAGGCGGCCTGAGCAGCGGTGCGCGTCTGCTGCGCCTCGGTGACCGCCACCGCGACCCAGACGGTCCCGCAGAGTGCGACGACGCCCGCCACTGGCAGGGCGACGCGCCAGAACTCCCGCCGTGCTTCCCCCATGCCAGCACGCTACCCGAGCGGGGTCACCGGCCGTTCACGATCCGTTCGATTCGGAGTCCGCCGGTCTCGTAATTGCCGGACACCTTCGGGAGTTGGAATACCGATGGTCTCGGAATGCCGAGGCATCCCCCTTCCGAAAGGTCATCATGCGCCGCTTCACCCTGCCCGCCGTCGGCGTCCTCGGCGTCGCCGCCCTCGCCCTCACCGGCTGCCAGAGCACCGCCGGAGAGGCGGCCGCCGCCAACCCGAACGCGCCGATCACGATCGCGACGATCCCCGTCGGCGAGGATCCCACCGCCGAGAACCCCGTCGAGGTGTTCGCCGAGCTCCTCGAAGCGGCGACGGGCCGCGACGTCGAGATCACCGACGTGCCCGACTACCTCAGCGTCGTCGAGGCGATCCGCGCCGACCACGTCGACATCGGCATCATGAGCGGCTTCCCCTCGGCCCTCGCCGTGAACACTGGCGAGGTCGACGCGCTCGTCGCGTTCCAGGGCGACGATGCGCCGGTCTCGACCTGCGTCGTGCTCGACGACTCGCCCATCCAGGAGGTCGAGGACCTTGCGGGCAAGACCGTCGCCTTCGCCGACCAGACGTCGAGCTCGGGCTACTTCATGCCGGTGTACATGCTGCACGAGGCGGGGCTCGAGCGGGACGCGGACTACGAGGCGATCTTCGCCGGCGGACACGAGGGCAGCTTCGCGGCGCTCGCGCAGGGCCAGGTGGACGCCGCCTGCACCGCGGTCATGCTGACCCAGCTCGGCAAGCCGATGTTCCCCTTCGAGGACGGCGAGTGGCGCGCGGTCGGCGAGAGCCCGGCCATGCCGATCGCGGGCGCCGTGCTCGGCCGGCAGTCGCTCGACGCCGAGACCCGCAAGGTCATCCAGGACGGCATCGCCGAGGTCTTCTCGCCCGAGAACGCCGAGCGGCTCGGCGCGTACGGCTCCTTCGCCGCTGCCCCGCAGACCGTCGACCCGAAGGCCGAGGAGTTCGCCGGCTTCGCCGAGATCGCGGCCGTCGCCGGGGTCGAGCTCAAGGATCTGAAGTGACGCTCGTGGCGGGCGCGCACGAGGTCGAGCCGCGCGTGACGACGGCCGAACTGCGCCAGGCCCTGCCGCTCGTCACCGTGCGCGGGCTCGAGGTCGCCTACGACGCGCAGCGGGTGCTCGCCGGCGTCGACCTGGAGCTGTTCCCCGGTGAGATGGTGGCGCTCCTCGGCGCCTCCGGCTCCGGCAAGTCCACGCTCATGCGGAGCCTCACCGGCTTCGCCCCCATCACGGGCGGCGCGGTGCGGGTCGCCGGGCACGACGTGACGAACCTCCGCCGCGGGCAGCTGCGGACGCTCCGCAGCGAGGTGGGGCAGGTGTTCCAGCAGTTCAACCTGATCCCGCGGCTCAGCGTGCTGACGAACGTGCTCGCGGGCGCGCTGCACGACGCCGGGCCCATCAACTTCGTCGGCGGCTTCTCGAGCGCGCACCGCCGGCGTGCGCTCGAACTGCTCGACCGGGTCGGCATCGCGCACAAGGCCCTCGAGCCCGCCCGATCGCTCTCGGGCGGGCAGCAGCAGCGCGTCGCGATCGCCAGGGCGCTCATGCAGCGGCCCAAGGTGATCCTCGCCGACGAGCCGGTCGCCTCGCTCGACCCGAAGCTCGCCGACTCGGTGCTGGAGCTGCTCCGCGAGATCGCGAGCGAGGACGGCATCCCCGTGCTCGTGAGCCTGCATGTGCTGCCCCTCGCGCTCGCGCACAGCGACCGCATCGTGGGCCTGCGCCGGGGCGAGATCCTCGTCTCCGGTCGCACATCGCAGCTGGATGCCTCGGCGCTCGCGCCGCTCTACGAGGACGAGGAGCCCGGCGATGACGAGCACTGAGCCGCGCAGCCGGGTCGCGACCGGCACCTCGGCGGGCGGCCCGAGCGCCGCGGACCCGGTGCTCGCCGCCGCCGAGCGGCAGCGCCTGGAGCGCGCGTTCCGGATGCCTCGCACCCGCTTCCTGATCGGGCTGCCCGTCGCGGCGCTCCTCCTGATCTGGTCGTTCAACGGCGCCCAGTTCAACTTCGTGAAGCTCGGCGAGGGCGCGGTGAACATGGGGGAGTTCCTCTCCCGGCTGTTCCCGCCGGACTTCTCGAAGCTCGGCACAATCCTCGCGCTGCTGCTCGAGACGTTCCAGATGGCCGTCGTCGGCACCGTGCTCGGCGCCGTGCTCTCGCTCTTCGTCGCGGTCTGCGCCGCGTCGAACATCGCCCCGAAGTGGCTGTATTACCCGACGCGCTGGGTGATGAACATCATCCGCTCGGTGCCCGACCTCGTCTTCGCGCTCATGTTCGTCTCGGCCGTCGGGCTCGGGCCCTTCGCCGGCATCCTCGCGATGACGCTCGGCTCCATCGGCTCGATCGGCAAGATCTTCGCCGAGGCGATGGAGCAGGTCGATCGCGGCCCCGTCGTCGCCATGCAGGCCGTCGGCGCCTCCAAACGCCAGGTCGTGCAGTACGGCGTGCTGCCGCAGGCGGCGCCGCTGCTCACCTCGTACAGCCTGTTGCTGTTCGAGGGGAACGTGCGCGGCGCGACCATCCTCGGCCTCGTCGGCGCGGGCGGCATCGGCCTCGAGCTCACGACGGCGATGCGCATGTACGACTACGGCCACCTCAGCGCCATCATCATCTGCATCATCGTGCTGGTGACGGCCATCGACCAGGGCAGCGCCCTCATCAGAAGGAGAATCACATGACGATCATCGACGGCCCCGCGCTCGCCCTCAGCGCCCCGGTCAACCTCCGCGACCTCGGCGGCATCCGGATCGACGGGGGCGTGCTGCGCGCCGGCCTCGCGATCCGCACCGACGATCTCGCCCTCGTGACGGAGGAGGCGGCCGACGAACTGGTCGCCGCCGGCCTCACCGCGATCATCGACCTGCGCTCGGCCGACGAGGTCGCCATCAGCGGGCGCGGCCCGTTCGGCTCCCGTCCGGTCGCGTACCACCACCTCGCGCTCATGGCGAACGTGGGCGACTCGATGCAGACGCAGCTGCCGTTCACGCACGAGTCGATGGGGGAGTCCTACGTCGCGATGGTCGAGACCGCCGCGCCGCAGCTCGTGACGGCGCTGAACGTCGTCGCGCACGCCCCCGGGGCGACCGCGTTCCACTGCGCGGCCGGCCGGGACCGCACGGGCGTGCTCGCCGCGATGCTGCTGCTCGCCCTCGGCGCCGACGACGAGGACATCGTCATCGACTACGCCCGCACCGACGAGAACATGCCCGCGATCATGCGCCGCACGCAGGGCGTCATGGGGCCGCTGCTCGCCCGGCTCGGCTTCGACGAGGAGCGCCTGCGCGCCTCGCTGCCCGACGGGCCGATGGAGGTCTCGATGCGGATCCTGCTCGGCACGCTCCGCGCTCGCTACGGCGACCCGCTGACCCCGCTGCGCGACGCCGGGCTCTCGGCGGACACCGTGGCTCGCCTCCGCGCGCGGGCGCTCGCCGCGTGACGAGCCCCGCTCCGCTGCTCGCGCCGCCAGCAGCCGCCTCGGCCGGGGCCGCGCACCGCCGCGGTCCCGGTCGGCCGCGCGACGAGGAGCTCGACGGGCAGCTCGTCGCGGCCACGCTCGCACTCATCGATGCCGGTGAGGAGGTGACGGTGGGCCGGGTCGTCGCCCGCAGCGGGGTGAGCCGAGCCGCGCTCTACCGCCGCTGGCCCTCGCTCACGACCCTCATCGCCGCGGCCCTCGACGTCGGCCGCGAGGTGCCGCCCGAGGTGGGCGACGCGGTCGACCTCCACGAGCTGCTGCTCACCGGGCTCGGCCTCGGCGCCGACGGGGTCGCCCCCTCGGCCCCCGGCTACCCGGAAGCACGGTTCCGCCAGCGCATCCGCCTCGTCATGGCCGACCGCGCGCTGCAGCGGGCGTACTGGACCTCCCACGTCGCCCGCCGTCGCGTGCCGCTCGAACGCGCGCTCGCCGCGGGCGTCGCGCGCGGCGAGCTGCGCGCGGATCTCGACGTCGAGGCCGCGTTTGACGCCATCGCGGGCGTCGCCTACTACCAGCTCGTCGTGCGCGGCGAGCGGATCGACGAGCCCGCGGTCGTCGCGCGGATGCGCGCCGCGATCGAGCTGATCTGGCGGGGGATGCGGGCCTGAGCGGCGCCGCTCGAGCGGCGGTGACGGGCCGCTCGGGGAGTGGCGCGCCCTGGCGGAGATCGCGCTCCGGACCGGGGGCGTGGCCCTACACTGAGGGGATGGTCGAGCGGACACCCACGAAGAGGCCGATTGCCGATCAGATGTACGACGTCCTGCTGCAGCAGTTCATGTCGGGGGAGCGCGGCGCCGGCCAGAGCCTGAACATCGGCGCGCTCTCGCGCGAGCTCGACGTCAGCCAGACGCCGCTGCGCGAGGCGCTGGCCCGGCTCGAGCACACCGGCCTCGTCGAGCGCGAGGCGCTCCGCGGCTACCGGGTCGCGCCGATGATGACGCGCACCGAGGTGCAGCAGCTCATGGAGGCGCGACTGCTGCTCGAGCCGAAGCTCGCCGAGCAGGCCGCGCTCCGCAAGACGGATGCCTTCATCGCCGAGTTGCGCGAGGCGGTCGACGAGTTCCACCAGTCCGCCGAGCTCGCCGACATCGAGACCGAGGGCTTCGACCTGTACTGGCGCTCGGACGACCGCTTCCACATGTGCATCGCGGCGCAGGCCGGCAATCGCTTCCTGGAGATGGCGTACGGCGCGCTCGGGGGACAGATCCAGCGCTTCCGGCTGTTCTCGAAGTTCGGACGCACGGGGGCGCGGCGCGCGGCGCCCGAGCACACGGCGATCTTCGAGGCGATCGAGGCCGGCGACGGTGCGGCGGCTGCGGAGGCGATGCGGGCCCACGTGATCGGGGCGACGGAGCGACTGCTCGGCGACTGATCGAGCGCTCGGCGACTGAGCGGGTCGGGCGGCGCCTGTGGGGCAGCCGTCGGGTCAGTTCTCGAGATTGTGCAATACTATAGTCCATACTATTTTGAGGAGGCGGCGATGGAGCGCGACGGAACCGAGGCGGTGACCGCCGGCGGCGGCTACACGGCCACGCCGCTCGTCGAGGGTTTCCCGGGCAAGTCCGCCTCGCACGGCGCTTTCGGCTGGAGCAGCCTCTGGCTGCTCGACGACGGGGAGCGCCGCGTGCTGATCGACGCGGGCCAGCCCGCGTACATCCCGCTCATCCACGAGGGGCTCGGTCGGCTCGGCCTCACCCCGGCCGACGTCACCGACGTGCTCATCACCCACCTGCACTGGGACCACGTGGCGAACTTCACGATGTTCCCCAGCGCGACCACCTGGGTGGGGGAGGACGAGCTCGCCTGGGCCGCCGAGCAGCCGGCGGGCACGAAGTTCATCCCCGATCTGCACGTGCAGGAGCTGCTGCGCCGCCGCCAGGGCGTCGAGCGGATGCGCGCCGGGCAGGAGGTGCTCCCCGGCATCCATGCTCTCGCGAGCCCCGGGCACACCCCGCACCACCTCGCCTTCTTCGCCGAGCGCACCGACGACCGCTTGGTCTTCGCGGGCGACGCGGTGAAGAACCTCCACGAGCTCACCACCCTCCGCGCCGACTCGAGCCTGGACGACGAGGCGAGCACCGCCACGATCGACCGGCTGCGCTCGCTCCTCGGCGACACCGCGGGCCTGCTCGTGCCCGGCCACGACGTCGGGCTCGCGCTCGCCGACGGGGCCGTGCACCGCGTACGCCCGCAGCGCGCCGAGATCGGCTACTTCGCGGATGCCGAGGGCGAGCAGGACCGAAGCATCGGCTGACGCCGCTGCGAACGAAAGGACGACGATGACGACCGTGCTCTACACCGGCGGCACCGGCCGCATGGGCCAGGTGATCCGCGAGGGCCTCGCGGGCCGCTACGACCGGGTGGTGCTCTTCGCCCGCCGCGCCCCGGAGGGCGAGCTGTTCCCCGGCGAGGAGCTCGTGCTCGGCGACCTCGCGGAGCTCGACCGGCTCACCGAGGCCGCCGCGGGGGTCGACGTGATCGTGCATCTCGGCGGCGTCGCCGATGAAGCGCCCTACGAGGCCATCCGCACCGCGAACATCGACGGCACCTACCACGTGTACGAGGCCGCCCGCCGGGCCGGCGTCCGCCGCGTCGTCTACGCGAGCTCGAACCACAGCGTCGGCTTCCACCCCTCCTCCGAGCTGCTCGACGAGTCGGCGGCCCTCCGCCCCGACAGCTACTACGGCGTCTCGAAGGCCTTCGGCGAGGCGCTCGCGAGCCTGTACCACGACAAGTGGGGCGTCGAGTCGGTGCTGCTGCGCATCGGCACCTTCCGCCCCGCGCCCGAGGACACCCGCCAGCTCGCGCTCTGGCTCAGCTGGCCCGACGGCGTCGAGCTCGTCCGCTGCGCGATCGAGGGCGGCCCGGTCGGCTGCCAGGTCGTCTACGGCACCTCGGCGAACTCGGAGCGCTGGTGGAACGCCGACGCCGGCTGGGACGCCATCGGCTACCGGCCGAAGGACGACGCCGCCGACCACGCCGACGCGGTCGACCGCAGCAAGACCGTGCCCGCCTTCCACGGCGGCGCCTTCACCGCCGCCGACTACGAGGGAGGGATCTGGTGACCGGAACCGCCGACGTCCTCATCACGACCGCCTTCCTCCACCCAGGCGACGAGGTCGACCTGATGCTCGGCGCCGCCGGGCTCTCCACCCGGCACGTGCCGGACCTCGCCGCCCTCGGCGAGGCGGAACGGCTCGAGCTGCTCGCCGGCGTCCGCGCGATCATCGCGGGCACCCTGCCGCTCACCGCCGAGCACCTCGCCGCGGCCGAGCGCCTCGAGCTCATCGTGCGCACCGGCGTCGGCTACGACAGCGTCGATCTCGACGCGGCCACCGCCCGCGGCATCCCCGTCTGCATCACGGCCGGAGCGAACCGGCAGGCCGTCGCCGAGCACGTCTTCGCGCTCATGCTCGCCGTCGCCCGGCGCGTGCCCGAGAACATCCAGAACCTGGCGGCGGGCAGCTGGCAGCAGCTCACCGGGCGCGAGCTCGCCGGCGCTACGCTCGGCATCCTCGGCCTCGGCTCGATCGGCAAGGCCGTCGCGACCATCGCCGCGGGCTTCGGCATGTCGGTCGTCGCCTACGACCCCTACTTCGACGAGGCGTTCGCGGCCGCCAACGGCATCCGCCGCGCCGAGCTCGACGAGGTGCTCGCCCAGTCCGACTTCGTCACCCTCCACCTCTTCCTCGACGACTCCACCCGTAACCTCATCGACGCCGCACGCCTCCGCACCATGAAGCGCGACGCGGTACTCGTGAACACGGCCCGCGGAGGCATCGTCGACGAGGACGCCCTCGTCGACGCCGTCCGCGACGGCGTCATCGGGGGAGCGGCACTCGACGTCTTCGCCACCGAGCCGCTGCCCGCCGACAGCCCGCTGCTGCACACCCCCGGCATCCTCGCGACCACCCACGTCGCGGGCGCGACGCGGGAGGCCCGCGGCGAGTCCGGGCGGATGGCCGCGGCCAACGTCATCGACGTGCTGAGCGCCGCCGGCGCGCCCCGCTTCGTCGTGAACCCTGGCTACGAGGGGGTGCCCGCGTGATCGTCGAGACGGCCTCGGGGCCCGTGCGCCTCGCGGCGAACCTCAAGTGGATGTTCACCGAGCTGCCGTTCGAGCAGCGCTTCGACGCGGCCGCCGCGGCGGGATTCACCGCCGTCGAGTACGCCTCGCCGTATGAGTTGCCGGCCGAGCGGATCCGCGAGCTGCTCGCCGGTGCCGGGCTCGCCCAGGCGCTCATCAACACCCCGGCTGGGCCCGCGGGCTCGGCGACCGTCATGGGCGCCGGCTTCGTGCCGGGCGCGGGGGAGGAGTTCCGGGCCGGCGTGCTGCAGGCGCTGGAGTACGCGACCGCGATCGGCGCGCCCGTCGTGCACGTCATGGCCGGGCTCCGGCCCGAAGGCGTCGACCCGCAGCTCGCCTTCGCCGGCTACGTCGCGCACATCGGCTGGGCGGCCGAGCAGGCCCGCGGCACCGGCATCCGCCTCGTGCTCGAGCCGATCAACAAGCGCGACCAACCCCGCTACGGCCTCGCCACGATGGAGACCGCCGCGGCCGTCGCCGAGGCCGTCGACCCGGAGACGGTCGGCGTGCTCTTCGACGTCTACCACGCGCAGATCGACGGCGGGAACGTCATCGAGCGCTTCGAACGGCTCGTGCCGCGCATCGGGCACGTGCAGATCGCCGACAACCCCGGCCGCGGCGAGCCCGGCACGGGGGAGATCGCCTACGAGCGCGTCCTCGCACGCATCGCCGCGAGCGAGTACGACGGCTGGATCGGGCTCGAGTACGGGCCGGTCGCCGGCACCGTCGAAGGGCTCGGCTGGACGGAGAGGATCCGAGGATGACCGACCCGAGGATCGCGCTGATCAGCGCGACGCCGCTCGCCATCGCACCCGCCGCCGCGGCCATCGCCGCGCAGTTCCCCGAGGGCACGGTCTGGAACCTGCTCGACGACCGCCTGCTCGCGGACGCGCAGGGCGAGGGCGGGATCACCGCGCCGCTCGCCGCCCGGATGGACCGGCTCATCGCCCTCGCCATCGAGGGCGGCGCAGACGGCGTGCTGCTCACCTGCTCGCAGTACGGCGCGCGCGCCGAGCTGCGCGATCCGGTGGCCGACGGGGTGGCCGTGCTCGCCGCGGACGGCCCACTGTTCGACGCCGCCGTGGCGCTGGGCGCCGCCCGGGTGCTCCTCGTCGCCTCGCTCGACTCGGCCGCCGCCGACAGCTCGACCCGGCTCGCCGCCGCCCTCGACGCGGCCGGCGTCGCGACCGAGCTCGACACGCTCGTCGTACCGGCCGCCGCGAAGCCGCAGCCCGAAGCCGAGCTCACCGCCGTGCTCGCCGCGGCGATCGAGGCGGCCGCGCCGGGCTACGACGCCGTCGTGCTCGCCCAGTTCTCGCTCGCCCCGGCCGCCGCCGCTCTCGCCGAGCGCTTCGGCGTGCCGGTGCTCGATGCGCCCACGGCGGCGGCGAGCCGCCTCGCTGCGGAGATCGCGGGGCGCGGCCGATGATCGGCGTCATCGCCGACGACGTGACGGGCGCGACCGACGTCGCGGCGGCGCTCAGCCGAGCGGGCCTGCGCACCCTGCTGTCGCTCACGACGGAGCTCGAGCCGGGTGAGGCGGAGGCCGACGCGATCGTGATCGGGCTGAAGACCCGCTCCATCCCCGTCGCCGACGCCGTCGCGCAGAGCCTCGCGGCCCTCGCGGCACTGCGCGCGGCCGGTGCCGAGTGCGCCTACTTCAAGTACTGCTCCACCTTCGACTCGACGCCCGAAGGCAACATCGGACCGGTCACCGGGGCGCTCGCCGCCGAGCTCGGCGCGGCCCTCGTCGTGACGACCCCGGCGGCTCCGCTGCACGGACGCACCGTCACGGGCGGGCGGCTCTTCGTCGGCGGCGTGCCGCTCGACGAGACGCACATGCGCGAGCACCCGGTCACCCCGATGCGGGACTCCTCGGTGCCGCGGCTGCTCGCGCCGCAGGTCGCCGGCGAGGTCGGCCTGCTGCCGCTCGAGGTCGTCCGGGCGGGCGCCGCAGCGGTGCGCGACGCGGTCGCGGCCGCCGAGGCATCCGGCGTCGTCCAGCTCGTCGCCGACGCGGCCGAAGACGCCGACCTCGACGTGATCGCGGAGGCGATCGACGGCGCACCGCTCGTCGCGGGCTCGGCGGGCCTCGTCGGCGCGCTCGCCCGGCGCCGGCCAGCGAGCGGGCGGCCGGCGAGCGCCCCGCCCGCCGGCCGCACCGCGATCATCGCGGGCAGCTGCTCGCGCCGCACGCTGGAGCAGATCGATCGCTTCCAGCGTTCCGGGGCGCCCAGCTACCGCCTGCGCGCCGAGCGCGGCGACACCGCCGAGGGCCTGGCCGCCGGCGCGCTCGCCTGGTGGGATGCGCACTCGGGCGACGGCTCCGCCCTGATCTACTCGTCGAGCCCCGCGGCCGAGCGCGACGCCGAATTCCCCGAGGCGGGCGAGCTCTACGAGCGCACCGCCGGACTCATCGCCGAGGGCCTCGCGGCGCGCGGCGTGCAGCGGCTCCTCGTCGCCGGCGGCGAGACCTCGGGCGAAGTCGTGCGCGCGCTCCGCATGGGCACCGCGGTGGTCGGCGAGGAGGCCGCGCTCGGCGCGCCCTGGATCCACGACCCGCGCCGAGCGCTGCACCTCGTGCTGAAGTCCGGGAACTTCGGCGAGCCCGGGTTCTTCGTCGACGTCGCCGAAGCGGGGGCCGGCGAGTGAGCGGCGCCGGACCCGCGGCGCTCGCGGTCGAGCGCATCGCGCACGCCATCCACGGGCGCGGACTTAGCCACGGGCGCACCGGCAATCTGGCCGTGCGCGACGGCGAGCACATCCTGCTCACCCCGACCGGGGTCAGCCTCGGCGAGGTCGAGGCGGGGGCGCTCTCGGTGCTCGACGCCGAGGGGCGCCGGCTCGACGGGCCCCGCCCGACCAAGGAGGCGTTCCTGCATCTCGCGGTGCTCCGCGCCCGGCCCGAGCTGAACGCCGTCGTGCACACCCACTCGCCGTACGCCGCCGCGCTGTCGTGTCTCGACGGGCTCGACCCCGAGGCGCCCCTGCCGCCGCTCACCGCCTACTTCGCGATGCGGGTCGGCGCGCTGCGCCTGCTGCCGTACCTCGCGCCGGGGGATGCCTCGGGCACCGCCCTCGTCGAGGAGGCCGCCGCCGCGAGCCACGCCCTGCTGCTGCGCAACCACGGGCCCGTCGTCGCCGGTAGCGACCTCGACGGCGCGCTCGACGCGCTCGAGGAGCTGGAGCACACCGCGCAGCTCTTCTTCCTCACCGCCGGGCACCGCACCGCTCCGCTCACCGCGGAGCGGGTCGCGGCGCTCGCACAACCGCCCATTCAGCCGCCCACCGAGGGAAGGACCCCCGCCGCATGATCACCCTCTACAGCGGCCTCGTCGTGCGCCAGCCGCTCGTCGACTCGCTCATCCCCGCCTTCGAGGCGGAGACGGGCGAGCGCATCGAGGCGACCTTCGAGCCGACGACGGTGCTGCTCGACCGGATCGCCGCGGGCGAGCGCCCCGATCTCGTGCTCGGCGTCGCCGGTTCGGTCGGCGAGCTCGCGGCGCAGGGCGTGCTCGACCCCGAGACCGTCACCGAACTCGCCGTCTCGGCGATCGGCGTGGCGCGCCTGCCGGAGACACCGTCGCTGGCGGATGCCTCGGCCGAGGCGTTCCTCGACCGGCTGCTCGAGGCCCGGGCCGTCGCCTACTCGCTCTCCGGCGCGAGCGGGCTGCACTTCGCCGGGCTCCTGCGGAAGCGGGGCCTGCTCGAACGCCTCGACGAGCGCGCGGTGCGCTTCCCGGCCGGGCTCACGGCGGAGGCCGTCGTGGACGGCCGCGCCGAGCTCGCCATCCAGCAGCTGAGCGAACTGCGCTCGGTGGACGGGCCCCACCTCGTCGAGCCGATCCCGCACGAGCTGCAGTCCTACGCGCGCTTCGCGATCGGGGCGCGCAGCGGTGCGCCGGCCGCCGCGCGAGACTTCGCGGCGTCGCTCGCGGGGGAGCGGGCCCTGGCGGCGTTCGAAGCTGTGGGGCTCAGCGCCCCCTGAACCGTGCCGGCCAGCGCCGGCATCCGACCACGGCCGCAGGCCGGACGAGAACGAGAGAACAGAAGGAACGGACCATGAGGAAAGTAGTGGTGGACACCGACACCGGTGTGGACGACGCCCTCGCGCTGATGCTGCTCGCCGCCGATCCCGAGGTCGAGATCCTCGCGGTGCTGAGCGTCTTCGGCAACTGTCACGGCGACCGCGCCGCCGACAACGCGCGCTACGTGCTCGACACCTGCGGGCGGCAGGACGTTCCCGTGTACCGGGGCTCCGACGTGCCGCTGAAGCAGGAGCTGAAGCTCTCGTCCGGCGTGCACGGCGACGACGGCTTCGGCAACACCGGGCTGCGCCCGGAGACGAGCGTGCCCGCCGAGCCCAACGGCATCCCGATCCTGCTCGACCTCGTCGCGCAGCACGAGGGCGAGATCGACTACCTCGCCCTCGGCCCGCAGACGAACCTCGCGAAGGCGCTCCAGCAGGAGCCGCGGCTGCTCAAGCGGCTGCGCAGCACGACGATCGTCGGCACGCTGGGCCCGGCGCTCTACCACGACACCGAGCCGTGGGCCGACCGCCGATTCCGCGTCTCGCGCGACCCGAACGTGTCCTTCGACATCGACGCGGCCGAGATCGTCGCGAGCCACGAGGGGAACGTGACCTGGTGCGGTCCGTACGTGACCCGACAGGCGCTCGTGCCGGAGGACTTCTTCCTCGAGCTCGCCGCTGAGACGAAGTCGCCGCCCGCGGAGCTCATCACCGCGATCAGCCACGACTACGCGGGCTTCTACTCCCGTTCGTACGGCCGCCCCGACACTGCGCGCGTGATGGGCATCAACGACAGCCTCGCGGTGGCGACGCTGCTGCGGCCGGAGCTCGTCGCCGGGGCCGTGCAGCGTCCGCTGCAGACCTTCGAGGACCAGGCGACGGGGGAGCGGTTCCTCGCCGGCGTGCACCCGGTGAAGGGCGAGACCCGCCCGATCCACCGGGTGATCTTCGACATGGACTTCGACGGAGTGCTGGAGCTCATCGGGGAGACGCTCCGCCGCCCGCTGCCCTGGCGTTAATCCTATAGCGCCCGCTATACTATTTTATTACCGACAACCTCACCCCGCTTCTGCGAAGGTGGCATCGAGCGAAGGAGCTCCCCCCGATGTCGAAACTCCAAGACCCCGCGCCCGCGTCGCGCGCCGAGGCCTCGCCCGTCCGGAAGCCCGGGCACGCCAAGCAGCTGTTCGCCCTCAGCGCGGGCCACGCGCTCGAGTGGTACGACTGGGCGATGTTCGGGCTCCTGTCCGTCTACATCGGACAGGCCTTCTTCCCGGGGGAGAACGCGGTCGCAGCGACCCTGAACTCGCTCGCCGTCTTCGCGGTCGGCTTCGTCGTCCGCCCGATCGGCGGCGTCGTCTTCGGCCTCGTCGCCGACCGGCTCGGCCGCAAGCCCGTCATGGTGGGGGCCGTGGCGGTCACCGCGGCGGCGAGCCTCGTCATCGGCATCCTGCCGACGCACGAGACGCTCGGCATCTGGGCCGGCGTCATCGTGCTGTTCTGCCGCATCATGCAGGGCTTCTCGACGGGCATCGAGGGCTCGCTCGGCGCGGCCTACGGCGTCGAGCTCGTGCCGGACCGCCCGGGCTACGTCGCCGGCTTCATGGCGACGTTCAACAACCTCGGCAACATGCTCGCCCCGCTCACCGCGTTCGTCACGAGCTCGCTGATCGGCCCCGAGGGCATGGCCGAGTACGGCTGGCGCGTGCCGTTCATCCTGGGCGGCCTGCTCGGCTTCATCGTGCTGTGGCTCCGCCGCACCCTGCCGGAGACCCTGCCCGCCGCTTCGAGCGTCGCCGAGGGCAGCGCGGTCACCACGCGGAAGCAGACGAGCGAGGTCTGGAGGGGCGTGCGCAAGTACTGGCTCAGCATCCTCGCGGTCGTCTTCATCGTCGGCGCCATCCAGGCGTACAACTACACCTGGCTCTCGGGGCTGCCGTCCATCGCGACCGGCACCTACGGCGAGGACCCCACGGGCGTCTTCGCGGTGTCGACCTCGCTTGGCGTCATCCTCACCGTCGGCGCCTTCGTGCTCAGCCGCGTGCTCGACAAGTGGGACCTCTCGCGCTGGTTCGTGCTCGGCCGCCTGCTCGCGATCCCGACGATCTTCCTCGTGCTGCTCTACACGGGCAACGGCGTCGGCCCGCTCGCGGCCGTGCTCCTCGGAGGCTCCCTCGTGCTGCTGCTGAACCTCACGATCTTCAGCACCGTCGCGAACCTGATGATCCCCCAGCAGTTCCGCGGCACCGCCGTCGGTCTCGGCTACGGCATCGGCGTCGCGCTCTTCGGCGGCACGGCCTCGTACCTGTTCGTCTACCTGCAGAGCGTCGGCCTCGGGAACGTCTTCCCGTTCTACGTCGCCACGCTCTGCGCGATCAGCGTCGTGCTCTACCTCGTCGCGAAGCGCAAAAACGGCGTCTTCAAGGGCAAGCAGGCCGACTAGGCATCCAGATCGGCCGCGCCGTCGGTCCTCCGCGAACCGTGGGGGGACCGGCGGCGCGGTCGTGCGCGCGGAGACCGGAGCCTTATGGCGCCGGGCGCCTTCAGCGCGCGGGCGGCTCGGCCGTGCCGGCGCTCGCCGCGCGCTCGTCGGTGAGCGTGCGGCGCCTGGCCTCTTCGATGTGCGCCCGCATGAGCCGCTCCGCGGCCTCCACGTCGCCGCCCGCGATCGCGTCGTAGATGCCGCGATGCTCGGCCGCCGCCTCGAGCGCGTGCGTGCGGCCGGCCCGGCCGCTCAGCCGGAAGCGCTGCAACTGGCTGCCGAGCGCGGCGAAGGCGCGGTGCGTGAAGGGGTTGCCGGTCTGCGCGCTGATGAGCGTGTGGAAGGACTCGTCGGCGACCCAGCTCGCCTTCAGCGTCTCGGGGTCGGCGAGCTCGCCCGCCCGCTCCATCGTCTCGATGGTGGCGAGCAGCCGGCCGAGGAACTCGGGATCCGCCTTCGCCGTCGCCTCGCCCGCGAAGCTCGGCTCGAACAGCAGCCTGGCGTCCATGAGCTGCACGATCTCGGTGGGGGAGAGGAGCGGGGCGACCTCGTAGCCGCGGAGCGGATGCCGCAGTACGAAGCCGGTCGGCTCGAGTCGGGCGAGCGCCTCGCGGATCGGCGTCGCCGACAGGCCCATCTCGCGCGAGAGGGCGCCGATGTTGAGCCGGTCGCCCGGCTCGCGCCGCCCGCCGATCATCTGCAGCAGCAGCTCGTCGTAGGCGCGGTCGGCGTACGGCACGCGGGTGGACCGCCGTCGCGACGGCGGGACGCGCTCTTCGCTCACTCGGGCTCCTCGGGGTGGTCGGTCGTGCCTGCTCGAACCTATCGCGTCGCCGGCGCACGGCTCGGGGCCCGCGCCGTAGCGGCGCGGGCCCCGAGGTGCTGCGGGCGGGAGCTGGACGGCTCAGGCCGCCTTCTTGACCTGACCCGAACGCCAGAGCTGCACGAACTCGCGGGTCATCTCACCGCTCGCGGGCAGGTCCATGTCGGCGTTCGGCTTCGAGCCGTAGCCGAACACGGCGCCGTCGGCGACCTCCGCGTAGGTGGCGGCGTGCTTCGCCGTCATGCCCGAGCCGAGGATGATCGGGGCGTCCGCGATGGCGTCCTTGACCTGGCGCAGGCGGTCGAGGCTTGGCGGCATGCTCGTGTCGTCGCCGGCGAGGATGATCGCGTCGGCGCCGCCGCGGTGCAGCATGTCGGCCGCGATGACCGGTACGGGGCGCTCGACGAGCGGGCGCGCGTGCTTCGTCAGCAGATCCGCCAGGGTGAGGATGTGCTCGCCGCCGATGTGCTTCTTGTAGCGGGCCACGAGGTGCGCCTCGCTGTTGATGATGCCCTGGTCGGTCACCGAGGCGTCGGTGAGGATGTTCAGCCGGATGAACTGCGCGTCGACGGCCGCGGCGATGCCGAGCGAGGCCTTCCACGAGTTGCGGAGGATGTTGATGCCGATCGGCAGCTCGGTCTGGCGACGCACCTCGCGGGCGACGACGGCGGCCGCGGCGACGGTCTCCGGCTCGATGGTGACGGGGTAGAAGGGGTAGTCGTGGAAGTTCTCGACGAGGAGGGCGTCCACGCCGCCCTCGGCGAGGGTGTTCGCGTCCTGCACCGCGCGGTCGATGACGTCGTTCAGATCGCCGGAGAAGGCGGGGGCGCCGGGCAGGGCGTACATGTGCACCATGCCGATGACGGGGGCCTTGCCGCCGAAGACGCCGTTGAAGCGGTCGAGGTAGGGGTAGCTCATGGGAGGGCTCCTAGGGGATGGGACGTGGGCGCGCGGCCGCCATCGGCCGGGCGACGCTGCGTCGACGGGGTTCGTCCGTTCGGCGCACGCGCGCCGAACGGCGGCCGCGAGTGCGGCCCGGGGCGGAAAATGCCTGTCGACCGGCCGTTCTGCTCCCGTTGCTTCAAATAATATTGGATTTGTGTTGGAAGTCAAGGCGCAGGGATCGACGTCACCGACGGGTGCGGCGGCGCGGTGCGAAGCCGATCACGAGGCCGAGGGCGATGGCCGCCATCCCGAGCCAGGCGCCGGGCGAGGGGAGCGGTGCGCCGAGCGCCGCGGCGATGAGGGCCGCAGCCGGGGCGGCGGTCCCCGCGCACAGGCCGGCCGCGGCGGCGCCCATCCGGCTGACCCCCGTGAACCAGAGCACGAAGGCGAGGGCGGTGGCGATCGCGCCGAGGTAGGCGATCGCGCCGAGTGCGGCGGGTGAGGCGAGCGCCGCGGGATCCGGGCGTTCGGTGACGGCCGAGAGGAGGGCGAACACGAGCGCGGCCACGGCGCACGTCGCGGCCGAATAGCTCCACGCGCCCATGCGGGGCAGCGCCCGCGCGCCGAACAGGGTCAGCCCGACCTCGCCGGCCACGAGTGCGAGGCCCATCAGGATGCCGATTGGATCCGCGCGGCCCCAGCCAGTCACGGCGATCGCTCCGACGCTGACGACGACCGCGCCGACGACGAGGCGGGGCGAGGGGCGTCGGCCCGCCGCGAGCGGAGCGGCGAGTGCGAGCACGAGGGGGATGCAGCCGACCGCGGCGCCGAGGAACGCGGGCTCGGCATGGGCGGTGCCCACGATCGTCGCGAGGTTGAAGCCGACGAGGCCGGTCGCCGCCCCGCCGAGCACCCAGCCCAGGTCCCGGAGCCGCGGCAGTACCAGGCGCACCCGGAAGATGCGCGCGAACACCACGATGGCCGCGACGGCCACGGCGTAGCGGGCGGACTGCAGGGCGAACGCTGGCAGGGTGCGCGTCGCGTCGATCACCGCGACGCTGCTGCCGAGCAGCGCCATCGCGGCGAGTCCCGGCCAGAGCGCCCACCAGCCGAGCCCGGCGGTGCGGGACGGTGCGGTCGCTGTGAGAGAGGTGGTGG
Organism: Agromyces sp. NBRC 114283; assembly: GCF_030268405.1. Classification (NCBI taxonomy): domain Bacteria; kingdom Bacillati; phylum Actinomycetota; class Actinomycetes; order Micrococcales; family Microbacteriaceae; genus Agromyces; species Agromyces sp. NBRC 114283. Next base: position 2,028,550 of record NZ_BSQP01000001.1, read on the forward strand.
GCATGCCGCGAGCCTGCCCGCTCGAATGGACCATCGACAGGTGCCATCGATGATGGATAGATTGGGCCAATGCCGGGCGACGGATTCCTCCTGCTGGATTCGACCGCGGTGCCGCGCGGACGTCGCGCGGACTGGCTCGCCGGCGAACTGCGTGCGGCCATCGCGGGTGGCGCCCTGCGCGAGGGCTCCAGGCTGCCGGCGAGTCGGGTGCTCGCAGGCGAACTCGGCTTCGCCAGGAACACCGTCGCCGAGGCGTATCGACGGCTCGCGGAGGAGGCCCTCGTCGTGCCGCGCGTCGGGGTCGGTACCGTGGTTGCCGCCGCGGGCCCGCAGCGGGCACCGCGGGCATCGGCGACCGCCGCGGGGCAGGTCTTGCCGTCGCGGCCGCCCCGGCGCACGGCGCAGGATCCGATTGACCTCGCCGCGGGAGTACCCGAGCTCACGGCGTTCCCCCGCGCGGCCTGGCTGCGCGCGGAGCGCGAGGTGCTCGCCGAGGCGTCCCGGCGCACGCTCGGCTATCAGGACCCGGCCGGCGCCCTGGCGCTCCGCGAGGCGCTCTCGGCGTGGCTCGCCCGCTCGCGCGGCGTGGTCGCCGAACCGGGCGGCGTCATCGTCACCGCCGGCGTCACTGGAGCGCTCGCGCTGCTCGCCGGCGCGCTCCTCGGCGAGGGGCACGACTCGGTGGCGCTCGAGGATCCGGGCGCGACCGGCAACCGCCTGATCCTGGAATACTGGATGCCGCGGGTCGAGCCCGTGCCCGTCGACGGGGACGGCCTGGCGGTCGAGGAGCTCCGGCGGCGCGATGCCGACGTCGTCCTCGTGACGCCCGCGCACCAGTACCCGAGCGGCGTCGTGCTCGCCCCCGGGCGGCGGCGCGAGTTGGTGGCGTGGGCGGACGAGCGAGCACGCCGGCTCATCGTCGAGGACGACTACGACGCCGAGTACCGCTACGACCGACGCCCCGTGCGCGCGCTGCAGCCGCTCGCGCCCGAGCGCGTCGCCTACACCTCGAGTCTGTCGAAGACGCTCGCGCCCGCCCTCCGGCTCGGCTGGCTGGTGCCGCCCGCGCGGCTCGTCGAGCAGCTCGTCGAACGGCAGTGGGCGAGCGGACTCGGTTCGCCCGCGCTGCCGCAGCTCGCGCTGGCGCGGCTGTTGGACACCGGCGCGCTCGAACGGCACCTGCGGGCGATGCGGGCACGGCACCGGCTCCGGCGGGACGCGGCCGTCGCGGCGGTCCGCGCGCAGCTCCCCGGGGTTCGCGTGCACGGCGTCGCCGCGGGCCTCCACCTGCTGCTGGAGCTGCCAGACGGGGTCGACGATGCCCGGATCGCCGCCTCGGCGCGCGAACTGGGCGTGCTCGTGCAGCCGCTCAGCGCCCAGCGGCACCGCCCCGGCCCACCGGGCCTCATCGTGCACTACGCGGCGGAGCATCCCGCGCGCTTCGAGCAGGCGATCGCCATGATCGCCCGGGTGCTGCGCCCGCACCGAGGGGGTCGGTTTCCGAGATCCAATCGGCCCGTTGCGGGCGCGGATGCCGGAATGTGACCCCCTCGATGAGCGGAGAGCGTGTCGGCGGTCGTCGCTATCGTGGGCACGTGCCCGCAGAGTCCCCTGAGCCCTTCGTCGTTCCCGACGCCGCAGCCTGGCGCGCCTGGCTCGACGCCAACGAGCACGAGTCCGACGGGGTCTGGCTGTTGCTTGCGAAGAAGGGCACGCGCACGCCCACCTCGCTGAGCTACGCCGAGGCGCTCGACGAGGCCCTCTGCAGCGGGTGGATCGACGGGCAGAAGCGCAGCTACGACGAGGCGACCTTCCTGCAACGCTTCACTCCGCGGCGCCGCGCCTCGCTCTGGTCGCAGCGCAACATCGGGCTCGTCGCCGCGCTCATCGAGGCGGGTCGCATGCGACCCCGCGGCGAGGCTGAGATCGCGCGGGCGAAGGCCGACGGCCGCTGGGACCGCGCCTACGCGGGCTCGAAGACCGCAGAGGTGTCGCCCGATCTCCGGGCGGCGCTCGACGCGGAGCCCGCGGCCGCCGAGCTCTTCGCCAGACTCAACGCCACGAACCGCTTCGCGGTGCTGCACCGCATCGCGACCGCCCCGAGCGAGACGAGCCGCCGCAACCGCCTCGAGAAGCTCGTCGGCATGCTCGCCAGGGGCGAGACCCCCTACCCCCAATGAACCGGACCACTGCCCACCCTGGCGGGTGCGCGACATCGGGGCGGCGTGTGACGCGACCGAGTTGCACCCGTCGGGCAGTTTCGGCACGCTGAGTACCGTGCCGTCCTCCCCGCGCTCCGCGCTCGATTTCCGTTCGCCGAAGCGCCTCGCGATCCTCGCCGTCGGCGCGGTCGTGCTGCTCGGGCTCGCGGTGCTGCTCGCGCGGTGGCTGCGCACCCTGCCCGAGGTCGAGGCTTTTGTCGCGAGCTACCCCGGACACAGCCCGCTGCCGGAGGGGGCGCCCGTCGGCATCCCCGCCTGGCTCGGCTGGCAGCACTTCTTCAACGCGTTCTTCCTCGTGCTGCTCGTGCGCACGGGGCTCATCATCCGGTCCAAGGCGCGTCCGCCGGCGTTCTGGACGCGGGACAACACGCGCTGGCCGCGCACGAAGGGCGCCCCGCGCCGGCTCGGCATCTCCGTGTGGCTGCACCTCGTGGTCGACGCGCTCTGGGTGCTGAACGGGCTCCTCTATGTCGTGCTGCTCTTCGCGACCGGGCAGTGGCTGCGCATCGTACCGACGAGCTGGGACGTGGTGCCGAACTCCATCTCCGTCGTGCTGCAGTACCTCTCGCTCGACTGGCCCGTCGAGAACTCCTGGGTCGCGTACAACGACGCGCAGGTGCTCTCGTACTTCGCCGTCGTCTTCCTCGCCGCGCCCCTCGCCGTGCTGACGGGGCTGCGGCTCTCGCCCGTCTGGCCCATGCAGGGCCCGCTCGCCCGGGTGTTCCCCGAGCGGCTCGCGAGAGCCGTGCACTTCCCGGTGATGCTGTTCTTCCTGCTCTTCACCTTCGTGCACGTCGTGCTCGTGCTCGCGACCGGGGCGCTGCGCAACCTGAACCACATGTACGCCTCGCGCGACGCGAGCGACTGGGTCGGCTTCGCGATCTTCGCCGTCTCCGTGCTCGCCCTCGTCGGGGCGTGGGTGCTCGCGCGTCCGCTGCTGCTGGCGGGCCTCGCCGGCCGGTTCGGCCAGCTGCGGCGGATGCCTCCGCCGCCGCCCGCGAAACCCGCACCGCCGCGCGACTGAGCGCGCGCACCCGCGCACCGGCGCCGCCGCTCAGCCGGCCGCGTCGATCTCCGCGACGATCGCGCTGAAGCCGCGCTGCTCGGCGAGCCGGCGCGGCAGCACGCCGTCGCCGTCCGGGATCGAGGGGTCGGCGCCCGCGGCGAGCAGCAGCCGCACGGTCTCGACGTGCTCGGGGCTGCCGTCGCCGAGCACGATCGCCTCGTGCAGGGCGGTCCAGCCGAGCCGGTTCACGTGATTCACGGGCACGCCGGCCGCGAGCAGGATGCGCACCGTCTCGACGTGCGCGTGCTCGCTCGCCGGGATGAGCGCGGTGCCGCCGTACCGGTTCGTGCTCGCGACGTCGGCGCCGTGCTCGAGGGTGAGGCGGAGGACCTCGTTGAGGCCCTCGGCGCCGGCGTAGAGGAAGGCGGAGTCCTCGATCGCGTCCTTCGCGTTCGGGTCGGCCCCGGCCTCCAGCAGCGCCTCGGCGAGATCGGCGCGGTCGGCGCGGGTGGCGGTGACGAGGACCGGTCGGTTCTCGGCGTCTCGGGCGTTCGGGTCGGCGCCCTGCTCGAGCGCGCGCCGCGCCTCGGCGAGGTCGCCGGCGGCGGTCGCGGTGACGAGCAGCGCGGTCGCCTCGGCGGGCGGCAGGGTCGGGGTCGCGGGCATGGGGGTGGCCTCCTCGGCGGGTGCGGTGGTGGGCGGGGGAGTCGTGGGGCTCGGACCGGCGGCGACGCAGCCGGCGAGGGTGAGTGCGGCCGCGGTGGCGAGGGCTGCGGCCGCGGCCGTCCGAGCGCGTGTGGACCTCATGGGGACCTCCTGGTGGTGGCGGGGCCGGCGGTGGACCGTCGATTCGCGCGACGCGGCACGCGGGGGGACGCGAGCGGACCCCGGGGCGCGGGGCGCCCGGGGGCGAGGCCGAAGGCGAGCTGCGCGCCCGCGACGAGCGAGAGCCCTGCGATGAGCGGCGTCCACGGCACGCCGGCCGAGGAGAGCAGGCCGAGCGTGAGCGGGCCGAGTGCGGCGACGGCGTAGCCGGCGCCCTGGGCGACCGCGGAGAACGCCGAGGTGCGCGCGGCGTCGGGCGCGCGGGCCACGATGAGCCCGACCGCGAGGCCGAACGCGGCGCTCTGGGCGATGCCCAGTACCGCGACGAAGGCGGGCGCGAGCGCGATCGGCGCGAAGGCGAGGCCGAGGATGCCGAGGACGGAGCATGCGGAGACGACGGCGATGACCCCCGACTGGGTGCGGAAGCCCGCGGCGATCGTCGGAGCGAGCAGGGCGGCCGGGATGCCGGCGACGCTCATCCAGGCGAGCAGCAACCCCGCCTGGGAGGGGGCGAGTCCGCGATCGACGGCGATGGTCGGCAACCAGGCCGTCAAGGCGAAGTAGATGAGCGCCTGAGCGGCGAAGAACCCGGTGACCGACCACATGCGCGGCGCGCGCAGGATCGAGCCCGGACCGCGCGGGGTCGAGCGCTCCGGCAGGCGGGCGGCCGCGCCCGACAGCCGCGGCAGCACCGCCCAGGCCAGCACGGCGGCGGCGACGACGGGCAGGCCCCAGAGCCCGACCGCGATGGCCGCGCTGTCGCCGGTGAAACTGAGCATCGGCACGGCGAGGGAGGCGCCGAGTGCGGCGCTCGCGCCGAACGCGGCCGTGTACACCCCGGACCAGAGCCCGTGGCGCCGGTCGAGGTGGGTGCGGACGAGCTGCGGCGTGAGGATGCCGAGGAGGGAGATGCTCGCGCCGACGACGACGGTGCCGAGCAGCAGTGGCACCGTGCCGAGGGGGCGCAGCAGCATGGCGAGCGCGAGGGCGCTCAGCAGGACCGCCGCCGCTCGGTCGGCGCCGAGCCGACGGGCGAGCGGGGGAGCGATCGGCGCCGCGAGCCCGAACAGCAGGACCGGGATGGTGCTGAGCCACGCGGCGCCGCTCGCACCCAGCTCGAAGTCGCGCTCCAGCTCAGGCAGGAGCGCGGCGACGCTCGTGATCGGCGAGCGCACGGAGAGGCCGATACCGACGACGAGGGCGCCGGCCGCGAACGGCGCGCCGAGTGCGGCGCGCCGGTCAGCCATCGAGCGACTGCTCGCTCTGGTCGAGGACGCCGACCGCTGCGGCGGAGGCCGCGTCGACGTCGCGCCGCTCGATGGCGCGGAAGAGGGCCTCGTGCAGATCGGCGGTGTTCGGGTCCGCGTTGTTCGAGAGGCACGAGTTCTGCGCGACGGAGTGCCGGAGCGAGGCGTCGAAGCTCGCGTAGAGCCCGACGAGGAGCCGGTTGTGCGTGGCGCCCGCCACGCCGAGGTGGAACGCGACGTCGTGGTCGGCGAAGGCGTCGACGTCCTGCGCCTCGATGGCCGCACGGCGCCCGGCGAGGGCGTCGGCGAGCGCGGCGAGATCGTCGTCGTCGCGGTTCCCGGCCGCCTCGCGGGCCGCGAGGATGTCGAGGGCGCGACGGACGGCGAGCACCTCCCGGGCGTCGGCGACGTCGATGGTGCGCCGGAGCGCGACCTCGGTGGGGTCATCGGCGACGACGTAGGTGCCGTCGCCCTGCCGGGTCTCGAGCAGGCCGAGCTGCACGATCGAGCGCACCGCCTCGCGGACGGAGGGGCGGCTGACGCCGAGCTGCTCGGTGAGTTCCGCCTCGGTCGGGATGCGGGTGCCGACGGGCCAGGACCCGGAGGTGATCTCGGAGTGCAGACGGTCGACCACGGTGTCGACGAGGGAGCGGCGCTGGATGGGTTTCACGATTCCATTCTCTTCTCTCGTGAATGTATGGTTATCATACATCTGACAAATCGCCTGGGAGACCGCCACGCGGTCGAGCCGCGAGAACGAAGGAGTTCAGCAGGGATGCCCGAAGCCACCACCGGCACCGCCGCACACCACAACGGCGCGCCCGCTCCCGGCCGCGTGGTCGCGGGCGGCCTCGTCGACGCGCACGTCCACCCCGACAAGTCCAGCTGGGGCGGACCGTGGATGTCGCGCACCGCCGCCGCGGGACTCTCCGAGTTCATCGCCAACGATCTCGCGACGCAGCGCGGATACACGCGGAGCGTCGAGGAACGCGCGTACGGGCTGCTCAGCACCGCCCTCGCGAACGGCACGCTCGCCATGCGCGCCCACGTCGACGTGTCGAGCGAGCTCGGCCTGCGCAACGTGGAGGGCGTGCGCGCGGCCGCGTCGCGGCTCGCGCCGTGGCTCACCGTGCAGATCGTCGCCTTCCCGCAGTTCGGCCTCCTGACCAATCCCGGCACGCTCGAGGTGATGGCCGCGTCGCTCGACGCCGGCGCCGACCTCGTCGGCGGGATCGACCCGCTCGGGCTCGAGGGTGACGTCGAGGCCCACCTCGACGCGGTGTTCGGGCTCGCCGAGCGCAGCGGACGCGATCTCGACATCCACCTCCACGACGGCGGCGAACCCGGCCTCGCCCAGATCCGAGAGATCGCGGCGCGCACCGTCGCGCGGGGCATGCAGGGCCGCGTCACCGTGAGCCACGCCTTCGCGCTCGCCGAGCAGAACGCCCCCTCGCTCCGCGAGACGCTCGACCGGGTCGCGGAGACCGGACTCTGGGTCACCACCTGCGCGCTCGGCGACGACCCCGTGCTCGACCCCGAGCTGCTCGAAGCGCACGGCGTCGAGCTCGCGCTCGGTTCGGACGGCGTGCGCGACTCCTGGACCCCGTTCGGCACCGGCAGCATGGTCGACCGCGCCCACCTCTTCGCCTACCGCACCGGCGCCATGACCGACGCCCAGCTCGAACGCGCCTACCGCATCGCCTCCGAGCAGGGCGGCCGCCTCCTCGGCATCCCCGAACTGTCCGCCCCGGCCGCCGCCGACGCCCCCACCCGGCTGGAGTTCGCGGGCGAGTCGCTCGCCCAGCTCGTCGTCGACCGCCCGGCCCCCGAGCGCGTCGTCCGCAACGGACGGACCCTTCCCGCGCGCTGAAGCCGCGCGACCCAGTTTTCGCTCCATCCCCCCATCGAATCGACACACCGACGAAGGAGTTCCCGTGTCCCGACGCCGCATCACCCTCGCGACGGCCGCTTTGGCCGCCGCCGGGCTCGCCCTCACCGGCTGCACCGCGCAGACCGCGACCGGGGAGGGCGGCCTCGAGGTCGACCTCTCGAACCTCGCCACGACCACCGAGCCGGGCACCGCGCCCGTCGAGCTCGTGAAGTGGAACCTCCCGTACGAGCCGATGTCGCTCGACCCCATGTACACGTTCAACTACGCCGAGAACACCGTCGTGGCCAATCTCTGCGACAGCCTCATGCGCATGAAGCCGGATCTCAGCACCGAGCCGGGACTCGCGGCAGCGGTCACGCAGCCCGACGACACCACCGTCGTCTACACCCTCCGCGACGGCGTGACCTTCTGGGACGGCACCCCACTCACCGCCGAGGACGTCGTCTACTCGCTGCAGCGCCAGACCGGCGAGACCACGACGAGCTACTTCGCGAGCTACTTCCAGAACGTCGCCTCGATCACCGCGACGGCGCCGAACGAGGTCACGGTGACGCTCACCAAGCCCGACGTGCTGTTCACCCAGGCGATGGCGACGGCCGCGGGCGCGATCGTGTCGAAGCAGGCCGCGGAGTCGGCGGGCGAGGCCTTCGGCACGCCGAACGGCGGTCTGCAGTGCACCGGCCCGTTCTCGCTCGAATCCTGGAGCTCGGGCAAGAACCTCCGACTCGCGGCCAATCCCGGCTACTGGGACCAGGCGCTCGCGCCGAAGGCCGCCGCCCTCGAGTTCAGCTTCATCGCCGACGAGTCGACCGCGGTGAACGCCCTGCGCTCCGGCGACGTCGACGGGCAGTTCTTCTATCTGCCGCCGGCCGGCCTCACCCAGCTCGAGCAGAGCGACGAGGTCACCACCACCTACGGCAAGTCGCTCGTCTTCTGGACCATGACGACCACCGACTTCGACGGAGCGCTCGGCGACGAGCGCATCCGGCAGGCGCTCTCGCTCGCCATCGACCGGGAGGCGCTCACGAAGGTCGTCTTCCAGGGCGCCGGCATCCCGGCGACGAGCCTCGCGGGCCCGGACTACTGGGGGTACGAGCGCGACGCCTTCGAGGAGGCGTACGGCGAGTTCTCCGCCGAGCCGGATCTCGCCGCGGCGAAGGCGCTCGTCGCCGAAGCGGGCACCGTCCCACCGATCGTGCTCGCCGTGCAGGGTAGCTCGGCCGTGCACGAGCAGACGGCGAACGTCATCCAGGCCGCGGGCCAGGCGATCGGCCTCGACATCCAGACGAAGGTGATCCCCGTCGAGCAGTTCGGGAACCTCTACTTCGACCCCGCCGCCCGGGACGGCATCGACGGCTTCTTCACCACCAACTACGGCAGCTTCGCGGACGCGCTCGACGTCTACCAGTTCTTCGCGAGCACCGACAGCCACAACTACACCGGGTGGGACCTCGCCGACGAGCCGCTCTTCGCCGCCCGCGCCGAGACCGACGACGCCGCACGCGCCGCGCACGTCATCGAGGCGCAGCGCATCATCACCGAGCAGCTGCCCTGGATCCCGCTCGCCTACGAGCCCGTGACGCTCGTGCAGAACGACCGCATCTCGGGCGCGACGGCGTCCTTCGCCTACCTGTACGCGCCGTGGGCGGCCACGATCGGCGGGGTGGAGTAGCCGGATGTCCCTCGGCGCGTACCTGGCGCGGCGCACGGGCGGCCTGCTGCTCGTGCTCCTCGTCACCTCCTTCCTCGTCTTCGGGCTGCTCTACCTCGCCCCCGGAAGCCCGCTGGCGTTCATCCTCGGGCCCCGCGGCGGCACTCCGGAGCAGATCGCGGCGGTCACCGCGCAGTATCACCTGAACGATCCGTTCTTCGTGCGCTACGTGGCCTGGCTCGGCGACCTCCTTCGGGGCGACCTTGGCTACTCGATCGTGTACCGCCAGGACGTCTCCGACCTCATCGCCGGTCGCGTCGGCACCACGCTCGCCCTCGTGTCGATGGCGGCGCTGATCATCGCCGTCGTCGGCATCTCGGCCGGCACCCTCGCCGCGCTCCGCGGCGGCTGGACCGACCAGCTCACCTCCTCGATCGCGGCGATCGGGCTGTCCACCCCGTCGTTCGTGATCGGCGTGGCGCTCATCAGCGTCTTCGCCGTCGGACTCGGCTGGTTCCCCACGTTCGGCTCCGGGAGCGGCGGGCTGGACACCCTCGTGCACCTGGCGCTCCCGGCGCTCGCGCTCTCGGTCGCGAGCGCCGCCTACCTCGCCAGGATCACCCGGGCCTCGGTGCTCGAGGAGCGGGGGCGCGAGCACGTGCAGACCGCGACGGTCCGCGGCCTCGCGCCGGGCTACATCGTCCGCCACCACGTGCTGCGCAACTCGCTCGTCCCCATCGTCACCGTGCTGGGGCTGACGATCGCGACGCTCATCGCCGGGGCGGTGGTCGTCGAGAACGTCTTCGCGCTCGACGGCCTCGGCTCGCTGCTCGTGCGCGCCATCCTGCAGCGCGACTTCGCCGTGGTGCAGGCGGTCATCCTCGTGCTCGTCGTCGCCTTCGTCCTCGTGAACGCCGTCGTCGACGTGCTCTACACCTTCATCGACCCGCGCATCGCCCTCGGGAGCCGGAAATGACCACCCCATCGACCACCAGCCTGGCCGTCGCCAGAGTCGCCCGGGAACGACGCGGGGCCGGGCTCGCGAAAGCCGCCGGCGATCGGCTCGGCGTCGTCGGCTGCATCGCCGCGGCCGTGCTGCTCGTCATCGCCCTCGCCGCGGCGTTCGCCCCGGTCGTGGCCCCGTACGACCCGGACTACCCCGACCTGCTCGCCTCGCTCTCCGAGCCGAGCCCCGCGCATCTCCTCGGCGCGGACGCGCTCGGCCGGGACATCCTGTCCCGCCTCATCTGGGGCGCCCGCATCACGCTCGCGGGGCCCGGCCTCGTCATCCTCATAGCCACGGTGGTCGGCACGCTGCTGGCGCTCCTCGCCGCCTGGCGCGGCGGGCGCATCGACACCGCGATCAGCTGGCTGCTCGACGTGCTGTTCGCGGTGCCCGGCATCGTCTTCGGGCTCATCGCGGTCGCGATCTGGGGCCCGAGCCTCATCACCGTGGTCTGCGGGCTCGCGATCGCGTACGTGCCGTACGTCGCCCGCGTCGTGCGCGGCGCGGCGCTCCGCGAGCGGAACATGCCGTACGTGTCGGCCGCCTGGCTGCAGGGCCAGTCGGGCGCCGGCATCACGTTCACCCAGATCCTGCCGAACGTGCAGCCGATCGTGGTCGCGCAGGCGGTGTCGTCGCTCGGCTTCGCGGTCATCGATCTCGCCGCCGTGTCGTTCCTCGGGCTCGGCGTGCAGCCGCCGACGGCGGACCTCGGGCTCATGGTGAAGAGCGGCTTCGACTCCCTGCTGCGCGGCCAGCCCACCGAGGCGATCGCCGCCGGCACCCTCATCGTCCTGATCGTCTGGTGCGTCACCGTCATCGGCGACCGCCTGACCTCGAGTGCAAGGAGCATGCGATGACCGACCCCCTGCTGCGGCTCGACGACGTGCGAGCCACCCTGCGCCTCCGCGGCGGCGAACAGGAGCTGCTGCGCGGCGTGAGCTTCACGATCGGCCAGGGGGAAGCGCTCGGCCTCGTCGGGGAGTCCGGCTCGGGCAAGTCCCTCACGACCCGGGCCATCACCCGGATGCTCGACCCCGCGTTCCGGGTCACCGGCGACATCGCCTTCGAGGGCGCCTCGGTGCCGCGGATGAACGCCCAGGCGCTCCGCCGCTACCGGCAGCGGGACGTCGGCATGATCTTCCAGGACCCGCGGGCCCACGTGAACCCGGTGCACCGGGTGGGCGACTTCCTCACTGAGGCGCTCGTGCGCGACCGCGGCGTCGATCGCCGCGACGCCGAGCGGCGGGCCGTCGAGCTCCTCGACGAGGTCGGGGTGCGCAGCCCCGAGCAGCGGCTCCGCCAGTACCCGCACGAGCTCTCCGGCGGGCTCCTCCAGCGCGTGATGATCGCGAGCGTGCTGCTCGCCGAGCCGAAGCTCATCCTCGCCGACGAGCCCACGACCGCGCTCGACGTCACCGCGCAGTCCGACGTCATGGCGATCCTCGACGAGCAGCGGCGGGCGAGAGGCCTCTCCCTCCTGTTCATCACGCACGACCTCGAGCTCGCCGCGGCCTGCTGCGACCGGCTCGCCGTCATGTACGCCGGCGAGATCGTCGAACAGGGCGCGCACGTGTATGAGGCGCCGAGGCATCCGTACACGATCGAACTCCTCGGCGCCCGGCCGAGCATCGAGCACCGCGTGGAACGGCTCCCGGTGCTGCGCTACGACCGGGCCACCCACGAACTGCTGAAGGCGGAGGCGTCATGACCCCCAACGAGACCCACGCGACCGACCCGGCGACGGCCGGTCGAGCCGAGCCCATCGTCGTCGCCCGCGGGCTGCGCAAGATCTTCCCCGGCCGAGCGGGGGACGAGCCGGTGATCGCCGTCGACGACGTCTCCTTCGAGCTCTTCCCGAACGAGTGCCTCGCGATCGTCGGGGAGTCGGGCTCCGGCAAGACCACCGTCGCCCGGATGCTCGTCGGCCTCGAGACGGTCACCGCGGGCGAGCTCGCCGTGCGCGGCGAATCGCGCGCCGCCGGCGTGAAGCGGCTCGCCGACCGCCGCCGCTGGGCCAAGGAGGTGCAGTACGTCTTCCAGGACCCGTACTCCTCGCTGAACGGCCGCCAGCGCATCGGCGACATCGTCGCGACGAGCGTCGCGCTCCACGCCGGGGACGCCGCGACGCGGCGCGCCGTGCAGCGCCGCGCGCTCGAGATCCTCGACAGCGTCGGTCTCGACGAGCGCTTCGCCGCGAAGCACCCGCACCAGCTCTCCGGCGGCCAGCGCCAGCGCGTCGCGATCGCCAGGGCGCTCGCCGCCGACCCCGCGGTCATCGTGCTCGACGAGGCCGTCGCCGCCCTCGACGTCTCCATCCAGGCTCAGATCCTCAACCTGCTCGCCGACATCCGGGCCGCCCGCGAGGTCAGCTATCTCTTCATCTCCCACGATCTCGCCGTCGTGAACCAGATCTCCGACCGCATGATCGTGATGGAGCAGGGCAGGGTCGTCGACGGCGGCCGCACCGCGGAGCTCCTCGCCGACCCCGTGCACCCATACACCCGCTCGCTCCGCGCCGCGGTGCCGCGGCCGGGATGGCGCCCGGTGCGGCGCGAACGGCTCGCCTCGTGACCGCGCGACGGACGCTCGTCACCGCGGACTGGGTCGTCGCCCGGGCCGGGGAGCGGACCGCATTGCTCGAGCAGGGCGCCGTGCTCGTCGAGGGGGAGCGGATCGCGGCCGTCGGCCGACCCGGCGATCCCGCGCTCGCCGGAGCGGTCGACGAGCGCATCGAGCTCGGCCGCAGCGTCCTCATGCCCGGCCTCATCGACCTCGACGCGCTCGCCGACCTCGACCACCTCCAGCTCGACGCCTGGGGCGACGCCGCCCACGAGCAACGCCTCGGCTGGTCGGCCGACTACGCCGCGCACCGCCGGCGCGAGGTGCTCTCGGCCGAGGACCGCTCCACGATGCGGCGGTACGCGCTCGCGCAGCTCGCGCTGCACGGCATCACGAGCTTCGCGCCCATCGCCTCGGAGGTGCACTCGGCCTGGGCCGAGCAGCACGACGATCTCCTCGACGTCGCGCGAACCGCCTCGGCGTTCGGACTGCGCGCCTTCCTCGGCCCGAGCTACCGCTCGGGGGTGCACGTCACCGACGAACGAGGCGCCGCCGCGATCCACTGGGAGGACGAGCTCGGCCGAGCCGGCTTCGCCGACGCGGTGCGCTTCCTCGACACGGTCGAACGCCTCGACGACCCGCTCGTCACCGGGATCCTCGCCCCGTGCCGGATCGAGACGCTGCGTGAGGAGCTGCTGCACGAGACCGGCCGGGTCTCGGCCGAGCGGGGCGTCCGGGTCCGGGTGCACGCCTTCCAGGACCACGCCGAACGCGAACTCATCGCCGCGGCCAGCGGCACGACGCCGCTCGGCCTCATCGAACGGGCCGGCCTGCTCAACGAGCGCCTCATCCTCGCCCACGGGGTCTACCTCGACGTGCATCCCGACGTCGCGGGCGAAGACCTCGGCGACCTCGCCGCGCTCGCCGGAGCGGGGGCCAGCATCATCCACTGCCCGCTCACGAACGCCAGATACGCCTTCCTCCTCGAACGGCTGTCCGACTACCTCGACGCGGGGGTGAACATCGCCCTCGGCACCGACTCGTTCCCGCCGGACCTGATCCGCGGCATCGACGCCGGGGTGCACCTCGCGAAGGCGCAGCACGGCGAGCTGTCGCGGGGATCGCTCGCCGAGTACTTCGAGGCGGCGACCCTCGGCGGCGCGCACGCGCTCGGCCGACCCGATCTCGGGCGGATCGCGCCCGGTGCGAGCGCCGACCTCGTCGCGTTCGGCCTCGACGAGTTCCGCACCGGACCGGTCGACGATCCGCTGCGCGCGCTCGTGCTCGCGGGATCCGCGCGGGACACCAGGTTCAGCATGGTCGCTGGCCGGCCCGTCGTGGTGGACGGGGCGCTGCCGGGCGTCGACCTCGCCGCGCTCGCGGTCGAGGCGCAGCGGATCTTCGAGCAGCTTCGCGCGGCCTACGCCGAGCGCGACGTGCGACCGGGGGACGGTCCGCTGTTCCCGGGCACGTTCCCGCTGCTCGGCTGACGAGCCGCGGGCCGGGGTCCAGCCGAGCGAAGCTCAGGGACACGCCGCGTTCCCGCCGAGGCTGGACATGTGGGAGGCCCTGGGGTTCCATTGAACGAGGGGCCCTCGTCCGGGGGGACGGCGGGCGACCGCGACGCAGCATCGGGGAGACAGACGCGGATGGATCGGAATCTCCGGAATCGGGACTTCATCGACCGGCGTACACCGCTCGGGGTGCTCGGCGGGCTGCTCGGGCTCGTCCTCGCCTCCGCGGCCGCGGGCGCGCTCATCGTCGCCGGCATGACCCCGGTGATCGGGCTCGTCGGCGCCTCCGCCACGCAGTCGATCGGCATGTTCGAGAGCCTTCCCGGGTACCTCGACATCGAGGAGCCCTCGGAGAAGAGCAACATCTACGCGACCGCGTCCGACGGCAGCCAGGTGCTGCTCGCCTCGTTCTACGAACAGAACCGCGTCGAGGTCGGCTGGGACCAGGTCGGGCAGTTCGTGAAGGACGCCGTCGTCGCGGGGGAGGACCCGCGGTTCTACGATCACGGCGGCGTCGACGTGCAGGGCACGCTGCGCGCGGCGGTGAAGACCGTCACCGGCGGCAACACTCAGGGCGGTTCGTCGATCGCTCAGCAGTACGTGAAGAACGTCCGGGTGCAGGAGTGCGAGACCGAGTCCGGCGACGCGGCGATCGCCGAGGCGGAGGAGCAGGCGACGGCGGAGGGGCGGGAGCTGACGAGCGAGGAGCGCGACCAGCTCGTCGCGGACGCGAAGGAGAGCTGCTACGACAAGGTCACCGAGACCAGCCTCGACCGCAAGCTCAAGGAGGCGCGCTACGCGATCGGCGTCGAGAAGCGCTACTCGAAGGATCAGATCCTGCTCGCGTACCTGAACATCGCCGGCTTCGGCGGCACCGTGTACGGGATCGAGGCGGCCGCGAACTACTACTACGGCACGACGGCCGCGAACCTCAGCCTCGCGCAGGCCGCCTCGCTGGTCGCGATCGTGAACAACCCCGAGAAGTTCCGGATCGACCAGCCCGACAACGAGCGCAACGGCGCGGCCGACGGCTACCGGAACAACACCGACCGACGCGACTACATCCTGCGCGAGATGCTGAAGCTCAAGAAGATCACCCAGGGGCAGTACGACGAGGCCATCGCCACGCCCGTGACCCCGACGATCGTCGAGCCGAGCACGGGCTGCCAGACGGCGGGCGGCAGCGCCTACTTCTGCGACTACGTCAAGACGATCCTGGAGACGGACCCCGCCTTCGGCGAGGACAGCGCGGAGCGCCTCGCGAACTTCCGACGGGGCGGCTACAACGTGTACACCACGCTCGACCTCGACCTCCAGGCCGCTGCCGAGGCCGCCATCGCCGAGAACGTGCCGCAGACCTACCCCGGCTGGGACCTCGGCGCGGTGATCTCGAGCGTGCAGGTCGGCACCGGCCGGGTCCTCGCGATGGCGCAGAACAAGATCTACAGCCAGGACCCGACCGTGCTGGCCCAGGGGCCGCAGTACTCGAGCGTCAACTACAACACCGACTTCGACCACGGCGGATCGAGCGGCTTCCAGCCCGGCTCGTCCTACAAAGTCTTCACCCTCGCCGAGTGGCTGAAGGAGGGCCACGCGCTCACCGAGCGAGTCGACTCGAAGCCGAAGGCGAACTGGGGCTCGTTCCGGGACAGTTGCGACGGCACCCAGGTGGCGACCGGGTGGAACCCCAAGAACGACGCGAACGAGTCGGGCGCGAACTACACGGCGCTCGAGTCGACGACCGGCTCCATCAACACGGGCTACGTCGGGATGGCGAAGCAGCTCGACCTCTGCGGCATCCGCAAGACCGCCGAGGCCTTCGGCGTGCACCGGGCGAACGGCGGGCCGCTCGAGCAGTACCCCTCGACCATCCTCGGCACGAACGAGGTGGCGCCGCTCACGATGGCGATCGCCTACGCGGGCATCGCCAACGACGGCGTGACCTGCACGCCGGTCGTCATCGACCGCATCGTGGACCGCAACGGCGAGGAGCTCCCGGTGCCGCAGACCTCGTGCACGGCCGCGGTCTCACCGGAGGTCGCCGGCGCTATGCATTACGCGATGAGCCGGGTGATGTCCGGCGGCACGGCCACCGCGTCGAACCGCGCCGTCGAACCGTACGTGCCGCTGATCGGCAAGACCGGCACGACGGACGGCAACAAGGACACCTGGATGGTCGGCGCGTCCACCGCGGTCGCGACCGCCGCAGCCGTGGTGAGCGTGAACGGCGAGGCGAACCAGCGCGGCATCTACTTCGACAGCGGGCAGGCCGCGACCGCCCGGCACCGGATGTGGCCGCGCGTGATGTCCGTGGCCGCGGCGAAGTACGGCGGCGGCGAATTCTCGATGGCCGGTCCGGGGCCGGTCGCGCCGCGCGCGGGCACCACGCCGACGGCGGACCCCACGGGTGCCGGTCAGGACGCCGCGGATCGCGGCGACGAGCCCGGACGCGGCGACGAGGGCGACGACTCCGACGACTGAGGGCCGCTCGCTCGCGGAGCACAGCGTCGGTCGCCGGTCTGAGGTCGCCGCTCAGAAGTCGCCGCTCAGAAGTCGATCGTGTCGCCGGGCTCGAGCGCCAGGTACGCCGAGCCCGCCCGCTCGGCGGCCCACGCGAGTCGCGCGTTCGCGAGGTCCTTGCCGGCGCGCGAGAGCAGCATCTCGTGGGTCGGGAACGCCCGGCGCGGTGCGACCGCCTCGACGTAGTCCATCGCCTCGCTGAGCCGCATCCAGGGCGCGCCAGCGGGGGCGGCGAGCACGTCGACGTCGACGCCCTCGGGGACGGTGAACGCGTCGCCGCCGTAGTACAGCGCGTCGTTCACGAGCACGCCGAGGTTGTCGATGACGGGGATGGCCGGGTGGATCACCGCGTGCCGGCCGCCGAAGAAGCGGAGCCGGAACGGGCCGAGCTCGCGCTCCTCACCGGCCCGCACGGTCTCCACCGCATACTCGCTCGCCGCGGCGGCGACCCCGGCCGGCCCGAAGATGCGGGCGTCCGGGCTCTGCTCCAGGATGCGGTCGAGCTGGGCGGGCGCCCAGTGGTCGTCGTGCTCGTGCGTGATGACGACGGCGAGCGTGCCCTGCGCCTCCGTGATCGGCGTCGTGAACTTGCCCGGATCGATGAAGAGCCGGTCCCCGGAGTCCTCCAGGACGAGGGCGGCGTGTTCGAGCTTGGTGAGGCGCATGCCTCGAGCCAACACCCGCGCGGCGCCGCGCGCAAGCAGCTCTGGGAGCGCGTGGTTCCGGCCTCCGTTCCGGTCCGCGGGCGGGGTCTCGACGGCGGGCCGGGCTCGATTTGGAATGTGCTCCGAACGTGTGTCATACTCTTCGAGTTGCCGGAAACGGAACGAGATTCCGAAGACACGGCCCCATCGTTTAGCGGCCTAGGACGCCGCCCTCTCACGGCGGTAGCGCGGGTTCAAATCCCGCTGGGGTCACGATCGGCAACACGGCGCAAAGCCCTCGCGAAAGCGAGGGCTTTCGTCGTTTCCGGGCAGTGTTTCCAGGCAGTGTTTCCGGGCAATGTTTCCAGACTGTCGCCGCGTCGGTGCCGGAACGGCGGATGCCCCGGGGCAGGTGCTGCTCCGGGGCATCCGCCGTTCCTCGGCCGGGTCAGTGCCGCGGCGGCGCGGCCGCGTGCTCCTGCGGTGCCGGTGACGCGGCGGCGACCGTACCGTGCTCCGTTCCGGCGATCGGGACCGGGACGCCGTCGTGGGTCTCGCCGGGGTGGGCGCGGTGGTAGGACATCCGGTCGATCCAGGCGAGGGCGAGCGCGGACAGGATGAACACGCAGTGGATGATGACCTGCCACATCACGCCGGTGGAGGTGTACTTCTCGCCGTTCTCGACCGCGCCCTGCTCGGTGATCGCCCCGACCCCGATGAAGGTCTTGAGCAGGTGGATGGACGAGATGCCGATGATGGCCATCGCGAGCTTCACCTTCAGCACGTTCGCGTTGACGTGCGAGAGCCACTCGGGCTGGTCGGGGTGCCCGTCGACCTTGATGCGGGAGACGAAGGTCTCGTAGCCGCCGATGATGACCATGATCAGCAGGTTCGCGATCATGACCACGTCGATGAGGCCGAGGACGACGAGCATGATCTGCGCCTCGGTGAGGGCGTGCTCGAGGTTGAAGACGCCCTCGAGCAGGTGCCAGAGCTCCTTCAGGAACACCCAGACGTAGATGCCCTGGGCGACGATCAGTCCGAGGTACAGCGGGGCTTGCAGCCAGCGGCTGGTGAAGATCAAGAGCCCGATGGCTTTCGACCACGGGGCGGTTCGGTAGGCGGGCGGCGTCGTCTGGGCGCTCATCGGTCTCCTCGATTCCGGGGGTACGAGTCTATGTCCGCGATTCCGCTAGACTTCCCGGAGCGAAGGGGAGTATCCCGCGGTGCGCGAGCGCCGTGAGCCACGATCGTCAGTACGAACGCCGATGAAGACGTTCCGGGCGTGGCAGCGCGAGAGCGCGGAGGAGAGACTTTCGGGTTCCGTCAACCCCACAACTCCCCGAAAGGCCGCCTGTGCTCGAGCTCCCCATCTGGTTCGAAGTCGGATCCCTCGTGGTCCTGACCCTGATCCTCATCGCCGACCTGCTGCTGGTCGTGAAGCGTCCGCACGTGCCCTCGTTCAAGGAGTCCACCCTCTGGGTCGTCTTCTACGTCGTGCTCGCGCTGATCTTCGCCGGCCTGATGTTCCTCCTCGGCGACGCCGAGCACGGCGGGCAGTTCCTCGCCGGCTGGTTGACGGAATACAGCCTCTCGATCGACAACCTGTTCGTCTTCGTCATCATCATGGCGAGGTTCCAGGTGCCGCGGAAACTCCAGCAGGAGGTGCTCATGGTGGGCATCATCCTCGCCCTGGTGCTGCGCGGCATCTTCATCCTGCTGGGCGCCTCGCTCATCGAGAACTTCAGCTGGATCTTCTACCTCTTCGGCGCCTGGCTCGTGTGGACCGCGATCGGGCAGATCCGCGGCGGGCACGACGACGAGGAGCAGAAGGACTCGTTCCTCATCCGCACGCTGCGCCGACGGGTGCGCCTCTCCGACGAGTACGACGGCGTGAAGCTGCGCACCACGATCGACGGCCAGCGCTTCTTCACCCCGATGCTCATCGTCTTCGTCGCGATCGGCACCACCGACCTGCTGTTCGCGCTCGACTCCATCCCCGCGATCTTCGGCATCACGCAGAGCCCGTTCATCGTCTTCACGGCGAACGTCTTCGCGCTGATGGGGCTACGCCAGCTGTACTTCCTGCTGGGCGGTCTCCTGGAGCGCCTCGAGTACCTCAAGTACGGCATCGCCTTCATCCTCGCCTTCATCGGCGTGAAGCTCGTGCTGCACGCGATGCACGTGAACGAACTGCCGTTCATCAACGGCGGCCAGCACATCGAGTGGGCCCCCGAGATCTCCACCTGGACGTCCCTCGGCGTCATCCTCTCGGCAATGCTCGTCGCGACCGTCGCGAGCCTCGTCAAGGCGCGGATCGACGCGCGCCGTCGCGGGCACACCCTGATGGAAGAGGTGCCGCACTTCACCGAGGACTGACGCCCCGGCGTCACCTCGACCGAGCCGAACGGGCCGGGCCGCGCGGCCCGGCCCGTTCCTCTTGGTAGCGTGGTCTCCGGCTCGCCCGCGACCGGCGTGATCGAGCCGGCCAGGGGAGGCGAGCGTGGCGATCGACGACGAGGGGCGCACAGCACTGCCGCACGGCGGGGCGGTGATCGCCCACAGCGCGTCGAGCGACGTCGGCCGGGTGCGGCAGGTGAACGAGGACTCCTACCTCGCCGAAGCCCCCGTCTACCTGGTCGCCGACGGCATGGGCGGGCACGCGAAGGGCGATGCCGCGAGCCGGGCCGTGCTCGAGACCTTCCGGCGGCACCTCGAGTTCGGCCGCGCGTCGACACCGGAGCAGATCCTCGACGCCATCCACTCATCGAACGAGGCCGTCCGCGCGCTCAGCGACGACGGCGAGCTCGGCACGGCCGTGGCCGGCACGACGCTCGCCGGGGTGGCCCTCGTCGACGCGGGGGCGGACGACGGGCTCCGCTGGATGGCCTTCAACGTCGGCGACTCGCGGGTCTACGCCTGGGACGGCCGTCGGCTCCGCCAGGTGAGCGTCGACCACTCCGCCGTGCAGGAGCTCGTGGACGCCGGGGTCATCCGGCAGTCGGAGGCGGAGCGGCATCCGGAGCGGAACGTGATCACCCGAGCGCTCGGCGCCGAGGAGTCCGTGGAGCCGGACGTCTGGCTGCTGCCCACGGAGGGACGCCAGGTGTTCCTCATCTGCTCCGACGGCCTCACCAAGGAGCTCGACGACCACGCCATCGCCGAGGTGCTCGCGACCGGCCGCGGCCACGCGCACGGCCTCGCCGGCGAGCTCGTCGACCAGGCGCTCGCCCGCGGCGGCCGCGACAACGTCACGGTCGTCGTCGTCGAGGCGGAGAGCGGCCATCACGGGGTCGACGAGGAGACGACCAGGGACCGTGCACCGGCCCCGGAGGACACGCTGCCCAGGAGGGGCGAGGCATGATCGAGTACATCCCCGACTCCGCCGCGAAGACGCTCGCCGCCGCGCGCGGCGAGGCGGCCATTCTCCTTCCCGCGGCCGCCTGGCAGGCGCACCCGGGGCTCTGGGACGCCCTCGGCGCCGCCGACCCCGTGGAAGCGGTGCTCGGCGAGCTCGCGCGCGACGGCATCACCGCCCTGCCGGAGTTCGCGCTCGTGGTCGCCGTCCCCGGCCGCCTGCGGGTCGTCGTCCGCGGCGGGTTCCGGGTGCGCACCGCGGACGAGAGCGTGACCGCGGCCGGCGTCTCGACCTGGCACGAGCGGGCGCTCGAGGCCGAGGCGGTCTTCGAGGTGCTCGCCCCCTTCGCACGGGCGAGCGGCGCAGCGCCCCTGCCCCTCGTCGAGGGCGCGGTCCCCGCCCGTTCGCTCCGTCGCGGCGCGCTGGACGCTCCGGCGCCCCCGCCAGCGGATGCCGCAGCGAATGCCGTGGAGCCTGGCCCCGAGCCCGAGCCCGAGCCCGAGCCCGAGCCCGAGCCCGAGCCCGAGCCCGAGCCCGAGCCCGCACCGCTCGAGGCGTCCGCGCCAGCGAGCCCCGCAGCACCCGAGCACACGCTCGTCCCCGCCGACGACGAGACGATCGTCATCGCGACCGGGGCCGCGGGCCAGGGCGCGCGAGACGCGGCTCCCGCCGAGCCGGTGACGGGGGACCACGACGGGCTCACCGTCGCCGTCACGAAGCTGCAGCGCCTCCGCCGGGAGCGGGGGACCGGCCCGCTCGCCGACGCCCCGGCGGCCGAGCCGGAGACGCCGGCGCTGCGGCTCGTGCTCGCCGACGGACGCGAGGAGCCGCTGATCGGCGAGCTCGTGCTCGGCCGTTCGCCGAGCGCCGGCCGTTCGAGCGGATCCTCCCTGCCGAAGCTCGTGCAGATCGGCCTCGGCGATCCCGACATCTCGCGATCCCACCTGCGGCTCACGGTCGAGGGCGGCACCGTCGTCGTCACCGACCTCCAGTCCAGGAACGGCACGACCGTGGTGCAGCCCGATCGAGCGCCGGTCAAGCTGCGCGCCGGCGAGCCCACGCCCGTGCTCGCCGGGACCGTGATCGACCTCGGGGGCGGTTGCACGATGCGCGTGGTGGCGGGCTGATGCGCCGTCCGCCCAGCGCCCCGCCGGAGCTCCCCGGCTACCAGTACGTCGACCTGCTCGGCTCGGGCGGGTTCGCCGACGTGTTCCTCTACGAGCAGCGCCTGCCCCGCCGCCGGGTCGCCGTGAAGGTGCTCGTCGCGGAGGAGCTCTCCCGCGATACCCGGGCGCAGTTCGTCGCAGAGGCGAACCTGATGGCGCAGCTCTCCGCCCACCCCTACATCGTCACGATCTTCCACGCGGACGTGGCCGCGGACGGGCGCCCGTACTTCGTGATGGAGTACTGCTCCGGCCCGAGCCTGGCCGCCCAGCTCAAGCGCGAGCCCTTCCAGGTCGACGCGGCGCTGCGCACCGGCATCCGGCTCGCGAGCGCCGTCGCGACCGCGCACGCCGCCGGCATCCTGCACCGCGACATCAAGCCCGCCAACGTGCTGACGAACGACTACGGCTGGCCGGCGCTGACCGACTTCGGCATCTCCTCCACCCTGGAGGGGGAACTGCCGGTGCACACGATGACTTTCCTCGGCGGTGGCGGGGACGGTGGATCGACCGGCGGCGGGCAGTCCGCGATCGGGCTCAGCGTGCCGTGGTCGCCGCCCGAGATGTTCGACGACGACCCGCGCCCCGATACGCGGAGCGACGTCTACGCGCTGGCCGCGACCGTGCATACGCTGCTGGCCGGGCGCTCGCCGTTCGAGCTGCCCGGGCGGTCGAACGGTTCGCTCGACCTCATCGGTCGCATCGAGCGCGGGGCCATCACGCCGATGGACCGGGATGACGTGCCGCCGAGCCTGCAGAGCGTCCTCCGTCGGGGCATGGCGGTCCGCCGCGACGATCGCTACGCGAGCGCCGTCGAGTTCGCCCGGGCGCTGCAGCGGGTCGAGCTCGAGCTCGGGTACGCGGCGACGGCGATCGAGGTGCCGACGCAACTGCTCGCCGCGCCGGCTGAAGCCGAGCCCGAGCCGGACGACGCCGCCGACGCGACCCGCGCCAGGGTCGCCTCCATTCAGGCCCAGCCCCCGGCACCGGACGCGGACGCGACGCGGGCGCGGGGGCCCGTGACGGTGACGGCTCAGGCCCCGCCGCCCGCTGCGCCGGTGGCGGCCGTCCCGCGACCGGCGGAGGAGCAGACGCTCGTGCGGCCCCGTCAGGTGCCCGCACAGCTGAGCCCGCAGCCGGTCGAGGCCTCGACGCCGGCGCCGAAGCCGACGCCGCCCGCCGAGCGACGACGCTCGCGGCTCGGATTGATCATCGGCATCGCGGCCACGCTCGTCGTGGTGGCGGCGGTCGGCACCGCGGTAGCCCTGTCGGGGCAGCTCGCGGGGCCGCCCGAGGCCAGCCGGCCGCCGGTGGCCGACACCGAGGACGCGATCGCAGGTGCGCAGGTGCCGTCGCCCGTGATCGAGCCGGGCGTGGCCTCGGCCGACGGCACCTCGGTCACGTTCCGCGTCTCGCACAAGGATGCCGCGGACGGGGACCGGTACCGCTGGGAGCCGGCGGACGGCTCGGGCACGACGGCGGTGGCCGACGGCCCGGAGATCGTCGTGGCGCCGGTGGCGCCGGGGCAGAACGTCTGCATCGACGTGCAGGTGCAGCGGGGGAGCAAGACGAGCGAGCGCGTGCGGGGGTGCACACCATGAGGCCGTTGCGGATCGAGTTCTGCGGGGAGTGGTACACGGTCGAGGAGGGCGTGCCCTTCGGCATCGGCCGGGAGGCGGATCTCGTGATCGATGAGAACCCCTACCTGCATCGGGTGTTCCTGACGCTCCGGGCGGAGTACGGGCTGTGGTGGCTCGACAACGTCGGTCAGCTGCTGTCCGCGACCGTGTCGGACGCGACGGGGAGCGTGCAGGCGTGGCTCGCGCCGGGGGCCCGCCTGCCGATCGTCTTCCAGACGATGCACGTCATGTTCAGCGCCGGATCGACCGCGTACGACTTCACGGTGCACGCGGAGGACGACTTCTACAACACCTCGCTGACCGCCGAGATCTCCACCGCGGGGACGACCATCATGCCGGTCACGCTCACGCCGAGCCAGCGGCTGCTGGTGCTCGCGCTGTCCGAGCAGGTGCTCGTGCAGCCCGCGGGCCGCGCGACCGTGCCGAGCTCGGCCGAGGCGGCCGAACGGATCGGCTGGAGCATGACGACCTTCAACCGCAAGCTCGACAACGTGTGCGAGAAGCTCGACAAGATCGGCGTGGAGGGGCTCCGCGGCGGCCGCGGCAAGCTCGCGACGAACCGTCGCGCGCGCCTGGTCGAGTACGCGGTGGCCACCCGGCTCGTGAGCGCCGACGAACTCCCCTTGCTCGATCGGGCGCGCGAGGAGTCTGATGGCGCGCGGGCCGCGGAGGCCTGAGCCGAGCCTCCGGTCGACGGGGCATGGGGAGTCCTCCCCGTTTGGGGGGCCCCTCCCCGCGTGTTAGGTTGATGCGCGGCCCGGCGCGCTCCGTCTGAGGAGACCGGGCCTTCGACGACGACCCGACGACGGCACCGAGGGGGGAGCGCCATGGGCTTCTTCGGCGCCCGCCGCCGCACGATCGCCACGGCCACCGCGCTCGCGGTCCTCGCCGGCGTGCCGGTCGGATTCGCGGTCCTCCATCAGGGCTTTCCCGTGACCGACCCGGACCTCCGAGTGCGCGAGGTCTGGGTGACGAACGCCGAGGAGCTCCAGATCGGCCGGCTGAATCGACAGATCGACGAGCTCGACGCCGCCGTCGCCACGGCCGCGAGCGAGACCGACGTGCTCCAGCACGGCCTCGACGCCTTCGCCTACGACCCCTCAGTCGGATCGCTCGAGCGGATCGACCCCGCGTTCACGACCCTCGTGGAGCGGATCGACGTTCCGCCAGCGTCGACCGTGGCCTACGGCGGCGACGTCCTCGCGGTGCTGTCGCCGAAGGGCGAGCTCTGGGCCGTCCCGGCCGGCGGGACGCTGTCCTTCGACTGGCGGGGCACCGAACCGCTCGCCGAGCTCGGTGCCGGCGCCGACGTCGCGGTGAGCGAGCGGGGCACGATCTTCGCCAGTGACCCGAAGGCCGGCGAGCTGCTCTCGATCGAGCGCGGTTCCGAGACGCCCGCCGTGCGGGAGATCGGCAAGCTCGGCGACCACGAGCTCGCCGCCGTCGGCGAACGTGCCGTCGTCCTCGAGCGCGAGCGCGGAGAACTCATCGTCGACGGTCGTCGGATCGAGCTGCCCGAGGGGGCGCTGCGCTTGCAGCAGTCGGGCCCCGAGGCATCCGAGGCCGTCATCGCGACCGACGATGCCCTGCTGTTCGCGCCGCTCGGCGGCGGTGAGGTGCGCGAGGTGGCGCGCGAGGGCGCGCCCGCCACCGAGAAGCTCTCGAGCGTCGCGGCGCCGGTCCGCGTCGGCAGCTGCGTGCACGGCGCCTGGGCGGAGTCCGGTCGGTACCTTGCCGTCTGCGACGGCGAGAAGCCGCGCGGCGTCGACCTCGAGCAGTCCACGGCGGGCGGCCGGCTCGAGTTCCGGGTGAACCGCGACGTGGTGGTGCTGAACAACCTCGCGAACGGCGACGCCTGGCTGCTCGACTCCGAGCTCCGGCTCGTCGACAACTGGGAAGAGGTGACGCCGCCCGAAGAGACCGACGAGCTCGAGGGTGACGAGAAGAGCGCCCAGCAGACCTTCGAGGACACCCTCGCCGAGCGGACCGAGCAGAACCGCCCGCCCGTCGTGCGCGACGACGACTTCGGCGTCCGACCGGGTCGCACCACCATCGTCGACGTGCTCGCGAACGACACCGACCCCGACGGCGACGTCCTCACGGTCGCGCGAACGAGCGAGATCGCCGAGGCCGCGGGCCGGCTCGATCTCATCGACGGCGGTCGCGCGCTCCAGTTCACGCCCGTGGAGGGCGCCGCGGGCACGGTCAGCTTCCGGTACACCGCCGACGACGGGCGCGGCGGCGTCGCCGAGGCGAACGTGAACCTGCGCATCGTCCCCGACAGCGAGAACCAGCCGCCCGCTCCGCTGCGGAACGGTGCCACGAGCGTCGAGCAGGGCCAGCAGATCTCCTACAACCTGCTCGCGGACTGGACCGATCCCGACGGCGACGACCTCTTCCTCGTCGACGCATCGCCGACGAGCGGCGACGTCGTCCGCGCCAGCCCGGACGGCTTCGTGACCTTCGAGCACAAGTCCGCCGAGCTCGGGCTGAAGGAGGTCGCCTACACGGTCTCCGACGGCCGCACCGCCTCGACGGGGAAGTTCACCGTCGACGTGAAACCGGCGGGCGAGCTGAACCCCATCGGCACACCCGATTTCGCGCAGGCCTTCGTGGGCGAGAACGTGCTGATCGAACCCCTGCTCAACGACCTCTCGCCCTCCGGCGCGCCGGTCGAGCTGCTCGGCGTCCCCGAGCCGCCGGAGCGGGCGACGGTGACGCCGAACCCCGAGCGCGGCACGATCGCGTTCTCGAGCAACACGCCGGGGGAGTACGTCTTCCTCTACGACCTCGGCGCCGGGGCGAACGTGAGCGTCGGGCTCATCCGGGTGCAGGTCGTCGAGCCGCCGGCCGACGCGCCGCCGCCGATCGCCGTCAAGGACACGGCCTACCTGCGCCCCGGGGAGCCGACCTCGGTGTCGGTGCTCGCGAACGATGTCTCGCCGTCGGGCCGGGTGCTCGCGGTGCAGTCGATCGACGACTCCGGCACCGACGACCTCGTCTCGGTCGAGCTCCTCACGAACACCGTCGCCCGGGTGAGCGCCTCCGAGGCGCTCGACCGCCAGCTGCAGTTCTCCTACACCGTCTCCGACGGGGTCAACACGGCGACGTCGACGGTGACCGTCGTGCCGGTGCCGCCCCTCGTGAAGCACCAGCCGCCGGTCGCGCTCGACGACTCCGCGATCGTCCGGGCCGGCGACATCGTCACCGTGCCCGTGCTGGCCAACGACTACCACCCGGATGCCGCGCCGCTGCACCTCGATCCCGAGCTCGACCTCAGCGGTGCTCCGGGAGCCCTCGCGTTCACCGACGGCGAGCAGCTGCGCTTCCAGGCGCCGCGCGAGGCCGGCGTGCACACCGTCGTGTACACGATCACCGACGACTACGAGCAGATCGCCCGCGCGGCGGTCACGTTCACCGTGGTCGGCACGGACGCCGAGAACCGCGCGCCGCTGCCGACGCCGCTGACCTCCCGCACCTTCGCGGGCTCGGCGGTGACGATCGACGTTCCGCTCGACGGCATCGACCCCGACGGCGACTCCGTCGTCCTGACCGGGATCGACCAGGCGCCCGCGCTCGGGCGGATCCTCGAGCGCACCAGCACCTCCTTCACGTACCAGGCCTTCGCGGGCGGCAGCGGCACCGACGAGTTCCGCTACGTGCTGCAGGACACGAAGGGCGAACAAGCCGTCGGCACGATCCGGATCGGCGTCATCCCGCGTCCCGA
This sequence comes from Agromyces sp. NBRC 114283, assembly GCF_030268405.1. NCBI lineage: Bacteria > Bacillati > Actinomycetota > Actinomycetes > Micrococcales > Microbacteriaceae > Agromyces > Agromyces sp. NBRC 114283. Next base: position 2,055,523 of record NZ_BSQP01000001.1, read on the forward strand.
GGTGCAGGCGCCGCCAAACGCCGTCGACGACGCGATCGAGATGAAGCCGGGCCGGACGGTCGGCGTCGACGTGCTGCTGAACGACTCCGATCCGAGCGGCTACAGCCTGCACGTCGCCGAACTGCCCGAGATCGACGAGGGCATCGAGGCCGAGATCCGCGACCGGCGCCGGATCGTCGTCACCGCGCCGGAGGGCGAGGGCGCCTACACGATCCGCTACGCGATCTCGAACGGCCACGGCGGCACCGACACCGCGTTCCTGCAGCTCGCGGTGAGCGAGGACGCCGTCATCGACCCGCCGACCGCGGAAGACCAGGTGCTCGAGCCCGAGCGGCTCGTCGCGGGCGAGGACGCCGTCGTCGATCCGCTGAAGGACGCGACCAACCCGGGCGGTCTGGTCGAGGACCTCGTCGTCTCGGTCGAGGGCCCGAACGCGAACCGCGCCGAGGTCGCCGCCGACGGCACGATCTCCGTCCGGCCCGGCCGGGAGCGCTACGCGGTCGCGTTCCGGCTCACGAACGAACTCGACGAGCTGTCGGCGATGGCCTTCGTCATCGTGCCGCCCGTGCCGGACGGCGACGCGGTGCCCGAGGAGACGCAGCGGCCGAAGACGCCGGAGGAGATCGCCGCGGAGGAGCGCGCGAAGTTCCCCGCGCCGTACCTGAAGAACCTCGGCGAGATCGTCGTGCCCATGAACGGCAGCATCGAGTGGAGCGTCTCGCAGCTCGTCGAGGTGCCGTCGGGCCAGCCCGCGACCGTGCTCTCCGCGTCCGCGACGAACTCGCGCTCCGACGTCATGCAGAGCAGCACCGAGCTGCGGTTCCAGCCGGCCACCGACTACCGCGGTCCCGCGACCGTCACCTTCGAGGTCACCGACGGCAAGGGGGCCGACGACCCGGTGGGCCGCCGCGCCATCCTGAGCTTCCCGGTGACCGTCGGCGATCCCGGCTTCAACGACGTCGCGCCGACCTTCACGCCGCGGAACGAGACGATCGAGGCCGGCGAGGCGCCGCTCGAGATCGACCTGCGCCAGATGACCGATCAGCCGAACCCCGACAACATCGCGAAGGTGAGCTACACGGGGCTCAGCGGGCAGACCCAGGAGATCCAGGCCGAGATCGTCGACGGTGCGACCCTCCGGATGCAGGCGCCGCTGGGCGTGCAGCCGGGCGCATCGACGAGGCTCTCCTTCCAGCTCGGCTTCAACGAGTTCACGGTGCCCGGCTACGTCGACGTGAAGGTGGTCTCCTCGACGCGGGCGAAGCCGCGCGCGGTGGCCGACCCGAACACCGGCGAGCTCGAGGTGAAGCGCGGCGGCTCGGTCACCGTCCCGGTGCTCGAGAACGACTTCAACCCCTTCGCGCAGGACGGCGTGCCGCTCCGCGTCGTCGCCGCCGACGTCGTGAGCGTGGGGGCGAACGCGACGGCGAGCTTCACCCCGGAGGACGTCACGATCCGTACCGGCTCGGCGTTCACCGGCACGGTCACGGTGAACTACCGCATCGAGGACGGCACGAAGGACCCGAGCCGGCAGGCCCAGGGCCAGGTCACCGTCGTCGTCCGCGACGTGCCGGATGCCCCCGGCGCCCCCGCGATCGTCGCCGGCGGCGACGGCCGGGCGACCATCAAGTGGAGCGCGCCGGCGAACAACAACGCGGCCATCACCGGCTACGACGTGCTCTGGCCGGGCGGGAGTCTCGCGTTCGGCGCGGACGCCGCGGGCAAGAACCAGGTGATCACTGGGCTCACGAACGGCCGGGCATACACCTTCCAGGTGCGGGCGAGCAACAAGATGGGCGACGGAGGGTACTCCAACGCCTCCGCTTCGGTGACCCCGTGGGGCACGCCGAGCGCACCGACGAGCGTGCGGGTGACCGCCGACGGCAACGCCCCGACGACGGTCCGCGCGAGCTGGAACGCGCCGACGGAGGACGGCGGCGGCCAGCTCAGGTACCAGGTGCGCTTCGACGGCGGCGGCTGGCAGGACGTGCCGGCCCGGGCGGCGAGCTTCCCGAACCAGGGCGCGGGCACGCACACCGTCGAGGTGCGCGCGGTGAACGGCGGCAACAACGCCGGACCGGGCGCCTCCGACCGGGTCACCGTGAACAACCCGCCCCCGCCGTCGCCGAGCGCCTCGGTCTACAAGGGCGGCGACAGCGGCTGCTGCCGCTACGTCGCGGGCCGGTACTCCGACTTCACCCCGGGCTCGTACACCGTCACCGTCGAGTACAAGCACTGGAGCACGAGCGCCGGCTGGACCTCGATGTCGCCGATGAACGTGAACCTCGGCACCGGCGGCACCTTCCAGACGCTGAGCTATCTGGGCGAGGTGAACCCGGCGGAGTTCCCGGCCGTGCGCATCCGCTTCCAGGGGCCGGGCGGCACCTTCTACAGCAGCGTCGCGAACTGGGGCGCACTCTGATGATTTCGACCGTGGAGGAACGAACGACATGGCAGTGACGCAGGAGCAGGCGGAGTGGTTCCGCGACGCCTTCGGGCGCCTGGTCGAGAACATCGACCGGGCCATCCTGGGCAAGCGCGACATCATCGCGCTCGTGCTGACCGCGATGCTCTCCGAGGGGCACGTGCTGCTCGAGGACGTGCCGGGCACCGGCAAGACCGTGCTCGCGAAGGCGCTCGCCAACACGCTCGACGGCACCAACTCGCGCATCCAGTTCACGCCCGATCTGCTGCCCTCCGACGTCACGGGCGTCACGATCTTCGACCAGACGAAGGGGCGCTTCGAGTTCCACCGCGGTCCGATCTTCGCCTCGGTCGTGCTCGCGGACGAGATCAACCGGGCCAGCCCGAAGACGCAGTCCGCGCTGCTCGAGGTGATGGAGGAGGGCCGCGTCACCGTCGACGGCGTCGGGTACGAGGTCGAGCGTCCCTTCATGGTCATCGCCACGCAGAACCCGGTCGAGCAGGCGGGCACCTATGCCCTCCCCGAGGCGCAGCTCGACCGCTTCCTCATCAAGACCTCGCTCGGCTATCCCGACCACGCCGCGGCCGTCGCCGTGCTGCTCGACTCGGCGAACCGGGCCCGCGCCGACGGCATCACGCCGATCATCGCCGCGAGCTCGATCTCCGCGATGGCGGCGCTGGCCGCCGAGGTGTACGTCGACGAGTCGGTCGTGTCCTACCTGAACGAGGTCGTCACGGCGACGCGGGAGCACCCGGATGCCGCGCTCGGCGTCAGCATGCGCGGCGCCCTTGCGCTCGCCCGCGCGGCGAAGACCTGGGCGATCGCGCAGGGTCGCGGCTACGTCACCCCCGACGACATCCGCGAGCTCGCGGTGCCCGTGCTCGCGCACCGCATCATCGTCGACCCCGAGGCGGAGTTCACCGGCGTGACCGCGAACGACATCGTCGCCCGCGCGCTGGCGGACGTGGCCCCGCCCGCCTACCGGGCGGCATGACGGGCGACGCCGGCACCGCGCCGCAGCCTTCGCAGTCCCGACTGGCCTTCCAGGCCGTCGGGCGCTCGCTCGCGCGCACGGGCGGGGAGCTCGGCGCGCGGATCGCGGGGGCCTGGCGCGCGGTCGCGGCGTTCGCGCGGCCGGCGACGAGCCTCGTCTCGACGACCGGATGGCTCGTGCTCGTCGCGGCGCTCGTGTCCGCGCTCGTCGCCGTCGTCTTCGACTGGGTGGAGTTCGCGTTCCTCGCGGCCACCCTCGCCGGCGCGCTTCTGCTCGCCGTGCCCTTCGTGTTCGGTCGACTGCGCTACCGCGTCGGCGTCGAGCTCGAGCCGCGACGCGTCGTCGCCGGGGAACGCGCGCTGGGCCGGCTCGGCGTCGTGAACGACGGCACCGCGAAGTCGGTCTCCTCCCGGATCGAGCTGCCGGTGGGTGCGGGCTCGGCGGTGTTCCGCATTCCCTCGCTGGAGCCGCGCGCCGGGCACGAGGAGCTCTTCGCGGTGCCGACCAATCGTCGCGCCGTGATCGTCGCCGGCCCGGCGATCTCCGTCCGGGGCGACGAGCTCGGCCTGCTCCGCCGCACCGTGCGCTGGAACGACCCGGTCGAGCTCTTCGTGCACCCGGTCACCGCCAGGCTCCGGCCCTCGGCGGCGGGCCTCGTCCGCGACCTCGAGGGCGAGGTCACGAAGGTCATCACCGACCACGACCTCTCGTTCCACGCGCTCCGCGCCTACGAGCCCGGGGATCCGCTGCGGAACGTGCACTGGCGCAGCTCGGCCCGCACCGGCCGGCTGATGGTGCGCCAGTACGAGGAGACCCGGCGCTCCGAACTCGTCCTGCTGCAGTCGACCGAGGAGTCGCACTACGACGACGAGAGGGAGTTCGAACTCGGGGTCTCGGTGTTCGCGTCGATCGCCGTGCAGCTCATCAAGGACGCCACGAAGACGGTCTGCGCCACCGAGCGGATGCGGCTGCGCACGACGAGCACGACGAGCCTGCTCGACGACAGCTGCCGCATCCAGCCCTACGCCCGCCGCGGCGGTCCGGCGCTCGGCGGACTGCGCGAACTGGTCCGGGACCGCATCCGCCTGGCGCCCGCCGCGAGCGTCGTGGTGCTCGTCACGGGCGGCGCCCAGCCGCTCAGCGAGGTGCGCGCCGTGCAGACGGTGCTCCCGCCGGAGATGCCGCTCGTCGCGATCCGGGTGCAGCGCGGCGCCGAGTCGCGCATCGCGAAGGTCGGTCGGAGCACGGTCGCCACGATCGGCGATCTCGGCGAGCTCGCCGCGGTGATGCGGAGGGTCCGGCCATGACCGCATCGCAGCCGATCCTCGCGCCCGCCTCGCCCGAGCGGCGGCCGTCGGCCGGCGGGGTCACGAGCACCCAGCTCGTCGACCTCGGCGTCCTCGCCGCGCTGTGCCTGCTCGCGGTGGCGGGGTACGAGACGAGCTTCGGCGGAATGGACTTCCTGCTCGCGGCCGTCGGCGGCCTCGTGGTCGGCACCGGCGCCGCCCTGCTCGGCTCGGTGCTGCGCCTCGGGGTGCTGAACACCGTGCTGCTCGCGCTGGCCGCCTACTTCCTGCTCGGCACGCCGTTCGCGATGCCCGGCCAGGGGATCGCGGTGGTGCTGCCGAGCCTCGACTCGCTCGCCGGCCTCGCGATCGGCGCGGTCTACGGCTGGGCCGACCTCGTGACGATCGCGGCTCCCGTCGAGGCGCCCTACTACGTCGCCGCGGTGCCGTACGTCGCGACCTGGCTCGTCTCGCTCGTCGGCGGGCTGCTCGTCCTGCGCTGGCTGCCCGCGCGCCGGACGGTGCTCCGCGCGGCCGTTCTGCTGATCGGGCCCGTACTGCTCTACCTCTCGGGCATCCTCCTCGGCACGGACGAGGCCTTCCTCGCCGCGGTGCGCGGCGTCGCCTTCGGCGCGATCGCGCTCCTCTGGCTGGCGTGGCGCCGCCGCTCCGGCATCGAGCAGGGCGGAGCCGACGGCGGCACGCTGCTCCGCCGCATCGGGGGAGCCGGTGCGGTCGTCGGCGGGGCGGTCGTGGTCGGCACCGTCGCCGGACTCGCGTTCGCGCCGACCGCGGCGGAGCGGTTCGTGCTGCGCGACGAGATCGTGCCGCCCTTCGACGCCCGGGAGTTCTCGAGCCCGCTCGCCGGCTTCCGCAGCTACACGAAGGACCTCGCCGAGGAGCCCGTGCTGCGGGTCAGGGGGCTCGAGCCAGGCGATGTGCTCCGGCTCGCGTCGATGGACGCCTACACCGGCCGGCTCTTCACGGTGGCCGGACCCGAGTCGGCGATCGACGGCGGCTATGCGATCGTCGGTGCGACGCTGCCCGAGCCCGCGCTCGCCGACCTCGGCGGCGAACGCCGTATCGAGGTCGAGTCGCTCGGCTACCACGACGTCTGGCTGCCGACCGTGGGGTACGGCGAGCGGCTGCAGCTCCTCGACCGGGCCACGGCCGCCCGCGCGGGCGACCTGCGGTACAACGCCGACGCGGGCACCGCGGTGCTGACGAGCGGGTTCCCGGTCGGCGGCCGCTACGAGCTCGACGCGCGCACCCAGCTCCAGCCCGACCCCGAGTCGCTCGCCGACGTCCCGGTGGCGCGCCTCGAGCTGCCGCCCGTCGATCAGCTCCCCGACGTCGTCGCCGCGAAGGCGGAGGAGTACGCGGGCGAGGAGGAGAGCGCGATCGGCCGGATCCGTGCCATCGAGACCGGCCTGAAGACGAACGGCTTCTTGAGCCACGGGCTCGCCTCGGACTCGGTCGCCTCGCGCGCCGGGCACGGCGCCGACCGGCTCATCGAGCTGTTCACCCGCTCCCAGATGGTGGGCGACGAGGAGCAGTACGCCGCCGCGATGGCGCTCATGGTGCGGCATCTGGGCTACCCGGCCCGGGTCGTGATGGGCTTCGCCCCCGAGGTCCAGGAGGGTGCCGACGAGATCGAGGTCCGCGGTGAGGACGTCACCGCCTGGGTCGAGGTCCCGTTCGAGGGCGTCGGCTGGGTGAGCTTCCGGCCGACTCCCGACCAGGTGGACGTGCCGCAGGAGCAGACGCCGCGGCCGAAGAGCGAGCCGCAGCCGCAGGTGCGCCAGCCGCCGCGCAACGAGGCCACCGACGACGAACTGCTGACGACGGTCGAGATCGACGACACCGAGGACGAGAAGCGGGACCACCCCTTCGAGGTGCCGGGCTGGGTGTGGGTGCTCGCCGGTTCGCTCGGCATCCCGCTCGCGATCGTCTTCCTCCCGCTCCTGTTCGTCGCGCTCGCGAAGCGCCGGCGGCGGGCGCGTCGGCTCCGGGAACGACCCGATCGCAGCTCGGCCGGTGCGTGGGACGAGCTCGTCGACCGCTACGCGGAACTGGGGCTCGAGCCCCCGGAGCGGGCCACCCGCCTGCAGACGGCCGCCGCGCTCGCCGGGCAGTCGAGCGAGCAGGGGCTCGCGGGCGCCGAGTCGCTCGCGACCCTTGCGGCATCGGTCGACCGCGACGTCTTCGAGGGCCGGGAGCTCGACGAGACGGTGGCGGCCCAGCGCTGGACGGAAGCGGATGCCGTGGCCGCCGCCGCGACGGCCGCGGCCGGTCGGATCCGGAGGATCGTGAGCCGGTACCGCTATGCGCGACGCCGGAAGCGGGGCGGCCGCCGCTAGGCTTGCGGCGTGGACGGGTCCGACTTCATCGTGCCGCCGCCGGGCCTCGTGCCCGGCGAACCGCCGGCCGCCCCCGAGCGCGCCGCCAAGCCGGTCGAGCGCACGCTGCCCTCGTTCGCGCCGGGCCGGAGCGGGCCGCCCCCGCTCGTGCCGACGCCCGCCGGGCCGGTGGTGCAGGCTCCGCCGCCGCTCGACCCGGCGTACGAGGTCACCGGCGTGCGGGTCCGCTGGCGTCTCGTCGCCTCCGGCGGCGTCGACGCGGTCATCACGGGCCCCTCGGTTCTCGGTCGGGCGCCCCGCGTCGAGGATGCCGAGGGCGCTCGGGCGGCGGTGCCGATCGACGATGCGAGCCGGACCGTGTCGAAGACGCACGCCCTCGCCGTCCCGGCGGGGGAGGCGCTCGCGGTCACCGACCTGCACTCCACCAATGGCGTCCGCATCGAACGCGCGGGCGCCGAGCCGGAGGAGCTCGCACCGGGCGCGACGGGACTCGTGGGCGACGGCGAGGTGCTCGTGCTGGGGCGCCTGCGGCTGCTCGTGGCGAGACTGCCCTCGCCGAACGTGTAATCTGTCAGGGTGCGTGCACGGCGACTTCTGCTTCGGTGCCGCGGCGGGGCCTCGTTCTAGGCCCTTCCCCGCCGCGGAGTCCGTCGACGGCTGATTCAGAGCAGAACCGAAGGATGACCACCGCATGACCGCGTCAAGCGAACGCCCCCGCACCCTCGCCGAGAAGGTGTGGGACGACCACCTCGTCAAGCAGGGCGAGGACGGCACCCCCGATCTCATCTACATCGACCTGCACCTGGTGCACGAGGTGACGAGCCCGCAGGCCTTCGACGGGCTGCGGATGGCGGGGCGGCCCGTGCGCCGCCCGGACCTCACGATCGCGACCGAGGACCACAACACCCCGACGCTCGACATCGACAAGCCCATCGCCGATCTGACGAGCCGCACCCAGATCGAGACGCTGCGTCGCAACGCGGCCGAGTTCGGCATCCGCCTGCACTCGCTCGGCGACAAGGAGCAGGGCATCGTCCACGTCGTGGGCCCGCAGCTCGGCCTCACGATGCCGGGCATCACCGTCGTCTGCGGCGACTCGCACACCTCGACGCACGGCGCGTTCGGCGCGATGGCGTTCGGCATCGGCACGAGCGAGGTCGAGCACGTGCTCGCGACGCAGACGCTGCCGCTGAAGCCGTTCAAGACGATGGCGATCAACGTCGAGGGCACGCTGCGCCCCGGGGTCACGGCCAAGGACATCATCCTCGCGGTGATCGCGAAGATCGGCACCGGCGGCGGCCAGGGCTACGTGCTCGAATACCGGGGCAGCGCCATCCGCGCGCTGTCGATGGACGGCCGGATGACGATCTGCAACATGTCGATCGAGGCCGGGGCCCGCGCCGGCATGGTCGCACCCGACGAGACCACCTTCGCCTACCTGAAGGGCCGTGCGCACGCGCCCGAGGGCGAGGACTGGGACGCCGCGGTCGAATACTGGAAGACGCTGCCGAGCGACGAGGGCGCCGAGTTCGACGCCGAGGTCTTCATCGACGCCGACGCGCTCGAGCCCTTCGTCACCTGGGGCACCAACCCCGGCCAGGGCGTCTCGCTCTCCGACACCGTGCCCGACCCCGCCACCATCGACGACCAGCACGAGCGCGCCGCTGCCGAGCGGGCGCTCGAGTACATGGACCTCCGCCCCGGCGTGCCGCTCAAGGAGATCAAGGTCGACGCGGTCTTCATGGGCTCCTGCACCAACAGCCGCATCGAGGACCTGCGGGCCTTCGCGTCGATCGTCGCCGGCAAGCAGAAGGCCGACGGGGTCCGCGTCATGGTCGTCCCCGGCTCCGCGCGGGTGCGCCTCGAAGCCGAGGCCGAGGGGCTCGACAAGGTCTTCGAGGCCTTCGGCGCCGAGTGGCGCTTCGCCGGCTGCTCGATGTGCCTCGGCATGAACCCCGACCAGCTCGCCCCGGGGGAGCGCTGCGCGTCGACGTCGAACCGCAACTTCGAGGGCCGGCAGGGCAAGGGCGGCCGCACCCATCTGGTCTCCCCGCTCGTGGCGGCGGCGACCGCGATCCGCGGCACGCTCTCGAGCCCGTGGGATCTCGAACAGGCCGTGACCGAGGCGGAGGCGAAGTAATCGTGGAGAAGATCAGCACCGTCACCGGCGTCGCCGTCCCGCTGCGCCGCTCGAACGTCGACACCGACCAGATCATCCCCGCGGTGTTCCTGAAGCGCGTCACGAAGACCGGCTTCGACGACGCCCTGTTCCACGGCTGGCGCCAGGACCCGGAGTTCATCCTCAACCAGCCCGCCTACCAGGGCGCCAGCGTGCTCGTCGCGGGCCCCGACTTCGGCACCGGTTCGAGCCGAGAGCACGCCGTCTGGGCGCTCCGCGACTACGGCTTCCAGGTCGTCATCTCGAGCCGCTTCGGCGACATCTTCCGCGGCAACGCGGGCAAGCAGGGACTGCTCGCCGCGCTCGTCGCCTACGAGGACATCGAGCGCATCTGGGAGGTCGTCGAGGCCGAGCCGGGAATGCCGGTCACGGTGGATCTCGTTGAGCGTACGGTGAGCGCAGCTGAGCTCACGGTGCCGTTCGAGATCGACGACTACACTCGGTGGAGGCTGTTGGAGGGACTCGACGACATCGGGCTCACTCTGCGCGAAGAAGAGGCCATCGCCGAGTTCGAACAGCATCGAGCGGCGTGGCGGCCAACAACGCTCCCGATCCGGGAGCCGGCGGAAGCAGGGAACTGAGTGAACACACTCGTTGATGACGCGAAGCAGCACGGGAGCGCAGTGGGACTCGAGGTCGACAAGATCACGATCAACGGTGGCAAGCCGCTGCGCGGCCGCATCGAGCTGAAGGGGGCCAAGAACCTCGTCACCAAGGCGATGGTCGCGGCGATCCTCGGCGATACGCCCAGCGTGCTGAAGGACGTGCCGAACATCAGCGACGTGCGCATCGTCCGCGGCCTGCTCGAGGTGCACGGCGTGACCGTCACCGAGGGTGAGGAGCCCGGCGAGCTCGTGCTCGACCCGTCCGGCGTGGCCCAGGCGCACATGGCCGACATCGACGCCCACGCCGGGTCGAGCCGCATCCCGATCCTGTTCTGCGGGCCGCTCCTGCACCGGCTCGGCGAGGCGTTCATCCCCGACCTCGGCGGATGCCGCATCGGCGACCGCCCGATCGACTACCACCTCGAGGTGCTCCGCAACTTCGGCGCCATCGTCGAGAAGCTGCCGAGCGGGATCCGCATGTCCGCCCCGAACGGCCTGAAGGGCGCGAAGGTCGAGCTGCCGTACCCGAGCGTCGGCGCGACCGAGCAGGTGCTGCTGACGGCGACCCTCGCCGACGGCATCACCGAGCTCACCGGCGCCGCGATCGAGCCCGAGATCATGGATCTCATCAACATCCTGCAGAAGATGGGCGCGATCATCACGGTCGACACCGACCGGGTCATCCGCATCGAGGGGGTCGACCGGCTCTCCGGCTACCGCCATCGCGCCCTCTTCGACCGCAACGAGGCCGCGAGCTGGGCCGCGGCGGCGCTCGCGACCGAGGGCGACATCTTCGTCGGCGGCGCCCGCCAGGCCGAGATGCTCACGTTCCTGAACGTCTTCCGCAAGGTCGGCGGCGCATTCGACATCGCCGAGGACGGCATCCGGTTCTTCCACCCGGGCGGCGAGCTGAGCTCGACGATCATCGAGACCGACGTGCACCCGGGCTTCATGACCGACTGGCAGCAGCCGCTCGTCATCGCCCTGACGAAGGCGAAGGGCGTCTCGATCGTGCACGAGACCGTGTACGAGCAGCGCTTCGGCTTCGTCGACGCGCTCGTCGAGATGGGCGCGAAGATCGACGTGCACAAGGAGTGCCTGACCGGCAAGCCGTGCCGCTTCGGCCAGCGCAACTTCAAGCACTCGGCCGTCATCTCCGGCCCGGCGAAGCTGACCGGTGCCGACATCGAGGTGCCCGACCTGCGCGGCGGGTTCAGCCACCTCATCGCGGCGCTGACGGCCGAGGGTCGATCGACCGTGTCGAACGTCGGCATCATCGCCCGCGGCTACGAGAACTTCATCGGGAAGCTCGAGCTGCTCGGGGCGGACTTCGAACTCGAAGGGTGAACGGCCAGGTGGCGAACGACGACGGCGCGGGTGAATCGAAGCCGGTGAGCGACCCGCCCACGGCGGGGGCGAAGCCGCGGTCCGAGACCCGGCGGCCCTCCTTCTTCTGGTTCCTCGCGGCGATCATCCTGCCGATCATCAACCTCGGCGTGAAGTTCCGCTTCCATCACCGGGAGCGGATGCCGCAGTCGGGCGCCTTCGTGCTCGCGCCGAACCACTACAGCGAGATCGATCCGGTCGTGATGGGCGCCGCGAGCTGGAAGCTCGGGCGCGCACCCCGCTTCCTGGCGAAGGCCTCGCTCTTCAAGGTCCCCGTCGTCGGCTGGGCGCTCCGCGCCTCGGGCCAGATCCCGGTCGAGCGCAGCGGCAGCCGGGGCCACGACGCCCTCCGCGCCGCCGAGGAGCTCGTCGAGAAGGGGCGGATGGTCATCGTATACCCCGAGGGCTCGCTCACCCGCGACCCCGAGCTCTGGCCCATGCGGGGCAAGACGGGCGCGGTGCGCATCGCGCTCGAGCGCGGCATCCCGCTCGTCCCCGCGGCCCACTGGGGCACGCAGGCCCTCATGCCCCGCTACGGCAAGAAGCTGAGCCTGTTCCCGCGCAAGACGATCGACGTCGCCATCGGCGAGCCCGTCGACCTCACCCCCTACCGCGGCCGGCCGCTCGACCAGGCGACGATGGTCGCGGCCACCGCCGATCTGATGGATGCGATCGCGGAGCTGCTCGCCGAGCTGCGCGGCGAGCCGGCGCCCGCCGAGCGCTGGGACCCCGTCGTGCACGGTCAGAAGGAGACGGGCCGAATTGAAGACTAGGAGCGGCCCCCGCAAGCCCCACGGCACGCGCGTCGCGGTGCTCGGGGCGGGCAGCTGGGGCACGACCTTCGCGAAGATCCTCGCCGACGGCGGCGCCGACGTCATGCTCTGGGCCCGGCGGCCCGAGCTCGCGCGCGAGATCCAGGAGGCGCAGCGAAACAGCGACTACCTCCCCGGCATCAACCTGCCGCGGGGGCTCCGCTCGACCAGCCGGCTCGACCTGGCCCTGGCCGGGGCCGAGCAGGTGTACATCTCGGTGCCGAGCCAGTCGCTCCGCGACAACCTCGAGGCCATCACGCCGCACCTCCACGCCGAGGCGATCGTCGTCTCGCTGATGAAGGGCGTCGAGAAGGCGAGCGGCCTGCGCATGAGCCAGGTCATCGCCGAGGTCCTGCCGATCGACGAATCGCGCATCGCGGTCATCTCGGGCCCGAACCTCGCGCTCGAGATCGCGAAGGAGCAGCCGACGGCGGCCGTCGTCTCCTCCTCGAGCCTGGAGACGGCGCAAGCCGTCGCCTCGGTGTCGCGCAACCGCTACTTCCACTCCTTCGTGAACACCGACGTGCCGGGCACCGAGTTCGGCGGCGTGCTGAAGAACCTCATCGCGGTGGCGATCGGCATCGTCGACGGCGCCGGCTACGGCGAGAACACGAAGGCCTCCATCCTCACGCGCGGCCTCGTCGAGATGACGGACTTCTCGGTCGCGTACGGCGCGCAGCCGGAGACGCTCTCGGGCCTCGCGGGGCTCGGCGACCTCATCGCCACCTGCCAGTCGCCGCTGTCGCGCAACAACACCGCGGGTCGGCTGCTCGGGCAGGGCTACCACCTGAAGGACGTCGTCGAGCGCATGCAGCAGACGACGGAGGGCTTGGCCTCGGTCGGCCCGATCCTCGAGCTGGCGAAGGCGAAGGGCGTCGCGATGCCCATCGTCGAGCAGGTGCGCCAGGTGCTCGCCGGCACGCTGGCTCCGCGCGACATCGCCCCTCACCTCACGACCGACGACGAGCCCCAGGGCGAAAGGACGAACGATGGACAAGCTCAGGGTGGTTCTGCTCTTCGGCGGGCGTTCAAGCGAGCACTCGATCAGCTGCGCTACGGCGGGGGGAGTGCTGGGGGCGATCGATCGTGACCGCTTCGAGGTGATCCCGGTCGGGATCACCCGCGACGGCGCGTTCGTGCTCGAGTCGGATGACCCGGCGCGCTTCGCCCTCGACCCGGCGCAGCTGCCCGAGGTCGTCGACAATGGCACCCGGGTGAGCTGGCCCGAGAGCGCCGTCTCGCGCGAGCTGCGGGTCACGACGGCGTCCGCGGAAGGCGGCTCGGACACGCGCTCGCTCGGCGACGTCGACGTGGTGTTCCCGATCCTGCACGGCCGCTTCGGGGAGGACGGCACGATCCAGGGCCTGCTCGAGCTGCTCGGCCTGCCCTACGTGGGCAACGGCGTCCTCGCCTCCGCGGCCGGCATGGACAAGCACGCGACGAAGACGCTGCTCGAGGGCGCCGGCATCCAGGTCGCCCCCTGGGTGACGCTCACCCGTGCGGCGCTCGACGCCGATCCGGTGCTGTGGCAGCGACGGGTGCAGGCGCTCGGTCTGCCCGTGTTCGTGAAGCCGGCCCGCGCCGGCAGCTCCGTGGGCGTCACGAAGGTGAACGACTGGTCCGGGCTCGACGCCGCGCTCGACGTCGCGTTCGCCGAGGACCGCAGCGTGCTCGTCGAGTCCGCCGTGTCCGGGCGGGAGATCGAGATCGCGGTGCTCGAGGGGCCTGAGCCCGGCGAGGTCGGCGTCAGCGTCGCCGGCGAGGTCATCGTCTCGGGCCGCGACTTCTACGACTTCGAGGCGAAGTACCTCGACGCGCCCGGCGTCGAGCTCGTCTGCCCGGCCGATCTGGGCGACGGCGAGCTGTTCGAGCTGCAGCGCGTCGCACGGCGCGCCTTCGAGGCGCTCGGCGCCGAGGGGCTCGCCCGGGTTGACGTCTTCCTGACCGACGAGGGCTACGTCGTGAACGAGGTGAACACGATGCCCGGCTTCACCCCGATCTCGATGTTCCCGACGTGCTGGCTGAACTCGGGGCTCAGCTATCCCGAGCTCATCACCCGCCTCGTCGAGGTCGGCCACGCGCGCGGCGCGCGCTGAGCGGACGGCTCAGCCCTCGCTGGGCACCTCGCCGAGGTCGTCGACCGAGGTGCAGCCGCCGTCGGCGGGGATGACGCCGACGGCGTTCGAGAGGTCGGCGATCGCCGTGGTGCCGCCGACGACGTCGTTGTCGACGAGCACCTCGACGGCCGGCGTGCGGCCGTACGTGGTGAACAGGTAGCGCGGGGCGTCGGACTCGTCGATGATCCAATCGATGCCGTCGACGCTCACGCAGCGGTCGGTCGTCGGCCCGGGAACGGGCACGCCGCAGCGCAGCAGGACCGAGGCCGGCTCGCCCCAGGCTCCGGTGCCCTGCGCGTTCGTCTCCCGCTTCGGCAGCTCGGCGACGGTGTCCGGCAGGCGGACCACGAGCGAGGCGCAGTCGGCGTCCGAGGCCTCGGGGGCGGGGTCGAAGGGCACGATCGGGGTGCAGGCGGCGAGCAGCAGGGCGGCGGGGGCGGTCACGGCTGCGGCGCGCAGGGCGCGGCGGAGCCGGGCGGAGCGGAGAGACATCCAGGCCAGGCTAGCGTGGGAGCCATGGAAGACGCTCTGAGCGCCGCGACCTCGATCGGACGGCTCGGCGAGGACGCGGTGCTGGCCAGGGTGCTGCCGAGGCTCGCGCCCGGGGAGTCCGCGCTGCTCGGCGCGGGCGACGACGCCGCGGTGGTCGCCGCCGCCGACGGCCGCTTTGTCGTCACGACCGACCTCATGGTGCACGGGCCGGACTTCCGGCTCGCCTGGTCGACGCCGCACGAGCTCGGCTGGAAGGCGGCGGCGACGAACCTCACCGATGTCGCTGCGATGGGGGCGCGGCCGACGGCGCTGACGGTCGCGATCGCGGCCCCGCCGGAGCTCGACGTCGCCGTGCTGGAGGGCATCGCCGACGGCCTCCGCGAGGCGCTCGCGTCCCTCGCCCCCGGGGCCGGCGTCGTCGGCGGGGACCTCTCCGTCTCGACCGTGCTGACGCTCGCGGTGACCGCCTTCGGCGACCTCGAGGGGCGCACGCCGGTCCTGCGCTCGGGGGCCCGCGTCGGCGACGTGCTGGCGCACGCGGGCGCCAGGGGCGATGCGGCGCGCGGGCTGGCGCTGCTGTTCGGCGAGGCGCGGGACGCCTCGGGGGAGCCGGATGCCTCGCTCGCCGCCGAGCTGCGTCGGCGCGAGCCGGAACTCCTCGCCGCGCAGCTCGCCCCGCGGCCGCCCGTCTTCGCGGGCGTCGCCGCGGCGGCGGCCGGCGCCACCGCCATGCTCGACGTGTCCGACGGCCTCGCCCGTGACGCCCGGCGCATCGCGGTGGCGAGTGGCGTCGGCCTCGACTTCGACACCGCCGCGCTGGGAGCCGACCCCAGGCTCGCCCTCGCGGGGGCCGAGGACCACGGACTGCTCGCGACCTTCCCGCCGGGCACCGCGCTGCCCGCCCCCTTCGAGCGGATCGGACGCGTGGTCGATGGCCACGGCCGCCTGACGCTCGACGGCGAACCCGTGGAGGCGCTGGGCTGGGACCCCTACTCGGGCTGGGACGGGCGCGCGGGCTGATCCGCGGCCACGGCCCACCACAGCGTCGTCTCGCCGTAGTCGCGGCGACGTTCGGGCTCGATCCCCGCGGGCCAGACCGGTTCGGGGGAGCGCGCACTGCGCTCCACGACCACGAGCGCGCCCTCCGCGAGCACTGGGGCGAGCGCGGCGAGCTCGCGGGCGAGCTCCGGCTCGCCCAGCTCGTACGGCGGGTCGATGAAGACGAGGTCCCAGGGGCCGGGCGCCGCGCCGGGCTCGAGGAAGGCCGCGACGCTGCGCTGAGCGACCCGGACGCTCGGAGCGGCGTCGCGGGGCGCCGCACGGCGCACGGCGTCGGCGTTCCTGCGGCAGACGTCCGCGGCGGGCTTCGCGCGCTCCACGAGCACGACCTCGGCGGCACCGCGGCTCGCGGCCTCCAGCCCCAGGGCCCCGGACCCGGCGTAGAGGTCGAGTACGCGGGCTCCGTCGATGGCGTCCCGCGCTTCCAGCGCGGAGAAGATCGCCTCCCGCACGCGGTCGCTCGTCGGCCGGGTGCCCGAGCGGGGGACGGCGAGGGTCTGGGAGCCGGCGAAGCCGGCGATGATGCGCGTCATGCTCCAGGCAGTGTATCGGCGGACAGCATGCCGGGCGCGTCATCCGTCGTCAAGGGGTCGCCCGTTCGGGGGGCGCGCTGCCATGATGGTGAGGTGGAGGATTCGACCGACCTGTCAGCCAGTTCGCCCGATCATCGGGGTTCGGAGCAGCGCGAGATCGATCGGCTGTGGGACTTCGCCGATCCGGTGGCGAGCGAGGAGCGATTCCGCGCGGCATCCGCGGATCCCGAGCGCAGCGCGCACAAGCGCGCGGTGATGGCCGCGCAGCTCGCCCGGGCGGTGGGACTGCAGGGCCGCACCGAGGAGGCGCTCGCGGTGCTCGACGGCGTGGCCGCCGCGGCTCCCGGCTCCGAGTCGGGGCCGGAGGCCGCCGAGCTGCGCGCCCGCGTCGCGCTCGAGCGTGGACGACTGCACGCGGCCGCGGGCCGCCCGGAGGACGCGCTGCCGGAGCTCACTCGTGCCGTCCGAGAGGCCGCTGCCGCGGGCGCCGCCTTCCTCGTGCTCGACGGCCTGCACATGCTCGCGCTCACCGACGGCGGACACGAGGAGGAGTGGGCGGCGGAGGGCTTCGACGTCCTCGCCGGCTCCCGCGACCCGCGCGTGCTGCGCTGGGGCATCGCATTGCACAACAACCTCGGCTGGACGAAGCACGACGGCGACGACCCGGTCGCCGCACTGCATCACTTCACCCTCGCCGCCGAAGCCGCCGAGCAGTACGGCAGCGCCGAGCAGCTGCGGGTCGCGCGCTGGTCGATGGCCCGGGCGCTGCGCACGCTGGGGCGCACCGAGGAGGCGCTGGCCATCCAGCGCGCGCTCGACGCCGAGCGCCCCGACGATCCGTTCGTGACGGCCGAGATCGAGGCGCTGACGGGGGTACGGCCTACGATCGAGGCATGACCGCCGCAGCAGCCGAGCCGAGCGTGGAGCCCGGCTCCTTCGCCCTGGAGTCGAAGCTCGCGACGGCGCTCGGCTCGCGCACGGCGCAGGCCGTCGAGCGCGCGTTCGGTTACCGCACCGTCGGCGAGTTCCTCTCGCACTACCCGCGCCGCTACGCGATGCGCGGCGAGCTCACGGCGCTCGACTCGCTGCCGCTCGACGAGAACGTGACGATCGTGGCCGAGGTGCTCGAGGTCCGCGAGCGGCCCATGCGGCAGCGGCGCGGCTCGATCGTCGAGGCGAAGATCTCCGACGGCAACGGCGTGCTCATCCTGACGTTCTTCAACCAGTCGTGGCGGCAGAACGAGCTGCAGCCGGGCCGGCGGGGCATCTTCGCCGGCAAGGTCGGCTCGTACAAGGGCGCCAGACAGCTCGCCCATCCCGACTACGAGCTCTTCGATGAGCAGACCCCGCGCACGGTCGACGAGGCCGAGGCGGTGCGCTGGGCGCAGGCGCCGATCCCGATCTACCCGGCGACCTCGACGATCGCCAGCTGGCAGCTCGCGAAGTCGATGGCGCTCGTGCTCGACGGCCTCGGCCGCGTCGACGACCCGCTGCCCGCCGAGGTGCGCGAGGCGCGCGGGCTCGAAGGGCACCGCCGGGCCCTCGAACTGATCCACCGGCCCTCGACCGAGGGCGATTGGAAGGGGGCGCGGCGCACGCTGCGCTTCACCGAGGCCTTCGTCCTGCAGACCGCGCTGCTGCAGCGTCGGGCGGCGCTCCGCTCGCACGCGGCGATCGAGCGCCGGCCGAAGCCGGGCGGGCTGCTCGAACGCTTCGACGCGGCGCTCGGCTTCGAACTCACCGAGGACCAGCATGAGGTCGGTCGCGAGATCGCCGACGACCTCGCGAGCGCCGCGCCGATGAACCGGCTCGTCCAGGGCGAGGTCGGCTCGGGCAAGACCCTCGTGGCCCTGCGGGCGATGCTCGCGGTGGCCGACACGGGCGGGCAGGCGGCGCTGCTCGCGCCCACCGAGGTGCTCGCCGCCCAGCACGTGCGCTCCATCGCGAAGGTGCTCGGCCCCGAGCTCTCCGCCGAGCTCATCCCGACCCTCGTCACCGGCCAGCTGCCCGCCGCCGAGCGGCGCAAGGCGCTGCTCCGGGTCGCCGCGGGCCAGGCCCGCATCGTCGTCGGCACCCACGCACTCATGGGCGACCGCGTGACCTTCGCCGACCTCGGCCTGGTCGTGGTCGACGAGCAGCACCGCTTCGGCGTCGAGCAGCGCGAGGCGCTGCGCCTGAAGGGCCGCACGGCGCCGCACGTGCTCGTGCTCACGGCCACGCCGATCCCGCGCACGGTGGCGATGACAGTGTTCGGTGATCTCGACGTCTCGACCATCCGGCAGCTGCCCGCCGGCCGCGCCGGCATCACCTCGCAGGTGGTGCCGCTCGCCATCCGTCCGGCCTGGCGGTCCCGCATCTGGGAGCGGCTCGCCGAGGAGCTCGCCCAGGGGCGGCAGGCGTTCGTCGTCTGCCCGGCGATCGACCAGAAGCAGACGGAGGACGATGGCGAGCCGCTCGAGCCCGCCGAGACGGACGCCGCGCCGGCCGCCACCGTCCTCGCGACCCTCGCCGAGCTGCGGGAGCATCCGCAGTTGGGCTCGGCCCGCATCGAGCCGCTGCACGGCCGCATGGCCGCCGACGAGAAGGACCGCGTGATGCGCGCCTTCGCCGCGGGCGACATCGACGTGCTCGTCGCCACCACGGTGATCGAGGTCGGCGTCGACGTCCCGAACGCGAGCGCCATGGTCGTGGTGGACGCCGATCGCTTCGGCGTCTCGCAGCTTCATCAGCTGCGCGGTCGCGTCGGTCGCGGCGGGGTGCCGGGGCTGTGCCTCCTGGTGACCCGGGCGGTCCCCGGCTCGGTCGCGCTGCAGCGCGTCGAGGCGGTCGCGGCGACGCTCGACGGCTTCGAGCTCGCCCAGGTCGACCTGGAGCTCCGCCAGGAGGGCGATGTGCTGGGCGCGCGGCAGTCGGGCGGGCGCTCCTCGCTGAAGCTGCTGCGGGTGGTGCGCGATGCCGAGCTGATCGGCGAGGCGCGCGGCCACGCTGCCGAGGTCCTCGCGGCCGACCCGGGCCTGGCCGGCCACCCGGCGCTCGCGGAGGCCGTGCGCCGGCGGCTCGACGACGAGGCGAGCGAGTTCCTGAGCAAGAGCTGAGGCGGCCGGCTCGGCGGCTCCGCCGGGCACTACGCTGGAGCCATGCAGCGGATCGCCGTCGTTCCCGGCTCGTTCGACCCCGTCACCCTCGGACATCTCGATGTCATCGGGCGTGCCGCCGGGCTGTACGACCAAGTCCACGTGGTCGTGGTGCACAACCCCGACAAGAGCGCCCTCCTGCCCATCGCGCAGCGCGTCTCGCTCATCGAGCAGTCGATCTCGGACGCGGGCATCCAGGGCGACATCGTCGTGGCGAGCTGGAGCATGGGGCTGCTCGTCGACTACTGCACCGATGTCGGGGCGAGCGTGCTCGTCAAGGGCATCCGCTCCCAGCTCGATGTGGCCTACGAGACGCCGATGGCGATCGTGAACCGCCACCTCGCCGGTGTGGAGACCGTCTTCCTCCTGCCGGATCCGGCGAACGCCCACGTGTCGAGCTCGCTCGTGCGGCAGGTCGCCTCCCTCGGCGGCGACGTCGGGCCCTATGTGCCCGCCTCCGTCGCGGACTACCTCGCGGCGGCGATGACGCCGTGAGCGAGGCGGGCGCTGCGACCATGACGGGGATGCCGGATCCGGGCATCGACGAGGTCGGCGCCCGCGCCGCGGCCATCGTGGAGAACGTCGAGACCGTCATCAGCGGCAAGCGCGACGCGGTGGTCGCCGCACTCACCGTGCTCCTCGCCGAGGGGCACCTGCTGATCGAGGACGTGCCGGGCGTCGGCAAGACGATGCTGGCGCGCTCGCTCGCGCGCTCCGTCGATCTCACCGTGAGCCGCATCCAGTTCACCCCGGATCTCCTGCCGAGCGACGTGACGGGCGTCTCGGTGTTCGACCAGTCCTCCCGCAGCTTCACCTTCAAACCGGGACCGGTGTTCGCGAACCTCGTCATCGGCGACGAGATCAACCGCGCCAGCCCGAAGACGCAGTCGGCCCTCCTCGAGTGCATGGAGGAGCACCAGGTCACGGCGGACGGCGTGACCCACCGCCTCGGCCGCCCCTTCGTCGTCGTCGCGACGCAGAACCCGGTCGAGATGGAGGGCACCTACCCGTTGCCCGAGGCGCAGCGCGACCGCTTCATGGCGCGCATCTCGATGGGATATCCGGCACAGGCCGACGAGCTCGCCATGCTGTCGACGCGCGAGACGGCGAGCCCGATCGAGCTCGTCGACCCCGTCGTCGGGCTGGAGGAGCTGCAGGGCATGATCCGCACGGTGTCGCGGGTGTTCACCTCCGCACCGGTCAAGGAGTACGCGGTCGAACTCGCCCGCGCCACGCGCGACGACCGCCAGCTGCGACTCGGCGCCAGCCCGCGGGCGACGCTGCAGCTCGTCCGCGCCGCCAAGGCGCATGCCGCGATGCACGGCCGGGACTTCGTGCTCCCGGACGACATCGACGCGCTCGCCGTGCCGGTGCTCGCCCACCGCCTGGTCCCGACGAGCCGGGCGCTCGGCTCGCACGACCACGACAGCGGGCCGCTCATCGACGCGGTCGTCCGCCGCATCGTCGCCGACACGCCGGTGCCGATCGGCAGCGCGCGAAGGGACTAGCCGTGCCGGCATCCACCCGCCGTCAGCCGCGCACCGTCCCGCGGCTGACGCGGCGCGGCACGGCCCTCGTGGTGATCGGCGCGGTGCTCGCCGGCGTGAGCCTCTGGTTCGATCTCCGCGACGTGCTGCTGCTCGCCTTCGTCGCGATCGCGATGCCCGTCGTCGGGCTCTGCTACGCGGCCCTGCGGATACCGAAGCTCGCGGTGACCCGCGTCTTCGCGCCCGCCACGGTGGCGGCGGGCGGGTCGACGCGGGTGCGGCTCACCGTGCAGAACCGCTCTCGGCGACCGTTCGACGGGGCGAGGTGGCGCGACGAGGCGCCGGCGCCCCTGCTCGCACCGGGGGAGGAGATCCTCCCCGGCGTCGGACCGTGGGAGCGGACGCTGCCGAGCGGGGACGACACCGTCCGGCTCGACTACCTGCTCCGCACCCCGCGGCGCGGCGCGTACCCCGTCGGGCCGCTGCAGCTCTCGCTCGGCGACCCGTTCGGGCTCGCCGTGATGCGGCGCGCGGTCGGCGGGGAGCGCGAGCTGCTGGTGACGCCGCGGGTCACGGCGATCGACGGGTCCGTCGCCCGGACGGCGTCCGTGGACGGCACCCGGCACGGTCTGCAGCGGCGCACCCACCCCAATTCCGACGAGTTGATCGCCCGCGAGTACCGCTACGGGGATCCGCTCCGGCGGGTGAACTGGGCGGCGACGGCGAGGCGCGGCGAGCTGATGGTGCGCGAGGAGGAGCAGCGGGGCGACGCGGAGGCGCGACTCCTCCTCGACTCCGCGCCGCGCAGCCGGGGCGACGACGCGCATCGCGGGGACGCGCCGGACTTCGAGTTCGAGCTGGCCGTGGAGGTCGCCGCGTCGATCGGCATCCACCTGCTGGACCGCGGATACCGGCTGCGGCTCGACCCGCTCGAGGAGGGCGCGCCGGGGCGGGGCGAGTACCGGGAACCGGGCGGCGGGGCCGCCGTGCTCCTCGAGGACCTCGCCCGGATCCCCGCACCCGGTGCGTCGCGCCGGCGGGAGCACGGCGGTGCGCGCCCCGCCCGCGACGAGCGCGCCGGCGGCGCGGCACGACTCACCGCCACTCGGGACCGGCGCGCACCGATGCCGGGATTCGCGGTCCTCGTCCGGCCGGCCGAGGAACGGCTGGCCGAACTCGCCGCGCTCCGTCCCGCCTTCGCCCCGGCGGTCGCCGTGGTGCTGCCGACGGTGGCGGAACGCTCGGTCGATGCCCTCGAACGAGCGGATTGGCGGGTGGTCCGCATCCGTCGCGCCGCCGAGCTGACGACTGCGTTCGGTCCCGGGCGGATGCCGGTGCCGCCGGCCGCCCGCGAGACGACGTGGGACGAGTTCCTGGCGGGTGAGCGCGATGCGCCGTGACCGGGCCCCGCTCAGCCGTCTGCAGTCGGTGGCGCTGAGCGGATCCGCATTCCTCCTGCTCGTGATCGCGGTGATGGCGCTGGGCCCCCTGCTCGCCGGGGCCGGCTGGTGGTGGCTCTGCGCCGCCACCGCGGCCGCGGTGCTCTTCGGCGGGGCTGGCCTCCGGGCCATCCGCGTCCCCGCCTCCCTCGTGCCGGTGGGGGAGCTCGGCATCCTCCTGCTGGTGCTCACCCTCTTCTTCGGCGGAGCGAGCTCGTTCCTCCTCCTGATCCCCACCGCCGACACCTTCGGCCTCTTCGGGGAGCTCCTGGGCGGGGCGCAGCGCACCATCCAGCAGCAGTCGGTCCCGGCCGTGGTCGTCCCGCCGCTGGCCTTCGCGCTCGCGCTCGGGACCGGACTGCTCGCCGTCGCGGTCGACCTCGCCGTGCACACGCTCAGGCTCCCGGCGCTGGCCGCGGCACCGGCGATGGTGCCGATCCTGGTGCCCGGATTCCTCATCGAGGACGGCGCGGAGGTCGGCACGCTCGTGCTCGCGGCCGCCGCGTTCCTCCTTCTGCTGCGAGTGGACGTGCGGGTGCGGCGCCGCGCCGCGCTCGCCCAGCACGACGACGACGAGGTGCGCATCACGGCGCCGCAGCGCATGCCGATCGGATCGACCCTGCTGCCGACCGTCGGGCTCGCCGCCGCCGGGCTCGTCGCCGCCTCGCTGCTCACCGCTTCTACCCCGAGCGTCTCGACGAGCCTGCTGCTCGGCACCGGGGGCCAGGGGGCGCTGTTCGCGCGCGGCGTGAGCCCGTTCCTCGACCTCGGGCGCGACCTGCGCCGGCCGGACGCGGTGCCCGCCTTCAGCTACGTCGCGCGCGATGGCGACCGGCCGTACTTCCGGCTGCTCACGATCGATCGCTTCGACGGCGAGGTCTGGGGCCCCAGCGAGCGTCGCATCGACGGCGACAATGCGGTCACGGAGTTCCCCACCCCGACGGGCCTCGGCGACGAAGTGGCGCGCTCGCAGCACCCCATCGATGTCACAGTGCAGCAGCTGCGCACCACCTGGCTGCCGCTGCCGTACCCGGTCGCCTCCGTCGAAGGGCTCGACGGCTCCTGGTTCTGGGATCGCGGCTCCCTCACCGTGCGCAGCGCCGACAGTGACACGAGCGGGCAGCAGTACCGGGCGACCATGCTCGAGATCGAGCCCACCGCCGAGCAGCTCCGTGCGGCGGGGGACCGCATCCCCGAGTCGATCCAGGAGTTCACCGCGCTCCCCGAGGACGTCCCCGCGTCGATCCGCGAACTCGCCGGGGAGCTGGGGGCGCGCGGGGGCACCGCCTACGACCGGGCCGTCGCCATCCAGGAGTATCTGCGCGGCGCGGACTTCAGCTACTCGGTGGAGGCGCCCGTCGAGGAGGGGTACGACGGCGGCGGGCTCGACGTGATCGCGGAGTTCCTGGAGCAGCGCGAGGGGTACTGCGTGCACTTCGCCTCGACGATGGCCGTCCTCGCCCGGGAGCTCGGCATCCCCTCGCGCATCTCCGTCGGCTACACCGCGGGCACGCCCACGACGAAGCGCGTCGAGAACGTCTCCGTCGTCCAGGTCGACAGCCAGGACCTGCACGCCTGGCCCGAGCTCTACTTCCAGGGCGTCGGCTGGGTGCCCTTCGAGCCGACGCCCGGCCGCGGGACGGTGCCCGACTACTCCCGCCCCGGCGCGAGCGAGACCGCCCCGGCGCCCGAGCGCGTACCCGGGACACCGGCGCCCACGCCCGGCGCCCGGCCCGATCTCGACCCGGAGCGGCAGCTCTCGGGCGGCCGGACGTCCGCGGCGACGAACGACCCGGCGGTCTGGCCGCTCGTCGCCCTCGCGCTCGCGCTGCTCCTGCTCCTACCTGCGGCCGTTCGGATCTGGGTGCGTCGGGTGCGCCTGCGCCGGATCCGCCGCGACGATCGCGGGGCGGATGCCGCGTGGCGGGAGGCCATGGCCACCGCGAGCGACCTCGGGTTCCCCGCCGGGGCCGACGACGCACTGACCCCGCGCGAGGCCGCCGAGGCACTGCTCGACGAGCTGGGCGGGCTCGACGAGGGGGCGCGCAGGGCGCTGCACGCGCTGCGGGATTCGGTCGAGCGAGCCAGGTACGGTCCGCCCGGGACCGCGGCGCCGGCGTCCGAGGAAGCGCTCGTCGAGCTCGTCGCCGCATTGCGCGCCGGCGCGTCGCCCGTCGCCCGGTGGCGCGCCCGGCTGCTGCCGGCGTCGTTGCTCGATACGGCGCGGGCGGGCCGCCGGGCGGCTGCGCGCGCGTAGAATGGCCGATCGTGGCCCATCACGATTCCCCGTACCGCATCACCGTGCGCGACCTCATGCACCGCCCGGGCGAGATGCGCGAGGTCGAGCTCGATCTCGCTGCCCCCGCCCAGCTCGGCGAGGGCCTGGTCGCCGTCCGCGAGGGCTCCGAACTCGAGCTCGACGTCCGACTCGAGTCCGTGCACGAGGGGATTCTCGCGAGCGTCGAGCTCGATGCGGTGGCCGAGGGGGAGTGCAGCCGGTGCCTCATCGACATCGCCCTGCCCGTCGAAGTCGAGTTCCAAGAGCTTTTCGCGTATCATTCTGGGGAAGCTTTCGAGTATGAGGTTCAAGACGACCACGTGGATCTTGAACCGCTCATCCGAGATGCGGTGGTGCTGGCACTGCCCTTCCAGCCGGTGTGCCGGCCTGATTGCCCGGGTCTCGACCCTGTGACCGGGCAGCGTCTGGCTGATCATCCGGAACTCGTCACCCCCGAGCAGCGCGACCCGCGATGGGCCGCGCTCGCGGGGTTCGAGGCTTCCGAAGACCAGGGCGCTGCCGAGGGCAGTGCTGAATCTGAGAGAGATTGAGAGAGAGACATGGCTGTTCCCAAGCGGAAGAAGTCACGCGCCAACACCCACGCGCGCCGTTCGCAGTGGAAGGCCGAGGTCCCCACGCTCGTCAAGACCGTCGAGAACGGCAAGGTGACCTACAGCCTCCCGCACCGCGCACGCGTGGTCGAGGACTCGGCGGGCACCCCGCTCTTCCTCGAGTACAAGGGCCGGAAGGTCGCCGACGTCTAGTCGGCCCTCGGACTCCGAACGACCGGTCGTGGCGCGCGCGCGGCAGACGGGACCTGCGGATCGAGACCTCGTAGCGCTCCAGGAGACGCTGCAGATCGAGATCGACCCCGAACTGCTGCTGCTCGCGCTCACGCACCGGTCGTTCGCGTACGAGAACGGCGGCATCCCGACGAACGAGCGACTCGAGTTCCTCGGCGATTCGATCCTCGGGCAGGCCGTCACGGTGCGGTTGTTCCGCGATCACCCCGAGCTCGACGAGGGCGAGCTGGCCAAGCGCCGGGCGAGCCTCGTCTCGAGCGCGGCGCTCGCCGAGGTCGGCCGCGCGATCGGGCTGGGTCCGTTCATCCGGCTCGGCCGCGGTGAGACGATGACCGGCGGCGCCGACAAGCCGTCGATCCTTGCCGACACGGTCGAGGCCATCATCGGCGCGACCTACCTCGACGCCGGCGACGACGCGGCGACGGCCCTCGTGCTCCGCCTCGTCAGCCCCCTCATGAGCGACCCCGCTCGCTTCGGGGCGGCGATGGACCCGAAGACGAGTCTGCAGGAGGCCGCGGCCCGCCTCGGCGCCCCGCCGCCCGTGTACGAGGTGGCCGAGAGCGGCCCCGATCACAGCAAGCACTTCCTCGCCACCGTGTCCGTCGGCGAACTCGTCCGGGCTTCCGGCGAAGGATCGAGCAAGAAGCAGGCCGAGATGGCCGCGGCGCTCGAGGCCTGGACCTCGCTGAACGCGAGCTGAGGTGCCCGAGCTTCCCGAGGTCGAGGTCGTCCGCGCCGGCCTCGCCCCCGCCGTCACCGGCGCCCTCGTCACCGGGGTCGAGGTGCTCGACCAGCGTTCGCTGAAGCGCCACGACCCGGCGAGCGGCGACTTCGAGCGCGGACTCGTCGGCGCCCGCTTCGCCGCCGCGGTCCGCCGCGGCAAGTTCCTCTGGCTGCCGATCCTGCGCGGGGAACCGGCCGGGCGGACTCAGGCGTCAGACGCTCCCGCCGCCCCGCGCGCGCTCGTCGCCCATCTCGGCATGAGCGGCCAGGTGCTGCTGCGCACTCCCGACCATCCCGGCGGCGATGCGCACGCCCGCATCCGCATCCACCTCGAGCACGAGGCGCACGGCGAGCTCCGCGTCGACTTCGTCGACCAGCGCATCTTCGGCTCGATGGCGATCGACCGCATGGCGCCGACGCCCGACGGCCGCCCCGCCGGATTCTCGGCCGAGGTCACGGGGGAATGGGCGGGCTACGTCCCCAGCCAGGTCGCGCACATCGCGCGCGACCCCCTCGATCCGGCCTTCGACGAGCGGGCCTTCCTCGCGGCGTTCGCGAAGCGGCACTCCGCCGTCAAGCGGGTGCTGCTCGACCAGACCCTGGTGAGCGGCATCGGCAACATCTACGCCGACGAGTCGCTCTGGGCGGTGCGCCTGCACGGCGAGCAGCCGGCGTCGAGCGTGAGCGCGCGCCGGGCGCGCGAGCTGCTCGAGGCCGTGCGCGGGGTGCTGCAGAAGGCCCTCGCCGAGGGCGGCACGAGCTTCGACGCCCAGTACGTCAACGTGAACGGCGCCTCGGGGTACTTCGCGCACTCGCTGAACGCGTACGGACGCGAGGGCAAGGCCTGCCCGCGCTGCGGCACGCTCATGGTGCGCGAGCCGTTCATGAACCGCAGCTCGCACCGCTGCCCGCGCTGTCAACGGCTGCGCTGACCGCGCTGCTCAGCCCGGCATCGGGGCGTGGATCTCCTTCGCCCAGTCCCGGATCGCCTGCCGCTCGGCGTCGGTGCAGACATAGCCGTACCCGAGCGTGGCGTCTCCGACGGTGAGGGACTGCAGGCCGAGGTAGGTCAGCGCGTAGCAATCCGACATGACCTCGCTGCTGCCCTGGAACAGCCCCGCGTTCTTCAGCTTCATCGCCGGCCCATCCTCGCCGCCGGCGGTGGTCGCCGCGTCGATGCTCTGGTACAGGTGCGCCAGTTCGTGCAGCGTGGTGAGTCGGGCGGCCTCGCCGCCGCCGAGTCGGTGCTCCCGCGGGAGGACGTGCACGATCAGCTGCTCCGGCGTGTTGGTCACGCAGCCCGCCGTGGTGCGCTCCGGGTTCTTCGACGCGCTGCACTTCGAGTCCGCATTCCACTGGATGTCGATGAAGCCGTTCCCCGCGCTGTCGACGAGCTGCTCCTCGTCGGTCCCAGATGCGTTCGCGCGACGACCCTCCGCGGCCGTGATGCGGCCCTGCAGATCGGAGCGGTACTGCGCTGCGCGCTCGGCGAGCAGCCGTGCTTGCGCCGCTCTCACCGTCTCGAGGGCTGTGCTCGCCTCGAGTGCTTCCACATCGGCCTGGAGCCGCTGGAACCTGGCGGGCTGCGTGACCAGGGGAGCGACGGGATTCCCGTCGAGCTGGGCTGCGAGCCTCTCGTACTCCGCGCTCTCGGTACGGATGACGGCGAGCTGGTCCTCGAACGTCGAGGCGGTGCGACTGGTCCCGTCTGATCCTCCACCCGCTGCGACAGAGGTGGCGAGCCCGGTGATCGCCACGGCGGCGATCACGATGACCGCGACGAAGGTCACGCACCCGCAGCCGGCGAAGATCCAGCCGAGTCCCGTGCGGCGCGGTGCGACCGGTGGCGCGGTGATCTGCGTCTGCGCTGAGCCGGGGTTCACCTCGGCGATCCACTGACGCAGCCGGGGGTACGTGCTCGGGTTGGCGAGGATGAAGGCGTGGAGATCGTGACGCCGGGTCGCGATGTCGGCCAGCTGTCGAGGGGGAGTGGCAGGGTTGCCTGCGGCGATCAGCTCGGGGTCATCGGGGGCTCCGGTCACGCCCGCAACTCTACCCAGGGGCCCGGCCGCGTCCGTCGGCGCTGCCGCGCGTCAGTTGAGCGACGTGGGACGGTGGGCTGCTGCCACCCGCCGCTCCCACGCGGCCGACAGCCCGTACGGCCGGAAGCCGAGCCCGAGGTTGATGCGCAGCATGTGCGCGTTCTCGTCGGCGTTCCAGGTGTGCACCCGGGTGCGCTCGGGCGCCGCCTCCTGCAGTGCGACGAGGTTCGCGAGCTTCAGCAGCAGGCCGAGCCGGTGGCCGCGGTGCGGGCCGAGCACGATCGTGTCGTCCTGGTAGGCGACGGGGCGGCCGGGCGGCAGCTCGAGCACGGTGTAGCCGGCGACGTCGCCGCCCGCGTCGACGACGGCGCAGCTCAGCAGCGTCGTTCCGCCCGAGAGGAGCTCCGACTCCCAGGCGCGCACGCGGGCGCGATCCCAACGCTCCGCGTCGATCTGCAGTGCCCCGGCCGGGATGTCTCGGCTCATATGCTCGCGGGCCGCGGCGTACGCGTCGACGAGCGAATCCGGGGCGGCATCCCGCCAGGCCACCACCCGGTAGCCGGCGTCCGCCGCGGATGTCTCGACCGCGCCGAGCTGCGCCTGCAGCTCCGTGGCGCGGCCGGCCGTATCCAGGAGGCTCACCCGCTCGATCTGGCCGAGCTCGTAGCCGGTCGCCGCCGCGAACCCGGCGGCGGGGGAGTCCGCGGGGATCTCGGCATCGCCGGCTGTCTCGGCGGGCGCCCTGAGCCCGTCGCCCGGTCCGGCGAGGCTCGCCTCGGGGTGATCGGAGAAGGAGTCGAGGGCGAGCTTGCCGGCGTCGATGGCGGCGCGCTCCGCCACCTCGAGGAGCGCGCGGCCGATGCCGCGACGGCGGTGCCGCGCGGCGACGACGACGTGGACCTCGGCGGACTCGGCCTCCGGGTCCTCGTCCCACACCGCGGACGAACGGCCGAGGAGCTCGTCGCCCTCCCAGGCGCCGAACGCCACCCGACGCAGGTGCGTGCCGCGTGCCGCGGCGAGCAGCTCTGCCGCGCTGAGGGCGAAGTCGTCGTCGCCCCACGTCTCGTGCTCGATCGCCGCGAGCAGCAGCGCCGCCTGCTCGAACTCGCGGGCGGCGGGGACGCCGAGGCACTCGGGGATCGGGATCTGACGGATCTCCATGCCCTTCAGCGTACGGGGCGGCCGCGAGCGGGCCCGCGCCCGTCCGGCATCCTGCGGCGTTCCGCCGCGCCCGCGGGGGAGAACTCGGCTACGGTAGTCCGCAGCGCCCGGAGCAGGAAGGTGGGACGTGTACCTCAAGAGCCTCACGCTCAAAGGCTTCAAGTCCTTCGCCCAGCCCACGAGCTTCGCCTTCGAGCCCGGGGTGACGTGCATCGTCGGGCCCAACGGCTCCGGCAAGTCCAACGTCGTCGACGCGCTCGCCTGGGTGATGGGCGAGCAGGGGGCCAAGACCCTCCGCGGCGGCAAGATGGAGGACGTCATCTTCGCGGGCACCTCGACCCGCGGCCCGCTCGGCCGCGCCGAGGTGAGCCTCACGATCGACAACGCCGACGGCGCGCTGCCGATCGAGTACAGCGAGGTCACGATCTCGCGCACCCTGTTCCGCAGCGGGCAGTCGGAGTACGCCATCAACGGCGAGCAGTGCCGGCTCCTCGACGTGCAGGAGCTGCTGAGCGACTCCGGGCTCGGGCGGGAGATGCACGTCATCGTCGGCCAGGGTCGACTCGACTCGGTGCTGCACGCCAGCCCGGAGGACCGCCGGGGCTTCATCGAGGAGGCGGCGGGCATCCTGAAGCACCGTCGGCGCAAGGAGAAGACGCTCCGCAAGCTCGAGGCGATGCAGACCAACCTCACGAGGCTCTCCGACCTCGCGGGCGAGATCCGCCGGCAGCTGAAACCGCTCGGTCGCCAGGCCGAGGTCGCGCGCGAGGCCGCGGGCATCGCCGCCGTCGTCCGCGACGCGAAGGCTCGGCTCCTCGCCGACGAACTGACCGGCCTGCGCCGCGCCCTCGAGGAGCACGGCCGCAGCGAGCACGAGCGGCACGCCGAGCGGCTCGTCCTGCAGGAGAAGCTCGAGCAGCACCAGGCCCGGGTCACCGCGCTCGAGCAGACCTTCGAGGGCGACGAGGTCGATCGGGCGCGCTCGCTCGGCTTCGAGCTCGAGCAGGCGCAGAGCGCCCTCCGCGCCGTCGACACGCTCGCCCGCCAGCGGATCGCCCTGCTCGGCGGGCAGAGCGAGACGCAGGAGACCGTGCCGACCGTCAGCCGGCAGGACATCGTGCACGCCATCGACGCCCTCGAAGCGCTCCGCGACGGCATCGGCACGGCGGCCGCCGAGCTCGACCTCGCGCACGAGGCCACGGGGGTCGCCCGCGCGGCGCTCGACGAGGTCGACGCCGAGATCGCGAAGCAGAGCGCACTCGTCTCCGCCTACGACCTCGAGCTCTCCAAGCTCGCCGGTCAGGCCGACGCGGCCGCGTCGAAGCTCGCCTCCGCCCGCGGCGAAGTCCTCCGGCACGGCAATGCCCTCGAGGCGGCCGACGCCCGCCGCACCGCGGCCGCCGCCGCGCTCGCCGAGGCCGAGCAGCAGGCCGAGAGCGACGACGCCGGCGAGACCGATCTCGACGAGGCGTACGAGCTCGCCCAGGCGGCGGTCTTCGAATCCGAGGCCGAGATCGAGCGCCTCCGGGAGGAACTGCACGGGCTCGAGCGCGAGCAGGGCGCCCTGCAGGCGCGCACCCAGGCGCTCTCGCTCGCCCTCGATCAGCGCGACGGCTCGGCCGCTCTCGTCGCCGCCGGTGTGCCCGGTGTGCGGGGCCTGCTGGCCGAAGGCATGCAGGTGCGCTCCGGCTTCGAGGCCGCGATCGCCGCGGCGCTCGGCTCGCTCGCCGACTCGGTGCTGGTGGACGACCGGGATGCCGCGTTCCGCGCCGTCGCCGCGGCGGCGGACGGCGATCTCGGGCGCGTGTCGATCACCCTCGCCGACGCGGGCGGCGTCCCGGCCGCCACCGCGACGCCGAACGTGCCGGGGCTCACGCCGGCCGCCGAGGTCGTCACGGCGCCGTCGGGCGTGCGTGCATTGCTCGCGGAAGTGCTCGTCGCCGACGACCTCGACGCGGTGCGCGCCGCGGATCCCGCGCTCGCGAAGCTCGATCGCCCGATGACGGTGATCACCCGCGACGGGACCGTCGTCGGCCGCTTCGTGCTGCGCGGCGGCTCCGGCCGCAAGCAGAGCCGCATCGAGCTCGTCGCCGAGCGGGACGAGGCCCAGAACGCGCTCGACGAGCTGCGCGGCGCGCTCGAGCGCAGCCGCACCGCCCTGGCCGAGGAGCGCACCGCGCACGAGCAGGCGAAGCAGGTCTCCAAGCAGGCGCTGACCGCGCTCCGCGAGTTCGACGCTCAGCTCGCCCAGCGCACCGAACGGCTCAACCGGGCCCGGGTGCAGCTCGAGGCGGCCGACGCCGAGCTCGATCGCCTGCGCCAGGCGGCGGCGAGCGCCGAGGGGCGCGTCGGCGAGGCCGAGACCGCCGCCGAGGCGGCCAAGGCGGCGCACGAGGCGGCGCGCGCGGTGCCCAGGCCCGTGCTCGACGCCTCGATGCGCGACGGTGCCGTCGCAGCGCTCGACGCCGCGCGCGAACGCGAGGTCGAGGCCAAGCTCGCGGTGGAGACGATCCGCGAGCGGGTGCGCTCCGAGGAGGCTCGCATCGCCCAGCTCGAGCGGCAGTTCGACACCGAGCAGCAGCAGGCGGTCGAGGCCGCCCGGCGCGCCGTCATCCGTCGGGCCCAGCTCGAGGCGGCGAGCCGGGTCGCCGAGGCGCTGCCCGCCGCGCTCGCCTCCGTCGACGCCTCCGTCGCCGAGGCGCGCGTCGCGCTCGGCCGGGCCGAGGCCGAGCGGGCGAGCCGCAACGAGCAGCTGCAGGCCGTCCGCCGCGAGGAGTCCCAGGTGCGCGAGCGCCTGCAGTCGGTCACCGAGGACGTCCACGGCCTCGAACTGCGGATCTACGAGAAGAAGCTGCACGCGGCCTCGCTCGCCGAGCGAGCGGAGTCCGAGCTCGGGCTCACCGAGGAGGTGCTCGTCGCCGAGTACGGCCCGGAGCAGGAGGTGCCCCCGGAGACCGAGGACGGCGAAGCCACCCCGTACTCGCGCGAGGTGCAGCAGCGGCGGCTCGCGCAGGCGGAGCGGAAGCTCGCCCAGCTCGGCCGGGTGAACCCGCTCGCGCTCGAGGAGTTCGCGGCGCTCGAGCAGCGCCACCAGTTCCTCACCGAGCAGCTCACCGACCTCGCGAACACCCGCAAGGACCTGCTGACGATCATCGAGGAGATCGACGGCAAGATGGAGGCCATCTTCCGCGCCGCGTTCGAGGACACCAGGGACGCCTTCACCGAGGTGTTCCCGGTGCTGTTCCCCGGCGGCACGGGCAGCATCTTCCTCACGAACCCCGACGACCTGCTGAGCACGGGCATCGAGGTCAGCGTGAAGCCGGCCGGCAAGAAGATCGAGCGGCTGTCGCTGCTCTCCGGCGGTGAGCGCTCGCTCGCCGCGGTCGCACTGCTGATGGCGATCTTCAAGGCGCGCCCCAGCCCGTTCTACATCATGGACGAGGTCGAGGCGGCGCTCGACGACGCGAACCTCGGCCGGCTGCTGACCACCTTCGAGTCGCTCCGCGAGGCGTCCCAGCTCATCGTCATCACGCACCAGAAGCGCACCATGGAGATCGCCGACGCCCTGTACGGGGTCTCGATGCGCCAGGACGGCGTCTCCGCCGTCGTCGGTCAGCGGGTCCGCGAGGAGCGCGCGGCGAGCTGAGCGACGCGCGGCGGCGGGGAGCGCTCCCCATTGCCGGATCCCGGCGGATGGCTAGGCTGGCCGCATGAGCACCGTCAGCACCGCACCTCGTTCCGCACTCCGCGCCCTCGCGATCGTCGCCGCCGTCGCGGCGCCCCTCGCGCTCAGCGGCTGCTTCCCGATCGACGTGACGAACGCGCAGCGCATCGACGGCGGCGGCACGAGCGCGGGCGACGACCCGATCGTCGAGACCGACGCCGCCGAGCTCGACGAGCTGTCCTTCGAGGACGGCGCGCTGCTCACCTCCGCCTCGACCGCGGAGTGGGCCGACGGGCTCATGTTCGACGACGGGTGGACGCTCACCAGCCCGGACGACGGCAACGGCAACTGGGGCTACACCTCGGCCGACGGGGCCTGCACGGCCGCCTACTGGCAGGGCTTCATCGGCGACGTCGACACGAGCTCGGGCGACGACCGCATCGCCACCGACGAGATGCTCGCCGTCGTGTTCGGCGCCACCGCGGCCGAGGTCGGCGAGGTGGCGGTCGACGGCGGCTTCGCGCTCGGCGTGCCGGGCAACGACGACGTCGATACCCGCTACGTCGTGGGCGACGACGGCACGGTCCAGTGGGTCGTCGCCGGACGCGCCCTCGCGCAGCCCGGGCTCGGATTCACGCTCACGATCGACTGCACGGGGCAGGACCCGGAGGCCGTGCTCGACGCGCTCAACGAGCTCTCGGCCATCGCCGTGGTGCCCTGAGCGGACTCGGCGCGTGCTCCGACGGGCATCGCTGAACGAATAAGCTCGACGCATGGCAGAACGCGCATCCTGGTCGCTCGGTTCGGCGCTCCGAGGCATCTTCGGTGCGAAGACGATCGACGACGAGACCTGGGACGATCTCGAGGCGGCGCTCATCACCGCGGACTTCGGCCCCGCCGTGACCGAGGAGATCGTCGAGCAGATCAAGGCGCAGGTGGAGCGGTACCGCACCACCGACCCGCGTGACGTCCAGCGGATGCTCCGCGAGGTCGTCGAGGAGCGGCTCGCGAAGTACGATCCGACGCTCCGGCTGACCGAGCGTCCGGCGGTCGTCCTCGTCGTCGGCGTCAACGGCGTCGGCAAGACCACGACCATCGGCAAGTTCGCCCGCTTCCTCCGCAGCTACGACCGCAGCGTCGTCGTCGGGGCGGCAGACACCTTCCGCGCCGCGGCCGTCGATCAGCTCGCGACCTGGGCCGAGCGCGCCGGCGTCGCCATCGTCCGCCCGGAGCGCGAGGGGCAGGACCCGGCATCCGTCGCGTTCCAGACGGTCGAGCAGGCCAAGCGCGACGGCACCGAGATCGTCGTCATCGACACCGCGGGCCGGCTGCACACGAAGGGCGGGCTCATGGACGAGCTCGGCAAGATCCGCCGCGTCGTCGAGAAGCAGGCGCCGATCAGCGAGGTGCTCCTGGTGCTCGACGCCACGACCGGGCAGAACGGCCTCGCGCAGGCCGAGGCCTTCATCGAGCACGGCGGGGTGACGGGCCTCGTGCTGACGAAGCTCGACGGCAGCGCGAAGGGCGGCTTCGTGCTCGCGGTGCAGGAGAAGACCGGCCTGCCGATCAAGCTCGTCGGTCAGGGGGAGGGCATCGCCGACCTGACCGGATTCACCCCGCACGTCTTCGCGCAGAAGCTCGTCGGGTAGGCGCGGAAGGGAAGAGGGGCGCGACATGGCCACCGAGCACGACTACTTCGGCGTCGTCGGAGACTACTGGTCGGAAGACGTCGAGTACGCGGATCAGCGGGTCGAGGTCGTCCTGGATGCCGAGGGGGAGTCCGCCTCGACCGCGGCCCTCGACGCGGCGGCCACCCTCGTCGGCGAGCTCGAGCTCGTCGACGACGAACTCCGCGGCGCATTCGTCGGCCAGCTCGACTCGGGCTCCTCGCCCGTGGTGCGGTTCCTCGACACCGTGCTCGACTCCGAGCTCGAGCAGGCGGAGGACGTCGAGGCCGCGATCGGGCGCGAATCCGGCGACCGGCAGGTCGACGCGCTGCGCTCGCTGAGCCTCGTGCGGGTCGACCTCCGCCCCGAGGCCGACGGCGACGGCGAGCCCTTCGCCGAGTTCGAGTACGGCCTCGCGCCCGACGACACCGACGAGCGGCTCGTCGCCGTCATCGACGTCGCTCGCGAGATCGTCGACGTCCGTTTCGAGGGCTGAGCCGGGCGCTGCGCCGCGCTGGCCCGCGAGGTCCAGGGCATCCCGATAGAATCGGCCTGTTATGGCTACCTTCGGAACCCTGTCTGACCGCCTCGCCGACACCTTCAAGCACCTCCGCACGAAGGGCAAGCTGTCGGCCTCCGACGTCGACGGCACCGTTCGGGAGATCCGTCGGGCGCTGCTCGACGCCGACGTCTCGCTCGACGTCGTCAAGCAGTTCACCGCTCGCGTGCGCGAGCGGGCGCTCGGCGACGAGGTCAACAAGGCGCTGAACCCCGCGCAGCAGGTCGTCCAGATCGTCAACGAGGAGCTCGTCGGCATCCTCGGCGGTCAGCAGCGGCGCCTCCAGTTCGCGAAGAACCCGCCGACGGTGATCATGCTCGCCGGCCTCCAGGGCGCGGGCAAGACCACGCTCGCCGGCAAGCTGGCGAAGCACCTCGTGAAGGAGGGGCACACGCCCATCCTCGTCGCGAGCGATCTCCAGCGCCCGAACGCCGTGAACCAGCTCCAGGTCGTCGGCGGCCAGGCCGGCGTCCCCGTCTACGCGCCGGAGCCCGGCAACGGCGTCGGCGACCCGGTCAAGGTCGCGAAGGACGGCGTCGCGCACGCGGCTCGCGCGCAGCACGACGTGGTCATCATCGACACCGCCGGGCGGCTCGGCGTCGACGCCGAGCTCATGAAGCAGGCCTCGAACATCCGTAGGGCGACGAACCCCGACGAGGTGCTGTTCGTCATCGACGCGATGATCGGTCAGGACGCGGTCGCCACCGCGAAGGCGTTCCAGGACGGCGTCGACTTCACCGGCGTCGTGCTCTCCAAGCTCGACGGCGACGCGCGCGGCGGCGCCGCGCTCTCGGTCGCCTCGGTCACCGGCCGGCCCATCATCTTCGCCTCGACCGGTGAGGGGCTCGACGACTTCGAGCCGTTCCACCCCGACCGCATGGCGAGCCGCATCCTCGACCTCGGCGACATCCTCACCCTCATCGAGCAGGCGCAGCAGGCCTTCGACGAAGAAGAGGCGATGAAGGTCGCCGAGAAGCTCGCGAGCGAGCAGTTCACGCTCGAGGACTTCCTGAAGCAGATGCAGCAGCTCCGCGGAGCGGGCTCCATCAAGAAGATGCTCGGCATGCTGCCGGGCGCCGGCGGCATGAAGCAGCAGCTCGAGAACTTCGACGAGCGCGAGATCGTGCGCACCGAGGCGATCATCCAGTCGATGACGCCGGCGGAGCGCAAGAACACGAAGCTCCTGAACGGCTCGCGCCGCCTCCGCATCGCGAAGGGCGCCGGCATGACGGTGACCGACGTGAACCAGCTCGTGCAGCGCTTCGAGCAGGCCGCGAAGATGATGAAGACGGTCGCGCGCGGCGGCGTGCCGCAGATCCCCGGCATGGGGCCGATCCCCGGCGCCGGCGGTTACGGCGGCGGCAAGCGGCAGTCGGCCAAGAACAAGAAGAAGTCTGGCGGCTCGCGCTCGGGCAACCCGGCGAAGCGGGCGGCCGAGAACCAGGCCATCGCCGAGGGCCGTCCGGTCGCCGGCAACGCCGAGGAGCCGAAGGGAGCCGGGTTCGGCCTCGGCGGTGCGAAGGCGCCGAGCCCCTCGGCCGACGACCTGGCAAACTTCCAGAAGCTGCTCGGCGGCCGCTGAGGCTCAGCGCCGCGCCGCGTCCATCCCCGAGCGCAGCTCGTGGGCCAGATGCGCGACGACGGCCTTGAGATCTCCGGCGTTCGCCTCGGCGACCTGCAGCTGACGCTGGGCGCTCGCACCCTCGGCGACCATACGGGTCACCTCGGCGAGTTCCGCGCTGCAGCCGAGCCGTTCGGCGACGGGGGAGAGGCGCTCGACCAGCTCGAGCAGGTCGTCGGCGACGGGGCGCTCGGTGCCCGAGGCATCCGTGATCACCACCGCCTGCAGGCCGTACCGGGCGGCGCGCCACTTGTTCTCCCGGCTGAACCAGGGCTGCAGCACCGTGAGGGGCTCGCCGTGGTCGAGGCGGGTGCTCATCCATTCGACGAGGCACTGCACGAGCGCCCCGATGGCGCCGAGCTCCCGAGCGGTGGAGACACCGTCGCAGACCCGCACCTCGACCGTGCCCCAGCGGGGCGACGGGCGGATGTCCCAGCGCACCTCGCTGTGGTCCTCGATGACCCCGGTGCGGCGGAGATCCTCGACGTAGCGCTCGTAGGCGGCCCAGTCCGGCAACGGGTACGGGAGCCCGGCGGTCGGCAGCTGCTGGAACATCAGCGCCCGGTTGGACGCGTAGCCGGTGTCGACGCCCGCCCAGAACGGGCTCGACGCGCTGAGCGCCTGCAGATGCGGGAGGAACGTGAGCAGGCCGTCGAGGATGGGCAGCGCCTTGTCGCGGTCCTCGATGCCGACGTGCACGTGCACGCCCCAGATCATCATGTTGCGGCCCCACCAGCGGGTGCGCTCGATGAGCTTGTGGTACCTGGGCTTGTCGGTGAGCTGCTGGTCGTACCACTGGCTGAACGGGTGGGAGCCGCTGCAGATCAGCTCGTAGTCGCCGAGCTCCTCGACGACCGCGCGCACCTCGGCGAGCTGGCCCTCGAGATCGGCGACGGCGGCGGGCACGGTCGCGTGCACGCTGCTCACGAGCTCGACCGTGTTCGTCAGAAGCTCCGAGGTGATGAACGGGTGCTGTCCGCCCGGACTGATCGAGTCGAGCAGCTGCAGCGCCCGGTCGGCCACCGAGGCGAGCTCGCCCGTCTCCCGATCGACGATGGCGATCTCCCACTCGAGGCCGACGGTCGAACGGGGGGAGTCGGCGAACTCGATGGGCATGGGCGGCCTTTCTCGGGACGGATGCCGTGCGGCCCATCATGACACGGACGGTGCCCGCGGCCGCACGTACGACGCCGCATGACGGGCACCCGATCGATCGTGCGCACAGTCGCGGGCGACACGGCGCCGCTCTGGTTCGCGGCGGCCGTTCGGATCTGGCAGAATAGGCGGTTGGACCGCCGCCCGACCCTCTATCAGGCCGTGGTCCGCCCATTTCGAGCTTCCGCCGGGTGTGCACCCCACGCTCCAGGCGATCGGTTCAACTCTCGTTACATCCTCCAGGAGAATCGTGGCTGTCAAGATCCGTCTCAAGCGGCTCGGCAAGATCCGTGCCCCGTACTACCGCATCGTCGTCGCCGACTCGCGCACCAAGCGCGACGGTCGTGTGATCGAGGAGATCGGCAAGTACCACCCCACCGAGGAGCCCTCGTTCATCGAGGTCGACTCGGAGCGCGCCCAGTACTGGCTCTCCGTCGGCGCGCAGCCGACCGAGCAGGTCCGGGCCATCCTCAAGCTCACCGGCGACTGGGGTCGCTTCAAGGGCGACAAGGACGCCGTCTCGACCGTCAAGGTCGCCGCGGCGAAGGAGGCCTTCGTGGCCGACGACAAGAAGAAGCCGGTGCTCAAGCCCAAGGCGGAGAAGCCGGCCAAGGCCGAGGAGGCCCCCGCGGCCGCCGAGGCCCCCGCCGACGAGACCGCGACCGACGAGGCGTAACGTCTTGCTCAGGTCCGCGCTCGAGCACCTCGTCAAGGGCATCGTCGAACACCCCGACGAGGTGAAGGTCGTCTCCGCGTCGAGCGCACGTGGCGAGGTCCTCGAGGTTCATGTGAACCCCGAGGACCTCGGCCGCGTCATCGGACGCGCCGGCCGCACCGCCAAGTCGCTCCGCACCGTGGTGACCGCCCTCGCGGACGGTCGCCGTGTCCGGGTCGACGTCGTCGACACCGACGCCTGACGTGGCGCGCGACAAGCGCCCCCAGCAGTTGCGGGTCGGGCGCCTTACCAAGGCCCACGGGCTGAAGGGCGCCATCAAGCTCGAGCTCTACACGGACGACCCCGAACGGCGGTTCGTCCCGGGAGCCGAGTTCTCCCTCCAGGTGCCTGCCGAGTCCCCGTGGCACGGCAAGCACCTGGTCTTCCGTGAGCTCCGCTGGTACAACCAGCAGCCGGTCGGCTTCTTCGACGGCGTCGACGACCGCACCGCGGCCGAGACGCTCGTCAAGGCGATCCTCTGGGTCGACATCGATGAGGCCGCCGAGGCCGCCGACGCCGAACCGGACGCCTGGTACGACCACCAGCTCGTCGGACTCGCCGTGCTGCGCGACGGCGTCCGCGTCGGCGAGGTCGCGCACGTCGACCACCTGCCGGCGCAGGACCTGCTCGTCGTCAAGACCGCGTCGGGCGAGGTCATGGTGCCGTTCGTCGCGGCGATCGTCCCCGAGGTCGACCTGGAGGCGGGCACGCTCACCGTGACGCCGCCGGCCGGGCTCTTCGAGGAGCTGCCGGACGACGCCGAGCCGGCGCCGCGCGACGCCGAGGCATCCGCTGCCGGCGACGACGCGGACTAACGAAGGGGACGGGGCCATCCGGATCGACATCGTCACGATCTTCCCGAGCTTCTTCGACGTGCTCGACCTGTCGCTGCTCGGCAAGGCCAGGCAGTCCGGCCTCATCGAGGTCGCCGCCCACGATCTGCGCGACTTCACGCACGACCGGCACCGCACGGTCGACGACACGCCCTACGGCGGCGGCGCCGGCATGGTCATGAAGCCCGAACCCTGGGGCGAAGCCCTCGATGCGATCGTCGGCGAGGGCCCGTCCGACGCCCTGCTCGTCGTGCCGTCCCCGGCCGGCGAGCCGTTCACGCAGCAGCTCGCCCGCGAGCTCGCCGCGGAGTCCCACCTCGTCTTCGCCTGCGGTCGCTACGAGGGCATCGACCAGCGCGTCGTCGACCACTACGCCACCCGCATGCGGGTGCGCCTCGTGTCGCTCGGCGACTACGTGCTGAACGGCGGCGAGGTCGCCGTCATGGCGATGATCGAGGCCGCCGGCCGGCTCGTCCCTGGCGTGGTCGGCAATCCGGAGTCCCTCGTCGAGGAGTCCCACGAGGACGGCCTGCTCGAGTACCCGAGCTACACGAAGCCGCAGCAGTGGCGCGGCCTCGAGGTGCCGCCCGTGCTGCTCTCCGGCAATCACGGCCGAGTCGCCGAGTGGCGCCACGAGCAGCAGCTCGAGCGC
The DNA here is from genome assembly GCF_030268405.1 of Agromyces sp. NBRC 114283. NCBI lineage: Bacteria > Bacillati > Actinomycetota > Actinomycetes > Micrococcales > Microbacteriaceae > Agromyces > Agromyces sp. NBRC 114283. The sequence goes on from NZ_BSQP01000001.1 coordinate 2,095,704, forward strand.
ACCCGCGCGGTCCGTCCCGATCTGCTGCCGCCCGAGTAGGGCGCGCCCGCGTCAGCCGCGGGCGGTGAGCACGATCGGGTCGCCGTCGGTGATGGCGATCGTGTGCTCCGAGTGCGCGCCCCGCGAGCCGTCGGCGCTGCGCAGGGTCCAGCCGTCGGGGTCGGTGAAGATGCGGTCGGTCGTCTCGAGCCACCACGGCTCGATCGCGAGCACGAGCCCCGCCTTCAGCGGCATCCCGCGTCCGGGCCGCCCGGAGTTCGGCACGTGCGGGTCGCCGTGCATGGTGCGGCCGACGCCGTGGCCGCCGAAGTCGGTGTTCACGAGATATCCGGACGCCTTCGCGACGTCGCCGATCGCCCGCGAGATGTCGCCGATCCGGTTTCCGACGCGGGCTGCGTCGATGCCCGCCGCGAGCGCCTCCTCGGTGGTGGAGATGAGGCGGAGGTCCGCCTCGCGGGGCGTCCCGACGACGACGGAGATGGCGGAGTCGGAGACCCAGCCGTTCACCGAGGCGGCGAAGTCGAGGCTCAGCAGGTCGCCGTCGCGCAGCACGTAGTCGTGGGGGAGGCCGTGCAGCACCGCATCGTTCACGGAGGTGCAGATGACCTTGCCGAAGGGGCTCGCGCCGAAGGAGGGGTGGTAGTCGATGTAGCAGCTCTCGGCGCCGGCCTTGCGGATCATGTCGTGCGCGAGGGCGTCGAGCTCCAGCAGGTTCATGCCCGGCTTCGCCGCGGCGGAGGTGGCCTGCAGCACGCTGGCCACGAAGCGGCCGGCGGGCCGCATCTCCTCGATCTCGGCGGGGGTCCTCAGTTCGATCACGATCATCCTCTCCGAGACCATTCTGGCGGATGCCGCGGGCGCGGCCTCGCCGACCAGTCTTCAGGCTCCGCCCTGAGTGAACACCCGGTGCGCTCACAGCGCGCCGAGGTTAGCCTGTCGGCATGCTCCTCAGGCGCCTCTTCTACCGCTGGCAGTTCGTCGCGGTGATCGCGCTGCCGCTCTGGCTGGTGATCGGCTGGGCGTTCTTCGGCGCCGGCGGCTGGGGCACGCTCGGGCTCGTTATCACGGTGCCCGCCGCGTTCCTCACGCTGCTCGTCGTGGCGCTGCTCGTGAACGCCCGCCCGACCGCCCGCTCCGAGCGGGCCGCGTCCTGGCTCGACGTCGGCGTCCTCGGCGCCTGGCAGCTCGCGATCATCGGCACCGGGTTCTACGGCGCCACGGCCACGCTGTTCAGCGTCCTCGCCATCGTCGGCGCCGTCGCCGCGTTCTGGGTCGCGCTGTCGCAGCTCGTCGCCGACGGATCCCGGCGGATGCGCGCCACGATGGCGGAGTTCGAGCGGCAGGCCGCCGCGCAGAGCGGGCAGCCGGTGCCCGGCCCGCCGAAGCCGCCGTTCGACGACGGCGACGGCGACGTCATCATCGTGCACGAGGTCCGCGACTGAGACCGGACGCGCGTCCGATCATCCGCCGCCGTGCCGTGTTGGCGGGCGGCGCCGCGATCTGGCAGAATAGACGCTTGTGCCGCTGCTCGGCCCTGCCTCCGGGGAGCCTGCGACGCGCTCACGCGCGAGGCGGCACCGCACTCTTTCCAATTCTGATCCGCGTTCGACCGGTGGCGGGCGCAGAGAGCGAACCATCATGCACATCCTCGACCACGTCGACGCCGCGAGCCTGAAGTCGGACATCCCCGACTTCCGCCCGGGCGACACCGTCAAGGTGCACGTCAACATCGTCGAAGGCACGCGCTCGCGCGTCCAGGTCTTCCAGGGCGTCGTCATCGGCCGCTCGGGCGAGGGCGTCCGCGAGACCTTCACGGTCCGCAAGATCAGCTTCCAGGTCGGCGTCGAGCGCAAGTTCCCGGTGCACTCGCCGATCATCGACAAGATCGAGGTCGTCACCCGCGGTGACGTGCGTCGCGCGAAGCTCTACTACCTGCGCGAGCTCCGCGGCAAGAAGGCCAAGATCAAGGAGAAGCGCGAGAGCTGAACCGCTCGCGTCGAAGCGCCTGTCCGAGCTCCCCGCCCCTACACTGGGACGGGGAGCTCGGCGTTTTTCCGAGCGAATGACACGGGGTTCCATGACAGACGAGACGCAGTCCACCGCGACCACCGACGACCGCGGGCAGCAGAAGCAGGGCAGGAAGCGCGGGGTGCTGCTGTTCCTCCGCGATCTGCTGATCATCTTCGTGGTCGCGGTGCTGGTGTCCTTCCTGATCAAGACGTTCCTGATCCGCTCGTTCTTCATCCCGTCGCAGTCGATGGAGCAGACGCTCGAGGTCGACGACCGCATCATCGTCAACGAGCTCGTCCCCGACGTCGTCCCGCTCGAGCGCGGCGACGTCGTGGTGTTCCGCGATCCGGGCGGCTGGTTGCCCGTGCGCGAAGAGCCGCAGCAGCCGCCGCTCGTCGCGGCGGTCGACTGGTTCCTCGCCTTCGTCGGTCTCTCGGCTCCCGACTCCAACGACCACCTGGTGAAGCGCATCATCGGGCTGCCGGGCGACCACGTGGTCTGCTGCAACGCGCTCGGCCAGATGAGCGTCAACGGCGTGCCGCTCGACGAGCCTTACGTGGCGCTGCCCCCGGGCGAGACGCGGGTCTCCCGCGACGACTTCGACGTGACGGTGCCCGAGGGCTCGCTCTGGGTGATGGGCGACAACCGCTACAACTCGAAGGACAGCCGCTACAACGGCGACACCCCGCTCAAGGGCTACGTGCCGGTCGACAATGTCGTCGGGCGCGCGTTCGTCGTGAGCTGGCCGCTGTCTCGGTGGGCGTGGCTCGACAACTACCCGGAGGTCTTCGCCGGCGTCGACGAGGGCTCGGGCTGATGGCCGCCGCCGCGCCCACGATGCGTTTCGAGCGGGAGCTGCTCGACGGCGGGGCCTCGCTCGTGGTCGCCTGCGACGAGGTCGGCCGTGGCGCGCTCGCCGGCCAGGTCGCGGTCGGGGTCGTGGTCGTCGACGCCGGGATGCGACGGATGCCGGCCGGGCTCCGCGACTCGAAGCTGCTCGCCGAGCCCAAGCGCGAGCTGCTCGCGCCGCGGGCCGCCGCGTGGGTGCGCGCCTCCGCCGTCGGCGAGGCGAGCGCGGCCGAGATCGACGAACTCGGCATCATGGCGTGCCTCGGGCTGGCCGGGGCGCGCGCGTTCGCCGCCGTCCGGGAGCTCGTCGACGTGCCCTTCGGCTCACCGCTGGTGCTCGACGGCAACTACGACTGGCTGAGTCAGGCGATCGAGCATCACGTCCGCGTCATCACGCGCATCAAGGCGGACCGGGACTGCGCCTCCGTCTCGGCGGCCTCGGTCATCGCGAAAGTGCATCGCGACCGGGCGATGCGGGCGGCGCACGTCGATTGGCCGGTCTACGGCTGGGACGAGAACAAGGGCTACTCGTCGCGCGCGCACTTCGAGGCGATCGCGGAGCACGGCCCGAGCGGGCTGCACCGCCGCACCTGGCTCCACGATCGTTCGCGCGAGGCTGAACCTGCCGCCGCGCTCTTCGAGCTCGGCGTAGGATGATCAGCGATGGATGAAGACGAGTTCGACGACTACGACCGCGAGGTCGAGCTGGCCCTGTACCGGGAGTACCGCGACATCGTGTCGCAGTTCCAGTACGTGGTCGAGACCGAGCGTCGCTTCTACCTCGCGAACGAGGTGGAGCTGGTCCGCCGCGACACCGAGCACGACTTCTACTTCGAGCTCACGATGAAGGACGTCTGGGTCTGGGACGTCTACCGCGCCGACCGCTTCGTGAAGAGCGTTCGCGTGCTGACCTTCAAGGACGTGAACATCGAGGAGCTCGCCACCCGCGAGTTCGAGCTGCCGAAGGAACTCGCGCTCGACGAGTAGTCCGCGCTCGTCCGCAGCCGCCACTGTGCGCGTCGCCCACTCCACCGATCCGCCCGGCACGACCGTGCCCGCGCCGATGCTTGGCGAGGCTGGGTCGCGGAGGTGGTGCGGATGTCCCACAACGCAGAACTCGGACGCCTCGGCGAAGACCTCGCCGCAGCGCACCTGGAGGCTCGAGGCTTCCGGCTGATCGAGCGCAACTGGCGGTGCAGGCACGGCGAGATCGACGTCGTCGCGGCCCATCGGGCCTGCACGGTGTTCATCGAGGTGAAGACGCGGGCGGGGGAGCGCTTCGGTCATCCGTTCGAGGCCATCACCCCGGTGAAGCTCGCCAGGCTCCGCCGTCTCGCTGCGATGTGGTGCGAGGCGAAGGGCGCCGTCGCGGGGCCGCCCCGCATCGACGCCGCCGCGGTGCTCGTCAGACCGGGCGAGTCCGCGGTGATCGAGCACCTCGAAGGCATCGGCTGATGCCGGTCGCACGCACGCGGTCGGTGGCGCTCCTCGGTCTCAGTGGATCCATCGTCGAGGTCGAGGCCGACCTCGGCAGCCAGCTGCCGGCGTTCCTCGTGATCGGCCTGCCCGATGCCGCCATCGGTGAGTCGCGCGAGCGCGTCCGGGCGGCCGCGGCCAATTCCGGATGCCCCCTCCCGGCACGCCGGCTCACCGTCAACCTGTCACCGGCCACCCTGCCCAAGCACGGCTCCGGCTTCGACCTCGCGATCGCGATCGCCTGCCTCGCCGCGGCGGGGCGCCTCGACGCCGGCTCCGCGGGATCGCTCGTGCACCTGGGCGAGCTCGGCCTCGACGGCCGCCTTCGGCCGACCGACGGCGTGCTCCCCGCGGTGCTCGCCGCGCGCCGGGCCGGGGCCGAACGGGTCATGGTGCCGACGGCGAACGCTCCCGAGGCGGCGCTCGTCGACGGGATCGACGTGGTCGGGGTGTCCTCGCTCGCCGAGGCGGTGGCCTGGCACGGCGGCGATGCCGAGGTGGTCCCCGTCGAGGCGGTCCTCTCGGCTGACGCGCCCGAGCCGCCGCACGTCCACTCCGGCGATCTCGCCGATGTCGTGGGCAATCCCGAGGCGGTGGCGGCGCTCATCGCGGCCGCGGCCGGCGGCCATCACCTCGGGCTCTACGGGCCGCCGGGCGCGGGCAAGACGATGCTGGCGTCGCGCTTGCCCGGCATCCTTCCCGACCTCGCGCTCGACCAGTCGCTCGAGGTGGCGTCGCTGCGCTCGCTCTCGGGGCTCGGGGTCGGTGGCCTCTCAGCGAGGCCGCCCTTCGAGGCGCCGCACCACACTGCGAGCGCGGCCTCGATCATCGGCGGAGGCGGCCGCCTCATCCGACCCGGCGCGGCGGCGCGGGCCTCCCACGGGGTGCTCTTCCTCGACGAGGCGCCCGAGTTCCCCGCCTCGGTGCTCGACGTGCTGCGCCAGCCGCTCGAATCCCGTTCGATCTCGATCCACCGGGCGAGTGCGATCGCCTCGTTCCCGGCGAGCTTCCAGCTGGTGCTGGCGGCGAACCCCTGCCCGTGCGGACAGTGGTCGCCGAAGGGCGAGTCGTGCACCTGCGCACCGAGCGTGAAGCGGCGCTACCTCTCCCGGATCTCCGGCCCGTTGCGCGACCGGCTCGATCTCGAGCTCTGGGTGCCGCGACTGACGACGACGGCGAGCGCGGGCGCGGGCGGGCGGGTGTCCAGCGACGAAGCCCGACGACAGGTGGAACTCGCTCGGGCGGTGGCCGCGGAGCGCTACCGCGGGACGCCGTGGCGGACCAACGCCGAAGTCCCGGGACCGTGGCTGCGCGGCGCCGGAGGCATGCATCCGGGCCATCGGGCGACCGTCGCGATCGACCGGGCGTTGGAGAGCGGCGGGCTCACCATGCGCGGCTACGACAAGGTACTGCGGCTGGCCTGGACGCTGGCTGACCTCGACGGCGCCGGCGTGCCCGACGGCGACCACGTCGGGCAGGCGAACGTGCTGCGAAGGGCTCCGCTGTGGGCGGCGTGAGCGACGTCGTGTCCGCCGCGTTGCAGCAGGCCGAGCCGCTGGTGGCCGCGATGCGGGCGGACCCGCGCACACCCGCGCAGCCGTCGTCCGGCGATGCGGCGCGTCGAGCCCTGCTCGGCGTCCTCGCCGAGCCCGGCGACGGCACGCTCGGCGCCCTCGTCGCGTCCCTGGGGGCCGAGGGAACGGTGGCGCTGGTCGCGGGGGAGCGCCGGGCTGAGGAAGCCTTCCGCGCCCGACAGGATCTCGCCCTCGATCCGGGCGTTCGCTCCGTCGAGGACGGGCTCGAGCGGTGGCGGCAGCGTCTCGACGCCGGTGCGTTCCTGCGCTCGCTCGAGGCGGCTGAACGTCTCGGCGCCCGCCTGCTCGTTCCCGGGGACGACGTCTGGCCCGCCCGGCTCGACGACCTCGGCATGCATGCACCGCTCGCCCTCTGGGTCCGCGGCGACCCCGGGCTCGTCGGCGCGGAGGCGAGCCTCGCCGTGGTCGGGGCTCGGGCGGCGACCGGCTACGGCGAGCAGCTCGCGCTCGACGCGGTCGCCGGACTCGTCGATCGCGGCTGCACGATCGTGTCCGGCGGCGCCTACGGCATCGACGGGGCGGCGCACCGGGCCGCACTGCGCCGAGGGGGAACGACCGTCGCCGTGCTCGCCGGCGGACCCGATCGGCTCTACCCCCAGGGACACGCGGCGCTGCTCGGAGAGATCGTCGAGCGCGGGGCCGTCGTCTCCGAGCTCCCGTGCGGCGCCGCGCCGACGAAATGGCGGTTCCTCGCGCGCAATCGGGTGATCGCGGCGTTGAGCGATGCCGTCGTCGTCGTCGAGGCCGGGTGGCGCTCCGGCGCGCTCAATACCGCGCACCACGCGGCATCGCTCGGTCGTCCGGTCGGCGTGGTGCCGGGGCCGGTCACGAGTCCGGCGTCCGCGGGGTGCCATCGCCTGCTCCGGGAGCAGGATGCCGTCTGCGTCACCGACGCCGCCGAGATGGCGGAGCTCGTGGGTCGGGGTGATGACGGGCTCCTCGCGTTTCCCGCTGACGCGTCGCAGCCGTGGGCGGGGTCGCGAAGCGGGGGCGCGGGCCGGAACGCTCAGGCGGGTCCCGACGTCGTCGGCGCCGGCCTGCGCGGCGTCGAGATCCGGCTGCTCGACGCGATGAGCGTCCGGGTGCCGCGCAGCGTCGCCGAGCTCGCCGCCCGAGCCGGGCTCGAGCCGTCCCGCGCGCTCGGGGCGCTCGGCACGCTGGATGCGCTCGGGCGGGTTCGGCGCACCACCGACGGGTGGCTCATCCGACGATGAGTGGAACTCCTCCCGACCACGCCGAGGCGCCGCCCGCCGGTGGCAGGGGTCCACCGTAGGCTGTGCCCGGGAGGCCAGACGGATGCAAATCGGCAGATACCCGGCAGCGCACACGACAATCGCGCACCTGAGCGACACGCACCTGCTCGCCGGCGGCGCCCCGCTCGGCGGTGCAGCCGACACGGTTGCGGCGCTCGATCGGGCCGTCAACCAGCTCGATCGGCTCGGCACCGCCCTCGACGCGATCGTCGTCACCGGCGACATCGCGGATCTCGGTGAACCCGATGCCTACCGGCTGGCGCGTGCCGCACTCGACCCCCTCGCCGAGCGCGCCGGTGCGGAACTCGTCTGGGTGATGGGCAATCACGACGAACGCGAGCCCTTCGCCGCCGAGTTGCTCGACCTTCCACCGAGCCTCGAGCCGCTGCACCGCGTGGTCGAGCTCGGCGGAGTGCGTCTCGTCTCCTTCGACGTCTCCGTGCCCGGCTGGCACCACGGCGCCGTCGATGAGGAGCGCGCCGACTGGTTGTCCGCGGTGCTGGCGGAGCCCACCCCCAAGGGCACCGTGCTCGCGGTGCACCACGCGCCGATCCCGACGCCGATCGCGCTGATGGACGTGCTCGAGCTGCAGGGCCAAGCGCGACTCGCCGAGGTGCTGCGGGGGAGCGACGTCCGCCTGATCCTCGGTGGGCACCTGCACTATCCGAGCGCCGGGAGCTTCGCGGGCATCCCCGTCTCGATCGCCGGCGCCACCGCCTACACGCTCGATGTCAGCGCCCCGCCGCGCGAGCTGCAGGGCGTCGACGGCGGGCGATCGTTCTCGCTCGTGCAGCTCTTCGACGACGGGCACCTGGTCTCCGTGGCGCCGCTCGGGCCGAATACGGTGATCTCCCGCTTCGACGAGGGGTTCCTCGACGAGCTCTCGGCGCTCGATCCGCCGGCGAGGCTCGAACGCTTCTCGCGCAAGCGAACGGAGTGACGCCGATGAGTCGGCTCGACCCCGTCATCGAGGACTACCTCGCCCACCTCCGAGACGAACGCCGATACTCGGCGCACACCATCGCGGCATACGCGGCCGATCTCGCCGACCTCGCCCGCTTCGCGGACGGGCGGCGCGGCACGGCGAGCGAACCGCCAACCGGCGAGGCGAGATCGCCCGACCGCGACGGCGCGCCCGCCCGCGACGGTGGGCCTGCCCACGACGTGGCGCCGGTCGACGAGGCGGCGGGCGCCGAACTCGATCTCTCGCTGCTCCGAGACTGGCTCTGGGACGCGGATCAACGCGGACTCGCCCGTGCGACGCTCGCCAGACGAGCCGCCACCGCCCGGGGGTTCGCCGCCTGGCTGGCCACGAGCGGTCGCGCCGCGAGCGACGCGGGCGCCAGGCTCCGCGCTCCCAAACCGCAGCGCGCGCTCCCTCGCGTCCTCAGCCGCGACGCCGCCGACGGCCTGCTCGCGCAGCTCGAGGAGGCCGCGGCCGAGGGGGACCCGAACGCCCTACGGGACCATGCGGTCGTCGAACTGCTCTACGCGGCCGCCCTGCGCGTCTCTGAGCTCGTCGGCCTCGATCTCGACGACGTCGACGGTTCGAACCGAACGGTGCGCGTGCTCGGCAAGGGGGCCAAGGAACGCGTCGTGCCGTACGGCGCCCCGGCGGCGCGTGCGCTCGACCGGTATCTCGAGTACGGGCGGCCGGCACTGCTGGCGCGGGCGGCCGCCCGAACGGATCCCGCCGCAGCGGCCTCGTCGGCGGCCCGGACGTCTCGCCGCACGGGCGGTCGGGGTGCGTCGGACCGCCCCGGTCCCGCCGTGTTCCTCGGGGCCCGGGGCGGCCGGCTGAACGCGAGGAGCGTGCACCGCCTCGTCGCCGGCCTCCTCGCCGAGGTGCCAGGCGGCGGCCCGGCCGGTCCGCACGCATTCCGCCACACGGCGGCCACGCATCTGCTCGACGGCGGCGCGGAGCTGCGAGCGGTGCAGGAGTTCCTGGGGCACGCGAGTCTCGGCACGACCCAGATCTATACGCACGTCTCGGCCGAGCGGCTGAAGCAGAGCTACCGCACCGCCCATCCTCGGGCCTGACGGGGCACGCCCGGGCGGAGGGCTCAGTCGAGCGGGAGCAGCACCGCACGGGGCACCGAGCCGAGCAGCAGCATCGGCGAGATGTACTCGCCGTGCAATCGGACGCCGAAGTGGACGCAGGCCCCGTCGCAGTGGCCGCCGCTCGCGACGGTGCCGAGCGGCTCGCCCGGGGCGACCGCCGATCCGGCCTCCACGAGCGCGGACACCGGTTCGACGGCGCTCACGTAGCCATCGCCGTGATCGATGGCGACGAGCGGCCGCCCGGCGACCGCGCCGACGAAGCTCACGGTGCCGGCCGCGGGCGCGCGGACCGGCGAGCCCGCCGCTACGGCGAGGTCGATGCCGCGATGGCCCGATGCGTATGGAGTGGGCGGCGCCCGGAACGGAGCGGTGATGGTCGCAGGCGGATCGAGCGGCCAGCGCCACCGCGCAGTTGCCGTGGAGTCCGCAGGCGGCGAGGCGTCTCCGGATGCGGTGGGGGCCGCGGGAGCGGCCGCTCGGGCCTCGGCGGAGTGCGACGAGGCGAGGGCGCCCATCGTGAGCGCGCCGCACACGAGGAGGAGCAGCGGGATGGGGCGATGCAGTCGGGGCATGCCTCGACTTTGGCTCCCACCGGACGGACCGACAGCCGGATGCGCGCGAACCGTGCAGTCGCCCGCTGGCGCGGGCGCTGTGGAGGACGAGGCATCCGCCAGCTCCCGGCGACGCCGCCGCGTCGACCCCGCGCCCGACCGCGGCCCGCCCGGCGAACTGGTAGAGTGGACCCGCACCTCGCATGTCGAGGTGACTCCGCGTGCCCATTCGGCCGCCGATCCCACTCAGTCCGACTCCACGCGAGTCGCTGCCCAGCAGCGAATCGCCGGTGCGGCGGGATCGCGCCGGGCACCAGGGCTTCCGGCCGCCGGTCGGCAGCGTACAACTGAGAACAGAAGGAGAACGGCTCATGGCCGTCGTCACCATTCGCCAGCTGCTCGACAGCGGCGTGCACTTCGGGCACCAGACCCGCCGCTGGAACCCGAAGATGAAGCGCTTCATCTTCACCGAGCGCTCGGGCATCTACATCATCGACCTGCAGCAGTCGCTCGCCTACATCGACAAGGCGTACGACTTCGTCCGCGAGACGGTCGCCCACGGCGGCACCGTCCTCTTCGTCGGCACGAAGAAGCAGGCGCAGGAGTCCATCGCCGAGCAGGCGACCCGCGTCGGCCAGCCCTACGTGAACCAGCGCTGGCTCGGCGGCCTCCTCACCAACTTCAGCACGGTGTCGAAGCGCCTCGCCCGCATGAAGGAGCTCGAGGAGCTCGACTTCGAGGGCACCACCTCGGGCTTCACGAAGAAGGAGCTGCTGCTCAAGAAGCGCGAGCTCGACAAGCTCCACAAGTCGCTCGGCGGCATCCGCAACCTCTCGAAGACGCCCTCGGCGCTCTGGGTCGTGGACACCAAGAAGGAGCACCTCGCGATCGACGAGGCCAAGAAGCTCGGCATCCCCGTCATCGGCATCCTCGACACCAACTGCGACCCCGACGAGGTGCAGTACCCGATCCCGGGCAACGACGACGCGATCCGCTCGGTGAGCCTGCTCACCCGCATCATCGCCGACGCCGCCGCCGAGGGGCTCATCGAGCGCCACCAGAAGCCGGAGGAGAGCGGCAACGTCTCCGCCGTCGAGCCGCTCGCCGAGTGGGAGCAGGAGCTCCTGCAGCAGGGCGCTGCGACCGAGAAGGCCGTCGAGACCGAGGCTGAGGCCAAGGCCGAGGCCGCCGAGGTCGTCGACGAGGCCGCGACCGAGATCGCCGCGACCGAGTCCGAGGCAGACGCCGAGGGCGAGGCCGCTGCCGCCACCCCCGCCGAATAAGTCCCCGAAGGAGACAGCCAGACATGGCAATCAGCATCGCTGACATCAAGGCCCTGCGCGAGCAGCTCGGCACGGGCATGGTCGACACCAAGAAGGCGCTCGAGGAGGCCGGTGGCGACCTCGAGAAGGCCACCGAGATCCTGCGCCTGAAGGGTGCCAAGGGCAACGCCAAGCGCGCCGACCGCTCGACGAGCGAGGGCCTCGTGGCCGCCAAGGAGTCGGGCGCGGGCTACACGATGATCCAGCTCGCCTGCGAGACGGACTTCGTCGCGAAGAACGAGAAGTTCATCGCCCTCGCCGACAAGGTGCTCGACGCGGTCGCCGCGGCCGGCGCCACCGACGTGGCGTCCGCCCTCGCCGCGCCCGCCGACGGCAAGACCGTCGGCGAGCTCATCGACGAGCAGGCCGCCACGCTCGGCGAGAAGGTCGAGCTCTCGAAGGTCGCCACGCTGAGCGGCGAGCAGTTCGCCGTCTACCTGCACAAGACCTCGAAGGACCTGCCCCCGCAGATCGGCGTCGTCGTCGCCTACACGGGTGACGACGCCGAGACCGCGCGGGCGATCGCGCAGCACATCGCGATGTTCGACCCGACGTACCTCACGCGCGACGAGGTGCCGGCCGACATCGTCGAGAAGGAGCGCGAGCTCGTCACCGAGATCAGCCGCAACGAGGGCAAGCCCGAGGCCGCCCTGCCGAAGATCGTGGAGGGTCGTCTCACCGCGTTCTTCAAGCAGGTCGCCCTGCTCGAGCAGGACTACGCCCGCGACAACAAGCAGCAGGTGAAGAAGGTGCTCGACGACGCCGGCCTCACCGTGACCGGTTTCGCCCGGTTCAAGGCCACGGCGTAACGCCGATGAGGAGGAGTCCGGATCGCTCGTCGATCCGGACTCCTTTTCTGTGCGCCCGAGAGGCGCGCACGTGCCCGCACGGGCGCACGCCTGGCCCCGTCCTCCTCGTCGGGCGGGATTCCCAGGCTCCGTACGGCTCCACCACGAGGCCGACGCACTAGTTTGAACTCAGACGAGCGGGAAGGAACCGACACCCATGACCGAGACGCCCAAGCGACGCAGGGTCCTCCTCAAGCTCTCCGGCGAGTCGTTCGGCGGCGGCGCCCTCGGCGTCAACCCCGACGTCGTCAGCCAGATCGCCCGTGAGATCGCGGATGCCGCGCGCACCGTGGAGATCGCGATCGTCGTCGGCGGCGGCAACTTCTTCCGCGGCGCCGAGCTCAGCCAGCGCGGCATGGACCGCGGTCGGGCCGACTACATGGGCATGCTCGGCACTGTCATGAACTCGCTCGCACTGCAGGACTTCCTCGAGCAGGCGGGTGCGGAGACCCGGGTGCAGTCGGCCATCGAGATGACGCAGGTCGCCGAGCCGTACATCCCGCGCCGCGCCGAGCGCCACCTCGAGAAGGGTCGCGTCGTCATCTTCGGCGCGGGCGCGGGCCTCCCGTACTTCTCGACCGACACCGTCGCCGCGCAGCGCGCGCTCGAGATCGGCGCCGACCTCGTGCTCGTCGCGAAGAACGGCGTCGACGGCGTGTACTCGGACGACCCGCGCACGAACCCCGACGCGCACAAGATCGACCGCATCAGCTACCAGGAGGCGCTCCAGCGCGGCCTCAAGGTCGTCGACTCGACCGCGTTCAGCCTGTGCATGGACAACGGCATGCCGATGCAGGTGTTCGGCATGGAGCCGGCCGGCAATGTGACCGCGGCCATCCTCGGCGCCGACTTCGGCACCGTCGTGGCGAACGGCGTGGAACCCGTCAGTCGATAGACTGACCAGAGGCTTAGAACCGTAAGGAGTTCGACGTGATCGCGGATGTACTTTCCGACGCCGGTGTGCGCATGCAGAAGGCCGTCGAGGCGGCGAAGGAGGATTTCGCCACCGTGCGAACGGGTCGTGCGAACCCGCAGCTCTTCCAGAAGATCATGGTGAGCTACTACGGCACGCCCACCCCGCTCGCCCAGCTCGCCTCGCTCGCCAATCCGGAGGCGCGCACGCTCGTCGTGACGCCCTACGACAAGAGCGCGATGAAGGACATCGAGCAGGCCATCCGCGACACGCCGAACCTCGGGGCCAACCCGAACAACGACGGCAACGTCATCCGGGTGACGCTGCCCGAGCTCACCGAGGAGCGCCGCAAGGAGTTCGTCAAGATCGTCCGCTCGAAGGCGGAGGACGCCCGGGTCTCGGTGCGCAACGTGCGCCGCAAGGCCAAGGACGACCTCGACGCGCTGAAGGGCGAGGTCGGCGACGACGAGGTGGCTCGCGGTGAGAAGGAGCTTGAGCAGGTGACCAAGGCGCACGTCGACCAGATCGACGAGGCGCTGAAGCGCAAGGAAGCCGAACTCCTCGAGGTCTGAGGGCAGCGGATGTCGGGCGTTCCCGAGGAGGAGCGCGACGGGGGATCGGGGCGGGAGCCCGCGTCGCGCGGTGAGTTCCGCGCTCAGGTGCAGGCGCGGAAGGCCGATCTCGAGCGGCAGTTCGGGGCGAGGAAGGCCGATTTCGAACGGCAGTTCGAGGCCGGCAAGGCGCAGTTCGATCAGGCGCAGGAGCGCATCCAGGCACGCACCGGCCGGAATCTGATCCTGGCTGTGCTGATCGGCGTCGTCTTCGGCGGCGCCCTGCTGCTGAGCCTGCTGTTCCTCAAAGAGCTGTTCATGCTCCTCGCCGTGCTGATGGTCGGCTTCGCGAGCTACGAGCTCGCGCAGGCGCTGCGCAAGGGCTCGTACCTCGTGCCGCGCATCCCGACCGTCGTCGCGGCGGTGGTGGCCGTGCCCGTCGCGTACTACGGCGGACCTGGCGGGCAGCTGCTCGCGGTGCTCGGCGGCATCCTGCTGGTGACGCTCTGGCGTCTCGTCGAGCAGGCGTTCCCGAAGGCCGTCGCAGGCTCCAGAGGCCTCGTGCGCGATCTCGCCGCCGGGGCGTTCGTGCAGGGGTATGTGACGTTCCTCGCGTCCTTCGCCGTCGTGCTGACGGCGGCGGACGGCGGGCAGTGGTGGACGCTCGCGTTCATCATCATCGCGGTCGGCGCGGACACCGGCGCCTACGCCGCCGGACTGATGTTCGGCAAGCATCCGATGGCCCCGGTGATCAGCCCGAAGAAGACGTGGGAGGGCTTCGCCGGGGGAGCGCTGGCGAGCCTCGTCGCCGGAGTGCTGCTGTCGGTGTTCATGCTCGGCAACACGTGGTGGTTCGGGCTCATCTTCGGCGCCGCGGTGCTGCTCACGGCGACCCTCGGCGATCTCGCGGAGTCGCTCATCAAGCGGGATCTCGGCATCAAGGACATGAGCTCGTGGCTCCCCGGGCACGGCGGCTTCCTCGACCGGCTCGACTCGATCCTGCCGTCCGCCGCAGTTGCCTTCGTGGCCTTCCAGCTCTTCGGATGAGCGTGCGCAATACTGGAGCGGTGTCTTCTCCCTTTCCGCGCGCACGAAAGCCCAAGCTCGGGTACCACACCGGCGAGGTCGACGAGTTCCTGAGGCTGGCGCGTCGCGCCTACGACGGCACTCCGGCGCCTGGAGACCGGGCGATCACGGCGGAGTCGATCCGGCTGACCGCGTTCGGCATGCAGAAGCACGGCTACTCGACCGACCACGTGGATGCCGCGCTCGAACGCCTGGAAGACGCCTTCGCCGCACAGGAGCGCCGCACGTCCGCGCTGCTGTACGGCCAGGAGGCGTGGCTGCGGGAGGCGCGCACCACGGCGCAGGTCATCGCCAACCGCCTCGGGCGTCCGGAGCACCACCGCTTCGAGCGGGTGAACCCGCTCGTCACGGGCTACCGGGTCGAGGACGTCGACCGCTTCGCGGACAAGCTCACGCGGTACTTCCGCGACGGCTGGCCGATCTCGGTTGACGATGTGCGCACGGTGACCTTCCGGCCCCAGCGCGGCGGCTACCGCGAGGCGCAGGTCGACCTCGTGCTCGACGCCGTCGTCGACGTTATGCTGGCCGTGCGATGAGCCACGTGGTCTGGCTAGACTCGGAGCATCGTGGGTAGGCACTCTGACGCAGGCGCGCCAAGCGCATCCGATCCCTCCTCGCCCGGTTCGGCGAGCGGCGCGGTCGTGGCATCGGCGCCCGCAGCGCCGCGCTCGAGTTCCGCCGTGCGCTCCAGGCTGAAGCAGGCGCTGACCGTGGGCTTCGCCTCGGCGGCGAGCATCGGCATCGTCCTCGTCAACCTCGTCGACCCGACCGTCGACGCGCGCGCCACGGCGTCCGGTGTCGAGTTCGCCGCGGCCGGCGACCGCTTCGACGGACGAGCGGTGCAGGACCTCGATCTCGCGGGCGAGTACACGCTCTCGGTGGGTCGAGAGGACTACGCGGTCGAGAAGAAGCCCGAGCCCATCGTCGAGGCGCCCGCAGCCGTCGCCTGGGCGCCGCCCGCGGTCACTCCGGATCCGGGGTCGGCCCAGGAGTACGCCGCCGGCGCGGTCGCCGCACGCGGCTGGGGTTCCGGGGAGTTCGACTGCCTCGTCGCGCTGTGGAATCGCGAGTCGGGCTGGCGGGTGAACGCCCACAATAGTTCGAGCGGGGCGTACGGCATCCCCCAGGCGCTGCCCGGTTCGAAGATGGCCAGCGCGGGCGACGACTGGGAGACGAACGCCGCCACCCAGATCGAATGGGGCCTCGGATACATCCAGGGCCGCTACAGCTCGCCGTGCGGCGCGTGGGCCCACTCCGAGTCCGCCGGCTGGTATTGACGCCGGCGCCGCCGTCCGGCAGGCGCCCTCGCCACCTCGCCATAGACTGGTTCGCATGGCACCCTCGCACCGCTCCCGTGGGCGGGCCGCGCGCGCACGCGAGCCGCACCAGGAGCTCGACGTCGAACGACTGACCTCGGGCTGGCGTCGGAGCGAGACCCGGCGCGGCCGCGAGTGGAACGTCCAGCCGGTCTCAGAAGCGCAGGCGCAGAAGGCGTACGCCTGCCCCGGCTGCGGTCAGCAGATCGCACCGGGCACCGCCCACCTCGTGGCGTGGCGGGCGGACGGAGTGCTCGGCGATGCGGCGGACCTCTCCGCACGCCGGCACTGGCACACCCACTGCTGGAAGGCGGGCACATGACGCAGCACGACTCGGCCGAGACCGCCCCGGTGGAGATCCGCGCGGGCATCGAACTCCCCGCGGTCAGAGAACTGATCGAGCTGATCACGAGCGACGGCCTCCGGCTCGTCGGCGAACTCGCCGTGCCCGAGGGCCGCCCGCCGGTCGCGACGCTCGTCACGCTGCATCCGCTGCCCACCGCCGGCGGCTTCATGGACTCGCACATCCTGCGGAAGGCGGCGGCCAGGCTTCCGGCCCTCGCGGATCTCGCCGTCCTGCGCTTCAACACCCGGGGGACGACGTCCCCGCGAGGAACGAGCGACGGCGCGTTCGGCGAAGGGGATGCCGAGCGGGCGGACGTCGCCGCGGCGATGGACTTCGTTGAGGCGCGGAACCTCCCGCACCCGTGGCTGCTCGGCTGGTCGTTCGGCACCGAGCTCGCCCTCAAGTACGGCCTGGAGCATCGCATCGACGGCGCCATCCTGCTGTCGCCGCCGTTGCACCGGACGAGCGACGCCGAACTGCGGCGCTGGCAGGACGCCGCCCCGCGCCTCGTCGCGCTCATTCCGGAGTTCGACGACTACCTGCGACCCGCCGAGGCGGCGACCAGGTTCGCCGGCGTGCCGCGGCTCGAGCGGATCGACGTCGCGGGCGGTCGGCACCTGTGGGTCGGCGAGACGCAGACCAGGCGCGTCCTCGACGAGATCGTCGCGGTGGTGAACCCCGCGGCCGCGCCGTTGCCTACGAGCTGGCCGCTCACGAGCGCCTGACCCGCGGCTGCGCGCCTCAGCGCTCGTTCTGGCGGGGAATGACGACCTGCTTGATGATGAGCAGGAGCGACGCGGCGATGGGGATGGCGACCAGGGCGCCCAGCACGCCGAGGAGCGCACCGCCTGCGAGCGCCGCGACCACCACGAGCGCGGCGGGTACCTTGACGGCCCGATTCATGATGCGTGGGCTCAGCACGTATGCCTCGACCTGCATGTAGACGACGTAGTAGACCGCGGCGACGAGCGCGGTGAGCGGCGAACCCAGCCCCGGGATGAGGCAGACCAGCACGATCAGGATCGAACCGGTCAGCGTGCCGACGAGCGGGACGAGCGAGAACGCGAACGCGACGAAGGCGAGCACCGCGGAGAACGGCGCCTGGATCACCGAGAGGAAGACGAAGCTCGCCATGCCGTTGATGGCTGCGAGCGAGACCTGGCCGATGACGTAGCGTCCGACCGACTGGGTGATCTGCTCCGTGAGGTCGGCGAAGCGGGCGCGGCGCGAGGCGGGCACGAGCTGGTAGATCCCGCGCTTCATGGTGTTCAGCGACGCCGTGAAGTAGAGCGTGAGGATGACCACGATGATGACGGCGAAGAGGCCGGATCCGAGGGCGACGGCGACCTGCCAGACGCCGCCCGCGAGCTCGCTGATCTTGTCGGGGTCGCTCACGAAGTCGACGACGCCCTTTGAGACGCTGTCCCAGATCTCCTGGACGTTCAGGAGCGGGAACTGCTCCTGCAGCGACTCGAGCGTGCCGGACACCCATTCGGTCGAGTTCAGATTGGCGACCAGCAGCGGCACCCGCTGCACGAGCTGGCCGACCTGTTCGACGATGATCGGGATGACCGCGAGGAGCAGCGCGGCGACGAGTGCCGCGACACCCGCCATGACGACGACGATGGAACTCCAGCGGGGGAGACCCCGCCGCTCGAGCCAGGCGATCGCCGGCTCGAGCCCGAGGGCGAGGAAGAGGGCCGCCCCGACATAGGTGAGGATCGTCGAGAGGCTCGCGAGCGACATCAGGATCAGCAGCCCGACGCCGACGCCGAGCGTGCCGACGAGCCCGACCCGGAACGCGTTCTGGATCTTCATGCCGGGTGCAGCCCCGCCCTCGCTACTTGGTGTCCGCGGCGACCTGCTCCGCCTGGGTCAGGACCCCGCGGAGGCTCTCGAAGTATCCGGCGACGGCGTCGCGCTCGATGCGGATCTGCGAGAGCCGGTCCTCGGCGTCGGCGACGAGGGCGCGGGTGCGCTCCTCGGCGTCTGCGATGAGCTTGCGGGCTTGGTCGTGGGCGGCTTGCACGCGGGAGTGGGCCTCGTCCTCCGCACGGGTGCGGAGCTCGGCGATCTCGGCGCGGACCTCGGTTTCGAGCCGCTCGACCTCGGCCCGGCTCGCGGCGGTCCGCGCGACGGCGTCGGCGAGCTCGGCGTTCGCCTCGTCGAGGAACTTCTTGGTCTCGGCGACGCCCTGCTGGTGGGCGGCGAGCAGCTCCTGCTCGGCTTCGTCGCGCTTCGTCGCGAGCTCGGTCTCGAGGTCGATGCGGGCCTGCTCGATCTCGCGGGTCTTCCGGTTCACCTCGTGCGTCGTCTTCTTGCGCATCGAGGTGAGCTGGTTGTCGAGGTCGATGCGGGCCTGCTCCGCCTCGGCCTCGAAGTCCGCTCGGGCCTGCTCCTGCTCGAGGGCGAGGTCGGCCCGCATCTGCTCGAGCTCCGCGGCGTGCTTCGCCCGGATCCGCTCGAGCTCGTGGGCGAGCTTCTGCTTCGCGGCCTCGGCTTCGCGGGCGCGATCGATGGCGGCCTGCTCGCGGGCGAGCTCGAGCTCCTCGCGACCGGCGGCGAGCTCACGGGCGAGGTCGGCGCGGGCCTGCTCGAGCTCGTGCCCGAGGGCGGTGCGCTTCTCGGCGGCCTCGGCGGCCACGGCGGCGCGCGCCTCGTCGCTCTCGCGGGCGAGGTCGAGTCGTGACTGCTCGGTCTCGGCGGCCAGGTCCAGACGGACCTGCTCGCTCTCCTTCGCGAGCTCGGCCCTGGCGCGGTCGAGCTCGACCGCGACCTCGGCGCGAGTCTGCTCGGTCTCCTGCGCGAGCCCCGCGGCCGTGGTCTTCGCCTCGTTCGCCTCGGCGTGCGCCTCCGCGAGCAGCTCGGACGCGCGCCGCTCCGCCTCGGAGAGGGTCGCGGCGGCCTCGCGCTTCGCACTCGCCCGGAGCTCTGCCGTCTCGGTCGAGGCCGAGCTGCGGATGGCGGCGGCGTCACGGGCGGCCTCCTGACGCAGCTGCTCGCTCGTCTCGTGCGCGCGAGCGACCATGTCGTCGGCCTCGGCGCGGGCGTTCTCGAGCAGGCGGCTGGCCTGGGCACGCGCCTCGGAGACGCTCCGCTCGGCGAGCTCCTTGGCGTCGGACTTCAGGACGTGCACTTCGTCCTCGGCGGCGCGGCGGAGCTTCTCGGCGTCGATGTCGGCCTGGGCGATCAGCCGGGTGGACTGCTCCTCGGCGACGCGCAGCGTGTTCTCGAGCTTGGTGCCGAGGCCGGAGAAGGTGGGGCTGCCGACCTCTTCGAGTTCGGCCGTGAGCTCTTCGATCCGGGCGAGGAGTCGCTTGTTCTCCTTCGACGCCTCGGCCGACTGGGTGTTCGCGGCGATGATGTCGCGACGCAGGCCGTTGATCGCCTTGTCGACTTCGTCCTTGTCGTATCCGCGGAACACCTGGGTGAACTCGGTCTCTTCGACGGCCATTCTTCCTCCGTGTCGGTCCCGCGTCGGCGAAAAGGCGCGCGGGAATCGCCTCCGATTGTACGGGTAGGAGGCGCAGCCGGGGATTTCGTCTTCAGCTGGCGGTTAGGAGACGCTCAGGCGCGCTGGGTAGTGTGGAATGTCTTTGCCCCTGGAGGTCCTCCGTGCGATTCGTCCTCGCCATCGTGGCGTTCGTCGCTGCCGCCGTGCTGATCGGGCTGGGCATCGCCCAGCGCACGGTCTTCCTCGAGCCTGCCCGGGTGTCGCTCACGGCGACCGTCGACGAGTCGGTCGACTACGTCGTGATCGAGCCCGACGCGCTCGCCGCGCACCCCGGCAAGCAGACGCTCAGCGCCGCCGGCGACGGTTCGGTCTTCCTCGCCTACGGGCGCTCGTCCGACGTGGAGGCATGGGTGCGCGCGAGCGACCACGTGACCATCGGCTACGACGCCGAGACCGACGAGCTCGTGAGCGAGCGGGTCGACGGGATGACGGACACCCCGACCGAGGAGCCGCCGGTGGCCGGCGCGGTGGAGCCGGCGACGCCGGAGACGCCCGGGACGGAGGCCGACACGGCGACCGTCTCGCCCGCCGGATCCGACCTCTGGCTGGACCAGTTCACGGGCGACGGCCGTGTCACGACCACGATCGCGGCACCCGAGGGCATCTCCGTGATCGTGGCCTCCGGTTCGGAGGACGCGGTGCCCGACCGGCTCGCCGTCGCCTGGCCGCTCGACAACTCCACCCCCTGGGCGGGTCCCCTGCTCGTCGGGGGCAGCGTCATGTTCCTCGTCGGCCTGGTGCTGCTCCTCCTCGGCATCCGCCACCACCGCCGCTCGCGCGGCCCGCGGCGCAACCTCCCCAAGGGGCCGCGCGGTCTCCGCCGCCGCCCTGCGCCGAGTCAGGCCGAGCAGTCGCAGGCGCTCGGCCGCGGCCGTCGGGCGCTCCTCGCCCCGCTCGTGCTGGTGCCCGCGCTCGCGCTCTCCGCGTGCTCGTCCGACTACTGGCCGAGCTTCGAGCAGCCGGCGCCCAGCGAGGAGGCGACCGCGACGCCCGGTCCGACCGAGAGCGAGGCGCCCGCCGAGGGCGAGCCCACCGAGGCCACCGTGCCCGCGGTCACCGAGCCGCAGATGGAGCGCATCATGCGCACGATCTCGGAGTTCACCGTCGCCAACGACGAGGCGCGGGCGAGCGACGAGCTCGAGACCCGCTTCACGGGCCCTGCCCTCGAGGCACGGGCGGCCGACTACACGATCCGCGGCACCCTGCCCGATCAGACGCAGGTGCTCGCCATCCCGCCGGGTCCGCTGTCCGTGATGCTCCCGCAGCAGACCAGCGCCGATCCGACGACCGGATGGCCGCGTACCGTGCTGACGGTCATGGAGTCCTCCGACGACGCCGCGGTCGCCCCGACGGCGCTCGTGCTCCAGCAGGATTCGCCGCGCGACCAGTACCACGTGCTGTACACGATGTCGCTCGTGCCGGGGCCGGAGTTCCCCGACGTCGCGCCCGCGTCGATCGGCGCGCCGATCATCGCGCCCGAGTACAAGGGCCTCTCGCTCGCACCGTCGCAGGTCTCGACCGCGTTCGCCGACATCCTGATGAAGGGGGCCGAGAGCGAGTACGCACCGCTGTTCGACCTCGAGGGCACCGACCTGGACGACACGCTCAACGCGACCGCGCGGGCGAACGAGGTCCAGGGCGCGAACCCGACCATCACGCTGAGCGTCTCCGCCGTCGCCGGCGACGCCCCCGTCGTCGCGCTCGCGACGAACGACGCGGGCGCGCTCGTCTCGACGCTCGTGCGCCGCACCGAGCAGTCGCGGCCGAACGACGGCGGCACGACCGGCTTCAAGGAGGACACGCCCGCTCGCGCGCTGTCTGGCTTCACCGAGCAGAGCGCGAAGGGCGTGCAGTCCACCCGCGATCTGCAGCTGCTCTTCTACGTGCCGGCCGTCGGCACGGATGAACCCATTCGGCTCCTCGGCTGGTCCGAGAGCCTCGTCAGCGCCTCGGAGGTCCAATGACGAACTCGAACGACCCGATCGGCCTGCGCGGAGCGGTCGACCTCTCCTCGCTCGCGCAGCGCCCTCAGCCGTCGGCCGACGGCACGGGCGCGGCAGGTGGAGGCTCCGATCCGCTGATCGTCGAGGCCGACGACCAGAGCTTCGGCCGGGTGCTCGAGCAGAGCAAGACGGTCCCGGTGGTCACGGTCCTGTGGGCCGGGTTCAGCGAGCCCTCCATCGAGCTCGTCGACCGGATCGCCCGACTGGTGCGCGCTCGCGACGGCCGGCTGCTGCTCGCCGCCGTCGACGCGGAGCGGAGCCCCCAGCTCGTGCAGGCGCTGCAGGCGCAGTCCGTGCCGACCGTCGTCGCCCTCGTCGCCGGGCAGCCGGTGCCGCTCTTCGCGGGCTCGCAGCCCGACGAGGTCATCGAGCAGCTGTTCGATCAGCTCCTCGAGCTCGGCGCGCAGCACGGTGCCGACGGTCGGATCGATCCCGGCGGGACGGCTGGAGACGAGCCGGCCGAGCCGGTCGAGGCCCCGCTGCCGCCGCTCCACCAGGAGGCGTACGACGCCATCGAGCGCGGTGACTACGCGGCCGCCGAGACCGCGTACCGCACGGCGATGGCGCAGGACCCGCGCGACCAGCTCGCGGTCGCCGGGCTGGCCCAGGTGCGCCTGCTCGGGCGCCTGCAGGGCAAGAGTCTCGACGAGATCCGGAACGCCGCGGCATCCGCCCCGGGCGATCTCGACGCGCAGCTCGCCGTCGCCGACCTCGACCTCTCCGGGGGGCACATCGACGACGCCTTCGACCGGCTGCTGAGCCTGTTCCCGACGCTCGACCCGGAGGGCAAGGCGGCCGTGCGCGAGCGTCTCGTGGAGCTGTTCGAGGTCGTCGGCACCGAGGACCCGCGAGTGGCCGTTGCACGCCGCAGGCTCGCGAGCCTGCTGTACTGAGCGCGCGCCGCGCGGCCGAACCCGCGGGTCACCCCTCCAAGCGGAACCAGAGCGCGCCGAGCGGCGGCAGCGTGACGGCGGCCGACGCGGGCCGTCCCGCCCAGGGCGTTTCGACCGCCTCGACCGCGCCCAGATTCCCGACGCCGGAGCCGCCGAACTCCAGCGCGTCCGAGTTCAGCACCTCGACCCAGCGGCCGGCTGCGGGCAGTCCGAGCCGGAACCCCTCGTGCGGCCGGCCGGCGAAGTTGACCACGCAGAGCAGGGGAGTGCGCTCCCGGTCGTAGCGGAGGAACGCGACCACGTTCTCGGCCGCTGCGCCCCCGTCGACCCACTCGAAGCCGCCCGCGTCGTCGTCGAGCTGCCAGAGCGACGGCAACTCGCGGTAGACGCGGTTCAGTCGTGCCACGAACTCGGCGAGCTGGCGGTGCGAGGGCTGGTCGAGGATCCACCAGTCGAGCCCGCGCTCCTCGCTCCACTCGGAGAGCTGGCCGAACTCCTGCCCCATGAACAGGAGCTGCTTGCCGGGGTGCGCCCACATGAAGGCCAGGTAGGCGCGCGTGGTGGCGAGCTGCTGCCAGTGGTCACCCGGCATCTTGCGCACGAGGGAGCCCTTGCCGTGCACGACCTCGTCGTGGCTGATCGGCAGCACGTAGTGCTCGCTGAACGCGTACTGGAACGAGAAGGTGAGCTCGTGGTGGTGGTGCGCCCGGTACAGCGGATCGCGGGCGACGTACTGGAGCGTGTCGTGCATCCAGCCCATGTTCCACTTGTAGCCGAAGCCGAGCCCGCCTGAGGAGGTCGGCGCGGTGACGCCAGGCCACGCCGTCGACTCCTCGGCGATCATCACGATGCCCGCGTTCCGCTTGTACGCGGTCGCCGTCGCCTCCTGGAGGAACGCGATCGCCTCCAGGTGCTCGCGGCCGCCGTGCTCATTCGGGAGCCATTCGCCCTCGGCGCGCGAGTAGTCCAGGTACAGCATCGAGGCGACCGCGTCGACCCGCAGCCCGTCCACGTGGAACTCCTCGAGCCAGAACAGCGCGTTGGCGACCAGGAAGTTCCGCACCCGCGGATTCCCGTAGTCGAAGACGAGCGTGCCCCAGTCGAGCTGCTCGCCGCGCCGCGGGTCGGCGTGCTCGTAGAGGGGTTCGCCGTCGAAGCGGGCGAGGGCCCACTCGTCCTTCGGGAAGTGGCCTGGGACCCAGTCCATGATGACGCCGATGCCGGCCTGATGCAGCCGGTCGATGAGGTACCTGAGGTCGTCGGGCGTGCCGAAGCGACTCGTGGCTGCGTAGTAGCCCGTGACCTGGTACCCCCAGGACCCGCCGAAGGGGTGCTCGGCGAGCGGCAGGAACTCGACGTGGGTGTAGCCGAGCCAGTCGAGGTACTCGATGAGCTCGTCGGCGACGTCGCGGTAGCCGCGCCCGGGGCGCCACGAGCCGAGGTGGAGCTCGTAGATGCTCATCGGGCGTTCGTGGACCGAGTGCGCGGCCCGCTCGGCGAGCCACGCGGCGTCGCCCCAGCGGTGCTCGCTCGTCGAGACCACCGAGGCCGTCGCCGGGGCGTGCTCGGCCTGCCTGGCCATAGGGTCGGCCTTCATGATCCAGCTGCCGTCCGCGGTGAGCAGCTCGAACTTGTACCGTGCGCCGGCCTCGACGCCCGGGACGAACAGCTCCCAGACGCCGCTCGCGCCCATGCTGCGCATGGCGTGCCCCCGCCCGTCCCAGCGGTTGAAGTCGCCGACGACGCGCACGGCGCGCGCCCTCGGCGCCCACACCGTGAATGCGGTCCCGGTGACGGTCGCCCCGGTGCCGTGGTGGCTGCGGAGGTGGGCGCCGAGCGCGCGCCAGAGCTCCTCGTGCCGCCCTTCGCCGATGAGGTGCAGGTCGAGTTCGCCGATGGTGGGCTCGAAGCGGTACGGGTCGTCGGCGGTCCACTCGCTGCCGTCGGCGTACCGGGCGCGGAGGAGATACCCGCTCGGCGCGCCGTCGTCGCCGCCCGACCAGATCCCCTCGCCGAGATGACGGAGCGGGATGACCCGGCCGTCGTCGAGGAGCGCGTCCACGGAGTCTGCGAGCGGCCGGCGCGCCCGGATCAGGGTGCGCGCAGCACCGGGCGTCTCGCCGCCGTGCTGGCCGAGCACGGCGTGCGGGTCGGCCGAGCGACCCTCGGCGACGGCGGTCAGGAGCTCGTGCGGGACGGGGTCAATCATGGGCGATCCTCTCCGAGGCATCCGCGACTCGTGGTCGCACGTGCAGGACGTGCGCCGGCCGGGTGAACGCGTCGAGCCGCACGTAGGCGTCCGCGCCCCACTCCCAGTGCTGTCCCGTCACGAGGTCCTCGACGTCGAACGTGCTGCCCGGCGGCAGGCCGAGCGCGTCGAGCTCGAGGTGCACGGTCGTCTCGCGCACGGAGTGCGGGTCGACGTTCGCGACGACGATCAGCGTGTCGTCCGCTCCGGTGCCGGTGAACTCGGCGGCGAGCCGCTTCGAGTACACGAGGACGGCCTCGTCGTCGCTGCGGTGCACGTGCAGGTTGCGGAGCTGGCCGAGTGCGGGGTGCTCGGCTCGGATGCGGTTCAGGATGCCGAGGTAGAGCGCGAGCGAGCGGCCCTCCGACTCGGCGAGCGCGAAGTCCCGGGGCTTGTACTCGTACTTCTCGTTGTCGATGGCCTCTTCCGCGCCGGGACGGGCGACGGACTCGAAGAGCTCGAAGCCCGAGTACACGCCCCACGTGGGGGCGGCGGTCGCGGCGATCGTCGCCCGGACGGTGAAGGCCGCCGGGCCGCCGAACTGCAGGTATTCGGTGAGGATGTCGGGGGTGTTCACGAAGAGGTTCGGCCGCAGGAAGTCGGCCGTGTCCCGGGCGAGGCCGAGCAGGAACTCCTCGAGCTCCTCCTTCGTGTTCCGCCAGGTGAAGTACGTGTAGGACTGCTGGAACCCCGCCATGGCGAGCGCCTGCAGCATGGCCGGCCGGGTGAACGCCTCGGCGAGGAAGACGACGTCGGGCTCCTCGGCGTTCACCGTGGCGATCAGTCGCTCCCAGAACGCGAGCGGTTTGGTGTGCGGGTTGTCGACGCGGAAGATGCGGATGCCCTGGGCGATCCAGTGGCGCACGATCCGCAGGACCTCGGCGAAGAGGCCCTCCGGGTCGTCGTCGAAGTTCACCGGGTAGATGTCCTGGTACTTCTTCGGCGGGTTCTCGGCGTAGCGGATGGTGCCGTCGGGCAGCACGGTGAACCACTCCGGGTGCTCCGCGACCCAGGGGTGGTCCGGGGAGGCCTGCAGGGCGAGGTCGAGGGCGACCTCGATGCCGCGCGCGGCGGCCTCGCGCACGAAGCGGCGGAAGTCGGCGAGCGTGCCGAGATCGGGGTGAATCGCGTCGTGCCCGCCCGGGGTGCCGTCGGCGAGCGGTCCGCCGATCGCCCAGGGCGAGCCGGGGTCGTGCGGCCCGGGGTCGAGGGTGTTGTTGCGCCCCTTGCGGTTCGTGACCCCGATCGGATGGATCGGCGGGAGGTAGACGACGTTGAATCCCATCGCCGCGATGCCGTCGAGGCGTTTCACCGCGGTGCGGAAGGTGCCCGACCTCCAGCTGCCGTCGGCGTTCCGCTTCGCGCCCTCCGAGCGGGGGAAGAACTCGTACCAGCTGCCGACCCCGGCCCGGCGGCGTTCCACGAGCAGCTCGCGCTCGGGGGAGTCGCCCGCGAGGCGGCTGAGCGGTCGCAGCTCGAACTCCGCGAGGGCCGCGTCGTCGATGAGACCGCGGCGCTCCGCGGGATCGAGCTGCGGATCGCGCAGCCGGGCTGCGAGCGCGGCGATCGCCCGTCGGGCGGCGGCCGGTCGCTCCCGCTCGGCTGCCGCGCGGTCGAGGAGCCGGGCGCCGAGCTCGTACATGAGGGCCACGTCGACGCCCGCGTCGATCTTCACGGCGGCATCGTGCCGCCAGGTGCCGATCTCGTCGTCGAAGCCGGTAACGTGCCAGTGCCAGCGGCCGGTCTCGTCGAGCTGCACCTCGGCGGTCCAGCGGTCGGTGCCCGGCCCGGCGGTCCGCATCCGTCGGCGCAGGACGCGCCCGCTCGGCGCGGTGAGCACGAGGAGCGCCCCCACGAGGTCGTGCCCTTCCCGGAAGACCGTCGCCCCGAACGGCAC
Organism: Agromyces sp. NBRC 114283; assembly: GCF_030268405.1. Classification (NCBI taxonomy): domain Bacteria; kingdom Bacillati; phylum Actinomycetota; class Actinomycetes; order Micrococcales; family Microbacteriaceae; genus Agromyces; species Agromyces sp. NBRC 114283. Next base: position 2,122,436 of record NZ_BSQP01000001.1, read on the forward strand.
CACCTCGCCCTCGAACGCCTTCGGATGCCAGCGCGGGTCTGGCACGGCCGGGGTGAGCCCGGTCACGGGGATGCGGTCGGCGGCGAGGCGGAACGTCACCCTCCGAACGTTAGCGCAGCCCGGTTTCGACACGCTCGGCGGTGAGCGGTGATGCGGAGTTCACACACCGGACACGAGGGCCTCCTAGTCTGAGGGGGTGAAGTCGATCCGGAAGTTCACCGTCCGTGCCGTCGTCCCCGAGCGTCTCGCCGCGCTCGAGAAACTCGCGGCGAACCTCCGTTGGGCGTGGCACGAGCCGACGCGCCGGCTGTTCGAGCACATCGACCCGGAGGCGTGGGCGCGTTCCGAGCACGACCCGGTGACGTTCCTCGGCGAGGTCGAGCCCGCCCGGCTCGAGCAGCTCGCCGCCGACGACGAGTTCGTCGCCCGGGCCGAACGCGAGCAGGCCGAACTCGACGCGTATCTCGGTGAACCGCGCTGGTATCAGCGGCTCGAGGGGGATCGGCCGGAGCTCGTGGCGTACTTCTCGCCGGAGTACGGCATCGCGGCGGCCCTGCCGCAGTACTCGGGCGGCCTCGGCATCCTCGCCGGCGACCATCTGAAGGCCGCCTCCGACCTCGGCGTCCCGCTCGTGGCCGTCGGCCTCTTCTACCGCACGGGGTACTTCTCGCAATCGCTCTCGCCCGACGGCTGGCAGGAGGAGCGCTATCCCGCGCTCGATCCCGACGGGCTGCCGCTCGCGGTGCTCCGCCGGCCCGACGGCAGCGCGGTGCAGGTCTCCCTCGCGCTGCCCGACGGCGGCACCCTGACCGCGAGGGTCTGGCGCGCGGCGGTGGGCCGGGTCACGCTGCTGCTGCTCGACACCGACGTCCCCGCGAACGGCGACGAGCTCCGCGGCGTCACCGACCGGCTGTACGGCGGGGGCAGCGAGCACCGGCTCCTGCAGGAACTGCTGCTCGGCATCGGCGGGGTGCGGGCGCTGCGCGCCTGGAGCGAGCTCGTCGGCGGGCCCGAGCCTGAGGTGTTCCACATGAACGAGGGGCATGCCGGTTTCCTCGGACTCGAGCGCATCTCCGCCGCGATCGGCGAGGGGCTCACGTTCCCCGAGGCGCTGCAGCTCGTGCGCGGCGGCACCGTGTTCACGACGCACACCCCGGTGCCCGCCGGCATCGACCGCTTCGACCGTGCGCTGGTGGAGCGCTACGTCACCTCCGAGCTGCTGCCCGGCGTCGCTCCCGCCGACGCGCTCGCCCTCGGCGTCGAACCCGGTGCCGACCCCGCGACGAGCGCGTTCAACATGGCGGTCATGGGGCTGCGCCTCGCGCAGCACGCGAACGGCGTCTCCGAGCTGCACGGACGGGTGAGCCGCCGCATGTTCGCCGATCTCTGGCCGGGTTTCGACGCCGAGGAGGTGCCGATCACCTCCGTGACGAACGGCGTGCACGCGCCCAGCTGGACCGACCCCGCGCTCATCGCGCTCGCCGAACGCATCCTCGGCACCGACGACAGCGAGCACGCCGATTGGCAGAACCCCGCCCTCGGCGACGGCGAGCTCTGGGCCGTGAAGCGCGAGATGCGCGCGCGACTCGTCGACGAGGCGCGGCGCCGCCTCGTCGCGAGCTGGCAGGAGCAGCATCCCGGCGGCCAGGCACCCGAGTGGATGAGCCGAGCACTCGACCCCGACGTGCTGACCGTCGGTTTCGCCCGACGGGTGCCGACGTACAAGCGACTCACCCTCATGCTGCAGGACCCGGAGCGTTTCGCCGCGATCCTCACGGACCCGGTGCGCCCCGTGCAGTTCGTCATCGCCGGCAAGGCGCACCCGGCCGACGACGAGGGCAAACGGCTCATCCAACGGCTCGTGCAGTTCGCCGCCCGACCGGAGCTGCGGGAGCGCATCGTCTTCCTGCCGGACTACGACATCGGCATGGCCGAACTCCTCTACCCGGGCTGCGACGTCTGGCTGAACACCCCGCTGCGGCCGCTCGAGGCCTGCGGCACCTCCGGCATGAAAGCGGCGATGAACGCCGCGCTGAACCTCTCCATCCTCGACGGCTGGTGGGCCGAGTACGCCTCGGACGACTTCGGCTGGGTCATCCCCTCCGCGGATTCGGCAGGCGATGAGGGCGAGCGCGACGAGCGGGAGGCCGCAGCGCTCTACGAACTGCTCGAACACCGGATCGTCCCGGCCTTCTACGACCGGCCGGACCCCGCGGAGTCCGCCGGTTTCTTCGAGCGCGACGCCGACGGCGTCCCGGGGGAGTGGCTCCGGATGCTGCGCGCCACCCTCACCCGGCTCGTCCCCGAGCTCGGGGCCGACCGGATGGTGCGCGAGTACGTCGAGCGGCTCTACGGCCCGGCGGCCGAGCGACGCCGGGCCCTCGTCGCCGACGGTGCGCGGGGCGCCAGGGATCTCGCCGCGTGGAGCGCCAGAGTGCGCGCCGCCTGGCCGGAGGTGCGCGTGCTGCACGTCGAGTCCGGCGGGCTCGATCAGCCCGCGGTCGGCGACGAACTGCACGTGCGCGCCGAGCTCGCCCTCGGCGGCCTCGACGACGCCGACGTCGCCGTCGAGCTCGTCTCCGGCCGCAGCCGAGCCGACGACTCCCTCGCCGAACCGCGGACGACCCGGCTCGCCCGGCTCGGCGACGGAGCGTACGGCGGCACCGTCACGCTCGACCGCGCCGGCGCCTTCGGCTACACGGTCCGCGTCGTGCCCTCGAACCCGCTGCTCGCGGGGCCGGCCGAACTCGGCCTCGTCGCGCTCGCCGAGGGCTGAGGCCGGGTCAGCGCGCGCGGGCGATCGGCGCGTAACTCCCATCGGTCACGCGGAGGAGGTCGTCGGGCGCGAGTTCGAGGTCGAAGCCGCGTCGCCCGCCGGAGACGAGGATCGTCTCGAAGAGGATTGCGGTCTCGTCGAGCACCGTCGGCAGCGCCGTCTTCTGACCGATCGGACTGATGCCGCCGACGACGTACCCCGTCTTCCGCTCTGCGAGGGCGGGGTCGGCCATCTCCGCCCGTTTGCCCCCGACCGCCTGCGCGAGCGCCTTCAGGTCGAGCTGCTCGGCGACCGGCACGATGCCGACCACCAGGGCGCCGTCGACGGACGCCAGCAGGGTCTTGAACACGCGCTCCGCCTCGACGCCGAGCTTCTCCGCCGCCTCGAGGCCGAACGCCGCGGCACGGGGGTCGTGATCGTAGGCGCGCGGCACGAACGGGATCCCCGCCGAGGTGAGCGCCACCGTCGCCGGGGTGCCGACCGCGGGCTCGGCGCGCCTGGCCATCAGACGGCTCCGCTCTCGGGCTCGGCTCGGAGCAGCTGCATCGACCATGCGGCGACCGGCAGCCCGGCACCCGGCGCGAGCGTCCGGGCGTCGGCCTCGGGCTCTTCCGGTGCCGAGTCCCAGAGCAGCGTGTAGCCGGCGACGCCCGCGTGCGCGGGCAGCACCACCTCGGTGTCCTCGGAACGGGCGTGCACGACGAGCAGGATTCGGTTCGGCGGCTCGTGCTCCGGCGTCGAGGCGGCGAGGTACTGCAGCGTGCGCTCGGCCTGCGAGTTCCAGTCGTCGATGCCCATCGACTCGCCCTCGGCGTTGTACCAGTCCATCTGCGTCGCGCTCGGCGTCGTCTCGCCGAACACGCCGTAGCGGACCGGGCGGAGCGCCGGGTTCTCCGCGCGGAGGCGGATGAGCGCCCTGGCCGTGCGGTGCAGCGCAGCAGCCGACTGCGGCCGGTCCTCGTCCGACCACGCCAGCCAGGTCAGCGGCGAGTCGTGGCAGTACGCGTTGTTGTTGCCGCGCTGCGTCCGCCCGTACTCGTCGCCCGCCGTGAGCATGGGAACGCCCGCCGAGAGCAGCAGGGTGCCGAGGAGGTTCCGGATGCTGCGCCGCCGCGCGGCGCGCACCTCGGGGTCCGCGGCCTCGCCCTCGACCCCGTGGTTGTACGAGCGGTTGTGATCGGCGCCGTCGCGGTTGTCCTCGCCGTTGCCGAGGTTGTGCTTGACGTCGTACGCGGTCAGGTCCGCGAGGGTGAAGCCGTCGTGGGCGGTGATGAAGTTCAGGCTCGCGAGCGGGCCCCGCTCCGGCGAGAAGGTGTTCGCCGAGCCCGCCAGCCGTGTCGCGAAGCGGCCGATCCCGCTGCCCGCCGAACCCGTCTCGCGCTCCTGGCGCAGATCCGTCAGCCAGAAGTCGCGCATGCGGTCGCGATAGCGGTCGTTCCACTCGCTGAATCCGGCGGGGAACCCGCCCGTGCGCCAGCCGTCGGGACCGAGGTCCCACGGCTCCGCGATGAGCTTCGACGCGCCGATCACCGGATCGTCGAGCATCCCGCGCAGCAGCGGGTGCTCCGGAGTGAACGCGCCGTGGTCGTCGCGGCCGAGGGTCGCGGCCAGATCCAGCCGGAACCCGTCCACGCCGAGCTCGCCCGCCCAGTACCGCATCGAGTCGAGCGCGAGACGCACTGTCTGCTCCCGGCCGAAGTCGAGCGTGTTGCCGCACCCGGTCGTGTCGACGTACCGGCCGTGCGCGTCGTGCCGGTAGTAGGCGGCGTTGTCGATGCCGCGGAAGCTGTAGGTCGGCCCCTCGCGGTGCTCCTCCGCAGTGTGGTTGTAGACGACGTCGAGCACGAGCTCGAGGCCCGCCTCGTGCAGGCGCCGTACCATCCCCGCGAACTCGCGTCGCACCCCCGCAGCGCCCTCCGCCTGCGCCGCCGCGCTCGCGTACGCGCCGTGCGGCGCGAAGAAGCCGAGCGTGTTGTAGCCCCAGGAGTTCACCCGTCCCTGCCGGACGAGCCGCTCCTCCGAGACGAAGGCGTGCACGGGCAGCAGCTCGACCGTCGTCACCCCGAGATCGCGCAGGTAGTCGAGCGAGGCGTCGTGCGCGAGTCCGGCGTAGGTGCCGCGCAACGCCTCGGGCACCGCCGGATTGCGTTTGCTGAAGCCCCGCACGTGGGTCTCGTACACGACGGTGCGATCGAGCGGGATCCGAGGCGCGGCCACGCCGCCCCACTCGAAGCCGTCGTCGTCGCCCAAGCGGCCGAGCGCGACCCCGCGCCAGGACCCGTCGTCGGCGCGCACCAGCCCCCGCGCGTAGGGGTCGAGCAGATCGTGCACGGGGTTGAAGGCGTGCTCCACGCCGGCCGGCCCGTCAACCCGGATCGCATACCGCGCGCCGGACGTGAGCGCGCCCGAACGCCCCGACCAGACACCGTGCTCGTCGCGCTCCAGCGCGACCCGGTCGACCGCCCACTCCAGATCCCCGTCGTCGAAGACGACGAGCTCCACCGCCGAGGCATGCGCCGACCAGATGCGCACCGCACCGCCGTCGACACCGGGGGAGGCGCCGAGCTCGCGCAGGGGATCGGGGGCCGACATGCGATCTACAGTAGTTCGTGGACCACGTGTCACCGGCAGGAGAGGAGAGCGGCGTGCCCGTCTACCTCGACCATGCCGCGACGACTCCCATGCGGCCCGAGGCCGTCGCCGCACTCACCGCCGCGCTCGCCACGGTCGGCAACCCGGCGTCGATCCACAGCGCCGGCCAGCGCGCCAAGCGCTCCCTCGAGGAGTCCCGCGCCGTCGTCGCCGCGACCCTCGACGCCGACCCCATCGAGCTCGTCTTCACCGGGAACGGCACCGAGGCGATCAACCTCGCGATCAAAGGCCTCTACTGGCAGCGTCAGCACGACGCCGCCAGGCCGCGGATCGTGCTGCCCGCCGGTGAGCACCACGCCACCCTCGACACCGTCGAATGGCTCGCCGCCCACGAGGGCGCAGAGATCGTCGAGCTCCCGGTCGACGAGCTCGGCCGCCTCGACATCGACGCGCTCGCCGCGGAGCTCGAGGCCAATGCCGAACGGATCGCGCTCGTCACGATGCTCTGGGCGAACAACGAGGTGGGCACGGTGCAACCGGTCGCCCGGGTCGCCGAGCTGACGGCCGCCGCGGGCGTGCCCCTCCACCTCGACGCGGTCGCGGCCTACGGGCAGTTGCCCGTCGGCCTTCACGCCTTGCGCCGCGAGACGGGCGCCAAACCGGGAGAGGGACTCGTCGCGATCAGCGTCTCGGCGCACAAGATCGGCGGCCCGGCCGGCATCGGCGCCCTCGTGCTCGACCGCACCGGACGCATCGAGCCGCTCATCCACGGCGGCGGGCAGCAGCGGCGGGTGCGCTCGGGCACGCAGGATGTCGCGGCGGCGGCGTCCTTCGCGGCCGCCGCGGAGACGGTGGCGCTCCGGCTCGAGGACGACGCCGCCCGTATGGCGGCGCTCCGCGCCCGGCTCATCGAGGGCGTCGCCGAGGCGGTCCCCGGCGCGGTCCTGTCGGGCGACCCCGCGCCCGCCGGCCGCCTGCCCGGCAACGCGCACTTCGCCTTCCCGGGCTGCGAGGGCGATTCGCTGCTCTTCCTCCTCGACGCCGCCGGCGTCGCGGTCTCGACCGGCTCGGCATGCCAGGCCGGGGTTCCCGAGCCCTCCCACGTGCTGCTCGCAATGGGCCGCAGCGAGAGCGAGGCGCGCGGTGCGCTCCGCATCACCCTCGGCCACGACTCGAGCGAGGCCGACGTCGACGCCTTCCTCGCGGCGCTGCCGGCGGCCCACGAGCGGGCGGCCAAGGCCGGGCTCGCCGCCCGCCGCACCTCCTTCGACCGCTGAGGCCGGGGCGCGGCATCCGTCCCGAGCTCGGCCGATCCGCGCCATCCGGCCGCCGTCCAGCCGTGACTTCGTAGACTGGTGGGCATGCGAGTGCTAGCAGCCATGTCCGGGGGCGTCGACAGCGCCGTCGCCGCGGCGCGCGCGGTCGAGGCCGGCCACGACGTCGTCGGTGTGCACCTCGCGCTCAGCCGCATGCCGGGCACGCTCCGCACCGGCAGTCGCGGCTGCTGCACGATCGAGGACTCGATGGACGCGCAGCGCGTCGCGAATCTGTTGGAGATCCCGTACTACGTCTGGGACTTCTCCGAGCGCTTCAAGGAGGACGTCGTCGACGACTTCGTCGCCGAGTACACCGCCGGGCGCACGCCGAACCCCTGCATGCGCTGCAACGAGCGCATCAAGTTCGCCGCGTTGCTCGAGAAGGCGCTCGCCCTCGGCTTCGACGCCGTCGTCACCGGCCACTACGCGAAGGTGCTCCCGGGCCCGTCGGGCGAGCTGGAGCTGCATCGCGCGAGCGCCGAGGCCAAGGACCAGAGCTACGTGCTCGGTGTGCTCACCGCCGAGCAGCTCGCGCACGCGTGGTTCCCGCTCGGCGACACACCCTCCAAGGAGCTCGTGCGCCAGGAAGCGGAGCGACGTGGCCTCGCGGTCGCGCGGAAGCCCGACTCCTACGACATCTGCTTCATCCCCGACGGCGACACCAAGGGCTGGCTCGCCGACCGAGTGGGTGAGACACCGGGCGACATCGTCGACCGTACGGGCGCCGTCGTCGGCAGCCACGACGGCGCGCACGCGTACACCGTCGGCCAGCGCCGCGGCCTCCGCCTCGGCACGCCGGCCCCCGACGGGCGGCCCCGCTTCGTGCTCGAGGTGCGGCCGAAGGAGAACACCGTCGTCGTCGGCCCGAAGGAGGCGCTCGCCACGGCCGAGATCGCCGGGTCGCGGTTCAGCTGGGCGGGGCTCGACCCCGTCGCCTCGGGGCTCGTCGCCGCCGACGGCGAGGACTTCGACTGCGAGGTGCAGATCCGGGCGCACGCCGACCCGGTGCCCGCGGTCGCCCGCATCGATCGCGGCGACGACGGCGCGGCGGAGCTCGTGGTGCGCCCCGCGCACCCGCTCGACGGCGTCGCGCCCGGTCAGACCGCCGTGGTCTACGTCGGCACGCGGGTGCTCGGGCAGTGCACGATCGATCGCACGGTCAGCGCCGTCCCGGTCGGCGCGTAGGTGGGCGCCCCCGAGCTCGCGAGCCAGCAGCCCGAGTCCGAGGTCGTGCGGCCGGCGAAGGTGCTCGAGCTCGCCGCAGGACGCCCGACGACCCCGCTGTGGCGGAACGAGGCGGGCGGACTGACCTTCCGCATCGAGGGCGAGCGCGCGAGCGTCGTGAAGTGGAACCCGCCCGGCTCGGGCGAGTCGCTCGCCGACGAGGCCGAGCGGCTGCGCTGGCTCGCGGGTCGGCTGCCGGCGCCGCGTGTACTCGGGGTGGGAGCGGATGCCTCCGGCGAATGGCTGCTGAGCGAGGCCATCCCCGCCCGGTCCGCCGTCGACGAGCGCTGGCTGGCCGAGCCGGGCACCGCGGTGCGGGCCATCGCGGACGGGCTTCGGCGCCTGCACGCGCTCGAGGTGGCCGACTGCCCGTACGACTGGGGCGTCGCGCACCGGCTCGACGTCATGCGCCGCGACGGCCTGCCGGTGCCGGCGGAGCTGCGCGACCCGCCGCCGGTCGAGCCCGTCGTCTGCCACGGCGATCCGTGCGCGCCGAACACGCTGCTCGGCGACGACGGCCGCTTCGCGGCGATCGTCGACGCGGCCAGGCTCGGCGTCGCGGACCGCTGGGCCGACCTCGCGGTGGCGAGTTTGAGCCTCGAATGGAACTACGGGCCGGGCTGGCAGCCGACGTTCTTCGCGGAGTACGGCGTGGAGCCCGACGAGCGGCGGCTCGCCTACTACCGCGCCCTCTGGGACGCCGAGTGAGTGTCGTCGGTCGTCCGTAGGATTGGCCTGTGAGCGAGACGAATGCGGCGAGCGAGACCACGGCTGCGAGCGAGTTCCCGGCCGATTTCGAGGGCATGAGCTTCGACGAGGCGCGGGCGGAGTCCGAGCGGCTCGCCGAGCGCATCGAGGCGGCGCGGCTCGCCTACTACGGCGACGGTGACTCGACACTCTCCGACGCCGAGTACGACGCCGACTTCCATCGCCTCGAGGCGCTCGAGCGCGCGTTCCCCGAGCTCGCCGGCCAAGACAGCCCGACGCAGCAGGTCGGCGCCGCCATCGTCTCGGCCGGCTTCCCCGAGCACGAGCACGCCGAGCGCATGCTGAGCCTCGACAACGTGTTCTCGATCGAGGAGTTCCGCGACTGGGCGGCGAAGACGCATGCCGCTGCCGGGCGGCCGGTGCACTGGCTGTCCGAGCTCAAGATCGACGGGCTCGCGATCAGCCTCGCGTACCGCGACGGGGTGCTCGAGACGGCCACCACCCGCGGCGACGGCCGGGTCGGCGAGGACATCACCGAGAACGTCGACTGGATCCCGGTGATCCCGCGCGAGCTCTCCGGCGAAGGTTTCCCCGCCTTCTTCGAGGTGCGCGGCGAGGTGTTCCTGCGCACGGTCGACTTCGAAGCGTTGAACGAGCGTCAGCACGAGCTGCAGGCGGCGTACGAGGCCGAGCAGCTCGCCAAGGGCCGCCCCGCCGACGAGATCCCCACGAAGTACCCCGAGTTCGCCAACGCGCGTAACACCGCGGCGGGCAGCCTGCGGCAGCGGCGCGAGAAGAAGGGCCCCCTGGAGCTCGAGCTCATGCGCGAACGACTCGGCCGGCTCGCGCTGTATCTGCACGGCATCGGCGCCTGGCAGCATCCCGAGGTGCGCGAGCAGTCCGAGATCTACGGCCTGCTCGCCGGCTGGGGTCTGCCCGTCTCGCCGCACTCCCGAGTGTTCTCGTCGGTCGACGAGGTCACCGAGTTCATCGCGGACCGGGGCGAGCACCGCCACGACGTCGAGCACGAGATCGACGGCATCGTCGTGAAGGTCGACGAGCTCGCGCTGCACGACGAGCTCGGCGCCACGAGCCGGGCGCCGCGCTGGGCCATCGCGTACAAGTACCCGCCCGAGGAGGTGCACACGAAGCTCCTCGACATCGCCGTCGGGGTCGGCCGCACCGGCCGCGCCACGCCCTACGCGATCATGGAGCCCGTCAAGGTCGCCGGCTCGACCGTGCGCCAGGCGACGCTCCACAACCAGCAGGTCGTGAAGGCGAAGGGCGTGCTCATCGGCGACACCGTCGTACTGCGCAAGGCCGGCGACGTCATCCCCGAGATCCTCGGCGCGGTCGAGCAGCTGCGCGACGGCACCGAGCGCGAGTGGCAGATGCCCGAGCGGTGCCCCGAGTGCGGCACGCCGCTGCGGCCCATGAAAGAGGGCGACATCGACCTCCGCTGCCCGAACGCGAAGTCCTGCCCCGCACAGGTGCGCGGGCGCATCGAGCACATCGGCTCGCGCGGCGGCCTCGACATCGAGGCGCTCGGCGAGGTGACCGCGGCGGCGCTCACCCAGCCCACCGTGCCGGCCGAGCCCCCGCTCGCGACCGAGGCCGGTCTGTTCGAGCTCACGCTCGACGAGCTCGTGCCGATCGAGGTCGTCGTGCGCGATGCCGAGACCGGCGAGGTGAAGATCGACGAGCAGACGGGCGAACCCGTGCGGCGGCTGCCGTTCCAGAAGCTCGGTCCCGCGAGCTACCCGCCGGGCACCGAGTCCATGAGCCCCGCCGAGCGCCGCGCCGCCGGCGTGCGCAAGGACTACCGCGATGTCGGTCCCTCCGAGGCGGCGACGAAGCTGCTCGCCGAGCTCGAGAAGGCCAAGACCAAGCCACTGTGGCGACTCATCGTCTCGCTCAACATCCGGCACGTCGGCCCGGTCGCCGCCCGGGCCCTGGCCGAGTGGTTCGGCTCACTCGACGCGATTCGCGCCGCCGATCGGGCCGAGCTCGCCGAGGTCGAGGGCGTGGGCGGCATCATCGCCGACTCGCTCCTCGAGTGGTTCGAGGTGGACTGGCACCGCGAGATCGTCGAGCGCTGGGCCGCCGCGGGCGTGCAGTGGGCGACGCCCGGACACCCGGGCCCCGGCGCGGCCGTCGCGGCGGGCGGCGTGCTCGCCGGGCTGACGGTCGTCGCCACGGGCAGCCTCGAGGGCTTCACGCGGGAGGGCGCCCAGGAGGCCATCATCTCCGCGGGCGGCAAGGCCGCGTCGAGCGTCTCGAAGAAGACCGACTACGTGGCTGCGGGCCCGGGCGCGGGCTCCAAGCTGGCCAAGGCCGAGGAGCTCGGCATCCCCGTCCTCGACGCCGAGCAGTTCCGGCTGCTCGTGACGGAGGGCCCGTCCGCGCTCGGCGACTCGATGCCCGGCGACGCGCTCGAATAGACTGGCAGGCATCCCCGTCACGACACGTTCGGAGCAGCATGCCTGAAATCAGTGCGGAGCAGGTCGCCCATCTGGCGAACCTCGCTCGCATCGCGCTCACCGAGGAGGAGATCGCGCACCTCACCACCGAGCTCGGCCAGATCATGCAGGCCGTCGAGCAGGTGAACCAGGTCGCGACCCCCGATGTCCCGCCGACGAGCCACCCGATCCCGATGCAGAACGTCTTCCGCGCCGATGTGGTGACCGACGACGTGCTGAGCCCCGAGCAGGCGCTCTCCGGCGCGCCCGAGCGCGACGGCGACCGCTTCGTGGTCTCCGCGATCCTGGGGGAGGAGCAGTGAGCCACTCCGACGAGCTGATCCGTCTCAGCGCCGCCGAGCTCGCCGGCCGCCTCGGCCGCGGCGAGGTGAGCTCTGTCGAGGCGACGCAGGCGCACCTCGACCGCATCGCCGCCGTCGACGGCGCTGTGCACGCCTTCCTGCACGTGAACGCGGAGGGCGCCCTGCGCGCCGCCGCCGAGGTCGACCGGGCCCGTGCCGCGGGCGAGTCGCTCGGCGAGCTCGCCGGCGTGCCCATCGCCATCAAGGACGTGCTCGTGACCGAGGGCATGCCCTCGACGTCCGGCTCGAAGATCCTCGAGGGCTGGATCCCGCCGTACGACGCCACCCCCGTGCGCAAGGTCCGCGAGGCGGGCCTCGTGCCGCTCGGCAAGACCAATATGGACGAGTTCGCGATGGGCTCCTCCACTGAGCACTCGGCCTACGGCCCGACGCACAACCCGTGGGACCTCGACCGCATCCCCGGCGGCTCGGGCGGCGGCTCCGCCGCCTCCGTCGCGGCCTTCGAGGCGCCGCTCGCCCTCGGCAGCGACACGGGCGGCTCGATCCGCCAGCCCGCGCACGTGACCGGCACGGTCGGCGTGAAGCCCACCTACGGCGCTGTGAGCCGCTACGGCTCGATCGCCCTGGCCTCCTCGCTCGACCAGATCGGGCCCGTCACCCGCACGGTGCTCGACGCGGCGCTGCTGCAGGATGTCATCGCGGGCCACGACCCGCACGACTCCACCTCGATCGCCGAGCGCTGGCCCTCGATGGCCGAGGCGGTGCGCCGGGCCGACGTGCAGGGCCTGCGCATCGGCGTCGTCAAGGAACTCGACACCGACGGCTTCCAGGCCGGCGTCCGTCAGCGCTTCCACGAGTCGCTCGAACTGCTCGAGCGCAACGGCGCCGAGATCGTCGAGGTCGAGGCGCCGAACTTCGAGCACGCGATCGCCGCGTACTACCTCATCCTGCCCGCCGAGGCCTCCTCGAACCTCGCGAAGTTCGACTCGGTGCGCTTCGGCCTCCGGGTGACCCCGCAGGGCGGCGGCACGGTCGAGCAGGTCATGGCGGCGAGCCGCGAGGCCGGCTTCGGCCCCGAGGTCAAGCGCCGCATCATCCTCGGCACCTACGCGCTCTCCGCCGGCTACTACGACGCCTACTACGGCAGCGCCCAGAAGGTGCGCACCCTCGTGCAGCGCGACTTCGACCAGGCCTTCGCGAAGGTCGACGTGCTCGCCACGCCCACCGCGCCGACGACGGCCTTCAAGCTCGGCGAGAAGCTCGACGATCCGCTCGCGATGTACCTGAACGACATCGCGACGATCCCGGCGAACCTCGCCGGCGTGCCCGGCATCTCGCTCCCCGCCGGCCTCGCGCCGGAAGACGGCCTGCCCGTCGGCATCCAGTTCCTCGCCCCGGCCCGCCAGGACGCCCGCCTCTACAACGTCGGCGGCGCGCTCGAGCGGCTGCTCGAGGCGGAGTGGGGCGGCCCGCTGATCGCGAAGGCCCCCGACCTCTCGACCCATGAGCTCACCGCGACCGAGGAGGGCGCACTCTGATGGCGCGCGTCGAACTGATGGACTACGAGCAGGCGCTCGAGCTCTTCGAGCCGGTGATCGGCCTCGAGGTGCACGTCGAGCTCAACACCGAGACGAAGATGTTCTCGCCCGCCCCGAACCCGGCGAACCAGAAGTACCACGGCGCGGCGCCGAACACGCTCGTGTCGCCGGTCTGCCTCGGGCTGCCCGGCTCGCTGCCGGTCGTCAACGGCGAGGCGGTCGAGAAGTCGATCTCGCTCGGCCTCGCCCTGGGCTGCTCGATCGCCGAGTCGAGCCGCTTCGCCCGCAAGAACTACTTCTACCCCGACCTCGCGAAGAACTACCAGATCTCGCAGTACGACGAGCCGATCGCGTTCGACGGCGAGGTCGAGGTCGAGCTCGCCGACGGCCGCACCTTCCAGGTGCCGATCGAGCGGGCGCACATGGAAGAAGACGCGGGCAAGCTCACGCACGTCGGCGGCGCCACCGGGCGCATCCAGGGCGCCGAGTACTCGCTCGTGGACTACAACCGTGCCGGCGTCCCGCTCGTCGAGATCGTCACCCGGCCGATCTTCGGTGCCGAGGGCGACGCGCCCGAGCTCGCCAAGGCGTACGTGTCGACGATCCGCGACATCGCGATCTCGCTCGGCATCTCCGAGGCCCGCATGGAGCGCGGCAACCTGCGCTGCGACGCGAACGTGTCGCTGCGTCCGCGGGGCGCCGAGCAGCTCGGCACCCGCACCGAGACGAAGAACGTGAACTCGTTCCGTTCGATCGAGCGGGCGGTGCGCTACGAGATCCAGCGGCAGGCGGCGATCCTCGCGAAGGGCGGCGCGATCACGCAGGAGACCCGGCACTGGCACGAGGACACGGGCACCACGAGCCCTGGCCGCCCCAAGTCCGACGCCGACGACTACCGGTACTTCCCCGAGCCCGACCTGGTGCCCGTGGTCCCGTCGCCCGAGCGCGTGGCCGAGCTGCGCAACGCGCTGCCCGAGCCGCCGGCGGCGCGCCGTCGCCGGCTCAAGGCCGAGTGGAGCTTCACCGACCTCGAGTTCCAGGACGTCGTGAACGGCGGCCTGCTGAACGAGGTCGCCGCCACGGTCGCCGCCGGGGCGAGCCCCGCCGCCGCCCGCAAGTGGTGGACGGGCGAGCTCACCCGACTCGCGAACGCGAGCGAGACGGATGCCGCGTCGCTGGCCTCGCCCGAGCACGTCGCCGAGCTCGCCGCCCTCGTCGAGGCCGGCACGCTCACCGACCGTCTCGCCCGCCAGGTGCTCGAGGGGGTCGTGGCCGGCGAGGGCTCGCCGCAGCAGATCGTCGACGCGCGCGGGCTCGCCGTCGTCTCCGACGACGGCGCCCTCATCGCGGCGATCGACGAGGCGCTCGCGGCGCAGCCTGATGTGCTCGCGAAGATCCGCGACGGCAAGGTGCAGGCCGCCGGTGCGGTCATCGGCGCCGTCATGAAGGCGATGCAGGGCAAGGCGGATGCTGCGCGCGTCCGCGAGCTGGTGCTGGAACGAGCGGCGGCGGCCGAGTAGTCGCAGACCGCCATCCGCGCTGAGAGCCGGGGTCGACCAGGTCGGCGCCCGGCTCTCAGCCGTTTCGGGGCCGCGCTCGGTACGATCGCCTTCCCCACCAGGATTGACGAGGACAGCATGGGATTCTTCGACCGACTCTTCGGCGCTCCCGAGGAGCGCCCCGCCGCCCAGCCCGCCCCGCGGGCCCGGGCCCTGAGCGACGACGAGCTCGCGGTCGAGCGCTACCGCTACCTGCTGCGCACGGCCCCGCCCGAGTCCATCGAGCAGGTGCACGCCGAGGCCTTCGCGAAGCTCACGCCCGAGCAGCGCCAGCAGGTGTTCCAGGCTCTCAGCGAGCAGGCGCCGGCGGGGGAGCGCCTCGTGTCCGACGAGCCCAGCGCGCTCGCCCGGGCGGCCACGCGCCAGGAGCTCCGGGCTCCGGGCAGCATGGAACGCGCGTTCCAGGGCGGCGGGCGCGCCGGAGGCGCCGCAGCGGCGGGCGGTCCCTCGTTCGGGCAGATGCTCGGCGGGTCCATGCTCGGCACCATCGCGGGCGTGGTGGTCGGCTCGGCGATCGCCCAGGCCTTCCTGCCCGGCCCCGGCGCGTTCGAGGCCGGTGGCGAGGGCTCGGCCGATCAGAGCGGCGACACCGGGGCCGATCAGGGTGGCGACGCCGGCTCGGTCGATGCCTCGGGCGCGGATCAGGGCGGCTTCGGCGACGGCGGCTTCGGTGACTTCGGCGGCGGCGATTTCGGCGGCGGCGACTTCGGCTTCTGACCGCCGGGCCGGCGATGTCGGCGGCGGGGGATAGGGTCGCAGCATGAGCAAGCAGGACGGCTCGTCGAGGCAGGTCACCACCGGCCCCGTCGACGACTCCGGCACCCCCATCCTCCACGTCGACATGGACGCCTTCTTCGTCTCCGTCGAGCTGCTGAGCCGACCCGAGCTGCGCGGCAAGCCCGTGCTGGTCGGCGGCACGGCCGGGCGAGGGGTGGTGTCGGCGGCGAGCTACGAGGCGCGCCGCTACGGCGTGAACTCCGCGATGCCCATGTCGGTCGCCCTGCAGCGCTGTCCGAACGCCATCGTCCTCCGGGGCGACTACCGCAAGTACAGCGAGTACTCGCGTCGGGTGCTCACGATCTTCGAGTCGATCACCCCGCTCGTCGAGCCGCTCTCGATCGACGAGGCGTTCCTCGACGTCTCGGGGGCTCGGCGACTGCACGGCAGCCCGGCCGAGATCGCCTGGAGCATCCGCGAGCGCGTGCGGGCCGAGACCGGGCTCACCTGCTCGGTCGGCGTCGCGGCCTCCAAGTACGTCGCCAAGGTGGCCTCCGGTCGGGCGAAGCCCGACGGCATGCTCGTGGTCCCCGCCGACGAGACGGTCGCGTTCCTCCACCCGCTGCCGGTGTCCGCGCTCTGGGGCGTCGGCCGGGTCACCGAGCAGTCGCTCGCGAAGCTCGGTCTGCACACCGTCGGCGACGTCGCGGCCATGCCGCCCGAGGCGCTCGAGCGCGCGGTCGGGCCGGCGCTGGCTGAACGCCTGCTCCGCCTCGCCAACGGCGACGACCCGCGCGAGGTGTCGACGCACCGCGTCGAGAAGTCCATCGGGCACGAGACGACCTTCGGGCACGATCTCGCCGATCCCGCCGAGATCCGGCGTTCCCTGCTCGACCTCTCGGGCAACGTCGCGGTCCGGCTGCGACGGGCGGGCATGGTGGCCCGAACGGTCGTGCTGAAGCTGCGCTACGACGATTTCCGCACGATCACGCGCTCGCGAACGCTCGCCGAACCGACCGATGTCGCCCGTCGCATCTACGACGAGGCGGTCGAGGCGATGTCCGGGCTCGTCGGCCGGGGCGAGCGGGTGCGACTCATCGGGGTGCGGGGCGAGCAACTCCGGCCCGCGGACGGCGGCTTCGCACTGTGGGACCCCGACGAAGAGTGGCGCGATGCCGAGCGCACGATCGATCAGGTCGTGGCGAAGTTCGGCACGGGCGCGGTGAAGCCCGCGGCGCTCGTGGGGCGTGCGCCCGAGCGATCGGCGGCGGGCGCGCGATTCAGGCAGCCGCTCGAGGGCGGCGATCGCCCGGCTGACCACTGAAGCGGCGCACGCGGGCCGAGCGCAAGCCCTGGAGTCCGGTGGTCGGCGCGGGTACCGTGGTCGCATGGCTGAATTCGTGCTCGACCTCGCAGAGAACGTCGCCGGTGTCGGCGTCAAGACCTCCTACGGAGACGCCGTCGACCTCGACGGCACCACGGTGATCCCCGTCGCGCTGGGCTGGTACGGCTTCGGCGGCGGGTCGGGCACCGACGACGAAGGGCAGTCCGCCTCGGGCGGCGGTGGCGGCGGCGCATCCATTCCGCTCGGCGCATACGTCGCCCGCGGTGGCGGCGACGTCCGCTTCGAGCCGAACCTCATCGGCCTGCTGCTCGCCGCGACGCCCCTCGTCTGGGTCGCCGGTAAGGCGCTGAAGGGCGTCATCCGCGCGTTGAAGCGCTGAGCGACGCGCACGACGCACGTCGCGCCGCGATGACGTGCGACGACGCCGGTCGGCCCATGCCGGCCGGCGTCCGCGTATACTCGTGCTCGAACACGGGAGTCCGGTGAGCCGGGCTGAGAGGAAGGTGCTCCAACCTTCGACCGTCGAACCTGATCTGGGTCATGCCAGCGCAGGGAGATCGATCTCTTCAATCCCGTGCCGCTTTCCACTGAAGAAAGGGCACGTACAGTGCACGCGAACGCGAACCAGCAGTCCACCATCGAGCGGCCCGCCAAGCGGGCCCGCGACCTGCGCTGGCGGGTCGTCGACATCGTCGTCGCCGCCGTCATCGGCGTCGCGACGGGCCTCCTCTTCCTGCTCTGGAACAACCTCGGCTACGCCTGGTTCTCCGCAGCCGACGCCCTCACCCCCGGCCTCGGCGGCATCGCCGTCGGCATCTGGCTCATCGGCGGCGTCCTCGGCGGGCTCATCATCCGCAAGCCAGGTGCGGCGCTCTTCGTCGAGCTCCTCGCAGCCGTCATCTCGGCCCTCGTGGGAAACCAGTGGGGCATCGAGACGCTCTACTCGGGCATCGCGCAGGGCCTCGGCGCTGAGCTGGTCTTCGCGCTCTTCGCCTACCGACGCTTCGGCCCCGTGCCCGCGATCCTCGCGGGCGCGGCAGCCGGCGCCGCGGCCTGGCTGCTCGAGCTCTTCACCTCCGGCAACCTCCAGAAGTCGCCCGAATTCCTCGGCCTGTACTTCACCACGATCGTGATCTCCGGCGCGGTGCTCGCAGGCATCTTCGGCTGGATCATCGTGCGCGCGCTGGCCGCGACGGGGGCGCTCAGCCGCTTCGCCGCCGGACAGGACGTGACCCAGCGGGTATGAGTGGCACGGTGAGCGGGCGCGTAGCGCCCGCGGGCGTCGAGGCCCGCGGTTGGGGCTGGCGGCACGCCGGCCGCCGTCGCTGGGCGATCGACGGGCTCGACCTCAGCATCGCGCCGGGGGAGCGGGTACTGCTCGTCGGACCGTCGGGCAGCGGCAAGTCGACGGTGCTCCACGCCCTCGCCGGCGTGAACGGCGGGGCGGAGGAGGGCGAGTCCGTCGGCGAACTGCTCATCGACGGCCTCCACCCCGCCGATCGGCGTGGACGGTCGGGCCTGGTGCTGCAGGACCCGGACTCGCAGGTGGTGCTCTCGAGGCTCGGCGACGATGTCGCATTCGGCTGCGAGAACCTCGGCGTCGAGCGGTCGGAGATCTGGGCGCGCGTCCGGGCCGCGCTGGATGCCGTCGGCTTGCAGCTGCCGCTGGATCATCCGACGAGCCGGCTCTCCGGCGGGCAGAAGCAGCGGCTCGCCCTCGCGGGGGCGATCGCGATGCAGCCCGGCCTGCTCCTCCTCGACGAGCCGACGGCGAACCTCGATCCCGCGGGGGTCGCCGAGGTGCGCGACGCGGTCTCCCGCGTGCTCGATCGCACGGGGGCGACCCTCGTGGTCGTCGAGCACCGCGTCGATGTCTGGCACCGGCTCGTCGAGCGGATGGTGGTGCTCGGTCGCGACGGCCGGGTGATCGCCGACGGCCGGCCGGCCGAGGTGCTGGTGTCCGCGCGCACCGAACTGCTCGCGGCGGGCGTCTGGGTGCCCGGCGAGCCGCTCGAGGTCGGTTCGGCGCGCGCCGTCGCGAGACCGGAAGACGAGGCGCTGCTGCTCGGGCACGAGCTGACCATCGGCCGCTCCGCCGGCCGGCCCCTGCTCGCCGAGATCGAGCTGGCCATCCCGGCCGGCGCCTCGACCGTGCTCACCGGGCCGAACGGGGCGGGCAAGTCGACGCTCGCACTGACGATGGGCGGCCTGATCCGGCCGCTCGCCGGCCGGGTCGCCGCGGCGCCCGCCCTCGCGAGGGGGCTCGGCGCCGATCCGGCGGGCTGGCGCTCCCGCGAGCTGCTGAGTCGGATCGGCACCGTGTTCCAGGAGCCGGAGCATCAATTCGTCGCCCGGACGGTGCGGGCCGAGCTCGGTGTCGCGCTCCATGCGCTCGGCGCGAAGGACTCGGCGGCGCGCATCGATCCGGTGCTCGAGCGCCTCCGGCTCGACCATCTCGCCGAGGCGAACCCGTTCACGCTCTCCGGCGGCGAGCAGCGCCGGCTCACGGTCGCCTCCGTCCTCGTCGCCCGCCCCGGCGTCGTGATCCTCGACGAGCCCACCTTCGGCCAGGACCGGCTGACCTGGATCGAGCTCGTCCGGCTCGTGCGCGAGCTCACCGACGACGGCGTCGCCGTGCTCTCGGTGACGCACGACTCGGCGTACCGCGAGGCGCTCGGCGACGTCAGGTATGCCCTCGGCGCCGATGCTCCGGCAGAAGGCAGGGCGGCATGACGGGCCGGGTCGGGCGCGCCCAGCCGGTCACGACGATCGTCGGCCGGCCGCCGAGCGGCCCCTCCGGGGAGGGGACGGATGCCTCGCGGCGCCCCCGCCTGCGGTTCCTGCCCCGGGTGAATCCCGTCACGAGGCTCGCCGCCGCGATACTAGTGACGACGCCGCTGCTCTTCACGATCGACTGGCTGAGCGCCGCGATCGCCCTCGTGCTGCAGCTCGCGCTCTTCCTGGCCGCCGGAGTGCGCCCGTCGGCCATGTTGCGACGCTGCTGGCCGATCCTCGTGGCGGCGCCGCTCGCCGGCCTCTCCATGCTGCTCTACGGGCGTCCGGCGGGCACTGAGTACTGGAGCTTCTGGCTCGCGCGAATCACCGACGGCTCGATCGAGCTCGCGATCGCCGTCACGCTGCGCGTGCTCGCCATCGGTCTGCCCGCGGTGCTGCTCTTCCTCGACGTCGACCCGACCGAGCTCGCCGACGGCTTGGCCCAGGTGTGGCGGCTGCCGTCGAGGTTCGTCCTCGGCGCGCTTGCCGGAGCGCGCCTCATCGGGCTGTTCCTCGACGACTGGCGGGCGATGGCGATGTCGCGGCGCGCCCGTGGCATCGGCGATCACGGCGCCGTGCGGCGCTTCGCGACGATGGCGTTCGCGCTCCTGGTGCTGGCCATCCGGCGCGGTTCGAAGCTCGCGACGGCGATGGAGGCTCGGGGATTCGGCGCGCGGACCGCGCGGAGCTGGGCCCGGCCATCGAAGGTCGGCGCGGCCGATACCGTGCTCCTCGCCATGGCCCTCGCGGTGGCCGCGTGCGCGATCGGCGGCGCGATCCTCGCCGGCACCTTCCACCCGGTGTGGTCGTGAGCGCGACGACGCCCGGGCCGAGCGCGACGATGCCCGCGCCCAGCGCGGCGGCGCTCGCCCGCGTCCACGAGCTGCTCCGGCGCCGTCGACCGTCCCTCGTGGCGATCGACGGGCCGAGCGGTGCGGGGAAGACGACGCTCGCCGAGTCAGTGGCGGCCGAGTGGTGTCGCCGTCCGGTGCTCGTCCACCTCGACGAGGTGTACCGCGGGTGGGAGGGGCTCGACGAGGGCGCCGAGGAGCTTCGTCGCCACCTCGTGCCGGCGATCCAGGCCGGGCGGGTCGGCCGGGTCCGCGGGTGGGACTGGTCGCGTTCGCGCGTCGTCGACGGGCGCAGCATCCGTCCGGGTCGCCCGCTCCTCATCGAGGGGTGCGGCGCCTTCGCTGCGGTCGCCGACCAGCCCGCGGCGGTGCGCATCCTGGTCGCAGCGCCGCTCGGCGCACGGCGCAGCCGCGCGCTCCGGCGCGACGAGGGCGCCTTCGACCCGTACTGGGAGCTGTGGGAGACCCAGTGGCGGCGCTACCTCGCGCGCGGGCGGGGCGGGATCGTCCCGGACCTCGTCATCCGCGCCTGATGGCGCGCGCACTCCCGTGGACGCGGCACCGGGGCTACGGTAGTGCCATGACTGCAGACAGCGCACCCGCCGAATACCTCGCCGAGTTCGTCGACGGCCCGCTGGAGGGCGAGTTCGACCGTCGCGCCCTCGTGGACGGTGGGTCGGAGGCCCGGATCGGCATGGTGGCCGCGGTCGACGGCCTCGAGTCCCTGTTCTGGTACGACCGAATCGACGAGCGCGAGGTGGCCGGGGAGCTCCGGGCACGATTCCGTTTCGACCCGAGCGATTCCGACCCCGTCGAGGCCGACGAGGAGAACGACTGAGCCGAGCGACGCGGCGTCGACGGCCCCCGCGCGGACTCAGCGGGCCTGCTGGCCCTCGATGAACGCGCCGATGATGGCGCCGGGGTTCAGCAGCCGCCACATCGGGCCGGGATCGCCGATGGCCGTCTCGAGCCGCACTCCGGTCGACAGCGTCTCGCCGGCGACCGGCACGCGCACCTCGCCGACGATCCGATCCGCAGCAGCGGTCGAGAACGGCTCGACCACGAGCTCGGGGTCGCCGGGGGCCGCGCCCCACGCGCCGGCCTCCCGCGTCCCCGCGGCCAGCAGGGCGGAGTGCTCGCCCCAGGGTGCCCTGGCCTCGCCGTAGCGGCCGCCCTCGGTGATGACGGGCACCGCGGCCGAGGCCGCGGGAATGCTCTGCACGAAGCCCGCGATCGCCGGGTCCAGCGTCTCGTAGTCGGGCATCCGTACGAAGGCGACCACCGCATCCTCCGGATCGTCGGCAGCCCCGAGCGGCGCACGGCCCACGAAGACGAGGCCGGCCTGGTCGGTGTATCCGCGGACGATCGCGTCCACCCCGTCGTCGCCGGCGTGGTCGACCGTCAGCGGGATGTCGCGCCCGCCCGGCAGGGTCGTGCCGTCGACGATCGAGGCGATGGTCGGCTGTGCGAGCGCGAGCGCCGCGAGTCGGGCGACGTCTTCGGCGGTGCCGACGTTGTCGCCTGAGAGTCCCGTCGCATCGGCGACGCGGAGCGTCTCGAACCCGTGCTCCTCGAGCCATCCGTTCGCGCGCTCCACGTAGGCATCGACGCTGCCGAACGCCCACCGGGCGAGCGTGTCCGCGTGATTGTTGCTGCTCACGAGGAGGACGGCCCGGGTCACGTCGCGCTGCGACCAGCGATCGCCGGGGGAGACGGGGAGCGTGCGGGTGCCGTCCTTCTCGGCCTGCAGGTACTCGCTGTAGTCCTGCGGCCCGATGGTCAGCTCCGCACCGGCCCCGTCGGTGGGGAACGGCAGCGCCTCGCTCGTCACGAGCACCGTCACGAGTTTCGCGGCGGCGCCGATCGGCAGTGGCGCGGGGTCGCCCGCGGTCGCCAGCACGACCGGCTCCTCCGCCACGCGCGCGACTGCGCTCGCCCCATCGCCGGGAAGTGCGAGCGACGACGGCGACTGGACCTCGGGCGGAGCAGCGGCGACCACCTGCACCTCGGGCAGCGGACCGAGCAGCATGGCCGGAGCGTAGACGCCGACGCCGAGGATGGCGATCGCTCCGGCGACGATGCCGATCGTGCGGCCGGGCGAGGAACTCATGGCACCAGGCTACCGGCGTGCGCCTGCGACTCCGCTCGATGGCACCGGGCGTCGCTCAGGCCCAGCCGAGCTCGTGCAGTCGCTCGTCGTCGATGCCGTAGAAGTGCGCGATCTCGTGCACGAGCGTGACGTGGATCTCGTCGCGCAGGGTCTCCTCGTCGTCGCAGATCGCCAGCAGCGGTTCGCGGTAGAGGATGATCCGATCGGGCATCTCGCCGAAGCCGTAGCGGTCGCGGTCGGTGAGCGCCGTGCCGTCGTAGAGGCCGAGCAGGTCGAGCGATCCGTCCTCGGGCCGATCCTCGACGACGAACACGACGTTCTCGAGCCCATCGACCATGTCGTCGGGCAGCTGGTCGAGCTCGTCGACCACGATGCGTTCGAAGGCCTCGGCGTCGAGTTCCATACGTGCTCCTCACCCGGATGCAGCGATGGCCCCGACGCGGTGTCGGGGCCATCGGATGGGGTGAGTAACGGGGCTTGAACCCGCGACCTCCTGGACCACAACCAGGCGCTCTACCAACTGAGCTATACCCACCATGCGCCACCGCAGAACGCGGGAGGCAACTCCACGAGCTTACACCACGTCGGGCGTGAACTCGTCCACTACGGCGGCCGAGATGGCCTGCAACTCCTGGCTGGTGGGACCGGGGTCGGCGACGAAGACGGCGCGGCGGTAGTAGCGCAGCTCGAGGATCGACTCGAGGATGTCGGCGAGGGCGCGGTGCCCGCCGTGCTTCGCCGGCGCGTTGAAGTACGCGCGGGGGAACCAGCGCTTCGCGAGCTCCTTGATCGAGGAGACATCGACGTTGCGGTAGTGCAGGTGCGCGTCGAGCCGGGGCATGAACTTCGTCAGGAAGGCGCGGTCGGTGCCGATCGAGTTGCCGGCGAGGGGCGCCTTCCGCTCCTCGGGGACGTGCTGGAGCACGTACTCGAGCACCTGGTACTCGGCGTCGGCGAGCGAGACGCCGCTCGGGATCTCGTCGATGAGGCCGGACTCCGTGTGCATCGCGCGCACGAAGTCGTTCATGTGCTCGAGCGCGCTCGCATCGGGCTTGATGACGATGCTGATGCCGTCGTCGACGGGGTTCAGCTCGTAATCGGTGATGACGACGGCGATCTCGACCAGTTCGTCGACCTCGAGGTCGAGTCCGGTCATCTCGCAGTCGATCCAGACCAGTCGGTCGCTCGCGCTTGCCATGCGGCGAGTCTACCGGCGAGCGGGGCGGCGGCCGGGAGCGGTCTCTGGAGGCGGTGCGCCGGCGTCCCCCCGGAGAGATTCGAACTCCCGACCAAGTGGGTAGAAGCCACCTGCTCTGTCCACTGAGCTACGGGGGGCCGGCACGACCGCCGAAGACAGCATAGCGAGCCCGGAGCCTCACCCCTCCGTCGGCACGTCGAGGCGGTCGGGGCTGGGAGCGCTCGGGGCGTCCGCCGCGCGACGCCTGAGCGAGAGCGCGACGAGCGGGAACACGAGCACCGAGAGCATGCCGGCGCCGACGAGCGCCGCCGCCGTGCCGCTCGGCAGTTCGCCGCGATCGACGCCGATCGCGGTCACCGCGACGATGATCGGCAGGCCGGTCGCGCCGAAGAGCAGGGTCGCGCCGCGGTCCCGCCAGTCGCTTCCCTGCGGGGCGGCGAGCATGGAGGGGACGCCTCGCACGACGAGCAGGAGCAGCACGAAGATGGGCAGCAGCAGCAGGTTGCGCGGGTCCGAGGTGAGGCCGGCGAGGTCAAAGGTCACGCCGGTGTTGATGAAGAAGATCGGCACGAGGAAGCCATAGCCGATCGCTTCCAGCTTGCGCTCGATGAGCTCCGTGTCCGGCTCGGGCGCGCCGTTCAGCAGCAATCGGTACAGCACGCCCGCCGCGAACGCGCCGAGCAGCATGTCGAGGTCGAGCACCGTGCTGAGCGCGACGAGGGCGGCGAGGATGAGCAGCACGAGTCGCACCGCGAACTGTCCGCTCGTGCGCAGCGTCGCGGTGATGACTCGGTGCAGGCGACGCCCGGCGCCGCTCGCGGCGGCCCAGATCGCGAGCCCCGTGATCACCGCGAACGCGAGCAGGACGAGGGTCGCGACGCCGGGCGCGCGCCCGCTGAGGAAGAGCGAGATCGCGATGAGCGGGCCGAACTCGCCGACGGCGCCGATCGCGAGAACGCCGATGCCGAAGGGAGTGCGCAGCTCGCCGGCGTCGCGGAGCACCGGCATGATCGTGCCGAGCGCGGTCGAGGTGAGCGCGATGCCGATGAACGCGGCGGCCGGCAGGGTCGGAGCGAGGAGGGCGGCGATGCCGACGCCGGCGCAGAGGGACACGATCCAGCCGATGGTCGCGCGGCGCAGTGGCCGGCCCTGGATCGTGCGCAGGTCGATCTCGTTGCCGGCCAGGAAGAACAGCATGGCGAGGCCGAAGTCGGCGAGCATGCCCGTGAAGTCGTCCGGCCGGATCCAGCCGAGCAGCGAGGGGCCGAGCACGAGGCCGAGCACGATCTCGAAGACCACGAGCGGGATCGCGACGAGCTTGCCGACGGCGCGGACGAGCAGCGGCGCGGCGACCGCGACGGCCGGGAAGAGCACGAGCGTGCCGATCGAGACGTCCATGGTTCCCCCTCCGCACCGATCATCTCGGACCGATGCGCCCGGCGCGGCGAGAGCTGCGCGCTGTCGCCGAGCGTAGCGCTCGGCCGCGTAGCACGGGCGAAACACGCGAGCGCTAGGGTCGAGGCATGCGAGCGATGCAGGCCACCATCATCGAGGAACTCCATGTCCGCCCCCGGATCGACGCAGCCGAGGAGGTCGCGGAGCGGGTGCGGTTCCTGCAGGACTACCTGCGCCGAACGGGGGCTGCCGGCCTGGTGCTCGGCATCAGCGGCGGGCAGGACTCCTCGCTCGCCGGCCGGCTCTGCCAGCTCGCGGTCGAGGGCCTGCGGGCGGACGGGCTCGAGGTGAGCTTCGTCGCCGTGCGCCTGCCCTATCGCGTGCAGCACGACGAGGCCGACGCGCAGCTCGCGCTGGACTTCATCCGCCCCGACGAGCGGGTCGTCTTCGACATCGGTCGTGGCGTCGACGGCGTCGACGAGGAGTACGCCGATGCACTCGGCACCGAGTTGAGCGACTTCGGCAAGGGCAATGTGAAGGCCCGGATGCGCATGATCGCGCAGTATGCGATCGCGGGCGAGCGGCGGATGCTGGTCGTCGGCACCGACCATGCCGCGGAAGCGGTCACGGGCTTCTTCACGAAGTTCGGGGACGGCGGTGCGGATCTGCTTCCGCTCACCGGCCTCACCAAGCGCCAGGGGCGCTCGCTGCTCGAGGTGCTCGAGGCGCCCGAGCGGCTCTACCTGAAGATTCCCACTGCGGATCTCCTCGACGACGACCCGGGCCAGTCCGACGAGGCGAATCTCGGGCTGAGCTACCGCGATCTCGACGAGTACCTCGAGGGCGGCGAGGTCGATGACGCGGTCGCCGAACGCATCGAGGCCCGCTACCTGCAGACCCGACACAAGCGCGAGACCCCGGCGTCGAAGTTCGACGACTGGTGGCGGTAGCCGCTGCCCCCGGCGACTCGAGTGCAGAGCGAGGAAGCCCCGTCGGACCGGTTCGGTCCGACGGGGCTTCCTTCGTGGTGGTTCGCGGGACGAGGCCGCCGCCGAGTGGGCGCGCTCAGCGCCCCGAGTCGCTGGGGGCGAGGGGCGTCGTGGCGGCGGACTCCGGTGCGGACGACGACTGAGCCGCGGTCGCCACGGGAACGGTGCGGGCGTCCGCCACCGCGTCACTGTCGCGGAACCGCTCGTGGTGCTGCGTCGCGACCCAGGCGTCCTGCTCGTCCATGACCGACTGCTCCGGCGCCTGCCGCTGCGAACGCCACCGCTCGAGATCGTTCTGGAACTGGCGCTTGGTGCGTGAAGGACGGCGCTGCCATTCGAGCAGGCGGTCGCGGAACTCGGCCACCGCGGGGTCGAGCTGGTAGCCGAACGTCGCGGACGCGCGCTTCAGCTCGTGCAGCTGGTGCGCCGACCAGTTCGCGGCGACATCGGCACCGCGGATCGGAAGGGTCCGGACGAGGATGTCCGCCTGCCCGACCGCGCGGTCGGCCAGCACCTGCTCCTGCGGAGTCAGGGAGTTCCAGACGGATGCTTCGGTCGCCGCATCGACGAGCGCGGCGATCGCGGCCGTCTTGAGCTCGCGGTCGCGTTGGGCGACCACTCGCTTGACCGCTCCGCTGGCGATCCACGCCGCGAGCAGACCGGCGGCGAGCACCGCGAAGAAGAGCACGACGGCCGAGAAGACCGCGGGCCGCGAAGCGCTCGAGTCGAGCCAGGAGATGAGATCAGTCCACCACTGCATGAGCGCAGCGTACCGTCGCTCCGGCGTGCGCTCGCACGCGCGCGCGGCGTGCCATGAAGCCGCCTCGCTCTGCTGCCGAATCAGCGGAAGACCTCGGCCGCGTCGCGGGGCGACCAGAACTCGCCGAGATCGATGCCCTGCCGCCCGCCCGGGAGCACCCGCCGCGAGCTGAAGCGTTCGACTCCGCCGATCTCGCGGCGGCGGATGTGCCCGAGCAGCGCGCCGTCGCTCGCCGCGACCCGCCACAGATCGGGTGCGGCCGCGGCGAAGTTCAGACCGGGGATGCGGTCGGGGAACGGCTCACGGATGGAGATGGTCATGGACATGTCGCTCCTCTCTTCGTGCAGCCGGCCCTGCGTCTGCTTCGAAGGTACGGGCGACCACCGACATCCGCACCGATCGGACTCAGTCCCGCGCGGTGCCGTCGACGGCGAACGGTTCGACGGCCGCGATCTCCGCCTCGTCCAGCGCCGGTGCGTCGAGCGCGGCGACGTTCTGCTCGAGCTGCTGCACGCTCGACGCGCCGATGATGGCGCTCGCGACCTGCGACTGCCGCAGCACCCAGCTGAGGGCGAGTTGGGCGAGCGTCTGCCCGCGGCGCTGCGCGATCCCGTTCAGGGCGCGGACGCGCTCGAGGTACGTCTCGCCGATTCGCTCCGCGCTCAGGAAGCGGCTCGTCGCCGCGCGCGAGTCCGAGGGGATCGCCCCGTCGAGGTAGCGGTCGGTGAGCAGCCCCTGCGCGAGCGGCGAGTAGACGATCGCCGAGGCTCCCACCTCGTCGAGCACGGGCAGGAGGCCGCGTTCGATGTGGCGGTCGAACATGGAGTAGCTCGGCTGGTGCAGGGTGAGCGGCACGCCCTCCGCGGCGAGCGCCTCGGCGGCACGCGCGGTCTCCTCCGGCGAGTAGTTGGAGACGCCGACGTAAAGCGCCTTGCCCTGGCGGACCGCCGCAGCGAGGGCGCCCATCGTCTCCTCGATCGGGGTGTCGGGGTCCGGTCGGTGCGAGTAGAACACGTCGACGTAGTCGAATCCGAGTCGCGCGAGGCTCTGGTCCAGCGAGGCGAGGACGTGCTTGCGGGAGCCCCACTCGCCGTACGGTCCCGGCCACATGTCGTAGCCCGCCTTGCTCGAGACGATGAGCTCGTCGCGGTACCGGCCGAGCCCGGTGGCGAGGATCCGGCCGAAGTTCGTCTCGGCCGAGCCGGGCGGCGGCCCGTAGTTGTTGGCGAGGTCGAAGTGCGTGATGCCGAGGTCGAAGGCGCGGTGCACGATCGCGCGCTGCCGATCGAGCGGCCGCGCGTCGCCGAAGTTGTGCCAGAGCCCGAGCGAGAGCGACGGCAGGCGGAGCCCGCTCCGCCCCACGCGGCGGTAGGGCATGCGGTCGTAGCGTGCAGCGGCGGCGCGATGGCTCATGCCCTCATCTTCGCCGATCCGAGCGGGGGCGGGGACACCTGTATCTCGGTCGAAGCGCCCGGTTCGCGATGCTCGTCCCCAACTGCGCGTGCCAATCGGAGACTCTCCACAGAAGCACGCTCGGGGGCTCTCAGAGCGCGCGGTCCCGAGCAGGCTGAATCGCACGCGGCATCCGGGGCGATCCCGGCACGAGCGCTCCGGATGCCGCCAGGGCACCGGCTGGCGGCGCCCGGAGAGCGAGGAGACCATGAACGAGGACAACATCGCCGTGACCGGCATCGTCGGAAGCGACCCGCGAACCTATGTGACCGCGAAGGGGGTGCCGATCGTGTCGTTCCGGCTCGCGTCGTCGCGACGCGTGTTCGATCGCGAGCGGGGCGAGTGGCACGACGGCGAGACCAACTGGTACACCGTGTCGGCCTTCCGGCGGCTGGCCGATCACGTCGGCTTCTCGGTGCGCAAGGGGGAGCATGTCGTCGTCACCGGACGGTTGCGCATCCGCGCCTGGCAGACCGCGGAACGGCAGGGCACGACGGCGGAGATCGACGCCGAGGCGATCGGCCACGACCTGAACTGGGCGATGACCCGCCCTCGGCGCATCCAGCCGGGGCCGAACGACGGCGCCCGGCAGAACGGCGAGACAGTGCGCGAGGACCGCGACGCCGACGCGGTCGGATTCGTGTCCGAGGCGCGCGACTCGCGCACCGAGCAGCTCGAGGAGGTCGAGGCGGGGGAGCTCGACGCGGCGTTCGACGAGGCCTTCCAGGCCCTCGCCGGCCCGAGCACCTAGACTCGTAAGGTGCGGCGATCGCCGCCCCGAGCGAGGAGCGAGCGATGCGACGGCGAGCGAGTCAGGTGACGGGTGCAGCGGCGCTGACGTTCGCGACCGCGGTCCTCCTGGCCGGATGCTTCGGAGGCGCCCCGAGCCCGAGCGACAGCGCACGGCCGAGCCCCGACGCGAGCACCCCGCCGACCGCGGTCGCGCCGCTCGTGCTGCAGCCCGACGCCTCGGCCGATGAGAACCTGCCCTTCTTCGATCAGGTGAACACCGGCGTCGTCGCCGCGAATGCCGCCGCGGGCGGGCGCGACTTCATCGACGCCCTCGTCGCGGCAGGGTTCGACAAGGCGGCGATGTCGGTGACGGCCGACCAGACGACGCTCGGCGAGCCGGCCGACTCGATCCAGTTCGCCGTCGCGTTCCAGGGCGCCTGCCTGGTCGGTCAGTACGGCCCGAAATCGGGCGGCTACCACGGAGCGGTGCGCCCGGTGCTCGGCGACGGCGGATGCCTCATCGGACAGACCCGGCCCATAGACTGGTAGGCGACATGGCTGAATACATTTACTCGATGGTGCGCGCCCGCAAGGCGGTCGGCGACAAGGTCATTCTCGACGACGTGACGATGGCGTTCCTCCCGGGAGCGAAGATCGGTGTCGTCGGCCCGAACGGGGCGGGAAAGTCCACGATCCTGAAGATCATGGCCGGACTCGACCAGCCCTCCAACGGCGAGGCCCGGCTCACGCCCGGCTTCTCGGTTGGCATCCTCATGCAGGAGCCCGAGCTCGACGAATCCAAGACGGTGCTCGAGAACGTTCAGGAGGGCGTCGGCCCGATCAAGGGCAAGATCGACCGCTTCAACGAGATCTCGCTCCTGATGGCCGAGCCCGACGCGGACTTCGACGCCCTGCTGGCGGAGATGGGCACGCTGCAGGAGGAGATCGACGCGGCTGACGCGTGGGACCTCGACTCGCAGCTGGAGCAGGCGATGGACGCACTGCGATGCCCGCCGGGCGACGAGCAGGTGTCCGTGCTCTCCGGCGGTGAGAAGCGTCGCGTCGCGCTCTGCAAGCTGCTGCTGCAGAAGCCGGATCTGCTGCTGCTCGACGAGCCCACCAACCACCTCGACGCCGAGAGCGTGCTGTGGCTCGAGCAGCACCTCGCCAAGTACCCCGGCGCTGTGCTCGCCGTCACCCACGACCGGTACTTCCTCGACCACGTCGCGGAGTGGATCTGCGAGGTCGACCGCGGTCGCCTCTACCCCTACGAGGGCAACTACTCGACGTATCTCGAGAAGAAGGCCGAGCGCCTCGAGGTGCAGGGCAAGAAGGACCAGAAGCTCCAGAAGCGCCTGCGCGAGGAGCTCGACTGGGTCCGCTCCAACGCGAAGGGGCGTCAGGCGAAGTCGAAGGCGCGCCTCGCCCGCTACGAGGAGATGGCGGCCGAGGCCGAGCGCACGCGCAAGCTCGACTTCGAGGAGATCCAGATCCCGCCGGGCCCGCGTCTGGGCGACATCGTCCTCGAGGCCAAGAACCTGCAGAAGGGCTTCGGCGACCGCAAGCTGATCGACGGTCTGAGCTTCTCGCTGCCGCGCAACGGCATCGTGGGCATCATCGGCCCGAACGGCGTCGGCAAGACCACGCTCTTCAAGACGATCGTCGGCCTGGAGCCGCTCGACGCCGGCGACCTGAAGATCGGCGACACGGTCAAGATCTCCTACGTCGACCAGAGCCGTGGCGGCATCGACCCGAAGAAGACCCTCTGGGAGGTCGTCTCCGACGGACTCGACTACATCCAGGTCGGCAAGACCGAGGTGCCGAGCCGGGCCTACGTCTCGACCTTCGGCTTCAAGGGCCCCGACCAGCAGAAGCCGGCGGGCGTGCTCTCGGGCGGTGAACGCAACCGCCTGAACCTCGCGCTCACCCTCAAGCAGGGCGGCAACCTCCTCCTGCTCGACGAGCCCACGAACGACCTCGACGTCGAGACCCTCTCGAGCCTCGAGAACGCGCTGCTCGAGTTCCCCGGCTGCGCCGTGGTGATCACTCACGACCGGTGGTTCCTCGACCGCATCGCGACGCACATCCTCGCCTACGAGGGCACCGAGGAGGACCCCGCGAACTGGTACTGGTTCGAGGGCAACTTCGAGGCATACGAGGCGAACAAGGTCGAGCGCCTCGGCGCCGACGCCGCGAAGCCGCACCGCTCCACCTACCGCAAGCTCACCCGCGACTGACATGCGGCTGCACGTCCCGACCCCGCTCCGCTGGAGCGACCTGGACGCGTACGGGCACGTCAACAACGCCCGGATGCTGAGCCTCCTCGAGGAGGCTCGCATCCAGGCGTTCTGGGTGAACGACGACGGCTCCGTCGAGCACGCCGTGGGCGCGTCCACGGCCGTGCTCGACGCGACGCCGGGGGCGACGACGGTCACGCTCATCGCCAGGCAGGAGGTCGAGTACCTCGCGCCGATCCCGTACCAGCGGCTCCCGCTCGACATCGAGCTCTGGATCGGCCACATGGGCGGGGCGAGCCTCGACGTCTGCTACGAGGTGTACTCGCCGCTCGGCGCCGAACCGCGCACGCTCTACACGCGGGCCTCGACGACGATCGTGCTCGTCGACGCTGCGAGCGAGCGCCCGCGGCGCATCACTGATGACGAGCGCGCGGCCTGGGAGCCGTACCTCGAAGCCCCGGTCGCGTTCCGGCGACGCTGAGCGAGCCGCAGCTCACCGCTCCAGCGGAGTCTCGCTGAAGCCGCCCTCCCAGACGGCCCGGCTCCCGGACTCGCCGATCGCGACGAGCGTGACGACGGTCCCGGTTCCGACGGCGAGGCTCGCGACGATCAGCACGAGGGACGCGGCGACGCTCGCCCCGCGTCCCCTCGGCCGCCGTTCGAGGAGCGCCCAGGCGGACACCGCCACCGCGACGACGAGCAATCCGACGAGCCACGGCACGATCGACTCGCCCCGCGCGGTGTGATCCTGGATGAGGGGCCCGGGCGGGACCCGCACCTCCAGCCACTTCCCGGCCTCGATCGTGACGAGGCCGAGCGGCAGCAGCAGTGCGGTCCCGATCAGGGCTGGCAGCCACAGCGTCCGACGTGCGCGGGGCCACGCCGCGAGCACGACGAGCAGCAGCGCGCAGAGCGGGGTGAGCACGACGACGGCGTGCACGAGGAGCACGTGCAGCGGCAGTCCGGCGATCTCGTAGTCCACGTGCCTCACCCGGAGACGACGACGCGATCCCCGTCGACCTCGACCGGGATCGCGGTCAACGGCTTCAAGGCGGGTCCCTGCAGCACGTCGCCGGTCGCGGCATCGAACTTCGATCCGTGGCAGGGGCAGTCGAACTCCGCACCCGCCGCGGCGACCACGCACTGCTGGTGGGTACAGATGGCGCTGAACGCCAGCACGGCCCCGGCGGTGGGTCGCGAGAGGAGGATTGCCTCCCCGTCGACCGTCGCCGAGACGCTGCCCCCGACGGGGACGTCCGCGAGCTTGGCGAGCTCGCTGCCCGGCGCGAGGGCCGGAGTAGAGTCGCCGCCGCTCCCGCCGCCGGAGCCGGCGGTCGAATCGGAGCCTCCGTCCGCGTCGCCGGACGGTGCGCCGCCGGTCGCGCAGGCGGCGAGCACCAGCGCTCCGCCGGATCCGCCGAGCGCGATGAGCGCGCGTCGGCTGAGTCGAGTGGCATCGGACATCGGCGACCTCCTCGTCCCGACCTCGGCGGGCCGGTGAGGCGATTCTGCCCCAACTCGACGGCCGGTGGAGGAACGCTCAGCGTGCGTCCAGCTCCCGGCGGGTCCCAGCGTGCACCGGCACCCGCACCCGCACCGCCGTCAGCACCGGATCAGTCGAAGGAACCCGGGTTCGGCACCCGGACCATCCCCTCCTGGGCGACGCTCGCGACGAGCACCCCGTCTCGCGTGTAGATCCGGCCGAGCGACAGCCCTCGCCCGCCGGCCGCCGACGGCGACTCCTGCGTGTACAACAGCCACTCGTCGACGCGCGCGTCGCGGTGCCACCACATGGCGTGGTCGAGGCTCGCGATCTTCAGGCCGGGCGTCGTCCAGGCGACGCCGTGGGCGCGCAGGATGGGCTCGAGGATCGAGTAGTCGCTCGCGTAGGCGAGTGCCGCACGGTGCTGATTCGGGTCGTCGGGCAGCCGGCCGAAGGCGCGCATCCAGACCGCCTGCCGCGGCACCCGCTCGCCCTCGACCTCGAGGTAGATGGGGGAGGGGACGTGGCGCATGTCGAACGCCCGTTCGCTGGCCCAGTAGCGGGCGACGTCGTGGTCGACCTTGCCGAGCACGTCGGCGGTGGAGGGCAGGCTCTCCGGGTCCGGCAGATCGCTCGGCATCGCGAGCTGGTGCTCGAGCCCGTCGTCGCGGGTCTGGAAGGACGCGATGAGCGACAGGATCGGCTCGCCGTTCTGGAAGGCGTGCGTTCGCCTGGTCGAGAAGGACCGGCCGTCGTGCAGGCGGTCCACCGAGAAGGTGATCGGGTGCTCGACGTCGCCCGGGCGCAGGAAGTACCCGTGCATCGAATGGATGACCCGCTCGGGCTCGACCGTGTGCATCGCCGCCATGAGCGACTGGGCGAGCACCTGCCCGCCGAAGACGCGCCCCAGCGGCATCCACTGCGAGGGGCCGGTGAAGATGTCCTCGGTGGTGCGCGCGCCCGTGTTCGTCAAGTGGAGCGTGCTCAGCAGTCCGTCGATGGGTCCGTTCACCCGTGCCTCCAGCGAAAAGCTCCTTCGCGCTCCGGATCGAGCGCGCGGCGCGGACGTCCGGCCGCCGCCCCTTGGTAGTTTAGACAAGACATGGTTCAGCACTTCACGCTCGCCGACAGCCTGTCGCTCGGCGACCTGCACACCTATCTGCAGCGGGCAGCTCGCGTCGACGAGGGCTCGGTGCGGCTCATCGCCGGCTCCGGCATCCTCGCCGTGTACTCCGCGATCCTCTACCCCCGCGGCATCCTCGACGAGACGCCCACCGTGCTCGGCCTGCGCACGTTCGGGCTCGAGGAGACCGAGGACTTCGACATCGTCGTCCCGCTGCGCTCCCTCACCGATCGCATCGCTCGGGCGAAGGCCGATGTCGACCCCGATGACCCGTCGCGGCCGGTGACCATGTCCCGCCCGCACGAGGTGAGCACCGTGACCTGGGCCGGCATCTCGCCGCCACGCGGCGGCTGGCGCTCGATCGGTGCGACCGACGCCGCCACACTCGAACGAGCCGCGCGCGCAGGAATCGACGAGGTCGCCGAAGCGATCCCGGACGGCACCGGGGAACAGCTCGTGCAGCGGGTCCGTTCCGAGGTCTGGGGACGTGGAGTCGAGGGGCTCGAGTATGTCCCGGCCGGCGCCGCGTTCGCGACGTTCAGCCTCGGCTTCCTGGGTGACGACGAGGTGTCGATGTTCGAGACCGGTCCGTGGACCAGGCTCTCGACGAAACGCGGCCACGTGCTCGTGCGGCAGCGTCCCTGGTCGCTGAAGAGCTGACCCCGGCTCAGCCCGCCGCGATCGCGCGCCCGGCGGCTCGCCCGCTGAAGAGGCAGCCGCCGAGGAACGTGCCTTCCAGCGCGCGGTAGCCGTGCACGCCGCCGCCGCCGAAGCCCGCGGCCTCGCCGACTGCGTACAGGCCGGGCACGGGCTCGCCGTCCGCGCCGAGCGCCCGCGAGGACAGGTCGGTCTGGATGCCGCCGAGCGACTTCCGCGTCAGCAGGTGCAGCTTCACCGCGATGAGCGGGCCGTTGGCGGGGTCGACGAAGCGGTGCGGCGCGGCGACGCGGATGAGCTTGTCGCCGCGCGAGGCGCGCGCGCCGCGGACCGCCGAGAGCTGCGCATCCTTGCCGAAGTCGTTCTCGAGCGCCCGGTCGTGCGCGAGGACCTCGCGGGCGATGTTGGCGGTGTCGAGCTCGACGTCGGGGGAGCGGCGAGCCATCTCGGCGAGGAGCTCGTCGAGGGTGTCGGCGACGATGAAGTCGGCGCCGTGCTCCTTGAACGCCTCCACGGGCGCCGGGGCGCCGGAGCCGAGCCGCTGGGCGAGCAGCTTCAGGTCCTTGCCCGTGAGATCGGGGTTCTGCTCGCTGCCGGACAGCGCGAACTCCTTCTCGATGATCTTTTGGGTGAGCACGAACCAGGAGTGGCCGTAGCCGGTCGCGACGAGGTGCTCGAGCGTGCCGAGCGTGTCGAAGCCGGGGAAGAGCGGCGCCGGCAGCCGCGAGCCCGTCGCGTCGAACCAGAGCGACGAGGGCCCGGGCAGGATGCGGATGCCGTGCAGCGGCCAGATCGGATCCCAGTTCTGGATGCCCTCGACGTAGTGCCACATGCGGTCGCCGTTCACGAGCCGGGCCCCGGCGTCCTCGGTGATCTGCAGCATGCGCCCGTCGACGTGGGCCGGGACGCCGGAGAGCAGCTCGGCAGGCGGGGTGCCGAGGCGCTCGGGCCAGAACTGCCGAACCAGCTCGTGGTTGCCGCCGATGCCGCCGGAGGCGACGACGACCGCGGGGGCGCGGAGCTCGAACTCGCCCACGACGTCGCGATTGCTCGGCGCCCCGCGTTCCGCGTCGTCGTCGGCGAGTACCGCGCCGCGCGCGCCGACGACGGCGCCGCCCTCGACGATGAGCTCGTCGACGCGGTGGCGGTGCCGGAACTCGACGAGTCCGGCCGCCTCGCCGGCCTTCACCCGGGCGACGAATGGGGCGAGCACGCCGGGGCCGGTGCCCCAGGTGATGTGGAAACGGGGCACCGAGTTGCCGTGCCCGAGCGCGCGGCCGTCACCCCGCTCCGCCCAGCCCACCACGGGGAAGAAGCGCACGCCCTTGCCGTGCAGCCAGTCGCGCTTCTCGCCGGCGGCGAACTCGAGGTAGGCCTCGGCCCAGCGGCGACCCCACTCGTCCTCGTCGCGGTCGAAGCCTGCGGTGCCGGCCCAGTCCTCGCTCGCGAGCTCGAGCGAGTCGCGGATGCCCATCCGCCGCTGCTCGGGGGAGTCGACGAGGAAGAGGCCGCCGAACGACCAGTGCGCCTGCCCGCCGAGGCTCGCGGCGGGCTCCTGGTCGAGGATCAGGACGCGCCGGCCGGCGTCGACCAGCTCGGCGGCGGCGACCAGGCCGGAGAGGCCGGCGCCGACGATGATCGCGTCGGGGGTACGGTCGGATGCTGCCACGTGGACTCCTTCGTCGCTTCGGGTGGTGGCGGTGCGGGGCTCAGTCGTCGAAGGTGTTCACCATCGCGAATGCGGCTCGCTGCAGATAATCCCACAGCGTGGCCTCGGCGAGGGGCGGCAGCTCGAGGGAGTCGACGGCGCGGCGCATGTGCGCGAGCCACCGGTCGCGGGCATCGGGGTTGACCTTGAAGGGGAGATGCCGCATCCGCAGTCGCGGGTGGCCGCGCTCCTCGCTGTAGGTCCCGGGCCCGCCCCAGTACTGCTCGAGGAAGAGCTGCAGGCGCCTGGCGGCCGGACCCAGATCCTCCTCGGGGTACATCGGCTTCAGCACAGGGTCGTCGGCGACGCCGCGGTAGAACTCGGCGACGAGCCGTTCGAAGGTGGGGCTGCCGCCGACCGACTCGTAGAAGGTCTGGCCGAGCCCGGGGCCGTGCTCGCTGCCGCGCAGCTGCACCCCGGCGGGCGGGAGCTTTGTCGGCTCGTTCGCGTCGCTCACAGCGTGGTCCCTTCGTCGTCGGCCGGGCGTCGCTTCGCGGCGCGAGACGGCTTCGCCTTCGGAATGTACGGTTCGGCGCCCGGGACCACGGCGTTCGGCGCGGTCCGCGGCGGGCGAGCGCCCTTCACCCGGGTGACGCTGTCGAAGCCGGCGAGCACCACGGAGTTCATGCTCGGCAGCTTCACGCCCATCTCGTCGAGCGAGTGCTTGAGGCGGACGCGCAGCTCGCGCGCGACGTCGTCCTTCGAGGAGGTGCGCACCTTCATCACGATCCGGATGACGAGCGCTTCGGCGGAGATCGACTCGAGGCCCCAGATCTCGGGCTTCTCGAGGATTCGGCTGCGCCACTTGCTCGACTTCGCCATCTCGGTGGCGGTGCGCAGCATCTCGGTCTCGACGGCTTCGACGTCGGCGTCGTACGGCACCGCCAGGTCGAGGATGACGCGGGCCCAGCCCTGCGACATGTTGCCGACGCGGAGGATCTCGCCGTTGCGGACGAACCAGAGGGTGCCGTTCACGTCGCGCACGGTGGTCACCCGGATGCGCACCTCCTCGACGATGCCCGTCGCCGGTCCCAGGTCGACGACGTCGCCGACGCCGAGCTGGTCCTCGACGACCATGAACAGCCCGTTCAGCGCATCCTTCACGATGTTCTGCGCGCCGAAGCCGAGGCCCGCGCCGATCGCCGCGGAGAGCAGCGCGAAGGAGCCGAGGAGCGTGCTGTCGATCGTGTTCACGATCATCAGCACGACGACGATGAAGAGCGTGACGTTGACGATGTTGCGGAGCACCGAGCCGAGCGTGCGGGTGCGTTGCACGAGCCGCACGGCCGCGAGCGGGGAGGCCTGCAGCGCCTGCGTGTCGGTGACGTCCTGCTTCTTCTTGACCCCGGAGACGATCTGCTTCACCACGCGATCGATGACGAAGTGCAGCACCCAGCGGATCAGCAGCGCGATGCCGACGATGAGCAGGATCGCCACGAGCTTGCCGACGATGGTGCCCCAGTGCTCCGACCAGAACGTCGCGATATCGGTCCAGAATCCGGGGTCGACGGGGGTGTCCTCACCGTCGACCGGGGGCGTTTCAGCGAACACGAGCATGATGGCCCGAGTCTAGTGAGCGCTACTGGGCATCGACGGTGAGGGACGCGGCGTCGCGTTCGCGGGCCGCGAGTGCACGGTCGAGCTCGGCGAGCTTCTCCGTGACGAGCCGCGCGAGCGGGGCCGGCTCCGGGTTCCGGGCGAGCCAGTCGCGGGCGAGCTCGGCGAGCCCTTCGTCGACCAGGGCGACGGGGAAGAGCCCGCGCACGATGATCGCGGCCATGTTGAAGCTGCGGCTCGCCCACACCTCCTGCAGCTCGTCGAAGTACGCGGCCGCCGTCGGCGCGAGCAGTTCGGCGGGTCGGGCCCGTCGCCAGCCCTCGGCGATCGCGCGGGCCAGGTCGTTGGAGAGCGAGGCATCCCGCATCACCCGCTCCCACGCCGCCTGCTTGACCGCGGGGTCGGGGCGCGCGGCGCGGGCGGTCTCGGCGAGCTGACGCCCCTTCGCGGTGTCGTCCGCGGCCAGGGCGCGGTCGATCTCGTCGTCGCTCGCGACGCCGAGCCCGGAGCGGGCGATGACGAGCTCCCAGCGCAGGTCGAGGTCGACCTCGAGGCCGGGCAGGGCGGTGCCGCCGTCGGCGAGCCCGGCGAGCAGCTCGGCGTGGGCGGAGCTGGACGCGATGCGGGTGAACGCCTTCACGAGCTGCAGCTGCGCGTCGGAGCCGGCCTCGGAGAGCTCGGCGAGCGCCCAGATCGCGTCGCCGGCCTCGCCGGCGATCCGCTCGCGGTGCTCGTCGGCGAGGTACTGCGAGAGCGCGAGCTCGAGTCGGGCGAGCGCGAGCCCGCGCGCCGAGGACTGGGTCTCGCGCCCGATGTTCGCGAGCACGAGCCGCACGAACGCCGAGGCGGGCAGCTCGGCGTCGCGGACGGCGTCCCACGCCGAGCCGAGCACGACGGCCCGCGCGACGGGGTCGTCGATCGCCGAGAGGTGGTCGACCGCCGTGGCGAAGGACTCGTCGTCGAGACGCACCTTCGCGTAGCTGAGGTCGTCGTCGTTCACGAGCAGCAGCGCGGGGCGGGAGAGTCCGACGAGCTCCGGCACCTCCGTCACTGCCCCGTCGAGGTCGAGTTCGACGCGGTGAGCCCGCACGAGGCGTTCGTCGCGGAGCTCGTAGGCGCCGATCGCGATGCGGTGCGGCCGCAGCGTAGGGTGCTCCCCGGCCGCGGTCTGCTCCACGCGTGCCGCCGTGATGCGGCCCGAGGCATCCGTGTCGATCACCGCGCGCAGCGTGTTGACGCCCGCGGTCTCGAGCCAGCGCGCCGACCAGTCGGCGAGGTCGCGACCGCTCGCCCGCTCGAGCTCGGCGAGGAGGTCCGCCAGTGTCGCATTGCCGCCGCCGTGCTTCGCGAGGTACGCCCCGACGCCCCGCTGGAAGGCGTCGAGGCCGACCCACGCCACGAGCTGCTTCAGCACCGAGGCGCCCTTGTCGTAGGTGATCGCGTCGAAGTTCACCTCGACGTCGGCGATGCTCGGGATCTCCGCGACGATCGGATGTGTCGAGGGCAGCTGGTCCTGCTCGGCCGCGTGGGTCTTCTCGTCGCTCGCGAAGGTGGCCCAGACGCCGGTGAACTCGGTCACGCGCGAGGTCGCGAGCGTCGAGGCCCAGGTGGCGAACGACTCGTTCAGCCAGATGTCGTTCCACCAGCGCATCGTCACCGAGTTGCCGAACCACATGTGGCTGAGCTCGTGCAGCACGACGATGGCGCGCTGCTCGCGGCGCGCGTCGGACACCCGCGAACGGAACAGGTAGGACTCGTTGAACGTCACCGCGCCGACGTTCTCCATCGCGCCCCAGTTGTACTCGGGCACGAAGATCTGGTCGTACTTGCCGTACGGGTACGGGACGCCGAAGGCCTCCTC
Source organism: Agromyces sp. NBRC 114283 (assembly GCF_030268405.1). NCBI lineage: Bacteria > Bacillati > Actinomycetota > Actinomycetes > Micrococcales > Microbacteriaceae > Agromyces > Agromyces sp. NBRC 114283. The sequence goes on from NZ_BSQP01000001.1 coordinate 2,161,881, forward strand.
GTAGAACGCGAGGCCCGCGGCGACCGTGCCGAACATCATCTCGGGGTCGGCGTACTCGGCGAGCGAGGCCCTGGTGAAGAGCCCGAGCGGCACTTCTCGGCCGTCGACGCTCGCGGCGCTGCCGTGCCAGCTCGCGTACGGTCCGGCGACCACGGCGACGATGTAGCTCGAGATGACGGGGCCGGTCTCGAAGCGCCAGACGGCGTTCGGCGTGCCGGCGATCGGCTCGGCCTCGGGCGACGGCGCGTTGCTCAGCACCGACCAGTGCGCCGGGGCGCTGATCGTGAAGCGCACGGCGGCCTTGAGGTCGGGCTGGTCGAAGACGGCGTAGACCCGGTTGGCCTCGGCGACCGCGAACTCGGTGTAGAGGTAACGCTCGCCGTCGACCGGGTCGACGAAGCGGTGCAGTCCCTCGCCGGTCTTCGAGTACGCGTTCGTCGAGACGACGCGCAGCTCGTTCTGCTCCGCGAGCCCGTCGAGGCGGATGCGCACGCCGTCGCTGACGACGGTCGGGTCGAGCGCTCGGCCGTTCAGGGTGAGCGCGTGGATCGTCTCCGTGTTCGCCTCGATGAACGTCGCGGCGCCGGCGACGGCGGCGAAGCGGGCGGTGGTCTCACTGCGGAAGGTCTCGCCGTCGTCGGTGAGGTCGAGCACGACCTCGTAGCTCGGCGCGCCGACGATCGCGGCCCGCTCCTCGGCTTCGACGCGGGTGAGGTTGGCAGCAGGCATGGACGATCCCTTCGTAGCGATGGCGCCGGACCAGCCTAGCGAGCCGCGCCCGGCCGCCGGCGGCCGCTCGTGCAGCGCCGGCGGTCGCTCGCGCGGCGTCGGCGCGGTTCGATCAGCCGAGCAAGCCCTGCTCGTAGGCGAGGATGACGAGCTGCACCCGGTCGCGTGCGCCGAGCTTCTGCAGCACGCGGCCGACGTGGGTCTTCACGGTCGACTCGGAGAGGAAGAACCGCTCGGCGAGCTCGGCGTTGTTCAGCCCCTCGGCGATCGCGATGAGGATCTCCCGCTCGCGCGCGGTGAGCGCGTCGAAGCGGCCCGGCTCCGGCCGTCGCGCCGCCCGCTGACCCGTCGCGTCGGCCGATGCGGGCAGCTCGGCGGCGAAGAGCTCGAGCATGCGCCGGGTCACCCGCGGCGAGAGTGCCGCCTCGCCGCTCGCGACCGTGCGGATCGCGGCGACGAGCTCCTGCGGTCGCACGTCCTTCAGGAGGAAGCCGCTCGCGCCGGAGCGGATGGCCGCGAAGGCGTACTCGTCGAGGTCGAAGGTGGTCAGCACGATGATCCGGACCTCGGGATGCCGCGCACTGAGCTCGGCGGTCGCGGCGATGCCGTCCATCCCGGGCATGCGCACGTCCATGAGCAGCACGTCGACCGCGGTACTGCGCGCGAGCGCGAGTGCGGCGAGCCCGTCGCCGGCCTCGCCGACGACCTCGATGCCGGGCTCCGCGTCGAGCACGAGGCGGAACCCGGTGCGGACGAGGGCCTGGTCGTCGACGATCGCGACCCGGACCGGGCCGGTGGTAGGCGGAGCTTCGATGGTCATTCGGGGGTCCCGTCTTCGGTTCGTTCGTGGGGGTGCTCGGTGCCGCAGGGCTCGGACGGTGCGACCGGGAGCGTCGCCCGGAGCCGCCACCCGCGGGCGCCCCGCGGCCCCGCGTCGAGCGTGCCGCCGTACAGCGCGATGCGCTCGCGCAGCCCGGCGAGGCCGCGTCCGGCGCCGTGCGTCGCCGGCGCGTCGCCCTGCGGTGGCAGGGCGTCGTCCTCGACGAGCACCTCGACCTCTCCCGGGCGGTGCTGGAGGCGCACCTCCACGTGCTGGGCGTTCCTGCCGTGGCGGAGGGCGTTCGTCAGCCCCTCCTGCACGAGGCGGTAGACCGCGAGCGCGACGGCGGGATCGGCTTCCGGCACGCCGCTCGTGGTGAGCCGCACGGGCATGCCCGCCTCGCGGAAGCCGTCGATCAGCTCCGGGATGGCCGAGAGGCCCGGCTGAGGCGCGAGTTCGGCCGGGCTGCCGCCCGGCTCCCGGAGGACGCCGAGCATGCGGCGCATCTCGCCGAGCGCGCTGCGCCCCGTCTCGGCGACGGAGCGCATGGCCTCTGCGGCGCGTTCCGGGTCGCGCGAGGCGGTCGCGGCCGAGCCGTCGGCGAGGGTCACCATCACGGTGAGCCCGTGCGAGACGATGTCGTGCAGTTCGCGGGCGATGCGGGCCCGCTCGGCCGCCGCGGCGAGCTGGGCCTGCTGGTCGCGCTCCCGCGCGAGGTCGTGCGCGCGGGCGATGAGCGCGAGGAGGTACCGCCGCCGGTTGCCCACCGTCACCCCGATGAGCGTGACGATGAGCATGATCGCGGCGTACTGCGAAGAGGTGGCCACCGGGCCGCCGAACGGGGAAGGGGCGACCCACGCCTCGAGGTAGGCGCTCAGCGTGGTCACCGCGACGGAGCCGCCGAAGCCGATCCAGGCGGCCTTCGTCGAGCGGTACACCCCGAGCGCGTAGAGCGCGTAGAGGATCGGGAATCCGTCGCTCATGCCGAACGGCGCGACCAACAGGCACACGAACCAGGCGATGCCGGTCAGCAGCCACGGTCGGGTTCTCCGGAACAGCAGCACGGCCGCGCCGCCGATCGCGATGCCGACGACCTGCAGCAGGGTGGCGACCAGGGGCGGTGTCGGCGTGTCCGAGGCGATGACCATCGTGGCGATGAACGTCGGGACGACGTAGAGCGCGGCGAGGATGGAGTCGGTGAGCCGCGGATGGCGGGCCCAGAACTGTCGGATGACCCCGGGTGGCTTCGGCAGACGGAGCTCACCCCCGACCGCCGGAACGGGGCGGTCGGGGGTGAGCGGTGGCGCGTCCGGCATAGGCAGGACTCTACGCGTCGCGGCGCTTCAGCAGCACGGCGGCGCCGGCGAGCGAGACCGCCAGCCAGGCGAGGACGACGAGCAGGCTCTGCCAGGCGTTCGGCCCAGAGAGCGTCGCGGGGTCCGCGCCGATCGTCATGTACATGGTCATCCCGGACGTGGAGAGCAGGTACGGCAGGATGGCGGACGCCCAGTCCGCGGGAATGAGCCCGAAGACCGTCGGGAGCAGCAGCAGCACCCCGAGCACCGCGGCGATCCCGCCGGCGCTCGATCGGATGATCGTGCCGATCCCGAGGGCGAAGACCGCGACCAGGGCGAGATAGAGCGCCGCCCCGCCCAGCACGAGGAGCACGTTCTCGGAGAACAGGGAGACCGGCGCGCCATGGCCGGCGAAGATCGCCGCGGCGATTGCGAACGCCGCGAGGTTCGTCACGACCCCGACGACGAGCGTGGCGACGAAGAGGACGACCGCCTTACCGGCGAGCGCGGGAAGCCGCTTCGGCACCGCCGAGAGGGTCGACCGGATCATCCCCGTCGTGTACTCGCCGCTGATGACGAGGACACCGAGCACGGCCACCACGAGCTGACCGAAGTAGGTGCCGAACACTGCGGACTGCAGGACCATGAGCGTCTGCTCGGAGGCCGGCAAGGTCGCCACGTCGGGGCCGCCCATTCCGCTGACGAGGCTGAATCCGAGCAGCACGGCCATGCCGAGCGAGATCGCGACGACGATGAGGTACGACCAGACGGTCGAGCGGAGGCTGCGGAGCTTGATCCACTCCGAGCGGAGGATGCCTCCGAAGCTCAGCCGGGCGGTGTGCGCGAGCCGGGGACCGCCCTGGACGGGGCGGGCCGCGGTGGTGGCGGTGGTCATCGGACGGCCTCCGTACGGTACTCGACGGCGTCCGCCGTGAGGGCCAGGTAGGCCTCCTCGAGCGACGCGTTCTGCGGGGTGAGTTCATGGATGGCGAGGCCGTTGGCTGCCGCCAGGTCGCCGATGCCGGCGGCCTCGAGCCCGGTGATCTCCAGCAATCCGGCCTCGGAGCGGATGATGACGACGTCGGGCGCCGCGAGCAGCTCCGCGAGCTGGGAGGCGTGCGGCGAGCGGACCCGCACGCGCTGGCGGGTGCCGGCGGCGATGATCTCCTCCACTGGCGCGTCGGCGATGATCTCGCCCCGGCCCAGCACGATGAGGTGATCGGCGGTCTGCGCCATCTCGCTCATCAGGTGCGAGGACAGGAAGACCGTGCGGCCCTCCCCGGCGAGGTGCCGGACGAGCTGGCGCACCCAGAGCACGCCCTCGGGATCGAGCCCGTTCACGGGTTCGTCGAGGATCAGCACCGACGGGTCGCCGAGCATCGCAGCAGCGATACCGAGGCGCTGACCCATGCCGAGCGAGAAGCCGCCGACCCGCTTGCGGGCGACGGACTCGAGGCCCGTGAGTTCGATGACCTCGTGCACCCGGCGCTTGGCGATCCCGTGCGTCGCGGCCATCGCGAGGAGGTGGTTCTCGGCGGTGCGCCCGGTGTGCACGGCCTTCGCGTCGAGCAGGGCGCCGACCTCGTGCAGGGGCGCGCGGTGCTCGGCGTAGGGCTTGCCGCCGACCGTGACGGATCCCGTGTCGGGTCGATCGAGGCCGACGATCATGCGCATGGTGGTCGACTTGCCGGCGCCGTTCGGGCCGAGGAAGCCCGTGACTTGCCCGGGGCGCACCTCGAACGACAGATCGTGGACGGCGGTCTTCGCGCCGTAGCGCTTGGTGAGCGCGGTTGCGGTGATCATGCCTTCGACGGTACGCAGCCCGCCAGCTCCGCGCATCGCCCTCGGGAATGGCAGACGGGCGGTGCGGTGGTACCCGGGTACCACCGCACCGCCCGTCCACGGTGCCGGTGCGCCGCTTACGCTGCGTCGCGCTCCTGCGCGGCGAGGGCGCGCTCGACGCCGGCGACGTTCTCGACGACGAGGCGACGCAGCGCCGGCGCGGCGTCGGCGTTCGCCGCGAGCCAGGCGTGGCTCGCCTCGACGAGCTCGCGGTTGGCGAGGGTCGCAGGGTAGAGCAGCTCGACGAGCTTCTCGGCGATGGCGTAGCTGCGCTCGGTCCAGACGCGGCCGATCATGTCGAAGTAGCGCGGCACGAACGGCGTGAGCAGCTCGCGGTCGCCGGCGCGGACGAAGCCCGCGGCGGTGGTGCGGACCACCGAATTGGTCGCGGTGTCGGCCTCGACGATCGAGTCCCAGGCGCGCTGCTTGCCCTCGGCGGTGGGGATCGCGGCGCGGGCGTGCGCCGCGGACTCCTGCCCGGTCGCGGTCTTGTCGGACTCGAGGCGGGCATCGATCTCGGCATCGCCGGCACGACCGGCGGCGACGAGGGCGATGAGCAGCTCCCAGCCGAGGTCGGTGTCGATGTCGAGGCCGTCGAGGCTGCGCTCACCCGCGAAGAGCGCGGCGAGCTCGTCGATGTGGCTCCCGGACTCGGCGAGTGCGGCGAAGTACTTGACGAACTGGAACTGCGCGTCGCTGCCGGCCTCCGCCTGCTGTGCGAGCTCCCAGAGGCCGTCGGCCAGGGCACGGCGCGCGTCGCCGCGCCGCTCGGGTGCCACGTAGGAGCTCGCTGCCAGCTGTGCGTTCGCGAGCACGATGCGCAGGGTCGTCGACTCGGTCTCGGCGGCGATGTTGCCGAGCACGAGGTCGAGGTAGTCGCTCGCGCCGGTCTCGGCATCGCGGGTCGCGTCCCACACGCTCGACCACACCATGGCCCGGGCGAGCGGGTCCTCGATCTTGGAGAGGTTCGCGAGCGCGACCGCCTGGGAGGCGTCGTCGAGGCGGATCTTCGCGTAGGCGAGGTCGTCGTCGTTCAGCAGCACGAGATCAGGGCGGGCCAGCCCGATCAGCTCCGGAACATCCGTACGCTCACCGTCGACATCGAGCTCGACCCGGTGCGTGCGCACCAGCTTCCCGTCGACCAGGTTGTAGAAGCCGATCGCGAGACGGTGCGGGCGGATCGTCGGGTAGTCGGGGTGCGCCGACTGGAGCACCGCGAACGAGGTGATCTCGCCCTCGGCGTCGGCGATGATCTCGGGACGCAGGGTGTTCACGCCCGCCGTCTCGAGCCAGAGCTTCGACCAGCCCGACAGGTCGCGGCCCGAGGCCGCCTCGAGCTCGGTGAGCAGGTCGGCGAGGGTCGTGTTGCCCCAGGCGTGCTTCTTGAAGTAGGCCGAGACGCCGGTGAAGAACGCCTCGATGCCCACCCACGCGGCGAGCTGCTTCAGCACCGAGCCGCCCTTGGCGTAGGTGATGCCGTCGAAGTTCACCAGCACGTCCTCGAGATCGCGGATCTCCGCGACGATGGGGTGCGTGGAGGGCAGCTGGTCCTGCCGGTACGCCCAGCTCTTCTCCATCGAGTTGAACGTCGTCCAGGCGTGCACCCACTCGGTCGCCTCGGCGGTGGCGATGGTCGAGGCCCACTCGGCGAACGACTCGTTCAGCCAGAGGTCGTTCCACCACTTCATCGTGACGAGGTCGCCGAACCACATGTGCGCGAGCTCGTGCAGGATCGTGACGACGCGGCGCTCCTTGATCGCGTCGGTCACCTTCGAGCGGAACACGTACACCTCGGTGAAGGTGACTGCGCCCGCGTTCTCCATTGCACCCGCGTTGTACTCCGGCACGAAGAGCTGGTCGTACTTCGTGAAGGGGTAGGGCACGTCGAACTTCTCCTCGAAGTACGCGAAGCCCTGCTTCGTCTTCTCGAAGATGTAGTCCGCGTCGAGGTATTGCGACAGGCTCTTCCGGCTGAACACCCCGAGCGGGATGACCCGGCCGTCCGAGCTCGTGAGCTCGTCGCGCACCACGTCGTACGGGCCCGCGATGAGCGCCGTGATGTAGCTGGACATGCGCGGGGTGGGCTCGAACGCCCAGGTGGCCGTACCCTCGCCCGCGGCGACGGGCTCGGGGGTCGGCTGGTTCGAGACGACCTGCCAGTGCGACGGTGCGGTCACGGTGAACCGGAACGCCGCCTTGAGGTCGGGCTGCTCGAACACGGCGAACATGCGCCGCGAGTCGGGCACCTCGAACTGCGTGTAGAGGTAGACCTCGCCGTCGGCGGGGTCGACGAAGCGGTGCAGGCCCTCGCCGGTGTGCATGTAGCGGCCGTCGGCGACGACGACGAGCTCGTTCTCGGCGGCGAGGCCGGGCAGCTGGATACGGACGCCGTCGCTGACCTCGGCGGGGTCGAGGGCGACCCCGTTCAGGGTGACGGAGTGCACCTCGGCGGTGATGGCGTCGATGAACGTCGAGGCGCCGGGCGTCGTCGCCTGGAACCGGACGGTCGTCGTCGAACGGAACACCTCGGGGCCCGTCGTGACGTCGAGGACGACGTCGTAATCGTGGACCTGGACGAGCGCGGCACGCTCCTCGGCTTCCAGGCGGGTGAGGTTCTCTCCGGGCACGTGCGCTCCTTCGCTTCATCGACGCGGCTCGTGGCCGCAGGCAACGCCGACCAGCCTACTCGCGCGACCGCGCTCGCGCCCGGTCGCAGTGGTTCCGCTCCGGGCGAACCCGACGTAGCGTGGCCGCATGCGCGAGACCATGAATCCGGATGCCTCGACCGCCGCCCGCTACCGGGCCTTCGCCGAGGTCGAGGCGCGCGGGATGTCCGCGACGTACGAGGCATGGGCCGCGGGCGTGGCCGGTGACCCGCCGACGATCGCGCTGATCGAGGAACTGCCGGTCGCGAAGCGGCAGCCGAACCTCGTGTTCAGCGCGGCGCGGTTCCAGGGCGCGCCGCTCGGCCCCTACGCCGTGCTGCGGGACTGGCTGCACCGGCACTGGATCGAGGTCCGCGCCACGGTGCTCGACCACGCCACGCAGACGAACGAGGCCGGCCGCTGCGCACTGCACCTCCCGGTGCTCGCAGCGCTCCCGGGCCCCCTCGCCCTGCTCGAGGTCGGCGCCTCGGCCGGGCTCTGCCTGTACCCGGATCGCTATACCTACCGCTACGACGAGCGGCCGCCGATCGAGCCGAGCGGCGGCCCGAGCCGGGTCGTGCTCGACTGCGAGACCAACGGTCGGGTCCCCATCCCCGAGCGGTTGCCGGAGGTCGTCTGGCGGGCGGGCATCGATCTCAACCCGCTCGACGTGACGCACGCCGACGACCTCGCCTGGCTCGACGCGCTGATCTGGCCCGAGCACGACGACCGCCGCACCCGGCTCCGCGAGGCGGCCGCCATCGTCGCCGCCGAGCCGCCCCGCCTCGTCGCGGGCGATCTCGTCGAGGAACTCGCCCGCCTCGCAGCCGAGGCGCCCGCCGGGGCGACGCTCGTCGTGCTGCACACCGCGGTCATCGCGTACCTCGACGAGGAGGCCAAGCGCCGCTTCGTCGCCGAGGTGCGGCGGCTCGACGGGCACTGGCTCTCCGTCGAGGGGCGCAGCATCGTCCCCGGCATCGCGGCGCGCGAAGACGCGCCGAACGCCGCGAGCGACTTCGTGCTCGCCCTCGACGGGGAGCAGCTCGCGTGGGTGCAGCCGCACGGCCGGGCCATCCGCTGGATCGGCACTCCCTAGAATCGTCAGCATGCGCATCCACATCGCGACCGACCACGCCGGCCTCGAGTTCAGCCGGACCCTGCAGGCCCACCTGACGAACGGCGGGCACGAGGTCGTCGACCACGGCCCGGCCGAGTACGACGCGCTGGACGACTACCCCGCGTTCTGCATCAACGCCGCCCTCGGCGTCGCCCGCGACCAGGCGGCCGGGGTCCGCGCGCTCGGCGTGGTCTTCGGCGGTTCCGGTAATGGCGAGCAGATCGCGGCCAACAAGGTGCGCGGCATCCGCGCCGCCCTCGTCTGGAGCATGGACACCGCGATCCTCGCCCGCGAGCACAACGACGCCAACGTCATCTCCATCGGTGCGCGCCAGCACACCGTGGAGGAGGCCATCCGGTACATCGACGCCTTCATCGCGGAGCCCTTCTCCGGCGACGAACGTCACGTGCGCCGCATCGCCCAGCTCGCCGAGTACGAGACCACCGGCGACATCGCCGGCAAGGGCGTCGACACCTCGGCCGGCTCGGCGCAGGTGTCGGAGCCCGAGGCGTAGGGCGCGCCGGATGCCAGAGGGCCACTCCGTCCATCGCATCACCCGCCAGTTCGAGCGGAACTTCGTCGGGCACCTCGTGCACGTGTCGAGCCCGCAGGGGCGGTTCGCCGAGGGGGCTGCGCTCCTCGACGGCCGGCGCATGACCGACGCGCGCGCCGTCGGCAAGCAGATGTTCCTCGGCTTCGAGGGCGACCGCTGGCTGCGCGTCCACCTCGGCATCTACGGCGCCTGGGACTTCGCCGGCGACATCCTCCTCGACGCGACGATCGCCTCCGCGAACGGTCGCATGGGGCAGACGAACATGCGCGGCACCTTCCTCGACGGCCCGAACCCCGACGCCGTCGTGCTCGACGCCGCCGGCGAGAACTCGCTGACCTCCATCGGTGCGCCGCGGCGCACCCGGCTGCGCATGGCCGAGTCGGAGAAGGAGGGGGACACCGCCTGGTCGTTCCCGCCCGAGCCGGTCGGCCAGGTGCGAGTGCGTCTGCTCACCGACGCCGTCTGCGCCGACCTGCGCGGGCCGACCGCCTGCGAGGTGCTCGACCCGGCCCAGGTCGAGGCGACGGTCGCCAGGCTCGGCCCCGATCCGCTGCTCGACGACAGCGCCGAGGCGGAGGAGCGCTTCGTCTCGACGGTGCGGCGCAAGCCCACGCCGATCGCGCTGCTGCTCATGGATCAGAACGTCGTCGCCGGCATCGGCAACGTCTACCGCGCGGAGCTGCTGTTCCGGGCAGGCCTCAACCCGCACACGCCCGGCCGGCTCGTGCCGGAGGAGACCGTACGGGAGCTCTGGCACGACTGGGGCCGGCTCCTGCGCATCGGCGTGGAGACCGGGCAGATGATGACGATGGACGGCCTCGAGGGCGAGGCCTACCGCGCAGCGATGGCGAACCGCGACGACCGCCACTGGGTCTACAAGCGGGAGGGCCTGCCGTGCCGCGTCTGCGGCACGAACATCGTGCTCGAGGAGCTCGGGGCGCGGAAGCTCTACTGGTGCCCCTCCTGCCAGGCGTGAGCCTGCGTCGCGGCTGAGCGGCGGGGGATAACCCCCGCCACGATCCGGACGGGTGCCGGATGGGGCGGGGCGATCGCGCTCGCGAGGCTGGAAGCATGCTCGGTACCAGCACGCGACCAGCCCGGCCCGCGCCGATCCGGCGTCCTCGCGCGACCCTCGTCTCTGGGCTCACTGCGCTCGCGGCCGGCGGGCTCGTGGCGCTCGCCTTCGCGGGCTGCGGCATCGTGACGCCGGGCCCGGTTTCGACGATCGGGCGGATCGACTTCGATCGCCCGCTCGCGATCCCGCCGCTCGCCGAGTCGAGCGTGGACGCCGACGGCACCCGGGTCTTCGCGCTCACCGCGCAGGCCGGCACCACCGAGTTCGAGCCCGGCGTGCCGAGCGAGAGCTGGGGGTTCAACGGCGGCTACCTCGGCCCGACGCTCGTCGCGGACCGCGGCGAACGGGTGCGTGTCGAGGTGCGCAACACGCTCGACGAGCCGACCACCGTGCACTGGCACGGGATGCATCTGCCCGCGGCGATGGACGGCGGTCCGCACCAGATGGTCGCGCCCGGCGCCACGTGGGCGCCCGAGTGGCTCGTCGCGCAGCAGGCGGCGACGCTCTGGTACCACCCGCATCCGCACGGCGAGACCGAGACGCACGTGTCCTGGGGCCTCGCCGGACTGTTCCTGCTGCACGACGACGCCGAGCGCGCCCTCGGGCTGCCGGCCGAGTACGGCGTCGACGACGTGCCCGTGATCGTGCAGGACGCTGGGTTCAGCGCCGAGGGCCGTCGCGAGCCGGCGCAGCGGGGCTACGCGGGCGCGCTCGGCGACGAACTCCTCGTGAACGGCACCCGTTCGCCGTACTTCGAGGCCGGTGACGAGCTTGTCCGGCTCCGGCTGCTGAACGCGTCGACGGCGCGCAGCTACGCCTTCGCCTGGGCCGACGACCGTCCGGTGCGACTGATCGGGACTGACGGCGGACTGCTCGACGCGCCGGTGGAGCTGTCGGAGCTCCGGCTCTCGCCGGGGGAGCGGGCCGAGGTGCTTGTTCGGCTCACCCCCGGGGAGCGGCTCGTGCTGCAGTCCCGCATGACGCCGGAACTCGCCGGGCTCGTCGGACCGGTCGCGCAGACGAACGGGGCGGCCGACGGCTTCGACGTGCTCGAGCTGCGCGCTGCCGAGCAGCTCCGAGCAGCGACCGCCGATCCCGACGCGCTCATCCCGCTGCCGCCGCTCGGGGACGGCGAGCTCGCCGCCGATCGCCGCTTCGTCCTGGGCGACAGTTTCGAGATCAACGGCCACGCCATGGACCTCGGCCGCATCGACGAGACCGTCACGGTCGACACGCTCGAGCGCTGGACCGTCGTGAACGACACCGCGCTCCCGCACAGCTTCCACGTGCACGACGTGCAGTTCCGACTGGCTGCGGTGGCCGGTGAGCCCCCGCCGCCGGAGCTCGCGGGCTGGAAGGACACGATCTTCGTCGAGCCCGAGACCGAGTACGTGCTGCTCCTCCGCTTCGCCGACTACGCCGACCCGGACACGCCGTACATGTACCACTGCCACCTGCTGTGGCACGAGGATCAGGGGATGATGGGGCAGTTCGCCGTCGTCGAGCCGGGTCAGCGTGCGACGATTCCCGAGGGGACCGACCATGACCACCACTGATGCGCCCGACACCGAGCTGCCGACCACCCACACGAATCGCGAGGCCATGAGCACCGAACCGGCCAACAAGCCATCCGCCGAGACATCGCCGCGGAAGCGCCGACGCGGCTACGGCGCGCTCTGGGCCTCGATGCCACGAGAGCTCGGCTTCCTCGTGCTCACCATGCCGATCGCGGTCGTCGGCCTCAGCTTCGCCGCCACCGTGTTCTTCACGGGAGTCGGCCTGCTCGCCCTCGTCGTCGGCGTGTTCGTGATGGTGGCCGCGTTCTACGTGGCGCGCGGCTTCGGCACGCTCGAGCTCGTGCGCCTCGAGTGGGCCGGCCGTCCCCGCATCGAGCGGCCGGACTGGGCACGCGATGGGCGTGAGGCGGGGTTCTGGCGGGCCGCTTTCGTGCCCTTCGTCGACGGGCACTACTGGTTGTACGTGCTGCACACGCTCATCGTCAATCCGATCATCAGCATCTTCACGTGGACGGTCACGATCGTCTGGGTGTCGATGGCGCTCGGCGGCACCACCGGCTGGTTCTGGCAACCCTTCATCCCGGAGAACGACCGGAACTTCTGGCTCAACGAGTGGCTGCTCGACCGCCTCTTCCCGGGCAACGACTTCTCCTACGACCTCGTCGCGGGGGAGCGGCTGCTCGAGTTCATCCTCGGCGTGATCTTCCTGCTCACGCTCCCGTACGTGCTCCGGGGTCTCACGCTGCTGCACGAGGCTGCGGCGCGCGGGCTGCTCGGCGCCTGGCGTTCCGAGGCGCTCGAGGTCGAGGTGGCGCAGCTCGCCGCCTCGCGCGGCGCCGCGGTGCAGGCGGAGGATGCCTCGCTGCGACGTCTCGAGCGGGACATCCACGACGGCCCGCAGCAGCGGCTCGTCCGGCTGCAGATGGATCTCGCGACCATCGAACGGCGGATGGAGCGCGACCCGGACTCCGCCCGAGAGCTCATCGGCGAGGCGCGGGAGCAGGCGCGCGAGACGCTCGACGAGCTCCGCGCCCTCTCGCGGGGCTTCGCGCCGCCGCTGCTGCAGGACCGGGGCCTCGCGAGCGCGCTCGAGTCGCTCGCCTCCCGGAGCCCGGTGCCCGTCGTGTTCGAGAACCTCCTGCCCGCGGCCAGCGGGTTGCCGGCGGCGATCGAGCGCAACGCGTACTTCGTGGCGGCCGAGCTGCTGACGAACGTCGTGAAGCACTCCGACGCGACGAGCGTGCGGCTGCGGGTCGCCGTGCGCGACGCGGGCACCGCCGGGCACTGGCTCGATCTCTGGGTCACCGACAACGGCTCCGGCGGCGCGCGCCTGGAAGCTGGACACGGGCTCGCGGGGCTGCACGAGCGCGTGCTCGGACTCCGCGGCCAGTTCCTCGTCGACAGCCCTCCGGGCGGCCCGACGATCATCGGCGCGCACATCCCGTTCCTGCCGGAGACGCCGGGCACCGACGGCGTCTGACGTGTGGCGGGCCGGGCCGCGCCGCTAGGGTTGGGGGCATGCCAGACCCCGCCCGCGGCCAGCTCCGCGTCGTGCTCGCCGAGGACTCGGTGCTCCTGCGCGAAGGGCTCGTCCGGCTCTTCGACGAGGCCGGGTTCGAGACGGTCGGGTCCTACCCGGACGCCGAGCAGCTGCTCGCCTCGGTCGCCGAGGATCTGCCCGACGTCGCGGTGCTCGACGTGCGCATGCCCCCGAGCTTCCGCGACGAGGGCGTGCGCGCGGCGATCGAGCTGCGCCGCCGCTATCCGAGGCTCGGGGTGCTGCTGCTCAGCCAGTACGTCGAGGGCACCTACGCCCACGAGCTGCTGAGCTCCGGCGAGGGCGGCATGGGCTATCTGCTGAAGGACCGCGTCGCTTCGCTCGACGAGCTCGACGACGCCGTGCGCCGGGTCAGCGACGGCGGGACCGTGCTCGACCCGCAGGTCGTCCGCGAGCTGCTGAGCCGTCGTGCCGATCCGCTCGAGAGCCTCACGCCCCGTGAGCGCGAGGTGCTCGAGCTCATGGCCGAGGGGCGCACGAACGCGGGCATCGCCGCACAGCTGTTCATCGGCGTCGGCGCGGTCGAGAAGAACGTGACCTCGATCTTCCAGAAGCTCGGCCTCGAGGACTCCGGCACCGATCACCGCCGGGTGCTCGCCGTGCTCGCCTGGCTGCAGCGCTGATCCCCGGCCGGCGCCGGGCATGAGGAGGGGCCGGGATCCTCGCGGATCCCGGCCCCTCCGTCGTCGGTGCCGAGGCTCAGCTCACGCTGAGGTGCGCCGAGAGGAACCAGCGGTCCTTGTCGAGGCCCTGACGGATCGCGATCGCGATGTCCTGGCTCGACGGGTCGAGCGTCTCGAGGCCCTCGATCGCGGCGTTCACCTTCTCGGTCGCGACGTCGATCTGCGCGATCACGTCGGCGATGGTGTCCTCGGACGGCTTGAAGCCCGCCTTGGGGTTCGCGCCCGCGGTCTGCTTGGCGACGGTCGCGAGGCGGGCGTCGATCGGCAGGCCGAGTGCGATCACGCGCTCGGCGGCCTCGTCGGCCCAGCCCTGCGCGTGCTCCACGACGGTGTCGAGGAACTCGTGCACCGGCAGGAAGTTGATGCCGCGGACGTGCCAATGCGCCTGCTTGCCGTTCACGGCGAGCGTCACGAGCTCGTGCACGATCGGGGTGAAGAACTGGGCCACCCCGGAGGCGACCTCGGCGTTCGCGCCGGTCTTCGGAGCCATGGTGTCGGTCATCTGTTCCGCCTTCCCTTGGTCGTTGTCTGCTTCAACGCTACGCAGCTCGCGATCTATTTCAAGCAAGGGAAGGCAGGGCTTGCGAAGGGGAGGCGTACCTCACTACGGTCGGATGCCGCACTCGAACGAGCCGCGCACGCGCACCGTGCGCGGCGACCCCGCCGATGTGCACTACGATCGAACCGTGCCGTCAGGCGCATCGGGGATGTAGCTCAATGGTAGAGCCTCAGTCTTCCAAACTGATTACGCGGGTTCGATTCCCGTCATCCCCTCCGATTCAGCTCCGTCCGCGCTCGGCCGCGGCATCGCTCCAGGTGTCATGAGCAGCCCCGCGCCGTGCAGTAGACTTTCTCGGGTCATCCGCGTCCCGGCCTGCTTCGGCATGCCCTCGCGGGTGGCGACGAGTTGAGTAGCGACTCGGGGCGTAGCTCAGCTTGGCTAGAGCGCCCGCTTTGGGAGCGGGAGGTCGCAGGTTCGAATCCTGTCGCCCCGACGAGTCGCCTGGCTCGACACGAACTTCCACACAACAGGAGAACTTCCACATGCCGACCACTTCGGTTGAGAAGCTGAGCCCGACGCGCGCCAAGCTCACCATCACGGTGACGCCCGAGGAGCTGAAGCCCAGCATCGCCCACGCGTACGAGCACATCGCCGAGCAGATCAACGTGCCCGGGTTCCGCAAGGGCAAGGTGCCGCCGCCCATCATCGACCAGCGCGTCGGCAAGGCGGCCGTGCTCGAGCACGCCGTCAACGAGGGCCTCGACGGCTTCTACCGCGCCGCCGTCACCGAGCACGAGCTGCGCCCGCTCGGCCGCCCCGCGGCCGACATCGTGGAGTGGCCGAACGAGAAGGACTTCTCGGGCGACCTGCTGCTCTCGATCGAGGTCGACGTGCGCCCCGAGATCGAGCTGCCCGCCTACGACGGCCTCGAGCTCACCGTCGACTCGGTCGAGATCGACGAGAACGAGGTCACCGAGGAGCTCGACCGTCTGCGCAGCCGCTTCGGCACGCTGATCACGGTCGACCGTCCCGCGAAGACCGGCGACTTCGTGACGCTCGACCTCGTCGCCGAGATCGAGGGCGCCCAGGTCGACACCGCCAACGGCATCTCCTACGAGGTCGGCTCGGGCGAGCTCCTCGCGGGCATCGACGAGGCGCTCGACTCGCTCACCGCGGGTGAGACCACCACCTTCACCTCGAGCCTCCTGGGCGGCGAGCACGAGGGTGCCGAGGCCGAGATCACCGTCACCGTCACCGCCGTCAAGGAGCGCGAGCTCCCCGAGGCCGACGACGACTTCGCCCAGATCGCGAGCGAGTTCGACACCATCGCCGAGCTCACCGAGTCGCTCAAGGAGCAGGTCGGTCGCAACAAGACCTTCGGCCAGGGCACCCAGGCGCGCGACCTGCTCGTCGACAAGCTCATCGAGCTCGCCGACGTCCCGGTCGCCGACTCGGTCATCGAGGACGAGGTGCACCGCCACCTCGAGTCCGAGAACCGCCTCGAGGACGACGAGCACCGCGCCGAGGTCACCGAGGCGAGCACCAAGTCGTTCAAGTCGCAGATCATCCTCGACAAGATCGCCGAGGTCGAGAACGTCCAGGTCAGCCAGGACGAACTCACCCAGTACCTCGTGCAGGGCGCCGCCCAGTACGGCATGAACCCGCAGGAGTTCGTCCAGATCCTCAGCGAGCAGGGCCAGATCCCGGCGATGGTCGGCGAGGTCGCCCGCAACAAGGCGCTGGCGATCGCGCTCGGCAAGGCGAAGGTCACCGACGCCGACGGCAAGGCCGTCGACCTCAGCGAGTTCACCGCCGTCGGCGAGGCCGAGGCCGAGGCCGAGGTCGTCGCCGAGGCCGAGGAGATCGTCGAGGAGGCCGAAGAGGCCGAGAAGCCCGCGCCGAAGAAGCGCGCCACGAAGAAGGCGAGCGACGAGGCGGAGGGCGAGAAGCCCGCGCCGAAGAAGCGCGCCGCCAAGAAGTCGGACGCGTAAGCAGCTGATTCCGCGAGCGGGGGTCGGGCCGATGGCCCGGCCCCCGCTCGCATTCCGCCACGACGGCGAAGGGACGGACGCACGATGACCGCAGCGGACTGGCAGGACGCCGTCGACGCCGTCTGGGCGGATGCGGACGCCCTCGGCGACGCCGAGGTGATCCGGCGAATCGACGCGCTCGCGGCCGAGTTGCCCGACAGCGACCCTCGCGGCGCCTTCGAGGCGGCGGGAGCCCGCGATGCGGCGGGCTTGGAGGACGAGGCCGTCGCCGGCTACCGGCGGGCGCTCACCCTCGGGCTCGCGGGGAGGCCGCGGGTCGAGGCGCTGATCCAGCTCGCCTCGACGCTGCGGAACCTCGGCCGGCCGAGTGAGTCGCTCGCGCTGCTCGACGAGGCCTCGGTCGAGCCGCACGACCTCGGCGACGCGGTGACGGCGTTCCGGGCGCTTGCGCTCGTCGATCTCGGGCGCGAGCGGCGCGCGGCGGCCGAGCTCGTGGCCGCGCTCGTTCCGCACCTGCCGCAGTACCGCCGTTCGCTGGCCGCGTACGCCGCGGCCCTGGGCGGCGACGCGTCATCCGCCTAGGGCGAACAGCCCCGTTCCGCGCGGTTGCACCGGATAGATTCGATTCAACGCGACAACGAAACGGAGCGACATCCATGGCCGAACAGACCCCGCAGCCGGGTGTATTCGATCGACTGCTGAAGGACCGCATCATCTGGCTCGGTTCCGAGGTGCGCGACGACAACGCGAACGAGATCGCCGCGAAGCTCCTGCTGCTCGCCGCCGAGGACCCGAAGAAGGACATCTACCTCTACATCAACTCGCCGGGCGGTTCGATCACGGCGGGCATGGCGATCTACGACACGATGCAGTTCGTGCCGAACGACATCGTCACGGTGGGCATCGGCATGGCGGCCTCGATGGGGCAGCTGCTGCTGACCGCGGGCACCAAGGGCAAGCGCTACATCACCCCGAATGCGCGAGTGCTCCTGCACCAGCCGCACGGCGGCTTCGGCGGCACTGCGAGCGACATCCAGACCCAGGCCCAGCTCATCCTCGATATGAAGAAGCGCCTGGCGGAGATTACGGCGGCGCAGACCGGCAAGTCGGTCGAGCAGATCAACGCCGACGGCGACCGCGACCGCTGGTTCTCCGCGCAGGAGGCGCTCGAGTACGGCTTCGTCGACCACATCCGCGAGTCCGCGCTCGACGTCGCGGGCGGCGGCGGAACGAACCAGGCGTAACGAGAGAGAGAACGAGCGAATGACAATGCAAGCCTTCACCGGTCCTGCGAACGGCGGCACCGCCTTCTCCGGCGTGCAGGCGCCCGGCTCGCGCTACATCCTGCCGAGCTTCGAGGAGCGCACGGCCTACGGCTTCAAGCGCCAGGACCCGTACGCGAAGCTCTTCGAGGACCGCATCATCTTCCTCGGCGTGCAGGTCGACGACGCGTCGGCCGACGACATCATGGCGCAGCTGCTCGTCCTCGAGTCGATGGACCCCGAGCGCGACATCATGATGTACATCAACTCGCCGGGCGGCTCCTTCACCGCGATGACCGCGATCTACGACACGATGCAGTACATCCGTCCGCAGATCCAGACGGTCGTGCTCGGCCAGGCCGCCTCGGCGGCTGCGGTCATCGCCGCTGCCGGCACGCCCGGTCGTCGCCTCGCGCTCCCCAACGCCCGCATCCTCATCCACCAGCCCGCGATGGGCGAGGCGGGGCACGGGCAGGCCTCGGACATCGAGATCCAGGCGGCCGAGATCCTGCGCATGCGCACCTGGCTCGAGGAGACGCTCTCGAAGCACTCCAAGCGCAGCCAGGAGGAGGTCAACAAGGACATCGACCGCGACAAGATCCTCTCGGCCGAGGAGGCCCTGCAGTACGGTCTCATCGACCAGGTGCTGACCTCCCGCAAGACGCTGCCCGCGCTCACCAGCTGAGTCGGGGAACCCGGATGACGAACGGCGCGCTGGACGACCGGCGCGCCGTTCGCCGTCTCTTCGTCCGGCCGGATGGGGGTTGTGCCGCGTCGAGTGGGCGGAGCTCGAGATCGTGCAGCACGCCAGTTCGCTCCTCGGCGACCCCCGCCGGTATCTCCGGCACCTGATCGACTGAAGCGGATCGCCACGCCGTCGCCGATCCTGCGCCGCTCCGCCGCAACGACGCCGGCACGGGTTAGGCTCGGAGCAGACCGCTGAGAGGGAGGATGCGATGGCACGCATCGGAGAGAGCGCAGACCTGTTGAAGTGCTCGTTCTGCGGAAAGAGCCAGAAGCAGGTCCAGCAGCTCATCGCGGGCCCCGGCGTCTACATCTGCGACGAGTGCGTCGAGCTTTGCAACGAGATCATCGAGGAGCGTCTGGCCGAGGCCGGCGAGACCGAGGCCGGCGAGTTCGAGTTGCCGAAGCCGAAGGAGATCTTCTCCTTCCTCGAGGAGTACGTGATCGGGCAGGAGCCCGCGAAGCGCGCCCTCGCCGTCGCCGTCTACAACCACTACAAGCGCATCCGCGCGAAGACCACGCTGACCACCGCCGACCGCGCCCACGACGACGTGGAGATCGCCAAGTCGAACATCCTGCTCATCGGCCCGACCGGGTGCGGCAAGACCTACCTGGCCCAGACGCTCGCGAAGCAGCTGAATGTGCCGTTCGCCGTCGCCGACGCCACGGCCCTCACCGAGGCCGGCTACGTCGGCGAAGACGTCGAGAACATCCTGCTGAAGCTCATCCAGGCCGCCGACTACGACGTCAAGCGCGCCGAGACCGGCATCATCTACATCGACGAGGTCGACAAGATCGCGCGCAAGGCCGAGAACCCGTCGATCACCCGCGACGTCTCCGGCGAGGGCGTGCAGCAGGCGCTGCTGAAGATCCTCGAGGGCACGGTCGCCTCGGTGCCCCCGCAGGGCGGGCGCAAGCACCCGCACCAGGAGTTCATCCAGATCGACACGACGAACGTGCTGTTCATCGTCGCGGGTGCGTTCGCCGGGCTCGAGGACATCATCTCCTCGCGCGCGGGGAAGCGCGGCATCGGCTTCGGCGCACCGCTGCATTCGAAGCGCGAGGACGCGGAGCTCTTCAGCGAGGTGCTCCCGGAAGACCTGCACAAGTTCGGCCTCATCCCCGAGTTCATCGGCCGGCTTCCCGTCGTCGCGACCGTCACGCCGCTCGACCGCGAGGCGCTCATCGAGATCCTCACCGAGCCGAAGAACGCGCTCGTGAAGCAGTATCAGCGCATGTTCGAGCTCGACGGCGTCGCGCTCGACTTCGAGCAGGACGCGCTCGAGGCGATCGCCGACCTCGCCGTGCTCCGGCAGACCGGTGCCCGTGGACTCCGCGCGATCATGGAGGAGGTGCTCGGCCCGATCATGTTCGAGGTGCCGAGCTCCACGGGGGTCGCCCGGGTCGTCGTCACGAAGGCGGCGGTCATCGACAACGCGGCGCCCACGATCGTCCCGGCGAAGCAGCGCCGTCAGGAGAAGTCGGCCTGAGGCCGCTCGTCCTGGCGGCAGGGCGCTTCAGGACGCCGCGCCTGCGACGTCGGCGGCGACGGCGGCCACAGCGCGTTCGAGCAGCGTGAGATCAGGCGAGGTCGTCGTCCGGACGCGCGCCGAAGACGATCTCGTCCCAACTCGGCATGGACGCCCTGGAGCTCTTCTTCGCCGGGGTTGCGGCCCCACGCCCGCTGCTCTGCTGCTTGCCACCCCAGAGGCTGCGTGCGGCCTTGCCGGGCCGGTCCTCGCCGGGCTCGGCCTTCGTCTTCGGGCTCGACTCGGCGAGCGGTTCCGCGGGGAGCGGCAGCTCGGGCTGCTCGAGCAGCGGGGTCGCCTCGGCGGGCTTCGACGCCGCGGCCTCGCCGGCCGACTCGCGCTCGCCCCGGCGGCGGCGGAGCGCCTCCAGGAGGTCGGCCGTCTCGCCCATGACCGGAGCCGGCTCGTCGGCGCGCTTGATCGCGGCGCGGGTGACGGCCGGGCTCGACTGCGGCGTACTGCGGGCGTAGGGGAGCGGTTCGAGCTGCGGGGCGGTGTCAAACTCGCCGTGCTCCGGCTCCTCGAGCGTGAACGCGCCGCTGTCGAAGCGGGAGGCATCCCCGTCGACCGCGCGCAGGCGAGGGATCAGGCCGCCCTTGAGCTCGCCCTGCTGCGAAAGTGTGATCGCCTCGGAGTTGAGGGGCTGGAGCGCCTGCTTGCGCGGCTCGAAGCTCCAGCGGGCGTCATGGTCGATCTCGTCGACGGTGAACTCGAGCTTGACCATCCAGCCGCGCTCCTCGTCCTTCCAGCTCGCCCAGCGCTCACCGCTCGCGCCCAGGCGGGCGAGGCGGTCGCGGATGGCGGAGCCGAACGAAGCCGGCTCGTCGCCGTCGGGCTCGATCGCGGTCGCGACGGGCACGGCGAGGGCGGAGTTCACGATGTGCTCGCGCTCGGCGACCACGGGTCCTTCGAAACGGCGGATGTACTCGACCGCGGCTCCGGTGATCTCCGCGACGTCCTCGGCGGACAGCCCGGAGCGGATGTGTGCCTGGATCTCGCGGGGCGGGATCTTCGGCCCCTGGTGCTGCTCGGGCTGGGCCTGCCGGATGCGCGATTGCAGCACATCGTCCACCACGATCCGGAAGCGCGCGCCGTCCTCGGTCGCCACGAGGAGTGCGCCGTCCTCGACTCCGATCACCTTCAGTTCCTGCATCGCGAGAACCCTTCCGTGCGTGCGTTCCCGCCAAGGATGCCACGCGAACGGGCCGTGCTCCGGGAATACCCCGGGCGTGCCGGAAGTTGACCAGGCAGCGAGAGCCGAAGGGCTCTCGGGCGATGGTTTGCTTACGCCGATGATTTCATGCAGACTAACGCCGCCGAATCCTCGGCGTGAAGGAATGGATGGGAATGGCAACCGACTACGACGCCCCGCGGAAGACCGAAGACGACTCGGAGTCGATCGAGGCCCTCAAGGAACGCGTCCCCGACAAGATGTCGGGTGTGGTCGACGTCGAAGACGCCGACAACCCGGGTAGCTTCGACCTCGCCGGCGCCGACCTCTCGGACGTCGAGCTCGACGTCGTCGTGCTCCCGCCGCAGGCCGACGAGTTCACCTGTGTCAGCTGCTTCCTCGTGAAGCACCGCTCGCAGATCGACCACGAGACGAAGCTCGGGCCGATCTGCCTCGAGTGCGCCGCCTGAGCGACGCACCCGCACCTACTCCGGCCGTCGCGATCCGTTGATCGCGGCGGCCAGTTCTTTGGGCCGGCGGCTCGAGACGAGCCAGTACGGGGTGGGGTCGGCCGGGTCGACGATCGGGATGCGCACGACGGGCTGCACCCAACCCCGGATGACGAGGAACGCCCGCGCGTCGAGCCCGGTGCCCCGCTCCGCCCGCGCCGCGGCGTCCTCCGCTGCGACCGCCTCGCCGGTGTGCGCGAGGTCGATCTCGGCCCGCCCGGCGCGGAGTCGTCCGTCGCGCACCTCGACGGTCGGCGCCGTGAGGCTGAGAGCCCCGACCACGGCGAGGTAGAGCACGATCCCCGTGACGATGCCCGCCGGCATCGAGACCGGGGCGAGCACGAGGATGCTCGACGGGACGAGCAGCAGGCTCACGATGTAGATCCAGGGAGTGGGCCAGAGTTTCTCGCGGTACACGGGCATGTCTCTATCCCACCAGACTTCTGCACTACCCTCGAACGGTGAGCGATTCCGTCGACGTCCTGATCACGGCCGAGCGGGTCCCGAGCTACGCCCACCCGGGCGACGCCGGAGCCGACCTGCACGCCGCCGAGTCCATCGTCCTCGCCCCCGGTGAGCGCGCCACCGTCGGCACCGGGGTGTCCATCGCGCTGCCCGACGGCTACGTCGCCTTCGTGGTGCCGCGCTCCGGGCTCGCGTTCAAGCACGGCATCACCATCGTGAACGCGCCGGGCACCGTCGACGCCGGATACCGCGGCGAGATCAAGGTCGCGCTGCTGAACACCGACGCACGCGAGCCGTACGCCATCGAGGCGGGCGACCGCATCGCCCAGGTCGTCGTCATGCCGGTGAGCCGCGCGCGCTTCGTCGAGGTCGAGCGCCTGCCGGGCAGCGATCGCGGCGAGGGCGGGTTCGGATCGACGGGGTTCGGCGAGCAGAAGCAAGGAGCGAACGCGTGAGCGAGATCGAGAACGCCGGGAGCGCCGAGCGCCCCGTCGACCACCCCAAGTCGGCCCCCGAGGACCGTGAGACCGCCGGGCCGTTCGACGAGTCGGAGGCGAACCCCGTCCGCCCCTACGTCGACCTCGGCGGGGTCAAGGTGCTTCCTCGGGAGGGCCTGCACCTGCGCCTCGAGGTCGAGGAGGGCTCGAAGCGCGTCGTCGCGGTCGGCCTCGACTACGCGAACTCCACGCTGCAGGTGCAGCCGTTCGCGGCACCGCGCTCGAGCGGACTCTGGCACGAGATCCGGGAGCAGATCGCCGAGCAGATCGCGCGGCAGGGCGGCACCACGAGCGTCCGCGACGGGGCGTTCGGTCCCGAGCTGCTCGCGCAGATCCCGGTCGCGGCCGCCGACGGCGCCACCGGCCGGATGCGTCTCGCCCGCTTCGTCGGCGTCGACGGGCCGCGCTGGTTCCTCCGCGGCGTGATCGCGGGGGAGGCGGCGGTCGATCCCACTGCCGCGGCGCAGGTCGAAGACCTGTTCCGCTCGATCGTCGTCGTCCGCGGCACGACGCCGATGCCGCCGCGCGACCTGATCCCGCTGCGGATGCCGGCGACCGGCGCCCAGCCGCAGCAGTGATGTCGGGCGACGCCGAGCGGCGCGATGGCGCGCCGGCCGACGAGGCCTCCCTCGACGCGGCGCACCGTGCCGCCGGCTCCGACGGGGCGGACGGTTCCCGCTCGGCCGCGGAGCCGGGCGAGCGCTCCGAGCTCGCCGGGGAGTTCGGCCGTCAGCTGGCGGCGGCGGCGGAGCGCAGCGGGCTCGGTGCGCTCGCTCGCGACGAACGCCTGAGCGGGCGCGACCTGCTCACCGCGGTCGGCGGCGTCCGAGGCATCCTCGAGGCCCTGCTGCCCGGCCTCGTCTTCCTCGTCGTCTACAGCTCGCTGACGAGCTTCGCGCACCTCGAGACCCAGTCGGCGCTCATTCCGGCGCTCGCAGCGTCCGTCGGGCTCGCCGTCGTCTTCACGATCGCGCGGGTGGTGGTCAAAGGACAGCCGACGCAGGCGATCGCCGGCCTCGTCGGCGTGCTCGCCTCGGCCGGGCTCTCGCTCTGGACCGGGCGCGCCGAGGACAACTACGTGCTCGGCTTCTGGACGAACGGCGTCTACGCGACCGTGCTGCTCGTCTCGGTGCTCGTCCGCTGGCCGGTGATCGGGCTGATCGTCGGCTTCCTCATGAACGACGGCCTCGCCTGGCGGCAGGACCGCCGCAAGCTCCGCGCCGCGCAGTTCCTCACCCTCGTCTGGGTCGGGCTCTTCGTCGCCCGGCTCGCGGTGCAGCTGCCGTTCTACTTCGCGCAGAACGTCGAGGCGCTCGGGGCGACCCGACTGCTCATGGGGGTCCCGCTGTACGCCCTCGTGCTCGTCTTCACCTGGCTCGTCGTGCGCGCCGTGTACCCGGCGAAGGATGCCGCCGCCGAGTGATAGAGTTATCTCGACGTCGAGATAAATAGCTCGAACCCGCGGGGCGGGGCGGCGCTGGGGCCATTAGGTTACCCTTGCTGGATCGGCCCCCTGTCTGACGAGCAAGATGAAGTGCCGCGATGCGTTCGCGGCAGGCTTCGCGAAGGAGAGGACATCGTGTCTGCAGTGAACAGTTTCGGGGCGAAGGACACGCTCCGCGTCGGCGACGAATCCTACGAGATCTTCCGCATCGACACCGTGCCCGGGTACGAGAAGCTCCCCTTCAGCCTGAAGGTGCTGCTCGAGAACCTGCTGCGCACCGAGGACGGCGCGAATGTCACGAAGGAGCAGATCGAGGCGCTGGGCTCGTGGGTTCCCACGGCCGAACCCGACACCGAGATCCAGTTCACGCCCGCGCGCGTGGTCATGCAGGACTTCACCGGTGTGCCCTGCATCGTCGACCTCGCCACGATGCGCGAGGCCGTCGTCGCCCTCGGTGGCGACCCCAACAAGATCAACCCGCTCTCGCCCGCCGAGATGGTCATCGACCACTCGGTCATCGCCGATCTGTTCGGCACTGAGAACGCCCTCGAGCGCAACGTCGAGATCGAGTACGAGCGCAACGGCGAGCGGTACCAGTTCCTGCGCTGGGGCCAGACGGCCTTCGACGACTTCAAGGTCGTGCCGCCGGGCACCGGCATCGTGCACCAGGTGAACATCGAGCACCTCGCGAAGGTCATCTACGACCGCTCGGTCGACGGCGTCGTCCGCGCCTACCCCGACACCTGCGTCGGCACCGACTCGCACACCACGATGGTCAACGGCCTCGGCGTGCTCGGCTGGGGCGTCGGCGGCATCGAGGCCGAGGCGGCCATGCTCGGCCAGCCCGTCTCGATGCTCATCCCCAAGGTCGTCGGCTTCAAGCTCTCGGGCTCGATCCCGACCGGCGTGACCGCGACCGACGTCGTGCTCACCATCACCGACATGCTCCGCAAGCACGGCGTCGTCGGCAAGTTCGTCGAGTTCTACGGCTCGGGCGTCGCCTCGGTGCCGCTCGCGAACCGCGCGACCATCGGCAACATGAGCCCCGAGTTCGGTTCGACCGCCGCGATGTTCCCCATCGACGACGTCACGGTCGACTACCTGCGCCTGACCGGGCGCAGCGAGCAGCAGCTCGCCCTCGTCGAGGCCTACGCCAAGGAGCAGAAGCTCTGGCACGACGCCGAGAACGAGCCGGTGTTCTCCGAGTACCTCGAGCTCGACCTCTCCACGGTCGTGCCGTCGATCGCCGGCCCGAAGCGCCCGCAGGACCGCATCATCCTCTCGACCGCCAAGGAGCAGTTCGAGAAGGACCTGACGAACTACGCCGAGGTCGACCACGACCTCGTCGACCTCGAGATCGCCGAGTCGTTCCCCGCGTCCGACCCGCCCGCGAACTCGCCGGAAGACGAGTACAGCCAGCACGTGCACCACCACAAGAGCCACGCGCCGACCTCGATCTCGAAGCCGACGCAGGTCGTCGAGGCCGACGGCACCGAGTACACGCTCGACCACGGCGCCGTCACGATCGCGGCGATCACCTCGTGCACGAACACCTCGAACCCTTCGGTCATGCTCGCGGCGGGCCTGCTGGCCCGCAACGCCGTGAAGAAGGGCCTGAAGGCCAAGCCGTGGGTGAAGACCACGCTCGCGCCGGGCTCGAAGGTCGTCACCGACTACTACGAGAAGGCCGGCCTCACGCAGGACCTCGAAGACCTCGGCTTCTACACCGTCGGCTACGGCTGCACCACCTGCATCGGCAACTCGGGCCCGCTCATCGAAGAGGTCTCGGCCGCCATCCAGCAGAACGACCTCGCGGTGACCGCGGTGCTCTCGGGCAACCGCAACTTCGAGGGCCGCATCAACCCCGACGTGAAGATGAACTACCTCGCGTCGCCCCCGCTCGTCATCGCCTACTCGCTCGCCGGCTCGATGAACTTCGACTTCGAGACCGATGCGCTCGGCACCGACCCCGAGGGCAACGACGTCTTCCTGCGCGACATCTGGCCCGACGCGGCCGAGGTGCAGGCCACGATCGACTCGTCGATCAGCGAGGACATGTTCACCACGCAGTACGCGAGCGTCTTCGAGGGCGACGAGCGGTGGCGCACGCTGCCGACGCCGACCGGTTCGACGTTCGAGTGGGACGAGAAGTCGACCTACGTGCGGAAGCCCCCGTACTTCGAGGGCATGACCATGCAGCCCTCGCCGGTGTCCGACATCTCGGGCGCCCGCGTGCTCGCGAAGCTCGGCGACTCGGTCACGACCGACCACATCTCGCCCGCCGGCTCGATCAAGGCCGACAGCCCCGCCGGCCACTACCTGACCGAGCACGGCGTCGAGCGCAAGGACTTCAACTCCTACGGCTCGCGCCGCGGCAACCACGAGGTGATGATCCGCGGCACCTTCGCGAACATCCGACTGCGCAACCAGCTCCTCGACGGCGTCGAGGGCGGCTACACGCGCGACTTCACGAAGGCCGACGCGCCGCAGTCGTTCATCTACGACGCCTCGCAGAACTACCAGGCGCAGGGCACCCCGCTCGTCATCTTCGGCGGCAAGGAGTACGGTTCCGGCTCCTCGCGCGACTGGGCGGCGAAGGGCACGAGCCTGCTCGGCGTGAAGGCGGTCATCACCGAGAGCTTCGAGCGCATCCACCGCTCGAACCTCATCGGCATGGGCGTCGTCCCGCTGCAGTTCCCGGTGGGGGAGTCCGCCGACTCGCTCGGGATCGACGGCACCGAGATCGTCTCGATCTCGGGCCTCGAGCAGCTGAACGAGGGCACGACCCCGAAGACGGTGCACGTCGTCGCCGAGCCGAGCGAGCACTCGCCGGCCGGCAAGCAGACGATCGAGTTCGACGCGGTCGTCCGCATCGACACGCCCGGTGAGGCCGACTACTACCGCAACGGCGGCATCCTGCAGTACGTGCTGCGCTCGCTCGTCTGACACAGACGGCGACTCGGCGAGGCCGGGCGTTCCATTCAGGGAGCGCCCGGCCTCGGCCGTTCCGGTCGCGTAGAATCGACGGATGCCGCACCCCATTTCGCGGCGCACGGAAAGGCGGCGCAGATGACCCTGCTGGAGACGATCAGAGGTCCTCGCGACCTCGACGGTCTCACGAGGGAGCAGCTGGACCAGCTCGCGGTGGAGGTGCGCGAGCATCTCGTCGCGAACGTGGCGAAGACGGGCGGACACCTCGGCCCGAACCTCGGCGTGGTCGAGCTGACCATCGCGATCCACCGGGTGTTCTCGTCCCCGCAGGACGCCATCGTCTTCGACACCGGGCACCAGTCGTACGTGCACAAGCTGCTCACCGGGCGCCAGGACTTCTCGACCCTGCGCCAGAACGGCGGGCTCGCCGGCTATCCGCAGCGCAGCGAGTCCGAGCACGACATCGTCGAGTCCTCGCACGCGTCCAGCTCGCTGTCCTGGGCCGACGGCATCTCGAAGGCCTTCGAGATGACCGGGCAGCACGATCGTCATGTCGTGGCCGTCGTCGGCGACGGGGCGCTCACGGGCGGCATGACGTGGGAGGCCCTCAACAACATCTCCGACGACAACACCCGCAAGCTCATCGTCGTCGTCAACGACAACGGCCGCTCGTACGCACCGACCATCGGCGGCATGGCCCGCTTCCTGAACTCCGTGCGCACGAAGCGCACCTACCGCAATCTGCACCTCTCGAGCCGCGAGGCCTTCGAACGACTCGGCGGGCCCGCGAAGGCGTTCTACCGCGGGGTGCGCGGTGGCCTGCACGGCTTCCTCTCGCGCTTCACCGACAATGAGGCGCTCTACTCGAACCTCGACATCAAGTACGTCGGTCCGGTCGACGGGCACGACGAGCACGCCATGGAAGACGCCCTCCGGCAGGCGAAGAACTACGGCGCCCCGGTCATCGTGCACGCGATCACCGAGAAGGGTCGCGGCTACGAGCCCGCCCGCAACGACGTGGCCGACCAGTTCCACGCCGTCGGGCAGATCGACCCGGAGTCGGGCGAGCCGCTCGACACGAGCGGTGCGAAGAGCTGGACGAGCGTGTTCGCCGACGAGCTCGTGCAGCTCGCCGAGCAGAACGAGCGGCTCGTCGGCATCACCGCGGCCATGTTGCGCCCCACCGGTCTGCACCGCATGGCCGAGCGCTTCCCGTCCCGTGTCTTCGACGTCGGCATCGCCGAGCAGCACGCGGTCACGAGTGCGGCCGGGCTCGCCTTCGGCGGGCTCCATCCCGTGGTCGCCGTCTACGCGACCTTCATGAACCGCGCCTTCGACCAGTTGCTGATGGACGTCGCGCTGCACAAGGCGGGGGTCACCTTCGTGCTCGACCGCGCCGGAGTCACCGGGCCCGACGGGCCGAGCCACCACGGCGTCTGGGACCTCTCGATCCTGCAGGTCGTCCCCGGCATCCGGATCGCCGCCCCGCGCGACTCCATCCGGCTCGCCGAGGAGCTCGGCGAGGCGGTGCGCGTCGAGGACGCGCCCACGGTGCTCCGCTTCCCGAAGGGCTCCGTCGGCACCGAGTACCACGCGGTCCGGCGGACGGCCGACGGCGTCGACGTGCTCGTCGAGTCGGAGCGCCGCGACGTGCTCATCGTGACCGTCGGCCCGATGGCGGGCATCGGCCTCGACGTGGCGCAGCGGCTCGAGGCGCACGGCATCGGCGCGACCGTGATCGATCCGCGCTGGGTGGTCCCGGTGCCCGAGAGCGTCGTGCGCCTGGCCGCCGACTATCGCCTC
Organism: Agromyces sp. NBRC 114283; assembly: GCF_030268405.1. Taxonomy (NCBI): domain Bacteria; kingdom Bacillati; phylum Actinomycetota; class Actinomycetes; order Micrococcales; family Microbacteriaceae; genus Agromyces; species Agromyces sp. NBRC 114283. The sequence continues at coordinate 2,190,563 of NZ_BSQP01000001.1, forward strand.
GTGGTCTCGCTGGAGGACGGCGTGCGCGTCGGCGGCGTGGGCACCCGCATCCGGCAGGATCTCCGCGAGGCCGGCGTCGACACCGCCGTGACCGAACTGGGCCTGCCCGATGAGTTCCTCGACCACGGCTCGCGTGCCGAGATCCTCGAGCGCGTGGGGCTCACTCCGCAGCACATCGCTCACGACGTCACCGCGATGGTGCTCGGCACGAAGCTGCCGCACGCCCGCGGCGTCTCCGGCGACACCGGCGCCCAGCCGGTCGTCGCCCGCGCGGCCGACTGAGGGCGCCGGCACGCCGGAACGAGAACGGCCCGCGACGATCTCGTCGCGGGCCGTTCCGGTGTCTGCTCGGCTCAGTCGCCGACGCCGCGCACCGGCGGGTGGTGGAACGTGTCTCCGAAGACCCGCTCCGACGCGCCCACGCGGTCGAGGTACGGCGTCGCGCCGCCGGCCTGGAACGGCCAGCCGGCGCCGAGGATGAGGCAGAGGTCGATGTCCTCCGCCGCGGCGACGACCTGCTCCTCGAGCATGAGGTGGATCTCGCCGGCGAGCTCGTCCTCGACGCGGCGGAGGATCGTCGCGGCATCCACCGGGCTCTTGCCCACCGTGATCGCCTTCTTCGCCTCCTTGCTGAGGTCGACGACCTTGCCGTGCTTGTCCTTCTCGACGACGGGCGCACCGAGCTTCGAGAGCGCGTGCATGTTCTCGGAGGCGTAGAAGCGCTCGGGGAACTCCCGCACCATCGTGTCCTGCACGTGCGCCGCGACCGCCCAGCCGACGAGGTCGATCAGCTCGAACGGGCCCATCGGGAGGCCGATGGGCGCGAGCGCCTTCTCGACGACCGGCACCGGGGTGCCCTCGTCGACGGCGCGCGCCGCCTCGCCCATCACCTTGGCGAGCAGCCGGTTCACGACGAAGCCCGGGGCGTCGGCGGTGAGCACCGCGCTCTTCTTGAGCTTCGCAGCGGTCGCGAACGCGGTCGCGAGCGTCGCGTCGTCGGTCTTCGGCGTCTTCACGATCTCGATCAGCGGCATCACCGCGACCGGGTTGAAGAAGTGGAAGCCGACGAGGCGCTCGGGGTGCGCGAGCTTCGCGCCGATCTCCTCGACGGAGAGCGAGGAGGTGTTCGTCGCGATGATCGCCGTCTCGGCGAGGTGCGGCTCGACCTCGGCGAACACCTGCTGCTTCACCGCCAGGTCTTCGAACACGGCCTCGATGACCCAGTCGCAGTCGGCGAAGTCGGCCTTGTCGGTCGTGCCGCTGACGAGCGCGCGGAGCCGGTTCGCCTCGTCAGCGTCGATGCGGCCCTTCTGCTCGAGCGCACCGATCTCGTCGCGGATGTAGCCGAGTCCCTTGTCGACACGGGCCTGGTCGAGGTCGGTGATGACGACCGGCACCTGCAGACGGCGCACGAACAGGAGCGCGAACTGGCTCGCCATGAGCCCGGCGCCGATGATGCCGACCTTCGTCACCTTGCGGGCGAGCTCGCGGTCGGGTGCGCCCGCCGGGCGCTTGGCCCGCTTCTGCACGAGGTTGAACGCGTAGATCGAGGCGCGGAACTGGTCGCCTGCGATGAGGTCCGCGAGCACCTCGTCCTCACGCGCGAAGCCCTCGGCCTTGCTGCCGCTCTTGGCGGCCTTCAGCAGTTCCAGCGCCGCATAGGGCGACTTCGCGACCGAGCCGATGCGGGCTTCGAGCGTCTTGCGCGCGATGCCGATCGCGACGTCCCACTTGGCGAGCCGCTCGAGCTTGCCCGGCGTGTTCGGCCGCTTCGCCTGCACGCGCCCGCCGAGGACGCCGTCGGCCCACTTCAGAGACTCCTCGAGGAAGTTCACCGGCGCGAACATCGCGTCGGCGATGCCGAGCTCGAGGGCGTCCTTCGCCTTCAGCATGCGGTTGTTCTTGAGTGGGTTCTCGACGACGACCTTGAGCGCGTTCTCGATACCGATCAGGTTCGGCAGCAGGTACGCGCCGCCCCAGCCGGGGATGATGCCCAGGAACACCTCGGGCAGGGCGATGCCGGGCGCCGAGGAGTCCACCGTGCGGTAGTCGGAGTTCAGCGCGATCTCGAGCCCGCCGCCGAGGGCGAGGCCGTTGATGAAGCAGAACGAGGGCACGCCCAGCTCGCCGAGCTTGCCGAGCACGAAGTGGCCGAGCTGACCCATCTTGAGCGCCACCTCGCGGCTCGGGATCTCGCCGACCTTCGAGAGGTCGGCGCCGGCGGCGAGGAAGTACGGCTTGCCGGTGATGGCGACGGCGTCGATCTCGCCCGCCGCGGCGCGCGCCTGCAGCTCGACGAGCCGCTCGTCGAGCTCGAGCAGCGTGACCGGACCGAGCGTCGTGGGTCGGGTGTGGTCTCGCCCGTTGTCGAGCGTGATGAGCGCCAGGGTCTTGCCGGACGGCAACCGGACGTCGCGCACGTACGAGTGCGTGACGACCTCGTCGGCCGACATGGCGGCGAGCTCGGAGAAGTCGATCTTCGAGTAGTCGGTCATGTCGCTCAACGACCCTTTCCGTAGCGCTTGTGGTGCGGGTTCTCCCAGATGACGGTGCCGCCCTGGCCGAGGCCGACGCACATCGCGGTCACGCCGTAGCGCACGTCGGGGCGCTGCTCGAACTGGCGGGCGAGCTGCGTCATCAGGCGGACGCCGGAGGCGGCCAGCGGGTGGCCGACGGCGATCGCACCGCCCCAGGGGTTCACCCGCTCGTCGTCGTCGGCGATGCCGAAGTGATCGAGGAAGCTCAACACCTGCACGGCGAACGCCTCGTTCAGCTCGAACAGCCCGATGTCGGAGATGTCGAGGCCGGCGCGCTTCAGCGCCTTCTCGGTCGACGGGATCGGGCCGATGCCCATGACCTCGGGCTCGACGCCGGCGAAGGCGAAGCTGACCATGCGCATCTTCGTCGAGAGGCCGAACTCCTTCGCCGCGTCGGAGCTCGCGAGGATCGCGGCGGTGGCGCCGTCGGTGAGGGGTGAGGCGTTGCCCGCGGTGACCCGGCCGTGCGGGCGGAACGGCGTCTTCAGCGTCGCGAGGCCCTCCATGGTCGTCTCGGGGCGGCGGCCCTCGTCCTCCGTCGCGAGGCCCCAGCCCGACTCGGTGCGCAGGGCGACCGGCACGAGGTCGGGCTGGATGTGACCGGCGTCGTAGGCGGCTTGCACCTTCTGCTGGCTCAGCATGCCGAAGCGGTCGGCGCGCTCCTTGGTGAGCTCGGGGAAGCGGTCGTGGAGCCGCTCGGCGGTGTTGCCCATGTTGAGCGCGTCGGCGGCGACGAGCTTCTCGGCGAGGAACCGCGGGTTCGGGTCGGCGTCGAGGCCCATCGGGTGCCGTCCCATGTGCTCGACCCCGCCGGCGATGACGACGTCGTACTGGCCGAAGCCGATGCCGGACCCGGTGGTGGTGACGGCGGTCATCGCGCCGGCGCACATGCGGTCGATCGCGAAGCCCGGCACACTCATCGGCAGCCCCGCGAGGATCGCGGCGGTGCGACCGAGGGTCAGGCCCTGGTCGCCCTGCTGGGTGGTCGCGGCGATCGCCACGTCGTCCACCCGCGCCGGGGGTAGGGAGGGGTTGCGTTCGAGGAGCCCCGTGATGGTCTTGACCGCGAGGTCGTCGGCCCGGGTGTTCCAGTACATGCCCTTTTCACCGGCTCGTCCGAACGGGGTCCGGACCCCGTCGACGAACACGACATCAGCTCGTTCAGCCACGCTGCAGCTCCCTTTCGGATCAGGATGACTCGATCCTACGAAGCCGGCATCACGGCGACGGAATCGCTTGACGGAACCTACGAAGCGCTGTCCTCGGCGTCCAGAATGCTTTGTGCGGCCTCGCTAAAGGCCTCCGCGATTCTCTGTGCGGTGGCTTCAAGCTGCCACGGCCTGGCGCCGTGCTCGGCGAGCGCCGCCGAGATGGCCGCGGCATCGCGCTCGACGGGCGGGTGCCAGGCGACCCGGCGCAGCGTGTCCGGGGTCAGCAGGTTCTCGACCGGCATCCCGTACTCCTCGGCGATCTCGGCCACCGCCTCCTTGGCGAGACGGAGCCGTGCGTCGGCCTCGGGATTCCGCGCGGCCCACGCGCGCGGGGGCGGCGGGGCGTCGCTCGGCACGCGAGCGGCCGGCAGATCGTTCGTCTGGATGGCGGCCTCGACCGCCTTCCACCAGCGATCGAGCTCGCTGCGGCTCGCGCGCCCGTTGAAGTCCTTCATGTCGGCGAGCGCACGCCGGCTCCTCGGCATCGCCTTCGCGACCGTGAGGATCGAGGAGTCGGGGACGAGTCGACCGGGGGCGACGTCGCGCTCGACCGCGAGCTCGTCGCGGGCGAGCCAGAGCGAACGGGCGACGGCGAGGTTGCGGGGCGAGCGGAGCGCGTGGATGCCCGAGAGTCGGCGCCATGGCTCGTTCGTGGCGGGCTTGGGCTCACGATGCAGCACGGCGTCGAACTCCTGCGCGGCCAACTCGGCCTTGCCGGCGGCCACGAGCTCCTCGGCGAGGCGGTCGCGCACGTCGACGAGCAGCTCCACGTCCAGCGCCGCGTAGGTGAGCCAGGGCTGGGGGAGCGGCCGGGTGGACCAGTCCGCCGCCGAGTGCTCCTTGGCGAGGGTGACGCCGAGGAGTTCCTCGACGACGGCGGCGAGGCCGACGCGCTGCATGCCGAGGAGACGCGCGGCGAGCTCTGTGTCGAAGATGCGATCGGGATCGAGCCCGACCTCGCGCAGGCAGGCGAGGTCCTGGCTGGCGGCGTGCAGCACCCACTCGTCGTGGTGCACGAGTTCCTGCAGCCGATCGAACTCGCCGAGCGCGGGCGGGTCGAAGAGGAAGGTACCGGAGCCTCGACGGAACAACTGGATCAAGTACGCGCGCTGCGAGTAGCGGAATCCGCTCGCCCGCTCGGCGTCGACCGCGATGGGGCCGTCGCCGTCGGCGATCCGGTCGACCGCGGCCGCGAACGCTTCCGGCGTGTCGATCACCCGGTAGTCAGTCACGGTTCCTCCGTCTGAGTAGGGTCGTCACCCCTTCGGAACGGGGTGGGAGCCCGGCAAGCATGCACAGCAACTCGCCCCAGCCTTCCACATGCGCGTCGATCCGGGGGTCGAGCGGGGTCCACGAGGCACGCAGCTCGATCTGCGCGCCGTCGCCCTGCTGGGCGAGCTCGCCGAAGCCGGTGGAGAGGATCTTCGTGGCCGTTCCCGAAGCCGCCACGTAGCTCGCGCCCCTCGCGTCGAGGGCGTCGACGAGCCAGGACCAGGCCACGTCGGCGAGGAACGGGTCGAGGCCGATATCGGTCTCGAGCGGCGCCTGCGCGAAGCAGACGATGCGGAACCGTCCGCCCCACTGCTCCGGCTCGCTCGGGTCGTACAGCAGCACGAAGCGGCCGGTGCCGAGCTCGGAGTCGGCGTGCCGGCTCGGCAGCACGTCCGCGGAGAGCGCGGTGGCGTAGGGGGCGAGGGCCGCGGGCGCGGGGATCTCGGACACGCGGAGCTCGCTTCGGGGCGAGGCCGCTCGGATGGATTCGAGCGCGACCTCGAACTCGTGGGGCGGTCGCGTCGCTGAGTCGGGCACGAGTGCAGACTAGAGTCTGCGTCGAGGCGGATGTCGGCGGCACGCCGGTCCGACCGGCACCACCTCGACGGGTTCGACCGGAGGGGGACGTATGCCAGGGGGAGCACGCATCGCGAAGGGCGTGGGGATCGCGATCGGGGTGGTCGCGCTGACGGCGGCGGCCGCGGCGACGGTGACCGCTGCGATCGGGGTGCGGTTCGCGCGCAAGGTGGTCACTCCGCCGCTGGAACGCGAGGAGGACGTCCGCATCCTCGGCGTCGACCGCCCGAGGAACGAGATCCTGCTGGCGCCGTCGGACGAAGCGCGGATGGCCGGCCGCTACGGGTTCTGGTTCGACCGCGACGCCGGATACGCCCGACTCGGGGACGTCCTCGACGAAGGCCCGCGCGGCGTCCGGCGGGTCATCGAGTCGATCGACTTCGGCCGCCTCGAGCGCGCGCAGCGCGGGCGGATGAGCGGCTGGTACCACCTGGGTCCGTGGGAGCTCGGCATCCCGTACGAGAACGTCGCGATCCAGACGCCCGTCGGACCGGCGCCCGCCTGGCACGTCCCCGCCGAGGAGCCGGGCGGCGATTGGGTCATCCAGGTGCACGGCTGGGGAGCCCGGCGCCCCGAGGGGCTGCGCGGCGTCGCGCCGGCTCGCGCACAGGGCTGGGACACGCTGCTGATCTCCTACCGGAACGACGGCGAGGCGCCCGCCTCGGGGGACGGCCGCTTCGGCCTCGGCAGCACCGAGTGGCGAGACGTGGAGGCGGCCGTCACCTACGCGAAGGAGCGCGGCGCCCGGCGCATCGTGCTGATGGGCTGGTCGATGGGCGGCGGAACGGTGCTGCAGGCGATGCTCCGCTCGCCGAGCGTCGCCGAGGCGGTGTGCGGCCTCATCCTGGAGTCGCCGGCGGTCGACTGGGCGGACATCCTGCGCTTCCAGGGCACGCTCTACCGCCTGCCGGCGGAGTTCGCCGTCGTCGTCAGCCGGGTGCTGCGCGACCGGCTCGGCTCCGGCCTCGCGGGCCTGGCTGAGCCCATCGACCTCGCCGAGCTCGACGCCGCAGATCGAGCCGACGAACTCGCGGTGCCGATGCTGCTGCTGCACAGCGTCGACGACGGCTTCGTGCCGATCGACGGCTCGCGGCGACTGGCGGAGGCCCGTCCCGACCTCGTGCAGTTCGAGATCTTCGAGGGCGCGCGCCACACTAAGCTGTGGAACGAGGATCCGGAGCGCTGGAGCGCGCTCATCGCGGACTGGCTCGCCGCGCGCTGACCGCCGCCGATCAGGCGCTGCGCTCGGCGACCTGGCGCTTGATCCGCCCGAGCATGCCGGTCATGCCCCGCACCCGCAGCGGGGACACGGCCTGCCCGAGCCCGAGCGACTGCGGGTAGTCGGCCGGGACATCGAGCACCTCCTGCGGGGTGAGCCCGTCGAGCCCCTGCACGAGGATCGAGGCGAAGCCCCGGGTCGTCGGCGACTCCCGCGGCGCGGTCGCGTACAGGTGCACCCGGCCGTCGTCGACCTCGACGAAGAGGTAGACGGGGGACTGGCACTCCTCGACGCGCTCGAGCAGCTCGGGGTGGTCTGCGTAGCGCTCGGGCAGCTCCGGCAGCTCGTTCGAGAACTCGAGCAGGAGCTGGAGGCGGTCCTTCACCTCGAGCGCGAGGAAGTCGTCGCGGGTCTCGGCGAGCCGCTCGGGGAGTGCCGTGTCGTCCATCCCCTCGATTCTCGCACCGATCTGGCGCGCCGCGCCTGGACGGACGAGCGGCCGGCGGGTCAGCGCACGGGCAGCTCGCCTCGCGCCTCGCCCGTGACGATGGGGACGCGCACGGCGCTGCCCCACTCGGTCCACGAACCGTCGTAGTTCCGCACGTGCTCGAAACCGAGCAGGTGCGTGAGCACGAACCACGTGTGGCTCGAGCGCTCGCCGATCCGGCAGTAGGCGACGATCTCGTCGTCGTCCTCGAGGCCGACCTCGTCGCGGTAGATGGCGTCGAGCTCCGAGCGGGAGCGGAACGTGCCGTCGGACGCGGCGGCGCGCGCCCAGGGCACGGACGCCGCCGTCGGGATGTGCCCGGCGCGGAGCGCGCCCTCCTCCGGGTAGGCGGGTGCCGTCGTGCGCTCGCCCGAGTACTCCTCGGGGGAGCGGACGTCGATGAGCGGCCGCCCGAGGTGGGCGAGCACGTCCTCCTTGAAGGCTCGGACGACGGTGTCGTCGCGCTCGACGACCGGGTACTCGACCGGCGTGACCTCGGCCGGCGCCGTGGTGAGCTCGCGGCCCTCGGCGATCCAGAGGTCGCGGCCGCCGTCGAGCAGTCGCACGTCCTCGTGCCCGAAGAGGGTGAACACCCAGAGCGCGTAGGCGGCCCACCAGTTGTTCTTGTCGCCGTAGATGACGACGGTCGAGTCGCGGGCGATGCCCTTCGAGCCCAGCAGGGCGGCGAACTGCTCGCCGTCGAGGTAGTCGCGGACGACGGGGTCGTTGAGCTCCGTGTGCCAGTCGATCTTCACCGCACCGGGGATGTGGCCGGTCTCGTAGAGCAGCACGTCCTCGTCGGACTCGACCACCACGAGACCGGGTTCGCCCAGGCGTTCGGCGAGCCACTCGGTGGAGACGAGCCGCTCCGGGTGGGCGTACTCGGCGAACTTCTCGGCGGGATCGAACGCGACGGACATGCTGGCCTCCTGCGGGCGCCCGGTCGGGCGTGGGGTTCGGGGAGCGGACTAGGCTGGTGGCGAAATCCAACTCGAATCTACGCGGCGCGCCGGTCGAAGTCACAGGGGCCGTCATCGGATGCAACACGGGAGACCCCTGAACATGACCACGGCTGAGGCCAGCACGCTCGTTCGGCTCATCGAGCGGAACCCGACCATCACGGGCGCCGAGATCGCGGCCGCGCTGACCCCGCCGCCCCAGTTCGAGCACGCGTCCTTCGACTCCTACCGTCCCGACCCCGATTTCCCTTCTCAGCAGGCGGCGCTCGCCCGGCTCAAGGAGTTCGCGGGCGCGTGGCGCGCCGCCCAGCGGCCGGGCGGGTTCTTCTCGCGCAAGCGGCCGGCCCGTATCGAGCTGCCCGGCGTCTACCTCGACGGCGGCTTCGGTGTCGGCAAGACCCACCTCCTCGCCGCGCTCTGGCACGTCGCGCATGGCCCGAAGTACTTCGGCACCTTCATCGAGTACACGGCGCTCGTCGGCGCGCTCGGCTACGCGCAGGCGGTCGAGCTGCTCCGCGGGGCGAAGCTCGTCTGCATCGACGAGTTCGAGCTCGACGACCCGGGCGACACGATGCTCATGACCCGCTTCCTCGGCGAGCTGATGGCCGGCGGCACGCGCGTCGCCGCGACGAGCAACACCCCGCCGAACGCGCTCGGCGAGGGCCGCTTCGCCGCGGCCGACTTCCTGCGGGAGATCCACGCCCTTTCCGCCAACTTCGAGACGCTGCGCATCGACGGACTCGACTACCGCCGCCGCGACACCGAGGGGCACGCGGTCGTCGCGGGTGACGACGAGGCGGTCCGGCGCACGGCGGAGGCGCTCGCGGCCAACGGCCACCGCACCTCGCTCGACGGCTTCGACGAGCTCATCGCGCACCTCGCCACCGTCCATCCCTCGAAGTACGTGCGGCTCATCGACGGTGTCGAGGCGATCGCGCTGACCGGCGCGCACGAACTGAACGACCAGAACGCCGCACTGCGGCTCGTCGCCTTCATCGACCGTGTGTACGACGCCGAGGTGCCGCTCATCGCGAGCGGCATCCCGCTCGACGAGGTCTTCGACGCGGAGATGATGGCGGGCGGCTACCGCAAGAAGTACCTCCGCTCGATGAGCCGCATGATCGCGCTGACCTCGGGCGAACTGCCGCCGCACGACTGAGCGCGGCGCCGACCGCGACGAAACCTGCTGTTTACGCGAGCGCTCGCTCCGTAACCGGACCGAAACACGACGAGGCGTCGTTCGAAACCAGCTCTCGTGACACTGGGCCCACTGGATCCCCGGTTGCACCCGAGAGAGGTTTCGAGATGGACCAAGGCAACACTGCGTTCCTGTTGATCGCGGCGGCACTCGTGCTGCTGATGACGCCAGGGCTCGCGTTCTTCTACGGCGGCCTCGTGAAGGCGAAGAGCGTCATCAGCATGATGATGATGAGCTTCGGCGCGATGGGCCTCATCGGCGTGCTCTGGGTGCTCTTCGGCTACGCCATCGCGTTCCCCGCCGCCGAGGGGCTCAGCGCCCCCTGGGCGATCGACTGGTCGGCGCTCGGCTTGCAGAGCCTGCTCGAGACGCCGGAGGGCGCCGCGTTCCCGCCGCTCGCGTTCGTGGCCTTCCAGGCGACCTTCGCGATCCTCACGGTCGCGCTCATCTCGGGGGCGATCGCCGACCGGGCCAAGTTCGGCGCGTGGATGGTGTTCGCCGGCATCTGGGCGGTCGTCGTCTACTTCCCGGTCGCGAGCTGGGTGTTCAACTTCGGTCTGGCCGACGACGGCAGCTTCGCCTACGGCGGCTGGATCACGTACGGCCTGCAGCAGGCCTTCGGCGTCGGGGCGATCGACTTCGCGGGCGGCACCGCCGTGCACATCAACGCGGGCGCCGCGGCCCTCGCCCTCGCGCTCGTCCTCGGCAAGCGCGTCGGGTTCTCGAAGGGCGCCCACGTGCCGCACAACCCGCCGTTCGTGCTCCTCGGCGCCGGGCTCCTCTGGTTCGGCTGGTTCGGCTTCAACGCGGGCTCCGAGCTCGCCGCGGACGGCACCGCCGCCCTCGCCTTCGTGAACACCATCGCCGCCCCGGCCGCCGCGCTCCTCGCCTGGCTCCTCGTCGAGAAGATCAAGGACGGCAAGCCCACCTCGGTCGGCGCCGCCTCGGGTGCGGTCGCAGGCCTCGTGGCGATCACCCCGGCGTGCGCCTCCCTCACCCCGGTGTGGGCGATCGTGCTCGGCCTCGTCGCCGGCGCGGTGTGCGCCGTCGCGATCGACCTGAAGTTCAAGTTCGGTTTCGACGACTCGCTCGACGTCGTCGGCATCCACCTCGTCGGCGGTCTGATCGGCACGCTGTACCTCGGCATCTTCGCGAACGGCACCGGCCTCATCTACAGCGGCGAGCTCACCCAGCTCGCGGTGCAGGCGATCGCGGCGTTCGCGGTGCTGGCGTACTCGTTCGGACTGACCTTCGTCATCGGCTTCGCGATCCAGAAGATCATGGGCTTCCGGGTGCGCAACGAGGACGAGATCGCGGGCATCGACACCGCCGTCCACGGCGAGGACGCCTACAAGCTCGAGCTCGTCTAGCGCGGATCCGCCGCCCGAGGGCGGTGGGGTAGTGTGCCGGTGTGTCAGACACCAGCCGCTTCCTCACCGCCCTCGTTCGCGCCATCGGACAGGTGTTCCGAACGAGCGGTCAGGCGCGCACCGGCGGGGCGGGCGCCCCGTCGCGGGCGGCCCGCGCGAGCGGTGCATCCGGCCGGGGCGGCACCGCGACCGACACGCTGTCGCCGGGCCAGTCGGGTGCGTTCGCGACGGAGGAGATCGATCCTCGTGGCCTCGGTCGCGTCGCGCTGAGCTACGCCCCGACGCCGGACGGCGAGCCGGACCCCGGGGAGATCGTCTGGACGTGGGTGCCGTTCGAAGAGCACGACGGCCGGGGCAAGGACCGGCCGGTCGTGATCGTCGCCGCCGGCGAGGGGGATCGCTTCCTGGCCGTGCAGCTCACGAGCAAGGGCCGACCGGGGGATCGCGACTACCTGGGGCTCGGCACCGGGCCGTGGGACGCCGAGGGCCGGCCGAGCTGGGTGCGGCTCGATCGGGTCTTCCTCGTGCACGGCGACGGGATGCGCCGGGAGGCCGCCTCGCTCGACGAGGAGCGGTACCGGCTCGTGGCCGAGGCGCTGCGCACCCGCTACGGCTGGCGCTGACGGCGGTGCCGCACCGCGCGGCCTGCACCCGAGAACGACGAAGCCCCCAGCGTGTGCCGGGGGCTTCTCTGGTGGGCGATGCCGGGCTCGAACCGACGACCTCTTCCGTGTGAAGGAAGCGCGCTACCAGCTGCGCCAATCGCCCAATGGGATTCGGGCACGAACGCGTCGTGCCGCGGGTTCGATAGTAGCCGACGCCGAAGGGTGAATGCACATCGGGCGGACGGGCCTCGGATCCCGGGCGTGTCGGGCTCGGCGTCGCCGCTCCGAACGGAGCTCGAAACAGGCTCGACACGCCCGGGTTGCACGGCCGGATTCCAGCGCTGACCTGGCCGAACACTGGGGGAGCCATCCTCGGTTTGTGAATCGTTCACCCTTTCGGTTACAGTTTCTGTGTTGCCGGAAACGGCGACAACGCGGATGTGGCGCAGTTGGTAGCGCATCACCTTGCCAAGGTGAGGGTCGCGAGTTCGAGTCTCGTCATCCGCTCTGATCAGAATCGGGCGAAAGCCCGTTTCTGGTTTCTGGTGGTGAACCCAGACACGGTGGATTGGCCGAGAGGCGAGGCAGCGGCCTGCAAAGCCGTATACACGGGTTCGAATCCCGTATCCACCTCCAAGCCGAAACCTTTCGACTTGACACGGGCGATTGGCGCAGCGGTAGCGCGCTTCCCTGACACGGAAGAGGTCACTGGTTCGATCCCAGTATCGCCCACCACAGTAACGCCCCGGCAGACGCCGGGGCGTTCGTCGTTTCCGCGGCCGCCATGGTCGCCGGCGAGGCGCCGCGAGCACCCCCGCGCGGCGCGACGACGCCCGGCACGCGACTACAGTTGAGAGGCGGCGCGATGAGCGAGCTCCTCGCGCCGCGACATCCGGATATCGACGATCCCGGACCGCGGCGGGCGGGACGCCCGAGCGGCGGCCGGATCCAGCTGCATGGGAGTGGACCAGGTGACCGACGGCTTCGAGCTCTTCACCGACCGTTCCGTTGTCGCGATGCGCGTCAACGGCGAGCTCAAGGACCTGGCCACGACGGTCACGGAGACCGACGTCGTCGAGCCGGTCACGATCGACTCGCCCGACGGGCTGAACATCCTCCGGCACTCGACGGCCCACGTGCTCGCCCAGGCGGTGCAGAACGTGAACCCCGAGGCAAAGCTCGGCATCGGCCCGCCCGTCACCGACGGCTTCTACTACGACTTCGACGTCGCCGAGGCGTTCAGCACCGACGATCTGAAGGCGCTCGACAAGGAGATGTCGCGCATCGTCCGCGCCGGCCAGCGCTTCGTGCGCCGGGTCGTGAGCGACGACGAGGCCCGCGCCGAGCTCGCGCACGAGCCGTACAAGCTCGAACTCATCGGGCTGAAGGGCAGCTCCTCGACCGGCGACGACAACGAGAACGTCGAGGTCGGCGGCGGCGAGCTGACGATCTACGACAACGTCGACCCGAAGACCGGCGAGGTCGCCTGGAAGGACCTCTGCCGCGGGCCGCACCTGCCGAACACCCGCATGATCGGCAACGGCTGGGCGCTCATGCGCGTCGCCGGCGCGTACTGGCGGGGGAGCGAGAAGAACCCGCAGCTGCAGCGCATCTACGGCACCGCGTGGCCGACGAAGGACGAGCTGCGCGCCTACCAGCACCGCCTCGAGGAGGCCGCGAAGCGCGACCACCGCAAGCTCGGCAAGGAGCTCGACCTGTTCAGCTTCCCCGACGAGATCGGCTCGGGGCTCTCGGTGTGGCACCCGAAGGGCGGCATCATCCGCGGCGAGATGGAGCAGCACGCCCGTCGTCGGCACATCGAGGGCGGCTACACCTACGTGTACACGCCGCACATCTCGAAGGAGGACCTCTTCCTCCAGTCGAACCACCTCGTGACGTACCGCGAGGGCATGTTCCCACCGATCGTCATGGACGAGGAGCGCGACGACGAGGGCAACATCACGAAGCAGGGCCAGGACTACTACCTGAAGCCCATGAACTGCCCGATGCACATCCTCATCTACAAGGAGCGCGCGCGCAGCTACCGCGATCTGCCGATGCGCCTGGCCGAGAACGGCACGGTGTACCGCAACGAACTCTCGGGCGCGCTGCACGGGCTCACCCGCGTGCGCGGCTTCACCCAGGACGACTCGCACCTCTTCGTGACGCCCGAGCAGCTCGAGGCCGAGGCGACCCGCGTGCTCGAGTTCGTCATCTCGATGCTGCGCGACTTCGGTCTCGAGGACTTCGAGCTCGAGCTCTCGATGCGCGACGACGAGAAGTCCAAGTGGATCGGCTCGGACGAGTTCTGGGAGTACTCCACGAACGCCCTGCGCAACGTCGCGGTCGCGAGCGGGCTGAAGCTCACCGAGGTCCCCGGCGAGGCGGCGTTCTACGGCCCGAAGATCGACCTGAAGACCCGTGACGCGATCGGCCGCACCTGGCAGCTCTCGACCGTCCAGGTCGACCCGAACCTGCCCGAGCGCTTCGAGCTGGAGTACACCGGCTCGGACGGCGAGAAGCACCGCCCCATCATGATCCACCGGGCGCTGTTCGGCTCGATCGAGCGCTTCTTCGCCATCCTGCTCGAGCACTACGCGGGCGTGTTCCCGGTCTGGCTCGCCCCCGTGCAGGTGGTCGGCATCCCGGTCGCCGACGAGTTCGCGCCCTACCTCGGCGAGATCGTCGAGCGACTGCGGGCGGCGGGCGTGCGGGCCGAGCTCGACACGAGCGACGACCGCATGCAGAAGAAGATCCGCACGCACACCACGCAGAAGATCCCCTTCCAGCTCATCGCGGGCGAGAACGACCGCTCCGCGGGCACGGTGAGCTTCCGCTTCCGCGACGGCACCCAGGAGAACGGCGTCGCGGTCGACGAGGCGATCGAGCACGTGCTCGCGTCGATCCGCGACCACCGCCAGGTCACGAGCAGGGACGACCTGTTCGGATGACCGGGGCGCCCGACGAGGAGCTGCGCGTGCAGTCGTCCGAGGAGTTCGCGGCGGCGCCCGACGCGTTCCAGCGGCTCTGGACGCCCCACCGGATGGTCTACATCCAGCAGGGTGAACCGGAGACGCACGAGTGCCCGTTCTGCCGCGCGCCCGAGCGCAGCGACGAGGACGCCCTCATCGTCGCGCGCGGGCGCACGGCCTACGCCCTGCTGAACCTCTACCCGTACAACAGCGGCCATCTGCTCGTCTGCCCGTACCGGCACATCGCCACCTACGATCAGGCGACCCCGGAAGAGGTCGCCGAGATCGGCGAGCTCACGCAGACGGCGATGCGGGTCGTCCGCGCCGTCTCGCGCTGCGACGGGTTCAACCTGGGCATGAACCAGGGGCGCATCGCCGGGGCCGGAATCTCGGAGCACCTGCACCAGCACGTGGTGCCGCGCTGGGCCTCTGACTCGAACTTCTTCCCGATCATCGCCGGCACGAAGGCGCTGCCGCAGCTCCTCGGCGAGGTGCGCCGTACGATCGCGGAGGCCTGGCCCGCCACGGCCTGAGCCGGCACCCTCGGGACCGGGGACCCAGACTCAGATCCAGCCCTGCTGCCAAGCCTTCTCGGCGGCCTCGTGCCGCGACGCCGCGTCCAGCTTGGTCATGGCGGAGGAGAGATAGTTCCGCACGGTCCCCTGGGCGAGGTGCAGGCGCTCGGCGATCTGCTGCACGCTGAGCGTCGAGCGGCTGTGCCGCAGCGCGTCCAGCTCGCGGTCGGTGAGCGGGCAGCGTTCGGCCGTGAGCGCCGCCGCCGCGATCTCGGGATCGATGTACCGGCGCCCGGCGGCGACGTCGCGGATGACGTCGGCGAGACTCTCTGCCGGCGTCGACTTCGGCACGAAACCGGACACCCGTGCAGCGAGCGCGCGGCGGAGCACGCCGGGCCGGGCGTGCCGGGTGACGATGACGACGCGGGTCGGCACGGTCGCGAGGATGCGCGCGGCGGCCTCGACGCCGTCGGCCTCGGGCATCTCGAGGTCGAGCAGGCACACGTCGGGTCGCGTCGCGACCGCCTGCGTCACCGCGGAGGTGCCGGTGTCGGCGCTCGCGACGATCTCGATGTCCGGTTCGAGGTCGAGCAGTGCGACGAGTGCACCGCGGATCAGGTGCTCGTCGTCGGCGACGAGGAGGCGGATCGGCGGCGCGGCGGGATCGCGGCGGCTCACGCGGGCACCCCGGCGGACATCGGGACGCTCGCCACGACCTGGAACGTGCCGGCTGCGGCATCCGCCTCGGTGCTGAACGTCCCGCCGATCGTGGTCAGGCGCTCGCGGAGGCCGTCCAGCCCGCTGCCGGGGCCCTGATCGGGCCGTTGCGCCGGAAGCGCGGGTGCGGCGACGCCGTCGTTCGTGATCCGCAGCTCGCAGCGCTCACCGCTCGTCGCGAGCTCGATCGTGACCGTGCGCGCCTCGCTGTGCCGCAGGATGTTCGTCGTCGCCTCGCGGACCACCGAGCCGAGCGCGCGCTGCACCTCGTGGCCGCTCGGCACCGGGCCGAGCCGGAGCGTGCAGACGGCGCCGGAGGCGGCGAGCACCTCGCGCGCGTTCTCGAGCTCCTCGTCGAAGGCGACCTGGCGGTAGCCCGCCACGAGCGAGCGGGTCTCCTCGAGCGCCTCCTTCGCGATCAGGCGCACCTCGTGGACGAGTGCGCGAGCGCGCTCGGGGTCCCGCTCGAGGAGCCGTTCGGCGAGCTCGGACTTCAGCGAGATCACCTGCAAGTGGTGGCCCTGGATGTCGTGGAGGTCGGAGGCGAAGCGGAGGCGTTCCTGGGTGACGGCGAGCTCGCCGGCGGTGCGGCGATTCCGATCCAGCCGGACGACGACCTCCCACCACCAGATGCTCGCGAGGGCCATGACCGGGAGCATGACCGCGAAGAAGCCGATCATCCAGGCGGTGGACTGCTCCCGGGCCGTCTCGGCACCGCCGTGCAGTGCGACCGAGGCGAGCGCATGCGCCGCGGTGAGTGCAGCGCCACCCGCGAGCAGGAGGCCGCGACGCGGCCTCGGCAGCAGCGGCGCGACGAGCGTCAGCGCGGCCCAGAGCGGCATCGCGCTGGTGAGCGCCAGGCCGGGAGCGAGGAGCCCGAGCGCCCAGACGAGCGCCGCGGGGAGGAGTAGGGTGACGGTCCAGGCCGGGTGTGGAAGTCCGCCGCCGCGGCCGACGCGCAGGAACCAGCAGTAGCGGAGCTGCGCCGCGGTGGCGAGGAGCTGCAGCAGCAGGACCGCGAGGACGAGCGGGGTCCGTTCCGCGAGGTAGGCCTCGAAGAGCGTGAGTCCGACGATGAGATCGAAGAAGCCGTAGAAGAACACGATCGACACGAGCGTGTAGAGCCAGGTCGCGCGGACGCTGCGTGCGGGTTCGGGGGGCATGGCCCCGAGCCTATGGCAGTGACATTTGTCATGTCCGGGCGAGCGGAATCCCACGGCGTTCGCTGACGTCGCGGCACTGCCGCGGCGCGAGCGGGGCCGCGAGGCTGGAGGCATCCCGCTGCGGCTCGCAGCGGTGACCAGCACTCTCGAAAGGCCCGACATGATCGACGCGCTCCAGGACTTCGCCGGCTCCCTCCCTGCCTACCTCCAGTGGCTCGGGGTGATGCTCATCGCGGCGATCCCGTTCGTGGAGTCCTACTTCGGCTCGGTCGTGGGGGTGCTGATCGGACTGCCGCCGGCGGTCGCGATCGGCGTGGCCGTCATCGGCAACGTGGTGTCGATGCTGATCTTCGTGCTGACCGCGCACGGGGTGCGCTCGAAGGTCGTCGCCGGGAAGCAGCAGGCTCCTGAGGAGTCGCCGCGTCGCGAGAAGCTGCGCCGCGCCTTTGACAAGTACGGGGTGGCGGGCGTCAGCATCGTCGGACAGACGATCCTGCCGAGCCAGATCACCTCCGCGGCGATGGTCTCCTTCGGGGCCAGCCGAAACGCCGTCATCTTCTGGCAGATCGTCTCGATCGTGCTCTGGGGCGTTGTCTTCGGCATCCTCGCGACGCTCGGGGTCTCCCTCGTGCGCTGAGGCATCGCCCGGAGACGACGGATGCCCCGGCGGGATCGACCCGCCGGGGCATCCGTCGTCCGTGGCGGCTCAGCGCACCTGGCGCACCGAGAACTGCATGGCGGGGTTCGCGTAGTCCTCCTGCGACTCGACGAGCTGGAGCTCGCGCTCACCCGAGCGGTGCGTGCGCTCCAGGAGGCCGAACACGCTCGACGTCGTGCGCGCGAGCGCGTCCGCGGCGTCGCCGGTGCTGCGGTAGTGCGCGGTGAAGAGGGCGGCGGTGACGTCGCCCGATCCGTTCGCCTTGAGCGGCAGGAGCGGGGTCTGCACGATCCACGCGCCGTGCTCGTCGACGGCGAGCATCTCGATCGTGCCGGGTTCGCGGTCGGGGCGCTCGACGCTCGTCACGAGGACGGTTCGGGGCCCGGTCGCGCGGATGCGGTCGACCGCGTCGAGCGTCGACTCGAGGGTGTCGGGCTCCGTGTCCGTGAGGAAGCCGAGCTCGAACTGGTTCGGGGTGATCAGGTCGGCGGCGGGCACCACGCGATCGCGGAGCAGCACGGGGATCGCGGGTGCCACGAAGCAGCCCGACTTCGCGTTGCCCATGACCGGGTCGCAGGAGTAGATGGCCTCGGGATTGGCGGCCTTCACCTTCGCGACGGCCTCGAGGATGACGTCGGCGATGCCCTCGCCGCCCTGGTAGCCGGAGAGCACCACGTCGATCTGGGGGAGCACCCCGCGGTCCTCGATGCCGGCGATGACCTCGCGCACGTCGTCGGGGGCGATGAGGGGGCCGCGCCAGGCGCCGTAGCCGGTGTGGTTGGAGAAGTTCACCGTGTAGACCGGGAGGACCTCGACGCCGATGCGCTGCAGGGGGAAGACGGCGGCCGAGTTGCCCACGTGGCCGTAGGCGACCGCCGACTGGATCGAGAGGATCTTCATCCGACGATCATCCCACTTCGGCGAGGCGGGACGCGTCGAGTGGACCGCTCGCGCCCCGCGCCGCCCGGACCGACGCGCCGAGATCGCCGGCGAGTCGGCGCAGCTCCTCGTCGTCGAGCTCGTGGACCGTGAGGCGCAGCCGTTCGGGCGGCGCGCCGCCCGCGAGGGCGAACTCGTCGCCCGGCCGGGCGAGCCAGCCGCGGCGCATGAGCTGCTCGGTGACCGCCCGCGCGGGGGCGCCGAGGGCCACCCAGACGTTCAGGCCGTCACCGGGCTCGGCAGCGATCCCCTCCTCGGCGAGCTGTGCGGCGAAGGCTCGGTTGCGCTCCGCGTAGTGCGCGCCGGCGGCGTGGATGCCCGCCTCGACCGCGGGGTCGGTCGCGAGGGCGTGCACCAGCCGCTGGAGGAGGTGGCTCACCCAGGTGGTGCCGGGGGTGAGCCGCATGGCGAGCCGCTCGGCGGTCTCGGGGTCGGCGGCGGTGACGGCGAGGCACATGTCGGGGCCGAGGAACTTCGAGACGGAGCGGACGAGCGCCCAGCGCCGGTGCTCGGGGCCGATCAGCGAGTGGAAGGGCCGTTGCGAGAGCAGCGAGTAGTGGTCGTCCTCGATGACGAGCACGTAGGGGTGCTCGGCGAGTACCGTGCGCAGCTCGGCGGCGCGGCGCGCGCTGAGGCTCGCGCCCGTGGGGTTCTGCGCCCGCGGCGTGCAGATGACCGCGCGGACGCCCTGCTCGAGCGCGGCGCGGAGCCCGTCCACGGTCATGCCCTCCGCGTCGACCGGCACGGCGACCGGGCGGTAGCCGGCGACGCGGACCGTGTGGATGCTGGTGAGGAAGCACGGGTCCTCGAGCGCCACCGCGTCGTCGCGGGTGAGCGCCTGGGCGAGGAGCCGTTCGACGGCGTCGGCCGCCCCGGAGGTCACGGTGAGCTGCAGGGGCAGGCCCGGCGGCAGGTCGTGCCGCATCCAGTCGTCGGCCCAGCGCTCGAGACCGGGGTCGATGACCGGCTCGCCGTAGAGCACCGGGCGCCGGGCGATGCCGGCGAGGGCGCGGGAGGGATCGGGGATGCGGGCGGGGTCGGGGTTGCCGGTGCCGATGTCGCGGAGCGCGGTGTCCGCGGCGAAGCCCTCCTGCGGGACCGGCGCGCCGCCGGCGACCCGCGTCCCCGCGCGGCCCCGGGTGACGACGAGTCCGGAGGCGCCGAGCAGGCGGTAGGCGGCGACGGCGGTGTTCCGGTTCACGCCGAGCTGCTCGGCGAGGGAACGGACCGGGGGCAGCGCGTCACCGGGCCGGAGCCGGCCGCGCTCGATGAGCGCCCGCAGGCTGTCGGCGATCTCGGCGGCCGAACGCCCTTCGATCTCGGCGATCACGTCATGGTCCTTCCTCGTGTCCACGACCATGCTACATTTTGGCCTAGGACAATGATTCCGTTGGTCTGTTTCGAAGCGCGAGGTGGGCTCGTGCTCGATCGAGAGGATTCCCTGTGACGGTACCCGAGACGGGCTCGAGCCGCGTGAAGCGCGGCCTCGCCGAGATGCTGAAGGGCGGCGTCATCATGGACGTCGTCACCCCCGAGCAGGCGCGCATCGCCGAGGATGCCGGCGCCGTCGCCGTCATGGCGCTCGAGCGCGTGCCCGCCGACATCCGCGCCCAGGGCGGCGTCGCCCGCATGAGCGACCCCGACCTGATCGAGGCGATCATCGCCGAGGTCTCGATCCCGGTGATGGCGAAGGCGCGCATCGGCCACTTCGTCGAGGCCCAGGTGCTGCAGGCGCTCGACGTCGACTACATCGACGAGTCCGAGGTGCTCTCGCCCGCCGACTACGTGAACCACATCGACAAGTGGCAGTTCACCGTGCCGTTCGTCTGCGGTGCCACGAACCTCGGCGAGGCGCTCCGCCGCATCAACGAGGGCGCCGCCATGATCCGCTCGAAGGGCGAGGCCGGCACCGGCGACGTCTCGGAGGCGACGAAGCACATCCGCAAGATCACGAGCGAGGTCAACGCGCTGAAGTCGATGACGCGCGACGAGCTCTACGTCGCGGCGAAGGAGCTGCAGGCGCCGTACGAGCTCGTGCTCGAGGTCGCCGAGACCGGCAAGCTGCCCGTCGTGCTCTTCACCGCGGGCGGCGTCGCGACGCCGGCCGACGCGGCGATGATGATGCAGCTCGGTGCCGACGGCGTCTTCGTCGGCTCCGGCATCTTCAAGTCGGGCAACCCCGAGCAGCGCGCCGCGGCGATCGTGAAGGCCACGACGTTCTACGACGATGCATCCGTCATCGCCGACGTCTCGCGCGGCCTCGGCGAGGCCATGGTCGGCATCAACGTCGGCGACCTGCCCGCCCCCCACCGGCTCGCCGAGCGCGGCTGGTGACGACCACCCTCCGCGAGGAGTCGCTCGACGCGGGGTCCGGCGCCACCGGGCCCCGCGTGGGCGTCCTCGCCCTGCAGGGCGACTTCCGCGAGCACGCCCGCGTGCTCGCCGGGCTCGGCGCCCGGGTGACGCTCGTGCGGCGCCCGGCCGAGCTCGCCGAGGTCGACGGCCTCGTCATCCCCGGCGGCGAATCGAGCGTCATCGACAAGCTCGCGCGCACCTTCGGGCTCGCCGAGCCGCTCATCGCGGCCATCCGGGGCGGGATGCCGGTCTACGGCACCTGCGCCGGGCTCATCATGCTCGCCGACACCGTGCTCGACGCGAGCCCCGGCCAGCGCTCCTTCGGCGGGCTCGACATCGTGGTGCGCCGCAACGCCTTCGGCTCGCAGAACCAGTCGTTCGAGACGGAGCTCGACGTGCCCGAGCTCGGCGGAGCGCCCGTGCACGCCGCGTTCATCCGCGGTCCGGTGGTCGAGTCGCTCGGGCCGCTCGCGACGCCGCTCGCCGCACTCGCCGACGGCCGGGTCGTCGCCGTGCGCCAGGGCGCGCTCCTCGGTACGAGCTTCCACCCGGAGATCACGGGGGAGCACCGCTTCCACGAGTACTTCCTCGGGATGGTCCGCGCGCGCTAGCGTCGCCGTATGGGCACCTGGATCGCACTCCTGCGCGGCGTCAACGTCGGCGGGATCACCATCCGCTCGGCGGAGCTCCGCGACTGCTTCGCGGAGCTCGGCTTCGAGCAGGTCCGCACGGTGCTCGCGAGCGGCAACGTGGCCTTCGAGGCCGACGCGGAGGGCGCCGCGGCGGAGCGACGGCTGAAGGAGCGGATCGAGGCCGGACTCTCCGAGCGCTTCGGGTACGAGGCCTGGATCGTGCTCTGCTCCCGGGAGCGCTTGGCGGAGATCGTCGAGGCGTTCCCCTTCGACGCGAGCCGCGAGGGCTGGCATCCGTACGTGCTCTTCGCCTCCGACCCGGCGCCGCTCGTCGAACTCCTCGAGGCCGCGCCCTCGCTCGATCCCGCCGACGAGACCATCGCGCCGGGGGAGCAGGTCGTCTATTGGCACTGCCGTCGGGCGGTCGGCATCGACAGTGCGTTCTCCAAGCTCGTCGCGAAGGCTCGCTTCAAGCCGACGACGACGAACCGGAACCTCCGCACGCTGCAGAAGCTGCTGAAGTAGGCGCGCGGTTCCCGGGCCCCGCGGCGACGCTGCCGTAGAATGGGAGGCCGGCGGGCGCCCCCGCCGGGCAATCGATCCAGGAGCAGCATGTCCGGGCATTCCAAGTGGGCCACGACGAAGCACAAGAAGGCCGTCATCGACGCGCGTCGCGCGAAGTCCTTCGCCAAGCTCATCAAGAACATCGAGGTCGCCGCGAAGCTGGGCGGCGCCGACCTGAACGGCAACCCGACCCTGTACGACGCCGTGCAGAAGGCCAAGAAGACCTCGGTGCCGAACGACAACATCGACCGGGCGATCAAGCGCGGTGCGGGTATCGGCGGCGAGGCCGTCGAGTACCAGAGCATCACGTACGAGGCCTACGGCCCTTCCGGCGTCGCCCTCATGGTCGAGGTGCTGACCGACAACAAGAACCGTGCCGCCGCCGAGGTGCGCACGGGACTCAGCCGCAACGGCGGCACGCTCGCCGACCCGGGATCGGTCGCCTACAACTTCACCCGCAAGGGCGTCATCGTCGTCACCGGCGAGGGCACGACCGAGGACGACGTCATGATGGCGGCCCTCGAGGCGGGCGCCGAGGAGATCGAGCCGCACGCCGACGGCTTCGAGGTCATCACCGACCCGTCCGACATGGTCGAGGTGCGCAAGGCGCTGCAGGAGGCGGGGCTCGACTACGAGTCGGCCGACATCGAGTTCGTGCCGAACCTCAAGGTCGAGATCGACGCAGACACCGCGCGCAAGGTCTTCCGATTGATCGACGCGCTCGAGGACAGCGACGACGTGCAGAACGTCTACAGCAACTTCGACCTCACCCCCGAGGTGCAGGCCGAACTCGAGGCGGAGTAGGCCGATCGCCATGCGGGTGCTCGGCATCGACCCCGGGCTCACCCGCTGCGGCGTCGGCGTCGTCGACGTCGAGCCGAACCGGCGCGCACGGCTCGTCGACGTGATCGTCCTGCGCTCGCCCACCGACGCGCCGATCGAGCGCCGGCTCGCACGCATCGCGGACGGCCTCGAGGCCATCTTCGAGGAGCACCGGCCGCAGGCGGTTGCCCTCGAGCGGGTCTTCGCCCGCTCCGACGTCTCGACGATCATGGGCACCGCGCAGATCTCCGGCGTCTCGATGCTCATCGCGGCCAGGCGGGAGCTCCCGGTCGCGCTGCACACGCCGTCCGAGGTGAAGGCCGCGATCACCGGGTACGGGCGTGCCGACAAGAAGCAGGTCGGCGCGATGGTCGCGCGCATCCTCGGGCTCGAGGAGGTGCCGAAGCCGGCGGATGCCGCGGACGCGCTCGCGCTGGCGATCTGCCACGCCTGGCGCACCGGCGGAGTCGCCGGCGCGGCGATCCGGGACGCCTCGGCCGGGCGGGGCGAGCAGGATGCCTCGGGCCTCACGCCGGCGCAGCGCGCATGGCTCGCCGCGGAGCGCTCCGCCGCCGTGTCGGGGGCGGCCCGTAGGGTGAAGGAGTGATCTCCTCCCTCCGCGGGCGCGTGCTCGTCGCCGCCGGCAGCACCCTCGTCATCGACGTCGGCGGCGTCGGCTTCCAGGTCAACACCACCCCGGCGCTCGTCCTCGCCAGCCGGGTCGGCGAGGAGCTCTCCGTGCACACGGTCCTCATCGTCCGCGAAGACTCGCTGACCGTGTTCGGCTTCGGCACCCGCGACGAGCTCGAGGTGTTCGAGCTGCTGGTCGGCGTGAACGGCGTCGGGCCGAAGTCCGCGCTCGGCGTGCTCTCGGTGCTCTCGCCCGACGAGGTCGCCGCAGCGGTGCACCGCGAAGACGACGCGTCCTTCCGCAAGGTCAGCGGCATCGGCCCGAAGACGGCCAAGCTCATCGTCGTCTCCCTCGCCGGCAAGCTGGCCGCGCCCGCCGCACGCGCGGCGAGCGCCCCCGTGGCGAGCGGCAGCATCAGTGACAGCGTGCTCGCCGCCCTCACCGGCCTCGGCTGGTCCGAGAAGGTCGCGGCCGAGGCGCTCGACGAGACGATCCTCGCGGTGAGCGAAGCCGACGCGGCCTCCGTGCCGACGCTGCTGCGGCTGACGCTCGCGCGACTCGGACCGGCGCAACAGGGCGGTCGAGCGCGATGAATCACGACGATCTCGACCTCACCGACCCCGAGCTCGCCTCCGAGGCCGAACTCGCCTTCGAGGGCGCGCTGCGGCCGAAGAGCCTGCAGGAGTTCGTCGGGCAGAGCAAGGTGCGCGGGCAGCTGCAGCTGCTCCTCACGGCCGCCCAGCTGCAGCAGCGCACGCCCGACCACATCCTGCTGGCGGGGCCGCCCGGACTCGGCAAGACAACGCTCGCGATGATCGTCGCCCACGAGGGCGGCCGGCCGCTGCGCATGTCGAGCGGGCCGGCCATCCAGCACGCCGGCGATCTCGCGGCGATCCTCAGCTCCTTGGTACCCGGCGAAGTGCTCTTCATCGACGAGATCCACCGCATGGCGCGCTCGGCCGAGGAGATGCTGTACCTCGCGATGGAGGACTTCCGCATCGACATCATGGTCGGCAAGGGCGCCGGGGCGACCTCGGTGCCGCTCGACCTCGCGCCGTTCACCCTCGTCGGGGCGACGACGCGGGCCGGCCTCCTGCCGAACCCGCTGCGCGACCGCTTCGGCTTCACGGCGCACCTCGAGTTCTACGACCGGGGCGAGCTCGAGCTGGTGCTCGAGCGGGCCGCGCGCATGCTCGGGCTCGACATCGACGGCGAGGCGCTCGCCGAGATCGCCGGCCGCTGCCGCGGCACGCCGCGCATCGCGAACCGGCTGCTCCGCCGTGTCCGCGACTACGCGCTCGTGCACTCCGGCGGTGCGGGTGCCCGCGCCGACCTCGGCGCGGTGCGCGCCGCCCTCGAGCTCTACGACGTCGACGCGCTCGGGCTCGATCGGCTCGACCGCGCGGTCATGACGATCCTGCTCGAGCGCTTCGGCGGAGGACCGGTCGGGCTCAACACCCTGGCTGTCTCGGTCGGCGAGGAGTCCGAGACGATCGAGGCCGTCGTCGAGCCGTTCCTCGTGCGCATCGGGCTCATCACCCGGACCCCGCGGGGGCGGGTCGCGGCCCCCGCCGCATGGCGGCACTTCGGGCTCGCGGAGCACGCGCCGGGCGTCGAGCAGGCACTCCCCATCGATGACCTATAATCCAAGGAGGCTTCGGCCCCCTTGTCTCTGACTTCGCGCGCCGTCGCGCGCACCGGAAGGTTTCCCAGCTCATGCCCTTCGATCCGCTGACTCTCATCATGCTCGCCGTTCTCGCGGTGCTGATCTTCTTCATGTTCCGCAACTCGCGGAAGCGCCAGGCCGAAGCGCGCGAGCTGCAGTCGAAGGTGCAGCCGGGTGCGAAGGTGATGACGAACTTCGGCGTCTTCGGCACCGTCGTCTCGATCGACGACGAGGAGAACCGCGCCGAGCTCGAGGTGAGCCCGGGCACCGTGCTGACCCTGCACCGCCAGACCATCGCCCGCGTGATCGAGCCCGCCGAGGGCGCCGACGCCCCGGCGATCGAGTCCATCGACGACGAGCCGGAGTTCGGCGAGCGCATCGACGATGCGGCCGACGAGACGCCGAAGGCGGCCGACGAGGCGCCCAAGGGCGACGAGTCGCCGAAGAAGTCCGAGGACTAAACCCGTTCCCACTGGCTCGGCCCGCGCACTCGTGCGCGGGCCGACGCAGAGAAAGCAGAGCACGTGGCTGCAGCACCGAAGCGGTCATCACGGCCGACCCCCGTTCGCAAGGCCTGGCGGTCGCTGAGCTGGCTCGGCGTGATCATCGTCGGTCTGTTCGCGATCAACGCCGCGGGCGTGATCTGGGGCGGCGGGTCGTGGACGCCGAAGCTCGCGCTCGACCTCGAGGGCGGCACGCAGATCATCCTCGAGCCGAAGCTCGAGTCGGGGCAGACCGCCTCGCAGGAGCAGCTCGACCAGGCGGTGTCGATCATCCGCCAGCGCGTCGACGCCTCGGGCGTCGCCGAGCCCGAGATCAACACCGAGGGCTCGAACGTCGTCGTCCGCATCCCCGGTGAGCTCGACGAGCAGACGCGCAACCGCATCGAGCAGTCGGCGAAGCTCGAGCTCCGCCCCGTGCTGCTCGCGAGCGCCGCGACCGACCAGTCGATCAGCCCGAGCGAATCGCCGGCGCCGAGCGACGACGCCGCGCTCGAGGCCACGCCGACCGTGGAGCCGACCGACCCGAGCGACCCCTCGTGGATCACGCCCGCGCTGCAGAACGAGTTCGACACCTTCCAGTGCTCGAGCCTCGACGACCCCGACGCCAACGTCGCGCCGGCCGACGAGCCCCTCGTCACCTGCGACGCGAGCCGCACGGCCAAGTACATCCTCGGTCCCGTCGAGGTGAGCGGCGCGAACATCGTCGACGCCACCAACGGCGTCGTCACGACGCAGAACGGCGCCTCCACCGGTCAGTGGGCGGTGAACCTCGTCTTCGACGACGAGGGCACCAAGGCCTTCGCCGACGTCTCGACGCGCCTCTACGGCCTCAAGGGCCAGACCCCGCGCGACCAGTTCGCCTTCGTGCTCGACGGCGCCGTCATCTCGGCGCCCTCGATGAACGGCGTCATCACCGACGGCCGCCCGCAGATCACCGGCTCCTTCACGCAGGAGACCTCGAAGGCGCTCGCCGACCAGCTGAAGTTCGGCGCGCTGCCGATCAGCTTCACG
Organism: Agromyces sp. NBRC 114283; assembly: GCF_030268405.1. Classification (NCBI taxonomy): domain Bacteria; kingdom Bacillati; phylum Actinomycetota; class Actinomycetes; order Micrococcales; family Microbacteriaceae; genus Agromyces; species Agromyces sp. NBRC 114283. Next base: position 2,217,145 of record NZ_BSQP01000001.1, read on the forward strand.
GTGCAGTCGTCCGAGACGATCTCGCCGACGCTCGGCACGCAGCAGCTGCAGAACGGCCTGATCGCGGGCCTAATCGGCCTCATCCTCGTCGTGCTCTACAGCATCTTCCAGTACCGCGCCCTCGCCTCGGTGACGGTGGCCTCGCTCATCATCGCGGGCATCATCACCTACCTGATGCTGACGATCCTGTCCTGGCGCGAGGGCTACCGGCTCTCGCTCGCGGGCATCGCGGGAGTGATCGTGGCGATCGGCTTCACGGCCGACTCGTTCATCATCTACTTCGAACGCGTGAGAGACGAGCTGCGCGACGGCAGACCACTGGTCGGCGCCGTCGAGGCGGGCTGGAAGCGCGCCTTCCGCACCGTCCTCGCCTCGAAGGGCGTGAACCTGCTCGCGGCGATCGTGCTCTTCATCCTCGCGGTCGGCAGCGTGAAGGGCTTCGCCTACACGCTCGGGCTCACGACCATCATCGACGTCGTGATCGTTATCCTCTTCACGCACCCGATGCTGCAGCTGCTCGCGCAGACCCGCTTCTTCTCGGGCGGCAATCCGTGGTCGGGCCTCGACCCGAACGCGCTCGGCGCCGTCTACCGGGGCCGAGCGGAGTTCCGCAAGCCGTCCTCGGTGCCCGCGAAGAAGGCCGCGTCGAGCGCGAAGGAGGCGCAGCGCCGCCAGACGATCGCGGAGCGCAAGGCCGCCGAACAGCTCAGCTCGACGAGCGAAGGCAAGGAGTCCTGATGGCCAGCCGTCTCACCACCTTCGGCAACGACCTCTACACGGGCAAGCGCTCGTTCAACTTCGTCGGCGGACGACGCAAGTGGTACGTGATCGCGGCGGTGCTCGTCATCCTGTCGATCGTCGTCCCGCTCGTGCGCGGCGTGAACTTCAGCATCGAGTTCCTCGGCGGCTCGCAGTTCCAGATCACGAACGTGCAGAACGCCACGGCGGAGCCGGCGACCGAGGCCGTCGCGAGCGTCGTCCCGGACGCCACCGCGAAGGTCACCATCGTCGGCGACAGCGGTGTGCGCGTGCAGACCGACCAGCTCTCGCAACAGGACTCGCACGACGTCTCGGCCGCGCTGGCCGAGGCGTACGACGTGCCGGTGAGCGAGGTCACCTCGAGCTTCATCGGGCCGAGCTGGGGCGCCGACGTGACCCGTCAGGCCATCGTCGGCCTCATCGCGTTCCTCCTGCTCGCGGGCATCATCATGGCGATCTACTTCCGCACGTGGAAGATGTCGCTCGCCGCGATCCTCGCGCTCATCGGCGATCTCATCGTCACGGTCGGCGTCTACGCGGCCTACGGCTTCGAGATCTCCCCGGCCGCGATGATCGGTGTGCTGACGATCCTCAGCTACTCCCTCTACGACACCGTCGTGGTCTTCGACAAGATCCGCGAGAACACCGCGGACGACGGGGATGAATCGCGGCGCACTTTCGCCGAGTCGGTCAACCTGGCGGTCAACCAGACGCTGGTCCGCTCGATCAACACGAGCGTCATCGCGGCGCTGCCGGTCGCGGCCATCCTGTTCATCGGCGCGGGCGTCCTCGGCGCCGACACGCTGCGGGACATCTCGCTCTCGCTGCTCATCGGCATCCTCGTCGGCACGTGGTCGACGGTCTTCGTCGCGGCGCCGCTGTACTCGCAGCTGCGCGAGGGCGAGCCCGCCATCAAGCGCCACGACCAGAAGGTGCTCAAGGAGCGCGAGCGGGCGGGATCGTCGGTCGCCGTCGAAGCGTAGCCCGGGCCGCCGTGCGGGCTCCAGGGGGCTCCGAGAGTGGTAGGAATGGAACCCTGGAGGTGCTGAGATGACCGAGACGGGAGTGAACTCCACGGCGTCGCTGCGCCGTCTCGTGCCGCGGATCTTCTCCAAGGCGCAGCCCTCGGGGGCCGTGGAGACGCTGCTCCGCACGGTGCGCATGCACCACCCAAAGGCGGACCTCGCGCTCATCGAGCGCGCCTACCAGGTGGCCGACCGGGCGCACGAGGGCCAGAAGCGCAAGAGCGGCGAGCCGTACATCACCCATCCGGTCGCCGTGGCGCAGATCCTCGCGGATCTCGGCATCGGCTCGAAGACCGTGGCTGCGGCGCTCCTGCACGACACCGTCGAGGACACCTCCTACACCCTCGACCAGGTGCGCGCCGACTTCGGCGACGAGATCGCGATGCTCGTCGACGGCGTCACCAAGCTCGACAAGGTCAAGTACGGCGACTCGACGCAGGCCGAGACGGTGCGCAAGATGATCGTCGCGATGTCCAAGGACATCCGCGTGCTCATCATCAAGCTCGCCGACCGCCTGCACAACGCCCGCACCTGGGGCTTCGTCCCCGCCGCCTCGGCCACGCGCAAGGCGACCGAGACGCTCGAGATCTACGCGCCGCTCGCGCATCGCCTCGGCATCCAGACCATCAAGTGGGAACTCGAGGACCTCTCCTTCGCGGTGCTGTACCCGAAGCTCTACGCCGAGATCGAGAGCCTCGTGAAGCAGCGCACCCCGCAGCGCGAGGAGTTCGTCCAGAACGTCATCGACCTCGTGAACGACGATCTGAAGGCCGCGAAGATCCGTGGCAAGGTCATGGGGCGCCCCAAGCAGTACTACTCGATCTACCAGAAGATGATCGTGCGCGGCCGCGACTTCGACGAGATCTACGACCTCGTCGGCATCCGTGTGCTCGTCAACTCGGTGCGCGACTGCTACGCGGTGCTCGGTGCGATCCACGCCAGGTGGACGCCGGTGCCCGGCCGCTTCAAGGATTACATCGCGACGCCGAAGTTCAACCTCTACCAGTCGCTGCACACGACCGTGATCGGTCCGAAGGGGCGTGCGGTCGAGATCCAGATCCGCACCCACGACATGCACCAGCGCGCGGAGTACGGTGTCGCGGCGCACTGGAAGTACAAGGAGCGGATGACGAGCGGCCGCGTCGACGAGAAGCAGAGCAGCACCGACATGGCGTGGCTCGCGCACATCTCCGACTGGCAGGCCGAGACTGCCGACCCGGGGGAGTTCCTCGACTCGCTGCGCTTCGAGATCGGTGCGAAGGAGGTCTACGTCTTCACCCCGAAGGGGCGCGTCGTGGGCCTGCCCGCCGGCGCCACCCCGATCGACTTCGCGTACGCGGTGCACACCGAGGTCGGCCACCGCACGATGGGCGCGAAGGTCAACGGGCGCTTGGTCCCGCTCGAGAGCGAACTCTCGAGCGGGGACGTCGTCGAGGTGTTCACCTCGAAGAACCCCGACTCCGGCCCGAGCCAGGACTGGCTGAACTTCGTGAAGTCCGCGCGGGCGCGGAACAAGATCCGGCAGTGGTTCACGAAGGAACGGCGCGACGAGGCGATCGAGCAGGGCCGCGACGCCATCGCCCGCGCCATGCGCAAGCAGAACCTGCCGCTGCAGAAGCTGATGAGCCAGGAGTCGTTCGCCGAGGTCGCCGCGCAGCTGCGCTACGAGAACGTCTCGGCGCTCTACGCCGCGGTCGGTGAGGGGCATGTCTCCACGCAGTCGGTGCTGGAGAAGGTCGTCGCCCTGGTGCGCGACGTCGAGGGCGGGGACGAGCCCGAGCTCGCGATCCCGGTGCGGTCCCGTCCGCTGCCGCGCAACAGCGACTCCGGCGTCCTCGTGCGCGGCGCGCCCGACATTCTCGTGAAGCTCGCCCGCTGCTGCACCCCGGTGCCGGGAGACGAGATCGTGGGCTTCGTGACGAGGGGAGCCGGTGTCTCGGTGCACCAGGCGAGCTGCCACAACGTGCAGTCGCTGCTGCGCGAGCCCGAGCGCATGATCGACGTCGAGTGGGCGCCGAGCTCGAAGAGCGTCTTCCTCGTGCAGATCCAGATCGAGGCGCTCGACCGGGCAGGATTGCTCTCGGACGTGACCCGCGTGCTCTCCGAGCACCACGTGAACATTCTCTCGGCCAACGTCACGACCTCCACCGACCGGCTCGCGCTCAGCCGCTTCGTGTTCGAGATGGGCGACACCACCCACCTCGATCGCGTGCTGAACGCCGTGCGCCGCATCGACGCCGTGTACGACGTCTACCGCGTCAGCGACGGCTGAGCCCGCGGCTCAGGCGTTCAGCCCGCTGAGCCGGGCGAGGGCGAGCCGACGGTGCGGCACGCGTCGCTCGGGGGCGAAGCGCTCGCGGATGCGTGCCGGCAACCCGGGATCTGCACCGAGGAGATTCGCGAGCACCGGAGCGAGCCGCCGATCGTCGTAGCCGGGATCGCGCGCGAGGTCGAAGGCCGTGCGCTCGACGGAGGTGCAGCGGCATCCACCCGCGATCGTGAGGTCCTCCGTGGCGATCGTCACCTCGCGGATGAGCCGCCGCGGATCGCGGGAGCGGGCGACGCGCGCCCCGTGCGGGACGCAGAACTCGGCGATGGACGGCGGCACCGGCGTCGCGCCGTGCACCCACGCAGCCGACCAGCCGGCGATCGCGGGACCGTCGGGTGCGCCGCCGAGGGTTCGTGCGCGCACCGAGGGGAGGTCGGGGGCATCGATCGCGATCCACCGGTCGAGCACTGGCACGAGCTCGCCGTCGAGCCGAGCGGCGCAGAGCTCGGGCAGTGAGAACTCGGTGGTGTCGAGGACGTCGGGCAGACGGGGCATCCTGCGAGTCTGCCCGTGAAGGCGCCGAGAACGGCGACGGCCGGGGCGTTCTGTGGAGAACGCCCCGGCCGAGGGTCGGATCGGCGGACCGGTGCTCAGCCGCCGACGGCCTTGAGCCACGCCTGGCGAGCCTCGAGCGCCTCGCGCGCGGCGGCGATCGCCTTCGCGTCGCCGGCGGCCTCGGCGTCACGGAGCTCGGACTCGAGCTTCGCGATGGCGTCCTGCAGCTGGCCGAGCATGCCTTCCGAACGGGCCTTCTTCTCGGGGTCCTCGCGCTGCCAGCGCTCGTCCTCGAGTTGACGCACGTGCGTCTCGACCTTGCGCAGGCGATCCTCGATCACCCGGACCTGATCGCGGGGGACCCGCCCGATCTCGTCCCAGCGCAGCTGGATCGCATTCAGCGCCGGACGGGCGCGCTTCGGGTCCTTCTCGCTCAGGAGCTGCTCGGCCTCGGTGATGAGCTCGAGCTTCTGCTCGAGGTTCTCGCGGTACTCGGCGTCGTCGCGCGCGTCGATCTCGGCCTTCGCATGGAAGAGCACGTCGCCCGCGGCCTTGAACTTCGCCCAGAGCGCGTCGTCGACCTTCTTGCCGGCGCGGCCGGCCGCCTTCCAGTCGTCGAGGAGGGCGCGGTAGTCGCCGACGGCGTCGGCGCCGCGCGGCGCGAGCGCCTCGGCGCGCTCGATGAGCTGCTGCTTGCGCGCCCGCACCTCGCGGTGGGCGCTGTCGAGCTGGGCGAAGAACGCCTTACGGTGCGACTCGATGGTCGAGCGGGCCGTGCGGAACCGCTTCCAGAGTTCGTTCGCCTCGTTCTTGGGCAGGCGGGGGCCGTTCTGCTGGTGCTGCTGCCACTTGGCGAAGAGGGCGTCGAGCTCGGCGGACGTCTGCTTCCACTGCGTCTTCGCGGGGTCCTGGGCGGCGAGCGCCTCTGCGGCCTCGGCGATCGCGGTGCGCTCGGCGATGGCCTCGGCGAGCTGCGCCTTGGCCTCGGCCTGCTGCTGCTCGCTGAGCTCCTGGGTGGTGCCGGAGAGGGCGTCGAGCCGCCTGCGGAGGGCGTCGAGGTCGCCCACGGCCCGGGCGTCGGCCACGGATTCCTGCAGGGCGGCGACCGCCTTGGCCACGTCGGCCGCGGGGGCGCCGCGGCGGACGCGCTGCTCGAGGAGGCCGACCGCGCCGGCCAGGTCGGCGTACTTGCGCTCGAAGTAGGCGAGGGCCTCCTCAGCGGTGCCGTCGGGGTACTCGCCCACGGCCCGTTCGCCGTCGGCGGTCCGAACGAAGACCGTGCCCGTCTCGTCGACGCGGCCCCACGGTTGCTGATCTGATTCGGTCACGGCCTCACCCTGTCGTAGGTCGGTAGATGCCGCCTGACGGCGGCGGTGCGACATCAAGCCTATTGCACCTCCGGCGCGCGATGCCGGTCTTGCGGAGGCGCTCGGGAGCGCCCGCGCCGGTCACTGCAGCGTGAAGGAGTCGATCGTCACCGGCACGGCGGGCGCGCCGTCCCCGCCGCCGTCGGCCGTCCCCGCGTCGATCACCGCGGCGCGCAGCTCGTCGAGCCCGCTCGTCACGGTGCCGAGCACGGTGTAGCCGCCGGTGTCGCCGGGGAGCGTCGTGTCCTCGTAGACGATGAAGAACTGGCTGCCCTGCGAGTACTGCGAGGTGCTCCGCGCCATCGCGAGCGTCCCGGCCGGGTAGAGGCCGTCGGCGGGCGCGTTCTCGACCGGGCCGTAGTTGTAGCCGGGGCCGCCGGTGCCGTCGCCGTTCGGGTCGCCGCACTGCAGCACGAACAGGCCGGACGTGGTGAGCCGGTGGCAGCCGACGCCGTCGTAGAAGCCCGACTGCGCGAGGCTGATCTCGGAGGAGACGGCCTGCGGCGCGGCCGCGCCGTCGAGCTCGACCCCGAGCGGGATGCCGTTCAGGGTGAGCGTGCCCGTCCAGGTGCGCCCCTCGGCGAGGTCGGCCGAGGGGACGTCGCCCTGGTTCTCACCGGCCGGCTCCGTGGGCGCGGGGGTGTCGCTCGGCGTCGCCTCGGGGGCGCCGGGGCCGCCGCTGAAGTAGAACAGCTGCGCGGCCGTGGCGAGCACGAGGACCACGACGAGTGCGAGCACCGCGATCACATTGTCGCGGGTCCGCCGGCGCTGCTTGCGCGTGTGCACCTCTTGCCGTGCCTGGTAGGTGCGAAGCCTCGCGCGCTCCTCGCGCGCCTGACGGTCGTTCGATGCCACGCTGCTCCTTCTCGGGACTCCTGCGAGCCGACTCTACGCAAGCGCCCCGCACCGTGCCAATCACCGCGTCGCCGCGGGACGCCGTGTCGGCGGGCGTCGCTACGCTGGAGGGCATGGTGGACACCGGTACGGGGCTGCGCTCCGGCGCGACCCCGTTGGCGGTGCGCATGCGTCCGACGAGCCTCGACGAGGTCGCCGGTCAGCGGCACCTGCTGAGCCCGGGCTCGCCCCTCGTGGCGCTCGCGAGCGACCGAGCGGGCACGAGCGGCTCCGTCTCGGTGATCCTCTGGGGGCCGCCCGGCACCGGCAAGACGACGCTGGCGCAGGCGATCGCCCGCAGTTCCGGCCGACGCTTCGTCGAGCTCTCCGCGGTCACGGCCGGGGTGCGCGACGTCCGCCAGGTGATGGAGGAGGCGCAGTCGAGCCGCGATCTCTACGGGCTCTCCACGGTGCTGTTCCTCGACGAGATCCATCGCTTCACGAAGGCCCAGCAGGACGCGCTGCTGCCCGGCGTCGAGAACGGCTGGGTGATCCTCGTCGCCGCGACCACCGAGAATCCGTCCTTCTCGGTGATCTCGCCGCTGCTGTCCCGCTCGCTGCTGCTGACGCTCGAGCTGTTGAGCGACGACGACCTCGGCACGCTCGTCGATCGCGCCGCGAGCGACCCGCGCGGGCTCGCCGACGCCTTCGTGCTCGAGCCGGAGGCGCGCGAGGCGATCGTGCGCCTCGCCTCCGGCGACGCGCGCCGCGCGCTCACCGCGCTCGAGGCCGCGGCGAACTCGGCGATCGGCGAGTTCGCCGCCGCACAGGCCGAGGCGGAGACTGGGGCCGAGCCTGACGCCGACGCCGACGCGTCCTCCACCGAGGAGGCGGATGCCTCGGGCGATGCGTCGAGCTCGAGCGCCGACGACTCCGCCGACGCCGACTCCGCAGACGACGATGCCGCCGACGACCCCGCCGCATCCGCTCCCGCGCCGGCGAAGCCCACCATCACGGCCGAGACGGTCGCGCGCGCCGTGGACCGCGCACTGCTCCGCTACGACCGCAACGGCGACGAGCACTACGACGTCATCAGCGCCTTCATCAAGTCGGTGCGGGGGAGCGACGTCGATGCCGCCCTGCACTACCTCGCGCGCATGATCGAAGCGGGCGAGGACCCGCGGTTCATCGCCCGGCGCATCATCGTGCTCGCCTCGGAGGACATCGGCATGGCCGACCCGACGGCCCTCGGCGTCGCGGTCGCCGCGGCCGACGCGGTCGCGCTCATCGGCATGCCGGAAGGGCGCATCCCGCTCGCGCAGGCCGTCGTGCACCTCGCGACCGCGCCGAAATCCAACGCCTCGTACCTCGGCATCAACCAGGCCATCGCCGACGTCCGTGCCGGCAAGGCCGGCCGGGTGCCGAAGCACCTCCGCGACGCCCACTACGCCGGGGCGAAGCGGCTCGGGCACGGCAAGGGCTACCGCTACCCGCACGACGCGGAGATCGGCGTGGTGCCGCAGCAGTACCTCCCGGACACCCTGCGCGGGGCGCGGTACTACGAGCCCACGGAGCACGGCCACGAGCGCGAGCTCTCGGCGAGGCTCGCCAAGCTCCGGCGCATCGTGCGCGGCGAGGACTGAGCCCCGTGCTACGATTGCTGATGGCCTGAAGCCAGGTTTTCGCGTGCGGCTGCGCGATCTCCGACGGCGAAGTGGCGCGACCTGTAGCCGGTCGGCCCATGGCGAATCCCTCTGACTAGAGCTTTCCAGCGCGTTGTCGCGCGCCGGAACCCCGTTTCAGAACCTCCGAAAGGACCATTCGTGTCGAATCGTGCACGTAGCAAGACCCGCCTCTCGCGCGCGCTCGGCGTCGCCCTGACCCCGAAGGCCGCGCGCATCCTCGAGAAGCGTCCCTACGCCCCGGGCGAGCACGGCCGCACCAAGCGCAAGGCCGACAGCGACTACGCCGTCCGTCTCCGCGAGAAGCAGCGCCTCCGCGCCCAGTACGGCATCCGCGAGAAGCAGCTCCGCATCGCCTACAACGAGGCGAAGCGCATCGACGGCCAGACCGGTGAGAACCTCGTCGAGCTGCTCGAGATGCGTCTCGACGCCCTCGTGCTGCGCGCCGGCTTCGCCCGCACCATCGCGCAGGCTCGCCAGTTCGTGGTGCACCGCCACATCCTCGTCGACGGCAAGATCGTCGACCGCCCCTCGTTCCGCGTGAAGCCGGGTCAGCACATCGGCGTCAAGCAGCGCTCCGAGGGCACCGAGCCGTTCCAGGTCGCCGCTGCCGGCGGTCACGTGGACGTGCTGCCCAAGACCCCGGGCTACCTCGAGGTCCAGATCGACAAGCTGGAGGCGACCCTCGTGCGCCGCCCGAAGCGCGCCGAGGTCCCCGTCACCTGTGACGTGCAGCTCGTCGTCGAGTACTACGCCGCGCGCTGACCCAGCGTCGCGTGCAGGCCGGAGGGGTCGCGGGTTCGCCCGCGGCCCCTCCGTCGTCCCGGCGGGCGGGCCCTCGGCTCGCTTAGACTGGACGGAAGCGTCAGGGGCCGCGGCCCCTCGAACAGAGTTCGACCAGAGGAGCAATCGGTGAAGAGCGTGCTGTGGTTCGTCGCGGGCATCGCGGCGGGATTCGTCGTGGCCCACCAGGTGAACCAGACGGCCGAGGGCCGCAAGTTCTTCGAGTCGGTCGACGCCAAGGCCAGGGCGTTCGGCCAGGCCATCGCCGAGGGCTACCACGAGCGCGACGCCGAGCTCCGCGCCGCCGGCACCGACGAGCGCTGACCACTCGCGCCTTTCGCGCGCACAGTTCTCACCCCGCCGTCGCGGGGTGCAACGACCCGGAACGGAACCATGCAGACTGCCGAGATCAGCCGTCGCTACATCGACTACTTCGCCGAGCGCGGGCACACCGTCGTCCCCTCGGCCTCGCTCGTCTCCGACGACCCCACCCTGCTCTTCACGGTCGCCGGCATGGTGCCGTTCGTGCCCTACCTGACCGGCGTCGTTCCGGCTCCGTATCCCCGCGCCGTCGACGTGCAGAAGTGCATCCGCACGAACGACATCGAAGAGGTCGGCAAGACGGCGCGCCACGGCACGTTCTTCCAGATGCTCGGCAACTGGTCGTTCGGCGACTACTTCAAGGAGGGGGCGATCACCTACGCGTGGGAGCTCCTCACCCGCTCCGAGGCCGACGGCGGTCTCGGCTTCGACGAGCGCGACCTCTGGGTGACGGTCTACGAGACCGACGACGAGGCGGCGGAGCTGTGGCAGAAGCTGATCGGCCTTCCGGCCGAGCGCATCCAGCGGCTCGGCAAGGCGGACAACTACTGGCACACCGGCCAGCCCGGCCCCGGCGGTCCGAGCTCGGAGATCTTCTTCGACCGCGGACCGAAGTACGGCCGCGACGGCGGCCCGGCGGTCGACGACAGCCGGTTCATCGAGATCTGGAACCTCGTGTTCATGCAGGAGCTGCTGAGCGAGGTGCGCTCCAAGGTGGACTTCGACGTCGCCGGCCCGCTGCCGAAGAAGAACATCGACACCGGCATGGGCCTCGAGCGCGTCGCGTTCATCAAGCAGGGCGTCGAGAACATGTACGAGATCGACCAGGTGCGCCCGGTGCTCGACCGCGCCGCGGAGCTCTCCGGCCGGCGCTACGGCGCCGCGCACGAGGATGACGTGCGCATGCGCATCATCGCCGACCACGTGCGCTCCTCGCTCATGCTCATGAGCGACGGCGTGACCCCGTCGAACGAGGGCCGCGGGTACATCCTGCGGCGGCTGCTCCGCCGCTCGATCCGCGCGATGCGCCTGCTCGGCGTCGAGGGGCCGAGCTTCCACGAGCTCTTCGCGGCCTCGCGCGACGCGATGAAGTCGGCGTATCCGGAGGTGGCGACCGACTACGCGCACCTCGAGCAGCTCGCCCTCGGCGAGGAGGACACCTTCCTCCGCACGCTCGCCTCGGGCACGTCGATCCTCGACGTCGCGGTGACGAAGACGAAGGAGCAGGGCTCCGCCGAGCTCGCCGGCGACACCGCGTTCCTCCTGCACGACACTTACGGCTTCCCGATCGAGCTCACCCTCGAGATGGCCGACGAGGCGGGGCTCCGCGTCGACCGCGGGGAGTTCGACCGCCTCATGAAGGACCAGCGCGATCGCGCGAAGGCCGACGCCAAGTCGAAGAAGCGGGTGCTCGCGGACCTCTCGGTCTACGCCGACTACCGCGCCAAGGGCGAGACGATCTTCACCGGCTACACCGAGCTGCAGACGGAGTCGAGCGTGCTCGGCCTCCTCGTCGACGGGCGGCCGGTGCAGCGCGCCACGGCGGGCCAGACCGCCGAGGTCATCCTCGCCGAGACCGCGCTGTACGCGGAGTCCGGCGGACAGGCGCCCGACCGCGGCCGCATCGTCGGCGACGGCTTCGAGCTCGAGGTGCTCGACGTGCAGCGCCCCGTCAAGGGCCTGATCAGCCACACCGTGCGGGTCGTCCGCGGCGAGGTCGGCGTCGGCGAGACCGCGACGAGCCTCGTCGACGAGGACTACCGACGCGGCGCGACGCAGGCGCACTCGGGCACGCACCTCGTGCACGCGGCGCTGCGGCAGGTGCTCGGGCCGAACGCGCACCAGTCCGGCTCCTTCAACAAGGCCGGCTACCTCCGCCTCGACTTCGGCTGGAACTCGGCGCTCTCCACCGAGACCCGCACCGAGATCGAGGAGATCGCGAACTCCGCGATCCGAGACAACCTCGAGGTCGTCACCCGCGAGCTGCCCCTCGACGAGGCGAAGGCGCTGGGCGCCATGGCGCTCTTCGGCGAGAAGTACGGCGACGTCGTGCGGGTGGTCGACATCGGCGGGCCCTGGTCGCGCGAGCTCTGCGCCGGCACGCACGTGCGCACGAGCGCCGAGGTCGGCATGATCAACCTCATCGGGGAGTCCTCGGTCGGTGCGACGAACCGTCGTGTGGAGTCGCTCGTCGGCATCGAGGCCTTCCGGCAGTTCGCGGCCGAGCGGGCGCTCGTCGGCGAGCTCACGAGCTCGCTGAAGACTCGTCCCGAGCAGCTCGTCGACCGGGTCGGCGAGCTCGTCGCGAACCTGAAGGCGGCCGAGAAGAAGATTCAGGCCTACGAGGCGAAGGCGCTGAACGAGCGGGTCCCCGCGCTGGCCGCGACCGCGGTGCGCACGGGTGAGGTCCTCCTCGTCGCCGAGCACGTCGGCGGCCTCGGTTCCGGCGACGAGCTCCGTGCGCTCGCACTCTCCGTGCGCACCCAGCTCGGCGACGCCGCCTCGGTGGTCGCGCTGACGGCCGAGGTCGGCGGCAAGCCGCTCGCGATCGTCGCGACGTCGCCGGCGGCCCGCGAGTCCGGCGCGAACGCCGGTGCGCTCGCGAAGCGCATGGCCGGTGTGCTCGGCGGCGGCGGCGGCGGCAAGCCCGACCTGGCGCAGGGGGGCGGCACGGACGTCACGGCGATCCCTGCGGCCCTCGCCGCGGTGCGCGACGAGCTCGGCCGCTAGCGTGCGCGACGGCGTCCGCCTCGGCGTCGATGTGGGCCGGGCCCGCATCGGCGTCGCCCGCTGCGACCCGTCGGCGATGCTCGCCGTGCCGGTCGAGACGGTGCCGCGCGCCGCGGAGGGCTCTGACGCCGACGTCCGCCGCATCCTCGAGCTCGCCGAGGAGTACGGGGCGTTCGAGGTCGTGGTGGGGCATCCTCTCTCGCTCTCCGGCAGCGCGACGCCCTCGACCGACGACGCGGTCGCCTTCGCCGAGCGGCTCGCGCGCGGCGGTGCGGCGGTACGGCTGGTGGACGAGCGGATGTCGACGGTGACCGCGCAGCAGGCGCTCCGAGCGAGCGGGAAACGCGCCAAGCAGCAGCGGTCCATCATCGACCAAGCCGCAGCCGTTATCATTCTGCAACACGCCATCGACGCCGAACGCGCGTCGGGCAAGCCGCCGGGGCAGTCCCTCGGCACCGACGAAGGGCCACCACCCCTGTGACTCAGCTCCCCCCTGAGCAGCGCGCCGCGCGCGAGCCGACCGGTCTCGACTGGGACACGATCCTCACCGGCGACGAGTCCCGACCGCGGCGCGACGCCCGGGCGGGCGGCCCGTCCGGGCGCGAGTCCCAGGGGGGAGGCGATGACCCGTTCGTGCTACGCGAGCACCCGGTGGCACCGCGGACGAACGATCCGTTCGCCTCGGACGACGAGGTCCCGCTCACCCGGCGCGAGCGCCGGGAGCTGGAGGAGCGTCAGTCGCTGCTCGAGGCCGCCCCGACGACGGGTCCCAGCGAGGCGCAGCGGCCGAGCCGGGCGGAGCGGCGCTCGGCCGCCGGCATCGACGACCCCGGCGCCCCGACGAAGCCGAAGCGGCGCGGGGCCTGGGGCTGCTTGATCGCGTTGCTCGTCGTCGTGGCGCTCGGCGCCGGCGCGTTCTTGTTCCTGCAGGGCCCGATCTCCGCGGTCATCGAGCGGTTCCAGCCGGCGGCCGACTACGAGGGCACGGGCTCGGGCGAGGTCACCTTCATGATCCTGGAGGGCGACACCGGCTCCTCCATCGCGGAGAATCTCTACGAGGAGGGCGTCGTCGCGTCCTCGGAGGCCTTCTACGAGCTGCTGCTGCAGCAGGAGCCCGAACCGGAGTTCCACCCCGGCGCGTACCGGCTCGCCGAGAAGATGAGCGCGAAAGCCGCGCTCGAGGCGCTCGAGGACCCGGCGAACAAGCTCGAGAACACCTTCGTGATCCCGGAGGGCACGGCCACGGCCGATGCGCTGTCGATCATCGCCGAGGGCGCGGGGGTGCCGCTCGAGCAGATGCAGGCCGCGGCGGCCGAGTCGCCGCAGAGCTACGGATTACCGGCCGAGGCGCAGTCGCTCGAAGGCTTCCTCTTCCCGGCGACCTACACCGTCGACCCGGCGCTCGACGCCCGCGGTGTGCTGCAGACGCTCGTCGACCGGCAGTTCCAGGCCCTCGACGACGCCGGGGTCGCCCCCGCCGACCGGTGGCGCACGATCGTGCTCGCCTCCCTCATCCAGCGCGAGGCCGGGCTCCGGGACGACTACTACAAGGTCTCCCGCGTGTTCCAGAACCGCCTGGACCCGGCCCAGTGGGAGTCGGGACTCCTGCAGTCCGACGCGACGGTCGCGTACGGCACCGGGAACACCCACCGCGTCAGCACCACGGACGCCGAGCGCGCCGACGCCGGCAACCCGTACAACACCTACGTGCACCCCGGACTCCCCGTCGGGCCGATCTCCAACCCGGGCGACCTCGCGATCGACGCCGCGCTGCACCCCGCCGACGGCACCTGGCTCTTCTTCGTGACGTGGAACCTCGACACGGGTGAGACCATCTTCTCCACGACCGTCGAAGAGCACGATGCGGCCGTCGCGAAGTGGTTGGCCTGGATGGACGAGCACCCGGAGTACCAGTGAGCGACGGCGTCGGCGGCCCCGCCGCGCACCGGCTCGCCGTGCTCGGCTCGCCGATCGCGCACTCGAAGTCTCCGGCCCTGCACCGCGCCGCCTACGCGGCGCTCGGCTTCGACTGGCAGTACGAGGCCGTCGAGGTGGCGTCGGCCGGCCTGGCCGAGTTCGTGGGCTCGCGGGATGCCTCGTGGCGCGGGCTCTCGCTCACGATGCCCTTGAAGCAGGAAGTGCTCCCGCTCGTCGACGAGCTCGACCGCCGTGCCCGGCTCACGGGCGCCGCGAACACCCTGCGCTTCGACGGCCGACGCCGTCTCGGCTTCAACACCGACGTCGGGGGCATCGTCGGTGCGCTCGCGGATGCCGGGGTGACCGCGTCGGCTCGCGCCGGCGTCGTCGGCGGGGGAGCGACGGCCGCGTCCGCGATCGCCGCGATCGCGGAGCTCGGGGCGAGCGAGGTCGAGGTCTTCGTGCGCACCCCGGCGCGCGCGGCGGCGCTCGAACCGCTCGCCGGCTCGCTCGGGCTCCGGATCGTCGTGCGGCGACTCGACCAGCTGTCCGGTGCCGGAGGACTCGACCTCGTCGTGGCGACAGTGCCCGGCGGCACCGAGCTCGGTGTGCGGCCGAGCGCCGCGCTCATCGAGGGGGCCGCGCTGCTCGAGGTCGCCTACGACCCGTGGCCGAGCCCGCTCGCGGCGGCCTGGCTCGACGGCGGCGGCACCGTCGTGCACGGGCTCGGCATGCTCCTGCATCAGGCGCTGCTCCAGGTGCGGGTGTTCGCGAACGGCGACCCCGAGCTGCCGCTGCCCGGCGAGGCCGAGGTGCTCGCGGCGATGCGGTCGGCGATCGCCTGAGGCATCCGCCGCGTCGCCGTCCGACGCGCGCCGCCGCGGCGTCACGCGGAGGGCGCGCGCCCTCCGCTGTGGAAGGATAGAGCCATGCTTCGTTGGCTCACTGCCGGTGAGTCGCACGGCCCCGAACTCGTCGCGATCCTCGAGGGCCTCCCCGCCGGCATCCCCGTCTCGCTCGATCAGGTCCGAGAGGACCTCGCACGGCGCAAGCTCGGCTACGGCCGCGGCGCGCGCATGAAGTTCGAGCAGGACGAGCTCGCCATCTCGGGCGGGGTGCGCCATGGCCTGAGCCTCGGCAGCCCGATCGCCCTCCGCGTCGGCAACACCGAGTGGCCGAAGTGGCAGGAGGTCATGAGCCCCGAGCCGATCGATCAGGACCGACTCGGTCGTGGCCGCGGTGCGCCACTGACCCGGCCGCGGCCGGGCCACGCCGACCTCGTCGGCATGCAGAAGTACGGCTTCGACGAGGCCCGCCCGGTGCTCGAGCGCGCGAGCGCCCGCGAGACCGCGGCCCGGGTCGCGCTCGGCGCCGTGGCGAAGTCCTTCCTCGCGGAGCTCGGCATCCGCACCATCGCGCACACCCTGTCGATCGGGCCGGTGCGCGTGCCGGAGGGGGCCGCCCTGCCGGTGCCCGCCGATCTCGCGGCGGTGGACGCCGACCCGCTGCGCTGCTTCGACGCCGAGACCTCGGCACGTATGGTGGCCGAGGTCGACGACGCCCACAAGTCCGGCGACACGCTCGGCGGCGTCGTCGAGGTGCTCGCCTACGGCGTCCCCCCGGGGCTCGGCTCGCACGTGCACTGGGACCGCCGCCTCGACGGGCAGCTCGCCGCCGCGCTCATGGGCATCCAGGCGATCAAGGGCGTCGAGGTCGGCGACGGCTTCGAGACGACCCGCCGCCGCGGCTCCGAGGCGCACGACGAGCTGCACCTCGACCGCGGTCGCATCGTCCGCGCGAGCGACCGCGCCGGCGGCACCGAGGGCGGCATGTCCACCGGCACCGTGCTGCGGGTCCGGGCGGGCATGAAGCCCATCGCCACCGTCCCGCACGCGCTGCCGACGGTCGACGTCGCGACGGGCGAGCCGGCTCCCGCGCACCACCAGCGCTCCGACGTCTGCGCCGTGCCCGCGGCGGGCGTCGTCGCCGAGGCGATGGTCGCCCTCGTGCTCGCGAACTCCGTGCTCGAGAAGTTCGGCGGCGACTCGCTCGCCGAGACCCGCCGGAACCTCGAGGCGTACCTCGCCGCGATCCCCGAGGCGCTCACCAGCGCCGGGGCGGACGGCGGCGCCGGGCTCGCGGCCGGCGCGGTGGGATGACGGCGGCGGGCGCCGCGGCGCCCGGCGCGCCCGTGCTGCCGCTGGTGCTGATCGGGCCGATGGGGGCGGGCAAGTCCCGGGTGGGCCAGAAGCTCGCCGCCGAGATCGCTGCGCCGTTCGTGGACACCGACGCCCGCATCGTCGAGCGCTACGGACCCATCGAGGAGATCTTCGCCCGCGAGGGCGAGGAGTACTTCCGCATCGTCGAGCGCGAGATCGTCGCCGAGGCCCTCGCCGAGGAGGCGGTGGTCTCGCTGGGCGGGGGAGCCGTGCTGCATCCGGCGACGCGCATCGACCTCGCGGAGCTGCCCGTCGTGTGGCTGCAGGTGAGCGCCGCCGCGGTGGCGCCTCGCCTGGCCGGCAGCGCGCGCCCGCTGATCGCCCAGGGCGGGATCGACGCCTGGACCCGCATCCGCGACGAGCGGGCGCCCATCTACGCCTCCCTCGCCGACCTCGCCATCGACACCTCGCGCCGCTCGGTCGCGCGGATCGTCACCGACATCACCGAGCGCTTCGGAGGAACAGCATGACCGCAGTCGAGCCGCAGGCCGAGCCGACCGTGATCCGGGTCGGCGGCGACGAGGGCTACGACGTCGTGGTGGGCCGCGGCGTGGTCGCGCGCATCGGCGACGCGCTCGGGCCGGCCGTGCGCAAAGTGCTCCTCGTGCATCCGGCGACGCTCGGCGCCCGGGCCGCCGAGCTCCGCGAGTCGCTCACCGACCGCTTCGAGGTCATCCTCGCGGAGATCCCCGACGCGGAGGCCGGCAAGCGGGTCGAGGTCGCCGCGTTCTGCTGGCAGATCCTCGGCCAGGCCGACTTCACGCGCAGCGACGCCGTCGTCGGCATGGGCGGGGGAGCCGTCACCGACCTGGCGGGCTTCGTCGCGGCGACCTGGCTGCGCGGGGTCCGCGTGGTGCAGGTGCCGACGACCGTGCTCGGCATGGTCGACGCCGCCGTCGGCGGGAAGACCGGGATCAACACGAACGAGGGCAAGAACCTCGTCGGCGTCTTCCATGCGCCCGCCGAGGTCATCTGCGACCTCGACCTGCTCGACACGCTGCCGAAGAACGAGATCCTCGCCGGCTTCGCCGAGATCGTGAAGGCCGGGTTCATCCGCTACCCGGAGATCCTCGACACCATCGAGGCCGACCACGAGCGCGCCACTGATCCCGCGACGCCCGAGTTCCGCCGCGTCGTCGAGCTCGCGATCCGGATGAAGGCCGACGTCGTGACCGAGGACTTCAAGGAGGCAGGCCTCCGCGAGATCCTGAACTACGGCCACACGCTCGGGCACGCGGTCGAGCACGCCGAGCGGTACCAGTGGCGGCACGGCGCCGCCGTCGCGGTCGGCATGATGTTCGCCGCGGAGCTCGGCCGCCTCTCCGGCCGCCTGTCCGACGAGGTCGCCGACCGGCACCGGCGCGTGCTCGAGCTGCTGAGCCTGCCGACGAGCTACCCGGCGGGCCGGTGGAACACGCTGCTCGCCACCATGCAGCGCGACAAGAAGTCGCGCGGCGGACAGCTGCGCTTCATCGTGCTCGACGACCTCGCGAAG
This sequence comes from Agromyces sp. NBRC 114283, assembly GCF_030268405.1. Lineage (NCBI taxonomy): Bacteria > Bacillati > Actinomycetota > Actinomycetes > Micrococcales > Microbacteriaceae > Agromyces > Agromyces sp. NBRC 114283. The sequence goes on from NZ_BSQP01000001.1 coordinate 2,235,101, forward strand.
CCGACCGTGATGCAGGCGCCCGATCAGTCGATGCTCTTCGCGGCATACCAGGAGATCGGCTCGTGAGCCGAGCCATCCGGGCCGCCGCTAGGCTGAGCGCATGACGACGATCCTCGTGCTGAACGGGCCGAACCTCGGCCGCCTCGGCACCCGCGAACCGGAGGTGTACGGCAGCGAGACGCTCGCCGACATCGAGGCATCGCTGCGCGGCGAGCTGCCTGAAGGAGTCGAGCTCGAGCTGCGGCAGACCGACGACGAGGGCGAGCTCATCCGCTGGATCCACGAGGCGGTCGACCGGCGCACGCCCGTCGTCCTGAACCCGGCCGCGTTCACGCACTACAGCTACGGGCTCCGCGATGCCGCCGCCCTGCTGAAGCAGGCGGGCGTGCCGCTCATCGAGGTCCACCTCTCGAACCCCCACACCCGCGAGCGCTTCCGGCACACGAGCGTCATCTCGGCGGTCGCGACGGGCGTCATCGCCGGCTTCGGCAGCGACTCCTATCGCCTCGCCGTGCAGCAGCTGCTGCGCATCGTCTAGAATCGTTCGTCGGCCCGCGTGCGCCACCGCCTGCGGCCGAACGACTTCACCGAAACGGAACGGAATCCACGCGCATGGCATCGACCGCAGACATCAAGAACGGCGTCGTCCTCAGCATCGACGGCCAGCTCTGGAGCGTGATCGAGTTCCAGCACGTCAAGCCCGGCAAGGGCGGCGCGTTCGTCCGCACCAAGCTGAAGAACGTCGTCACGGGCAAGACCGTCGACCGCACCTACAACGCGGGCGCGAAGGTCGACATCGAGAACGTCGACCGCCGCGACTTCACGTACCTCTACAACGACGGCGACGGCTTCGTCTTCATGGACGCGGTCGACTACGACCAGCTCACCGTCCCCGCGGCGACCGTCGGCGACGCCGCGAACTTCATGCTCGAGAACCAGGCCGTCACCATCGCCCTGAACAACGGCAACCCGCTGTACGTCGACCTCCCCGCCTCGGTCGTGCTCGAGATCACCTACACCGAGCCGGGCCTGCAGGGCGACCGCTCGACCGGCGGCACCAAGCCCGCCACCGTCGAGACCGGCTACGAGATCCAGGTGCCGCTGTTCCTCGAGACCGGCACCAAGGTCAAGGTCGACACCCGCACGGGCGACTACCTCGGCCGCGTGAACGACTAGTGAGCGCACGGACCAAGGCTCGCAAGCGCGCGCTCGATCTGCTCTACGCCGCGGAGATGCGGGGGATGCCGGTCGAGCAGCTGCTCGTCGTCGAGGCCGAGAAGGCCGCCGGCGAACCGGAGCGCCAGGCGTCGTGGCTGTACGCCCGCGAGATCGTCGACGGCATCGTCGACCACCGGGCCGAGATCGACGAGCTCATCACGACGCACTCGCGCGGCTGGACGCTCGAGCGCATGCCCGCGGTCGACCGTGCGCTGCTGCGCATCGGCGTCTGGGAGATCGTCTACAACGACGAGGTGCCCGACGCGGTCGCGATCGCCGAGGCCGTCGAGGCGGCGACCGTGCTGTCGACCGACGACTCGGCCGGTTTCGTGAACGGACTGCTCGCCGCGGTCGCGCACGCGAGGGCCTGACGCACCGCGTTTCACACGCTCCACCCGCGACGGCGGGCCGCCCTGGCGGCCCGCCGTCCGGCGTTCAGCCGAGCACGAGGCGGCGGGCGGCCTTCGAGTGCGCCGAGATCAGCCCGTCGAGGTCGAGCCCCGGGATGCGGCCGTCGACGACCCGCCATTCGCCGCCCACCATGACGCGATCGGCGCGGTCCGCCCCGCAGAGCACGAGCGCCGCGATCGGGTCGTGGCTGCCCGAGAAGCGCAGCTCGTCCAGGGTGAACAGCGCGAGGTCGGCCTGCTTGCCGAGCTCGATCGACCCGAGCTCGCCGTCACGGCCGAGCGCCCGCGCTGAACCCAGGGTCGCCCAGCCGAGCGCCCGGGTGACGGGCACGTCGGCGCCGTAGCGGAGGCGCTGGAGGTAGAGCGCCTGACGCACCTCCTGGATGAGGTTCGAGGAGTCGTTCGAAGCGGAGCCGTCCACGCCGAGGCCGACGGGGACGCCGGCATCCTCCAGCTCGATCGCGCGCGCGATGCCCGAGGCGAGCCGCATGTTCGAGGTCGGGCAGTGCGCGACCCCGGTGCCCGCCGCGCCGAGGCGGGCGATCTCCTGCTCGTCGAAGTGGATGCCGTGACCGAGCCAGCTCTGCGGGCCCAGCCAGCCGACGCTCTCGAGGTAGTCGACGGTGCGCAGGCCGAAGCGCTCCCGGCAGAACTCCTCCTCGTCGAGGGTCTCGGCGAGGTGGGTGTGCAGCCGCACCCCGCGGCGCGCGGCGAGCTCGGCGCTCTCCGACATGATCTCCCGCGTCACCGAGAACGGCGAGCATGGCGCGAGCGCGATGTGGATATCGGCGCCGGGCGCGGTGGAGTGGTACCGGTCGATGAGACGCTCCGAGTCGGCGAGGATGACGTCGCCGTCCTGCACGACGCTCTGCGGCGGCAGCCCGCCGTCGCGCTGGCCGAGCGTCATCGAGCCGCGCGTGAGCGTCGCCCGCATGCCGAGGCGCCGCACGGACTCCACCTCGAGGTCGATCGCCTCGTCGAGGCCCTCGGGGAAGACATAGTGGTGGTCGGCCGCGGTCGTGCAGCCGGAGAGCAGGAGCTCGGCGAGCGCGACGGTCACGGCGAGCTCGAGGCTCTCCGGCGTGAGCCGCGCCCAGACCGGGTAGAGGCCCTGCAGCCAAGGGAAGAGCTTCGCGTCGGCGACGGGCGCCCAGGCCCGGGTGAGCGTCTGGAAGAAGTGGTGATGGGTGTTGATGAGCCCCGGGAGCACGACGTGGTTTGCCGCGTCGAAGACCTCCTCGACCGGCCTCGACGGGGCGGCGCCGGCGCGGAGGAGTTCGACGATGCGGCCGCCCTCGACGACGATGCCGCCGTCGGCGGCGCCGGGGGCGTGATCGGCGGCCGTGAAGACGGCGGCGGGGTTCTTGATCCAGACTCGTGCCATGAGCGGCATCCCTTCGATGGTGGAGGAGTGGTGCCAGCTCAGTGTTGACCTGTCTGCTGATCCAGGTCGCGCCAGACTATGGGCGCGGCGGATGCTGCGTCAACGCCTCACGATCGGAGCCTTCCGCTCAGGGCATGGGCGTGCGCGCGTCGTACTCCCGGAAGCCGCGCTGGAGGCGGAGGATCGCGACGGCCGCCGCGACGACGAGCAGCCCGCCGAACAGGGGCGGGAACCAGAGCGCGACGGCGGTCGCGAGGATGCCGACCCAGAGGTCCCCGAGGCGCGGACCGCCCGTGACGACGACCTGGAACACCCCCTGCATCCGCCCCTGCAGCTCGTCGGGCACCGCGGTCATCAGCATCGTGCTGCGGAAGATCGCGCTCACCTCGTCGGCGGCCCCCGCGCCGGCGAGGAGGACGGCGGCCACGAGCAGCGCCGGCAGGCTCAGTGCGGTGTCCCCGCTCGGTGACCGCCCGGCGAGCGCGATGGCGATCACCGCGCCGAAGCCGGCGATGCACGCGCCGTAGGCGATGACCGAGCGGCCGATCGCGAGGCCGTAGCGGCGCACGTGCATCACCCGCCCGCTCAGCAGGCTGGTGAGGAAGGTGCCGACGGCGAACGCGGCGGTGAGGGCGCCGGCGGTCGCCGCCCCGCCGCCGATCGCGACCGCGCCGACGGCCGGGAGAAGCGCATACGGGCGGCCGAAGGTCATGGCGGCGAGGTCGATCAGGAACCCGGCGCGGATGTTCGGCGCGCCGCGCAGGAATCGGAAGCCGTCCGCGAGGGCGGCGAAGCCCCTGCGTCGAGCGGCCCCCGCCTCGACCGGGCTCGGCGGCACGGCGGGCAGCGTGAGGATGCCGAGGAAGCCCGCGCTGAACAGCACGAGGTCCACGGTGAAGGTGAGGGGGTAGCCGATGGAGGCGACGAGCAGGCCGCCGAGCGCGGGGCCGAGCGTGAGTTGCACACCGATCCCGATCCCGCTGAGTGCGGCGGCCCGGGACACGAGGGCCGGGGCGAGCAGCCTCGGGGTCACCGCCGTCCGGGTGGCGCCGGTGACCGTCGCGCACACCGAGATCACGGTGGTGAGCGCGTAGAAGGGCCAGAGCGCGACCGCGCGGCCGGCCTCGTGCTCGGCCGCGCTGACGGCCGAGACGGCGACGAGCGCGGCGGTGGCCGCCCAGGTGGTGCTCGCGCTCGCGATGAGCAGGCGCCGGCGGTCGAGGGCGTCGGCGAGGACGCCGCCCCAGAGCCCGGCCACGAGCATCGGCAGCAGCGCGATGCCGCCGACCAGGCCCACCGCCAGCGTCGAGCGCGTGAGTTCGTAGAGCTGGAGGCCGACCGCGAGCACCGTGAGCTGCGCGCCGATGCCCGCGATCGTGCCGCCGATCCAGAGCCGGGCGAACGCCGGGGACTCCCGCAGCGGCGCGAGATCGACGAAGTGCGATCGCCGCGGCGGGGGAGAAGTCACCTGAGCATCGTACGCACGGTGAAACAGGACCGGGCGCGCTGCTAAACTCGACGGAGTTTGGCAACCTTTAAGGCCGTCCTGTGAGGCGGAGAAGGGAGGCCGCCGTGGCACGCGCCGTGCTCACCCAGGCGGACATCCAACGGGCGCTGACCCGCATCTCGCACGAGATCCTCGAATCCAACCGCGGGGGGAGCGACCTCGTCATCCTCGGCATCCCGACCCGCGGCGTGATCCTCGCCCGTCGGATCGCCGAGACGATCGCCCGCATCGAGCCCGACGCGGCACCGGTGCCGGTCGGCTCGATCGACGTCACGATGTACCGCGACGATCTGTCCCGCACCCGCACGCGGACGCCGCAGCCGACCGAGGTGCCCGCCGGGGGCATCGACGGACGCACGGTCGTCCTCGTCGACGACGTGCTGTACTCCGGGCGCACCATCCGCGCCGCCTTCGACGCACTCTCCGACCTCGGCCGCGCCCGCGCGGTGCGGCTCGCGGTGCTCGTCGACCGCGGCCACCGCGAGTTCCCGATCCGTGCGGACTTCGTCGGCAAGAACCTGCCGTCGTCCCACGACGAGCGCATCAACGTGCGGCTCGTCGAGACGGACGGCGACGAGGGCGTCGCGATCGAGACCGCCGACGGCGAGGGGGAGGCGAGGTGAACCATCTGCTGGGCACGCGCGAGCTCTCCCGCGAGCAGGCGGTCGAGCTCCTCGACATCGCGGAGGACATGGCGGCGGTGCAGGAGCGCGAGGTGAAGAAGCTGCCGACCCTGCGCGGCAAGACCGTAGTGAACCTCTTCTTCGAAGACTCGACCCGCACCCGGATCTCCTTCGAGGCCGCGGCGAAGCGGCTCTCGGCCGACGTCATCAACTTCAGCGCGAAGGGGTCCAGCGTCTCCAAGGGCGAGAGCCTGAAGGACACCGCGCAGACGCTGCAGGCGATGGGCGCGGACGGCGTCGTCATCCGGCACCCGGCCTCCGGCGCGCCGCTCACGCTCGCGACGAGCGGCTGGATCGACGCCGGCGTCGTGAACGCGGGCGACGGCACGCACGAGCACCCGACCCAGGCCCTGCTCGACGCGTTCACGATGCGCCGCCGGCTGCACGGCGCGGCCTCCCGCGGGCGCGGGCTCGACGGGGCGCGCGTGCTCATCGTCGGCGACGTGCTGCACTCGCGGGTCGCGCGCTCGAACGCCTGGCTGCTGCCCGCGCTCGGCGCCGAGGTCGAGCTCGTCGCCCCGCCGACGCTGCTGCCCGTCGACACGCGCCGCTGGCCCGTGACGACCTCGTACGACCTCGACGAGGCGCTCGGCCGCCGGCCGGACGTGGTCATGATGCTGCGCATCCAGGCCGAGCGGATGCACGGGGCCTTCTTCCCGAACAGCCGGGAGTACGCCCGCACCTGGGGGCTCGACGACGCGCGGTTCGACGCGCTTCCCGACACTACGATGGTCATGCATCCCGGACCGATGAACCGCGGTCTCGAGATCGCCGCCCGCGCGGCCGATTCGCCGCAGTCCACGGTGCGCGAGCAGGTCGCGAACGGAGTATCAGTGAGAATGGCCGCCCTCTATCTGCTGCTGTCCGGTGAACGGGGGGCGGCCGCATGAGCGAACGTCACCTGATCGTCGGGGCGCAGCTGCCGAACGGCGAACGCCGCGACCTCCTCCTCGAGGGCGGACGCATCGCCGAGCTCGGCACCGGGCTGGACGCCCGCGGGGCGGAGCGCGTCGACGCGGCGGGCCTCGTGGTGCTGCCCGGGCTCGTCGACCTGCACACCCACCTCCGCGAGCCGGGGTACGAGCAGAGCGAGACCGTGCTCACCGGCACCCGCGCCGCCGCGGCGGGCGGATTCACCGCGGTCTTCGCGATGGCCAACACCTCGCCGGTCGCCGACACGGCCGGGGTCGTCGAGCAGGAGCTCAGCCTCGGACGCGCCGCCGGCTACGCCACCGTCCAGCCGATCGGCGCCGTGACGGTGGGCCTCGCCGGCGAGCGCCTCGCCGAGCTCGGCGCCATGGCCCAGTCCCGTGCCCGCGTCCGCGTGTTCTCCGACGACGGCTTCTGCGTGCACGACCCGCTGCTCATGCGCCGCGCGCTCGAATACGTGAAGGCCTTCGACGGCGTCATCGCGCAGCACGCCCAGGAGCCGCGGCTCACCGAGGGCGCGCAGATGAACGAGGGCGCCCTCTCCGGCGAGCTCGGGCTGGCGGGCTGGCCGGCGGTCGCCGAGGAGTCGATCATCGCCCGCGACGTGCTCCTCGCCGAGCACGTCGGCAGCCGACTGCACGTCTGCCACGTCTCGACGGCCGGTTCGGTCGAGGTGCTCCGCTGGGCGAAGGCCCGCGGCATCGATGTCACCGCCGAGGTCACGCCGCACCACCTGCTCCTCACCGAGGACCGGGTCGCGAGCTACGACCCCCGCTTCAAGGTGAACCCGCCGCTGCGCCGCGCCGAGGACGTCGAAGCCCTGCGCGCCGCGCTCGCGGACGGCACCATCGACATCGTCGCCACCGACCACGCCCCGCACCCGGTGGAGGCCAAGGAAGGCGAGTGGGACGCCTCGGCGAACGGCATGGTCGGGCTCGAGTCCGCGCTGTCCGTCGTGCACCGCACGATGGTGGAGCCGGGACGCCTCGACTGGGCCGACGTCGCACGGGTGCTGAGCCAGGCGCCCGCCCGCATCGGCCGCCTCGCCGGCCAGGGCTGCGCGATCGAGCTCGGCGCGCCCGCCGAACTCGTCCTCTACGACCCCTCGGCGACGGGGGAGTTCGGCCTCGAGCGGCTCGCCGGACGCAGCACCAACTCGCCCTACCTCGGCGAGACGCTGCCCGGTTCCGTGCGCTGGACCTTCCACCACGGCTACGCCACGGTCCGCGACGGCGAGCTGCGCGAGAGCGCGGAGGTCGCCGGACTCGCCGCGGCAGCGGGGAGCGCTGATGGATAAGCTCATCGGCGCGATCGTCGCCGTCGTCATCGTCGCGGTCGTGATCTGGTTGATGGTCCGCTCCTGGCGACGACGACGGGCGCGCGACGCCCGCCTCGCGGCCTACCCGGTGCCCGCGACGCTCGCCGCCGCCGTGCTCGAGACCGAGGTCCTCTACGTCGCCTCGACTCCCGAGGACGAGCCCTTCGAGCGGCTCGCGGTCGACGGCCTCGCGTTCCGCGGGGCCGCGCACCTCGAGGTCTACGACGCGGGCGTGCTGCTCCGCATCGCGGGGGAGCCGGCGAGCTTCATCCCGGTCGAGCGCATCGTCGGGATCGGGGCCGCGAGCCACGCGATCGACCGCGGCGTCGAGGCCGAGGGCCTCGTGGCCATCACCTGGCAGCCGCACGAGTCGGAGCCCGGCGAGGTGCCGGTGCGCATCGACAGCTATCTTCGGGCGCGATACCCGGGCGACACCGCCCGGATCATCGACGCCGTCACGAACATCACCGCGGCCGAAGCGCCGCGGTCGCAACAGGAAGGCGAGGCCTCTGGTGACTGAGACCACGACCCGCACGGCCCCCGCCGTGCTCGTCCTCGAGGACGGAACCCGCTTCGAAGGGCGCGCGTACGGCGCCCTCGGCCGCACGCTCGGCGAGGCGGTCTTCGCGACCGGCATGACCGGCTATCAGGAGACGCTGACCGACCCGTCCTACGCGGGCCAGATCGTGCTCATGACCGCGCCGCACATCGGCAACACCGGCATGAACGACGAGGACATGGAGTCCAAGCAGATCTGGGTCGCCGGCTTCGTCGTGCGCGACCCCTCCCGCGTCGTGTCGAACTTCCGCTCGCAGCGGAGCCTCGACGACGACCTCGCGGACGCCGGCATCGTCGGCATCTCCGGCATCGACACGCGCGCCGTCACGCGGCGCATCCGCGACGCCGGCGCGATGCGGGCGGGCATCTTCTCCGGCGAGGATGCGAGCCTCACCGCGGGCGAGCAGCTCGACCTCGTGCTCGGCGGCGCCGAGATGGCGGGGCAGAACCTCTCCGGCGAGGTGTCCACGGGGGAGCGCTACTCGCTGCCCGCGACCGGCGAGCGCATCGGCTCGGTCGCGGTCCTCGACCTCGGGGTGAAGACCTCCACGCTGAACTTCCTCGCCGAGCGCGGCTTCGACGTCGAGGTGCTCCCGCAGACCGTCACGATCGAGGAGGTGCGGGCGCTCGAACCCGACGCGCTGTTCTTCTCGAACGGCCCCGGCGACCCGAGCGCGAGCGACCGGCACGTGCAGCTGCTCCGCGAGTCGCTCCGCGACGGCCGTCCGTACTTCGGCATCTGCTTCGGCAACCAGCTCCTCGGCCGCGCCCTCGGCTTCGGCACGTACAAGCTGCCGTTCGGCCACCGCGGCATCAACCAGCCCGTGCTCGACAAGGCGACCGGCCGCGTCGAGATCACGGCGCACAACCACGGCTTCGCCGTCGACGCCCCGATCGATCGCGTGAGCGAGTCGAGCGAGGGCTTCGGCCGTGTCGAGGTCAGCCACGTCGACCTCAACGACGACGTGGTCGAGGGCCTCAACTGCCTCGACATCCCCGCGTTCAGCGTCCAGTACCACCCGGAGTCGGCTGCCGGCCCGCACGACGCGAACTACCTCTTCGATCGTTTCCGCGAGCTGGTCATCGCGAGCAAGGAGAACCGCGACTAATGCCCAAGCGCGACGACATCAATTCCGTCCTCGTCATCGGCTCCGGCCCGATCGTCATCGGCCAGGCCGCTGAGTTCGACTACTCGGGCACCCAGGCCTGCCGGGTGCTCCGCGCCGAGGGCGTGCGGGTCATCCTCGTGAACCCGAACCCGGCCACCATCATGACCGACCCGGACTTCGCCGACGCGACGTACATCGAGCCGATCACCCCGGAGATCATCGAGTCGATCATCGTCAAGGAGCGCCCCGACGCCATCCTGCCGACCCTCGGCGGCCAGACCGCGCTCAACGCGGCCATCGCGCTGCACGACGCGGGCATCCTCGAGAAGCACGGCGTCGAGCTCATCGGCGCGAAGGTCGACGCCATCCGCAAGGGCGAGGACCGCCAGCTGTTCAAGGAGCTCGTGGTGGAGTGCGGCGCCGACGTCGCCCGCTCGCACATCGCGCACACCATGGACGAGGTGCTCGCCGCAGCGGATGACCTCGGCTACCCGCTCGTCGTCCGCCCCTCCTTCACGATGGGCGGCCTCGGCTCGGGCTTCGCGTACGACGAGACCGAGCTGCGCCGCATCGCGGGCGCCGGCCTGCACGACTCGCCGACCACCGAGGTGCTCCTCGAGGAGTCCATCCTCGGCTGGAAGGAGTACGAGCTCGAGCTCATGCGCGACACGCACGACAACACCGTCGTCGTGTGCTCGATCGAGAACGTCGACCCGGTCGGCGTGCACACGGGCGACTCGATCACGGTCGCGCCCGCGCTCACCCTCACCGACCGCGAGTACCAGCGCCTCCGCGACATCGGCATCGACATCATCCGCGCCGTCGGCGTCGACACCGGCGGCTGCAACATCCAGTTCGCCATCGACCCGTCGAACGGGCGCGTCATCGTCATCGAGATGAACCCGCGCGTCTCCCGCTCCTCGGCGCTCGCCTCGAAGGCGACCGGCTTCCCGATCGCGAAGATCGCGGCGAAGCTCGCGATCGGCTACCGGCTCGACGAGATCCCGAACGACATCACCCGGGTGACGCCCGCGAGCTTCGAGCCGACGCTCGACTACGTCGTCGTGAAGGTGCCGCGCTTCGCGTTCGAGAAGTTCCCGGCCGCCGACCCGACGCTCACCACGACCATGAAGTCCGTCGGGGAGGCCATGGCGATCGGCCGCAACTACGCGACCGCCCTGCAGAAGGCGCTCCGCTCGCTCGAGAAGCGCGGCTCCTCGTTCCACTGGGGCGAGGAGGAGCGCAGCGTCGAGGAGCTCCTCGAGCAGGCGCAGACGCCCACCGACGGCCGGATCGTGCTCGTGCAGCAGGCGCTCCGCAAGGGTGCCACGATCGAGCAGGCCTTCGAGGCCACGAAGATCGACCCGTGGTTCCTCGACCAGATCGTGCTGATCAACGAGGTCGCCGCGACGGTCGCCGCCGCAGAGGCGCTCGACACCGAGACGATCCTGCTCGCGAAGGACCACGGCTTCTCCGACGCGCAGATCGCCCAGCTCCGCGGCTTCGGCAGCGAGCAGGACGCGCGCGAGGTGCGGCACATCCTCGGCATCCGCCCGGTCTACAAGACGGTCGACACCTGCGCCGGCGAGTTCCCGGCGCTCACGCCGTACCACTACTCGAGCTACGACCAGGAGACGGAGGTCGCCGCGAGCGACCGGCGCAAGGTCGTCATCCTCGGCTCCGGCCCGAACCGCATCGGCCAGGGCGTCGAGTTCGACTACTCGTGCGTGCACGCCTCGTTCGCCCTGCACGACGCGGGCTTCGAGACGATCATGATCAACTGCAACCCGGAGACGGTCTCGACCGACTACGACACGAGCGACCGGCTCTACTTCGAGCCGCTCACCCTCGAGGACGTGCTCGAGGTCATCCACGCCGAGTCGCAGTCCGGCGAGCTCGTCGGCGTCGTCGTGCAGCTCGGCGGCCAGACCGCCCTCGGTCTCGCGAAGGGCCTCGAGGCGGCCGGCGTGCCGATCCTCGGCACTTCGCCCTCGGCGATCGACCTCGCGGAGGAGCGCGGCCTCTTCGCCGGCATCCTCGAGAACGCGGGCCTCCTCGCGCCGCGCAACGGCACCGCCGTCGACCTCGCGGGCGCGCAGCAGATCGCGGAGGGCATCGGCTACCCGGTGCTCGTGCGCCCGAGCTACGTACTCGGCGGCCGCGGCATGGAGATCGTCTACGACAGCGCGAACCTGGCCGAGTACTTCGACCGTGTCGAGGGCCAGGGCATCGTCGGCCCGAGCCACCCGCTGCTCGTCGACCGCTTCCTCGACGACGCCATCGAGATCGACGTCGACGCGCTCTACGACGGCGGCGAGCTCTACATCGGCGGCGTCATGGAGCACATCGAGGAGGCCGGCATCCACTCCGGCGACTCGAGCTGCACCCTCCCGCCCGTGACCCTCGGCCGCGCCGAGGTCGACCGAGTGCGCGAGGCGACGCGCGCGATCGCCGAGGGCATCGGCGTGCAGGGCCTGCTGAACGTGCAGTTCGCGATCGGCGCCGGGGTGCTCTACGTGCTCGAGGCGAACCCGCGGGCGAGCCGCACGGTGCCCTTCGTCTCGAAGGCGCTCGGCATCCCGCTCGCGAAGGCCGCCAGCCGCATCATGGTCGGTGCCACCATCCGCGAGCTCGTCGCCGAGGGCCTGCTGCCCGAGGTCGACGGCTCCCGCGTGCCGCTCGACGCCCCGGTCGCGGTCAAGGAGGCCGTGCTGCCGTTCCACCGCTTCCGCACCCGCGAGGGCGGCATGGTCGACTCGGTGCTCGGGCCGGAGATGCGCTCGACCGGCGAGGTCATGGGCATCGACCGCGACTTCCCGACGGCGTTCGCGAAGAGCCAGCTCGCCGCGTACGGCGGCGTGCCCGCCTCCGGCACCGTCTTCGTCTCGGTGTCCGACCGCGACAAGCGGGCGGCGATCCTGCCGGTGCTGCGCCTGCAGCAGCTCGGCTACGACATCGCCGCGACCGAGGGCACCGCCGAGGTGCTGCGCCGCAACGGCATCCGGGCGAGCGAGGTGCTGAAGTTCCACGACAAGCCCGACGCCGAGGCGACGAGCGTGGTCGAGCTCATCCATCGCGGCGAGGTCGACGTGGTCGTGAACACCCCGAGCGGCCGTTCCGCCCGGGCCGACGGCTACGAGATCCGCGCCGCGGCGGTGGCCGCGGGCATCCCGCTGTTCACGACGATCGCGGAGCTCTCCGCCGCCGTCGCCTCGCTCGACGTGGTCGGCGACGGCTTCGACGTGACGAGCCTGCAGGAGTACCAGCGCCGCCGGGAGGGGGCCGCGTGAGCGAGCCCGTCGCGTTCGGCGACCGCCTGGCGGCCGCCTTCGCCGCCTACGGCCGGCTGTGCGTGGGGATCGACCCCCACGCGCAGCTCCTCGAGAGCTGGGGCCTGCCAGACAGTGGCGAGGGCGTCCGCGAGTTCGGTCTCCGCGTGGTCGACGCGGCGGCCGGGCAGATCGGGATCGTGAAGCCGCAGGTGTCGTTCTACGAGCGGCACGGCGCGGCCGGCTACGCGGCGCTCGAGCGGGTGTTCGCCGAGGCGCGCGACGCGGGCCTCATCGTGATCGCCGACGCGAAGCGCGGCGACATCGGTTCGACGCTCGCGGGCTACGCGGATGCCTGGCTCCGCCCGGGCTCGACGCTCGAAGCGGATGCGCTCACGCTGAATCCCTATCAGGGGCTCGCCACGCTCGCCCCGGTCATGGAGCGCGCGGCGGCGGTCGGCAAGGGCGTGTTCGTGCTCGCCGCCACCTCGAATCCGGAGTCCGGGCCCGTGCAGACGGCCGAGCTCCGGCAGTCGAGCCGGGCCGGTCGCACGATCGCCTCCGCGATGGTCGACGGCGTCGACGCGTGGAACCGCGCTCGCCCGGATGCCTCGACCCGCACGCTCGGCGACGCGGGCGTCGTGATCGGCGCGACCGTCGACCTCCGCGGGGTCGGCATCGACCCCGACGCCTACGGTGAGACGCCCGGTCTGCCGGTGCTGGCCCCGGGCTTCGGGCACCAGGGCGGCGACGCCGCCCAGCTCGGCGAGCTGTTCGGCCGCCTCGCCGTCGGAGCCATCGTGAACGAGTCCCGCTCCGTGCTTGCCGCCGGCCCGGATGAGATCGGCGAGGCCGTCCGGCGCCGCGCCGGGGAGGTAGGATCGCTCGGTGCCTGATCGGACCCCCACCACCCCGCCAGAGGTCGACCGAGTCGCCGCGTCCCGGGCCGCCGTCGCGGCGCGCCGGGCCCGCGCGATCGTGAAGCAGGAGGTCGCCGACGGCGCTCGGAGCCCGCTCGATGTGCTCCGGGTCGCGTTCGACGAGCCCGACGGCGTCGAGGGCCGGCTGCGGGTCACGGAGTTCCTCGGGGCCATCCCGGCGATCGGCCGCACGAAGACCGAGCGGATCATGGACGAGCTCCAGATCTCGCCCGCCAAGCGCCTGGGCGGCCTCGGCCGCCTGCAGCGCCGGCGCCTGCGCGGCTTCGTCGCCGAATGGGTCGCCGCGCACGGCGGCACGGGCGACCGGCTCGTGGTCCTCGCCGGGCCCACGGCCGTCGGCAAGGGCACGGTCGCGGGGTATATCCGCGATCACTACCCAGAGGTGAAGCTCTCGGTCTCCGCGACGACGCGCGCCCCCCGCCCGGGCGAGGTCGACGGCGAGCACTACTTCTTCGTCGACGACGCCGAGTTCGACCGGCTGATCGAGACCGGCGAGCTGCTGGAGTGGGCGACCGTGCACAACGCCTCCCGCTACGGCACGCCGCGCGGCCCGGTGGAGCGCGCGATCGCCGCCGGCGACAGCGTGCTGCTGGAGATCGACATCCAGGGCGCGCGCTCGGTGCGCCGCGCCATGCCGGAGGCGACGCTCGTCTTCCTGCAGCCGCCGAGCTGGGACGAGCTCGTCCGCCGACTCGTCGGCCGCGGCACCGAGGGACCGGCGGAGCAGCAGCGCCGGCTCGAGACCGCGAAGGTCGAACTGGCCTCCGCCGACGAGTTCGATCACCAGGTCGTGAACCACGAGGTCTCCGAGGCCGCGCAAAAGGTCGTAGACTTGATGCGGCCCCGCAAGGGTCGTCATTGAGCTGCCCGCAGTTCGGGCGACCGGGCCACGATCTTTCGCGCACACCTCGTGCGCATCACCGAAGCGAGGAGTCACTCCATGGCTGAGAAGCTGTCCGGCATCATCGACCCGCCCATCGACGACCTGCTGTCGAAGGTCGACTCGAAGTACCAGCTGGTCATCTTCGCGTCGAAGCGCGCCCGCCAGATCAACGACTACTACGCCGACCTGCACGAGGGCAGCCTGTTCGACAACGTCGGCCCGCTCGTGGACTCGTCGATCGATGACAAGCCGCTCACCGTGGCGATGCACGAGATCAACGAGGACAAGCTGCGCCTGCGCCCCATCAGCGAGTAAGCCGCCGGCGTGGCGAGCACGACGGGCCGCTTGAACATCGTCGTCGGCATCACCGGCGGCATCGCCGCGTACAAGGCGGTCGCCGTCGTGCGCCAGCTCGTGCTGGCCGGCCATGACGTGCACGTCGTGCCGACCGAGGCGGCGCTCCGCTTCGTCGGCCGGCCGACGCTCGAGGCGATCTCGCGCAATCCGGTGCACACCGAGCTGTACGAGGGCGTCGCCGAGGTCCGGCACGTCGCCATCGGGCAGGCCGCCGACCTCATCGTCATCGCCCCGGCGACGGCGAACTCGATCGCGAAGCTCGCGGCCGGGCTCGCCGACGACCTGCTCGGCAACACCGTGCTCGCCAGCCGCGCCCCGCTCGTCATCGCCCCGGCGATGCACACCGAGATGTGGGAGCACCCCGCGACGCGCGCGAACGTGGCGCTGCTGCGCGAGCGCGGCGTCACGATCGTCGGCCCGGCCGAGGGGCAGCTGACCGGCACCGACCGCGGAGCCGGCCGGCTCGAGGAGCCCGAGGTCATCGTCGAGGCCGCCCTCGCGCGCATCTCCGCCGGGCGCGCGTCCGGCGATCTCGCCGGGCGCCGCGTCGTGGTGAGCGCCGGCGGCACGCGCGAACCGCTCGACCCCGTGCGCTTCCTCGGCAACCGCTCGAGCGGCAAGCAGGGCATCGCGATCGCCGAGGCCGCCCGCGCCCGCGGCGCCGAGGTGACGCTCGTGGCCGCGAACCTCGAGGTGCCGCGCCCCGAGGGCTGCGACGTCCGCGAGGTCAGCACGGCGCTCGAACTGCAGCGCGAACTCGTGGCCGCCGCCGCGGGCGCTGACGTGGTGGTCATGGCCGCCGCGGTCGCCGACTACCGCCCCGCCGCGGTCAGCGAGCAGAAGATCAAGAAGGACGCCTCGGACTCCGGACTCACCCTCGAGCTCGTGCGCAACCCCGACATCCTCGCCGGCCTCGGCGCCGCGCCGCACGACGGCACCCTGCTCGTCGGCTTCGCCGCCGAGACCGAAGCCGACGAGGGGCGCCTGCTGGAGCTCGGCCGCGGCAAGCGGCGCGCGAAGGGCGCCGACCTGCTGGTGGTCAACCGGGTGGGCTGGAGCGAGGGTTTCGCCGCCGACGAGAACCGGGTCGTCGTCATCGGGGCCGACGACTCGGTCGTCACACAAGCACACGGAAGCAAGGCGTCGGTGGCGGATGCCATCCTCGACGTGGTTGTCTCGAAGCTGAACCCCGCGGCGACTGCCGCACGCACTCCAGAAGGAACGACGAGCTGAACATGAGCGCACTCCGCCTCTTCACGTCCGAATCGGTCACCGAGGGGCACCCGGACAAGATCTGCGACCAGATCTCCGATTCCATCCTCGATGCGCTGCTCACCGTCGACCCGAACGCCCGCGTCGCAGTCGAGACGCTCGTCACGACCGGACTCGTGCACGTCGCGGGCGAGGTCTCGACCTCGGGCTACGTCGAGATCCCGGCGATCGTGCGCGAGCGGGTGACCTCGATCGGCTACGACTCCTCCGACGTCTGGTTCGACGGCCGATCCTGCGGCGTCTCGGTCTCGATCGGCGGGCAGTCGCCCGACATCGCGCAGGGCGTCGACCACGCCTTCGAGGCGCGCGAGCACGCGAGCGACGACGAGCTCGACCGTCAGGGCGCCGGAGACCAGGGCATCATGTTCGGCTACGCGGTGCGCGAGACGCCCGAACTCATGCCTGTGCCGATCTGGCTCGCCCATCGCCTCGCCGAGCGCCTCGCCGACGTGCGCAAGGCCGGCGAGCTCGACTACCTCCGCCCCGACGGCAAGACCCAGGTCACGGTCGGCTACGAGGGGCAGACGCCGCGCAGCATCGAGACCGTCGTGCTGTCGACGCAGCATTCGCCCAAGATCTCCACGGAGCAGCTCCGCGCCGAGGTCGAGGAGCTCGTCATCCGCCCGGTCCTCGACACGGTCGAACTGGCGCGGCCCGAGCTCCGCGTGCTCATCAACCCGACCGGTCGCTTCGAGATCGGCGGACCCCAGGGCGACGCCGGGCTCACCGGCCGCAAGATCATCATCGACACCTACGGCGGCGCGAGCCGGCACGGCGGCGGCGCGTTCAGCGGCAAGGACCCCTCGAAGGTCGACCGCTCGGCCGCCTACGCCATGCGCTGGGTCGCGAAGAACGCGGTCGCCGCGGGACTCGCCGACCGCCTCGAGGTGCAGGTCGCCTACGCGATCGGCGCGGCGGCGCCGGTCGGGCTCTACGTCGAGACCTTCGGCACCGCGCACGTGCCGGAGGAGCGCCTCATCGGAGCCATCCGCGAGGTGTTCGACCTGCGCCCGGCCGCCATCATCCGCGACCTCGAGCTGCTCCGGCCGATCTACGCGAAGACCGCGACGTACGGTCACTTCGGCCGCGAGCTGCCCGACTTCAGCTGGGAGCGGCTCGATCGCGTCGACGCGCTCCGTTCCGCCGCCGGGCTCTGAGATGGCGGGCGACCTCGTCGCCAGGGTGCTCGTCGACTCGCCCCTCCCGCAGCTCGACCAGCTCTTCGACTACCGGGTGCCCGAGCGGCTGCGCGAGGTCGTGCGCGCCGGCATGCGGGTGCGCGTGCCGCTCCGCACCGGCGGGCGCATCGCGAACGCCTGGCTCGTCGAGCTGGGCGATCACAGCGAGTTCGCGGGCCGGCTGAGCGAGCTCGACGATGTCGTCTCCGAGGCGCCGATGCTCACGCCGGAGGTGTGGCGGCTGGCGCGTGCCGCGGCCGACCGCGCCGCCGGCAATGCGAGCGACATCCTGCGGCTCGCGATCCCGGGGCGGTACGTGCGCGCCGAGCGCGCCTGGCTCACCGCGGAGCCCGATCCCGGCCCGCTGCCCGTCGACCCGCCCGCTCCGCCCGGCGGCATGGAGGGCGCGCTCGCGCGCGGGCTCGCCACGGGCGAGCGGATGGCCCTCGCGGCCGACGCCCGCCCCGTCCGGCTGCCCGACGGCACCTGGGTGGGGGCCTGGGCGAGCGAACTCGCCCTCGCGGCGGCGAACGTGCTCGCGAGCGATCGCAGCGCGATCCTCGTGGTACCCGACTACCGCGACCAGGAGCAGCTCGAGGCGGCGCTCGGGGCCCTCGTCGACGCGCGACGCGTGCTCCGCACCGACGCTCGGCAGACCGGTCCCGCGCGCTACCGGGCCTTCCTCGACGCGACGGGCGAGGCCGCGCGCATCATCGTCGGCAACCGTTCGGCCGTGTACGCCCCCGCGGCCCGGCTCGGCCTCATCGCCTTCTGGGACGACGGCGACGGGCTCATGAACGAGCCGCTCTCGCCCGGTGTGCACCCCAGGGACGCCGCCCTCATCCGTCAGGAGCAGTCGGGCGCCGCGCTCCTCTTCGCCGGCCACACCCGCAGCGTCGAGGTGCAGCGCCTGGTCGAGCTCGGCTGGGTGCACGAGGTGCCGCTGCAGAAGCCCGTGCGGCCGCGCATCGTCGTCACCGAGCGGCAGGCGCAGACCGAACCGGGCTCGGCCCGCATCCCCTCGGCCGCCTGGCGCGAGGCGCAGGAGGCGGCCGCGCTCGGCCCAGTGCTGGTGCAGGTCGCCCGGCCCGGCAACGCGCCGCTCCTGGTCTGCGACCGGTGCCGCGAACCCGCCAAGTGCGCCGCGTGCAGCGGTCCGCTCGCGATTCCGCGTTCGGGCGGAGCGGCCGTCTGCACGCTCTGCGGCACTGCGGCGAGCGCGTGGCGCTGCCCGGTCTGCGAGGGCACCAAGCTGCGCGCCGCGACCGTGGGGGCGAGCCGGACGGCCGAGGAGCTCGGGCGGGCGTTCCCGCGCACTAGGGTCATCCTCTCCGACGGCGAACGGCCGGTCCTGCGGGTGGGACCCGAGCCGGCGCTCATCGTCGCCACGCGGGGGGCCGAGCCGTTCGCCGAGGGCGGCTACCGTGCCGTGCTGCTGCTCGACGGCGAGCGGATGCTGCTGCGCGAGACGCTTCGGGTGGCCGAGGACTGTCTGCGCTGGTGGTCGAACGCCGCCGCGCTGGCCGTGCCCGGGGCGCCGGTGTTCCTCGTCGGCGTCGCCGGGGAGCTCGCCTCGGCGCTCGCGACCTGGCGGCAGCCCGAGTGGGCGGCGCACGAGCTCGCCTCCCGGCGCACGCTCCGCTTCCCGCCGGCGATCCGGGTGGCGAGCGTCACGAGCGGGCGCGAGCGGCTCGCGCGGGCGCTCGACGCCGTCACGGAGGCCGTGCCGGGCGTCGACGTGCTGGGGCCCGTTCCAGTGGAAGACGGGCTCGAACGCGCCCTCGTGCGCTTCGACTACGGGCAGGGCGCCGCCGTCGCCCGCACGCTCGAGGCGGAGATGATCCGCGCGGCGACCGAGCGGCGCAAGCCGGTGGCGGGTCGGCAGGTGAAGCGGCCGATCCTCAGGGTCCGCTTCGACGACCCGGAGGTGCCCTGAGCCGGTCCCGCCTCCGCGCGGCGCCTCCCGCGCATCCGGGAGAATGGCCGGGTGACCTCTCTGCGCCTCGTCTTCGCCGGAACCCCGGCCGCCGCCGTCCCGAGCCTCCGACGGCTCGCCGCCTCCCGGCACGAACTCGTCGGCGTCGTGACGCGTCCGGATGCCCCGCTCGGGCGGAAGCGCGTGCTGACCCCGTCTCCCGTCGCAGCCGCCGCGACGGAGCTCGACGTGCCGACGATCAAGGCCGCCCGTCTGGACGCCGAGGCGACCGCGTCGATCGCCGCCCTCCAGCCCGATCTCGGCGTGATCGTCGCCTACGGTGGCCTCGTCCGCGAGCCGCTGCTGAGCGCGCCCCGGCTCGGCTGGATCAACCTGCACTTCTCACTGCTCCCGGCCTGGCGCGGTGCGGCACCGGTGCAGCACTCGATCATCGCGGGCGACGACGAGCACGGCGCTGCGGTGTTCCAGCTCGTTCCGGAGCTCGACGCGGGCGCGGTGCTCGCCGAGCTCCGCCGACCCGCCGACCGGCTGGCGACGGCGGGGGAGACGCTCGACCGGCTCGCCGTCGAGGGCGCGGAACTGCTGGCCGGCGTCGTCGACGCGCTGGCCGACGGGACCGCGGTGGCCCGGCCGCAGTCCGGTGAGCCGAGCTTCGCCCCGAAGCTCTCGCTCGACGACGGACGGCTCGAGTGGACGCAGCCCGCGGCCCGGGTGCTCGACCGGTATCGCGGTGTCACGCCGGAGCCGGGCGCATGGGCGATGCTCGACGGCGTGCGGGTCAAAGTGCTCGAGGCCCGCCTCGCCGAGCCGAGCGGGGCGCCCGAGGCGGGTGCCGCGCTGGTGCCCGGAGAGTTGGCGCCGGAACGCCGGCGGCTGCTCGTGGGCACGGCCGACGCGGCGATCGAGCTCGTCCGCGTCCAGCCGGCCGGCCGCGGCGCGATGTCGGCCGCCGACTGGGGCCGGGGGCTGCCGGCCGGTGCCCGCTTCGAGGCCTGACGGTCGACGGTCCGCTGCGTCGCCCGGCCCGGGTCCGGGCCCGTACAGTTGACAGGTGGTCAGGAAGCAGGAGCGCAGCGGTGGACGCGAGCGGGGGACAGCGCCCCGTCAGGTGCGGGTGTCGCCCGCGCGGATCGTCGCGTACGAGGTGCTCGAGGCGGTACGCGACGACGAGGCGTACGCCAACCTCCTGCTCCCGAAGCGCATCGAGCGCTCCAAGCTGAGCCCGGCCGACGCGGCGCTCGCGACCGAGCTCACCTACGGCACCCTGCGGATGCAGGGCTACTACGACCGCATCATCGAGCTCGTCTCCGAGCGCGATCGCACGGCCATCGATCCCGTCGTGCTCGACATCCTCCGCCTCGGCGCGCATCAGCTGCTCGCCACCCGGGTGCCCCTGCACGCCGCGGTGAACGAGCAGGTCGTGCTCGCGAAGCGGCTTGCGCCCGCGGCCAGCGGCTTCGTGAACGGCGTGCTGCGCACCATCTCCCGCTCGACGCCGGAGGAGTGGCGCGGCTGGGTCGCCGACGAGACGACGGGCGGCGAGCTCGAGCGGATGGCGGTGCTCGAGAGTCATCCCGAGTGGATCGTCCGGGCCTTCGCGCAGGCGCTCGAGCGCGAGGGTCGAGCCGAGGAGCTGGCGTCGCTCCTGGCCGCCGACAACGCCGCGCCGCGGGTCAACCTGGTCGCGCTGCCCGGGCTCGGCGACGAGCCGGTGGCGGAGCTCGGCGCGCCGAACCGCTTCTCGCCGATCGGCTTCACGGCCGAGCGGCCGTTCGAGCTCATCGCCGCCCATGAGGGCCGGATCCGGGTGCAGGACGAGGGGTCGCAACTCGCGGCGCTCGCCCTCAGCCGGGCGCGCCCGGTGGAGCCGGGGGAGCGCTGGCTCGACCTCTGCGCAGGGCCCGGCGGGAAGACCGCCGTGCTGACGGCCGAAGCGCTCGCGGCCGACGCGGTGCTCGTCGCGAACGAGCTCGGCGAAGCGCGCGCGGAACTCGTGCGCAAGGCTGTCGCCGGCGTGCCGCTCGACGTGCCCGTCCGCGTCGGCGACGGCCGGTCGGTGGCAGCCGCCGAGCTGGACGCGCCCGCCGGCTTCGACCGGATCCTGCTCGATGCGCCGTGCACCGGGCTCGGCGCGCTCCGTCGCCGTCCTGAGGCGCGCTGGCGCAAGCAGCCGGGCGACGTGGCCGAACTCACCGCCCTGCAGGGCGAGCTCTTCGATCACGCCGTGGAACTGCTCGCGCCGGGCGGGCTGCTCGCCTACGTGACGTGCTCGCCGCACACGGGCGAGACCCACGGCACCCTCGCCGCCGCGATGCGCCGCTGGGGCGGCGTCGTCGAGCCGGTGGACACCCGCTCCGTCGTCGCGTCCGTCGCGCGGGACGAGCTCGACCTCGCCGGCGGGCCCGAGACCGTGCAGCTCTGGCCGCACCGCCACGGCACCGATGCGATGTTCATCGCCCTCGTGCGCCGCGTCGGGTGAGTCACCCCGACGCTCGCTAGGCTTCGAGCCATGACGACGCGCATCAACCCGAGCATCCTGGCCGCCGACTTCGCGAACTTCGAGCGCGAGCTCGGGCGCATCGCCACGGCCGATCTCGTGCACGTCGACATCATGGACAACCACTTCGTCCCGAACCTCACCTTCGGGCTGCCGATGGTGGAGCGGCTGCAGCAGGTCAGCCCGATCCCGCTCGACGTGCACCTCATGATCGACGATCCGGACCGCTGGGCGCCGGGCTACGCCGAGGCGGGCGCGGCGAGCGTCACCTTCCACGCCGAGGCCGTCGCCGACCCGGTGGGGCTCGCCCGCCGGCTCCGCGAGATCGGCGCCCGCGCCGGCATCGCGCTGAAGCCCGGCACCGCGGCGGAGCCCTACCTCGAGCTGCTGCCCGAGTTCGACCAGGTGCTCGTGATGACGGTGGAGCCGGGCTTCGGCGGCCAGTCCTTCATGCCCGAGACGATGCCGAAGCTGCGCCGCGTCGCCGACGCCGTGCGCGCCGCGGGCCTCGACGTCTGGCTGCAGGTCGACGGCGGCGTCACGGTCGACACGATCGGCATCGCGGCCGAGGCGGGCGCGGACACCTTCGTCGCGGGCTCCGCGGTGTTCCGCGGGGTTCCCGAGGAGCAGATCGCGGCGCTGCGGGCGGCGGCGTCGTCGCACGGTCACGCGCACCGGTAGCCTAGGAGGGTGAAGACCTTCGACGACCTCTTCGTCGAGCTCAGCGAGAAGGCCAGGACCCGCCCCGAGGGTTCCGGCACCGTGCGCGAGCTCGACGCCGGCGTGCACGCCATCGGCAAGAAGATCGTTGAGGAGGCGGCCGAGGTCTGGATGGCTGCCGAGTACCAGAGCGACGAGGAGACGGCCGGCGAGATCTCGCAGCTGCTCTACCACCTCCAGGTGCTCATGCTGGCCAAGGGCCTCGCGCCGGCCGACGTGTACCGACATCTGTGATCGCGCCCATGCCCGATCCACTCCGTCGACACGAAAGTCAGGACATGCTCCGCATCGCCGTGCCCAACAAGGGCTCGCTCTCCGACACCGCCGCCCAGATGCTCTGGGAGGCGGGGTACACCGGTCGCCGCGACCCGCGCGACCTCCACACCGCCGACCCGCGCAACGGGGTCGAGTTCTTCTACCTCCGCCCGCGTGACATCGCGACGTACGTCGGCTCCGGCGCCCTCGACGTCGGCATCACGGGCCGCGATCTGCTGCTCGACTCCGGGTCCGACGCGACCGAGATCGCCTCGCTCGGCTTCGGCGACTCGACGTTCCGCTTCGCGGCGCCCGCCGGCGGCTTCTCGACGCTCGAGGACCTCGAGGGGGTGCGGGTCGCCACGAGCTACCCGGGTCTCGTCGGCGACTTCCTCGCCCGCCACGGCGTCACCGCCAAGCTCGTCAAGCTCGACGGCGCCGTGGAGTCCGCCGTGCGGCTGGGCGTCGCCGACGCCGTCGCCGACGTCGTCTCCACGGGCTCCACGCTGCGCAAGGCCGGTCTCGAGATCTTCGGGCCGGTCATCCTGCAGTCCGAGGCCGTGCTGATCGGCTCGGGCGTCGACAAGCCCGGCACCGGCACGCTCGTGCGCCGTCTGCAGGGCGTGCTCGTCGCCCGCCAGTACGTGCTGCTCGACTACGACGTCCCGGTCGCGCACCTCGAGCAGGCCACCGCGGCCGCCCCGGGCTTCGAGTCGCCCACGGTGTCGCCGCTGCACGACCCGGACTGGGTGGCCGTCCGGGTGATGATCCCGCGCACCGACATGAACCACGTCATGGACGCGCTGTACGAGATCGGCGCCCGCGCCATCCTCGTCTCGGCGATCCACGCGGCCCGGTTGTGAGGGCGGCGCGATGAGCCTCGCCGTCCGGGTCATCCCGTGCCTCGACGTGGCCGCCGGCCGCGTCGTGAAGGGCGTCAACTTCCAGAACCTGCGCGACGCGGGCGATCCGGTGGAACTCGCCGCGCGCTACGCCGAGCAGGGCGCCGACGAGCTCACCTTCCTCGATGTGACCGCGACGGTCGACGACCGCTCGACGACGTACGACATGGTGCAGCAGGTCGCCGAGCAGGTCTTCATCCCGCTCACCGTGGGCGGCGGGGTGCGCTCCGCCGAGGACGTGGCGCGCCTGCTCGGCCACGGCGCCGACAAGATCGGCGTGAACAGCGCCGCCATCGCCCGGCCCGAGCTCGTCGCCGAGATCGCGGACCGCTTCGGCGCGCAGGTCGTGGTGCTCTCGCTCGACGTGAAGCGCTCGGAGCGCACGCCCTCCGGCTTCGTCGTCACCACGCACGGCGGTCGCACCGAGACCGAGCTCGACGCCCTCGACTGGGCTCGTCGGGCGATCGAGCTCGGCGCGGGGGAGCTGCTCGTGAACTCGATCGACGCCGACGGCACGAAGGCCGGCTTCGACCTCGAGCTGACGGCCCTCATGCACGAGCTGTCGAGCGTGCCGGTGATCGCGTCGGGCGGGGCCGGGCGGGTCTCGGACTTCGCGCCGGCGATCGCCGCGGGCGCCGACGCGGTGCTCGCCGCCTCGGTGTTCCACAACGGCGAGATCACGATCGGCGAGGTGAAGGCGGCGCTGGCCGCCGACGGGAGGACCGTGCGATGACGAGCACGACGGATGCCGCGATCGAGCGGGCCGCGTTCAACGCCGACGGGCTGCTGCCCGCCGTCATCCAGCAGTGGGACAGCGGCGAGGTGCTCATGCTCGGCTGGATGGACCGCGAGGCGCTGCGCCGCACGCTCAGCGAGGGCCGCGTGACGTTCTGGTCGCGCTCGCGTCAGGAGTACTGGCGCAAGGGCGACACCTCGGGCCACGCGCAGTACGTGAAGTCCGCCGCGCTCGACTGCGACGCGGACACCCTGCTCGTGCGCGTCGAGCAGATCGGCGCCGCGTGCCACACCGGAACCAGGACCTGCTTCGACGGCGACCCGGTGCCGGTGGTCGTGGGCGACGCGCCGGATGCCTCGGGAGGCGACGCATGACGAGCACGGCGACGACCACGTTCGAGGGCTTCCAGACCCTCCTCGGCGGGCGCCGTGTGGTGCCCGTGGTGCGGGAGCTCTTCGCCGACGGCGAGACGCCGGTGGGCATCTACCGGAAGCTCGCGGAGGGGCGACCGGGCAGCTTCCTGCTCGAGTCCGCCGAACAGGGCGGCATCTGGTCGCGCTACTCCTTCGTCGGCGTCGCCTCGCACGGCGTGCTGACCGAGCGCGACGGGCAGGTCGAGTGGCTCGACTACGGGCTGCCCAGGGAGCGCGCGCTCGGCGAGGCGGCCGAGCTCGCGCCGCTGGCCGCCCTCGAGGCGCTGTACGAGCGCTGGGCCACGGAGGACGTGCCCGGTGCGCCGCCGCTCACCGGCGGACTCGTCGGCTTCATCGGCTGGGAGGCGATCCGTCAGATCGAGCGGCTGCCGAACCAGCCGCCCGCGGATTTCCGGGTCCCCTCGCAGGCGTTCGCCTTCGTCTCCGAGCTCGTGGTCATCGACCACCGCACGGGCACCGTGCAGCTCGTCGCCTCGGCGCTGAACGACGGCGTCGACGACGCCGAGACGCTCTGGGCCGATGCGCAGGCGCGCCTCGACCGCATGCAGGGCGGTTTGGCGCAGCCGGCCGAGGCGCGTCTGGCGCAGGTCGACCTCGGCCTCGCCGCGGCGCCCCGGCACCGCACCGATCGCGAGGACTTCCTCGCCGCGGTCGATCGCTCGAAGGCGTACATCCGTGACGGCGACGTGTTCCAGGTCGTGATCTCGCAGCGCTTCGAGCAGGAGGTCACCGCCGAGCCGGTCGACGTCTACCGGGTGCTGCGGAGCCTCAACCCGAGCCCGTACATGTACCTGCTCCACCTGGAGGACACCGCGGGGGAGCCGTACTGGATCGTCGGCTCCTCGCCCGAGGCGCTCGTGAAGGTCGAGGACGGCCGCGTCTACACGCACCCCATCGCCGGGTCCCGCCCGCGGGGCGCGACGCCGGAGGAGGACGCCACGCTCGAGGCCGAGCTCGAGGCCGATCCGAAGGAGCGCGCCGAGCATCTGATGCTCGTCGACCTCGCCCGCAACGACCTCGCGAAGGTGTGCGTCGCCGGCTCCGTCGAGGTCACCGAGTTCATGCGCATCGAACGCTTCAGCCACATCATGCACATCGTGTCCTCGGTCGAGGGCGACCTCGCGCCGGGGCGGAACGCGGTCGACGTGTTCCGGGCGACCTTCCCGGCCGGCACGCTCTCGGGCGCGCCGAAGCCGCGCGCCCTGGAGATCATCGACGAGCTCGAGCCCGCGCAGCGCGGCGTCTACGGCGGCGTCGTCGGCTACTTCGGCTTCGGCGGCGACGCCGACCTCGCGATCGCCATCCGCACCGCGCTCATCCAGGGCGGCGTCGCCCGCGTGCAGGCCGGGGGCGGCCTCGTCGCCGACTCGGTGCCCGAGGCGGAGTTCCAGGAGTCCGTCAACAAGGCCGCGGCCCCGCTCAAGGCGGTCGCGGTGGCGAACGCGATGCGGCGGGTGGGCGCATGACGCCGGGACGGTCGAAGCTCACCGCCATCCTGGGGGCGATCCTCGGCGGCGGCCTCGCCATGCTGAGCTGGAGCCAGAGCTGGTTCGAGCTGCACCTCGTGGCCGGTGCCGGCGGCGACGGCACGGCGATCGCGGTGAGCGGGCAGCTCGCCTCGCCGGCGCTCGCGGCGCTCGGCCTCGCGGCCCTCGCGCTGTCCGCCGCCCTCGCCCTCGCCGGCACCGGCCTGCGGATAGTGCTCGGCGTGCTCGAGTTCCTGCTGGGCGGCTGCGTCGTCCTCGCCGCGGCGCTCACCCTCGGCGACCCCGTGGCCGCCGTCGCCCCCGCGGTGACCGAAGCGACCGGGGTGGCCGGCTCGGAGCCGACCGCCGCGCTCGTGGCGAGCGTCGACGCGAGCCTCTGGCCGCTCGCCGCCTTCGCCGGCGGCGCCCTGCTCGTGCTCTCCGCACTCCTCGTCTTCGTGACGGGCGCGAAGTGGCCGGCTTCGTCGAGCCGCTACGGCAGCACCAAGCTCCGTCAGGATGGCGCAGCAGCACCGGTGTCGAGCCGCGACCGCGCCGTCGAGGAGTGGGACGAGCTGACCCGCGGAGACGACCCCACCGATGAGGGTCAGGAGCCCGCCGAGGCGCAGGCCGACCCTGACGACCACCCCGACCGGCCGACCGCGCGGGGCGACGAGCCCGGCGCGGCCGACCGGTAGACTTGCCGAGACCCCGCAACGAAGGAGCACCATGACCACTGAGCACGCAGACCCCGGCCACGGACACTCGCCCGCGGCGTGGACGGCCGTCGTGATCATGCTCGTCGCGTTCACGATCGGCACGGTCGCGTTCTTCTTCGAGCTCGAGTGGCTCGTCTGGGCCTCGGCGGGCCTGCTCGTCGTCGGCGCACTGGTCGGCTGGGCGCTGGCCAAGGCCGGCTACGGCGTCGGCGGGGCCAAGAGCTCCGTCAGCTCGCACTGACCGTGCTCGCCGAGCTGACGGCCAACGCCGTCGCCGACGCCGAGGCGCGCCGGCAGACTCGTCCGCTCGCCGAGGTCGAGCGCGCCGCACTGGCGCGCCCGGCCGCCATCGACGCGCTCGAGGCGCTGCGACCGGCCGATCGGGTGAAGGTGATCGCCGAGATCAAGCGCTCGAGCCCCTCGCGGGGCGCGCTCGCCACGATCACCGACCCGGCCGCGCTCGCGCGCGACTACGAGCTCGGCGGCGCGAGCGCGATCAGCGTGCTCACCGAGGGCCGTCGCTTCGGCGGCTCGCTCGACGATCTCGAAGCGGTCCGCGAGGCGGTCGCGCTCCCGGTGCTGCGCAAGGACTTCCTCTCGACGCCGTACCAGGTGTTCGAGGCCCGCGCGGCCGGCGCCGACCTCGCGCTGCTGATCGTCGCCGCGCTCGACGACGCGACGCTCGCCGAGCTCTACGCGCTCATCACCGAGCTCGGCATGACCGCGCTTGTCGAGGCGCACTCGGCCGAGGAGCTCGATCGCGCCGCCGCGCTCGGCGCGAAGCTGATCGGTGTGAACGCGCGCGATCTGAACACCTTCGAGCTCGACCGCGATCTGTTCGGCCGGCTCGTCGACCGCTTCCCCGACGGCGCGATCCGCGTCGCGGAGTCCGCGGTGCTCTCGCCCGACGACGTGGCGCACTACCGCCGGGCCGGCGCCGACGCCGTGCTCGTCGGCGAGGCGCTCGTCACGAGCGACCCGGTGGCCACCCTCTCTGCATTCCTGGCGGTGTGACATGGCGCTCCGAGACGCCCACGGTCCGTACTTCGGCGACTTCGGCGGGCGATTCGTGCCCGAGTCCCTCGTCGCTGCGCTCGACGAGCTCTCCGAGGCCTACGAGCTCGCGAAGCTCGACCCGGCCTTCCACGAGGAGCTCGCCGAGCTGGGGCGCAGCTACACCGGCCGCCCCTCGATCATCACCGAGGCGCCCCGCTTCGCGGAGCACGCGGGCGGCGCCCGCATCATCCTGAAGCGCGAAGACCTCAATCACACGGGCTCGCACAAGATCAACAACGTGCTCGGCCAGGCGCTGCTGACCAAGCGGATCGGCAAGCCGCGCGTGATCGCCGAGACCGGGGCGGGACAGCACGGCGTCGCGACCGCGACCGCCGCCGCGCTCTTCGGCCTCGAGTGCACGATCTACATGGGCGAGGTCGACACCGAGCGCCAGGCGCTGAACGTCGCCCGCATGCGCCTGCTCGGCGCCGAGGTCGTGGCCGTGAAGACCGGCTCGCGCACGCTGAAGGACGCGATCAACGACGCGATGCGCGACTGGGTCACGAACGTCGAGACGACGAACTACGTCTTCGGCACCGTCGCCGGTCCGCACCCGTTCCCCGAGATGGTGCGCGACTTCCAGAAGATCATCGGGGAGGAGGCACGGGCGCAGGTGCTCGAGCTGACCGGCGCACTGCCGACCGCGGTGGCGGCCTGCGTGGGCGGCGGCTCGAACGCGATCGGCATCTTCCACGCCTTCCTCGACGACGCCGACGTTCGGCTCATCGGCTTCGAGGCGGGCGGCGAGGGCGCCGAGACGCCCCGGCACGCGGCGACCATCACGAAGGGCCGCCCCGGCGTGCTGCACGGGGCGCGCAGCTACCTGCTGCAGGACGAGGACGGCCAGACCATCGAGTCGCACTCGATCTCCGCGGGCCTCGACTACCCGGGCGTGGGGCCAGAGCACTCGTGGCTCGCGGCGCTCGGCCGGGCCGAGTACCGCCCGGTCACCGACGCCGCCGCCATGGAGGCGCTGCGGCTGCTCACCCGCACCGAGGGCATCATCCCCGCGATCGAGTCGGCGCACGCGCTCGCGGGCGCGCTGGAGCTCGGTCGCGAGCTCGGCCCCGAGGCCGTCATCCTGGTGAACCTCTCGGGCCGCGGCGACAAGGACATGGACACGGCCGCGGAGTACTTCGGCCTCTACGACGGGGAGCAGGCGTGATGCGGACGGTCGGCGAGGTCATCGCCCGGCGCAATCGCGAGGCGGCCGGCGCGCTCATCGGCTACCTGCCGGTCGGCTTCCCCACGCTCGACGAGAGCGTCGAGGCGGCCGTCGCGCTGGTCGAGAAGGGCGTCGACGTGCTCGAGCTCGGCCTGCCGTACTCCGACCCCGTCATGGACGGCCCGGTCATCCAGGCCGCGACGCAGCAGGCGCTGCAGAACGGCTTCCGCATCGCGGACGGCTTCGAGGCGGTGCGCCGCATCACCGAGCGCACGGATGCCCCGGTGCTGATCATGACGTACTGGAACCCCGTCGTGCAGTACGGGGTCGACCGCTTCGCGGACGAGCTCGCCGCCGCCGGGGGAGCCGGGCTCATCACGCCCGACCTGATCCCCGACGAGGGGGCCGACTGGCTGGCCGCCACCGAGCGCACCGGCCTCGATCGGGTGTTCCTCGCCGCACCGACGTCGACCGACGCCCGCCTGGTCAAGACCGTGGAGGCGAGCCGCGGCTTCGTCTACGCCGTCTCGACGATGGGCATCACGGGCGCGCGCTCCGACGTCGACCGCGCCGCCCGCACGCTGGTGTCGCGCCTGCACGACGCGGGCGCCGAGGCCGCCTGCGTGGGCGTGGGCATCTCGACCGCGGCGCAGGTCGCCGAGGTGCTCGAGTACGCCGAGGGCGCCATCGTCGGCTCCGCGCTCGTCGCGGCGGTCGCCCAGGGCGGCGCCGAGGCCGCCGGTCGGCTCGCGGCCGAGCTCGCGCGCGGCACGCGCCCGCAGTGAAGTACGCTCATGTGGGCCGCCGTGGCGGCCGCACCACCTGACGAAAGGCAGTCGACGGCGTGATCGCACCGTTCAGCATCCCGAGCCCGGACTACTCGTGGCAGGTCTTCGAGCTCAACCTCTTCGGGTGGCAGCTCAACATCCACACCTACGCGCTGTGGATCCTGCTCGGCATCATCCTCGCGGTCGTCATCACCTCGCGCCGGCTCACGAAGCGCGGCGCCGAGCCGGGCATCGTGCTCGACATCGCGCTCTGGGCGGTGCCGCTCGGCATCATCGGCGCCCGGTTCTACCACGTCTTCACCCACCCGAACGACTACTTCGCCGGCCAGGAGTGGTGGAAGATCTTCGCGATCTGGGAGGGCGGCAACGCCATCTACGGCGCGCTCATCGGCGGTGCGGTCGGCGTGCTCATCGCGTGCCGCATCACGGGCCTGCGCTTCCTCTCCTTCGCCGACGCGCTCGCGCCGGGCCTCCTCGTGGCCCAGGCCGTCGGCCGGCTCGGCAACTGGTTCAACCACGAGCTGTTCGGCTCGCCGACCGATCTGCCCTGGGGCCTCGAGATCGAGTACTCGAACCCGGCGTGGCCGCAGGGCCTGCCCGAGGGCACGCTGTTCCACCCGACGTTCCTCTACGAGATCATCTGGAACCTCGCCGGCGTCGCCGTGATCCTGCTCCTCGAGCGCAAGGGCGGCCTGCGCTGGGGCAAGGCCTTCGCGATGTACCTCATCTGGTACGGCCTGGGGCGCTCGTTCCTCGAGTCCATCCGCGTCGACCCGAGCGAGATGCTCTTCGGCATCCGCTCGAACGTCTGGGCGTCCTTCGCGGCCGTCGTGATCGGCGTCATCCTGCTGATCGTGCAGTCGCGCCGGCACACCGGGCTGGAGCCGAGCGTCTACGCACCGGGCCGTGAATGGCAGCGGCCCGATGCTGTTGTAGACTCTGACGAAATCGAGTCCGAATCGGACTCGCTCGACGACGGCGTCGAGTCCGAGAACGCCCCTGAGTCGGCCGCCACAAGCCCAGGCCGCTCGTCCTCCGTCTAGGAGTCAGTCCCCGTTCTCCCGCAGCGGCGCCGCACCTCGTGCCGTGCAGATCCCTTGCGAAGGGCCGACGGCGTCCCCTCCTTTTCCGCTTGCTGAGAGGACGGTTCCCGTGTCGCTCACCCCTCCCTTCTCGCGGTTCGGCACCGTGCCGGCCGCACAGGGCCTGTACGACCCAGCCGCCGAGAAAGACGCCTGCGGGCTCGCGATGGTCGCGACGCTCCGCGGCACCGCCGGGCACGACATCATCACCGCGGCGCTCGACGCGCTGCGTCATCTGGAGCACCGCGGGGCCATCGGCTCCGACGCCGGCACCGGTGACGGCGCGGGCATCATCACCCAGATCCCCGACGAGTTCCTGCGCGCGGTGACCGAGTTCCCGCTGCCCGCGGCGGGGGAGTACGCGGTCGGCAACGCCTTCCTCCCGGTCGACCCGACGTCGCGCAGCCGCATCAAGCAGTCGCTCGCCCGGCTCGCCGCCGAGGAGGGGCTGACGGTCCTCGGCTGGCGCGAGGTGCCCGTGCGACCCGAGCAGCTCGGCACGCTCGCCCGTCAGGCGATGCCCGCCGTGCAGCAGCTCTTCGTGCGTGCGGCGAACGCCGAGGGGGCGCCAGCCGTCGCCGGCATCGCGCTCGACCGGCTCACCTTCCGGCTGCGCAAGCGCGCCGAGCGGGAGCTCGAGCTGTACTTCGCCTCGCTGTCGGCGCGCACGCTCGTCTACAAGGGCATGGTCACGACGCTCCAGCTCGAGCCGTTCTACCCCGACCTCTCCGACGAGCGCTTCGCGTCGAAGCTGGCGCTCGTGCACTCGCGCTACTCGACGAACACCTTCCCCTCGTGGCCGCTCGCGCAGCCGTTCCGCATGATCGCGCACAACGGCGAGATCAACACGATCCAGGGCAACCGCAACTGGATGCGGGCCCGGCAGTCGCAGCTCGAGTCCGAGCTCCTCGGCGAGCTCGACCCGATCCTGCCGATCGTGACGCCCGGCGCGAGCGACTCCGCCTCCTTCGACGAGGTCGTCGAGCTGCTCACGCTCTCCGGGCGCAGCCTCCCGCACGCCGTGATGATGATGGTGCCGGAGGCCTGGGAGAACCAGGCCGGCATGGATGCCGAGCGCCGCGCCTTCTACGAGTACCACTCGATGCTCATGGAGCCGTGGGACGGCCCCGCGGCGATCGTGTTCACCGACGGCTCGCTCGTCGGGGCGACGCTCGACCGCAACGGCCTCCGCCCCGGCCGCTACCTCGTCACCGACGACGGCCTCGTCGTGCTGGCGAGCGAGATCGGCGTGCTCGACATCGATCCGTCCCGCGTGGTCCGCAAGGGCCGCCTGCAGCCGGGCCGCATGTTCCTCGTCGACACCGAGGCCGGCCGGCTCATCGAGGACGACGAGATCAAGCGCGAGCTCGCCGCCGCGGAGCCGTGGGGCGAGTGGCTCGACGAGAGCCGCATCCGCCTGGCCGACCTCCCGGAGCGCGAGCACATCGTGCACCCGCCGGCCTCGGTGAACCGCCGCCAGCGCACCTTCGGCTACACCGAGGAAGAGGTGAAGATCCTGCTCGCGCCGATGGCGCGCACGGGGCAGGAGCCGCTCGGGGCGATGGGCTCCGACACGCCGATCGCGGTGCTCGCACAGCGCCCGCGCCTGCTGTTCGACTACTTCACGCAGCAGTTCGCGCAGGTGACGAACCCGCCGCTCGACTCGATCCGCGAAGCGGTCGTGACCTCGCTCGGCACGGGGCTCGGGCCGGAGCGCAACCTGCTGACGGCCGGCCCGGAGCATGCCAGGCAGGTCTCGCTCGACTTCCCGGTGATCGACAACGACGAGCTCGCGAAGATCGTGCACATCGACCCGATGCCTGGCTCGCGCACGACGGTCACGATCCGCGGCACCTACCGCTTCGACGAGGGCCCCGACGCGCTGCGCGACCGGCTGGCCGCCATCTGCCGCGAGGTCGACGAGGCGATCGCCGAGGGCGCCTCCTTCATCGTGCTGAGCGACCGCGACTCCAACAAGGACCTCGCCCCGATCCCGTCGCTGCTCATGCTCTCGACGGTGCATCACCACCTCATCCGAGCGGAGACGCGGATGCGCGTCGGGCTCATCGTGGAGGCGGGCGACGTGCGCGAGGTGCATCACGTCGCGCTCCTCATCGGCTACGGCGCCTCCGCCGTGAACCCGTACCTCGCGATGGAGACCTGCGAGGACCTCGTGCGCTCCGGCGTCATCAGCGGGGTGAGCCCGGAGGACGCGGTGCACAACGTGATCAAGGCGCTCGGCAAGGGCGTGCTGAAGATCATGTCGAAGATGGGCATCTCGACCATCGCCTCCTACGCGGGGGCGCAGGCCTTCGAGGCGATCGGCCTCTCGCAGGAGTTCATCGACGAGTACTTCACGGGCACCACCTCGAAGCTCGGCGGCATCGGCATCGACGTCATCGCGGCCGAGAACCTGAGCCGGCACACCGAGGCCTATCCCGAGGACGTCGCCGTGCGCGCCCACGAGCGGCTCGCGACGGGTGGCGAGTACCAGTGGCGCCGCGACGGCTCGCCGCACCTCTTCAACCCCGAGACCGTGTTCCGCCTGCAGCACTCGACGCGCAACCGTCGCTACGACGTGTTCCGGGAGTACACCGATCTCGTCGACTCGCAGGCCGAGGAGCTCATGACGCTCCGCGGCCTGTTCGCCCTCCGCAGTGGGGTGCGCCCGCCGGTGCCGCTCGACGAGGTCGAGCCGGTGTCGTCGATCGTGAAGCGTTTCTCCACCGGCGCGATGAGCTACGGCTCGATCTCGAAGGAGGCGCACGAGACGCTCGCCATCGCGATGAACCGGCTCGGCGCCAAGTCGAACACGGGCGAGGGCGGCGAGGACCTCGAGCGGCTGCTCGACCCCGAGCGGCGCAGCGCGATCAAGCAGGTCGCCTCCGGCCGATTCGGCGTGACGAGCATGTACCTGACGCACGCCGACGACATCCAGATCAAGCTCGCGCAGGGCGCGAAACCGGGCGAGGGCGGCCAGCTGCCGCCGACGAAGGTGTACCCGTGGGTGGCGCGCACGCGGCACGCGACCGCGGGCGTCGGCCTGATCTCGCCGCCGCCGCACCACGACATCTACTCGATCGAAGACCTGAAGCAGCTCATCTTCGACCTGAAGCGCGCGAACCCGAAGGCGCGCGTGCACGTGAAGCTCGTGAGCCAGTCGGGCATCGGCGCGGTCGCCGCCGGCACGGCCAAGGCCCTCGCCGACGTCATCCTGGTGTCCGGCCACGACGGCGGCACCGGCGCGAGCCCGTTGAACTCGCTGAAGCATGCGGGCACCCCCTGGGAGCTCGGCCTCGCCGAGACCCAGCAGACGCTCATGCTGAACGGCATGCGCGACCGCGTCGTCGTGCAGGTCGACGGGCAGCTCAAGACCGGCCGCGACGTCATCATCGGCGCCCTGCTGGGGGCCGAGGAGTTCGGCTTCGCCACGGCGCCGCTCGTGGTCGAGGGCTGCATCATGATGCGCGTCTGCCACCTCGACACCTGCCCCGTCGGCGTCGCGACGCAGAACCCGGAGCTGCGCAAGCGCTTCACGGGCAAGCCCGAGTTCGTCGTGACCTTCTTCGAGTTCATCGCGGAGGAGGTGCGGGAGCACCTCGCGGCGCTCGGCTTCCGCTCGCTCGACGAGATCATCGGCCGCCGCGAACTCCTCGACGTCGACCGCGCGGTCTCGCACTGGAAGGCCTCGGGCCTCGATCTCACCCCCGTGCTCATCGGTCCGGACTTCGCCGACGCCGAGCCGCGCAAGCACGGCCGCGAGCAGGACCACGAGCTCGACGAGCACTTCGACAACGAGCTGATCTCCCGGGCCCGCCAGGTGCTCGAGCAGGGCGGCCACGTCGAGATCGAGCTGCCGATCAAGAACACCGAGCGCGCCGTCGGCACGATGCTCGGCCACGAGGTCACCGCGCGGCACGGTGCGAACGGCCTTCCCGAGGGGGCCATCGAGGTCACGCTCTCGGGCTCGGCCGGGCAGTCGCTCGGGGCGTTCCTCCCGGCCGGCATCACGCTGCGGCTCGAGGGCGACTCCAACGACTACGTCGGCAAGGGCCTCTCGGGCGGACGCATCGTGGTGCGCCCCGCGCCGACGGCGAGCTTCGCCGCCGAGCGCAACGTCATCGCCGGCAACGTGATCGGCTACGGCGCGACCCAGGGCAGCATGTTCATCCGCGGCATCGTGGGCGAGCGCTTCCTGGTGCGCAACTCGGGCGCCACCGCCGTCGTCGAGGGCGTGGGCGACCACGCGCTCGAGTACATGACGGGCGGGCTGGCGCTGATCCTCGGCGCCACGGGACGCAATCTCGGTGCGGGCATGTCGGGCGGCACGGCGTACGTCCTGGGTCTCGACGAGGCCCTCGTGAACCGCGAATCGCTCGCCAACGGCGAGCTGGAGCTCCTGGCGCTCGGTTCGGCCGACCGCGAGATCGTGCGCGACCTGCTCGAGCAGCACCTCGCCGAGACGGGCTCCGCGGTCGCGGCCTCCCTGCTCGAGGAGGGCGACGCGGCGTTCGACCGCTTCACCAAGGTGCTCCCGCGCGATTACGCCGCGGTGCTCCGCACCCGGCAGAGCGCCGTCGACGAGGGGCTCGACCCCGACGGCGAGATCGTCTGGACCCGCATCCTGGAGGTGACGGGTGGCTGAGACGATCGCGAACACGAATCCGAACGGCAACACGAGCGGTATGGAGGTGACGGGTGGCTGACCCGAAGGGCTTTCTGAAGGTCACCGAACGGGAGCTGCCCAAGCGGCGCCCCGTTCCGGTGCGGATCATGGACTGGAAAGAGGTCTACGAGCCGGGCGACTCCGCCCAGCTGCGCCGGCAGGCCGGCCGTTGCATGGACTGCGGCGTCCCGTTCTGCCACCAGGGCTGCCCGCTCGGCAACCTGATCCCGGAGTGGAACGACCTCATGTGGCGCGGCGAGGGTCGCGCCGCGATCGAGCGGCTGCACGCCACGAACAACTTCCCGGAGTTCACGGGTCGGCTCTGCCCGGCCCCGTGCGAGTCGGCGTGCGTCCTCGGCATCAACCAGCCGGCCGTCACGATCAAGCAGGTCGAGGTCTCGATCATCGACCAGGCCTTCGGCAACGGCTGGGTGCAGCCGCAGCCGCCCGGCCGACTGACCGGCAAGACCGTCGCCGTCGTCGGCTCCGGGCCCGCGGGCCTCGCCGCCGCGCAGCAGCTCACCCGCGCGGGCCACACGGTCGCGGTCTTCGAGCGCGACGACCGCATCGGCGGCCTCCTGCGCTACGGCATCCCCGACTTCAAGATGGAGAAGCGCCACCTCGACCAGCGCCTCGCGCAGATGACGGCCGAGGGCACCCGCTTCCGCGCGGGCGTCGACATCGGCACCGACATCTCCTGGGACGAGCTCCGCTCGCGCTACGACGCCGTCGTGGTCGCGACGGGCGCGATGGTCCCGCGAGATCTGCCGATCCCCGGACGCGACCTGCCGGGCGTGCACTTCGCCATGGAGTACCTCGTGCAGGGCAACCGCGCGGCCGCCGGCGATCCGGTCTTCGACCAGATCAGCGCCGAGGGCAAGCACGTCGTCGTCCTCGGCGGCGGCGACACCGGCGCCGACTGCATCGGCACCGCGCACCGCCAGGGTGCGCTGAGCGTGACGAACCTCGCGATCGGCCGGCAGCCGGGCGAGGCGCGCAGCGCGGCGCAGCCCTGGCCGATGCATCCGACCCTCTTCGAGATGCAGAGCGCGCACGAGGAGGGCGGCACGCGCGAGTACCTCGTGTCGACCGTCGAGTTCCTCGCGAACGACGCGGGCGAGCTCCGCGCCGTGCGCGTGGCCGAGACCGAGTTCGTCGACGGACGCCGCGTGCCGAAGTCGGGCACCGAGCGCGAGATCCCGGCGGACCTCGTGCTGCTCGCCCTCGGCTTCACCGGGCCGGAGACCGAGACCATCCAGCCGCAGCTCGAGCTCGGCGTGACCGACCGCGGCGCCCTCGCCCGCGACGCGCAGTACGCGACCGAGCAGCCCGGCGTCTTCGTCGCCGGCGACGCCGGTCGTGGGCAGTCGCTCATCGTGTGGGCGATCGCCGAGGGCCGGGCGGCGGCGGCGGCCGTCGACCGGTACCTTGAAGGGGACACGAGATTGCCGAGCCCGATCCCTGCGACGGCTCGCGCCTTCTCCGTCTGAGCGTCGGCGGCGCGAGCCGCCGGCACCGCACCGCGTTCGCGCGGAACACCTGGGAGCACATACGAATATGAGACGAGCGAAGATCGTCGCCACCCTCGGGCCGGCGACATCGAGCTATGAACAGATCCGAGCGATCATCGATGCGGGCGTCGACGTCGCCCGCATGAACCTGAGCCACGGCACGTACGACGTGCACGAGGCCGTCTACCAGAACGTCCGCAAGGCGGCGAACGACTCCGGTCGCGCCGTGGCGGTGCTGGTCGACCTCCAGGGCCCGAAGATCCGTCTCGGCAAGTTCGAGGGAGGACCCTACGAGCTCGCCGAGGGCGACATCTTCAAGATCACGACGGAGGACGTCGTGGGCACGAAGGAGCTCGTCGGCACGACGTTCAAGGGCCTGCCGCAGGACGTGGCGCCCGGCGACTTCCTGCTGATCGACGACGGCAAGGTGCGCGTGCAGGTCGTCGAGACCGACGGCGTGGTCGTGACCACCAAGGTCGTCGTCGCCGGCCCGGTCTCGAACAACAAGGGCATCAACCTGCCCGGCGTCGCCGTGAACG
This sequence comes from Agromyces sp. NBRC 114283, assembly GCF_030268405.1. Taxonomy (NCBI): domain Bacteria; kingdom Bacillati; phylum Actinomycetota; class Actinomycetes; order Micrococcales; family Microbacteriaceae; genus Agromyces; species Agromyces sp. NBRC 114283. The sequence goes on from NZ_BSQP01000001.1 coordinate 2,272,590, forward strand.
TCCCGGCGCTCTCCGAGAAGGACGAGGCCGATCTCCGCTGGGGCCTCGAGCTCGGCGCCGACCTCATCGCGCTCTCCTTCGTGCGGAACGCCGAGGACATCGTCCGCGTCCACGAGATCATGGATGAGGTCGGCCGGCGCGTGCCCGTCATCGCCAAGATCGAGAAGCCGCAGGCGGTCGACCACCTCGAGGGCATCATCGAGGCCTTCGACGCGATCATGGTCGCCCGCGGCGACCTCGGCGTCGAGCTTCCGCTCGAGGCCGTGCCGATCGTGCAGAAGCGGGCGGTCGAGATCGCCCGTCGACTCGCGAAGCCCGTCATCGTCGCGACGCAGATGCTCGAGTCGATGATCCACAGCCCGGTGCCGACGCGCGCCGAGACGAGCGACGTCGCGAACGCGGTGCTCGACGGCGCCGACGCGGTCATGCTGTCCGGCGAGACGAGCGTGGGCGAGTACCCGGTCATCACGGTGCAGACCATGGCGCGCATCGTCGAGTCGACCGAGAAGCACGGCCTCGAGCGCGTCCCGCCGCTCGGCACGAAGCCGCGCACCCAGTCCGGCGCGATCACCGCGGCCGCGGTCGAGGTCGCCGACTTCGTCGACGCGAAGTACCTGTGCGTGTTCACCGAGTCGGGCGACTCCGCCCGCCGGATGGCCCGCCTGCGCAGCGACATCCCGATCCTCGCGTTCACGCCGGATCAGGCCATCCGCCGCCGCATGGCGCTCTACTGGGGCGTCGACACCTTCGTCGTCGAGCGCGTCACCCACACCGACCAGATGGTCGAGCAGGTCGACGAGGCGCTCGCGAAGTCGGGTCGGGCCGCGGAGGGCGAGACGGTCGTCATCGTCTCCGGTTCCCCTCCCGGCATCCCCGGCACGACGAACGACGTGCGCGTGCACAAGGTCGGCGAGGTCCTCTAGGCCCGACGACCCTGCGGCGGCCCGATCCCTCGGATCGGGCCGCCGTTCCGCGTCCGCCGCGGTCGCAGGCTCGCGGGCCGTGCGAGGATGGCGGCGTGACCGTCGAGTTCGAGTGCGCCACCCGCATCGCGGCGCCGCCCGAGGCGGCGTTCGACGCCTCGTGCGACATCGATCTCCACCTCGAGTCGATGCGGTCGAGCGGCGAGCGGGCCGTCGCCGGCGTCACGTCCGGGCGGATCGGGCCGGGGGAGCAGGTCACCTGGCGCGCACGGCACTTCGGGGTCCGCTTCCGGATGACGAGCCGCATCACCGCGTACGAGCGCCCCCACCGCTTCGTCGACGAGCAGCTGCGCGGGCCGTTCGCGGCGTTCCGCCACGAGCATCGCTTCGAACCAGTGGACGGGGGCACCGTGATGCGCGACCAGGTGCGGTTCCGAGCGCCGTTCGGGCCCCTCGGCCGCCTCGTCGAACCCGTGCTCGGGCGGCATCTGCGGCGACTCATCGCGGAGCGGAACCGGCACGTCGCCGCCGCCGCGGAACGGGCCGCGGCGGACCTCGACTGAGCCGGCACGACGCGCCCGGCTGGCGGGCGACCGCACACTGGTGCCGGTGGTGGGGGTCGAACCCACACGCCCTTTCGGGCAAAGCATTTTGAGTGCTCCGCGTCTGCCATTCCGCCACACCGGCCAGAGGCCTCGCTCAGAATACCGTAGGCTTTCTGGCGTGACTGACACCGAATCAACCCAGCCCGCACCGCGTCGCGTGGTCGTGGCCGAAGACGAGTCGCTCATCCGCCTCGACATCGTCGAGATCCTGCGGGACAACGGCTACGAGGTCGTCGGCGAGGCGGGTGACGGCGAGACCGCCGTGCAGCTCGCGACGGAGCTGCGGCCCGACCTGGTCATCATGGACGTGAAGATGCCGCAGCTGGACGGCATCTCTGCCGCCGAGCGGCTCTCGAAGGGGCACATCGCCCCGGTCGTGCTGCTCACCGCGTTCAGCCAGAAGGAGCTCGTCGAGCGCGCCAGCGAGGCCGGTGCCCTCGCCTACGTCGTGAAGCCGTTCACCCCGAACGACCTGCTGCCCGCGATCGAGATCGCCCTGGCCCGCCACGCGCAGATCATCGCGCTCGAGGCGGAGGTCGGCGACCTCGTCGAGCGCTTCGAGACCCGCAAGCTCGTCGACCGCGCGAAGGGCCTGCTGAACGAGAAGATGGGCCTCACCGAGCCCGAGGCGTTCCGCTGGATCCAGAAGGCCTCCATGGACCGCCGCCTCACCATGCGCGACGTCTCGCAGGCGATCATCGAGCAGCTCTCCGCCAAGAAGTGACGCGAGAACGTCCGGCCGACGGCCGGGCGTTCCCTCCGACTCAGGATGCCCCGACGGCCACGTGCCGGCGGGGCATCCGCCGTTTCCCCGTGCGCGCCGCTCCGCGCCGCCGACGACGGACTTCGGGTGTCGGCGGCCGCTTGTAGGCTGTCCGAGTGACGGACGCAGCAAAGCCCACCCTCCTCGTCGTCGACGGCCACTCGCTGGCCTTCCGAGCCTTCTACGCCCTGCCGGTCGACAGCTTCCAGACCCGCGACGGGCAGCACACGAACGCCATCCACGGCTTCCTGTCGATGCTGCTCCTGCTGCTGCAGAACGAGAAGCCCACCCACCTCGCGGTCGCGTTCGACAAGTCGCGCGTCTCGTTCCGCACGCGCGAGTACGAGGAGTACAAGGGCAACCGCGGCGAGACGCCGATCGAGTTCAAGGGCCAGGTGCCGATCCTGCAGGAGGCGCTGAAGGCGCTGAGCATCACGACCCTCGAGAAGGACGACTTCGAGGCCGACGACATCCTCGCGACGCTCGCCGCCCGCGGCCAGGCCGAGGGGTACCGCGTGCTGCTCGTCTCCGGCGACCGCGACACCATCCAGTTGGTGAACGACGACGTCACCCTGCTGTACCCGAACACCCAGGGCGTGTCGCAGCTGAAGCGGTACGACCCCGAGGCGGTCGTCGAACGCTACGGTGTGCCGCCCCAGCAGTACCCCGAGATCGCCGCCCTCGTGGGTGAGACGAGCGACAACCTGCCCGGCATCACGAAGGTCGGCGAGAAGACTGCGGTCAAGTGGCTGAAGCTCTACGGCGATCTGCAGGGCATCCTCGACCACATCGACGAGATCAAGGGCGTCGTCGGCGACAACCTGCGCCGCGAGCGCGAGAACGCGATCCGCAACCGCAAGCTCAACCGCCTCGTCACCGATGTCGAGCTCGAGCTCGAGCTGGCCGATCTCGAAGCCCGGCCGATCGACGAGGACGCCGTGCATGAGCTGTTCGGCCGGCTCGAGTTCAAGACCCTGCTCGATCGCGTCATGAAGATCGCCCGCGGCGAGACCAACGCCGCCGCGCGCGCCGCCGCGGCCCCTGTCGAGCGCGAGCCCGCCATCGCGGCTCCCGTGCCCACGCGACCCGTGGGCGAGGAGCTGGCGGCCTGGCTCGAGCGGGCGCAGCAGGCGGCCCCGGCCGGGCTCGGGCTGCACGTCGAGACCGCGGGCGGCGAGGTCGCGACGATCGGTGTCGCCACGACCGACTCTTCGATCGAGCTGCCGTGGCAGGCGGGCCGTGCCGAGTTCGGTCCGTTCGAGGCCTGGCTGGCGAGCGACGCGCCCAAGATCATGACCGACGCGAAGGCGCAGCTGAAGGCGCTCATCCGTGGCGGGCTCTCCGTCGACGGCCTCGTCGTCGACCCGCTGTTGGCGGCCTGGCTCGTGCGGCCGAACCTCACCGAGAAGAATCTGATCGAGCTCGTCGACCGGTACCTCGGCGAGACGGTGCCCGTCGGCGACCCCTCGCAGCTCGTCCCCGAAGAGGGCAGCGACTCCGGGGCTCCCGAGTTCGCCTGGTACTCGGCGCGGCTCGCCCCGCTCGTGCTCGCCGCCCTTGACGAGGGCCCGCGCCGCGTGCTCGCCGAGATCGAGATGCCGCTCGTGCCCGTGCTCGCCGCGATGGAGCTCCGCGGCGTCGCGGTCGACCACGAGGCGCTCGCCGCGCTGTCCGCCGAGCTGGGGGAGCGCGCCGCCGGGCTCGCCGCCGCGGCCTACGCCGAGATCGGCCGCGAGGTGAACCTCGGTTCGCCGAAGCAGCTGCAGGAAGTGCTCTTCGACCAGCTCGGCATGCCGAAGACCCGCGCCACGAAGACGGGCTACACGACCGACGCCGGTGCGCTCGCCGATCTCCAGGAGTCGAACCCGCACCCCTTCCTCGGCCTGCTGCTCGAGCACCGCGATGCCACGAAGCTGCGGCAGATCGTCGAGTCGCTCGACAAGTCCATTGCCGCCGATGCGCGCATCCACACCACGTACGGGCAGATCGGCGCGGCGACCGGTCGCATGTCGTCGAACGACCCGAACCTGCAGAACATCCCGATCCGCACCGAAGACGGCCGGCGCATCCGTGTCGCGTTCCGCCACGGGGCCGAGTACACCGAACTGCTCACCGCCGACTACTCGCAGATCGAGATGCGCATCATGGCGCACCTCTCCGGCGACGCCGGACTGATCGAGGCGTTCAACGCGGGCGAGGACCTGCACCGCTTCGTCGGCGCGCGCATCTTCTCGGTCGATCCGGCCGACGTGACGCCGCTCATGCGCACCAAGGTCAAGGCGATGTCCTACGGTCTCGCGTACGGCCTCAGCGCATTCGGCCTGTCCAAGCAGCTGCGCATCGACCGCGCAGAGGCGACCCAGCTGATGAAGGACTACTTCGAGCGCTTCGGCGCCGTGCGCGACTACCTCCGAGGCGTCGTCGAGCAGGCGAAGATCGACGGATACACCGAGACGATCTTCGGCCGCCGCCGCCCGTTCCCCGATCTGAACAGCCCGAACCGGGTGCTGCGCGAGAACGCCGAGCGGGCCGCGCTCAACTCGCCGATCCAGGGCTCGGCCGCCGACATCATCAAGGTCGCCATGACGGGCATCGAACGCGACGCGCGCGAGCGCGGGCTCGCCTCGCGCATGCTGCTGCAGGTGCACGACGAGCTCATCTTCGAGGTCGCCGCAGGCGAGAGCGACGAGCTCGAGGGCATCGTGCGCGCCCGCATGGCGAATGCGGCCGAGCTGCTCGTCCCGCTCGACGTGCAGGTCGGGCGCGGCGCGAACTGGGACGACGCCGCGCACTGAGCCTCGGGCGCCGGCACCCGGGCTCCCGTCCGGGTGCCGCTGCCTGCGCGGCCGGCCGGGCGGCGGCTAGGCTCGGCCCATGGCAGAACGCGCGCAGACCGAGATCGATCGAGTCGCGGAGGGCTGGGTCGACACGCTCGTCGACCTCGACCCGACCGTCGGCACCTACATCGGCCGAAATGAGGCCGACGACCGGCTGCCCGACTACTCGCCGCAAGGCCACGAACGGGCGAGCGAGGCGACGCGTGCGGCGCTGTCGGCGCTGCGGGCCGCACCGGTCGTCGACTCCGTCGACCGGGTCACCCGCGACGATCTCGGCAGCGAACTGGAGCTCGCGCTCGAACGCGACGCCGCCCAGCTGCACCTTCGCGACCTGAACGTCATCGCGAGCCCGGCGCAGGAGATCCGCGAGGTGTTCGACCTGATGCCGACCGCGTCGCTCGACGACTGGTCGCGCATCGCGACCCGACTCGCCGCGGTGCCCGAGGCCGTCGGCGGCTACGCCGAGACCCTCCGCGAGGGCATCCGCCGCGGGGTAGTTCCCGCCGTCAGGCAGGTGCGGGAGGTCGCCGCGCAGGCGCGCCGCACGGCCGCGAGCGACGGCTTCTTCGCGGACTTCGCCTCCTCGGCGAACGCCGACGGCAGTGCGCTGCCCGACTCCCTGCAGCAGGACCTCGAGCGTGCCGCGAGCGCCGCCGCCGAGGCGTACCGCGGCCTCGCCGAGTTCCTCGAGGGGGAGCTCGCCCCGGCCGCGGGGCAGAGCGACGGGGTGGGCCGGGAGATCTACGCCCTCCAGTCCCGCCAGTTCCTCGGCGCGGTCGTCGATCTCGACGAGACGTACGAGTGGGGCATCGAGGAGCTCGCGCGGATGGTCGCCGAGCAGGAGTCGATCGCCCGCGAGATCGTGCCGGGCGGCGGGGTGCGCGAGGCGATCGCCGCGCTCGAGGCCGACCCGAGCCGCAAGCTCGTCGGCACCGAGGCGCTGCAGCGCTGGATGCAGGAGACGAGCGACCGCGCGGTGGCCGAGCTCGGCGCGAGCCAGTTCGACATCCCGGAGGAGATCCGCACCCTCGAGTGCATGATCGCTCCGACCCAGGAGGGCGGCATCTACTACACGGGCCCCACCGACGATTTCTCCAGGCCCGGGCGGATGTGGTGGTCGGTGCCCGAGGGCGTCACCGAGTTCGACACCTGGCGGGAGCTCACGACCGTGTACCACGAGGGCGTCCCCGGGCATCACCTGCAGATCGGGCAGGCGGTCGTGAACCGGGGCACGCTGAACCTCTGGCGCCGGCAGCTGGCCGGCACCTCCGGCCACGCCGAGGGCTGGGCGCTCTACGCGGAGCGGCTCATGGAGGAGCTCGGCTACCTCGACGACCCGGCGGACCGGCTCGGCATGCTCGACGGGCAGCGGATGCGCGCCGCTCGCGTCGTGCTCGACATCGGCGTGCACCTCGGCAAGCAGCGGCCGGACGGGCAGGGCGCCTGGACGGGCGACTACGCCTTCGAGTTCATGGGCCGGAACGTCGCGATGAACGACGGCTTCATCACCTTCGAGGTGAACCGCTACCTCGGCTGGCCGGGGCAGGCGCCGTCGTACAAGGTCGGGCAGCGCATCTGGGAACAGCTGCGCGACGAACTGCGCCGCCGTGAGGGCGCCGACTTCGACATCCGCCGCTTCCACAGCCGGGCGCTCACGCTCGGCGGCGTCGGGCTCGACACGCTGCGCTCCGCGCTGCTCGGGTGACCGTGGAGGCAGGCCGCCCGGGCCGCGTCGTCGTCGGGGGAGCGAGCGGCTTCCTCGGCCGGGCGCTCGTCGCGCACGCCCGACGTGCTGGCCGTGAGCTCGTCACCATCGGTCGGGGCGACGCCGACGTGGGATGGCACGACGCCGACGGCATCGCCAGGGCGGTCGACGGCGCCGTGCTCGTCGTCGGCCTCGCGGGGAAGAGCGTCGACTGCCGGTACACGGCGGCGAACCGCGCCGAGATCCTGGATTCCCGACTGCTGACGACGGCGGCGCTGCACCGGGCGATCGGCCGGGCCGAACGCCCGCCCGCGCTCTGGGTGAACTCCTCGACGGCGACGATCTACCGGCACGCCGAGGACCGGGCGATGACGGAGTCGGCGGGCGAGCACGGCGAGGGCTTCTCCGTCGCGGTCGCCGAGGCCTGGGAGGCCGAGCTCTTCTCCGGCGCGCTGCCCGGAACCCGACGGGTCGCGCTGCGCACGGCGATCGTGCTCGGTCGCGGCGGCGCGCTGGCGCCGCTCGTCCGTCTGACCAGGCTCGGGCTGGGCGGGCCCCAGTACGACGGTCGCTGGCCGGTGTCGGCGGGCCGTCGTGCGGCGGGCACCGCGCATCGCTTCCGCCCGACCAAGGGGCGCCAGTGGTTCAGCTGGATCCACCTCGACGACGTGGTCCGGGCGATCGACTTCCTGGAACTGCACGCCCTCGAGGGTCCGGTGAACCTGAGCTCGCCGAACCCGGTGCAGAACCGCGAGCTGATGGCGACCCTGCGGCGCATCGTCGGGATGCCGTTCGGCGCGCCGCAGCCGCGCTGGCTGCTCGAGCTCGGCGCCGCGATGATCGGCACGGAGACCGAGCTGGTCCTGAAGAGCCGCCGGGTGCTGCCGGAGCGGCTCGAGGCCGCCGGGTTCCGATTCGCGTATCCCGAGCTCGAGCCGGCCCTGCGCTCGATCGTGCGTGGCCCGGCGGGCGGGCGCGAGCGGGGGAGCGGGACGGCCGCATTGCCCCGTCCGTCCGAAATCGGTTAGGATGGGACGTCACTCGTGTGACATTCCTGTCCGCATGCCCATCGCGGAACACACACACGCTCTACCTTCGCGACGGGCCCGATATTGTCCATTCGGAGCAATTACTTCATGACAACCGCAACGACCAAGGCGCCCAAGCAGGTCGCGATCAACGACATCGGATCTGCTGACGATTTCCTCGCCGCGGTCGAGAAGACGCTCAAGTTCTTCAACGACGGCGACCTCATCGAGGGCACCGTCGTCAAGATCGACCGCGACGAGGTCCTCCTCGACGTCGGGTACAAGACCGAGGGTGTCATCCCCTCGCGTGAGCTTTCCATCAAGCACGACGTCGACCCCAGCGAGGTCGTCGAGGTCGGCGACACCGTCGAGGCCCTCGTTCTCCAGAAGGAGGACAAGGAAGGCCGCCTGATCCTGTCGAAGAAGCGTGCGCAGTACGAGCGCGCGTGGGGCGACGTGGAGAAGATCAAGGAGTCCGACGGCGTGGTGACCGGTTCGGTCATCGAGGTCGTCAAGGGCGGCCTGATCGTCGACATCGGCCTCCGCGGCTTCCTCCCGGCGTCGCTCATCGAGCTCCGCCGCGTGCGCGACCTCACCCCGTACCTCGGCCAGGAGCTCGAGGCGAAGATCCTCGAGCTCGACAAGAACCGCAACAACGTGGTCTTGTCGCGTCGCGCGCTGCTCGAGCAGACCCAGTCGGAGTCGCGCTCGACCTTCCTCGCCAACCTGCACCCGGGCCAGATCCGCAAGGGTGTCATCTCCTCGATCGTCAACTTCGGTGCGTTCGTCGACCTGGGCGGCGTGGACGGCCTCGTGCACGTCTCCGAGCTCTCGTGGAAGCACATCGAGCACGCCAGCGAGGTCGTCGAGGTCGGCCAGGAGGTCACCGTCGAGGTGCTCTCCGTCGAGCTCGACCGCGAGCGCGTCTCGCTCTCGCTCAAGGCGACGCAGGAAGACCCGTGGCAGGTCTTCGCCCGCACCCACGCGATCGGTCAGGTCGCGCCGGGCAAGGTCACGAAGCTGGTTCCGTTCGGTGCGTTCGTCCGCGTCGCCGACGGCATCGAGGGCCTCGTGCACATCTCGGAGCTGTCGGGCAAGCACGTCGAGCTGGCCGAGCAGGTCGTCTCGGTGGGCGAAGAGGTCTTCGTCAAGGTCATCGACATCGACCTCGAGCGTCGCCGCATCTCGCTCTCGCTGAAGCAGGCGAACGAGGGCGTCGACCCCGAGGGCACCGAGTTCGACCCGGCGCTCTACGGCATGCTCACCGAGTACGACGAGCAGGGCAACTACAAGTTCCCGGAGGGCTTCGACCCCGAGACGAACGAGTGGAAGGAAGGCTTCGAGGCCCAGCGCGAGAAGTGGGAGCAGGACTACGCTGCCGCCCAGGCTCGCTGGGAGGCGCACAAGAAGCAGGTTGCTGCTTCGCTCGCCGCTCAGGCCGCCGACGACTCGTTCTCGGCCGGTGGCGCGTCCTACTCGAGCGAGACCGCCGGCGCGGGCACCCTCGCCGACGACGCTTCGCTCGCGGCGCTCCGCGAGAAGCTCTCGAGCAACAACTGATCGTTCCTGCGATCACCGGAAGGCCGGCTCCCTCGGGAGCCGGCCTTCCGCCGTTTCCGGGCCCGGTTCAGGCGGATGCGTCGGGCTCCGGCCGGCTGCGCGCCGACCGCCGTCTGCGCCGGCGACGGACGAGCCAGACCGTCGCGGCGACCGCGGCACCGACCGCCAGGAGCACGAGGATCGGCGCCAGCACCGCCGCGACGACGATGAGCACGCTCCCGGCATCCTCGGCGGTGCTCGTGATCGGCGCGGCGACGCCGGCGGTCGCCGCGTTCAGGATCGGGCGGGCCCCGGCCTTCAGCAGATGCACGAGCAGCGCGAGCACGACGCCCACCGCGATCGGCACCCACTGCTGCGTGGCGATGAAGGTCTCGGGGTCCGTGACGGCGACCGTGGTCGCGCCCAGGCCCGAGCCGAACGCGATCCCGCCGGCGGTCGGGCGAACGACCGTCTGCACGACATCGTTGACGGTGTCCAGTCCTGGGACCTTGTCGGCCAGGAACTCCACGACGAGCAGCACCACGAGGACGAGCAGCACCCACTCGTTCGCCAGCCACGACCAGGCGGGCGGGAGCTCGACGAGGCCGGTGAAGCGGTCGAGCGCGCCGAGGAGCACGAGCGGGATCCACGCGTTGAGGCCGGCCGCGAGCGCGAGCCCGGTGGCCGTCAGCAGTTCCAGCATGCGGCCTCCTTCCGCCGGCACGAGTCTCGCACGGCTAGAGTGAGGCTGTGTACCTGATCGGCCTCACCGGCGGCATCGCGTCCGGCAAGTCCACCGTCGCCCGGCGTCTCTACGAGCACGGCGCCGTGCATCTCGACGCCGACCAGCTCGCGCGCAAGGTCGTGGAGCCCGGCACGCCGGCGCTCGCGGCGATCGCCGAGACCTTCGGCCCCGAGGTGCTCCGCGCCGACGGCTCGCTCGACCGGGAGCGCCTCGGCCGCATCGTCTTCGGCGACGACGCCGCGCGGGCGAAGCTCAACGCCATCGTGCACCCCGCGGTGCGCGAGCTCTCGGGCCGCCTGATCGCGAAGGCCGAGGCCGAGAACCCCGACGCCGTCGTGGTCTACGACGTGCCGCTCCTCGTCGAGGCGAACGTCGACCATCCCTTCGACCTCGTCGTCGTGACCGACGCCCCGAAGCGTACCCAGGTCAAGCGGCTGGTCGAGCAGCGCGGTCTCGATCCGCTGCAGGCCGAGGCGCGCGTCGACGCGCAGATCGACCGCGAGGCGCGGCTGAAGGTCGCCGACGTCGTCATCGACACCGACGGTTCGCTCGGCCACACGATGAGCCAGGCCGACGCGCTCTGGTCGCGGGTGACGTCGGAGCTCGCGGCGCGCTGATCGGGTTCGCCCTGCGCGAAGGGATGCCTCGAGCCGGCCGTCGTGTCGGTGGCCGAACCTAGACTTGAGGGCATGGAATCCACCCGCTCCGTGCGCCCGTTCGAGGTCGTCAGCGAATACCAGCCGAGCGGCGACCAGCCGCAGGCGATCGCCGAGCTCGCGGCCCGAATCAACGCGGGTGAGACCGACGTCGTGCTGCTCGGCGCGACCGGCACCGGCAAGTCGGCGACCACCGCGTGGCTCATCGAACAGGTGCAGCGGCCGACGCTCGTGCTCGCTCACAACAAGACCCTCGCCGCGCAGCTCGCGAACGAGTTCCGCGAGCTCATGCCGCACAACGCGGTCGAGTACTTCGTCTCGTACTACGACTACTACCAGCCTGAGGCCTACGTGCCGCAGACCGACACGTTCATCGAGAAGGACTCGTCGATCAACGCCGAGGTCGAGCGGCTGCGCCACTCCACGACGAACTCGCTGCTGTCCCGGCGCGATGTGGTCGTCGTCTCCACCGTGTCGTGCATCTACGGTCTCGGTACGCCGGAGGAGTACCTGAACGCGATGATGCCGCTGCAGGTCGGCCAGCGCGTCGACCGCGACTGGCTCATCCGCAAGTTCGTCTCGATGCAGTACCAGCGCAACGACGTCGACTTCTCCCGAGGCAACTTCCGCGTGCGCGGCGACACGATCGAGATCATCCCGGTGTACGAAGAGCACGCGATCCGCATCGAGATGTTCGGCGACGAGATCGAGGCGCTGTACAGCCTGCACCCGCTCACGGGCCAGGTCATCCAGAAGCTCGACGCCGTCCCGGTCTTCCCCGGTTCGCACTACGTCGCCTCGACCGACGTCATGCAGCGGGCGATCGGCACCATCCGAGACGAGCTCGACGAACGGCTCGTCGAGCTCGAGCGCGAGGGCAAGCTCCTCGAGGCGCAGCGGCTGCGCATGCGCACCACCTTCGACCTCGAGATGATGGAGCAGATCGGCTTCTGCTCGGGCATCGAGAACTACTCGCGGCACATCGACGGGCGCTCGGCGGGCGAGCCGCCGCACTGCCTGCTCGACTATTTCCCCGACGACTTCCTCGTCGTCATCGACGAGTCGCACGTGACCGTTCCGCAGATCGGCGCCATGTACGAGGGCGACTCCTCGCGCAAGCGCACCCTCGTCGAGCACGGCTTCCGGCTGCCGAGCGCGCTCGACAACCGCCCGCTGAAGTGGGACGAGTTCAAGCACCGCATCGGCCAGTCGGTCTACCTGTCGGCGACCCCGGGGCGCTACGAGCTCGGCATCGCCGACGGCGTGGTCGAGCAGATCATCCGCCCGACCGGCCTGGTCGACCCCGAGATCGTGGTCAAGCCCTCGAAGGGGCAGATCGACGATCTACTCGAAGAGATCCGGGTGCGCGCCGAGCGCGACGAGCGCGTGCTGGTGACGACGCTCACGAAGAGGATGGCCGAGGAGCTCACCGACTTCCTCACCGAGGCCGGAGTGCGGGTCCGGTATCTGCACTCCGACGTCGACACCCTCCGGCGCGTCGAACTGCTCACGGAGCTGCGCGCCGGCGTCTACGACGTGCTCGTCGGCATCAACCTGCTGCGCGAAGGCCTCGACCTCCCCGAGGTCTCGCTCGTCGCGATCCTCGATGCCGACAAGGAGGGCTTCCTGCGCTCCTCGACCTCGCTCATCCAGACCATCGGTCGTGCGGCGCGAAACGTCTCCGGCCAGGTGCACATGTACGCCGACGTCATGACCGACTCCATGACGAACGCCATCGAAGAGACCAACCGGCGTCGCGAGAAGCAGATCGAGTACAACCGGGTGAACGGCATCGATCCGCAGCCGCTGCGCAAGCGGATCGCCGACATCACCCAGGTGCTCGCGCGCGAGGAGGCCGACACCGCGGCGCTCCTCGCCGGCCGTGACGCGAAGAAGACCTCACCCGTGCCGAACCTCCGTCGCGAGGGCATCGCCGCCGAGGGTGCGAACGACCTCGAGAGCCTCATCCGCGACCTGAACGGGCAGATGCTCGAGGCCGCGGGGGAGCTCAAGTTCGAGCTCGCCGCGCGCTTGCGCGACGAGGTCTCCGAGCTGAAGCGCGAGCTGCGGCAGATGGAGAAGGCCGGCCACCTCGGCTGATCGGCGCAGGCCCCGCAGGCCTGATTCGAACGTGTGTTCGCCCACAGCGCAGCCGTCGGGGGAGGAGTGTCGGTGGTCGTCCCTAGACTCGTAGGGTGCCAGTTTCACGTCTCGATGCCCACTCCCGACTGAGCGTTCGTGGTGCCCGCGTGCACAATCTCCACGACGTCGATGTCGAGATCCCGCGCGATGCGATGGTCGTCTTCACCGGGCTCTCCGGCTCGGGCAAGTCGTCGCTCGCGTTCGACACGATCTTCGCCGAGGGGCAGCGTCGCTACGTCGAGTCGCTGTCCGCGTACGCCCGCCAGTTCCTGGGGCAGGTCGACCGGCCCGACGTCGACTTCATCGAGGGGCTGAGTCCCGCCGTCTCCATCGACCAGAAGTCGACCAACCGCAACCCGCGGTCCACCGTCGGCACGATCACCGAGATCTACGACTACATGCGCTTGCTCTGGGCGCGCATCGGCGTGCCGCACTGTCCGGTCTGCGGTGAGCGCATCCAGCGTCAGACCGTGCAGCAGATCGCCGACCAGCTCATGGAGCTCGCCGACGGCACGCGCTTCCAGGTGCTGAGCCCGGTGGTGTCGAAGAAGAAGGGCGAGTTCGTCGACCTGTTCCGCGAGCTGGCCGCGCAGGGCTTCTCGCGCGCGGTCGTCGACGGCGAGGTCATCCGCCTCGACGAGCCGCCGAAGCTCAAGAAGCAGGTCAAGCACGACATCTCGGTCGTCGTCGACCGGCTCGTCTCCTCGCCCGACATCCTGGGCCGGCTCACCGACTCGCTCGAGACCGCACTGCGCCTGACCGACGGCCTCGTCCAGATCAACTACGTCGACGAAGACGGGCCCGAGGCGTGGCAGACCTTCTCCGAGAAGCTCTCCTGCCCGAACCAGCACCCGATCCAGCTGACCGAGATCGAGCCTCGCACCTTCTCGTTCAACGCCCCGTTCGGCGCCTGCCCCGAGTGCTCCGGCCTCGGCACCCGCATGTCCGTCGACGAAGAGCTCCTGCTCGGCGACCCGGCGCTCTCCATCGCCGAGGGCGTCATCCTGCCGTGGACCTCGCAGGGCAAGAGCCTCTACAACTACTACGAGAAGCTGCTGTCCGGACTCGCCCGAGACCTCGACTTCTCGCTCGACACCCCGTGGGAAGCGCTCGCGCCCGAGGCGCGCGCGGCGGTGCTCCGCGGCGACAACTTCGAGGTCAAGGTGCGCTGGCGCAACCGCTACGGCCGCGAGATGAGCTACACCTCTGGCTTCGAGGGCGTCGTGCCCTACATCGAGCGGCAGTACGTGCAGGCCGAGACCGACCAGCAGCGCGCCCGCTGGGCCGAGTACCTCCGCGAGGTGCCGTGCCCCGTCTGCGACGGCAATCGCTTGAAGCCGGAGGTGCTGGCCGTGCACATCCACGAGCGCAGCATCGCCGAGGTCTGCCGGCTGAGCCTCACCGACGCGCGCGCCTTCATGGACAAGCTCGAGCTCACCGACCGCGAGCAGGCGATCGCCGCGCAGGTGCTGCGCGAGATCAAGCTCCGCCTCGACTTCCTCATCCGGGTCGGGCTGAGCTACCTCGATCTGGCCCGCGCCGCGGGCACCCTCTCCGGCGGCGAGGCGCAGCGCATCCGGCTCGCGACGCAGATCGGCTCCGGGCTCACGGGCGTGCTCTACGTCCTCGACGAGCCGAGCATCGGCCTGCACCAGCGCGACAACCGGCGGCTCATCGACACGCTCATCGCGCTCCGCGACCTCGGCAACACCCTCATCGTCGTCGAGCACGACGAGGACACCATCCGCACCGCCGACTGGATCGTCGACATCGGCCCTGGCGCCGGCGTGAACGGCGGCACGGTCGTGCACTCGGGCAGCTACGCCGAGCTGCTCGCGAACACCGACTCGCTGACCGGCGACTACCTCTCCGGCCGCAAGGAGATCGCGATCCCCGAGTCCCGTCGGCCCGTCGACCCCGAGCGCATGATCACGGTCGAGGGCGCCGCGGCGAACAACCTGCGCAACGTCGACGTGCGCTTCCCGCTCGGCACGCTGACCGCGGTCACCGGCGTCAGCGGCTCCGGCAAGTCCTCGCTCGTCAACGACATCCTCTACCGGGTGCTCGCGAACCGGCTCAACGGGGCGCGCAAGGTGCCGGGCAAGCACCGGCGCGTGAGCGGCCTCGAGCACCTCGACAAGGTCGTGCACGTCGACCAGGCGCCGATCGGGCGCACGCCCCGGTCGAACCCCGCCACCTACACGGGCGTGTTCGACCGCATCCGCACGCTGTTCTCCGAGACGGCCGAGGCCAAGGCGCGCGGCTACCTGCCGGGCCGCTTCAGCTTCAACGTCAAGGGCGGCCGCTGCGAGGCGTGCTCGGGTGACGGAACGATCAAGATCGAGATGAACTTCCTGCCCGACGTCTACGTCGCGTGCGAGGTTTGCGGCGGCAAGCGCTACAACCGCGAGACCCTGCAGGTGCACTACAAGGGCAAGAACATCGCCGAGGTGCTCGAGATGCCGATCAGCGAGGCGGCCGAGTTCTTCGAGCCGATCTCGGCGATCCACCGCTACCTGAAGACGCTCGTCGACGTCGGTCTCGGCTACGTGCAGCTCGGCCAGAGCGCGACGACCCTTTCGGGCGGTGAAGCGCAGCGCGTCAAGCTCGCCACCGAGCTCCAGCGCCGCTCGAACGGCCGCAGCGTGTACGTCCTCGACGAGCCGACCACCGGCCTGCACTTCGAAGACGTGCGCAAGCTGCTGAAGGTGCTCGGCAAGCTCGTCGACAAGGGCAACTCGGTCATCGTCATCGAGCACTCGCTCGACGTGATCAAGTCGGCCGACTGGATCATCGACCTCGGCCCCGAGGGCGGCTCCGGCGGCGGTCAGATCGTCGCCACGGGCACGCCCGAGCAGGTCGCCGACGTCGAAGAGAGCCACACCGGCTTCTTCCTGCGCGAGATCTTCGAGGCCCAGGCCGCCGTCGAGCAGCCCACCGCTCGGCGGGCGGCCGGCTAGCCGATGGCCGGCACCGTCCCGTACCGGCCGAAGGCCGGGGAGATCCCGACCTCGCCGGGGGTGTACCGCTTCCGCGATGCGGAGCGGCGCGTGCTGTACGTCGGCAAGGCGAAGAACCTCCGGGCACGGCTGTCGAACTACTTCGCGCCGCTGCACACTCTGCACGAGCGCACCCGGCGCATGGTGACCACGGCGGCCTCGGTCGAGTGGACCGTCGTTCGCAGCGACGTCGAGGCGCTCCAGCTCGAGATCACCTGGATCAACGAGTGGAAGCCGCCGTTCAACGTGCGTTTCAAGGACGACAAGTCCTACCCCTACCTCGTGGTGACGCTCGGCGACGAGGCGCCGCGGGCGATGGTCTCGCGCAAGCGAGGCATCCCGGGGGCCAGGTACTTCGGCCCGTACCCGAAGGTGTGGGCCGTGAGCGAGACGCTCGAGATCCTGACGAAGCTGTTCCCGATCCGCACGTGCAAGGACAGCGACTATCGGCGGGCGATGGCGAGCGGCAAGCCGTGCTTCGCCGGGCAGATCGGCCGCTGCTTCGGACCGTGCTCGGGCAAGGTGACGATCGAGGAGCACCGGCAGAACGTCGACCGCTTCGTCGCGTTCATGCAGAACCAGGACACGGCGATCCTCGGCGACCTCGAACGGGAGATGCGCGAGGCCGCTGCGGCGCAGGACTACGAGACGGCCGCGCGCCGCCGCGACCAGCTCCAGGCCGCGCGCGAGTTCTTCGAGAAGAGCGCGATGGTGCTCGGCGAGAAGGTCGACCTCGACGTCTTCGGCATCGACCACGACGAGCTGCAGGCGGCCGTGCAGATGTTCGCGGTGCGCGGCGGCCGCGTGCGCGGCGTCCGCTCGTGGACCGTCGACAAGGAGCTCGACGTGCCGCTCGGCGAACTCGTCGACGTCGTCCTGCAGAACGCGTACGCCGACGAGCTCCGCCCGCCGGGCGAGGTGATCGTGCCGGTGCTGCCCGACGACGCTGAGGCGGTCGAGGCGTGGCTCGGCGATCACGCCGGCCGCAAGGTGCGCCTGCGCGCCGCCCAGCGCGGCGACAAGGCGGCGCTGCTGGCGACCGCCGAGCAGAACGCCAAGCAGAACCTCATGCTCTACAAGACGCGGCGCAGCGCCGACTTCACGACGCGCTCGCGGGCGCTCGAGGACATCCAGGAGGCGCTGGGCATGGCGGATGCCCCGCTCCGCATCGAGTGCTACGACGTCTCGCACCTGAGCGGCACGAACATCGTCGCCTCGATGGTCGTCTTCGAAGACGGTCTGCCCCGCAAGGACCAGTACCGGCGGTTCACGATCCCGAGCTCGACCGACGACACCGATTCGATCCACCAGGTGCTCACGCGGCGGCTCGCCTACCTGCGCGACACGGGGGAGCCGGCGACGGATGCCGCGGACGATTCGTCCGTGGCTGCCGGCACCGTCGGCGAGCTCGGTGCCGATCCGAGCGACGCCGACGCCGTGGTCGAGCCCGCGCGGCGCAAGAAGTTCGCCTACCCGCCCAACCTGCTCGTCGTCGACGGCGGGCAGCCGCAGGTGGCCGCCGCCGAGCGGGCGCTGCGCGAGTCGGGCGTGCAGGGCATCTACCTCTGCGGCATCGCGAAGCGCCTGGAGGAGATCTGGACCCCCGAGTCCGACTTCCCGGTGATCCTGCCCCGCAACAGCGATGCGCTCTTCCTGTTCCAGCGCATCCGCGACGAGGCGCACCGCTTCGCGATCACGCATCAGCGCCAGCGCCGCAAGCGCGACATCGGCACGGTCCTCGCCGAGATCCCGGGCCTCGGGCCCGCCCGCGTGAAAGAGCTGCTCCGCCACTTCGGCTCGGTGGCGCGCCTGAAGGGGGCGACGCCGAGCGAGATCGCCGAGGTGAAGGGCATCGGGCCGGTCCTCGCGGAGACGGTGCACGGGCATCTGCAGACCGTGCGCGCCCCCGCGCCCCGGTAGGCTGGAGCTTCAGAAACGAAGGGGGCGGCCGGCTGATGGCAGACGAGACGGAGCACCAGGAGATGCTCATCGTCACCGGGATGAGCGGAGCGGGTCGATCCACCGCCGCGAACGCTCTCGAAGACCTCGGCTGGTACGTCGTCGACAACCTCCCGCCGCAGATGCTCCGGCCCCTCGTCGAGCTCGTCGAGCGGGCCGGCAACTCGCTTCCCCGCATCGCCGCGGTCGTGGACATCCGCGGCCGCGACTTCTTCTGGGAGCTGCAGGAGATCATCCAGGCGCTCCGAACGGGCGTGAACGTGCGGGTGATGTTCCTCGACGCCACCGACGCCGCGCTCGTCCGGCGCTTCGAATCGGTCCGTCGTCCGCACCCGCTGCAGGGCGACGGCACGCTGCTCGACGGGATCGGCGCGGAGCGGGCCAGAGTGGCGGCGATCCGGGAGTCGAGCGACTTCGTCGTCGACACCTCCGACCTGAACATCCACCAGCTCGCGACGCTCGTCACCGACACCTTCGCCGAGGCCGATCGGGCGGGGCTCCGAGTGACGGTGCTGAGCTTCGGCTTCAAGTACGGCATCCCGACCGATGCCGACCACGTGGCGGACGCGCGCTTCCTTCCGAACCCGTTCTGGGAGCCCGAGCTGCGGGCGCTGACGGGGGAGGACGAACGGGTCGCCGGCTACGTGCTGGGGCAGCCGGGGGCGATGGAGTTCATCGACGCCTACGCGGCGGCGCTCGCGCCCGTCCTGGCGGGGTATCAGCGCGAGAACAAGCGACACGCGACGGTCGCGATCGGCTGCACCGGCGGCAAGCACCGCTCGGTCGCGATCGTGCGGGAGATCGCCGGGCGACTCGGGCAACTGCCAGGGGTCGCCGTCAGTATCAAAGACCGCGACCTCGGACGAGAATGATCCTCGGGGGAGCGGCGGCAACAACGGAAGATTGGGAACCACGTGGCATTGACGGCTGATGTGAAGGAAGAGCTGGCTCGCGTCGAAGTCGCGAAGACGAGCGTCAGGGCCGCTGAGCTCGCCACGATCCTGCGTTTCGCGGGCGGGCTGCACATCATCTCGGGTCGCATCGCGATCGAGGCCGAGCTCGACTCGCCGACCCTCGTGCGCCGGGTCACCCGCGACCTCGCCGAGCTCTACGGGGTGCGTCCCGACGTCTCGGTCTCGGCGGCCGGCGGCGTGCGCCGCGGCAACCAGTACCTCGTCCGCGTGCTCGAGGGCGGCGAGACGCTCGCCAGGCAGACCGGCTTGCTCGATGCCCGGCGCCGGCCGGTGCGCGGCCTGCCGAACCGCCTCACCACGGGCTCGCGCGACGAGGTCGCGGCGGTCTGGCGCGGGGCGTTCCTCGCGAGCGGCAGCCTCACCGATCCCGGCCGCTCGGCGGCCCTCGAGATCACCTGCCCGGGCAATGAGACCGCGATGGCGCTCGTGGGCGCTGCCGGACGGCTCGGCATCGCGGCGAAGGCCCGCGAGGTGCGCGGCGTGCACCGGGTCGTGGTCCGCGACGGCGAGGCGATCAGCGCCATGCTCCAGGTGATGGGCGCGAGCGGCACCGTCCGCAACTGGGAGGAGCTCCGCCAGCGGCGCGAGGTGCGCGCCACCGCGAACCGCCTCGTGAACTTCGACGACGCCAACCTCCGGCGCTCGGCGCAGGCCGCGGTCGCCGCGTGCGCGCGCGTCGAGCGCGCGATGGAACTGCTCGGCGACGACATCCCCGACCATCTGAAGTACGCGGGCGAGCTGCGCCTCGCGCACCGCGACGCCAGCCTCGACGAGCTCGGCCACCACGCCGATCCGCCGATGACGAAGGACGCGGTCGCGGGGCGCATCCGCCGTCTCCTGGCGATGGCCGACAAGCGGGCGGCCGACCTCGGGGTGCCAGGCACAGAGGCGAGCCTGCCCGCCGACCTCGACGAGGTGTGACGTCAAGGCCCGGCCCCGGTCGGGCCTTCGGGCATAGACTCGGAGAGGCCGAGGTTGGACCAGGCAGAGGCCCGGACGACCCCGGCATCTGACAAGGAGAAGCAATGGCTGACTACACCCTCCCGGATCTTCCGTACGACTACGCGGCGCTCGAGCCGGCGATCAGCGGTCGCATCATGGAGCTGCACCACTCGAAGCACCACCAGGCCTACGTGACCGGCGCGAACACCGCGCTCGCGCAGCTCGCCGAGGCGCGCGAGACGGACAACCTCGCCAACGTGAACAAGCTCGAGAAGGACCTCGCGTTCAACCTCGGCGGACACGTCAACCACTCGATCTTCTGGACCAACCTCTCGCCCGAGGGCGGCGACAAGCCGAGCGGCGAGCTCGCCGCAGCGATCGACGACCACTTCGGCTCCTTCGACGGGTTCCAGAAGCACTTCACCGCCACGGCGCTCGGCGTGCAGGGCTCCGGCTGGGCCGTGCTCGCGTGGGACTCGATCGGGCAGCGCCTGATCATCGTGCAGTTCTTCGACCAGCAGGCGAACTTCCCGGCCGGCATCGTGCCGCTGCTGATGCTCGACGTGTGGGAGCACGCGTACTACCTCGACTACCAGAACGTGCGCGCCGACTACGTCAAGGCGTTCTGGACCATCGTGGACTGGGCGAACGTGCAGAAGCGCTGGCAGGCGGCCACCGAGAAGACCGCGGGCCTGCTGCTACTGTCGTAGCGGATGGGTGTCCCCGGACCCGGTCCGGGGACACCGCCGTCCGTGCCTCATCCTTCCCAAACGGCGCGTTCGCGCCCAGTCCAATCAGGAGACCTTCCCGTGTCCGTCAAGATCGGCATCAATGGATTCGGCCGCATCGGCCGAAACTTCTTCCGCGCAGCGCTCGCCCAGGGCGCCGACCTCGAGATCGTCGCGGTCAACGACCTCACCGACAACAAGACCCTCGCCCACCTGCTGAAGTACGACTCGATCACGGGTCGCCTCGACGCCAGCGTCGAGTACGACGACGAGCACCTCATCGTCAACGGCACCAAGCTCAAGGCCTTCGCGGAGCGCGACCCCGCGAACCTGCCCTGGGGCGAACTCGGCGTCGACATCGTCATCGAGTCCACCGGCTTCTTCACCAAGGCCGCCGACGCGCGCAAGCACCTCGAGGCCGGTGCCAAGAAGGTGCTGATCTCGGCGCCCGCGACCGACGAGGACGCGACCTTCGTGATCGGCGTCAACGAGCAGGACTACGACCCCGAGACGCAGCACATCATCTCGAACGCCTCGTGCACCACCAACTGCCTCGCCCCGCTCGCCAAGGTCTTCAACGACGCCTTCGGCATCGAGCGCGGCCTGATGACCACGGTCCACGCGTACACCGCAGACCAGAACCTGCAGGACGGCCCGCACAAGGACCTGCGCCGCGCCCGCGCCGCGGCAATCAACATCGTGCCGACCTCGACCGGCGCCGCGAAGGCCATCGGCCTCGTGCTGCCCGAGCTCGTCGGCAAGCTCGACGGCTTCGCGCTCCGCGTCCCGGTGCCCACCGGCTCGATCACCGATCTCACGGTCACCGCCTCGCGCCCGGTCACGGTCGACGAGGTGAAGGCCGCGTACAAGGCTGCCGCCGAGGGGCCGATGAAGGGCATCCTGAAGTACACCGAGGACGAGATCGTCTCGAGCGACATCGTCTCCGACCCGCACTCGTCGATCTTCGACGCCGGCCTCGTGCGCGTCATCGGCGACCAGGTCAAGCTCTCGAGCTGGTACGACAACGAGTGGGGCTACTCCAACCGCCTCGTCGACCTCGCCGAGTACGTCGGCGAGCGTCTCTGATCCGGCCACGCGCCGGCGACCGAAACGGAGCACAGTGACTCTGCGAACCATCGATTCCCTCGGTGAGCTCGCCGGCAAGCGCGTCGTCGTCCGATGCGACCTCAACGTCCCCCTGGACGGCGAGACCATCACGGACGACGGCCGCGTGCGGGCCTCGCTGCCGACGCTGAACGCCCTGCTCGCGCAGGGCGCCCGCGTCGTCGTCATCTCCCACTTGGGCCGGCCGAAGGGCGAGCCGGAGGCGAAGTACAGCCTCCGGCCCGTCGCGGCCCGCCTCGGCGAGCTCCTCGACGCGCCCGTCGACTTCGCCGCCGACACGGTGGGCGAGGACGCCCAGGCGAAGGTCGCGGCCCTCGGCGACGGCGAGGTGCTCGTGCTCGAGAACCTCCGCTTCAACCCGGGGGAGACCGCGAAGGACGACGCCGAGCGGCGCGCCTTCGCCGAGCAGCTTGCGGCGTTCGCCGACGTCGTCGTCTCCGATGGCTTCGGCGTCGTGCACCGCAAGCAGGCGAGCGTCTACGAGCTCGAGCAGCTGCGGCCGAGCGCCGCCGGTCTTCTGATCGCGGCCGAGCTCGAGGTGCTCGACCGGCTCACCGAGACGCCCGAGCGGCCGTACACGGTGGTGCTCGGCGGCTCGAAGGTCTCCGACAAGCTCGGCGTCATCGCCCACTTGCTCCCGCGCGTCGACACCCTGCTCGTCGGCGGCGGCATGCTGTTCACGTTCCTCGCCGCCCAGGGGCACAAGGTCGCCTCGAGCCTGCTCGAGGCGGACCAGCTCGACACGGTCCGCGGCTACCTCGCCGAGGCCGCCGAGCGCGGCGTCGAGCTTGTGCTGCCCAGCGATGTCGTCGTGGCGGCCTCGTTCTCGGCGGACGCCGAGCACGTGGTGACCGCCGCCGACGCCATCGAGGAGACGCC
The DNA here is from genome assembly GCF_030268405.1 of Agromyces sp. NBRC 114283. Classification (NCBI taxonomy): domain Bacteria; kingdom Bacillati; phylum Actinomycetota; class Actinomycetes; order Micrococcales; family Microbacteriaceae; genus Agromyces; species Agromyces sp. NBRC 114283. The sequence continues at coordinate 2,295,139 of NZ_BSQP01000001.1, forward strand.
GTTCGGCGCCGCCGGGCTCGGTCTCGACATCGGCCCCGAGACGGCGGCCGACTTCGCGGCCCGCATCCGCGGCTCGAAGACGGTGTTCTGGAACGGGCCGATGGGCGTGTTCGAACTGGCGCCCTTCGCCGCCGGCACCCGTGCCGTGGCCGAGGCGCTCACCGAGGTCGACGGCCTGAGCGTCGTCGGCGGCGGCGACTCCGCCGCCGCGGTCAGGCAGCTGGGCTTCGACGACGCCCAGTTCGGTCACATCTCCACGGGCGGGGGCGCGAGCCTCGAGTTCCTGGAAGGCAAGCAACTCCCCGGACTGGAGGTCCTCGGATGGCAGTGAAGCGCACCCCGTTCATCGCGGGCAACTGGAAGATGAACCTCGATCACCTGCAGGCGATCGCGTTCGTCCAGAAGCTCGCCTGGAGCCTCGCCGACGCGAAGCACGACTACGCGGACGCCGAGGTGGCGGTGTTCCCGCCGTTCACCGACCTCCGCTCGGTGCAGACCCTCGTCACGGCCGACTCCCTGCCCATCGGCTATGGCGCGCAGGACCTGTCGAAGCACGACTCCGGCGCGTACACGGGCGAGATCTCGGGCGCGTTCCTCAAGCAGCTCGACTGCGGCTACGTCATCATCGGCCACTCGGAGCGGCGCACGCTGCACGCCGAGAGCGACGAGGACGTGAACGCCAAGGTGATCGCCGCGCACCGCCACGGCCTCGTGCCGGTGCTCTGCGTCGGTGAGACGGCGGAGGATCTGGAGGCCCACGGTGCGAGCGCCGTTCCGGTCGCGCAGCTCCGTCGCGCGCTCGAGGGCGTGGATGCCTCGAAGGGGCTCGTCGTCGCGTACGAACCGGTCTGGGCGATCGGTTCCGGTCAGGCCGCGACGCCGGCGCAGGCCGAGCAGGTCGCCGCCGCGCTCCGCACGGTCCTGGCGGAGCTCGCCGGCGACGAGGTCGCGCAGGCCACGCGAATCCTCTACGGCGGCTCCGTGAAGGCCGCGAACATCGCGGCGTTCCTGCGCGAGCCGAACGTCGACGGCGCCCTCGTCGGCGGTGCGAGCCTCGACATCGACGAGTTCTCGGCGATCGTCCGCTTCAAGAAGCACGTCGGCGCCTGATCGGGCGCGGCCCGGGGCGCCGACGCGCTCCCGGGCCGCCGCCCGGCTATACTCGATTGTCGGCACCGACCAGTCCGTCGTGCCCGGAAAGGTTTCACCGTGGAGATTCTCCAGGTCGTCCTGCAGGTCCTGCTCGGCCTCACGAGCCTGCTGCTGACCCTGCTCATCCTGCTGCACAAGGGTCGCGGTGGCGGCCTCTCCGACATGTTCGGCGGCGGCGTGACCTCCAACCTCGGCGCCTCCGGTGTTGCGGAGCGCAACCTCAACCGGATCACGATCATCCTCGGCCTCGTCTGGGTGACCTGCATCGTGGTGCTCGGCCTCATCACCAAGTTCGAAGCGGGCATCTGATGGTCTCGGGAAACAGCGCGATCCGCGGCTCGCGCGTCGGCGCCGGGCCCATGGGCGAGCAGGACCGCGGCTTCCACGCCGACCGCGTCGCCGTCAGCTACTGGGACGCCCAGGGCAACGAGACGGTCCGCTACTTCGCGGCGAACCTCCCCGACGAGGAGATCCCCGAGGTCATCGACAGCCCCTCGACCGGCCTCCCCGCCGGCCGCGACAAGGCGAACCCGCCGTCGTTGTCCAAGGCTGAGCCGTACAAGACGCACCTCGCCTACGTGAAGGAGCGCCGCACCGAGGAGGAGGCGGCCGCCCTGCTCGAGGAGGCCCTCCAGCAGCTCCGCGCGCGCCGCGGCACGAGCGCGCCCGAGTAACCCCGGCACCTCCCGCAGACACGAAACGGCGGGCGGATCCATTCGGATCCGCCCGCCGTTCTGCGCCGCCGTGGCTCGGTTCAGTACTCGGGTGCGATGAGCTGCTCCGGCACCTCGGCGGCCGCGTCGCGGTCGACGAAGAACACGGTGCGGCGGCGGCCCTTGATGCCCGCGACGGGCACCTCGTCGCGGCTCGCGCCAGCGAGCGCGAGGCCGAGCGCCGAGGCCTTGTCGGCGCCCGCGAGCACGAACCAGACGCGCTGCGAGGAATTCAGCACCGGGCGGGTGAGGCTCAGGCGCTCCGGCGGGGGCTTCGGCGAGTTCCGCACGGCGATGACGGTGCGGTCCGTGACCTGGATGCCCGAGCGGTGCGGGAACAGCGAGGCGATGTGCCCGTCGGGTCCGACGCCGAGGAAGGTGATGTCGAAGATCGGGTAGGGCTGCCCGTCGACGCCGTGGGCGGCGAGTTCGGCCGCGTAGACCTCGGCCGCGACGTCGAGCTCCAGCCCGGAGTCGGAGGCGGGGAACGGGTGCGCGTTGCCCTCGGGGAGTTCGAGCGCATCGAGGAGAGCCTCGAACGACTGCGCGTCGTTGCGCTCCGCGTCTCCCGCGGGCACCCAGCGTTCGTCGCCCCACCAGAAGTGCACGCGCGTCCAGTCGATGCTCGTACGGGCTGGCGAGGAGGCGACCGCCTCGAGCACCGCGCCGCCCATGGAGCCGCCCGTGAGGACGATGTGGGCGACCGCCTGCTCGTCGAGGATGTCGAGGAGCTTCGTCATGAACCGCGCGGCCACGGCGGCCGCGAGCGCGGGCTTGTCCGGGTGCACGAGCACCCGTCGGTCGTTGGTCATCCTCGTCCACCTTCCGTTCCGTCGGCGAGCAGCGGCAGGCCGACGGTGATCACTTCGCCGTAGAGTTCGTCCGGGTCGAGCCGGCGCAGCTCGTCGGCGAGGCAGTCGCGCAGGCTCCGTCGGGGGAGCGCGAGATCGTGCACGGGCTGTCCTGGCTGGCGCAGTGTCGCGACACCTGGGACGTCGCGGATCAGCTCGATGCCGCCGCTGGCTCGCTCGAGCTCGACTCCGTGGATGCCGTGCAGCCCGCTCTCGGCACCGGCGAGGCTGCAGCTCGTCTCGGCCTGCAGCTGGAGCTTCAGCCACGCGGCGAGCAGCGTCGTCGAGGGGGAGTCGACCGCGCCGGAGACGTGCACGCGCGTCACGGACTCGTAGGGCGGCTGATCGAGCACCGCGGCGAGCTGGGCGCGCCACAGGGTGAGCCGCGTCCACGCGAAGTCCGCGTCGCCCGGGCGGTAGCTGCGCTCCAGTGCCGCGAGGGCGGCCTGCGGGTCGGGCTGGGCCGAGGCATCCGTGATCCGTCGATGCGCGATGCGCCCGAGCGGGGCGAGCGCCGGGATCTCCGGCGCCTTGCCCGGCCACCAGGTGACGACGGGCGCGTCGGGAAGGAGCAGCGCCATCACGAGGCTCTCCTCGTCGCTCGCGACCTCGCCGAATGCGCGCAGCACGATGACCTCGCTCGCGCCGGCGTCGCCGCCGACGCGGATCTCGGCATCCAGCCGCGGGGCGACGCCCGCCCCGTCGGCGCCCGGCTCCGAGGCGACGACGATGACGCGCATCGGGTGCTCGCGGGAGGCGTCGTTCGCCGCCTCGATCGCCTCCTCCTCGCGCCCGGCCTGGGTCGCGATGATGAGGGTCAGCACCCGGCCGAGGGCGACGACGCCGCCCTCCTCGCGGATCTTCACGAGCGCCTTCGAGACCTGGCTGGTCGTGGTGTCTGGCAGGTCGACGATCATGGGCGCCTCCAGCTGCGTCCGTCGCGGGCGAGGAGGTCGTCGGCCGAACTGGGACCCCAGGAGCCGGGGCGGTACTGCTCGGGACGGCCCTGCGTGGCCCAGAAGTGCTCGATCGGGTCGAGGATCTTCCAGGAGAGCTCGACCTCCTCCTGGCGGGGGAAGAGCGGCGGGTCGCCGAGCAGCACGTCGAGGATGAGCCGCTCGTACGCCTCCGGGCTGGCCTCGGTGAAGGCGTGCCCGTAGCCGAAGTCCATCGTCACGTCGCGCACCTGCATGCCCGCGCCCGGCACCTTCGAACCGAAGCGGATCGTGACGCCCTCGTCGGGCTGCACCCGGATCACCAGTGCGTTCTGGCCGAGCTCCGAGGTCTGGCTGTCGGCGAACACCTGCTGCGGCGCGCGCTTGAAGACCACCGCGATCTCGGTGACGCGGCGACCGAGCCGCTTGCCGGCGCGCAGGTAGAACGGCACCCCGGCCCAGCGGCGGGTGCCGATCGTGAGCTTCATCGCCGCATACGTCTCGGTCGTCGAGTCGGGGTTCATGCCGTCCTCGTCGAGGAAGCCGACGACCTGCTCGCCGCCCTGCCAGCCGCCCGCGTACTGGCCCCGGGCGGTGCCCGTCGCGAGATCCTCGGGCAGGCGCACGGCGGCGAGGATCTTCTCCTTCTCGGCGCGGAGGTCGGCCGCCTCGAAGGAGATCGGCTCCTCCATCGCCGTGAGCGCCAGCAGCTGCAGCAGGTGGTTCTGGATCACGTCGCGCGCCGCGCCGATGCCGTCGTAGTACCCGGCCCGGCCGCCGACGCCGATGTCCTCGGCCATCGTGATCTGCACGTGGTCGACGTAGTTCGCGTTCCAGATCGGCTCGTAGAGCTGGTTCGCGAAGCGCAGCGCCAGGATGTTCTGCACCGTCTCCTTGCCCAGGTAGTGGTCGATGCGGAACACCGAGTCGGGCGGGAAGACGGAGGCGACGACGTCGTTCAGCTCGCGCGCGGTCTGCAGGTCGCTGCCGAAGGGCTTCTCGATGACGACGCGGCGCCACTGGCCCTCGCGCTGCTCGGTGAGCCCGGAGCGCTTCAGCTGCTCGGTGACGAGCGGGAAGGACTTCGGCGGGATCGACAGGTAGAACGCGTGGTTGCCCATCGTGCCGCGCTCCCGGTCGAGGGACTCGACCGTCTCGCGCAGCCGGTCGAAGGCGTCGTCGTCGTCGAAGGTGCCGGTGACGAAGCGGATGCCTCGGGCCAGCTGCTGCCAGACGTCCTCGCGGAACTCCGTGCGCGCGTACTGCTTCACCGAGTCGTGCACGACCTGGGCGAAGTCCTCGTTCTCCCAGTCGCGACGGGCGAAGCCGACCAGCGCGAAGCCGGGGGGCAGGAGCCCCCGGTTCGCGAGGTCGTACACCGCGGGCATCAGCTTCTTGCGGGAGAGGTCGCCCGTCACGCCGAAGATGATGAGGCTCGAGGGGCCGGCGATGCGATTTAGCCGGTAGTCCTTCGGAGAACGCAGCGGGTTGTGGCCCGCCTCGATGAGTGCCGGTTGCACTGCGGTGGCTCCTGCCGTCAGTCGATCGCGGCGACGAGGGACGCGAGGTTCGCCGCGGGGTCGGTGAGCGTGAGCGTCAGCACCGGCCGGCCGTGCTCGGCGAGCACGCTCGCGTCGCCGGAGGCCTGGGCCGCGATCAGCTCGCCGAAGGTGAACGGGCGCTCGGGGATCGTGAGATCCTCGGCGGGTCGCTGCGTGAGCTGCAGGAACACGCCCACCGCGGGGCCGCCCTTGTGGAACTGCCCGGTCGAGTGCAGGAACCGCGGACCCCAGCCGAAGGTGACCGGTCGGCCGGCCCGCGCCGCGAGCAGCTCGCGCAGCTGCGCGAGCTCGGGGTGCGCGACCCGGTCGACGTAGGCCTGCACCGAGAGGTAGCCGTCGGCCGGCAGCTCCTCGAGCAGCACCTCGATCGCGGAGGCGAGGTCGCTCGCCGCGCCGATCACCTCGGGCGTGCCGCGCACCTCGATGCCCTCGGCGACGAACGCCGCCGGGGCGGGCTCGGGCCGGGCGTCGAGGAGGCCGCGCGCCGCGATCTTCGCCGATTCGACGTCGGGCTGGTCGAAGGGGTTGATGCCGAGCAGGCGCCCCGCGACGGCCGTCGCGTACTCCCAGACGAGCAGCTGCGCGCCGAGGGTGCCGCTGACGCGGATCTCGTCGTTCTCGTCGTCGCGGAAGACGTGGGTGCCCGCGTCGTCGACGAGGCGCACGAGCTGGAGGTCGGAGAGGCCCCCCGAGAGCTCCGGCGCGCCGGGCTCGAGCACGACGGGAAGCAGGCCCGTGCCCTCCTTGCCGGTGGACTCGGCGATCAGCTGCTCGGCCCAGTCGGCGAAGCCGACGATGTGGGTGCCGTCGGCGACGATCGCGAGCTTGTCGCGGAGCGGCTGCGTCGCGGCGATCGCGGCGCCGAGCACGAGACCGGGGTTCTCCTCGGTGTCGACCGCGAGGGGCAGCTCCATGGCCTCGGCCTCGTCGAGGATCTCGGCGATGTCCACGCCGGCGAGGCCGGAAGGGACGAGCCCGAACGCGGTGAGGGCGGAATAGCGGCCGCCGACGTTGGGGTCGGCGTTGAAGACGCGGTAGCCGACGGCGCGCGCCGACTCGTCGAGGGGCGAGCCCGGGTCGGTGACGATCACGATGCGGCCGACGGGGTCGATGCCCTCATCGCGGAACGCCTGCTCGTAGACGCGTCGCTGGCTGTCGGTCTCGACCGTCGAGCCGGACTTCGACGAGACGACGAGCGCGCTCGAGGCGAGTCGGTCGGCGAGCGCCGCACGGACCTGCCCGGGCTCGGTCGAGTCGAGCACGGTCAGCTGCACGCCGGCGGTGCGGGTGATGACCTCCGGGGCGAGCGAGGAGCCGCCCATGCCCGCGAGGACGATGTGGTCGACCCCGGCGGCGTGGAGTTCGTCGCGGAGCTCGAGGATCTCGGGGACGAGCGGGCGCGAGATCGCGACGGCCTCGGTCCAGCCGAGCCGCTTCGCGGACTCCTCCTCGGCCGCCGGGCCCCAGAGCTCGGGGTCCTGCGCCGTGATGCCGCTCGCGACGCGGTCGGCGACGAGCTGGGGGACGACGCGGCGGACGGCCTCAGCCGCCGCACCGCCGACCGAGATGCGGAAGCTCATCGTGCCGCCCCCAGCGCCTGGCCCACGGACTCGAGCAGCTCGGACCACGAGACGACGAACTTCTCGACGCCCTCGCGTTCGAGCAGCGCGGTGACGTCGTCGTAGTCGACGCCGACCTTCGCGAGCGCGTCGAGCACGGCACCGGCCTCGGCGTAGGCACCGGTGACGGTGTCGCCGGTCACGACGCCGTGGTCGAAGGTGGCCTCGAGGGTCTTCTCGGGCATCGTGTTCACGACGCCCGGGGCGACGAGCTCGGTCACGTACAGGGTGTCGGGCAGGGCCGGGTCCTTGACGCCGGTGGAGGCCCACAGCGGACGCTGGCGGTTCGCGCCGGCGTCGAGCAGGGCCGCGGCGCGCTCGCTCGCGAAGGTCTCCTCGTAGAGCTCGTACGCGAGCCGCGCGTTGGCCACACCCGCCTTGCTCTTGAGAGCGAGCGCCTCATCGGTGCCGATGGCGACGAGCCGCTGGTCGATCTCGGTGTCGACGCGCGACACGAAGAAGGAGGCCACCGAGTGGATGGTGGACAGCTCGTGGCCGGCGGCCTTCGCCTGCTCGAGGCCGGCGAGGTAGGCCTCCATCACGGCGCGGTAGCGGTCGAGGCTGAAGATCAGGGTCACGTTGACGCTGATGCCGGCGCCGATGGTCTCGCGGATGGCGTCGAGGCCCTCGACGGTCGCGGGGATCTTGATCATGGCGTTCGGGCGGTCGACGCGCTCCCAGAGGGTCTTCGCCTCGGCGACGGTGCCGGCCGTGTCGTGGGCGAGGCCGGGGGCGACCTCGATCGACACGCGACCGTCGAAGCCGCCGGAGCGGTCGTAGACCTCGCGGAAGACGTCGGCCGCGGTCCGGACGTCGTCGGTCGTGATCTCGAACACGGCGCGGTCGACGTCGGCGCCCGAGGCGGCGAGCGAGGCGACCTGCTCGGCATAGCGCTCGCCCTTCGACAGGGCCCCGGCGAAGATCGTCGGGTTCGTCGTGACGCCGACGACGTTGCGCTCGGCGATCAGGCGGGCGAGGTCGCCCGTCTCAATGCGCTCGCGCGAGAGGTCGTCGAGCCAGATGCTGACGCCGGCCTCGGAGAGCGCGGCGGTGGGAGTGGTGCTCATGGGTTCGTTGCTCCTTCGTGCCCGCTCAGGCGGCGAGCGATTCCTTGGCGGCGGCGACGACGGCGTCCGTCGTGATGCCGAACTCGCGGAACAGGGTCTTGTAGTCGGCGGAGGCGCCGAAGTGCTCGATCGACACGGCGCGGCCGCGGTCGCCGAGGTAGCGCTGCCAGCTGAGCGCGAGGCCTGCCTCGACCGAGACGCGCGCGGTGACCGCGGCGGGCAGGACCTGCTCGCGGTAGGCGGCGTCCTGCTCCTCGAACCACTCCAGGCTCGGGGCGGACACGACGCGCGCGGCGATGCCCTCGGCGGCGAGCTGCTCGCGGGCCGCGACCGCCAGCTGCACCTCGGAGCCGGTGGCGATGAGGATGACGTCGGGGGTGCCCGACGCCGCCTCGGCCAGCACGTAGGCGCCCTTCGAGACGTTGGCGGCGCTCGCGAACACCTCGCCGGAGGCGTCGCCGTCCCCGCGCTCGAACACCGGGATGTTCTGGCGGGTCAGGGCGATGCCGGCGGGGCCGCCGCGGCGCTTCAGGATCTCGAGCCAGGCGTACGACACCTCGTTGGCGTCGGCGGGGCGCACGACGTCGAGGCCCGGGATGGCCCGGAGGCTCGCGAGCTGCTCGATCGGCTGGTGCGTCGGGCCGTCCTCGCCGAGGGCGACGGAGTCGTGCGTCCAGACGAAGATCGAGGGCACCTGCATGAGGGCCGCGAGACGCACGGCGGGCCGCATGTAGTCGCTGAAGATCAGGAAGGTGCCGCCGAAGGCGCGCGTCGGGCCGTGCAGCACGATGCCGTTCAGGATGGCGCCCATGGCGTGCTCGCGGATGCCGAAGTGCAGCACGCGACCGTAGGGGTTGCCCGCCCACTCGTGGGTGGAGTGCTCGCTCGGCACGAACGATCCGCCCCCGTTGATGGTGGTGAGGTTCGACTCCGCGAGGTCGGCCGAGCCGCCCCAGAGCTCGGGGAGCTCGGCGGCGAGGGCGTTGATGACCTTGCCGGACGCGGCGCGGGTGGACACCTCGGTGCCCGCCTCGAACACCGGCAGGACCTGCTCGAGGCCCTCGGGCAGCTCGCCGGCCTCGAGCCGGTCGAGCAGCGCCTTGCGCTCCGGATTGGCCGCCGCCCACGCGTCGTAGGAGGCCTGCCACTCGCGGTGCAGGGCCGCGCCGCGCTCGCGGGCGCCGCGGGTGCGCTCGATGACGTCCTCGGCGACGACGAAGCTCTGCTCCGGGTCGAAGCCGAGCACCTCCTTGGTGGCGGCGAGCTCGGCGGCGCCGAGCGCCGAGCCGTGGATCTTCCCGGAGTTCTGCTTGCCGGGGGAGGGCCAGCCGATGATCGTCTTCAGGATGATGAGCGAGGGCTTCGCCTGCTCGCCCTTCGCCGCCTCGATGGCTGCGTGCAGCTCGGCGACGTCCTCGACGTACTCGCCCGTCTTCTTCCAGTCGACGGTCTGCACGTGCCAGCCGTAGGACTCGTAGCGCTTCGCGACGTCCTCGGTGAAGGCGATGTTCGTGTCGTCCTCGATCGAGATCTGGTTCGAGTCGTAGATCACGACGAGGTTGCCGAGCTGCTGGTGGCCGGCGAGCGAGGAGGCCTCGCTCGTCACGCCCTCCTGCAGGTCGCCGTCGCCCGCGACGACGTAGACGAAGTGGTCGAACGGGCTCTCGCCCGCCGGCGCCTCGGGGTCGAAGAGCCCGCGCTCGTAGCGGGCCGCGTAGGCGAAGCCCACGGCGGACGCGAGGCCCTGGCCGAGGGGACCGGTCGTGATCTCGACGCCGGCGGTGTGACCGTACTCCGGGTGGCCCGGGGTCTTCGAGCCCCAGGTGCGGAGCGCCTTCAGGTCGTCGAGCTCGAGGCCGGAGCCCTCGAGGTAGAGCTGCACGTACTGCGTGAGCGAGGAGTGGCCCGCGGAGAGGATGAAGCGGTCGCGTCCGAGCCAGTCGAGGTCGGAGGGGTCGCGGCGCATCACCTTCTGGAAGAGGAGGTAGGCCGCCGGGGCGAGGCTCATCGCCGTGCCCGGGTGTCCGTTGCCGACCTTCTCCACGGCGTCGGCCGCGAGCACGCGAGCCGTGTCGACCGCGCGATCGTCGAGGGAGTCCCATTGCAGAGTTGCCACGAGGTTGCTGTTCCTTCCGGTCGTGGCGGGGTCGCGGGGAGCCGACCGGCCCCCGGGCCCGCCAGGGAATCGCTGCGGCGCGGTGGAGCCCAGACCGTCGGCCCCGACCGTCGACGACTCGTCGGCAGCTCGGCACCGCGCCATCGGGCGCGCTCTCCCCCAGTATATGGAGTGGGGGACTCGGCCGTGGCCGTTCGTGACGTCGCGGGCCCCGGCGACGCGGTGGGCCCCGCGGTGGCGCGGGGATGGCCTAGAATCGGAGGCGGCGTGCCCGCGCGCGATCACCAGCGCGGCGTCACCGGAAGAGGAGCGATGCAGGCAACAGGCGAGACCACCGAGACCCGGGCCCCGTCGACCTTCCGCCGCAAGCTCGGCGCCTACGTGGCCCTCACGAAGCCGCGCGTGATCGAGCTCCTGCTCGTCGTCACCGCGCCGACCATGATCCTCGCCCAGCAGGGCCTGCCCGATCTCTGGCTGCTCATCGCGACGCTCATCGGCGGAGCCATGAGCGCCGGCAGCGCCGGGGCCTTCAACTGCTATATCGATCGCGACATCGACCGGGTGATGAAGCGCACGCAGGGCCGCCCGCTCGTCACGGGCGAGCTGAGCGACCGCGAGGCCCTCGTCTTCGCCTACGGGCTCGGCGCGGCATCCATCGTCTGGCTCTGGGTGTTCACCAACTGGCTCGCCGCGCTGCTCTCGCTCGCCGCCATCCTGCTGTACGTCGTCTTCTACAGCCTCATCCTGAAGCGCCGCACCGCGCAGAACATCGTCTGGGGCGGCATCGCGGGCTGCATGCCCGTGCTCATCGGCTGGGCCGCGGTCACCGAGGACCTCAGCTGGCCGCCGGTCATCCTCTTCCTCATCATCTTCCTGTGGACGCCGCCGCACTACTGGCCGCTGTCCATGAAGTACAAGGCGGACTACGCCGCCGCGGGCGTGCCGATGCTCGCGGTCGTGCGCGGTCGCGCGCAGGTCGGGCTCCAGGTCATCCTCTATGCGTGGGCGACCGTCGCGTGCTCGCTGCTGCTCATCCCGATCGCTGGCATGGGGCTGGTGTACTCGACCGTCGCGGTCGTCACCGGTGCCTGGTTCATCTACGAGACGCACCGCCTCTACAACCTCGCCATCCGGCACGAGCAGGTCTCGCCGATGCGCGTGTTCCACGGCTCGATCGTCTACCTGTCGCTCGTCTTCCTCGCCGTCGGCATCGACCCGCTGCTGCCCTTCTAGTACCCGTCTCGCCCGCGGCGCGGGCTCGGCCGCTCCCGAAGGGGCCCGGCGTCGCCGAGCGCCCGCCTGCGGCGCCCCGCCTTCTCGTCGATCCCTCGCAGCTTCACGGCGGGAGGAGATCCCCGGCAGGGGAGGTGCCCGTGGCGAACTCGATCCTCCGGTGGCGCCGCACTCCTCCGGAACCGCCGGGCTCGGGGCGGCGCAGCCGGGTTCCGGACGGGGCGACGCCCGTCCCTCAGACCGCGGCGGCGCTGCCGCTACCGCGGTCGCTGATCAGGCGGCGCTGACCGCCTCGGCGCGCTCCGACTCCGCGGCGCCCTGGGCGACGGGGCGCTTCAGGTGCAGCACGACCAGGGTGAGCGCCGCCGCGGTGAGCGCCGCGAGCACCATGTGGATGCCGACAGCGAGCACCGGGAGGCCGTTGCGCGCCTGGTAGAGGCCGACGCCGACCTGCACGAGCTCGGCGGCGAGCAGCACCAGGGTCCACTTGAGCGTCGGCAGCTTGCGGATGCCGGCGACGACGGCGAGCACGACCGTCAGGGCGAGCAGCAGGTAGCCGGGCCAGGCGTGGATGTGCTCGAGGATCTCGGCCTCGAAGCCGTTGCGGCCGGCCTCCGAGTCGCCCGAGTGCGGCCCCGCCCCCGTCGTGAGGACGCCGAAGGCGATCGAGACGGCCATGACCAGGGTCGTCACGTGGGTGAGGATCGCGTACCAGCGGGGGACGGCGAGCTCGCGCGGCCCCGGCGCCGCGTCGAGACGGGCGAGGAACGCCGCGGTGATGCAGACGAGCACGAGCGAGGAGACGTAGTGGAAGCCGACGATGAACGGGTTGAGCCCGGTCCAGACGGTGATGCCGCCGACGATCGCCTGCGCGACGATGCCGCCGATGACGACGAGGGAGAGCACCCAGAGGTCGCGGCGCTCGCGGCGGAGACGCCAGACGAGCAGTACGACCACGAGTGCGATGATGCCGACGACGCCCGTCATCAGGCGGTTCCCGAACTCGATGAGGCTGTGGTAGCTGAGCTCCTCGGTCGGCACGAGCGAGCCGGGCGTGCACGTCGGCCACGTCGGGCAGCCGAGGCCCGAGCCGGTGAGTCGGACGGCGCCGCCCGTGGCGATGATGGTCGTCTCCGCGATGAACGACAACCAGGCGAAGATCCGCAGGCTCGTCGGGATGTGCAGGCCGGTGCTCGGGCGGTTCACGCGGAGTTCCTCATCCGGGTCGCGTGGAACGGAGCCAGTGTCGGGGCGACCCTATAGACTTGATCAGATGGCGGGCCCCGCGCGGAGAATCGCGCGCTCGGCCACTCTGCCATCTTAGGTTCGCAATGGAGCCGCCCGCACATCACCAGTCGTCGCGAACACCTCGATTCACGGCGCACGGTGAGCCGGTCTGATAGCCGGTCGCAGGGAAGGAGAAGAGGAGAGCATGACGGACGTACTGATCGACCGCCCAGAGCTCGAAGGACTCGGCGTGTACGAGTTCGGCTGGGCCGACTCGGATGCCGCCGGGGCTTCGGCCCGCCGCGGACTCTCGCAGGAGGTGGTCGCCGACATCTCGCGTCTGAAGGAAGAACCGGAGTGGATGCTCCAGCGTCGCCTCCGCGCCCTCCAGCTCTTCGACCGCAAGCCGATGCCCAGCTGGGGCGCCGACCTCTCGGAGATCGACTTCGAGAACATCAAGTACTTCGTGCGGTCCACCGAGAAGCAGGCCCAGAGCTGGGAGGACCTGCCCGAGGACATCCGCAACACCTACGAGCGCCTCGGCATCCCCGAGGCCGAGCGTCAGCGCCTCGTCGCCGGCGTCGCCGCGCAGTACGAGTCCGAGGTCGTCTACCACCAGATCCGCGAGGACCTGGAGGAGCAGGGCGTCATCTTCCTCGACACCGACACCGCGCTCAAGGAGCACCCCGAGATCTTCGAGGAGTACTTCGGCACCGTCATCCCGGCCGGCGACAACAAGTTCGCTGCGCTGAACACCGCCGTCTGGTCGGGCGGCTCGTTCGTCTACGTGCCGAAGGGCGTCCACGTCGAGATCCCGCTGCAGGCCTACTTCCGCATCAACACGGAGAACATGGGCCAGTTCGAGCGCACGCTGATCATCGCCGACGAGGACAGCTACGTGCACTACATCGAGGGCTGCACGGCGCCGATCTACAAGAGCGACTCGCTGCACTCGGCCGTCGTCGAGATCATCGTGAAGAAGAACGCGCGCGTTCGGTACACGACGATCCAGAACTGGTCGAACAACGTCTACAACCTCGTCACCAAGCGCGCCGTCGCCCACGAGGGCGCCACCATGGAGTGGATCGACGGCAACATCGGCTCCAAGGTGACGATGAAGTACCCGTCGATCTTCCTGATGGGCGAGCACGCCAAGGGCGAGACCCTCTCGGTCGCCTTCGCGGGCCCCGGCCAGCACCAGGACGCGGGCGCGAAGATGATCCACATGGCGCCCTACACGCAGTCGTCGATCGTCTCCAAGTCGATCGCCCGCGGCGGCGGCCGCGCCGGCTACCGCGGCGAGGTCCGCGTCGACGCGAACGCGCACCACGCGGCCAACACCGTGCGCTGCGACGCGCTGCTCGTCGACACCATCTCGCGCAGCGACACCTACCCGGCGATCGACATCCGCGTCGACGACGTGCAGCTCGGTCACGAGGCCACGGTCTCGAAGGTCAGCGAGGAGCAGCTCTTCTACCTGATGGCTCGCGGCATCCCCGAGGACGAGGCGATGGCCATGATCGTGCGCGGCTTCATCGAGCCCATCGCGCGCGAGCTGCCCATGGAGTACGCGATGGAACTCAACAAGCTCATCGAGATGGGCATGGAAGGATCGGTCGGCTAAGCAATGACCGTCGCAACGCAGAGCACCGCCATGCCCACCGCCGGCCAGCACGGCCTCGTCGCGCACTCGGACGGCCCCGTCGTCCCGGTGCAGACCCGCTCCGAGCGCTTCCGCTCGGTCGACGTGGCCGACTTCGCCCCCGTTACGGGCCGCGAGCACGAATGGAAGCTGTCCCCGGTCGCCGCCTTCGCCGACCTCACCTCGGGTGAGCTCGACGGGGCGCGCCTCGACCTCGAGACCGCGGGCGCCGAGGGCGTCGCGGTCGAGTGGATCGCCCGCGACGATGCCCGCATCGGCACCGCGGGCACGCCCGAGGAGCGCGCCTCGGCCAACGCCTGGACGAACTTCGGCGAGGCCCTCCTCATCCGGGTCACCGGCGAGGACGAGAAGATCGCCACTGTCACCCGCACGGGCCTCGGCGCCACGCCGCGCGCCGCGCACACCGTGATCGAGGCGGCGCCCAACAGCCGCGGCCTCGTGGTGCTGGGCGGCACCGGTTCCGCCCGGCTCTCCGAGAACGTCGAGGTGATCGTCGGCGAGGGCGCGAACCTCACCGTCGTCTCGGTGCAGGAGTGGGACGACGACGCCGTGCACCTCGCGAGCCACTTCGCGCGCATCGGCCGCGACGCCAAGCTCAAGCACATCGTCGTCTCGCTCGGCGGCAAGGTCGTGCGGGTGAACCCGTCGACGCACCTCGCCGAGCAGGGCGGCGACGTCGAGGCCCTCGGGCTGTACTTCTCCGACGCGGGCCAGCACCTCGAGCAGCAGGTGTACGTGCACCACGACGCCCCGAACACCCGCAGCCGCGTCACCTACAAGGGCGCGCTGCAGGGCGAGGGCGCGCGCAGCGTGTGGATCGGCGACGTCCTGATCGGCAACGCGGCGGTCGGCACCGACAGCTACGAGCAGAACCGCAACCTCGTGCTGAGCGACGGCACCCGGGCCGACTCGATCCCGAACCTCGAAATCGAGACGGGCGACATCGCGGGCGCCGGGCACGCCTCGGCCACCGGGCGCTTCGACGACGAGCAGCTGTTCTACCTCATGGCCCGCGGCATCACGGAAGAGGAGGCCCGCCGTCTCGTCGTGCGCGGCTTCCTCACCGAGATCGTGCAGCAGATCGGCGTGGCGGAGCTCGAAGAGCGCCTCACCGCCGCCCTCGAAGCCGAACTGCAGGGCGCCTGAGATGGCCGCCGTCCGAGTCTGCGGGGTCGACGAGCTCGTCGAGAACCAGGCGTCGCGCTTCGTCGTCGACGGCGTGCCGATCGCGGTGGTGAAGGACTCCGCCGGCGACGTGTTCGCCATCGGCGACACCTGCACCCACGGCGACATCTCGCTCGCCGAGGGCTTCGTGGAGGACGACACGCTCGAGTGCTGGGCCCACGGCTCGAAGTTCTCGCTGCGCACCGGCAAGCCGCTCACCCTCCCGGCCTACGAGCCGGTCCCCGTCTACCAGGTCGAGATCTCGGGCGGCGACGTCCTGATCGACCCCGCGGTCACCGTGACCGTCTGAGCGACCCGCTCAGCCCAAGCATCCAGTCGGCCGAGCGCCGAACGACGAAAGAGACCAGAAACCAGATCATGTCCGTGCTCGAGATCAAGAACCTGCACGTCAACGTCGAAACCGACCAGGGCACCCGCGAGATCCTCCGCGGCGTCGACCTCGTCATCAACGAGGGCGAGATCCACGCCATCATGGGCCCGAACGGCTCCGGCAAGTCCACCCTCGCGTACACCATCGCCGGCCACCCGAAGTACACCGTGGTCGAGGGCGAGATCCTCCTCGACGGCGAGAACGTCCTCGAGATGTCCGTCGACGAGCGCGCCCGCGCCGGCCTCTTCCTGGCCATGCAGTACCCCGTCGAGATCCCCGGCGTCACGGTGACGAACTTCCTCCGCACCGCCAAGACCGCGATCGACGGCGAGGCGCCGAGCGTGCGCCACTGGGTCAAGGACGTCCGCACCGCCATGGGCAACCTCAAGATGGACTCGGCCTTCGCCGAGCGCAACGTCAACGAGGGCTTCTCCGGCGGCGAGAAGAAGCGCAACGAGATCCTCCAGCTCGAGCTGCTGAAGCCGAAGTTCGCGGTGCTCGACGAGACCGACTCCGGCCTCGACGTCGACGCGCTCAAGATCGTCTCGGAGGGCGTCAACCGCGCCAAGGAGAACACCGGCCTCGGCATCCTCCTGATCACCCACTACACGCGCATCCTCCGCTACATCAAGCCGGACTTCGTGCACGTCTTCGTGGCCGGCAAGATCGCCGAGCAGGGCGGCCCCGAGCTCGCCGACCGCCTCGAGGAAGAGGGCTACGACCGCTACCAGGTCGCCGAGACCGCCTCGGCGGAGTAGCCCGGGGCGTAGGATCTGACCATGGTCACCTCACTCGCTCCGGAGCGCTACGACGAGGTCGAAGAGGCGCTGAAGGACGTCGTCGACCCCGAGCTCGGCGTCAACATCGTCGATCTCGGCCTCATCTACGATCTCGGCTGGGACGACGAGAACGACGCGCTCGTCATCCACATGACGCTCACGAGCGCCGGCTGCCCCCTCACCGACGTGATCGAGGAGCAGACCGCGCAGGCGCTCGACGGCCACGTCGACGCCTTCCGCATCAACTGGGTGTGGATGCCGCCGTGGGGCCCCGAGCGGATCACCGACGACGGCCGCGACATGATGCGCGCGCTCGGCTTCGCGATCTGACACGAACCACCCCGGATGCCCCGGTCAGCAGCTGCTGGTCGGGGCATCCGTCGTCCGGCGTCACAGAGGGCCGAGCGCGCGTAATGTTGCCGATATGACGACCACGCCCCGCGACGCTTACACCCACGGACACCACGAGAGCGTGCTGCGCATCCACTCCTGGCGCACGGTGGAGAACTCGGCCGCATACCTCGTGCCGCACCTCCGGCCCGGCCTCGAGGTGCTCGACGTGGGCAGCGGTCCCGGCACCATCTCGATCGACCTCGCCCGTCGGGTCGGCCCGGGCCGGGTCACCGGGGTGGATGCCTCGGCCGACGTCGTCGCCCAGGCCGCGGGCCTGGCCGAGAGCGAGGGCGTCTCGAACGTCTCGTTCGCCGTCGGCGACGCGTACGCGCTCGACTTCCCCGACGACAGCTTCGACATCGTGCATGCGCACCAGGTGCTGCAGCACCTCGGTCGACCCGTCGACGCGCTGCGGGAGTTCCGCCGGGTGCTCCGCCCGGGCGGCGTGCTCGCCGCTCGCGACGTCGACTACGGCGGGCTGATCTGGAGCCCCGAGTCGGCGGGCCTCGACCGCTGGCTGGAGCTCTACGACGCGGTGCACCGCTGGAACGGCGGCGAGCCGAACGCCGGCCGCCGCCTGACCGCGTGGGCCCGCGAGGCGGGATTCTCGGGTGTCACCGGAACCGGCGCGGTGTGGGTGTTCGCCTCGGAGCTCGACCGCGAGTGGTGGGGCGGCTCCTGGGCGGTGCGCGCGACGGAGTCGAACTTCGCGGCACACGCCATCGAGTCCGGGCACTCCAACCCGGAGGAGCTGGCGCGCATCGCCCAGGCGTGGCGCGACTGGGCCGCCGACCCCGACGGCTGGCTGCTGATGCCGCACGGCGAGATCATCGCCACGAAGTAGTGCGGGCGGGACGGCGGGGGAGACCGACTACCAGTCGTCCTCGTCGTCCGGATCGCCGAATGCGGCGGCATCGCGCAGCGTGTCGCCGTCGATCACGGTGCCGTCGTCGAGCTCGGCGATCGCGCGCCCCTCGAGCCAGGTGAGCGTCCAGGTGCGTCCGGCGCCGTCGGCGCGGGTCGCCTCGAGCGCGGCGACCCGCGCGCGGGTGTCGGCCGGCACCGAGGCCGGCGGCGTGCTGCCGAACGGCCAGCGGGTGCCGAGCTGCATCAGGCGTCCATCTCGTAGGTGACCCACGAGGTGCGGCGGGCGATCCGGTCGTAGAGCGCCTGCGCCGGCTCGTTGTCGGCCGCGGTGATCCAGCTGACCCCGCCCTGCCCGAGCTCCGCGGAGCGGGCGTGCACGAACTCGATGAGGGCGCGTCCGGCGCCGCTGCCGCGCACCTCCTCGGCGACGTAGAGGTCGTCGAGGTAGACGCCGGTGGTCGCGCTCAGCGTGTCCGGCACGGCGCGGAAGTGCGCGAGGCCCACGGGCGTGCCCTCGGCGTCCACCGCGAGCGCTGCGCGCAGCGGATGCTGCTCGTCCTGGAGCCAGGTCCAGACGGTGAGCGCCTTGCGGTCGTCGAGCTCGGTCTCGTAGAAGCGGCAGTACGCCTCGAAGAGCGGGAGCCAACCGAAGAAGTCGCCCTCTTCGGCCAGACGGATGTCGATCGTGGTCATGCTTCCCCCATGGTTCCAGGTCATTCGGCCGGCGTCGCCAGCTCCACGTCGCGCACCTCGAGCGCCTCGGCCGAGGCGAACTCGAGCGTGTCGATGCGTCCCACCGCGCGCAGGTCGCCAGCGGCGGCCTCGAGCAGCGCGACGGCGTCGGCGGGCGCGGCGATCACGGCGCGCGACACCGGCGTCTTCTGCGAGGCCTTCGCGTCGGTCTTCGCCCGGCGGATGCCGGTGAGCGCGAGGCTCGCGAGCTCGAGGAGCTCCACGCCGGCTTCGCCGCGCGCGGCGAGCTCCTCGGCGGCGGGCCACTCGGCGGTGTGCACCGATCCCTCGTTCGACCAGCTCCACGCCTCTTCGGTCGCGAAGGGGATGACGGGGGCGAACAGGCGCAGGAGCACCGACAGCGCGGTCTTCAGCGCGGCGACGGCGGAGGCCTGCTCGGGGCTCTGCTCGCCGTACGCGCGCTCCTTGACGAGCTCGAGGTAGTCGTCGCAGAAGGTCCAGAAGAAGGTCTCGCTGAGCTCCAGGGCCCGGGCGTGGTCGTAGCCTTCGAGCGCCTTCGTCGCCTGCTGCACGACGGTCTCGAGCGCGGCGAGCATGCTGCGGTCGATGGGCTCGGTGACCGGCGCATCCGCGTCGCCCTCGAAGGTGAGGATGAACTTCGCGGCGTTCAGCACCTTGATCGCGAGCCGGCGGCCGATCTTCACCTGCGTCGGGTTCTGCGGGTCGAAGGCGGCGTCGGTGCCGAGGCGCGAGGACGCGGCCCAGTAGCGCACCGCGTCGGAGCCGTGCTGCTCGAGGAGCCCGGCCGGGGTGACGACGTTGCCCTTGGACTTCGACATCTTCTTGCGGTCGGGGTCGACGATGAAGCCGGAGATGGAGGCGTTCGACCAGGGGGCGACGCCGTGCTCGAGCTCGGCGCGGAGCGCGGTCGAGAACAGCCAGGTGCGGATGATGTCCTGGCCCTGCGGGCGCAGCGAGTACGGGAAGACGAGCTCGAACAGCTCGGTGTCGCGCTCCCAGCCGCCGGCGAGCTGCGGGGTCAGCGAGGAGGTCGCCCAGGTGTCCATGACGTCGTGCTCGCCGATGAAGCCGCCGGGTGCACCGCGCTGGGCCTCGTCGAACCCGGGCGCGGGCGTCGAGGACGGGTCGACGGGCAGCTGCTCGCGGCTCGCGACGATGGGCTCGTCGAAGCGCGGGTTGCCCTCGGCGTCGAGCGGGTACCAGACCGGGATCGGCACGCCGAAGAAGCGCTGGCGGGAGACGAGCCAGTCGCCCGAGAGCCCGCCGACCCAGTTCTCGTAGCGCACGCGCATGAAGTCCGGGTGCCAGTCGATCTCGCGGCCGCGGCCGAGCAGGCGCTCCTTCAGGTCTTCGTCGCGGGCGCCGTTCACGATGTACCACTGCCGGGTGGAGACGATCTCGAGGGGGCGGTCGCCCTTCTCGAAGAACTTCACCGGGTGGGTGATGGCCTTCGGCTCGCCGAGCAGTTCGCCAGAGGCGCGGAGGAGCTCCACGACGGCCTGCTTGGCCGAGAAGGTCGTCTTGCCGGCGAGCTGGGCGTACGCCTCGCGGCCGGACTCGCTCGTGATCGCCTCGGGGGCCTCGGCGACGACGCGGCCGTCGAAGCCGATGATCGCGCGGTTCGGCAGCTGCAGCTCGCGCCACCAGACGACGTCGGTGACGTCGCCGAAGGTGCAGATCATCGCGATGCCGGTGCCCTTGTCCTTCTGGGCGAGGTGGTGGGCCACGACGGGCACCTCGACCCCGAACACCGGGGTCGTGACGGTGGTGCCGAAGAGCGGCTGGTAGCGCTCGTCGTCGGGGTGGGCGACGAGGGCGACGCAGGCGGGGAGGAGCTCCGGACGGCTCGTCTCAATCTCGACGGTGCCGCCGTCGGGGCGCCGGAACGCCACGCGGTGGTAGTGGCCGGGCTGCTCGCGGTCCTCGAGCTCGGCCTGCGCGACAGCGGTGCGGAACGTGACGTCCCACAGCGTCGGCGCGAGCGCCTGGTAGGCCTCGCCGCGCTCGACGTTGCGGATGAAGGCGAGCTGCGAGGTGAACAGGGCCTCGTCGGCGATGGTGCGGTAGGACTGGGTCCAGTCGACGGAGAGGCCGAGGCTGCGCCAGAGTGCCTCGAACTGCTGCTCGTCCTCGACCGTCAGTCGCTCGCAGAGCTCGATGAAGTTGCGTCGCGAGATCGGCACCTGGTCGGCGGCCTTGACGCTCTTGCCCTCGCCGCCTTCGAACGGCGGGATGAAGCCGGGTTCGTAGGGGAGCGTGGGGTCGCAGCGCACGCCGTAGTAGTTCTGCACCCGGCGCTCGGTGGGCAGGCCGTTGTCGTCCCAGCCCATCGGGTAGAAGACCTGCTTGCCGCGCATGCGCTGGAAGCGGGCGACGACGTCGGTGTGCGTGTAGGAGAACACGTGGCCGATGTGCAGCGAACCGGACGCGGTCGGCGGGGGAGTGTCGATCGAGTAGATGCACTCGCGGGTCGCCGAGTCGCGGTCGAAGCGGTAGGTGCCCCGGTCTTCCCAGACGCCGCCCCACTTCGTCTCGAGGCCCTCGAGGGCCGGCTTCTCGGGGATTCGCGCGGTGTCGGTCATGGTGCTCCGGTTCGGTATGTGCGGCACCGAGTCCATGGGGGTGCCTGAATATGCGACGCTCCAGCCTACCGGGTGCTGGCGGGGCCGTGCGCATCGCCGTCTCAGGCGAGTCGCGGAGAATGCCTGATGAGGGCGGCGGTATACGCGTGCTGCGGGGCGGCGAAGAGCTGGCCTGCGTCACCGTGCTCGAGGATGCGCCCGTGCCGCATGACCGCGAGCTCGTCGCTCATGTGCCGGACCACGCCGAGGTCGTGCGAGATGAACAGCATCGCGAGCCCGCGCTCGCGCTGAAGCTCGTCGAGCAGGTCGAGCACGGCCGCCTGCACGGTCACGTCGAGGGCCGACACGGGTTCGTCGGCGATCAGGATCTCCGGTCGCGCGGCGAGCGCCCGCGCGATCGCGACCCGCTGGCGCTGGCCGCCGGAGAGCTCGAGCGGATGACTCGCCGCGATCGCGGTCGGCAGGCGCACGAGGTCGAGCAGCTCGTGCACCGCCCGCTCGTCGCTCTCCTGCCCGCCCACGCTCAGCGCGTCGCGGAGCAGCCGGGCCACGCCCCAGCGAGGGTCGAAGGAGCCGTAGGGATCCTGCCAGATGGCGCCCATGCGCCGCCGAACGGGCCGTCGCGCGGCCTCGCTCGACTCGCTCCACGGGCCGCCGTCGAGGCGGACTGCGCCCGCGTCGGGGCGCTCCAGGGCGAGGAGCAGGCGCGCGAGGGTCGTCTTGCCGGAGCCGGACTCGCCGACGAGCCCGAGCGTGCGGCCCGGACGCAGCGCCAGGGAGACGTCGTCGACCGCGACGAGCTCGGTGCCTCTGGAGCGGTACACCCGACGAAGGCCGCTCGCCTCGAGGATCGGTGCGGAATCGGCGGTCGAGCCGGCCGGCGCCCCCGACGCCGCCGGGAGCGGCGCGTTCGGATCGTCGAGCCGCGCCGCCGCCAGCAGCGGCACGCCGCGTGGCACCTCCGTCGGTACGGCGGCGAGCAGCGCCCGGGTCGCCGGGTGCCGGGGCGCGCCGAGCACCTCGGCCGTCGGGCCGCGCTCGACCACCGCGCCGTCCGCGAGCACGAGCACCTCGTCGGCGATGCCCGACACGACCGCCAGGTCATGGCTGATCAGCAGCACCGCCGTGCCCCGGTCGGCCGCCTCGCGGAGCAGCTGCAGAACCGTCGCCTGGACGCCGACGTCGAGCGCCGTCGTCGGTTCGTCGGCGATGAGCACCGGGGGATCGAGCACGACCGCCGCCGCGATCAGCGCGCGCTGGCGCATCCCGCCGGAGAGCTCGCCCGAGCGGCGGTCGATGGTCAGCGTCGGGTGCGGCAGCTCGAGCCGCTCGAGGAGTTCGAGCACGCGCTGCCGTGCTGCAGCGGGTCGGAGACCGAGGTGCAGCCGGAGCGCATCGCCGATCTCCCGGCCGATCGGACGCAGGGGGTCGAGCGAGGCGAGGGCGTCCTGGAGGACCAGCCCGACCTTCGCGCCCCGCAGGCGTCGCCAGCGCCGCTCGCCGGCGCCGCGGACGTCCTCGCCGTCGAGCTCGAAGCGCTCGGCCTCCACCTCGGCGCCGCGTCCGGCCAGACCGAGCAGGGCCCGCGCCGTGACGCTCTTGCCGGAGCCGGACTCGCCGACCAGGGCTACGATCCGGCCGGGGGCGAGATCGAGGTCGACCCCGCGCACGACCTCCGTCCCGTCGAATCCGATGCGGAGGCCGCGCACCGTCAGCGCCGCGCCGCTCATCGCCGGGCTCCGTCGCGGGCGGTGAGCGCCCGGCCGAGCACCGTCGTCGCGAGAGTCGTGGCGACGATCATGAGGCCGGGGAACACCGTGAGCCACCACGCGGTGCCGAGATACGTGCGACCGGCCGAGAGCATCGCGCCCCACTCCGCGGCGGGCGGCTGCGCGCCGAGCCCGAGGAAGCTGAGCGAGGAGGCCCACACGACGGCCTGCCCGATGCCGAGCGTCGCGAGCGCCGCGATCGGCACGAGCGCGTTCGGCAGGATGTGCGCGGCCAGGATCTTCGCACGGCCGTGGCCGAGCACGCGGGCCGCCTCCACGTAGCCGGAGCCGCGGATGGCGAGCAGCTGGCCGCGGATGATCCGGGCGTAGCCGGGAGCCGTCGACAGGCCGACGGCGACGGTCGCGGTCACCGGCCCCGGGCCCCACAGCACGATGACGAGCAGGGCGAGCAGAATGCCGGGGAAGGCGAACAGCACCTCGTTCACCCGGCCGATGAGGAAGTCGAGGACCCGGCCGCCGAGGGCGGCGATGCCGCCGAGCAGCAGGCCGAGCGCGAGTCCGATCGCGGTCGCGAGCACCCCGATCAGCAGCGAGGGGGCGGTGCCGGCGACGACGCGGCTGTAGACGTCCCGCCCCGATTCGTCGGTGCCGAACCAGTGCGAGGCCGACGGGGGCTGGAACGCCTCGGCGGGGGAGATGGCGTCGGGCGGCGCGGTCTCGAGCAGGCCGGGCCAGGCGACGGCGAGGAGCAGGAAGCCGACGAACGCCGCGGCGAGGACGACGCTCGGCCGGGGCATCCGCCGCCGCCCGCCGAGCCGGCCGTCGCCTGCGCGCGCCGTGCGCGGCGCGTCGGCGGGTGAGGCGCCCGCGCGGAGCTCGAGGTCGCTCATGCCTCCGCCGTCCGCACCCGCGGGTCTGCGAGCGCCGCGACGAGATCGGTGAGGACGGTCATCAGCACGTAGACGAGCGCCACCACGAGCACGACACCCGTCACGAGCGGCACGTCGCGCAGCTCGGTGGCGCGGAGCAGGGTGCGGCCCAGCCCGGGCCGCGCGAAGATCGTCTCGACGACGACCGCGCCCGAGATGAGATAGCCGATCGCCCAGCCGGAGAGCTGTACGGCGGGGAGCGCGGCATGCCGCAGGGCGTGCCGGAGGCGGATCCCGCTCGCCGACTCACCGCGGGCGAGCGCGGACACCGTGAACGGCCGCTCCAGGGCGTCGAGCAGGTGCTCGCGCATGAGCTGGGCGAGGAATCCCGCGAGCGGCACCGCGAGCGTCACGACCGGCAGCACCAGGCCGCTCGCACCGCCGTTCGCGACCGGCGGCAGCCAGCCGAGCCCGGTCGCGAACACGGCGATGAGCACCGTCGCGAGCCAGAAGTGGGGGAGCGCCGCCGCGGTCAGTTCGATGGCTCCGGCCACACCGCGGGCGACGCGTCCCGGGGCGCTCGACCAGAGGGCGAGCCCGATGGCGATGACCCAGGCGAGCGCGAGCGCGGCGAGCGCGAGGGTCAGCGTGCCCAGGAGCTGTCCGCCGATGAGCTCGGCGACGGGCGCCTTCAGCGAGTACGAGGTGCCGAGGTCGCCCGTGAGCAGGCGGCCGAGCATCGCCGCGTACTGCACGACGAGCGGCTGATCGAGGCCGTACTCGGCGCGCACCCGGTCGAGCGTCTCCTGCGGGGCCTGCGAGCCGGGCCCGCCGAGGATCGCCTGCGCGGGGTCGCCCGGAACCAGGTGGATCGCGAAGAAGGTCAGCGTCGCGACCGCCCACAGCACGAACAGCGCCCCGCCGAGGCGGAGCGCGATCGCGCGGATCCGGCGAGCCCGCATCGCGTCAGTCGGCGAGCCAGGCGTCGGCGAACCAGGGCGTCGATACCGTGGGCAGCGCTCGGGCGCCCTGCACGGCGTCCCGGTGCAGGTAGTGGTTCTGCTGGTCGTAGAGCGGCAGGGCGTAGAAGCCCTCGAGGATGATCCGCTGGGCGGCCTCGTAGTCCGCGGCGCGCTCGGCCGGGTCCGACGCCGAGGCGGCGTCGGTGAGCAGCGCGTCGAGCTCGGGGTTCGAGAGCTGCGCCAGGTTCGCGAAGTAGCCGCTCGGCGCGGGCACGATGCTGTCGCTGTGGTACAGGATGCGCAGCACGTCGGGCCCGATCTTCGTGTAGGGCGCGCTCACGAGCTCGTACTCGTGGCTGAACAGCGCCCCGTACCAGCTGGAGAGGTCGAGGGGCTCGAGCTGCACCTCGAAGCCGGCCTCCTTCGCAGTCGCCTGGATCTGCTCGAACAGCGACTGCTCGGCCGGGATCGACTGGTTCGTCGAGACGGGGAAGCGCAGCACGAGCCGGGCGCCGTCCTTGGTGCGGATGCCGTCGGCGTCCTTGGCCGACCAGCCCGCCTCGTCGAGCAGCGCGTTCGCCTGCTGCAGGTCGGGCTCGAAGAGGCTCGGGTCGGAGTAGGCGAGCGGCTCGACGCTGGAGAGCACCGAGTGGCTCCGCTCGGCGGTGCCGAAGAAGAGGCTGTCGATGCCGTCGTCGACCTGGACGGCGCGGATGAACGCCTCGCGCACCCGCTCGTCGTCGAACGGGGCCTGGCCGGAGTTCAGCTCGATCCGGTTCGACGCGCCCGGGCGGGGTGCGTCGATCTCGACGAGGCCGGCCGCGCCCTCGCGGGCCTGACGCAGGGCGTCCGGCTGGGCGTTGTCGATCACGTCGACCTGGCCGGCCTGGAGCGCCGCGTAGCGCGACGCGGCGTCGGGCAGGAAGCGCCACTCGATCGCCTCGAGATACGCGGCCCCGTCGCGGCCGCGGTCGGCGGGGCCGCCGTGGTAGTCCTCGTTGCGGACGAGGGAGACGTGGTCCTGCGGCACCCAGGCGTCGATGACGAAGGGGCCCGATCCGATCGGCGCCTGGCAGTTCTCGTCCATGCCGCGCGCGATGCCGGCGGGCGACTCCATCGCGGTCCACGGCTGGGCGAGTGATTCGAGCAGTGCGCTGTCGGGGGCGGAGAGGTGGAAGCGGGCGGTCGTGTCGTCGACGACCTCGACCGAGGCGACCTTGCCGACCGCGAGGTAGCCGGTCGACGACTGCGTCGCGGGGTCCTGCAGGTGCTCGATGTTGGCCTTCACCGCCGCGGCGTCGAACGGCGTCCCGTCGGTGAACTCGACATCGTCGCGGAGGGTGAAGTCCCAGCTCAGGCCGTCGTCGCTCGTGGTCCAGGCCTCGGCGAGCCACGGGATGACCTGACGGTCCTCGTCGAGCGAGACCAGCGACTCGAGCACCTGGCCGGCGAGGAGGGCCTGCGGGTAGTTGCCGCCGACGTGCGGGTCGAGGCAGTCCGGTTCCGCGTCGCCCGTGGCGTAGACGAGCGTGCCGCCCGGCTTCGGGGTCGACGGCACCGCGCCCGGCTCGGCCGCGGTGCAGCCCGCGAGCGCGAGGGCCGCGACGGCGGCGAGCGGGATGGCGAGGCGGACGGCGGCGCGGGCGCCTGGGCGACGGCTGGTGGCGGGCATGCGCGAGTGAGCTCCTGAACGACGGACGAGGGATGGTCGGACGAGTTTCGGTACTCAGTCCATAATGAGTCTATGACCAAATCGAGCGCGAGCGGCACGGCGGCGACCTCCGCGTCCGCCGCCGTGCGCTCCGGCCGCGGCGGACGACCGCGCGCGTCCTCGCGTCGCACGCTCGAGGATGCCGCGGGCGAGCTGTTCCTCGAGCAGGGCTACGCGCGAACGACGATCGACCAGATCACCCAGCGCGCCGGGGTCGGCCGCAACACCTTCTTCAACTACTTCGCCACGAAGTCGGACCTGCTCTGGCTCGACGTCGACGACACCCTGCGCGCGCTGCCGGAGGTGCTCGCCGCGGTCCCGGCCGGTCGCGCCCCGAGCGCCGCGCTCCGGGAGGCGCTGCTCGGCCTGGCCGCGCGGCACCCGCACCGCGGCATCCCGCTCGCCCTCAGCCAGCGCGAGGCGATCGGCGCGGAGGCGGAGTTCCGCGCCTCGGGCCTCGAGCGCTTCCTCGGCGTCGCGGCCGAGCTCGGAACGTTCCTCGCCGCCCGTTCGGGGAGGGCTCCGAGCGACCCGCTCGTGCGCGCCGCGTCGAGCGCCGCCGTCGCCGCGCTCGTGAGCGGCGCCGCCGACTGGGCGCTCGCCGGGGTCGAGCGCGGTGCGCTCGCCGACGCCGTGCGCGACGCCGTCGACCCCGTCTGCCGGGGCTACGCCCTGGCGCTCGACGCAGCACCGGCCGCGACCCGGTAGACTCGGCGCAGCGACTGCGATCCGGCCATCACCGGGGAGTCTCCGGAAGAACGCCACGGGTCCGCCCGCGGTCAGTAGAACCGGACGGGACCAGCCCGTCACAGCTGAAGAGCGAGCGGTCGCATCCACGGCGGGTGCGGCAAGCGGGGTGGTACCGCGGTGGCGTTCGAGGAACGCGCCGTCCTCGTGACCAGGAGATCACTGCAGGAGCGAGCGTTGTACCCCAAGGGTCAGGACCCCGAGTCATCCGTCACGCCGTCGCCGTCGTTCCCGGCGGTCGAGCAGGAGGTGCTCGCCTTCTGGAAGGCCGACCGCACCTTCCAGGCCTCGATCGACGAGCGCGAGGGCGCCCCCGAGTGGGTCTTCTACGACGGCCCGCCGTTCGCGAACGGCCTGCCGCACTACGGCCACCTCCTCACCGGCTACGCGAAGGACGTGTTCCCGCGCTTCCAGACGATGCGGGGCAAGCAGGTGCACCGCCGCTTCGGCTGGGACACGCACGGCCTGCCCGCCGAGCTCGAGGCCGAGCGGCAGCTCGGCATCACCGACAAGAGCCAGATCGAGGAGATGGGCATCGCGGCCTTCAACGAGGCCGCGCGCACCTCCGTGCTCCGCTACACCAAGGAGTGGGAGGAGTACGTCACCCGGCAGGCGCGCTGGGTCGACTTCGAGCACGACTACAAGACCCTCGACACCGGTTTCATGGAGTCCGTCGTCTGGGCGTTCAAGACCCTGCACGACAAGGGGCTCGCCTACGAGGGCTACCGCGTGCTGCCGTACTGCTGGCGCGACCAGACGCCGCTCTCCAATCACGAGCTGCGCATGGACGACGACGTCTACAAGATGCGCCAGGACCAGACGGTCACGGTCACCTTCCCGCTCACGGGGGCCAAGGCCGAGGCGCTCGGCCTCACCGCGGTCCGCGCCCTCGCCTGGACGACGACGCCGTGGACGCTGCCGACGAACTTCGCGCTCGCGGTGGGCCCCGACATCGAGTACGCCGTGGTGCCGGCGGGCCCCGCGGGCACGCCCGACGCCACCGTGCTGCGCGAGGCCGCCGAGGGTGCGACTCCCGCGCCCGAGGTGCTCGGCGCCGAGTACCTCATCGCGATCGACCTTCTCGGCAACTACGCGAAGGAGCTCGGCTACGCGAGCGCCGAGGAGGCGCGAGCGGCGGTCACCCGCACGGTGCGCGGCGCCGAGCTCGAGGGCGTCAGCTACGACCGCCTCTTCGACTATTACGCCGACGTCGAGGCCTGGGGGCTCGAGCAGGCCTGGCAGATCCTCGTGGCCGACTACGTCACGACCGAGGACGGCACGGGCATCGTGCACCAGGCGCCCGCCTACGGCGAGGAGGACCAGAAGGTCTGCGAGGCCGCCGGCATCCCCGTCATCATCTCCCTCGACGACGCCGGCCGCTTCCTGCCCGAGGTGAGCGACGTCGCCGGGCAGCTCTGGAGCGACGCGAACAAGCCGCTCACCCAGCGGCTGAAGGCCGAGGGCCGGCTGCTGCGCCAGGCGAGCTACGAGCACTCGTACCCGCACTGCTGGCGCTGCCGGAACCCGCTCATCTACAAGGCCGTGTCGAGCTGGTTCATCCGCGTGCCCGAGTTCCGCGACCGCATGGGCGAGCTGAACCAGCAGATCACCTGGGTGCCCGAGAACGTCAAGGACGGCCAGTTCGGCAAGTGGGTCGCCGGCGCGCGCGACTGGTCGGTCAGCCGCAACCGCTACTTCGGCTCGCCCATCCCGGTGTGGAAGAGCGACGACCCGGCCTACCCGCGCACCGACGTGTACGGCTCCCTGGCCGAGCTCGAGCGCGACTTCGGCCGGCTGCCGCTGAACGGCGCGGGCGAGCCCGATCTGCACCGGCCGTACATCGACGAGCTCACCCGGCCGAACCCCGACGACCCCACGGGGAAGAGCACCATGCGGCGCATCCCCGACGTGCTCGACGTCTGGTTCGACTCCGGCTCGATGCCGTTCGCCCAGGTGCACTACCCGTTCGAGAACCGCGAGTGGTTCGACACGCACCACCCCGCCGACTTCATCGTGGAGTACATCGGTCAGACCCGCGGCTGGTTCTACGTCATGCACGTGCTCTCGACCGCGCTCTTCGACCGTCCCGCGTACCGCAACGTCGTGAGCCACGGCATCGTGCTCGGCAGCGACGGGCAGAAGATGTCGAAGTCGCTGCGCAACTACCCCGACGTGAACGAGGTCTTCGACCGCGACGGCTCCGACGCGATGCGCTGGTTCCTGATGTCGAGCTCCGTGCTGCGCGGCGGCAACCTCGTCGTCACCGAGGAGGGCATCCGCGAGGGCGTCCGTCAGCTGATGCTGCCGCTGTGGAGCACCTGGTATTTCTTCTCGCTCTACGCCAACACGGCCCGCGAGGGCGGCTACGACGCGTCGCGCTCGACGTCGTCGACCGACGTGCTCGACCGCTACCTGCTCGCGAAGCTGCGCGATCTGGTCGAGGCCGTGACCGCCGACCTCGACGCGTTCGACTCGCCGCTCGCCGCGCAGAAGCTGCGCGACTTCGGCGACGTGCTCACGAACTGGTACGTGCGCCGTTCGCGCGACCGCTTCTGGTCCGGCGTCGACGCCGACGGCCGGGGCGCCGAGGCGTTCGACACGCTGTACACCGTGCTCGAGACGCTGACCCGCCTCACCGCCCCGCTCCTCCCGCTCGTCAGCGAGCGGGTCTGGAAGGACCTCACCGGCGGTCGCAGCGTGCACCTCGCCGACTGGCCGGAGGCCGAGGAGTTCCCGGCAGACCCCGAGCTCGTCGCGGCCATGGACGCGGTCCGCGAGATCACGGGCGTGGCCCTGGCGCTGCGCAAGCAGGCCGGCCGCCGGGTGCGGCTCCCGCTCGCGAAGCTCACCGTCGTCACGGCGGATGCCGCGGCGCTCGCGCCCTTCGAGGGCATCCTCCGCGACGAGCTGAACGTGAAGGCGGTCGAGATCGTCGCCCTCGCACCCGACAGCGCCGAGGCGTTCGGGATCGAGAAGCGACTGACCGTGAACGCGCGCGCCGCGGGCCCGCGCCTCGGCAAGCAGGTGCAGCAGGCGATCCAGGCCGCGCGCGGCGGCGACTGGTCGGTCACGGCCGACGGCGTCGTCGCCGGCGGCATCGCACTTGAACCCGGCGAGTACGAGCTCGTGCTCGAGGCCGGCGGCAGCGCCGACGGCGAGACCGCGCTCGGCCTGGTCGGCGACGGCGGGTTCGTGATGCTCGACACCGCGGTCACCCCCGAGCTCGAGGCGGAGGGGGTCGCCCGCGACCTCGTCCGCGCCGTGCAGGACGCCCGCAAGGCCGCCGGCCTCGAGGTCGGCGACCGCATCCGGCTGGAGCTCCGCCTCGACGAGGCGGGCACCGCTGCGGCCGAACGGCACCGCGAGCTCATCGCCGGCGAGACGCTCGCGACGGCGGTCGAGCTGCGCCCGCTGCCCGTCGGCAGCACGGCGAAGCCGCTCGCGGGCGGCACCGTGGTCGAGATCGGAGTGGAGCGCGCATGAGCGAGGGATACGAGGGCGACTTCGACGAGGAAGCGCGCGACGCGGCCGACGCCGTGTACGCCGCGCTCCTCGAGCGGGTCGGCGAGGCGGCGCCCGAGCGCCGGCTCGGGGCGACCCGGCGCGCCGTGGAGCTCCTGGGCGATCCGCACCGCGCGGCGCCGGTCATCCATCTGACCGGCACGAACGGCAAGACCTCCACGAGCCGCATGATCGCGAGCATTCTCGGCGCCTACGGGCTCCGCACCGGGATGCTCACGAGTCCGCACCTGGAGCGCTTCACCGAGCGGATCCTCATCGACGGGGAACCGATTGCCGACGAGGCGATCGCGCGCAACTGGAACGAGATCGAGCCTTACCTCGCGATCGTCGACGCCGAGCTCGAGGGCGCGGGCCAGCCGCCGCTGACGTTCTTCGAGACGATGACCGTGCTCGCCTTCGCCTGCTTCGCCGACGCCCCGGTCGACGTCGTCGTCCTCGAGGTCGGCATGGGCGGCGAGTGGGACTCCACGAACGTCGCCGACGGGCAGGTCGCCGTGATCACGCCGATCGACCTCGACCACCAGTCCAAGCTCGGCTCGACCGTGGCCGAGATCGCCCGGACGAAGGCGGGCATCATCAAGCCGGCCTCCTCGGTCGTCTCCGCGGCTCAGCAGCCCGAGGCGCTCGCCGAACTGCAGCGCGCGGCGGAGCTCACCGAGTCGAGCCTCGCCGTCGAGGGCGAGGCCTTCGCCGTGCTCGACCGCCGTCCCGCGGTCGGCGGGCAGCTCGTGTCGGTGCGCGGGCTCGCGGGGGAGTACCGCGACCTCGTGCTGCCGCTCTTCGGCGCCCACCAGGCCCAGAACGCCGCCGTCGCGATCGCCGCGGTCGAAGCGTTCCTGGGCGGCGGCTCGACCGCGCTCTCCGAGGACGCCCTGCGCGACGGGCTCGCCGCGGCGACCTCGCCGGGACGGCTCCAGCGCATCGGCCAGCAGCCGACGGTCCTGGTCGATGCGGCGCACAACCCGCACGGTGCGAGGGCGCTCGTCGCGGCGCTGGCCGAGTCCTTCGACTTCGACGAGCTCGTCGTGGTCTTCGGCGTCCTCGGCGACAAGGACGCCGCGGGCATCGTGCGCGAACTCGCCGCGAGCGGGGCCGGTTTCATCGTGACGCAACCGGAGTCCGACCGGGCGCAGTCCGCCGAGACGCTCGCCGCGGTCGTCGCGGGTGCCGTCGGTTCCGAGCGGGTGCAGCTCGCGGAACGGCTCGACGACGCACTCGAGCTGGCCCGCGAGTGGGCCGGAGAGGACGAGCGCCGCGCCGTCCTCGTGGCCGGCTCGATCGTGCTCGTGGGCGAAGCCATGGCGATCGCCGACGACCGGGGGTGGCTCGCATGAACTCCGTCCGCCGGAGCCTCGCCTCGATCGTGCTCGGCTTCGAGACGATCGTCGTCTTCCTCGCCGCGCTCGTGCTGTGGGGGCTGACCCCGCCCGAGGGCGGCCCGTTCGGGCTGCCCGCCTGGGCGGCGCTCGTCACCGGCGGCGTCATCCTCGTCGGGCTCGTGGCCGCGATCGGCGGCCTCCGCGCCGGCTGGGGCTACGGCGTCGGCTGGGCCATCCAGGCCCTCATCATCCTCGCCGGGCTCGTGAACCCGGCGATGTACTTCGTCGGTGCGCTCTTCGGCGGCATGTGGTGGTACTGCATGGTCACCGGCGCTCGCATCGACCGGCAACGTGCGGCCTACGCCGCCGGGAAGGAACAGGAATGACCACCGTCATCGAAGAGACCCTCGTGCTCGTGAAGCCGGACGGCGTCGCACGCAACCTCACGGGCGAGATCCTCCGCCGCATCGAGGCGAAGGGCTACTCGCTCGTCGACCTCCGGCTCGTGCAGGCCGACCGCGAACTCCTCGCCAAGCACTACGAGGAGCACGAGGGCAAGCCGTTCTACGAGCCGCTCATCGAGTTCATGCAGTCGGGCCCGACGGTCGCCATCCGCGTCGCCGGCAACCGCGTGATCGAGGGCTTCCGCTCCCTCGCCGGCACCACCGACCCGACGACCGCCGCGCCCGGCACCATCCGCGGCGACTTCGGCCGCGACTGGGGCCTCAAGGTGCAGCAGAACCTCGTGCACGGCTCCGACTCCGTCGAATCGGCCGAGCGCGAACTCGCGCTCTGGTTCGGCTGAGCGCGAGTTCTGACCGACGCGAACGGCGGGGCGACGATCATCGTCGCCCCGCCGTTCGGAGTTTCGCCGGGGTTCGGCGTCGCGCCGGGCTCAGCGGAAGAGGTTCTGCAGATCGAGCAGCACGCGCGGGATGGCGTCCATCTGCACCTGCGCGAGGAAGATGACGATCGCGTAGCAGACCACGGTGATGAGCGGGATCCAGCCGAACCAGGACGCGGCGAGCCGCTTGACCCGCGCGGACGCCGGGAGGTTGCCCTCGCGCAGATTGTGCAGCGTGACCACCCAGAAGGTCGGGATCGTGACCGCCCAAGTGAGCATGCACCAGGGGCACAGCACGTCGAGCACGTAGATGCTCTGGAAGATGAGCCAGCCGACGAAGACGAGGGCCCCGGCGACGCCCACGTTGAGCCCGACCCAGAACCAGCGCGCGAAGCGGGCGCCCGCGAGGATGCCGATCGCGATCGTGATGACGACGGGCCACGCCGCCACGCCGATGAACGGGTTCGGGAAGCCGAACACCGAGCCCTGCCACGACTCGAGGTTCGTGGCGCAGCCGACCAGCACGCCGACGTTGCAGTTCGGCACGTGCGTCGGATCGATGAGCGTGAGCACTTTCTCGACCGAGAGCTCCCACGCGGCGAGGAGCCCGAGGGCGCCGGCGATGAGCAGGAAGACGGCGAGGCCGATCGGGCGCGTGCGGCGAGCGGAGTCGGGCATGGTCGTATTCTGACACGCCCGCCGGGGGCGCAGCTGCGGGGATTCCACCCGCGCGGCGGCGGGCGTGCGATAATCGGAGGGAAGTCGGTTCGGACCAGCCCGGTCCAGCGCCGGCGAAGGCTTTGAGGATGCCCAGGCATCCGAGACGCGGCGAACCCGCCGCGGAGATGTCGCGACCGAGGCACCACCCGCCCCGTCGCAGAGAAGAGTTGGCGGTCACCCGCACGCGGGGGCCGCTCCGAGGAGTACGGAGGCCGGCCGACGAGGTCGAGCCACCGGTGTAGGAGTGCACCAGAGATGGTGGAAGGCAACAACGAGAACCCCACGAACGATTCGGCCCGCGGGGCCAAGCGACTCGGCGGCCTGTTCGGCGCCCGGCGCGGCGGCCGGCGAGCGACGCTCGTGCCCCGCGCCGACGAGCTCGCCGCCGCGCCGACGGACGACGCTGCGGTGGCCGAGCCCACCGAGGCCCCGGCATCCGCAGTGACGGATGCCGCCGTCGAGACGCCCGCCGCAGATGCGGCCGAGACGCCGGCGGCAGCGGCGGCCGAGGCGCCCGTCGCCGAGGAGGTCCCGGCCGCCGACGCCGGCGCCGGCGCCGCGGCGCCGAGCGGCGCGTCCGACGACGCCGCGAGCGCCGAGCCCGAGCCGGCCGCGGAGCTGCGGCCGATCACCGGCCCGATCTCGACGACGTCGCTGATCTTCCGGGCGCCGCCCGTCCTCGTCGTGCCGGAGCGCGCCGAGTCCGACGCCGATCCCGACGAGTCGTCGAGCGTGCGCCGGCGCACCCGCCGCCGCAGCGGCGAAGAGGCCCGTTCGAACGGCGACGCCCCGGCGAACAACGTCGTCAAGGTGCGCAAGCCGCGCGAGCCCGAGCTCATCACCGAGCCGCAGAAGGTCAAGGGCTCGACCCGCCTCGAGGCGAAGAAGCAGCGCCGTCGCGACGGTCGGGACGCCGGTCGCCGCCGCGCGGTCATCACCGAGTCGGAGTTCCTCGCCCGCCGCGAGGCCGTCGACCGGCAGATGGTCGTCCGCCAGAAGGGCGGCCGCATCCAGATCGGCGTGCTCGAGGACAGCGTGCTCGTGGAGCACTACGTCGCACGCAACCAGGACGCCTCGCTCATCGGGAACGTGTACCTCGGCCGCGTCCAGAACGTGCTGCCGAGCATGGAGGCCGCGTTCGTCGACATCGGCCGCGGCCGGAACGCGGTGCTCTACTCGGGCGAGGTCGACTGGGAGGCCGCCGCCGAGAACGGCGAGAAGAACCAGCCCCGCCGCATCGAGCTCGCGCTGAAGCCCGGCGACCGCGTCCTCGTGCAGGTCACGAAGGACCCGGTCGGCCACAAGGGCGCGCGCCTGACGAGCCAGATCTCTCTGCCCGGCCGCTACCTCGTCTACGTGCCGAACGGCTCCATGAACGGCATCAGCCGCAAGCTCCCCGACACCGAGCGCGCCCGGCTGAAGAAGATCCTCAAGGAGGTGCTGCCCGAGAACCAGGGCGTGATCGTGCGCACCGCGGCCGAGGGCGCCACCGAGGAGCAATTGACCCTCGACGTGAACCGGCTGATCTCGCAGTGGTCCGAGATCTCGGCGACCCTCGAGAAGGTGCAGGCGCCCGCGCTGCTGCACTCCGAGCCCGATCTGCTGATCAAGATCGTCCGCGACGTCTTCAACGAGGACTTCCAGAAGATGATCATCTCGGGCGACGAGGCCCGCGAGACCATCGAGCGCTACCTGCGGCAGGTCGCCCCCGACCTGCTCGAGCGCGTCGAGGCCTACGAGGGCGAGAAGGACGCCTTCGACGAGTACCGCATCTCGGAGCAGATCGAGAAGGCGCTCGACCGCAAGGTGTGGCTGCCCTCGGGCGGTTCGCTCGTCATCGATCGCACCGAGGCGATGACGGTCGTCGACGTCAACACGGGCAAGTTCGTCGGCTCCGGCGGCAACCTCGAGGAGACGGTCACCAAGAACAACCTCGAGGCGGCCGAGGAGATCGTGCGGCAGCTGCGCCTCCGCGACATCGGCGGCATCATCGTGGTCGACTTCATCGACATGGTGCTCGAGTCGAACCGCGACCTCGTCCTGCGCCGTCTCGTCGAGTGCCTCTCGCGAGACCGCACCAAGCACCAGGTCGCCGAGGTCACCTCGCTCGGTCTCGTGCAGATGACCCGCAAGAAGCTCGGCCTGGGCCTCCTGGAGTCGTTCTCGGAGCCGTGCGAGACCTGCGCCGGCCGCGGCATCATCGTGCACCACGAGCCCGTCTTCCGGCACCGCGCACCGCAGCAGCAGCCCGAGCGCCGTCGCGGTCGCGGCAACGGCGGTGGCAACGGGGGCGGTCGGGACCGTGAGCCGCAGCCGCAGCAGTCCCAGCCGGACAAGTCGGCTTCCGCGGGCACCCACGGCATCACCGAGGACGCGAAGCACGCCCTCGCGCAGATCGCCGCGTCGACACTCGCGGGCGGCGAGCCCCGCGAGGCGGAGCAGGCGGCGGTCGATGCCGCGCCCGCCGAGCCCCGCTCCTCGCGCCGTCGCGGCCGCCGCCGCGCGAGCAGCGCCCAGCAGGGTGCCGAGCAGCAGGGCGAGGCGAGCGTCGACGGCGCGGATGCCCCGCAGGAGCGCCCCGCGCGTGAGCGCGAGGCCGGAGCGGCCGCACCCGCTGCGGAGCCCGTCGCTGCGCCGATCGTCCCGGTGATCGAGCTCCCGGAGGCGCCCGTGCGCAGCCGGCCGAACCCGCCGGTCGACACCGAGCACCTGCTCGACTCCGTCCTCGACGCGCTGCCCGCGCCGAAGAAGGCGGGGGAGGGCCGCACCCGCAGCCGGCGGGTGAGCACGGCGTCGAGCGCCGGCGGCGAAGCGCCGGTGATCACCCGCCCGCAGGAGGACTGAGCCCGGTCACGCCGAGGC
Source organism: Agromyces sp. NBRC 114283 (assembly GCF_030268405.1). Taxonomy (NCBI): domain Bacteria; kingdom Bacillati; phylum Actinomycetota; class Actinomycetes; order Micrococcales; family Microbacteriaceae; genus Agromyces; species Agromyces sp. NBRC 114283. The sequence continues at coordinate 2,331,453 of NZ_BSQP01000001.1, forward strand.
GCGGCGCTCCCGGCGCTCCCTCGGCGTGACGCGCAGCCCGCTCGCCTGCAGCCGACGGACGAGCTCGCGCGGCTCGACGGGCACCGCCCCGGCCGCGACGAGGTCGTCGTACCGCTCGACGGGCACGTCGTAGTGGTCGAGATCGAAGCTCCGCGGAGGCAGGCCGGCGCGCTCGGCGAAGGCCTGCAGTTCGGCGATCGAGTCGTCGCTCACGAGGTGCGCCCACACCGTGCCGTGCTTCGGCCAGAGCGGCGTGTCGATGAGGACGGTCATGGCGCCGATCCTATGCCCGCACGAGTGCGAGGGATCCGCTCGGACGGGCGGGACGCGCCGGGGCCGCCTGTTTGCGAGGCTCTCCGGCATCCGGTAAACTCGACCGTTGGTGCCGCCGCTTATCCCGGCGTGCCCGACAGTTTTCTGGCAGTCATCACCCTTCTTTTCCCACTGGGGCGACCGCGCAGTGACATCCCATGAGACAAACGGAGCCCAGAGGCTCCCCGGAGTTAGGTACGAGTAGTGGTTTACGCAGTAGTGCGCGCCGGCGGTCGGCAGGAGAAGGTCGAAGTCGGCACCATCGTGACGATGGACCGCGTCAAGGCGGGCGAGGACGGCAAGGTCCAGCTCGTTCCGGTCCTCCTCGTCGACGGCGACAAGATCACCTCCGACGCCAAGTCGCTCGCGAAGGTCACGGTCACCGCCGAGGTCCTCGAGGACCTGCGCGGCCCGAAGATCGTGATCCAGAAGTTCAAGAACAAGACCGGCTACAAGAAGCGCCAGGGCCACCGTCAGGAGCTCACGCGCGTCAAGGTCACCGGCATCAAGTAACGACCAGGCTCGCAAGGAGAGACTGACATGGCACACAAAAAGGGAGCGAGCTCCACTCGCAACGGTCGTGACTCGAACGCCCAGCGCCTCGGCGTGAAGCGCTTCGGCGGCCAGGTCGTGAAGGCCGGCGAGATCATCGTCCGCCAGCGCGGCACCCACTTCCACCCCGGCGCGAACGTCGGCCGTGGCGGCGACGACACCCTGTTCGCCCTCGAGGCGGGTGCCGTCGAGTTCGGCGCGAAGGGCGGCCGCAAGGTCGTCAACATCGTGGCGGTCGGCGAGTAGTCGAGCGATTGCTTTCGTGAGGGCGGGCTTCGGCTCGCCCTCACGTGTTTTCCGAGCGAGGCTCGGAGAGAGGATGACGCGGCATGGTCAGCTTCGTCGATGAGGTGCGTCTGTTCGTACGCGCCGGCCACGGCGGCAACGGCTGCGTCTCGGTCCGTCGGGAGAAGTTCAAGCCCCTCGCGGGCCCCGATGGCGGCAACGGCGGCGACGGCGGCGACATCGTGCTCGTCGCCGATCCGCAGGTCACGACGCTGCTCACGTACCACGGGCGCCCGCACCGCACTTCGCCGAACGGCCAGCCCGGCATGGGCGACAACCGTTCAGGCGTGACGGGCGAGGACGTCATCCTCCCGGTCCCCGTCGGCACGGTCGTGAAGGACGAGTCGGGCGAGGAGCTCGCCGATCTCGCCGAGCCCGGCATGCGCTTCGTCGCGGCCCAGGGCGGCCAGGGCGGCCTGGGCAACGCCTCGCTCGCGACGACGAAGCGCAAGGCCCCCGGCTTCGCGCTGCTCGGCACGCCCGGCTTCGAGGGCGAGATCATCCTCGAGCTCAAGACGATCGCCGACGTCGCGCTCGTGGGCTACCCGTCCGCGGGCAAGTCGAGCCTCATCGCCGCCATGTCGGCCGCGCGACCGAAGATCGCGGACTACCCGTTCACGACGCTGCACCCGAACCTCGGCGTCGTGGAGGCGGGCGACCACCGCTTCACCGTCGCCGACGTGCCCGGCCTCATCGAGGGCGCGAGCGAGGGCAAGGGCCTCGGGCTCGAGTTCCTCCGCCACGTCGAGCGCTGCTCGGCCCTGCTGCACGTGCTCGACTGCGCCACGCTCGAGCCGGGGCGCGACCCGATCAGCGACCTCGACGTCATCCTCGCCGAGCTCGCCGCCTACCCGGTTCCCGAGGGGCAGGTGCCGCTCCTCGAGCGTCCGCAGCTCATCGCGCTGAACAAGGTCGACGTGCCCGAGGCGAAGGAGCTCGCCGAGTTCGTGAAGCCCGAGCTCGAGGCGCGCGGCTACCGGGTCTTCGAGATCTCGACCGTGAGCCACGAGGGCCTGCGCGCCCTCGGCTTCGCGCTCGGCGCGGTCGTCGACGAGGAGCGCGCCCGCCAGGCCGAGAAGCCGGAGCCCGAGCGCATCGTCCTGCGCCCGAAGGCGGTGAACGCGCCCGAGTTCGTGGTCCGCCCCGAGGGCGGCAGCTACGGCACGATCTACCGGGTGCTCGGCACGAAGCCCGAGCGCTGGGTGCACCAGACCGACTTCGCGAACGACGAGGCCGTCGGCTACCTCGCCGACCGGCTCGCCCGACTCGGCGTGGAAGACGAGCTCGTCCGCGCGGGGGCCACGGCCGGTTCGACCGTGGTCATCGGCCCCGGTGCGGGCATCGTCTTCGACTGGGAGCCGACGCTCACCTCGACGGCCGAGCTCATCACCTCGCCGCGCGGCACCGACACGCGCTTCGACGACAACCGTCGCGCGACCCGCGCGGAGCGCCGCAGCGACTACCACGACCGCATGGACGCGAAGGCCGAGGCCCGCGCCGAGCTCGAGCGCGAGCGGGAGGCGGGGATCTGGTCCGACGAGGAGCAGGGATGACGCCCATGGAGCGGGAGGACGTGCCCGCCGCGACGCGCATCGTCGTCAAGGTCGGCTCCTCGTCGATCAGCGGCGAGAACGCCGGACAGATCGCCCCGCTCGTCGACGCGCTCGCGGCCGCCCACGGCCGCGGCGCCGAGGTCGTCCTGGTCTCCTCTGGGGCCATCGCGACCGGGATGCCCTACCTGAAGCTCGACGCGCGGCCCGACGACCTCGCCACCCAGCAGGCCGCGGCCTCCGTCGGGCAGAACCTGCTCGTCTTCCGGTATCAGCAGTCCCTCGATCGCTTCGGCATCATCGCGGGCCAGGTGCTGCTCACCGCGGGCGACCTCGAGAACCCGACGCACCGCTCGAACGCCCAGCGCGCCATGGAGCGGCTGCTCGGCCTGCGCATCCTGCCGATCGTGAACGAGAACGACACCGTCGCGACGCACGAGATCCGCTTCGGCGACAACGACCGGCTGGCGGCGCTCGTCGCGCAGCTGATCGGCGCCGAGCTGCTCGTGCTCCTCTCCGACGTCGACGCGCTCTACACGAAGCCGCCGCATCTGCCAGGGGCCGAGCGCATCGCCCGGGTCCCCTTCGGCGACGCCCTCGCGGGGGTCGAGATCGGCTCCGTCGGCCGTGCGGGCGTGGGCACGGGCGGCGCCGAGACGAAAGTCTCCGCCGCGCGCATCGCCGCCGAGGCCGGCACCTCGGTACTGATCACCGCGACGCCGCTCGTCGACCGGGCGCTCGCGGGGGACGACGTCGGCACCTGGTTCGAGCCGGACCCGGCCCGTCACACGGCCGCCGAGGGCGCCGCCCTCGCCTAGGCTTGGGGCATGCCGGATCTCGATCTCCAGGTGCTCGACGGTCGCTTCGCCGCGGCGAAGGAGGCCTCGCGCGCCCTCGGCCGCGCGACCACCAGCACGAAGGACGGGGCGCTCGAGCAGGTCTCGCGTCTGCTCCGCGAGCGGGCGGCCGAGATCGTGGCGGCGAACGCCGGCGACCTCGACGCCGGCCGTGAGCAGGGCCTGTCCACCGGGCTGCTCGATCGACTGACGCTCGACGAACGGCGCATCGGCGCCATCGCCGACGCCGTGCTCGAGGTCATCGGCCTCGACGATCCGGTGGGGGAGTCCGTGAGCGGGCGCTCGCTGCCGAACGGCGTCCGCATCGACCAGGTCCGGGTCCCGCTCGGCGTCGTCGGCGCGATCTACGAGGCCCGTCCGAACGTGACCATCGACATCGCCGTGCTCGCGCTGAAGAGCGGCAACGCCGTCGTGCTCCGCGGCGGCAGCGCGGCGGAGCGCACGAACGCGGTCCTCGTGCAGCTGCTCCGCGACGCCCTCGAGGCGGCCGGACTGCCGGGCGAGGCGGTGCAGACCGTCGACGACTTCGGCCGAGCCGGCGCGAACCACCTCATGCAGGCGCGAGACTTCGTCGACGTGCTGATCCCGCGCGGGAGCGCCGGGCTCATCCGCGCCGTCGTCGAGCAGGCGAAGGTGCCCGTCATCGAGACCGGAGCCGGCGTCGTGCACATGTACCTCGACGAGAGCGCCCGCGAGGACTGGTCGGTCGAGCTCGTGCACAACGCGAAGGTGCAGCGCCCGAGCGTCTGCAACGCGCTCGAGACGCTGCTCGTGCACCGCGGAGCCGCCGAGCGGCTGCTCCCGCCCGTGCTCGCGAGGCTCGAGGCGGCCGGCGTGACGGTGCACGCCGACGAGACGGTGCGCGCGATGCGCCCCGAGCTCGCGCCGGTCACCGAGGAGGACTGGGCGACGGAGCACATGAGCCTCGAGATCTCGGTCGGCGTCGTCGACTCGCTCGACGACGCCCTCGCGCACATCCGTCGCTACTCGACGAAGCACACCGAGTCGATCGTGACGAACGACCTCGCGAACGCCGAGCGCTTCCTCGACGAGGTCGACGCGGCCGCCGTCATGGTCAACGCCTCCACCCGCTTCACGGACGGCGCCGAATTCGGCTTCGGCGCCGAAGTCGGCATCTCGACGCAGAAGCTCCACGCCCGCGGTCCGATGGGCCTCCCGCAGCTCACGAGCACGAAATGGCTGGTCCGAGGCGCGGGGCACGTGCGCGGCTGATCCGTCGAACCGTCTCCGTACTCGGTAGACTGGCCGGAGCGTTCTGCGCGAATCCCGCGCGGGCTACGAAAGGAATCCACGAATGAGCCTGATGGCCGTTGTTTTCGCCGAGACGGTGCACGCGCGGGAGCTCCCCGTCGAGACCTACGTGTACGGGCTCGTCGCGCTCATCGTGTTCTTCGCGCTCGGCATCGTGACGTACTCGTACCGCGACGTCGCCAACCGGCACCGTGCGAAGGCCGAGGCGTACGCGAAGCGCCACGGCGGGAGCGAGCACGGCGGCCACTGAGGGTCCTCGAATGAGCGGTGATCGCCGCCCCAGAGTGGGGGTCATGGGCGGAACCTTCGACCCGATCCACCACGGTCACCTGGTGGCGGCGAGCGAGGTCGCCCAATCGTTCGACCTCGACGAGGTCGTCTTCGTCCCGACCGGGGAACCGACCTACAAGACCGTGGTCACGCCGGCCGAGCACCGCTACCTGATGACGGTGGTCGCCACCGCCTCGAACCCGCGGTTCACCGTGAGCCGCGTCGACCTCGACCGGGGCAAGCCGACCTATACGATCGACACTCTCCGCGACATCCGCGCGCAGCGTCCCGACGCCGACCTGTTCTTCATCTCGGGGGCCGACGCGATCGCGCAGATCCTCTCCTGGAAGGACGTCTCGGAGCTCTGGGAGCTCGCGCACTTCGTGGCGGTCACGCGCCCCGGCCATGTGCTGTCCGTGACCGGTCTGCCGGAGCAGGACGTAAGCTTGTTGGAGGTCCCGGCACTGTCGATCTCCTCGACCGACTGCCGCGACCGCGTGAACCGGGGTTTCCCGGTGTGGTATCTGGTGCCCGACGGGGTCGTGCAGTACATCTCGAAGCACCATCTGTATCGGAGTGTCGAATGACGTCGCAGGAACCGCCGCTGACCCGGCGCGAGGCGCGCGAGCGCGAGCGACGGCTGCAGGAGCAGGCCGCCGGAGGGGCCGAGCGCGCCTCCGAGGAGGAGACCGCGGCACCGGCCGCCCCCGAGACCTCCCCGCAGGCACGTCCCGTTCCGGCCGCTGCACCGCCGCAGCCGGCCGTGCCGGCTCCGCCGCAGGCGGCAGTCCCAGCTCCGCCGCAGCGCGTCGTGCAGACGGCGCCGAGCGCCTTCGCGCCGCCGCCGAAGCGCGACGCCGCGTCCGACGCAGGCCCTGTCGCGCCTCGGCCCGCGGGCGGCCAGGGCCCGGCCCGCAACGCTCCGGAACGCACCCTGACCCGCCGCGAGCTCCGCGCCATGCTCGACACCCACCAGCTCGACGACGTCGATGACGCCGACGCGATCGACGACCCGGCGCCCGCGCGTCCCGCCGAGGCGCCGCGGGCTGCTCCCGAACCGGCGAAGGCCGCCGAGCCCGCGAAGGCACCGACCGCAGATCCCGGATCGGCTGCGCGCCCGGGTGCCGCGCCCGCCGAGCCGGCGCCGAACACGGGCCACTGGAGCCTCCAGATGGCCGCCGACGACGAGGATGACGCGGCGGAGCCCTTCGATCAGCTGCTGAGCCGAGGGGGAGTCTCCCGCGGCGTGCCGACCACGACGAACGCGCTCATCCTGCCGTCGTTGCCCGACGGCGCGACGATCATGCCGCCGGCCGCGGCCGGCGATGACGTCATCGTCACCGGATCCATCGATCTTCCGCGCAGCTTCGGCGCGACCGGCGTGCACCCGAGCCAGGTCGACTCGTCCGACATTGACCGGCTGCTCGACCACGTCGAGGACGCCGCGACCGCGGGCGTCGCGCCGGTCTCCGCGACCAAGGCCATCAGCACGCAGACGACGTCGAAGCAGATGATGGCGCCGCCGAAGAAGGACGGCGCCAACGTTCCGCTCGTCCTCGCCATCACGGCGGGCGTCCTCGCCCTCGGCGTCGTCGCGACGCTCGTCATCGGCGCGGTCTTCCGCCTGTTCTGAGCCGACCATGACCATCCTTCCCGTCTTCTCAGCTTCGAAAGCGAGCGCATGACCGCTTCTCAGCACGCCCACGACCTCCTCGCCGTCGCAGTCCGCGCGGCGGATGCCAAGGGCGGTGAGGACTTCGTCGCCCTCGACGTGTCCGAGCAATCGCCGTTCACCGACGTCTTCCTCCTCGTCAACGGCTCGTCGGAGCGCAACGTCGTCGCGATCTCCGAGGGCATCGAGGACGCCCTGCTCGAAGCCGGCTCGCGCACGCTCCGCCGCGAGGGACGCGATGGCGGCCGCTGGGTGCTGATCGACTTCGGCGACCTCGTCGTGCACGTGTTCCACGGCGAGGAGCGCATGTACTACGGGCTCGAGCGGCTCTGGCTGGACTGCCCGGCCATTCCGGTGGCCGATCTCGTGCCGCACGCCCCGGGCACCTCCGCGGCGGGGGAGTGAGGCCCGCTCGGATTCGCGAGCGCGCCGAAGGTGGTGTAATCTGAATCTGTTGCCGCGAGAGCGGGAACACCGCGAGGTGAAAGCCTCACTGGGTCTGTGGCGCAGCTGGTAGCGCACCTGCATGGCATGCAGGGGGTCAGGGGTTCGAGTCCCCTCAGATCCACCAAGAACCCCCGGTCTTCCTCGGAAGCCCGGGGGTTTTTCGTGCTCGGCGACGAAGAACCGCGCTGACCGCCATCCTGGCCGTCCGCTGCTCGAGTCAGCCGCGCACGCGACGCTCGGCGCGAATCCGCGCGAACGCGGTCGCCGCGATGACGACCGCGGCGGCTAGCAGTGCGACCACCGCCGTCACCTCGGACCGCGGTTCGTCGGCGGCCCTGGCGACCGCGACCCAGCAGATGCCCCAGCAGAGCGACAGGGTCGGCGCGATGCGTCCGCCGCCCCAGAGCGCCAGCGCGACGCCGACCGCGGCCGCCACCGCGAGGACCAGGGCCGCCCAGAGCTCGGGCGCCAGCCCGAAGCCGCGGAAGCCCGCCGCAGTGAGCACGGCCGCAGCGTTCGCCGCCGTGGCGATGATCACCCAGCCGAGGTACAGGCCGATCGAGCCGTCCGCGACGACGGCCTCGACCCGGTTCTTCGGGCTGATGCGCCGCAGGAGCACAAAGAGCCGGCAGAGCACGGCGAGCAGCAGCGCGATGATCGGCAGGCTGAGCCAGAGCAAGTCGAGCTGCACGGTGAAGATCCAGACCGCGTTGAGCAGGAGCGACGCCGTCACCCACCAGCCGAGGCGGCGCTGGCGCTCGTCGTGCCGTTGCGCGGGGAGCGCCTGCCAGATGGCGTAGGCGAGCATCCCCGCGTAGATCACGCCCCAGATGCGGAACGCCCCGGTCCCCGGCGCGACCAGGGTGGCGTCGGCCGAGAGGCACCCGCCCGCGGCGTCCTGGATCGGCGTGCCGATGACGACGCCGGAGCCGAGGAAGGCCGCGCCGATGGCGAGCACCGAGCTGACGAGGACGATCGCCTGCCGGGCCGCGTCTGGCGTGGCAGTGCGCGATCCATCGGTTGGGGTGGCGGTCATGTGCTCGTCCTCTCCTTCGCCGTTCCGGTGAGCGGGGGTGCGCCACTCTCCCACGAGCGCGACCGCACCGGCGCACGGTTGACACGGCCGGCTCCGACGCGTAGGCACGGACGCGTAGGCACGGCGGGAGCGTCCAGTCCGCGATCGCTCGCGGCGCGGGCCCGCCGTAGGATGAGCCGCGAGAGCGCGCCGCCGGGCGACGCGAGGGATGCGTCGAGGGGACGACATGGCGACCGAGCTCAGCACCGAACTCGCGGAGGCGATCCGCCTCGGCTACGAACGCCGTGATCGCGCGGACATGGCCCCGACCATCCGGTACTTCAGCGAGTTGCTCGCGGCGCACCCGGACCACCCGGTGCTCGTGTACGAGCTGGGCGGCGCGTACGACACCGCCGGCCAGGAGGCGCTCGCGCGAACGCACTACGAGCGCGCCCTGCGGCTGGGACTCGAAGGCGACGTGCTGCGCCGGTGTCTCTGCCAGTACGGCAGCACCCTGCGCTGGCTCGGTGAGCTCGACGCCTCGCGCGAGGTGCTCGACCGAGCGCGAAAGGAGTTCCCGGAATCGGACTCGGTGCGCGTGTTCTCCGCGCTCACTCGGCTGGAGGCCGCGGATGCGGACGGAGCCGTCGCCGAACTGCTCGAGGTGATCACCGGCCACGCGGACGCCACCGACCTCGGGCGGTGGCGTACCGGGCTGCGCGGGCTCGCGGGCTGGCTCGCAGCCGGCCGGCCCGAGGGGTAGCCCGAGCCGGCCGGCCGAACTCAGGCGAGCGAGAGGAAGAGCTTCTCGACCTCGTCGAGGCTCAACCGCTCGGTCCCCTCGCGACCCGGGGCGCCGGCGTCTGCGGCGTCCTCGTCGCTCAGGCAGTCCTGCATCGCGTGGGAGATGATCAGGAAGCCGGCACGATCGAGCGCGCCGACCACGGCGGAGAGCCGCTGCACGACCTCGCGGCAGTCGGCACCGGACTCGACCGCTTCGATCACGCCGGCGAGCTGCCCCTGCGCGCGCTTCAGCCGATTGGCGACGAGGCGATCGGCGGGCTGCCGCCGCTCGGCCGTCGTCGTGGACTGCTCGGTGTCGCTCATCGTGCCTCCATCGTCTCGGATGCGGCGAGCTCCGCCGCGCGTCCGGCGGACCAGGTGCGGTACCCGCCGTCGAGGTTGCGTGCGTCCACGCCGTGCTGCACGAGCAGGCGCGCCGCCGTGTGACCGCGCTGGCCGACCTGGCAATACACCACGACGGGCGCGTCGGGCAGTTCGTCGAGCCGCTCGCGCAGCTCGTCGAGGGGGATGCCGAGGGCTCCCGGAATCGCCCCCGATGCACGCTCGGCATCACTGCGGACGTCGACCACGGCGGCACCGTCGCGCTGCAGCGCCGGCAGCTCATGCCACTGCACGGTCGCCGTCGTGCCGGTGCGCACGTTGTCGGCCACGTAGCCGAGCTGGTTGATCGGGTCCTTCGCCTGGCCGTACTGCGGCGCATAGGCGAGCTCCAGCCGCGCGAGACCGGACGCGGTGATGCCGCCCGCCATCGCGACGGCGAGCACGTCGATCCGCTTGTCGACGCCTGCGCCGCCGACCGCCTGCGCCCCGAGGATGGCGTCGTCGGCCGGGTCGATCAGCAGCTTCAGCGCCATGCGCTCGGCGCCCGGGAAGTACGCGGCGTGCGACATGGGATGCGTGTGCACGGCCCGGTACGGACGCCCCGCGCGCTGCAGGCGCCCTTCGGACCAGCCGAGCGACGCCGCCGTGAGGCCGAAGACGCGGACGACGGTCGTACCGAGTGCGGGGGAGTTCCGCTCCGGCCGGCCGGCGATGACGTCGGCGGCCGTGCGACCGTGCCGGTTGGCGAGCCCCGCCATCGCGACGAGGGCGTCCTCGCCGTCGAGGCCGATCTTCTCGACGCCGTCCCCGACGGCGTACACGTGCGGATCGCTCGTGCGGTTCTGCGCGTCGACGGCGATACCGCCGTTGGCTCCGAGCCGCAGCCCGGCCGCGCGGGCGAGACCGGTGTTGGGGGTCGCGCCGCTCGCGTTCACGATGAGCCGGGGCCGCAGCAGCTCGCCGTCGCTCAGCCGCACCGCGTCGCGGTCGACGGACTCGATCTCGGTCGAGGTGCGCAGCTCGACGCCGTTGGCGCGCAGTTCGTCCTCGACAAGCACGGCGAGCTCGGGGTCGAGGGTGGCGAGCACGTGCGGACCGCGGTGCACCAGTGTGGTGGGCACGCCCCGCCGCACGAGGTTCTCGGTGGCCTCGATGCCGATGTAACCCCCGCCGACGACGAGCGCCGTCGCGGCGCCGTCGCGGGGGAGCAGCGCGTCGATCGCGTCGACGTCGTCGACCGTGCGGAGCGTGTGGACGGGGATGCCTGCGGCCTCGAGCGGATTGGCGGACGCCCCCGCTGCCAGCACGAGCACGTCGTAGTCCAGCTCGACGAGCGCGCCGGAGCGGTGATCCATGACCTCGACCCGCCGGGCCGCACGATCGATCGCGATCGCCTCATGCTGCGTGCGGACATCGAGCCGGAACCGCGCGGTGAGCGACTCGGGGGTGTGCAACAGCAAGTCGGCGCGGTCCTCGATCTCACCGCCGACGTAGTAGGGCAGGCCGCAGTTGGCGTACGAGACGTAGCTGCCCTGTTCGAGGACGACGATCTCGGCCGATTCGTCGAGCCGCCTGAGCCTCGTCGCCGCGGACATGCCGCCCGCCACTCCACCGATCACGATCACCCGCACGGGCCGCTCCTCTCACGCGACGCGAGGCGTCGCCGTTCCGTTGTGTACAGTGTAGTCATACCCCGGGGGTATCCGGGAATCGAGAGAGGAACGCACGCATGTGCTCACCCATCACCTGCCAGCAGTGCGGCAAGACGACGTGGTCCGGCTGCGGCCAGCACATCGACGAGGTGCAGCGCGGCGTGCCCGCCGATCGCTGGTGCGACGGAACCCACGCGCAGACCGGCCGCTGAAGCGGGCCGGACAAAGCCGTGGGCCCGGCGACCGAAGTCGTCGGGCCCACGGTGTGGAGCGGTTCGGGTCGCTCGCTCAGGGGCACGCCCAGTAGCCGACGCCGTCGTACACGATCCACTCGAGCGTCTCCGCGGGGCAGGGTCCGCAGTTGCTGTTGTCCGGTCGTGGTGACGTCGGCTGGGGTGCAGCCTCAGCAGGCGCCGCGGCGGCCGCGGGTGCGGCCGTCCCGGCGGAGCCACCCGACCACGAGCCCTCGTCGGACCAGGAGGCGTCGTCATCCCCCTGAGCGACGAACCCGGCCTCGGCGTCGGCAGCGGCCTGGGCCGCAGCAGCGTCGGCCGCAGCCTGCGCCGCCGCGGCATCCGCCGCAGCCTTCGCCTCGGCAGCGGCGCGAGCCGCTTCGAGTCGAGCATCGTGATCGGCTTGTGCGCTCGCACGGTACCCGGAGACATCCGTCCCCGGATTGTCGCCGAAGCCCGCCGCGTGCACCGCGACCGCTGGTGCGGCCGCGGGCTGGGCGGCCTGGGCCGCGATGCCGGGCACGAGTGCGCCGGCGAGGATGAACAGGGCGACGACAGTGGGTTTCATACCGCGTGTCCTTCCGTGCATGCACAGCCTCACAGCGGTCGCCGTGAGGCGAACGGTGACTGATCCGAGGGTTGGACACCTGCATCCGCCGACCGAACGGTCGATGAACACGGGCGTCCGCGCCTCAGGCATGCGCGGTACGACGTCAGCTTCGAGCGGGTACTCTCAGCTTCTCGCCCCCGAACGAGTTCCCATCTGCCTCCGATTCTGTCGGAAGGCACGGGCCCGGCGAAAGCTCGAAACGTAGCCAGTTCAGGGGACACGGGCGGCCGATCGCCTTGACCGACCCCACGCCGCGACCCCACAATGGGGGACGTATCGTCCGTCGGCCAGGAGGAAACGATGTCCGAGCCCGCACCCGCCTCGCCCACGATCGACCCATTCGGCACCGGCGATCCCGCCGCAGCCGCCCCGCAGCGCGATCGCGGTCCGTGGGGGCGCGACCTCAGGTTCATGCTCGTCGTGCTCGCCGCGATCGTCGCCCTGTTCCTGGCGTTCGCGCTGCTCGTCGCGTTCGCGCCGAACGGGGCGGCCATCAGCGCCCTCGCGATCATCGCAGCCCCGATCGCGACCATGGTCGCCGCGTACTACGGCATCTCGCTCGCGCTGAAGCAGGTCGCGGACGCGCGTGAGGCCGCCGAGGCCGCCGAGTCCCGCGCTCGCGCGGCGGAGACCAGCGCGCGCGAGTCGGATGCCTGGGCCGCGCAGATGGAGTCCGGGCTCCGTGTCGCCGTCGCGAAGCTGCGCGACGCCGGTCGCGACACGAGCGACGTCGAGCGTGCCGCGGGCACGCCCGACGAGTTCTTCTGAGCCGCAGGCCGACCGCAGCGGGGCTTAGAGCTCGGCCAGCAGCGTCATCGGCCGCTCGATGCACCCGGCGACGAAGGTCAGGAACGCCGCCGCCTCCGCGCCGTCGCACACCCGGTGGTCGAAGCTCAGTGTCAGCTCGGTCACGGTGCGGGGAACGATCGCGCCGTCGACCACCCAGGGGCGCTCGAGGAAGCGCCCGACGCCGAGCATGGCGGCCTCGGGGTGATTGATGATCGCCGCCGAACCGTCGACGCCGAGCGCGCCGTAGTTGTTCAGCGTGAAGGTGCCCCCGCGCAGGCGCGCGCTTCCCACCTCCAGCTCGCCGGGTACGGCGGCGATCGCGTCGCGGAGTCCGCGCAGACTGAGCGAACCCGCGTCCGCGATCACCGGCACCACGAGGCCGCGCGGCCCCTGGGTCGCGAGCCCGAGGTGCACGGCGCGGTGCTGGACGATCTCCTCGCGCTCCGCGTCGAAGCTCGAGTTCAGGATCGGATGCCGCGCGAGGCCCGCGACCGCGAAGCGGGCGATGAGCGCGGTGAGCCCGAAGCGCTCGCCGGTCGCTTCCAGCAGCTCCCGGCGCGCCGCGACGAGCCGGGACGCATCGACGTCCATCCAGACCGTCGCCTCGGGGATCTCGCGCCGCGATCGGGTGAACTGGGCCGCGGCAGCGCGTCGCATCCGGTCGAGCGGGATCCGCTCGTCGCCCGCGTTCGACGACGCCGAGGCGGCATCCACCACCGCCTGCTCGGACACGGGCGCCACACCCTGCGCGAGATACGCCTCGACGTCCCGCCGGAGCACGAGATGGTCCGGCCCGGTGCCCTCGAGCCGGCTCGCGTCAAAGCCGTTCTGGCGCGCGAGCCGGCGCACGATGGGCGACACGACGGGGGAGCGCCGCCCCGGATCGAGGCGAGGACGCGGGGCGGTGAGCCCGGCACCGAGCGGATGTGCGGAGCCCCGCCGGCCGAACCGTGCCGGGGCGTCGGCCGGTCGGGCCGACGCCGCGGTCGAGACCGTGCCGTAGCCGACGAGGACGGCCCCGGACGTCTCCTCAGGAGCGGATGCCTCGTCGCGCCGCTCAGTCCCGGCGGCATCGCCCGCGGGCTCGAGCGCGAGCAGCACAGCACCCTCGTGGAGCACGGTGCCCACCTCGCCGCCGAGCCGGCTCACGACGCCGTCGAACGGGCACGGCAGCTGGACGACCGACTTCGCCGACTCGAGCTCGACCACGGGCTGGTCGACGGCGACCGTGTCGCCAGGGGCGACGAGCCACGCGACGATCTCGGCTTCGCTCAGTCCCTCGCCGAGGTCGGGCAACAGGAACTCGCGGCTCATGCGAGGTCCCAGTTCCAGCCGGCGAGCGCGTGCAGCACCCGGTCGGCGGTCGGCAGGTGGAAGGACTCGAGCTTGGGCGAGGGGTACGGGATGTCGAACCCCGCGACCCTCAGCACGGGCTCCGCGAGCCAGTGGAAGTTGCGCTCCGTCACGCGGGCCGCCACCTCGGCGCCGTAGCCGCCGAACTGCGCCGCCTCGTGGATGACCGCCGCGCGCGAGGTCTTCCGCACCGATGCGCTCACGGTCTCGTCGTCGAAGGGGGAGAGGCTGCGGAGGTCGATCACCTCGATCGAGAGGTCCTCCGAGGCCGCGGCGTCCGCGGCATCCAGGGCCGTCTTCACCGTCGGCCCGTAGGCGAGGAGCGTGACATCGGTCCCCTCGCGGAGCACCAGCGCGCGGTCCATCGGCGCGGTCGTGACCGGCAGTGCGAGCTCGGCCTTGGCCCAGTAGCGGCTCTTGGGCTCCATGAACACGACGGGGTCGTCGCTCGAGATCGCCTCGCGCAGCATCGAGTAGGCGTCCGCCGGGTTCGAGGGCGTCACCACCGTCAGCCCCGGGGTCGCGGTCCAGTAGGCCTCGGAGGAGTCGGAGTGGTGCTCGACACCGCCGATCGCCCCGGCGCAGGGGATGCGGATCACCATCGGCAGCTGCAGCCGGCCCTTGGTGCGGTTCCGCATCTTCGCGACGTGCGAGACGATCTGCTCGAACGCGGGGTAGCTGAACGCGTCGAACTGCATCTCCACCACGGGACGGAGGCCGTACATGGCCATGCCGACCGCGGTGCCGACGATGCCGGACTCCGCGAGCGGGGAGTCCCAGATCCGTTCGTCGCCGAACTCGGCCTGCAGCCCGTCGGTCACTCGGAAGACACCGCCGAGCGGACCGACGTCCTCGCCGTAGACGACGACGCGGTCGTCCTCCGCCATCGCGTCGCGCAGGGCGCGGTTGAGTGCGGCCGCCATGGTCACCGGGCCCGGCGCAGTCGAGGCCTCGGGCGCAGGAGCGGCTTCGGCGAGCGCGCTCATCGCTGCGCTCCGCTCGGCTCGAGCTCGGCCGCCAGCTCGGAGGCGAGTCGTTCCCGCTGCTCGGCGAGCTGGCGCCGAGGGCTCGCGTAGACGTGGTCGAACAGTTCCAGCGGCGAGATCTCCGCTTCGGCGGACATCGCCGCCCGGGTGCGCGTCGCGAGCGCTTCGGCCGCCTCGGTGATCTCCTCGCGCAGTGCATCGCCGAGCGCCCCCTCGGACACGAGGTACTTCTCGAGCCGCTCGATGGGGTCGCGCCGCTTCCAGTGCTCGACCTCGCGCTGCTGGCGGTACCGCGTGGGGTCGTCCGAGTTGGTGTGCGACTCGACCCGGTAGGTGACGCCTTCGATGAAGGTGGGGCCGAGGCCGGCCCTCGCGCGTTCGACGGCCGCCCGCGTGACGGCGTAGACGGCGGCGACGTCGTTGCCGTCGACGTGGTACCCGGGCATCCCGTAACCGACGGCCTTGTCGGCGAGGGTGCGGGCGTGGGTCTGCCGTGAGAGCGGCACGCTGATGGCGTACTGGTTGTTCTGCACGAGGAACACGGTGGGCGTCTGCCAGACGGCGGCGAAGTTGAAGGCCTCGTGGGCGTCGCCTTCGCTCGTCGCGCCGTCGCCGAGAAAGGCGAGGGCAGCGATCGGGTCGTGCCGCAGTCTGGCGGCGTGGCCGAGGCCGACGGCGTGCAGCGCCTGGGTCGCGAGCGGCGTCGCCTGGGCCGCGGTGCGGTGCGCGCGCTGGTCGTAGCCGTTGTGCCAGTCCCCGCGGAAGGAGACGAGGATCTCGGCGGGGTCGATGCCGCGGGTGAGCAGCGCCACGCTCTCGCGGTAGGTCGGGAAGAGCCAGTCGTCCGCGTCGAGCGCCGAGACGGCGCCGATTTCGCACGCCTCTTGACCGAGGGCGGAGGGGTAGGTGGCGAGGCGTCCCTGCCGGGTGAGCGCCGTGACCTGCACGTCGAAGCGGCGGGCGATCACCATGCGCCGGTAGAGCTCGACGAGTGTGGCGAGGTCAGGGAGGGCGAATCCGCCGGTGTCGCGACCGGTCACCGCGTGTCCGGCGTTGTCGAGCAGCCGGAGCGGTTTCTCCGGCGGCAGGGTGCGGGTGGGCGGCAGCTCGACGTTGAGGCTCATGACGCCATCGTCGGGCAGCTTCGCGCCCCGCGGAGGCCGTGTCGCGCAAGGAGGAACGAACGGCTCTCACTGGGCGGAACGCGTGACGTGCGTCCACCCGACGCGGCGTCAGCTGCGCCAGATGTCCAGGGATTGTGCGGGCGGACGGCCCTCGATCTCGGCGAGGATGAGGTGCGATCGCGTGGACACGACGCCGGGCATGTCGTGGATGTCGCGGAGGATCGCCTGGCTCAGCTGCTCGTGGTCCGGCGCGCTGACGGTGAGGATGATGTCGATGTCGCCGGAGACCGCCTGCACCTTCTCGACGAAGGGCAGGGTCGCGAGCTGCTCGACGATCTGTTCCCAGGGCACGTCGCCGACGCGCACCACGACGAGCGCGGAGATCTCGAGCCCGATCGCCTTGCGGTCGATCTGGGCGCCGAAGCCGCTGATCACCCCGCGGCGCTGGAGCGCCTGGAGCCGGTTGTGGGCCGCGGTGCGGGAGACGTGCACGCGCTCGGCGAGGGTGCGCACCGACAGCCGGCCGTCCTGACTGAGCTCGGCGACGATGCGCCGGTCGATGTCGTCGAGCGGTTCGCGGCGCGGCTGGTGCGTGGTCATGTCTCCTGCTGGGTCGTCATCGTCCTCGAGGCTCAGCGTACTCGGTGGCCAGCGCGGCGCGCCGGAGCGCCTGTCGCAGCGGCAGCTCGCGGATGCCTCGGGGGAGCACACGCCTCGCGACCCCGACGACCCGGAGCCAGGCCGCGCCGGCCGCGAGGACCCGAGGGGCCGACGACAGTCCGTAGCCGCGGCGGACCGGGTCGGGGAGGAGGGCGACGGTCATCAGCCGCACCGGCGGCATCAGCAGTCGAGCGCCGAGGGGGAGCGCCCGGGCCTCGAGCAGTGCGCGGGCGATGCGCCGCGCGTCGTCGCCCACCTCGAGTTGCGCGAGCCGCTCGGCCCACCACGTTTCGAACTGGGCCCTGGTGTCGGGCCAACCGGCGCTCGTCGCCTGGAGACGCCCGCCGAGCGCGCCGAGTCGCCGGACGATGAGATCGGCCTCCGCGTGAGGGAGCGGGCCGGCGAGCCGTTCGTGCAGCTGCAGCGTCATCGCCGTGATGGTCGCGGCCACCCAGCGCTGGGCGTCGGGGTCGAAGGCGCTGTAGCGAGCTCCGCCAGCTACGGCGCGACCGTGCACCGGACGGTGCCGCTCATCGACGCGGCGGGCCATCCGCTCCGCCAGCTCCGGTGCGCCGAAGCCGACGGCGTAGAGATAGTCGAGGGTGCCGAGCAGTCGATCGAACGGCCGGTTCACGAAGTCGCTGTGCGCGGCGACGCCGGCGGCGACGCGCGGATCGGCGAGCTGGAGGAGGATGGCGGCGGCACCGCCGGCGAGCAGGCTCGCGTCGCCCGCATGTCTGCGGAAGATCGCCTGCTCCTCATGCTCCATCCCTCCAGTGTGGCGCGCAGCGCCTGAACACCGACCGCACGCCGGGGTACGGCGGGGTGCGGCGGGGGAGCAGTCCGGCTCAGTACCAGTTGACCGCTTCGGAGTGCGCCCAGGCTCCGCACGGCGCGCCGTACCGACCGGAGATGTAGGCGAGCCCCCACTCGATCTGCGTCGCCGCGTTCGTTCGCCAGTCCGCGCCGGCCGAGGCCATCTTGCTGCCGGGCAGCGATTGCGGGATGCCGTACGCGCCGCTCGAGGCGTTGTACGCGTCAGCCCTCCAGCTCGATTCCCGGGTCCAGAGGCGAACCAGGCACTGGTACTCCCCGTCGCCCCAGCCGTAGCGGGCCACCGCCTGCCGTGCGTACGCCTTCGCACCGTCGGGGTCCACCACGATCCCTGGCGGCGGCGCCGGCGTCATCCCGCCGTTCGCCTCGGCCTCCGCCGCGGCACGCGCGTCCGCCTCGCGTTGGGCGTCGAGCCCGATCTGGTAGCGGCGTTCGAGCTCGACCGAACGATCGCGGAGGCTGGCGAGCTGGGCATAGAGCGTGTCGAGGGTCGCCTGCTGCGCTGCGACGTCGGCCTCGGCGCGGGCGTGCGCGGCTTCCGCCGCCTCCGCCTGGCTGCGGGCGGCCTCGGCCCGGCGCGACCGCTCGTCCTCGGCGACGGCCGCTTGGGCGCTCAGCGCGTCGGCGTTCGCCTTGGCCTCGGTCGCGACGGCCGCGATGCCCGAGGACAGGTCCGCGAGGCGTTCGGTGCGGGACAGGGCCATCAGCGTTCGGCTCGGATCCCCGCTCGCCTCCGGGTGGGCGCTCTCGGTGAGGAGCGTGAGCAGACCGTTCGTCGAGCCGGAACGGGCCAGCAGCGCCGACGCCCGTCCGAACTGCGCCGCGGCTTCGGCCGCGGTGCTGTTCGCGGCACCCGCCGAGGCCTGAAGCTCCTCGGCGCGATCGCTCGCCTCCGCGAGGGCGGCGTCCGCCGCGGCGGACTCCGAGGCGGCGACCACCGCCGCGTCGCCGAGCCGGCCCGACTCCGCCTGGAGCGTGGCGACGAGCGCGTCGATCCGTGCCGCTTCCGCGGTCCGGCTGGACACGTCGGACTTCGCCGCCTCGACCTCGTCCCAGCTCGGGTAGTCGTCGGCGGCGACGGCGGGCGGCGCTGCCAGGCCGAGCAGTCCGGCCAGCAGGAGCGCAGCACCGGCGGCGGCGCCGCGGCGGAAGGTGCGGCGAGAACGCATCAGAAACCCACCTCCGCGGTCGTCGGCGCGGCGAGTCTACCCGCGGGCCTCCGAGCCGCCGTTCGGGACACGCCCCGTAGACTCGATGCCCATGCGGAGCACACGCGCCGGGCTGCTCGCCCTCGTCGCCGCCGGCGTCCTGGCGGTCTCGGCTTGCAGCGCGGCGCCCGCGCCGTCGAGTCCGCCGACCGCGGCACCCTCGTCGGTACCGTCGACGTCCGCGCCGCCGACCGCAGCCGAGTGGGCGGCGGAGCGCCTCGACGGGATGAGCCTCGAGCAGAAGGCCGCGTCGCTCCTCATGCTGCACGCTCCGGGGACCGACCCGGCCCCGCTCCGCGCCCTCGCCGGACAGGGGCTCGCCGGACTCATCCTGATGGGCGACAACATCCCCGACGATCCGGCAGCGCTCGCAGCGCTCACCGGCGCGGTGCAGAGCGATCCGGAGGCGCGCATGCTCATCGGCATCGATGAGGAGGGCGGCGACGTCCAGCGGATCCCCTGGGACCCCGCCCCCGGAGCGGATGCGCTGCGCGGCGGCTCGGCGGCCGACGCGACCGCCGCGTTCCGCACGCGCGGCGAAGTGCTCGCCGCGGCCGGCGTCGACGTGAACTTCGGGATCGTCGCCGATGTCACGGACGACCCCAACTCCTTCATCTTCGACCGGGTGCTCGGCACCGATGCGGCGAACGCCTCCCCGCTCGTCGCCGCCGCGGTGCAGGGTGAGCACGGGCTGGTGGGATCCACGCTCAAGCACTTCCCGGGGCACGGCCAGGCGCCCGGCGATTCCCACGAGAGCCTGCCGACGAGTCCGCTCGACCTGGCGCAGTGGCGGGCGATCGCCGCGCCGCCGTTCCAGGCCGGCATCGACGCCGGCAGCGAGTTCGTCATGACCGGCCACCTCGTCTTCCCGGCCGTCGACGCGGCTCCGGCGTCCTTGTCGACGGAGTGGCACCGCATCCTGCGCGAGGAGCTCGGCTTCGAGGGCGTCGTCGTCACCGACGACATGCTGATGCTGCAGCACAACGGGCTCGCGGACTACCAGGATCCGGGGGAGAACGCGATCCGCGCGGTCGCCGCCGGCTCGGACCTGCTGCTGTACGTGCTGCCGGAGGATCCTTCGGAGTTCGGCATCTCTGTCGACGGGCTGACGCGCGCCATCGCCGACGCCGTGCGCTCCGGCCGCATCCCCGAGGCCCGCGTGGACGACGCCGCGCTCAGGGTGCTGACGCTCCGTCGCGAGCTCACCATCGGCTGAGCCGCACGTGCTCAACGGCGACGATCCCTTCACCGAAAATTTTCGTATGCATTGGAATACATCTCGGGATTCCATGCGTTGTCATCGAAGCGGGCCGACCGGCCCCGACGAATCGACATCGGAGACCACCCTCATGACGACGACCGCACCCAGCATCGACATCCCCGGCTACCGCGCCGGCACCTGGACCATCGACCCCGCCCACAGCGAGGTCGGCTTCCAGATCCGCCACCTCATGATCAGCAAGGTCAAGGGCAAGTTCGAGCGCTTCGACGCCACCTTCGTGACCGCGGAGAACCCCCTCGACTCGTCCGTGACCGCCTCCGCCGAGGTCGCGTCCGTGTCGACGAACGAACCGAACCGCGACGCGCACCTGCGCACCGGCGACTTCTTCGAGGCCGAGACCTACCCGACGATCGACTTCGTCTCGACCGGCGTCCGCGTCGAGGGCGGCGACTTCAAGGTCGACGGCGACCTCACCATCCGCGGCATCACGAAGCCCGTCACCTTCGACTTCGACTTCGGCGGCTTCGGCGGCGACCCGTACGGAAACTACAAGGCCGGCGCGACCGCCAAGGCGGTCATCAACCGCGAGGACTTCGGCCTGCACTACAACGCCGCGCTCGAGACCGGCGGCGTGCTGCTCGGCGACCAGGTGACCATCACCCTGGAGCTGCAGGCGCAGCTCGCGCAGTAATCCCGCGCGAAGACGAGGGGCCGGGCGCTGCGATCGCCCGGCCCCTCGTCGCATCTCCGCGGTGCGGCGTACGGGATGACCCGCCCGCGTCAGTCCGCGAGCGCCACCTCGTCGAGCGTCAGCGACCAGAACGCCGCCCATCGCTCGAACGCGGGTCGGAACTCGTCGAGCGGCGGCATCGCCTCGAACGCCGTCACGTCGACCCCGACCGCACCGCGTCGCGGCGGCCGGCGCTTCCAGGTGCCGACGACCTCGCCGTCGGCGACCAGGAGCGGCAGGAACAGCCCGTTCTTGCCCGGGACGACCCGCAGCGCATCGGCCTCGGAGCAGAACGTCGAACGATCGCCGTAGCCGAGGAAGTACTCGTCGAACGGCGCCAGCACATGCCGTCCCGTCGGCGTCGTCGGTGCCGCCGAGGCATCCGCCGCGACGAAGCGCTCCGCATCGAACGCGGCGACCGCATCGCCCGCGGCGGCGAGCCCCGTGCGCGCCTGCGCCATCGTGAGCCCGCCCCACCAGGCGAAGTCGCGCACCGTGACCGGGCCGTGGCCGCGCGCGTAGCCGAGGAAGAACCGGGCGAGCGCCTCCTCCTCGTCGACGACCGGGCCGGGCGCGGCCGGCGACCACTCGTCGAGGAGCACGAAGCGCTGCCTGGCGCGCGTCTCGATCGGGCCGCAGCAGAGCAGCCCCTCGTTCGCGAGCCGCCACAGCAGGTGGTAGCCGCGCTGGCCTTCGATCGGGATGCCGGCGCCGTCCCACGCCGCCTGGAGCTCCTCGCGCGTCGCCGATCTGCCGCCCTCGAGCTCGGCGACGGCCACCGTGCGCGCCCGGGCGACGACCTCGTCGTCGATCCCTTCGCGCCGGTGGACCGTCGTCGCCCGCTGAAGCACGCGCTGCGCCGTCAAGCGGAGGATCGGCCGGTACAACTCTGGCGAGACGAAGTGCAGCGTGCCCCGCATTGGCCAGGACCGAAGGAGCTCGGCGCCGTCGATCGCCTCGTCGATGAGCGCCTCGGAGCTGCCCGGGATGCGTGCGCCGAGCACCCACTTCGCCGCGGCCAGGTCCTGCGCCTGCACGCAGACGAGGCGGTCGACCACCTGGGCGGGGGAGGCGAGTCCTTCGTCGAGCCCCTGGGCGGCGAGCCGCGTCGCACGGACGGCACTGGATGCGGCATCCGCGGTCGTGGAGTTCGTCATGCCCAGAGTCTGCCGGAGCCCGCCGACGCCCGGCGGCGACGCACCGTCCGCAGGCGCGATAGACTGGGAGGCTGTGCCGCTCGGCACACGATCCCCACCCCTCCAGGAGGCCCCGCCGTGCTCGCCGTCACCGATCTCGAGATCCGCGTCGGCGCCCGGCTGCTCATGGAGGACGTCTCGTTCCGGGTCAGCCCCGGCGACAAGATCGGCCTCGTCGGCCGCAACGGCGCCGGCAAGACCACGCTGACGAAGACCCTCGCGGGGGAGACCCTGCCGACGGGCGGCCGGATCGACCGCTCAGGGGAGATCGGCTATCTCCCGCAGGACCCGCGCTCGGGCGACCCCGAGATGCTCGCGCGCACGCGCATCCTCGACGCCCGCGGCCTCGGCACCCTCGTGCTCGGCATGCGCGAGGCGTCCGAGCAGATGGGGTCCGACGATCCTGCGATCGCCGAGAAGGCGATGAAGCGCTACGGCACGCTCACCGACCGCTTCACGGCGCTCGGCGGATACGCGGCCGAGGCGGAGGCCGCGTCGATCGCCTCCAATCTGAACCTGCCCGACCGCATCCTCGACCAGCCCCTGAAGACGCTCTCCGGCGGCCAGCGACGACGCATCGAGCTCGCGCGCATCCTGTTCTCCGACGCCGAGACGATGATCCTCGACGAGCCGACGAACCACCTCGACGCCGACTCCGTCGTCTGGCTCCGCGAGTTCCTGAAGAGCTATCGCGGCGGCGTCATCGTGATCAGCCACGATGTCGAGCTCGTCGGCGAGGTCGTGAACCGGGTGTTCTACCTGGATGCGAACCGTTCGGTCATCGACATCTACAACATGGGCTGGAAGCACTACCTGCGCCAGCGCGCCGCCGACGAGGAGCGCCGTAAGAAGGAGCGCGCCAACGCCGAGAAGAAGGCCGACGCGCTGCGCCTGCAGGCCGCCAAGTTCGGGGCCAAGGCGTCCAAGGCCGCGGCGGCGCACCAGATGGTGGCGCGCGCCGACAAGCTGCTCGCCGGGCTCGAGGAGGTGCGCGCGGTCGACCGCGTCGCGAAGCTCCGCTTCCCGACGCCCGCCGCGTGCGGGCGCACCCCGCTGCAGGCGTCCGATCTCTCGAAGAGCTACGGCTCGCTCGAGATCTTCACGGCCGTCGACCTGGCCATCGACCGGGGCTCGAAGGTCGTCATCATCGGCCTGAACGGCGCCGGCAAGACGACCCTGCTGCGCATCCTGGCAGGCGTCGACCAGCCCGACACCGGACAGCTCGAGCCCGGGCACGGCCTGCGCATCGGCTATTTCGCGCAGGAGCACGAGACCATCGAGGTCAAGCGCACCGTGCTCGAGAACATGGTGTCCTCCTCGCCGGCGCTCACCGAGACCGAGGCGCGCAAGGTGCTGGGCTCGTTCCTCTTCACGGGCGACGACGTGCACAAGCCGGCCGGGGTGCTCTCCGGCGGTGAGAAGACCCGACTCGCGCTCGCGATGATCGTCGTCTCCGGCGCCAACGTGCTGCTGCTCGACGAGCCCACCAACAACCTCGACCCCGCCAGCCGCGAGGAGATCCTCGACGCGCTCGCGCACTTCGAGGGCGCGGTCGTGCTCGTCTCGCACGACCCGGGCGCCGTCGAGGCGCTGAACCCCGAGCGGGTGCTGATCCTGCCCGACGGCGTCGAGGACCACTGGAGCGCCGAGTACCAGGAGCTCATCGAGCTCGCCTGAGCCGCACGGCTCGTAGCCGGCGCCTCATCAGGCGACCGCGGCTCGGCGCCGACCTCAGCGCCGGTCGAGGATCTCGTCCTCGGTGTCCGCGTCGTGGTCGCGCTTCGCCGGTTCCTTGCGGCGCGGCGCGCGGTGCTGGGTGCGAGTGGCCGAGCCATCCGCGCGGACCTCGTCGAGCCCGGCCTCCTCGCGCGCCTTGCGCTCCTGGTTCGCCGCCCAGCCGAGGCCGATGAAGGCGAGCAGCGCGAAGACGTACCACTGCAAGGCGTAGGAGAGGTGCGGTCCCTCGTCGCGCTCGGGGCGCGGGGCGCCGAGCGGCGGCTCCGCGGCATCCGCTCCGTCCTGCACGAGGATGCCGTAGGCGCCCGTGTAGCTCGGCGCGCCCACTCGCTCCGCGAGCTCCTCGAGGTCGATGGTCGCGAACTCGCGACCCGTCGAGGTGCGGCCCGCGATGCGCCCCTCGCCCGCCTTGAGCCGCGCGGTGACGTCGACCTTGCCGCTCGGCGGGGGAGGCACCTCGCTCGGACGGCCGTCCGAGTTCTGCGCGACCCAGCCGCGGTCGACCATGAAGACGTCGCCGTTGTCGAGCCGGAACGGCGTGACCACCTCGAAGCCCGTCGTGCCGGAGAAGGGTCGGTTGCGGACGACGACCTCGTCCTCCGCGAGGTACTCGCCACGGAGCTCGACGACCTGCCAGCGCTGCTCGACGTCGAAGGCGTCGAGCTCGGGGAGCGCCTCGGCCAGCGGGATCGGATCGGCGTCGTAGTTGGCGTCGATGCGGGCCACCTCCGCGAGGGCCTCGGCACGGCGGTTCAGCTGCCAGGTGCCGAGGGCGGAGCACACGATCGCGAACACGATCACGAGGGCGAGGTACCCGGCCCAGCGCGGGGCGATCAGGAAGCGCCAGCGGCTCATTCATCTCCTCCGGGAGCGGCGGCCGGTGCGACGAACCGGCTGACGGCGACGGGAAAGCTGCGGGCCTCGACGAAGCCGCGCAGGTACTCGACGTGGTCGTCGCAGGCGAGCCAGGTCTTGGTGCGGCCGTCGGTGTGGATGCGCGGATTGCTCCACTCGACCCGCCACCGCGCGGGCGCGCTGCAGCCGGCCCGCGAGCAGACGGCTTCGGCCGGGCCGCCGCCCAGTCCGCCGATCATGCTGCGCCCCCGGCAGATGAATCGGGTCGGTCGGCGTCGTCGCCGCGGGTCTGCGTCGGCGCGGCGGGAAGCGCCCGCTCGGGGGAGACGATCTGCCCCGCGCGGCCGGAGCCCTGCGCGTTGGCGAGCACGACGGCGACGTAGGGCAGGAAGATCGCCCCCGCCGCGAAGATCGCGAGCCACCAGCCCTGCACGAAGAGCATGGCGAAGATGCACCCGACACGGATCGTCATCGCGATCGTGTACTTGAGCATGCGCGCGCGCCGCTCCTGATCGGGGGAGGGCGGCAGCGAGGTGATCGACTGCTGCTTCATGATGGTCGCCGGGCTCTGACGGCGCTCCTCCTCTCAAGCCTACGTCCGTCTCGGCCGAGCGGATGCCGGGAATGGACGACGTTCTATGCTGGGACGGGCCTCGGGCGAGGTCCGCCTTCTCTTCCGACTCGAAATGGAGCCGATATGACGACGAGCCGCACCGTGCTGGTGACCGGGGGCAACCGGGGGATCGGATACGCGATCGCCGAGGAGTTCCTCGCGCAGGGCCACCGGGTGGCCGTCACGGCGCGCTCGGGCGAGGGTCCCGCCGGCTCGCTGACGGTTCGCGCCGATGTCACCGACAGCGAGTCGGTCGACCGCGCCTTCGCCGAGATCGAGGCGGAGCTCGGGCCGGTCGAGGTCGTCGTCGCGAACGCCGGCATCACCCGCGACACGCTGCTCATGCGGATGAGCGACGAGGACTTCGAACAGGTCGTCGACACCAACCTCGGGGGCGCGTTCCGCGTGGTGAAGCGCGCCTCGAAGGGCATGCTGAAGGCCCGCTTCGGCCGGGTCGTGCTCATCTCCAGCGTCGTCGGCCTCTACGGCTCCGCCGGGCAGGTCAACTACTCGGCGTCGAAGGCCGGCCTGGTCGGCATGGCTCGCTCGCTCACCCGCGAGCTCGGCGCGCGCGGCATCACCGCGAACGTCGTGGCGCCCGGCTTCATCGAGACCGACATGACGGACGCCCTCCCCGAGGCGCAGCAGGCCGAGTACAAGAAGAACATCCCCGCCGGCCGCTTCGCGGTGCCGAGCGAGGTCGCGAAGGTCGTCGCGTGGGTCGCCTCCGACGACGCCGCGTACATCTCGGGCGCCGTCATCCCCGTCGACGGCGGCCTCGGGATGGGGCACTGAGCGGAGCTGGCCTCACGCGTGTCTTGCGTGGCGCGCCTGGTCCGACGTCTTCGAGTTCGCAAGCGCGCCACTTTGGTGGTGAGTTTCGAAGCTGTGTTCGATAGTGTCGGGGTATGCCCGATGCGCTGCACCCCGACGACCCGGCCGACCCGGCCGCGGTCAGTGCTGCCGAGTGGGCTGAGGCTGAGTGGGCTGATCCTGATTGGCCGTCGTTGGATGGGTGGCGGGTCGCGTCGGCCGCTGGCGGGTCGCGGGCCGTGTTCGCCGAACTCCAGGCCACGCTGGATGCCGCCGAGGGCGCCCAGTTGGAAGCGAATCGCATGCAGGCCGTGCAGCTCGACGCGTACCGGCAGGCGTTCGCGCTCGCCGACACCCACCCCGAACTCTACGTCCACCCCGACGCGCACCACACCGAGTCCCGCGGCGGCATCCCGGTCGCAGAGCTCGCCGCCCGCTCGGTCGCGGCGGAACTGTCGATGCGGCTGCAACTGCCGGCCGCGACGATCCGCAACCGTGCCCACCACGCTGCTGTCGCCCACCGGTATCTGCCCCGCCTGTGGGCGAGGTTCCGTGACGGCATCGCCTCGTACGCCGAGGTACGTGCCGCGCTCGACACCCTCGACGGAGTACCCCTCAACGACCCGCACCGCACCCCGGCCGATGCCGCCCGGCACGCCGCCGCACTCGCAGAGTTCGACGACACCCTCGCCGGTCTTGCCGGCACGATCCCGTTGCCCCGGTTCCGGCAGCGTGCCCGACGGCTCCGCACCCGACTCGAACCCCCAGAGACCGCAGCAGCCCGACACCAGCGCGCCCACACCACCCGACGGCTGATCCTCGAGCCCGCCCCCGACGGGATGGCGTGGATCAGCCTCTACGTCTCCGCCGTCGACGCGGCCCGCATCCACGCCCGCGTTCACGCCACCGCCACCCACCAGTCAGGCCAGCCCGGTGAGACCCGAACCCTCGACCAAGTCCGCGCCGACACCGCGACCGACTGGCTCACCGGCCACGGAACCCCCACCGCCGTGCGCACCGAGATCCTCATCACCATCCCCGCCTTCACCCTCACCCGCACCACCCCACCCGACGGCAGCTACACGCCGGCCGAGCTCGACGGCCACGGCCCCATCGACGACGACACCGCCCGACACCTCTTCGCCCACGCGCCCACCTTCCTCCGCCTGATCACCGACCCCATCACCGCCGCCCCACTCACCCTGGACCGCACCCGATACCGCACCACCACCGCCCAACGCCGCTGGCTCACCCACCACTACGGCACCTGCACCAGACCCGGCTGCACCAGACCCGCCCACCAAAGCGACCTCGACCACCTCCACCCCTGGGCCGCAGGCGGCCCCACCAACACCACCAACCTCGCCCCCACCTGCCGCACCGACCACACCCTCAAACACCACACCAAGTTCCGCATCACCCGCACCCCCGACGGCACCATCACCTGGCACACCCCCACCGGCCACACCGCCACCACCACACCCCAACACCTGCACCCACCCCAACACTCCACCGAGCACCCACCCGAACCCCAGCGCTACCCCGAACCCGCACCCTTCTAAACACGCCCGCTGGCGTCGCTGTGCGCGCGACGGTACGGCCGGGCACATCCACGCCGGGACATCGACTGCGTCCCCGCGCGGGCACGCCACAGTGCGTCGCAATGGTCGGCGCGGCGCAATCGTGGGCGCGGCGCAATCGTGGGCGCGGCGCAATCGTGCAGGGAGCGGCCACTCCGCGACTCGGCACCGATCGGCCCCTCCGGGCACTCGGTCCGCATCCGAGATCAGGGCACCCCGTCACCCCGGATCAGCGGCGCCCGACCGGCGAGGGCCTGGTCAGGCATCCCACCCCGTTCAGCGCACCGGGGAACCACCGCGTCCCTACCCGGCGTCGGCGAGCCCGGCGAGGGGGAGGAGCTGCGAGAGGTCCGGTCGATCGATGACGACATCGGCGCGACTGCGCACGACCGGCTTCGCGCAGAACGCGACGCCGAGCGCCGCGGTCTCGAGCATCCGCAGATCGTTCGCGCCATCGCCCGCGGCGATCGTCCGAGCGATCGGGATGCCGCCGGCCGCCGCCCACTCGGCGAGCGCGACCGCCTTCGCCTCCGCATCGATGATCGGACCGAGCACGCGCCCGGTGAACCGCCCGCCGTCGATCTCCAGCCGGTTCGCCCGGGAGTGGTCGAGGCCGAGTCGTTCGGCTAGCGGATCGAGGAGCTCATGGAAGCCCCCGGAGACGACGCCGATGCGCCCGCCCGCGGCATGCACGCCCGCGATGAGGCGGTCGAGACCCGGCGTCGGGGTCATCCGCTCCCGCACGCGGGGGAGGATCGAGGCATCCAATCCGGCGAGCGTCGCCACCCGCTCGCGCAGGCTCTCGGCGAAGTCGAGCTCGCCGCGCATCGCCCGTTCGGTGACGGCCGCGACGTGCGCGAGCGTTCCGGCCTCTTCGGCGAGCAGCTCGATCGCTTCCTCACGGATGAGGGTCGAGTCCGCATCGAGCACGACGAGCGGGCCGCGCGAGGCGGCCGGGGCTGCGGCGCTCACGCGCGAGCCCGGATGCGCGAGCCCTTGCCCACGACGGTGATGCCGCTCTCGGTCACGATGAAGCCGCGCGCGAGATCCTGCTGCCGGTCGATGCCCACCTGGGCGCCCTCCTCGACGACGACCTCCTTGTCGAGGATGGCCCGGCGCACCGTGGCACCGCCCTCGATTCGGGCGCGGTCGAAGAGGATCGAGTCCGCCACGTGGGCGCCGGAACCCACCATCGCCCACGGCCCGATGACGCTGCGTTCGAGATGAGCGCCGGAGATGACCGAACCGAGCGAGACGATCGAGTCGATGACGGTGCCGAGGGCGCCGCGGGCGTCCCTCGTGAACTTCGCCGGAGGCGAGTTGAGCTGCTGGCTGAAGATCGGCCACTCCCGGTTGTAGAGGTTGAACACGGGCAGCACCGAGATGAGGTCCTGGTGCGCCTCGAAGTACGAGTCGATGGTTCCGACGTCGCGCCAGTAGTAGCGGTCGCGGTCGGTGGCGCCGGGCACGTCGTTGCGCTGCAGGTCGTAGACGCCGGCGCGCCCTTCCTCGACGAAAGCCGGGATGATGTCGCCGCCCATGTCGTGCCCGGAGTCGGCGCGGTCCCCGTCCCGCTTCACCGCGTCGATGAGCGCGTCGGCGTCGAACACGTAGTTGCCCATCGAGGCGAGCACCGACCCTGGCGCGTCGGGGAGGCCGACCGGGTGGGTGGGCTTCTCGAGGAAGCGCGAGATGCGGTCGGGCTGATCGGCGTCGACCTCGATGACGCCGAACTGGTCGGCGAGCGAGATCGGCTGGCGGATGGCGGCGACCGTGGCGGCGGCGCCGGACTCGACGTGGGCGTCGACCATCTGCGCGAAGTCCATGCGGTACACGTGATCGGCACCCACGACGACGATGAGATCGGGCCGCTCGTCGTGGATCAGGTTCAGGCTCTGCAGGATGGCGTCCGCGGATCCGGAGAACCAGCGCTTGCCGAGCCGCTGCTGCGCGGGCACCGAGGCGACGTACGAGTTCAGCAGCCCGCTCAGACGCCAGGTCTGCGAGACGTGGCGGTCGAGGCTGTGCGACTTGTACTGCGTGAGCACGACGATCTGGCGCAGCCCCGAGTTCAGCAGGTTGGAGAGCGCGAAGTCGATGAGCCGGTACTGCCCGCCGAAGGGCACGGCCGGCTTCGCACGGTCCTCGGTTAGGGGCATCAATCGCTTGCCCTCGCCGCCGGCGAGGACGATCGCGAAGACCTTGCGCGCAACCATGGTCCCCAGCGTAACGAGCGGCGGCCGGATTCGTCCCCTCCGAGTCGAACCGAGTCCAGCGCGGCCGCACCACGCTGCGCTAGCGTGGCGGCATGCTGGTCGATCTGCTCACCAGGGAGTACCCGCCGGAGGTCTACGGAGGCGCCGGCGTGCACGTCGCCGAACTCGTCCGGGCGCTCCGTCGCGACCTCGAGGTCCGCGTCCGCTGCTTCGGCGCTCCGAGAGCGGAACCCGGCACCTTCGCGTACGCGCCGCCGGCCGAGTTCGACGGCCGCAACGCCGCGCTCGGCACGATGGGCGTCGACCTGCTCATGGCCGGCGACGTCGCCGGCGCCGAGCTCGTGCACTCGCACACCTGGTACGCGAACTTCGCCGGCTTCACCGCGAAGCGGCTGCACGGCATCCCGCACGTCGTCACCGCGCACAGCCTCGAGCCGCTGCGACCGTGGAAGGCCGAGCAGCTCGGCGGGGGATACGCCCTGTCGTCGTGGGCGGAGCGCACCGCCTTCGAGGACGCCGACGCCGTGATCGCGGTGAGCGAGGGGATGCGTCGAGACATCCTCCGCGCCTACCCGGCGATCGACCCGGCCCGCGTCGAGGTCGTCTACAACGGCATCGACCTCGTGGACTGGGCGCCGAACGACGACGCCGCGCTCGTGCGTGCGCTGGGCGTCGATCCCGACCGCCCCTCGGTCGTGTTCGTCGGGCGGATCACCAGGCAGAAGGGGCTGCCGTACCTGCTCCGCGCCGCGCGCCGGCTGCCCGCCGACGCCCAGCTCGTGCTCTGCGCGGGCGCGCCGGACACCCCAGAGATCATGGCCGAGGTCACGGGGCTCGTCGAGGAGCTCCGTCGCGAGCGCGACGGCGTGGTCTGGATCGACCGGCACCTGCCGCGGGGCGAACTGACGGCGCTGCTCACCGCGGCCACCGCGTTCGTCTGCCCCTCCATCTACGAGCCGCTCGGCATCGTGAACCTCGAGGCCATGGCGTGCGGGGCGGCTGTCGTCGGCACGGCCACCGGCGGCATCCCGGAGGTCGTCGAGGACGGGGTCACCGGCGTGCTCGTGCCGATCGAACAGGCCGATGACGGCACTGGCACGCCCCTCGATCCCGAGCGCTACGTCGCCGATCTCGCCGCCGCGCTGGAGCGGGTGCTCGCCGATCCCGACTGCGCGCGTCGGCTCGGCGCGGCCGGCCGGGAGCGGGCCGAGGCGCACTTCGGCTGGGCCGCCATCGCCGAGCGCACCCGCGAGGTGTACCGCGCGGCGCTCGCGCGCTGACGGGCCCGGCTCACGGGTTCGGGCGTGGGCCATCGAGGCCCCCGGCTGCCGATAGCATGGATCGCATGGCGAGCACGGTTCTGAAGTTCAGCGATGTGTCGGTGGTCCGCGATGGGAACACCATCCTCGACGGGATCGACTGGACGGTCAGGGCCGACGAGCGCTGGGTGGTGCTCGGCCCGAACGGCGCCGGCAAGACCACGCTGCTGCAGATCGCCGCGGCCGCGATGCACCCGACTTCGGGCGAAGCCGAGGTGCTGCTCGAGTCGCTCGGCAAGGTCGACGTCTTCGAACTCCGCCCGATGATCGGCTTCGCCTCGTCCGCGATGGCCCGCAAGCTGCCGAAGTCCGAGACCGTGCTCGACGTCGTCCTCACCGCCGCCTATTCGGTCGCGGGCCGCTGGAACGAGGAGTACGAGGAGATCGACCTCCGTCGCGCGCAGCGCGTGCTCTCCGAGTGGGGCCTCGAGCGCTTCGCCGATCGCCGCTTCGGCAGCCTCTCCGACGGCGAGCAGAAGCGCGTGCAGATCGCCCGCGCCGTGATGACCGACCCCGAGCTGCTGCTGCTCGACGAGCCGGCCGCGAGCCTCGACCTCGGCGCCCGCGAGGAGCTCGTCGGACTCCTCGGCGGCTACGCGTCGTCGACGGCCTCACCGGCCATCGTCATGGTCACCCACCACGTCGAAGAGATCCCGCAGGGGTTCACGCACGCCCTCCTGCTCAAGCAGGGGGAGGTCGTCGCGTCGGGCCCGTTCGCAGAGGCGCTCACCGCCGACACCCTGAGCGAGACCTTCGGCCTGCCGATCGAACTGAGCGAGAACGACGGCCGCTTCGCCGCGCGGGCGACCGCCTGAGGGCGGCATCGCGCTGCGTCTGCTAAACTCGTGAGCTGGCCCGAGGGCCACTGAGCTTCCCTGCCGCCGTACTGCGCCAACCGAGCAGTCGGCCACGGCGGCGGAATCCCCATCCATCTCGATTACTGATCAAGGAAGTCTTCATGAAGACCGACATCCACCCCGAGTACAACGCCATCGTCTTCCGCGACCTGGCGTCGGGCGCCACGTTCCTCACGCGTTCGACCGCGACGAGCGACAAGACGATCGAGCTCGACGGTGCCACCTACCCGGTCATCGACGTCGAGATCTCGAGCGAGTCGCACCCGTTCTACACGGGCAAGCAGCGCATCATGGACTCGGCCGGCCGCGTCGAGAAGTTCAACCAGCGCTTCAAGGGCTTCGGCGGCTCCAACTAAGACCACCGCGACACGGGCGGGCGACCTTCGGGTCGCCCGCCCGTTCGTCGTTCTCGGGCGGATGGCCGGGCGCGACGCCGCGCGGCGAGCCGGGTTCCCGCAGCGGCCGGGCTACCGCAGCGGCCGGGCTACCGCAGCGGCCAGGCGCCGACGGCGACGAATTCGGGCTCACCGTTGCGCCGCCGCCAGTCCTGATAGCTCTCGGCCTGCAGGCGCGCCCAGTCGACCTGCCGTTCGTGCAGCTCGGCCGCGGCCAGCACTGCCACCTCGGGGTACCTGCGGGCGATCGCCTGCGCCACCCGGCCCGCCGCCGCGGCGTCGGCACCGGCGTCATGGGCATCGACGAGTTCGACCCCGTAGTGCGCCGCCGCAGCGGTCAGCGTGCGCTTGCCGCGCCGGTAGCGGTCGACCGCCTTGTCGATGACGAGCGGATCGACGACGGGCCCGGGGCCAGGCAGGGGAGCGACCCCGTAGCGCTCGGCCTCGCGCGACAGCACGGAGAGGTCGTACGCGGCGTTGTACGCGACGATCGGCAGCCCGCGAGCCGCGGCGTCGGCGAGGGCCGCGACGATCTCGGCGACGACGCGCGCCGCCGGCAGTCCCTCGGCCCGGGCGCGCTCCGTCGAGACGCCGTGGATGAGGCTCGCGGCGGTGGGGATCTCCACCCCCGGGTCGGCCAGCCAGCTGCGCTGCTCGACGACCCGCCCGTCGCGGTCGAGCACGCCGACGTAGGCGGTGACGATACGACAGGTGTCGATGTCGATGCCCGTGGTCTCGAGGTCGAAGACGGCGAGGGTGTCGGCCCAGTCGGCGGTGGCATCGATCATGCCGTCACCCTACGTGCGGCCTCCGACAGCTCCGAGCTGCCGCGCCGTAGACTGGAACGGATGACCGCCTCGCCCTACGCCGCCCAGCTCGAGCGCATCCCCGTGCGCGAACACCGCACCACCGTGCTCGGCTCGACGACCGCCTGGTGGGAGTACGGCGAGCCGGGCGCGCCCGTGATCGTGCTCGTGCACGGCTTCCGCGGCGACCACCACGGGCTCGAGCCGATCGTGGCGAACCTCCCGGGCTTCCGCATCGTCTCGCCCGACCTTCCGGGCTTCGGCGAGTCCGCCCCGCTCGACGGCCCCCACGACATCGCCGGCTACGCCGCGTGGCTCGACGCCTTCGTCGCCTCGCTGGAGCTCGGCGGCGCCTACACGCTGCTCGGGCATTCGTTCGGCTCGATCGTGGCGTCGGCAGCGGTCGCCGGCGGGCTCCGTCCCGAGCGCCTCGTGCTGGTGAACCCGATCGGGGCGCCTGCGCTCGAGGGCCCCCGGGGCATCATGACGCGGCTCGCCGTCGCCTACTACCGCGCCGCCGCGGCACTCCCGGAACGGGCCGGCTTCGCGGTGCTGAAGAGCCGGGCGATCGTGCGCGTCATGAGCGTGACGATGGCGAAGACGCGGTCACGGGAGCTGCGCCGTTTCATCCACGACCAGCACGACCGCTACTTCTCGGCGTTCAGCGATCGCGACAGCCTGCTCGAGGCGTTCCGAGCCTCGGTGAGCCATGACGTGCGCGAGTTCGCGCCGCGGATCGACGTGCCCGTGCTGCTCGTCGCCGCCGAGCGCGACGACATCACGCCGCTCTCGGCGCAGCACGTGCTCGTCGGGCGCTTCCCCGACGCGCGCCTCGAGGTCATCCCCGAGGTCGGACACCTCATCCACTACGAGGCGCCGGGCGACGCCGCCCGACGCATCCTCGGGTTCGTGCCGCACGGAGCGGCCGCGTGAGGATCGTCTTCGACTGCAGGTACACCCGCATCGGGCAGCACGACGGCATCAGCCGGTTCACGGCGGGCCTCGTCGGCGAGCTCGGCAAGCGCCATCCCGTCACCATGCTGATCAACGACCACCGCCAGCTCGAGCTGCTGCCCGAGCTGCCCTGGCAGCTCGTGAGCGGACCGACGAGCCCGCTCGAGCCGTTCGTCGCGCTGCAGGTGAAGCGGCTGAAGCCCGACCTCGTGTTCTCGCCGATGCAGACCATGGGCTCGCTCGGCCGCGACTACCGGCTGCTGCTCACCCTGCACGACCTGATCTACTACGAGAACCGGACCCCGCCGCGCAACCTGCCGTGGCCGGTCCGGCTGCTCTGGCGGCTCTACCACCTGGCGTGGTGGCCGCAGCGGGTGCTCCTGAACCGCGCCGACCGCGTCGTCACGGTCTCCGAGACCACGGCGGGGCTCATCGCCGAGCACCGGCTCACGAAGCGCGAGGTCACCGTCGTGCCGAACGCCTCGGACGAGCTCGGCCGGCCCGAGCTGCCGCGGCAGCGCCCGACCCGCGGCCGGCTCGTCTACATGGGCTCGTTCATGCCGTACAAGGGCGTCGACACGCTCGTGCGGGCGGCGGCGAAGCTGCCGGACCACGAGCTGCACCTGATGAGTCGGATCGACGACGAGGAGCGCCGCCGGCTCACCCGGCTCGCCCCGGACGCGCGGATCGTGTTCCACGACGGCGCGAGCGACGAGGAGTACGCCGAGCTGCTCTCGAACGCGACCGCGCTCGTGCACGCCTCGCGCGCGGAGGGCTTCGGCATCCCGCTCGTCGAGGCGATGCGCGTCGGCACGCCGATCGTCGTCAGCGACATCCCCATCTTCCGGGAGATCGGCGGCGACGCCGCCCTCTACTTCGACCCGAACGATCCCGACGACCTCGTCCGCGCGGTGCGCGACCTCGAAGCCGAGGACCAGTGGCCGCGGCGATCCGAGCTCGCCGTGGAGCGCGCGGCGGGCTACACCTGGGCGGCGTCCGCGGAACGACTGCTCGAGCTCATGCAGCGCACGGTCGCCGAGGAGGGCGGCCGGCGCACCCGACGACGCGCCTGAGCGCGCGTCAGTCGCCGGTGCCGGTCAGCCGCTCCGGCTCGACGAGCTCGAGCGCCCCGTCGACGACGCGCACGAGATGCACCGAACCGTTGTCGATGCGGTAGCCGGGGGCGGGAAGCGTCCAATCGCTGAGGTGCAGGATCAGCGAGTGGATGACGCCGCCGTGCGCGACCGCGAGCACGCGTCCGCCCGGGTGCCGCTCCGCGAGCGCGAGGAGCGCCGCCGAGCTGCGCTCGATGACGGCGGATCGGGGCTCCAGTCCCTCGATCGTCGCTGCGGATGCCTCGAGCGCGGCCCGGCCCTCTGGATCGAGGCCCTCGAGCGCGCCGTGCCGCCGTTCGACGAGCTCGGGAACGTGCACGGGCTCCGCGAGGCCGAGCCCGGCCGCCATGATCGACGCCGTCTCGGCCGCACGCGACAGCGGGCTCGCGTAGATCGCATCCCACGACTCGTCGCGGAGCGCCTCGGCCGTCGCGGCCGCCTGCTGCCGGCCGGTGTCGTTCAGCGGGATGTCGGTGAGCCCCTGGATGCGCCGCTCACGGTTCCAGTCGGTCTCGCCGTGCCGGACGAGCGCGATCGTGACGGGCTGGAGCGGCATCCTGCTGAGCTCGGTCATCCGACCATGCTCGCAGACGCGCCTGCGTGTTCACGACGCGAGGGCATCGGCGATCGCGGTCAGGGTCTCGGTGGTGCCGGCGTCGATCTTCACCGCGGCCCGGCCGTCGCCCTTCGTCTCGCCGCGGTTCACGACGACGATCGGCAGACGCCGCCGCCGGGCGAGCTCGATGAGGCGGATGCCGGAGTTCACGACGAGCGAGCTGCCGGCGACGAGGAGCGAGTCGGCCGCCTCGACCACGCCGGCCGCGGAGCGGAAGGTCTCGACCGGCACGAACTCGCCGAAGAAGACCACGTCGGGCTTCAGCATGCCCCCGCAGACGGAGCACTCGGGGATGCGCATGCCCGCCACGTCGTCGACCTCGACGTCGCCGTCCGGGTTCGTGCGCATGGCCCGTTCGAGCTCGGGCTCGAGTCCTGGGTTCAGCGCGGTGAGCCGCTCGGCGATCGCCTCGCGCGCGAAGAGCTGACCGCAGGCGAGGCAGATGACGCGGTCCATGCCGCCGTGCAGCTCCACGACGCGGCGACTGCCCGCACGGCGGTGCAGCCCGTCGACGTTCTGCGTGACGACGCCGCTCGCCACCCCGGACGCCTCGAGGCGCGCGAGCGCGCGGTGGCCGTCGTTCGGCTGCGCGGAGCCGAAGGAGCGCCAGCCGAGGTGGCTGCCCGCCCAGTAGCGCTTGCGCGCCGGCTCGGAGCCGACGAAGGTCTGGAACGTCATCGGCGAGCGCCGCGGGGCCCCCTCGCCGCGGTAGTCGGGGATGCCCGAGTCCGTGCTCACGCCGGCCCCGGTGAGGACGGCGACGGTGCCGGCGCCGAGCACGTCGATCGCGCGGTCCAGGCCCGCCACGGCGGGCTCTGCAGTGCTGGTGCTCACACGGCTCCAATCGACGGCGTTCACAGGACGTCTCCCACGATGGTAAACACCGCGCTTTTCGAGTTTGTTTCCTGGGATGGCAGGCTTGGGGCCGGGAGGACCATTGCACGTCAAACGAGTGCGCGACGCGGCATCCGACGCCGTCGCCGATTACGCCGATCTCACGGACGTCGCGCTGCGCAGCGCGACCGAGCCGGAGCGCGGCATCTACCTGGCCGAGTCCGCCAAGGTCATCGCCCGCGCGCTCGCGGCCGGGCACCGGCCGCGCTCCGTGCTGATGGAGGAGAAGTGGCTCGCGGGGCTCGAGCCGCTGCTCGCCGCCTACGACGTGCCCGTGCACCTCGCCGACGCGGCCCAGCTCGAGCAGATCACTGGCTACCGCGTGCACCGCGGCGCCCTCGCCGCGTTCGAGCGGCCCGAGCTCCCCGCCCCGGCCGAACTGCTCCGCGACGCCCGGCGCGTCGTCGTGCTCGAGGACATCGTCGATCACACCAACGTCGGGGCGATCTTCCGCTCCGTCGCCGGCCTCGGCGCGGACGCGGTGCTCGTGAGCCCCCGCTGCGCCGACCCGCTCTACCGCCGGAGCGTCCGGGTCAGCATGGGCACCGTGTTCCAGGTGCCGTGGACGCGGCTTCCGGACTGGGACGAGGCCGCCCCGCTCCTCCACGAGCACGGCTTCGAGATCGCCGCGCTCGCCCTCGCCGACGACGCCGTCTCGCTGCGCACGCTCGCGAAGGACCCGCCGGAACGGCTCGCGCTCGTCTTCGGGGCGGAGGGCGACGGCCTCAGCCGACGGGCGCTGTCCGCCGCCGACCGCATCGTGACGATCCCGATGCTGCACGAGGTCGACTCGCTGAACGTCGCCGCCGCCGCCGCGGTGGTCCTGTACGCGCTGACCGACCTCCAGCCCGAACACGGCTCCGACGGCTAGGCTCGCACTCGATGACGACCGAAGCCCCCGGCCGCGAGGCCGAGCACGACGCCGCGCGCCCGCCCCGCGCCGGCACCGAGCCAGCCGAGTCCGCCAGCGATCCAGCCGCGGCCGCGCGGCAGGCCAGGGCGCAGGTGTACCGTCGCCGCCGGATCGTCGTATTCGGCGCGCTCGCGATCGTCCTCGCCCTGCTCGTCTCGGGCGGCGTCTACGTCGGGCGGGCGCTCGGCGCGCCGATCCCCGCGGCCGCGGCGGTCGTCACCGCGCCGCAACCGGTCGCCCAGGCGGCCCAGCCGCTCGCACTGCCCGGCTTCGGCGGGTACGCGGTCGGCGCGGTCGGCTTCGACGGGCTCCTCGTCGGCGGCTCGGCGGATGCGCCGCTGCCGACGGCGAGCATCACCAAGATCATCACCGCGCTCGTCGTGCTCGACGCCAACCCCGTCGCCGCGGGGGAGAGCGGACCGGAGCTCGCCTACACGGAGGCCGACGTCGAGCTGTACTGGGACATGATCGCCCAGAACGGCTCCGTCGCCCCCGTGGAGCCCGGCATCTCGCTGAGCCTCGTGCAGAGCCTCGAGGCGATGCTGCTGCCGTCCGGCAACAACTACGCCATCTCCATCTCGAACTGGGCGTTCGGCTCGCAGGAGGCCTTCCTCGAGCGCGCCAGGACCTGGCTCGCCGACCATGGCTTCCAGCACACCGTGATCGCCGACTCCAGCGGCCTCTCCCTCGACAACACGAGCACGCCGGCCGAGCTCGTCCGGCTCGGCGAGCTCGCGCTCGAGAACCCCGTCGTCGCCTCGATCGTCGCGACCCAGCAGGTGGAGCTGCCGGAGCTCGGCGCGATCGAGAACTCGAACAAACTGCTGGGCACGCACGGCGTCGACGGCATCAAGACCGGCACCACCGACGACGCGGCGAACCTGCTGTTCTCCGCCGACGTCCCGGTCGGCGACGAGTCGGTCACGATCGTCGGCGTCCTGCTCGACGCCCCCGACCACGCGAGCCTGCGCGAGGCGGTCGCGGCGCTCCTGGACAGCGTCGCGCCCGGCTTCCGCGAGGTCACCGTCTTCGACGAGGGCGCGGACCTCGCGAGCTACGCCACCCCGTGGGGCCAGACCGCGCACGCCGAGGCGAGCGAAGCCGCCCGGCTCGTCGTCTGGAGCGACACCCCGGTCGAGGTCGCCGTCGACGCAGCCTCGGTCACGACCGCCGCCGACGGCAGCGACGTCGGCACCGCGACCGTGACCGCCGGAGCCCGCTCGATCGTCGTGCCGCTGCGGCTGGACGCCCCGCTCGAGGACCCGGGCGCCTGGTGGCGGCTCGGCAACCCCGGCGCCCTCGACGCCCCGGCGAGCGCCGGGCGCGGCTGAGCGCCCGCGCGGTCGTCCGCCCGGTCAGCCGCGCTCGGTTCCGCCCGGCACGGCGTACGGACCGGCATCCGGCCGCTTGGCGGTGACGAAGTCGCCCGAGGACTGGTGGCGGATGCGCCGCACCACCCAGGGCACGAGGTACTCCCGCGCCCAGGCGAGGTCGCCCACCCGCGCCTCGCGCCAGCTGCGGGCCGGGAGCGGCTCGGGCGTCGAGGGCTCGAGGTCGTTGTCGACGTTGAGCGTCGCGAGCACCATGCGGGCGACCGTGTGGTGGCCGAGCGGGTTCAGGTGCAGCCGGTCGGGGGCCCACATGCGCTGGTCCTGGATCTCGGTGAGCGCCCACTGATCGGCGACGAGCAGGTCGTGCTTCGCCGCGATCGCGCGAAGGTTCTCGTTGTAGATCGCGACCTTGCCGCGGATGCCGCGGAACACGGGGGAGAAGCCGACGTCGACGCCGGTGAACAGCACGATCGTGGCCCGGTCGCGGGAGAGCCGCTCGACGGCGTACTCGAAGCGGGCGGAGATCTCGTCCGGGTCGGTGCCCGGACGGATGACGTCGTTGCCGCCGGCCGAGATCGTGATCAGGTCGGGGCGGAGCGCGAGCGCGGGCTCGATCTGCTCGTCGATGATCTGCTGGATGAGCCGACCACGGATGGCGAGGTTCGCGTAGGCGAAGTCGTCGTCGCCCTGCGCGAGCACCTCGGCGACGCGGTCCGCCCAGCCGCGATGCCCGCCCGGCACGGTCGGCTCCGGGTCGCCGATGCCCTCGGTGAAGGAGTCGCCCAGGGCGACGTAGCGCGACCACGGGTGGCGCGGCTCGAGGGGCGCCGCCTCGGCGGATTCATTGGACGTTGCTCCGACTGGCATTCCTCCATTCTGCACACGTCGCCGGAGCGCGCGGCTCGCTTCGACGGCGCGCCACGCCCGGTCGGCGATCCGGCTTCGCCCGGGTCGGATGCCTCAGGTAACCTCGTATCCTCATGAGCTCAGTGATTCCGAACGGCGCCCACCCGGGCACCTCGGCCGCCGAGCACCTCTCGCCGTCCTATCCCGAGCGCGCCGCCTGGGGCACCGCGTCCAAGCTCCGCGCCTGGCAGGCCGAAGCCCTCGAGCACTACCTCGAGCAGCTGCCCCGCGACTTCCTCGCGGCGGCCACGCCCGGCGCCGGCAAGACGACCTTCGCGCTCCGCCTCGCGGCCGAGCTGCGCGCGCGGCGCATCATCGACCGCATCACCGTCGTGGCGCCCACCGACCACCTGAAGCGGCAGTGGGCCGACGCCGCCGACCGCGTCGGCATCCGCCTCGACCCCGGCTTCCGCAATGCGCACGGCCGCTCCGCGCGGCACTTCCACGGCGTCGCCGTGACGTACGCGCAGGTCGCGATGCGCCCCGCCCTGCACCGCGAGCTCACGCTCTCGGGTCGCAGTCTCATCATCCTCGACGAGGTGCACCACGGCGGCGACACCCTGTCCTGGGGCGACGCCATCCGCGAGGCCTTCGAGCCCGCCACGAAGCGGCTCTCGCTCACCGGCACGCCCTTCCGCAGCGATACCGCGCCCATCCCGTTCGTCGAGTACGCCCCGGACGCGAAGGGCGTGCGCGTCTCCCGCACCGACTACGCCTACGGCTACGACCGGGCCCTGGCGGACGGCGTCGTCCGCCCCGTCATCTTCATGGTCTACGCCGGCCACATGCGCTGGCGCACGAAGGCCGGCGACGAGATGGAGGCCCGGCTCGGCGAGGACAACACGAAGGACATCACCTCCGCCGCCTGGCGCACCGCCCTCGAGCCGAGCGGGGAGTGGATCCCCGCCGTGCTGAAGGCCGCCGACCGACGTTTGAGCGAGGTGCGCCAGTCGATCCCCGACGCCGGCGGACTCGTGCTGGCGACCGAT
Organism: Agromyces sp. NBRC 114283; assembly: GCF_030268405.1. Classification (NCBI taxonomy): domain Bacteria; kingdom Bacillati; phylum Actinomycetota; class Actinomycetes; order Micrococcales; family Microbacteriaceae; genus Agromyces; species Agromyces sp. NBRC 114283. Next base: position 2,372,316 of record NZ_BSQP01000001.1, read on the forward strand.
CAGACCGTCGCCCGCGCCTACGCGCAGCAGCTCGAGCAGATCTGCGGCGAACGGGTCACCGTCGTGCTCTCCGACGACAAGGAGGCCTCGGCCAACATCGAGGCGTTCTCGGCGTCGACGAGCCGGTGGATGGTCGCGGTGCGCATGGTGTCGGAGGGGGTCGACGTGCCGCGGCTCGCCGTCGGCGTGTACGCGACGAGTTCCTCGACGCCACTGTTCTTCGCGCAGGCCATCGGCCGCTTCGTGCGCGCCCGGCGCCGCGGGGAGACGGCCTCCGTCTTCCTGCCGAACGTGCCGGTGCTGATGGCGCTCGCGAGCGAGCTCGAACGGCAGCGCGACCATGCGCTCGACCGTCGCGACGGCGACGGGGGAGACGACCCGGGCCTGGACGACGGCCTGCTCGAGGCGGCGAATCGCGAGGAGAAGGCGTCCGACGAGCTCTCCGCCGAGTTCACCTGGCAGGCGATCGCCTCTGACGCCACCTTCGACCGCGTCGTGTACGACGGCACCGAGTTCGGCACACTCGCCGAGCCCGGCAGCGACGAGGAGTTCGACTTCATCGGCATCCCGGGCCTCCTCGAGCCCGAGCAGGTGTCCGAGCTGCTCCGCCATCGCCAGGCCCGGCAGGCACGCCGCGCCGGCGAGCGCCGCAAGCACACCGTCGCCGACGAGGAGCATGCCGAGCCCGTCGCCCTCTACCGCACGCTGAAGGAGCAGCGTGCGCTGCTGAACAGCCTCGTCGGGCTCTGGGCGCGGCAGACCGGCGAGCCGCACTCGCAGGTGCACTCCGAGCTGCGGCGCATCTGCGGCGGCCCCGCGGTCGCGCAGGCGACGGTGACCCAGCTCCAGGCGCGCATCGAGTTCGTGCGCAAGCGGCTCGGCGCCCGCTGACGCCGCCGGCGCTCAGTCCGCGGCGGCCGCCGCGAACTCGCGCCGGTCCGACGCCGCCGGGGCCACCGTGAGCGCGGCGACGTCGAGCGCCCGCAACAGATCCTCGGCGAGGTCGTCGACGTGCTCGAGCCCGATCGAGAGCCGGACGACGCCCGCCGCGGGCTTCGCCTCGCCTGCGACCGGTCGATGCGTGAGCGACGCCGGATGCTGCACGAGCGAGTCCACCCCGCCGAGCGAGACGGCGTGCGTGACGAGCTCGCACGCCTCCACGAAGCGCTGCGCCGCCTCGAAGCCGCCGTCGAGATCGAGCGCGATGATCGAACCGGGCCCCGCCTGCTGGCGGCCGACGAGCCCCAGCGGGTCCTGACCGGGCAGGCCCGGATAGTGCACCCTCGAGACGGCCGGGTGCGCGGCGAGGCGCTGCGCGAGCTCGCCCGCGGTCGCTTGCTGCGCGCGCACCCGTACCGGCAGGGTGCGGAACCCCCGGTGCAGCAGGTACGCCGCGAACGGATGCAGCAGCCCGCCGGTGAGCGCGCGAACCTGCCGCAGACGTTCGACCCACTCGCGATCGCCCGCGACGACGCCGCCCATGACGTCGCCGTGCCCGCCCAGGTACTTCGTGGCGCTGTGCAGCACGAGCGCGGCGCCGTGCTCGATGGGGCGCTGCAGTACAGGCGTCGCGAAGGTGTTGTCGACGAGGAGGGGAACCGGGCCCGCCGCGCGAGCGAGCGCGGCGAGGTCGATGAGCTCGAGGGTCGGATTGGCCGGCGACTCGACGACGACGAGCCCGGTGTCGGCTCGGACCGCGTCGGCCACTTCATCGACGGTCGCCCAGCTCACCTCGGTGCCGAGGAGCCCGGTGTCGAGCACGTGGTCGGTGCCGCCGTAGAGCGGGCGCACCGCCACGATGTGCGGACGCCCGGCGCTCGCCGTCGCGATGAGCAGGGCCGAGAGCGCCGCCATCCCGCTCGCGAAGGCGACCGCGCCGTCAGCCCCCTCGAGTTCCGCGAGGGCTGACTCGAAGCGGGCGACGCCCGGTTGCCAGAGCCGCTGGTAGACCGCCGAGCGGTCGTCGCCGAGATCCTGGCCGCCGGCGAGCTCCTCGTAGGAGCGCCCGCCGAGCTCGACCGAGGGCAGTGGATTCGTCGTGGAGAGGTCGATGGGAGGAACATGGGAGCCGAGTTCGCGAACGCCGTCCATCCCGGCGTGCACGGCGCGCGTCTCGAAGCGCGAGGTCGAAGTCTGCATTCCGCCAATGAAGCAGGATCTGCAGAGTTCATCAAGATCTGTCGCAGCTTCCCTCGTACTGATAGAATTTCTCGCAGATTCATCGAGTTACTTCCTGAAGGAGCGTGCGATGGCGCAGAAAGCCGAACTCGATCGCGTCGACCGGGCACTGATCGCCGCCCTCTCGTCGAACGCCCGCGCCTCCGGCGCAGCCCTGGCCGCCGAGGTCGGGGTCGCCGAGTCCACGGTCTCGCTCCGGCTCCGCCGCCTGCAGAGCCTCGGCATCATCCGCAGTTTCCGCGTCGACGTCGACCTCGCCGCCCTCGGGGTCTCCCTGCAGGCGCTCATCGCCGTGCGCCTCGTGAAGCACGACCGCAGCGAGATCGATGCCTTCCGGCAGGCCGTGCCGCACCTGCCCGGCGTGCTCGCCGTCTTCCACATGGCGGGCGCCGAGGACTACCTGCTGCACGTCGCCGCGCGCGACGCCGAGGAACTGCGGGAGTTCGTGCTCGCTCACCTCACCGGGCACCCCGCCGTCGCCCACACCGAGACGAACCTCATCTTCGAGTACGCCGCCGGCGACGGCTGGCAGCACCTCGTCGGCTGAGTCGCGCCGGTGGCGGCCGCCGCCCTCGCCGCGGACCCGGGATGCTTCGGCGGACCGAAGGACGTTCGGGAATCCGAAATGCTGCGAATCCCGCCGTTTCAGGCCGTTTCGACCGGCCGCGCCGGTAACTTGGCTGAGGCCGCGAGCGCGGCCCACGCGATGGCGCGGGCCGACGTCGTCGACGCGCGCCCGTGAGAAGGAGCAGCATGAGCACGCCGCAGGGCACCGCAGCGGATCGCGCCAGGTGGCGCCGCTATCTCGCCGACGAGCGCGCCGAAGCCGCCGTCTACCGCGAGCTGGCGGCCCGTCGTGAGGGGGAGGAGCGCGAGATCCTGCTCGCCCTCGCCGCGGCCGAGGGCCGTCACGAGGCGCACTGGCTGGGGCTGCTCGGCGGAGACGAGCGCGGCGTCCCGCGTGCGGACATCCGTACCCGCCTGCTCGGCGGGCTCGCCCGCCGCTTCGGCTCGATCTTCGTCCTCGCGCTCGCCCAGCGGGCGGAGGCCCGTTCGCCCTACGCGAGCGACCCCGACGCGACCGCGGCGATGGCCGCCGACGAGCGGATCCACGGGGAAGTCGTCCGCGGTCTGGCCGCGCGCGGTCGGCGGCGTCTCGCGGGGACCTTCCGCGCCGCCGTGTTCGGGGCGAACGACGGACTCGTCTCCAACCTCGCGCTCGTGCTCGGCATCGGCGCGACGGGCGTCCCCGCCCCCGTCGTGCTGTTCACGGGCATCGCCGGGCTCCTCGCCGGCGCGCTCTCGATGGGCGCGGGCGAGTACGTGTCCGTGCGATCGCAGCGCGAGCTGCTCGAGGCGTCCGCGCCGGACCCGACCGCGCGCGAGGCGCTGCCCGACCTCGACATCGATGCCAACGAGCTGGCGCTCGTCTATCGCGCCCGCGGGATGGATCCGGCGGAGGCGGCCGAGCACGCCGCCCTCGTCGTCGCGAGAGTGCACGCCGTCGAGCAGCAGCCGACCCCGACCGATGCCCTGGGCGTCGCCGAGCACGACGACGAGGCGGTGGGCACCGGGCTCGCCGCGGCGCTCTCGAGCTTCTGCTTCTTCGCCTCCGGCGCGCTCATCCCGGTGCTGCCGTACCTCTTCGGCATGACCGGGCTGCCCGCGGTGCTCCTCGCGACCGTGCTGGTCGGCATCGCGCTGCTCGCGACGGGCGCGACCGTCGGCCTGCTGTCCGGGGCCTCGCCCCTGAAGCGAGCGCTGCGCCAGCTCGCGATCGGCCTCGGCGCCGCCGCCGTGACCTACGTGCTCGGCCTCGCCTTCGGCACCACGATCGGCTAGCGTGGCGACTCGTGCCGCCGGCCGGGCGGCACGAGTCAGTCGAGCCGCGCGCCGCAGGCGCCGAGGAGGAGCCGCATGCCCGTCGCACTCGTCACCGGAGCCGGCCGCCGAAACGGCATCGCGCACGCGATCGCCGTCGCCCTCGCCGGCGACGGCTGGGATGTGGCCGTGACGAGCTCGGCCGAACGCGATCGGGAGCTGCCCTACGGCGGGGACCCCGACCGCGACCCGGCGCTGCTCGAGGCCGAGCTCGCCGCGCACGGCGTCCGCAGCCTGCGGCTCGACGCCGATCTCGCCGACCCCGCCGCGCCGGCACGGCTGCTCGCCGAGGTGGGCGCGGAGCTGGGCCCCGTCTCCGCGCTCGTGCTCTCCCACGCGTACAGCGTCGACTCCGGTCTGCTCGACACCACCCTCGAGAGCTTCGATCGACACTTCGCGGTGAACACCCGGGCGGCCTGGCTGCTGATCCGCGCCTTCGCGGAGCAGATCCCCTCGGGCGGCGGCAGCGTCGTGGCGCTCACCAGCGACCACACCGTCGGCAACCTGCCCTACGGAGCGAGCAAGGGCGCGCTCGATCGCATCGTCGTGGCCGCGGCCCGCGAGCTCGGCGGCCTCGGCATCCGATCGAACCTCGTGAACCCGGGACCGGTCGACACCGGCTGGATGGACGACGCGACCCGCACCGCCCTCGTCGCGGAGCAGCCGAGCGGGCGGCTCGGGACCCCGGAGGACGCCGCGCGCCTCGTCCGATTCCTCGTCTCCGAGGACGGGCGCTGGGTGACCGGTCAGCTGATCCACAGCGACGGCGGCTTCTCGGTCTGAGCCGGTGCCGGGCGGCCGAACGGGAACCGGCTACGGCGCGGTCACGAAGTCGATCAGCTCCTCGACTCGCCCGAGCAGGGCGGGCTCGAGATCGCCGTAGCCGCGCACCCGGCCGAGGATGTGCTGCCAGGCCCGGGCGATGTCGGCCTGCTCGGCGTGCGGCCAGCCGAAGGCCGCGCAGATGCCGTGCTTCCACTCGGTGCCGCGGGGGATGACGGGCCACGCCTCGACCCCGAGCCGTTGGGGTTTCACCGCCTGCCAGATGTCGATGTAGGGGTGCCCGACGACGAGCACGTGCGCGCCGTGCGGCCCGCGGGCCACGGCGTCCGCGATGCGCTGCTCCTTGGACCCCGGCACGAGGTGATCGACGAGCACGCCGACCTTGCGCTTCGGGCCGGGCCGGAAGTCTGCGAGCGTGTCGGCGAGCACGTCGACGCCCTCGAGGTACTCCACGACGACGCCCTCGACGCGGAGGTCTGCGCCCCAGATCTTCTCCACGAGCTCGGCGTCGTGCCGCCCCTCGACGAAGATGCGGCTCGGCAGCGCCACCCTCGCGGGCGCCGCCTCGGCGACGAAGGAGCCCGAGGCGGTGCGCAGCCGACCGGCCGGCGCCTTCGGCTTGGGCGCGACGAGCCGCACGGCGCGCCCGTCGAGGAGGAAGCCGTGGCCGAGCGGGAACAGCCGGCGCCCGCCGAAGCGGTCCTCGAGCACGACGTTGCCCTGCTCGATGCCGAGGATCGCGCCGCAGAAGCCCGAGTCCGCGAGCTCCACCACGAGGTCCCGCTCGGCCGCGACCTCGGGGATCGTCGGGCGTCCCCTGGCCTTCCAGTCTCCGGCGAGCACATCGCTGCCGTAGCGGTCGTGGGGGTCGTGATCGAAGGGCGGGGTGGCGGGCACCGGTCGAGGCTAACCGACCCGCTCGGCCCAGGGGCGGAGACACGGCGATCGCGCGGGGAGTGGGGCGGGGCTCAGCGGAAGTCCCGCGAGCGATGCGGCGCCTGCACGGTGAGCCGCTCGAAGCGGTCGACCACGAGGTTCGTCACGCCTTCCGGCGAGCGCTCCAGGATGCCTCGGACGACCATCGCCGGCGCCTCCCGCGCGATCCGCCGGTACCGGTTCCAGACGCCGACCCCGGCGATCACGTTGAGGGTGCCCGACTCGTCCTCCAGATTCAGGAAGGTGATCCCCGAAGCGGTCGCCGGACGCTGCCGATGGGTGACGACCCCGCCGACCTCGACGCGCCGTCCCGACTCCACCGCCTGCAGTCGGTCGATCCGCACCGCGCCGCGCGCGTCGAGCTCCTCGCGCGCGTGCCGGATCGGATGGTCGTCGGGGGAGATGCCCGTCGCCCAGAGGTCGTACACCACCTGCTCGGCCTCGCTGAGGATGGGCAGCAGCGGCGGCTGCACCACCACGACGGAGCCCGGCAGGAACTCCGCCCGGTCCTGCGCGGCCTCGCCCGCGAGCCACAGCGCCTCGCGCGGCGCCAGCCCGAACGTCTCGAAGGCGCCGGCGGCGGCGAGCGCCTCGAGCTGCTCGGTGTCGAGTCCGGCCCGGCGCGCCGTGTCGGCCATGTCTCGGTAGGGGCCGCCGGACTCGCGCTCGGCCACGATGCGCTCGGCCACCGCCGTGCCGATCGAGGCGACATCGGCGAGCCCGAGGCGCACGGCGAAGGCGCCGTCGCGGCGGTGCTCGGCCGAACGGTCGGGCGCCGCCCGGTCGAAGTCGCCGACCTCCGGCTGCTCCGCGTCGCAGCATCCGTCCAAGCCGCTCGGCGGCCGCCCAGGATCGCCGAGCGGACCTCGGACGTCGACCCGGTCGAGCGGCTCGAGCCCCGCGTGCACCGCGGAGCGGAGGATGTCGGGCCGGAGCATGCGGACCCCGTGCCGCCGGGCGTCGGCGGTCAGGGTGTGCGGCGAGTAGAAGCCCATCGGCTGCGCCCGCAGCAGCGCGGCGAGGAACGCCGCCGGATAGTGCAGCTTCAGCCACGAGCTCACGTAGACGAGCAGCGCGAACGCCAGGGCGTGGCTCTCGGCGAAGCCGAAGTTCGCGAAGGCCTCGATCTTGCCGTAGATCGCGTCGGCGTCCGCCTGGGAGAGCCCGTTGCGGGCCATCCCCGCGTAGAGCTTCTCCTGCAGCTCCGAGATCTTCTGCACGCCCCGCTTCGAGCCCATCGCCCGGCGCAGGAGATCGGCGTCGGCCGCCGTGCAGTCGCCCACGGCGACGGCCATCTGCATGAGCTGCTCCTGGAAGAGCGGCACCCCGAGGGTGCGCTTCAGCACCGGCTCGAGCTTCGGGTGCAGATAGCTGACCGGTTCCTCGCCCGTGCGCCGTCGGATGTACGGGTGCACCGCACCGCCCTGCACCGGGCCCGGCCGGATCAGCGCGATCTCGACCACGAGGTCGTAGAAGCAGCGCGGCTTCAGCCGGGGGAGCGTGCCCATCTGCGCCCGGCTCTCGACCTGGAACACGCCGATGGAGTCGGCGCGGCAGAGCATGTCGTAGACGGCCGGCTCCTCCTTCGGGATGGAGTGCAACTCCCAGTGCTCGCCGGTGCGGGCCTCGATCAGGTCGAAGGCGTACTGCAGCGCGGCGAGCATGCCGAGGCCGAGCAGGTCGAACTTCACGAGGCCCATCCAGGCGCAGTCGTCCTTGTCCCATTGCAGCACCGTGCGCCCCGGCATGCGGGCGTGCTCGATCGGGCAGACCTCGCCGACCGGGCGGTCGGTGAGCACCATGCCGCCGGAGTGGATGCCGAGATGCCTCGGGAAGGTGAGCAGCTGCTCGGCGAGCTCGACCACGGGACCCGGGATGTCGTGGTCGTCGGTCTCGACGACGGCGCCCCAGCGCTCCACCTGCCGCGACCAGGCGTCCTGCTGACCGGTGCCGTAGCCGAGCGCCTTCGCCATGTCGCGCACGGCCGCCTTCGGCCGGTAGCTGATCACGTTCGCGACCTGGGCCGCGTTCTGCCGGCCGTACTTCGCGTACACGTACTGGATGATCTCCTCGCGCCGGTCGGAGTCGAAGTCGACGTCGATGTCGGGCTCCTCGTCGCGCAGGGCGGAGAGGAAGCGCTCGAAGGGCAGGTCGAACTTGATCGAGTCCACCGCGGTGATCCGCAGCGCGTAGCAGACGGCCGAGTTCGCGGCGGAGCCGCGACCCTGGCAGAGGATGCCCCGCCGGCGCGCCTCGGCGACGAGATCGTGCACGATCAGGAAGTAGCCGGGGAAGTCCTTCTGCTCGATGACTGCGAGCTCGTGGTCGAGACGCCGCCGCACGTGCTCGGGCACGCCGGGGTAGAGCTCCTCGGCGCCCTGCCGGACGAGCTCGCGCAGCCAGCTCATCGGGGTGTGCCCCGCCGGCACCTCCTGTCTCGGCAGCCGGGGCCGGGCGCTGCGGAGGGTGAAGCCGAGCTCCTCGGCGAGCACGACGGAGCGCTCGACCGCCCCCGGGTACCGGGCGAAGCGCGCGAGCATCTCGGCGCCGCTGCGCAGGTGCTGCTCGTTCGAGGCCGGCAACCAGCCGTCGAGCTCGTCGAGGCTGCGCCTGGCCCGCACCGCCGACAGGGCGTTCGCGAGGCGGTGCTCGCCCGGCGTCGCGTAGTGCACGGCGTTCGTGGCGAGCAGCGGCACCCCGGCACTCGCCGCGATCGCCGCGAGCCGGTCGTTCGCGCGCTGGTCGCCGGGATGCCCGTGGTCGAAGAGCTCCATCACCACCTGCTCCCGGCCGAACAGGGCGATCAGCCGGTCGAGCTCGCGCCGGGCCCCCTCGTCGCCCTCGGCCGTGAGAGCCCGGCGCACCGCGCTCTTGCGGCATCCCGTGGGCACGACCCACTCGCCCCCGGCCTGCTCGGCGAGCCGCTCGAGCTCGTAGACGGGGCGTCCCTTCTCGCCCCCGGCGAGCTGCGCCGCCGTGATGGCCGCCGCGAGCCGGTGGTACCCGGCCTCGCCCCGGGCGAGGACGAGCAGATGCTCGCCTTCGGGGTCGGCGGCGCCCAGCTGCGGGGCGGAGAGACCGAGGGAGAGCTCGGCGCCGTAGACCGTGCGCAGCTCGGGGAAGCTCTCGGCCGCCTCGGCGAAGCGGACGATGCCGTAGAAGCCGTCGTGGTCGGTGATCGCGAGGCCGGAGAGCCCGAGCCGCCTCGCCTCCTCCACGAGCTGCTCGGGCTGGGAGGCGCCGTCGAGGAAGCTGTAGTTGGAGTGCACGTGCAGCTCCGCGTAGGGCACGAGCGGCCCGCTCGGGGCGACGAGCCCCTCGCTCGGCCGGTACGGGGCGCGCTTGCGGCTGAACGCCGGGCCGTCGCCGCCGTCGGCGATGAGTTTCGACGGCGTCGGCCGGCGGCGGTCGGACAGCTTGCGCTCGAGCTCGGACCACGGGATCTCCGGATTGTTCCAGCCCATCAGCCGCGCCCCATCAGTCGTACCTCGCCTCGGCCCACCAGCCCTCGGCGTCGCGGAGCAGCAGCCAGGCGCAGCCGTCGTGGTCGACGAGCTGGAAGCGGTGCACCCGTCGTGCGCGCTCCGGATCCCACCAGCGTTCGACGACGGGCCACGGGCCGGCCCAGGCGCGCACCTCGGCGAGCTGCCGCCCGGCGAGGGCGAAGCCCACCGGCGGCGAGCCGATGGCCCCGCGCTCGTCGATCGTGACGGAGTCGCCGGCCGCATCGCGGACGAGCACCGGGACCGGCTCGTCGAAGACGCTCGCCGGCGCCCGCGCGGGCAGGGTGCCCGGCCACGGCCCGGGTCGGACCGCCGGGGCGCGGTCACCCCAGGGGACGAGCACCTGCCGGTCGACGAGGAGCCGCCCGCCGCCGACGGCCGGAGTGGCGACGCCCTCGTGCCCGAGAAGCCCCTGCACGCGGGTCAGCGCATGATGCACCCGTTCGTCGGGCCCGCCGCCCCAGAGCCCGGGCTCGTGGTCTCCGGTCGAGTCGAGCCGCTCGGGGACGATGCGCACCCGGGTCACCGCCGCGGCGAGCCCGGCCTCGGCGCTGCCCGCGCCCTGCAGCTGCCAGCGCACCCGGTCGAGCACCTCCGGGGCGGTGAACCAGCGCGGGTGCAGCCAGCTGCGCCCGGAGTGACCGCCGCGGTCGTCCTCCAGCTCGACCCGGAGCGCGGTGCAGACGAGCCGTGACTCGCGGATGCGGTCGATGAACCGTTCGGCCGAGACCCGGAACGCGAAGGCGAGCTGATCGATCCGGTCGATCGGCGGCTCGAAACGCTGCTCCACCTCGAACTCCGGCGGGGGCGTGCGGGCCGCCACCTCGGACTGCTCGCGTCCGGCGGCCCGTTCGTGCGCGAACGCCCCGGCCGGGCCGAAACGACGGCGCACGTCGGCGGCCGGCAGCGCCGCGAGCTCCCCGAGCGTGCGCACCCCGAGCCGCAGGAGCAGCGTGCGGGTGCGCTGATCGACGACGAGCGAGACGGGCAGCGGTGCCAGGAACTCGGCCGAGCCGCCCTCGGGGACGACGCCGACGGGGGAGCGCAGCGCGGTGCGGGCCGCCTGCTCGGCGGCGAATGGGCCGTCGGCGATGCCGATCTTCGCCCCGGGCACCCCGAGGGCGTCGACGGTGCCGAGCAGGGCGCTCGCCGCCTGCGCCTCGCCCCCGTAGTAGCGGACCGGGCCGCGGGCCCGCATCGCGAGCGTGCCGGGGCGCACCAGCTGCACGGCGGGCACCGCCTGCTCCACCCCGCGCACCACGGGCTCGAAGGCGCGATGATCGAGCACCGGGTCGTAGGGGAGCACGAGGAGCTCGGGGGAGCGGTACTGCGCCTCCCGCAGTCGGAGGCCCCTGGCGACCCCGTCGCGGCGGGCCGCAGCCGAGCAGGAGTGCACGGCGCCGCCCTCGACGAGCGCGATCGGCCGTGCCGGGTCGATCCCGGCCTCGCGCGCCGCGGCGAGGACCGGCCAATCGGGGCACCACAGCACGATGGTGCGGGTGTGCCGGATCATCCCGCCCGCCGTTCTGCGCCGAGCCGGCGGACCTCGGCCAGCGGCTGCACCTCGGCGAAGCCCCTCGCCTCCGCTGCGAGCCGCAGCCGCGCCCGCCGCCCGCTCGCGAAGCCGCCGCGACCGGAGGCGCGCACGAGCAGCTCGTGGTCGGCGAGCAGGCCGTGCCCGCGCTCGAGCCCGCTCCAGCCGCTCGACTCGACGCCGAGGCTCGCGTCGCTGCCCGGCCAGCCGCCGGCCACGAGGAGGGCGGCGCCGCGTTCGCGGAGCCTGGCCGCGAGCCTCGACGCCTCGGCCGGCTGCACCCGCCCGCCGGGGCGGACGGCGACGAGCGGAATGGCCTCGGCGAGCGTCGCGACGACGGTGAACCAGTGCCGGCCCGGCCGGGGCACGAGCGCGAGCCGATCGAGGTCGAGCCCGAAGCGCTCGGCCGCCTCGACCCCGAACTCGGGGATGCCGACGACCGCGCACCAGCGCCCGGCGGCGCTCGCCTCGGCGAGCAGGGCCATCAGCAGCGAGCCGGAACCGTGGACCTCGGTGACCGTTCCTTCGCGCAGCGCCCCGCCGGGGAGGAGTTCCGAGAACGCAGGATGCGTGGGCAGCGAGCGCCCCTCGAGCTTCGTCGCCTGCATGCCGTGGATGCGGCTCTGCAGCTCGGCGACCCGCTCGAGGCGGGTGCGCTGGGGAAGGGTCGAGGTCACCCATCAAGTTTCGAACAGAGATTCGAAAACGGCAAGTCCGTGATCGAACAGGTATTCGACTCTCCGAATGGGAATCGAACCCGGAAAACGCGAAAGGGCCGGATCTTTCGATCCGGCCCTTTCGACCACGTGCGCGAGGGGGGACTTGAACCCCCACGCCCTATACGGGCACTAGCACCTCAAGCTAGCGCGTCTGCCAATTCCGCCACCCGCGCGTGGTTTCCCGCTGATCACTCAGCGGGCCGTAGAAGACATTAGCACGGTTTCGGAGGGCTGTTTGACCACCACGGGCAGCCGTGGCATCCGCCCCTCCGAAAGCGCAGATCACGCTGCTGAAACTCGTTCTCCGACCGCGCAGCGCCGGGGCGATCGGGGGAGTGGGGGAGAACGAGGCGGGCACGGTAGCGTGGAGCGCATGGCCGAGGCAGCGACGACCCCCGCGATCACCGACGAGCTCGACGAGACGGCGAGCATCGCGCAGGAGCTGATCCGCTTCGACACCACGAACTACGGCGAAGGCCGGGCGAACGGCGAACGCGAGGCCGCCGAGTACGTCGAGGCCAAGCTCTCCGCCCTCGGCCTCGCCCCGCAGCTGTTCGAGTCGGCCCCGCGCCGAGCGAGCGTCGTGGCGCGCGTGCCGGGCCGCAATCCCGAGAAGCCGGCGCTCGTGCTGCACGGCCACCTCGACGTGGTCCCCGCCGACCCGCGCAACTGGAGCGTCGACCCCTTCGCCGGCGAGGTGCGCGACGGCATGCTCTGGGGCCGCGGCGCGGTGGACATGAAGGACATGGACGCCATGATGCTCACCGCACTCGGCGACATCCTGCGCAGCGGCCGCCAGCCGGAGCGCGAGCTCGTCGTCGCGTTCTTCGCCGACGAGGAGGCCGGCGGCGACTACGGCGCGCACTGGCTCGTCGAGCACCACCCCGAGCTCTTCGCCGGCGCCACCGAGGCCATCAGCGAGGTCGGCGGCTACTCCATCACCGTCGGCGGCACCCGGGCCTACCTTCTGCAGACCGGGGAGAAGTCCCTGCTCTGGGTGCGGCTCGTCGCGACCGGCACCGCCGCGCACGGCTCCCGCCTCATCCACGACAACGCCGTCACGAAGCTCGCCGAGGCGGTCGCACGGATCGGTCGCGCCGAGTGGCCGCTGCGCCTCACCGGCACCACCACGGAGCTCCTCGCCGCCGTCGCCGGCGTCCTCGGTGTCGACCCCCAGCAGGTCTCGCCCGACGAGCTCGCCCTCGCCACCGGCTCCGCCTCTGGCTTCATCACCGCGACGCTCCGCACGACGAGCAACCCGACCCTGCTCGAGGCCGGCTACAAGCACAACGTCATCCCCGACCGGGCCGAGGCGCTCGTCGACATCCGCACCCTCCCGGGCGAGGAGGAGGAGGTGCTCGCCGCGATCCGCGAGCTCGCCGGCGAGGGCGTCGAGGTCGAGATCGTGCACCGCGACGTCGGCCTCGAGGCCTCCACGACCGGCCCGCTCGTCGACGCGGTCGCCGGGGCGATCAGCCGGCACGACCCGGGCGCCCCCGTGTTCCCGTACCTGCTCTCGGGCGGCACCGACAACAAGGCGCTCTCCAGGCTCGGCATCGCCGGCTACGGCTTCGCCCCGCTCCGCCTCCCGGAGGGGATCGACTTCCCGGCGATGTTCCACGGCGTCGACGAGCGCGTGCCGCTCGACGCGCTCTCCTTCGGGCACCGCGTGCTCCGCGACCTGCTGCTCGAATACTGAGCCCGCCCACGGAGGGGGCTTACGATCGTCTCCGTCGCCGCACGCCATCGACCGAACGGACACACGACACGTGATCGAAGCCCTCATCCTCGGGTTGGTCCAGGGACTGACCGAGTTCCTCCCCATCTCCTCGAGCGCCCATCTGCGCATCCTCGGGGAGCTCCTGCCGGGCGCGCAGGACCCGGGCGCGGCGTTCACCGCCATCACTCAGATCGGCACCGAGGCGGCGGTCGTCGTGTTCTTCTGGCGCGACATCGTGCGGATCATCTCGCACTGGTTCGGCTCGTTCACCGGCCGGGTGCCGCGGAACGACCCCGATGCCCGGATGGGCTGGCTCATCATCGTCGGCTCGATCCCGATCGTGGCGCTCGGCATCGCCTTCCGAGACGAGATCGAGACGACCTTCCGCTCGCTCTGGATCGTCGCGACGATGCTCATCGTCTTCGGCATCATCCTCGGCCTCGCCGACTGGGCCGGCCGCAAGACCCGCACCCTGGAGCAGCTGAACGTGCCGCACGGCATCCTGTTCGGGATCGCGCAGGCGCTCGCGCTCATCCCCGGCGTCTCGCGCTCGGGCGGCACGATCTCGATGGGGCTCTTCCTCGGCTACGAGCGGGCCGCCGCCGCGCGCTACGCGTTCCTGCTGGCGATCCCCGCGGTCTTCGGCTCCGGCTTCTACCAGCTCTTCAAGAGCATCGGCGAACCGAGCGTCTACGGGCTCGTCGAGACGGGCGCGGCGACGCTCGTCGCCTTCGTGGTGGGGCTGCTCGTGATCGCGTTCTTCATGAACTACATCTCGAAGCGCAGCTTCCTGCCCTTCGTGATCTACCGGATCCTGCTCGGCGGGCTGCTCCTCGTGCTGCTCGGCACGGGCGTGCTGAGCGCCTGAGCCCCACCCGGCTCGCCTGAGCGCGGACCGCGGCGCGCCGCCCGGCTCAGCCTTCCCGAGGCCGCCAGGGCTCGTCGCCGGCCGGGCCGTCACCACGACGGCGCAGGTACCGCTCGAACTCCTTGGCGATCGCCTCGCCGCTCGCCTCGGGGGCGTCGACCGCGTCGCGGGCCTCCTCGAGCTGGGCGATGTACGCGGCCATCTCGTCGTCCTCCGCGGCGAGGGCGTCGACGCCGGCCTCCCAGGCCTTCGACTCGATCTCGAGCGAGCCGCGGGGGATCGAGAGCCCCGTCAGCTCCTCGAGCTTGCCGAGCAGGGCCAGGACCGCCTTCGGCGAGGGCGCGTTGTGCACGTAGTGCGGCACCGAGGCCCACAGCGAGACGGTCGGGATGCCGGCGCGCTCGGCCTGGTCGGCGATGACGCTGAGGATGCCCACGGGCCCCTCGTAGCTCGAACGCTCGACGCCGAGCGCGGTGCGCACCTCGGGGTTCTCGCTCGAGGCGAAGACCGCGAGCGGCCGGGTGTGCGGGGCGTCGGCGAGCATGGCGCCGAGCAGCACGATGCCGTCGATATCCGCAGCGAGGGCGGCGTCGACGAGCTCGGCGGTGAACGCCTTCCAGCTGCGTGCCGGCTCGGCGCCGAGCAGCACGTGCAGTCCCTCGGCGCCGGGGCCGGTCAGCTGCTCGTCCGCCTCGTCGAGCTCCGGCTCGCCGCCGGGGCCGAGGATCGCAGCGCCCGGCCACTCGATCCGCCGCACACCGTCATCGCCGGAGACGATCGACGGGCGGGAGAACTGGAAGTCGAAGTACAGCTCGGGGTCGACCGCGGCGATCTCGACGAGCCCGAGCCGACGGACGAGCAGCTTCGCCGCGCCGGTCGCCGCCTCGCCCGCGTCGTTCCACCCCTCGAAGGCCACGACGAGGAGTCGTCCGCCGTCGAATCCGACCGGATGGTCCACTGGCGTCGCCCCGCTTCCTGCGCCCGGACGATCCGGGTTCGGTTCCACAATAGGCGGTGCCCGTAGACTTGCCCGTTGTGACCACTCGCCTTCCCGCCGCCGTCCTCTGGGACATGGACGGCACGCTCGTCGACACCGAACCGTACTGGATCCGCGCCGAGGCCGAGCTCGTCCGCTCGTACGGCGGCGTCTGGACCGAGGAGGACGGGCTGCAGCTCGTCGGATCCGGCCTCTGGGACTCCGCCGCCGTCTTCCAGCGGGCGGGCGTCGAGCTCTCCGCCGACGAGATCGTGCACCATCTCACCGGCCGCGTGCGCGAGCAGATCGTCGCCGAGGGCGCGCCCTGGCGGCCCGGCGCGCGCGAGCTCCTGCGGGAGATCCGCGAGGCGGGCGTGCCGACCGGTCTCGTCACGATGTCGCTGCGCGCGATGGCGGAGGACATCGTCGCCGCCACCGGCTTCGAGGCGTTCGACGTGCTCGTCGCCGGCGACATGGTGGACCACCCGAAGCCGCACCCGGAGCCCTACCTGCGCGCCGCCGAGCGGCTCGGCGTCGACATCACCGCCTGCATCGCGCTCGAGGACTCGCCGCCCGGAGTCGCCTCCGCGGCCGCTTCCGGAGCGTTCGCCCTCGGCATCCCGCACATCGCCTCGCTGGACGGCAGCGACGCGCACCTGCTGTGGCCGACGCTCGAGGGCCGCACGAGCGCCCAGCTGTTCGCGGCCGCCGGCGCCCACCTCGCCGCGCGGCCCTTCGCCGACGAGCCCGAGGAGGCCAGCGCGTGAACGAGAGCCGCGGCGAGCGGAGCGGGCCCTTCCGGGTCGGCGACCGCGTCCAGCTCACCGGCCCGAAGGGCCGCATGCACACCATCACCCTGGAGCCCGGCAAGGTCTTCCACTCGCACAAGGGCGGCATCGCCCACGACGCCGTGATCGGACTGCCCGACGGCTCGGTCGTCGCGAACGAGGTCGGCGTCGAGTACCTGGCGCTCCGGCCGCTGCTCAGCGACTTCGTGATGTCGATGCCGCGCGGCGCGGCGATCGTCTACCCGAAGGACGCGGCCCAGATCCTCGCCCAGGCCGATGTGTTCCCCGGCGCCACCGTCGTCGAGGCCGGCGTCGGCTCCGGCGCGCTCTCGCTGTGGCTGCTCCGGGCGATCGGCCCGGAGGGCCGCCTGCACTCCTTCGAACGGCGCGAGGAGTTCGCCGAGGTCGCCCGCGGCAACGTCGCGACCTTCCACGGCCGCGACCCGGAGAACTGGTCGATCACCCTCGGCGATCTCGCCGTGGCGCTGCCGGAGACCGTTGCCGACGGCTCGGTCGACCGCGTCGTGCTCGACATGCTCGCGCCCTGGGAGTGCATCGGCGCCGTATCCCGCGCCCTGAAGCCCGGCGGGGTCGTGCTCTGCTACGTCGCGACGGTCACGCAGCTCTCCCGGGTCGCCGAGGCCATCCGGGCGACGGGGGAGTACACCGACCCCGACGCGAACGAGACCATGGTGCGCGGCTGGCACGTGCAGGGTCTCGCGGTCCGCCCGGACCACCGCATGATCGCGCACACCGGCTTCCTCATCACCGCCCGTCGGCTCGCGCCGGACACCGTGCTGCCCGAACTCAAGCGCCGCCCCTCGAAGACGGAGTTCAGCGACGAGGACGTCGAGGCGTGGACGCCTGGCGCCCTCGGCGAGCGGACGGTCAGCGACAAGGCGCTGCGCAAGCGCGTCCGCGCCGCCGACACCGCGGCCGGGCACGCCCGCGCCCCCATCGACGAGGCCCCCGGCGATGCCGGGTAGGCTTTCAACGCTCACCGCCGCCCAGGCGGCTTCCGTGACCGCATCCCAGAATCGAGGATCCGTGCGCTCGTCTCTCGCGCTCATCGCCGCCCTCGGCGTCGCCGTCGCCCTCTCCGCCTGCTCGACCGGCCCTGCGCCGGAGGCCGCCCCCGGCGCCTCCAGCGAGGCGGTCACCGTGACGGGCGACTTCGGCTCGGAGCCCAAGGTGGAGTTCCCCACGCCGCTCACCCCGGGCGAGACCCAGTGCGAGGTGCTGCAGGAGGGTGAAGGCGAGCCCATCGCCGAGGGCCAGCTCGTCGAGGTGGCGTACGTCGCGTACGACGGCGGCACCGGTGAGAAGCTCGGCGGCGGCGGTTTCGGCGACTCGGGGGGCCAGCTCCTCGTCCGCGGTGGCTCGGACTCGATCCCCGCCATGGACAAGGGACTGAGCTGCGCCAGCGAGGGGTCGCGGGTCGTGTTCGTCGCGGCCGACTACGACGCGAGCGGTGCCGGCGAGCCGACGCCGGGCGCCGACCCGAAGAACGGAGTGGTGTTCGTCCTCGACGTGCTCCGCGCCTTCCCGACAAAGGCCGAGGGCGCGCCGCAGCTCACCCGCGACGGCTTCCCCGCGGTCGTGCTCGCACCCGACGGCCGCCCCGGCATCACCGTGCCGAAGGCCGACCCGCCCGCCGACGCCACGGACACCACCGCGGTCGAGACGCTGAAGGGCGGCAACGGCCCGGTCGTGAAGGACGGCGACACCGTCGTCGTGCAGTTCACCGCGGTGAACTGGGACGACAACCAGGTCATCTCCCAGCTCTCCACCTGGGAGCAGGGCGCCCCCGCCCGCGTCGGGGCCACGAGCGACGCGAAGACCGCGATGCAGATGGGGCTGCCGGTCGGCCTGACCACGGCGCTCATCGGCCAGCAGGTGGGCTCGCAGCTCGGCCTCATCATCCCGGCCGGAGAGGCCTACGGCGAGCAGGGCGCCGGCAACGGGGTCATCGCCCCGAACGCCACCCTGTTCTTCGTCGTCGACATTCTGGGCGTCCTCTGATTCCCGCACGGCGGCGACCGGCCTCGGCCGGTTCAGTATGATCGCTGCTGTGGCGGAGAAGTCTCGGGGAACGCCCCGCATCCAGGTCGAGGACCGCCTCTTCAGCCTCGTGCTCGCGCTGCTCGCGACCGAGACCGGGCTGCTGAAGTCGGAGATCCTCTCGACCGTGCGCGGCTACGCCGAGCGCTACGACCCCTCGGGCGCGAACGCGAGCCTCGAGCGCCAGTTCGAGCGCGACAAGGACGAGGTGCGCGAGCTCGGCATCCCGCTCGAGACGATCGAGTCGCCCGACCGCCCCGGCGACAACCAGTCCCTTCGCTACCGCATCCCCAAGGGCCGCTACGACCTGCCCGACGAGGTCACGTTCACCCCCGACGAGCTCGCCCTGCTCGGCCTCGCCGCCGAGGTGTGGCGCGAGGCATCCCTGTCCTCCGACTCGCAGCGCGCGCTCACGAAGCTCCGCGCCCTCGGTATCGAGCCCCGCGAGCCGGTCATCGGCTACGCGCCGCGCCTGCGCGTGCGCGACGCCGCCTTCGAGCCGCTGCGCCAGGCCCTCGACCACCGGCAGGCCGTGTCCTTCCGCTACTTCAAGCCCGGCGAACCCGCTCCGCGCCTCCGCCGCGTCGAGCCGTACGCCGTCGTGCTGCACGAGGGCCGCTGGCATTTGCACGGCCGCGACCGCGACGCCGACGGCCTGCGCACCTACCTGCTCTCCCGCATCGTCGGGCCGGTGGAGGTGCTGCCCGGGGTCTCCTTCGAGGCGCCGCCCGCCGGTGTGCAGGACCGCATCCTCGGCGAGCTCGAGGCGCTCCGCCTGCAGAACACGGCCGATCTGGCCGTCACCGCGGGCAGCGACGCCGAGGTCCGCCTCGGCAAGCGGGCCGTGCTCCGCGACGACGACCGCGGGGTGATCAGTCTGCACTACACCGACGCGGCCGTCTTCGCCGACGAGCTCGCCGCCTACGGCCCGGAGGTGCGCGTGATCTCGCCGCCCGAGCTCCGCGACGCGGTGCGGGCGCGCCTCGCGATCGTCGTGGCGGCGCACGACGAGGCAGGGCTCGGCTGATGGCCGCACGCAAGCCGCTGCGCGCCTCCGACAAGCTCGTCTTCCTGCTCGCCTTCGTGCCGTACCTGCTCGAACGGCGGGTGGTCGACGTCTCCGAGGCGGCGGAGTACTTCGGGCTGAGTGAGGGCGAGATCCGGGACGCGGTCCGGCTGATCGCGACCTCGGGCCTGCCGGGTGAGACGGGCACCTACCAGCCGAACGACCTCTTCGACATCGACTGGGACTCCTTCGAGGACGACGACGTGATCGTCATCGTGCACCACGTGGCGATCGACGACGCACCGCGACTGTCGGCGCGCGAGGCGAGCGCCCTCATCGCGGGCCTCCAGTACCTCTCCGCATCGCCGGAGAACGCCGGCAGCGCGAGGCTCGCCGCCCTGCTCGAGAAGCTCCGGCTCGGCACCACCGGCGCCCCCACCCAGCTCGCGGTGGCCGAGCTGGAGGCGGACGCCTCGCTCGCACGCATCCGCGAGGCGGTCGCCGCGGGACGCCAGCTCGAGTTCGACTACCGCAACGCGCTGGGGGAGCAGGCCCGGCGTCGCGTCGACCCGCTGCGCATCGCCTCGCTCGGTGCGGACTGGTACCTCCAGGCCTACGACCACGGCCGGGAGGACATGCGAAACTTCCGCGTCGACCGGATGACGGGACTCCTCGTGAGCGAGCTGCCGATCGCCGACCACAGCGGACGCGAAGTGCCCGACACGCTCTTCCACGGCTCCGACACCGACCTCGACGTCGTGGTCGACGTGGCCGAGGAGACCCTGCCCCTCCTCGCCGACTATCTGGCCGACTCCAGCAGCGAGCCGGCGGGGGACCGGCTGCGGGTGACGCTGCGCGTCGCGCACTACCACGGCCTCAAGCGGCTCATCGCCGGGCTGCCGGGGCTCGTCACGGTCGTCGCCCCCGCCGAGGCCAGGGCGGCGGTCGCGGAGTGGGCGCGCGCGGGCCTCGCCGGGTACGAGACACCGGACGTCCCGACCGGCGGCTCGGGCATTGGTCCGACCGGCTAGACTGTTCACCACGAGTTTCCGAACATTGGACGAGCCCCCATGTTTCAAGGTTTCACCGGTTGGCACGCGCTGATCATCCTTGTGGTCATCCTGCTGCTGTTCGGCGCGCCCAAGCTGCCGGCCCTCGCACGCAGCCTCGGCCAGTCGATGAAGATCCTGAAGAGCGAAGTCCGTTCCGACCAGTCCGGCGACGACGCCGCGGACGGCACGGCCAAGTCGAGCGAGGAGCAGCCCAAGGCCGGCAGCACGGACCCCGGCAAGAACGCCTGACCTCCCGTGACCGCGGTGAGAGAGCGCGGTGAGAAGAACCGCGAGAAGCGGATGTCGCTCGGAGCGCATCTGATCGAGCTGCGCAAGCGGCTCTTCATCTCCGCCATCGCGATCGTCGTCGGCGCCGTCGGCGGCTGGGTGCTCACCGACCTGTTCGTGTGGGACGCGATCCAGGAACCGGTGCACCGGGTCGCCGAGGCGACCGGCAAGCAGGCCGAGATCGTCTTCCCGACGATCGGCAGCGCCTTCGACCTGCGCCTGCAGATCGCCTTCACGATCGGCATCGTGATCTCGAGCCCGGTGTGGCTGTACCAGATCTTCGCGTTCCTCGTCCCCGGGCTGAACACCCGGGAGCGCAAGTTCACGCTCGCGTTCTTCGCCTCCGCGATCCCGCTCTTCCTGCTCGGCTGCGCGGCCGGATGGTTCGTGCTGCCGAACATCGTCAAGGTGATGACGAGCTTCGTCCCCGACACCTCGCCGGCCTGGCTGACCGCGAAGGAGTACGTCGACTTCGTGCTGAAGCTCGTGCTCGCCATCGGCGTCGCCTTCGTCGTGCCCGTCTTCATCGTGCTGCTGAACTACGCGGGCGTCTTCAGCGCCGCGGCCATCCTCAAGGCCTGGCGCGTCGCCATCCTCGTCATCATCCTGTTCACGGCGATCGCGACCCCCTCGGCCGACGTCGTCTCGATGTTCCTGCTCGCGATCCCGATGATCCTGCTGTACTTCGTCGCGTGGTTCCTCTCCTTCCTGCACGATCGCCGTGTCGCGAAGCGGAATGCCGCCGAGTTCGGAGCGGCTGTCTAGGCTGGACGGGTGACGACCTCCTCTCCGTCGGAGCGGTACGCCCTCTCGCGGCAGCAACGCAGGCAGCCGCGGGTCGCGGAGTTCCAGGCGACCATCCGATTCGACCTCGACCCCTTCCAGCGGGCCGCGTGCAGCGCCCTCGACGAGGGGCGGAGCGTGCTCGTCGCCGCCCCGACGGGCGCCGGCAAGACGATCGTCGCGGAGTTCGCGGTGTTCCTCGCCATGCAGGAGCCCGGGACCAAGGTGTTCTACACGACCCCGATCAAGGCGCTGTCGAACCAGAAGTACCAGGAGTTCGTCGACGCCTGGGGCGCCGAGCAGGTGGGGCTGCTCACGGGCGACACGAACGTCAACTCGAGCGCACGCATCGTCGTCATGACGACCGAGGTGCTGCGCAACATGCTCTACGCCGACTCGCCGCTCCTCGACCGCCTCGCGTACGTCGTCATGGACGAGGTGCACTACCTCGCCGACCGCTTCCGCGGCGCGGTCTGGGAGGAGGTCATCATCCACCTTCCCGAGGCCGTCCGCCTCGTCTCCCTGAGCGCGACCGTGTCGAACGCGGAGGAGTTCGGCGACTGGCTCCAGGCCGTGCGCGGCGACACCGACGTGATCGTGTCCGAGGAGCGGCCGGTGCCGCTCGAGCAGCACGTGCTCGTGCGGCAGAAGCTGCTCGACTTGTTCGACTCGTCCGGCCAGGCGGCGACGCACCGGGTGAACCCCGAGCTCAAGCAGCTCGCCCGCGCGAGCAGCCGCTCCCTCGGCGGTCGTTCCCAGCGCGGGCGGCGGGGGAGCGACCGGGGCGGCTACCACCGCGGGCAGCAGGGGAGCGGGCGGATGGATCGCCCGGAGCTCGTCGCCATGCTGCAGCAGAAGCACCTGCTGCCGGCGATCGTCTTCATCTTCTCCCGCGCCGGCTGCGACCAGGCCGTCCGCCAGCTGCTGCGCAGCGGCCTCCGGCTCACCGAGGCGCCCGAACGCGATGAGATCCGCAAGATCGTCGAGGCGCGCGTGCGCACCTTCCGCGACGAGGACCTCGCGGTGCTCGGCTACTGGGAGTGGCTCGAAGGCCTGCAGCGCGGCGTCGCGGCGCACCACGCGGGCATGCTGCCGGCGTTCAAGGAGATCGTCGAGGAGCTCTTCCAGCAGAAGCTGCTGAAGGTCGTGTTCGCCACCGAGACGCTCGCGCTGGGCGTGAACATGCCGGCGCGCTCGGTCGTGCTCGAGAAGCTCGAGAAGTTCAACGGCGAGGCGCGGGTGCCGATCACGCCGGGGGAGTACACCCAGCTCACCGGGCGCGCGGGCCGCCGCGGCATCGACGTCGAGGGGCACTCGGTCATCCAGTGGGTGGAGGGGCTCGACCCCGAGGCGGTCGCCGCGCTCGCTTCGCGCCGCAGCTACCCGATGAACTCGAGCTTCAAGCCGACGTACAACATGGCGGTGAATCTGATCGACCAGTTCGGCCGGGAGCGCACCCGGCAGATCCTCGAGCTCTCCTTCGCCCAGTTCCAGGCCGACCGCGCGGTCGTCGACCTCGCGCGGACGCTCCGCAAGCAGGAGGAGTCGCTCGCCGGCTTCGAACAGGCCATGCGCTGCCACCTCGGCGACTTCGGCGAGTACGCTGGCATCCGGCGGAACATCGCCGAACTCGAACGCAAGCAGGCCAAGGGCAATCCCACGAACGCCCAGCGCGAGCGGATGCAGCGGGAGATCGCCGGCCTGCGCAAGGCGCTCCGCGCCCACCCCTGCCACGGCTGCGCCGAGCGGGAGGCGCACGCGCGCTGGGCCGAGCGCTGGTGGCGGCTCCGCAAGGAGCACGACCAGCTGCAGTCCCAGATCCGCACCCGCACCGGCCAGGTCGCGAAGCGCTTCGACCGGGTGACCGAGGTGCTCGAACGGCTGGGCTACCTCGAGCGGGACCGCCACGGCGCCCTCGTCTCCACGCCGGACGGCCGCATCCTCAAGCGCATCTACGGCGAACGCGACCTGCTGGTCGCCGAGTCGCTGCGCCGCGGGCTCTGGACCGAGCTCGACGCGCCCGGGCTCGCCGCCATGGCGGCGGCGCTCGTGTACGAGCCGCGCCGCGACGACCGCGGAGTGGAGTACCGGCTTCCGCGCGGCGGGTTCCGGGAGGCCTTCGACCGCACGACCGACGTCTGGTCGGAACTCGACGACCTCGAGCGCGACCACCGCCTCAGCGGCCCCGAGCAGCCGTCTCCCGCGCTCGCGCAGGCGATGCACGCGTGGGCGCGCGGCGTGCCGCTCGGCGTCGTCCTGGAGGACATCGAACTCGCCGCCGGCGACTTCGTGCGTCTGACGAAGCAGGTCATCGATCTCCTCGACCAGATCTCGATCGTCGCGGACTCCGAGCTCGCCATCCGCGCCCGGGACGCGATCGACGGAGTGCGTCGCGGCGTCGTGATCGACACGGTCGTCGCGTGAGCGACGCGACGATCGCGAGCGCGGCCGACCCACAGCTTCCAGCGCCTAGGATTTCCCCCGTGCCAGAACGCCCTCGCTCGCTGCTGCCCTGGTGGGCGGCGCTCCCCGTCGCCGTCGGCGCCGCCTTCGTCTACGACCTCGGCTTCCCCGGCGCGAGCATCTGGCCGCTCGCCTTCGTCGGCATCGCGCTCGCGCTCCTGACGCTGGTCGGGCGCAGCATCGGCGGGGCCCTGCTCATGGGCTACGTCTTCGGCGCCACCTTCTACCTCGTCGACGTCTCCTGGACGGGACGCTACCTCGGTCCGATCCCGTGGCTCGCCCTCTCGCTCTTCGAGGCGGTCTTCGTCGCGGTCGGCGCGCTCGCGATCGCGCTGGCGTACCGGTGGATGCCTCGTGCCGCCCCCGGTCGGTTCGGTCGGCTCGTCGCCCTGCCCGCGCTCGTCGCGGGCCTCTGGGTGCTCCGCGAGAACGTGGTGGGCTCGGTGCCGTACGGGGGATTCCCGTGGGCGAGAGCGGCACTCAGCCAATCCGAGAGCCCCTTCGCCCAGCTCGTCTCCTGGGTCGGCTCCTCGGGCCTCGGCTTCGTGATGGTCTTCCTCGTGGCGGCGATCATCGAATGGCTCCGCGCCCGCTCCTGGAACGACTGGCGCGGTGCGCTGCCCGTCGCCGCCACGCTCGTCGTCGCGCTCCTCCTGCCGGCCTGGCCCACCGCGCCGAACGGCGAGTTCCGCGTCGCGAGCGCGCAGGGCAACGGCCCGGCCGGGTACTTCGACGAGCGCGAGCCCGGTGAGGTCTTCCGCAGCCAGCTCGACGCGAGCGAACCGCTGTTCGGCGCCGAAGACGTCGACGTGCTGCTCTGGCCCGAGGGCTCGGTCGACCTCGACCCGCTGGGGGATCCGAGCGCCGCGGCAGCGCTCGACCGGATCGCGGAGCGGGTCGACGCCCCGTTCATCATGAACGCCGTCAGCTACCGCGACGAGAAGTTCTACAACACCTCGATGCTCTGGCGCGCCGGCGAGGGAGCGACCGCCCTCTACGACAAGCGGAACCCCGTGCCGTTCGGCGAGTACATCCCCGATCGCGACTTCTACATGCTCTTCGCGCCGGACCTCATCTCCCTGGTGCAGCGCGGATATTCGGCGGGCACCAATCCGCCGGTGTTCGACCTCGACGGCACCCTGGCCGGCCTCGCCATCTGCTTCGACGTCATCTACGACAACCTCATCTGGGAGGGCGCCCGCGACGGCGCCGAGGTCTATCTGCTGCAGACGAACAACGCCGACTTCCGCGGCACCGACGAGAACCTGCAGCAGCTCGCGATCGCGCGGCTCCGGGCGATCGAGACCGGGCGCTCCGTCGTGAACCTCTCGACCGTGGGCACGAGCCAGGTGATGGATCCCACGGGTCGCACGATCGACGGCCTGAAGGCCGATGTGCCCGGCGCGATGCTGACCGACGTGGAGCTCCGCACCGGCCTCACACCGGCGGTCTTCCTCGGGCCGTGGGTGCCCGGCGCGATCGGCGTGCTCTCGTTCGCGGGGCTCATCGCCGCGGGCATCGCGGCCCGTCGTCGACGGAGTTGAGCGGCCAGTCCGTTCGAGAAATGACGAACGCCCCGCTGCTGCGGGGCGTTTCGTCGTGTCGGAAGGTGCTCAGGCGCCGATCTTCTGCTGGCCGCGACGGGCGCGCAGGTAGTTGAGGCGCTCGGCGAGCAGCTCTTCGAGCTCGGGGATCGTGCGGCGCTCGAGCAGCATGTCCCAGTGGGTGCGCGCGGCCTTCTCGCCGGAGCGGTCGACCTCGACGGGCTTGGAGTCGACGAGCAGCGTCGCCTCCGCACCGCAGAAGCGGCACTCCCACACTTCGGGGAGCTCGGCCTCGGTGGAGAAGACCATGACGGTCTCGCGCTCGCACGTCGCGCAGCGGTAGGTGTACTCGGCGCGGTCGGCGAACACCACGCCGTCTTCACTCTGCAGGCTCTGCGAACCGATTCGCATGCCTCGAAGGCTCCGGTCGGCCATGGTGGGCTCCTCTCGATCGCTTACAGTTCTAAACGATCAAGCTGGGCGTTCCCTTGCCAGCGGCCGTGGAATTGTCGGGGAATTCTCAGTGTTGCGCGATCAGCTCGAGCGCGATGTCCGCCCGATCGGTCACGAGACCGTCGACGCCGAGGGCGAGCAGCCGACGCATGTCGATCGGATCGTTCACCGTCCACACGTGGGTCTCCACGCCGAGCTCGTGCAGCGCTCGGAGGAAGCGCGGCGTGACCAGCCGGATGCCGTTCGCCCGCTCGGGGATCTGCAGCGCCCGCGCGCCCCGCAGTGCGCGGCGGAGGAGCGCCCGGTTGCCGCTCAGCGCCGCGGAGCGGGCCGCCAGGACGCTGCTGCCGCCCGCGGACGTCGCGACCCCGGGGATCGCTGTGGCGAGGCGCAGCCGACGGCGCTCGGAGAAGCTCGTGAGCAGCACGCGGTCGGCGGAGCGAGTGCGCAGCACCGCCTCGATCGTGGGCGCCACCGCCCCCTCGGTCTTCACGTCGATGTTGAACCGGGTCTCGCCGAAGCCGTCGAGCGCCTCGGCCAGGCTCGCGAACCCCTGTCCCTCGCCGAGCTCGACGCGCCGGAGCTCGGGCATCGTGAGCTGGTCGACGCGGACCGGACGGTCGGCGACCCGCTCGAGGCTCGGGTCGTGCGCGATGACCGCGACGCCGTCGTGCGAGACGTGCACATCGGTCTCGACGTGGGTGACGCCGATCGCGACGGCCTTCGCGAAGGCGAGCAGGGTGTTCTCGGGAGCCTCGAGGGCGAGCCCCCGGTGCGCCAGTACGCGCGGGGGCTCGCCCTCGAAGTACGCCGTCGTGACGTCGTCGCTCACTGCGGAGGCTGGCCCTCCGTACGGGCGCCGGGCGCGCCGCCGGGGGTGAACGCCTTGCCGATGCCCTTCAGCGCCTCGGTGAGCTCGCTCGGCACGATCCAGAGCTTGTTGGCCTGGCCCTGCGCGAGCTGGGGGAGCGTCTGCAGGTACTGGTAGGCGAGCAGCTTCGGATCGGCGTCGCCCTCGTGGATGGCGCGGAAGACCGTCTGGATGGCCTCGGCCTCGCCCTGCGCGCGCAGCACGGCGGCCTTGGCGTCGCCCTCCGCGCGGAGGATCTCGGCCTGGCGGAGGCCCTCCGCCTCGAGGATGGCGGACTGCTTCGTGCCCTCGGCGGTGAGGATCGCGGCACGGCGGTCGCGCTCGGCGCGCATCTGCTTCTCCATCGAGTCCTGGATGGACACGGGCGGGTCGATCGCCTTCAGCTCGACGCGCGAGACGCGGATGCCCCACTTGCCGGTGGCCTCGTCGAGGACGATGCGGAGCTGCCCGTTGATGTTGTCGCGGCTGGTGAGCGCCTCCTCGAGGTTCAGCCCGCCGACCACGTTGCGGAGCGTGGTGGTCGTCAGCTGCTCGACGGCGCCCAGGTAGTTCGCGATCTCGTAGGTGGCCGCGCGCGCGTCGGTCACCTGGAAGTAGACGACCGTGTCGATCGAGACGACGAGGTTGTCCTCGGTGATCACGGGCTGCGGCGGGAACGAGACCACCTGCTCGCGCATGTCGACGAGCGGGCGCAGCCGATCGATGAACGGCACGAGCACGTTCAGCCCGGGCGTGAGCGTCTTGTGGTAGCGGCCGAGGCGCTCGACGACGCCGGAGTAGGCCTGGGGGATGATCCGGATCGAGCGGGCGAGGATCACGATCACGAAGATCGCGATCGCCACCACGACGACCGTCAGGATGATGGTGGGGACGTCGATCACGACGCGGCGCTCCTCTCTACCGGCACGACGACGGCCGTCGCACCGTCGATGCCGGTGACGAGGACCTTCTCGCCGACCGCGACATCGCGCTGTTCGGTGATGGGGGAGAGCCTGGCGGTCCAGGTCTCCCCGTTCTGCAGGCGGACCTGGCCGCCGGCCTGGGTGAGCGTGCTGACGACGGCGCCGTCTGCGCCGATCAGGGCGTCGATGTTGCTCCTGGCCGGATCGCCGCCGCGTCGCAGCCTCCGCAGGAGCGGCGGGCGGAGGGTGAAGATGAGCACGACGGCGACGATGGCGGCGACGAGGAACTGCGCCCACCAGGGGATGCCGAACGCGCCCGAGACGAGTCCGGCGACGCTGCCGAGCGCGAGCATCAGGAAAGTCATCTCGAGCGTGAAGACCTCGATCGTCGCGAACGCGAGGATCAGCACGATCCACGCGATCCAGGCGTACTCGGTCAGTACATCCACTTTCCTTCTCCTTCGAACGCCCCACTCGAAACTAGCAGCCCGACCTCGGCATACGGGGATTGATATCCTCGGGTTCGGCGTCCGTTCGGGCGCCCGAACCGACCCCGAGGAGTCCGCCAGTGACCAGCCCGCTCGCCCCCGCAACGCTCGACGGCAAGGTCGCGCTCGTGACCGGTTCGTCCCGGGGCATCGGCGCCGACACGGTGCGGTATCTCGCCGCCGCCGGCGCCTCGGTCGTCGTGAACTACCGCAGCAAGGCCCCGCGCGCCGAGAAGGTCGTCGCTGAGATCACCGAGGCCGGCGGCCGCGCCATCGCGGTCGGCGCCGACCTCACCGATGCGGCCTCCGTCACCGCGATGTTCGAGCGCACCGTCGCCGAGCTCGGCCGAGTCGACCTGCTCGTGCTGAACGCCTCCGGCGGCATGGAGTCCGGCATGGGCGAGGACTACGCCATGCGGCTGAACCGCGACGCGCAGCTCAACGTCGTCGAGCAGGCCATGCCGTTCCTCGCCGAGGGCGCGCGGATCGTCTTCGTGACGAGCCACCAGGCCCACTTCATCCGCACCACCCCGACGATGCCCGAGTACGAGCCGGTGGCGCTGTCGAAGCGCGCCGGAGAGGACGCGCTCCGCGCGAAGCTCCCCGAGTTCGACGCGGCGGGCATCGAGTTCGTGGTCGTCTCGGGCGACATGATCGAGGGCACCATCACCGCCACCCTGCTCGAGCGTGCGAACCCCGGCGCCATCGCCGCCCGCCGTGAGGACGCGGGCCGCCTCTACAACGTGTCCGAGTTCGCAGCCGAGGTCGCGCAGGCCGCCGTGGACCCCATCCCCGCCGAGCACACGCGCCTCGTCGGCGACGTCTCGGGCTTCGCCCCCGAGGCCTGACGGGCGAGAGCGCCGAAGACGAAACGGCCGGCCGACGGAAGCGGGGCTTCCGACGGCCGGCCGTCGTCGTTGCGGTTCCGGGTCAGGCGGCGACGCCCTTGCCGAAGGTGAACGCGCGCACGATCTGCACGATGCCGAGCACGATGAGCGCGATTCCCGCGAAGATGAACAGCACCACGGCGCCCCAGAGCGGCGAGAAGAGCAGCACGACACCGGCCACGACGCTCAGGATGCCGAAGAAGATCGCCCACCCCTTCGACGCGGCGTCGCCCGACTGGACGAGTGCCACGATGCCCTCGACGATCCACAGGATGCCGACGAAGAGGCCGAGGAACAGTCCGAGGATGACGGCCGACTCGCTGGGGTTCGCGAGCACGATCACACCGCCGATGACGAACAGGACGCCGAGGATGATGTCGAGCGCCCTCGCCCCGCCCGAGATCCCCTTGGAGAAGATGCCCAGGCCGAGGTAGGCGAGGCCGGCGATGATGAAGTAGATCCCGAAGAGGATCGTGATGACCACGGCGGAGTTCTTCGGCCAGAACGTGATCAGCAGACCGAAGATGAGCGCGACGGCACCGGAGATGCCCAGGGTGGCGCGCACCGTGTTGATGGCGGACTTCGTCAGGTCCCTCGCATCGAGCGAGAACGCAGCGAAGACGCCGTCCGACTGGGGCGTTGACATGAGCGGTTCCTTTCTCACGACTGGGAGATACGGGGCCAGGCTAGGCCGCCACGCAAGCTGAGTGTCGGATGTGAACCCGCGCGTCGCGATGCGACCTTTCGCGACGGGAGCTAAACGGTCGCGCCATGGAACGGATGTCGCTCGGGTGCGCTAGCGTCGCTTCAGGCTCCGAGCGGGCGGTGCGCGCCGCCCTCGCCGAACGATGCACCGGGGGAGAGATGGCCGAGCACGCCGACGCCGACCGCGAGCGACAGCGGCTCGCAGACCTGGCGCGTCTGCGCCGCGTCCGCGATCGCATCGACCGCGAGTACGCCCGGCCGTTGAACGTCGACGAACTCGCCCGCGGGGCGAACCTGTCCGCCGGCCATCTCAGCCGCGCGTTCAAGGCGGCCTACGGCGAGTCGGTCTACAGCTACCTCATGACCCGCCGCATCGAGCGCGCGATGGCGCTGCTCCGGCGCGGCGACCTCAGCGTGACCGAGGTCTGCTTCGAGGTGGGCTGCTCCTCGCTCGGCACGTTCAGCACCCGCTTCACGGAGCTCGTCGGCGTGCCGCCGAGCGAGTTCCGCGCGCAAGCGGCGGGGCCCCTCGAGGGCGTGCCGTCGGTCCTCGCCAAACGCGCGACGAGAC
Source organism: Agromyces sp. NBRC 114283 (assembly GCF_030268405.1). Taxonomy (NCBI): domain Bacteria; kingdom Bacillati; phylum Actinomycetota; class Actinomycetes; order Micrococcales; family Microbacteriaceae; genus Agromyces; species Agromyces sp. NBRC 114283. The sequence continues at coordinate 2,402,276 of NZ_BSQP01000001.1, forward strand.
CGATCAGGAATCGAGAAGCGCGCCCGAAACCCCAGCGACTAGCGTGACGCGCATGGACATCTCGATTCAGTACACCTTCCTTCCGCACACGGATGCCGAGGCATCCCTCGCCTTCTACCGCGACGTGCTGGGATTCGAGCTGCGCAACGACGTCGGCTACGACGGCATGCGCTGGCTGACGCTCGGCGCGCCGGAGCAGACGAACTCCGTCGTGCTCTACCCGCCGAACGCCGACCCGGGCATCACCGAGGACGAGCAGCGCACCATCGCCGAGATGATGGCGAAGGGCACCTTCGCGAGCATCGTCCTCGCGGCCGGCGACGTCGACGCCGCCTTCGACCGGGTGCAGGCGAGCGGGGCCGAGGTGGCGCAGGAGCCCATCGACCAGCCGTACGGCGTCCGCGACTGCGCGTTCCGCGACCCCGCCGGCAACATGGTGCGCATCCAGCAGCCGAGCTGAGCGACATCCGCCCACCCACCACTGCCGAAGCCGAACGCCGAATGATGGAGCAGCCATGACCGATGCCCCGACGCCCGCCGCCACCGAGCACCCCGCCGACCAGCACGAGCGCATCCTCGTGCGGGGCGCCCGCGAGAACAACCTGAAGGACGTGGACGTCGAGCTCCCGAAGCGCCGACTCACGGTGTTCACGGGCGTCTCCGGCTCCGGCAAGAGCTCGCTCGTCTTCGACACGATCGCGGCGGAGTCCCGGCGCATGATCGACGAGACCTACAGCGCCTTCGTGCAAGGCTTCATGCCCTCGGTGCCGCGCCCCGACGTGGACGTGCTCGAGGGGCTCACGACGGCGATCATCGTCGACCAGGAGCGGCTCGGGGCGAACCCCCGATCCACCGTCGGCACGGTCACCGACGCCAACGCGATGCTGCGTATCCTGTTCAGCAAGCTGGGGCAGCCGTACATCGGCGGCCCGACCGCGTTCTCGTTCAACATCCCGACGCAGAAGGCGAGCGGGGTGATGACCGGACCCGGCGGCGAGAAGAAGATCGTCAAGGACGCGATCTACCTCGGCGGCATGTGCCCGCGCTGCGAGGGCCGCGGGCAGGTGTCGGACCTCGACCTCTCGCAGATCGTCGACGAGTCGAAGTCGCTGAACGAGGGCGCGATCATGGTGCCCGGCTACACGGCCGACGGCTGGATGGTGAAGGGCTTCTCCGAGTCGGGCTTCTATCCCGCCGACAAGCCGATCGCACAGTTCAGCGAGAAGCAGCGGCAACTCTTCCTCTACGGCGAGGTGACGAAGGTCAAGATCAGCGGCATCAACATGACCTACGAGGGGCTCATCCCGAAGCTCACGAAGTCGATGCTCTCGAAGGACCTCGACGCGCTGCAGCCGCACATCCGCGCGTTCGTCGAGCGGGTCGCCTCCTTCGCGACCTGCCCGGAGTGCGACGGCACCCGTCTCACCGAGGGCGCCAGATCCTCGAAGATCGACGGCATCAGCATCGCCGACGCGTGCCGCATGCAGGTGACCGACCTCGCCGACTGGGTGCGCGGCCTGGATCTGCCCGAGGCGGGACCGCTGCTCGGCGCGCTCAGCGCCAACCTCGACGCCTTCGTCACGCTGGGCCTCGGCTACCTGAGCCTCGAGCGGCCGTCCGGCACGCTGTCCGGCGGCGAGGCGCAGCGCATCAAGATGCTCCGTCATCTCGGGTCCTCGCTCACCGACATCACGTACGTGTTCGACGAGCCGACGATCGGGCTGCACCCGCACGACATCCAACGCATGAACGGCCTGCTCCTGCGGTTGCGCGACAAGGGCAACACCGTGCTCGTCGTCGAGCACAAGCCCGAGACGATCGCGATCGCCGACCACGTCGTCGACCTGGGCCCCGGGGCGGGCAGCAACGGCGGCGAGATCTGCTTCGAGGGCGACGTGGAGGGGCTCAAGCGGAGCGGCACGCTCACGGGTCGGCATCTCGACGATCGCGCCTCGCTCAAGGCCGAGGTGCGCAGCGCCTCCGGGGCCATCGAGGTGCGCGGCGCCAACGAGCACAACCTGCGCGACGTCGACGTCGACCTGCCGCTCGGCGTGCTCACGGTGGTGACGGGCGTGGCCGGGTCGGGCAAGAGCTCGCTCATCCACAACTCCGTGGTGAAGCGGCCGGGCGTCGTCTCCATCGATCAGGGCGCGATCAAGGGCTCTCGGCGGAGCAATCCGGCCACGTACACCGGGCTGCTCGAGCCGATCCGCAAGGCGTTCGCGAAGGCGAACGGCGTGAAGCCGGCGCTGTTCAGTGCGAACTCGGAGGGCGCCTGCCCGACGTGCAAAGGCTCGGGCGTCATCGTCACCGAACTCGGCTTCATGGACACGATCGAGACGCCGTGCGAGGACTGCGGCGGCAAGCGCTTCCAGGCGGCCGTGCTCGACTACAAGCTCGGCGGGCTCGACATCACCGAGGTCCTCGACCTCCCCGTCGCGCGGGCGCGCGAGTTCTTCGCCGAAGGTGAGGCGAAGATCCCAGCCGCGGTGGCCATCCTCGGCCGGCTCGCCGACGTCGGGCTCGGCTATCTCACGCTCGGGCAGCCGCTCTCGACGCTCTCCGGCGGTGAACGTCAGCGCGTGAAGCTCGCGATCGCGATGGGGGAGACGGGCGAGGTCTACGTGCTCGACGAGCCCACGACCGGCCTGCATCTCGCCGACGTCGAGAACCTGCTCGGTCTGCTCGACCGGCTGGTCGACTCCGGCAAGTCGGTCATCGTGATCGAGCACCATCAGGCGGTGATGGCGCACGCGGACTGGATCATCGACCTCGGCCCCGGCGCCGGGCACGATGGCGGACTCGTCGTCTTCGAGGGCACGCCGGCCGAGTTGGTCGCGGCGAAATCGACGCTAACCGGGCAGCACCTGGCCGAGTACGTCGGGGCGTGACCGCACGCCTCGATAGGCTCGCGGGATGAGCGACGCCGCGAACACCTCCCGATCCGTCACGAGTGAGACCGGCGAGGTGCTCGCCGGCGGCAACATGGGCGAGGTCGTCCGCATCGGCGACACCGTCCGGCGACCCGCGGGGGAGTGGACGCCGGCCGTGCAGCGGCTGCTGGCCGCGCTCGGCGAATCCGGCGTCTCCGGCATCCCCGTGCCGCTCGGGCTGGATGAGCGCGGCCGCGAGATGCTCTCGTTCGTCGAGGGCGACAACCTCGCGTCGGCCGATCCCGCGGTGCTCTGGTCGGAGCGGGTGCTGAGCGACGCGGGCGCGCTGCTCCGGCGGCTCCACGACGCGAGCGTGCCGCTGATTGGAGCCGATCTCGTCTGGCGCACCGCAGCGCGGGAGCCCGTCGAGGTCATCTGCCACAACGACTTCGCCACGTACAACCTCATCGTGCGCGACGGCGAGCTCGTCGGAGCGATCGACTTCGATCTCGCCTCGCCCGGGCCCAGGCTCTGGGATCTCGCGTACCTCGCCTACCGCATCGTCCCGTACGCGGCGGACGCGCCGGATGCCGACGGGCTCGACCGCGACGCGCGTCTCCTGACGCTGCTCGACGCGTACGGAACGGATGCCTCGCCGCGGCAAGTGCTCGCGGCCGCGGCCGAGCGACTCGGCGAGCTCGAGGCGTTCACGCGTGAGCGCGCGGCGGAGAGCGGACGGGCGGATCTGCTTGAGCATGCGGCGATGTATCGAGCGGATGCGGCGGCCCTCCGCGCCGAGCTGGGGGAGCGGGGCTGAGCAGGACTCGCGGGCGTCAGAGCGTCCGGGTCATCTGGATGCGGCGACCATAGGCGTCAAGCCCGAGCGCCACCTCGATCGGCGGAAGGCGCAGCTCGAAGTCCGTGATCGGTTCCGTCTCGATGAAGCCGTGCCGGAGATAAAAGAGGCCGTTCCACGGCACGTCCGCGTAGGTACGCAGCGTCAGCGCCGTGTACCCGCGCGTCTGCGCCTCGGCCGCGGCCGCTTCGACGAGCTGACCGCCGATTCCGCGGCGCCCCATGTCCGGGCGAACGGACAGCTGTTCGAGATGAGCCTGCCCCGCGATCTCGAGTACCTGGACGAAACCCAGAATGGGAGCCGATGGCTCGGCGCCCGAAGCGGCGACGAGGGTGAACCCGGGCGCCGCGGCACGTTCGTCCGCAGTGCCCGGCGGCGGCCAATCCCGGGCCTCGAAGCGGTCCACGAACAGCTGATCGGCGTCGCGCTCGATCTCCTCGGTCGCAGCGAAGTCGGGGCCGCTCGCGGCGCGAATCGTGATGGCCATCCTCCGACGCTATCGCAGCCGCCAGGCGAATCGGAGAAACCACTACCATTCTTCGCCCGCAGGGCGTATGCTTCCGCTACTGGAACGGGGGAGCGGCATGGAACTCATCTTCTGGCTCGGAGGATTCCTGGCCCTCCTCGCCGGCGGCACCGCCTGGGTGACGGTCAGGTCGCGTCGAAGCCGGTCCCGCGCTGGCGATGCCGACGCGACCATCTCGGGGGAGCGTTCGCACAGCGATGCGCTCGCGGCCGCACACACCGCCGGTCAGGCGCTCGGCCCGCAGTGAGCGAGCCCGGGTATCTGCTCGTCTCGGCGAGCTACGCCTTCGCGAGTGCCGAGCGCGCGCTCGAATTGGGTTTCGACGACAGGCGCGCCATCTCGTCGACCTGGCGCGAATCCCGGGCGAGGATTGGCGCGATCGCCAGCGCCGACTGGACCAGGTGCTCGGGGATGCCGTCCGAGCAGCGGTCGACCTTCAGATGCCGGCGGGCGACGACGGGATCGAGCTCGTGCTGCGCATCAGCTTCATCTCCAACGGCGGCGAGCAGCTCGGGTACGCACTCACGAGCGAGTTCCTGCGGGCGTGGGCCGCACTCGGCGGAGCCATCCACATCGACAACTGAGGCACGCACACGCAGCATCAGTCGTCGCTGGCGACGACGAGATGCAAGGTTCCCGAGCGTCGATCGATCGTGACGAACTCATGAAACCCGAGATTTCCGGTAACCCAGCCGTACTCGTGGAGGAAATCGTCCGACGGGTTCCTGAGTCGATAGGTGCGCCCCGAACGCAACACCTCGTACACCGGCCCGAGACGCTCGTGCACGTCTGACGGCTGGCGGTACTCCGGATCACGCCAGTCCTGCTCATCAACCCAGGTTCGAATCATCGACCTGGCAAGCTCTGCATTCGTCTCGGAGAATCGACCTTGGTGAATCGCTCCCACGTACCAGCGACCGTGAATGACCGGCGGGTCGACCAGTTCCTCGCCGTCAAACGGAGACGCGTAGTCGTGCCCGTATCCCGGGCTCGAGATCAGGAGTTGGAGCAGCTCACGGTCCGACTTCGAGGCGTCGAGCTCGAACCGAATCAACTGCACCCACATGAAGGTCAGACGATCCAGATGCACGACGTCCCATCCGGTGATACGCAGCGCTGCCATTCGATGAATGTACCGGCGCTAGTCCACTATCGAACCAGGTTCTCGTTTCGCCGATAATGCACATTATGTCCGAATGAAGGGCAGAGTCACGTAGTAGCGCAGGAACCCACTCCCCGTTGCTCCGGCGGATGGGCACGGAGAACCCGCCGGTCGCTGCGACACGGGCTAGGCAAACGTTCAAAGGTTCCCATGATCGGTCACCGCTCACTAGAGTGACAGCATCGAGCGGACAGTTCCGTCCGAATCGTTCATTCGATTGAAGAACCCGAAGGATCCACCGATGACGACGACCCCTGCGGCGATTCCCCCAGGCTGGTATCCAGCACCCGACGGGTCGGGAACGACGTGGTGGTGGGATGGCGCTCAGTGGATCCAGCCGCAGCAGCTGCCGGGTTCGACGAACCCCCGCTCGCTCGCCAAGCTAGCCCTGATCACGCAGATTCTCCTGGTTGCCTGCGGCGCGGCGGGCGCGATGACCCTCGCCATCGAGATCTACGGCGTGAGCGTCACCAGCGACTTCCTCAACGGCAACGACACATCAACCGCCCTGTTCGACCTCTACGACCAGGGCAGCCTCGTCATCAGCATCGCCGCCGCCCTCGCCACGATTGCGACCGCGGTGCTCTGGGCCGTCTGGCAGTTCCATGCGGCGAAGCATGTGGCGGGCCAGACCCGGCGCACCCCGGGATGGCACGCCGGGTCCTGGTTCATCCCGATCGCCTGCTGGTGGTTCCCGTACCAGAACATCTCGGACCTGTGGCGCGCCACCGGACGCGTGCGTCCCTCGTGGCAGATCGCTTGGTGGCTGCTCTGGCTCTCCGGGAATGTCGTATCGCAGGTCTCGTACCGCGTCTACCTCGCTGCGGAGGATCTCGAGCAGCTGCGGGTCTCGATGTGGATCAGCATCGTGGGCGAGCTGCTCACGCTGGCCGCGGTGCCCCTCGCCTGCCTGATCGTGCGCGGCATCACCCAGGGCATCGTGCAGCGCGCCGCGACGCCAGCGCACACGCTCGTCGCGTGAGCCGGGCTCGCGTCGACGTGCACGCACTGCTCGAGGCCTTCGGGCCGGAAGCCGGTGCGCTCCCCGACTGCTACGCGGAGGGATCGGCGGCGAGCCACTGGCCGCTGCTCGTCGACGCGCTCCGACAGACCGGCTGGGTGGTGCAGTGGAACTCGGACGGGTCGCACGTGCTCGCCGAGCAGGCGGCGTCGAGACTCGCGGCGGGAGACTCGATCCGCGTGCACCCGACCTCGTCGGTCCAGGTGAACTTCTTCGACTGGGGCGAGGTCGCATTCGACTTCGACCTTCGCGAGCTCACGGACCAGTCCGCAGCAGACGCGCTCTGCGACGTCATCGCCCTCGGCGGCACCGCGCTCGGCCGTGACGTGCGGGTGTTCGAGGAGGGCGCCGCCGACGACGAGGTGCTCCGGTACAGCGTGGCCGACAGCACGTTCATACTCCGTCGTCCGCGGAGCGCGTGAGGCTCGCATCGCCCCATCGTCACACAGCAGGCCCGCGGAACACCCACACGCCCGAGTCTTCGACATGACCGCGGGGGTACTCGAAGGCTTCGACTCCGATGAGTTCGAAGCCCACCTTGCGGCAGATGGCGCCCGAGGCCTCGTTCGTCATGCGCGGGTACGCATAGATCGCGACCGAGGGGTCGTGACGGCGGACCTCCGCGATGAGGGCGCGAAGCGCACCGGTCGCGATGCCACGCCCCTGATAGCCAGATTCCACGGCCCACCCCGCCTCGACCGCCGCTTCGCCGTGGTGCTCGTGCGGCCAGTAGCCGATGGAACCGACGCCCTCCGGGTGCCCGTCGATCACGATGCGGAACATACGGGCGGTACCGTCTCGCCACTCCCCCAGATACCGCTCGTGGCGGCGTTCGACGGCCTCCGGCGTCTCCGGGCCGCCGAGGTGGGCCGTCATCTCTGCCGTGTTGCTGCGCTGGAGCGTGGCGAGATCGTCGTCAGACCATCGTTGCAGTCGCACCTCAGTCATGGCGCCAGTGAATCACCGACCACCGACATCCCCAGGAGCGAAACGGAGACCCAGTAGCCTGTCCGAACGCACTCAGAAGGGGCGGACGGAATGCGCTCGGACGATGACACTCCTCCGTCGTTGCTCGACGGTCTCCAGCCAACTGCCGGATTCGACACGAGCGAGGTCGTCCGGGCGATCGGCGACGGAGACGAGCTGTGGCACCGCGCCGCGGTGGATCTCCTCCGCTGGCGCGTGAAGACACGCAGCGGCTTTCGCGTTCCGGGCGGCGCGGTCGCGACGCCGGGCGCACGGCTCATCGTCCGCGCCGGCATCCTCGCTTGGAGCGTCCCGGAACCGGTCGAAGTGGTCGCCGTCGTCGACGAACCGTCGCGCGTCGGATTCGCCTACGCCACGAGACCGGGCCACCCGCTCGACGGCGAGGAAGCGTTCGTGCTCGATCGCGCCGCCGACGGCGTGATCACCCTCACCATCAGGTCCCGCTCACGCGCGGCAGCGTACGGTCCGTGGCACCGCGCCTACCCGCTGCTTCGGATCGCTCAGCGCGTCACGAGGTGGCGTTACCTCCACGCCCTCCGCTGAGCGCAGCCATTCAGCCCGCCGAGGCGCGCTGCTCGTACCGTTCCAGCCGGCGCCCCTGCGCCGGCATGCCCAGCTCGTTCAGCGGCCCCGTCGTCGCGCGTTCCGGCAGCCGCTCGGTGGTGGGACACGTCATGACGATGTTGCCGGACAGGTCGTCGAAGGTGTGCTCGAAGATCGCGTGACCGCAGACCGGACACGGCCGAGTCCGAAGCTCGGCGGCATCCGTCTGGTCCACGTCACCGACCGAGGGCGGGGCGCCGAAGATCGGCTCGAGCGCGGAGTCCACTCGATCGAAGAACCTGGTGAAAGCGTTGCCGTCTCCTGGGCGGCTCGCTGCGTCGCGTGCCATGGCCGGATGCTACGCCTCGACGCCGGGCGCCGCCACCCCGCCGCGCTGCCTAGGCTGGACCCATGAGCTCTGCCCCCACGACACCCGCGACCATCATCACCGGCGGCACCCGCGGGATCGGCCGGGCCATCGCCGAGCGCCTCGCGGGCAAGGGGCACGCGCTCCTGCTCAGCTACCGCAGCCGGGAGGACGAAGCGCAGGAACTCGCCGCGCGGCTCCGCGCGAGCGGCGCCCGGGTCGAGCTACTCCGTGTCGACCTGGCCGACCTCGACGCGGCCGCGAACATCGTGCCGGCCGCCATCGAGCAGTTCGGCACCGTCACCGGACTCGTGAACAACGCCGGCATCACCGGCAAGATCGGCGGCTTCCTCGACGTCCCGCTCGAAGAGAGCGAGCTCGTCTTCCGGGTGAACGTCCTCGCCCCGCTCCTCATCACCCAGCAGGCGATCCGGCACATGTCCACCGAACTCGGCGGACGAGGCGGCTCGATCGTGAACATCTCCTCCGGCGCCGCGACGAGCGGCTCGCCGAACCGCTACGTGCCCTACTCGATGAGCAAGGCCGCCCTGAACGTGCTCACGCTCGGCACCGCGAAGGAGTTCGCGCGCGCAGGCGTCCGGGTGAACACGGTCTCCCCCGGCACGACGCGCACCGAGATCCACGCGGATGCCGGCCGGCCGAACGCTCCTGACGAGCGCGCAGCATCGATCCCGATGGGTCGCGCCGGCGAGCCCCACGAGATCGCGGGCGCGGTGGACTACCTCCTGTCGGACGACGCGAGCTACACGACGGGCACGGACATTCGAATCAGCGGCGGCAACTGACCCCGGCGACACGGTCGGCCCCGGTCAGACCTCCCCGAACCCGGACTCCACGAGCTCGGCGAGCGCGTCGACCGCCGCCCCGCCCGCGGGATCCGCGCTCGCGATGACGACCTCCGCGCCCTTCGTCAGGCCCATCGCCATGATCGCGAGCAGACTCTTCGCGTCGGTGCCGTTCACCGTCACCGGCTCGGCGAAGGTGCTCGCGAGCTTCACCAGCTCCGCCGCGGGGCGCGCGTGCAGCCCCGACGGGTTGATGAGTCGCACGGTACGCTGGGGCCCGCTCGCTCCGGCAGCGAACGTCGAGCCGGGACCGGCGGCGGATGCCTCACCGCCATCGACCTCGCCTCCGGCGGCGCTGCGAGCCGCAGCGACCACAGCCTCGAGCCCGTCGCCGGCCTGCGCCGCGACCGCAGCGGCCACCCCGCCCTCGACGATCGGGGTGTCCACGATGCGCACGCGCTCGCGCACCTCGTCGTCGAGGAAATCGAGCGCGGTCTCCGCGGTCAGGATCGCCGAGCCGAGATCGCAGAGCACGACCACGCCGTGCCCGGCGTCCGCCTCCGCGATCGCCGCGCTCACGCGGTCGAAGCTCGTCCCGATCCGCCCGTCGTCCGTGCCGCCCGCCGCGATGAGCGCCGTCTCCGGAGCCATCTGACCGGCCAGCTCGACGAGCCCCTCGGCGATCTTCGCGGAGTGCGAGACGAAGACGAGGCCAACACGGCCTGCCGACCCCACCCCTCAGTCCCCCGCCGCCGCGACGGCCGCGTCCGCAGCGGCGCGCAGCAGAAGCGCCGACGACTCGGCCCCCGGGTCGCGATGGCCGGCCGACCGTTCACCGAGGTAGCTCGCGCGCCCCTTCCTGGCGACGAGCGGCTCGGTCGCCTCCGCCCCGGCCTCCGCCGCGCTCGCCGCGGCCTCCAGGACCGTGCGGGCGTCCGCACCGGACGCCGCCTCGGCATCCGCGGCCTCGACCGCCGGAGTCCAGGCATCCACCATCGTCTTGTCGCCCGACTCGGCCTTGCCGCGGGCGACGATGCCGTCACGAGCGGCGGTCAGCACCGCGGCGATCGCCGGCCCATCGAGGGAGGTCGCGGACCCGGCCGCCATCGCCCCCTTCAGGTACGCGGTGCCGTAGAGCGGGCCGGCGGCACCGCCGACCGTCGAGATCAAGGTGGTCGCCACCAGCTTCAGCACGTCGCCAGGGGTCGATCCCGCGGCGAGGTCGTCGAGCTTCGGCAGCACGGCCTGGAAGCCGCGGTCGAGGTTCTCGCCGTGATCGCCGTCGCCGATCTCGCGATCGAGTGCGATGAGCCTCGTGCGATGCTCGGCGACGGTCTCCGCGCTGCGGCGCACCCAGTCGACCGCCCAGGTGATGTCCAAGCCCACGCTCAGCCCCTCTCTACCGGCCCCAGCGGAGCGCGGCCGTCTGCACCGGCGCGTCCCACAGCTGGATCATCTCGTCGTCGAGTTTCAGCAGGGTGATCGACATGCCCTGCATCTCGAGGGCGGTGATGTAGTTGCCGACGAGCGATCGGGCGATCTCGATCCCCCGTTCTCCGAGCGCCTCGGCGGCCCGTCGGTACGCGAGGTAGAGCTCGACCTGCGGCGTCCCGCCCATGCCGTTCACGAAGAGCAGCACGCGGTCCCCCGAGCCGAACGGCAGATCTTCGAGGATCGGGTCGAGCAGCCGGTCGACCAAGCGGTCGGCAGGCTCGAGCTTGATGCGCTCGCGACCCGGCTCCCCGTGGATGCCGATGCCGATCTCGATCTCGTCCTCGGCCAGGGTGAAGCTCGGCTCCCCGGCGTGCGGCACGATGCACGGCGTGAGCGCGAGGCCCATCGAACGTGCGTTGGCGTTCACCCGTTCGGCGACGGCGGCCACCTCGTCCAGGGAATCGCCGCGCTGCGCGGCGGCGCCGGCGATCTTCTCGACGAGCACGGTTCCCGCGACCCCTCGGCGGCCGGCCGTGTAGAGGGAGTCCTTCACCGCGACGTCGTCGTTCGTGACGACCGCACGCACCTCGATGCCCTCCGCCGCGGCGAGATCGGCCGCGGTCTCGAAGTTCAGCACGTCGCCCGTGTAGTTCTTCACGATGTGGAGCACGCCCGCTCCCCCGTCGACCGCCTTCGTCGCGGCGAGGATCGGGTCCGGCGTCGGCGAGGTGAAGACGGCGCCGGGCACCGCCGCGTCGAGCATGCCGTAGCCGACATATCCCGCGTGGAGCGGCTCGTGTCCGCTGCCTCCGCCGCTGACGAGCCCGACCTTGCCGGCGACCGGCGCATCGGCTCGCACGACCAAGATCGGGTCGTACTCGACACGCACCAGATCGGCGTGGGCGGCCGCGAAGCCCGCCACGGACTCGTCGACCACGCGCTTCGGGTCGTTGATGATCTTCTTCACCGCAAATCCCTTCCCCGCAGGGCCGCGCGGCGTCGCGCAGAGGGCACCGACGCCGCAACGGCAGTACCGCCAACCTACGCCCCGCCGAGCGGTTCAGGTAAGGGGGCTCGGATGAATCGCCCGGAACACGCGGCGAGGGAGCGCTCTTCCCCCGCGCCCGAGTCTGTGACTAGGGTGAGCACTATCACCGCCCTTGGGCGCGGCCCGCGGGCTCAGCGAAAGGATGGGTAGTCAACGTGGACAATCTCGGGGTCTTGTTCCTCGCGGAGCTCGTCGGCACGGCGATGCTCGTACTGCTCGGCTGTGGCGTGGTCGCCAACGTCGCACTCGTGCGCACCAAGGGATTCAACGGCGGATTCCTCATGGTCAACTTCGGCTGGGGCCTCGCGGTCTTCGCCGGTGTGGTCGTGTCATACGCCTCTGGCGCGCACATCAACCCGGCCGTGACGCTCGGCCTCGTCGCGAACGGCGCGACCGAGTTCGGCAACGCTGCGATGGGGACGACGGTGGCGGTCTCGTTCCTGAGCGTCATCACCTACATCGGTGCGCAGCTGATCGGCGCGATCATCGGCGCCGTGCTGTGCTGGCTCGCGTACAAGCAGCACTTCGACGAGGAGCCCGAGCCGGCGAACAAGCTCGGCGTGTTCTCGACCGGCCCGGCGATCCGCTCCTACGGCTGGAACCTCGTCACCGAGATCATCGGCACCTTCGTGCTCGTCTTCGTCGTGATCGGCTTCGGCCGCAACGGCGACGCCTCCGGCCTCGCCGCCCTGGGCGCGCTGCCGGTCGCGCTCCTCGTGGTCGGTATCGGCGCCTCCCTCGGTGGCCCGACCGGGTACGCGATCAACCCGGCCCGTGACCTCGGCCCGCGCATCGCGCACGCCATCCTGCCTATCAAGGGCAAGGGCTCGAGCGACTGGAGCTACTCCTGGGTGCCCATCGTCGGTCCGATCATCGGCGGCGTCCTCGCCGGCTGGGCGGCCATCTTCGCCCTGCCGCTCCTCGGTTGAATTCACTCGGGGCCGCCCTCTCGGAGGGAGGCCCCGAGTCGTTCCGACCGCCTGAACCTCAGCATCACCACGACGGCGACCGCCGGAAGGCGGACGCGAGAGGAGCCATTCCATGGCCGACTACATCCTGTCGATCGATCAGGGCACCACGAGCACCCGGGCGATCATCTTCGACAAGTCCGGTTCGATCGTCTCGACCGGACAGCTCGAGCACGAGCAGATCTTCCCCAAGGCCGGCTGGGTCGAGCACGACCCCATGGAGATCTGGAACAACACCCGTGAGGTCATCGGCCAGGCACTCGGCAAAGCGGACCTGACCCGACACGACATCGCCGCGGTCGGCATCACCAACCAGCGCGAGACCGCCGTCGTCTGGGACAAGAACACGGGGCAGCCCGTGTACAACGCGATCGTCTGGCAGGACACCCGCACGCAGAGCATCGTCGACCGCCTCGCCGCCGACGGCGGCGTCGAGCGGTTCAAGCAGGACGTGGGGCTCCCGCTCGCCACCTACTTCTCGGGGACGAAGATCGTCTGGATCCTGGAGAACGTCGAGGGCGCCCGCGAGAAGGCCGAGTCCGGGGACCTCCTCTTCGGCACCACCGACTGCTGGGTGCTGTGGAACCTCACCGGCGGTGCCGACGGCGGCGTGCACGCCACCGACGTCACCAACGCGAGCCGCACCCTCTTCATGGACCTCGAGACGCTGAGCTGGCGCGACGACATCCTCGAGGCGTTCGGCGTGCCCCGCTCGATGCTCCCCGAGATCAAGAGCTCGTCCGAGGTCTACGGGACCGTCGAGCCGTCGAGCCTCCTCCGCGAGGTGCCCGTGGCCGGCATCCTGGGCGACCAGCAGGCCGCGACCTTCGGCCAGGCGGCGTTCGACCCGGGAGAGTCGAAGAACACCTACGGCACGGGCAACTTCCTGATCTTCAACACCGGCACCGAGATCGTGCATTCGAAGAACGGGCTGCTCACCACGCTCGGGTACAAGCTCGGCGACGACGACCCGCACTACGCGCTCGAGGGCTCGATCGCGGTCACCGGCTCGCTCATCCAGTGGCTGCGCGACAACCTCGGCCTCATCTCCAGCGCACCCGAGGTCGAGGAGCTCGCCAAGAGCGTCGAGGACAACGGCGGCGCGTACTTCGTGCCCGCGTTCTCGGGCCTGTTCGCACCCTACTGGCGACCGGATGCGCGCGGTGCGCTCGTCGGGCTCACGCGCTACGTCAACAAGGGGCACATCGCCCGCGCCGCGCTCGAGGCGACCGCCTTCCAGACCCGCGAGGTGCTGGACGCCGTGAACGCGGACTCCGGCGTCGAGCTCAGTGAGCTGAAGGTGGACGGCGGCATGATCGCGAACAACACGCTCATGCAGTTCCAGGCGGACATCCTGGGCGTTCCCGTGGTGCGGCCGGTGGTCGCGGAGACGACGGCGCTCGGCGCGGCGTACGCCGCGGGCCTCGCGGTCGGCTTCTGGTCGGGCCTCGACGACCTCCGCGCCAACTGGCAGGAGGACCGCCGCTGGGAGCCGGAGATGGACGCCGAGGAGCGCGAGCGCGAGCTGCGGCTCTGGAAGAAGGCCGTCACGAAGACCCTCGACTGGGTCGACGAGGACGTGCGCTGACGGCGGTCGCGCCGCGCGATCGGGAAGGACGACGGATGCCCCGCACGCTCGTGCGGGGCATCCTCGCGTCCGCCGGTCGCGACCGGCTCAGCGCTGGGTCGCCGCGACCCACTCGCCGAGCTTGCGCGCCGCGGCTCCGGAGTCGATCGCCTCCTCGGCGACCGCCATCTTGTCCCGGAAGCGATCGATGATCGCCCGCTGCACCTGGGCGGGGTCCTTGGCCAACTCGAACGAGACGAGTCCCGCTGCGGCGTTCAGCACGACGATGTCGCGGATCGGGCCGCGCTCCCCCGCGAACACGCGGTGCACGATCTCCGCGTTGTGCGCCGCGTCGCCGCCCACCAGGGCGCTGATGTCGGCGCGCGGGATACCGAGATCGCGCGGGTCGAGGTCGTGCTCCTTCACCGTGCCCCGCGACACCTCCCAGATGTGCGAGTGGCCCGTCGTCGTGAGCTCGTCGAGGCCGTCGTCGCCGCGGAACACGAGGGCGGTCGCCCCGCGTGTCTGGAACACGCCGACGATGAGGGGGACGCGATCGAGGTGCGCGACGCCGACCGCGGATGCCTCGGGCCGAGCCGGATTGCAGAGCGGCCCGAGGAAGTTGAACACGGTGGGCACGCCGAGCTGCGAGCGCACCGGGCCGGCGTGCCGGAACCCGGGATGGAACGCGCCGGCGAAGGCGAAGGTGATGCCTGCTTCGCCGAGCACCTCGGCGACGCGCTCGGCGGGCAGCGAGAGGTCGATGCCGAGCGCGGCCAGCACGTCGGACGAGCCCGAGGCGCTGCTCGCGGCGCGGTTGCCGTGCTTCACCACCGGGACGCCGGCCGACGCGGCGATGACCGACGCCATCGTCGAGACGTTCACGGTGCCGAAGCGATCGCCGCCGGTGCCGACGATGTCGAGCGCCATGGGGTCGACCTGGAGCGGCAGCGCGTGCTCGAGGATCGCGTCCCGGAAGCCGACGATCTCGTCGACGGTCTCGCCCTTGACCCGCAGCGCGACGAGGAATCCCGCGAGCTGCGCCTCCCCCGCCTGGCCGGTCATGACCTGCTCCATGCACCACGCCGCGTCCGACACGCTGAGGTCCTCGCCCTCGAGGAGGGAGCCGATGATCGCGGGCCAGGTGCGTTGAGCCGTCATGGCTTCGATCCTACTGGCGCGGATTCACGGTGAATTCCCGGCGATCCCGCAGCGCAACTGAGGGTGACCTTACTTCAATGGACGGACACGGCTTGCCCTCCTGACGAAAACTCAGCGCTGGTTTCAGCCATAATGGAGGGGTGACGAGCACCTCTATCACTCCTCAGGCGAGCATGCCCGTGATCAATCGGCCCAACACCGTGGCGGTGGGGACGATCGTCTGGCTCGGCAGCGAGGTCATGTTCTTCGCTGGCCTCTTCGCTATCTACTTCACGCTGCGGTCGACGTCGCCCGAGCTCTGGACGTTCGAGGCGGGTCGCCTGAACTTTCCGTTCGCGCTGACGAACACGATCATCCTCGTGCTGTCCAGCTTCACGTGCCAGTTCGGCGTCTTCGCCGCCGAGCGCATGCAGCCGTACATGACCGGCGCCTGGTACAACCCGCTCAAGTGGGGCATGGTCGAGTGGTTCTTCCTCACCTACGCCATGGGCGCGGTGTTCGTCGCCGGCCAGATCTGGGAGTACGCCCAGCTCGTCAGCGAGGGCATCGCCATCGACTCGAACGCCTACGGTTCGGCGTTCTACCTCACCACCGGCTTCCACGGCCTCCACGTGACCGGCGGTCTCATCGCGTTCCTGCTCGTCATCGGCCGGGTCTTCGCGGTCAAGAACTTCGGCCACAAGGAGGCGACGAGCGCCATCGTCGTCTCGTACTACTGGCACTTCGTCGATGTGGTCTGGATCGGCCTCTTCCTCGTCATCTACGTGCTCAAGTGATGATTCCGAAGCGCCGACGCAGTATGTCCGAGAACAGAAAGAGCCCTATGAACCGCCAGAAGCGACGCACCGGCCGCCGGCACCCGCTCGCCACCGTCGCACTTCTCGCCCTGGGTCTGGTCTTCACCGGCGGCGCCTACGCGGCGTTCAGCACCGGCACGGCCCAGGCCGAGTCCAGCGCGAACTCGCAGCAGACGATCGACGAGGGCAAGAAGCTCTTCCAGGCGAACTGCGCCACCTGCCACGGCCTCGAGGCGCAGGGCACGAAGGAAGGCCCGAGCCTCATCGGCGTCGGCGCCGCGGCGGTCGACTTCCAGGTCGGCACCGGTCGCATGCCGATGCAGATGCAGGGCCCGCAGGCGCAGCAGAAGCCGGTCCAGTTCACTGATGAGCAGGTCAAGCAGCTCGCCTACTACGTCGCCTCGCTCGGCCCTGGCCCGGACATCCCCGCCGACCACCTCACCAACGGCGGCGGCGACGCCGCGAACGGTGCGGAGCTCTTCCGCATCAACTGCGCCATGTGCCACAACGTGGCCGGCGCGGGCGGTGCGCTCACCGAGGGCAAGTTCGCTCCCCCGCTGACGGACGTCTCGGGCGTGCACATCTACGAGGCCATGGTCACCGGCCCGCAGAACATGCCGGTGTTCAACGACATGAACATCTCGCCCGAGGACAAGCGCGACATCATCACGTACCTCAAGTACGTGCAGGACAACCGCTCGCCCGGCGGCTTCGAGCTCGGCTCGATCGGCCCGGTCGCAGAGGGTCTGTTCATCTGGATCTTCGGTCTCGGCTCGCTGGTCGCGATCACCGTGTGGATCACGGCCAAGTCCAACTGACGCACCCCGGCATCGAAGAAGCTTCACAAAGGAGAACCATGGCTCAGGACGACCACAGCGGCACGGAGATCGCCGCTGCCGACTCGTCGCACGCCGCGCCCGCCGCTTCGCCGGGCACCGCGCTCATCGCCCAGGATGCGTTCGAGAACCCGGGCTTCCCGCCCCACCGTCCGCGCGTCACCGACGAGGACCCGAAGCGCGAGAAGCGTGCCCAGCGCACGGTGTACACGCTCTTCTACCTGTCGATCGTCGGCAGCGTGTGGGCGATCGCCGCGTACATGCTCTTCCCGATGGAGTCGAACAACGTCGGCGACGTCCGGCTGAACAACCTCTTCATCGGCCTCGGCGCGACGCTCGCCCTGCTCGGCATCGGCTTCGGCGCCGTGCACTGGGCGAAGTCGCTCATGTACGACGTCGAGCTCGTCGACGAGCGCCACCCGATCGGCGGCTCGCCCGAGACGCAGGCCGCCGCGGTCAAGGTGTTCCAGGACGCCGACCGCGAGTCGGGCTTCTCCCGCCGCGCCGTGATCCGCAACAGCCTCATCGGCGCGCTCCTGGTCTTCCCGCTCCCGGCCGTCGTGCTGTTCCGCGGGCTCGCCCCGCAGGACCAGAACCCGATCGAGTTGCTCAGCCACACGATGTGGAAGAAGGGCACGCGCCTCGCGCTCGACCCCTCCGGCGCCCCGATCAAGGCGTCCGACGTCACAATGGGCAGCGCGTTCCACGTCATCCCCGAGGGCCTCCAGGACCTCGAGCACGGCAAGCTCGACGAGAAGGCCAAGGCCGCCGTCCTGCTGATGCGTCTCGACCCGAAGGACCTCAACGAGCTCCCCGAGCGCAAGGACTGGTCGTACGACGGTATCGTCGCGTACTCGAAGATCTGCACGCACGTCGGCTGCCCGGTGGCGCTCTACGAGCAGCACACCCACCACCTGCTGTGCCCCTGCCACCAGTCGCAGTTCGACGTGTCGAACCACTGCGAGGTCATCTTCGGCCCGGCCAAGCGGCCGCTGCCGCAGCTGCCGATCGCCGTCGACGACGAGGGCTACCTCATCGCGCAGAGCGACTTCACCGAACCTGTCGGCCCGAGCTTCTGGGAGCGTCATTGAGCACCGCAACCACCAACGCCCCGCAGAAGCGGTCGTTCACCGCGGCGGCGTCCGTCTACGTCAACGAACGCACGAGCATCGCGGGCTTCGTCAAGGAGCTCGGCCGCAAGGCCTTCCCCGACCACTGGTCGTTCCTGCTCGGTGAGGTCGCACTCTTCGCCTTCGTGGTCGTGCTCATCTCGGGCACGTTCCTGACCTTCTTCTTCCAGGCCTCCATGGCCGAGGTGCACTACAACGGCTCGTACGTGCCGCTGAAGGGCGTCGAGATGTCGGTCGCCATGGCGTCGACGCTCGACATCTCCTTCGACATCCGCGGCGGCCTCTTCGTCCGCCAGATGCACCACTGGGCGGCCCTGCTGTTCGTGGCGGCCATCGGCCTGCACATGCTGCGCATCTTCTTCACGGGTGCGTTCCGCAAGCCGCGCGAGCTCAACTGGGTGATCGGCTTCGTGCTGTTCATCCTGGCCATGGCCGAGGGCTTCACGGGCTACTCGCTCCCCGACGACCTGCTCTCGGGCAACGGCCTCGCGATCATCAACGGCATGATCAAGGGCTTCCCCCTGGTCGGCACGTGGATGTCGTTCCTGCTGTTCGGCGGCGAGTTCCCGGGCACCGACATCGTCGGACGCCTCTACACGCTGCACATCCTGCTGCTGCCCGCACTCGTGGTCGCCTTCGTGGCACTGCACCTCGTGTTCGTGGTCGTGCACAAGCACACGCAGTACGCAGGCCCCGGCAAGACCCCGGGCAACGCGGTCGGCCCGCCCATCCTCCCGGTGTACGCGGCCAAGGCCGGCGGCTTCTTCTTCATCGTCTTCGGTGTGCTGGCGCTCATCGCGTCGCTGTTCACGATCAACCCCATCTGGAACTACGGCCCGTACGACCCCTCGCCCGTCTCCGCCGGTACCCAGCCCGACTGGTACATCGGCTTCGCCGACGGCGCCCTGCGACTCATCCCGCCGGGCTGGGAGTTCGTCTGGCTCGACCGCACCTGGTCCTTCAACATCCTGGTGCCCATCATCGCGATCGGCGTGTTCATCGTCCTCGCCCTGATGTACCCGTTCATCGAGGCCTGGGTGAAGGGCGACAAGCGCGAGCACCACATCGCCGACCGTCCCCGCAACGCCCCGACCCGCACCGCGATCGGCGCTGCCGGCGTCACGTTCTACGCGGGCCTCTGGGCCGCGGCGAGCTCCGACCTCCTCGCGACGCACTTCTCGCTGACCATGGAGGGTGTGATCCACGCGCTCCAGGCCGTGGTCATCCTCGGGCCGTTCGTGGCGTACTTCATCACGAAGCGCGTCTGCATCGCCCTGCAGAAGAAGGATCGCGAGATCGTGCTGCACGGCTTCGAGTCCGGCCGCATCGTGAAGCTCCCCGGTGGCGAGTTCATCGAGGTGCACGAGCCGCTCGACGAGTACGAGCGCTGGCGCCTGGTCAGCTTCGAGACCTACGAGCCGCTCATGCTGCGCCCGAACTCGCGCGGCAAGATCACCTTCGGTCAGCGCCTCCGCGCCGGCATGTCGCGCTGGTTCTTCGAGGACCGGATCGCCCCGGTCACGAAGGGCGAGCTCGAGGCCGGTCACGGCGAGCACCACTGAGCCGACCCGCTCAGCATCAGCTCGGGCACCGCATGACCATTCAGACCCTGTCTGAGTGGCTGCGGTGCCCGAGCTGTTTCGCGTCTCCGCTCGAGGCGCTCCCCCCGCTGCAGCTGCGCTGCCCGAACGGGCATTCCTTCGACGCGAACAAGCGCGGCTACCTCACGGCGATCGGCGCGCCCTCCGCCGGCCTCCGCGGCGACGACGCCGCGATGCTCGACGCCCGTGACCTCGTGCACGACACCGGCTTCTTCGATCCCCTCAAGCACGAGCTCACGAGCGTGCTGCGGGGCTCCGCGCTCGGCCCTGTGCCGCGCGTGCTCGACGCCGGCTGCGGCACGGGCCACTACACGACGCTCGCGCTCGAGGCACTGTCCGGATCGAACGACACGATGCCGCGGGTGCTCGCGATGGACCTCTCCCCCGCCGCGGTCGTGCGAACCGTCCGCCGTCGGCCGGACTCCGTCGACGGCCTCGTCGCCGACACCTGGCAGCCGCTGCCGGTCCGCGACGCATCGATCGACGTCGTGCTCGACGTCTTCGCTCCGCGCAACGCGCGCGAGTTCCGGCGCATCCTGCGCCCGGGCGGGCTGCTGCTCGTCGTCGTACCTCGACCGGAGCACCTGCGGGAACTCCGCACCGACGGTCGTGTGCTGACCATCCCCGAGGGCAAGGCGGCCGCGCTCGTCGACGAGCTCGCTCCGAGCTTCGCGCTCCGCACCGCGCGGTCCGTCGACGCGCGCTTCGTCCTCGATCAGGATGCCGCCGCTGACGGCGCTCTCGCAGCGGCCATCATCGCGATGGGCCCGTCGGCCCATCATCGTGCCGCTGAGCCCGGAGCGGGCGCCCAGGAGCTCCCGGACGCCATCACCCTCGCGGTCGACCTGCTCGTGTTCGAGGCGGTCGGCGATGATGCCGGAGCCGGCGCAGCTCGCGAGTGACACAGGCCCGCGTACGGCCGCCGCGCACGGAGCCCGGCCCGCCGTACGCCGCCACCGCTCACGCTCGCGCACATACGCGGAACGGCCCGGCATCCATTCGGATGCCGGGCCGTTCGAAACGCGATGCGTCAGCGGGCGAAGTTGCCCCGGTAGTACTCGTAGACCCAGCCGACGAGCGAGATCAGCACGAGCGGGACCGCGATGAACGAGATCCAGAAGCCGACCGCGAGGCCGAGGAAGCCCAGCGCCGCGGCGCCCGCGAGCACGATCGGCCACCAGCTCCACGGGCTGAAGAAGCCCAGCTCGGGGTCGCCGTCGTCGATGTTGGCGTCGAGGCGGTCCTCGGGGAGCTCAGCGCCCTGCGCCTTGTGCACGCGTCCCAGGTAGAACGCGATGAACGCGGACAGGATGGCGGCGAGTGCGATGGCGATCATGCCGGCCCACTCGGGGCCGCCGTTCACCTCGATGCCGCTCGCAGCGGTCCACACGCCGTAGACGGCCGCGATGATCGCGAGGAAGACCGCGAGGATCCAGAAGAGGATGACATTCGCGCGCATTACTTGATCTCCTCCTTGGCGGCGTCGTACACCGGCGCCTCAGGGGCGTCCTTCGCGGGTCCGATGCCGACGGGCACGCCCGCCTCCGGGTGGTTGAGGTCGAACGCCGGGCGCTCCGAACGGATGCGCGGGATCGACGTGAAGTTGTGCCGCGGCGGCGGGCAGCTGGTGGCCCACTCGAGCGATCCGCCGTAGCCCCACGGGTCGTTGACCGTGACCTTCGGAGCCTTCCGCGCCGTGATGTACACGTTGAGGAAGAACGGGATGAGCGAGATCGCCAGGATGCCGGCGCCGATGGTCGACAGCTGGTTCATCCAGGTGATGTTGTCCTCGGGCAGGTACGAGTAGTACCGACGGGGCATGGCCACGACACCGAGCCAGTGCTGCACCAGGAACGTGGTGTGGAAGCCGATGAACAGCAGCCAGAAGTGCCACTTGCCCAGGGTCTCGTTGAGCATCTTGCCGGTCCACTTGGGCCACCAGAAGTAGAAGCCCGCGAACATCGCGAACACGACCGTGCCGAACACGACGTAGTGGAAGTGCGCCACGACAAAGTACGTGTCGGAGACGTGGAAGTCGAGCGGCGGCGACGCGAGGATCACACCGGTGAGGCCACCGAACACGAAGGTGATCAGGAAGCCGAGCGACCAGATGAGCGGCGTCTCGAAGGTGATCGAGCCCCGCCACATCGTGCCGACCCAGTTGAAGATCTTCACACCCGTCGGCACGGCGATCAGCATGGTCATCAGCGCGAAGAACGGCAGCAGCACGGAGCCGGTGACGTACATGTGGTGCGCCCAGACGGTGACCGAGAGGGCCGCGATCGCGATCGTCGCGTAGATCAGGGTCTTGTATCCGAAGATCGGCTTTCGGCTGAACACCGGGAAGATCTCCGACACGATGCCGAAGAACGGCAGCGCGATGATGTACACCTCCGGGTGTCCGAAGAACCAGAACAGGTGCTGCCAGAGGATGACGCCGCCGTTGGCGGGGTCGTAGATGTGCGCGCCGAAGACGCGGTCGGCACCGGCGGCGAGGATCGCCGCGGCGAGGACCGGGAACGCCATCAGGATGAGGATCGAGGTGACGAGCGTGTTCCAGGTGAAGATCGGCATGCGGAACATGGTCATGCCGGGCGCGCGCATCGTGACGATCGTCGTGATGAAGTTCACCGCACCGAGGATCGTGCCGAAGCCGGAGAGGCCGAGGCCGAGCATCCACAGGTTGCCGCCGACGCCAGGCGAGAAGGTCGTCGAGGCGAGCGGCTGATAGGCGAACCAGCCGAACGAGGCAGCGCCCTGCGGGGTGAAGAAGCCGGCGACCGCCATCAGCGAACCGAAGTTGAACAACCAGTAGGCGAAGGCGTTCAGACGCGGGAACGCCACGTCGGGGGCGCCGATCTGCAGCGGCATGAGCACGTTCGCGAAGCCCGCGAAGAGCGGGGTGGCGAACATCAGCAGCATGATCGTGCCGTGCATCGTGAACAGCTGGTTGTACTGCTCACGCGTCTGGATGATCTCCAGGCCCGGCTCGAACAGCTGGGCGCGGATGATCAGCGCCATCACGCCGCCGATGCAGAAGTAGATGAACGAGGTGATCAGGTACATGTACCCGATGACCTTGTGGTCGGTCGAGGTGATCCACTTGACGAGGATGTTCCCCTTGCGCTCCACCTTCGAAGCGCCGAACGGCAGGCTCGACGACTGCGGTCGAGCCGGTGCGGTCGTGGTGCTCATTCGGCTTCGTGCTCCTCTTTCAGTTCGGGCGCGCCCGTGCCGGGCAGGTTCAGGTTCCGGTCGTACTCGTTCGACAGCTGGCCCTCCTGGCCGGCGTCGCGGAGCGACTGGATGTAGTCGTCGTACTCGGCCTGCGAGACGACCTCGACGTTGAAGAGCATGAGCGAGTGGTATTCGCCGCAGAGCTCGGCGCACTTGCCGGCGTAGGTGCCCTCGCGCTCGGGGACGAACGACATGTAGTTCGTCTTGCCCGGGTACATGTCCTTCTTGTAGAGGAAGTCGACGACCCAGAAGGAGTGGATGACGTCGCGCGACTCGAGCTCGAGCTCGACGTTGGCACCCACCGGCAGGTAGAGCGTGGGCAGTGCGGCCTGGTCGACCGAGCCGGCGGGGCCGCTCGCGTCGAGCTGCGCCTGGATGCCGGGCGAGTACACGTCTTCGTTGACGTAGTTGAAGTCCCAGGCCCACTGCTTGGCGATGACCTCGACCTTGACGTCGACCTCGTCGGCGGTGAACCGCTTCTCGATCTCGGCCTGGTCACGCGCCGTGAAGGCGAAGAAGCCCAGCACGAGGATGAGCGGCACGATCGTGTAGAACACCTCGATCGGCATGTTGTACCGCAGCTGCACGGGCAGACCGGTCTGGCCCTTGCGGCGACGGTAGGCGATGACCGCCCAGATCGTGAGGCCCCACGTGATCACACCCACGACGAGGAGCACGATCCAGGAGGTGACCCACAGACCCGAGACGCGCTCCGTGTGATTGGTCGCGGGCGACTCGCCCTCGATGAATCCGGGGAGGAATCCGTTCAGCTG
Source organism: Agromyces sp. NBRC 114283 (assembly GCF_030268405.1). Classification (NCBI taxonomy): domain Bacteria; kingdom Bacillati; phylum Actinomycetota; class Actinomycetes; order Micrococcales; family Microbacteriaceae; genus Agromyces; species Agromyces sp. NBRC 114283. Next base: position 2,425,969 of record NZ_BSQP01000001.1, read on the forward strand.
CGCCTGGGTGCACCCGGCGAGGACAAGAGTGAGCGTCGCTGCGATCGGAACTGCAGCCCATCGGAGTCGGCGATTGTTGCGCACCGGAGACCTTTCGGGAGACTCGAAGGCGCTTCACAGGGAAGCGCGGTGATCGCTGTCTAGCCTACTCCGACTCCGCGGCCCGGGTGTGCACTCGACCCGGATGTCGCGATCGCAACCGCGACGATTTCCAAGTGGATCTGCGAAAAAACACGCGAGGGAGACCGCGAAGCGGTCTCCCTCGGAGCGAGTTTTCTCGGGCGGATCAGTGGAACGAGTCGCCGCAGGCGCAACTTCCCTGCGCGTTCGGGTTGTCGATCGTGAAGCCCTGCTTCTGGATCGTGTCCTCGAAGTCGATGGTCGAGCCGTCGAGGTAGGGGACGCTCATCTTGTCGACGATGACCTCGACGCCCTCGAAGTCGACGACCGCGTCGCCGTCGAGCATGCGCTCGTCGAAGTAGAGCTGGTAGATCAGGCCGGAGCACCCGCCGGGCTGCACCGCCACGCGCAGCCGGAGGTCGTCGCGACCCTCCTGCGTGAGGAGGCTGCGCACCTTGTCGGCCGCGGGCTCGCTCAGCTTGACGCCGTGCGTGGTCTCGGTGATGGTCTCGCTCATGTCACTCCTCGTGATCTCGCCGTTCTGACGACGATTGTACGTCCACTCCGTAGAGCGTCGGCTGAATGCCGGATATTCCCGGCCCGCGGTCGAGCGACGCGGCGGGGCGCCCGCCGCGGGCCGGTGAGCGGGTCAGGCCCCGCGGGCGTTCAAGCGGCCGAACAGCAGCGCCTCGCTCAGCAGCGCGCGCTTGAAGACGCCGAGGTGCAGCGACTCGTTCGGGCTGTGCGCGCGCGAGTCGGGGTCCTCGACGCCCGTGACGAGGATCTGCGCGCCCGGGAACTCCTCGACGAGCTCGGCGATGAACGGGATCGAGCCGCCGACCCCCGTGTCCACGGCGGGCTTGCCCCACGCCTCGGCCATCGCCGCCCGGGTCTCCGCGACCGCCCAGCCGCTCGTGTCCACGAGGAACGCCTGCCCGCGGTCGACGTCCTCGAAGCCGAGCTTCGCCCCGAACGGCGCGTGCGCCTCGAGATGGGCGCGGAGGGCCTCGAAGGCCTCCCCGGCGTCCTGCCCCGGCGCGATGCGGGCGCTGATGCGAACCCGCAGCGACGGGATCAGCGTGTTCGAGGCGTTGGCGACGTCCGGCGCGTCGATCCCGGTGACGGTGATCGCCGGCTGTGCCCAGATGCGGTCGAGGATCGAGCCGCGGCCGATCGGGCTGACCCCCTCGAGGAGCCCGGCCTCGGCGCGCAGCTGCGCCTCGTCGTAGGCGGGGATGTCGAGCTGCGCACTCGTGAGACCCTCGACGGCGACGGCGCCCTCGGCGTCCCACATCGTCCCGAGCATCCGGATCGCGGCGAGCATCGCGTCGGGGACGGCCCCGCCGAACATGCCGGAGTGCGAGGCGTGCGCGAGCGTCTCGACGCGGAGGTTGAACGCGACGGCGCCGCGGAGGGCGACCGTGATCGCGGGGGTATCGATGTCCCAGTTGCCCGAGTCGGCGACGATGATCGCGTCGGCCTCGAGGAGCTCGCGGTTCTCGCGCAGGAAGTTCCCGAAGGAGCGGGAGGCCCACTCCTCCTCCCCCTCGATGAAGACCGAGAGGCCGAGGTCGAAGTCGCCGGATGCCTCGGCGAACGCCCGGATCGCGCCGATGTGCGCCATGACGCCCGCCTTGTCATCGGCGGCGCCACGCCCGTGCAGGCGATCGCCGCGCTGGGTCGGCTCGAACGGCGGCGTGTCCCAGTCCTCGTCCTTGCCGGGCGGCTGCACGTCGTGGTGGGCGTAGAGCAGCACCGTGGGGCGCCCGTTGCGCGCGGCGCGACGAGCCACGATGGCGGGCTGGCCGAGCTCGGAGCCGTCCTCGACCGGCGCGCGGCGAATCTCGACGAGCTCGAACACCCCCGTCCCGCGCAGCAGCTCCGCCACGGCCTCCGCGCTCTCCGCGACGTGCGCGGGGTCGAAGGCCGGCCAGGAGACGGAAGGGATCCGGACGAGTCGGCCGAGTTCGGCGACGACGCCGGGGAAGGCCGCATCGACGGCGGCTCGGATCGCGTCCGCGTTCGGCGTCGTGGGCTCGGCGGATGCGTGGTTCGTGGGGTCGGTCATGCCGGTAATCTTAAAGGTGAACCGATTCGAGGAATCCAGTGGCCAAGCAGCAGAAGACCGAGCAGACGTCGACCGAGACGCTCGAGGAGACGCAGGAGCGTCTGAAGAGCGGCGGCAAAGGCGTCCCCACCCCGACCCGTGCCGAGCAGGAGGCCGCGCGCAAGCGGCCGCTCGTGCCATCCGACCGCAAGGAAGCGGCGAAGCAGGCCCGCGCCAAGGCAGCCGAGGCGCGCGAGCGCGCCCGCGTCGGCATGGCGATGGGCGACGACAAGTACCTTCCCGCCCGTGATCGCGGACCGCAGAAGAAGTTCGTGCGCGACTACGTCGACGCCCGCTTCAGCATCGGCGAGATCCTGATCCCGGTGATGTTCCTGGTCATCATCCTGACCTTCGTGCCGAGCGCCGAGGTGCAGGCCATCAGCATCCTCGTGCTCTGGGCGTTCTTCGCCGTCGCCGTGCTCGACTGCATCCTCCTCGGCTACCTGCTGACGAAGAAGCTCCGGGCGAAGTACGGCGACAAGGCCGAGCGCGTGCGCTGGTACGCCGCGATGCGCGCGCTGCAGCTGCGTCCGCTGCGACTCCCGAAGCCCCAGGTCAAGCGCGGCCAGTACCCCGCCTGACCCGCAGCCGCAGGGCCCCGCCTCCGCGGCGGGGCCCTGCGGCGTTTCCGGGCGAGGGCGCGTCCGGCTCAGCGGGCGAACGCGCCGAGGCGGATGAGCGGAATGCGCGTCTCCTCGTCGCTCAGCGATCCGTGCTGGCCGATCATCCGTTCCGGTGCACGATTCGCCTCGCGGGCGTCGTAGTAGGCCACGCCCGCGCGGGCGGCGACGAGCAGATCGCCGATGCGGGGGCGCACGGCGTCGTCGACGCGGGCACCGAACAGCCCGGCGTCGATCGCCTCGTCACGGGTGAGCACCCAGGCGCGCTTCTCCTCGGCCTCCCGCCAGAGCCCGGCGACCCGCTCCCGCTCGGTGTCGGGAAAGGTGGGGTCGAACCAGAGCGCCAGGCAGCGGGGCTCTCCCCCGATGTGCCGCACCCCGTCGAGCAGGGCGGGCCGTGCGTCGATGTGCACGTGGCGGTGCTGCGGCACGTCGATCACACCGTGGTCCGCGGTCACCAGCATGCCGACGTCGCGCGGGAGCCGGGAGGCCAGCGCGGATGCCTCGGCGTCGAGTTCCTCGAGCGTCGCGAGCCAGCGGTCCGACTCCCAGCCGTGGGCGTGCGCGATCTGATCGAGCTCGGGCACATAGAGGTAGACGAGCGAGGCCCCGCGCGCGGTGACCGCCTCGAGCGCCTCGGCGAAGCGTTCGGCGAGGCTCGTGCCCGAGCGGTACTCCGCACCGCGCAGCACCGCCCGGGTGTACCCGCTCGTGGCGTACCGCGGGGCGCCGACCGCGATCGGGCGGATGTGGAGCCCACCGGCGCGCTCGAAGAGGGTCGCGCTGCGCTGCCAGTCGGCGGGGAGCTGTCCGTGCTCCCAGCCGTTCAGCTGGTTCGCCAGCACGTCGCGCGAGGGTTCGAGCGTGCGATAGCCGACCAGGCCGTGCTCGCCGGGCATGTCCCCGGTCGCGAACGAGGCGATGGCGGCGGCCGTCGTCGAGGGGAAGACGGTGCGGATCACGTCGCGCTTCGCCATCCGTCCGGCGAGGAATCGCGCGTGGCCGGCGCGCGCCTGCAGGTTCGTCGCGCCGAGGCCGTCGACGAGGAGGACGAGGGCGGAGCGCACGGGCGGCAGATCGAACGCGCCCCCGCCGCCGGTGACGGCCGCGAGCGAACTCGCGAGCACCCCGGCAAGCCGCGGGGTCGTGTCGTCGGGCACCGGTAGCATGGCAGGCATCGCGCCCAGTCTGACACAGGCCGGGCGCGCCCCAGTTGCCTCGCGCGCGAGCGCCTCGACCGAGATTGACGGATGACCCGAGCACCCCACGACCCCGAGCAGCCGCCCATCGCCGAGCGCATCGAAGACGTCGACGTCGCCGCCGAGATGCAGGGGTCCTTCCTCGAGTACGCGTACTCGGTCATCTACTCGCGCGCCCTGCCCGACGCCCGTGACGGCATGAAGCCCGTGCAGCGGCGCATCCTCTACATGATGAGCGACATGGGCCTGCGGCCCGACCGCGGGCACGTGAAGTCGGCCCGCGTCGTCGGCGAGGTCATGGGCAAGCTGCACCCGCACGGCGACTCGGCCATCTACGACGCGCTGGTGCGGCTCGCCCAGCCGTTCACGCTGCGGGTGCCGCTCGTCGACGGGCACGGCAACTTCGGCTCGCTCGACGACGGGCCGGCCGCCGCTCGATACACCGAGGCGCGCCTCGCTCCCCCGGCGATGTCGATGACCGAGAGCCTCGACGAGGACGTCGTCGACTTCGTCCCGAACTACGACAACAGCCACCAGCAGCCCGAGGTGCTGCCCGCCGCTATCCCGAACCTGCTCGTGAACGGCGCGAGCGGCATCGCGGTCGGCATGGCGACGAACATGGCGCCGCACAACCTCGTCGAGGTCGTGCACGCCGCCCGCCATCTGCTCGAGCACCCCGAGGCCGGCCTTGACGAGCTCATGGAGTTCGTGCCCGGCCCCGACTTCCCCTCCGGCGGCACCATCGTCGGCCTCGCCGGCATCCGCGACGCCTACGCCACCGGCCGCGGCTCGTTCAAGACCCGCGCACGGGTCAGCGTGGAGCAGCTCACCGCCCGCAAGGCGGGCCTCGTCGTCACCGAGCTCCCCTACCTCGTGGGCCCCGAGAAGGTCATCGAGAAGATCAAGGACGGCGTCAACGCCAAGAAGATCACGGGCATCTCCGACGTCACCGACCTCACCGACCGCAAGCGCGGAATGCGGCTCGTCATCGGCATCAAGACCGGCTTCAACCCGCAGGCGGTGCTCGAGCAGCTCTACCGGCTCACCCCGCTCGAGGACTCGTTCAACATCAACAACGTCGCCCTCGTCGACGGCCAGCCACAGACGCTCGGCCTCCGAGAGCTGCTGCTCGTCTACATCGGGCACCGCATCCGCGTGGTCACCCGTCGCAGCGAGTTCCGCCTCGCCCGCCGTCGCGAACGGCTGCACCTCGTCGAGGGCCTGCTCATCGCGATCCTCGACATCGACGAGGTCATCCAGGTCATCCGCACGAGCGACGACACCGACCAGGCCCGGCACCGTCTGCAGGACGTCTTCGACCTCAGCCAGCTGCAGGCCGAGTACATCCTCGAGCTGCGCCTGCGCCGACTCACCAAGTTCTCCCGCATCGAGCTCGAGGCCGAGCGCGACAAGCTGCAGGCCGAGATCGCCGAGCTCGAGGAGCTGCTCGGCAGCGAGGCCCGCATCCGGGCGCTCGTCTCCGAGGAGCTCGAGCAGGTCGCCGAGCTCTACGGCACCCCGCGGCGCACCCTCCTCACCGAGGCGAAGGCGCTCCCCGCCGGAGCCTCGCGCAAGGCCGTCGCCGCCTCGCTCGAGCACGCCGACGTGCCGTGCCGCGTCTTCCTCAGCGTGACCGGCCGCATCGCCCGCGTCGACCGCCCGGAGGGCGAAGAGACTCTCGCGATCACCGTGCCGGCCCGGCGCAGCAAGCACGACGCCGTGGCGTCGACGCTCGACACCACGAGCCGCACCGAGATCGGGGCGATCACCTCGAAGGGGCGCCTCGTCCGCTTCTCGCCGCTCGATCTGCCCACTCTGCCGGCGAACTCGGTGCAGCTGGGCGCCGGGGTCCGCATCGCCGACTACCTCGCGCTCAGCGACCGCGCCGAGCGCGTGCTCGCGATCGTGTCGCTCACGAGCGAGCAGCCGATCGCCCTCGGCACGAAGCAAGGCATCGTGAAGCGCGTGGCTCCCGGCGGGTACCCGAACCGGCCCGACTTCGAGGTGATCTCGCTGAAGCCCGGCGACGAGGTCGTCGGCGCGGTGCAGGGCGGTGACGACGCCGAGCTCGTCTTCATCGCGAGCGACGCGCAGCTGCTGCACTTCCCCGCGTCCTCGGTGCGCCCGCAGGGCTGCCCCGCCGGCGGCATGGCGGGCATGAAGCTCTCCGCCGGTGCGCGGGTGCTCTCGTTCACCGCGCTCACTCCGGCGGAGCTCGAGTCGACGGTCGTCGTCACGATCGCGGCGACGAGCGACACGCTGCTCGGCGCCGACCCCGGCGCCGCGAAGGTGTCGACGTTCGACGAGTTCCCCGGCAAGGGTCGAGCGACGGGCGGCGTGCGCGCGCAGCGCTTCCTGAAGGGACAGGACGCCCTCACGGTCGCGTGGGCCGGGCCCGAGCCGGCGTACGCCCTCGGCGCCGACGGCTCGGTGCGCGCGCTCCCCGAACCCGGGGCGAAGCGCGACGCCTCCGGCGTGCAGCTCGACGCGGTCGTCAGCGCCGTGGGCCGCCGCATCGGCTGAACCGCCCGGTGCCCCGGGCGCGCGCCCGACCGCCTGCAGCGCTCGGGCTCGGCTTCGAGCGCGGGCGCGCGCGGGTTCAGGCGTCGATGCGCTCGCGGCTGAGGCCCGTGGCGCTGTCGACGATGAACTCCTTGCGCGGCGCGACCTCGTTGCCCATCAGCAGCTCGAACACGCGCCCGGCATTCTCGGCGTCGGCGAGGTTCACGCGGCGGAGCGTACGGTGCTGGCGGTCCATCGTGGTCGACGCGAGCTGCTCAGCATCCATCTCGCCGAGGCCCTTGTAGCGCTGAATCGGGTCCTGGTACTTCTTGTTCTGCCGCTTGAGCGTCGCGAGCACGCCGTTCAGCTCGGCCTCGGAGTAGGTGTAGATCGTCTCGTTCGGCTTCGAGCCCGGGTTCTGCACGACGATGCGGTGCAGCGGCGGCACCGCGGCGAACACCCGCCCCTCCTCGATCATGGGCCGCATGTAACGGAAGAAGAGGGTGAGCAGCAGCGTTCGGATGTGCGCGCCGTCGACGTCGGCGTCGCTCATGATGATGACCTTGCCGTACCGGGCGGCCGAGAGGTCGAAGGTGCGACCCGAGCCGGCGCCGATCGTCTGGATGATCGCCGCGCACTCCGCGTTGCCCAGCATGTCGGCCACGGACGCCTTCTGCACGTTCAGGATCTTGCCCCGGATCGGCAGCAGCGCCTGGTGCTCGCTGTCGCGCGCGAGCTTCGCGGTGCCGAGCGCGGAGTCGCCCTCGACGATGAACAGCTCGCTCTGCGCGACGTCGCTCGAGCGGCAGTCGGCGAGCTTCGCGGGCAGCGAGGAGCTCTCGAGCGCGTTCTTGCGGCGCTGGGTCTCTTTGTGCGTGCGTGCCGAGATGCGCGCCTTCATCTCGGAGACGATCTTCTCGAGCACGAGCGAGGTCTGGGCCTTGTCGTCGCGCTTCGTCGAGGCGAAGCGCTCGCCGAGTTGCTTGGTGATGACCGAGGAGACGATGGCGCGCACGGCGGGCGTGCCGAGGATCTCCTTCGTCTGCCCCTCGAACTGCGGCTCGGGCAGGCGCACGGTGAGCACCGCGGTGAGGCCGGCGAGGATGTCGTCCTTCTCGAGTTTGTCGTTGCCAACCTTGAGCCGCCTCGCGTTCTGCTCGACCTGCGAGCGGAGCAGCTTCAGCAGACCCTGCTCGAAGCCGGCGAGATGCGTGCCGCCCTTCGGCGTGGCGATGATGTTCACGAAGCTGCGGACGACCGTGTCGTAGCCGGTGCCCCAGCGCAGCGCGACATCGACCTCGCAGCTGCGCTCCACCTCGGTCGGGATCATCGCGCCGCCCTCGGAGAGCACCGGCACCGTCTCGGTGAAGCGTCCCTCGCCCGTCAGCCGCCAGATCTCGGTGACCGGCCCGTCGGTGGCGAGGTGCTCGACGAACTCGGAGATGCCGCCCTCGAAGTGGAAGCGGTGCGTCTCGGGTGCCTCGCCGCGCTCGTCGACGACGGTGAGCCCGAGGCCGGGCACGAGGAAGGCGGTCTGCCGGGCGCGACCGAGGAGCTCCTCGATCTGGAAGCTCGCGCCCTTCGTGAAGATCTGCGGGTCGGCCCAGTAGCGCACGCGCGTGCCGGTGACGCCCTTCTTCACCTTGCCGACGGCGTCGAGGGAGCTGGACTGCTCGAAGGGGGTGAACGGCGCGTCGGGAGAGGGCGTGCCCCCGTCGGCGAAGCGACCCGGCTCGCCGCGGTGGAACGACATCGCCCAGGTCTTGCCGTCGCGGTCGACCTCGACGTCGAGCCGCGAGGAGAGCGCGTTGACGACCGACGCGCCGACGCCGTGCAGACCGCCGGAGGCGGCGTACGAGCCGGAGCCGAACTTGCCGCCGGCGTGGAGCTTCGTGAACACCACCTCGACCCCCGTGAGCCCGGTCTTGGGCTCGACGTCGATCGGAATGCCTCGCGCCTGGTCGCGCACCTCGACGCTCTCGTCGGCGTGCAGCACCACCTCGATCTCACGGCCGTGGCCGGCGAGCGCCTCGTCGACCGAGTTGTCGATGATCTCCCACAGGCAGTGCATGAGCCCTCGGGAGTCGGTCGACCCGATGTACATGCCGGGTCGCTTGCGCACGGCCTCGAGGCCCTCGAGCACGGAGAGATGGCGGGCGGAGTAATCGGAGCTCACGTCGGTCAAGCCTAGTGACCGGGACCGACAGTGCTGCGCAGCCACTGCGCTCTCAGCGAAATGCCCGGCGATACGGAAGGAACCCCGCGCGCCCCGTGTTTTGATTGATGAACACGGAAGTCAGCGCGTGAACGAAGGAGGAGCTATGACCCAGCAGACCGAGGCGAACGATGCGGTCGACGTCGAGCGTACCTACGAGCTCACCGCGCTCGATCGCTGCGACGCATGCGGCGCCCAGGCGTACATCCGCGTGGTCGTCGCGAACGGCGAACTCCTGTTCTGTGCTCACCACGGCCGCAAGCACCAGGAGAAGCTCTCGCAGATCGCGCAGAGCTGGCACGACGAGTCCGACCGGCTCCTCGTCGACGCTCGCGACTGAGTCCGACCGACTTCGCGAAACGCCCCGGCTCCGGCCGGGGCGTTTCGTCGTTCAGGCCGAGGGTTCGACGTCGAGGCCGGCGGCGCGGAGCTGCGCGGCGCGGGCGGCTGCGGCGTAGGCGTCGGCGGTGAGGGCACGCTCCCCCGGCGCATAGCCGATGCCGCGGCGCTCGGCCATGATCCGAAGCAGCGCGTCGGCGAAGGCCGGGTTCTTCGCGAGCACCGGCCCGTGCAGATGGGTGCCGATCACGGAACCCATGATGACGCCCTCCTGGCCCGAGTCGCGCCCGTTGCCCTCACCGGCCCGCAGTCGCCCGAGCGGCGAGGCCTCGGCGCCGACGTAGGCGCGGGCGTGGTTCTCGAAGCCCACGAGCTGCCCGAAGCGCGGCGTGCTGACGACGATGTCGCCGGTCACCCGACCGTCGCGCGGGACGGCGCGCCCCGGCAGGATGCCGAGCCCCTCGAGCGAGCTGCCGTCCCGGTGCTCGATACCCCAGCTGAGCAGCTCCCAGCCCGTGCCGACGGCGAGGATCGGGATGCCCTCGGTGCCCCAGCGGCGGAGTTCGTCGTGCATCGTGCGCAGCGCATCGCGGCTGCGCTCGAGCGAGGCGTCGCTGCCCGAGCCGAGCACGATCGCGTCGATCTCCCCCGGCAGCTCCGACGCGCGCTCGACCAGGACGGTGCGGGCGGCGATGCCGGCCCATTCCGCCCGCGTCTCGAGCACGGTCGCGTTCTGCGCGTCGCCGTTCGTGTTCTGCGTGCCGGGCAGCAGGGAGACGATCGTGAAGGTCATTCCGCCTCCGTGAGTCCGAGGTGGGCCCGGGTCCTGCGCATCGAGTCGGCGGTGAAGACGATCGTCTTCACCCCGTTGCTCGGCGCCGGCGCGGCCAGGAAGTCGTCGAGCGCGCGGCCGAGCTCGGGCTCGACCCGGTCGATCGCGACGCCGTCGTAGGCGAGCATCAGTGCGGCCTCGGCCGCCTTCGAGCCGCTGACGATGGCGACCCGGCCGAGCGAGGAGGCGTCGACCGGCCAGAAGTACGACGGGTCGCGCACGTCCGAGCCGATCGCGAAGAGGATCTGCTCGGTGCCCGCCGGGATCGCGTCGATGTTCAGCTGATAGCTCGCGGGATTCTGCACGAGGACGAAGTCCACGTCCTGCTCGCGGATGCGCACCCGCTCGCCACGGCCGAACACCGGGGGGATCCTCGACAGCGCCGCCGACGCGGTCTCGGGTGAGAAGTGCTCGCCGAGCACCGCGCGCGCCGTCGCGTAGGCGGCGGCCGCGTCGACCGCGTAGTGGATGCCTCGGGCCGGCAAGCCGATCGGACGCTCGACGCCTCCGTCGAGGAGCACCGCCGACGCACCGTCGACTCGGGCCACGACGACGCCCTCGGCCGGATCGAGGCGCGCCTCGCTCGTCTCGGTGTTGCCGAGCCCGCGCGGTGAGGCGGCGAGGACCTCGGCCGAGACGCCGAAGCGTCGGACCGCGACCCCGGGCGCCACCCGTGCGGCGAGCCGCTCGAGGTAGGCGTCGTCGGCGTTCAGCACGACGGCTTCGCCGGCACGTGCGGCGATCCGCGCCAGCATTCCGGCGACCATCTCCGAATCGTGGAAGCGGTCGATCTGATCGACCATGACGTTCGTGAGCGCCACGACCCTCGCATCGACGCCCTGCATGACGAGCGCGCCATGGCCCTCGTCCATCTCGAGCACCGCGACGTCGCCGGGGACCCGGCCGCGCCAGTCCGCCTGCTCGAGGAGCGCGGAGGTGAGCCCCTGGCTGATGTTCGCGGTGGACGGGTTCGTGAAGATCGAGACCTCGTGGGCGCGGAGGATCGCGACGAGCATCTTCGTCGTCGTGGACTTGCCGCTCGATCCGGAGACGACGACGAGCCCCTGCGGGAAGCCCGACAGCGTGCGCTTGAGGTACCCGGGCGCGATGCGGTTGACGATCAGCCCCGGGATCGCGGAGCCGCCGCCCGGCTTCCTCAGCCGGGCGGCGATCCGAACGAGCTTGCCGACGGCGATCGCCGGCGCGTAACGCACCGCCGGCCTACTCGAGGTAGTCCCGCAGCGACTGCGAGCGCGACGGGTGCCGCAGCTTCGCCATCGTCTTCGACTCGATCTGCCGGATGCGCTCGCGCGTGACGCCGAAGGTGTCGCCGATCTGGTCGAGCGTCTTCGGCATGCCGTCGCCGAGGCCGAAGCGCATGCGGATGACGCCCGCCTCGCGCTCGCTCAGCGAGTCGAGCAGCGACTCGAGCTGCTTCTGCAGCATCGTGAAGCCAACCGCGTCGGCCGGCACGACCGCCTCGGTGTCCTCGATGAGGTCGCCGAACTCGCTGTCGCCGTCCTCGCCGAGCGGGGTGTGCAGCGAGATCGGCTCCCGACCGTATTTCTGCACCTCGATGACCTTCTCAGGGGTCATGTCGAGCTCCTTCGAGAGCTCTTCCGGCGTGGGCTCGCGCCCCAGGTCCTGCAGCATCTGACGCTGCACCCGGGCGAGCTTGTTGATGACCTCGACCATGTGCACCGGGATGCGGATGGTGCGCGCCTGGTCGGCCATGGCGCGCGTGATCGCCTGCCGGATCCACCAGGTGGCGTACGTCGAGAACTTGAAGCCCTTGGTGTAGTCGAACTTCTCGACCGCGCGGATGAGACCGAGGTTGCCCTCCTGGATCAGGTCCAGGAACTGCATGCCGCGGCCGGTGTAGCGCTTCGCGAGCGAGACGACGAGACGCAGGTTCGCGCCGAGCAGGTGGCTCTTCGCCCGCTGCCCGTCCTTCGCGACCCACTGCAGCTCGCGACCGAGCTGCGAGCGCTTCTCGGCGTCGGACATGTGCGAGAGCTTCTCCTCGGCGAAGAGGCCCGCCTCGATGCGCATCGCGAGTTCGACCTCTTCGGCCGCGTTGAGCAGCGCGACCTTGCCGATCTGCTTCAGGTAGTCCTTGACCGGGTCGGCGGTGGCGCCGGTGATGGTCGCGGAGTAGACGGGGACCTCGTCCTCGTCGTCGGTGGCGCGCAGCACGAGCGCACCGGTGGGGTGCGGGTCGGCCGGGATCGGCTTCGCCTCCTCATCGGTGTCGGCTTCATCGCCGGCCGCGTCGGTCTCGTCGATCTCGACCTCGTCGACGGCGGGCTCGTCGCCCTCGTCGAGCTCCTCGTCCTCGTCGTCGCCCTTGCGCTTGCCCTTCGGCTTGCTCGCCGTCTTCGCGGTGGCGGTGCGGGGCGTCTTCGCCGCGGTCTTCGCCTTCGGCGCGGCCTTCGCCGTGCCTGCCTTCGCGGCGGGGCGCTTCGTCCCGGCTGCGGCCGGCTTCTCGGCGGTCGCCTCGGCTTCGGCCGTCGCAGCCTTCGTGGACTTGGTTGCCATAGGTGTTGACCCTCTCCTCGTCGGTGCGCTCGCGACACGACGACGGTGCTCGGCATGTTCGGCTGCCCGGTATTCTCGGACCCTGCCCGATGTTTTCGGACACTACGAGGACCCATGTCAAGTCCGCAGCGAATGCGATCGAGATCGCCTCGGCCGACCAGAACGGGTCCTGCCTACAATTATACCAGCGAGCCGCCGGTTCCTTGCACGTTCGGCACCGATCGGCCACGCGCGCCCTTCGAAGAGTGAGAACGCCTCGGCATCCGCCGCTATTCCGCCGTACGGCGAGTCGGCGCCGGGGGTCACACCGGGTGCGGGGGCTCCTCGTCGGAGCGGCGGAAGGCCAGGAACTTCTCGAGCTCTGCGGCGATCTCGTCTGCCGTCGGCACCTCACCGTCCTCGTCGGTCAACGGGGAGCGCAGGCTCGTGCCGGCCATGTACGCGTCATAGCGGTGCTCGAGCGTCGTCACGAGCTTCGCGAGCTCGCCGTTCTCGGCGACCTGCTCGTCGATGCGCGCCACGAAGTCGCGCCCCTGCTCGCGCAGCACCTCGGTGGGGAAGATCAGCCCGGTGCCCGCGCTGATCGCCTCGAGCGCCGCGATCGCCGCCGCCGGGTACTCGGTGTCGCCGAGGTAGTGCGGGACCAGCAGCACGAAGCCGGCAACGGGCAGCTCGCGCTCGTGCAACCGGTACTCGACGAGGTGCAGTGCGTTCGACGGGACCTGCGTCGTCGGCCGCCAGACCGACATGGTCTCGATCAGCTCGCTGCGGTTGCCGCTCACGGTGACGCCGATCGGCCGCGTGTGCGGCACCGGCATCGGGATGGCGTTCAGCCAGCTGAAGGAGGCGACCTGGTAGCGCTCGACGAGCTCGAGCACCGCGCGAGAGAACCGCTCCCACTGGAAGTCCGGCTCGAAGCCGGTGAGCAGCAGGAAGGGACGGCCGAGCTCGTCCTTCGCGAGGTCGAGGGCGAGCCGCGCGGGCCGGTACTCGGTGAGGTGATCGCCGTCGAAGACGATGATCGGGCGGCGCGCCCGGTAGTCGAGCAGTTCGTCGGCGTCGAACTCGGCCACGACCGTCGTGTCGAGCGTCGAGCACAGGTACTCCGTGGTCTGCGCGACCGCGCCGCCGGCGTCGGCGAAGCCGGTGAGCCCGGCCACGAGCGGGAGGCCGAGCGGCACTTCGACCGCGGGGTTCGGCTCGTACAGGGATCGGGGGTCGCGCATGATTCCAGACTACTGAGACGGATCCGGGCCACCGCCGGCGCGGATGCCTCCCGCGAACGCTCAGAGCGAACACCGCTCCGCGTAGCATCGATGGCATGCCCACTCCCGTGATCTCGCTCTCCTCCTCCCCTGCCGTCGACGCCGCCGCCGACGTCGTCGTCCTCGCGTCGCGGAGCGGCGACGACGGGGTCGTCCTGCTCGCTCCGGACGGCTTCGAGTGGGCGGAGGGACAGCTGCGCGCGCTGGGGGCGAAGGGCGCGGCCGACGAGCTCGTCCGGCTCGCCGACCCGGGCGTCGAGGGCCGGGTCGTGGCCGTCGCCGGCACCGGGCCCACCGCCGACGCCGACGCGCTCCGGCTCGCCGCGGGAAGCGCGCTCCGCCAGCTCAGCGACGTGGAATCGGTCGCGATCGGCGTGCCCACCGCGTCCGCGGCCGAGGCCGCCGCGCTCCTCGAGGGCGCCGCGCTCGGGGCGTACCGATTCAACGAGTACCGCTCGAAGCCCAAGGTGCCCGTCGCCTCGATCACCCTGCACACCGGCTTCGACGACGAGGAACTGGGCACCGAGCGGGTGCGCGCGGTCGCCGAGGCGGTCGCCTCGACCCGCGACCTCGTGAATCTCTCGCCCTCCGAGCTCTTCCCCGCGAGCTTCGCCGAGCTCGCGGTCGAGGCGGCTCGCGCGGCCGGCGTCGATGCGCGGGTCTCCGCGGAGGACGAGCTCGAGGCCGGCGGCTTCGGCGGCATCCTCGGCGTCGGACAGGGCTCCACCCGCGGTCCCAGGCTCGTCCGCCTCGAGTACGCGCCCGAGGGCGCGACCCGTTCGCTCGCCCTCGTCGGCAAGGGCATCACCTTCGATTCCGGCGGCCTGAGCCTGAAGCCCATGCAGTCGATGGTGGGCATGAAGGGCGACATGGCCGGTGCCGCGGCCGTGCTCAACGCGACGATCGCGCTCGCCCGGCTGAACGTGCCGATCCGGGTCACCGCCTGGCTGTGCCTCGCCGAGAACCTGCCGTCAGGCACCGCCATGCGGCCGAACGACGTGCTTCGCATCCGCGGCGGCAAGACCGTCGAGGTGCTCAACACGGATGCCGAGGGCCGGCTCGTGCTCGCCGACGGCATCGTCGCCGCGAGCGAGGAGCAGCCCGACGCCATCGTCGACGTGGCCACCCTGACGGGCGCGCAGATGGTCGCGCTCGGCGGTCGGATCACCGGCCTCATGGGCGAGGACGCCCTCGTGCAGCGCGTACGCGACGCCGCGGCCGCCGTCGACGAGTCGGTCTGGCCGATGCCGCTGCCGGCGCATCTCCTCCCGCTCCTGAAGTCCGACGTCGCCGACCTGACGAACACCAAGCTCGGCGGCATCGTCCCGGGCATGCTGCTCGCGGGCGTCTTCCTCCAGGAATTCGTGGGCGAACGCGACGGCGAGCGGATCCCGTGGGCGCACCTGGACATCGCCGGCCCCGCGGACAACGGCGGAGCGGCCTGGGGCTTCACGAGCGGCGGGCCGACCGGCATCGCCGTGCGCACGCTCGTCCGCCTTGGCGAGGAGCTCGCCGCGGGGTAGTAAGGTCGAACCGGGGCGAAAACACTCGCCCCGGTCACCCGCTCCGGGCACGAACCCGGTGCGGTCCGTGTCGCAGATCTGATGCGCGAGGGAGATACCGGTTTGTCCGAGCAGAACTTTGACATCGTCGTCCTGGGCGGCGGGAGCGCCGGGTACGCGGCGGCCATCCGAGCGGTCGAGCTCGGCATGACCGCCGTGGTCGTCGAGAAGGACAAACTCGGCGGCACCTGCCTGCACCGCGGCTGCATCCCGACGAAGGCGCTGCTCCACGCCGCCGAGGTCGCCGAGTCCGCCAAGGACGCGGCGAAGTACGGCGTCAAGACCGCGTTCGAGGGCATCGACATGCCCGGCGTCACCGCGTACCGCGAAGGCATCGTCGCGAGCAAGTGGAAGGGCCTGCAGGGCCTGCTGAAGGCGCGCGGCATCCCCGTCGTCGAGGGCGAGGGCCGTCTGGTCTCGCCGAACACCGTCGAGGTCGCCGGTGAGCGCTACGTCGGCAAGAACGTCGTGCTGGCCACCGGCTCCTACTCCCGCTCGCTGCCCGGTCTCGAGATCGGCGGGCGCGTCATCACGAGCGAGCAGGCGCTGCAGCTCGACTTCGTCCCCGGCAAGGTCGCCGTCCTTGGCGGCGGCGTCATCGGCGTCGAGTTCGCGAGCGTCTGGCGTTCCTTCGGCGCCGAGGTGACCGTCATCGAGGCGCTCCCCCACCTCGTGCCGAACGAGGAGGAGTCGATCTCGAAGCAGCTCGAGCGCGCCTTCAAGAAGCGCGGCATCGACTACTCGCTCGGCATCCGATTCCAGAGCGTGACCCAGAACGAGTCGGGCGTCGTCGTGACGCTCGAGAACGGCACCACGATCGAGGCCGAGCTCCTGCTCGTCGCCGTCGGTCGCGGCCCCTCGACCCAGGGGCTCGGCTTCGAAGAGGTCGGCGTCCAGCTCGACCGCGGCTTCGTGCCCACGAACGAGCGCCTCCAGACGAACGTTCCCGGCGTCTACGCCATCGGCGACATCGTCCCCGGCCTCCAGCTCGCGCACCGCAGCTACCAGCAGGGCATCTTCGTCGCCGAGGAGATCGCGGGACTGAACCCGATCGTCGTCGAGGACGTGAACATCCCGAAGATCACCTACTGCGAGCCCGAGGTCGCCTCGGTCGGCTACACCGAGGCGAAGGCCGCGGAGAAGTTCGGCGCCGAGCAGGTCACGAGCTACGAGTACAACCTCGCCGGCAACGGCAAGAGCAGCATCCTCGGCACGAGCGGCTCGATCAAGGTCGTGCAGGTCAAGGAGGGCCCGATCGTCGGCGTCCACATGATCGGCGGCCGCGTCGGGGAGCTCATCGGCGAAGCCCAGCTCGCCGTGAACTGGGAGGCGTACCCCGAGGACATCGCGCCCTTCATCCACGCCCACCCCACGCAGAACGAAGCGTTCGGCGAGGCCGTGCTGAAGCTCGCCGGCAAGCCGCTGCACGCGATCTGACCCCACCCGCTCCAAAATCGGACCACACAAGGCGTCCAACGCTGTGAAGGAGACAAGCGAATGAGCCAATCAGTCAGCCTCCCGGCACTCGGTGAGAGTGTCACGGAGGGGACGGTCACGCGCTGGCTGAAGGCCGTCGGCGACCGCGTGGAGGTGGACGAGCCCCTGCTCGAGGTCTCCACCGACAAGGTCGACACGGAGATCCCGTCGCCGGTCGCCGGTGTCATCGAGGCGATCCTCGTCCAGGAGGACGAGACCGTCGAGGTCGGCACCGCCCTCGTCACGATCGGCGACGGTTCGGCCGCCGCCGAGGAGCCTGCCGCCCCGGCCGCTGAGGCACCCGCCGCCGAGGCGGCTGCTCCGGCTGCCGAAGCGCCCGCTGCACCGGGGCCCGCCGCCCCGGCACCGGCTGCCGAAGCGCCCGCTGCTCCGGCGCCCGCCGCCCCGGCACCGGCTGCCGAAGCGCCCGCTGCCCCGGCACCGGCTGCACCGGCTGCACCGGCTCCCGCCGCTGCTCCTGCCCCTGCCGCTGCTCCGGCTCCTGCTGCTCCGGCTCAGGCTCCTGCTGCACCGGCCCCCGCTGCCCCGGCTCCCGCCGCCGCACCGGCCGCTCCGGCACCGGCCGCCCCGGCCCCCGCCGCTGCTCCGGCCGCTCCGGCACCGGCCGCGCCCGCCGCTGCTCCGGCCGCCGGCGGTTCGCACGCCGGCCCCAGCGGCTACGTGACCCCGATCGTCCGCAAGCTCGCGAGCGAGCAGGGCGTCGACCTGGCCAGCGTCACCGGCACCGGTGTCGGCGGCCGCATCCGCAAGCAGGACGTGCTGCAGGCCCAGGGCGCGCCCGCGGCGAGCGGTGCTGCTGCACCGGCCCGCACCCCGCTCGAGACCTCGCCGCTGCGCGGCACCACGCAGGCGATGACCCGCCTGCGCAAGGTGGTCGCCGAGCGCGCCGTCGTCTCGATGCAGTCGACCGCGCAGCTCACCACGGTGGTCGAGGTGGACGTGACCAAGGTCGCGAAGCTGCGCGACCGCGTCAAGGACGAGTTCCTGCAGAAGACCGGCAACAAGCTCTCGTTCCTGCCCTTCTTCGCGATGGCCGCGGCCGAGGCGCTCCGCGCGTACCCGATCATCAACTCGACGGTCGAGGGCGACTCCATCGTCTACCCGGCCCAGGAGAACATGAGCATCGCGGTCGACACCGAGCGCGGCCTGCTCACGCCGGTCGTCCGCGACGCGGGCGAGCTCGACCTCGCCGGCCTCGCCGCGCAGATCGCCGATCTCGCCGAGCGCACCCGCAACAACCAGCTGAAGCCCGACGAGCTCTCCGGTGGCACCTTCACGCTGACCAACACGGGTTCGCGCGGCGCACTGTTCGACACTCCGGTGGTGTTCCTGCCCCAGACGGCCATCCTCGGCACCGGCACTGTGGTGAAGCGCGCGGTCGTCGTCTCGCAGGACGGCTCGGACGCCATCGCGGTCCGCTCGATGGTGTACCTGGCGCTCTCGTACGACCACCGCATCATCGACGGGGCCGACGCCGCCCGCTTCCTCACCGCGGTGAAGGAGCGGCTCGAGGAGGGCGCGTTCGACGCCGACCTCGGCATCTAGTCGAAGATCTCCCGCAGACGCCAACCGGCCTCGCTCCGAATCATGAGGAGCGAGGCCGGTTCGCGTTCTGTCCCATTGACCGGCACCTCGAGCAGCACCGCGCCGCCCATGGTGCCGACCACCGCCACGGCGTCGAGATCGTAGGGCGCCTGCTCCACCGGCTGCTCCCCCGCGATCTGGGCCAGATCACTGCGCTCGAGCGCAGATCCCGGCTGCACGAGCTGCGCGAGGCACTCTGGGTCTGCGGCCGCGAGACACGTGGCGCGGTCGGCCAGGAGTTCCGCGGCCGTCGCCGCGAGCGCCTCACCATCGTCGCTCGCCGGCGGCCCCTCAGCGAGGGTCTCTCCTTCGAGGTCGGTGGGCCCCGCGTCGTCCGGCGGTGTGAGGCGCTCGGACGACGGAGCCTCCGGGACTGACGGACGCGACTCCGCCGCGCGCTCGACGGAGTCGCCCCGGTCCGGCGGGACCAGGGTGAGCAGCAGGACCGAGGTCGCAGCGGAGAGGAGCGCCCCGACGACGACCGCTCCGCGCCGCCGCCCGAGCCGTTCCGCGAGGCGCCCGCGCCAGCGCCCGCTCCGGAGCAGCTCGAGTACCGGGACCTCCACCGCGAGCAACTCGCTGAGCGCCGTCCTCGGCGCCGCACCGCCCGCCTGCGCTCGCGTCCCTCGACGGAAGCGGCCGCGCCCGACGCTCACCGACGGAGTCGACGGAGCACCCGGCGGCACCGATGCGGCGCCCTTCGGCCAGGCACCGGGCGCACCGATGGCCGACGGCGGCGGCGGCACGATGCCCGTTGCCCGGTGGTCTTCGCCGACGCCGCGGACCGGGGCCGCGACTGCGACACGGAAGAGTTCCTGCTCCAGCGAGGGGGCGAACGGCTCGAACGGGCGCGCAGCGAGCCGAGACTGGGCGAGTTCCACGAGCTGCTGCAGCGCCGTCGCAGGATTCGCCGCCCCGGCGACCAGCTCGAGCAGGTCGACGAGCGCCTCGTGCGCTTGCCGTTCGAGCGCGGTCCGCTCGGCCGATGCCGCTCCCAGCCGTTGCAGCCGCCCGAGCCCGGTGATCCGAGGTCGTCCCGCTGCATCGAAGCGCACATCGGCCGCGGTCAGGGCGGGATGGGCGAATCCCGCCCGCGCGAGTTCACTCACTGCGGCCACGATCGGCGCCAGCACGGTCACCGCCTCGCCCGGGGTCAGGCGACGTTCGTCGAGCACGTTCGAGAGTCGGCGGCCGGGGATCAGTTCGACCACGAGGCAGATCGACGACCCGGCGGTGAAGAGGTCGGCGATCGCCGGGAGCGGTCCGCCGCCGAGCGTTTCGAGGGCCTCGAGCTCGGTGGTGACGGTCTGCTGCTCGGCCGCTTCGTCGTACACGCGGAGCAGCAGCGGACGCTCGGCGACCTCATGGTCGTCAAGCTCTTCACCGGCCGGCTCAGCTGTTACCAGGAAGAGCTGCGCGCGAGACCCCGTGGCGAGTCTCCGCACGAGACGATAGCCGCCGAGGGATCCGCCCGGCGCGATCGTCACTCGGCCCGGGGATGTCGCGGCCGGCTCCGCCCACGGCGAGTCGCCCCTGTGCCCCGGCGCGGCCGACGTGCTCGGCGTGTGCTCCGTGCGCGGTTGTGGCACCACGCGGCCCCCGTGCCGGCGCACGGCGTCGCCGCGGGCTCGTCGCCCTCGTCGTGTCTGCTGCGTCTGCTGCTCCATGCCTCGATGCTCGCCCGGGATCCGCGACTGCGACCGCCGATCACCGGCATCGGTGGACGCCGACGCCCGCGGCGCGCCTGTGGACGACCGTTGTCATCGTTCGCCGGGTGTCTAGACTGATCCGCATGCTCGACTCTGTCGTCACGGGGCTAAGCGCCAACTCCGTGCCGTACGAAGAGGGACTCTCCCTCCAGCGCGCCGTCCATCAGGCGGTGGTCTCCGGAACCAGCCCGGGCACCGTCATCCTCCTCGAACACGAAGCGGTCTACACGGCCGGCAAACGGACGAGTCCAGACGAACGGCCGATCGACGGCACACCCGTCGTCGACGTCGACCGCGGCGGCAAGATCACCTGGCACGGTCCGGGGCAGCTCGTCGGCTATCCGATCCTCCGCTTGCCGGAGCCCATCGACGTCGTCGGCTACGTCCGCCGGCTCGAGGACGTGCTCATCGCGGTCCTCGCGGAGCTCGGCATCGCCGGGCGCCGCGTCGAGGGCCGCTCCGGCGTCTGGGTCGGCGACGGCGTCGACGAGAAGATCGCCGCCATCGGCATCCGCGTCGCCGACGGCGTGACCATGCACGGCTTCGCCCTCAACTGCTCGAACTCGCTCGAGCCGTACGGGAAGATCGTCGCCTGCGGCATCCGCGACGCCGGCGTCACGACGATCTCCCGGGTCCTCGGCCGCACCGTGCGGCCGATCGACGTCGTCGAGCCGGTGCTCCGCCACCTCGAGGCGGCCGAGGCGGCGGTCGCCGCGTGACGGCCGAACCGCAGGGGCGCCGTCTGCTGCGCCTCGAAGTCCGCAACGCCCAGACGCCCATCGAACGCAAGCCCGAGTGGATCAAGACCCGGGCGAAGATGGGCCCGGAGTACCGTGCGCTGCAATCGCTCGTGAAGAGCGAGGAGCTGCACACCGTCTGCCAGGAGGCCGGCTGCCCGAACATCTACGAGTGCTGGGAGGACCGCGAGGCCACCTTCCTCATCGGCGGCTCCCAGTGCACCAGGCGCTGCGACTTCTGCCAGATCGACACCGGCAAGCCCGCCGAGTTCGACGCCGACGAGCCGCGCCGCGTCGCGGAGTCCGTCGTCCGGATGCAGCTGCGCTACTCGACCGTCACCGGCGTCGCCCGCGACGACCTTCCCGACGGCGGCGCGTGGCTCTATGCGGAGACGATCCGGCAGATCCACGCGCAGTCCCCTGGCACGGGCGTGGAGATCCTCGTGCCCGACTTCAACGGCGAGCCGGAGCTGCTCGGGCAGGTCTTCGACGCCCGGCCGGAGGTCTTCGCGCACAACGTCGAGACGGTGCCGCGCATCTTCAAGCGCATCCGCCCGGCGTTCCGCTACGAGCGCTCGCTCGACGTCATCGCGCAGGGTCGCGAGGCGGGGCTGATCACGAAGTCCAATCTGATCCTCGGGATGGGCGAGGAGCGCGCCGAGGTGTCTCAGGCGCTCCGCGACCTGCTCTCGGCCGGCACCGACATCATCACGATCACGCAGTACCTCCGGCCGAGCCCGAGGCATCTGCCGGTCGCGAGGTGGGTGCGGCCCGAGGAGTTCGTGGAGCTGAAGGCCGAGGCCGAGGAGCTCGGCTACCTCGGCGTGCTCGCCGGTCCGCTCGTGCGATCGTCGTACCGCGCGGGCCGCCTCTGGGCCCAGTCGATGCGGGCGAAGGGGCGCGAGCTCCCGCCCGAGCTCGCGCACCTCGCGGACCCCGAGCTCGGCTTCGCCCGAGCGGTCGGCTGAGCCCGGTTCCATCCGGTCTCATCGCCGGGGTCGGCGGGGGTCGCACGCGGGCCGCGAACACGGTCCGCGGCGGCCCCCGCCGCCGGTATCCTTGACGCATGGCACGCACCAAGGACTCCGCGTCCTCCCCCAAGGAGCCCGGCCGTCTGAAGCAGATGTGGCAGGTCTTCCAGATGACCCGCCGCTACGACTCGACCGCGCAGTGGCTCATGCTCCTCGGCTTCCTCGCCCCCATCGCGGTGACGCTCGGACTCGCGCTGTGGCTCAGCGAGGGCAACGGCTTCACCATCGCGCTCTGGGTCGTCGCGGGCGTGCTCGCCGGCCTGCTGATCGCCATGATCATCCTCGGCCGTCGTGCCGAGCGGGCGGCGTACTCCCAGATCGACGGGCAGCCGGGCGCGGTCGGCGCCGTGCTCCGCAGCGGTCTCCGCGGCGGCTGGGTCGGCAATGAGATGCCGGTCGCCGTCAACGGGCGCACGCAGGACGCGGTCTATCGCGCCGTCGGCCGCGGCGGCGTCGTGCTCATCAGCGAAGGCCCTGCCAGCCGCACCCAGCGCATGCTCGACGACGAACAGCGCAAGGTCGCGCGCGTGCTCCCGACCGTCGACGTCACGCTCATCTCCGTCGGCCACGAGGAGGGCGACGTCGAGCTGCACCGCCTCGCGGCGACGCTGCGCAAGCTCAAGAAGACGCTCACCAAGCCGGAGGTCATGGCGGTGTCGAACCGGCTGAACTCGCTGCAGAGCTCGCTCCCGATCCCGAAGGGCATCGACCCGCTGAAAGTGCGTCCGCAACGCGGCAAGCTCCGCTGACCCGCACGGGTCCCGACGACGCGAACGGGGCGGTCTCCTTCGGGAGACCGCCCCGTTGCGCTTGTGCGGCGCGGTGTCAGCGACTGCGGATGAGGACGGTGCCCGCGACCTTGTCGTGGAAGCCGCGCTGGTCGGAGTCCCACACGAGCGCGGGCACGACGATGATGAGCAGCAGCGACCGGACGACGGTGCGGCGGATGCCGATCCAGCCGCCCTCGAGCGGGACGACCGCCATGCCGAGCAGGCGGTGGCCGATGCTGCCGCCGATCGTCGGGATGAAGACGATCTGCAGCACGACGAACACGAGCGGCGTCACGAAGTTGTAGGCGACCGAGTCGTACGGGGTGAACAGGAGCGCGAGGAGCATCGCGCTCGCCCAATCGATGAGGAGGGCGGCGATGCGACGACCGATCCGCCCGACGGAACCGCGGCCCGACTCGGGGAGCCCGAGCCGCTCCCCCGGCCACTTGCTGGGCTGGAGGTCTCCGAAGGTGGTGGGCTTCGCGTCGGGCATCCTTCGATCCTACCGAGCGGCCGCTGTGTAACATGCCGGAAACATTCACGTCATGGCCGGGAAACGGCCCGGGGATACCGTCGGTGACGGCTGCTGGCCGCCCCGGAGATTCCGGACTTCCCGCCCGCCCCGTTGGAGAGTCGTCGCATGTTCAGTGATTCGTCTGAAGTCCTCAAGTTCATCACGGAGACCGAGGTCAAGTTCCTCGACATCCGCTTCACCGACCTCCCGGGTGTGCAGCAGCACTTCAACATCCCGGCGTCGACGGTCGACGAGGACTTCTTCACCGTCGGCCAGCTCTTCGACGGCTCGTCGATCCGCGGCTTCGCGTCGATCCACGAGTCCGACATGCAGCTCATCCCCGACGTGTCGACGGCGTACATCGACCCGTTCCGCGCCGAGCGCACGCTCATCATGATCTTCGACATCTACAACCCGCGCACGGGCGAGATCTACTCGAAGGACCCGCGCCAGGTCGCGAAGAAGGCCGAGAAGTACCTCGCCTCGACCGGCATCGCCGACACCGCCTACTTCGCCCCCGAGGCCGAGTTCTACATCTTCGACGACGTCCGCTACGAGGTGAACCAGCACACGAGCTTCTACTCGATCGACTCCAGCGAAGGCGCGTGGAACTCGGGTCGCGTCGAAGAAGGCGGCAACCTCGCCAACAAGACCCCGTTCAAGGGCGGCTACTTCCCCGTCTCGCCGGTCGACCAGCACGCCGACCTCCGCGACGACATCTGCCTGAAGCTGATCGATGCGGGCCTCGAGCTCGAGCGCAGCCACCACGAGGTCGGCACCGCCGGCCAGGGCGAGATCAACTACAAGTTCGACACGATGGTGCACTCCGCGGACGACATCCTGAAGTTCAAGTACATCGTCAAGAACACCGCCAACGAGTGGGGCAAGACGGCGACGTTCATGCCGAAGCCGCTGTTCGGCGACAACGGCTCGGGCATGCACACGCACCAGTCGCTCTGGAACGACGGCAAGCCGCTGTTCTACGACGAGGCCGGCTACGGCGGCCTGTCGGACATCGCCCGCTGGTACATCGGCGGCATCCTGAAGCACGCCCCGGCGCTGCTCGCCTTCACGAACCCGACGGTGAACTCGTTCCACCGCCTCGTGCCCGGCTTCGAGGCCCCGGTGAACCTCGTCTACTCGGCGGGCAACCGTTCGGCGGCCATCCGCATCCCGATCACGGGTACCAACCCGAAGGCGAAGCGCATCGAGTTCCGCGCGCCGGATGCCTCGGGCAACCCGTACCTCGCCTTCGCGGCGCAGCTCATGGCCGGCATCGACGGCATCAAGAACCGCATCGAGCCGCACGAGCCGGTCGACAAGGACCTCTACGAGCTTCCCGCCGAAGAGGCCAAGACGATCCCGCAGGTGCCGGGCTCGCTCGACGCCGTGCTCGACGCGCTCGAGGCCGACCACGACTTCCTCCTCGAGGGCGGCGTGTTCACCAAGGAGCTCATCGAGACCTGGATCGACTACAAGCGCGAGAAGGAGCTGAAGCCGCTGGCTCAGCGTCCGCACCCCTTCGAGTTCGAGCTGTACTACGGCGTCTGAGCCGCAGTTCTCGATCCGAACGCCCCGGGCAGCGTCAGCTGCCCGGGGCGTTCGTCGTCGTCGGTGCTCGCCCGAACGCTCACTCGGAAGCGGCCGGGATCTCCCGCACCTCGGCGGTCCGCGCTCCCCCGGCGTCGCCGGTGTTCACGGTGCCCTTCGGCTCGATGAGGATCGCATGCACCTCCTCCTCGGCTTTCGGGCAGTGCTCGACGCCCTTCGGCACGACGAAGACGTCGTTCGGCCCGAGCACGACGTCCCGGTCGCGCAGCTGGATGGTCAGCTCGCCCGCGACGACGAGGAACAGTTCGTCGGTCTCGGGATGGCTGTGCCAGACGAACTCGCCGAGGAGCTTCACCACCTTCACGTCGTAGTCGTTCACGCTCGTGAGGCGGTGCGGCTGCCAGGGCTCGCCGACCGCCGCGAGGGCGGTCAGCACATTGCGGACGTCGTCGTTCATCCCGCCATCGTAGGGCGGCGGCCGGGACCTGGAGCGGATGCCTCGGGCGCGCGCGTTTGCCCCCTTGTGCGCGCGGGCGTCTGGACGCCACGATGTGTTCGAGTCGGCGCACGCCGGCGCCCGTTTCGAGAAGGGGCCGAGAATGGCTGGGAAGTTCGAGCTCTACACCGACGCGCGAGGCGAATGGCGCTTCCGCCTGAAGGCCGGCAACGGCGAAACGATCGCGGTCTCCGAGGGCTACAGCTCGAAGTCGGCCGCCCAGAACGGCATCGAGTCCGTGAAGAAGAACGCCCCGGACGCCCCGGTCGTCGAAGCCTGACCCCACGACTCCGGAACCCCGCGCCGCCCCATGCCGCGTGGGGTTCCGGCCCGTCGGGCGGCCGCGCGGCTCAGCGGGTGGGCTCGCGCCCCGGTTCGATGCCGTAGAAGTCGCGGTCGAAGATCGCGCGCGAGCGCCGGGTGAGTTGCAGGTAATCCTGCTCCAGCTGCGCCGCGGACCCGGGCGGATAGCCCATGAGGCGGGCGACGCCCTCGAGCTGGGTGCGCTCGACCGGCAGCACGTCGGTCGTGCGGTCGAGCCAGAGAGTCAGCGCGGAGCGCGCCCGCGAGGAGAAGATCCAGGCGGCGCGCAACGTCTCCGCGTCGTCGGCGGCGACGAGCCCGGCGTCGACGGCCGCCTGCAGGGCATCGAGGGTGGAGGTCGTGCGGAGGGCGGGCACCGCCGCGGCGTGCTGCAGCTGGATGAGCTGCACGAACCACTCGACGTCGCTGAGCGAGCCGCGTCCGAGCTTCAGATGCCTCGCCGGATCCGCGTTCTGCGGCAGCCGCTCGTTCTCGACCCTGGCCTTGATGCGCTTCACCTCGCGCACGGCCTGCTCGGCGATCGACGCCGGATAGCGCACGCCGTCGGCGAGCTCGCGGAAATCGTCGAGGAGCGCGGCATCACCCGCCACGCCGCGAGCACGCAGCAGCGCCTGCGCCTCCCAGGTCAGCGACCAGCGCGCGTAGTAGGCGCGGTACGCCTCGAGCGAGCGCACCATGACCCCGTTGCGCCCCTCGGGTCGCAGGTCCGCATCGAGCTCGAAGGGCAGGCGGGCGTCTTCGGTGAGCCGACCGAGCTCCGAGACGATGCGCAGCGCGACCCGGTGGGCGGCGTCGCCCTCGAGCGCGGCGGGGCGGTAGACGTAGATGACGTCGGCGTCGGAGGAGATGCCGAGTTCGCGCCCGCCGAAGCGGCCCATGCCGATCACCGCGAACTCGATGCCGTCGCCGTCGCCGTCGTCGCCGCGACGGATGGCCGCGACCGTCGCTGCGAGGTGGTTCTCGGTGACGTCGCTGAGCCCGTGGCCGAGCTCCTCGACGCTGCAGACGTCGAGGATGCCGGCGAGCGCGAGGCGTAACACCTCGCGGCGACGGATGGCCCGCAACACGTTCGCCGCGGCCTCCACCTCGCCGTGGCGCGCGAGGACGGCCGCGGACTCGTCGCGGAGCGCCGCGAGCGAGCGCGGTCGCAGCTCGTCGAGGTCTTCGAGCCACGCGACCGCCTCCGGGCTGCGCTCGAGGAGTTCACCGACGAAGCGGGACCCGGAGAGCACGCGGGTGAGACGCAGCGCGGCGTCGGACGAGTCGCGGAGCAGTCGCAGGTACCAGTGCGTCGTGCCGAGCGTGTCGGAGAGCCTTCGGAAGGCGAGCATGCCGTAGTCGGGGTCGGCGCCCTCGGCGAACCAGGAGATGAGCACGGGCATGAGGTGCCGCTGGATCGTCGCCCGTCGGGAGACCCCGGAGGTGAGGGCCGCGATGTGCCCGAGCGCGCCCTTCGGATCACGGAAGCCGATCGCGGCGAGCCGAGCCTCCGCCTGCGCGCTCGTGAGCTCGAGCCCGCTGGCCGGGAGCGCCGCCACGGCGGAGAGCAGCGGCCGGTAGAAGAGCCGTTCGTGCAGTCCGCGCACCCGCTGCCGCGTCGCCTGCCAGAGCGCGGTCAGCTCGGCCGCGTTGCGGGCGAGCCCGCTCGCTCGCGCGAGGACGCGGAGCTCGGCCTCGTCGCGCGGCATGAGGTGGGTCCGGCGCAGGCGCGACAGCTGCAGGCGGTGCTCCAGCACGCGGAGCAGGCGATAGTCGTGCGCGAACTCGCCGGCCTCCTCGCGGCCGACGTAGCCGCGGCTCGCGAGCGCGCCGAGCGCGGGCAGGGTGCCGCGCTGGTGGATCTCGTCGTCGCTCGCGCCGTGCACGAGCTGCAGCAGCTGCACGGTGAACTCGATGTCGCGGAGTCCGCCGGGACCGAGCTTCAACTGCACGTCGACCTCGTCGGCGGGGATGTGCTGGGTGACCCGCTCGCGCATCTGCTGCACCGACTCGACGAAGCCGTCGCGTGCGGAGCTCGCCCAGACCATCGGCGAGAGCGCCGCGAGGTACCGGGCGCCGAGCTCGGCGTCGCCGGCGAGCGGCCTGGCCTTCAGCAGGGCCTGGAACTCCCAGCTCTTCGCCCACCGCTCGTAGTACTGCACGTGCGAGTCGAGGGTGCGCACGAGCGCCCCGTCCTTGCCCTCCGGGCGGAGGTTCGCGTCGACCTCCCAGAGCGGCGGCTCGACCCCGGCGTCGTCGATGAGCCGGCTCGCCACGACCGCGAGCCGGGTCGCGATCTCGACCGCGCGCCCCTGGGCGAGGCGCTCCTCGTCGGCGGACTCCGCGACGAAGATCACGTCGACGTCGCTCAGGTAGTTGAGCTCGCGCGCCCCGGCCTTGCCCATGCCGATGACGGCGAGGCGGGTCGCCGCGACCTCATCGGCCGGATACCGCCCCGGGGCGGCCCCCTCGCCCGGGCGTCGCCCGACCAGCCGGCGCGCCGCGACGAGGGCGGCGTCGAGCGCGGCGCCGGCGAGGTCGGCGAGGCCTGCCGCCACCGTGTCGACGGCCTCGATCGCACTCGCCCGGCTCAGGTCGTAGACGGCGATGCCCGCGAGCAGGCGGCGGTAGCGGAGGCGGATCGCCCGGGCTGCCTGTTCCGGCTCCACCGGACCGTCGCCGAGCTCATCGAGGGCGCCGACGAGGACCGCGCGCGCCTCGTGCTCGCCGAGCGGCGGCTCGGGCTCGCGCTCGAGCAGCACGAGCTCGTCGGGGTTCCGCAGCAGGAACTCGCCGAGCCCTCGTGAGGCGCCGAGCAGCCGGGCTGCGCGCTCGGCGGCCGTCGGGCGTTCCAGGACCCGGCGCACCTCGGCGGGGGCGCGCTCGGCGAGGCGCTCGAGCGTGGCGAGCGCCTCGTCGGGATCGGCCGCGACGGTGAGCGCATCCAACAACTCGGGCGCGTCGACCTCCGTCGCCTCCGCGAGTCGGGCGAGTCCCGATCGGGCGCGCTCGAAGTCGTCGAAGCCGGCCCGGGCGAGCCCGCTGTACGGCGCCGCCTGCCGAGTCATCCGATCAGAGGATCTCGAGGTTGCGCGTCAGCTCGAAGGGCGTCACCTGCGAGCGGTAGTCCTGCCATTCGGCGCGCTTGTTCGCGAGCACGTAGCGGAAGACCTGCTCGCCCAGGGTGTCGGCGACGAGTTCGGAGCGCTCCATCTCCTCGATCGCGTGGTCGAGGCTCGCGGGCAGCGGGCTGTAGCCGAGCGCCCGGCGCTCGCGGTCGCTCAGCATCCAGACGTCGTCCTCGGCCTCGGGCGGGAGCTCGTAGCCCTCCTCGACGCCCTTGAGGCCGGCGGCCAGCAGCAGGGAGAAGGCGAGGTACGGGTTCGCGGCCGAGTCGATCGCGCGGTACTCGACGCGCGCGCTCTGCCCCTTGTTCGGCTTGTAGAGCGGCACCCGCACGAGCGCCGAGCGGTTGTTGTGGCCCCAGCAGACGAAGCTCGGCGCCTCGCCGCCGCCCCAGAGCCGCTTGTACGAGTTCACGAACTGGTTCGTGACCGCGGAGATCTCGCCCGCGTGGCGCAGCAGCCCGGCGATGAACTGCCGGCCGATCTTCGAGAGCTGGTACTGCGCACCGGGCTCGTAGAAGGCGTTCTGATCGCCCTCGAACAGGGAGAGGTGGGTGTGCATGCCGCTGCCCGGGAACTCGGAGAACGGCTTCGGCATGAACGTCGCGTACACGCCCTGCTCGATCGCCACCTCCTTCACGACAGTGCGGAAGGTCATGATGTTGTCGGCCGTCGTCAGCGCATCGGCGTAGCGCAGGTCGATCTCGTTCTGACCGGGACCGGTCTCGTGGTGGCTGAACTCCACCGAGATGCCCAAGTCTTCGAGCATGCGCACCGAGCGGCGGCGGAAGTCGTGCGCGGTGCCGCCGGGAACATTGTCGAAGTAGCCCGCGGAGTCCACCGGCTGCGGGCCCTCGGGGCCGTACTTCGACGACTTGAGCAGGTAGAACTCGATCTCGGGGTGCGTGTAGAACGTGAAGCCGCGGTCGGCGGCGCGCGCGAGCGTACGCTTCAGCACGTTGCGGGGGTCGGACACCGCCGGCTCGCCGTCGGGGGTCGTGATGTCGCAGAACATGCGCCCGGTCGGGTCGATGTCGCCCCGCCAGGGCAGGGTCTGGAACGTCGAGGGATCGGGGTACGCGAGCAGGTCGGACTCGTAGGTGCGGCTGAGGCCCTCGATGGCGGAGCCGTCGAAGCCGATGCCCTCGGTGAACGCGCCCTCGACCTCCGCCGGAGCGATCGCGACCGATTTCAGGGTGCCCACGACATCGGTGAACCACAGCCTGATGAACTTGACCCCACGTTCTTCGATGGTCCGGAGAACGAAGTCGCGCTGCTTATCCATCCACACCCTTTCTCGCGCTTCTCAGCGTACTGGGTCGGGCCGGGCGGGACCCGCGGCTGTGCCAGACTGACGGCATGTCAGAGCAGAACCCGTACGGCGGGGCCTCGGCCTCGGGCGGCCCCAAGCGCGTGCGCACCAGGCACTTCCAGAACGCGAAGCGCGACGGCATCAAGATCACGGGCCTCACGAGCTACGACCAGCTCACGGCGCGCATCTTCGACCAGGCGGGCATCGACTTCCTGCTCGTCGGCGACTCCGCCGGGAACAACGTGCTCGGGTACGAGACGACCCTGCCGGTCACGGTCGACGAGCTGATCCCGCTGACGCGCGCCGTCGCCGGCGCCGTGCAGCGCGCCTTCGTCGTCGCCGACATGCCGTTCGGCTCCTACGAGAGCGGTGCCGAGGAGGCGTTGCACACGGCCGTCCGCTTCATGAAGGAGACCGGGGCGCACGCCGTCAAGCTCGAGGGCGGCGAACGCAGTCACAAGCAGATCCGCCGTATCGTGCAGTCCGGCATCCCCGTCATGGCGCACATCGGCTACACCCCGCAGAGCGAGCACGGCCTCGGCGGCCACATCATCCAAGGTCGCGGCGAGGGGCTCGAGCAGCTGCTCGCGGACGCCATCGCGGTGCAGGAGGCGGGCGCCTTCGCGGTCGTCCTCGAGATGGTCCCCTCCGACGCCGCCCGTCAGATCACGGAGCGCCTCGACATCCCGACCATCAGCGTCGGCGCCGGCCCGCACACCGACGGCCAGCTGCTCGTCTGGACCGACTGGGCGGGCCTCACCCCCGGACGGATCCCGAAGTTCGTCAAGCAGTACGCCGACCTCTCGGGCATCCTCGGCGCGGCCGCGAAGGCCTGGCAGCAGGATGTCTCGGCCGGCGTCTACCCCGGCCCCGAGCACTCGTACGAGTAGCCGCGAAGCCGCGGCCCGGCGACGCAGGCCACGATGATCGAGGGGCGGGCGCTTCGGCGCCCGCCCCTCGTCGTCTCAGTCCTCCGCGGCGTCCTCCGCGGCCCACTTCTCGCTGTTGGCGCGCAGCTTCTCGAGCGCGTGCTCGGCCTCCTCGCGGGTATCGAAGGGGCCGACGCGATCCGCCGACGGCGAGACGAAGCCCTGCTCGACCTCGCCCGTGCGCATGTTGTACCAGAACCGGTGCTCGATGTCCTCCGTCATAGGCTGATCCTATGCCCAAGGACTCCGCCGGCCACCTGATCCCCGGCCGCCTCCCCGCCCCCCGCACGGTGCCCGGCGCGATCGCCCGCCCCGAGTACGTCGGGCGGGCTGCGCCCCGCCCGAACTCCGAGGGCGACCGCTACTCGACCGCGGAGGTCGAGCGCATCCGCGCGGCCGGCCGCATCGCCGCCGGCGCCATCGACGCGGCATCCGACGCGATCGTCCCCGGGGTCACGACCGCCGAACTCGACCGCATCGTGCACGAGTACGTGGTCGGCCACGGCGCCTACCCCTCGACGCTCGGCTACCGGGGGTTCCCCGCCTCGAGCTGCACCTCGGTCAACGAGGTGATCTGCCACGGCATCCCCGACGACACAGTGCTCGACGAAGGCGACCTCGTGAACCTCGACGTCACGGCCTACCTCGACGGCATGCACGGCGACACGAACGCGACGTTCCTCGTGGGCGACGCCGCGGAGGAGACGCGACTCCTCGTCGAACGCACGCGCGAGGCGCTCGCCCGGGGGTCAAAGCGGTCGCCCCGGGACGTCAGGTGAACGTCATCGGGCGCGCCATCGAGGCGTACGCGAAACGCTTCGGCTACGGCGTCGTCCGCGACTACACCGGCCACGGCGTCGGACGGGCCTTCCACACCGGCCTCGTGATCCCGCACTACGACGCCCCCGAGCACGACACCGTCATGGAACCGGGGATGGTATTCACGATCGAGCCGATGCTCACCCTCGGCACCACCGAGTGGGACCTCTGGGCCGACGACTGGACCGTGGTCACCCGCGACCGCTCCCTCACCGCGCAGTTCGAGCACACCCTCGTCGTCACCGAGCGCGGCGCCGAGATCCTCACGCTCCCCTGAAGCACGGGACCGCCGGGTAGGGTGAACGCCATGACGCAGGACCTCGCGATCGGCATCGACATCGGCGGCACCGGCATCAAGGGGGCGGTCGTCGACCTCGCGAGCGGCGAGCTCGTCTCGCCCCGTCGCAAGGTCGCCACGCCCGAGGGCGGCCGTCCGGCCGACATCGTCGAGGCGACGAGCGCGCTCCTCGAAGAGTTCTCCGAGTCAGGCGGCGACGGGCTCCCCCTCGGCGTGTGCTTCCCCGCCGTCGTGAAGCGGGGGCTCACCCTCTCGGCGGCGAACGTCTCGCACGAGTGGATCGGCCTGCACGCCGAGGAGCTCTTCGAGCAGGCGCTCGGCCGGGACATCCACTTCATCAATGACGCCGACGCGGCGGGGGTCGCCGAGCTCCGCTACGGGGCCGCCCGCGGCGCCGACGGCCTCGTCATCCTGACCACCCTCGGCACCGGCATCGGCTCGGCGTTCCTCTACGACGGCGTGCTCGTGCCGAACACGGAGCTCGGGCATCTCGAACTCGACGGCGACGACGCCGAGCACCGCGCCGCGTACTCGGCGATGGAGCGCGAGGACCTCGACTGGGCGGAGTGGGCGAAGCGCCTGCAGCGCTACTACGCCCACCTCGAGATGCTCTTCTCCCCCGACCTGTTCGTGGTCGGCGGCGGCGTCTCGAAGCACCACGAGCAGTTCCTGCCGCTGCTCGAGCTGACCACGCCGATCGTGCCCGCCGTGCACCGAAACAACGCGGGCATCCTCGGCGCCGCCTCGCTCGCGGCCGACTGAGCGATCGCGCGCCACAGGGGGCCGGGCGGATGAGGTGCGAGCGGGCCGGCTGATACGCCGGGTTCTGTTCACCGGGCGCTTGCGCGACACCGGCTGGACGGCCATCTCTCTCGGGACCGTGTTGCCACGGCCCTCTAGCGGCCTACCCGGGAACGGGACGGGCAGCCCCATCGTTCCCTGTCTGGCCTTGCTCCGGACGAGGTTTACCGAGCCGACCGCGTCACCGCGGCCGCTGGTGGGCTCTTACCCCACCGTTTCACCCTTACCGCGGGCCGAAGCCCGAGGCGGTCTGTTTTCTGTGGCACTGTCTCGCGGGTCACCCCGGGTGGGCGTTACCCACCGTCCTGCCCTGCGGAGCCCGGACGTTCCTCGGCGCCCGATCGCTCGGGCGACGCGACCGTCTTGCCGACCCGCTCGCCGGGCCAGTCTACCGGGCGGGAGCGCCGACGCCCGGCCGCCCGGCGCGGTTCAGAGCCCGGACTCCTCGGTGCGGACCAGGATACGGTCGCACTCGGGGCACTGCACGACCTCGTCGGGCGCCGAACGGCGCACCGCTTCGAGATCGCTGCCCGTGAGCGTCATCGTGCAGCCGCCGCAGGTGCGCTGGCGGAGCAGGGCCGCGCCGACCCCGGCGCCCCGCTCGCGGCGCTGCTCGTAGAAGGCGAGCAGTGCCTCGGGCACCGTGGCCGCGACCGTGCCGCGATCGCGGACGGCCTGCTCGCGCTCGGTCTCGAGACCGGCGGCGGCCTCGGCTCGCTCGGACTCGAGCTGCTGCTGCGCGACAGCGATGCCGGCGCGCTCGTCGTCGATCGCCGCGACCGCGGACTCCGCGCCCTCGACACGCTCCATCACCACGAGCTCCTGGTCCTCCAGATCGGAGAGGCGGCGCCGGAGGGAGACGAGTTCGGACTCGAGCGCCGCGACGTCCTTCACCGAGGAGGTCTGCGTGAGGCGCTCGCTGTCGCGCGCAATACGGGCCTCGACCATCTCGACGTCGGACTCGATGCGCTTGAGCTCCGCGCGGGTGTCCTCGAGGACCCCGTGCGCCTCGGCGCGGGAGCGGCGCACGCCGTCGTCGCGGCTCGCGAGTTCGGCGAGCGGCGCCGCCTGGGGCAGGTTGCCGAGTCGGTGCGTGAGCTGGGCGATGCGGGTGTCGATCGCCTGGAGTCGCAGCAGCGTCTCCTGGTCGGCGGGGCTGGCCTTCACGTGTTGCTCCTCGTGGGGTCGGCGGTCGGGATGGCTGGACGGGTCATTGGACGACCTGGAAGTCCCAGGGGTCAGTGCGCAGCTCGGAGACGACGACGTCAAGCCCGGGCAGATCTTCGCGGAGCTCGGCGGCGGCGCGGTCGAGCCAGAGCCACTCGCTCGCCCAGTGGGAGACGTCGAGCAGCGCGGGCCCGCCGCCGACGAGCGCCTGCTCGCGCGCCTCGGAGGCGGGGTGGTGGCGGAGGTCGGCGGTGACGTAGACGTCGGCCGCGCGGACCGCGGGGTCGCCGAGCAGCGAGTCACCGGCACCGCCGCACAGCGCGACCGTCTCGACCGGCTCGTCGAATCCGCCGGCGGCCCGGACCCCGGTCGCGGTGGGCGGCAGCAGTTCGGCGAGCCGGCGGGCGAAGCGGCCGAGCGTCGTCGGCTCGGGGAGGCGGCCGACCCGGCCGAGGCCGGTGCGGCCGTCGGGCGACGGCACGATCGGGCGGACGTCGAGCAGCCCGAGACGCTCGGCGAGCACCGCGGAGGTGCCCGTCTCGACCACGTCGGCGTTCGTGTGGGCGGCGACGAGCGCGCAGCCGCCGCGAATGAGCTTCGCGAGCACGGCGCCCTTGTAGCGGTCTTCGGCGACCGTCGTGACGCCGCGGAGCAGGAGCGGGTGGTGCGCGATCACGAGGTCGAAGCCCCCGTCGATCGCTTCGTCGACCGTCGCCTGCACGGCGTCGACGACGAGCAGGATGCGTCGGACCTCGGCCTTCGGGTCGCCAGCGACGAGCCCGGCGGCGTCCCACGGCTCCATGCCGGAGATCGGCCAGCGTCGTTCGACGACGTCGAGCACCTCGGCGAGCGTGCGGCTCATGCGCGCGGGGCCCGGTGCTCGGCGCCGGTGGAGCGCTCGCGATGGTCCACGGTCGTGCTCACCTTCCCGGCCGCGCCGGATACGCGGGTCCGCCTCGGACCATCGTATCGCCAGCGCCGCCCCTCACTCCCGTGGGCCCGGCCGGGCTCGAACCGACGACATCCACGGTGTAAACGTGGCGCTCTACCAACTGAGCTACAGGCCCGCACGCGAAGCGCGGCGAGGCCCAATCCTACCGGCCGGCGAGGAGCCGAGCCGTACACTCGCCGTATGCGCAGCGACGCCCACGACGCGACCGCCTCGTCCGACGGCGACGCCCCCGCCTCGCCGGTGCAGGAGCGACGGGCGGAGACGCGCTGGGCGGCGTTCACCGGCATCGTCGTGGCGGCCGCCCTCACCGCGCTCGTGCACGAGCCCGACACCGCGGTCGGGCGGACCGTCGGACTGATCGCGCTCGCGGCAATGGCGGTGCCGCTGTTCGTCATCAACCCGCATCGGCTCGATCGGCAGACGCAGTGGTCCCGGGCCCTCGCGATCGCGTTCGCATCGGTCCTCGTGCTGGTGAACCAGCTCGGCGTCGTGAACGTCATCGTTCGCCTGGTCGACGGCAGCGCCGACGGCGCGACGGTACTGCTTGCCGCCGGACAGGTCTGGGTGACGAACGTGATCGCCTTCGGACTGCTCTACTGGGAGCTCGATCGCGGCGGCCCGGTCGCCCGCGGCACGCTGCCCCGGAGCGCCCTGCCGCTCGCGGACTTCGCGTTCCCGCAGGACGACGAGGCCGACGCGGCCCGCGAGGTCGCCGCAGGCTCCTCCCGACGCGGCGACTGGCGCCCCGGCTTCGTCGACTACCTCTACGTCTCGCTCACGAACACCATGGCGTTCAGCCCGACCGACGCGATGCCGCTGCGCAGCCGCACGAAGCTGCTGATGTCGGTGCAGGCGCTCACCGGCTTCGTGCTGCTCGCGCTCGTGATCTCGCGGGCGGTGAACATCCTCGCCTGACGCCGGCGCTCCTCGGCCGACGACGCCCGCTCAGAGTGCTGCGATGGCCTCGCGGTAGGCGGCGAGCGGCCGCGGCTCCCCCGGCGCGCTCGCGAAGGACGCCCGCACTCGGCGTTCGCGGTCGATCACGAAGGTCGCCCGGGACGCCGTGCCGGCATCCTCCCGGAATGCGCCGAAGGCGCGCGCCACCTCTCCGTGCGGCCAGAAGTCGGCCAGCAGCGGGAAGCCGAAGCCCTCCTGCTCGCCCCAGGCGCGCAGGGCGAACTTCGAGTCGACCGACACGCCGACGAGCTGCACCGCGGCGTCCTGGAAGAGCGGCAGATGGTCGCGGAGCTCGCACAGTTCCCCGTGGCAGATGCCCGAGAACGCGAGGGGGAAGAAGACCAACGCGACCGGCGACCGCGCGGTGAGCGCGGCCAAAGAGGTCGGCGCGCCGTGCTGATCGGGCAGGGTGAAATCGGGTGCCTGGGCCCCTGACGGCAGGATCATTGATAGCGTCGCTTTCGGTGATGGCGCCCGAGCCATGGCCGGTCGGACCGGTGGGCTGCGGGCATAGAATCACTAGGATGGCGTGGTGCCGCTCGGGCGAGGAGTCCGCTCGGCGCGCACACGCACGAACCGCTTCGAGACTACTGAAAGAGGTCGAGTGTGACTGTCAACGACCAGGACCCTTACTCGGTCGACGCCATGGACTCCGATCCCGACGAAACGGGTGAATGGGCTGAATCCCTCGACGCTCTCGTCGCGGCGAAGGGCCACCAGCGGGCCCGCGAGATCATGCTGAGCCTGCTCAAGCGCTCCAAGGAACTGCACCTCGGCGTGCCGATGGTGCCCACCACCGATTACCTCAACACGATCGCCCCCGAGAACGAGCCCGAGTTCCCGGGCGACGAGGAGATCGAGCGCCGCTACCGCGCCTGGATCCGCTGGAACGCCGCCGTGCTCGTGCACCGCGCCCAGCGACCGGACATCGCCGTCGGCGGCCACATCTCGACCTACGCGTCGAGCGCCGCCCTCTACGAGGTCGGCTTCAACCACTTCTTCCGCGGCCAGGACCACCCCGGCGGCGGCGACCAGGTCTTCTACCAGGGCCACGCCTCACCCGGCATGTACGCCCGCGCGTTCCTCGAGGGCCGGCTCAGCGCCGACCAGCTCGACGGCTTCCGCCAGGAGAAGTCGCACGCCCCGAACGGCCTCTCCAGCTACCCGCACCCGCGGCTCATGCCCGAGTTCTGGCAATTCCCGACCGTGTCGATGGGCCTCGGCCCGATCAACGCGATCTACCAGGCGCAGCTCAACAAGTACCTCACCAACCGCGGCATCAAGGACGCCTCCGACCAGCACGTCTGGGCGTTCCTCGGCGACGGCGAGATGGACGAGGTCGAGAGCCGCGGTCAGCTCCAGGTCGCCGCGAACGAGGGGCTCGACAACCTCACCTTCGTGATCAACTGCAACCTGCAGCGGCTCGACGGCCCGGTGCGCGGCAACGGCAAGATCATCCAGGAGCTCGAGAGCTTCTTCCGCGGCGCCGGCTGGAACGTCATCAAGGTCATCTGGGGCCGCGAGTGGGACGACCTGCTCGCCCGCGACGACGAGGGCGCCCTGCGCAACCTCATGAACGTCACCCCCGACGGCGACTACCAGACCTACAAGGCCGAGTCGGGCGCCTACGTGCGCGAGAACTTCTTCGGCCGCGACCCGCGCGCCCTCGACCTCGTCACGCACCTGAGCGACGACGAGATCTGGGGCCTGAAGCGCGGCGGCCACGACTACCGCAAGGTCTACGCGGCGTTCAAGGCCGCGACCGAGCACAAGGGCCAGCCGACCGTCATCCTCGCGAAGACGATCAAGGGCTACGGGCTCGGACCGGCGTTCGAGGGCCGCAACGCGACCCACCAGATGAAGAAGATGACCCTCGACAACCTGAAGACCTTCAGGGACTCGATGCGCATCCCGATCAGCGACGCCCAGCTCGAGGAGAACCCCTACCTCCCGCCGTACTACCACCCGGGCGGCGAGGACCAGGCGATCCAGTACCTGCACGAGCGCCGGCGCGCGCTCGGCGGCTACACGCCCGAGCGGCGCACCTCGCACACCGCGATCTCGCTGCCGGACGACTCCGCCTACGCGATCGCGAAGAAGGGCTCCGGCACCCAGGAGATCGCCACGACTATGGCGTTCGTGCGGCTCCTGAAGGACCTGATGCGCTCGAAGGACTTCGGCCACCGCATCGTGCCGATCATCCCCGACGAGGCGCGCACCTTCGGCATGGACGCGTTCTTCCCGAACGCGAAGATCTACAACCCGAACGGCCAGCACTACACCTCGGTCGACCGCGAGCTGCTCCTCGCCTACAAGGAGAGCCCGCAGGGCCAGATCATCCACGTCGGCATCAACGAGGCCGGGGCGCTCGCCGCGTTCACCAACGTCGGCACCTCGTACTCGACGCAGGGCGAGCCGCTGATCCCGATCTACGTGTTCTACTCGATGTTCGGGTTCCAGCGCACGGGCGACGCGATCTGGGCCGCAGGCGATCAGATGGCGCGCGGCTTCATGATCGGCGCGACCGCCGGCCGCACCACGCTCACCGGCGAGGGCCTGCAGCACGCCGACGGCCACTCGCTGCTGCTCGCGGCGACGAACCCGGCGGTCGTCTCCTACGACCCGGCGTACGGCTACGAGATCGGGCACATCGTGCGCTCCGGCCTCGAGCGCATGTACGGCGGCGCGCACCCCGACCCCAACGTCATGTACTACCTCACGGTGTACAACGAGCCGATCGTGCAGCCCGCCGAGCCGGAGGGCGTCGACGTGGACGGCATCGTCCGAGGCATCCACCGCATCTCGCAGTCGCCGGTGCAGGGGCCGAAGGCCCAGCTGCTCGCATCCGGCGTCGCGGTGCCGTGGATCCTCGAGGCGCAGCAGCTCCTCGCCGAGGACTGGGGCGTCGCGGCCGACGTGTGGAGCGTCACCAGCTGGTCGGAGCTCAACCGCGACGGCCTCGCCGCCGACGAGCACAACTTCCTGAACCCCGACGCCGAGCGCCGCGTGCCGTACCTCACGCAGAAGCTCTCGGGCGCGGCCGGCCCGTTCGTGGCGGTGTCCGACTTCATGCAC
This sequence comes from Agromyces sp. NBRC 114283, assembly GCF_030268405.1. NCBI lineage: Bacteria > Bacillati > Actinomycetota > Actinomycetes > Micrococcales > Microbacteriaceae > Agromyces > Agromyces sp. NBRC 114283. The sequence continues at coordinate 2,464,895 of NZ_BSQP01000001.1, forward strand.
GGCGTGCAGGAGCAGATCCGCCCCTACGTCCCGGGCCAGTACGCCACGCTCGGCGCCGACGGCTTCGGCTTCTCGGACACCCGCCCGGCGGCCCGTCGCTTCTTCAAGATCGACGGCCCCTCGGTCGTGGTCCGCACGCTCGAGCTCCTCGCGGAGCGCGGCGAGGTCGACCGCTCGCTCGCCGGCCAGGCGATCGCCAAGTACCGTCTGCACGACGTCAACGCCGGCACCACGGGGTCGGCCGGCGGCGAGAGCTGACGGGCGACCGGCATTGGCGACGAGGCCCCGGACGAAGGCGGAGACGCTCGCGTGGTTGCGCACCATCTCGGGCGAGCTGTCCACCCAGACGCTGAAGCGACTGGAGGACACGCTCCCCTGGTACGGTGACATGCCACCGAGCCGACGCTCGGCCGTGGGCCTCGTCGCGCAAGCGGGCATCACCTCGTTCATCTCCTGGTTCGACGACCCGCGCTCCACGCCGTGGATCGCCGCCGACGTGTTCGGCGCGGCGCCCCGGGAGCTGCTCCGCTCGGTGAGCCTGCAGCAGACGCTGCAGCTCATACGGGTCGTGGTCGAGGTCGTCGAGGAGCGGGTGAAGGACGGCGGCGAGCCGCTGCGCGAGGCGATCCTGCTCTACTCGCGAGAGATCGCCTTCGCCGCGGCCGACGTCTACGCGCGCGCCGCCGAGGCCCGCGGGCTCTGGGACGCTCGGCTCGAGGCGCTCGTGGTCGACTCGATCCTCTCGGGCGAGTACGACGATGAGCTGCCGAGCCGCATCGCGGCCCTCGGCTGGCACGGCCACGGCGAGGTCGCGGTGCTCGTCGGCACGGCGCCGAAGCAGTTCGACGTCGACCAGGTGCGGCGCGCGGCGCGGCACATGCACGCCGACGTGCTGATCGGCGTGCAGGGCAACCGGCTCGTCGTCGTCATCGGCCGCGCCGACCCGCAGGCGCGCGAGGGCGGCGAGGAGACCATCGGCACCGCCCCGGCGCTCAGCTTCCTCGAGATCGCGACGCAGCTCGAACCGCAGTTCGGCGCGGGGCACCTCGTGCTCGGGCACGAGGTGCCGAACCTCGTGGATGCCTCGAAGAGCGCGAAGGCGGCCCTCGCGGGCTTCGCGGTCGCGCGGTCATGGCGGCACGCCCCGCGACCGGTGCACGCCGACGACCTGCTGCCCGAACGGGCGCTCGCGGGCGACCCGCTCGCACGGGCGACGCTCGTGCACCGCATCTACCGGCCGCTCCAGGCCCACTCGACCGAACTGCTGACGACGCTCTGGAGCTACCTCGACAACGGCCGCTCGCTCGAGGCGACCGCCAGGGAGCTCTTCGTGCACCCGAACACCGTGCGCTACCGTCTGAAGCGCGTCTCGGACGTGATCGGCTACGACGCGACGGGCGCGCGCGAGGCGCTGATCCTGCAGTCGGCGCTCATCGTCGGGTCCATGAGCGATCACGAGGCGCAGCCGCGCCGGCGCAGCACGAACTGACGGCAGCCGTACGAGCGCGGCATCTGTGCCCCGCGCACAAGGGTTTTCCGCAGACCTTGTGGCGTGTGCACACCCGCGACGGTCCAGGCGTTGGCAGACTAGTCGGGTGATCGTCGTCGTCTGCCCTGGACAGGGCTCGCAGACCCCCGGATTCCTCACCCCCTGGCTGGAGGACCCGGCGCGCGCCGCGCGCCTGGCCGAGCTCTCGGCCGCGGCCGATCTCGACCTCGCCGAGCACGGCACGGTGAGCGACGCCGAGACCATCCGCGACACGAAGGTGGCGCAGCCGCTCATCGTGGCCGCCGGCATCCTGACGCTCGAGGCGCTCTTCGACGGCGGCCGCGCCACCGGCGCGGGCGGCATCGCCGGGCACTCGGTCGGCGAGATCACCGCGGCAGCCGGCAGCGGCGTGCTGGACGCGAGCGAGGCCATGCGCTTCGTCGCGGCCCGCGGTCGGGCCATGGCGGATGCCGCAGCCGAGGTCGCGACCGGCATGAGCGCCGTCCTCGGCGGCGACGAGCAGGAGCTCCTCGCCCGCCTCGCCGAGCTCGGCCTCGAGCCGGCGAACTACAACGGCGGCGGCCAGATCGTCGTCGCCGGCGCGCTCGACGCCCTCGAGCAGTTGAAGGCCGAACCGCCCGCCGGCACCCGGGTCATCCCGCTGCAGGTCGCCGGCGCGTTCCACACCCGCTACATGCGCCCCGCCGTCGACCGGCTCGCCGAGGTCGCGGCCACGCTCTCGCCCGCCGACCCCGTGCTCCCGCTCTGGACGAACCGCGACGGCAGCCGGGTCGAGTCGGGCGCCGCCTTCGTCGAACTCCTCGTCGGCCAGGTCTCCTCGCCCGTGCGCTGGGACCTCGACATGGCCGCCTTCGCCGACGCCGGCGTCACCGGCATCATCGAGCTCGCCCCCGCGGGCGCGCTCGTCGGGCTCGCCAAGCGCGGGCTGAAGGGCGTGCCGACCGTCGCGGTGAAGACGCCCGACGATCTCGCCGCCGCGGCCGAGCTGATCGCCGCCCAGGCCGCCTGAGCCCCCGACCCCCGAGAAGAAGCAGAGAAGAGTCGAAGCGCATGACCAAGCCGACCCTGCAGCAGTCGCACGGCCCCGCCTACACGCGGATCTACGCGATGGGCGCCGCCCGCGGCGAGCACGCAGTGCCGAACGACGAGCTGATCGGGCCGATCGACTCCTCCGACGAGTGGATCCAGCAGCGCACCGGCATCGTCACGCGCACCCGCGCGAGCGCCGCCGTGAGCGCGCTCGACCTGGCGACGGAGGCCGCGCAGGAGGCGATCGCGAAGTCCGGGATCTCCCCCGAGCTCATCGACCTCGTCATCGTCGCCACGATCTCCAACGTGCAGCAGACGCCGTCGATGGCCGCGGTGCTGGCCGATCGGGTGGGGGCGAACCCCGCGGCAGCCTACGACGCCAATGCCGCCTGCGCGGGCTACGCCTACGCGGTCGCCCAGGCCGACGCGCTCATCCGCACCGGCGTCGCGCACTACGCGCTCGTCGTCGGCGCCGAGAAGCTCTCCGACGTCGTGGACCCGACCGACCGCAGCATCTCCTTCCTGCTCGGCGACGGCGCGGGCGCCGCGGTGATCGGGCCGAGCGACTTCCCCGGCATCGCCCGCACCGTCTGGGGCTCCGACGGCTCGAAGGCCGGCGCGGTCGGCATGAACCGCACGCTCGTCGAGTACCGCGACGGCGAGGGCGAGTGGCCGACGCTGCGCCAGGAGGGCCAGACGGTCTTCCGCTGGGCCGTGTGGGACATGGCGAAGGTCGCGAAGCAGGCCCTCGACGCCGCCGGCATCACGAGCGCCGACCTCGCGGCCTTCATCCCGCACCAGGCGAACATGCGCATCATCGACGAGTTCGCCAAGCAGCTGAAGCTGCCCGAGTCGGTCGTCATCGCCCGCGACATCGCGACGACGGGCAACACCTCGGCCGCGTCCATCCCGCTCGCGACGCACCGCCTGCTCGAGGAGCACCCCGAGCTGTCCGGCGGCCTCGCGCTGCAGATCGGCTTCGGCGCCGGACTCGTGTTCGGCGCCCAAGTGGTGGTTCTTCCCTGAACCACCGGTCCCCGTCCCTCTAGACTGTGTCTCGGTCAAACGAGACACCCCTGCAAGGAGAAGAACCATGGCATTGTCCAACGAAGAAGTGCTGGCCGGCCTGGCCGAGCTCATCAACGACGAGACCGGCATCGCGACCGACACGGTGGAGCTGGACAAGTCGTTCACCGATGACCTCGACATCGACTCCATCTCGATGATGACGATCGTCGTCAACGCCGAGGAGAAGTTCGATGTCAAGATCCCCGACGAAGAGGTGAAGAACCTCAAGACCGTCGGCGACGCCGTCAGCTTCATCGTCAAGGCCCAGGCCTAGGCATCGCGACGAGCGGGCCGCCCAGGCGGCCCGCTCGCACGGTCCTCGTCCCGTTTCCTCCCGGAGTGTTTTCGTCATGACCAAGAACATCGTCGTCACCGGCATCGGTGCGAGTTCGCCGCTCGGTGGAACCGCCCCCGAGAGCTGGGACGCCCTGCGCGCCGGCGTGTCCGGCGCCCGCAGCCTCGAGCACGACTGGGTCGAGAAGTACGAGCTTCCCGTCACCTTCGCGGCCGAGGCCATCGTGCGCCCCGAGGCCGTCCTCGAGCGCCCCGTCGCCAAGCGGCTCGACCCCGCCTCCCAGTTCGCGCTCATCGCCGCCAAGGAGGCCTGGGCCGACGCCGGCGCCCCCGAGGTCGACCCCGAGCGTCTCGGCGTCGACTTCGCGACCGGCATCGGCGGCGTCTGGACGCTGCTCGACGCCTGGGACACGCTGCGCGAGCGCGGCCCCCGCCGCGTGCTGCCCATGACCGTGCCGATGCTCATGCCGAACGCCGCCGCGGGCAATCTCTCGCTGCACTTCGGCGCCCGCGCCTACGCGAGCACCTATGCGAGCGCCTGCGCCTCGAGCACCGAGTCGCTCGTGAACGCCGTCAAGCACCTGCAGGACGGCCTCGCCGACATCGTCATCGCGGGCGGCACCGAGTCGGCCATCCACCCCATCACGATCGCGTCCTTCGCGTCGATGCAGGCGCTCTCCCGCCGCAACGACGACCCGGCGCACGCTTCGCGTCCGACGAGCATCGACCGCGACGGCTTCGTCATGGGCGAGGGCGCCGGTGCGCTCATCCTGGAGACCGAGGAGCACGCCAAGGCCCGCGGCGCGAAGATCTACGCCTACGTGGTCGGCGGCGGCGTCACGGCCGACTCGTACCACATCACGGCCAACGACCCCGAGGGCCGCGGTGCGTCCCGGGCGGTCGAGCTCGCACTCGCCCAGGCCGGTGCCTCGGCCGACGAGGTCACGCACATCAACGCGCACGCGACCTCGACGCCGGTGGGCGACCCGAACGAGTACCAGGCGCTGAAGAACGTGTTCGGCAGCCGTATCGACGACATCCCCGTGTCGGCGACCAAGGCGTCGACGGGCCACCTCCTGGGCGGCACGGGCGCGCTCGAGGCGATCTTCACGATCTTCGCGATCCGCGACCGTCAGGCACCGCCGACGATCAACCTCACCGAGCAGGACCCCGAGGTCCCGTTCCGCGTCTCCGGCGAGTCGCAGGATCTGGGCGCCGGCGACCAGCTCGCGATCTCGAACTCCTTCGGCTTCGGCGGGCACAACGCGGTCATCGCGTTCCGCTCCGCATGATCCGACGCCGTTCGCACGGCGCATGACGACGGCCCCGGTGGGATTCCCACCGGGGCCGTCGACATCGGGCCGCCCGCTTCGCTCGTACGGTCGCCGGGAATCTCATCCGACCTCCGCGTCGCGCCGCAGGCGACCCGCGGCATCCGCTCAGCCCACCTGGTGCAACCAGACGACCGGAGCGAAGTCGCTCGCATGGCGGAACGGCTCGAGCTCGTCGTCCCACGCCTGACCGAGTGCGAGGCGCAGCTCGCGGTGCAGCTCGACCGGGTCGTGCCCGGCGAGCTCGAGCGCGTACCGGACGCGGTCCTCGGGGACCACGGCGTTGCCGGCGCTGTCGGTCTGCGCGAAGTGGATGCCGAGGTCCGGCGTATGCATCCAGCGTGCGCCGTCACTGCCGGCACCGGGGTCCTCGCTCACCTCGAACCGCACGTGGTCCCAGCCGCGCAGCGCCGAGGCGAGGCGCGCGCCGTCGCCCTGCACGCCCTCCCAGTAGTACTCCGCGCGCATGCTGCCGCGCAGCACCGGCTGCTCCTGCCAGTCGAAGTTCACGGGCACGCCGAGCGTGCGTCCCACCGCCCACTCGAGGTGGGGGCAGATCGCTCGTGGCGAGGAGTGCACGAACAGCACTCCTCGCGCGGCGCGCGTGGCCCGCGTGAGCTGCTCCGCCATCTCTACTCCGTTCTCTGAGGTGCGTCTTCCCCTACGACCTCGGAACGAACGGGCGGATCTTCGATTGCCGACGGCACTGCCGTCACCCGCGATTATGCCTCGCATCAGGCGGAATGACAAGAATCCCCGGCGCGTCGCGGCTGGAGACGGCGTGGCGGACCCCTCCCCGGGAACACTATGCTCGGTGAGGAGTTCTTCAGCTCAGGATCGGAGGCGCACGGTGGCCGTTCGCGAAGCACTGCTCGCACTGCTCGGCATGGGCCCGGCCTACGGCTTCGCCCTGCACGGCGGCCTCGCCGAACGCACGGGCGGCCGGCGTGCGATCAACGTCGGCCAGAGCTACGCCACGCTCGAGCGCGCGACGAAGGCGGGGCTGATCACCTCGGCCGGCGCGACCGACGACGGCTTGCCGCTGCACCGGCTCACCGGGAGCGGCGAGACGGTGGTCGCGGGCTGGCTCTCCGGCACGGATGCCTCGGGCGCCGACCCGTGGGACGAGAGCCTCGACCGCGTGCTCATCACCGCGTCGCTTCCCGAGGTGCCGCTCTCCCCCGTGCTCGCGGCCGAACGCGAACGCTGGCTCGCGCGGCTCGCCGCTGCCAGCGAGGCGGCCGCGAACGCCGCCGCGGCCGGCGAACAGCCTGAGGCGGATGCCTCGGCCGGCGCCCGTCTGAGCCGGCTGGCCGCCGCCGCCGACGCGGCGCGCGCTCGAGCCGCCCTGGCGTGGCTCGACGAGGTCGCCGCCGCGGAGGACGCCGCAGCGCTCGCGTTCGCCCCCTCGGAGGTGCGCCCGAAGCGCGGTCGACGCCGTTCGGCTCAGCCCTCGGCCAGCGCGTAGCTGTCGACGACGGCGAGATCGAGCGGGAAGTCGAGGGGGAAGTCGCCGAAGAGCAGGCGACCCGCCTCGGCCGCACACTCGGCGACCGCCGCCGCGACCTCCTCGGCACGCTCGGCCGGCGTGTGCACGATGATCTCGTCGTGCAGGTAATAGACGAGATGCGGCGTCGCCTCGAACACGGGGCCGGACGCCGCCGCTCGGCTCGCGGACGGCTCCATCGCGGCGAGGCGAGAGCGGAGCGCCGCCATCCAGCACAGGGACCACTCCGCGGCGCTGCCCTGGACGACGAAGTTGCGGGTGAAGCGGCCCCAGTCGCGCGCGGAGCTGCGGGCGCGGCGCTCGTCGGCCGGGCTCGCCTCCGGCTCGCTCGCACGCTGCTGCACCTCCCGCCAGCTCGCGGGCGGCAGCGGGGAGGAGCGGCCGAGGTTCGTCGTGACGCTGCCGCCGCGCTCGCCCTGGGCCGCGGCCCGATCGACGAGCGCCATCGCCCGAGGGAAGGCCCGCGCGAGTCGTGGCACGAGCCTTCCGCTGTCGCCCGTCGTCGCGCCGTACATGGCGCCGAGCACGGCGATCTTCGCCTGGTCGCGCTCCTCGACCACGCCGGCCTCGACGATGCCGCGGTACACGTCGCGCCCGCGGGCCGCGTCGGCCATCGCCTCGTCGCGGGCCAACGCGGCGAGCACGCGCGGTTCGAGCTGCGCGGCATCGGCCACCACGAGCCGCCAGCCGGGATCGGCGACCACCGCGCTTCGGATGAGCTTCGGCAGCTGCAGCGCGCCACCGCCGGAGGTCGCCCAACGCCCGGTCGCAGTGCCACCCGGGACGTAGTCGGGGCGGAACCGGCCGTCGACGATCCACTCGTCGAGCCACGCCCAACCGTTCGCGCTCGCGAGCCTGGCGAGCTTCTTGTAGGCGATCAGCGGCTCGATGGCGGGGTGCTCGTGCTCGCGCAACTCCCAGCGGCTGGTGGACTCGACGGGGATGCCCGCCGCGCGGAGCGCGCGCAGCACCTCGAGCTGCGAATCGAGGTTCAGCCCCGGCGCCTCGAGCTCACGACGCACGGCGGCCGCGAACCGCTCCATGTGCTCGGGCTTGGCCCCAGGGCGCGGCCTCGGCCCGAGTGTGGTCTCGAGCACTCGTTCGTGCACCTCGCGGCTCCATGGGAGTCCGGCGGCGTGCAGTTCGGCCCCGATCAGCGCCCCCGCGGACTCGGCCGCGAGCAGCAGACGCATGGCCCGCGGCCGCGCACTGTCGGCGGTGAGCGCCCGTTGGCGGGCGTCTTCGGCGAGCACCTCGTCGAGGCTCGGCCCGGGAGCACCCGCGCCGCCGTGGTCGCCGTCGAAGTCGTCGAAGTCGAACAGTGCGGTGCCGAGCGCGGCGGGCGCCGGCGCGAGCTGCCCGGCGCGGAGCCGAGCGATCCATGCGGGCGCCGCGGCGGCTCCGCGTTCGCGCACCGTCGCGGTGTCAGTGGAGTGGTCGAGGATCGCCGCGGCGAGCAGCAGGTCGTCGCATCGCTCCACGCGCACCCCCGCGGCGAGCAACTTCGGATACCACTGCCGGGTGTCGCTCCAGACCCAGCGAGGGGACTCGTGCCGCTCGAAGCGGGCGACCGTCGCCGGGAGCTCGCCGGCGGGAACCGCTGCGAGCGGCTGCTCGGGCGCGTCGGGGTCGACGAGGGCGATCAGGCCGTCGTCGCGGGGACCGATCGCGATGCGCACGTTCCCAGTGTGGCCCACGCCGGTGACATCGCCGGCGCGCGTGTCGGTGGTGCCCGCGAGCATGGCGGCATGAGGACGAGTGCGAGCCCGGAGGCCCGGCATGGCTGAAGTGAGCTTCCGCTGCGGGCACGGCGGCGACCCGGAGCGTGGCGCCGTCCGTCTCTCCCGCGTCTGCCCGCTGTGCATGCTCATCGCCGAGACCCAGCGCTCGCGCGGCGAACTGCTGCGCCGCGCGAGTCCGCCCGAGCGCGGGCGGCTCGCCCGCGAGACCCGCATCGGCGCCGAGTACGAGTGGCGCTGCGAACGCGGCCACGACCGCTACCGGGCGAGCGTGCGCGAGCAGCTCACCGGCACCGCGTGCGCGAAGTGCCGCACGAGCGCGGGCGCCCCGGCCGCACGGCGAGAGGCGGGCGTCGCGTTCATGAACCCCGGCCTGCGCACCCGCACCTCGATGACCGAGCAGCGGCTCAAGGGGCTCCTCGGCGAACGCATCCGGCTGCACCACCGTGTGAACGCGGTCCGCGTCGCGCGCACCTTCTTCGGGCGCAACGAGGTCTGGCCCGACATCCTCGTCCCGCAGCTGCGCATCGCGATCGAGTACGACGACCCCGGTCGTTCGCGGCGGGCCCATCTGGGGCTGAAGGAGGCCTCCGACCGGGAGAAGGACGAAGCGCTCGCCGAGGTCGGCTGGGACGTCATCCGGGTCCGTGGCGGCGGACTCGAACCGCTCGGCCCGAACGACGTCGTCTGCCGCACGGTCGACGAGCGCGTCGCCGACGAGATCGTCGAGCGCATGGTGCGGCTCCGCGGCGCCGACGCGGTCGAGGCGCTCGCGGTCGTCACGCCGGTCGGAGGCGCGCAGGTCTGAGTCGCGCGGCTCTGAGTCGCGCGGGTCTGAGTCGCGCGGGTCTGAGTCGCGCGGGTCTGAAGTGCGCCGAGCTGAGGCGCCGCGTCCGGCGATCGAGCTCGCGGCGCGCGAGCGGCCGCGCGTCAGCCGTGGTCGGCGGCCCGGTCGGGGAACCGCCAGCGCCGGGGCCGGTCCGCGATCCGCTCTCCGGCGAGGCGACGGTCGAGGTACTTCATCACGAGCCCGGCCCCGATGAGCGCCGCGCCGAGCGGCGCGAGCAGCGCACGGGCGAGCGCCATCACGATCTCGTAGACGCCGATGACGAGGGACCACTCCTCGGTGTTGACGGCCCGCCATGGGCCGCTCACCAGGAACGGTGCGGTCGCGATCAGGACCCCGCCGAGGAGGGCGATCCCGATCCCCCAGGAGATCACCGTCTTCGGCATCGATTCGACCGTCACGCCTCGACCCTATCCGGACCGGCCCGTCCGATCGGCGATGCGGGGCCGGAGCTCTGCCGATAGGGTGAACGCACTCCCACTTCCACCCGAGCAGAGAGGCCGGCGACGTGCTCCTCCCCTTCCTCATCGTCGGAGGCGTCGGCCTCGCCCTCCTCCTCGTCTCACTGATCCTCGGCGACATCCTCGATCACTTCGAGATCGGCGACGGCGCGATCTCCGGCACGGCGCTCGCCGTCGGCCTCGTCGTGTTCGGCGCCGCGGGTACGCTCACCGCCTCGCTCGGCCTCGAACTCGTCTGGGCCTACGTGCTCGCCGCCGTGCTCGCCGTCGTCGCCTACGTGCTGAGCGTGCTCGTGGTGCGCAACCTCACCCGCAGCTCCGACGGCGCCCCCGTCTCCGCCGTGGGCCTCAGCGGCGTCGCCCGCTCCGACATCTCCCCCGCCGGCGGCGAGGTCAGCCTCGACGGCCCCGGCGAGCTCGAGCGGCGCATGGCGTACTCCGCCGACCCCATCGCCGAGGGCTCGCGCGTACGCGTCGTCGAGCAGGCCGGCAGCCGGGTGAAGGTCGTCGCCGACTAGCCCAACGTGCCGCACGGCACGCCAGAGACTCCCCCGGGCGCCCCACGCGCCGATCCCCGCCCCGAACCGAGAAGGAAGCCCCCATGCTCGACCCGACCCTCATCCAGGTGATCGCGATCATCGCGCTCGTCATCGCCCTGCTCGGCCTGCTCGTCTTCATCGCCCGGCGCATCCGCCGTGTGCCGCCGAACGAGGCGCTCGTCATCGTCGGCCGCGGCGCCGGCCGCGCCTCGCCAGAGCAGGCCAGCGGTCAGCGCGTCGTCATCGGCGGCCGCACCTTCGTCTGGCCGATCCTGCAGCAGGGCTTCTCGATCTCCCTCGAGCAGCGCCAGATCGGCATCACCGTCGAAGGCGTCGACAAGAACCGCATCAAGATCGCGATCAAGGCGTCCATCAACTTCAAGGTGTCCGGCAACGAGGACGGCGTGCGCCGCGCGGCCCAGCGCTTCCTCTCGCAGCAGCAGCTGCTCACCGAGATCATCAAGGAATCGCTGGAGGGCTCGCTGCGCTCGATCGTCGGCGACATGACGATCGAGCAGATCATCTCCGACCGCAAGAGCCTCTCCGATCGGGTCGTCTCCGAGACGAAGGCCGACCTCGTCGAGCAGGGCCTGCAGGTGGACCTGCTGAACATCTCCGACATCTCGACCCCCGGCAGCGACTACCTCGCGAACCTCGGCCGCGCCGAGGCCGCCCGGGCACGCCAGGTCGCCGAGATCAGCGAGGCCGAGGCCGCCCGCGCCAGCGAGTTCGCGCGCATCGAGGCCGCCGAGCAGATCGCCGAGCGTCAGAAGGCGCTGAGCCTGCGCCAGGCGTCGATCAAGGCCGAGACCGACCGCGCGAACGCTGAGGCCGAGGCATCCGGCCTCCTGGCGAAGGCCGAGCAGGACAAGCTCGTCGCCACCGAGGAGCGCGAGGCGCTCGCCGAGCAGGCGCTCGTGACGCAGGAGCGCCTCGACATCGACGTCCGCAAGCCCGCCGAGGCCGAGGCGTACGCCGAGGTGCAGCGCGCGAACGCGCAGCGCGACGCCGCGAACGCGGCGACCGAGGCCGACGCGTACAAGCGCACCAAGATCGCCGAGGCGAACAAGGTCGCCGCCGTGCAGGACGCTGAGGCCGCCGCGACCTCTGTGCGCTTCGCCGGTGAGGCCGAGCGCGACCGCCAGGTGGCCCTCGCCGCCGGTATCCGCGCCGACGGCGAGGCCAAGGCCGCGGCGATCCAGGCCGAGGGTCTCGCCGAGGCGGCCGCGACCGACGCGAAGGCACAGGCGCTGAAGAAGTACGGCGAGGCCGCCCTCGCGCAGGAGATCATCTCGCGCCTGCCCGAGATCGTGCGCGCCGCCGCCGAGCCCATCTCGAACATCGACACCCTCACGGTCGTCTCCACCGACGGCGCCAGCGCGGTGACGAAGACCGTCGGCCAGGTGCTCGGCGAGGGCACCGAGGTCGTGAAGTCGCTCACCGGGCTCGATGTGTCGTCGATCCTCGCCGGCCTCGCCGGCGGTGCGGTCGTGAAGCAGGCCGACGAGCCCGCGGTCGCGAAGTAGCACGACGCACCCGCAAGCGGGCCCCGGTGACGATCGTCGCCGGGGCCCGTTCGCGTCGGCGTGCCGCTGTCCGCGCTCCCAGCTAGGCCCAGCCGAGTTCGCCGAGCCGCGCGTCGTCGAGCCCGAAGTAGTGGCCGATCTCGTGCACGAGGGTGATGCGCACCCGTGCCCGCAGCGCGTCGAGGTCGGCGCTGTGCTCCTGCATGGTGTTGCGGAACAGGGTGATGCGGTCGGGCAGCTCGCCGAAGCCGTACGCGCCGCGTGTTTTCAACGGCCGGCCGCTGAAGAGGCCGTAGAGCCGAGGCCGCTCTCCCGGCGGCTGGTCCGCGACGAGGATGGCGACGTTCTCGAGCCCGCGAACCATCTCGCCCGGCAGCGAGTCATACACCTCGCCCACCATGCGCTCGAAGTCGCCCTCGGAGATCTCGACCATGGCTCGATTCTGCCCCGGAGCGGAGCATGAGGCGAGCCCGCGGCGGACGTGCGGACGGAGTAGGGCGGACGGGACTTGAACCCGTGACCGATGGATTATGAGTCCACTGCTCTGACCAGCTGAGCTACCGCCCCCTGCGCCGATCAGTCCTCGCGGGCCGCCGACGCCGGATCGGTGGCCGGGTCGGCCACCGCCTCACCACGATACAGACTCTCGAACGTCGCGAGCGTGCGCTGGATGTCGTGCGCCTCGATGAGCCGCATCGAGCCCTCCTTGAGGCGGCGCAGCTCGGCCGGGTCGGCCTCGAGGACGGTGCGGAGCTTCGCCGCCAGGTCTTCGGGGTTCGACGGCTCGAAGAGGTAGCCGTTCTCGCCGTCGTGCACGAGGTGCGGCAGCGCCATCGCGTTCGCCGCGACGACGGGCAGCGCGGACGCCATGGCCTCCATCGTGACGATGGACTGGAGTTCGGCGATCGACGGCATCGCGAGCACGGTCGCCCGGTGGTACGCGTCGCGGAGCTCCTCGTCGGTGACGCGACCGGTGAAGGTGACGCGATCGGCGATGCCGAGCTCGTCGGCGAGGTGCTGCAGCGCCTTCAGCTGGTCGCCGCCGCCGACGATCTCGATCTTCGCGTCGAGCTCCGCGGGCAGCAGCAGCGCGGCGCGCAGCAGCACGTCGATCTGCTTCTCACCCGTCACCCGGCCGACGAAGAGGATCCGGTTCTCGGTGCGCGGCTCCCAGTTCGGGGAGTACTTGTGCGCGTCGATGCCGCAGGAGATCGCGTGCACGCCGCGGAGGCCGGTGTAGCGCTCGAGGAACTCGGCCGCACGGCGGGTCGGCGTGGTCACGGACTCGGCGCGACCGAAGGTGCGCTTCGCCGCCTTCCAGGCGAGGCCGACGGCCCACTCCTGCCACGCCTTCGGGATGAGCGTGAACTCGAGCATGTTCTCGGGCATGAAGTGGTTCGTGCCGATGATGCGGATGCCGCGCTTCTCGGCCTCGATCGACAGGCCACGGCCGACGACGATGTGCGACTGGAAGTGCACGACATCGGGCTGCACCTCGTCGAGGATGCGGGCGGAGTTGCGCTTGATGCGCCACGGCAGCGCGAAGCGCAGCCAGTCGTGCGGGTACCAGCGCCAGCTGTAGAGGCGGTGGGCCACCATCTCCTGCCCCTCGTGCACCTCGTTCCACGTGCCGTGCTTGCGGCTCGCGGCCGGCGCGACGATGTGGACCTCGTGCCCGCGCTCGACGAGTCCGGCGGCCAGGCGCTCCGCGAAGCGGGCGGCGCCGTTCACATCGGGGGCGAAGGTGTCGGCCCCGATCAGGATGCGGAGCGGTCGCTTCGAGGCGGTGCCGAGCTCGGCGGGCGCCGGATCGGAAGAATCTGACACGTGGGAGGTTCCTCACAGTTCGAGCGTCGGGAACGGTTCGTCCCCCAGGTGGGCGCGCGAGGTCGGCGCGGCTGCAACCGACCTTAGTCTACGCAGGGCGCGGCGAACGGCTCGCCGCGCGCATGTCATCCCTCGGGATGACGGGCCGTCACCCGTGGCTCAGAGCCGCGTCTGCGGGTGATTGCGGGCGAGCATGAACACGCCGAAGACGGCGATCGCCCCGGCGACGATGAACACCGGGATGGCCCAGATCGGCGCCTGCGACGCCTCGCCGAGCACGATGATGCCGATCGCGACCGCGACCATCGGATCGACGACGGTGAGGCCGGCGATGACGAGGTCCGGCGGGCCCGAGGCGTAGGCGTTCTGCACGAAGTAGGCGCCGAGGCCCGTCGCCGCGAGCAGGGCGACGACGCAGATGAGCGTGATCCACTCAAAGTCGCCCTGCTGGATGCGCCCGAGCACCACCTTGGCGAGGGTCGCCACGAAGCCGTACACGACGCCCGCCATGATGACGTAGAAGATGGCCCGCACACGGTGCCGGAAGAAGACGAACGCGAGGCCGGCGAGCACGAGCACGACGGCGAGGATCACGAGGATCGTGATGAGCTGCTGCTCGGTCACGGGCTTGTCGACCGCGGTAAAGGCGGCGACGCCGACGAAGAGGAACACGCCGCCGACGCAGAGCGCGATCGCGGTGATCGCCTTGCGGTTCAGCTTCACGTGGTTCACCTTCGAGTTCACGATGGAGGTGATCACGAGGGCGATCGCGCCGAGCGGCTGCACCACGATGAGCGGCGCGAAGTACAGGCTCGACAGCTGGAAGACGACCGCGAGGCCGAGCATGAGCGTGCCGAGGACCCAGGACGGCCGGGCGAGCAGCAGGGCGAGCTGCTTGACGCTCAGCCCCTTGCCGAGGCTGTCGGTGGTGCGCGACTCGACCTTGACGACGCCGCGGTGCTGGAACTGAGCTCCGAGCGACAGGAACACCGCGCCCGCGATCGCGAGCGGGATGCCGATGAACTGCTGCGGGTCGAGGGCGATCTGCTCGGTGAGCTCGCTCAGGTCCGGATCCACGACCTCGACCCTACCCGCTCGCGCCTCGATATCCTTGCCGAATGGCCGTGCTCCCCATTCGAATCACCGGCGACCCGGTGCTGCACTCCCCCGCCCGCCCCGTCGAGACGATCGACGACGAGATCCGCACGCTCGTCGCCGACCTCTTCGAAACGATGGATGCCGCCCCGGGCGTCGGTCTCGCGGCCCCGCAGGTCGGCGTGGATCTGCGGGTCTTCACCTACGGCTGGACCGATGAGGAGGGCGTCCGCTGGCGCGGCGTGGCCATCAACCCCGAGCTCCTCATCTCTCCCCCGCCGCCCGGCGAGCCCGACCTCGACGAGGAGTCCGAGGGCTGCCTGTCGTTCCCGGGCGAGCGCTTCGGGCTGCGTCGCGCCGAGCGCGCGGTGCTGCGCGCCACCGACCTCGACGGCGAGCGGTACGAGATCGACGCGCAGGGATGGCTCGCGCGAATCTTCCAACACGAGTACGACCATCTCGACGGCGTGCTCTACACCGACCGGCTCTCGCACGCGGACCGCAAGATCGTGACGAAGATCACGAAGAAGCTCGGCTGGGGCCGCCCCGGCGTCTCCTGGATGCCGGGCGTCGACGACCTCGAGGGCTGAGGCTCAGCCGAAGGCGCGGATCGCCGCCGCGACGACCGCGGCCGCCGCGACCGCGACGATGAACGGCGCCCGGATGGCGTAGAGCGCGGCGGCGACGATGAGCGCGGGCACCCGCGCGTCGACGACGAGCGCCTGCCCGGCGCCGAGCGTCTGCACCACGATGAGCGCCGCGAGCAGCGCGACCGTGAGCAGATCCGCGATGCGCGCCGGACGCTCACGCTCGAGGAAACCGACCGGCACGAGGTAGCCGCCGAGCTTCAGCGCCAGTGTGGCGGCGGAGGCGATGAGGATGAGGTGCCAGGTCGTCATGCGCGGCGCCTCCGGTCGAAGAGGTCGAACCAGCCGACGAGGAGGGCCACGAGCGCCGCGATCAGCACGGGCAGTCCGGGCATGACGAAGGGCATCACCACCGCCGCGACCACGGCCGCGCCGACGGCCACGGCACCGGCTTGGAACCGCTTCAGGCGCGGCCAGAGCAGGCCGAGGAAGGCCGCGCCGGCCGCAGCATCCAGCCCCCAGGCCCTCGTGTCACCCATCGCATCGCCGATGAGTGCGCCCGCGAGCGTCGTCAGGTTCCAGCCGACGAACACGATCGCCCCGGTCAGCCAGAAGCCGAGGCGGGCGTTGCCCGGCAGCTTCTGCGCGAGCGCGACGGCGGTGGACTCGTCGATCGTGATCCACGCGGCGAGCACGTTGCGTGCCGGACCGCCGCCGACGAGGGGCTTCATCCGCATGCCGTAGACGACGTTCCGGATGCCGAGCATCGCCGCGGTTGCGATGGCCGAGCCCCCGGCGGCCGCACCACCCGCGGCGAGGACACCGACGAGGGCGAACTGGGAGCCGCCGGTGAACATGACGAGGCTGAGGAAGACCGTCTGCCACACGTCGAGGCCGGCCGCGACGGAGAGCGCGCCGAAGGAGACGCCGTAGATCGCTGTCGCGACGCCGACGGCCACGCTCTCGCGGATCGCCCGGGCGCGCTCGCCGGCCTCGTCGACGGCGTCGTCGGGCGTGAGCGCGGCCGCGTCGTCGCCGGCTGGACGTTCCTCCACTGCACCTCCTCGGGCGCCCGCGCGCCGGTTCGCAGCATACCCGGCGCCGGGGCGGCGACCCGCCCCGGGCGACCCGCCCCGGGCGCCCGGTCCCGTGGCCAGGCTCACGCGGCCGGGTTCAGGCGGCCGGGTTCAGGCGGCCGGGGTCTCGAAGGTGAGCACGCGCGCGATGTCGGTGGCGGGTCGCTGCTCGCCGGCGAGCACCTCGAAGTCGAGGTGGTTCTGCTGCGGCACCACCGGGCACGTCACGAAGTTCGTGAACGCGCAGGGCAGGGCGTGAAGGTAGTTGAAGTCGATGACGTCGATGCGTTCACCGGCCTCGTCGGCGAACTGCAGCTCGACGACGCGACCGGCGCCGTAGGTGGTGCGCCCGCTCGTGAGGTCGCGGAGGTGGGCGACCGGCTGCACCCCGTGCGCGGTGTCCTTGCCGATGAGCGCGAGCTCGTAGCCGCGCCCCTCGAACTCGAAGCGCAGCGTGCCGATGCGCGCGGTCGTCTCACGCACGCCCGTCTCGACGGTGGGCTGCTCGACGTCCTCCCGCTCGGCCGGCGTGAAACTCGCGGGGAGCCGCCAGGCGGGGTCGTAGTCATAGGCGGTCAACCCCGAGAGGTCGACGCCCGCCGACGCCTCGGGGTCGCGAACGCGGATGGCGTAGAGCGGGTCCCCGCCGTCGCTCGTTCGCACGATCGTCTCGACCTCGCTGCGGCCGAAGTACACGGGTGCGCTCGACCCGTGGCCGTAGGTCTGGTTCCGGCCCGGCCGGATCTCGACCGGCCCGCTCGGGTACTCGCCGTCGACGACGAGGTTCGGGCCCCCGACCGGCGGGGTGTAGATGATGCGCCCATCCTCCACCGACCAGGTGCCGGGCAGCAGCTCGAACGTCTCGTCCCTCGAAGCGTCGGTGAGCCAGTACTGGGCGACGAGCGCGGTCCAGCCGTAGGGCCGGGCGAGCTCGGCGACGCGCGCGTGGCGCCACTCGCGCCACTGTCCCTCGAGGTGTTCGATCGCTGGCATCGGAGGTGGTTCCTTCTCTCGTGGTGGGGCGTGGGATGCAGGCGGCAGCCGTCAGGCGGCGGCCGCGCGGTGGATGAAGGCGCAGATCTGCTCGAAGGAGTCGGCGCTCGCGCGGGCGTTGCCACGCGGGGTGCCGCCGTTCGAGTAGCGCACGCCGGAGACCGGGTGCACCCGCTCGATGTCGGTGCTCGGCAGGTGCGGCAGGCCGATGCCGTGCCCGGCGTCCTCGTAGTCGAGGTGCAGGCGCTCCGCGCGGTGCCCGTGGCGGGCGAGGCTCGCGAGGGCCATCCGCGATGCGCCGCTCGACGGCCACGCCCGGTCGTCGAGTCCGGACACGAACGCCACCGGTCCGGCGAAGCGCTCGATCGGGATGCGCGAGGCAAGCGCGAGCCGGCGGTCGCGCAGCCCGTCCACGTAGACGTCGGCGTTGCGCGTCGGCGGCGGCTCGTCGTTCCAGGGCTGCCACTCGACCTCGGCGTTGTCGTGCCAGAGGTGTTCGAGAGGTTCCCCGCCGTGGGTCCAGCTCGGTCCGTCCCAGCCCTCGGCCGGATCGGCCGCGCCCTGCGCGCCGAAGACGTAGGCGCCGGGTACGAATCCGGCGATCGCGAGGATCCGCTCGGGGAACCTCGCCGCGAGCAGCAGCGAGAGCTCGCCGCCGCGCGACTGCCCGGTGACGATCGGCGCCCCGCCCGCGGGGTCGAGCCCGTCGCGCACGAACTCGATCGCGCGCTCGAAGTACTCGAGCGGGGTGCGCGAGAGGTACTCGGGCAGGCCGGGTGCCCGGAAGTAGCCGAGCGCGAGCGCCTGGATGCCGCGCGCGGCGTACTGCGCAGCCCGCGCCTCGTTGATGCCGCCGCCGGAGCCGTTCAGCACGATGGCGGTCGGGAACGGTCCCGGTCCGGCCGGGCGGAAGAGCGTGCCGACGAGCCCGTCGTGCCGGACCTCACGCCGCTCGACTCCGGGCACGAGGAGCTGCTGCACGAGCTCGGCGTGCGCCTCGGCTCCCCTCGCCCCCGTATCTCCGAGCTCCGGGAGGCCCGTGCCAGGCTCCTCCCGGGCGTGCAGCCGGGTGACGAGCGGTTCGCCGACGTCGAGCGGCTCCGCGGGGCCGCTCGTGCCGGGCTCTCGGCGCTGCGCCCAGCACAGGCCCATCGCGTCGGCGGTGCGGAAGTCCCCCGAGACGGGCGCGTCGCGGTCGAGATCGATTCGGCCGTCGGCATCGGCGAGAAAGCTCGCCTGCGCCGCCCAGTCGCCGCCGCTGCGACGGGTCGTCGCCCGGATGGTGACGAGCGCCCCTGGCGCGGCTCCCCGGACGGTGATCGCACGGCGCTGCCAGAGCGGCGCCACCGGCGGATCGACCCGGAGCTCGAGCCCCCCGCTCATCGGGCGCCGTCCGTGGCGGTCGTGCCGAGTCCGAGCCAGTCCGCGGTCGGCTGATCGAGCGCGACCGTGCCGGCCGGTGCCGGCGGCTCGGCCAGCGCGGTCGCCCGGGCCGGCAGGGCATCGAATCGCGCGGGAAGGTGGCCGCCCGCCGCCCGCCAGTCCTCCGCGAGCCGCGCTGCGCCGGCGGCGACGTCCGTCGCACCGGTCACGCTGGCGTCCACCGCGATCAGGATGGCTCCGCGCGTGCCGTCGGCGGCTCCGCGGCCGCCCGTCACGACGCCGGCGAGGAGCTCCACGACGAGCCCCGTGAGTGAGCCGAGCAGGCTCGCCGGCACGAGCGCGGCGAGGCGCGAGGCATCCGTCGTCCCGGCGCCGTCGGCGTCGATCGCGAGCCCGGCCGGCAGTGGGCTGCCGTCCGCGCGATGGCGGCGCAGCGCGGCCATCGTGGCTGGCGCCGTGGCGTAGTCCACGACGAGCGGCGACGCGTCCGGCCTGGGCACGGCGATCGCGATGGGATTCGTGCCCACCACGGGCTGCGTGCCGCCCCAGGGCGCGACGATCGGCGGCGCCTGTGCCGCGAGGAACGCGACGAAGCCCCGCTCGGCCAGCTCGCGGGCGGCGAGGCCGAGCACGCCGAGCGCGCCCGCGCCCCGGATGCCGACGATGGCCGAGCCGTGGGTCATCGCGCGCTGCGCCGCGGCCACGGTCGCGCGGGCGAGCGCGAGGATGCCGGGCCGCCCGGTGGCGTCGATGCTCGCCGTCGGCGCGTCGGAGACCGGGCCCGAGGGCTCGGCCGGCGCTCCTGCGGTCGAGGCGGCCGCCAGGCGGTCGAGGTCCCGGCGGAGCATCCCGACCCCGAAGTCCGGCAGCCCGAGCAGTTCCGCTTCGACGAGCCAGCGCGAGGCGAGCGCGAGCTCCGCCGCCGACGTCTCGGGCGAGTGCTCCCGGAGCCGGCCGGTGACGAGCGCCTGCGCGGCGCCGGCGTCGAGGTGGTGCGACATCCCGGCCCCGCTCAGTACTTCACCCACGGCACGAGCCGGCGCTCGAGGTAGCCCTCGAGTGCGGTCGCCCCGTAGCCGAGCGCCGAGATCGTCACGATGCCGACGTACATCTTCGAGACCGCGAACGTCGACCACGAGCTCCAGATGAGGTAGCCGAGCCCGCTCTGCGCGCCGACGAACTCGGACGCCGCGATGATCACGAACGCGCCGCCGGTCGCGAGCTTGATGCCCGTGAAGATCGAGGGCAGCGCGTACGGCAGCGAGACGGTGAGCCGACGCTGGATGCGCGACGCCCCGTTCGCCCTGGCGACGTCGTCGAACAGGGGCGGCGTCTGCATGACCCCGCTCATCGTGTTGAAGAAGAGGTAGAAGAAGACGCCGATCGCGACGATGACGTACTTGCTCGTCTCGCCGAGTCCGAAGATCAGCAGGAGCAGCGGGTAGATCGCGACCTTCGGGATGGGCAGGAGGCTCGAGAACACCGGCTCCAGCAGCAGGCGCACCGAGCGCACCGAGCCCAGCAGCAGGCCGAGCAGCACGCCCGGGATCGCGCCGAGCACGAAGCCGACGGCGATGCGCGACAGCGTCATCAGGATGTCCGTGACGAGCTGCCCCGAGACGAGCAGGTTCACGAAAGTCTCGACGATCGCCGTCGGCGCCGGGAAGAAGCGGGCGTCGAGGACGCCCAGGCGGCTGAGCGCCTCCCACACGACGAGCAGCAGCAGCGGCGTGTACGGGCCGATCCGGCGGATCCACGGCGAGCCGCGCTCCGCCTGCACCGCGGACGCGAGCCGCGCCCGGATCTCCTCGCGATCGGCGTCGGCGACGGCCGGGCCGAGGCCCGCTCGGGCGGCGGATGCCTGGGTGTCGGACGTCTGCGTGTCGGTGCTCACTGCGCCACCGCCTCCTCGGCCGCCGTGTCGCCCTCGAGCAGGTTCCACAGCTGGTAGGTGATCTCGCCGTACCGCGGATCGCGGCGCAGCTCGATGATGTCGCGCGGCCGACCGAAGGGGATCTCCACCTCGGCGATGATGCGGCCCGGCCGGTGCGACATCACCACGACCCGGTCGGCGAGGGTCAGCGCCTCGTCGACGCTGTGGGTGATGAAGAGCACGGACTTCTCCGTCTGCTCCCAGATCCGCAGCAGCTCCTGCTGCAGCGCGACCCGGGTCTGCTCGTCGAGCGCACCGAAGGGCTCGTCCATGAGGAGCACGTTGCCGTCGTCCGCGAGGGCGCGCGCCACCGAGGTGCGCTGGCGCATGCCGCCCGAGATCTGGGAAGGGTAGTACCCCGCGAACTCCGTCAGCCCGACGAGCTCGAGCAGCTCGGCGACGCGCTCGCGGCGCGCGGCCCGAGGCACCCGGCGGAGCCGCAGCGGGTAGGCGACGTTCTCGGCGACCGTGAGCCACGGGAAGACCCCGTGCTCCTGGAAGACCACCGAGGGACGGCTCTGCGTCTCCACCGTGCCGAGGCTCGGCTTCTCGAGCCCCGCCGCGATCCGCAGCAGGGTGCTCTTGCCGCACCCGGAGGGCCCGAGCACGCAGACGAACTCGCGTTCGCCGACCTCGAGCGAGACGTCCTCGAGCGCGACGAGCACCTCATCGCGGTCCTCGGCGCTCGGGTAGGCCTTCCAGAGCCCCTGGACGGAGATGCCGCTCATTTCGAGGCGGCCGCCGAGCTCGCCTCGGCCGAGGCCTGCTCGAGCAGATCGGCGCGGAACACCTGCTCGATGCCGGAGTCGCCCTGGAACTCGAGTGCGCCACGGTCGCGGAAGAACGCCTCCTGGCGGGCGACGTCCTTCCAGTCGATGGCGCCCTCGGGGTCCTGCACGGTGAGGCCGATGGACGTGAGCGTCTCGACGGGGAGGTCCGTGTACTCGGCGATGACCGCCTGGTCGTCGGCGTCCTGCCAGCCGCCGTCGGCGAGCTCCTGCACGGCCTTCAGGTAGGCGGAGGTGAAGGCGACGACCGCAGCCGGGTGCTTCTCGACGTAGTCGGTGTTGAACACGAGCGCGCCGAGCTCGACGCCCGCCTGGTAGTCGACGTCGAGGATCTCGTGAGCGAGGCCCTGCGCGATGACCGCGGAGGAGATGGGCTCGATCGACCAGGTGGCGTCGATGGAGCCGTTCGCGAGCGCCGGCGGGATGTCGCCCGGGCTCAGGTTCACGAGCTCGACGTCGTCGAGCGAGAGGCCGGCCGACTCGAGCGCGAGGTGCACCGAGTAGATGCCGAAGCCGCCGTCGCCGGGAATGCCGATCTTCTTGCCCTTGAGCTGCTCCGCCTCGGTGATGCCGGACTGCTCGGAGGCGAGGAGCGGCGAGGGGTTCTTGCCGGACTCGGGGATGCGCGAGACGCTCGCGATGACGGAAAGGGATGCCCCCGCCTTCGTGGCGTTGAAGAGGCCCGCGCCCCAGGTCGCACCGCCGGCCACGATGTTGCCGGTGGAGACCTGCTGATAGGTCTCCCCCGAGCTGCCGCTCTTCGAGATGAGTTCGACGTCGACGCCGGCGTCCTCGAAGTAGCCCTTCTCCTCCGCGAGGAAGAACGGCGCGTAGTCGGCGTACGGCGAGTAGAGGAAGGTGATCTTCGGGGCGTCCTCGGCGGTCTCGCTCGCCGGTTCTCCGCCGCCCGCGCTGCACGCGGTGAGGAGGGCGGCGCTGGCGAGGAGGGCGAGGCCTCCGACGAGACGGCGGCGAGTGCGCATGTGAAGCTCCAGGATCGGGGGATGACCGTGGGCGGGGGCCCGACGGCGAACCGCTCCAGCGGGGCGGGCCCGGCGCGTGGAGCGGTCACTCAGGAATCTACCGATCGCGCGCGGGCCGGGCTGGCGCGCATGTCACATTGGGTCACGCGGTGGAACGTTCCTTCACGGCGAGGTTGTCCGGGCCGGGGATCGGCGGGCGGGGCGGGCGCGACGTCCGCCCCGCCCGCCACCGCTCACAGCACCTTCGAGAGGAACGCCTTCGTGCGCCCGTGCTGCGGCCGCACGAGCACCTCCTCCGGGGTCCCGTGCTCGACGACGACCCCGCCGTCCATGAACGTCACCGTGTCGGCGACCTCACGGGCGAAGCCCATCTCGTGGGTCACGACGATCATGGTCATGCCGCTCTCGGCGAGGGATTTCATGACGTCGAGCACCTCCCCCACGAGCTCCGGGTCGAGCGCCGAAGTCGGCTCGTCGAAGAGCATCAGCTCGGGGGTCATCGCGAGCGCCCTGGCGATCGCGACGCGCTGCTGCTGCCCACCGGAGAGCTCACGCGGGTAGGCATCCGCCTTGTCGGCGAGGCCCACCCGCTCGAGCAGCTCGAGCGCGCGCTGCCGCGCCTCCGAGCGCTGGGCGCGCTTCACGAAGACCGGCGCGCAGGTGATGTTCTCGAGCGCGGTCATGTGCGGGAACAGATTGAACCGCTGGAACACCATGCCGATGTTCTCGCGCTGCGCGGCCGCCTCGGCGGGCTTCAGCTCGTGCAGCCGCTCCCCGTGCTCGCGGTAGCCGATGAGCGTGCCGTCGACCTCGATGCGGCCCGAGTCGATCGACTCGAGGTGGTTGATGCAGCGCAGGAACGTCGACTTTCCGGAGCCGGACGGGCCCAGCAGGCAGCTCACCTCGCCGCGACGCACCTCGAGGTCGATGCCCTTGAGCACGTGCGTGTCCCCGAAGGACTTGTGCACCTCCTGCGCGCTGACCTTGATGTCGCTCATCGCCTGTCTCCTTCCGGCATCCCCGCGACGTCCGACAACCCCGCGCCCTCCGGTGCGCCCGCGCCGCTCGGTGCGGCGACGGTCTCCGGGCTCGCGAGCACGACCGGGGCGCGATCGGCGCGATCCTGGCGCCTGCGGCGCTTCGGCGTCGCGCCGTGCCCGAGCTGGCCGCGCGAGAAGTGCTTCTCGAGCCGGCTCTGGCCGATCATCATGATCGAGGTGAAGAACAGGTACCAGACGGAGGCCACCAGCAGCAGCGGGATCGGGTTCAGCGTCGCCGCCGAGATGTCCCGCGTGCGCGTGTAGAGGTCCCAGCTGAACGGCACCGCCGTCACGAGCGAGGTCGTCTTCAGCATGGAGATGACCTCGTTGCCGGTCGGCGGGATGATCACCCGCATCGCCTGCGGGATCACGACCTTCCGCATCGTGAGCCACCAGCCCATGCCGAGCGCGGAGGCGGCCTCCGTCTGGCCGGGGTCGATGGAGAGCAGCCCGGCCCGCACGATCTCCGCCATGTACGCGGCCTCGTTGAGCGCGAGCCCGAGCACGGCGATCCAGAACAGCGGGATCACGTCAGCGGTCTCCAGCACGAGCCACGGCTCCATGAACGGCAGGCCGAGGTTGATCGTCTGGTAGATCGAGCTGAGCAGGCCCCAGAACACGAGCTGGACGTACACCGGAGTGCCGCGGAAGAACCAGATGACGCCCCAGGCGATCGCCCGCAGCACGGGGTTGTCGGTCTCGCGCATGACCGCGAGCACGATGCCGACGACGACCGCCCCGATCATCGCGAGGAAGGTCAGGGCGAGCGTCACGCCCGCCGCCTGGATGACGCGGACGTCGAACAGGTAGAGCGCGAACGCGGGCCAGTCGTACGCCTCCCGCTGCGCCGCGTCGATGATGAACGCGAGCAGCAGGAAGATGAGCGCGAAGGCCAGGAGGTTCCGCCACGGATGCCGCAGCGGCACCGCCTGGATCGGCTTCGGGCGCGCCACCGGGACGGCGCGGGTGATCTCGGACACGCGGACTACTCGGTGCCGGCGTTGACCGTGATGGCGTCGAGACGCCCGGCCTCGACGCCCCAGAACTCGAGGATCTCGTCGTAGGTGCCGTCGTCGTGCAGCTCCTGCACGGCGGCCGCGAAGGCGGCGACGAGCTCGTCGTTGCCCTTCTTGAACGGTGCGCCGGCGGGGAGCGTCTCGTAGATCTCCGAGGCGACGAGCTTGCCGCCGCTGTTCTTCACGGCGTAGCTCACGACGGGCGAGTCGGCGACGAACGCGAAGGCGCGGCCGAGGGTGACGGCGGCGACCATCTCGTCGGTCGTGTCGTAGCCCATGACCTCGATCGTGCCCTTGCCCTCGGCGACGCAGCGCTTCTCCACCTCGGGGAGGTAGTACAGCGGCGCCGACCCGCCGTTCGGCACCGAGATCTTCTGGCCGCAGATGTCGAGCTCGTCGCTGATCGGGTTCTCCTTCAGCGAGCCGAACTGGTTGCCGGCGAGGAAGAAGTCGACCATGTCGAAGTTCTCCTGGCGCTTGACGGTGTCGTAGTAGCCGGCGATGCCGGAGTCGTAGGTGCCGAGCTCGATCTTCGGGATGATGTTCTCGAACTTCGAGATCTCGTTCTTGGGCTCGAGGCCGAGCTTCACGATGGCCGCGTTCATGAGATCGACCTCCCACCCGATCGGGTTGCCGGCGTCGTCCTTGAACTCGTTCGGCGGGTAGGTCGCGTCGACGGCGAGCACGAAGGTGCCGCGCTCGACGATGTCGGCCGGCAGCAGCTTCGCCGCCGCCTCGCTCTTCTCGATCTTCGAGAGGTCGACGGCCGAGTTCGCCGAGGCGGTGCCGCCCTCCGCGGCCTGCTGCTCGGCGTCGGCCGCGGCCGTGCAGCCGCTCAGGGCGAGCGCGGTGAGGGCGGCCGCGGCGATGAGGCGCTTCTTCATTTCGATTCCTTCGGTTGGGGGATGGATGGGCAGGTGAATGGTGCGGTGAGACGGAGTCAGGCGGGGACGGTGTCCGCGGCGTGCACGAGGGCGCCGTCGACGTAGACGAGCGCCGCCCGGGTGAGGTGGAGCTCCGCGACGGGCGCGGCGAAGGGGTTCCGGTCGGCGACGACGAGGTCGGCGAGCTGCCCGGGCTCTATCCGCCCGAGCTCCTCGTCCCGGCCGTTCGCCTCGATTCCGCCGAGCGTGTACGCCCGCAGGGCGACGTCGAGCTCGAGGCGTTGCTCCTCGAGGAACACGCGCGGGTTGTAGTCGGGATGCCCTTCGGGCATCCGCCGGTTGACGGCGACGTGGATGCCGAGCCAGGGGTCGGCGGAGGTGACCGGCCAGTCCGAGCCGCCGCAGAGGTGGCTGCCGGCGCGGTGCAGCGAGCCGAAGGGGTACTGGTGCCCGACGCGCTCCTCGCCGAGGAAGGGCACGGTGAGTTCGACCATCTGCGGGTCGTAGCTCGCCCACAGCGGCTGCATGTCCGCCGAGGCGTTGAGCTCGGCGAAGCGCGGCACGTCGGCGGGGTTGATGATCTGGATGTGCGCGAGCAGGTGCATCGTGGTGGAGGCCGGGCCGTTCGCGCGTCGGGCCGCCTCGATGGCGTCGAGCGCGCCGCGCACCGCCTGGTCCCCCAGCGCGTGGAAGTGCACCTGGAAGCCGAGCCGGTCGAGTTCGGTGACGTACTCGGGCAGCTTCGCCGGGTCGACGAAGGCGATGCCGCTGTTGTCGCTGTGGCGGCACTCGCGGCCGGGCACGAGGTAGGGCTCGATCATCGCGGCGGTCTGATTCTCGGCGACGCCGTCCTGCATGATCTTCACCGTGTCGGCGCGGAAGCGGCCGCCGGCGACGGCGGCGCGCTTCTCGAGGAACGCCGGGATCTGCTCGAGCCCGAGCGAACGCTCCCACCAGAGCGCGCCGTTCACCCGGCCGATGAGCTCGCCGCGCTCCTCGGCGCGGCGGTAGACGTCGTAGAAGAGCGGGCTGTGGTTGCCGTACTGGCCGATCAGGGCGTCCTGCCAGCTCGTGATGCCGTAGCCGACTAGCTTCCGCTGGCCGACGCGGAATCCCGCATACATGTCGTCGAAGCTCGGCTCCGGCGCGTGGCGGAGCGCCAGCATCCGCGCGCCCTCGTGCAGGGTGCCCGTGGGCTCCCCTGCGGCGTCGCGCTCGATGCGGCCATCGGCCGGGTCGGGGGTGTCGCGGTCGATGCCGCAGCGGCGCAGGGCCTCGGCGTTCACCCAGGCGCTGTGATGGTCGCGGTTCGACAGGATGATTGGACGGTCGGCGCAGATGGCGTCGAGGTCGGCGCCGAGCGGGGCGCCGCCCGGGAAGGCGGCCTGCTGCCAGCCGGCCCCGACGATCCACTCGACGCCGGGGTTGCGCTCGACGTAGTCGCGCACAAGCTCCAGGTAGTCCTCGCGCGTGTAGCCCTCCGAGAGGTCGCAGCCGAGCATCTCCATGCCGGCCTCGACGGGGTGCACGTGCGCGTCGTTCATCCCGGGGTGCAGCAGCCGGCCGTCGAGCTCGACCACCTCGGTGTCCGGTCCGATCGCGGCGAGCACCTCCTCACCCACGAGCACGATGCGACCGCCGGAGACCCCCACGTGCGTGGGCCCTGCGTGGTAGCGCTCTCCGTCGAACAGCGCGCCGTTCGTGAACGCGAGATCGAGTGCGTCGGTCAACCCTGACTCCTTGGTACTCTGACAACCGTTGGCATTCCGGCGAACTTAATCGTTTAAGGAATGACGGGTAGCCTATTGATGGGCACCGGCATTGTCAACGCGTTCGACGACGCCGTCCGGTCCCCGCAGTTCGACCTCGGCACCCCGGAAGGCAGGCGTGGGAACGACACTCAAGGACCTCGCAGGACACCTCGGCATCTCGGCCGCCGCCGTCTCGATGGCGCTGAACGGCAAGCCCGGGGTGTCCGAGCAGACGCGCGAAGAGGTGCGCCGCGCCGCCGAGGAGCTCGGCTATCGGCCGAACCGCACGGGCCAGGCGCTCCGCTTGAGCCGCACCAACACCATCGGCGTCTACTTCCCCTCGACCGTCATGGAGTACTCGCTCTACTTCGCCGAGATCATGCGCGGGATCGTGGCCGGGTTCGCCGACACCGAGCTCTCGCCCCTCCTCCTGCCCTCGGCGGGCGAAACGGGGCATGTGCGGGACTTCCCGGAAGTCGACGGCTTCGTCGTCGTCGAACCGCACTCCGACGATTTGGGCATGTTCGAGCTGCTTCGCAGCGGCCGAGCGACGGTCTGCATCGACCCCCCGCCGGCATCGGCCGAGGCGCCGTGGGGCATCGTCGAGGCGGATGCCCCGGCCGCCACCCATGACAGCCTGCGGCATCTCGTCGCCCGGGGCGCCATGCGGCCCGGGCTCCTCACGATCGAGTCAGTCTCCGAGTGGAGCCGCACCATCGAGGCCAGCTACCGCGGCTGGTGCGCCGAACACGGCATCGACCCCGCGGTCATCGCGATCAGCGCGAGGCAGAGCAACGAGGAGATCCTGGAGCTCCTCGAGCAGGAGCTCGGCGCCCCAGTCCCGTGCGACGGGCTCTTCGTCGCGGGCGACGCGGTCGCCCCGCGCATCGCCGGTCTGCTGCGCACCATGGGCCGCTCCCCCGACGGCGGATTCCCGCTCGTCTCGGGCGTCGACAGCACGATGATGGAGTTCCACACGCCGCCGATCTCGGCGATCGATCTGAACCCCTACGGCTACGGCATGCACGCCGCCCGGATGATGGCGGCGCTGCTGCGCGAGCCGGTCCGGCCCACTGCACCTCGCATCGAGCAGCTCCCGGCGCCGCTCATCGTGCGCGGCACCTGAGACGAGCCGCGCCGCGCCCGAGGCGCCGTCAGTCCCCGCCGCTCGCCGCCGCGACGACGGTCTGCACGGCGTGGTCCGCCTCCGTCACGATCGCGGCGAGTGCGCGCGAGGCATCCTCGGCGCGCCCCTCGGCGACCGCGAAGGCGACCTCCTGGTGCAGGCGGAGTGCCGCCGGATTCGCCTCGTGCGGCATGAGGTCGTGGGCGGTCCGACCGCGGAGCACCTCGCCGATCACCGGGCCGAGCGCGGCGAAGAAGTGGTTGCCCGAGGCATCCAGGACCGCGGCGTGGAAGGCGATGTCGTGGTCGAGGTACGGGTCCCCGTCGGCCTCGCGGGACTGCTCCGCCATGCCGGTCACCGCCGCGAAGATCGCGGCGCGCTGCTCGGCCGTCGCGTGCTGGGCCGCGAGGCCGGCAGCGAGCGGCTCCACCCCGCTGCGCAGCTGCGAGAGGGCGTGCAGCACGTCGAGGCGCTCCGGGCCGGCGAGGCGCCACCGGATCAGCCGGGGGTCGTACGGGTTCCAGCGCTCGCTCGGCAGGATCTCGACACCGGCCCGGCGTCGCACCTCGACGAGCCCCATCGACTCGAGCACCCGCACGACCTCGCGGAGCGCCGAGCGCGACGCGCCGAAGCGCTCCGCGACCTCGGTCGTCAGGATGCGCGAACCGGGCGCGAGCCGCCCGGAGACGATCTCGGCGCCGAGTGTCTCGATCACTCGCTCGTGGAGGGCGGAGGACCCGGGCGACGCTGCATCCATCCCCCGATTATCTCGGACTGTCGGTGACGAAGTAATGTCGGACCCGTTTCGATCGGATTTGAAATATGACCTACATATAACCATAATCAGAATCCCCGGACTGATCGCTCCCCCGCTGGACGCTCACGAGGGCCTGAGTTCCAACGACGCAACGGGAGAACGAGATGAGCACGGACGCGAGCGGCGGTTCGACCCTCGAACTGCGAGGGGTCACGAAGCGATTCGGCGGCAGCACCGTCGTCGATTCCCTCGACCTCGTGCTGCGCCCCGGCGAGTTCGTCTCGCTGCTCGGGCCGTCCGGCTGCGGCAAGACCACCACCCTGCGCATGATCGCCGGCTTCGAGCAGCCCGACTCCGGAAGCATCCTGCTCGACGGCGCGGAGATCGGCGGGCTCCCCGCGAACAAGCGCGAGGTCAACACGGTCTTCCAGTCCTACGCGCTCTTCCCGCACCTCACCGTGGCCGGCAACGTGGCGTACGGACTCCGCCAGCGGCGCGTCGCCAAGGCCGAGATCGCCGAGCGCGTCGCCGAGACCCTGCAGCTGGTGCGCCTGGACCGCTTCGCCGACCGCAAGCCCGCGCAGCTCTCGGGCGGGCAGCAGCAGCGCGTCGCGCTCGCCCGCGCCCTCGTCAACCGCCCCCGCGTGCTGCTCCTCGACGAGCCGCTCGCCGCGCTCGACCGCCAGCTGCGCGAAGAGGTCCAGATCGAGCTGCGCCTGATCCAGACTCGGCTGCGCACGACGTTCCTCTTCGTGACCCACGACCAGGGCGAGGCCCTCGCGATGAGCGACCGCGTCGCCATCATGAACGGCGGCCGCATCGAGCAGCTCGACGAGCCCGAGACGGTGTACGAGCGGCCCGCCACCCGCTTCGTCGCCGGCTTCGTCGGACAGCAGAACTTCTTCGACGACGTCCGCACGGACTCCGGCGTGCTGGTCGACGGCGACGGCGTCCGGTTCCTGCCCGCCTCAGCGCCCCCGGCCGGAGCCGCCGCCACCGTCGCGATCCGACCGGAGGCGATCACGCTCCGCCCCGAGTCGGCGGAGATCCCGGTGAACGCCTGCGCCGGCGTCGTCGAAGCCGTGAACACGCTCGGCGACAGCCGCCAGTACGTGATCCGCGCCGCCTCCGGGCGCACCCTGGTGACCCGCTCCGCCCGAGTGACCGAACCCCAGCGTTTCAGCCCCGGCGAGCGGGTCCTCGCCAGCTGGTCCCCCGACCACGTCGCGGTCTTCCCCGCGGCATCCGCAGCCTGACCTCGAAGGAGCGCACGACCATGACCGAGCACCGCATCCCCAAGATCCTCGTCCCGCGCTCCCGCGAGGCCGAGTTCACCCGCCGGCTCTTCCTCACCGGCGTCGTCGGCGCCGGCGCGACGCTCGCGCTCGCCGCCTGCGCGCCCGACGGCGCCAACGGCGGCGGTTCCGGCTCGGGCGGCGGCTCCGGCACCATGCGCGTCTACTCGTGGTCGGGCTACGACGCGCCCGAGAACGTGAAGGGCTTCGCGCCGGGCGTCGCGATCGACTCCTACTCCTCGAACGAGGAGATGATCGCCAAGCTCGTCGCCGCGCGCGGCACGAGCGGCTACGACATCGTCATCCCAACGGGCGTCTTCGTGCCGCAGATGGCCGAGAACCAGCTGCTCGAGAAGCTCGACCTCAGCCGCCTCAAGAACCTCGGCAACGTCGACGCGGCTTTCCTCGGCCAGGCGTGGGACCCGGACAACACGTACACGGTGCCCAAGTACTGGGGCACCACCGGCTTCGCGTACGACACCCGGGTGATCACCCGCGAGCTCGTCTCGTGGGACGACTTCATCGACGCGGCGAAGAACGAGGCCAGCGGCCGCACCTCGCTCGCGGACGACCCGGGCGAGATCTGCGCCATCCTCTGCTTCGCCCGCGGCTGGGACCAGAGCACCCAGGACGAGGGCGAGCTCGCGAAGATCCGCACCTTCCTCGTCGACGAGCTGGCCCAGCACATCTCGGCCTTCGACTCGGCGCCCGGCAGCGGCGCGATCCCGCAGGGCTCGCAGGCTCTCGTGCACACCTGGAACGGCGAGGCCCGCCGCGGCATCATGGCGAGCTCCGAGCCGGACCGCTGGAAGTGGGTGCTGCCCACGCCCGACACCAACCTCTGGACCGACAACTGGGCCATCGTCAAGGGCGCCAAGAACGTCGACGCGGCCTACGAATTCATCGACTACTCCCTCGGCCTCGAGCAGGCCGTGCGCAACACCGAGTACGTCGGCTACGGCACCGGCATCGGCGCCGCCGAGGCCCAGCTCGCCGCCGCGGACGCGCCGCTGCTCGGGATGATCTTCCCGAGCGAGGAGGAGAAGCAGCGCATGTACACCGGCCAGATCAACGCCGCGCAGCAGACCCGCATGGAGATCGTCGCCGAGATGAAGGCGCGCGCGGGGGCATGAGCCGGGTGGCGAGAACACGGACCTCCGGGCGCGGGCCGCGCGGGTCCTCCACGCTGCTCGCGGTGCCGGGCGGGATCTGGATGCTGGTCTTCTTCATCGTCCCGATCCTGGTCGTCGTGTGGTACAGCTTCGGGCAGAAGCCCGGTCTATACGGCACGCACGACAACTCCGTGCTCTCGCTCGACCGTTACGGCGAGGCGCTGAGCGGGGCGTTCCTGCTCACCTTCGCGAACACCCTGCAGATCGCGGTGATCGGCACGCTCATCTGCGTGCTGATCGCCGTGCCCTTCTCGTACTGGCTCGCGGTCAAGGTCACGCCGAAGTGGCGCTACGTGGTCCTCGCGCTCGTGCTCGTGCCGTACTGGACGAACTTCCTCATCCGCACCCTCGGCTGGCAGATCCTGCTCGCGCCGGAGGGCCCGGTGACCGTGCTGCTCCGGCAGCTCGGGCTCGTGGACGCCGCGTTCTCGATGCTCTACACGAAGGGCGCGGTGCAGCTGGGCGTGGTCTACAACTACCTGCCGCTCATGATCCTGCCGATCTTCGTCGCAATGGAACGGCTCACGCCGGCGCTGCGCGAGGCCAGCAAGGACCTCGGCGCCGGGCGCTGGGGGACGTTCCGGCAGGTGACGCTGCCGCTCGCGGCCCCCGGCATCGTCGGCGGCGTCGTGCTCGTCTTCATCCCGCTGATGGGCGACTACATCACCGCCCAGGTGCTCGGCGGCGCGAAGGGCAACATGGTCGGGCAGATGATCGCCGGCCAGTTCCAGCAGGGGCAGAACTGGGCGCTCGGGTCCGCGATGAGCGTGACCCTGATCCTGATCACCTTGCTCAGCGTCGTGCTCGTGGGCGCCGTCGGCATCGTCTGCGGCGCGATCCTCCGGGCCCGCCGCCGGCTGCCGCTCGAGCGAACCGCGGCCGCGGCGACGGCCGCCCGCACCGAGACGGAGGTGCCGGCATGACGGGCACGACGCGCGACCGCGCCACGAACCTGTCGCTACGGATCTTCGGGATCCTGGTGCTGCTCTTCCTCTTCGCCCCCCTCCTCGTGATCCTCGTGTACTCGTTCAACTCGGGACGCCTGCTCGGCGCCTGGGAGGGCTTCGGGGTGAACGCGTACCAGACGGCGTTCAGCTCCCCCGACATCCTGCACGCGGTGGGCGTCTCGCTCCGCTCGAGCGTCGTCGCGACGCTGTTCGCGACGCTGCTCGGATCGGCGCTGGGCGTCGCCATCGGCGTCCGCACCGGCACCGTCGTCTCGGTGATCGTCGGCGTGCTCGCCCTCGTGCTGGTGACCCCCGAGATCGTGCAGGCCGTCTCGCTGATGCCGTGGCTCACCTCGCTCAGCGTGGACTGGGGCATCGCCCCGCTCAACGACGGCATCCTCCGGCTCGCGATCGGCCACTCGCTCTTCGCGACGGCCGTGGTGTCCTTCCTCGTGCGCGGGCGAGTGCGGGCCCTCGACCCGGCGCTCACCGAGGCCGCCGAGGACCTCTACGCCTCTCGCTGGAACAGCTTCCGGCAGATCCTGCTGCCGCAGCTCGCACCCGCGATCGGGGCCGGCGCGCTGATGGCGTTCACCCTCAGCCTCGACAACACGATCATCTCCGCGTTCGTGCAGACCACGGGCAACACGCCGTGGCCCGTGTACGTGCTGAGCTCGCTGCGCTCGGGCCTGCGCCCGGAGCTCGCCGCGATGGCCGCCGTGATGCTCATCGCCACCCTCGCGCTGCTCGCCCTGGCGGCAGCCGTCCTCGCCCGAGGAGGATCGGCGTCGAGCACGGCTCGCGCGCTGGTCGGCTCCGAATGACGACGCCTGGAAGGATCATCCGATGACCGCGAAGCTGACGATCGTCGACTGCACCCTGCCGCTCCTCGACGGCGGCGAACGGCGGCACGCCGTCACCGTCGAAGGCGAGCGCATCGCCCGGGTGATGCCGATGGCGGAGCTCGGTTCCGTACCCGGCGAGGTGCTCGACGCGGCCGGGCGCAGCCTGCTGCCCGGTTTCACCGACGCCCACGTGCACCTCGTGGAGTCCGGCATCGAGCTGGCCCGCTGCGATCTCTCGTTGAGCCGTTCGCGCGCCCACGCGCTCGAGCTCATCGACGACTACTGCCGGCGGATGCCGAACGAGCCGTGGATCGTCGGCCGGGGCTGGTCGCTCGACCACTTCGCCGACACCGCCACGATGCTCGTCGAGCTCGACCGGCTGACCGGCGAGCGCCCGGCGTACCTCTCGAACAAGGACGGCCACAGCGCCTGGGTCAACTCCGCCGCGTTGCGTCGGGCCGGCATCACCGCGCGCACCCCTGATCCGGATGGCGGCCGCATCGAGCGCGACGCGTCCGGAGCCCCGAGCGGGCTGCTGCACGAGGGCGCCATGCTGCTCGTGGCCGAGCTCATCCCGCCGCTCGACGAGGAGACGCGCTTCGCCGGCCTCCTCGCCGGCCAGCAGCGCTTCTTCTCCCTCGGCATCACCGGCTGGCAGGAGGCCATCGTCGGCGATTTCGTGCCGACCACCGACGTCGAGCGCAGCTACCGCCGGGCGATCGATTCGGGCGCCCTGCTCGGGCAGGTCACCGGAAACCTCTGGCTGCGCCGCACCGACCCCGCGGGCGCGCTCGACGAGCTCATCGCGCGGCGCGCCGCCTTCGCAGGCGACGAGCGGTTCCGCGCCAGCGGCGTGAAGATCATGTACGACGGCGTCTGCGAGACCCTCACCGGCGCCGTGTCCGTGCCCTACCTCGACCCCTCGGGGCAGCACGGCGCCTCGGCGGAGCCGAACCGCGGCATCACCTTCTTCGACCCGGCGGAGCTCGCCCCCGTCGTCGTCGAGCTCGATCGGGCCGGCTTCGACCTGCACGCGCACGTCATCGGCGATCGGGCGACGGACGAGGTGCTCGCGATGATCGAGGCCGCGCAGCGGCAGAATCCCGCCCGCGACCGCCGGCATCAGCTGGCGCACCTGCAGCTGCTCAACCCCGGGCTGATCTCGCGCATGGCGGCCGCCGGGGTGATCGCGAACGTGCAGCCCTACTGGGCGCAGGCCGACGCGCAGATGGTCGAGATGACGCTGCCCTTCCTCGACGCCTCGCTGCACGACCACCACTACGCCTTCCGCTCGCTCGAGCTCGCCGGCGTGCCGCTCGCCTTCGGCTCCGACTGGCCCGTGACCACGCCGAGCCCCTTCGACTGGATCCACGTCGCCGTGAACCGCAGCTACCCGGGCGATTCGACCGAACCGTTCCTGCCGCACGAAGCCCTGTCGCGCGACTCCGCGCTGCGTGCGGCCACGAGCGGCGCGGCGCACGCGGTGCGTCAGGACGAGCTGCGCGGTCGCATCGAACCGGGCCTCCTCGCCGATCTCGTGCTCCTCGATGCCGAGCTGCGCGAGGTGCCCGACGCCGAGCTCCACGCCGTGCAGGCGGATACCACCCTCGCGCGGGGTGCGGTCGTCTTCGAGCGGGGGTAGCGTCTTGGCGCCGCAGTCGGCGCCGCACGCGCATCCCACCAGCAGTAGATCCCCGGCCTCGCGGCCGGAAGGGAGAATCATCAACCTCGCGCCACACGCTTCGTCCGACGCGGGCTCGGCCCGCACCGGGCGCGGTCCCGTGCTCGTCGTCATGGGCGTCTCGGGAAGCGGCAAGACCACGTTCGCCGAGCTCATCGCGCACCGGCTGGGCTGGGACTTCCAGGAGGGCGACCGGCTCCATCCGGACGCGAACGTCGCCAAGATGGCGAGCGGGATCCCGCTGAGCGACGACGACCGCGAGCCATGGTTGGACAGGATCGCGGACTGGATCGACGCGCACCTCGACGCCGACCGCCCCGCCGTGATCACGTGCTCGGCGCTCAAGCGCGCCTACCGCGAACGGCTGGCGCGCCCCGACGTCGTCTTCCTGCACCTCGCGGGACCCCGCGAGCTCATCGCCGAACGGCTCGGTCAGCGCACCGGGCACTTCATGCCGACGACGCTGCTCGACTCGCAGTTCGAGACGCTCGAACCGCTCGGCGCCGGCGAATCCGGCCTCGTGATCGACGTGCAGGGCACGCCGGAGCACGTGGTCGAGCACACGATCGCGCAGCTCGGGCTCTGAGCTTTCCCCGTTACTGAGCGCTCTGGCGCGGCGCGGGACCGTTGGGGCTGCGCGCGTTCAGTCCGCGTCGCCCGCGTCGCCGCTCTCGGCGGCGGACGGTCCGGGCGAACGGGCGCGTCCCGAAAACGAACACGGCCCGGCCTCCGAAGAGACCGGGCCGCAGATGCTCCCCCACTTGGACTCGAACCAAGAACCTATCGGTTAACAGCCGATTGCTCTGCCAATTGAGCTATGGAGGATCGCTTGTTCAGCGACGACTACTCTAGCAAAGCCGCGCCCACTCTCCCAATCCGAGCGAAGCTCGCCACTCAGTAGCCGTGCTCGAGGTCGATCCGGCCGACGAACGCCCCGTCGCCCAGGAAGGCGCGCACGTTCTCGGCGACGCGTTCGGCGTAGAGCGGCGCCGTCATCTCCTCGGTGTCGGCGACGTGCGGCGTGATCAGGCACTGCTCGAACGCCCAGAGCGGATGGCCCGCCGGCAACGGCTCCGGGTCGGTCACGTCGAGGCCGGCACCGCCGAGCGCACCCGATTCCAGGGCGGCGACGAGGGCCGCCGTGTCGATGACCGCCCCGCGGCCGACGTTCACAACGACCGCGCCCGGGGCGAGCGCGGCGAGCACCTCGGCATCCACGATCCCCCGGGAGTCGTCGGTCAGCGCCGCGGCGACGAACAGCAGCTCCGCACCCCGCGCGGCCTCGGCGAGCCGCGCCACCGGCACGGTGCGCACCGCACCGGGCACCGCGCCGTCGCGGCGGCGCACCACCGTCGCACGCACGCGGAACGGCTCCAGCAGCCGCAGCAGCTCGACGGCGACGCCGCCGGCGCCGAGCACCACGACCTCCGCGCCGTAGAGGCTGCGTCCGCGTTCATCCGGCTCCCAGGAGCTCGCCGCAGCGCGTCGCGGCAGCTCCCGGAGCAGGGCAAGCGCGAGGGCGAGCGCGTGCTCGGCGACGGGCTGCGCGTAGGCGCCCTTGCCGCTCGTCCACGTGCGGCCGTCGCCGCGGGCACCGGCGAGCAGCGCGGCGAAAGCGTCGACGCCCGCCCACGGCAGCTGCACCCAGCCGATGCCGGGCCGTTCGCGCAGGATCGCCGCGAGTTCGGCGGCGCCGTCGTTCGCGGTCCACACGAGGCCGCGGGTGTCCTCCCCGAGCGGCGCGAGCCGCCCGCCGGCGGACTCGACCGCGGTGCGAAGCCCGGCCGAGGCATCCGGCAGCACGGCGATCGGGCCCGGCGCAGGGCGCTCCCCCGCCTCCGCCGCCCGGCGCGGCGCCGCGTCGGCGGCCCCGCGCACCGGGCGGTGCCGCGCGCCGTCCCCGAGCAGGCTCATGCGAGCGGCGGCTCGAGGTCGTCGATGACGGCGTGCCCGTCGTCCAGCGCGCCCGCGAGGGCGCGGACGTACGGATGCCTCGGATCGGAGAGCACCTCGTCGATCGTGCCCAGGGCGACGAGCGCGCCGTGGTCGAGCACGGCGATCCGGTCGGCGATGCGCCGCAGCACCGGCAGGTCGTGGGTGATCACGATCGCCGAGAAGGTGTGCCCCTGCCGGAGTTCGTTCACGAGCTGCGCGACCGAGTCGCGCACCGTCAGGTCGATGCCGGCGGTGGGCTCGTCGGCGATCAGGAGCTTCGGCTCCAGCACGAGCGCCCGGGCCAGCGCCACCCGCTGCCGCTGCCCGGCGGAGAGCTCGTACGGGTACTTGTCGAGGAAGCCGAGTGGCAGCCGCACCGAGTCGACCATCGTCGCCACCCGCGTCGCGAGCGCCCGCGCGTTGTAGTGCTGGTCGCGCTCCAGGATCGGCTCCGCCACGATCTCGCGCACCGAGCGATCGGCCGGCAGCGCGTCGGCGGCGCCCTGGGCGAGATATCCGACGTGCAGCGAGAACGCGGCCTGCTTGCGCCTGGGGAGCTTCCGCAGCCCGTGGCCGAGCACCGTCGCGTCCCCGCCCGTGATCACCGGCTGGCCGTCACCGGCCCGGGCATCGAGGAACGACCCCGACAGCACCCGCGCGAGCGTGGACTTGCCGCTGCCGGCGCTGCCGAGGAGCCCGAGCACCTCGCCAGGCGCGAGCGAGAGGGAGAGCCCGTGTAGCGCGACGTGCGCGGGGCTCGGTCCCTTCGCCGGGTACTCGACCGAGAGGTCGCTCAGGACGACGGGGTTCGTGTGTGCCGCATTGCGCATCCTCAGCGGGCCTCCCGGAGACGACGGAGTTCCGCCCGGCGCTCGGCCTGCTCCACCGGGTCGGGCACGGGCAGCGAGGCCAACAGGCGCTTCGTGTAGGGATCCGACGGCGCCCCGAGCACCTCGGCGCCGGTGCCCTCCTCGACGAGCTCGCCGTGGTACAGCACGGCGATGCGGTCGGCGAGCAGATCGACGACCGCGAGGTCGTGGCTGATGAACAGCGACGCGAAGCCGAACTCCTGCTGCAGCTCCCGGAACAGCTCGAGCACGCGCGCCTGCACCGACACGTCGAGCGCGCTCGTCGGCTCGTCGGCGATGAGCAGCTCGGGCTCGAGGGCGAGCGAGCGGGCGAGGCTGGCGCGCTGGCGCTGGCCGCCGGAGAGCTCGTGCGGGTAGCGGTCGCCGTAGGCGCGCGGCAGCTGCACCGCCTCGAGCAGCTCGTCGACGCGCCCGCGGGCCTCCGCGGCATCCGCCGCGCGCCCGTGGATCACGAGCGGTTCGGCGACGCACTCGGCGATCGTGAGCAGCGGGTTGAAGCTCGACGCCGGGTCCTGGAAGACGAAGCCGATGCGGCTCCGCGTGGGACGGAAGTCCCGCTCGCGGATGCCGTTCATCTCGTGGCCGAGCACCTGCAGCGATCCACCGGTCACCTTGGTGAGCCCCGCGATGGCTCGGCCGATCGTCGTCTTGCCCGAACCGGACTCGCCGACGAGGCCGAGGACCTCCCCCGGTCGGATGACGAGGTCGACGCCGTCGACCGCGCGGAAGCCGGGCCGGCCGAACCGGCCGGGGTAGACGATCTCGAGCCCGCGGGCCTCGACGACGGGCGCGGCGCCCGCCCACCCCTCGGCACGGGCGGCGACGCGCTCGGCGGCGCGCGCCGTGCCGTGGCCCACGTGCGGCACCGCGGCGAGCAGCGCCTTCGTGTAGTCGGCCTGCGGCGCGGCGAACAGCTCGCGCACGGGCGCCTGCTCGACGAGCTTGCCCTGGTACATCACCGCGACTCGGTCGGCGAGGTCGGCGACAACGCCCATGTTGTGCGTGATGAGCACGATCGCCGTGCCGAACTCGTCGCGGCAGCGCCGCAGCAGGTCGAGGATCTCGGCCTGCACGGTCACGTCGAGCGCGGTCGTCGGCTCGTCGGCGACGATGAGCCCCGGGTCGAGCACGAGCGCCATCGCGATCACGATGCGCTGCTTCTGCCCGCCGGAGAACTGGTGCGGGAAGTGGTCGATGCGCACCTCGGGGTCGGGGATGCCGACCCGGCCGAGCATCTCGATCGCCCGGCGGCGCGCCTCCTTCTTCGAGACCTCGCCGTGGGCGCGGAGGCCCTCCATGATCTGCCAGCCCACCGTGTAGACGGGGTTCAGCGCGGTCGAGGGCTCCTGGAACACCATCGCGACATCGGTGCCGCGGATCTCGCGCAGCTGCTGCTTCCCGAGCGAGATGACGTCGCGCTCGCGCGTGCCCTCGCGGTTCGAGAGCAGCACCACGCCGCTCGTCGTCGCCGTCTCCGGCAGCAGCCCGAGGATGGTCTTGGCGGTGACGGTCTTGCCGCTGCCGGACTCGCCGACGATGGCGAGCACCTCACCGCGGGCCACCTCGAGCGAGACGTCGTCGACCGCCTTCACCGCGCCCGAGTCGGTGGCGAACGAGACGCCCAGGTGCTTGATCTCGACGACCGTGCTCATCGCTTGACCTCGATTCCGTGCTCGTCGAACGATTCGCCGCTCTCGAGGCCGTCGAGGCCCCCGGGTCCGGCGGAGAGGGTGCCGCCGGGCACGACCGAGGTCTCGGCGACCTGGCCCGCGGCCTGCGCGACGCGGCGGCGGCCGCGCAAGCGCGGATCGGCCAGGTCGTTCAGGCTCTCGCCGACGAGCGTGATGCCGAGCACCGCGAGGACAATCGCGAGACCCGGGTAGAGCGAGGTCCACCAGATGCCGCTCGTGACATCCGAGAGCGCCTTGTTGAGGTCGTAGCCCCACTCCGCGGCGGCCGTCGGCTCGATGCCGAAGCCCAGGAAGCCGAGGCCGGCGAGCGTGAGGATCGCCTCCGAGGAGTTCAGCGTGAAGATGAGCGGCAGCGTGCGAGTGGCGTTGCGCAGCACGTGCCGGAACATGATCCGGCCGTTCGACGCGCCGAGCACCTTCGCCGACTCGACGTAGGCCTCCGCCTTGATCCGCACGGTCTCCGCTCGGATCACCCGGAAGTACTGCGGGATGAACACGACCGTGATCGAGAGCGCCGCGGCGAGGATGCCGCCCCACAGGCTCGACTGGCCGCCGGAGATCATGATCGACAATGCGATGGCGAGCAGCAGCGAGGGGAAGGCGTAGATCGCGTCGCAGACGACGACGAGCACCCGGTCGAACCAGCCGCCGAAGTAGCCGGAGACGAGGCCGAGCAGCACGCCGGCGATGATCGAGGCGATGACGGCGACGATGATCACGAGCAGCGCGGTCTGCGCACCCCAGATGACCCGGGACAGCACGTCGTAGCCGCCGACGGTGGTGCCGAAGGGGTGCTCGGCCGAGGGCGCCTGCTGGCTGCCGAAGGCGCCGTCCGCTCCGCGGAGCTGCGCGAATCCGTACGGCGCGAGCAGCGGGGCGAAGATCGCGGTCAGGACGAACAGCCCCGTGATGACGAGGCCGGCGACGAGCATGCCGCGCTGCAGGCCGACGCTCTGGCGCAGCTGGTGCACGACCGGCAGGCGGTCCCGCAGCCGGCGCTTCGGCACGGCGACGGGCGTCGCGGAAGTGGTGGTGGCGGTCATCTCAGTACCTCACCCTCGGGTCGATGAGCGCCGCGATGATGTCGACGACGAAGTTGGTGAGCGCGACGATGACGGCGAGCATGGCGACGATGCCCTGCACGGCGACGAAGTCGCGGGCCTGGAGGTACTCGGCGAGCATGAAGCCGAGCCCCTTCCACTCGAAGGTCGTCTCGGTCAGCACCGCCCCGCCGAGGAGGAGCGCGATCTGCAGGCCAATGACCGTCACGATCGGGATGAGCGCGGGCCGGTAGGCGTGCTTCGTCACGAGCCGGCGCTCGGCGACGCCGCGCGAGCGGGCCGCGTCGACGTAGTCGGTTGACAGCGTGCCGATCACGTTGGTGCGCACGAGCCGGAGGAAGACGCCGGCCGTGAGCAGGCCGAGCGCGATCGCGGGGAGCACGGCGTGCCGCAGCACGTCGCCGAGCACGGCGGGGTCGCCCGTCAAGATGGCGTCGATCGTGTAGATGCCGGTGCTGAACGGCAGGAACTGCATCTCGAGCTCCGAGCCGGTAGAGGCGCGCCCCGCGACGGGCAGCACGCCGAGCCAGACCGAGAAGACGAGCTTCAGGAGCATGCCAGCGAAGAACACCGGGGTGGCGTAGCAGAGGATCGCGAAGACGCGCAGCACCGCGTCGCCCCAGCGGTCGCGCACGTACGCGGCGACCATTCCGAGCGGGATGCCGACGATGAAGGCCACGAGCAGCGCGTAGAACGCGAGCTCGAGGGTGGCGGTGCCGTACGTCACGAGGACTTCGATGACCGGGCGGTTGTCGGACAGCGTCGTGCCGAAGTTGCCGGTGAAGATCTGGCCGAGGTACTCGAAGTACTGCACGATGATGGGCCGGTCGTAGCCGGCGTTGTGGATCGCCTCGGCGAGCTGCGCGGGCGGCAGTTTGCCGCCGAGGGCGGCGGTGATCGGGTCGCCGGTCGCCCGCATGACGATGAAGACCACCGTCACGAGGATGAAGACGGTCGGGATGACCAGCAGGGCGCGCATCGCGATGTACCTGCCGAGGCTGCCGCCGGAGGATCTCTCCTGGCGTCGGGGGGCGCCACCCGGGGTGGTCGGCGGCGCGGTCGTCGTTGAGCTCATGTTCGCCTATCGTCGGGACGGAACGAAAGGCGGCCCGCCCTCGAAAGAGGCGGGCCGCCCGTTCGGTTCTTCGGAAACCTTACCGGCTGTCGGGGATCAACCCTTGGCCAGCGCGGCGTAGCGGAACTTGAACGACGCGTCGAGGGTGTCCTCGGCGCCCGTCACGTCGGCTCCGACGACCGCGACCTGCGCACCCTGGAGGTACGGCACGGTCGACAGGTCGGCCGCCACCTTCTCCTGGATCTGCTCGATGAGCGCGGTGCGCTCAGCCGGGTCGGCCGTGACCGCCTGCTGCAGGATGAGGTCGTTGACCTCCTGGTTGTTGTAGTGGTTCGCCAGGAAGTTCTCGATCAGGAAGAACGGCGTGAGGTAGTTGTCCGCGTCCGAGTAGTCCGGGAACCAGCCGAGCTGGTAGGCCGGGTACACGTCCGAGCTGCGGTCCTTCGAGTACTGCACCCACTCGGTGGTCTGCAGGTTCACCTTGAAGAGGCCGGATGCCTCGAGCTGGTCCTTGATGAGGGCGTACTCGTCACCCGAGGACGGGCCGTAGTGGTCGTTCGAGTACTGCAGGTTCAGCTCGACCGGGACGGTCACGCCGGCGGCCTCGAGGCTCGCCTTCGCCTTGTCCGCGTCGGGGCCGCCGTTGCCGTCGCCGTAGAGCGGCTTCAGCGCGTCGACCTGGCCGGTCAGGCCCGCCGGGACGTAGGAGTACAGCGGGGTGTAGGTGCCCTTGTAGACCTGCGTGGCGATCTCGTCGCGGTCGATGAGGTCCGCGACCGCCTGGCGGACGGCGAGCGCCTTGGCCGGGTCGGCCTCGGGCGTCGTCGCGCCGTACGGCTGGGTGTTGAAGTTGAAGACGATGTAGCGGATCTCGCCGCCGGGGCCGTCGACGACCTTCACCTTGTCGTTCTTCTTGAGGTCGTCGATGTCGGTCGCGGAGAGGCTCCGGAACGCGACGTCGATGTTGCCCTCCTGCACGTCGAGCTTGAGGTTCGACGAGTCGGCGTAGTACTTGACGTTGACCTTGTCGGTCTTCGGCGCGCCGAGGATGCCCTCGTAGTCGGGGTTCGCCGCGTACGAGATCAGCTCGTTCATCTTGTAGCTCGTGATGACGTACTGGCCGGCGAAGGCCTCGCCCTTGACGATCTCGTCGTCGCTCGTGAGCGCGTCGGCCGAGAAGACGTCCTCGTCGACGATCGGGCCCACCGGGCTCGAGAGGATCTGCGGGAAGATCTGGTCGTTCTCGCTCTTCAGGTGGAAGACGACGGTGGTGTCGTCGACCGCCTCGACCGAGTCGAGGTTGTAGAGCAGCGACGACGGGCCGTTCTCGTCGGCGATCTTCAGCTGCCGGTCGAAGGAGAACTTCACGTCCGAGGAGGTGAGGTCGTTGCCGTTCGCCCACTTGAGGCCCGGCTTGAGCTTCACGGTGTACTCGGTCGGCGCGGTGAACTCCGCGGACTCCGCGATGTCGGGCTCGACGTCGGGGCTGCCGTAGGGGGTGTTCATGAGGAACGGGAACACCTGGTTCATCACGGCGAACGAGCCGTTGTCGTACGAACCGGCCGGGTCGAGCGTCGTGATCTTGTCGGTCGTGCCGATGGTGATCGAGTCACCGCCGCCGCCCGAGCCGTTCGAACCGCCGGCCGAGCAGCCCGCGAGCGCGAGCGCCGCGATCGAGAGGCCGGCGACGGCGACGATGCCGCGACGCGCGGTAGTGGATGCGGATGTCATATCCGGGTCCCTCTTCCTGTCAGAGTTCATCGCGGACCAGCGCCCGGTCCGGCGCCTGCCCGCGATTCGATATCCCCAACACCTAGCACACGGCAGATGGAAACGTGCACGGCGGGGAGCTGCGACGGAGGAATGTTTACCGATCTGCAACCAAGCGCGCAAGGGATGCGCGTGATTGCACGGATGGACGGATGGCCCGCCTCATTCGGCGCGGAGGGCCACCCGTTCGCGGTCGATC
This sequence comes from Agromyces sp. NBRC 114283, assembly GCF_030268405.1. NCBI lineage: Bacteria > Bacillati > Actinomycetota > Actinomycetes > Micrococcales > Microbacteriaceae > Agromyces > Agromyces sp. NBRC 114283. The sequence continues at coordinate 2,508,525 of NZ_BSQP01000001.1, forward strand.
TCGACGATCGCGCGCTGCAGCATCTCGTAGCTCGCCCGGTCCTCCGCGGCGAGGCGGGTCAGCCGGCCCATCAGCTCGACCTTCTGCCGCAGCAGCTCCCGGTCGACGAGCGAGGAGAGCACGCCCCGCACCCAACCGGCGATCGCCGCCTCGTTGCGCTGCGGCACGGGCAGCACCGCCAGCTGCTGCACGATGCTCGCGAACGGGGCCGGCACCTGGCCGATGACCCGGTCGACGGTGATCGCCTCGACGCCCCCCGAGAGGGCCGCCGCGATGCCGTCGCGCACGACGGCCAGCGAGGGGTTCTCGAAGCGCGCCTCCGCGGCGTGCGCGAGGAGGGCCGGCTCGGCGGAACCGGGGTACTGCAGCATCGCTTGGAGCGCCTCGCGCTCGAGCCGGGTCGAGGGGTCGTTGGGCAGCTCGGAGATCGAGAACGGGCGCGCCGGGGCATCCGCCTGCGTCGCGGACTGCGCGCCCTCGTTCGCGCCCGGGGCGCGCCGCTCGCCCTGCCCACCGCGGTCGCGCTCGCCCGAGCGGCTGCGGCTCGTCGCCGCCTTGACGGCGCGGCCGACCTCGCCGAGGTCCATGCCGAGCATGCGCGCGAGCTCGCGCGAGTAGCCGGGGCGCAGGGCGGGGTCGCGGATCTCGGCGACGACGGGGGCCGCCTGCCGGAGCGCGGACACCCGGCCCTCGACGGTGTCGAGGTCGTATCGGCCGACGATCTGGCGCAGCACGAACTCGAACATCGGCACCTTGGTGTCGACGAGGGTGCGCACCGCGTGGTCGCCGCGGGCGAGCCGCAGGTCGCAGGGGTCGAGCCCATCGGGCGCGACGGCGACGAAGGTCTGCGCGGCGAAGCGCTGCTCTTCCGCGAAGGCGCGCATCGCGGCCTTCTGCCCGGCCTCGTCGCCGTCGAAGGTGAACACCACCTCGCCCACGCCGGAGTCGTCGCCGAGCACCCGTCGGAGCACCTTGATGTGGTCGACGCCGAACGCCGTGCCGCACGTCGCGATCGCCGTCGTGACCCCCGCGAGATGGCAGGCCATGACGTCGGTGTAGCCCTCGACGACGACGACGCGCTGCGAGCGGGAGATGTCGCGCTTGGCGAGATCGAGCCCGTACAGCACCTGCGCCTTGTGGTAGATCGCGGTCTCGGGGGTGTTCAGGTACTTCGGGCCGTTGTCGTCGTCGAGGAGCCGCCGGGCGCCGAAGCCCACGGTCTGCCCGGTGACGTCGCGGATCGGCCAGACGAGGCGGCCGCGGAAGCGGTCGTAGACGCCCCGATCGCCCTGCGAGACGAGACCGGCCGCCGCGAGCTCCTCGGTCGAGAAGCCGCGCCCCCGCAGGTGCTTCGTCAGCGCGTCCCAGCTCTTCGGCGCGAAGCCCACGCCGAAGCGCTTGGCGGCCTCGGCGTCGAATCCGCGCTCGCCGAGGAACCGGCGACCCACCTCGGCGATGGGCTGCAGCAGCTGCTCGGCGAAGAACTCCGCCGCCGCCTGGTTCGCCGCGAGGAGCCGGGCGCGGTTGCCGTGGTCGCTCGCCTGGCCGCCGTCCTCGTAGTGCAGCTCGTAGCCGATGCGACCCGCGAGGCGTTCGACGGCCTCGGTGAAGGACACGTGGTCCATCTTCTGCAGGAAGCTGTAGACGTCGCCCGACTCGCCGCAGCCGAAGCAGTGGTAGAAGCCGACGCCGGGGCGCACGTTGAAGCTCGGGCTGCGCTCGTCGTGGAAGGGGCAGAGGCCCTTCATCGAGCCGACGCCGGCGGACTTCAGACTCACGTACTCGCCGATGATGTCGGCGATGTTCGTGCGGGATTTCACCTCTTCGACATCGCTCTGTCGAATTCGGCCCGCCATGCTCACATCCTATGCTCCGCCGGACCCTCCGGGGCCCGATGCAGCCACGTCGTCACCGCGTCGCCGGCGCGCTTCAGCGCTGCACGAGCCGCTCGTGCCAGGCGAGCGCCGACTGGTCGGTGAGGCTCTGCACCTGGTCGACGACGACCCGCTTGCGCGCGGCGTCGTCGCCCGCGGCCCGCCAGTCCTCGGCGAGGCCCGGGTCGAGGTGCTGCTCGCCCGTCTCGAGGAGGACGTCGGCCAGCGAGGTCAGCACCTCGCGCTGCTGCCGGTAGATCGGCTGCCGCGTGTTGCGCGACATCACGAAGGCCGCGACAATGCCCTTCAGCACCGCGATCTCGGCCTGGATCTCGCGGGGCACGACGACGTCGCCGTCGAAGCGGATGAGGCTCGCCACGGGGAACGCCGCCCGGGTGGCCTCGGTCGCGGCGTGCGCGAAGCGGCCGATGAGCTGGCTCGTGAGGTTCTTGAGCCGCGCCTGGTCGAGCCGGCTGCCGCTCCACGTGTCGAGCCAGACGTCGAGCGAGTCGAGCCGGTCGAACGCCGCCATGAGCTCGTCGTGCGAGTGCTGCCCGCCGATCCACTCGTACATCGAGGCGACGAGCTCGTCGTGGTCGACTCGGCGGCCGAGCGCCTCGACGTCGAGGTAGCCGTTGACCACGGCGTCCTCGAAGTCGTGCACCGAGTAGGCGATGTCGTCGGAGAGGTCCATCACCTGCGCCTCGATGCAGAGCCGCCGCTCGGGCGCCCCGGCCCGCAGCCATTCGAACACCGCGACGTCGTCGTGGTAGAAGCCGAACTTCTGCCGCCCGGAGGGGTCGGCGACGCCCTGCTCCTCGGGCCAGGGGTACTTGCAACTCGCGTCGAGGCTCGCCCGAGTGAGATTCAGCCCGTAGCTGCGGCCGTCGGCGTCGAACACCTTCGGCTCGAGCCTGGTGAGGATGCGGAGCGTCTGCGCGTTGCCCTCGAAGCCGCCGATGTCGGCCGACCAGGCGTTGAGCGCCTTCTCGCCGTTGTGCCCGAAGGGCGGGTGCCCGAGGTCGTGCGCGAGGCAGGCGGTGTCGACGACGTCGGGATCGAGGGCGAGGTTGGCGGCGAGCTCGCGACCGATCTGCGCGACCTCGAGCGAGTGGGTGAGCCGGTTGCGGGCGAAGTCGAGACCGGCGGTGGGGCTCAGCACCTGGGTCTTCGCCGCGAGCCGCCGCAGCGCGCTCGAGTGCAGCAGGCGGGCCCGATCGCGGGCGAAGTCGCTGCGCCGCGAGGAGTGCTGCTCGGGCAGCAGCCGCTCGGCGTCGGCCTCGCCGTAGCCGCCGAAGAGCCTGGCGTCGCCGAGCAGTTCTGCGCCGCCGAACAGGCGGTCGCCGAAGGCCGGGATCGTCACGCTCAGCCGCCGCTCGTGTCGAGCTCGGCGTCGACGAGCGTCACGCGGTCGTGCCCGGCGAGCTCCTGCGAGTCGAGCCAGCCGTCGGGCAGGGCGGGGTTCTTCGGGGTGCCCGCACGGCCTCGCGGGCCCTCCGCCCCCTCGCCCGGGTACGGCATCGACCAGTCGAGCGTGCCGAGCAGGTCGTCGAGCATCTGCAGCGACTCGACGGTGGCGAGTCGAGCGCGCAGCTCGCCGCCGACCGGGTAGCCCTTGAAGTACCAGGCGACGTGCTTGCGGATGTCGCGGCAGCCGCGCTCCTCGCTGTCGAAGAACTCGGCGAGGAGCTCCGCGTGCCGGCGGAAGGTCTGCGCGACCTGCCCCAGGCTCGGCTGGAAGAGGCTCGCGCTGCCGTCGGCCAGTTGGCCCCGGAAACCCGCCGCGAGATCGCCGAAGAGCCAGGGGCGGCCGAGGCATCCGCGCCCGACGACGACGCCGTCGCACCCCGTCTCGGCGACCATGCGCAGCGCATCGTCGGCCGACCAGATGTCGCCGTTGCCGAGCACGGGCACCGAGGTGACCGTCTCTTTCAGCTTCGCGATCGCCGACCAGTCGGCGTGCCCGGAGTAGAACTCCGCCGCCGTGCGCGCGTGCAGCGCGATCGAGGCGACGCCGGCGCCCTCGGCGATGCGGCCCGCCTCGAGGTAGGTCAGGTGGTCGGCGTCGATGCCTTTGCGCATCTTGATCGTGAGCGGGACGTCTCCCGCGGCCCGCACCGCACCCTCGACGATGTCGCGGAACAGCCCGTTCTTCCACGGCAGGGCGGCGCCGCCGCCCTTGCGGGTGACCTTCGGCACCGGGCAGCCGAAGTTCAGGTCGATGTGGTCGGCCCGGTCTTCGGCGACAAGCATCGTCACCGCCTCGGACACGGTCTTCGGGTCGACGCCGTAGAGCTGGATGGAGCGCGGCGTCTCAGACTCGTGGTGCGTGATGAGCCGCATCGACTCGGGCGTGCGCTCGACGAGCGCGCGGCTCGTGATCATCTCGGAGACGTAGAGCCCGGCGCCGAATTCGCGGCAGAGCCGGCGGAACGCGGTGTTCGTGATGCCCGCCATCGGGGCGAGCACCACGGGCACGTCGAGCTCGAGCGCGCCGATCGTGAGCGGCGTGACGGTGGCGGGGATCGTTGACATCCCTTCGATTCTTCCAGATCCCGGCCCGCAGGCCGCCCGTTCCCGCGCGGCGCGTAGGATTCGAACCGGATCGAGCGTTGTGGAGGACGAGATGACGGACGCGCCCCTTTCCGGCGTCGAGCGGGTGCGGGCCGACGCGGCCGCCCGCGGACTCGAGGTCGAGGTCATCGAGCGACCTGCCGCCCGGAGCCTCGAGGAGGCGGCCGAGCTGCTGGGCATCTCCCCCGGCGACATCGTGAAGTCGCTCGTCGTGAAGCGCAGCGACGGCAGCTACCTCTTCGCCCTCGTGCCGGGCGGCCGCAAGATCAGCTGGCCGAAGCTGCGGGCCCTCGTCGGCGTCAACAAGCTGCAGCTGCCCGACGCCTCCCTCGCGCTCGCGGCGACCGGCTACGAGCGCGGCACCATCACGCCGCTCGGCTCGACCACCGCCTGGCCGGTGTACGCCGACGAGACCATCGCCGGCCGACGCGTCTCGATGGGCGCCGGCGAGCACGGCCGCAGCCTCTTCGTCGACGCCGACGCCCTCATCGCGGCGTACGGCGCGACCGTCGCCGACCTCAGCGACCCGGAGTAGCCCGGTCCGGCGGGCGGGAATGCCGCGCGCGGTCCGTGCGTTCGCATCGATGTGAGCACTCCCATCAAGATCGACATCTGGTCCGACATCGCCTGCCCCTGGTGCTACATCGGCAAGCGCCACTTCGAAGCGGGCGTCGCCGCCCTGGGCGATGACGCCCCCGAGATCGAGGTGGAGTACCACTCCTTCGAGCTCGCCCCCGACACGCCCGTCGACTTCGAGGGCAGCGAGATCGACTTCCTCGCGAAGCACAAGGGCATGCCGGCCGAGCGGGTGCAGCAGATGCTGCAGCACGTCACCGGCGTCGCCGCGAACGCGGGCCTCGACTACGACTTCGACGCCCTCCAGCACACCAAGACCTTGAAGGCGCACGAGCTGCTGCACTTCGCCAAGTCCGAGGGCCGCCAGCTCGAGCTCGCCGAGCGCCTGTTCCGCGCCTACTTCACCGAGGGCCGGCACGTCGGCCGCGTCGACGAGCTCGTCGCGCTCGCCGCCGACGCCGGGCTCGACGCCGACGCCGCGCGCGAGGCGCTCGAGTCTGGTCGCTTCGCCGCCGCCGTCCAGGCCGACATCGCACAGGCGGGTGCGTACGGCATCAACGGGGTGCCCTTCTTCGTCATCGACGGCAAGTACGGCGTCTCCGGCGCCCAGCCCGCCGAGGTGTTCGGCCAGGTGCTCACCCAGGTGGCCGGCGAGCGGGACGGGGCGGTCGCGTGACCGCGGCCGACGCGTCGACCGCGGTGGCCGCGACGGATGCCTCGGCCGGCACGCCCGACGAGGCAGCCGTCTCGCCCTTCACGATGGTGACCGGCGCCCCTGGCGCGATGGTCTGCGAGGGCGACGTCTGCTTCGTGCCCGGTGCTGGCGCCGACGCCGAGTAACCGACCCCTTCCGTCGCCGAGCCGAACGATATATCGTTGAGTATCGTTCGTTAGCTCAGCATGGAGGTCACCATGAACGGACAGCGCCCGAGCGGCGGATTCAGCGGCACCGGCTTCCCGGGCGACGGCCCCGGCCAGCTGCTCTGGGAGGCGATGTCGCAGTTGCGCTCCTCCCTCGACCCGCGCGGCGGCGCTTCCCGCATGGCGCGCGGCGACGTGCGCCAGGCGGTGCTCGCACTGCTCGCCGAGGAGCCCATGCACGGGTACCAGATCATCCGCGAGATCGAGGAGCGCAGCGGCGGCAGCTGGAAGCCCAGCGCCGGCTCGGTGTACCCGACCCTGCAGCTGCTCGCCGACGAGGGGCTGATCACGGCCGAGGAGCTTCGCGGCCGCAAGACCTACTCCCTCACCGAGTCGGGGCGCGCCGAGGCCGAGGCGGGCGCCGATCGGCCCGCGCCCTGGGAGTCGGGCACCCGCAGCGCCGCCCCGCACGCGGCGCTGTCCAAGGCCGGCATCGAGCTCGCCTCTGCGGCCGCCCAGCTCGGCCGCACCGGCACGCCGGAGCAGCTCGAGCAGGCGGTGCGAGAGCTCGACGACACCCGGCGGCGGCTCTACTCGATCCTCGCCCAGGACTGACCGGGTGACGCCGCGCGCCGCCGGCGGCCCCACGCCGCCTGCCGCGGACGACGAGCGCGCCCGGCGCGCCCGCTCGCGCCGCATCCTGCGCTTCGCCGCCCGGCAGCTCGTGCAGCTCTGGTGGTTCGAGCTCGCGCTGCCGAGACTCGGCCTCGGCGGTGTCGCCGAGCGCACCCGCGCCGCACGGATGCAGCGGCTCGCCACGCGTTTCCGCGGCCTCGCGGTCGAGCTCGGCGGCCTGATGATCAAGGTCGGCCAGTTCCTCTCCTCCCGGCTCGACGTGCTGCCGCCCGAGATCACCTCCGAGCTGGAGGGACTGCAGGACGAGGTGCCCGCGGTCGCCTTCCCCGAGATCCGGAAGCTCGCCGAGCAGGAGCTCGGCGCGCCGCTCGGATCGGTCTACGCCGCCTTCGACGAGACCCCAGTCGCGGCGGCGTCGCTCGGCCAGGCGCACCGCGCCCGACTCGCCGCACCCGACGCCGAGGACGCCGGCTTCGCCGAGGTCGTCGTGAAGGTGCAGCGCCCGGGCATCGACCGCATCGTCGCCGTGGATCTCGCGGCGCTCCGCCGCATCGCCGGCTGGCTGCGTCGGGTGCGGATCGTCGCCGACCGCGTGGATGCCCCGGCCCTCGTCGAGGAGTTCGCCCAGACCAGCCTCGAGGAGATCGACTACCTGCACGAGGCGGCCAACGCCGAACGCTTCGCCGAGTCGTTCGCGGAGGAGCCGCGCGTCGACGCGCCCGCCGTCGTCTGGGCGCGCACCACCCGACGGGTGCTGACGCTCGAGGACGTCACCGCGATCAAGATCAACGACACGGCGGCGCTGCGCGCGGCCGGCATCGACCCCTCGGAGGTCGCGCACGTCTTCGCCGAGGTCATGTTCGACCAAGTGTTCACGCACGGCTTCGTGCACGCCGATCCGCACCCCGGCAACCTCTTCGTCACACCGAACGTCGCCGCCGATCCGTCGGCCCCTGCGGGCGAGGCGGCGACGCCCGGCTGGCGGCTCACCTTCGTGGATTTCGGCATGATGGCCGAGGTGCCGGCCGAGCTCCGCAGCGGGCTGCGCACCCTCGTGATCGCGGTCGCCGCACGCGACGGCCGCGGCATGATCGAGGCCGCGCGGGAGATCGGCGTGCTCCTGCCGAGCGCGGACACCGGCGAGCTGGAGCGCGCGCTCTCCCAGCTGTTCGAGCGCTTCGGCGGCATGGGCTTCGCCCAGCTGAAGGACGTGGATCCGAGGGAGTTCCGCCAGTTCGGCGAGGAGTTCGGCGACGTCGTGCGCTCCCTCCCGCTGCAGCTGCCCGAGCATCTGCTGCTCCTCATCCGGGCGATGGCGCTCACCTCCGGCATGTGCAGCGGGCTCGACCCCGAGTTCAACGTCTGGGACGCGGTCGAGCCGTACGCGACGCAGCTGCTCCGCGAGGAGGGCGGCGGCATGGCCCGCGGATTCGTCGACCAGGCGATGTCGAGTGCCGGCATCCTCTGGGGGATGCCGCAGCGGCTCGACTCCGTCGTCACGAAGGTCGAGCAGGGCCGACTCTCCTTCGACACCTCGCGGCTCGAGCGGCGTCTCGATCGACTCGAAGGCGTCGCCCGCCGTGTGGTGTCGGCGGTGCTGTTCGCCGCCCTCCTCATCGGCGGCGCCGTCCTCGTCGCACCGAACCCGCCGCTCGGGTGGACCCTCTTCGGGCTCTCCGTGCTGCCCCTGCTGCACGCGCTCCTCGCGGGGCTCTTCGCCCGGCGCGGCCCGAGGTAACCCCTCCGCTAGGCTGCCTGCATGGGGGATCGCGGATTCGCGTCGGCGTCGACGGCGACCGCGAACGGACTCGCCCTCGCGCTCGCCCCCGGCCTCGCGCCGAACGGTCCCGATCCGCGGCCGAGCTTCTTCCACGGTTTCGCGACCGAGCCGCAACTCGTCGCCCGCGGCCTGCTGACCCTCGCCGACCTCACCGCCACGCGGTACTTCAAGTACACGCCGACGACGCAGCGCGACCCGGTGCTGACCGCCCACGGCGACCGCCTCCGCGCCGAGGTCTTCTCGGCCTGCAACAGCGTCTACGCCAGGCTCGACCTGCTCGCGAGCGGGCTCGACGGCGGCGAGGTCTCGCACGGCACGACGAACGTCGACCTCGGGCTCGCGACGAGGCAGGCCCTCGCCGCGGTCGGGCGCGCCGAGTTGTTCCATCTCGACGTCGGGACCGAGGGCCTGGAGCTCTCGACGCCGCGGACGACCGCCGTCGAGCGACCGGTCGAGATGCCGGCCCGCTGGATCCCGGCCTTCGGTAACGTCGCCGAGCTGCACCGCGGTCTGCGCCTCGCTTTCGAGCTGGACCGGGCGGGCGCCCGGGCGCTGCTCGGCTCGCTCCCGGCGACGACGGCCTCGGGCACGAGCGGCTGGCTCACCCCGACCCCGAGCGGGGCGAGGCTCGCCCCTCGCCGAACCGGCAGTGCGGTGCACGTGCAGGGCCTGCACCGGCTCGCCGCGCTGAAGCGGCTGCTCCTCCACGTGCAGGGGCTCGCCGTGTACGGGCAGGCGGACGGCGAGCCGGGGCCCACCGCCGTCGAGGTCTCGCTCCCCCACGCGAGCCTGCTGCTCGGGCTCACCGTCGAATCGTGGCGGGGCTTCTCCGGCGAAGGGTCGCTCGTGAGCGCCCTCGCGCCCGCCGACGTCGCCGAGCACGCGGCACTGCTCTCGGCGCTGCTCGCCTTCGAGCCCGTCATCGACGTCGATCGCCTGCAGCGGGAGTCCGGCCTCAGCCGAGCCCAGACCGAGTCCGGCATCGCCGTGCTCGCCGCCTCGGGCCGTGTCGGCTGGGACGTGCGCAGCGGCGCGCACTTCCACCGCGAGCTGCCCGACGACCCCGAGCGCGTCACGCGCGATCACCCCCGCGTGCGGACCGCCCGGCGCCTCGCCGCCGAGCGGCGCGTCGCACCGGCTGAAGCCGCCGGCGAATGGCTCGTCGAGGGCGGGAGTGAAGCGGAGCCGGTGCGCTACCTCGTGCGCATCGGGGACGACGGGGGCCGATGCAGCTGCACCTGGCAGCTCGGCGGCAGCCGCGACCGAGGACCCTGCGCGCACGTGCTCGCCGTCCGCATCCTGATGGAGGAGACCGCATGACCGACGCCCTCGCCCGCTCGCTCGAACTGTTCCGCGAGCTCGGCTGGGACGGCGCTCCGCTCGCCGACGCCCCCGTGCTGCCCATCGGCACCGAAGCGCAGCAGCGGGAGGCGCGGGCCGGGCTCCGCCGCGGCGACTGGAACGAATGGGCCGAGCACGACGGCGGCTTCGTGCGGGCCTCGCTCGTCGGCGAGACCGACCACGGGATGCTCGCCCTCTTCGCGATCCGCACCGGCGTCGACGCCAGGCGGGCCGAGGACTTGCTCGGCGGGGCCGGCACGGTTCCCGACGAGCTGGCGGCCGAGGTGCTCGCGACCCGCGGCCCCGAGTTCGCGACGGCGTTCGTGGCCCGCGCGTGCCGCTCGAACCGCCGCGCCTGGGAGCACTCCACCTCGGTGCACGCCGGACGCGCGGTGCGGCTCGTGCACCATCACGAGCTGCCGGTGCCCGAGAGCGTCGAGTACCTGAAGGACTGGTCGGTCTACGCCGCGCTCGCCCTCGGCGAAGAGGCCGAGCTCTTCCCGCAGGACCGCGGCGCAATCGACGCCGAGTTCCTCCGCCCCCGCTTCGCCGAGCACGTCCGCCTCGGAATCGCGGTCGGCGCCCCGGCGACGGGCCCCTTCGGGCGGGCGGTCGCGGTGGGGGTCACGGCGGGCTGGATCACCCGGGACGAGGCGGTCGCGCTCGTGCTCCTCGCACTGGATGCGGCCCAGCGCCCGGGCGACCGGAAGGCGTGGGCGGGCACACTCGTCGGAGCGCTCGCCCTCAGCGACGCCGAACTCGTCGCGCACGCCGGGTCCCTGCTGGGCGCACTGAGCCATGCCGAGGCGCCGGTCGTCGTCGCACTCGCGCCGGCACTCATCGAGCACGGCGACGAGGACGACGCGGCCGAGGCGTTGTCACTCGCCCTCGCGACGAAGCCCAAGGCCGCTCGTCGCGCGGTCCTCGACGCCGCGGAACGGCGGCCCCGGCCGCTCACCGGCGCGGCGGGCGAGACCGCGCGACCCGCCCTCGCCGCCGTGGCGGCCGGGCGGGACACGGGGCTCGCATCGTCCGCCACGGCGCTGCTCGCACGCTGGGGTCTGACGGACGAGGAGCCGCCGGCGCAGCCCGTCGAGGCGCCCACGCCGTGGACGCCGACGCCGCCGCTCTGGGAGGTGCCGAGGTTCGCCCCGGCGCCGGCGACGATCGAGGCGCTGTCCACCGCCGCCGAGCGGCTCGCCTCCCGCCCGGAGAACGCCATAGACCTCGAGGTGGATCGCTTCCTCGAGCTCGCGAACGCCGTCGCCCGCAGCGATCCCGATCGGACGCGCCTCGCCCTCCGTGGGCTGAAGCCGAGCTGGCGGGCCGGCGTCGGAGCCGTGGCCGACTGGGTGGCGGAAGCGCCAATCCGCTCGCTCGACCGCCTCGTCGGGCCCGGCGGCGAGGACTGGCGCCACGACGTGCACTACCCGCCCGCGACCGCCCGTGAGGCCGCCGTCGCGCAGCGCCTCGGCGAGGTGCCGACGCTGCTGTCGACGCCGAGCTGGGACGACCTTCGGATCGACCCCGAGGAACTGCTCACACGTCTGCGCGCCTACCGCGACGCCGACGCCGCCGCAAGCGAGGCGGACCTGCTGCTCGCCCTGCTCCGGGTCGAGCTCTCGCTCGTCACGCCGGCGCAGCTCGACGAGCTCGCCACGCTCCAGGTGCCGGTGCTGCTGCAGTCCGGCGAGCGGATGGAGCGCGACGCGGGTCCCGCCGCTCGCGGCTACCTGCTCGACCCGCTTCGCGAGCCGGCGCTCGTGCAGGACGAGGACGGCGACTGGGAGCGCGCCGAGACGACCCTCCCGGCCTCGCTCGCCGAATTCCCGCCGCGGCTCGACCCGAGCCGCTACGGCTGGGGCTCCCCGGTCGAGCTGCCGGCCTGGGGCGACGGCACGCACCCGGGCGACTGGCTCGAAGCGTCGAGCGGGTACACCTGGCGTCAGCTCGCCCGACGCGCCCGACCGTTCGGGCCACGGCAGGCCGCGGCGCTGATCGGCGGCCTCCGCTCGCCGCACGAGCAGGCAGCCGGTGCCATGTTCGAGGCCGTGCTCGAGGCCTGGGAGCGCGGGCTTCTCATCCCGGGCGTGGCCGAGCTCCGACTCGTCGACCGCGGCGGCCCGAGCGGCGCGGCGCAGCTCGCCCGCGTCGCCGGGGAGCTCGCCGAGGCCGGACTGGGATCACTCGTCTGGCCGCTGCTCGACGGCACCGTCGAGGCCTCCCTCGCCGGCGTCCGAATGATCCCGGGCACGGCGGAGCTCGTCGAGGCGATCGACAGCCTCCTGCCCTCGGCCCAAGCGGCCGTCGGCGCCGGCATCGCCGAGGCATCCGTGCTCGAACTGCCGGGCGTCCGCGCGCTCGCCGCGCGGAACGGCTCCTCGCGCGCCGTCGCTGCGGCCCGCGCGGTCGTTGCCCGCCTCCCTGCGCCGAGCGCGCCGGCCGCTCCCCTGGCCCCCGAGACCGAGCCCGGGATCGATCTCGACGCCGTCTGGCCGTCAGGGGACGGCGAGGGCGTCGCGATCGACGACGGCGTCGAACTGAGCGCGACGGTGCACAGCCGCGGCTCGAAGCGCTTCGTGCCGCTCGAGTTCGCGCTCGCCGAGGAGCCGGGCGTGCGCTACCGCGCGCTCATGACCTGGGCCTACGCCCTCGACCGGGAGGGACAGCTCGACGCCGAGACCGTCGAGGGCGACGAGCGCCGCTGGATCGAATGGGACGCCGCCGCGGGCCGGCTCTCCGTTTCCGAGTTCCGCGACCGCAGCACCGGCGGGGCCGGCCCGCGCAGCGACGGCCTCGAACCCCCGCTCACCTCACTCATGGTCGCGGTCGTGCTCGCCTCGCTCTGCTCGGACGTCGAGTCGCGCTACAGCGTCGATGCGATGGTGGCGGCCCGCAAGTTCTCCGCGGCCTCGGTTCGGCTCGCCGCTCGACGCCTCGTGCCGCTGCCGGAACTGACGCCCGCGCGCATGATGGGCTCGATCGAACGCGAGCTGCGAGCGCTGCCCGTGCTCTGGCCGCTGCTCACCGAGTCGGTGCGCTTCGCCGCCGGGCAGCCGAAGCCGCCCGCCTGGCTGAACCGGGTGCTCGACGTCGCGCTGCTGCGGGCGCCGGTGCTGCGGGCCGCGGCAGCCGCCGGCCGGATCCCCGCAGACGACGCGACGTGGCCCGGTCTCGCGGAGCTCGCCGCACGGAAGGGCTCGTCCGCCGCGCTCGTGAAGGCCCGCGCACTCCTCGGCGAGCTCGGGCTCGGCTGAGCCGGCGGCCGACGAACCGCCGGCGCTACCCGGCGCTCGGGGCGTCGACGGCGCCCCCGAATCGCCGGGTGCGCCGCGCGTACAGCTCGACCGCGCGCCAGAGGTCGACGCGGGAGAAATCCGGCCAGAGGGTGTCGAGGAAGACCATCTCCGCGTAGGCCGACTGCCAGAGCAGGAAGTTCGAGGTGCGCTGCTCCCCCGAGCTGCGCACGAAGAGATCGACGTCGGGCATGTCGGGCTGGTACAGCCGCTTGGCGATCTGCTTCTCGCTCACGGCCGAGGGCCTCAGGCGACCGGCCGCGACGTCGTCGGCGATCGCCCGGACCGCGTCGGTGATCTCGTTGCGCCCGCCGTAATTCACGCACATCGTCAGGGTCAGCACGTCATTGCCCGCGGTCAGCCGCTCGGCGAACTGCAGCTCCTCGATGACCGACTTCCAGAGCCGGGGCTTGCGCCCCGCCCAGCGGATGCGCACACCCCACTCGTTCAGCTGATCGCGCCGGCGGTGCAGCACGTCGCGGTTGTAGCCCATCAGGAAGCGCACCTCGTCTGGGCTGCGCTTCCAGTTCTCGGTCGAGAACGCGTAGACCGAGAGGTGCTTCACGCCGATCTGCACGGCACCGGCGACGACGTCGAGCAGGGCGGCCTCGCCCGCCTTGTGCCCCTCGATGCGGGTGAGGCCCTGGCGGTTCGCCCAGCGGCCGTTGCCGTCCATGACGACCGCGACGTGATTCGGCACGGCGCCGCGCGGCAGCTCCGGCGGGTAGAGGCCGGTCCAGTCGATGGGACGGTACGGCACTGCGTCGCGGTGCGTGTAGGGCTTCGGGGTCACGGAGTTCCTGTCTGGGCTGGTGCGTCGGGAGCCGTGCGGTCCGGCGCCGCGCGGGCGGCGGGCTCGTCGGCGTCGCGGCTGACGTGCGGCAGTGAGCGGAGCCCCCGCTCGAGATGCCACTGGGCGTAGGCCGCGACGATGCCGGAGGCCTGGTTGCGGTCGCGCTCGGGCGCGGCCTCGGCGCGCGCCCAGTCGCCGGTGAGCAAGGCCCCGAGCAGCGCGATCGTCGTGCGCTCGATGCGCGGCGAGCCGGGCGGCGCGCACTCGTCGCAGACGATGCCGCCGAGCTGCACCACGACCGCACGGTGCTCGCCGGGCCTGGCGCAGCGGGAGCAGTCCTCGAAGCTCGGCGCCCAGCCGGCGAGGGCGAGGGCGCGGAGCAGATAGGAGTCGAGGGTCAGGCCCGGGCCGTGCTCGCGCCGGGCGAGCGAGCGGAGGGCCCCGACGAGCAGCAGGTACTGCTGCAGCGAGCCCTCGGCCTCGGTGACGCGGTCGGCGGTCTCGACCATCGCGTTCGCCGCGGTGTACGCCGCGTAGTCCTGCGAGATCTCGGCGCCGTAGGAGCCGAGCGACTCCGCCTGGGTGATCACGTCGAGCGTGCGGCCCTCGTAGAGCTGCAGATCGGCGACCATGAACGGCTCGAGCCTCGCCCCGAACTTCGACGCCGTGCGGCGCACGCCCTTCGCCACGGCGCGGATCTTGCCGTGCCGTCGCGAGAGCAGCGTGACGATGCGGTCGGCTTCACCCAGCTTGTGGGTGCGCAGCACGACGGCTTCATCTCGGTACACGGGCACCAGACGATTCTCCCATCTCGGGCCCGACGAACCGCCGGAACACGGGGCCATCCGCGGCATCCGCTTGCGAGAATGGGCGGGTGGAGACCTCGCAGTTCATGATCCCGCTCTGGCTGGACCTCACCGCTGTCGGCCTCGGCGGGGTGCAGGGGGCGTTGTTCGCGTCCGGCTTCCGCGGCGAACGCCGGCTCGACCTGCTCGGCGTCGCGATCGTCGGCATCGTCATGGGCTTCGGCGGCGGTGTGATCCGCGACCTGCTGCTGAATCAGCCGATCGGCGCGCTGCAGAGCAACTGGTACCTCGTGACGGCGGTCGTCGCCTCGCTCGTCGGCATGCTGCTCGCGGGGCCCCTCACCCGCCTGAACGGCGTCATCGTCGGCCTCGACGCCGTGGTGATCGGCATGTTCGGCGCCTTCGGCACCTCGAAGGCGCTCGGCCTCGGCCTGCCGATCCTGCCTGCCGTGTTCGTCGGCGTCGCCGCGGCGGTCGGCGGCGGCATCCTCCGCGACATGCTGATGAGCCTCCCGGTCGCCATCATGCACGTCGGCTCGCTCTACGCGGTCGCCGCGGCGGCCGGATGCCTCGTGCTGGTCGTGCTCGACCTCTTCCACGTGCCGATCTTCATCGCCGGCATCGCCTGCGTCGTCGTGACGAGCATCATCCGCTGGCTCGCCGTGATCTTCGACCTCTCGCTCCCGGAGCAGCGCATGCTCAACCGCCGCAAGGTCGCCACCGAGACCGGCGTGCTCCCCGTCATCCGCCGCTGACCCACCCGCCCATCCAAACCTCGAGTTGCCCGACTTGCATGAAAGTTGGGCAACTCGGGAAAAGGCGAGTCGCCCGGATCCGGGAGGACGCGGGCGACTCTGACCGACGGTTCGTGAACTCGCTCAGACCGCGGCGAGCTCCGGCTCCGGCTCGACCGCGACGCCGCGCAGCGCCCGGTTCACGGAGGACACCACGGCCTTCAGCGAGGCGGTCGAGATGTCCGCGTCGATGCCGACGCCCCAGAGCACCCGGCCCTCGACCTCGAGCTCGACGTACGCGGCCGCCACGGCGTCGCCGCTCGCCGCGAGCGTGTGCTCGACGTAGTCGCGGAGCTTCACCTGCACGCCCTCGGCGCCGAGCACCGCGAGGAACGCCGAGATCGGCCCGTTGCCGCTGGCGTCGGCGTCGACGCGCTCGGCGCCATCGCGGAGGCCCACCCGCACGTTCACGATGCCGTCGAGATCGCTCTCCGTGCGGAGGCTGAGCAGCTCGAAGCGGCCCCACTTCTCGTCGGGGCGCGACTCCGGCGCCGGCAGGTACTCGTCGGTGAAGATGCGCCAGATCTCGTCGCTCGTGACCTCGCCGCCCTCGGCGTCGGTCTTCGCCTGTACGACGCCCGAGAACTCGATCTGCAGCCGGCGCGGCAGCTCGAGCGCGTGGTCGCTCTTCAGCAGGTAGGCGACGCCGCCCTTGCCGGACTGCGAGTTCACGCGGATGACCGCCTCGTAGCTGCGCCCCAGGTCCTTCGGGTCGACCGGCAGATAGGGCACCGCCCACTCGAGCTCGTCGACGCTGACGCCGGCCGCCTCGGCCTTCGCCTCCATCGCCTCGAAGCCCTTCTTGATGGCGTCCTGGTGCGAGCCGCTGAACGCGGTGTAGACGAGGTCGCCCGCCCAGGGGCTGCGCTCGTGCACCGGCAGCTGGTTGCAGTACTCGGCGGTGCGCTTGATCTCGTCGAGGTCGCTGAAGTCGATCTGCGGGTCGATGCCCTGCGTGAACAGGTTGATGCCCAGCGCGACGAGGTCGACGTTGCCGGTGCGCTCGCCGTTGCCGAAGAGGCAGCCCTCGATGCGGTCGGCGCCGGCCAGGTAGCCGAGCTCCGCCGCCGCGATCGCCGTGCCGCGGTCGTTGTGCGGGTGCAGCGAGAGGATCACGTTCTCGCGGTGCGCGAGGTGCCGGCTCATCCACTCGATCGAATCGGCGTAGACGTTCGGCGAGGCCATCTCGACGGTCGCGGGGAGGTTGATGATGACCTTGCGCTCGGGCGTCGGCTCGAAGACCTCGAGCACCTGGTTGCAGACGTCGACCGCGAACTCGAGCTCGGTGCCGGTGTAGCTCTCGGGCGAGTACTCGTAGTAGACGGCCGTGCCGGGGATGGTCGACTCCATCTCGCGGCACTTGCGCGCGCCGTGCAGCGCGATGTCGATGATGCCCTGGCGGTCGGTGCGGAACACCACCTCGCGCTGCAGCACGCTCGTCGAGTTGTAGAGGTGCACGATGGCCTGCTTGGCCCCGGCGATGGCCTCGTAGGTGCGCTCGATGAGGTGGTCGCGGGCCTGCGTCAGCACCTGGATGGTGACGTCGTCGGGGATGGCGCCGTCGTCGATGAGCTGGCGGACGAAGTCGAAGTCGG
Source organism: Agromyces sp. NBRC 114283 (assembly GCF_030268405.1). Classification (NCBI taxonomy): domain Bacteria; kingdom Bacillati; phylum Actinomycetota; class Actinomycetes; order Micrococcales; family Microbacteriaceae; genus Agromyces; species Agromyces sp. NBRC 114283. The sequence continues at coordinate 2,525,451 of NZ_BSQP01000001.1, forward strand.
TCTGGCTCGCGCTCGGGAAGCCGACCTCGATCTCCTTGTAGCCCATCTTCACGAGCAGCTCGAACATGATGCGCTTGCGCTCGGGGCTCATCGGGTCGATGAGGGCCTGGTTGCCGTCGCGGAGGTCGACCGCGCACCAGCGCGGGGCCTCGGTGATGCGCCGGTCGGGCCAGGTGCGGTCGGGCAGCTCGACGCGGAGCTGCTCGTGGTACGGGCGGTACCGGTGCACGGGCATCGGGGACGGCTTCTGGGTGTTCTGCATGGTGCTCTCTTCTCGCTTCAGTCCGGTGGCAGCCGACGACGAACTCCGCAGCGAGGGAGGCCTAGAACGAGGACTCGCTGCGGCAGCTAAGGAGAAGCAGGCCGTGAAGCACGGAACCAGGGTAGCACCGCGACGGAGAAGGGCGGAACCGGAGCATCCCCCACGGAGCCCCGGTCCCGCCCGGCGGGCACCCCCCTGGTGCCCGGTCTGGTGGCCGAACTCAGTCGGTGGCGAGTGCGACGACCGGCGAGACGCGCATCGCGCGCCGGGCCGGGGCGATCGAGGCGACCGCCGTGAGCAGGCCGGCGGCCACGATCAGGATGCCGATCATCGCCCACGGGATGCCGGGGAAGATGAACACCGGCTGCCCCTGCGCCCCGCCGAGCAGCGCCTGCGCGCCCGCCCAGCCGTAGACGAAGCCGAGCACGAGCCCGGTGAGGGTCGCGGCGACCGTGAGCGCCGCGGCCTCGGCGACGATCATGCCGCGCAGCTGCCGCGCCTCGAAGCCGAGCGCCCGCAGCAGGCCGAGCTCGCGCGTGCGCTGCAGCACGCTGAGCGAGAGCGTGTTCACCATGCCGATCGCGGCGATGAGCGCGCTGAAGCCGATGAGCACCGCGAAGATCGCGATGGTCACGTTGAGCATGCCCTCGACGCCCGCGAACACCTCCGGCTGCGCCTCGATCGCCGCGTGGATCATCGCGCGGTACGACTCCATCGTCACGGAGAAGGTGGTGACGAGGGTGACGCCGATCACGAGGCCGATCGTCATCCGGGAGGCGCGTTCGGGATTGCGCACCGCGTTCTCCGCCGCGATGCGGGCCGCCGGCGAGCGGCCGAACAGCCGGCCGACGAGGCGGAGCACGGGCGGCATGACGACGTGCGCGGCGAGCACGACGCCGGAGAAGGAGAGGATGCCGCCGAGGAGCCCGATCAGCACGCCCTCGGGCCGGACCAGGCCCACGACGATGCCCGCGGCGAGCAGGGCCGTGCCGAGCACGACGAGCACGACGGCGGCGATGTTGCGGCCGCGCCGTCGGACGAGCTCCTCGCGGCCGGACTCGACCGACTGGCCGATCGCCTCGATCGGGCGCACCCGCAGCACGCGGCGCGAGCCCACCCACGAGGCGAGCCACGTCGTCAGCACGACCGCGATCGCGGGCAGCAGCACCGAGACGTTCAGGTACTGGTAGTCGACGGCGGGCATCACCCCGGTCGCGACGGCGACCCGCTCGAGCCCGAATGCGGCGAGCGTGCCGAGCAGGACGCCCGCCGCGGCACCGGCGAAGCCGACCGCGAGGCCCTCCCGGGCGATCCGGCCGCGCTCGGCGCGGGCCGAGGAGCCGATGAGCCGGAGCAGCGCGATGAGGCGGGTGCGTCCCGCGACGACCGTGGCGACCGTGTTCGAGGTGACGACGGCGCTGACGTAGATCGCGATGACGATGAACACCCACGCGACGACCGGCAGCATGAGCGCGACGGTGTCGCTCTCCCCCGTGACGGAGTCGGCGGCGATCGCGACGGCGAGCATGCCCGTGACGTGCAGCAGCAGGACGCCGAAGGTGCCCGCGAGCAGCGCGACGAGGAGCGTGGGGATCTGGTCCTTCAGCCGGGCGCGCATCAGGCCGCGGTTTCCATCGAGAGCATGAACGAGGCGATCTCCTCCGGCGTCGAGCGTCCGGCGTCGCGCACGATCCGGCCGTCGGCGAGGTAGAGGATCCGGTCGGCGTGGCTCGCGGCGATCGGGTCGTGGGTCACCATCGCGATCGACTGCCCGTAGCCGGCGCTCGCCCCGGCGAGCAGCCCCAGCACCTCGCGCCCCGTGCGGGAGTCGAGGTTGCCGGTCGGCTCGTCCGCGAAGACCAGGTCGGGCCGGGTGGCGAGCGCACGGGCGATCGCGACGCGCTGCTGCTGGCCGCCGGAGAGCTCATGGGGTCGGTGTCCGAGGCGGCTCTTCAGGCCGAGCACCTCGTAGAGCTCCTCGATCCACATCCGCTCGTCGAGGCTGGGCTTGCGCCCGTCGAGCTCGAACGGCAGCAGCACGTTGCCGCGCACGTCGAGCGTCGGCACGAGGTTGAAGGACTGGAAGATGAAGCCGACGCGGCGCCGGCGCAGCACGGTCAGGGCGCTGTCCGGCAGCGAGGTGATCTCGGTGTCGCCGAGCCACACCTGGCCCGAGCTCGGGGTGTCGAGGCCGGCCATAATGTGCATGAGCGTCGACTTGCCGGAGCCCGACGGGCCCATGATCGCGGTGAACTCGCCGCGGCGCAGCCCGAGGGAGACGTCGTCGAGCGCGGTGACCTGGCCGGCGCCGCTGCCGTAGCGCTTGCCGAGGGCGGCGACGCGGGCGATGAGGCCGAGGTCTGAGGGTTGGATCTGCATGTCTTCGACGCTACGGACCGGGGCCCGGCCCGGGCATCCGGCCGGCGGATGGTCCGCCGTCATCCTGCAGGATGACCGCCGGCACGCCCCGGGATGACGCTCAGAGCTCGTGCTCGTACGCGAAGACGACGAGCTGCACCCGGTCGCGCAGTCCGAGCTTCGCGAGAATGCGGCTCACGTGCGTCTTCACCGTCGCCTCGCTCAGGTACTCGCTCGCGGCGATCTCGGAGTTCGAGAGTCCCTTGGCCGCGAGGGCGAAGATCTCTCGTTCCCGCGGCGTGAGCTCGGCCCAGGCGGGCGGCGCGGGGCTGCGCTCGCTCCCCCGGCCGGCGTGGGCGATGAGGTTCCTCGTCGCGTTCGCCGCGATCACGGCGTTGCCCTGGTGCACCGTGCGGATGGCGGCGAGGAGGAACTCGGGGTCGGCGTCCTTCAGCACGAAGCCGCTGGCGCCGGCGCGGATCGCTCGCGCGGCGTTCTCGTCGAGGTCGAAGGTGGTGAGCACGAGCACTCGCGGCGCGGGGTACCCGCCCCGGTCGGCGTCGGCGAGGATGCGCTCCGTCGCGGCGATGCCGTCGAGCACCGGCATCCGCACGTCCATGAGGATCACGTCGGGCCGCGAGCGGTTCGCGAGCGCGGCGCCGGCCGCCCCGTCGGCGGCCTCGCCCGCGAAGGAGAGGTCCGGCTGCGACTCGATGAGCATGCGGATGCCCGCACGGAACAGGGCCTGGTCGTCCACGAGGCAGACGCGGATCTCGGTCATCTGGTGCTCCCCTGCTGGGCCGGGATCCGGGCGATCACCCGGAACCGCCCGTCGTCGGTCTCGATCGTGAGCTGACCGCCGGTCAGCTGCGCGCGTTCGCGCATGCCCGGGATGCCGTGCCTGGCGCCGCGGGCGCCGACGGGCTCCGCGCCCAGCCGGACGTGGTTCGTGATGGTGGCGACGACGCCGGCCTGGTCCCAGGCGAGCACGACGTCGACGGGCCGATCCGCGTCGCCGTGCCTGAGCGCGTTCGTGAGCGCCTCCTGCACGATGCGGTAGACGGCGATCTGGTGGCCGGTGCCGAGCTCGACCCGGGGGCCGTGTTCGACGAGCTCGACCTCGAGTCCGGCGCCGCGCAGTTGGGCGAGCAGCTCCTCAAGGTCGTCGAGCACGGGCTGCGGGGTGTCGGTCTCCGCGTGGCGCAGTTCGGCGAGGAGCATCCGCACGTCGCCGAGCGCCCCGCGGGCGACGCCCGCGATGGTGCCGAGCGCCTCCACCGCGGTCTCGGGTCGGGTCCGCGCGGCGAAGCGCGCGCCGTCGGCCTGCGCGATCACGACCGCGAGCGAGTGCGCCACCACGTCGTGCATGTCGCGGGCGATGCGGTTGCGCTCCTGCTCCACCACGTAGCGGTACTCGGCGAGCTCGCGCTCGCGGAGCGCGACCTCCTCGCGGCGGCCGATCTCCCGGGACTCGCGGACCGCGCGGACCAGCAGGCCGGCGGTCCAGCTCAGCACGAGCACGGAGATCGCCGCGATGAAGGTCACCCCGAGCCAGAGGGTCAGCGCCACCGCGTTGTCCGGCGCGAACAGGAACTCGCTCTGTCCGAGCGCGGGCTTCAGCAGCCCGAGATACAGCGTCGCGACGACCGAGCCGACGCCCGCGGAGACGAGTCCGAGCCATTTCACGATGGACTCGCCGTGCGCGGCGGTCGTGTAGAGCACGCCGAGCACCGCGACGTCGTAGAGCTGCAGCTCCCGGAGCGCGCCCATCTGCACGAGCGCCGCGAGCCAGGCGACGCCGAGCGACCAGCCCGGCGAGAGCCGGCGCACCGCGAGCGCCCCCGCGAAGCCGGCGAGGGCGAGCAGGTCGAAGACGTTGCCGAGCAGCGCCAGCGGGAGACAGAGCAGTGCGAAGACGCCGGCGAGGACGATGTCGGTCGTCAACCGCCCCCGGCTCAGAGTCGTGCGCATCGAACCACCGTACGCCCAGCTCCCCCGGCGTTCACGCCGATCCGCTCGGAATCATCCTGCAGGCGGACCGCCGAGGCATCCGCCCGCCGCGGACCGGGGCGCAGCCGCGGCCTCAGAAGCCGAGTCGGCCGAGCTGCTTCGGGTCGCGCTGCCAGTCCTTCGCGACCTTCACGTGGAGGGCGAGATAGACCTTGCGCCCGAGCAGCCGCTCGATCTCGGCGCGGGCCGCCGCGCCGACCTCCTTCAGCCGGGCGCCGCCCTTGCCGATGATGATGCCCTTCTGGCTGTCGCGTTCGACGACGACGTTCGCGTAGATCTCGACGAGGTCCTTGTCCTCCCGCTCGATGAGGTCGTCGACGGTCACCGCGATCGAGTGCGGCAGCTCGTCGGAAACGCCCTCGAGCGCGGCTTCGCGCACGAACTCGGCGATGCGCTCGGTCACGTCCTCGTCGGTCGTGGTCTCCTCGGGGTAGAGCGGGTGGCTCGACGTCGGCATGAGCGTCAGCAGCTCGTCGACGAGCACCTCGAGCTGCTCACCGCGCGGCGCGGACACGGGGACGATCGCGTCCCACTCGCGCAGCCCGGAGACGGCGAGCAGCTGCTCGGCGACCTTCGCCTTCGAGGCGGCGTCGGTCTTCGTGACGATCGCGACCTTCTTCGCGCGCGGGTACTGCTCGAGCTGCTCGTTGATGAAGCGGTCGCCGGGACCGATCGGCTCGTTCGCCGGCACGCAGAAGGCGATCACGTCGACGTCGCCGAGGGTCGTCTGCACGAGGGCGTTCAACCGCTCGCCGAGGAGCGTGCGCGGACGGTGCAGGCCCGGCGTGTCCACGAGGATGAGCTGACCGTGCGGCCGGTGCACGATGCCGCGGATGGCCCGCCGCGTCGTCTGCGGCTTCGAGCTCGTGATGGCGACCTTCTCACCGACGAGCGCGTTCGTGAGCGTCGACTTGCCTACGTTGGGTCGGCCGACGAAGGAGACGAATCCTGCTCGGTACTCAGTCACGGTGGGGCTCCTGTTCTGCGTCGCCGAGGAAGGCGGCCGTCGCGTCGATGAGGGCCGCGTCGGCCGAGACCAGCACGGTCGAGATGCGCCGGCGGCGGCCCTCGGTGCGCTCGGCTTCGAGCTCGAGGCCGCTCGTCGAGGCGCGGTCGCCGCGCTGCGGGAGCCGGCCGAGCGCCTTCGCGAGGAGTCCGCCGACGGTGTCGACGTCGTCGTCGTCGAGCTCGAGGCCGAACAGCTCGCCGAGCTCGTCGATCGCGAGCCGGGCGCTCACACGGTAGCGGCCGTCGCCCAGCGCCTCGACCTCGGGCGTCTCGCGGTCGTACTCGTCGGAGATGTCGCCGACGAGCTCCTCGATGAGATCCTCCATGGTGGCGAGCCCGGCGATGCCGCCGTACTCGTCGACGACCATGGCGAGGTGGTTCGACGTCGTCTGCATCTGCCGGAGCAGGGCGTCGGCCTTCATCGAGTCCGGCACGAACTCGGCCGGCCGGGCGAGCTGCCCGACGGTGAGGCTCTCGGCGTCGAGCGGTCGCTCGAAGCCGAGCTTGGCGAGGTCGCGGAGGTAGAGGATGCCGGTGACGTCGTCGGAGTCGAGCCCGATGACGGGGATGCGGGAGTAGCCGGCGCTCAGGAACACGCTCATCGCCTGCTGCAGGTGCGCCGTCGCGTCGATCGTGATCATGTCGGTGCGCGGCACCATGACCTCACGGACGACGGTGTCGTTGAACTCGAAGATCGAGTGGATGAGCTCGCGGTCGCCCTCTTCGAGCACGTCGAGCTCGGTCGCCTCGTCGACCATGCTGAGCAGCTGCTCCTCGCTCGAGACGCCCGCGAAGCGGATGCGGCCCGGGGTGACGCGGTTGCCGAGCTGCACGAGGGCGCCCGCGAGCGGGCCGAGCAGCACCCGCAGGAAGTGCACGAGCGGCGCGGTGAGCCGCAGCACGACCGGGGCGTGCACGCGCCCGACGCTGCGCGGGCTCGCCCCGACGAGCACGAAGGAGACCGCGGTCATGATGAGCGCCGACCACAGCAGCACGAGCCACGGGTTGTCGAGGAAGCTCGCGAAGGCGAGGGTGACGAGCACCGCCGCCGTCGTCTCGGCGAGGATGCGCATGAAGTTCACGGCGTTGACGTGCGCGCCGGTGTCCTCGGCGATGGCGGTGAGCGAGCGCTTCGCCCGCGCGCCCTCGGCGAGCTCGGCGATGTCGGCGCGGGAGCTCGAGGCGATCGCGGAGTCGACGGCGGCCATCAGGCCGCCGAAGGCCACGAGCACGAAGGCGGCGACGAGGAAGTACCAGGGTTCCATCGTCAGCGACGTCGCTCCTGCATGGCGAAGCCGACGAGGATGTCGCGCTGGATGCCGAACATCTCCTTCTCCTCGGCGGGCTCGGCGTGGTCGAAGCCGAGCAGGTGCAGGATGCCGTGCGCGGTGAGCAGCAGCAGCTCGTCGGTCAGCGTGTGCCCGGCGGTCTTCGCCTGGGCCTCCGCGACCTGCGGGCAGAGCACGATGTCGCCGAGGAGCCCGGGCGGGGTCGGGTGGTCCTCGGTGCCCGGGCGCAGCTCGTCCATCGGGAAGCTCAGCACGTCGGTCGGGCCCGGCTCGTCCATCCACTGCACGTGCAGCTGCTCCATGGCGCCCTCGTCGACGAGCACGATCGCGAGCTCGGCGTCGACGTGCACGTGCATCGCGTCGAGCGCGTAGACGGCGAGCCGCTGGATCGCGGCCTCGTCGACCTCGATCGCCGACTCGTTGTTGATCTCGATGCTCATGCCTCGGTCACTTCGCCTTTCTCGGCAGGTGGTCTCTGGGGCCGCCGCTCGCGCCGCGTCCGCGGCGCTCCGCGCGGTTCGCGAACTCGCGGGCCTCGGCCCGCTCGTAGCGCTGCGCCTGCTGGCGCTGGTCGAACTCGGTGTACGCGTCGACGATGCGGCCGACGAGCGTGTGACGAACGACGTCGTCGCTCGTCAGTCGGGCGAACGCGATGTCGTCGATGCCGTCGAGGATGCGCGTGACGATGCGCAGCCCGGACGCCCCGCCCGGCAGGTCGATCTGGGTGATGTCGCCCGTGACGACCATCTTCGAGCCGAAGCCGAGTCGGGTGAGGAACATCTTCATCTGCTCGGGCGTCGTGTTCTGCGCCTCGTCGAGCACGACGAAGGAGTCGTTCAGCGTGCGCCCGCGCATGTAGGCGAGCGGGGCGACCTCGACCGTGCCGGAGGCGAGCAGCTTCGGCACGAGCTCGGGGTCCATCATCTCGTTGAGCGCGTCGTAGAGCGGCCGCAGGTAGGGGTCGATCTTGTCGGTGAGCGTGCCCGGCAGGAAGCCGAGCCGCTCGCCCGCCTCGACGGCCGGCCGGGTGAGGATGATGCGGCTGACCTCCTTGCGCTGCAGCGCCTGCACGGCCTTCGCCATCGCGAGGTAGGTCTTGCCGGTGCCCGCCGGCCCGATGCCGAACACGATGGTGTGTTCGTCGATCGCGTCGACGTAGGCGCGCTGGCCTTCGGTCTTCGGCCGGATCTGCTTGCCCCGGCTCGACACGATCACCTGTCCGAGCAGCTCGGAGGGCCGCGCCCCCGGGTCCTGCTCGAGGATGCGGGCCGAGCTCGTCACCTCGGTCGTCGTGGGGTCCTGGTTCTGCCGGACGAGCGCCAGCAGCTCCTCGATGAGGCGGCGGGCGCGGAGCCGCTCCGCCTCCTCGCCGCGGAGCGAGATCTGGTTGCCGCGGACGTGCACGGTGACGCCCGGGTATTCGCGCTGGATCTGCGCGAGCAGCCGGTCCTGCGGACCGAGCAGGCGCACCATCTCGATGCCGTCGATGTGCAGCAGTTCTTCGTCGGTGCGGGGGCGCGCGTCGGCGCCCTGGTCATTCATCGGCTCAGCCGGCAAGCGTACGCTCCTCGAGGCCCCCGGCGAGGACGTGCGCGTGTACGTGGAACACGGTCTGGCCCGCGCCCGCGCCGGTGTTGAAGATCAGTCGGAACTGGCCGTCGGCCAGCTCGTCGGCGACGCCGCGCGCGACCTCGACGAGCTCCGCGAGGAGCCCGGGGTCGCCGGCGGCGAGCTCGACGACGTCGCGGTAGCGCCCCTGCTTCGGGGTGACGACGACGTGGACGGGCGCCTGCGGCGCGATGTCCCGGAACGCGATGACCTGTTCGGTCTCGGCGACGATCGTCGCGGGGATCTCACGCGCGGCGATGCGCTCGAAGACGGTGGGGTCGGCGGCCTGGGCGGTCATGGGTCCATCGTAGCGACGGATGCCTCACCACCGCCCGAGCCGGGCGCTCAGCAGCGCGATCGCGGCGGGACCGGCGGTCGAGGTGCGCAGCACCGTCGGGCCGAGCCGGACGGGCTCGGCGCCGGCCGCGGTCAGCCGGGCGAGCTCCTCGGGGGCGACGCCGCCCTCGGGTCCCACGAGCAGCGCGAGCGGCCGCTCGTCGAGCTCGAGCTGCGCGAGGCCGCGCTCCGCCGTCGGCTCGAGCACGAGCAGCCGGGTGCCGGCGAGCAGTTCCGGCAGCCGGGCGGTCGGCGTCGCGGCCTCGACCTCGGGCACCCAGGCGCGGATCGACTGCTTGCTCGCCTCGCGGGCGATCGTCGCCCAGCGCTGCCGCCCCTTCTCGGCCTTCGCGCCCTCCCAGCGCGAGACGGAGCGCGCCGCGGCCCAGGGCACGATGCGGTCGACGCCGAGCTCGGTGGCCGCCTGGACGGCGAGCTCGTCGCGGTCGCCCTTCGCGAGGGCCTGCACGAGCACGAGCGCGGGCGTCGCCGGCTGCTCGCGCGCGAGCTCGGCGACCTCCATCGTGAGCTCGCCCTGACCGCTCTCGAGCACCGGGCCCGTCACGACCGTGCCGCGCCCGTCGCCGATCGAGATCCGCTCCCCGAGGCGCACGCGGGCGACCTGGACGGCGTGGCGCGCCTCCGGACCGCCGAGCCGCACGACGTCGCCGGCGGCGACCGCCGCCAGCTCCGCGCCCTCGTCGAGGTAGAGGCTCGCCATCTCAGCCGAGGAACCGGTCGCGGAGCTTCGCGAAGAGCCCCTGCTGGAAGTGCGAGAGCTCCGGCGCCTTCTGCTTGCGCGAGGCGGCGAGCTTCTCGATCAGCTCGCGCTCCTTGCCGGAGAGCTTGGTCGGGGTGAGCACGTGCACGCCGATCCGCAGGTCGCCGCGTCCGTTGCCGCGAAGGCGGGTGACGCCGCGGTCCTTCACGGTCAGCACCTCGCCCGACTGCAGGCCCGGCTTCAGCTCGAGCTCGACGTCGCCGTCGAGGGCGTGCACCGTGGTGCTCGTGCCGAGCACGGCGTCGGTCATCGCGACCTCGAGCGTGCAGAGCAGGTCGTCGCCGTCGCGACTGAAGACCTCGTGCGTCTTCACCTTCATCTCGAGGTAGAGGTCGCCGTTCGGGCCGCCCGCGGGGCCGGCCTCGCCGGAGCCCGGCATCTGCAGCCGGAGGCCCGTGTCGACGCCGGCGGGGATGTCCACCGGCACCGTGCGACGCGCGCGGACGCGCCCCTGCCCCTGGCAGGTGACGCAGGGCGTGGCGATGATCGTGCCGTAGCCGCGGCAGGAGCCGCACGGGCTCGCCGTCACGACGTTGCCGAGCAGCGAGCGCACGGTGCGCTGGATCTGCCCCGTGCCGTGGCAGATGTCGCACGTGACGGGCGAGGTGCCGGGGGCGCAGCAGCTGCCGTGGCACGTCTCGCAGACCACGGCCGTGTCGACCTCGAGCTCGCGGTGCGTGCCGAAGATGACCTCCTCGAGGCCGAGCTCGACGCGGATCAGCGCGTCCTGCCCGCGTTCGCGCCGCGAGCGGGGGCCTCGGCTCTGCTGGCCGCCGCCGAAGAAGGTCTCGAAGATGTCGCCGAAGCCGCCGAAGCCGGCTTGGCCGCCGAATCCGCCCTGCCCGCCGAGGTCGTACTGCTGGCGCTGCTTCGGGTCGGACAGCACGTCGTAGGCGTGCGTGACCTCCTTGAAGCGCTCGGACGCCTCGGCGCCCGGGTTCACGTCGGGGTGCAGCTCGCGGGCGAGCCGGCGGTAGGCCTTCTTGATCTCGTCAGGGGTGGCGTCGCGGGAGACGCCGAGGACCTCGTAGTGGTCTGCCACGGAGGGCGGTTCCTTTCGATGGGTGCCGGGTGAGGCTGGTCGATGACGGCGGCGGGTCAGTGCTCGCCGAGCGTGCGGGAGAGGTAGCGCGCGACCGCGCGGACCGCCGCCATGCTCGTGGTGTAGTCCATGCGCGTCGGGCCGACGACGCCGAGCCGCGACACGTCGCGGCCGGCGACCGCGAACGAGCTCGCGACGACCGAGGTCTCGGCGAGGCCGAACGGCGCGTTCTCGCGGCCGATGCTGACGGCGACGCCGTGCTGGTCGGAGGCCATCTCGCCGAAGAGCTTCAGCAGCACGACCTGCTCCTCGATGGCCTCGATGACGCCGAGGATGGAGCCCGGGAAGTCCTGCTCGGTGCGCACGAGGTTCGCCGCTCCCGCCACGACGAGGCGATCGCCGCGCTGCACCCGGGCCTGCTCGGCCAGGGTGGTCGCGAGGGTGTGCGGCACCTGCGCGTGGCGAGGGTCGACGGCGGGCACCTCGCCCGACAGCGCCTGGGCGGCCTCGGCGAGAGTGCGCCCGGCGGCCAGCCCATTGAAGCGCGCCCGGAGCGCGGCGAGGGTCTCCTCGTCGACCGGCGAGCCGAGCTCGGCGACCCGCTGCTCGACCTGTCCGGAGTCGGTGATGAGGATGCAGAGCACCCGGTCGGGTGCGAGCGCTACGAGTTCGACGTGACGCACCCGCGAGCTCGCGAAGCTCGGGTACTGCACCACGGCGAGCTGGTTGGTGAGCTGGGCGATCAGGCGCACGGTGCGGGCCAGCAGCTCGTCGAGGTCGCTCGATTCGCCGAGGAAGGTCTCGATGGCGTGCCGCTGCGCCTGGCTCAGCGGCCGCAGCTCGCTCAGCTGGTCGACGAAGACGCGGTACCCCTTGTCGGTCGGGATGCGCCCGGACGAGGTGTGCGGGGCCGCGATCAGCTCCTCCTCCTCGAGGAGGGCCATGTCGTTGCGGATCGTCGCGGCGGAGACCCCGAAGGCATGCCGCTCGACGATCGTCTTGGAGCCGACCGGCTCGCGGGAGGCCACGTAGTCCTGCACGATCGCGCGGAGCACGGCGAGCCCTCGATCGGAGACCATCTGCCCCACCTCCCGTCGATTGGCACTCGTCTTCTCGGAGTGCCAATCCTACCGCGACATCCTGCGCCTCAGGCATTGCGACGCCCCAGGCGCGGCGCTACGGTGATCCCGAGTCCGCGAGCCGTCCCCCGAACGGGTCAGCACGAGCCGCGGCCGATCCCCAGCCCCGAAAGGCATCGCCATGACCGACCCCAACGCACCGACGCCCGACCCGAACGTGCCGCCCCAGCAGCCCGTCCCCCCGCAGCCGGCCGCCAGCGCCGGGCCGCTCCCGCAGGACCAGGACATCCAGTGGGCCTCGTTCGCCCACCTCGGCGGCATCCTCGGCTTCCTGCCCTCGCTCATCATCTGGCTCGTCTTCAAGGACCGCGGCCAGTTCACCAACGTCGAGGCGAAGGAGGCGCTGAACTTCCAGATCACGATGCTCATCGGCTACGTGATCGGCGCCGTGCTCTCGATCATCCTCATCGGCGGCCTCATCTCGCTCGCCGTCTGGGTGATCTCCATCGTCTTCTCGATCATCGCCTTCCTGCGCGTGAAGGACGGCCAGCACTACCGCTACCCCTTCGCGCTCCGACTCATCAAGTAGTTGAACCCGGCCGCTCCAGGCCGCAGCAGCACCGGCGGCGCGCCGGACGGGCCCTTCCGTCCGGCGCGCCGTTTCTGCCACCATGGAGGCGTCCGACCATCCCACCGCGCAGGCGGTGCAGCCAGGAGGCCTTCCATGACCGACGTGCCCACCCCACCGACCCCGCCCACTCCGCCGCCTCCCGGCCCGCCCACGCCGCCGCCCGGAAACCCCTACCAGCAGGCGCAGCCGCTCAACCCGGCCGACGAGAAGCTCTGGGCGACGCTCGTGCACGTCGGCGGCATCTTCTTCAGCTTCATCCCGGCGCTGCTCGGCTACCTGCTGCTGAAGGACAAGGGCCCGTTCGTGCGCGCGCACACCGCGACGGCGCTGAACTTCCAGCTCACCATGCTCATCGCGAACATCGTCGGCGGCATCCTGACGATCGTCATCATCGGCATCTTCATCCTCGCCGCGGTCTGGGTGCTGGTGATCGTGTTCAGCATCATCGCGGCCATCAAGGCGAACCAGGGCCAGCCCTACGTCTACCCGATGTCGATCAAGTTCGTGAGCTGATCACCGCATCCTCGAATCGCCCGTCTCCCCCGCGGAGGCGGGCGATTCGGCGTTCCGGCCCGACGGGCGCCACCCGGGCTCAGTCGAGCAGCCGCCGGACCACGGCGTCGGCGAGCAGCCGGCCGCGGCGCGTGAGGGTCAGCCGGCCCGAGAGCGCCGCCCTCGGCTCGACGAGCTCGTCGGCGATGAGGCCGGCGACCGCCGCGCGCCCGGACTCGGGGAGCGTCGCGATCTCGAGCCCCTCGCGGATGCGCGTGCCGAGCAGCACCCGCTCGGTCTCCCGGGTCGCCGCGTCGAGGGTCTCCCGGCCGACCGCCGGAGAGACGCCGGCCGCGATGCGGTCCGCGTACGCGGCCGGGTGCTTCGCGTTCCACCAGCGCACGCCGCCGACGTGGCTGTGCGCGCCGGGCCCGACGCCCCACCAGTCGTCGCCGCGCCAGTAGCCGAGGTTGTGCCGCGAGCGGTGCTCGTCGCCGCGCGCCCAGTTGCTCACTTCGTACCAGCCGAATCCCGCCTCGGCGAGCAGCTCGTCGGCGAGCTCGTACATGTCGGCGGCGAGGTCGTCGTCGGGCGCGGCGAGCTCGCCGCGGCGCACCTGGCGGGCGAGCTTCGTGCCGTCCTCGACGATGAGCGAGTAGGCGCTCAGGTGATCGGGCGAAGCGGCGATCGCGGCCTCGAGGCTCCTACGCCAGTCGGCCAGCCGCTCCCCCGGGGTCGAGTAGATCAGGTCGAGGCTGACGTCGAGCCCCGCGTCGCGCGCCCAGGCGACGACGAGCGGCACGCGCTCGGGGTCGTGCGTGCGGTCGAGCGTGGCGAGCACGCTCGGCACCGCCGACTGCATGCCGAACGACACCCGGGTGAAGCCGCCGTCGCGCAGCTCGGCGAGGTACGCGGCGTCCACCGAGTCCGGGTTCGCCTCGGTCGTCACCTCGGCGCCAGGCCGGATCCCGAACTCGCGGCGCGCGGCCGCGAGCATCTCGACCAGCTGAGCGGCGGGCAGGAGCGTCGGGGTGCCGCCGCCGAAGAACACCGTGCTGAGCTCGCGCGGCGCCAGACCGGATGCCTCGAGCGCCGCCGCGCCGAAGCGCAGCTCGCCGATCGCCTGCGCGGCGTAGTCGGCCTGCGCGACCCCGCGCAGCTCGGTCGCCGTGTAGGTGTTGAAATCGCAGTACCCGCAGCGCACCCGGCAGAAGGGCACGTGCACGTAGAGCCCGAGCGCGCGCTCGGCTGCGCCGTCGGCCGCCTGCGCGGGCAGCAGCCCGTCAGACGGTGCGGGGTCGCCGATCGGCAGCGGTCCGGCCACGGCTCAGACGAAGGCGGGGTGCAGCGCGCGCAGCTCCCGCTGGGTGAGCTCGCGCCGGCGCCGGCGCACGGCCGGGGCGACGACGGCGCGCGCGCCGCCCGCCGTCTGCAGCACCGAACGGATCGTCAGCCACACGCTGTCGTCCTCGCGGCGCTCGAGCACGAACGACTCCTCGCCGCTCTCCTCGCCGTCGGCGGTGGTGCCGTAGGCGAAACCGATGCGGTCGGGCTCGTCGATCACGTAGACGACGAGCACGTGGGTGTCGTGGTGCCCGAAGCGGCGCTGCGAGCGGAGCGTCGCCGTCATCCCCGCGGCGAGGTACGGCGTGCCGTCGGCCGCGAAGCGCTGCTCGGTGTGCGGCTGGGCGCCGGCGGCGGGCACGCCCTCGACGTCGTAGGCGATGCCGGTGTACTGGGTGCCGGTACCGGCGGTGACGTCGAGGACCTCGAATCCGGCCCCCCGCTGGATGCCCCACGTCATCAGCTCTTCCGCGGCCTTGTCGAAGCGCTCCCGCCCCGAGCCGATCTTCACGCTGTCCTCCGCTGGGCGGTAGCCCTCCGGCGGGTAGCGCAGGAGGTCGGGGGCCTGCGTGGCCCCGATCGCCCCGTACGTCACCGACTGGTCGGTGAACGAGCTCCGTCGCTTCATGACGCGCTCCCTACTTCTTCTTGGAGTCCTTGGACTCGGTGTCTCCCGAGAGCGCGGCGATGAACGCCTCCTGGGGGACCTCGACGCGCCCGACCATCTTCATGCGCTTCTTGCCCTCCTTCTGCTTCTCGAGGAGCTTGCGCTTGCGGCTGATGTCGCCGCCGTAGCACTTCGCCAGCACGTCCTTGCGCATCGCCCGGATGGACTCGCGCGCGATGATGCGGGCGCCGATCGCCGCCTGGATCGGCACCTCGAACTGCTGGCGCGGGATGAGCTCGCGGAGCCGCCCGGTCATCAGCACCCCGTACGCGTAGGCCTTGTCGCGGTGCACGATCGCGCTGAACGCGTCGACCTGCTCGCCCTGCAGCAGGATGTCGACCTTCACCAGGTCGGCGGCCTGATCGCCGGAGGGCTCGTAGTCGAGCGAGGCGTAGCCGGCGGTCTTCGACTTCAGCTGGTCGAAGAAGTCGAACACGATCTCGCCGAGCGGCATGTCGTAGCGGATCTCGACGCGGTCCTCGCCGAGGTACTCCATGCCGAGCAGGGTGCCGCGACGAGACTGGCAGAGCTCCATGATCGTGCCGACGTAGTCCTTCGGCGCGAGGATCGCGGCCTTCACCATCGGCTCGCGCACCTCCGCGATCTTCGCCCCGGTGGGGAACTCGCTCGGGTTCGTGACGGTGACGGTCTTCTTGTCCTCCGTGGTGACCTCGTAGACCACCGAGGGCGCGGTCGCGATGATGTCGAGCCCGAACTCGCGGCGGAGCCGCTCGGTGACGATCTCGAGGTGCAGGAGTCCGAGGAAGCCGGCGCGGAAGCCGAAGCCCAGCGCCACGGAGGTCTCGGGCTCGTAGACGAGCGCGGCATCCGAGAGCTTCAGCTTGTCGAGCGCCTCGCGCAGCTCGGGGTAGTCGCTGCCGTCGATCGGGTACAGACCCGAGAAGACCATCGGCAGCGGCTCGGTGTAGCCGTCGAGCGCCTCGGCCGCGGGCTTCACCGCGGTCGTGACCGTGTCGCCGACCTTCGACTGGCGCACGTCCTTCACGCCCGTGATGAGGTAACCGACCTCGCCGACGCCGAGGCCCTTGCTGGGCGTCGGTTCGGGGGCGCTGACGCCGATCTCGAGGATCTCGTGCGTCGCCTTGGTCGACATCATCTGGATGCGCTCGCGCGGGTTCAGCTGCCCGTCGACCATGCGCACGTAGGTGACGACGCCGCGGTAGCTGTCGTAGACGGAGTCGAAGATCATCGCGCGGGGCGGCGCATCGGCGTCGCCCACCGGGGCGGGGATGCGCTGCACGACGCGGTCGAGGAGCGCCTCGACGCCGAGGCCCGTCTTGCCCGAGACCTTCATCACGTCGTCGGGCGAGCCGCCGATGAGGTCGGCGAGCTCGCGCGCGTACTTCTCCGGCTCCGCCGCGGGCAGGTCGATCTTGTTCAGCACCGGGATGATCTCGAGGTCGTTCTCGAGCGCGAGGTAGAGGTTCGCGAGCGTCTGCGCCTCGATGCCCTGCGCGGCGTCGACGAGCAGGATCGCGCCCTCGCAGGCCGCGAGGGAGCGGGAGACCTCGTAGCTGAAGTCGACGTGCCCGGGGGTGTCGATCATGTTCAGCGCGTACGCGACGTCGCGGCCGGACTCGTCTGCGACGGCCCACGGCATGCGCACCGCCTGGCTCTTGATGGTGATGCCTCGCTCGCGCTCGATGTCCATGCGGTCGAGGTACTGCGCCCGCATGTCCCGGTCGGAGACGATCCCGGTGATCTGCAGCATGCGGTCGGCGAGGGTCGACTTGCCGTGGTCGATGTGCGCGATGATGCAGAAATTGCGGATCAGCGCAGGGTCGGTGGCAGCAGGCACCGGCGGGTTCACAGCTCTCGGAGACATCGGTCGATTCTCCCATGACTTCGGGTGCGACTTTCGACGGATGCCCCGGTCAGGCCGCCGGGGCTACGCTGAGGCCCATCATGGCCGTGCTCGAAGCCCCCGTCGACGAGCGGGTGCAGCCCTCCGCGCTGCGCCCGGTCTTCATCGCGCTCCGCGCGGGACTCCACGTGCTCGTCGTCGGACTCGCCCTCTTCGTCGTCGTCCGGGCGCTCCTCGCCGACGACGGGCTCGAGGTGCCGGTGACGGTGCTCGCGATCGTGTTCCTCGCCTGGTACGGCGCGGGCGTCGCCGCCGCGCATCGGCATCTCCCGGTGTGGGCGCGCGTGCTCTGGCTCATCGGCCTGCTCGCGCTCTGGGCCGCGCTCAGCGTGCTCACGCCCGATGCGGCGTTCCTCGCGTTCCCGCTCTTCTTCCTCGAACTGCACGTGCTCGCCGCCTCGATCGCCGTGCCGCTCGTGATCGTCACCTTCGCGATCTCGGTGGCCAGCACGACGATGCACCTCGGCTTCGAGCCGGGCAGCGTCCTCGGCCCGTTCATCAGCGCCGGCGTCGCGATCGTGATCGGGCTCGGCTACCGGGCGATGGCGCAGGAGACCAGGGAGCGCCAGGCGCTCATCCTCGACCTCATGGCCACTCGCGAGGAGCTCGCCGCCGCCAGCCGGGAGGCGGGCACGAAGGCCGAGCGCGAGCGCCTCGCCCGCGAGATCCACGACACCGTCGCGCAGGGGCTGTCGAGCATCCAGATGCTGCTGCACGCGGCCGAGCGCGACGTGCAGGACGAGCGCACTCGGGAACGCCTGGAGCTCGCCCGCGAGACGGCGGCGGAGAACCTGCAGGAGACCCGGCGCTTCATCCGCGAGCTCACGCCGGCCCCGCTCGACGGCCGCGGCCTGCCCGCCGCCCTGCAGCGCCTCGTCGACGCCGCCAACGCGCAGGCCGAGCAGTCGGGCGCCGCGGTGCGGGCGAGCTTCTCGACGAGCGGGGAGCCGAGTGCCCTGCCGATGGCGGTCGAGGCCACGCTCCTCCGCATCGCCCAAGGCTCGCTCGCGAACGTCGTCGGCCACGCCAGGGCCACGCATGCCGAGCTCACGCTGAGCTTCCTCGGCGACGAGGTCGCGCTCGACGTCGTCGACGACGGCGTCGGCTTCGACCCCCGCAAGGCCGAGGCGGGCGACGGCTTCGGGCTGCCCGCGATCCGGCGCCGCGCCGAGCGGTTGGGCGGCACCGCCGACGTCGAGTCCGCACCCGGTGAGGGCACCGCGGTCGTCGTGCGCATCCCGGTGGTGCCGTCGTGATCCGGCTCATGCTCGCCGACGACCATCCCGTCGTCCGCGCCGGCATCCGGGCGATGCTCGAGGCCGACCCGGAGCTCGTCGTCGTCGCCGAGGCGGGCACCGCGGCCGAGGCGGTGCGGCTCGCCGCGGACGGCGGCGGCGACGGCGTCGATCTCGTGCTGATGGACCTGCAGTTCCCCGGCGAGCTGCAGGGCGCGGAGGCCACCCGGCGCATCCGCGCCCTTCCCGACGCACCCCGCGTGCTCGTGCTCACGAACTACGACACCGACGCCGACATCCTCGGCGCGATCGAGGCCGGCGCGAGCGGCTACCTGCTGAAGGACGCGCCGCCCGAGGAGCTCCTCGCGGCGGTGCGCCTCGCCGCAGCCGGCGAGAGCGCGCTCGCCCCGGCGGTCTCGTCCCGGCTCGCGGCCGCGGACGGCGCCGGACAGCGGCTCACCGCCAGAGAGGCGGAAGTGCTCACGCTCGTCGCGGAGGGGCGGTCGAATCGCGAGATCGGCCGGGCGCTGTTCCTCAGCGAGGCGACGGTGAAGAGCCACCTCGTGCACATCTTCACGAAGCTCGACGTCGGCTCGCGCACGGCGGCGGTGGCCCGCGCACGGGAGCTCGGCGCGATCCGGGCGGGGTGACCGTGGTCCGCGCGCGTGTCGTCCTCGTCCACGGCATCCGCACCTCCGCCACGATGTGGCGCGCGCAGCTCGAGGCGCTTGCGCGCTACGACGTCGACGCCGTCGCGATCGACCTGCCGGGGCACGGGCGCCGGATGGGCGAGCCGTTCACCCTGGACAGCGCGATCGACGCGATCGCCGACGCGCTCCGCGCGGTCGGCCCGGATGGCTCGGATGGCCCGGTCGGCCCGGTCAGCCCGGTCGGCCCGGTCGGCCCGGACGGCCCGGATGCCCCGGCGCGGCCGTCGCCCGTGCCTCGCTTGCTCGTCGGGCTGAGCCTCGGCGGCTACCTTGCGATCGAGACGGCGGCGAGGCATCCGGAGCTCCTCGACGGCCTGATCGCCGCCTCGTGCGGCACCCGGCCCCGTGGCGTGGGACTCCGCGGCTACCTCGCCCTGGCCGAGGCGATCGGCCGGCTGCCGGATCGGGGGCGCGCGCTCAACGACGGCTTCGTCCGCCTCATGCTCTCCCCCGCGGCAGCCCGCGACGTCGTCGCCGGCGGGGTCGCGCTCGACGTCATGCAGACGACCCTCACCGCGGTCGGCACGATCGACCTCGAGGCGGCGCTCGGCGCCGTGCGCTGCCCGGTCTGGCTCGTGAACGGACAGCTCGATCACTTCCGGCTCGAGGAGCGCCGCCTCGCCCGGGCGGCTCGCGACGGCCGGCTCGTCGTCGTGCCCGGCGCGACCCATCTCGTGAGCCTCAGCCGGCCGGAGGCGTTCACCGCCGTCGTGCTCGACGCCGTGGCCGAGCTCGAGCGCCGCGCGGCGCTCGGCGCGCGGACCCGGCGAGGGTCGGATTCGTCCGCCTGACCGCATTCGCTCGCTTTGGTGCCGTCAGCGCGGAACTGGTATCGTTGCCTGTTGGCTTGCGTGTGGGTCCCACCCCGCACGAAACGTCGCGGCGGCCCCTCTACCGTTCGCGGCACATCCCGTACCACACGACAACGAAAGAATCCACGTGGCAAACATCAAGTCGCAGATCAAGCGCATCCGCACCAACCGCAAGGCCGAGGAGCGCAACAAGGCCGTCAAGAGCGAGCTCAAGACCGTCGTCCGCGCTGCGCGCGAGGCGATCGCCGGTGGCGACAAGGACAAGGCGACCGCCGCCGTTCGCGTCGCGAACCGCAAGCTCGACAAGGCCGTCTCGAAGGGCGTCATCCACAAGAACCAGGCCGCGAACCGCAAGTCGGCGATCGCGAAGCAGGCCGCCGCGCTCTGAGTCGCAGCAGCATCCACGAAGGCCCCGCTCCGGCGGGGCCTTCGTCGTTCCCGCTGACGCCGGCTGCGTCGCCGCGGTGCCGCCGCCGCGAGTGCTGCTGCCGCCGGCTGGCGAGTCGCACGACGAAGTGCCCCATGCGCCAGCCGAAGGGGCGCCGCGGGTGTTTCGTCGTGCAACTCGCGGATGCCGCGAAGCAGGCGCGGGCGGGCGGATGCCGCACTGGGACGGACCGGCAAGGAGGGCGGAGCTCAGTCGCGGCCGCGGGAGGCGATGACGCCGATGAGCCGCTCGAGGGCGAACACGGGGTCGCGCTCGGCGCCCTTCACCGCCGCGTCGGTCGCGGCGAGCGCCTCGATGGTGCGGGCGAGGCCGGCATCGTCCCACCCGGCGAGGTCGCGGCGGGCCCGATCGACCTGCCACGGGGCCATGCCGAGCGAGGACGCCAGCTGCGCCCCACCGCCGCGCGCCCCGGACACCTTCGCCATCGTGCGGACCTTCATCGCGAACGCCGCGACGATCGGCACCGGGTCGGCCCCGCTGTCGAGGGCGTGCCGCAGCGCGATGAGCGCTTCGCCGTGCCGCCCGGCGATCGCGGCGTCGGCGACGGCGAACGCCGTGGTCTCGACCCGACCGCCGTAGTACTTCGCGACGAGCTTCTCGTCGATGTCGCCGGGGGCGTCGGCCATGAGCTGCCGGCACGCGGCCGAGAGCTCGGCGAGGTCGTCGCTGAACGCGCCGACGAGCGCGCGCAGTGCGCCAGGGCTCACCTTGCGGCCGGCGCTGCGGAACTCGGTGGCGGCGAAGTCCTGCTTCTCGGCGTCCTTCTTGAGCTCGGCGCAGACGATCTCGATGCCGCCGCCGGAGCCGGCCCGGATCGCGTCCAGCAGCTTCTTGCCGCGCTGCCCGTTGCGGTGCCGCAGCACGAGCGTGGTCGACTCGGCGGTCTGCTCGAGGTAGTCGAGCGCGTCGAGCAGGAAGTCGTCGCTCGCCTTCTCGACGCCGGAGACGCGGATGAGTCGCGGCTCGCCGAACAGCGAAGGGCTCGCGAGCGTCAGCAGCTCGCCCCGCCGGTAGGCGTCGGCCTCGAGGTCGCTGACCTCGAGCGCGGGGTCCTCGGTGCGGAGGAAGTCGCGGAGCATGCCGATCGCCCGCTCGGCGAGCACGTCTTCGGGACCGGCGACGAGCACCACCGGCGCCGGACGGACCGCGTTCCACGCGAGCTGCGGGATGGCCGCCTTCGCCTTCGGTGCGGCGCGTGCCGCGGTGCGTGCCGCCACTGTCTCCTCCTGCCCGGCGGAATGCGCCGGCTCGACCTCCAAGTCTACGGCGGAGTCTACGGCCGGCCGCCGTCATCGCGGGCGGCGCTGCGCTCCCCGTCCGCGGCCGTGCAGGCGGTGGCTTCGCCGCGCCGCGCTCGGTCCAGAGGCGGAGCCCCTCACCGTCGGCGCCGACGAACACCGTGCCCATGAGATCGGTGCGCGCCGGGTGCACGCGGTGGCGTTCGAGCAGGCCGAGCAGCGCGCTCGTCGGGTGCCCGTAGCCGTTCTCGGCGCCGACGCCGATCAACCCGAGCACCGCGCCCAGGCGCGCGTAGAGCGCCTCGTACTGGTCGGCCGAGCCGTGATGGGCCACCTTCACGACGTCGAAGCCGCCCGGTCGCACCGTCTCGAGGCGCTGCGCGAGCGCGATCTGGGCCGTCTCGCCGAGGTCGCCGAGGAGGAGCGCGCTCGCCTGCGGACCGTCGACGGCGAGGACGACGCTCGCGTCGTTGCCCGGCCGCGCCCCCGCCTCGGGCGAGAGGACCCGCCATCGGAGGCCGCCGAGCTCGCCGTTCCGGCCTGTCTCGGCTTCGACCGCAGGCACGCCGCGGTCGACGAATGCAGCGAGCGCCCGGCGCGAGCGGGCTCCGTCGGGCGGGCCGTGCAGGACGGCGTCGACGCGCTCGGCCACGGCTGAGGCGCCCCCGACGTGGTCCGCGTCCCAGTGCGTGAGCACGAGCAGATCGACGCGGTCGACCCCGGCGAGCTCGAGGCAGCGCCCGAGCGGGGCCGGCTCGGGGCCGGTGTCGATCAGCATCGTGCGGCCCTCGGATCGGAGCAGTACGGCGTCGCCCTGCCCGACGTCGCAGGCCACGGCGAACCACGAGCTCGGCCGCAGCAGTCCCGGGAGCACCCGGGTGCCGATCGCCCCGCCGACGGTGCCTGCGACGACGAGGAGTACCAGGGCGAGCGAGAGCACGACCAGCGGGCGGCGCTGCGGCCTCCCGAGCGCGAGCCGCAACGCGACGGCGGTGGTGGCGAGCAGCAGGGCTGCGCCGGGCGCACCCGCCGGCCACGGCAATTGGGCGGCGGGCGCGCTCGACGCCGCGTGCGCGAGCGCCGCGATCCAGCTCGCGGGGAGCCAGGCGAGCTGGGCGAAGGCGAAGCCCACCGAGGGCAGGATCGGGAGGGCGAGGCAGGCGAGCAGCCCCAGGATCGTGCCGGCCGGCGCCGCCGGCGCGGCGAGAAGGTTCGCCGCGACCCCCGCGAGCGGGATCGTCGGCTCGAGGAGCACGAGGATCGGCTGGCAGGCGAGCTGCGCCGCGAGCGGCACGGCCAGCACGACCGCGAGCGGCCCCGGCATCACACGCGCGAGTCGTGCGGCGAGCGGCGGGGCGAGCAGGATCAGGCCGCCGGTGGCCGCCACCGAGAGCGCGAATCCGAAGTCGCCCGCGTACCAGGGGTCGGCGACGAGGAGCACGATCACCGCCGTCGCGAGCGCCGGCACGCCGCCGCCCCGCCGCCCGCGGGCGAGGGCGACGAGCAGCACGATGGCCATGGCTGCGGCGCGCACGACGCTCGCCTGAGGCGTCACGAGCACGACGAAGCCGAGCAGCGCGCCGATCGCGATCGTCACCCGCGCCCAGCGCGGTGCCCGGCAGCGGGCCGCGAGCCAGAACGCGGCCGCCGTGATGATCGCGCAGTTCGCCCCGGACACCGCGGTGAGATGCGTGAGCGAGCTCGCCTTCATCGCGGCATCGAGCTCCTCGCCGACGGCGCGCTCGTCGCCGACCGCGAGTCCGGGCACGAGCGCGCCGCCGTCGCCGCCGAGCTCGGTGGCTGCCTCCACGAGGCCGGAACGCAGCGGCAGCGCCCACGCGGCCCACCAGGGCGGTGCGGCGACGCTCTGCGCACTGCCGCCGCTCAGCCGGAGCGCCGCCCGCTCAGAACTCGGCTGCGGCGTCGCCCTCGCCTCGAACGCGACCCGCGAGCCGAATCCGATCCGCGAAGGGTCCGCCTCGAACTCGGCCATGACCGGCAGCGCGCGCACGGCACGGCCCTCGAGCTCGAGCACCCGCGCGGGCGCGCGAAGCCGCTGCGAGACGGAGTCGGACCGCCCCTCGGCCGCGGCAGCGCCGGGTTCGTCGGCGTCGTCGAAGGCCGCGGCCTCGAACGAGGCGTCGCGCGGGGCGCCGACGAGTTCGACGACCACGGCCGCCGAGGCGTCGCGCTCCCCCGCGAACGGCCCGCGATCGCGCTCCGCCAGGGCGACGCCGGCGCTCGTCGCGACGACCGCGGCGGCTGCGGCCGAGACCAGGGCCAGCGTCGCTGCCGAGCGACGCGTGCGCAGGACCGCGAGCAGCGCGGTGAGGGCCGCTGCCCACGAGGCCGCGGGAGCGATCCAGATCCCGAACCCGGCCTCGGGCAGCCGCACCGCCGCCCATGCGACGCCCCAGGCCACGAGCGCGGGCAGAACGAGCCGCAGATCCCGCACGGTCGCGCCGGTCCCCAGCGGCGGTTCCTGAGTGCCGGTCATAGGGCGACCCGGTCGACCAGCCCCGCGAACACGGCGTCGCCGATGCCCGCGACCTCGAGCAGCTGCTCGACGCTCGTGAAGCCGCCGTTCGAGGCCCGCCAGTCGAGGATCCGCTGCGCGAGCGCCGGCCCGATGCGCGGCAGGGTGTCGAGCTCCGCGAGGCCCGCCGTGTTCAGCCGGACCACCCCCGCGCCGCCCGGAGCGCCCGACGCACCGCCGGCTCCGCTCGCGCCACCCGCAGCGCCGGCCTGCGGGGGCGGCGCCTCGCCGGGCCGTGGGACGAGCAGCTGTTCGCCGTCGGTCACCGGCCTGGCGAGGTTCACCCCGCCCGCATCGGCCTCGGCCGTGAGCCCGCCCGCGGCGGCGATGGCGTCGACGACCCGCGCGCCGGGTTCGAGTTCGACGAGCCCCGGTTCCGCGACGGCCCCGAGGACGTGCACGAGCAGCACGGGCGACGCCGGCGCCCCGGTCAGCGCCCCGTCGCTCGCCGCGTCGGCTTCCGTCTCCTCACCGCCGAGTTCGAACGAACCGACGTCCCCTCCGCCCGACCCGGCGAACGAGAGCAGCGCCGCCGCTGCGAGCGCGACGAGGAACACGACGATCGCCGCACCGACCGCGATGCGGGTGCGCGCACCCGCCCGACGAGCCGAGGGTGCGAGCAGCGCCAGCGCCTCGTCTGCGCGCTCGTCGCCGTTCGGAAGTCCGGGCATGGGACGACGCTACGGTCGACCGCACCGCGCGGGACGCCGGCACCAGGAGTCGGTGAGCGCGGAGCCTTCCGCCCCGCCTGTGGAGGACGGCCGGATGGCGCGCACGCCCACCGATGCGCGCAGCCGGGGGCCGCGGGCGGGCTACCCCCGCGTGGCGATGTTGACGAGCTTCGGCGCGCGCACGATGACGTTCACGATCTCGCGCTCGCCGATCGCCCGCGTGACCGCGACCGAGTCGCGCGCGAGGCGCTCCAGCTCGTCGGCCGACACCTTCGGCGAGACCTCGAGCCGGTCGCGCACCTTGCCGTCGACCTGGACGATCGCGGTGACCTGATCCTCCACGAGCAGCGCCGGGTCGGCCTTGCGCCAGGGCACGAGCGCCACCGAGGGCTCGTAGCCGAGCCGCTGCCACATGTCCTCCGCCGTGAACGGGGCGAACAGGTCGAGGATCATCGCGGTCACCTCGGCCGCCTCGCGGACCGCGGCGTCGGCCGGGCCGGGGCCCTGGTCGATCGCCTTGCGGGTCAGGTTCACGAGCTCCATCAGGCGCGCGACGATGACGTTGAACTTGTACGACTCGGCCAGCCCCGGGGCATCCGCCAGCAGTCGATGCGAGGCGCGCCGCAGCGCGCGGTCGCCCGTCGACCAGTCGACCTCGGGCGCGCTCGTCACGTCGTGCGCGACGCGCCACGCGCGAGCGAGGAACTTCGCGGAGCCGACCGGCGACACGTCGGCCCAGTCGATGTCGTCCTCCGGCGGCCCGGCGAACGCGAGCGTGACGCGGAGGGCGTCGGTGCCGTGCGCGGCGAGCTCGGAGGCGAACTCGACGAGGTTGCCCTTCGACTTCGACATCTTCGAGCCGTCCATGAGCACCATGCCCTGGTTCAGCAGGGAGGTGAAAGGCTCGGTGAAGCGCAGGTAGCCGAGGTCGAACAGCACCTTCGTGATGAAGCGCGAGTACAGCAGGTGCAGGATCGCGTGCTCGACGCCGCCGACGTACTGGTCGACGGGCGCCCACTTCTCGGCCTCGGCCGGGTCGAAGGCGCGCGTGTCGTCGTTCGCGTTCAGATAGCGCAGGTAGTACCAGGAGCTGTCGACGAAGGTGTCCATCGTGTCGGAGTCGCGCTTGGCGGCGCCGCCGCACTTCGGGCAGGCGACGTTGACCCACGCCTCGGCCGCGCCCAGCGGGCTCGTGCCCTTCGGCTTCAGGTCGAGGCCGGCCGCGTCGGGCAGCCGCACCGGCAGCTCGGACTCGGGCACGGGCACCTCGCCGCAGTCGGCGCAGTGGATGATCGGGATCGGCGTGCCCCAGAAGCGCTGGCGCGAGATCAGCCAGTCACGCAGCCGGAAGTTCTTCGCGGCGCGGCCGGTGCCGCGCTCGTCGAGGATCTCGATGGCCCGGCGGATGGCGTTCGACTTCGACAGCCCGTCGAGCGGGCCGGAGTTGATCAGCCGGCCCTCGCCGGTGAGGGCGACGCCGGTGGAGGCGGGGTCGAGCGGGGGCAGATCGTCAGGCTCGATCGCGTTGCCGTCGGCGTCGGTCGGGATGACCGGGATGACGCCCGTCACGGGCGCGTTCGTGTCGACGACGACGCGCACCGGCAGCTCGAAGGCGCGGGCGAAGTCGAGGTCGCGCTGGTCGTGCGCGGGCACGGCCATGATCGCGCCGTGGCCGTAGTCGGCGAGCACGTAGTCGCTCGCCCAGATCGGCAGGCGCTCGCCGTTCAGCGGGTTGACCGCGTAGCGCTCGAGGAAGACGCCGGTCTTCGGCCGGTCGGTCGCGAGCCGGTCGATGTCGCTCTCGGCGCGCACGGACTCGAGGTAGCCCTCGAAGTTGCGCTGCACCTCGGCCGAGGCGCCGCCGGCGAGCTCCGCGGCGAGCGGCGAGTCGACGGCGACGACCATGAAGGTCGCGCCGTACAGCGTGTCGGGGCGGGTCGTGAACACGGTGACCCGCTCGTCGCGGCCCTCGATCTCGAACTCGACGTCGGCGCCCGAGGAGCGGCCGATCCAGTTGCGCTGCATCGAGACGACCTTCGACGGCCAGGTGCCCTCGAGCTGGTTGAGGTCGTCGAGCAGCCGGTCGGCGTAGTCCGTGACCCGGAAGTACCACTGGGTCAGCGCCTTCTTCGTCACGACGGCGCCGCAGCGCTCGCAGTGCCCGTCGACGACCTGCTCGTTCGCGAGCACGGTCTGGTCGTTCGGGCACCAGTTGACCTGGCCGGCCTTGCGGTAGGCGATGCCCTGCTCGTAGAGCTTCAGGAACAGCCACTGGTTCCACTTGTAGTACTCGGGGTCGCTCGTGTGCAGCTCGCGCGACCAGTCGAAGCTCGGCGCGTACTGGCGGAACGAGCGCTTCTGCTGCGCGATGTTCGCGTAGGTCCACTCCCGCGGGTCGGCGCCGCGCTTGATGGCGGCGTTCTCGGCCGGGAGGCCGAAGGAGTCCCACCCGATCGGGTGCAGCACGTCGAAGCCCTGGTGGCGCCAGTAGCGTGCGGAGATGTCGCCGAAGCCGAACGCCTCGGCGTGGCCCATGTGCAGGTCGCCGGAGGGGTACGGGAACATGTCGAGCACGTACTTGCGGGGCCGGGTGTCGCCCTCGCGGCCCGCGCGGAAGAGCTCGCGCTCCTCCCACACCGGAAGCCACTTCTCCTGGATGGCGGCGAAGTCGTAGGCGTCGGCGTCGGGGCGCGGCACGGATTCCTGCTCGTTGACCACGTGACTCTCAATCGTGCGTATCTGCGGGGTGGGATCGCGGGCGCGACGGAAGCGCGCTCGATGCGAGGTTCCAGCCTATTCGATCGCGGCGTCGGGGGCGGCGCCGAGCGCGTCGAGCAGCGCCCGGGCCTTGACCCGGGTCTCCTCGACCTCCTCCTCGGGCACCGAGAGCGCGGTGATGCCGCCGCCGGTGCCGATCGAGGCGCCCTCGGGGGTCACGACGATCGAACGGATCACCATGGCGAGGTCGGCGCCGCCGTCGACGGAGAGCGTGCCGAAGGCGCCCGAGTAGACGCCGCGCTCCCCGGCCTCGAGCTCGTGCAGGATGCGCATGGCGCTCTCCTTCGGCGCCCCGGTCATGGAGCCGGCGGGGAACGCCGCGGCGACGGCGTCGACGGCGCCGAGCCCGGGTCGCAGCCGCGCGGAGACGGTGGAGACGAGCTGGTGCACGTGCGGGTACTCCTCGACCGTGTGCAGGCCGCTCACGCGCACGCTGCCGAGCTCGGCGACGCGCGAGAGGTCGTTGCGCATCAGGTCGACGATCATGAGGTTCTCGGCGCGCTCCTTCTCGCTCGCGAGCAGCTCCGCACGGAGGGCCGCGTCACGGTCCGGGTCGGGATGCCGGGGCCGGGTGCCCTTCATCGGCTTCGTCGAGACGAGACCGCCGGGCTCGACGAGCAGGAACTGCTCGGGCGAGGCGCTGACGAGGGCGGTGCCCTCGAAGCGGAGCAGCCCGCCGTGGTGGCTGCGGCTCGTGCGGCGCAGTCGCCGGTACAGCTCGACGGGGTCGAACCGGCCGTCGACGTCGATCCGGTTGGTGAGGCAGAGCTGGTAGGCGTCGCCCCGGGCGATCGCCTCCTGGCAGGCGCGGATGCGTCGCCGGTACGCCGCCGGGGAGTGCCGCCAGCGGGGCGGGGCCACACGGGCGGGCACGGCGGGAGCGGGATCGAGGTCGGGCGTCGCCCCGGGCAGCTCGGCGATGGCCGCGGCGGTGCGCTCGGCCCAGGATGTCTGGGCCGCGACGAAGCCGGGATCCGCCCCGTCCTCGAGCCACTCGAGCCGCATCGTGCGGCTGCCGTGGTCGAAGACCACGGCGCGCTCGGCGAAGAAGAGGGCCGCCGCGGGCGCACCGGTGGGCGCGGCGGGCAACGCGAGCGCGCGGGCGCCGAACTCGTAGCCGAACCAGCCGATCCAGCCGAGCGGGGTCGCGGCCGCGTCGCCGTCGCCGTCGAGGGAATCACCCAGCTCGGCGCGGAGCCGCGCGAAGACGGCCGCAGGCGGCGTCGCGGCGTCGGCGACGAGGAGCGCGGCGCCGTCCCGCGGCACGGCGATGACGCTCGTCCCCGAGCTCGCGTCGATGCCGGAGTCGAGCCAGGCCGAGATCGGGGCGTCGGCGGCGAGCTCGCGGTGCACGAGCTCCGGGTCGCGCCACCCGGGCAGCGGTCGGCGACGGAGGCGTCGGGGCATCCCCTCAGCCTACGGCGCACGCGGCCCGCGCGCGCCCGCTCGGCCCGCGCGCGGCTCAGCCGAGCACGAGCTCCCGGTCGACGAGCCCCGGCGCGACCGGCGTGTGCGAGATGAGCACGACGGAGCGCCCTGATGCCGCGTCGAGCAGCTCCGCGAGCAGCGCGTCCGCCCTGGCACGGTCGACGCTCGCGGTCGGCTCGTCGAGGACGAGCAGGTCGAAGTCGGCGAGCATCGCCCTGGCCAGCGCGATGCGATGGGCCTGACCGCCGGACACGAGTGCGCCGCGCTCCCCGACCGGCGCGTCGAGGCCGCCGCGCTCGCGCATCCACTCGCCGAGGCCGACACGCTCGACCACCGCCTCGAGCTCGGCATCGCTCGCGGTGTCGCGGGCGAAGATCAGGTTCTGCCGGATCGACTCGTCGAAGAGCCAGGGCCGCTGCTCGACGAGCCCGATGCGGTCGCGCAGCCGGTGGGCGTCGAGCTCGCGCGCCTCGACGCCGTCGACGCGGTAGGAACCGCCGTACTCGAGGAAGCGCACGAGCACGTGGGCGAGCGTCGTCTTCCCGCTGCCGCTCGGACCTCTGACGAGCAGGCGCTCCCCCGGACCCAGGTCCAGATCGACCGCCGGGAGCGCGTTCGGCCGGTCGTGACCGGCGGCGCCAGGCCAGTCGGCGTGCACGCCGCGCAGTTCGAGCCGGGGTGCCGCGCCGCCATCGGGCAACTCGCGCGGCGCGACGGCCGGCACCGGGAGCTCCGGCGGCACCTCGGCGGGCACCGCGAGGGCGACCCGCTCCGCCGCCGAGCGCGCGACCCGCCAGGCCGCGGCCGCCGGCGGGATCGCAGCGGCCACCTCGGCGACGGCGAGCGGCACGAGCGCGAGGATCGCGAGCGTCGGTCCGTCGATCGCGCCGTTCGAGAGCACGGGCGCGGCGAGCCAGAGCGCGACGGCCGCGCCGATGCCGCCCATGGCCGCCACCGCGGCGGCCACGGCACCGGCGGCGACCGCGCGCGCCCGCGAGACGCGTCCGAGCTCCCGGGCGAAGCCGTCGATGCGGTCGAGGTCGGCGTCCGCGGCGCCGTAGGCGACGAGCAGCTCCCTGGTGCGGAGATGCTCGACGACCGCCTGCTGGAGCCGCCCGCGCAGCGGGGCGAGTTCGCGGTCGGCCCGCGCGCCCGCGCGGTGCTGGGCGAGGAGCGCGAGGCCGATGCCGGCCACGAGCACGAGGGCGAGCCCGGCCGCCGCACCGGGTGCGAGGAAGGCGATGCCCGTCACCGCGGCGACGAGCACGACGAGGGCGCTCACGACCGGCTGCACCACGCGGAGCGCGAGGTTCTGCAGCTCGTCGACGTCGCCGACGAAGCGAGCGAGCAGTTCGCCGCCGCGGGTGGCGGGGACGCCGTCCGGTGCCACGGGGAGCATCCGCTCGTACACTCCCGCCCGCACCGCGGCGAGCTGCCGGAACGCCGCATCGTGCCCCGCGAGGCGTTCGAGGTAGCGGAAGACGGCGCGCGAGAGCGCGAACGCGCGCACGCCGACGATGCCGAGGGAGAGGAAGAGGATCGGCGGCTGCTCGGCCGCCCGGGTGATCAGCCAGGCGCTCGCGGCGAGCAGCGCGACCGCGGAGCCGCCGGAGGCGATGCCGGCGAGCACCGCGGGCAGGAGCCGCGGGAGCGGCGGCATCGCCTCGCGCAGCACGCGACGGGTGGCGGGGTCAGTGCGCGACACGGGCGGCCTCCCGAAGCTCGACGGTGCGGTCGGCGGCCGCGACGAGCGCGGGGCGGTGGCTCGCGACGAGCACCGCGGTGCCGCCGTCCGCGAGCCGGCGCACCGCGGCGGCGAGCCGGGCCTCGTGGTCGGCGTCGAGCGCCGAGCTCGGCTCGTCGAGGATCAGCAGCCGCAGCCCTTCGGCGCGCACGCGGTGCCAGGCCCGGGCGACCGCGACCCGCTGCTGCTGCCCGCCGGAGAGGCCCGCCCCCTCGGGGCCGACGGGGTGCGCGGGGTCGAGTGCCACCCCGAGCTCGGCGATCGCCTCCTCGAGCAGCGCCTCGGGCGCCCGCTCGCTGCCGAGCCGGATGTTCGACGCGACGGTACCGGCGCGGAGCAGCGGCTGCTGGCCCGCCCAGGCCGCGCGCGGCCTGGCCGCGGGCCCTGCGGGCACGCCGTCGACCCAGGCCTCGCCGTCCGCCTCGGCGAAGCCGAGCAGCGCGGCGATGAGACTCGACTTGCCCGCACCGCTCGGGCCGACGAGCGCGACCACCTCCCCCGGCGCCAGTTCGAGGTCGACGGGGGCGGCGACGGCACGTCCGTCGCGCAGCGCTGCGAACCGCTCCAGCCGGAGCGCCGCGCTGCCCTCCGCGCCGGGCGTCGCCGACGCCGGCGTGGTCGCGGCGCGCACGGCCGAGGCATCCGCCCGCTCCCCCGCCTCGATGCGGTCGAGCGCCTCGCCGGAGGCCTCGAGCCCCTCGGTCGAGGCGTGGAAGGCGGCGCCCACGTTCCGCAGCGGCAGGAACACCTCCGGCGCGAGCACGAGCACGAAGAGTCCCGCGAACAGCCCCATCTCGCCGGAGACGAGACGCAGGCCGATGGAGACGGCGACGAGCGCGATCGAGAGGCTCGCCCCGAACTCGAGCACGAAGCCGGAGAGGAAGGTCACGCGGAGCACGCGCATCGTCTTGCCGCGGTAGGCGTCGGTCGCGCGGCGGATGCGACCCAGCTGACGCTCCGCGCGGTTGAACACCACGAGCGTCGACAAGCCGCCGACGATCTCGAGGAAGGCGGTCGAGAGCTGCTGCAATCCCTCCCACTGGCGCTGCTGCACCTGCTTGGTGGCCAGGCCGATGAGCGCCATGAAGATCGGCAGCAGGGGCAGCACGATGACGAGGATGAGCCCGGAGAGCGGGTCGGCGAGCCAGACCGCGACGAGCAGGATCGGCATCGCGACCACCGTGAGCACGAGCTGCGGGAGGTAGCGCCCGAAGTAGTCGTCGAGGGCGTCGAGTCCCGGGCCGAGCAGCGTCGCGAGCCGCCCCGTTCCGCCCGGATCGCCCCCGCCGCGGTCGACCGACTCGAGCACGGCCCGGCGGAGCTCCGCTTTCACCCGCACCGCCCCGGCGGCGCCGGACCACTCCCACACCCACGCCGCGAGCGCGCGCACGAGGACGCAGCCGACGAGCAGCAGCATCGCCCAGCCGAGTTCCGTCAGGGGGACGCCCGAGACGAGGTCGGTGACGATCCGGGCGAGCCCGTAGGCGAAGCCGATGACGGCGACGGCCTGGACGAGCGCGACCGCGCCGCCCGCGGCGAGGAAGCCGCGGGCGGCGCCGGAGCGCCGGATGAGGCGTGGGTCGAGCGGTTTCACGTCAGTGCGCGGCCGCCTCGATGGTCTGCCTGGTCACGCGCTTGCGGAAGATCCAATACGTCCACGCCTGGTACGCGAGCACGAGCGGCAGGAAGATCAGCGCGGTCCAGCTCATGAACGTGAGCGTATAGGGCGTGCTGGAGGCGTTCGCGATCGTGAGGCTGTTCGCCGGGTCGTTGGACGCGGGCATCACCTCGGGGAAGAGCGCGGCGAAGAGCCCGATCACGGCGGCCGCGATCGTGAGCGCCATGAGCCCGAAGGCCAGGCCCTCCTTCCCGCGCATGTTCGCGAGCACTCCGCCGATGAGCGCGACGGCCGCGACGGCCGCCAGCGCCCAGAACCACGCGGAGCCCTGCGCGAGGCCCGTCCACAGCAGGAACGCCGCGGCGACGACGATCGTGATGACGCCCGCCCTCGTCGCGAGCCGCTTGGCGCGGGCCCGCAGCTCGCCCTCGGTCTTCAGCGCGATGAAGACGGCGCCGTGCGTGAAGAACAGCAGCAGCGTCGTGGCGCCGCCGAGCAGGGCGTACGGGTTCAGCAGATCGAACAGCGTCCCCGTGTAGTTGTGATCGGCGTCGAGCGGCACGCCCTGCACGATGTTCGCGAAGGCGACACCCCAGAGCAGCGCCGGCACGGCCGAGCCGACGATGATCATCCGGTCGAACCAGGCCTTCCACTGCGACTCGGGCCGCTGGTGCCGGTACTCGAACGAGACGCCGCGGGCGATGAGCGCGAGCAGGATGAGCAGCAGCGCGAGATAGAAGCCGGAGAACAGCGTCGCGTACCACTCGGGGAACGCCGCGAAGAGCGCAGCGCCCGCGACGATCACCCAGGTCTCGTTGAGATCCCAGACGGGGCCGATCGTGTTGATCATGACCCGGCGGTCGGTGTCGTCCTTCGCGAGGAAGGGCATGGTCATGCCGACGCCGAAGTCGAAGCCGTCGAGCACGAAGTAGCCGACGAAGAGGAAGGCGACGATCCAGAACCAGAGCACGGCGAGATCCATGACGAACTCCTTCTAGTAGACCGTCGAGGGCTGCTCGACGCGTCCGGTCTCGGGGTCGGGGGCGCCGATCTCGGGCGGTCCCTTCCTGACGGCGCGGATGATGAGGCGCACTTCGACGACGGCGAGGATGCCGTAGATCAGCGTGAAGGCGGTCAGGGAGATGAGCACGTCGAGGCCGGTGACATTGGGCGAGACGGCCGACTCCGTGAACATCTGGCTGAAGACGATCCAGGGCTGCCGGCCCATCTCCGTGAAGACCCAGCCGACGATCATGGCGCCGAGCGAGAGCGGGAAGCTCCAGATCGCGACCTTCCACACCCACTTCTGCTTCGGCATCCGTCCCTTGCGGGTGAGCCAGAGCCCCACCACGGCGACGAGGACGTGCGCCATGCCGAGGCCGATCATCCAGCGGAACGCCCAGTAGGTGACCCAGATGATCGGGGTGTAGTCGCCGGGGCCCCAGAGCTCGGTGTACTGGGCCTGGAGGTCGTTGATGCCCTCGACGCAGCCGTCGAGGCTGTGCGTGGACAGGAGCGAGAGCAGGTACGGGACGCGGATCGAGAAGAGCTCGTTCGTGCCGTCCGGCGTCCCGAGCGTGAAGATCGAGAAGGAGGCGTCCGCCCCGCACACGGTGTCGTAGGTGGCTTCGGCTGCGGCCATCTTCATCGGCTGCGTGGCGACCATCGCGAGGCTCAGCTGATCGCCGAAGAAGGTGGTCAGCGCGCCGGAGACGACCATCGCCCAGAGCCCGAACTTCAGGGCGGGGCGCATGGTGTCGAGGTGCTGGTTGCGCGAGAGGTGCCAGGCGGCCGCGGTGATGATGAGGCCCGAGGACACCATGAAGGCCGCGGCGATCGTGTGCGGGAAGGCGGCGAGGGCCACGGGGTTCGACAGCACGGCCCAGATGTCGACGAGCTCGGCCCGGCCTCGCTCGGCGTTCACCTCGAAGCCGACGGGGTTCTGCATCCACGCGTTCGCGGCGATGATGAAGTACGCCGAGACGATCGAGCCGACCGCGGTCACCCAGATGGTGGCGAGGTGCAGCTTCTGCGGCAAGCGGTTCCACCCGAAGATCCACAGGCCGATGAACGTCGCCTCGAGGAAGAAGGCGAGCAGGCCCTCGAGCGCGAGCGGGGCGCCGAAGATGTCGCCGACGAAGCGGGAGTACTCCGACCAGTTCATGCCGAACTGGAACTCCTGCACGATGCCGGTGACGACGCCCATCGCGAAGTTGATGAGGAAGATCGAGCCGAAGAATCGCGTGATTCGCAGGTACTCGACCTTCGCCGTGCGCACCCAGGCGGTCTGGAAGATCGCCGTCGTCGTGGCGAGGCCGATCGTGAGCGGAACGAACAGGAAGTGGTAGACGGTCGTCAGACCGAACTGCCACCTGGCCAGCAAGAGCGGATCGAGCAGATCATTCACAGGGTGCCCCCTTCGCGGCCGTCCGGGCCCGAGCGGATGACTTCTACACCTCGTAGAAGCCTGCGCCACCCATTCTTCTACTCGATGTAGAAGAAGCGCAAGTCACGCAGTACGATGAAGCAATGGCAGGTCTTGGCGAGCTCGAACGAGCGGTGATGGAAGAGCTCTGGACGAGCGACGCCGCACTCACGGCCAACGAGCTGCGGGACCGGCTCGTGCTGACCGGTTCCGACAGCGGCCGTTCCCCCGCGACGACGACGGTGCTCACCGTGCTGTCCCGCCTCGAGCGCAAGGGCTTCGTCTCCCGCTCGCGCGACCAGCGCCCGCACCGCTACCGCGCGCTGCTCAGCCGCGCCGAGCACACCGCGGAGCTCATGCACGAGGTGCTCGACTCCTCGCACGACCGCGCCGGCGCACTCGCGCGCTTCGTCGGCACCGTGACCGCCGGCGAGGCGCAGACCCTCCGCCGCCTCCTCGACGAGCTCGGCGCCCGGCACTGACCATGCTCGTCGTCGCGGCCGTGCTCGCGGCCCTCGCGATCACCCTCGCGTGGCCGGCCCCGCTCGCCCTCGCGAGCGCCGCGTGGCCGGCCCGGGCACCCGCCCTCGCCCTCGCCCTCTGGCAGGCGATCGCCCTCGCCGGCGGCCTCGCCATGATCGGAAGCCTCCTCGCCTTCGGCGCCTCCGCCTCCGGCTCGCTCCTCGCCGGGCTCGAGGACCTGCTCCCCCATCTCGTCGACGGCCCCATCCCCGAGCACTACGGCGTGTTCGAGATCGCCGCCCTCACGCTCGCCGCGGGACTCGCGATGCACCTCGCCCTGAACCTCGCCCTCACCGCGGTCTCGGCCGAGCGGGAGCGGCGGCGCCAGCACCAGCTCATCGATCTGCTGAGCGAGCCGCTGCCCGGCCAGCCCGGCACCCGCGTGCTCGCCCACCCGGTGCCCCTCGCGTACTGCGTGCCCGGCCTGCGCACGGCGACGGTGCTCACCGACGGCCTCATCGGCGCGCTCGAGGACGACGAGCTCGCCGCCGTCGTCGCCCACGAGCGCACCCATCTCGAGCAGCTGCACCATCTCGTGCTGCTGTCGTTCCGGGCCTGGCACAGCGCGCTGCCCTGGTTCCCGATCGCGAACCGCGCCGAGCGCGCCGTGTCGACCCTGACGGAGATGCTCGCCGACGACGGCGCCCGGCGCACGACCGGGGCCGAACCGCTGCGGCGGGCGGCGGAACGCCTCGGCGCCGACGCGGAGCCCTTCGCCTATGCGGACGCCGGCGGGGTCCGACCCGACCCGGACCTGCTGGAGGCGCGGCTTCGTCGCTTGGACGAGCCGATCCAGCCACTGCCGCTCGTCGAGCGCGTGGGCATCGTCGCGACCGCGGTCATCCTCGTCGCGACACCCGTCGTCTCGATGATCGCGATCCTCCGCTGAGGCCGGGCGGTCCCGCCGCGATCTCACTCCGCGGTACGGGGCGCACGCCCGCGTGATCACTCCCTGGTCGGATGTCCTCCCCAGCCACGGCCCGTAGGCTCGGTGACGATGAACGAGCTGCTCGATTGGATCCTCGACACCGTCCAGAGCGTGGACCCGGTGCTGCGCACCGTGCTGGCGGGGATCGGCATCATGCTCGAGACCTCGGTGCTCATCGGCCTCATCGTCCCCGGCGACACGGTGGTCATCGTCGCCTCGACGGCGATCGAGAACGGCACGCAGTACGTGGCGATGCTCCTCACGGTCATCGTCGGCGCGCTGCTCGGCGAGACGATCGGCTTCGTGCTGGGCCGCTGGTTCGGCCCGCGCATCCAGCACTCGCGGCTCGGCCGGCGCATCGGCGAGGCGAACTGGCAGCGCGCCCAGCGCTACCTCGACCGGCGCGGCGGGCCCGCGGTGTTCATCTCGCGCTTCCTGCCGGTGCTGCACTCGCTCGTGCCGCTCACCGTCGGCATGAGCACGATGAGCTATCGCCGCTTCCTCGCCTGGACCGCGCCCGCGTGCGCGATCTGGGCCGCTGCGTACACGACCGTCGGCTGGGTGGCGGCGGGCAGCTACCGAGAGCTCAGCCGCGAACTCCACTGGGCCGGCTACGTCTTCGTCGCCGTCATCGCGGTCTTCCTCATCGTCGTCTGGATGGCGAAGAAGCTGCTCCTGCGCTCGGAGGCCCGCCACCTCGAGGCCGCCGAGGCGGACCCGAACGACGTGGCCCTCAGCGACGCCGTTCCGGCCGACGCGAGCCCCGCCGACGCGGCGCTCCGCGACGGCGAGGCGAGCCGGCGCACGACAGAGGGGCCGGAACCCCGGGCGTAGCCCGACGTTCCGACCCCTCTTCGGAACCGAGTCCTAGAACAGCGCCTTCTCGGCCAGCCAGTCCTTCGCGATCTGCGCGGCCGACTGCTGCTCGTTGACGCTCAGCGAGTTCAGCGCGACGAGGTCCTCGGGGGTGAGCGCGGCGCTCACCGTGTCGATGACCTTCGCCATCTCGTCGGTGACCTTCTCGCTCACCACGGGCACGACGTTCGAGGCGAGGAAGAGCCCCTCTGGGTCCTCAAGCGTCACGAGGTCGTTCGCGGCGATGTTCGGGTCGGCGCTGAAGATGTTGACCATCTGCACCTGGTCGTCGACGAGCGCCTTCAGGGTGAGCGGGCCGCCGTTGTCCTCGATCGGCGTGAACGCCACATCGACCCCGTAGACCGACTTCAGGCCCTCCGGCCCGTAGGGTCGGGTCGCCAGCTCGGAGTTGCCGCCGAGCGTGATCTGCGTGGTGACGTTCTTGAGGTCGGCGAGGCTCTTCACATTGTTGGTCTCGGAGAACGTCTTGGTGACGTTGTACGAGTCCTGGTCGGTGGCGGGCGACTGCTCGAGCACGCGCAAACCGTCGGGCAGCGCGCCCTCGAGCGCGGTGTAGACGTCGTCGCTCGTCGTCGCCGTGGTGTCGGGCTCGAAGAATTGCAGCAGGTTGCCCGTGTACTCGGGGAAGACGTCGATCGAGCCGTCCTCGATCTCGGGCATGTAGACCTCGCGCTGACCGATGCGGAACTGGCGGTCAACCGTGAAGCCGTTCTCCTCGAGCGCCTGCGCGTACAGCTCGGCGATGATCTCGTTCGAGTAGTAGTCCTGCGAGCCGATGACGACGGTGTCGCCCCCGGAGCCGCCGGGCGAGGACGACTCGTCGAGCGGGTCGCCGCCGGAGGCGCAGCCGGCCAGGGCGGTCATCGCGCCGACGGCGACGGCCGCCAGGGCGATGCGGAGGGTGGTGCGTGCCGTGTTCATACTGGATTCCCTTCGGTGATGGTGCGTCGGGCAGGGGTGCGCGTGCGGACCGGCTTGCCGCCCGTGCGGGCGGAGCGGGCGAGGCGCACCCCGGTCGGAGTGACGAGGCGCTGCAGGATGGCGAACGCGCCGTCGACGACGAGGGCGAGCAGGATGACGAGGAGGGAGGCGCCGAGCATCTGCGCGTAGTCGCGCGTCTTCAGCCCCTCGAAGATGAAGCGGCCGAGGCCGACGTCGGCGAGGTAGGCGGCGAGCATCGCGGTGGCGATGACCTGCAACGCCGCCGAACGGATGCCGCCGACCACGATCGGCATGCCGATCGGCAGCTCGACCTTGCCGACGATCTGCGTCTCGCGCATGCCCATCGCCCTGGCCGCGTCGACCGTGCGGC
The DNA here is from genome assembly GCF_030268405.1 of Agromyces sp. NBRC 114283. NCBI lineage: Bacteria > Bacillati > Actinomycetota > Actinomycetes > Micrococcales > Microbacteriaceae > Agromyces > Agromyces sp. NBRC 114283. The sequence goes on from NZ_BSQP01000001.1 coordinate 2,563,524, forward strand.
GGTCGACCGATTCGAACCCCGCGTAGGCGCCCGCGAGCAGCGGCGGGATGGCGAGGATGACGAGCGCGAGCACGGGGGCGCGCAGGCCGATGCCGAGCCAGAGCCCGAACAGCGTCAGCACGCCGAGCGTGGGCAGAGCGCGGAGCCCGCCCGACACCATCACGGCGAGCTGCTTGCCGCGACCGGTGTGACCGATCAGCCCGCCGATCGGCAGCGCGAAGACGGCAGCGATCACGAGCACGACGGCCGAGACCGCCAGGTGCTGCAGCAGACGCGCGGTGATGCCGCTCGGTCCGCCCCAGTTCGCCGGGTCGAGGAGCCAGGCGATCGCGTCGGCGAAGAGGTTCATGCCGGCTCACCCGCCTCGATCGGGACGGCCTGCGCCGAACTGCGTCGGCTCGGGGCGGCGCGCCGCGACCACGGCAGCAGCAGCCGGCCGGCGAGCACGCTCAGCGCGTCGAGGGCGAGCGCGAGCACCATCGTCGCGACGATGCCTGTGACGATCTCGGCCACGATGCCCCGCTGGAAGCCGTCGGTGAACAGGCTGCCGAGGCTCTGCACGCCGATCACGGCACCGACCGTGACGAGGCTCACCGTGCTGACGATCACCACGCGGAGCCCGGCGAGCAGCACGGGGCCGGCGAGCGGCAGCTCGACGGCCCAGAACCGGCCGACGGCGGAGTACCCCATGGCGGTGGCCGCGAGGCGGGTGTCGGGCGAGACCGCGTCGAAGGCGTCGGCGGCCGTGCGCACCATGACCGCGATGCCGTAGAGCGTCAGTGCGACGACGAGGTTCAGCGGCGAGCGGATGCCGAAGCCGGTGATCGCCGGCAGTGCGATGAACAGCGCCAGCGAGGGGATCGCGTAGAGCACCCCGCAGAGCGTGAGCAGCACGCCTCTGGCCCACCGTTGCCGGTGCGCCAGGTAGCCGATCGGGATCGCGATCACGAAGCTCAGTATGATCGCCGGCACCGACAGTGCGAGGTGGACGAGCAGCAGCTCGCCGACGAGGCCCAGGTTCTGGACGAGCCAGTTCACGGTTCGAGGACTCCCGCCGGCCGGCCGTCCTCGTCGACGACGACGCGTCGGCCGTCGACCTCCTCGAGCCGCAGGCGGCGCCGGCCGCGGTCGGCGCCCACGAAGCCGCTGACGAAGTCGTCGGCCGGGCTCGCCAAGAACTCCGCCGGTTCGCCGGACTGCACCACCTTGCCGCCGGTGCGGAGCAGCACCACCTGATCGCCGAGGAGGAACGCCTCGTCGATGTCGTGGGTGACGAAGACGACGGTCTTGCCAAGCTCGCGCTGCAGCCGCCGGAGTTCCTGCTGGAGCTCCTGCCGCACCAGCGGGTCGACGGCGCCGAACGGCTCGTCCATGAGCAGGATGTTGGGATCGGCGGCGAGGCCGCGGGCGACGCCGACGCGCTGCTGCTGCCCGCCGGAGAGCTGCGCCGGGTACTTCTGCGCCAGCGAGGCATCCAGTCCGACCGTCTCGAGCAGCTCCATGGCCCTGGCCCGCGCCGGCTGGCGGCGCGTCCCCTTCAGCAGCGGCACCGTCATGACGTTGTCGAGCACGGTGCGATGCGGCAGCAGACCCGAGTTCTGCATGACGTAGCCGATCGAACGGCGCAGGCGCACCGGGTCGACCGTGGCGACGTCGGTGCCGTCGATGAGCACGGCCCCGTCCGTGGGATCGACCATCCGGTTGATCATGCGCAGCAGCGTGGTCTTGCCGGAGCCGGAGGTGCCGACGAGCACCGTGGTCGTGCGGGGCGGGACGACGAGGTCCACACCGCCGACCGCGACCGTGCCGTCCGGATACTGCTTGGTGACGCCGCGGAACTCGATCATGTCTCGCTCTCCCCCGCCCGGTGGGTCCGAACGCGAGGACCAGCAAAACATCAATCCGGCCGGCGGGCAACGCCTCCATCGGCGCGGCGCGGGTGCGCTATGCTGCGGACTCCACCCGGCGACGGCCGCCGAGCGCGCCCTCGAGGTACTCGCGCACGACGCGCTTCGCCTCGCGGAGGTAACGCTCGTCGCCCTCGGGGTCGCGCATGAACGCACGGTTGACGAGCGAGTCGACGAGCTCGATCGCCACGCCGAGGCGGAACCGCAGCTCCTCCCCGTCGCCCAGCTCGCCGAACTCGGCCTCGATGACGCTTGCGAGCCGGTCGGCGAACTCGGGCTCGATGCCGTCGTCGCTGAGCTCGCGCTCGGAGCCGTGCACCACGCTGAAACCGGGCTCGTCGCGGTACAGGTCGATGCACGCATCGACGGCGAGCTCGACCGCGTGCCACCAGCCGTCGAACTCGGTGCCGTCGAAGAGGTCGGCGACCCGCTCGCGGTACCGCCGCACGCTGCGCTCGCGCAGCGAGTGCAGCACGGCGACGCGATCGGGGAAGTAGCGGTACACGGTGCCGATGGAGGCCCCGGCGCGTTCGGCCACCATCTGCGTGGTGAGCCGTTCGAAGCCGATCTCGTCGACGATCTCAGCAGCGGCGTCGAGCAGCGCATCGAGGCGCTGCGAGCTGCGACGCTGGGTCGGCTCGGTACGGACGGCACGCTTCCGGGCGTGGTCGGTACCGAGGATCAGGTCGACGTTCGACACGAAACCTCCTTGGACTTGCCTGGCTACTTTACCTGCCCGCCGGAGTCGATCCGACCGCGTGGACGGCGCGCGCCGCGGTTCGCCCCCGTCCACGCGGGCATGACAGACTGAGGGGATGCCGGCGAGCCCCCCCACCCCGCCCGGACCCCCCGCACGGACGGCCCGGCACGGCGCCGCACGCTTCGAGGACTGGGTGCACGAGGTTCGGGAGCGGTTCGCGAGGCGCCGCGGCCACATCCCCACGGTCGTCCCGTACACGGGGTACGGCTCGACGGACTGGGTCCGCGTGTTCTGCCGCGTGCTGCTCTCGAAGCCGCGCAGCGGCGACGAGCCCAGCGGGCGCCGCCGCCGGCGCCCCGGCCAGGAGAGCATCCGCGGCTGGCGGAGCTTCACGAGCGTTCCCGTCGGCGACGTCCCCGTCGTCATCCGCATCGGCGAGGTCCGCATCGAGGTGCTCGCCGACCGCGGCGGCGTGGTCGACACGAAGATCCCGGTCGAGCTCGCCCCGGGCTGGCACCGCGCGGTGCTGTCCACCGAGGGCTCGGCCGAGGTCGAGGCGCCGATCCTCGTCGTCTCGCCGGAGACCGACTTCGGCATCATCTCCGACGTCGACGACACCGTCATGGTGACCGCGCTCCCCCGACCGCTCGTCGCGGCCTGGAACACCTTCGTGCTCGCCGAGCACGCCCGCATCCCGACGCCGGGCATGGCGGTGCTGTTCGAGCGCCTCGCGCGCTCCCATCCGGGAGCACCGGTGATCTACCTCTCGACGGGAGCATGGAACGTCGCCCCGACGCTCACCCGCTTCCTCTCCCGGAATCTCTTCCCCGCCGGCCCCCTGCTCCTCACCGACTGGGGGCCGACGCACGATCGCTGGTTCCGCAGCGGCCGGGCGCACAAGGAGCAGAACCTGCGCCGGCTCGCCGAGGAGTTCCCCGGCATCCGCTGGCTGCTCATCGGCGACGACGGCCAGCACGACGAGGAGCTCTACGCGAGCTTCGCCGAGGAGCACCCCGAGCGCGTCGCCGCCGTCGCCATCCGCCGGCTCTCGACGGGCGAAGCGGTGCTCGCCGGAGGCCGCACCAAGACAGGCGAGCACGACGACGGCATCCCGTGGGTCTCGGCGAGCGACGGCTCCTCGCTCGCCGACCGCCTGGCCGAGGCCGGCGTGCTCACCGGCCGCGATGGAGCCGGCGACTGAGCTGCCTCGAGTGAGCTGGCTCGGCAGCGCCGCGCATCGGCGGGCGGCGCGCCGCCTCAGTCGCGACGCGGCGCGGCCTGCTCGCGCGAGCGGCGGAATCGGAGCAGCCCGCGATTCACCTGCCGCGCCCAGAACGGCCCCCGGTAGATGAACGCCGAGTAGCCCTGCACGAGTGTCGCGCCCGCGTCGAGGCGGTCCTGCACATCGGCGGCCGTCTCCACGCCGCCGACCGAGACCACGCAGAGCTCCGCCGGGACCTCGGCGCGGATGAGCCGCAGCACCTCGAGCGAGCGGGCGGCGAGCGGCGCGCCCGAGAGTCCCCCGGCGCCCTTCGCCTCGACCTCGGCGGCCGGCGTCTTCAGCCCCTCGCGGGAGATCGTCGTGTTCGTCGCGATGATGCCGTCGAGGCCCAGCCGCAGCACGAGCGCGCAGATGCGGCGCACCTCCTCGTCGGCGAGGTCGGGGGCGATCTTCACGAGCAGCGGCGTGCGCCCGGCGGCCGCGCGCACGGCCTCCAGCAGCGGCGCGAGGGCGTCGAGCTCCTGCAGGCCGCGCAGCCCGGGCGTGTTCGGGGAGCTGACGTTCACGACGAGGTAGTCGGCGAAGGGCGCGAGCACGCCCGCGCTGCGCTCGTAGTCGGCGACGGCGTCCTCGACCGCGGTCACCCGGCTCTTACCGATGTTCACGCCGAGGACGGGGCGGTGCGTGCGGCGGGAGAGCCGCGAGAGCCGGCCGGCCGCGGCATCCGCTCCCCCGTTGTTGAACCCCATCCGGTTGATGAGCGCCCGGTCCGCGACGAGGCGGAACAGTCGCGGCCGCTCGTTGCCGGGCTGCGCGATCGCGGTGATCGTGCCGACCTCGACATGGCCGAAGCCGAGGTGGCCGAGCCCGCGCACGGCGAAGCCGTCCTTGTCGAAGCCCGCCGCCACGCCGAACGGCGAGGGGAAGCGCAGCCCGAGCGTCTCGACCGCGAGCGCGGGGTCGGGGGCGGTGAAGCGCTCGACGACGCGTCCGACGCCCAGGGTCGGCAGCGCGCGGATCACGCGGAAGGCGAGGTGGTGCGCGTCTTCGGGGTCGAGCTTCGACAGGAAGAGCGAGAAGAGGAGTCGATACATGCCGCAGCCAGGCTACCGGAGCCGACGCGCCGCTCCGCGCCTCGCGTCACTCCACCGGGCGGGCCGGAAGGCGGCCGTGCTCCTCGCGGAGCTGCGCGATCGCCGCGTCGAAGTCGTCGAGCGACTCGAACGCCTGGTAGACGCTCGCGAAGCGCAGGTAGGCGACCTCGTCGAGCTCGCGCAGCGGCGGCAGGATGGCGAGGCCGATGTCGTTCGCCTCGATCTGCGAGGCGCCCGTCGAGCGGATCGTCTCCTCGACCTTCTGCGCCAGCACGGCGAGGTCGGAGTCGGTCACCGGCCGCCCCTGGCACGCCTTGCGCACGCCCAGCACGACCTTCTCGCGGCTGAACGGCTCGACGACGCCGGAGCGCTTGATGACGACGAGGCTCGCCGTCTCGGTGGTCGAGAAGCGGCGACCGCATTCCGGGCACTGCCGACGACGTCGGATCGAGAGTCCGTCGTCGCTCGTGCGGGAGTCGATGACACGCGAATCTGGGTGGCGGCAGAACGGGCAGTACATGGTGTGCCAAGCCTACCCCCGGCCCGATGGCCGGCTCAGCTCTCGGGGAACCGCGCCGTCACCGCTTCGCCGTGCGCCGGAAGGTCCTCCTCGGCGGACAGCGCGGCGATCACCGGTGCGACCTCCCGGAGCGCCCGCTCGTCGTATCTCACGATCTGCTGCGGCCGCAGGAACGTCGCCGCCGAGAGGCCGGCGGCGTGCCGCGCCTGGCCGCCCGTCGGCAGCACGTGGTTGGAGCCGGCGGCGTAGTCGCCGAGGCTCACGGGCGAGTAGGGGCCGAGGAAGATCGCCCCGGCGTTCTCGATGCCGGCGAGCACCGCGTCGGCGTCGCGCACCTGGATCTCGAGGTGCTCCGGTCCGAAGGCGTTCGCGAACGCTGCGGCCTCGGCGAGGTCGTCGACGAGCACGAGGGCGGACTGGGCGCCGCCGAGCGCCGCGAGCACGCGCTCGCGGTGCTTCGTCGCGGCGGCCCTGCTCGCGAGCCGCTCGAGCACCCGCGCGCCGAAGGGCTCGGAGTCGGTCACGAGCACCGAGGCCGCGAGCTCGTCGTGCTCGGCCTGGCTGATCAGGTCGGCCGCGACGAAGTCGGCGTCGGCCGCGTCGTCGGCGATGACCAGGATGTCGGTGGGACCCGCCTCCGCGTCGATGCCCGTGACCGAGGCGACGACGCGCTTCGCAGCCGCCACGTACACGTTGCCGGGTCCGGTCACGCGCTGAACCGGGTCGAGGCCGAGCTCGTCGACGCCGTAGGCGAAGGCCCCGATCGCCCCCGCGCCACCCATCGCGTACACCTCGGTGATGCCGAGCAGGGCGGCGACGGCGGCGACGGTCGGATGGATGCGACCGCCGTGCGCGGCCTGCGGCGGCGAGGCGAGCGCGATCGAGGCGACGCCGGCGGCCTGGGCGGGCACGACGTTCATCACGACGCTCGAGGGGTAGACGGCCTTACCGCCGGGCACGTAGAGGCCGACCCGGGCGACCGGCTGCCAGCGCTGCTCGACGACGGCACCGTCGGCGAGCACGGTGCGCTCGGGCGCTGGCACCTGCGCCGCGCTCGCCGCGCGGACGCGCTCGATCGTGGACTCGACGGCGCGGCGGATGCCGGGGTCGAGTGCGGCGAGCGCCTCACGCAGCTCCGACTCGGGCACGCGGATAGCCGGCGGGCGCACCCGGTCGAGGCGCTCCGCCTGGGCCAGCAGCGCCTGCTCGCCGTGCTCGCGGACCTCCTCGACGAGGGTGCGCGCGGTCTCGAGCGCGGCCGACACGTCGGTGGCGGCACGGGGCACGAGCGCGAGCAGCTCGCGCTGGGTCGGACGGGTTCCGCGGAGATCGATCGTTCGCAGCATCAGGGCTCCAGCCTAGCGAGGCCGCGCCCCGGGGCCGCGCCGCTCAGCTCAGGCAGTTCGGGCCGAGCAGGCTCTTCAGCTCACCGTAGAAGTCGGCCGTCACGCGCACGGGATGCGGCACCTCGAAGACGCGGGCCGTGCCGCCCTTCAGGAGCCGGAGCCGCACCTCGGTGTCGCCGCGATGCCGGGCGAGCACCTCGCCGAGCGCGGTGATCGTGTCGGTAGTGGCGCGCACGTCCTGCAGCGAGATCATCACGGGCCCGGTCTCGTCGCCCTGCCCGAGGTCGGGGGTGAAGACGCTGAAGGCGTGCAGGTTCATGCCGTCGTCGCGCATGCTCACCCGGCCGCGGACGACCGCGATCGAGTCGGCCTGCAGCCCCGGTGCGAACTCCTGGTACGCCTTGCCCATGAACATGACGGTGATCTCGCCGGAGAAGTCCTCGACCTGGATCATGCCGTACTGGTTGCCGGAGGACTTCGCGATGCGGTGCTGGACGCTCGTGACAAGTCCGGCGACCACCACGGTGTCGCCGTCCTGCGTGTGCTCCGAGCTCGTGAGATCGGCGATGCTCGTGGAGGCGTGCTTCGCGAGCGGCACCTCGAGGCCGGCCAACGGGTGGTCGGAGACGTAGAGCCCCAGCATCTCGCGCTCGAACGCGAGCTTGGTGCTCTTCGGCCATTCGGGCCGCGGCGGCACTTGCGAGGCGACCTCGGAGCCCTCGCCCTCGTCGAAGAGCTCGTCGAAGTTGAAGCCGGCCTGGCCCGTCGCTTCGACGCGCTTCGTCGCCACGGCCCCGTCGACCGCCGACTCGTGCGTCTCGATGAGCGCGCGCCGAGTGTCGCCGAGCGAGTCGAAGGCGCCCGCCTTGATGAGCGACTCGACCGTGCGCTTGTTCGCGACCTGCAGCGGGGACTTCTTCAGGAAGTCGTGGAACGACTCGAAGCGGCCCTTCTCGTCGCGGGCGGCGCGGATCGCGTCGACGACGTTGAACCCGACGTTGCGCACGGCGCCAAGGCCGAAGCGGATGTCGTCGCCGACGGCGGCGAAGAAGCCGATCGACTCGTTCACGTCGGGCGGCAGCACCTTGATGCCCATGCGGCGGCACTCGTTGAGGTAGAGCGCGAGCTTGTCCCGGGCGTCGCCGACGCTCGTGAGGAGCGCGGCCATGTACTCGGCCGGGTAGTGCGCCTTGAGGTACGCCGTCCAGTAGCTCAGCACGCCGTAGGCGGCCGAGTGGGCCTTGTTGAACGCGTAGTCGGAGAAGGGCAGCAGGATGTCCCAGAGCATCTTGATCGCGCCCTCGGAGTAGCCGTTGTCGAGCATGCCCTGCGAGAAGCCCTCGTACTGCTTGTCGAGCTCGGACTTCTTCTTCTTGCCCATCGCACGGCGGAGGATGTCGGCCTGGCCGAGTGAGAAGCCGGCCACCCGCTGCGCGATGGCCATCACCTGCTCCTGGTAGATGATGAGGCCGTAGCTCGTGTCGAGGATGTCCTTCAGCGGCTCGGCGAGCTCGGGGTGGATCGGTGTGATCTCCTGCAGCCCGTTCTTGCGGAGCGCGTAGTTCGTGTGCGAGTTCGCGCCCATGGGACCGGGGCGGTAGAGCGCGATGACGGCCGAGATGTCCTCGAAGTTGTCGGGCTTCATGAGCCGGAGCAGCGAGCGCATCGGGCCGCCGTCGAGCTGGAACACGCCGAGGGTGTCGCCGCGGGACAGCAGATCGTAGGCGGGCTGGTCGTCGAGCGCCAGGTCTTCGAGGACCGGCCGGAAGCCCCGGTTCGCCTCGATGTTGTCGAGCGCATCGTCGATGATCGTGAGGTTGCGCAGCCCCAGGAAGTCCATCTTGATCAGCCCGAGGGACTCGCACGCGGGGTAGTCGAACTGCGTGACGATCTGGCCGTCCTGCTCGCGCTTCATGATCGGGATGATGTCGATCAGCGGGTCGCTCGACATGATCACGCCGGCCGCGTGCACGCCCCACTGCCGCTTCAGGTTCTCGAGCCCGAGCGCGGTGTCGAAGACCGTGCGCGCCTCCGGGTCGGTCTCGATGATCGCCCGGATGTCGCCCGCCTCCTTGAAGCGCGGGTGGTCCTTGTCGACGATGCCAGACAGCGGGATGTCCTTGCCCATGACGGCCGGCGGCATCGCCTTCGTGAGCTTCTCACCCATCGAGAAGGGGAAGCCTAGCACGCGGCCCGAGTCCTTCAGCGCCTGCTTCGCCTTGATCGTGCCGTAGGTGACGATCTGCGCGACGCGCTCCTCGCCGTACTTCTCGGTGACGTACTTGATGACCTCGCCGCGCCGACGCTCGTCGAAGTCGACGTCGAAGTCGGGCATCGAGACGCGGTCGGGGTTCAGGAAGCGCTCGAAGATGAGGCCGTGCTGCAGCGGATCGAGGTCGGTGATCTTCATGGCGTACGCCGCCATGGAGCCGGCGCCCGAGCCACGGCCCGGGCCGACCCGGATGCCGTTCTCCTTCGACCAGTTGATGAAGTCCGCGACGACGAGGAAGTAGCCGGGGAAGCCCATCTGGCTGATGACGCCGACCTCGTAGTCGGCCTGCTTGCGGACCTCGGCCGGGATGCCGTTCGGGTAGCGCAGGTGCAGCCCCTTCTCGACCTCCTTCACGAACCAGCTCTCCTCGTTCTCACCCTGGGGGACGGGGAAGCGCGGCATGTAGTTCGCGTTGGTGTTGAACTGCACGTCGCAGCGCTCGGCGATCGCGAGCGTGTTGTCGCAGGCGTCGGGGTGGTCGCGGAAGAGGTGCCGCATCTCGGCGGCGGTCTTCAAGTAGAACTCATCGGCGTCGAACTTGAAGCGGTTCGGGTCGTCGAGGGTCGAGCCGGACTGCACGCACAGCAGCGCGGCGTGGCTCTTCGCGTCGTGGGCGTGGGTGTAATGCAGATCGTTCGTCGCGACGAGCGGGAGCCCGAGGTCTTTCGCGAGCCGGAAGAGGTCGTCCATGATGCGCTTCTCGATGCCGAGACCGTGGTCCATGACCTCGCAGAAGAAGTTCTCCCGGCCGAAGATGTCGCGGAACTCCGCGGCCGCCTTCACCGCTTCGTCGTACTGGCCGAGCCTGAGGCGCGTCTGCACCTCGCCGGAGGGGCAGCCCGTCGTGGCGATGAGGCCCTTCGAGTACGTCTGCAGCAGCTCGCGGTCCATGCGGGGCTTGAAGTAGTAGCCCTCGATCGAGGCCCGGCTCGAGAGCCGGAAGAGGTTGTGCATGCCCTCGGTGGTCTCGGAGAGCAGCGTCATGTGCGTGTACGCACCGGAGCCGGAGACGTCGTCGCCGCCGCCGTCGCCCCAGCGCACCCGGGTCTTGTCACGACGGTCGGTGCGCGGCGTGAGGTACGCCTCGGTGCCGATGATCGGCTTGATGCCGGCGTCGGTCGCCTGCTTCCAGAAGTCGTAGGCGCCGAACACGTTGCCGTGGTCGGTGACCGCCACGGCGGGCATCTCGTGCCCCTGGGCGGCCTTGATGAGCTCCCCGATCCTCGCGGCGCCGTCGAGCATGGAGTACTCGGAATGGACGTGCAGATGAACGAAGGAATCGGCGGCCACGGGGCTCCTCATCGGGTGGTGCTGCTGGTGGATCTGGGGTGTGCTGCGAGTCTACGGCGACCCACCCACACCGTGGGCGGCGCCGGCTCAGTCGGCCCGCAGGATCTCGAGCGCGCGGGCGAGATCGGCCGGGTACTCGGACTCGTACGTCGTCCACTCCCCCGTGCCGGGGTGCGTGAAGGCGAGCTGCTTCGCATGCAGCCACTGGCGCTCGAGCCCCAGCCGGGCCGAGATCGTCGGGTCGGCCCCGTACATCGCGTCGCCGACGCACGGGTGCCGCTGCGCGGCCATGTGCACGCGGATCTGGTGCGTGCGCCCGGTCTCGAGGTGCACCTCGAGCAGCGAAGCGGAGGGGAAGGCCTCGAGCGTCTCGTAGTGGGTCACGGCGTGCTTGCCGTCGGCCACCACCGCGAACTTCCACTCGGAGCGCGGATGGCGCCCCACGGGCGCGTCGATCGTGCCGGCGAAGGGATCGGGATGCCCCTGCACCACCGTGTGGTAGATCTTCTCGACCTCTCGGTCGTGGAAGGCGCGCTTCAGCGCCGTGTACGCCCGCTCGGACTTCGCGACCACCATGAGCCCGCTGGTCCCGGCGTCGAGGCGGTGCACCACGCCCTGCCGCTCCGGCGCGCCGGAGGTCGAGATGCGGAAGCCGGCCGCGGCGAGGGCGCCGACGACGGTCGGCCCGGTCCAGCCGAGCGAGGGATGCGCGGCGACGCCGGCGGGCTTGTCGACCACGACGAGCTCGTCGTCGTCGTGGATGATGGCGAGCTCGGGCACCGCGATCGGCTCGACCTCGAGCGTGCGCGGCGGCTGCCAGCTCACCTCGAGCCAGGCGCCGGCGCGCAGCCGGTCGGATTTGCCCGCCACGGTGCCGTCGAGGAGCACTCCGCCGGCCGAGGCGACCTCTGCCGCCTGGGTGCGCGAGAAGCCGAGCAGCTTCGCGAGCCCCTGATCGACGCGCACGCCCTCGAGCCCGTCCGGGACGGGCAGGGAGCGGTGCTCCATCAGGACTCGCTCGGTCGAGGCGCGGAGAGGCTGGCGCGCGGCCCGGCCTCGGTCTCGCCGTCCGCGCTCGTCTGCGGCTCGGCCGCGACGGACTCGGACGCCTTCTCGCCCTTGGGCTGACGCTCCTCGCGGGACCCGTCGAGTCCGATGCCCCGGATCGTGAGGATCATGAACAGCGCCATGCTCGACACGATCGAGATGTCGGCGATGTTGTAGATCGCGGGGAGCATCCACGGAGTCGAGATGAAGTCGACCACGTGGCCGAGCCCGAAGCTCGGCTCCCGGAACAGCCGGTCGGTCAGGTTGCCGAGCACGCCGCCCAGCAGCAGCCCGAAGACCATGGCCCAGGCCACCGACTTGATGCGCCGAGCGAACCAGATGATGAAGGTGATGACGCCGGCCGCGAGGATCGTGAAGATCCAGGTCATCCCGCTCGCGAGCGAGAACGCCGCACCCGGATTCCGCACGAACTGGAACTCGAGCACCTGCCCGAGCACCTGGACCGTCTCGCCCTCGGTGAGGTTCGAGACGACCAGGTACTTGCTCAGCTGATCAAGGCCGTACGCCACCACTGCGGCGCCGGCGAGGACCAGGAGTGCGGTGGCGGTGCCGACCTTCGCGCTGCGCTCAGGCGCCAAAGCCCTGGAAGGTGGGCGCCGACTGCTCGCCCTGCGCCGAGGCGCTCACGGGGGCCGAGAAGCCCTGGTTGCCCGAGACCTGCACCGGGGAGGCGGTGTCGAGGTCGCGCAGCTGACCCTCGATGTAGCTCTTCAGCTTCTGGCGGTACTCGCGCTCGAAGACGCGCAGCTCGTCGACGCGCTTCTCGAGCGCGACGCGCTCCTGGTCGAGGATGCCGATCTGCTGACGCTGCTTCGCCTCGGCCTCGGCGACGAGACGGGCCGCGGTCGCGTGCCCCTCGGCGATGAGCGCGTCGCGCTTCTCGACGCCCTCGCGCACGTGCTCCTCGTGGAGGCGGCGGGCGAGCTGGAGGAGGTTCGTCGTCGAGGTCTGCTCGTCGAGCTCGGACTGGGGGGTCGGCTGCTGCGTCGGCACGGCGACGGTGGCCGGTTGCGCGGCGGGCTCGGTGAACGCGGCGGGCGCGGGTGCTGCGGGGGCCGGCGCGGCCGGCTGGTCGGACGAACGGGCCTCTGCGGCGGCGAGGCGCTGACGCAGCTCCTCGTTCTCCTGGTTCAGTCGGCGCAGCTCGACGACCACCTCGTCGAGGAAGTCGTCGACCTCGTCCTGGTCGTAGCCCTCACGGAACTTCGTCGCCTGGAAGCGCTTGTTGACCACATCTTCCGGAGTTAGCGCCATGGCTGCTCACCCTCAAATCTGTCGAAACTATCGAACTGTCGGATCACGTTCAGGTTACGGTATCACCCGGGTTCGGGCGACCGCAGGGCCGATCGTCTCGGCCCGCAATGCTCGCAGGAGATCGTCAGCCAGCGAGCGCGGTGACCTGCGAGAGCCAGGAGACCACGGTCATCGCCACGATGACGACGAGCATGGCCAGGCTCCACGCGAGATCGAGCGCCACGGGACCGAGGCGCAACGGCGGGACGAGCCGCCGGAAGAACTTGATGAGCGGATCGGTGATCGTGTACACGGCCTCGACCAGCACCAGCCAGCCGCCGCGCGGCCGCCAGCTGCGGTTGAAGGTGCGCACGAGATCGAGGACGAACCGCCCCCACATCACGAAGAAGTAGATGAGCAGCAGCGTCGAGAGGATGCTCCAGACGACGGAGAGGGCGCCCACCGCCGGCTACGCGCGCGTGAAGAACGACGCATCCACGTCGTCGTCGGCCTCGCCGCTCTCGCCGGAGATCACGACGTGCGCCGGCGAGAGCAGGAACACCTTGCTCGTGACGCGCTCGATCTTGCCGGAGAGGCCCTGCGAGAGGCCGCTCGCGAAGTCGATGAGACGCCGTGCGTCGTTGTCGGACATCTGCGACAGGTTGATGATCACCGGCACGCCCTCGCGGAAGGACTCGGCGATCACTTGGGCGTCGCGGTACTGGCGCGGGTGCACCGTGAGAATCTCGTTCATCTCCACCTGGGGGGCGACCGGCTGGACGTGCTGCTTGCGCAGCGGCGTCACCGGCGCCTGCTTCGGGGCGGCAGCCGCGACGGGCGCAGCCTGGGCGGGTGCAGCCTGGGCCGGCGCGGCGGCCTGCTGCTGGGGAGCCTCGGTCTCGAGCTCCTCGTCGGCGAGGCCGAGGTAGACCATGGTCTTCTTGAGCGGGTTCGACATCGCTGCCCTCCGGTGTTCTTCGTCTCTTCGAGGTTAACCGCGGTCCGGGCGATTCCCCGTGATTGCGGTGCCGATGCGCAGGTGTGTCGCACCCTCGGCGATCGCATCGGCGTAGTCGTGCGACATCCCCATCGACAGCGCGCCGGCCTCGGGCGCGAGCCGCTGCACGCGCTCCGAGAGCTCGCGCATCCTCGCGAAGGCCGGCCGCGCCGGCTCATCCAGCGGCGCGACGGCCATGAGGCCGAGGAGCCGCAGTCCCGGCGTCGCGAGCACGTGCTCGACGAGCGGTTCGAGCTCGGTCGGAGCCACTCCGCCGCGGCCGGGGTCGTCGGTCAGGTTCAGCTGCACGAAGCAGTCGACGCTCGTCTCCTCCGAGCGGAGCACGTCGACGAGGGCCGTCCGGTCGATCGAGTGGATCACCGAGGCGTAGGCCCTGACCTGCCTGGCCTTCTTGCTCTGCAATTGCCCGACGAAGTGCCAGCGGAGCTCCGGCTCGGCGAGCTCGGCCGCCTTCGCCTGCGCCTCCTGGTGGCGGTTCTCCCCCACGTCGCGCACGCCGAGCTCGAAGAGCTCGCGCACGAGCGAGGCGGGATGGAACTTCGTCACGACGATCGTCGTGAGCTCCTCGGGCGATCGACCGGCCGCGGTCGCGGCATCCGAGATGCCGGTGCGGACCGCGGCCAGCCGCTCGGCGAGCTCGCTCACTTCAGGAAGTCGGGGATGTCGAGGTCGTCGCCGTCGTCGTCGAAGGCCGGGTCGGAGACGATCTGGTCCGCGGTGCTCGCGGTCGTCTCGGCCGAGCCCCAGCTCGCCGTCTCGACGAGCTCATCGATGTCGATCTCGGCGATCGGGTCGCCGGGCTCCCCGGACCCGAGCACCCCCGCCGCGCCGACGGCCGCACCGACCGCGGCGGGGACGGCGGCCTGCTGACGCGCCTCGACCGCCTGCTTCGGCTGCGGCTCGCCGCCGTCGAAGCCCGCTGCGATGACGGTCACGCGCACCTCGTCGCCGAGGGTGTCGTCGATGACCGCGCCGAAGATGATGTTCGCCTCGGGGTGGACGGCCTCCTGCACGAGGCGGGCCGCGTCGTTGATCTCGAAGATGCCGAGGTTCGACCCGCCCTGGATCGAGAGCAGCACGCCGTGCGCGCCGTCGATGGACGCCTCGAGCAGCGGACTGGCGACGGCGAGCTCGGCGGCTTTGATCGCCCGATCCGCCCCTCTCGAGGAGCCGATCCCCATGAGTGCGGAGCCCGCGCCCTGCATGACGCTCTTCACGTCGGCGAAGTCGAGGTTGATGAGACCCGGGGTCGTGATGAGGTCGGTGATGCCCTGGACACCGGCGAGGAGCACCTGGTCCGCGGTCGAGAACGCTTCGAGCATCGAGATGCCGCGGTCGCTGATCTCCAACAGGCGATCGTTCGGCACCACGATGAGGGTGTCGACCTCTTCCTTCAGGCGCGCGACGCCCTGTTCGGCCTGGGTCTGGCGGCGCTTGCCCTCGAAGCTGAACGGCTTCGTGACGACACCGATCGTCAGCGCACCGATCGACTTCGCGATCCGCGCGACGACCGGGGCGCCGCCGGTGCCGGTGCCGCCGCCCTCGCCGGCGGTGACGAAGACCATGTCGGCGCCGGCCAGCGCCTCCTCGATCTCCTCGGCGTGGTCCTCGGCGGCACGTCGACCGACCTCGGGGTCGGCGCCGGCGCCGAGCCCGCGGGTGAGGTCGCGGCCGACGTCGAGCTTGACGTCGGCGTCACTCAGCAGCAGCGCCTGCGCATCGGTGTTGATGGCGATGAACTCGACGCCGCGCAGGCCCAGCTCGATCATGCGGTTGACGGCGTTCACGCCGCCGCCGCCGATGCCGACGACCTTGATGACGGCGAGGTAGTTCTGGTTTGTCGACATGTTCGGCCTTCCCTGGGAACCTTGAACCTCTAGTCGAAGGTTAAAGTTTTGCTGAGTATGCAATTCCTGAGAACGACGGTAGGTCCCAGGTGCCGCCTGGGCGACGACGACACTCCGCGTGTCGCGAACGGATCGCCCGATTCGGCCTCTGAGCGCCGAATCCGCCGCCTCGGGGACCGGGTCAGCCGGTGACCGGGCTCGTCGGCGCCGAGACGTCGTACTGGCCGACCGAATCGGGCGGGGCATTTTTCATGAGCCCGGCGAGCACGACCGCCTTCAGGGCGGAGTCCTCGGCGCTCCCCCATACCACCGCGGCGCCGCTCGAGAGCTCGAGCCGCACGTCGTCCGCCGTCTCGGCGGTCACGCGCACGAGCTGGGTCCTGACGTCGTCGGGCAGGGCGCGCACGACGCCGGCCGCCGCGCGGAACCCAGGCCCGTTCATCGCCCCGGCCTCGATCAACGGCTGGCCCTCCGGGCGCTCGGCCGGCCGGTCGATGACGACCCCGGCGGCGTCGACGAGCTCGAGCCCGTCGTCGCCCTGCACGACCCCCACCGGCGTGCGCTCGGTGATGCGGACGATGAGGGTGCCGGGCGGCACCAGCTCGGTCGAGTACGTCTCGATGAGGGGGAAGGCGCGGAGCGCCGTGTTCACGTCGCCGGAGCCGATGAGCGGGAGCGGCGTGCCCAGTTCGCCGTCGAACGCCGCCTGGATCTGCTCCGGCGGGATGCGCGAGGCGCCCTCGACGCGCACCTCGCGCAGCGCCATGGCCGGCGAGTACGCGATGGCGAGCACTCCGCCGACGAACAGCGCCGCAGCCCCGAGGCCGATCAGCCAGGCCCGTCGGCGACGACGGGTGTGCGCCGTGAACCGGCGGACCTCGCGGCGCTCGTAGCGGCGCCTCGCGCGCTCGGCCGCGGCCAGCGCCTTCCGTGCCGCACGGGCCTCCGCAGCGGCCGAGGCGGCGGGCGACGGACGGTCGCGCGAGGGTGCTGACCGGCCGCCGTCGTCGCCCTCCACGGGCTCGGCGCCCGGGGCGACGAGCGGCGCGGTGCCGAGCGGGACCGTCGCGTTCGGGTCGTCGCCGATGACGGGCACCGGTGCGGTGACGGCATCGGGCTCGACGGGCTCCGCCGTCCCGCCCCGGCGGAGCGGCACCGCCGCGGGCGCCTCCGGCTCACTCGGGAGCGGACGCGCGCGGCCGGGCCGCGAGGTGCGCGGCCCGTCGAATCCCTGCGGCCGCTTCACGCGGGCCCCGGGCTCACCCGCGCTCCCGCTCGAGCGAGGCGAGCAGCTGCGGCACGATGCGGTAGACGTCGCCGCAGCCGAGGGTGATCACGAAGTCGCCGTCGCGAGCGATGTGCGCGGTGTGGTCGGCCGCCTCCTGCCAGTCGGCGATGAACGCCACCCGCCCGGCGTCGTCGAAGCGCTCGCTCACGAGCGCCCCGGTCACGCCGGGGACCGGGTCCTCCCTCGCGCCGTAGACGTCGAGCACGACGGTCTCGTCGGCGTACTGCTCGAGCACCTCGGCGAACTCCTTCGCGAACGCCTGCGTGCGGCTGTAGGTGTGCGGCTGGTGCACGGCGATGATCCGCCCCTCGCCCACGACCGTCCGGGCGGCCGCGAGGGCCGCGGCGACCTCGGTCGGGTGGTGCGCGTAGTCGTCGTAGACGCTCACGCCGCCGACGGTGCCGTGCAGCTCGAAGCGGCGGCCGGTGCCGGCGAAGCCGGCGATGCCGTCGAGCGCGAGCTGCGGGTCGAATCCGAGGCCGACCAGCACGGCGAAGGCGCCCGCGGCGTTGATCGCGTTGTGCCGGCCCGGCACGCGCAGCCTCGCCCGGTATTCGGCGCCCTGGTAGCTCAGCGCGAAGGCGACCGGTCCGTCGGTCTCGATCGAGTGCACGCGCACCGTCGCGCCCTCCGCCTCGCCGAAGCTCACGATGCTCGCGTGCGAGAGCCGCTCGGTGACGCGCAGCGCCCCGGCGTCGTCCGAGGAGATCACGACGAGCTCGCGCGCCCGGTCGGCGAAGTCGACGAAGGCCTGCTCGAAGGCCTCCCGCGAACCATAGTGGTCGAGGTGGTCGGGGTCGACGTTCGTGATGAGCGCGACCGAGGTGTCGTAGAGCAGGAAGGAGCCGTCGGACTCGTCGGCCTCGACGACGAAGAGTTCGCCGTCGCCGGCGGCCGCGCTCACGCCGAGCCCCTCGATGACCCCGCCGTTCACGAAGTTCGGCCGGGCGCCGAGCGCGAGCAGGCCGGTCACGATCATGCCGGTCGAGGTCGTCTTGCCGTGCGCGCCCGCGACCGAGACGAGCCGGCGGCCGCCGATGAGCGCCGCGAGCGCCTGCGAGCGGTGCAGGACCGGCACCCCGCGCTCGAGCGCAAGCTGGTACTCGGGGTTGTCCTGCCAGAGCGCACCGGTGACGACGACGGTGTCGACGTCGTCGGGGAGGTTCGCCGCGTCGTGCCCGATGGCGATCTCCGCGCCGAGTTCGCGCAGCGCCTGCACGTTCGCGGAGTCCCGCACATCGGACCCCGTCACGCGGTGCCCGTCGCCGAGCACGAGTCGCGCGATGCCGCTCATGCCGGATCCGCCGATGCCGACGAAGTGCACGTTGCCGAGCTCGGCGGGGATCTCGGTGGAGGGGTCGGGCTTGATCGTCACGTCGGGTGGCTCTTCCTCGCTGGTCGGTGTCTGCTCGGGAGCGCGATGCTCCCCTTCCACGTTACGCGCCTTCCGGCGCGGCGCGGCTCAGGCGTGCGGCTCGGTCGCCGCGTCGATGAGCGCGACGAAGCGCTCGGTGCCGTCGCGGAACCCCGTGCCGAGCGCCAGCCGGCCCATCTCCGCGATGCGGGCGGGGTCGGCGAGGAGCGGCAGCACCTCGGATGCGAACCAGTCGGAGGTGAACTGCGCGTCGTCGACGAGGATGCCGCCGCCCGCCGCCACCACGCCCGCCGCGTTGAAGCGCTGCTCGCCATTGCCCACGGGGTAGGGCACGTAGACAGCCGGGATGCCGAGCGCCGAGAGCTCGCTGACGGTCGCCGCTCCCGCGCGCGACACCGCGAAGTCCGCGAGCGCGAGGGCCAGGTCCATCCGGTCCGCGTACGAGACAAAGCGGTAGCCCTCGACCCCGGGATCGCTCGCCTCGGCGGTGCCGCCAGCGATTTGCAGCACCTGCCAGCCGGCATCCACGATCCGCTGCGCGGAGTCGACCATCGTGCCGTTGATCCGTCGGGCGCCGAGCGAGCCGCCGGTGGCGAGCAGCACCGGCCGCGCGGCATCCAGTTCGAAGTACGCGGCGGCCTCGGCTCGCGATGCCGCGCGGTCGAGCCGCTCGATCTCGCGACGGAGCGGCATGCCGACGAGCTGCGCGCCGCGCAGCGGCGTGCCGGCGAAGGCCACCCCGACGCCGGCGGCCCAGCGTGCGCCGAGGCGGTTGGCGAGGCCTGGACGGGCGTTCGCCTCGTGGATGACGACCGGCACGCCCGCGCGCCGCGCCGCGAGGTACGCGGGCGTCGAGACGTAGCCGCCGAACCCGACGACGACGTCGACGCCGTGCTCGGCGATGAGCTCCCGAACGATGCCGATCGAGCGGCCGAACGCCCGGGGGAAGCGCAGCGCCGCCCCGTTCGGACGCCGCGGGAACGGCACCTTCGGGATCGTGAGCAGCCGGTAGCCGCGCTGCGGGACGAGGCGAGACTCCAGGCCCTCCGCGGTGCCGAGCACGAGCACCACGGAGTCGGGCTCGCGTTCGCGCAGCCGGTCGGCGACGGCGAGCAGGGGGTTCACGTGGCCGGCGGTGCCTCCGCCGGCGAGGAGGTAGACCGTCATCGCGCGGCGCCCGCCGTCGCCGGGACGCTCCCGCGCAGCCAGCGGCCGCTCCCGCCCCCGTCCGGGTTCCGCGCGACCGAGAGCACGATGCCGATCGCGAAGAGGGTCGTGAGGAGGGCCGTGCCTCCAGCTGAGACGAGCGGAAGGGGGACGCCGAGGACCGGGAAGACGCGGAGCACGACACCGATATTGACACACGCCTGCACGATGACCCACACCATGACCGAGGCCGTCGCCGCTTTGCCGAAGGGCGTGCGGGCCCCGCGCAGCACCCGGGCGAAGGCGATCGCGAGCAGCACGAACATGGCGATCACGACGATCGCGCCGATCAGGCCGAGCTCCTCGCCGATGATCGCGAAGATGAAGTCGTTCGCCGCCGCGGGCAGCCACGACCATTTGGCCGCCGAATTGCCGAGGCCGACACCGAACACCCCGCCGTTCGCGAGGGCGAAGGTGCCGTGCTGGATCTGCCAGCACGCGTCCACGTCGACCTTGGTGCAGCTCTCCTGCACGAAGCTCATGATGCGCTTCATGCGGTTCTCGCTCGAGAAGGCGACGATCACGAACAGCAGGGCGGCGACGAGCACCGGGCCGATGAGCAGGCGGATCCGGATGCCGACGAGGAACAGCGCCCCGATCAGCATGGCGCCCATGATCATGACCGTGCCGAGGTCACCGCCGAGGAGCACGAGGCCGATGGCGCCACCGCCGACGAGCAGGATCGGCAGCACGCCGTGCACGAAGTCGCCCAGCTGGGTCTGCTTCTTCGTCACGATGAGCCCGAGCCACATCACCATCGAGACCTTGATCATCTCCGAGGGCTGGAACTGGAATCCGGCGATCGAGATCCAGTTCGTGTTACCGCCGACCTCGACGCCGAGCGGCGTCGCGACGACGAGCAGCTGCATGAGGCACGACAGCGCCATGGCCGGCCAGGCGAGCAGCATCCACACCCGTTGCGGCATCCGGCTCGCGAGCAGCATCACCGGCACCCCGACGGCCGCGAACGCGGCCTGCCGGCCGATCTGCACGAAGGCGCCGCCGTCCTCGATGCGGGACTCGACCACCGAGGACGAGAGCACCATGACGAGGCCGAAGACGACGAGGAAGAGCGTGGTGCCGAGCAGCAGGTAGAAGTCGCCCGACTCCACGCGGAGCACTCGCCCGAAGCGGATCCGGGCCGCGGCCATCCCGCGTGGCTCGGCGGAGGGCTCGCCGCCGGCGGCGTCAGTCCTGATCGGCTCGGGGGTCGGCTGCGGTGCCATCGGCATCCGCCTCACCTCCCAGCATCGCTCTGACCGCCTCGTGGAATCTGCGACCGCGGTCCGCGTAGTCGGTGAACTGGTCCATCGACGCCGCCGCCGGCGCGAGCAGCACGGTGTCGCCCTGCTCGGCCACCGAGGCCGCCAACGCGACCGCCTCGGGCATCACGTTCTCAGTGTCCGGCGCGAGGACCTCGAAGAGCGGCAGTTCGGGCGCGTGTCGGCGGAACGCCGCGACGAGCTCGTCGCGAGCCGTCCCGATCACGATCGCGGCCCGGAGCCGGCCGACGTGCGCCGCGACGAGCGAATCGGCGTCGACGCCCTTGAGCAGGCCGCCCACGATCCAGACCACCCGGCCGAAGGCCTTCAGCGAAGCCTGCGCGGCGTGCGGGTTGGTGGCCTTGGAGTCGTCGATCCACCGCACGCCGCCGGCGATCGCGACGGTCTCGATGCGGTGCGCGTCGAGCCGGAACTCCCCCAGCGCATCGTGGATGATGCCGACGGGGACGCCCGCGGCTCGGGCGAGCGCCGCGGCGGCGAGGATGTTCTGCACGATGTGCGGGGCGTCGAGCCCGCGCGGCTCGAGCTCGGCGACCGTGATGATCTCGAGCGCCGTGCGGTGCCGGTCGTCGAGGAAGGCGCGGTCGCAGAGGATGCCCTCGACGACGCCGAAGTCGCTCGGCCCGGGCACGTCGAGCCCGAAGCCGATGGCGCGTGCGCCCTCCTCGACCTCCGCCTCCTCGACCATGAGGCGCGTCGCCTCGTCGGCCCGGTTGTAGACGCAGGCGAGCCTGGTGTTCGCGTAGACCTTGGCCTTCGCGTCCCGGTAGCCCGCGAAGGAGCCGTGCCAGTCCAGGTGGTCGTCGGCGAGGTTCAGGCAGACGCTCGCGAGCGGATGCAGTGCGCCGGGCCCTGCGGCGGGTACGTGATGCAGCTGGTAGCTCGACAGTTCGACGACGAGCACGTCGAAGCCCTGCGGGTCGCGCACGGCGTCGAGCACCGGCACGCCGATGTTGCCGCACGGCGCCGCGCGCAGGCCGTTGGCGGCGAGGAACGTCGCGGCGAGCTGCGTCGTCGTCGTCTTGCCGTTCGTGCCGGTGACGAGGATCCACTCGGCGGTCTCGACCTTGTCGCGGACGCGCCAGGCGAGCTCGATGTCGCCCCAGACCGGGACGCCCTCCGCCCCGGCCCACTCGAGCACGGGATGGTCGGGGTGGAACCCCGGCGAGGCCACGAGGAGTTCGGGCGCGAACTCGGCGAGCTCGCCGGGCACCGTCTCGAGCGGGTCGGTGACGAGCCGGGCGCCGATGACCTCCAGGATGCGGGCGCGATCGTCGTCGCGCGCCGGGGCGAGCACGAGCACCTCCGCGCCGAGCTCGGTGAGGGTGTCGGCGACGGCGAAGCCGGTGACGCCGAGGCCGAGGACCGCGACCCTCAGTCCGGTCCAGTCGGCGTGCCAGCTGGTGAGCCCGTCGAGCCGCTCGGCAGTGGCGCCCGGCATCAGCTCTGCAGCCATTCGAGGTAGAAGGTGCCGACGCCGGCGGCGACGAGGAGGCCGCCGATGATCCAGAACCGCACGACGATGGTGACCTCGGCCCACCCCTTCAACTCGAAGTGGTGATGGATCGGGCTCATCAGGAAGATCCGCTTGCCGTGCGTGAGCTTGAAGTACGCCCGCTGCACGATCACCGACCCCGTCTCGATCACGAACAGCCCGCCGATCAGCACCAGGAGCAGCTCCGTGCGGCTCACGATCGCCAACGCCGCGAGCGCCCCGCCCAGGGCCAGCGACCCGGTGTCGCCCATGTAGATCTTCGCGGGGTTCGTGTTCCACCACAGGAAGCCGATGAGCCCGCCCACGATCGCCGTCGCCACGATCGCGAGGTCGAGGGGATCGCGCACCTCGTAGCAGCGGTAGGCATCCGCCTGATTCAGATTGGGATTCGCGCAGGCCTGGTTGAACTGCCAGAAGCCGATCACGACGAACGAGCCGATCGCGAGGATCGACGCCCCGGCGGCGAGCCCGTCGAGCCCGTCGGTCACGTTCACCCCGTTCGACGCCGCCGTCGAGATCAAACAGATCCAGATCACGTACAGGATCGTGCCGGCGATCGTGCCAAACACCATGAAGTCCAACGGCAGATCCCGGATGAACGAGATCTTCGTATCCGCCGGCGTCGTGCCCTGCGCATTCGGGAACTGCAACGCCAACACCGCGAACGTGCCCGCCACCACGACCTGCCCGGCGACCTTCGCCCAACCCCCCAGGCCCAGGCTCTGCTTCTTCCGCGTCTTCAGGAAATCGTCGATGAACCCGACGACACCGAGCCCGACCATCATGAACAGCACCAGCAGCCCCGACGCCGTGGCACCCTCACCATTGATCAGCGTCGCGCCGAAATACCCGAACAGGGCGCCCAGGATGAAGATGATCCCACCCATCGTGGGTGTCCCGCGCTTCACATGATGCGACTGCGGCCCGTCATCGCGGATGAACTGCCCCCACCCCAACCGGGTGAACAACCGGATGAACACCGGCGTCAGAAAGAGCGTGAAGGCGAGCGACAAGGCTCCAGCGGTCAGCAGTGCTCTCACGAGAACCATTCTCCCAGTCGGTCGCCGAGGTGACGAAGCCCCGCCGAGTTCGAAGACTTGACGAGGATCGTGTCCCCGGGGCGCGCCTGCGCCGTGACGAGCTCGAAGGCCTCGTCCTGCGTCTCGACGAAGGCGGACTCGCCGTCCCACGAACCCTCGTTGATCGCGGAGATGTGCAAGCGCCTGGCGCCCGCTCCGACGACGACGAGCTGCGAGATGCCGAGCCGTACGGCGAGCAGACCGATCCGGTCGTGCTCGTCGCCCGAGAACTCGCCGAGCTCGCTCATCTCGCCGAGCACGGCGAAGGTCCGAGCGCCGTCGCGCTTGACCTGGGCGAGCGTCTTCAGCGCAGCGGACATCGAGTCAGGGCTGGCGTTGTACGCGTCGTTGATCACCGTGATGTCGTCGCGCCCGCCGAGCACCTCCATGCGGCCGTGCTCGGCGAGGGTGACGGATTCCAGCGCGGAGACGATGTCCGCGAGGGGCACCCCGAGCTCCCTGGCGGCGGCGATCGCGGCGAGGGCGTTCATGATGTGGTGCTCGCCGAGGACGCCGAAGGCGACCGTCGCGGACTCGCCGCCGGGCACGGTGACCGTGAACTCGGTCCCCCGGGCGTGCACGCGGATGCCGCTCGCACGGACGTCCGCCGCGTCGCCGAGCCCGAAGCGCACCACGCGGGCGCGCGTGAGGTCCGCCATCGGCGCGACGCGCGGGTCGTCGGCGTTCAGCACGGCGACGTCGGTGTCGAGCAGCTCGGTCACCATCTCGCTCTTCGCGCGGACGGTCTGCTCGATGCCGCCGAACTCGCCGGCGTGCGCGAGGCCGACCTTCAGCACGATGCCGACGTCCGGGCGGGCCATCCGGATCAGCCGCGCGATCTCGCCGACGCCGGAGGCGCCCATCTCGGCGACCAGGAACTCGGTCGATTCGGTGAGCTCGAGCATCGTGATCGGCGCGCCGACCTCGTTGTTGAACGACTTCCTGGCCGCGACGGTCTCCCCCACGCGCTCCAGCACCGTGCGCAGCAGGTTCTTCGTCGTCGTCTTGCCGTTCGATCCCGTCACGCCGACGATGCGCAGCCGCCCCAGCGCGCGCACGCGGGCGACGACCTCGGTCGCCAGGCGGCCGAGCGCCTCGACCGAGTCGTCGACGACGATCTGCGGCACGTCGACCGGCTGCGCCTCCTCGACGATGAGCAGCGCGGCGCCCGAGTCGACGGCCGCGGGGACGAAGCGGTGCCCGTCGTCGAACTCGCCGCGCTTGGCGACGAAGACGCCGCCCGCGACGAGCTCGCGGGAGTCGGTGGTGACCGGCCCGTCGACGCGGTCCTGCGCGGTGGCGCCGGTGTCGGGCAGGCGGAGTTCGCCGCCGACCGCCGCGGCGATCTCGGCGAGGCGCAACGCGATCATGCCGGCCACCCCGCGTCGCGGAGGGCCGCTCGGGCATCGTCTCTGGCGGAGTACGGGATCTTCTCGCCCTTCACTTCGTGGTAGTCCTCGTGCCCGGGTCCGGCGTAGAGGATGGCGTCGCCCTCGCCGACGAGCGCGAGCGCCATGCGGAACGCGGCTCGGGGGTCGGCGACCTCGTGGATCTCACGGTCGGGGACGGCGTCGCGGGCGCCGGCGATGAGCGCGGCGCGGATGGCCGCCGGATCCTCCCAACGGGGGTGGAAGTCCGTGATCACGAGCGCGTCGGCGCCGCGGGCGGCGATCGCGCCCATCTCGGCGCGCTTCGTCGTGTCGCGGTCGCCGTCGGCGCCGAACACCATCACCAGGCGGCCTGAGGTGAACCGGCGGATGGCGCCGAGGGTCTGCAGGAAGGCGTCCGGGCTGTGGCCGTAGTCGACGTAGACGAGCGGACCCTGCTCGCCCGAGATGCGCTCGGCGCGACCGGGGATGTACGCGCGGATGCCGCCGTCGCGGTCGAGCGCCGCGGCGATCTCGTCGAAGGCGTAGCCGGCCTCGACGAGCATCACGATCGCGAGCGCCGCGTTGGCCGCCATGTACCAGCCGACGATGGGCACGGAGGTCTCGAGGCGTCCTGCGGGCCCCTCGAGCACGAAGGAGGTGCTCGCGGCGAGCTCCTCGCCGACGGTCATGCGCCACTCGGCGTCGACGTCGGGGCGGGTGGTCAGCGTCGTGACGGGGATGCCGGACGCCGCGGCCAGGCGTCGGCCCCACTCGGAGTCGACGGTGACGACGCCCCGCCGGGCGCGGTCGGGCTGGAAGAGCGCGAGCTTCGCCGCGAAGTACTCGTCCATCGAGGCGTAGTCGTCGAGGTGGTCGTGGCTCAGGTTCGTGAAGCCGACGACGTCGAAGACGAGGCCGTCGACGCGATGACGGCTGAGGGCCTGCGCGGAGACCTCGATGCCGAAGGCGCTGGCGCCGAGCTCCGCGGCGCGCGCGAGGAGCGCGTGCAGCTCGCTCGCCTCGGGGGTGGTGAGTGAGCTGACGACCGCCTCGTCGCCGATGCGGCGCTCGGCGGTGGAGGTCAGGCCCGAGACCACGCCGAGCTGGCGGAGGATGCCGTCGAGCAGATAGACGACGCTCGTCTTGCCGTTGGTGCCCGTCACGCCGAACAGGGTCGCGGGATTCTCGGCCGTACCGTGGATCCAGGCCGCGACCGCGCCCAGCGCCGCCCGCGCGTCGTCGACGACGAGGACGGGAAGGCCGGCCGTCGCCGCCCGCTCGGCGCCGTCGGCGTCCGTGAGCACCGCGACCGCGCCGCGCTCCGCCGCGTCCGCGGCGTAGTCCGCGCCGTGCGCGTTCCGACCCGGGACGCCGACGTAGAGGTCTCCCGGCTGCACCGCGCGGCTGGAGAGGGCGACGCCGGTCACCTCGAGGCCGTCGAGATCGCCGCGCACGACCAGATCGAACTCCCCCGCGAGCTCGCGGAGCGATCTGGGATTCGGGTGCTGCGGCCGGAGTGCCGTGGGAGGCGTGCCGGTCACGAATCCAACTTTCTCACCAGCTTGCTGGCAGTTCGGGCGCCGGGGCGCCGGATGGAACCGTCCGATACTTCTTCAGCACCTGGCTCATCACGTCTCGGAAGACGGGAGCGGATGCGGCGGACGAATTCATCGTAACGGCATCGAAGATGCTGACCGAAACGACGTACTGCGGATCGTCCGCCGGCGCGTAGCCGGACACCGACACGAGGTACTCGCTCCGGTACCCGCCCTCACCGTCCGCGACCTGCGCGGTTCCGGTCTTCGCCGCGACCCGGTAGCCCGGGATGTTCCACTGATCGGCGAGCCAGCCCTCGAGGTACACGCGCTCGAGCATCGCGGTCGTCTGGTCGGCGGCCTGCGGGGAGACCACCTCTCGCGGGGTCTGGTCGGGCTTGCCGGTCACACTGCCGTCGGCGTGCTCGCAGCCCCGAACGAGCTGCACCGGCATCCGCACGCCGTGGTTCGCGAGCGTCTGGTAGGCGCTCGCGATCTGGACCGCGGTCGTCGTGAGGCCCTGACCGAACATCGTGGCGTACTTCGTCTGGTCGTCCGTGGCCCAGTAGTCCGGGCCGCCGTTCAGGTCGCCCGACGCCTCGGCGGGGAAGCCGACCTCGCTCTCGGTGCCGAGGCCGAAGTCGAGCATGTCCTGGTAGCGCTGCTGGTCGCTCACCCGCTCGCCGAACTGGGACATGCCGGTGTTCGAGGAGTCGATCAGCACCCCGGTCAGGGTGAGCCGCTCGTCGTCGTGGTAGTCGGAGTCGTTGATGTCCGCGTTGCCCGGAGTGATCCGGTACGGCGCGACGACGCCGCTCGTCGGGTCGGCCTGGCCCGCGTCGAGCACCGAGGCCGCCGTGAGCGCCTTGAACGTCGAACCGGGCTCGAACGGGGCCGAGAACGAGCGCGAGCCCCGGTCCTCCGCATCCGTCGCGGACGGGTCGTTGGGGTCCACGGTCGGCACGTCGGCGACGGCGATCAGTTCCCCGGTCTTCGCGTTCATGACGGTGACCATGCCCCACTCGGCCCCCACCTCCGCGACCCGCGCGGCCAGGATGCGCTGCACCTCCCACTGCAGATCCGCGTCGATCGTGAGCTGCAGCGTGCCGCCCGGCTGCGCCTCCTTCACCGTGCGCTCGGTCCCCGGGATGTCGACCCAGTCCTTCAGGGAGTGCAGCGAGCTCACCTCGCCGTCGACACCCGCCAGGCACTGATCCTGCGCCGCCTCGAGCCCGCCGGCCGGTTCCCCGTCCGCGGTGATCCAGCCGAGGAGGTTGCCCGCGACCGCGCCGTTCGGGTAGATCCGCCCCGGGTGCTCCTGCGAATACACCCACGGCACCTTGAGCGCGGCGACGCGATCGTAGGCGGCCACGTCGACCTGCTTCGCGAGGTACGCGAAGTCGGAGTCGGCATCGGCGGCGAGGCTCTGCTCGATCACGGTCAGCACGTGCTCGGCCGGGATGCCGAGGGCGGCGCCGAGCTCGGTCGCGTTCCGTTGCAACTGACCCGGGTCCTCGGCCTCGCGAGCCTTCGCCTGCTTCGGCGACAGCGTGATGTCGTAGCGCATCACCGAATCGGCGAGCACGGTGCCGTTGGCATCGACGATGTCGCCGCGCGCGCCGTAGACGGTGCGCGAGTCGCTGCGCACCTGCTCGGCCTCGGCGTTGTATTCGTCGGCCCGCACCACCTGGATCTCCACGAGCTTCACGACGAAGACCGCGACGAAGGCGATCAGCAGCGCCCCGGCCACGATCACGCGACGCATCGGGTACCGGCTCGTCTGCTTCATGCGTCGAATGCCCCCAGTCGGATCAGTGCGTGTCGGGAGTGGGCAGCGCCCCCGGCGGCACGATCGGCTGGCCCGCGTCGCTCGGCGGCTCGGTCACCGCTCCCCCGCTGGCATTGTCGCCCGCGAGCGGCTGGTTCACGAGCGGCACGTCGGCGATCAGCGAATTCGGGACGAGCGGCCCCGACGCCGCAGCACCGCCCCCTGCGGCCTGCGGTTGCCCCAGCACGGCTCCGTCCGACAGTCGGAGGTAGACCGGCGTGGTGTTGGGGACCATGCCGAGCTCCTCGGCGTTCCGCGCGAGGTTCTGCGGGGACTGGAGCGCGTCGAGCTCCTCGCCGACGATCTGCCGGTCGCGTTCGAGCTTCGTCTGCTGCACCCGGAGCGAGTCGAGTTCGTACGCCCCCTGCGTCATCGCGACCGAGAGCACGAGCTGCGCGGCCGCCACGAGGATGATCGCGCCGAGCGCGATGATCGCGTAGGCGATGCGCGGCTTGCGTCCGCGGACGGCGTCGGGGACGAGCCGGAGCCGACGGGCCGGAGCCGCCGCCGGCTCGCCGCGACGGGGGGCGGGCAGCGTCTGGACGGGCACAGCGCTCATGACGCCCTCCTCACTCGTTCGGCGGCGCGCAGCCGAACCGGCTTGGCGCGCGGGTTCTCCGCCTGCTCGGCCTCGCTCGCGAGCTCGGCACCTCGGACCAGCAGGCGGAACAGCGGCTTGTGCTCGGGCAGCTCCATCGGGAGCCCCGCGGGAGCGGTCGAGCTCGAGGCCGCCTGCAGCTCCCGCTTCACGAGGCGGTCTTCGAGCGACTGGTAGGAGAGCACGACGATGCGCCCGCCGACCGCGACCGCGTCGAGCGCGGCCGGGATGGCGGCGGCGAGCACCGAGAGCTCCTCGTTCACCTCGATCCGCAGCGCCTGGAAGACGCGCTTCGCGGGGTGCCCCTGACGCTGGATCGCCACCGGCGTCGCGTCGTGCAGGATCTGCACGAGCTCGCCCGATCGGGCGATGGGGTGATCGGCCCGGGCCCGCACGATCGCGCGTGCGTAGCGGGCGGCGAGCTTCTCTTCCCCGTAGTCGAGGAAGATGCGGCGCAGCTCGTCCTCGTCCGCCTCGGCGAGGACGTCGGCCGCCGTGCGCCCGCGCGACGGGTCCATCCGCATGTCGAGCGGTGCGTCCTTCGCGTAGGCGAAGCCGCGCTCGGCCCGGTCGAGCTGCAGCGAGGAGACGCCGAGGTCGAACAGGATGCCCTGCACCTCGTCGAAGCCCTCGCCGCGGATCGCCTCGGTGATGCCGTCGTAGACGGTGTGCACGAACCGGGCGCGATCGCCGAATGCGGCGAGCCGCTCACGGGCGATCGCGAGCGCCTCCAGGTCTCGGTCGAGTCCGATGACGGTGAGCTCGGGGAAGCGCTCGAGGAACGCGCGGCTGTGCCCGCCCATGCCGAGCGTGGCGTCGACGAGCACGGCGCCCGGCGCCTCGAGGGCGGGGGCGAGCAGCTCGACGGTGCGGTCGAGCATGACTGGGGTGTGGATGCGATCGAGGTCCATGTTCCTTCTCCGGTCCCGAGTGCCTCGGGTCCTGATCCCCATCCGTGACCCTGATGCGGGGAAGTGCACCAGGTGCAACGGCTGGGAGTCAGCGCCCGAGGAGCTCAGAAGAGCCCCGGGATCACCTCCTCCGCGGTCTCGGCGAACGCCGCTTCCTGCTCGGCGAGGTACTGCTGCCACGCCTCGGCGTCCCAGATCTCGACCCGGCTGCCCGCGCCGATCACGGCGAGGTCGCGGTCGAGCCCCGCGTAGCCGCGGAGCGTGGCGGGGATGGTCACGCGGTGCTGCTTGTCGGGGGTCTCGGCCGAGGCGCCCGACAGGAAGACGCGCATGTAGTCCCGGGCCTGCTTGCTCGTGACCGGGGCCTGGCGGATCTTGTCGCTCATCTGCTCGAACTCACGAGCGCTGAAGACGTAGATGCACCGTTCCTGCCCTCGGGTGAGGACGAGGCCGTTGGAAAGCTCCTCGCGGAACTTCGCGGGCAGGATGATGCGCCCCTTCTCGTCGAGCTTCGGCTCGTACGTACCGAGAAACATCCCCCACCCCCTTTCCTCCGGCCAGGATCCAGGTGGCCCCACTTTACTCCACTCTCATCCCCGATTCAATGAAAATGCGCCTGTTGCGGGCAGAGCGGTCGACAGAAAGCCCGAAAACTCAAGGGATTCGGGCGTGGTGGGAAGTGGAGGAGAAATCGCTCAAATTGGAGATTCCGGGCGCGGCGAAGCGCCTGGCGACGCGTCACCCGTGTCTCGACCCGCAGGATTCAGCGCGTCGGCGCACGCTCGGGGCGCCGCCCGGGCACGAAAAAGCGGGCCGATCGATTCGATCGGCCCGCGAGTGGTGCGAAGTGGAGGCGTCGGTGGAGCCCGCTTCTGAGCGGCTCAGCCCTGCCCGTCCTGGCGCCGGTCCCAACGATCGTTGAGCCGGTCCATGAAGCCCGCCTTCGGGCGGCTCTGACGCGAGCCGCGCGCGGCGTCGACCGGGTCGACCGGCGACGGCTGTCCCGCCCCTCGACGGGAGCGGGTCATCGAGAACAGCACGCCGGCGAACATCGCGGCGAAGCCGAGGATGCCGACGACGGGGATCTGGAGCGCGACGCCCGCGACGAGCGCGCCGATGCCGAGGAGGGCGATCAGCACGCCGATCGTCAACCGTCGGTAGTCCACCCCACCTCGTCGACCGCCGACCGCCTGCACGAAATCGGCGTCGTTGCGGTAGAGATTGCGCTCCATCTCTTCGAGAAGGCGCTGCTCCTGCTCTGAAAGCGGCATCTCATTCCCCTCTTTCGGGATCAACGCATCCTACGTCGATTCTAACGCCGCTGCGCCTCGCTAGGCTAGGCGGGTGGCACACGGTTCCCGACTGGTCGACCTGGTTCACGATCGGATCGAGGATTTCCTCGCCGACCGTACCTCCATTCTCGATGCCGTCTCGGGCGACCTCGCCCCACTCGGCGCATTCTCGAAGCGCTTTCTCAGCGGGGGGAAGCGCTTCCGAGCGCTGTTCTGCTATTGGGGCTGGGAGGCCGCCACGGGCGGCGCCTTCGACCCCTTCGACGGCCCCGACTCGCGCGACCGCTCCCCCGTCATCGCCGCGGCCGCGTCGCTCGAGCTCTTCCACGCCGCGGCGCTCGTGCACGACGACCTCATCGACAACTCGGACACCAGGCGCTCCGCGCCGAGCGCGCACCGGCTCTTCGAGCGGCTGCACGGCGAGTCCGGCTGGGTCGGCGACGGCGAGCAGTTCGGCCGCTCCGCGGCGATCCTGCTCGGCGACCTCCTCCTCGGCTGGAGCGACGAGCTGCTCGACGAGGGTCTCGAGCTCCTCGAGCGGCGTGCGGACGCCCGCGCGGCCAGGGTCGAGTTCATGCGCATGCGCACCGAGGTGACGGCCGGTCAGTACCTCGACGTGCTCGAGGAGCACGCCTGGATCGCGCAGCCCGACGAGGAGCAGCAGCTCCGCGCCGAGCGGGTCATCGTCTACAAGGCCGCGAAGTACAGCGTCGAGGCGCCCCTCGCGATCGGCGCCGCGATCGGCGGCGCGACGCCCGAGCAGGCGGCCGCGCTCCGCGCCTACGGGCTCCCGCTCGGCATCGCCTATCAGCTGCGCGACGACCTGCTCGGCGTGTACGGCGACCCCGAGCTCACGGGCAAGCCGGCCGGCGACGACCTGCGCGAGGGCAAGCGCACGATGCTCATCGCGATCGCCCGCGAGCGGCTCGCGCCGAGCACGCGCCGGCTGCTCGACGAACTGCTCGGCGACCCAGAGCTCGACGAGGCCCAGGTGCGGATGCTGCAGCAGACCCTCAGCGACTGCGGGGCCGTCGACGAGATCGAGGCGCTCATCACCCGTCAGCTGCAGGCCGCGACCGCGGCGCTCGCGGAGGCCCCCATCAGCGAGCACGCCCGGGCCGAGCTCGGCGCGCTCGCCCGCTCCGTCGCGAAGCGGGTCAGCTGAGCGCTCGCCCGGCGCTCGGTGCCCGGGGCCCGCTCACGCCGTCGAGCGGTTCGGATGCCTCGTCAGGCGAGCGCCTGCGCGACGCGCCGCACCTCCGCCTTACGCCCGGCGCGCAGCGCGGCGATCGGCGTCGTGCCGAGGCTGTCCTCCTCGCCGATCAGCCAGTCGAGGGCCTCTTCATCGCTGAAGCCGACGTCGTGCAGCACCATGGCCGTGCCGTGCAGCTCCGGCATCGGCGCACCGTCGCGGAGGAAGTCCGCCGGCACCTTGAGCACCCCGTCGATGCGCCGGCCGAGGAGGTGACGATCGTCGATCAGCCGACGCACCCGTCCGGGCGAGACGTCGAGCAGTTCGACGAGTTCGGGGACGGTCAGCCACTCGGTCGCAGTTGATTCGCTCACGCAGAACAGCCTGCCACGTCGCGGACGGCTCGTGGCCGAGCCGGTCCCGCGCCACGCGGGCGAGGGGTTTGACTCACCCCTTCCCCTGTGCGAGCGTGACGAACAGCCGGTGATCCATGCCGACGAGGGGAATCAGATGACGACACGGCCCGAACCGGAATTCGAGCGGGGGCCTGATCAGGGAGCCTCGGCGGCTCGACCGAGTCTCCGCTCCCGCGCGATCGCTCTGCCGATCGCGGTCATGAGCTCCATCGCGGTCGCGCTCGGCTTCGCACAGCCGGCGGATGCCGCCCCGCAACCGCCGAAGCGGCAGGCGAAGGGCAAGCCCGCGGCCAGCGGAGCGGCCGCCGTCCGGGCGGTCGCCGGCGCGGTGCCCGCCGAGGTCACCGTCGCCGAGGGCGACACTGTGACCGGCATCGCCGAGCGCTACGGACTCTCGACCGCGGAGCTGCTCGCCGCGAACGGGCTCGGTTGGTCGAGCCTGATCTTCCCCGGCCAGCGCCTCGTGCTCCCCGGCGGCGCCCCGCGCGCGAGCGAAGCCGCACCGGAGATCGCTCGTCACACCGTCGCCGCCGGCGACACGATGGGCGGGATCGCCGAACGCTACGGCATCGACCTCGACCAGCTGCTGAGCGCGAACGGACTCGGGCGCGAGAGCCTGATCTTCCCCGGCCAGCAGGTGGTGCTCCCCATCGCCGGCGCCGTCCCCGCCGCGGCGCCGGCGGAGTCGCCGGCTGCGCCGGCCGAGGGCGCCTCGCCGGAGCAGGTCACCGTCGCCGAGGGCGACACCGCCTGGGACCTGGCCGAACGACTCGACGTCGACCTCGAGCAGCTCCTCGCCGCGAACCAGCTCGGGCCGGATGCCGTCCTCCAGCCGGGGCAGGTCCTGACCGTGCCGCGTGCGGCGACCGCGGTCGCCCTCGTCGCCTCGGTGAGCACCGTGCTCACGGAGGAGATGCGGCAGAACGCGAAGCTCGTCATCGACATCGGCCGGGCCCTCGGCGTGCCCGACCGCGGGATCGTGGTCGCCCTGGCCGCCGCCGCCCAGGAGTCGGGGCTCCGCAACGTCCACTTCGGCGACCGCGACTCCCTCGGCCTCTTCCAGCAGCGCCCCAGTCAGGGCTGGGGCACCCCCGAGCAGGTGCTCGACCCGGTGCGCGCGACGACCGCCTTCTACGGTGGGGCGGCGAACCCGAACCCCGGCGTCACGCGAGGCCTCCTGGACATCCCCGGCTGGGAGTCCATGAGCGTGACCGATGCGGCGCAGGCGGTGCAGCTGAGCGCCTACCCGACGTACTACGCGAAGTGGGAGGCGCAGGCCGCGGCCTGGCTCTCCGAGCTCGGCTGACCCCGCGTTCGGGTCACGAAGGGATTTCGATCCCACCGCCCGCGGCGGTTCGAACCCGGAAGGGCATACGCCCTTTCGTAAACTTCTACGGTGACCACAGCGCCCGTCGACCCGATGCTCGGCCGTCTCATCGACGGCCGGTACCAGGTGCGCTCGCGGATCGCCCGCGGCGGCATGGCCACCGTCTACCTCGCGACCGACCTGCGCCTCGAGCGCCGGGTCGCGATCAAGATCATGCACGGCCATCTCGCCGACGACAACACGTTCAAGACGCGGTTCGTGCAGGAGGCCCGTTCGGCCGCGCGCCTGGCCCACCCGAACGTCGTCAACGTCTTCGATCAGGGCCAGGACGCCGACATGGCGTACCTCGTCATGGAGTACCTTCCCGGCATCACGCTGCGCGACCTCCTGAAGGACTATCAGCGCCTCACGCCCGAGCAGACCGTGGACATCATGGACGCCGTGCTCGCCGGGCTGGCCGCCGCGCACAAGGCCGGCATCGTGCACCGCGATCTCAAGCCCGAGAACGTGCTGCTGGCCGACGACGGACGCATCAAGCTCGGCGACTTCGGCCTCGCCCGGGCGGCGAGCGCCAACACCGCCACCGGGCAGGCCCTGCTCGGCACCATCGCCTACCTCTCCCCCGAGCTGGTGACCAGGGGCGTCGCCGATGCCCGCAGCGACATCTACGCGGTCGGCATCATGATGTACGAGATGCTCACCGGCGAGCAGCCCTACGTGGGCGAGGCGCCGATGCAGATCGCCTACCAGCACGCGAACGACCAGGTCCCGACCCCGAGCTCGAAGTTCTCGGGCGTCCCGCCGGAGCTCGACGAGCTCGTGCTGTGGGCCACCTCGCGCGACCCCGAGCAGCGTCCCGCCGACGCGCGGGCGATGCTCGATCGCCTGCGCGAGGTGGAAGGGGCCGTCCGCGGCGTCGCCGGCCCGGTCCCCGCGCTGGACCAGCCGACCATGGTGCTCGCGGACGCCACGGCCACCGCGGAGACCCGGGTGCTGAACCCGGCATCCGCGCCCGTTCCGACCGCCCTCGCCGCTCCGGAGGAGCAGGGCGAGGAGTCCGCCGCGCTCTCGGCCCGCGCCTCCGCCCGCAAGCGCAAGGGCTACTGGCTGTTCGCGCTCGTGCTGCTGCTCGCCGGACTCGCCGGCGGCACCGGTTGGTACTTCGGCGCCGGTCCCGGGGCCTCCGTCACCGTCCCGGTGACCGCCGGCCTCGAGCCCGCGGCGGCGGAGCAGGTGCTCACGGACGCCGGCTTCCAGGTCGCGCAGGGCGAACGCAACGACCCCGAGATCGCCGCGGGTCTCGTCTCGGGCACCGATCCCGCCGAAGGAGCCCAGGCGCGGCGCGGGGCGACCGTCACCGTGCTCGTCTCCCTCGGCCCGCGCATCCTCCAGGTGCCGGA
Organism: Agromyces sp. NBRC 114283; assembly: GCF_030268405.1. NCBI lineage: Bacteria > Bacillati > Actinomycetota > Actinomycetes > Micrococcales > Microbacteriaceae > Agromyces > Agromyces sp. NBRC 114283. The sequence continues at coordinate 2,598,636 of NZ_BSQP01000001.1, forward strand.
CGTCGTCGGCGACCCGGAAGCGGCGGCGCGGCAAGCGCTCAGCGACTTCACGGTGGGCGACGAGGTGGTGAAGCAGTTCAGCGACGAGATCGACGCCGGCGCCGTCATCGGCCTGCTCGACGCCGCCGGCGCGCCGCTCCCCGCCGAGTACGCCGAGCGCGGCGCGATCACCCTGATCGTGTCCGTCGGCGCCGTGCCCCAGGTCGCCGGGATGACCCTCGCCGACGCCGAGGCGGCGCTCGACGCCGTCGGACTGGAGGCGTCGCAAGGCGATCCGCAGTTCAGCGACGAGGTCCCGGTCGACGTCGTCATCAGCGCCGAAGCGCAGAACGATCCGATGCGCCCGGGCGACAGCGTGCTGCTCGTCGTCTCGAAGGGTCCTGATCTCGTCGAGGTGCCGAACGTCATCACCGGCCAGACGATCGCCGCGGCGCGCGAGCAGCTCGAAGCGCTCGACTTCGCGGTGACCTCGAACGTGCCCGGATTCCTCGAGGGAGCCGTCGTCGCGGCGAAGCAGAGCGTGGCTCCTGGTGAGCGCGTGAAGCGCGGCACCGAGATCTCCGTCAACTTCTGAGCCGCGCTCCGACGCGCCTCGGGCGGGCTCGATTTTGGATGCCGCACGGCGAACGGCGGCGCCCCGCCGAAGCGGGGCGCCGCCGTTCCGTCGCGCGCGTTCAGCGAGCGGCGAGCTCCTCGGCCACCAGGAAGGCGAGCTCGAGGGACTGCATGTGGTTCAGCCGCGGGTCGCAGAGCGACTCGTAGCGCGTCGCGAGCGTCGCCTCGTCGATGTGCTCGGAGCCGCCGAGGCACTCGGTGACGTCGTCGCCGGTGAGCTCCACGTGGATGCCGCCCGGGTGCGTGCCTGCCGCGCGGTGCGCCTCGAAGAAGCCCTTGACCTCGTCGACCACGTCGTCGAAGCGACGGGTCTTGTAGCCGGTGGGCGTCGTGATGCCGTTGCCGTGCATGGGGTCGGTCACCCACAGCGGCTGCGCGTCGGACCGCTTGATCGCCTCGAGCAGGGGCGGCAGCGCCTCCCGGATGCGGCCGGCGCCCATGCGGGTGATGAACGTCAGGCGACCCGGCTCGCGATTCGGGTCGAGCTTCTCGACGAGCTCGAGCATCGTCTCGGGCGTCGTCGTCGGCCCGAGCTTCACCCCGATCGGGTTGCGGACGCGCGAGAGGAAGTCGACGTGCGCGCCGTCGAGCTCGCGGGTGCGCTCACCGATCCAGATGAAGTGCGCCGAGGTGTTGTACGGCGTCCCGGTGCGCGAGTCGATGCGGGTCATCGGGCGCTCGTAGTCCATCAGCAGGCCCTCGTGACCCGTGTAGAACTCCGTGCGCTTCAGTTCCTCGAAGTCGGCGCCGCAGGCGTCCATGAACTTCACCGCGCGGTCGATCTCGCGCGCGAGCTTCTCGTACCTGGCGTTCGCCGGGTTCGCCGCGAAGCCCTGGTTCCACTGGTGCACCTGCCGGAGGTCGGCGAAGCCGCCCTGCGTGAAGGCCCGGATGAGGTTCAGCGTGGAGGCCGCCATGTGGTAGCCCTGCAGCAGCCGACGCGGGTCGGCGGCACGCGACTCCGGGGTGAAGTCGTAGCCGTTCACGATGTCGCCGCGGTACGCGGGCAGCGTCACGTCGCCGCGCGTCTCGGTGTCGCTCGAGCGCGGCTTCGCGAACTGCCCCGCCATGCGGCCCATCTTCACGACCGGCATCGAGGCGCCGTAGGTCAGCACGACGGCCATCTGCAGCAGGGTCTTGACCCGGTTGCGGATCTGGTCGGCCGTGGCGCCGGCGAAGGTCTCGGCGCAGTCGCCGCCCTGCAGGAGGAACGCCTCGCCGCGGGAGGCGGTGGCCAGCCGCTCGCGGAGCATGTCGACCTCGCCGGCGAAGACCAGCGGCGGCAGCGTGGCGAGTTCGGCCGAGGCGGCGGCGGCCGCGGCCGCATCGGGCCACTGCGGCTGCTGCTTGATCGGCAGCGTGCGCCAATAGTCGAGGCCCGCGATCACATCGGGATCTGCGTTCACGAAGGGCTCGACGAGCTGTTGCACTGGATGTCCTGGAGGGTCGGGCGCGCGATCGCGCGCGGGTGCGAAACGACGCCGCGCAGCGCGGCGTCGTAGGACGAGCCTACCGCGCCTCGGAGGCCCGTCGTTCCTTGACCGAACTCGCGTAGACGTCCACGTATTCCTGGCCGCTGAGCTCGCGCAGTTCGTAGACGAGCTCGTCGGTCACGCTGCGCAGCACGAAGCGGTCGCTCTCGAGGCCGTGGAAGCGCGAGAAGTCGAGCGGATCGCCGATCACGATGCCGATGCGCCGCACCTTCGGGAGCCGAGTGCCGATCGGCATGACCTCGGCGGTGCCGATCATGGCGACGGGCACGACCGGCGCGCCGGACTCCAGCACCATGCGGGCGACCCCGGTGCGTCCGCGGTACAGCTTCGCATCGGGGCTGCGGGTGCCCTCGGGGTAGATGCCGAGGATTCGGCCCTCGCTGAGCACCCGGAGGCCGGTGTTGAGGGATGCCTCGGACGCCTTGCCGCCGCTTCGGTCGATCGGCAGCTGCCCGGTGGCCTGGAAGAAGAGCTTGGTGGCCCAGCCCTTGAGCCCCCGACCGGTGAAGTACTCGCTCTTGGCGAGGAAGACGACCGGCCGGTCCACGACGAGCGGCAGGAAGATCGAGTCGATGAAGGAGAGGTGGTTCGAGGCGAGGATGACCGGCCCGTTCGCGGGGATCTTCTCGAGGCCGACGATCCAGGGGCGGAAGATCGCGAGGAGCACCGGCCCCACGACGATGTGCTTCATGATCCAGTAGAACACCCGAGCTCCCCGTCTCGTCCTTCGCGCCCGCCCCGGGCGGAGTCCAGCCTAGCGATCAGGCGTGCTGCTCGACCCACACGCGCGCGAGGTCGGCGGCTCCCACGACGCCGGCGTCGTTCACGAGTTCGGCGATCACGAAGTCCGGCTCGGGGTGGTAGCCCCTCGCGGGCAGGTGCTCGAGGTACGCCTCGCGGATCGGCTGCAGCAGCAGCTCGCCGGCGACCGCCACGCCGCCGCCGAAGACGAAGCGCTGTGGGTCGAGCACCGCCGAGAGGCTCGCCGCGGCCTGCCCGAGCCACTGCCCGAGCTGGCGCAGCGCCGTGAGCGCGCCGGGGTCGCCGGCCTCGATGAGCGCGCCGACGAGCGCGCCGTCGAGCTTGCCGTGCTCGGCCCGAGTGCGGGCGAGCGCCTGGCCGATGCCGCCGGCGTCGGCGATCTCGCCGGCCATCCGCAGCAGCGCCCGGCCGGAGCCGTACTGCTCGAGGCATCCGTGCTGACCGCAGCCGCAGGCGATGCCGCCGGGGACGAGCCGGAGGTGGCCGAGCTCGGCGCCGGCGCCGAAGCCGCCGCGGAAGAGGCGGTCGCTCGCGACGATCGCGCCGCCGACGCCGGTGCCGATCGTGAGCATCACCATGTCGCTCACGAGCCGTCCGGCGCCGAAGCGGAACTCGGCCCAGCCCGCGGCGTTCGCGTCGTTGTCGACGACCACGGTGCCGCCGACGCGGGCCTCGAGCTTCTCGCGGAAGGGCTCGTTGCGCCAGTCGATGTTGGGCGCGTAGTAGACGGTGGACTGCGCCGCGTCGATGAATCCGGCCGCCGCGACCCCGACGGCGTCGATGCCGCCCGTCGCGTGCTCGTCGGCGCGGAGCCGCCCGATCATCGCGACCACCTCGTCCTCGACGGCTCGGGCGTCGCCGGCCGGGGTGGGCACGCGGTCCTGCGCGACGATGCTGCCGAGCTCGTCGACGATCGCTCCCGCGATCTTCGTACCGCCGATGTCGATGCCGATCGCGTGCGCCACGAGGCCGCCTTTCAGGGGGAACGGGAAGGTTCGCGCCGCCGCCGAACGCCTGGGCGCGCGCGGGCAACGACTAGAGTGTAGTCAACCCAACGCCGAGGCCCGACCTGCGTCGAAGCGCGAAGGCCTCCCCGGTGCCGAAGGAGCTGCCGTGACCGAATTCGCAACGCCCGCCGTTGTCGCCGCCGACCCGCATGCGAACACCACCGACCTGCTGGTGGAACGCGTGCGCGCCACCCCCGACGCCGCGTTGTTCTCGCTGCCGACCGCCGACGGCGGTTGGTCGCCGGTGACGGCGAAGGAGTTCCACGCGCAGGTGATCGCCCTCGCCAAGGGGCTGGCCGCGGCCGGCATCCAGCCTGGCGACAAGATCGGCCTGATGTGCAAGACCCGCTACGAGTGGACGCTCATCGACTTCGCCGTGTGGTTCGCCGGCGCGGTGCTCGTACCCGTCTACGAGACGAGCTCCCCCGCGCAGGTGCGGTGGAACCTCAGCGACTCCGGGGCGATCGCCATCATCGTCGAGACCCCCGACCACTTCAGCCGCTTCGACGAGGTGCACCCGGATCTGCCCGCCGTGCAGCACGTCTGGCAGATCGACCTGGGCGACCTCGACAAGCTCGCCGCCTCCGGCGGCGAGGTGTCCGACGAGGAGATCGAGCGGCGCCGCTCGATCGCCAACGCCGACGACATCGCGACGCTTATCTACACCTCGGGGTCCACCGGCAAGCCGAAGGGCTGCGTACTCACCCACGCGAACTTCGTCGAGCTGTCCCGCAACTCCGCGGTCGCGCTCGACGAGGTCGTGCTCGACCCCAACGGCGCCTCGACCGTGCTGTTCATCACCCTCGCGCACGTCTTCGCCCGCTTCATCGCGGTGCTCTGCGTGCACGCCGGCGTGCGCGTCGGCCACCAGCCGGACACGAAGCAGCTACTGCCCGCGCTCTCGAGCTTCAAGCCGACCTTCCTCCTCGCGGTCCCCCGCGTCTTCGAGAAGGTCTACAACGTCTCCGAGCAGAAGGCCGAGGCCGGCGGCAAGGGAAAGATCTTCCGCGCCGCCGCCGAGACCGCCGTCGCGTACTCGACCGCGCTCGAGCAGGGCTCGGTGCCGTTCGGCCTGAAGCTCCGCTTCCGGCTCTTCGACGCGCTCGTCTTCAAGAAGCTGCGGGCGGCGCTCGGCGGCAACGTGAAGTACGCGGTGTCCGGCTCCGCTCCGCTCGGCGCCCGCCTCGGGCACTTCTACCACGCCCTCGGCATCGCGATCCTCGAGGGCTACGGCCTGACCGAGACGACCGCGCCCGCCACGGTGAACCTGCCGAAGCGCTCGAAGATCGGCACCGTCGGTCCGGCGCTGCCGGGCGTCGCGCTCCGGCTCGCGGACGACGGCGAGATCCAGGTGAAGGGCGTCAACGTCTTCAAGGAGTACTGGAAGAACCCTGAGGCGACCGCCGAGGCCTTCGACGGCGAGTGGTTCAAGACGGGCGACATCGGCTCCTTCGACGACGAGGGCTTCCTCACGATCACCGGGCGCAAGAAGGAGATCATCGTCACGGCCGGGGGCAAGAACGTCGCCCCCGCCGCGCTCGAAGACCCGATCCGGGCGAACCCGCTCGTCGGCCAGGTCGTCGTCGTCGGCGACAAGAAGCCGTTCATCTCGGCGCTCGTGACCCTCGACCCGGAGATGCTGCCGGTGTGGCTGAACAACAACGGCGAGGACGCCGGCATGAGCCTCGACGAGGCGGCGGCGAACGAGGCCGTCCGCGCCGAGGTGCAGCGGGCGATCGACGCCGCGAACGAGCTCGTCTCCCGTGCCGAGTCGATCCGCAAGTTCACGGTGCTGCCGCTCGAGCTCACCGAGGCGAGCGGTCACCTGACGCCGAAGCTCAGCATCAAGCGCAACGTCATCCTCGAGGACTTCGCCGGCGAGATCGAGGCGATGTACTCGGGCGCGCCGGCGACCGAGGGCATGTCCGCGATCAGCTGATCACCACGAACGACGAAGGGGCGCCGCATCCGCGGCGCCCCTTCGTCGTTCGTCCTGCGACTCAGAACCAGTCGGACTCGCGTACCTCGCGCATCGCGACCCGGCGCTCGGCCGGCTCGAGACGATCGAGGTAGAGGATGCCGTCGAGGTGGTCGGTCTCGTGCTGCAGCGCCTGCGCGAGCACCCCGGTGCCCTCGACGACGATCTCCTGGCCGTCGAGGTCGATCCCGCGCACGCGCGCGTAGGGGTGGCGCGGGGTGTCGTGCCAGAGCCCGGGCACCGAGAGGCAGCCCTCGCCGGTCGGCTCCTTCTCGCCGCGCACCTCGACGAGCTCGGGGTTCAGCACGTAGCCGATCCGGCCGTCGACGTTGTAGCTGAACGCCCGGAGGTTGACGCCGATCTGCGGGGCCGCGACCCCGGCGCGCCCGGGCAGCTTGACCGAGTCGAGGAGATCCGCGACGAGCCCCCTGACGCCGTCGTCGATGGTCTCGATCGGCGCGGACCGGGCCTTCAGCACGGGATCGCCGAAGACACGGATGGGACGTTCAGGCACGGAGGCTCCATTTCCGGGCCCGCGACAGGCGGGCATTGCGAGCGGTTCAGGTGGGCGGCGACAGCGTATCGTGACTCAGGCGGGTCGGACGACGACGAGCAGGTCGCCCGCCTCGACCTGCTGGGTCTTCGGGATCGCGACCCGCTCGACCACGCCCGCCACCGGCGAGGTGATGGCCGCCTCCATCTTCATGGCCTCGATCGAGGCCACGGCCTGGCCGACCTGGATCTCGGCGCCCGGCTCGACCTGGAGGGTGACCACACCCGAGAACGGGGCGGCGACGTGCCCCGGCTGCGAGGCGTCCGCCTTCTCCGCGGCGCGGGTGTCCACCGTGATGGAGCGGTCGCGCACGAAGACGGGACGGAGCTGACCGTTCAGGATGGTCATGACGGTGCGCATGCCCTTGTCGTCGGCCTCGCCGATCGCTTCGAGCCCCGCGTACAGCCGCACGCCCTTGTCGATCTCGATGACGTGCTCGGCGCCCGAGCGCAGCCCGTAGAGGTAGTCGGCGGTGTCCACGACGGAGAGGTCGCCGAAGAGCTCGCGGATCTGCTCGAACTGCCGGGTCGGCGCCGGGAACAGCAGCGTGTTCAGCATCGCGCGACGGCCGGCGGAGTCGCCCTCGAGCGCGGCGCGCTGCGCCTCGTCGAGCTCGGCCACGCCGATGCGCACGTCGCGACCGGCGAGCACCTTCGAGCGGAAGGGCTCGGGCCACCCGCCCGGGAGGTCGCCGAGCTCGCCGGCCATGAAGCCGACGACCGAGTCGGGGATGTCGTACTTCTCGGGGTTCGCGGCGAAGTCGGCCGGGTCGGCCTTGACCGCGGCGAGGTGCAGGGCGAGGTCGCCGACCACCTTCGACGAGGGGGTCACCTTCGGCACACGGCCGAGGATGTCGTTCGCCGCCGCGTACATGTCCTCGATGAGCTCGAAGTCGTCGGCGAGGCCGAGCGCGATCGCCTGCTGACGCAGGTTCGAGAGCTGGCCGCCCGGGATCTCGTGGTGGTACACCCGGCCGGTGGGGCCGGGCAGGCCCGACTCGAACGGGCGGTACAGGCGACGCACCGCTTCCCAGTAGGGCTCGAGGTCGGAGACCGCGTCGAGCGAGATCCCCGTGTCGCGCTCGGTGTGCGCGAGCGCGGCCACGAGCGAGGAGGCGGACGGCTGGCTCGTGGTGCCCGCCATCGGCGCGCTGGCGACGTCGACCGCGTCGACGCCCGCCTCGGACGCGGCGAGGAGCGTCGCCAGCTGGCCGCCGGCGGTGTCGTGCGTGTGCAGGTGCACCGGCACGTCGAAGCGCTCGCGGAGCGCTCGGACGAGCTTCGCCGCCGCGGCCGGACGGAGCAGGCCCGCCATGTCCTTGATCGCGAGCACGTGCGCGCCGGCGCCGACGATCTCGTCGGCGAGGCGCAGGTAGTAGTCGAGCGTGTAGAGGTCCTCGGCGGGGTCGAGCAGGTCGCCCGTGTAGCAGAGCGCCACCTCGGCGAGCGAGTGCCCCGTCTCGAGCACGGCGTCGATCGCGGGACGCATCTGGGCGACGTCGTTCAGCGCGTCGAAGATGCGGAAGACGTCGACGCCCGTCGACGCGGCCTCGCGCACGAAGGCGTCGGTGACCTCGGTGGGGTACGGCGTGTAGCCGACCGTGTTGCGGCCGCGCAGCAGCATCTGGATCGCGACGTTCGGCAGCGACTCCCGGAGTGCGGCGAGCCGCTCCCAGGGATCCTCGCCGAGGAAGCGGAGGGCGACGTCGTAGGTCGCGCCGCCCCAGGCCTCCACCGAGAGCAGCTGCGGGGTGAGCCGGGCCACGTACGGCGCGACGGCGATCAGGTCCTTCGTGCGCACGCGGGTCGCGAGCAGCGACTGGTGGGCGTCGCGGAACGTCGTCTCGGTGACCGCGAGCGGGGTCTGCGCGCGGAGCGCGGCGGCGAAGCCGGCGGGCCCGAGCTCGAGCAGCCGCTGGCGCGAGCCGTCGGGCGCGGGCTGGGAGAGGTCGAGCTTCGGCAGCTTGTCGACCGGGCGGACCGAGATCGGCGCGGCCCCGTTCGGCTGGTTGACGGTGACGTCGGCGAGCCAGTTCAGGATCTTGGTGCCGCGGTCCTTCGAGACGCGGCCGCGCAGCAGCTGCGGGCGCTCATCGATGAAGGAGGTGCTGAGGTCGCCGGCGACGAACGCCGGGTCGTCGAGCACGGCCTGCAGGAAGGGGATGTTCGTGGAGACGCCGCGGATGCGGAACTCGGCGAGGGCGCGCTTCGCCCGGGCGACGGCGGCCGTGTAGTCGCGACCGCGGCAGGTGAGCTTCGCGAGCATCGAGTCGAAGTGCGGGCTGATCTGCGCGCCGGGGTTCACGGTGCCGCCGTCGAGGCGGATGCCGGCGCCGCCGGGCGAGCGGTAGGTCGTGATCTTGCCCGTGTCGGGACGGAAGCCCGAGGTGGGGTCCTCCGTCGTGATACGGCACTGCAGGGCCGCCCCGCGGAGGCGGATCTCGTCCTGGTGCAGGCCGAGCTCGCCGAGGGTCTCCCCCGCGGCGATGCGCATCTGCGCCACGACGAGGTCGACGTCGGTGACCTCCTCGGTCACCGTGTGCTCGACCTGGATGCGGGGGTTCATCTCGATGAAGACGTGCTCCCCGGCCCGCTCGCCCGCGGTGTCGAGCAGGAACTCGACTGTGCCCGCGTTCACGTAGCCGATGGAGCGGGCGAAGGCGATCGCGTCGCGGTAGAGCGACTGCCGCACCTCGTCCGACAGGTTCGGCGCGGGAGCGATCTCGATGACCTTCTGGTGGCGCCGCTGCACGGAGCAGTCGCGCTCGAAGAGGTGCACGGTCTCACCGCTCGCGTCGGCGAGCACCTGGACCTCGATGTGACGGGGCCGGAGCACGGCCTGCTCGAGGAACATCGTCGGGTCGCCGAAGGCGCTGTCGGCCTCGCGCATCGCCTCCTCGAGCGCCGGACGGAGCTCCTCGGGCGAGTTCACCCGACGCATCCCGCGGCCGCCGCCGCCGGCGACGGCCTTCGCGAAGATCGGGAAGCCGATGCTCTCGGCCTGGCCGACCAGCCAGTCGAGGTCGCGCGAGGGCGGGGTCGACTTCAGCACGGGGACGCCGGCGGCGATCGCGTGCTCCTTCGCCGTGACCTTGTTGCCGGCCATCTCGAGCACCTGCTTCGGCGGCCCGATGAAGGCGATGCCGGCCTCGGCCGCGGCCTGGGCGAGCTCGGGGTTCTCGGAGAGGAAGCCGTAGCCCGGGTAGATCGCGTCGGCGCCCGACTCCTTCGCCACCCGGATGATCTCCGAGATGTCGAGGTAGGCGCGGACCGGATGGCCCGGCTCACCGATCTGGTACGCCTCGTCGGCCTTCAGACGATGCAGCGAATTGCGGTCCTCGTAGGGGTAGACCGCGACGGTCTTCGCACCCACTTCGTTCGCCGCGCGGAACGCGCGGATGGCGATCTCGCCACGATTCGCAACCAGGATCTTCGTGAACATGCAGGCCTCTCGGTCAGCGGGCTGCGGACGCGCACAGCGAACGCTGAGCAATCCATCGAGTCATAACGGTAACGTATCTGTTCGTGCACGTTCTTTCGGTCAGCTCCCTCAAGGGCGGCGTCGGCAAGACGACGGTCACGCTCGGTCTCGCCTCCGCGGCGTTCGCCCGAGGCATCCGGACCCTCGTCGTCGACCTCGACCCGCAGTCAGACGTGTCCACGGGCATGGACATCCAGGTCGCCGGTCACCTGAACGTCGCCGACGTCCTCGCCTCCCCCAAGGAGAAGATCGTCCGCTCGGCGATCGCGCCGAGCGGGTGGGCCAGGCAGAACCCGCAGTCCACGATCGACGTCATGATCGGCAGCCCGTCCGCCATCAACTTCGACGGCCCGCACCCGTCCATCCGCGATATCTGGAAGCTCGAGGAGGCGCTCGCGAACGTCGAGGCCGACTACGAGCTCGTCCTCATCGACTGCGCGCCCTCGCTGAACGCGCTCACCCGCACCGCCTGGGCCGCGAGCGACCGCGTCGCCGTCGTCACCGAGCCCGGGCTGTTCTCCGTGGCCGCCGCCGACCGCGCCCTGCGGGCGATCGAGGAGATCCGCCGCGGCCTCTCCCCCCGGCTGCAGCCCCTCGGCATCATCGTGAACCGGGCGCGCGTGCAGTCGCTCGAGCACCAGTTCCGCATCAAGGAGCTGCGCGACATGTTCGGCCCCCTCGTGCTGAGCCCGCAGCTGCCCGAGCGCACCTCGCTGCAGCAGGCGCAGGGCGCGGCGAAGCCGCTGCACATGTGGCCCGGTGAGAGCGCCGAGGAGATGTCGGCGAACTTCGATCAGCTGCTCGACCGCGTGCTTCGGGCCGCCCGCATCGGCGACCCCGGCGCTCCCGAGTCCGCGGCGACCCCGATCGCGACCGGTGCGGTGCCGCGAGCCGAGCTCGAGGCGCCGTCCGCCTGATCCGGCGGGCGAGCGTGCCGGTGCGCACCTGATCGGTGCGTGGCAGGATCAGGAGATCTTGCGCGTCTTCGCCCCGCGGCGGGCGGCGAGCTCGTCCATCGGGTCGGACGGCTGGGTGTCCAGCTCGACGAGCGTCGACTCGACCTCGCGGAGCACCTTGCCGACGGCGATGCCGAACACGCCCTGCCCGCGGTTCACGAGGTCGATGACCTCGTCGTCCGAGGTGCAGAGGTAGACGCTCGCGCCGTCACTCATGAGGGTCGTCTGAGCCAGGTCGTGCACGCCCGACTCGCGCAGCTGGGTGACCGCGGTGCGGATCTGCTGCAGGGAGATGCCGGTGTCGAGCAGGCGCTTGACGAGCTTCAGCACCAGGATGTCGCGGAAGCCGTAGAGCCGCTGCGAGCCGGACCCGGCCGCCCCGCGGACGGTCGGCTCGACGAGCTGGGTGCGGGCCCAGTAGTCGAGCTGGCGATAGCTGATGCCGGCGGCGCGGGCGGCGATGGCCCCGCGGTACCCGGTGCCCTCGTCGTGCTCGGGGAGTCCGTCGGTGAACAGCAGGCCGAGGTCGTACCGTGCGCGTTCGCTCCGATCGAGCTCGCTCATCCGTCACCCCTCACTCTGGCCGTTCCACGGCCGGACGACTCCCACGCTACCGACCCCGAGGGTCGGCGCCAAACACATCGGGCCGAACGTCACGGCGTGTCGCATCGGCTCAGTGCGAGAGCCGCGCGACGGCCGCTCGCAGGGCCAGCTCGTGCACCGTCTCGAGCTCGCCGGCGAGCTCGCGCGCCCGTTCGCCGGAGCGGGCCTTGCCGGCCGGATCCGTGCGGCGCTCCGGCGTGATCGCGCGTTCGATGAGCGCTGCTTCGCGCTCGGCCGCGACGCGGATGCCGCGGAGGTGCCGAGGCTCGATGCCGACGGCCCGCAGGGCCACGAGTGAGCGCAGCAGCGTCAGGGCGTCGTCGCCGTACACCTCCGCCGGCACGAGGAGCGAGACCGCGATCGCCTCGTCGAGCAGCTGGCGCGTCGCACCGGCCGCCTCGACGAGTTCGCGCCGGCTCAGGCGCCGGGCGCCGCCGAGGTGGACCGCGGCGCTCGTCGCACCGGGAAGAGCGGGCGTCTCACCGCGGTCGATCGCATCGAGGTGCTCGCGGATGACCTTGAGCGGGAGGTACTGGTCGCGCTGCAGCGAGAGCACGACCGTGATCCGCTCGATGTCGGCCTCGGCGAACTTGCGATACCCGGCCGCGGTCCGCGCGGGCGTGACGAGGCCGCGCTCTTCGAGGAATCGGAGCTTCGACGGCGTCAGCTCCGGGAACTCCGGCTGGAGTCGGGCGAGAACCTGCCCGATGCCCAGGAGCGGCGCGCGGCCGCTCGCACCCGCGGATGCCGCGGTGGGGGTCACTCGCCGCTCGCCGGCACCAGGTCGCGGCGCGAAGCGTAGAAGGTGAGGCGGAACTTGCCGATCTGCACCTCGGCCCCGTCGGCGAGCAGCGCCGTCTCGATGCGCACGCCGTCGTAGTAGGTGCCGTTCAGCGAGCTCAGGTCTTTCACCTCGAACGCCGTGCGGTGCCGCACGAACTCCGCATGCTTGCGCGAGACGGTCACATCGTCGAGGAAGATGTCGGCATCGGGGTGGCGGCCGACCGTCGTCACCTCGGTGTCGAGGAGGAACCGGGCGCCGCTGTTCGGGCCACGGCGGACGATCAGCAGGGCCGACCCGGAGGGAAGCGCGTTGATCGCCTCCTGCTCCTCGGGCGTCACGTCGGTATCGAGCGCGGCGAGCTGCGCCGCCGCCTCCCGGCTGAACCCGATGGTGGTGTCGTTCGCGTTGCCGCCGAGCTCGTTCGACGAGGTGTTGGTCGTCGGCTGCGAGCCCTGCGAGTTGTCGTTGTCCGCCACGGCGTACCTCCCGCATCCAGCGTATCGGATCAGGGCCGCGGCGCCACCCGCGCGGCACGCACTGCGCGTGCGGTCTCGATCGCGTAGATGATCCCGGCCCACCAGTAGAGGAACGCGCCCCACAGCGTGATCGCCCAGCCGACGGGCTCGCTGATCGGCTGGACGGACGGGAACGCCAGCCCGAGCATGATCACCGGCAGGCCGAAGAAGAGCGCGAAGGTCGCGACCTTGCCGAGCTGGTGCACCGGCAGCGGACCGTAGCCGTGACTCGCGAGCACGACGCCGAGGATCAGCAGGAAGACGTCGCGCGCGACGATGACCACGACGATCCACCAGGGAACGAGGCCGCCCGCGGCGAGCCCGAGCAGCGCCGCGAAGATGTAGAGCCGGTCGGCGGCGGGATCGAGCAGCTGGCCGAGCCGGGTGACCTGGTTCAGCCGACGCGCGAGATAGCCGTCGGCGAGATCGCTGAGGCTCGCGACCACGAGCACGACGAGCGCGCCGACGTACTCGCCCAGCACGAGCAGCACGAGGAAGACCGGGACGAGCGCGAGACGCAGCATGCTGAGCACGTTCGGGATCGTCCAGACCCGCCTGCTCACCCGCCCGTCGCGCTCCCCCGTCACGCGTCCGATCCTAGCGACGGCCGCCGACCGCGTCGGGCGAACGCCCAGCGCGGCGCGAAGCCCGCGACTCAGAGCTGGGACGAGAGCCCCGGCCAGGCCTCGGCGAACCTCGGGTGCAGCGGGAGCTCGGCGACCGCCGGGATCGGCGTCCAGCGCAGCTCCAGGCTCTCGGGGTCGGCGATGACCGGGTCGAAGCGCCGGCTGGCCGCCGCCACGACCGTCGTGTACGACCAGTAGCCGAGGTCGAGCACGGAGGTGAAGCGCACCTCGACGAGTCCGGCCGGGACGCCGGCCTCCTCGCCCGCCTCCCGGACGGCGGCGTCGACGGCCGATTCGTGCTCGTGCCGGGCGCCGCCCGGGATGCCCCAGGTGCCGCCGAAGTGGCTCCACTCGACGCGGTGCTGCAGCAGCACTTCGCGCTCGGGACTCAGGATGAGCAGTCCGGCCGCGCCGAACCTGCCCCAGTACCTCGCCCCGTCGGGACCCTCGACCCACGCGTCGCCGCTCGTTCCGCTCACCCGTCCAGCATCTCGCACTCCGCGCCGGAGGGCGACGTAGGCTGGGCGGGTGCCCGCTCCCGAGACCGCCCGCATCGACGCCTGGCTCTGGGCCGTGCGGCAGTTCAAGACCCGCTCCGCTGCGACGGCGGCCTGCCGGGCCGGGCACGTGCGACTGAACGGCGAGCGCGCGAAGGCCGCGCAATCGGTGCGAGCAGGCGACGAGATCCGGGTCCGCATCGAGGGCTTCGACCGCATCCTCGTCGTCCGGGGCATCCTCGTGAAGCGGGTGAGCGCACCGCTCGCGGCAGCCGCGCTCGAGGACCTGACGCCGCCGCGGCCACCGCGCGAATTGACCGCGCAGCTCCCGGTGCGGGACCGCGGAGCCGGCCGCCCCACGAAGCGCGACCGGCGCGAGCTCGAGCGCTTGCGCGGCGAGCGGCCGCTCTGAGCGGCGTAGCCTGAAGGCATGGCAACCGAGATCCGTCACGAACCCGAGCAGGACCGCTACGCGCTCCGCGTCGACGGCCAACTGGCGAGTGTCCTCGACTACCGGCGGCTCGGCGATTCGATCGCCTTCGTCCGGACCTTCACGAATCCGCCCTACCGGGGCTCGGGCCTCGCGGCCGAGCTCGTGGAGTTCGCGGCCGACGACGTGGAGGCGACGAGCGACGCCCGGATCGTGCCGAGCTGCTGGTACGTGGAGGAGTGGTTCGATCGGCATCCCGATCGACGCCACCTCCTCGAGTCGCGCTCCAGCTGAGCGGGACCCGACTCAGTACCAGTTCACGGACTGGGAGTGCCCCCAGGCGGAGCACGGCGAGCCATAGCCGCGCTTGATGTAGTCGAGGCCCCAGGCGATCTGGGTGGCCGCGTTCGTCTCCCAGTCGCTTCCGGCGCTCGCCATCTTGCTGCCCGGCAGGGCCTGCGGGATGCCGGTCGCCCCGCTCGAGGCGTTGTAGGCCGTGTACGACCAGCCGGACTCCTTCTGCCACAGGTTCGACAGGCACTGGAACTCGCCCTCGCCCCAGCCGTACTGCGACGCGGCGAGCTCGCGCGCGGTGGCGCGGGCGCCGCCCGGGGTGTTCGCCCGCGCGAGCGCGGCGGCCTGCTCCGCGAGGACGCGGTCGTGCTCGTCCGCGAGGGCGCGGGTCTTCTCGGCCTCGGCGCGCGTTTGCGCGGTCAGTCCGACGATCTCGTCGATCGGCAGTTCCTCGTAGTCGCCGAGCGAGGCGACGGCGGCGGCCAGGCCGCTCGTGTCGACCTTGCCGTCGGCCGCCGTGAGCGTCGCGTTCGCGACGGCGAGGGTGTCCTTGGCGCTGCCCTGGGCGCGCGCCTTGGCCACGCCGGCGTACGCGCCGAGCTGGCTGGAATCGAGCGAGTTCTGGGCGCCGAGCGCGTCCGTCGCGGCGATCCGCTGCGCACTGTCGGCCGCGCCCTGCACGGCGAGGCCGGTGCCGGCGACGAGGCCGGCGGCGACGATCGCGCCGGCGACGACGATCAGGCGGCGCCGGCCGGTCCGACGGGCGCGCAGCGAGCGACGCGTCGGGCGGGTGTCGGGGGTTCGGGGGCTGGTCTGGGCGTGGGGGTTCTGAGTACTGGTTCGCATAGAGGTGCTGCGCCGGCGGGTCGGTGTTCGGGGGATCCCGAGGGCCGGCACAAGTCAGCCACTCTGCACGGCGTTTCTGAACAGTTCCTCAGCTCTCCCTGAGCAGACGGTGTGCGCGGCGCCCGGCCGCGATACTGGAGGGATGCCGAACCGGGCCACCCTCCAGCTGTCAGCCGACGCCCCGTGCCCCTGCCGGAACGGGGCGTACGGGACCTGCTGCGGTCCCGCACTCGACGGCGGCTCGGCGCCCTCGACCGCCGTCGCGCTCATGCGCTCCCGCTACACGGCGTTCGCTCTCAGCGATATCGGCTATCTGCTGCGCAGCTGGGACCCCTCGACGCGACCTCGCGAGCTGGTCCTCGACGACGCCACCGAGTGGCGCCGGCTCGTCGTCATCGACGTCGTCGACGGCGGGCCGGACGACGACACGGGCATCGTGGAGTTCCGCGCCGTCTTCCGCGACGCCGACGGCCGCGGGGAACTGCACGAGCGCAGCCGATTCGTGCGTCGCGCCGACGGATGGCGCTATCTCGACGCGGTCAAAGCAGATCCCGAGGTTCGCTCCGTATGGTGAGGCCGTGACCTCACCCGAGAGCAGCCCGTTCGACTCCGCCCCGGTGCCGTTGCCGGTTCCGATCACGGCGCCCTCGGCATCCGGAGCGCCAGAGTCGCCGATGCTGACGGACCGCGCGCAGCGCGCACTCGACACGATCGACGGACAGACGCTCGAGGAGATGCGCGCGCTCCGCGACGAGACCGAGCGGTTCATGCAGCGCTACAAGTTCGGCATGGACGAGGTCATCACGAAGCTCTCCATCCTGCGCGAGGAATTCAACCAGGCCCACGACTACAACCCCATCGAGCACATCTCGAGCCGGCTGAAGTCGCTCGACAGCGTGATCGAGAAGATGGCGCGCAAGGGCGTCGAACCGAGCTTCGACGCCATCAGCCAGACGATCACGGACATCGCCGGGGTCCGCGTCACCTGCAGCTTCGTCTCCGACGCCTACCGCATCTACGAGCTGCTCGTCGCGCAGCGCGACATCCGCGTGCTGCAGGTCAAGGACTACATCGCCGAGCCGAAGCCGAACGGCTACCAGAGCCTGCACGTCATCGTGGAGGTGCCCGTCTTCCTCTCCACCGGGGCCCACCCGGTGGTCGTCGAGGTGCAGATCCGCACGATCGCGATGGACTTCTGGGCCAGCCTCGAGCACAAGATCTACTACAAGTACGACCGGCAGGTGCCGCAGGAGCTCCTCGACGGCCTCACCGACGCCGCGCGGACCGCCTCCGAGCTCGACGCCCGCATGGAGCGGCTGCACCGCGAGGTGCACGGCGACCCGCGGGCGAACGCCAGGCTGCGCCGCACCTCGATCGCCTGAACGGCCGCTACTCCCCCGGCTCGGGCTTCCTGGCCCGGCTCGGCTGGACGCGCGGCGGCTCTCCCGGCATCTTCGGGAAGTCCGGCGGGAACGGGAGCTCGCCGAGCCCGTCGTCGAGATCGCGCTGCCACCATTCGAGGAGCGGCGCGAGATCGCCCGGCTCCTCGTGCATCCGCGCCCAGGGGTCGCCGACCGTGCGAAGGCGCTCGGGCACCGTGCGCACGGTGAGCGACGCGGGATCGACGTGCTCGAGTTCGTCCCACTCGAGCGGGCACGAGACGGCCGCGTGCGGAAGCGCTCGCGGGCTGTACGCGCCGGCCATGGTGCGGTCGCGGTTGGCCTGGTTGAAGTCGATGAACACCCGCTCCCCGCGCTCCTCCTTCCACCACGCGGTGGTGAGCCGGTCCGGCATCCGCCGTTCCAGCTCGCGTGCGAGCGCGATGACCGCGTGCCGCACCTCGAGGAACTCGTGCTCAGGCCGGATCGGCGCGAAGACGTGGATGCCCCGGTTGCCGCTGGTCTTGACGAAGCCGGTGAGGCCGAGCTCGGCGAGCAGCTCCCGGAGCGCGAGCGCCGCGGGCACCGCCTCCGCGAAGCCGGTGCCCGGCTGCGGGTCGAGGTCGATGCGCAGCTGATCGGGGTGGTCGCTGTCCTCCGCGCGCGACGCCCAGGGGTGGAACACGATCGTGTTCATCTGCGCCGCCCACACGGCGCCCGCCGGCTCGTCGATCACGAGCTGGGGATGGCTGCGGCCGCTCGGGTATGTGACCGGCACGGCGCGCACCCACTCCGGCGCCCCCTTCGGCGGGTTCTTGGAGTAGAACTGCTCGCCCTCGACGCCCTCGGGGAAGCGCTGCAGCGACACCGGCCGGTCGCCGTTCGCGGCGACGAACGCCTCGCCGACCGCGACGAGGTACTCGGCGAGCTCGCGTTTCGTGATGCCCGGCTCGGGCCAGAGCACGCGGCCGGGACTGGAGATCCGCACGTCGCGATCGCCGTGCGGGCCGGGGACGGTGAGGACGACCGCGTCGGAGGCCATGCCTGCGACGCTACCGCACCGGCTGCAGGCGGAACAGTCGCACCACCCGCCCCGACTCGCGCTCGTAGCCGCGATACCCGGGCCACTGCCGCTCGATGAGGGCCCAGGCCTCGTCGCGGTCGACGTCGGCGACCGGGAGCGCCCGCACCCGCATCGCCCGGCCGCGGACGAGGATCTCGGCCTCCGGGTGGGCCAGCAGGTTGTAGGTCCAGGCCGGATGCCGCTGCCTCGCGAAGCTCGTGCCCGCGACGATCGCCCGACCGTGACCGTCGGGCGTGTACATCAGCTCCGTCTCCCGGATCACCCCGCTGCGCGCGCCCGTCGTCTGCAATACGAGCGAGGGCACCAGGAGCGCGCTCAGTTGCACGCGGCGCCCGGTCAGGCGGGCGAGCAGCCGTTCGAGGCGGGGCAGGACCACCGGCGCGGCGGAACGGAACACGGAGGTGCGGGTCAGCGGGGCGACGACGGCCCGGACGAGATCGACGGTGCGCGGCACGAGCCCATTCTGCCCGGGAACGCGAACGGGCCGGGGCGATTCGCCCCGGCCCGCGTGTCGCTCAGCGGGTGGTCAGTACCAGCCCTTGGCGTTGAACGAGTCCCATGCGCCGCACGGCGTGCCGTAGCGGCCGGAGATGTAGGACAGGCCCCAGCGGATCTGCGTCGCGGGGTTCGTCTCCCAGTCGTCGCCGAACGCGGCCATCTTGCTGCCGGGCAGCGCCTGCGGGATGCCGTAGGCGCCGCTCGGGTTCGCGGCGTTCGTGCGCCAGCCCGACTCGTGGTTCCAGAGTTCCACCAGGCAGCCGAACTGGTCGTCGCCCCAGCCGTGCTCGGACGCCATGATGTCGCGGGCGATGGCCTGGGCCTCGCTCGGGTTCGCCGGCGCCGAGGGGCGGGAGGACGACTCGCCGGAGCTCGATCCCGAGCTCGAGGCGGCCTCAGCGGCTGCGGCTTCTGCGGCCGCCTTCGCCGCTGCCTCGGCCGCGGCCTGCTCGGCCGCGACGCGATCGAACTCGGCGACCTGACCAGCCACAGCGGTGCTCGCGGCGTTCGTCTCGGCGGCGAGCTCGAACACCCGCTCGGGAGCGAGGAGCTCGTACTGGCCGAGGGTCGCGACGGAGGTGCTGAGGGCCGCGGCGTCGACCTTGCCCTGGGCGGACGCGATCGTGTCGTGCGCCACCGAGAGGGTGTCCTGCGCGGTCTTGACGGCGCGGGCGGAGAGGATGCCGCCGTGGGCGCTGAGCTGCTCGACGTCGAGGTTCGCCGCTTCGGCGAGGGCCGAGGTCTCGGCGACGCGATCGCTCTGCGCGGCGAAGGCCGACTGGACGGCGAAGCCGGTTCCGACCATCGCGCCGACGGCGACGACCGCGCCGGCGGCGAGGAAGTAGCGGGTGCGGTGCCCGCGGGCCCGACGGCGCTCGGTCCGGCTCGGCAGCTGCTCTGAAGTTGTGGTGGGGGTGTTCTCGCGGTTCTGGTTCTGCATGTCTCTCACGTGCGTCCTCGGTGTGCTGGGCACCGCGGCGCGGTTCATCGTCTCGGGTACAGGGGGTCGCCGGAGCGAAGTGGGTAGTTTTGCGAGCTTTACTCCACGACCCCTCCGGGTTTCCTGGGAAACCCATGTGAAACACCCCCGTTCGGGGGTCGGATCGCCGGGTCAGCCGCCCGCCTGGGCGCCGATCTCGCCGGAGTCGCGATCAGCATCCGCGTCGTCGCGCTCGAGCTCGGGATCGAGGCGGCGCGGGCCGGCGCCGTCCTCACCGAGCGCGTCGTCGGGATTCAGGAGGGCGCACGCCTTCATCGAGAGGCAGCCGCAGCCGATGCATCCCGTGAGCTCGCGCTCGAGTCGCTCGAGTCCGCGACGGCGTTCGACGAGCCGCCGCTTCCACTGCCGCGACGCGCGTTGCCACTCCTCGTGACTGGGGGTGCGATCGAGCGGCACGTCGCCGAAGCCCTCCTGCACATCGGAGAGCGGGAGCCCGAGCCGCTTCGCGACCGCGATGAGCGAGACCCGGCGCAGCATGTGGCGCGGATAGCGGCGCTGGTTGCCGGCGGTGCGCACCGAGGCGATGAGCCCGAGGTCCTCGTAGAAGCGCAGCGCGGAGGCGGCGACGCCGGTACGCCGGCTCATCTCACCGATCGTGAGGAGCTCGTCGGGCTCGTGGTGCGCCGGGGCCGCCGAGCCCGGCTCCGCCTGCTGCGTCATGTGCGTCCCCTCGCTCCGTTTTGACTTCAAGCGTACTTGAAGTCTTACGGTGGAGGCATGACGTACGTGATCGCCCTGCCCTGTGTCGATGTCAAGGACAAGGCGTGCATCGACGAATGCCCGGTCGACTGCATCTACGAGGGCGAGCGGTCGCTGTACATCCATCCCGACGAGTGCGTCGATTGCGGCGCCTGCGAGCCCGTCTGCCCCGTCGAGGCGATCTACTACGAGGACGACCTGCCCGACGAGTGGGCCGACTACTACAAGGCGAACGTCGAGTTCTTCGACGAGATCGGCTCACCCGGCGGCGCCGCCAAGGTCGGGATGATCGCCTACGATCACCCTGTGGTCGCTGCACTCCCCCCGCAGGCGAACGAATGAGCGAGGCGCCCGAGCTCGTCGACGCCTACAAGCTCGCGTTCCGACACCACCCCGCCGGCGTCGCCCTCATCACCGCCGCGAGCGCGACCGGCCCCGTCGGACTCACCGCCTCCTCGGTCGCCTCGGTCGCGCTCGACCCGACGGTGCTGTCCTTCTCCGTCACCCGGGCGACCGGGTCGGCCGGCGCCTTGCTCGGCACCGACGGCGTCGTCGTGCACCTGCTGGGCGAGCACCAGGCCGGGATCGCCGAGGTCTTCGCCCGATCGGGCGCACCGCGCTTCACGACGGAGCAGGGCTGGTCGCGATTCGAGAGCGGCGAGCCCTGGCTGCCGGATGCCCCGGCCGCACTCCGCTGCCGCATCCTCGAGCGCACCCCGGTCGGCAGCTCCACGCTCGTACTCGCCGAGGTCGTCGAGGTGCGCCTGGGCCCGGCCGCGACGCCGCTCGTCTACCGCGACCGCACGTTCTTCAGTCTCGTGGGAGCGACTCCGCTGCCATGAGCGAGACCCCGACGCCCCCGAGGCCGCGCCGACGACGGCGACGCATGTCGACCGCACGACTCGCCGTCGTCGCCCGCCGCTGGGGGCTGCTCGCCCTCATCGTGCTGACGGCGATCGGCGCACTCGTGCAGTTCCTCATCCGCTGAGGCGCCCCCGCTCCGGCATCCCGGGTCACGCGACGTCCACCTGAGCCCATCAGTGATTCCACGCAATTCCGGCGCGAACGACCGACGCTCGTGGTATCCCTGAAGAGTTCGAAAGGGGAACCCATGAAACGCATCATCAGCGGAACCATCATCGCGCTCAGCGTCGTCGGCGGCTCACTCGCCGCCGCGAGCGCTGCGCACGCGAAGGCGGACTTCTCGGATGTCATCGTCTGCGTCCGCACCACCGCGGAGTTCGCAGACGGCTCGGTGCTGAGCTGCAGCAACCGAGGCGGTCGGCTGTAACCGCCGGGCGGCCGGGTCCGCTCGAGACCCGGCCGCCCGCGCGCCTCAGCCGTCGGCCGCCGCGAGCTGCCCGCAGGCGCCGTCGATCTCCTTGCCGCGGGTGTCGCGGATCGTCGTCGGCACGCCGGCCGCCTCCAGCCGGCGCACGAACTCCTGCTGCACCTCGGGCTCCGAGGCCGTCCAGATGGAGCCGGGCGTCGGGTTCAGCGGGATCGGGTTGACGTGCACCCAGCCGCGACCGCGCTCGTTGAGCTTCTCGGCGAGCAGGTCGGCGCGCCATCCGTGGTCGTTCATGTCCTTGATCAGGGCGTACTCGATCGAGACACGTCGCCCGGTCTTCTCGAAGTACTCGCGGGCCGCGTCGAGCGCCTCGTCGACCTTCCAGCGGGAGTTCACGGGGATGAGCTCGTCGCGGAGCTGATCGTCGGGCGCGTGCAGGCTGAGCGCGAAGGTCACGGGCAGGTCTTCGGCGGCGAGCTTCCGGATGGCGGGAACGAGGCCCACGGTCGACACGGTGATGCCGCGCGCGGACATGCCGAGGCCGTCGGGCGCGGGGGCGAGCATCGTGCGCACCGCCTGCATGAGCCGGGCGTAGTTCGCGAGCGGCTCCCCCATGCCCATGAACACGATGTTCGACACCCGGTCGGGCGTGTGGTCGCCGTGCTTGCGGCCGCCGAGCTCCCCGCGGGCGAGCGCCGCGTTCGCGAGCACGACCTGCTCGACGATCTCCGCCGCCGACATGTTGCGGGTGAGGCCCGCCTGCCCCGTCGCGCAGAACGGGCAGTTCATGCCGCACCCGGCCTGGCTCGACACGCAGAGGGTGATCCGGCCCGGATAGCGCATGAGCACCGACTCGACGAGGGCGCCGTCATGCAGCTTCCAGAGGAACTTGATGGTGTCGCCGTTGTCGGTCGTGAATCGGCGCACCTCGGTGAGCAGCGGCGGCAGCACGGCCCGGACGAGCTCCTCACGGGACGCGGCGGGCAGGTCCGTCATCTCGGCCGGGTCGTTCGTGTGGTGCACGAAGTAGTGCGTCGCGAGCTGCGCAGCCCGGTAGCCGGGGAAGCCGAGCTCCGCGACGTGGGCCTTGCGGTCGGCCGGGGCGAGGTCGGCGAGGTGCACCGGAGGCTTGCCGCGCTTGGGCGAGGCGAACTGGAGCATCGGACGCCCGTCGGGCCCCTTCTTCTGCTCCCAGCCCTCGGTCGCCGGGCGGACCTGCGGTCGGCGCACGGGGGTCATGGTGGAGTCGCTCGAGTTCGTCACCCTCCAAGGGTACGCGGCATCCGCGTCGTGCCGACGCGGCGTCGGCTCGGCTAGGCTGCCCCCGAGACGTTCTCCGGCCCGGAGCTGGGCCGCCGGGATGCGTTCGCCGGGGTTGGCGAGCGCGCGGCCCGTCCGATTCGCATCGGGCGCGGCGCGCCCGTGCGCCAGCCGCCGCATCCGCGGCACGACCGGAGGTCACGTGCCCACGCCCATCCCGCTCCTGCGTTCCCCCGAGCGCTCCGCCGCCCTCGACGGCGCGCTCGACCGCCTCGACGCCGTCCGGCCGCCCGGCCGCGCCGACGCCGAACTCCTGCTCGACGCCCGCGGCGAAGACCTCGATCGCCTGCTCGCCGCCGCCGGCGCGGTGCGCGACCTCGGCCTCCGCGCGGCCGGCCGGCCCGGCGTCGTCACCTACTCCCGGAAGGTCTTCATCCCGCTCACCCGGTTGTGCAGGGACCGCTGCCACTACTGCGTCTTCGTCGAGACGCCCCGCCAGCTCGCCCGCGCCGGCGAGACGATGTTCCTCGACGAGGACCGTGTGCTCGAGATCGCGCGCGCCGGCGCCGAGCTCGGCTGCAAGGAGGCGCTGCTGACCCTGGGCGACCGTCCGGAGGACCGCTGGCCGGAGGCCCGCGACTGGCTCGACGCCCACGGGCACTCCTCGACGCTCGACTACGTCGCGACCGTCGCTCGTCGCATCCTCGACGAGACCGGGCTGCTCCCCCATCTGAACCCCGGGGTGATGAGCTGGACTGAGCTGCAGCGGCTGCGCGCCGTCGCCCCGTCGATGGGGATGATGCTCGAGACGACGTCGCGCCGCCTGTGGGAGACCCGCGGAGCCGCGCACTACGGATCGCCGGACAAGGACCCCGCTCTCCGGCTCCGGGTCATCGAGGACGCGGGGAGGGCCCGCATCCCCTTCACGACCGGCGTCCTGCTCGGGATCGGCGAGACCCCGGCCGAGCGCGTCGACGCCGTCGTGGCGCTCCGCGAACTCCATGAGCGGTTCGGCCACGTGCAGGAGGTGATCGTGCAGAACTTCCGGGCCAAGCCGTCGACCGCGATGCGGGACACCGCGGACCTCGCGACGCAGGAGTACGCTGCGGCGGTCGCAGTGACCAGACTCCTGCTCGGTCCGTCGATGCGGCTCCAGGCGCCGCCGAACCTCACCGACGAGCCGGAACTCGCGCTGCTGCTCCGCGCCGGCGTCGACGACTGGGGCGGGGTCAGCCCGCTCACGCCGGACCACGTGAATCCCGAGCGCCCGTGGCCGCAGATCGAGGAACTCGCGCGGCTCACCGCGGCGCAGGGCTTCGTGCTGCGCGAACGGCTGACCGCTCACCCCGAGTACGTCCGCGCCTCCCGTGGAGATCGAGGTGCGGACGGACTGCCGGACGGCGACTGGCTCGACGACCGCCTCGCCCCGGCGGTGCTCCGGCTCGCGAGCGGGTCCGGGCTCGCGCGCCGCGACGCCTGGCTCGACGCGGTGCTGCGCCGGGCCCTCGCCGACCCCGCCGGCCTCGAGGACGCCGAGTACCTGGCGCTGCTGCACGCGGAGGGCGACGATCTCGACGCGCTCGCCGCCGTCGCCGACGAGGTGCGTCGCCGCTCCGTCGGCGACGAGGTCAGCTACGTCGTCAACCAGAACCTGGACCCGGCCGTCGCCTGGACCGAGGCCGCGCTCAGCGCCGCGGTCGCCGAGGCCGTCGAACTCGGGGTCACCGAGATCTGCGCACAGGGCGAGGTCGCGGGCGGCGACGTCGAGGCGTTCGTCATGGCGGTCAAGCGGGGCGGGCCGGTGCATCTGCACGCGTTCCGGCCCGGCGAGCTGCTGGCGGCGGCGCATCGTGCGGGGACCCCGCTCGACGCGTGGCTGCGGCGGCTCCGGCGGGCGGGGCTCGACACCGTCCCCGGGACGGGCGCGCTGATCCTGGACGACCCGGTGCGGGCCTCGCTGAGCGGGGGCGGTACGATCTCGTCCGCCGAGTGGGAGCGCGCGATCCGCACGGCGCACGGCGCGGGGCTCCGCTCGACCGCGACGATGGTGTTCGGGCACGTCGAGACCCCGGGGCAGCAGCTGGCCCACCTGCGGCGGATCGCCGGCATCCAGGGCGAGACCGGCGGGTTCACCGAGTTCATCCCGATGCCGTGGGTGCCCGCGGATTCGCCGGTGCCGGTCGCCGGCGCGCGCCCCGGACCGTCGCTCCGGGAGGTGCGGGCGGTCGTCGCGGTGTCGAGGCTGGTGCTGAGCAGCAGCGTCGACCATGTGCAGGCCGCCTGGCCGAAGCTCGGCTTCCGCGCGGCGCAGCTCGCCCTCGCGGGCGGGGCGGACGACCTCGGCGGACTGCTCGTCCCTGGGCGCGGGGCGCCGGCCCCGGAGTCGGGACGCCGACTGACGACGACCGACGCCGAGTCCCTCGCCGGCGAGCTCGGACGCCCGGTGCGCGAACGCACGACCGATTACGGGACGAGATGACCGTGGACAGCGCGCCGATCCGCGAAGCGGTGATCGTGGGCGCCGGCATCGCGGGGATCGGCATGGCCGCGAGGCTCCGGAGGGCGGGGATCCGCGACTTCCTGGTGCTCGAGCGGGCCGAGCGCGTCGGCGGGACCTGGCGCGACAACGTATACCCGGGCGTCGCCTGCGACATCCCGAGCCACCTGTACGAGTACTCGTTCCGCCCGAAGCCGGATTGGTCGCGACGCTTCGCCCCGGGGGCCGAGCTGCTCGAGTACCTCGACGCCACCGTCGTCGCCGAGGGGGTCGAGGCGCACCTCCGCCTGGGCGCGGCGCTCGAACGGGCGGAGTGGATGGAGGAGCGCGGATGCTGGCTGCTTCGCACGTCGACCGGCACGGTGCGGAGCCGGGTGCTCGTGATGGCGGCGGGACGGCTGAGCGAGCCGCGGATGCCGGACGTCGCCGGACTCGATGGGTTCGCCGGCCCTGTGGCGCACTCGGCGATGTGGACCGCTCCCGAGCTCGAGGGCCGCAGCGTCGGCGTCGTCGGGACCGGCGCGAGCGCCGTCCAGCTGGTGCCCGAGCTCGCCGGGCGGGCGGCTCGGCTCATCGTCTTCCAGCGCACGCCCGCCTGGGTGCTGCCCCGCGAGGACGCCGCCTACGCCCCGGCCGAGCCGCGCCCCTCGAGGCGGGAGCTCGCGGCGCAGGCGGAGGGGCTCTTCGCCGCGAGGCTGCGGGGCTCGCCCGAGGCGGCCGCACTCGCACGACGTGCGCGCGAGCACCTCCACCGCCAGGTCGCCGACGAGGAGCTCCGGCGGCACCTGGCCCCGACCGCGGAGATCGGCTGCAAGCGCGCGGTCTTCAGCGACCGGTTCTATCCGGCGCTCGCCCGCGACGACGTGACGCTCGAAGCGAGCGCGCTCGCCGGCATCGCGGACGACGGGCGCACGGCGGCGGCTGCGTCCGGCGCGCAGTACCGCCTCGATGCGCTGATCCTGGCGACGGGTTTCGAGACGGTGCGCCCGCCGTTCGCACGACTGATCCGCGCCCGGCGACGCTCGCTCGACGAGCACTGGCGCGACGGGATGACGAGCTACGCCTCTGTGGTCGTCTCCGGGTTCCCCAATCTGTTCGTCCTCGACGGGCCGAACGCCGCGCTCGGCCACCACTCCGCGTTCGAGGTGATCGAGGCCCAGATCGACTACGTGCTCGGCGCACTCGAGCACCTACGCAGGCACGGCGGGACGCTCGAGGTCTCGCCGGAGGCGGAAGCCGCCTACACTACGCGCATCGAACGGATGGCGGCGCGCACGGTGTGGGCGGCCGGCTGCGGCAACCGGTACGTGGATCCGCGCTCCGGGAGGCTGACGGTGATCTGGCCGGAGCGCGCCTCCCGCTTCCGGGCGCTGAACGGACGTTTCCACCCGGCGCCGTTCCTCGGTGCGGCCGCCCGGCGCTGAGGCATCCGGGCGGTCCGCACCGTCGCGGATCAGCGCACCCGCGCGGCGCGGGCCGACCAGCGTCCGCCGTCGTGGCCCACGACGATCGGATGCTCGAAGGCCCGCGAGATCACCTCCGTCGTGACGACCTCGGCGACCGGCCCGGACGCCACGGTCGCCCCGTGCGAGATCGCGATCGCGTGGGTCGTGGTCTCCGGGAGCTCCTCCAGGTGGTGGGTGACGAGGATGGTGGACAGCTGCGGCGCGCGCTCGGCCAGCGCGTCGACCGTCTCGAGGAACTGCTCGCGCGCGGCCACGTCGAGGCCCGTCGTGGGCTCGTCGAGGAGCAGCAGGCTCGGTTCTGCGATGAGGGCCCGTGCGATGAGCGCGCGCCCCCGTTCGCCCTGGGAGAGCGTCGGCCAGATCGCGTCGCGCCGGTGGTCGAGGCCGAGCTCCGCGATCACCCGGCGGGCGGCGTCGAGCTGTTCGGGCGTCGGAACCCAGCGCATCGGCGTCTCGATGGTGGCGGTGAGCCCGGTGAGCACGACCTGCGTGACGGTGAGCCGGGAGCGGAGCGGATGCCTCGGGTTCACATGCCCGATGTGCCGGCGGAGCTCCTGCAGCTCGACGCAGCCGAGCCGGGCGCCGAGGACGTCGACGGTCCCGGAGCTCGGGAAGGTGACGGCGCCGCAGAAGCCGAGGATGGTGCTCTTGCCCGCACCGTTCGGCCCGAGCAGCGCCCAGCGCTCCCCCTGCTCGACGCGGAGGTCGATGCCGTCGAGGATCTGCCGCCCGTCGCGGCGGAAGGTCACGCCGGAGAGCTGCAGCACCGGTGCCGTCACGCGAGGGCCGCCTTCATCGCGCCGAGGTGGCTGCGGCTCTCGCGCGCCGCGCCGCCGCCGTCGCGCTCGGCGATGCGCTCGGCCAGTCGTTCGTGCGCGCCGTGGTCGGCGTCGTCGCCGAACTCGCCGCGCAGGCGCAGCATCTCGACCATCGCCTGCCGCATCCGCGGGGTGAAGCCGTCGAACAGCTCCGCGAGGATCGGGTTGTGCGCGGCGGCGACGATGCTGCGGTGGAAGCGCGTGTCGGCGTCGACGTGCGCCTCGACGTCGGCCCGCTTCGCGGCGCGATCGTCGAGGGCGCGGCGGATGGCGCGGAGGTCGCTCGGGGTGCGGCGCTCCGCGGCGAGCGCGGCGGCCTCCGCCTCGATCGCGATGCGCGCCTCGATGACCGAGACGAGGTCGGCGCGGCGGAGCACCGCGTCCCACTCCTCGGGAGCGTCGAGCGCCGTGACGAAGACGCCGGCGCCCTGCCTCGAGGCGAGGACGCCCCGCCCGGCGAGCTGGCGGATGGCCTCCCGGACCGTCGACCGGCCGACGCCGAGTTGCGGGGCGAGGGTCGTCTCGCCGGGCAGTTTCTGCCCGAGTTCCCACTCGCCGGCGCGGATGCGCTCGAGGAGGAGCTCTGCCGCCTGGTCTGCGAGCGGGGCCCGCTTCACCTGTTCCATCGACTCGCCTCTCTACTTGTCTGAGGAGTCGTGGTACAGTCTAGCCATGTTCGCGCGCGGCCTCCTCCTTCGCCGCCACGTCGGGGCCTAGCCGGGCCGGCTCCCCGACGTGGAGCCGCTTCGCGTGCCGGTCGACCCCGATGAGCTAGAAGGACCCGCCATGACCGGCATCGCCGTCCCGACCACCCCCGCCGCGCCGAATCCGTTCGGCCGCTTCGACTCCCCCGCCGGCCCCGTGCCGGCGGATGCCCCGCACTGGAACCGCCAACGGCGCTCGCAGATGCCGTCCCACCGCTACCGCGCCGTCACCGAGCGCGTCGAGCTCCCGCTCGTCGATCGAGCCTGGCCGGCCCGGCAGCTCACCGCCGCCCCGCTCTGGGTGCCGGTCGACCTCCGCGACGGCAACCAGGCCCTCGCCGAGCCGATGGACCCCGAGCGCAAGCGCCGCTTCTTCGAGCTCATGGTGGCCATGGGGTACACCGAGATCGAGGTCGGCTATCCCTCCGCCTCTCAGACCGACTACGACTTCGTGCGCCTCATCGCCGAAACCGAGTTCGCCCCCGAGCACGTGACGATCGTGGTGTTCACCCCGGCCCGCCGCGAGCTCATCGAGCGCACGGTCGAGTCCATCCGAGGCATCCGCAACCCCGTCGTCATCCATCTCTACACGGCGACCGCGCCGATCTGGCGCGAGCTCGTGCTCGGCCGCGACCGGGCCCAGCTGCTCGAGCTCATCCTCGGGGGCGGTCGCGATGTCCTCGAACTCGCCGGCGCGCTGCCGAACGTGCGCTTCGAGTTCTCCCCCGAGGTGTTCAACCTCACGGAGCCCGACTACGCCCTCGAGGTGTGCGACGCCATGACGCGGCTGTGGGACGCGAGTCCCGAGCGGCCGGTGATCCTGAACCTGCCGGCGACCGTCGAGATCGCGACGCCGAACGTCTACGCCGACCAGATCGAGTACATGCACCGGAACCTGGCCAGGCGCGACGGCGTCATCCTCTCCGTGCATCCGCACAACGACCGGGGCACGGGCGTCGCGTGCGCGGAGCTCGCCGTGCTCGCCGGCGCGCAGCGGGTGGAGGGATGCCTCTTCGGCAACGGTGAGCGCACGGGCAACGTCGACCTCGTCACCCTCGCGCTCAACCTGCACGTCCAAGGGGTCGACCCGATGATCGACTTCTCCCAGCTCGACGAGATCCGCCGCACCGTGGAGTACTGCAACCGGATCGAGGTGCACCCGAGGCATCCGTACGCCGGCGACCTCGTGCACACGGCGTTCAGCGGGACGCACCAGGACGCGATCCGGAAGGGCTTCGCCGAGCATCGCGCCAGAGCCGAGGCCGAGGGGCGGCCGGAGCGGGAGATCCCGTGGCGCGTGCCGTACCTTCCGGTCGATCCCGCCGACCTCGGGCGCAGCTACGACGCGGTCATCCGGGTGAACTCGCAGTCGGGCAAGGGCGGCGCCACCTACGTGCTCGAGCGGGAGTTCGGCCTCGAGCTGCCGAGGCGGCTGCAGATCGACTTCGCCCGGCATGTGCAACGGCTGGCGGACGAGTCCGGCGACGAACTCGATGCGACGAGGCTCTGGACGCTCTTCGAGGAGGTGTACCTCGGCAGCGCGGGCGCGTCCATGACGGTCGAGCTCGGTGGCTACGAGATCGGCGAGGCGGACGGGCGCACGCAGACCCGCATCGTGCTCGATCGGGACGGGGACCGGACCGAACGCGCGAGCGACGGCGACGGCCCGGTCGAGGCGCTGGTCACGGCGCTCGCCGAGCTCGGCATCGAGGTCGAGGTGCTCGGACTCCATCAGACGAGCCTCGGCCACGGGCAGGACAGCAACGCGCTCACGCTCCTCGAGTTCCGCCATCCCGCGGGAGTGCGCTGGGCCGCCGGCCGGGGCGCCTCCGTGCTCGGGGCCAGCCTCGAGGCGGTCATGCTCGCGGCGAACGCGGTCGCCGCGGCGTCGGAGGAGTGAGACGATCGGGCCGGGCGGGGCACTCCCCGCCCGGCTCCCGGTGACCGCCGGTCAGCCGAGGACTGCCGCGGCACGCTCGGGCAGCACTGCGCGCGAGAGCGCGTATCGCCCGGGGCCCGCGATGGCGATCGACGCGGCGACGGCGGCGAGCACCGCGACGTACTCGTAGCCGCCGTCCTCCACCCAGAAGCCCGAGCCGAGGTGCGCGAACACGGCCGCGCCGACCATGCTGAGAGCGAGGAACGCGGCGACGGGCCGCGACAGGACTCCGAGCACGAGCAGCGCCCCGCCCGCGAGCTCGACGATGGCGAGCACGGGAGCGACCACGCCGGCGAACGGGACGCCCATCTCGGCGAATGCCGCGCTCGCGCCGGGGATCGTGAAGACGAACGCCTTCTGGAACCCGTGCGCGAAGAACACCGCGCCGGCGACGAGCCGCAGCACGAGCAGTGCGAGGTCGGCGTCGGCGAAACGCGGTCGGACTGGGCGATCGTGCG
The DNA here is from genome assembly GCF_030268405.1 of Agromyces sp. NBRC 114283. Lineage (NCBI taxonomy): Bacteria > Bacillati > Actinomycetota > Actinomycetes > Micrococcales > Microbacteriaceae > Agromyces > Agromyces sp. NBRC 114283. Next base: position 2,629,168 of record NZ_BSQP01000001.1, read on the forward strand.
TGGCGGTGTTCACGGGGTCTCCTTCGGTCGAGATGGCCTTGGCCGATCGAACGCATCGTTGGGATGCCATCCGAACTCGACACTAGCCCGACAAACTGAGGAGCTTGCCGAGCATGTTCTGATATAGCGTGAGAACTCGGAATACCAGAGTGGTTCGTCAGCGAGAGGCGGATTCCCCGGATTCCCCGCGCTCCCCGCCGCCGGCTGGCTCGATGGACGGGCGGCGCGGCACGAGGAAGGCGAGCGCGACCGCGACGAGGGAGGCGAGCGCGGCCCCGACGAAGGCGAGGTGGATGCCGCTCGCCGCCGCGGCGGTCGCGCTCGCGCCCTCGGCCGCGGCCGACGCCGCCCCGAGCGACATCACCGTCACGAAGACGGCCGTCCCGGCGGCGCCCGCGAGCTGCTGCATCGTGCTCACGATCGCGCTGCCGTGCGAGTACAGCTCCGGGGCCAGCGAGCCGAGCGCGCTCGTCATGAGCGGGGTCATGAGCATTGCCAACCCGAGGTCGAGCACGAGCGTGGCGACGACGAGATACCAGACGGGGCTGTCGTCACCGAGGAACGCAAGCATCGCCAGTGAGGCCGAGACGACGAGCACCCCCGGGATCACGAGCGGGCGAGCGCCGACGCGGTCGAAGATCGCCCCCACGACCGGCGCTGCGAGCCCCATCAGCAGCCCGCCCGGCAGGACGACGAGGCCCGTGGCGAGCGCGGAGAGGCCGAGCACGTTCTGCATGTACAGCGGCAGCAGGATGAGCGCCCCGAACATGGAGCACATCGCGACCGCGAGCAGCACCACCCCGACCCAGAACGGGCGGGAGCGGAACGGCCGGAGGTCGAGGAAGGCCGCGTCGCGGCGCTGCAGGGCGAGCTGGCGCCAGACGAACGCGGCGAGCGCGAGCAGACCGACGACGATCGGCACCGCGGGCGGGAGGATGGCGTGGCCGCCGACCGCTTCGCCGATGCCGCCGAGCCCGAAGACGATGCCACCGAACGCGAGCACGGACAGGGCGGCCGAGCCGAGGTCGAAGCGCACCGCCGATCCCGCCCCGCCGCCGCGGATGAGCACCGAACCGGCGATGAGCACGGCGACGGCGATCGGCAGGACGACGAGGAACACCGAGCGCCAGCCGACGGCGGTGATCATCAGGCCGGAGAAGCTCGGGCCGAGCGCCGGGGCGACCGACATCACGATGGCGATGAGGCCCATGGTGCGTCCGCGCCGGGCGGCGGGGACGTGCGTGAGGATCGTCGTCGTGAGCAGCGGCATGATGATCGCCGTGCCGGCCGCCTGGGCGATGCGCGCGACGACGAGGACGGAGAACCACGGGGCGATGGCGGCAGCTGCGGTCCCGACGCTGAACAGCAGGAGCGCGGCGACGAAGATCGCCCTCGGCGAGAAGCGCTGCAGCAGGAAGCCGGTCATCGGGATCAGGACGGCCATGACGAGCATGTAGACGGTGGTGAGCCACTGCCCGGCCGCCGCGGTGATCTCGAACTCCCGCATCACCGCAGGCAGGGCGACGCCCATGACCGTCTCGTTGAGGATCATGACGAACGCGCCGGCGAGGAGGACCGCGATGAGCGCGCCGGCGCGCATCGGCGCCCGTGGCGCCTCAGCCCCCTGATTCCCCTGCGCCTGCATGGTCGAACTCATCGCGCCCCTCTCGCTCATGTGTCAGTGACTGACATGACTGTCATTCTATGACAGACCCGCCCTACTATCCTGAGAGGATGCCGAACAGCACGCTGCGGGAGGTCTCCCGCCGAGCCGCGCGAGCGCGGATCAGCGAGATCGCCGAGCAGCTCTTCCTGGCCCGCGGATACGACGAGACCACGGTCGAGGACATCGCGAACGAGGCCGGCATCTCCGAGCGCACCTTCTTCCGCTACTTCGCGACGAAGGACGAGGTGCTGTTCGGCCGATTCGAGACCGAGCTCCAGGGCCTCGTCGAAGCGATCCGGGCACGGCCCGCGGGCGAAGCACCGTGGACGTCGCTGCAGCACGCGCTCGACGCGACCTTCGACGAGCTCGACGAACGGGCCGCCGAAGAGCGGGCCACGCTGTTCAAGCAGATCATCGACTCATCGCCGCACCTCCTGGCCGGCCACCTGGCGCGCATCGAGCTCTTCCAGCGCACCCTCGCCGACGCACTGCTGGAGCGGTGGCAGGCCGACCACGGCGACGACGCCGCGAGCGAACCCGACACCCGGCTCGTGCTGCGGGCGCTGGTCGGGAGCTTCCTCGCGGTCGTGAACGAGGTGACGCTGTCTGCCGAGGATCAGCCAATCCCCGCGCGACGCCGCATCATCGCCACCGCCCTCGACGCGGTCCGACCGGCGCGGAGCGACCTCGGCGGCGTGTGAACATGCCCGGCGTCACCCCCGATTCGGACTCCCCGAGCCCGATCGCGTCGAGGCCGACCCTCGGAGAAGCATCCTGGATGCTCGGCTGCACCTCGGCACCCGCGGCAGTGCTCAGCACGTCGAGCGGCCGCCCGAGCAGCTCGGCCGGCCGCACGCGAGACGCGTCGCGCTCGCATCGAACACCTCGCTCGTGCGCGTTCTCCACATGAACGACGAGTGCTGGCGTTTCCACCTCGGGTCGCTGCGCTCCTGACTGCGACGGCACCGCTTCCGCGGCGTGCCCGTCGGTCACGAACTCAGCCGAGGCGCATCGAGGTGACGCAGGTCGCGGAGTCCAGCGCCGCGGTGTCGATCGACGACACGGCGGAGCGGCCCGCGGCATCGGTGATCGAGACGTCGATCTCGGTTCCGCGCGGCAACCAGAGCCCGAGGAAGCCGTTGTCGCCGCTCGTCCGCGCCTCGTCGAGCACGACCGCTCCTGTCGCGGCATCCGTTGCGACGACCCGGAACTCCTCGTTCCGCAGCTCCCCGAGGCAGGTCGTCAGACTGTGGAAGACGCAGTCGTGGGTCTCTGCCCGGTACGGCGCGATCGAGACGTAGAACTCGTCGGGCATCGGCAGGGCGAGCTCGCGGCCTTCATCGGAGAGCACAAGCACGTCGGGCCGGACCGAGGCGATCAGTCCGGTCGGGCGCTCGGCGACGGGGGCCGCCTCCAGCCGATCGACGATCGTGCGGGCATCCAGGCCGTCGAGGCCGTAGTCCGCGAGGAGCGCATCAGCGGAGGGCACGCTCGCCGATTGCTCCCCGGTCACCCCGGTGCCGGTCCGCTCCGCCCCACCCGTGGAGCAGGCGGCGAGCGCCAGGGCGGAGGCCAGCGCGAGGGCGGCGGCCGACAGGATGCAGGTGCGGCGCGAGCGTGCGGAACGGGGAACGAGATGCATTGCGGGTCCTTCGAAGCGGTGCGGCACGGAGCCGGCGTCGGACTCTCCAGCCTACGGACCCGGCCTGGTGCCACCGGTTCACGCGCACTCGGGCGACCATTGCGATCCATTGATCAGCCGCAGCACGACTGATATTTCAGGGATCACTCTGCCCGTGTACTCCGCTTCGATTCTGGCGATACGATGTTGGGATTCCAATATCGGCGCGAGGGGAACGAGGCAGCCGTGCAACAGGGGTGGACCATGCGGACGCTGGCGGTGCTCACCGCGGGCGTCGTCGCACTCACGGGGCTGATCGCCCCGCAGCTCGCCGCGCCGGCGGATCCCGCGATCGCCGCCGAGGAGAACGGGTACGTCGTGAACGACCCGTGGCAGCTGGTGAACCCGGGCTCCGCGAGCACGGCGAACACCCCGGAGTTCCATCGCGCCGCCGCGACGATGCGCGCCACCACGAATCTGCAGACCCGCACCGGTGACATCGGCGTCACCGCGACGATGACCGCCCCGGGGCAGGTCGCCGGCACCAACGTGCTCACCAATCGGAACTCGCAGGGCTGGAGCGGCCACGGCGCCACGTCGTCGATGTTCCTCGGCAACCCGACGCCGTCGAACGTGCCGGGGCTCGGCATCGTGACGAACGCCTCCGTCTGCGACGGTCCGCTCGGCAGCGCCGGGCATCAGAACTTCCGTGGCCTGTGCCCGATCACCTCGACCGTCACGCTGACGTTCGATCGCACGGTGACCGACCCCGTGCTCGATCTCGGCGGCATCGGCGGCTGGGCGAACTACACCTGGACCAACGACGACCCGGCCCGCACCCAGTACGGCAAGGGCTCGTTCAACTCCCAGGAGTGGGTCATCCGCACCCCGGGCGTCACGATGTCGCTCGAGGGCGACGCTCCCACGAACCTCGCCGTGACCGGTAGCCGGCTCCACACGATCTCCGACAACACCTCCGGCAGCTGCGGCTTCGCCGAGAAGGCCGGCGCGAACACGCGCTGGGAGACGCCGAACATGTCGTTCGCCGGCTGCGGCTCGCTGCAGTTGCACGGCACCTTCGACGAGGTCACCTTCGAGCTCGACACGTTCATCTCCCGCTTCAGCCAGTGGCCGACCGCGGAGTACCGCACCGGATCGAACTACTTCCGCAACGACTCGAACATCTTCGCCGACGGCCAGAACGGGCTCAACGTGGTCTGGGGCGAGCAGATCCGCATCCCCACCGCGCCCACCGACGGCTTCCAGTCCGACTACTCGCTCCTCTCCGTCCGCCTGCCGCAGGATGCACGGCTCGGCGACCGGGTCTGGGTCGACGAGAACGAGAACGGCCTGCAGGATCTCGGCGAGCCCGGCGTCGCCGGCGTGACGGCTGAGCTGCTCGACGCCGACGGCTCGCCCGTCCTGGGGGCAGACGGCACTCCTCTCACGACGACGACGGATGACTCGGGGCAGTACCTCTTCACCGACCTCGCGTACGGCGAGTACCGCGTGCGCTTCTCGGGCATCCCGAACGGCTGGCTCTTCACGGCGCAGAACGCCGGGGCCCCGGCCGTCTCCTCGGCGGCCGACCCGAGCACCGGCACGACGGGCGCCGTGCTGCTGGATGCCGGGAGCCACGAGAACCTCGATCGCGACGCCGGGCTCCTCCGGCGCGACCCCGGATTCGAGCTCTCGAAGACGTCCGACCCCGCCTCCGGCACCACGGTCGACCCGGGGCAGACGATCACGTACTCCGTCGTCGGCGCCAACACGGGCGACCTCCGACTCGACCCGGTCGAGATCACCGACGACCTCTCCGACGTCCTCGGCAACGCCACGATCGCCGGCACGCCGAGCGCCACGATCGACGGCGAGCCGGCCACCGCGCCGGTGCTCGACGGCACCACGCTGCGGTGGACCGGATCGCTCGAGCCGGACGAGCGCGTGACGATCCGCTACGCCGTCACCGTCGACGACGGCGCGGAAGGCGAGACGCTGACGAACCGGGCGAACGCGTCGGCGACGCCGCCGGGCGGCACCGCGCTCGTGCCCGACGAGGTGACGACGAGCCATCCGGTGCCGCAGCCGGGCTTCGAGGTGACGAAGTCCGCCGATCCCGCGTCGGGCACCGCCGTGCACCCCGGCCAGGAGGTCCGATACACCGTGGTCGGCTCGAACACGGGCGAGACCCGACTCGATCCGGTCACCGTGACCGACGACCTCTCGGGCGTGCTCGACGACGCGGAGCTCGTGGGCGAACCCACCGCCATGATCGCCGGGCAGCCGGCCACGCCGCCGACGCTCGACGGCACCACCCTCCGCTGGACCGGCGCCCTCGCCGCGGAGCAGACGGTGACGATCGTCTACATCGTGCTGGTCTCCGAAGGGTCCGAGGGCGGGAGGCTCCGGAACACGGCGGACGGCCGAGCCGTGCCCCCCCGCTGGGCCGCCGCTGGAGGCCGCCGACGTCAGCACCTCCCACCCGATCCCGACCCCCGGGTTCGAGCTCCGCAAGGACAGCGTCGTCTCGACGGGCGGCGATCTCTTCGCCGCGGGTCTCCGGGCGGCCGCGGCCGTGGTCTCCCCCTTCGCCGCGCGGAGTGCCGACCCCGGCGACCGGATCGACTACCAGATCACGGGCCGCAACACCGGCGGCACGGTGCTCGATCCGGTGACGATCACCGACGATCTCTCCGACGTGCTCGACGACGCCAGCATCGTCGTCGGTCCGGCCGCGTGGATCGACGGGGTGCGCGCGAGCGATCCCGTCATCGACGGCACGACCCTCCGGTGGAGCGGACGCCTCGAGCCCGAGCAGACCGTGGACATCACCTACACCGTCCTCGTCGATGCGGATGCCGCGGGCCAGGTGCTGCGGAACACCGCGAGCGGCGTCGCGCAGCCGCCCGGTTCCGCGCCGATCCGCGAGGAGTCGTCGGTCGTGACCCCGATCCGCACGGCCGGCTTCACCTTCGACAAGCAGTCGGTGCCGGCGAGCGGCAGCACGGTCAGCCCCGGCGACGAGATCAGCTACACCCTGAGCGCGCGGAACACCGGCGAGGCGCCGCTCGACCCGGTGACGATCAGCGACGAGCTCGACGACGTGCTCGACGACGCCTCCCTCACCGGCCCGCCCGTCGCCACGATCGACGGCGAGCCAACGACGGATCCCGTCCTCGACGGGACCACGCTCCGCTGGACCGGCCCGCTGAACGCGGGCGAGCGCCTCACGATCCGGTACACCGTGACGGTCCACGACGATGCCGCCGGGGTGACGTTCGCGAACGCGGCGACCGCGACGGCGACCCCGCCGAGCGGGTTCCCGCCCCTCGAACCCGTCGAGCGCTCGACGACCCACCCGGTCCCCGCGCCCGGATTCGCGCTCGAGAAGAGCGCCGTCCCGGCATCCGGCTCGACGGTCGACCCGGGTCAGGAGATCCGCTACACCGTCACCGGCAGGAACACGGGCGCGACGACGCTCGACCCGGTGCGCGTCACCGACGACCTGACCGAGGTGCTCGACGCCGCCGCCATGGTCGGGCAGCCCGTCGCCACGATCGACGGCGAAGCTGCCGACGCGCCGGTGCTCGACGGCAACCGGCTCCGGTGGAGCGGCGCGCTGCCGGTCGGATCGTCGGTGACGATCGAGTACACGGTGCGAGTGGACGACGGCGCCGCGGGCGCCGAGTTCCGCAATCACGCCACGGCGTCGGCGCAGCCGCCGGGTTCGGCCACGGCGATCGTGCCGCCCGCGGTGGAGACCGATCACCAGGTGCCGCGGCCGGCGTTCGACCTCGCAAAGGGCGCGACCCCGGCGTCCGGCTCCTCGGTCGATCCCGGCCAGACGATCTCCTACGTCGTCACCGGCACGAACAGCGGCGAGACCGAGCTCGCCGTCGCGCTGCGCGACGACCTGTCGAACGTGCTCGCTCATGCGACGCTCAGCGCCGGCCCCTCGGCGACCGTCGACGGCGCGCCCGCGGCGGACCCGGTGCTCGACGGCACGACGCTCACCTGGTCCGGCACGCTGCAGCCCGAGCAGGTGGTGCGGCTGAGCTACACCGTGACGGTGAACCAGGATGCCGCAGGAGTGGAGCTCGAGAACCTCGCGACGGGCAGCGCCCGGCCGCCCGGCAGCGGCCCCGCGATCGATCCCGGCGAGCACGCGACGAGCCACGCGGTCCCCGTGCCCGGGTTTGAGCTCGCGAAGTCGGCCGATCCGGTCTCGGGCACCGAGGTGCACCCCGGCGGGACCATCACGTACACCGTGACCGGTGAGAACACCGGGCAGACGCGACTCGACCCGGTCGACGTCGTCGACGATCTCGGGGCGGTCCTCGACCACGCGACGATGGCCGGCGCTCCGACCGCGCGGATCGACGGCACGCCGACGACGGCCCCGACCCTCGACGGCACTGCGCTGCGCTGGCGAGGTGCGCTCGAACCCGGGCAGACCGTGACCATCACGTACTCGGTCACGGTGAGCGCCGATGCCGCGGGCGAGCGGCTCGAGAACCGGGCGAGCGGCACGGCCGCTCCCCCGGGTGGACCGGCGCTCACGGCGCCCGAGGTGCAGACCTTCCACCCCGTGCCCGAGCCCGCCCTCGAGCTGCGCAAGCGTGCGACGCCGCCGAGCGGGTCGACGGTCGCCCCGGGCGGGCAGATCACCTACGTCGTCGCGGCGGAGAACACCGGCGAGACCGTGCTCGACCCCGTCACGATCCTCGACGATCTGAGCGAAGTGCTGAACTCGGCCGAGCTCACCGGCACGCCGAGCGCGGAGATCGATGGCGCGCCGGCAGCAGCGCCCACGCTCGACGGCGACACCCTGCGCTGGACCGGCCGACTCGAACGCGGGCAGACGGTCACGCTGCGGTACATGGTCACCGTGTCCCCCGAGGCCGCAGGAGCGACATTGCGCAACGCGGTCACGGCGACGGCGCAACCGCCGGGCAGCGGCGCCGCGCTCGAATCGGGTCCGCGCGAGACCACCCACCGGGTGCCGACGCCGTCCTACGAGTTCGCCAAGACCGCCCAGCCCGCGAGCGGCAGCACGATGGACCCGGGCGGGCGGATCGAGTACGTCCTCACCGGCCGGAACACGGGCGAGACCCGACTCGACCCCGTCGCCATCACCGACGATCTGGCGGAGGTCCTCGCGAACGCCACGATCACGAGCGACCCGATCGCGACGATCGACGGCGAGCCGACCGCGATGCCGACCGTCGAGGGCACGACGCTGCGCTGGTCGGGCGATCTCGACCCCGACCAGACCGTCGAGATCCGCTACACCGTCACCGTGCACGACGACGCCGCCGGGGCGACGCTCCGCAACCGCGCCACGAGCACGGCCCAGCCGCCCGGCACGGGCCCCGCGCTGGTCCCGCCGGCGCAGGAGACGACGCACGAGGTGCCGACGCCGTCGTACGAGTTCACGAAGGCCGCCGACCCGGCGTCCGGGACGAGCGTGAACCCCGGCGACGAGATCGAGTACACCCTCGCCGGCCGGAACACCGGAGAGACCGGGCTCCAAGTCGCCATCGAGGACGAGCTCGCGGAGGTCCTCGCGCACGCGACGATCTCCGAAGCGCCGATCGCGACGATCGACGGCGAGCCCGCTGCCGCGCCGACGGTCCAGGGCACGACGCTGCGCTGGTCGGGCGCGCTCCGACCCGAGCAGACGGTCGAGATCCGCTACACCGTCACCGTCCACGACGACGCCGCCGGATCGAACCTCCGCAACCGCGCGACGAGCACGGCCCAGCCGCCCGGCACCGGCCCAGCGCTCGTCCCCGAGCCGCGGGAGACGACGCATCCGGTTCCCACCCCGGGCTACACCTTCGCGAAGCGCGCCGAGCCGGCGTCCGGAACGAGCGTGAACCCCGGCGCCGAGATCGAGTACACCCTCACCGGCCGGAACACGGGCGAGACCCCGCTCGACCCCGTCGCGATCACCGACGAACTCGCCGAGGTCCTCGCCGACGCCACGATCACGAGCGACCCGATCGCGACGATCGACGGCGCGCCGGCGACCGCGCCGACCGTCGACGGCACGACGCTGCGCTGGTCGGGCGCACTCCGACCCGAGCAGACCGTCGAGATCCGCTACACCGTCACCGTCCACGACGACGCCGCCGGAGCGACGCTCCGCAACCACGCCCGGTCGACGGCCCAGCCGCCCGGCACCGGGCCCGCACTCAGCCCGCCGCCGCAGGAGACCACGCACCCCGTGCCGGTCCCCGGCTTCACCCTGGGGAAGGTCGCCGACCCGGCCTCGGGATCGGCCGTGCACCCCGGCGAGCGCATCAGCTACACGATCACCGGACGCAACACGGGGGCGACCCCGCTCGACCCGGTACGCATCTCCGACGAGCTCGGCGGCGTGCTCGGCAACGCCGCGCTCGACGGCGCTCCGCTCGCCACCGTCGACGGAGAACCGGCCGCTGCACCCGTGGTCGACGGCTCGACGCTCAGTTGGACGGGGTCCCTCCAGCGCGGCCAGGTCGTGACGATCCGGTACACGGTCACCGTCGCCGAGGATGCCGCGGGCTCGAGTCTGCGCAACCTCGTGACCGGCACGGCGCAGCCGCCCGGCACCGGCCCGGCCGTCGACGGCGGGCGGCACGAGACCGTCCACGCGGTCCCGGTGCCCGGCTTCGAGCTGTCGAAGGCCGCCGACCCGGCGTCCGGCAGCGTGGTGCACCCGGGCCGGACCGTCACGTACACCCTCACCGGCGAGAACACCGGCGAGACCGTGCTCGATCCCGTAGCGATCCGCGACGAGCTGGGCGAGGTGCTCGCGCACGGCGCGCTCCGGGGAAGTCCCGTCGCCACCGTCGACGGGGAGGACGCGCCGGCGCCGACGCTCGACGGCACAGTGCTGAACTGGTCGGGAGCGCTGCGCGCGGGCCAGACCGTGACGATCCGCTACACGGTGGTGGTCGGCCAGGACGCCGCGGGAGTCACCCTCCGGAACTCGGCGAGTGGCACCGCGATCCCGCCGGGCGGGCCCGCGCTCGATGCGCCCGAGGTCGCCACGTCCCACGAGGTACCGGTCTCCGGATACGACCTCACGAAGTCCGCGACCCCGGCCGACGGCTCGGTCGTCTCGCCCGGCGAGCAGGTGCGGTACACGCTCACCGGTGTGAACACGGGCGAGACGCTGCTCGATCCGGTCGAGATCCGCGACGACCTCTCGCAGGTCCTCGCGGACGCCGAACTCAGCGGCGAGCCGACGGCGACGATCGATGGCGCACCGGCGCCGGCGCCGCGAGTCGAGGGCGCGCAGCTCAGCTGGTCGGGCGCCCTCGAGCCGGGGCAGCGCGTCGAGATCACGTACACCGTGACCGTCTCCGACGAGGCGGCGGGCCGCCTCCGCAACACCGCCACGTCGACGGCGACGCCGCCCGGCGGGCCGCGGATCGAGTCCGGCGAGCGCTCGACGAGCCATCCGATCCCGGCAATCGAGCTGGCCAAGCGCGCCGAGCTCACCGGGACCGGCGTCGCCGGCGACGTGATCGACTACACCTTCACGATCACGAACACCGGCGGCACGCGGCTCGACGACGTCGTCCTGCGCGACCCCCTCCCCGGGCTCGGCGAGCTCCGCTACGCGTGGCCCGACCCCGGGGCGCCGGGCGTGCTCGAGATCGGGCAGACGGCCACGGCGAGCGCGTCGTACACGCTCACGCAGGCCGACGTCGATGCCGGCTCCGTACGCAATACGGCGACGGTCACCGGCACCCCGCCGGGCGACGGCACGCTGCTCGTCACCGACGAGGACGGCACGAGCACGCCGGCGGAGCAGCGCCCGGCGATCGCGCTGGAGAAGACGGGCCGAGCAAGCGGCGACCGGGCGGGCGATCTCGTGGAGTTCCGCTTCCTCGTCACCAACACGGGCACGGTCACCCTCCGCGAGGTGGCGATCGACGACCCCCTGCCCGGGCTGTCGGCGCTGCGCTTCGTCTGGCCGGATGCCTCGGCGCCGGGTGTGCTGGCTCCGGGCGAGTCGGCGACCGCGACGGCCAGCTACCGGCTGACGGCCGCCGACGTCGAGCGCGGCCGCGTGCACAACGTCGCGAGTGCGACGGGCACGCCGCCGGGATCGCTGACCCCGCCTCGTGCCTCGGACGACGCCACGGTCGCCGTGGGCGGGCTGCCAGCAACGGGCGTCTCGCTCGGCACCGGCGTGCTCGCGGCGTTCCTGCTCGCGGCCGGCGCGCTGCTGCTGCCGGTTCGCCGGCGCGGCAGCGTCCGGCGCGCTGAGGAGTAGGCGCCGGACCGGGGGTGCCTCGCGCGACTCCAGCGCGCGAGGCATCCCGTCCCCGACGGCCCCGTCTCCGAAGGCCTCCGACTCGCCGTGGGCGCGCGGATGCCGGTAGCGTCGGATCGCGCGCCAGAGCACGCGCGGCGAGGAGCACAGCGATGGAGCGCATCGACACGATCGTGGTCGGGGCCGGAGTCTCGGGCCTGACCGCGGCGCGGCTGCTCGCCCGCGCGGGAGCGCGGGTCGTCGTGCTCGAGTCGCGAGACCGCGTCGGCGGGCGGGTCCGCACCGAGCGCAGCGACGGCGTGAGCACCGATCTCGGGGCCTCGTGGATCCACGGCGTGACCGGGAGCGCCGTCGCCGAGGCGGCGGAGGCGTTCGGCATGCGCAGCGTGGAGTTCACCGTCGGCGGGTACCAGCCCGACAGCCGCCCCATCGCCTACTACGGGCCGGACGGGCGCCGCCTCGACGAGCCCGCCGCCCGGGCGTTCGCCGACGACGTCCGCACGGTCGACGCGGCCCTCGTGTCGGCGATCGCCGACTCGGCGGTGGAGGCCTCGTACCGCGACGTCACCGAGGCCGCCCTCGCCGCGCAGGGCTGGGGGCCGGAACGGAGCCAGCGGGTGCGCGAGTACCTGGAGCACCGCAGTGAGGAGCAGTACGGCGCGTGGATCGAGGATCTCGCGGCGCACGGCCTCGACGACGATGCGATCGACGGCGACGAGGTCGTCTTCCCCGACGGCTACGACGTGCTGCCGGCCCGCCTGGCGGAGGGACTCGATGTGCGTCTCGAGCACGTGGTGACGCACGTCGAGTGGAGCGAGGGCGGGGTCGTGGTGCGGTGCGGCGACGTGAGCTTCGCGGCGGGCACGGCCGTCGTGACCGTGCCGGTCGGCGTGCTGAAGTCCGACGCGTTCCGGATCGAGCCGCCGCTGCCCGAGCCGGTCGCCGGCGCGCTCGGCCGGCTCGAGATGAACGCCTTCGAGAAGGTCTTCCTGAGCTTCCCGTCGCGATTCTGGGACGAGGGCGTCTACGCGGTGCGGCAGCAGGGTCCCGAGAGCCGCTGGTGGCACTCCTGGTACGACCTCACCGGGCTGCACGGCGTGCCGACGCTGCTGACGTTCGCCGCGGGCCCGGCGGCCGTGGCGACGCGGTCCTGGACGGACGAGGAGCTCGTCGAGTCGGTGCTCGCGCAGTTGCGGCGGCTCTACGGCGAGCGGGTCGAGCAGCCCACTCGGCTGCACCGCACGGCCTGGCAGGACGATCCCTTCGCCCGGGGCTCGTACGCGTACATGACGCTCGGGTCGACGACGGCGGACCACGACCTGCTCGCCACGCCGGTCGGCGGCGTGCTGCACCTCGCGGGCGAGGCGACGTGGACGGACGATCCGGCCACGGTCCCCGCGGCGATGTACTCCGGCCACCGTGCCGCCGAGCGGGTGCTCGGGCGGACGATCCCGATCTCCGACGCCTGGAAGGACTGAGGACCGACTACTCGTCGCCGTCGAACTCCGCCCGCGCGTCGAGGATCGCGCGGTGGTGCTCAGCGGCCCAGACGGCCAGGGCGATCGCGGGCTCGGACAGCGAGCGGCCGAGCGGCGTGACCGCGTACTCGACGCGCGGCGGGATCTCGGCGTAGCTCGTGCGCGAGACGAGTCCGTCGCGCTGCAGGCTGCGGAGCGTCTGCGTGAGCATGCGGTGGGAGATGCCGTCGACGCGGCGCTGGATCTCGGTGAACCGCAGCGGTCCGTCGTGCAGCAGTCCGATGACGAGCAGGCTCCACTTGTCGCCCACGCGGGCGAGGATCTCGCGGATGACCCCGCTCGCGGGGTGGTCGGTGCTGCAGGAGGCGGCGCCCTCGCCGTCTCCGGGCAGGGGCGGGAGGCGCAGTGCCCGCGGCTCCGTCGTGCTCATGTTCCGCCCTTCCTCGCCCGTGCTTCCGTTACGCACCTCGAGGTGCGTGACGCACGGAGAAGTGCCGGGATCACACTCGTTATAGTACCTGATCGTGCGTTACACACGATCAGTAACTATTAGGGAGTTCCTCGCATGATCATCGCCCTCTGGATCATCACCGGCCTGCTCGCCGCGCTCTTCGCCATGGCCGGCTCGATGAAGGCGGTGACCCCGTACGAGCGCGTCCACGAGCGCATGGCCTGGGTCGAGGATGTCACCGCGCCGCAGCTGAAGACCATCGGCATCCTCGAGGTGATCGGCGCGATCGGCCTGATCCTCCCCGCCGCGACCGGCATCACCCCGTGGCTCACCCCCGTCGCCGCGTTCGCCCTCGCGATCATGATGGTCGTCGCCGTCGCGCTGCACGTGCGGCGCCGCGAGCCGTTCGCCCCGAGCCTCGGACTCGGCATCGCGGCCCTCCTCGTCGGCATCGGCTGGGTCGCCTTCGGCTGAGCCCAGGCCACAGCACCCGGCATCCGGTGCCCCGTAGCATCCTCGGCCCGCATCGGCCACCCCCTCGCCTCCGTAGACCGTCCGTCGGAGAGTGGAGTGATCCCCCAGTGGGACTGGGACCACCACCGACGAAAGGACGGACGGATGACGCACCTCAGCGGACAGCGCGTGGCTTTCCTGGCCACCGACGGATTCGAGGACAGCGAGCTCACGAGCCCGTGGCAGGCGGTGACGGACGCCGGGGCGACCGCGACGATGGTCGCACCGGATGCCTCGGAGATCACCGGCAAGAAGGGGCACGTGCAGCGCGTCGACGTGCAGGCCGGCGCCGCGAGCGCCGAGGACTTCGACGCGCTCGTGCTGCCGGGCGGTGTGGTGAACGCCGACCATCTGCGGCTCGACCGCGACTCGATCGGCTTCGCGCGCGCCTTCTTCGAGCAGCACAAGCCCGTCGGCGTGATCTGCCACGGCGCCTGGATCCTCATCGAGGCGGGCGTCGTCGACGGACGCACGATCACGAGCTACCCGAGTCTCGCCACCGACCTCAAGAACGCCGGCGCGAACTGGGTCGACGAGGAGGTCGTCGTCGATCAGGGCCTTGTGTCGAGCCGGACCCCCGACGACCTGCCCGCCTTCAACGCGAAGGTCGTCGAGGAGATCGGCGAGGGCACCCACGCCGGCCAGACGGCCTGACCTCGCAGCACAGGCGCCCCGGCGGATCGACGATCCGCCGGGGCGTTCGCCTTGTCAGCGGTAGAAGCCCTCGCGGAGGTTGATGCCGTGCTCGACCCAGGCCTTCAGGGCCGCGAGCATGCCGGTCCAGCCCTCGCAGTTGCCGAATGCGTGCTTCGCGCCGCCCTCGGTGAGCTTCCACGCCGACTCGGTGATCGTCACGAGCGTGCGGGTGTCGTCGTCGACGGGTTCGAACTCGAACGTGGTGCGCGTCGCGGCGGCATCTCCGTCGGCCGTGCCCTGCGCGGCATCCCACTCGATCACGATGCGTCGCGGCGGCTCGGCCTCGATCACGCGAACCGGGAAGCGGCCAGGGAAGTCCGCGAAGTCCCAGCTGACCTCGGCGCCGGCGTCGAGGCGGCCGCGGGCGCCACCGGTGGTGAAGTAGCGGGAGAGCTGGGCGGGGTCGGCGACGGCCTCGTAGACCTCGGCGCAGGGTCTCGCGACCCGGCCGGACACAGTGAAGGCGAGTCGTTGCAGCGCGGCATCCTCAGTCATGTTGTAGTTTTATCACATGCCTCAGGATGCCGACACCCCCGCCGAGGACGACGACGCCGTCTTCAAGGCGCTCGCCGCCCCCGTGCGGCGACGGATGCTCGACGCCCTGCGCGAGTCCTCGCTCACGACCGGAGCGCTCTGCGCCCGCTTCCCCGAGCTCGACCGCACCACCGTGCTGCAACACCTGCGCGTGCTCGAGGAGGCCGAGCTCGTGACCGGCCGCAAGATCGGGCGGGAGCGCCACCTCGCGCTCGCTCCCCTGCCGATCAAGCGCATCCACGATCGCTGGATCAGCGGCTACATGCAGGCCGCCCTCGAACTGCTCGAACACCTGCAGCCGCTCGACACCGCCGCGAACGAACGGAGCACGCATGACTGAGCTCATCATCCTGAGCGGCTCGCCCAGCTCGGGCAAGTCGACCGTGGCGAGGCTCCTCGCCGAACGGTACGAGCGCTGCGTGCACCTGCACACCGACGACTTCTGGCACATCATCGTGCGCGGCGCGATCCCCGCCTACCTGCCGGAGTCCGACGCGCAGAACCAGACCGTGGTCGCGGCGATCGCGGCCGCGGCGTTCGAGTACGCCGCGGGCGGGTTCCCGACGATCGTGGACGGCATCGTCGGCCCGTGGATGCTCCCGCACTACCGGCGCGAGGCGGCGCGGCATCCCGGCGTCGCCGTGCACTACCTCGTGCTGCGCCCGGATCGCGAGACCGCGCTTCGGCGAGCGCAGCAGCGCACCGCGCCCGACGCGCTCGTGGACGCCGAGCCGATCCTCAGCCTCTGGGACCAGTTCGCCGAGCTCGGCGAGCTGCAGGGCCACGCGCTCGACACCACGCGGATGGATGCCGATGCGACCGCCGCGGAGGTGTTCTCGCTCGTGGCGTCGGGGCGGATGCGACTCGACTGAAGGCGGTCCTCCGTGGCGGGCCGCCGCACGGGGCCAACGCGCTCACCATCGCGAGCGCGGGATCGCGAGCGCGTGCCGGGCGACGCCGCGTTTCCGCACCACGGGGCCGAGCGGCGACCCCTCGCGCTCAGTTCTGTTGGTGGATCTGCTGCCCGGTGACCAGGGGATACGCGACCAGCGCGCTCCCATCGAGGTCCTCCTTGTGCAGGTCCACTGCGCTGATCTGACTGTTCTCGTA
Source organism: Agromyces sp. NBRC 114283 (assembly GCF_030268405.1). Taxonomy (NCBI): domain Bacteria; kingdom Bacillati; phylum Actinomycetota; class Actinomycetes; order Micrococcales; family Microbacteriaceae; genus Agromyces; species Agromyces sp. NBRC 114283. The sequence goes on from NZ_BSQP01000001.1 coordinate 2,645,509, forward strand.
GGTGGTGTAGTAGTAGATCCCCCGGTCGGTGTTGCAGCACGAGGAGTAGATGGTGATCTCGAACTTGCCCGGAGCGACCTCGACGCAGCCGCGCTGCTGCGCGACCGATCCGAGAATCTGGAAGAACTGACTGATCGATTCCGACTCGGACTCCCCCGACACGGAGTTCAGTTTGGTGAACGCCGCCTTGACGAAGCGCGACGCCGACGACAGATCCCCCGGCAAGCCGATGGCGCCCATGCCGCGGCTGTACACGTCGAACTGCAGCTCCTCGGAGAAGCGCGGCTCCGGCGGCTGCGTCGAGAGGTGCATGAAGTTGTTCAGGTTGAACAGCTGGATGTCGAAGGTGGGATTGTTCGTGAGCACCCCGACCGGGTTGTCGTACACGGTGAGACCTTCGGCGACGCCCTCGACGGTGATCGACGACGTCCGGTCGGAGATGATCCAATGCAGCGGCGACAGCGGAAACTCCTCGCTGAACGCGAGATCGATGAGACTGACTCGCTCCAGGGCGGCCTTGACCTCCTCGACGGTCTCGAACTGCCCGAGGACCCACGGGATGAACTCGAACGGGGTGACGTTCGTCCGGTCGGGCGACTCCGGCAGGTAGCGGGCGTTCTCCGGGAAGTTGAGCCCCGCCATGCTGAGGCCGCGCTCGTTCGTCGCGTCGTAGTACAGCGGATACCCTTCTGCGATGGTCGCCATCCCGATGATGGCGTGGTGCGCGCGAAGCGGCTCTGTTCTGCGGAACTCGAACGGGAAGTTCCGCGGCGTCACGGTGACCGTCTCGTTGTAGGAGTACTCGAGATCCAGATTGCGCCCGAAGTAGTGGTCGCGAGTGGTGTAGTTGATTCCTGTGCACATGTCGTCCCCCCGACGTGAGTGATGCACCCGGCGTATTGCGCGCCACCGTACGCGCGGTGCACGCAGGCGGCCAGGGGTGGACGGCCCGCGATGGAGCGGGTAGGCACCGACCGATCGGCGATCGAATCGGTCACCGAATGTCGGAGGCCGACGGCCGATGCCGTCCACGCTGGTGACGGAGGGCGTCAGTTCCCACTCCGGTCAATACATGCGCTCAGCGAAGATGATTCCCTGCCTGCGGACGCCTGGATCGGTACGAGCACTGGCGTCGGTGATCGTGAACCCCGCCCGCTCGACACGGGCGGCGAGCTCCGCGATCGGCCAGTAGTACGCCGTCGTGACGGCGTGCGGGAAGGGTTCGAGCCGCGGGCCCTCGAAGAAGCCCAGCGCGAGCGCACCGCCCGGCCGCAGCACCCGCGCGAACTCGCCCAAGGCGAGACCGATCGAGGCCGGTTCGGTGTGGATGAGCGAGAACCACGAGAGGATGCCGCCGAGCGCACCGTCCTCGACGTCGAGCGCCTCGGCCCGGCCGAGCCGGAATCGGTGGGCCGGGTAGTGCTGCCGCGCTGCGGCGACGAACGCCGGCGTGGGGTCGATGCCCTCGATGTCGAGCCCGTGGCTGCCGAGGAAGGCGGTCCACTGCCCCGGCCCGCACCCGACGTCGATGACGGGCCCGGTCACCGTCCTCGACCACGCGAGAAGGGCGTCTCGATCGGCTTCCGCGGCCGCGTCGATGCTGCCGAACAGTTCGACGTATTCAGCTGCACGCGCGCCGTAGGCGGCGGGCACCTCGTCTTCGGCCATGGAGGTCCATCGTAGTCGCGGGGCTCAGCGAGAGTCGCGACCGACCACCCGAACACGACTGAAGCCCTGGCAGAACCGACTCGTTCCACCAGGGCTTCTCGGTCGGGCTGACAGGATTTGAACCTGCGACCCCTTGACCCCCAGTCAAGTGCGCTACCAAGCTGCGCCACAGCCCGATGCTCCGGCGATTCCGCCGAGGCAACTTGACCATCATAGCGGGTTCCGGAGGCCCCTTCGTGCACACCCGGCCGCGGCATCCGGAGCGAGCGCGAGCCGGGGCGACTCAGTCGCGCCGCGCGACCGGCTCCCCCATGAGGAACGGTCGCGCAGCGTCCAGCACCGCCCGCGGCTCGTCGGCCCAGAACCGCACCACCTCGACCTCGTGCACCCCGCCACGGGGCGCCCGCCCCGGCAGCCTGACGGTGGTGGGCCGCTCGAGCACGAGCTCGACGTTCGTCTCGTCCTGCTGCCGCACGGCGAGCACGCCACCGGCGACCCGGGGCGACTTCGGCTCGTCGACGTGCTTCGTGATCGCGACGGAGGCGATGTCGTCCCAGCTGAGCGGCACGTCGAGTTCGAGCCCCTGCCGCACCCGGATCCCCTCCGGCCCGACGGTGTGCGGGCGAGTCAGCATGGCGCAGAGCAGACCGAGCATCCACGTCACGCCCCAGATGCCGAGCACGAGCATCGCGATGCGCACCGGCGGCCAGCGATGCACGATGAGGTCGATGATCGGGATCTCGACGGCCGAGAGCACGATGAAGATCCAGAGCACCGTCAGCACGGGACGGTGGTAGCCGATGCCGACGGCGCCGGGCGCGATCGCCGGGCGCCGCGCGACGAAGCGCCAGAGGCTCTCGTAGACGCGCAGCTCCATCACGAGCGCGCGCTTCAGCATCCCGCCGAGACGGGCGACCCGGCCGCCGGAGCTCGAGCCACCGGAGCCCGCCCCGCTCACGACTCGGCCTCTCGCGCCTCGGCGACGAGCACGGCGAGCCGGTCGGCGATCGCGGCGACGCCGCGCTCCACGGCGGCCCGCTCCCCCGGCTCGACGGCGTCGAGCAGCGTCGCCGACAGCTCGGCGTGATCGCGCTGCATCTGCGCCATCGTCTGCCGGGCGGTCTCGCTGAGCTCGACTAGCACGGCCCGCCGGTCGCTCGGGTGCGGCGTTCGACGGACATGGCCGGATGCCTCGAGCGCATCGACGAGCCCGGTGACGTTCCTCGGACTGACCTCGAGGGCTGCGGCGAGCGCCTGCTGCGTCATGGGGCCGCCGTGCTGCAGCACCCAGAGCACGCGCACGCGGGCGCTCGTGAGGCCGGTGCCGGCGAAGGCACGGGCCATGTCGTGCTGGAACAGCTCGCCGATCTGCAGCAGCCGGTCGAGAATCGTGACGTCCATACCGTGATGGTACTACATCATTACCTCACTTCACGATATCCGTGCTGTCGGCCCCACCCGCTAGCGTGACGACATGGCCACCGTGATTCCGACGACGCATCCGAGCCTCACCGTCATCCCGGCCGACGAAGCGCCCTTCGCCGACGTCGAGGCGGTGTTCGGCACCAAGGGCGACCCGGCCACCTGCTGGTGCCAGTGGTACAAGATCCCCGGCCGCGACTGGCGCGAGGTCGGCACCGAGACGCTCCACGACCGGCTCGAGGCGCAGCTCGACGGGGCGGGTCCGGGGCCCGGCCTGCTCGCCTACGACGGCGACACCCCGGTCGGCTGGTGCGCGGTCGAACCGCGTCCGGCGCTCTCCCGCGTCGCCCGCAGCACACTGGTGCGCACCGGCACGGCCCAGCCGGAGCTCGCCGACGAGAGCGTGTGGGCGGTCAGCTGCTTCGTCGTCCCCCGAGCGCATCGTCGGCGCGGCGTCGGCGCGGCCCTCGCCGAGGCGGCCGTGACCTACGCGCGCGAGCACGGCGCCCGAGTGTTGGAGGCTTACGCGGTCGATCCGACGGCGAAAGCGAAGGTGTCCGCCGCCGAGCTCTTCCACGGCACGGTGTCGATGTTCGCCGGGGCCGGCTTCGCCGAGGTGGGCCGGCCGTCGCCGACGCGCGCGGTCATGCAGCTCGAGTTCTGAGCGAGCTCAGGCAGCGCAGTCAGGCACGCACGCACGCACGCACGCAAGCAAGCAAGCAAGCGCAATCAGGCAAGCAGCAGCGCTGCCGCCCGTCACCGCCCCTCGATCCGCACCCGCTTGATGCGCGACGTCTCGCCGCGCACGATCACCACATCGCGGCGCGGCACCTCGAAGTGCGCGGCGAGCGCCTGGATGACCCCGGCGTTCGCCGCGCCGTCCACCGCGCGCTCGCGCACGAACACCGTGAGCGCCGCCGCCGGATCATCCGGCGATGGCTCCACGAGCGGGCCCTTGCGACTGCCGGGCTTCACCCGGACCGTGAGCTCCATGGGCGGGCGCACTCAGCGAGGACGCGGCAGCGACGGGGAACGGCGCACCGGCTCAGCGGCGCTGCCGCTTCTCCCGCACGCGCATGTTCACGACGATCGGGCTGCCCTCGAAGCCGTAGATCTCGCGCAGGCGCCGCTGGATGAACCGGCGGTATCCCGGGTCGAGGAACCCGGTCGTGAACAGCACGAAGGTCGGCGGCCGGGTCGAGACCTGGGTGCCGAACAGGATGCGGGGCTGCTTGCCGCCGCGCACGGGGTGCGGGTGCTCCTGCGTGAGCTCGGTGAGGAAAGCGTTGAACTTGCCCGTCGGGATGCGGGTGTCCCACGACTCGAGTGCGGTCTCGAGCGCGGGCACGAGCTTCTCCAGGTGCCGGCCGGTGCGCGCCGAGATGTTCACCCGGGGCGCCCACGCGACGTGGTGCAGGTCCTGCTCGATCTCGCGCTCGAGGTAGCGGCGGCGGTCGTCGTCGAGCAGGTCCCACTTGTTGTAGGCGAGCACGAGCGCGCGGCCCGACTCGAGCACGAGGTCGATGATGCGCACGTCCTGCTCCGAGATCGGCTGCGAGACGTCGAGCACGACGATCGCGACCTCGGCCTTCTCGAGCGCGGCCTGGGTGCGCAGGGAGGCGTAGAAGTCGGCGCCCTGCTGCAGGTGCACGCGGCGGCGGATGCCCGCGGTGTCGACGAAGCGCCACACCTTTCCGGCGAGCTCGATCTGCTCGTCGACCGGGTCGCGCGTGGTGCCGGCGAGCTCGTTGACGACGACGCGCTCCTCGCGGGCGGTCTTGTTCAGCAGGCTCGACTTGCCGACGTTCGGACGACCGACGATGGCGACGCGGCGGGGTCCGCCGATCTCCTGCTTCGCGACGGCCGAGACCTCGGGCAGCACCTTGAAGACCGACTCGAGGAGGTCGGCGACGCCGCGGCCGTGCAGCGCGGAGACGGGGTGCGGCTCGCCGAGGCCGAGGTTCCACAGCGCGGCGGCCTCGGGCTCCTGGCGGGCGTCGTCGACCTTGTTCGCGACGAGGAAGACGGGCTTCTTCGTCTTGCGCAGCAGACGGACGACGTGCTCGTCGGTCGAGGTGGCGCCGACGGTCGCGTCGACGACGAAGAGCACCACGTCGCTGAGGTCGATCGCAACCTCGGCCTGCGCGGCGACGGAGGCGTCGATGCCGCGGGCGTCGGGCTCCCAGCCCCCGGTGTCGACGAGCGTGAAGCGGCGGTCGAGCCACTCGCCCTTGTACGAGACGCGGTCGCGGGTGACGCCGGGCGTGTCCTCGACGACGGCCTCACGGCGGCCGAGGATGCGGTTCACGAGCGCCGACTTGCCGACGTTCGGACGGCCGACGATGGCGATGACCGGCAGGGCCGGAAGGTACTGGATGCCCTCCTCGCCCTCCTCGGACAGCTCGAGCAGGTCGAGGTCCTCATCGTCGAGTTCGTACTCGTCGAGGCCGCTGCGGAGCGCGGCCGCCCGCTGCTCGGCAAGGTCGTCGTCGACGTCGGCGAGGCGCTCGGCGAGGTCGTCGTCGTGGGCCTCGAACTCGTCGTCGTGGTCGCTCATGGGGTCTCCTGGAAACGTCGTGGGCGCGATCGCGCGCCCTCTAGTCTGCCGTACCCGAGCTGGGAAGGCCGGATGCCCCCGCAGAACACCGTTCCCGGCCCCGCTCGCGAGGCGCATCGAACCGTCTCAGCGACCGGCGTCGAGCCCCCGCGCGATGGCGACGGCGTGACTCCGGCTGCGGGCGCCGAGCTTCGCCAGCACGTTGGAGACGTGGGTCTTCACGGTCGGCACCGAGATGCCGAGCGCCTCGGCGAGCTCGGCGTTCGAGCGGCCGAGCGCCATGCCGTCGAGCACGTCCCGCTCCCGGCCGGTCAGTCCGGCGGCGTCGGGGATGGCCCGGGCCGGCGCCCCCGGCTCGCCGCGTTCCCCGGCCCGCGCCCCGCCGAGGCCGACCGGCCCCTCGCCCGCTCCGGCGAGCGCGGCGAGCGCCCGCCGGGTGACGCGCGGATCGAGCAGCCCCTCCCCCGCCGCGACCCGGTGCACCGCGTCGACGAGGGTCGCGGCATCCGCCGTCTTCAGCAGGAAGCCGGCCGCGCCGGCGCGGATCGCACCGAACACGAGCTCGTCCTCGTCGAAGCTCGTGAGCACGAGCACGTCGGCGAGCCCCTGCTCGTGGATCTCGCGGGTCGCGGCGACCCCGCCCATGCCGGGCATGCGGAGGTCCATCAGCACGACGTCCGGCCGCAGCGCGCTCGCGTTCCGCACGGCGGTCTCGCCGTCGGCCGCCTCGCCCACGACGACGAGGCCGTGCGACTCGAGCATGATCCGCAGCGCCTCCCGGATCGCGCCGTGGTCGTCGACGAGGAGCGCCCGCGGCGCGCTCATGCTGCGGGCTCCAGCGGAAGCGCGGCGCGCACCGACCAGCCGGCACCGACGGGCCCCGCGTCGAAGCGCCCGCCGAGCGCCCGCACCCGTTCGGCGAGCATCGCGAGGCCGGAGCCGTTGCCAGGCAGGCTCGGCCGTTCCAGCGGGCGGCCATCACGGGAGTCGACCCGCACGAGCAGCCCACCCTCGTCGGTCTCGATCGACACCGCGACCCGACCGCCGGCGGCGTGGCGTACGCAGTTGGCGAGGCCCTCCTGCACCACCCGTGCGGCGAGCTGTTCGACGGGCGCGGGCAGCTCGGTCGCGGCGGGGCCGTCGAAGCGCACCTCGAGTCCCGCGCGACGCGCGGCATCGACGTAGTCGGCCACCCGGTCGAGCCGTGGTGGGACGACGAGCTCGCCCCCGCCTGCCCGGAGCACGGCGATCATCGAGCGGAGGGCCTCGTGCGCTTCGAGGCTCGAATCCCGCACGGCCTGGAGCGCCGCCCGATCCCCCTCGCCGTCCTGGGGCCCCGACAGGGCCGCCTCGGCGCGGATCGCCATAGCCGAGACGTGACCGGCGACGAGGTCGTGCAGCTCGCGCGCCATCGCGTCGCGCTCGTGTTGCAGCGCAGTGTCACGGTCGTGCTCGGCGTGCCGCACGAGCTCGGCGGCCTCGCGCCGGTGGAGCTCGGCGAGTTCGTTCGCCTGCGCCACCGCCGTCGCCCACCAGTAGTCGGTGCCGAGCAGTGCGCCGAGCTGCAGCCCGACGAGCACGGCCATGCGCACCTCGCCGGTCACGACGAGCGTGAGCACGGTGAACGCCGCGATCACGACCCCGCAGCCGATCAGGATGCGCCGTCTGGCCGCCGGCGTCGCGCGCACCGTGACGAGCCAGAGCAGATCGAGCAGGGCGATCAGGCCACCGATGCCGCCGACCGTGAACAGGGAGATCACGCTGATCGTGGCGGCGACGGCGAGTCCCGTGCGCGGCATCCGCTGCTTGAGCGCCACCGCGATGAACGCGGGGATCGACAGGGCGAAGCCCCACCACGGCGAGACCGGCTCCGGCAGCACGCTGAGCGCGTCCCAGACCTGGTTCAGCCCCATGGCCGCCGCGATCGCGCTGATCGCCGCGATGCCGACGGCGTCGACGAGCGGACGGTGCCGGCGCACCCAGCGCAGCGCCGTGCCGCCGTCGTTCTCCTGCATGCCTCCATCGAAGCATGCCGCGGCCGGCCGCTCCTCCTCCGAAAGGACGAGGCGCGGATCGGCGCGTCTCCGTCCTCCGCCCGATCCGCGTGCCAGACGATCGCGCGAGCCTGGTCGCATGGACCTCCTGACCGATGCACCGCTCGCCATCACCCTCGCGGTGCTCGCCCTCGTCGACGGCCTGAGCATCGGCACGCTGCTCATCCCGGTGTTCCTGCTGCTCGCGCCGCGTCTGCGCGGCAGTCGGGTGCTGCTCTACCTCGTGACGATCGCCGTCTTCTACCTGCTCGTCGGCATCCTCTTCATGCTCGGCCTCGTGAATCTCGTCGACGTGGCGCAGAGCTTCCTGAGCTCGACGACGGGGCTGTGGATCCGGCTCCTGCTCGGCGCGGGACTGCTCGTCGTCGCCTTCGCGATGCCCACGAACGAGCAGGCGAAGAAGAAGCGGGAAGCCGCAGCGGCCGAGCGCGTGACGAGCGCGGCGCGCGGCGGCGTGCTTCCGGACGCTGCCGCAGGGGCGGCGGATGCCTCGGACGCGACGCCGGCCGCGGGCGACCCCGCCCCGGGCGGCCGGATCGCCCGCTGGCGCGACCGTCTGCTCGCCGACGGCACGTCGCCCCTCACCGTCATGGCCGTCGCGCTCGGCGCCGGGCTCATCGAGGTCGCCACGATGCTGCCCTACCTCGTGGCGATGGGCATGCTCGCCGAGGCCGAGCTCAGCATGCCCCTGCGCTTCGGCGCGCTGGCCGGATACTGCCTGCTCATGATCGCCCCCGCCCTCGTGCTGCTCGTGCTGCGGATCGTCGCGGCGCCGCTCGTGAAGGCGCCCCTGGAGCGGCTCGCCGCCTGGCTGGAGCGCACGGCGAGCGAGAACACCGCGTGGATCGTCGGCATCGTCGGCTTCATCCTCGCCCGCAGCGCCGCCTCGGAACTCGGTCTGTTCGAGCAGTTCCTCTAGCGATCGTCGGCCGCGCGGATCACCGCGATCACGGCGTCGATCGTCTGGCCGAAGTCCAGCTCGGTCGAGTCGACGAGGGTGACGCCTTCGGCGGCGTTCAGGAAGTCGACGACCTTCGAGTCGGCCCGATCGCGGGCCCGGAGCTGCGCCCCGGTCGCCGCGGCGTCGTGCCCGGCGAGCTCGGCGGCCCGTCGCGACATCCGCACCTCCTCGCTCGCGGTGAGGAGGATCCGCACCTGTGCGTCGGGCGCGACGACCGTCGTGATGTCGCGACCCTCGACGACGATCCCGGGGCGGGCCTCCGCGGCGATGATGGCGCGGAACAGGCCGATCAGGTGCGCCCGAACCTCGGGCACGCGCGCCACGGCGCTCACGATGCCGGAGATCCGCGGCTCCCGGATCGCCTCGGTGACGTCGTGCTCGCCGACCCGGACCCGGTAGCCGTCGGGGTCGGTGCCGATGCCGTAGTCGAAGGCGTCGAGGGACGCCACGACCGCCGCCGTGTCCTCCGGGTCGACGCCCGAGTTGGACACGTGCCAGGCGAGCGCGCGGTACGCCGCACCGGTGTCGAGGAAGCCGTAGCCGAGACGGCGCGCGACCGCCTTCGAGACGCTCGACTTGCCGCTGCCGGCGGGACCGTCGACGGCGACGACGAGGGGGTGCTGCACGGGGATGCCTCCAGGGTTCGGGTGCGATCGGGAACGGTCGGTGGCGCGGATGCCGCGCCGGGGTCAGCCGGCGATGCGCCACCCGCGGGCGGCGAGCTCCTCGCTCAGACGCTCGGCGGCCTCGGGCACGACCTGAACCTCGGCGAGGCCGACCTGGCGGCCCGGCGAGTGCTCGAGGCGCAGGTCTTCGAGGTTGACGCCGATCTCGCCGATCTCGGCGAGCAGGCGCGCGAGCTCGCCCGCACGGTCGTCGACCATGACGATGACGGTCGTGAAGCGCTTGTCGGTGCCGTGCTTGCCGGGCAGGCGCGAGACGCCCGTATTGCCCGCGGCGAGCTCCTCGGCGACGCGGCGCCGCGCCCCGGGCGCCTGCGGGGCCTCGAGCGCCTCGATGAAGCGGTCGAGGTCGTCGCGCACGGCGACGAGGATGTCGTGCACCGGCTCGGCGTTCGCACCCAGGATCTGCACCCAGAGGTCGGGGTCGCTGGCCGCGATGCGGGTCACGTCGCGCACGCCCTGCCCGGCCAGGCCGAGTGCCGCGTTCGGCGCGTCGATGAACCGCCGCGCCATGACGCTCGACACCACCTGCGGCACGTGCGAGATGAGCGCGACGCCGCGGTCGTGCTCCTCCGGGGTCATCTCGACGAGCGTCGCCCCCAGGTCGAGGATGAGGTCGTCGATGGCGCCCGCACGCTGGTAGCTGATGGCGTCGTGGGCGGCCACGACCCACGGCCGGCCGACGAAGAGGTCGGCGCGAGCCGACAGCGGGCCGCCGCGCTCGCGACCGGCGAGCGGGTGCGAGCCGATGTACCGGGAGACATCGGCGCCCTGGGCGACGAGCTCGGCCAGGATGCCGGCCTTCACGCTCGCGACGTCGGTGACGATCGCGTCGGGGAACGCCTCGAGCTCGGCCGCGACGACGCGGGCGGTGACGTCCGGCGGCACCGCGACGACGATGAGCTGCGGGACGTCGCCCTCCGCGGCGGGGCGGCCGGCGCCGAGGTCCGCCGCGATCGCCACGTGCGTCGGCGAGGCGTCGTCGAGGATCACCTCGATGCCGCGCGAGCGGAGCCCCAGCGCGACGCTCGTGCCGAGCAGGCCCGCGCCGACGATCCGGACCGGGCCGGTCAGTCGTGACTCGACCACGTCAGTCCTCCTTCGCGCCGGCGGTTCCGCGCGCCGCCTCCGCCTGACGGGCGATGGTCAGCAGTGCGCCGCGCTCGGCCTTCGTCAGCTCCCGGAGCTGACCGGACCTGAGTGTACCAAGGTGCAGCGGCCCGAACTGGCGGCGCACGAGCTCCACGACTGGGTGCCCCACCTCCTTCAGCATGCGGCGCACGATGCGGTTGCGGCCGGAGTGCAGCGTGAGTTCCACGATGCTGTGCCGCGCGTCGCCCTGGGCCTGCAGGAGCTTCGCCCGATCGGCCCGGATGGGTCCGTCGTCGAGCTCGACGCCCTGCTTCAGCCGCTGCAGCGTCTGCGGGGTCACGCGGCCGCGCACCTTCGCGATGTAGGTCTTCTCGACCCCGAACGACGGGTGGGCGAGCACGTGGGCGAGCTCGCCGTCGTTCGTGAGGAGCAGCAGGCCGCTCGTCTCCGCGTCGAGGCGGCCGACGTTGTAGACGCGGTCGTCGAGCTCGTCGGTGAAGCGGCGGAGGTCGGGGCGGCCCTGCTCGTCCTTCATCGAGGACACGACGCCCGTCGGCTTGTTCAGCACGTAGTAGCGCTTCGCCGTGTCGAGCTGCACGGCGACGCCGTCGACGGACACCTGGTCGACCGCGGGGTCGACCCGGGTGCCGAGCTCGGTCACGACCTTCCCGTTCACCTCGATGCGCCCCTGCACGAGGTAGTCCTCGATGACCCGGCGCGAGGCGACGCCGGCGGCGGACAGCACCTTCTGCAGGCGCTGGGGACCGGCGGCCGCGGGCTCCGTGGGGGTGGCGGGCTCAGCCATCGAGATCGAATCCTTCCTGGCCGTCGTCGAGGAGCGGCGAGATGTGCGGCAGCTCGTCGAGCGAGTTGATGCCGAGGTGGACGAGGAGCTGCTCGGTCGTGCCATAGAGGATCGCGCCCGTCTCGGGGTCGGTGTCGACCTCGGTCACGAGGCCGCGGCCGAGCAGAGTGCGCACGACCGAGTCGACGTTCACGGCGCGGATCGCGGCGACCTGCGAACGGGAGATCGGCTGCTTGTACGCGATCACGGCGAGCGTCTCGAGCGCCGCCTGGGAGAGCTTGGTCGATGTCTGCGTCAGCACGAAGCCGGCGACGAGCGCGTCGTACTCCTGGCGCACGTAGAAGCGCCAGCCGCCGCCGACCTCGCGGAGCTCGAAGGCGCGCCGGCCGCCGCCGACGAGGGCGGGCGCCTCGGCCACGTCGGTGCGCGGCTCCCCCGAGGTGCCGGTGCCGTCGTAGTCGGCGACGAGGCGGGCGATCGCGGCGCGCACCTCGGCGACGGGCCGCGCGACGGTGGCCGCGAGCTGGACGACGCCGAGCGGCTCGTCGGAGATGAACAGGATCGCCTCGATCGCGCGGTCGAGGTCGAGCCGGTGCTGGCCGGGCACGTCGAGGGGCGTCGCGACGGAGAGCTCCGGCGCCTCGTCGGCGGACGCCTCCGTTCCGGATGCCTCGATCGCGGATGCCTCGGCCGAGGCATCCGCCGTCGTGACCTCTTGGGCTGCCGGGTCCTGCACGCCCTCGCTCTGCTCGCTCTGCTCGGTCTCAGTCGTCATAGTCGGCTCCCAGGCTCTCGAGCTTGTCGTCGCTCCACGTGTCGGTCGCCCAGCGCAGCGTCAGCTCGCCGAGCGGCTCCAGTTGTTCGAAGCCGATCGCCGCGTGCCGGTAGAGTTCGAGCACGGCGATGAAGCGCGCCACGACGACGCCCTGCCGGTCGACGCCGGCGATCAGCTGGCGGAACGTGACGGGCTCGCCGCGCCGCAGCACGGCCACGACGTGCGCCGCCTGCTCCCGGATGGAGACGACGGGCGCGTGCAGGTGGTCGAGCCCGACCACGGGGATCTCGCGCGGCGTGAGCGCAAGCACCGCGAGCGCGGCGAAGTCCTCGGCCGACAGGGTCCAGCGCAGCTCGGGGGCGGGCTGGCGGAACCGTTCCTCGAGCCGCACCGTGCGGGCGTGCCGCGAGCCCTCGCGCTCGAGCCCGGCCTGAAACCAGCGCGCGGCCTCCTTGAACGCCCGGTACTGCAGCAGCCGGGCGAAGAGCAGATCCCGGGCCTCGAGGAGCGCCACGTCCTCCGCGTCGACGAGCTCGCCCTGCGGCAGCAGTCCCGCGATCTTCAGGTCGAGCAGCGTCGCCGCGACGACGAGGAACTCACTGGCCCGGTCGAGCTCCTCCTCGGAGTCGAGCCCCCGCAGGTAGGAGATGAACTCGTCCGTGACCTTGGACAGCGAGACCTCGGTGATGTCGAGCTCGTGCTTCGTGATGAGCGAGAGGAGCAGGTCGAACGGCCCCTCGAAGTTCGTCAGCGCGACCCGGAATCCCGGGTCGCCCTCTGCCGCGCCCTCCGCCGGGGGCTGCGCGTCGGCCGGGGCGGCTGCCTCAGGCGACCGCGCCACGGAACACCAGCTCGCGGGCGAGCTGCCGGTAGGCCTTCGACGCCTGGTGCTCGGGCGCGAACTCGGTGATCGGCGTCGCCGCGACGGTGGCGTCGGGGAACTTCACCGTGCGGGTGATGACGGTCTCGAGCACCCGGTCGCCGAAGGCGTCGACGACGCGCTCGAGGACCTCGCGCGAGTGCAGTGTGCGCGAGTCGTACATCGTCGCGAGGATGCCGTCGAGCGTGATGGCGGGGTTCAGTCGGTCGCGCACCTTGTCGATCGTCTCGATGAGCAGCGCGACGCCGCGCAGCGCGAAGTACTCGCACTCGAGCGGGATGACGACGCCGTGGCTCGCGGTGAGCGCGTTCACCGTCAGCAGGCCGAGCGACGGCTGGCAGTCGATGAGGATGACGTCGTAGTCGGCCGAGACCTTGCGCAGCACGCCGGCGAGGATCTGCTCGCGCGCGACCTCGGTGACGAGGTGCACCTCGGCGGCGGAGAGGTCGATGTTCGCCGGGATGACGTCGAAGTTCGCGACCGCGGTGTGCTGGATCGCGTCGGCCGGCTCGATGCCGCGGGAGAGCAGCAGGTCGTAGATCGTCGGCACGTCGTGGGTCTGCACGCCGAGCCCGGCAGACAGCGCGCCCTGCGGGTCGAAGTCGATCGCGAGCACCCGGCGGCCGTACTCGGCGAGCGTCGCACCGAGGTTGATGGTCGTCGTCGTCTTGCCGACGCCGCCCTTCTGGTTGCAGAGCGCGATGATCCGGGCGGGGCCGTGCTCGCGCAGCGCCGGCGGCGTGGGGAACTCGCGCAGCGGGCGACCGGTCGGACCGAGCTTCGACTCCTGCGGCGCCGTGGTGCTCGCGGGGTCGCGCTTCTGGTCGGTCACGTGGTCTCTCCTCCTCAGCGGGCGCCCGTCGGGTCGAGCGATGCTTGGTCGATTCTAGCGAGCGCGCGGGTGGGCGGTCGTGTACATCTCCCGGAGTGTATCGGCCGTGACGAGGGTGTAGATCTGCGTCGTCGCCACCGAGGAGTGGCCAAGCAGCTCCTGGACGACGCGCACGTCGGCTCCGCCGGAGAGCAGGTGGGTCGCGAAGGAGTGACGCAGGGTGTGCGGCGACACCTCCAGGCCGAGCTCGGCGCGGTCCGCGGCCTCCGTGATCGCAACCCACGCCGCCTGCCGGCTGAGACGCCCGCCGCGGGCACCGAGGAAGAGCGCCGGCGTCGCCGTGCCGCGACTCGACAGCTGCGGCCGCACCCGCACGAGGTACGCCTCGATGGCGGCCCTGGCATAGCTGCCGACGGGAACGATGCGCTCCTTGCCGCCCTTGCCGAACAGGCGCACGACCTCGGCGTCGACGAGGTCGTCGACGTTCAACCCGACCGCCTCCGACACGCGCGCCCCGGTCGCGTAGAGCAACTCGAGCAGCGCCTTGTCGCGCACCCGCAACGGCTCGTCGCCGTCGGTCGCCGCGAGCAGCCGCTCGACCGCCTCGATCGGGATCGCCTTCGGCAAGCGCGCCGGAAGCTTCGGCGGCTTCAGCTCGCGCGCCGCGTCGGTCTCGGTCAGGCCCTCCTCAGCGAGGAAGCGGTGCAGGCCGCGCACCGTGGACAGCACCCGAGCGACCGAGGAGCTCGCGAGGGCGGGCTGCCGTTCGGCGCTGAGATAGCGCTGGAAGGCGGCGAGCTCCGCGGCTCCGACGGATGCGGGGCCGGCGTGCCCGGCCTGCTCGAGCCATTCGCCGTAGATCCGGAGGTCGCGCCGATACGAGGCGACGGTGTTCCGCGCGAGCCCCCGCTCCACCGCGAGGTGTCGCAGGTAGCCGTCGATCTCGCGGGAGCTCACGCCCCGGCTGCCTCGCGCCCGGGCTTCGAGTCCCACGGTGCATCCGCGGGGACGAGACTGGCCCAGCCGCGCGCCCGCGAGGCTGCCGCGGCGAGCACGGCGACCGTGAGCGGGGCGTTCGACACCCGCCGGTCGAGCACCGCATCGACGCAGTCGTCGAGGGCCACCCAGGCGGTCACGAGCTCCGCCTCCTCCTCGGTGCGCTCGTAGCGCACGGGCGTGCCGCGCAGCTCGCGCGCGAGGTAGATGCGGATGGCCTCGTCGCTGCCCCCGGGTGAGGTGTGGATGTCGGCGAGCACCGCCCACTCGGCCGCTTCGAGGTCCGCCTCCTCGGCGAGCTCGCGCTGCGCCGCGAGGAGCGGGTCCTCGCCGACGACGTCGAGCAGACCCGCGGGGATCTCCCAGTCGTTCAGCCGGACCGGATGCCGGTACTGGCGGATGAGCAGGGCGCGGTCGTCGCGATCGAGCGCGAGCACGCCGACGGCGCCCGGGTGGTCCATGAAGTCGCGGGTCACCGGGGCGCCGGCGAACTCGAAGGTCTCGCGACGGATGTCCCACACGCGCCCCTCGAATGCGAGCTCCGAGCTGAGGATCAGCGACTCGGCCCGCTCGTCGGCGAGCGACGGACCGACGGGAGTCCCGCCGACCGTCGGCTCGCCGAAGGGCTCAGCCATTGTCCACGTCGTCGTCGAAGAGCTTCGACGCCGCCTGGCGCTCGAGCGCGGCGGCCACGAGGCCGCGGAACAGCGGGTGCGGCGAGTTCGGCCGGCTGCGCAGCTCCGGGTGGGCCTGCGTGGCCACGTAGAACGGGTGCACCTCGCGCGGCAGCTCGACGTACTCGACGAGGTTGCGGTCGGGCGAGAGCCCCGAGAACGACAGCCCCGCCTCGGCGATCCGATCGCGGTAGGCGTTGTTCACCTCGTAGCGGTGCCGGTGGCGCTCGGAGACCTCGGTCGAGCCGTACAGCTCGGCGACGATCGAGCCCTCGGCGAGGGCCGCCGGGTAGAGGCCGAGCCGCATCGTGCCGCCCAAGTCGCCGCCCGAGATGATCTCGACCTGCTCCTCCATGGTCGCGATGACCGGGAACTCGGTGTCGGGGTCGAACTCGCTCGACGACGCACCGGGGAGGCCGGCGACGTTCCGCGCGTACTCGATGACCATGCACTGCAGGCCGAGGCAGAGGCCGAGCGCGGGAATGCCGTTCTCCCGCGCGAAGCGGAGCGCCCCGAGCTTGCCCTCGATGCCGCGCACGCCGAAGCCGCCGGGCACGCAGATGCCGTCGAGGTGCGCGAGGTGCTTCTGCGCCCCCTCGGGCGTCTCGCACTCGTCGGAGGGGATCCACTCGATGCGGACCTTCGCGTCGTTGCCGAAGCCGCCCGCGCGGAGCGCCTCGGTGACCGAGAGGTAGGCGTCGGGCAGGTCGATGTACTTGCCGACGAGGCCGATGGTGACCTCGTGCTTCGGGTCGTGCACGACCTTCAGCAGCTCCGCCCAGCCCGACCAGTCGACCTCGCCGGCCTTGCGGTCGAGCCCGAGCGCGTCGACGATGTACGCGTCGAGGCCCTGCGTGTTCAGCATGGTCGGGATGTCGTAGATCGAGGGCACGTCGACCGCGTTCACCACGGCGGCCTCGTCGACGTCGCACATGAGCGCGATCTTGCGCTTGTTCGACTCCGTGACGGGCCGGTCGCTGCGCAGCACGAGCGCGTCGGGCTGGATGCCGATCGACCGCAGTGCGGCGACCGAGTGCTGCGTCGGCTTCGTCTTCTGCTCGCCGGAGGCGCCCATGAACGGCACGAGCGAGACGTGCACGAAGAAGACGTTCTTGCGGCCGAGCTCGTGGCGCACCTGGCGAGCGGACTCGATGAAGGGCTGCGACTCGATGTCGCCGACCGTGCCGCCGATCTCGGTGATGATCACGTCGGGCTTGGGCGATTCCGAGGCCTGCAGCCGCATGCGGCGCTTGATCTCGTCGGTGATGTGCGGGATGACCTGCACCGTGTCGCCGAGGTACTCGCCGCGGCGCTCCTTGGCGATGACGGTCGAGTAGATCTGGCCGGTCGTGACGTTGGCCGCCTGGGAGAGCTCGATGTCGAGGAAGCGCTCGTAGTGGCCGATGTCGAGGTCGGTCTCGGCCCCGTCGTCGGTGACGAACACCTCGCCGTGCTGGAAGGGGTTCATCGTGCCCGGGTCGACGTTCAGGTACGGGTCGAGCTTCTGCATCACCACCCGCAGCCCGCGAGCCGTGAGCAGGTTGCCGAGACTGGCCGCCGTCAGGCCCTTGCCCAATGAAGAAACGACACCACCAGTCACGAAGATGTGCTTGGTCGTGTCGTCGGAAAAGTCAGTATTCGAGTGCTGTGCGCCGCGTTCATCCACCACGGGCTTATAGTCTAACCCACGCTCGGACTCCG
Source organism: Agromyces sp. NBRC 114283 (assembly GCF_030268405.1). Taxonomy (NCBI): domain Bacteria; kingdom Bacillati; phylum Actinomycetota; class Actinomycetes; order Micrococcales; family Microbacteriaceae; genus Agromyces; species Agromyces sp. NBRC 114283. The sequence continues at coordinate 2,662,609 of NZ_BSQP01000001.1, forward strand.
AGTGCCCGACATGCCGTCCCATGGCTCCCCCTTCGTCCTTCATGCCGCCCGCTCGGCGGCGATCTCGAGCAGTTCGCGCGCGTGCGCGAGACCGATCTCGGAGTCGGTGAGGCCCGACAGCAGGCGCGCCATCTCGGCCTCCCGCTCGGCCCCGAGCAGCTGGCGCACGCTCGAACTCGTCACCTGGCCGTCGGTGCCCTTCACGACGCTCAGGTGGTTGCCGGCGAACGCCGCGACCTGGGCGAGGTGGGTCACGACGATGACCTGGGAGCGCTCGGCGAGCTTCGCGAGCCGTCGGCCGATCTCGATGGCCGCCGCTCCCCCGACCCCGGCATCGACCTCGTCGAACACGAACGTCGGCACCGGATCGACCGCGCCGATGACGACCTCGATCGCGAGCATCACCCGCGAGAGTTCGCCGCCCGACGCGCCCTTCGACACCGAACGCGGCTCGGCCCCGGGGTGCGGGCGCAGCAGGATCTGCACCTGGTCGCGGCCGTGCGCCCCCGGCTCCTCGAGCGGTTCGACCGACACGCTCAGCACCGCGTCTGGCATGGCGAGCGCCGCGAGCTCGGCCGTGACGGCCGAGGCGAGACGCTCGGCCGCGGAGCTGCGCAGCGCCGTGAGCTCGTCGGCGAGCCGGTCGAGCTCGTCGCGGAGACGCTCGACGGATGCCTCGAGCAGCGCGATGCGGTCGTCGTCGCCGTCGAGCTCGACGAGCCGCAGCCCGCCCGTACGGCGGAATTCGATCGCCTCGTCGAGGGAGCCGTGCCGGCGTGCGAGCCCCGCGAGCAGCGCCCGACGCTCCTGCACGAGCTCGAGCTCGCGCGCACCGTCGGCGTCGAGGGAGGCGAGGTAGCCGGAGAGCTCGGCCGCGGCATCCGCGAGCAGGAAGCCCGCGTTCGTGAGCACCTCGGCGATCGGAGCGAGCGCCGAATCGAAGCCGGCGACCCGTTCGAGCTGACGCCGGGCGCCCTCGACGAGTCCGACGGCGTCGGCCGTGCTGTCGACGGCCTCCTCGGCGGACACCAGCTCGCGGGCCTGGGCGGCGGCGAGACGCAGCTCCTCGAGGTTCGTGAGCCGTTCGGAGCGCTCGTGCAACTCCTCGTCCTCACCGGGCTGCGGGTCGATCGTCTCGAGCTCGTCGAGCGCCTCGCGGAGCTCCTCGGCTTCGCGGGCCCGGGCGTCGTGGTCCGCCCGGAGTGTGGCGAGCTCCGCGACGTCTGCCCGCCATGCCTCGAATCCGGAGCGGTAGGCGTCGAGCGCCGCGGCGAGCGGGGCGCCGCCGAAGCGGTCGAGCGCCTCGCGCTGCGCGGTGGCGGAGCGCAGGCGCTGCTGATCGGCTTGGCCGTGCACCACGACGAGCTCCTCGCCGAGTTCGGCGAGGACGCCGACCGGCGCGCTGCGCCCGCCGACGACCGCTCGACTGCGTCCCTCCGCGGAGACCGAGCGGCCGAGCAGCAGCTCGCCGGCCTCGATCTCGCCGCCCGTCTCCGCGACACGATCGGCCACGGCCTCGGGGTCGGCGAGCAGCCAGCGCCCCTCGACCCAGGCCTGCTTCGCCCCCGCCCGCACGGCCGCGGCGTCGGAGCGCGCGCCGAGCAGCAGACCGAGCGCGGTCACCACCATCGTCTTGCCCGCACCGGTCTCACCGGTCACCGCGGTGAAGCCCGGTCCGAGCGGCAGCGTCGCCTCGGCGATGACGCCGAGGTCGCGGATGCCGAGTTCTTCGATCACGTGCGCCTCCGTTCGCGCTCAGTCACGGCCGCTCGGCCCCCGCCAGCCGGTCACCGGGAGTTGGAACTTGTTCACGAGCCGATCGGTGAAGGGCGCCTCGTGGAGCCTCGCGAGCCGGACCGGTACCGCGGACCGGCGCACGATCACCCGGGAACCGGCGGGCAGGTCGAAGGTGCGCCGGCCGTCGCACCAGATCACGGCGCTGGTCTCAGTGCGCTGCAGGATCTCGACCGCGAGCGAGGACTCGGGCCCGACGACGAGCGGCCGTGCGAAGAGCGCGTGCGCGGACAGCGGCACGAGCAGCAGCGCTTCGAGGCTCGGCCAGACGACCGGGCCGCCCGCGGAGAACGCGTACGCGGTGGACCCGGTCGGCGTCGACATCACGACGCCGTCGCAGCCGAACGAGGACAGCGGACGCCGATCGACCTCGATCACGACCTCGAGCATGCGCTCGCGCTCGGCCTTCTCGACGGTGACCTCGTTCAGCGCCCAGCTCTCGTACACGACCTCGGCGCCGACCTTGGCCCGCACGGAGAGCGTCATGCGCTCCTCGACGGCGTAGTCGCGGGCGAGCGCCCTGGTGATCGTGAGGCCGAGGTCGTCGCGCTCGCTCTCGGCGAGGAAGCCGACGTGACCGAGATTGACGCCGAGCAGTGGCGCCGGGTGCGGACGGATCAGCTCGGCCGCGCGGAGGATCGTGCCGTCGCCGCCGAGGACGATGACAAGTTCGATGACCGCGGGATCGACCGCCTCGAGGCGGAGCGCCCGGCCGTCGAGCTCGGGGACGACCTCCTGCACGTCGTCCCAGTGCTCGGCGGCGATGACCGGCACCGCCCCCTCGGCGAGCAGCCGCTGGCAGACCTCGACCGTCGCCTCGAGCGCAGCGGCGCGCCCGGTGTGGGAGACGACGAGGAAGTGCCGTGCTGCGCTCATGCCGCGCCCCCTCTCGCCAGCCGTTCGATACGACTCGACCATTCTGACGGATCGGAGCCCTGCATCGCCGTCAGATGCACGAGGAACTCCTGGTTGCCCTGCCCGCCGGCGATCGGCGACGCCGCGACGCCCGCGGTGCGCAGGCCGAGATCGTGCGCGGCCCAGAGCACGTCGTTCACGGCGTCGGCGCGGCGCGCCGGGTCGCGCACGATGCCCTCACGGGTGCCGCCCCGGCCGACCTCGAACTGCGGCTTCACGAGCAGCACGAAGTCGGCCTCGGGCGCCGCGGTGGCGACGAGCGCCGGCAGCACCGTGGTGAGCGAGATGAACGAGAGGTCGGCGGTGACGAGGTCGGGGCGTTCGGCGACCCCGGTGAGCGCGGCGAGCCCCTCCGCGTCGAGGGTGCGGACGTTGCAGCCCTCGACAAGCACGATGCGCTCATGGCCGAGGAGCTCGGGCGCGAGTTGCCCGTGGCCGACGTCGACCGCGAGCACGCGTCGTGCGCCCCGCTCGAGCAGCACCTGGGTGAAGCCGCCGGTCGACGCGCCGGCGTCGAGCGCGAGGCGTCCGTCGACGCCGACGGAGAACTCGTCGAGCGCCGCGAGCAGCTTGTGGGCCGCCCGGCTCACGTAGTGGTCGGCGGACGCGACGGCGAGCTCGGACTCCGCGGCGACCCGCGTCGAGGCTTTGACGACCGGGCGACCGTCGACGGTGACCGAACCGGCGGCGATGAGGGCGGCCGCGTGGGTGCGGGATCGCGCGAGTCCGCGCTCGGCGAGGGCGGCGTCGAGGCGGGAATCGGGCATGCTCACCCCGCGCTGCGGCTCGGGTCGGACTGCTCGAGCTCCGAACGGAGGGCGTCGGCGAGCTGGCGGTACCCGGCGGCGCGCTCGGAGAGCGGGGCCGACTCGAGCTCGTCGAGCGCCGCCCGGGTGGCCTCGCTCAGGTCTCGGGGCTCGGAGTTCGTTGCGTCGCTCACGACCTTAACGCTACCGGCACCCGACGACGAACGGGCCGTGCTTCCCCCAGCCGGTTCCCTGAGCCCGTCGACCGGCGCCTTTGGTTCCCTGAGCTTGTCGAAGGGAGCCCGTCGAAGGGAGCCTGTCGAAGGGAGCCTGTCGGAGGGATCCGGACGCTTCGACAAGCTCAGCGAACCATCCCGTGGTTCCCTGAGCTTGTCGAAGGGAGCCCGTCGAAGGGAGCCCGTCGAAGGGAGACACCTCAGGCGTACAGCCGCTCGGGAACGTCGAGGGCGTGGATCGGCGCGCCCGATCCCCAGATCGCCGCGCAGGCGGCGCGCAGCAGGTCGATGCCGCCGTCGCCCTCGTCGACCACGACGACGCGCGCACCGTCGATCTTGACGGCCGCGCGGCCGACGCGCAGGACTCCCCCGCGACGTTCCTCGGTCTCCGGGTACGGCTCGTGCAGCCCGCGGAGATCCTCGAGGATGAAGTCGGGCCGGCTGTCGGCCTTCGCGGCGAGCAGCTGCTTCGCCCGATCGATGCCGGTGAGCACCACGGCCGAGCGGATCCCGGCGCGGCGCGCACCGAGGATGTCCGTGTCGAGCCGGTCCCCAACCATGAGCGGCACCGATGCGCCGAATCGGCGGACGGCTTCGTCGAAGATGGCCCGCTCCGGCTTGCCCGCGACGAGCGGGAAGCGTCCGACGGCGGTGTGCACGGCGGACACGAGCGTCCCGTTGCCGGGCGCGATGCCACGGGCGACGGGGATCGTCCAGTCCATGTTCGTCGCGATCCAGGGGATCCCACCGGGGACGTCCGGGCCGCCGTGCGCGTTCAGCGCGAACGCGGCCTCGGCGAGCTGCGTCCAGCCGACGTCGGGCGCGAATCCCTGCACCACGGCAGCCGGCGCGTCGTCGGCCGAACGGGTGACCCGGTAGCCGCGACGCTCGAGTTCCGTGATGATCCCCTCGCCTCCGACGACGAGGACGAGCGCGCCCGGGTCGACCTGCTCGCCGAGGAGGTGCATCGCCGCCTGCGGCGAGGTGACGACCTCGCTCGGGACGACGTCCAGGCCCAGCTCGGCCAGGTGCGCGGCGACCGAGACGTCGCTTCGGGACGCGTTGTTCGTGAGGTAGCCGACGGCGCGGCCGACCTTGGCGTGGTTGAGGCTCTCCACGGCGTGCGGGATCGCTCCGTGCCCCTGGTAGACGACGCCGTCCAAGTCCGCGAAGACCGCGTCCACGCCGTCGAGCGGCGTGGGCGCCTCAGTCTTCGCTCGGAAGAGCGCCATCGGCGTCCGACTCCCCTTCGACCTCGGTGCCCTCGGGCTCGGTGCCAGACTCGGCCTCTGCAATGGCATCGGCACCGGCTTCAGCACTGGCCTCGGCTTCAGCACCGGCCTCAGGCGCAGCGTCCTCCTCCGCCGGCCCCGGCTCCACGTGCACGTCGCCCTCGTACTCGTCCTCGTCGAGCACGAACACTTCGAAGACCTCCGACTCCGCCGGGCCGGCCAGGGCCGCCTCGGCACGCAGCGCGCGAGTGCGCCAGTCCGCGGCATCCGCCTCACGGCCCAACTCGTCGAGCACCTCGGCGTACGCCAGGAACAGCGAGGGGCTGTAGGAGAAGGCGCGATCCGGATCGAGCTGCGGGATCTCGAGCTCCGCGAGCGCCAGCTCCGTTTCGCCACGGTCGAGCCGTGCGCCGGACATCGCGATCGCGAGCGAGACCTGCACTCCCGCCGGCAGCGTCGAGCGGTCCACCGAACGTCCGAGCTCCAGCGCGCGGTCGGGACGACCCACCCCGCGTTCGCTGTCGACCATGAGCGGCAGCTGCTCGTCGCTGCCGGTGATCCGGCGATAGGTGCGCAGCTCGCGCAGCGCCAGCGCGAAGTCGCCGGTCGCGTACGCCGTGATCGCGAGCGTTTCGCGGACGACGCCGATCCGGCCACCACGACGGGATGCCGAGAGGGCATGTCGGTGCGCGAGCTCCGGATCCGTGTCGAGGAACTCGGCCGCGGCGGCCAGGTGCACGGCCACCCAGTCGGCGTTCTCCTTCGTCAGCGTGCGCAGCTCGGCGCGAGCGCTCTTCTCGAGCGACGCCGGGCGAATGTGCTCCGGCACGATCGGGTCGTCGTGACGCGGGCGGATCTGACGCATCGAGGCGCCGTGCGAGTCCGGGCGGGGCCGATCGGCCCCGGGCCGGCCGCCGCGGTCGCGATCGTCGCGCTGCTCCCACGGCTTGCGAGGCCCGCGGTCGCCATCACGGCGCGGGCCGCCGGAGCGAGCGCCATCGCGCTCCCACGGCTTGCGGTCCCCATCACGGCGGGGGCCGCCGGAACGATCGTTGTCCCAGGGCTTGCGGTCGCCATCGCGACGCGGAGCGCCAGAGCGCTCACCACCGCGTTCCCAGGGCTTGCGGTCACCATCGCGGCGCGGAGCACCGGAGCGCTCACCGCCACGACCGCCATCGCGCTCCCACGGCTTGCGGTCCCCATCACGACGGGGACCGGACGTCCGGTCCTTCTCCCACGGCTTGCGGTCACCGTCACGGCGCGGAGCGCCAGAACGCTCACCGCCGCGCTCCCACGGCTTCCGCTCGCCATCACGACGCGGGGCACCGGAACGCTCACCGCCACGACCGCCGTCACGCTCCCACGGCTTGCGATCGCCGTCGCGGCGCGGTGCGGACGCACGGTCCTTCTCCCACGGCCTCCGCTCGGAGGATCGGCGGTCGCCACCGCGCGGGCCGCTGCTGCGATCCCCGCGAGGTGCGCCGCTATCGCGACGCTGGCCTCCGTCGCGCGAGCCGTACTCGCGCTTCGGGCGTTCTGAGCGTCCCCGGTCGTCGGAGCTCCGCTCCCCATCGTTCCTGGAATCGCTCACGCTCAGCCTGCCGTCTCTTGAAGTCTCATCCGCCTCGAGGCTATCGGGCGGGCTCACATCAGTGGTGAAATGCCGAAAGGCCACCCCGGGGTTCGGGGTGGCCTTTCGTGAATGGGTGTCCGGCGGTGTCCTACTCTCCCACAGGGTCCCCCCTGCAGTACCATCGGCGCTGTCAGTCTTAGCTTCCGGGTTCGGAATGTGTCCGGGCGTTTCCCTGACGCTATGGCCGCCGTAACTCTTGCCCCGACACCAACCCGTGTTGGGTGGGTTGGTGGGGAAATCGTTCGAGCGTTGCTCTGTTCAATTTGGTGTTTTTGGTTCGTCTGTCGGGAACCACACAGTGGACGCGAGTCATCGGGCTCTACATCGTGCCTTTTGCAAACGTTGATGTAGATAGTGATTATCAAGTTATCGGCGTATTAGTACCAGTCAGCTGCACACCTTGCGGTGCTTCCACATCTGGCCTATCAACCCAGTCGTCTGGCTGGGCGCCTCTCCCCCCGAAGGGGATGGAAATCTCATCTTGAGGCCGGCTTCCCGCTTAGATGCTTTCAGCGGTTATCCATCCCGAACGTAGCTAACCAGCGGTGCTCCTGGCGGAACAACTGGCACACCAGAGGTTCGTCCAACCCGGTCCTCTCGTACTAGGGTCAGATCCTCTCAAATTTCCTGCGCGCGCAGAGGATAGGGACCGAACTGTCTCACGACGTTCTAAACCCAGCTCGCGTACCGCTTTAATGGGCGAACAGCCCAACCCTTGGGACCTACTCCAGCCCCAGGATGCGACGAGCCGACATCGAGGTGCCAAACCATGCCGTCGATATGGACTCTTGGGCAAGATCAGCCTGTTATCCCCGAGGTACCTTTTATCCGTTGAGCGACAGCGCTTCCACAAGCCACTGCCGGATCACTAGTCCCGACTTTCGTCCCTGCTCGACCTGTCAGTCTCGCAGTCAAGCTCCCTTGTGCACTTACACTCGCCACCTGATTGCCAACCAGGTTGAGGGAACCTTTGGGCGCCTCCGTTACTCTTTGGGAGGCAACCGCCCCAGTTAAACTACCCACCAGGCACTGTCCCTGAACCGGATCACGGTTCGAAGTTAGATATCCAGAGTGACCAGAGTGGTATTTCAACAATGACTCCACGAACACTGGCGTGCCCGCTTCAAAGTCTCCCACCTATCCTACACAAGCCACACCGAACACCAATACCAAGCTGTAGTAAAGGTCACGGGGTCTTTCCGTCCTTCTGCGCGTAACGAGCATCTTTACTCGTACTGCAATTTCGCCGAGTTCGCGGTTGAGACAGCTGGGAAGTCGTTACGCCATTCGTGCAGGTCGGAACTTACCCGACAAGGAATTTCGCTACCTTAGGATGGTTATAGTTACCACCGCCGTTTACTGGGGCTTAACTTCTCAGCTTCGCTCCGAAGAGCTAACCGTTCCGCTTAACCTTCCAGCACCGGGCAGGCGTCAGTCCGTATACATCGACTTGCGTCTTCGCACGGACCTGTGTTTTTAGTAAACAGTCGCTTCCCACTGGTCTCTGCGGCCTTCACGCCTTCGGCAGCAAGTGCCTACAACGATCCGGCCCCCCTTCTCCCGAAGTTACGGGGGCATTTTGCCGAGTTCCTTAACCACGATTCTCTCGATCTCCTCGGTATTCTCTACCTGACCACCTGAGTCGGTTTGGGGTACGGGCGGCTAGAACCTCGCGTCGATGCTTTTCTCGGCAGCATAGGATCACCCACTTTTTATCCGCATCACGTCTCAGCCGTAATGAGTCGCGGATTTGCCTACGACTCGGCCTACACGCTTGCCCCGGGACAACCATCGCCCGGGTTGGGCTACCTTCCTGCGTCACACCTGTTAATACGCTCACCGCACCAGACCGGGTCCCATGCTCCCCGCCACGGTGTCCCCCGAAGGGAACGATGTGACAGTTCGGATGGTTAGCATTACTGGATTGGTGTGGGCGGTTCTTCGCCGGTACGGGAATATCAACCCGTTGTCCATCGACTACGCCTGTCGGCCTCGCCTTAGGTCCCGACTTACCCAGGGCAGATTAGCTTGACCCTGGAACCCTTGGTCTTCCGGAGGACGGGTTTCTCACCCGTCTTTCGCTACTCATGCCTGCATTCTCACTCGTGTACCGTCCACGGCTGGTTTCCACCGCCGCTTCACCCGACACACGACGCTCTCCTACCCATCCACACGACTGGACCACGAAGGCCTATCGATTGTATGAATGCCACGACTTCGGTGGCGTGCTTGAGCCCCGTTACATTGTCGGCGCGGAATCACTTGACCAGTGAGCTATTACGCACTCTTTCAAGGGTGGCTGCTTCTAAGCCAACCTCCTGGTTGTCTGTGCAACTCCACATCCTTTCCCACTTAGCACGCGCTTAGGGACCTTAGTCGGTGGTCTGGGTTGTTTCCCTCTCGACGATGAAGCTTATCCCCCACCGTCTCACTGCTGCGCTCTCACTTACCGGCATTCGGAGTTTGGCTGACGTCAGTAACCTGTTGAGGCCCATCGGCCATCCAGTAGCTCTACCTCCGGCAAGAAACACGCAACGCTGCACCTAAATGCATTTCGGAGAGAACCAGCTATCACGAAGTTTGATTGGCCTTTCACCCCTATCCACAGCTCATCCCCTCAGTTTTCAACCTAAGTGGGTTCGGTCCTCCACGACGTCTTACCGTCGCTTCAACCTGGCCATGGATAGATCACTTCGCTTCGGGTCTAGGACCTGCGACTGAATCGCCCTATTCAGACTCGCTTTCGCTCCGGCTACCCCACACGGGTTAACCTCGCCACAGATCACTAACTCGCAGGCTCATTCTTCAAAAGGCACGCCGTCACCCCAACACGGGAGCTCCGACGGTTTGTAAGCAAACGGTTTCAGGTACTATTTCACTCCCCTCCCGGGGTACTTTTCACCTTTCCCTCACGGTACTTGTCCGCTATCGGTCATCTGGGAGTATTTAGGCTTATCAGGTGGTCCTGACAGATTCACACGGGATTTCTCGGGCCCCGTGCTACTTGGGATCCCTCTCCGGCCGGCCAGGCATTTCGACTACGGGACTCACACCCACTCCGGTCCGCCTTTCAATGCGGTTCGTCTATACCTGACGCGTCACCGTGGCTGTCCGGCAGAACAGCCCGAAAGGTCCCACAACCCCGACCATGCAACCCCTGCCGGGTATCACACATGACCGGTTTAGCCTCATCCGCGTTCGCTCGCCACTACTTACGGAATCACTGTTGTTTTCTCTTCCTGTGGGTACTGAGATGTTTCACTTCCCCACGTTCCCTCTACCCGCCCTATATATTCAGGCGGGAGTCACCAGGTCACCCAAAGGGCCTGGCGGGGTTTCCCCATTCGGAAATCCTCGGATCACAGCTCGTTTATCAGCTCCCCGAGGCTTATCGCAGATTACGACGTCCTTCTTCGGCTCCAGATGCCAAGGCATCCACCGTTTGCTCTTAGAAACTTGAAATCACATGAGTTCAGAAACCACCAACCCCAAAAGGGCCGGCGGTGACCAATGATTAGTCGAACGCACCCCCAAAAGGGCACGTCCTACGAATCTTTGTGATCGACACTCCCGAAAGAGCGTCAATCTAAGATGCTCGCGTCCACTATGTAGTTCTCAACAGACGAACAGCACCCCCACACCCGCCCACCACAGTGAGCATCGGCAGAGGCCTGCAAGAAACCAGCCACCCCCAATCGGGGGCTGCGCCCGGTCCCTCAGGACCCAACAGCGTGCACGTACCCGCCCGGCCAGCCCCAACCGTTCCAACCCTCCCAAAAGAAGGCGTACTAGATCTGAACCATTCAGACGAGCACCTATGTCAATGTTCCACCCATGAGCAACCAGTGAGAACGTTCGCCTCAATCTGGCTGACCTGGAACCAGCAAGCTGATCCAGTGCTCCTTAGAAAGGAGGTGATCCAGCCGCACCTTCCGGTACGGCTACCTTGTTACGACTTAGTCCTAATCACCGATCCCACCTTCGACGGCTCCCTCCACAAGGGTTAGGCCACCGGCTTCGGGTGTTACCGACTTTCATGACTTGACGGGCGGTGTGTACAAGGCCCGGGAACGTATTCACCGCAGCGTTGCTGATCTGCGATTACTAGCGACTCCGACTTCATGAGGTCGAGTTGCAGACCTCAATCCGAACTGAGACCGGCTTTTTGGGATTCGCTCCGCCTTACGACATCGCAGCCCTTTGTACCGGCCATTGTAGCATGCGTGAAGCCCAAGACATAAGGGGCATGATGATTTGACGTCATCCCCACCTTCCTCCGAGTTGACCCCGGCAGTCTCACATGAGTCCCCACCATAACGTGCTGGCAACATGCGACGAGGGTTGCGCTCGTTGCGGGACTTAACCCAACATCTCACGACACGAGCTGACGACAACCATGCACCACCTGTTCACGAGTGTCCAAAGAGTTGACCATTTCTGGCCCGTTCTCGTGTATGTCAAGCCTTGGTAAGGTTCTTCGCGTTGCATCGAATTAATCCGCATGCTCCGCCGCTTGTGCGGGCCCCCGTCAATTCCTTTGAGTTTTAGCCTTGCGGCCGTACTCCCCAGGCGGGGCGCTTAATGCGTTAGCTACGACACGGAAACCGTGGAAAGGTCCCCACATCTAGCGCCCAACGTTTACGGCGTGGACTACCAGGGTATCTAATCCTGTTCGCTCCCCACGCTTTCGCTCCTCAGCGTCAGTAAGTGCCCAGAGACCTGCCTTCGCCATCGGTGTTCCTCCTGATATCTGCGCATTCCACCGCTACACCAGGAATTCCAGTCTCCCCTACACCACTCAAGTCTGCCCGTACCCACTGCAGGCTAGAGGTTGAGCCTCTAGTTTTCACAGCAGACGCGACAAACCGCCTACGAGCTCTTTACGCCCAATAATTCCGGACAACGCTCGGACCCTACGTATTACCGCGGCTGCTGGCACGTAGTTAGCCGGTCCTTTTTCTGCAGGTACCGTCACCCGAAGGCTTCTTCCCTACTAAAAGCGGTTTACAACCCGAAGGCCGTCATCCCGCACGCGGCGTTGCTGCATCAGGCTTGCGCCCATTGTGCAATATTCCCCACTGCTGCCTCCCGTAGGAGTCTGGGCCGTGTCTCAGTCCCAGTGTGGCCGGTCACCCTCTCAGGCCGGCTACCCGTCGACGCCTTGGTGAGCCATTACCTCACCAACAAGCTGATAGGCCGCGAGTCCATCCCAAACCGAAAAACTTTCCACCCCACACCATGCGGTGCAAGGTCCTATCCGGTATTAGCTCCGATTTCTCGAAGTTATCCCAGAGTCCAGGGCAGGTTACTCACGTGTTACTCACCCGTTCGCCACTAATCCCCCAGAGCAAGCTCCAAGTTCATCGTTCGACTTGCATGTGTTAAGCACGCCGCCAGCGTTCGTCCTGAGCCAGGATCAAACTCTCCAAAAAAAAATGATTCAGACCAGACCCGAAAGCCCGACCCAGAGTTTGTTCACTGACAGAGAAACAACTGACTCGAAAATCAAATTGTCCATCAATCAAAGGAATCCCACCTGCCGAAACAGGCTGGGGTTCAATAAATTGGCATTGAACATAGTGCACGCTGTTGAGTTCTCAAGAAACGGACGCACCCGCTTCACGACGTCAGACGCCGCTCATTCGGAGCAATCGTTCTTCACCCGGGCATCCTGAAAGGACGGAACCGAATGCTTCGAGAACAGAAGGAAGAACCTTCATGTCTCGGGATTGTTCTGCCACCTCGAAGCGGTGAGCTTCTCGCTCTTCCCGCTGCTGTGGGGCAACAGATGAATACTTTACGGAGATCGCCACCTCCCCGCAACTTCGCCCCGCATCCCGGGCGTGTCGCGCATTCGGCTGCCGCCGATGCGACACGGAAGTGCCGGATCAGCGCCGGATTCCGGGCTGCGCGAGCCGGAACACGAGGCGGGCTCGAGGACCGCTCCCCGGACGCGAATCGGCCCCGCCTCCGAGATGGAGACGGGGCCGATTCGAGGATTCGCGCGAATCAGACGACGAAGATGCCGGCGAGGGTCTTCTTGCCGCGCCGCAGCACGGCCATGCCGCCCGGCGCGACCCGCCCTTCGAGTGTCGCCTTCTCGTCGTCGACGCGGACGTTGTCGAGCGAGACCCCGCCCTGGGTGATCGCGCGGCGCGCCTCGCTCGCACTGGCGACCAGCCCGGTGTCGACGAGCAGCTGGGCGATCGGCGCATCCGGCGAGGTCGTCGTGTTCGGCAGCTCGCGCAGCGCGGACTCGAGGGTCGCGGCATCCAGTTCCAAGAGCTCGCCCTGCCCGAACAGCGCCTGCGATGCCGCGATGACCGCGGCCGTGGCCTCCGCCCCGTGCACCATCGTCGTCACCTCGTGCGCCAGCACCCGCTGCGCCTCGCGACGGAACGGCTCGCGCTCGACGAGCTCCGCCAGCTCCTCGATGCGGGCACGGCTCAAGAAGGTGAACACCTTCAGGCGCTGCACGACGTCGGCGTCGTCGGTGTTGAGCCAGAACTGGTAGAAGCGGTACGGGCTGCACATGGCCGGATCGAGCCAGATGGCGTTGCCCTCGCTCTTGCCGAACTTCGTGCCGTCGGCGTTCGTGATGAGCGGGGTGCCGATCGCGTGCACCGAGGTGCTCTCGACGCGGTGGATGAGGTCCGTGCCGCTCGTGAGGTTGCCCCACTGGTCGCTGCCGCCCGTCTGGAGCACGCAGTCGTACTGGCGGAAGAGCTCGAGGTAGTCGTAGCCCTGCAGGATCTGGTAGCTGAACTCCGTGTAGCTGATGCCGGCGTCCGAGTTCAACCGCGACGCGACCGCGTCCTTCTTCAGCATGGTGCCGACGCGGTAGTACTTGCCGATGTCGCGCAGGAAGTCGATGGCGCTGAGGTCGGCGGTCCAGTCGAGGTTGTTGACGAGACGCACCGCGCTCGGACCCTCGGCCGAGAGGAATCGGCTGACCTGCGCCTGCAGGAAGCCCACCCACTCCGAGACGGTCTCCTTCGTGTTGAGCACGCGCTCGGCCGTGGGCCTGGGGTCTCCGATGAGCCCGGTCGATCCGCCCACCAGCCCGAGCGGGCGGTGGCCGGCCAGCTGGAGCCGGCGCATCGTGAGCAGCTGCACCAAGTTGCCGAGGTGCAGGCTCGGCGCCGTGGGGTCGAACCCGCAGTAATACGTGATCGGCTCGCCGGAAAGGAGCTCTTTCAACGCAGCCTGGTCGGTCGACACGTGCACGAGGCCGCGCCAGACGAGCTCGTCCCAGACGTCCTCGAAGGAGGCGTCGTTCTGCTGGGTCGCGAGGATCTCGGGATCTGACACCACGTCAGGCTACCAGCGGAGAGATTCAGGATGGGTCGCTAACTGATCCGTGATTAATGCTCTATCCTTATGGTGGATGACGCGGTCGCTCCGGCCGCTCGTCCCGACCCCGAGGAGCACCGTGATCGTCGTCACCGCCGACCAGGTCGCGAGCCGCACGCGGCCCGATCTCACCGCCGGCGAGCGCGACCGCCTCCAAGCCGCGTACGGCGAACGCCTGCTGCTGCCGGTCGCGCGGAACGCCGGGGACGAGCTGCAACTCCTGAGCGACGACCCGGGCGTCATCGTCGACATCGTCCTCGAGCTCGTGCGTTCGGGCGACTGGAGCGTCGGGGTGGGCGTCGGCGAGGTCCGTGAACCGCTGCCGGACGACATCCGGGAGGCGAGCGGCGCGGCGTTCTTCGCCGCGAGGGACGCGGTCGAGCGCGCCAAGAAGAGCTCGCCGCGCTTCGCGATCGGGGCCGCCTCCGCGGACGCCGCCCACGTCGAGGCGCTGTTCCGGCTCGCCCTCGTGCTCCGGGACCGGCGCTCCCCCGAAGGCTGGGAAGTCTACGACCGCCTCCGCGCCGGCGCCCGCCAGACCGACATCGCCGACGAGTTGGGCGTCAGCGCCCCCGCGATCAGCGCGAGGATGAAGTCGGCGAACATCCGCACCGAGCTCGACGCCCTCCCCGCGCTCGCCCGCCTGCTCGAACTCCTCGATGCCGCATCCGGCTCCGACGCCCCGATGGAAGGACGACCGTGACCACCTGGTACCTCGGCGAACTGCTCGGATGGATCCTGCTCGCGCTCGCACTGGGCGCTGCGACCGTCTTCGCGGTGCTCGCCTACTGGCGGCCCCGACGCCTGCACCTCTGGCTCGCAGCCGGTGCGCTCGCGCTCGCACTCGTCGCCGCGGCGAGCCTGCCCTCCCCTGCCCCGCTCGGCATCGGCGTGCTGACCTCGGCGGCGGCGATCGCCGTCGCGGTGTTCGGCGGCGGCCCCGCGGCCGCCGTCGCGCTCGACCTCGCGATGGGCGGCTCGGTGCGGCAAGGGCTGCACGGCGGCATCCTCGTGGACGCCAAGCACGGCGAGGATGCCGCGGGCGCTCGTCCGGCGCAGCGCGAAGTGCTGCGCGGCGGACGCACGATCGGGGTGCTCGAGCGGCTCGCGACGGCCGGGGCGATCGTCGCCGGCTTCCCCGAGGCGCTCGCGATCGTCGTCGCGGTGAAGGGCGTCGGCCGATTCACCGAGCTCGAGGCCCCGGAAGCGCGGGAGCGCTTCATCATCGGCACCCTCGCGAGCCTCATCTGGGCCGCCGCCGCCGGGCTCGTCGCCCACCTCGTGCTGCGCTGAAGCCGGGCGCGAGTCCGCTCAGGCGTGCGCGCCGGCGTGCCGGCGGTACGGGGAGACGCCGGGATCTCCCGGGATCCAGAACCGCCACGGATACGCGGTACCGCCGCCGGCCCCGTTCACGCCGGTGCGCGGTCCCGTCGCGAAGGCGACGGGCGCGCTCGGCACGCGGAGCTCGAACGGCGGCGCCAGCAGGTCGGCGCCCGTCGCCGCGAGCGGCACGCCGAGCGCCATGGCGAGCCGCGCGGGTCCGCGGGCGAGGTCCCGATCGGATGCCCCGCCGCGACGCACCCGCGCGAGCTCGATTCCCTCGACCACGGTGGCGCCGCGAAGCAGCACGGCCGAGGCCTCGCCTGCCGGCCGGGACACGATGTTCAGGCAGGTGTGCATGCCGTAGCTGAAGTAGGCGTAGAGGTGCGCGGCCTCGCCGAACATCACCGCGGTGCGCGGCGTGAGCCCGCGATTCGCGTGCGAGCCGGGATCCTCGCCGACGCCGCGGTACGCCTCGACCTCGGAGAGGCGGATCGCGACCCGGCCTTCGGGCGTCTGGTGGCTGAGCACGGCGCCGAGCAGCAGCGGCGCGAGCTCGACGGGGTCGCGCTCGAAGAAGGAGCGCGACGCCGTCATGAGCTCGCTCAGCGCACGGCCTCCGGGAGCTGCCCCACGAGCTGGCGGACGCGATCGGCGAGCGCCGAGAGCTGCTCGGCGACGCGCGCGGGCGCCGTGCCGCCGATGCCGTCGCGACTCGCGACCGAGCCCTCGACCGAGAGCACCTCGCGCACCTCGGGAACCAGGTGCGGCGAGACCGCGGCGAGCTGGGCGTCGTCCAGGTCTTCGAGGCCGACGCCGCGCTCCTCCGCGGCACGGACGAGCGCGCCCGTGATCTCGTGCGCGTCGCGGAACGGCACGTGGCGCTTCACCAGCCACTCGGCGACATCCGTCGCCAGAGAGAAGCCGGCGGGCGCGAGCTCCGCCATCCGCTCGGTGTGGAAGGTCAGCGTCGCGACCATGCCGGTGAAGGCCGGGAGGAGCACATCGAGCGTCTCGACGGAGTCGAAGACGGGCTCCTTGTCCTCCTGGAGATCGCGGTTGTATGCGAGCGGCAGCGCCTTGAGTGTCGCCAGCAGGCCGGTGAGGTTGCCGATGAGGCGTCCGGACTTGCCGCGAGCGAGCTCCGCGATGTCGGGGTTCTTCTTCTGCGGCATGATTGACGAGCCCGTCGAGTAGCCGTCGTCGAGGGTCACGAAGCCGAACTCGCGGGTGTTCCAGAGGATGATCTCCTCGGAGATGCGCGAGAGGTCGATGCCGATGAGGGCCGCGACGAAGGCGAACTCCGCGACGACGTCGCGGCTCGCCGTGCCGTCGATCGAGTTCGGCGCGGGGCTCGCGAGGCCGAGATCGCTCGCCACGGCGGCGGCGTCCAGTCCGAGGGTCGAGCCGGCCAGCGCTCCCCCGCCGTACGGCGAGACGTCGGCGCGCTTCGTCCAGTCGACGAGTCGCTCGAGGTCGCGCGAGAGTGCCCAGCCGTGCGCGAGCAGGTGGTGCGCGAGCAGCACCGGCTGCGCGTGCTGCAGGTGCGTGCGGCCCGGCATGATCGCCGAGGGGTGGGCGTCGGCCTGCGCGACGAGCGCGTCGATCAGGTGCACCAGTTCGCGGCCGATGACGGCGGCGTGATCCTTCAGGTACAGGCGCACGAGCGTCGCGATCTGGTCGTTCCGGCTGCGCCCCGCGCGGAGCTTGCCGCCGAGCTCGGGGCCGACGACCTCGATGAGCGCCGCCTCGAGCGCGCCGTGCACGTCCTCGTCGGACTCGGCGGCGACGAGCTCGCCCGTCTCGATGCGCGCTTCGAGCGCGTCGAGACCGGCGAGCATGCCGTCGAGCTCGGCCGGCTGCAGGTACCCCGCGGCGGCGAGCGCGCGGGCGTGCGCCCGGGAACCGGCGAGGTCGTAGCGGGCGAGCTGCCAGTCGAAGTGCGTCGACTTGGACAGCCGGGCGAGCTCGGGCGAGGGGCCGCTCGCGAAGCGGGCTCCCCAGAGCGAGCCCTCGTTCGTGCCGTGCGCCTCGGCGTTCGTGCCGTCGGTCATCGTGCCTCCTCCTGCTTCGCGAGCAGCCAGACCAGCAGCGCCTTCTGCGCGTGCAGCCGGTTCTCGGCCTCGTCCCAGACGACGGACTGCGGCCCGTCGATGACCTCGGCGTCGACCTCGACCCCGCGGTACGCGGGCAGGCAGTGCAGGAACACCGCCTCGGCGTCGGCCTCGGCCATGAGCCGCGCGGTCACCCGGTAGTCGCCGAAGGTCGCGAGCCGCTCGGCCTTCTCGCTCTCCTGGCCCATGGAGACCCAGGTGTCGGTGACGATCACATCGGCGCCGCGCGCCGCGGCCGAGGCATCCGTCGTCACGGTCACCGAACCGCCCGTCTGCCCAGCGATGCGCTCGGCGTCGGCGACCAGGTCGGCCCGCGGCGCGTAGTCGGCCGGGGCGGCGATGCGCACGTGCATCCCGGCCGTCGCGCCGCCGAGCAGGTACGAGTGCGCCATGTTGTTCGCCCCGTCGCCGAAGTAGGCGAGGGTGAGCCCGGCGAGCTCGCCCTTGCGCTCGCGCACGGTCTGCAGGTCCGCGAGGATCTGGCAGGGGTGGAAGTCGTCGGAGAGGGCGTTCACGACGGGAACCGTGGTGCCCGCCGCCATCTCCTCGAGCCCCGACTGGGCGTAGGTGCGCCACACGACCGCGGAGACCATCCGCTCGAGGACGCGGGCGGTGTCGGCGACCGACTCCTTGCCGCCCAGCTGGCTCTCGGAGGAGCTGATCACGAGCGGCACGCCGCCGAGGTCGGCGATGCCGACCGAGAAGGAGACGCGGGTGCGGGTGGAGGTCTTGTCGAACAGCACGGCGACCGTCTGCGGGCCGGCGAGCGGCCGCTCGGCGTAGCGATCGGCTTTGAGCCGGGCGGCGAGCTCGAGCACCTCGGCCTGCTCGGCCGGGCTCAGATCGTCGTCGCGGAGGAAGTGGCGGGTCATCGGCATCCGTTCGTTGCGTGCGGTCATCCGGCGACGGCGGCGAGCGCGCGGCCGAACCGCGCCTCGAACTCGTCGAGCTCCGCGTCGCCGATCGTGAGCGGCGGCGCGATCCGGATGGTGTGGTCGTTAGCGGCGTTCACGATGAGCCCCTCGCGCATCGCCTCGGCGACGACGGCCTGGGCCGCCGGTTCGGCGAGGCCGACGCCGACGAGGAGCCCGCGCCCGCGGACGCCGGAAACGAGGGACGAGCCGAGGCCGAGCACGCGCTCGCGCAGCTCGATCCCACGCCGCGCGGCGTTCTCGACGAGCCCGGCGCGCTCGATCTCGCCGAGCACCGCGTTCGCGACCGCGGTCGCGAGCGGGTTGCCGCCGAAGGTCGAGCCGTGCATGCCCTTCTGGTACAGCTCCGAGGCGGCACCGAAGGTGACCAGGCCGCCGATCGGGAAGCCGCCGCCGACCCCCTTCGCGACCGTGATGGCGTCGGGTGTGATGCCCGCGTGCTGGAAGCCGAACCAGGCGCCGGTGCGGCCCGCACCGGTCTGGATCTCGTCGACGATGAGCAGGGCGCCGTGCCGGCTGGTGAGCTCCCGGGCCGCCTCGAGGTAGCCCTCCGGCAGCTCGACCACGCCGGCCTCCCCTTGGATCGGCTCCAGGATCAGCGCGGAGACCGCGTCGTCGACGGATGCCTCGAGCGCCTCGATCGTCGCGGGGATGTGCTCGACGCCGCCAGGCAGAGGCTCGAAGGCCTGACGCATCTGCGGCTTGCCGGTGAGGGCGAGCGAACCCATGGTGCGCCCGTGGAACGCGTCGACGAGCGCGAGCACCCGCGTTCGCGCGCCGCCGCCGTTGTTGAGTCGCGCGAGTTTGAAGGCCGCCTCGTTCGCCTCGGCGCCCGAGTTGCCGAACCAGGCCCGGCCCGCGTCGCCCGCGCCGGCGAGTCGCACGATCCGCTCGGCGAGCTCGAGCGCCGGCTCGGTCGTGAAGTAGTTCGACACGTGCGCGAGCTTCGCCGCCTGCTCGGACACCGCCTGCACGAACACCGGGTGCGCGTGGCCGAGGGCGTTCACGGCGATGCCGGCGAGGAAGTCGAGGTAGCGGGTGCCCTGGTCGTCCCAGACCCACGCGCCCTCGCCCCGCTCGAGCTTCGCGAGCGGGAGCCCGATCGAGCGCATGATGCGCGCTTCGAAGCGCGGCTGCCAGGCGGTCATGCCGCGGTCTCCTTCGTCGTCGCCGGCACGACCTCCGTGCCGGAGCCCTGGGTGGTGAACACCTCGAGCAGGATCGAGTGCGGCTCCCGGCCGTCGATGATCGCGGCCTTCGCGACCCCGCCGTGCACCGCTTCGAGGCACGCGGTCATCTTCGGGATCATGCCGGACTCGAGCGAGGGCAGCAGCGCCGCGAGCTCGTCGGCGTCGATCACCGATACGAGCGAATCGCGGTTCGGCCAGTCGCGGTAGAGGCCCGCGACGTCCGTGAGGATGACGAGCTTCGCCGCGCCGAGCGCGACCGCCAGCGAGGCAGCCGCGGAGTCGGCGTTCACGTTGAGCGACTGCCCGGGGTGCTCGCCGTCGGGCGCGATCGAGGAGACCACCGGGATCTGCCCCGCCGCGAGCTGCGCGAGCACGGGCGCCGGGTCGACCGCGACCACGTCGCCGACGAGGCCGAGGTCGACCTCTTCGCCGTCGACGACGGCACCGCGGCGGCGGCCGGTGAAGAGGCCCGCATCCTCGCCCGAGAGCCCGGAGGCGAGCGGGCCGTGCTCGTTGATGAGGCTCACGAGCTCCCGGTTCACCTGCCCGGAGAGCACCATCCGCACGACGTCCATCGTCTCGGGCGTCGTCACCCGGTATCCCCCGCGGAACTCGCTCTCGATGCCGAGCCGGCCGAGCATCGAGGAGATCTGCGGGCCACCGCCGTGCACGACGACGGGCTTCACACCCGCGTAGCGGAGGTAGACCATGTCCTCGGCGAAGGCGCGCTGGAGCTCGGGGCTCACCATCGCGTTGCCACCGAACTTCACGACGATCGTCTCGCCGTGGAAGCGCTTCAGCCACGGCAGGGAGTCGATCAGGGTCTGCGCCTTCGACGCGGCATCCGCGTCTGCGCCGGAATCGCGCTGCTCCGTCATGCTCAACTCGCGTACGCGCTGTTCTCGTGCACGTAGTCGTGCGTGAGGTCGTTGGTGAGGATGGTCGCCGTCGCCGGGCCGTTGTGCAGCTCGATGAGCACGTGCGTCGCGCGCGGCGCGAGGTCGACCTCGTCGCGCGGGCGGTCGGGCCGGCCGGCGTGGCAGACGCGCACGCCGTTCATCGAGACGTCGACGAGGTAGGGGTCGAACGGGGCGGAGGTGGTGCCGATCGCGGCGAGCACCCGGCCCCAGTTCGGGTCGTTGCCGAAGATCGCCGCCTTGAAGAGGTTGTTGCGCGCAACCGAGCGGCCGACCTCGACGGCGTCGTCCTCGGTGACCGCGCCGCGCACCTCGATGGTGATGTCGTGGCTCGCCCCCTCGGCGTCGGCCTGCAGCTGCGCGGCGAGGTCGAGGCAGGCCCGGGCGAGCGCGTCGGCGAACTCCGCCTCGTCGGGGACGACGCCGGAGGCCCCGCTCGACAGGAGCGTGACCTGGTCGTTCGTCGACATGCAGCCGTCGGAGTCGAGCCGGTCGAAGCTCACCCGGGTCGCGCTGCGCAGCGCCCGGTCGAGGGCCGCGGCGTCGAGCACCGCGTCGGTCGTGAGCACGACGAGCATCGTCGCGAGCCCGGGCGCCAGCATGCCGGCGCCCTTGGCCATGCCGCCGATGCGCCAGCCGGCGCCCTCGACGATCACGGTCTTCGGCTTCGTGTCGGTCGTCATGATAGCCCGCGCGGCGTCGTCGCCCGAGCCGTCGTCCGCGCCGAGCCGGGCGACGGCCGAGAGCACGCCCTCCTCGAGGACCTCGCCGTCGAGCTGCTCGCCGATGAGCCCGGTCGAGCAGACCAGGACGTCACCGGCGGCCACCCCGAGCGCCGAGGCCACGGCCTCGGCGGTGCGGTGCACGACCTGGAAGCCCTCGGGCCCGGTGAAGCAGTTCGCGCCGCCGGAGTTCAGGACGACGGCGGAGACGAGGCCGTCCTTCGCCGCCTCCTTCGACCAGAGGATCGGGTTCGCCTGCGCGCGGTTCGCGGTGAACACGACGGCCGCCTGCTGGGCGGGGCCGCGGTTCACCACGACGGCGAGGTCGAGTGCGCCGGAGCGCTTGATGCCGGCGGCGATCCCCGCCGCCTCGAAGCCTGCTGGGGCGGTGACGGTCACGGGGCGACTCCGTTCACG
Organism: Agromyces sp. NBRC 114283; assembly: GCF_030268405.1. Taxonomy (NCBI): domain Bacteria; kingdom Bacillati; phylum Actinomycetota; class Actinomycetes; order Micrococcales; family Microbacteriaceae; genus Agromyces; species Agromyces sp. NBRC 114283. Next base: position 2,684,130 of record NZ_BSQP01000001.1, read on the forward strand.
GGGAGGCCGGTCGACTCGGCGAGGCCGAGCGCGAGGTTGGCGGATTGGATGGCGGCACCCGCGGTGCCCTTGACGAGGTTGTCGACGGCGGTGACGACGACGACGCGGCCCGCGGCCTCGTCGACGGCGACGCCCAACAGCGCCGTATTCGCGCCGAGCACGTCGGCGGTGCGCGGGAACTGGCCCTCGGGCAGCAGCTGCACGAAGCGCTCCCCCGCGTACGCGTCCTCCCAGGCCGCCCGGACCGCCGCGGCGCTCGTGCCCGGCACGATGCGTGCGGTCGAGGTGGCGAGGATCCCCCGGGACATCGGCACGATCACCGGCGTGAAGGAGATCGTCGGCGCCGCGGCCCCCGCCCAGCGGAGCGCCTGCTGGATCTCCGGGATGTGCCGGTGCGTGCCGCCCACCGCGTACGGGTTCGCGGAGCCGAGGATCTCGGAGGCGAGCAGGTGCGTCTTCGCGCTCTTGCCGGCGCCCGAGGGCCCGACGGCGAGGACGCTCACGAGGTCGGTCGGCTCGACGACCCCGGCTCGGATGCCGGGCGCGAGCGACAGCGCCACGGTCGACGCGTTGCAGCCGGGCGCCGCGATGCGCCGGGTCTTCGCGAGCCGGTCGCGCTGGGTGCCGGAGAGCCGGGGCAGCTCGGGGACGCCGTAGGTCCACGCACGGTGGAAGTCGCCGCCGTAGAACGCGGCCCAGTCGGCGGCGCTCTCGAGGCGGTGGTCGGCGCCGCAGTCGATGACGAGGGCGTCGTCGGCGAGCTCCGCCGCGACCGCGCCCGAGGCGCCGTGCGGCAGGGCGAGGAAGACGAGGTCGTGACCGGAGAGGGTCGCGGCGCTCGTCTCCTGCAGCGTGAGATGCGTGTAGCTGCGCAGATGCGGCTGCACCTGCACGAGCGGCTGGCCCGCGTTCTGATGCGCGGTGACGGTGCGCACCTCGAACTCGGGATGGTCGGCGAGGAGCCTGAGGATCTCTCCCCCGGCATAGCCGGACGCGCCGGAGACGGCGACGGAGTAGGTCATGAGTCCACCTTAAAGGTCTGAGCGGTCGTGGGTCGGCTCCGGCGACACCGGTGCACGGCGGCATCGCCGTGCACGGGGTCGCCTAGCGTCGGCGAGCGCCCCGGCGTCGGTCGCGCAGCGCGGCGGCGCGCAGAGGCTGCGCCGCGGCGAGGGACCGAAGGGAGGACATGCTGCGACCCTACCGACTCCGCGGGAGGGATGCCAAACCCGAGGTCGTCGGATGACGAACGGCCCCGACCGGCGGGTGCCGGGCGGGGCCGTTCGGACGGTGCTCCGCGGCTCAGTCGCGGATGGCCGCGCCGAAGCGCTCGGCCGCGAGCCGGGCGCCGGCGAGCTTCGCCTCGCTCGCCTCCGCGGCGGTCAGCGTGCGGTCGGCCGCACGGAAGCGGAGCGCGAAGGTGAGGCTCTTGCTGCCCTCGGCCACGCCCTGGCCCCGATAGTCGTCGACGAGGTGCAGCGCCTCGAGGAGTTCGCCGGCCCCCTCGCGCACGGCGGCGCCGACCTCGGCGGCCGACGTCTCGATCGGCACGACGAGCGACAGGTCCTGCGTCGCCGCGGGGTGCGTGCCGAGGGGGCTCGCCTCGACGGTGCGGTCGGTCGCGACGATGAGCGCGTCGAGGTCGAGCTCGGCCACCGCGACGACGCGCGGGAGGTCGGCCTCCTCGGCGATGGTCGGGTGCAGCTCGCCGGCGTAGCCGATGCGCACGCCGCCGACGCGGAGTTCCGCGGTGCGGCCCGGGTGCATCGCCTGGTGACGGCCCTGCACGACCTCGATCTCTCCGCCGGTCGCGAGCGCGATGCGGCGCACCGCGTCGAGCGCGTCGGCGAGCCCGGCGGGCACGGCGGGCTGGCCGGGCTGCTTCTCGACGACGTCGCCCGTGAACAGCACGGCGACGTGACGCGGCTGCGGCGGGATGCCGTCGATGAGCGCGGCAAGCTCGGCGTCGCTCGGCCGCGCGGCCGCCGCCGGCAGCACGGCGGTGCCGTACGCCCGGCCCGCCTCGGGCAGGAAGACGAGGCCCAGCTCGAAGAGCTCGAGGTCGACGAGGCCGCGCGACAGGTTGCGGCGCGCGATCTCGATGAGCCCGGGGAGGAGGGAGCGACGGAGGAACGGGCGGCTCGCGTCGAGTGCGTTCGCGACGCGGACGGAGGCGACCGGTTCGCCGTCGGCGCTGCCGAACACCGCATTGTCGCGCTCGGCCACGAACGGGAACGCGAGCACCTCGGTGCCGCCGCCGGCGGCGAGGACGTCGGCGGTGCGCTTGCGCAGGCGCTGGGCGCGGGTGAGCCCGCGTCCCGGCGGCGCGACCGGGAGCACCGAGGGGATGCGGTGGTACCCGACGAGCCGCGCCACCTCCTCGGCGAGCTCGGCCTTGCCGGTGAGGTCGGGGCGCCAGCTCGGCGGCGTGACCGCGAGGCCGTCCTCGGCCTCGTCGACGCGGGCGCCGATCTCGGCCAGGGCGTCGCGGATCTCGGCGTCGCTGTACTCGACGCCGATGAGGCCGGAGACGTAGCCGTCGGGCAGTGCGATCGCCTCGCGGGCGGGCGTCTCGTCGATCAGTCCGCCGACCGGGTCGGCGGTGCCGCCGGCGAGGTCGACCATGAGCTGGGCGACGCGACTCGCGGCGGCCGCGGCGATCTCCGGGTCGACCCCGCGCTCGAAGCGGCGCGAGGCCTCGCTCGGCAGCTTGTGCCGGCGCGCGGCGCGCGCGATCGACACCGTGTCGAAGTTCGCGGCCTCGATGAGGACGTTCCTGGTGGTGTCGCTCATCTCGGTGCGGGCGCCGCCCATCACCCCGGCGATCCCGATGGGCCCGGCCTCGTCGGTGATCAGCAGGTCCTCGGCGTGCAGCGTGCGCTGCTTGCCGTCGAGGGTCTCGATCGTCTCGCCCTCGCGGGCCCGGCGCACGGTGATGCCGCCGACGAGCGTGTCGAGGTCGTAGCCGTGCATCGGCTGGCCGAACTCGAGCATCACGTAGTTCGTGATGTCGATGAGGAGCGACAAGGAGCGGATGCCGGCGAGCTTCAGCCGCGCGACCATCCAGGGCGGCGTCGGCCGCGAGGGGTCGACCCCGCGAACGATGCGGGTCGCGAAGACGCTCGAGCCGACGCGGCCGCGGATCGGCGCGTCGTCGGCGATGACGACGGGGAAGGCCTCGCCCGAGGCATCCGCCGGCGCCGAGAGGGCGACCGGGTCTCGGAAGGCGGCCCCCGTGGCGTGCGCGTACTCGCGCGCGACCCCGCGGATCGAGAAGGCGTAGCCGCGGTCCGGCGTGACGTTGATCTCGACCGCGGCGTCGTTCAGGCCGAGCAGCTCGATCGCGTCGCTGCCGACGGGCGCGTCGATGCCGAGCTCCGCGAGCCGGAGGATGCCGTCGTGGTCCTCGCCGAGCCCGAGCTCGCGCGCCGAGGCGATCATGCCGTCGGACACGTGGCCGTAGGTCTTGCGCGCCGCGATCGGGAACGGGCCGGGCAGCACCGAGCCGGGCAGGGTCACGACGACCTTGTCGCCGGCGAAGAAGTTGCGGGCGCCGCAGACGATGCCGTGCACGGCGTCGCCGCCGTCGGCCGCCGTCTCGCCCTCGGGCGCGACGCGGACCTGGCACCAGCGGATCGTCTTGCCGTTGGACTGCGGCTCCTCGACGAACTCGAGCACCTCGCCCACGACGATCGGGCCCTGGAGCTCGAAGCCGTGCACCTCTTCTTCTTCGAGGCCGACCTTCACGAGGGCGGCGTGGACGTCCTCGGGCGTCGTCCCGGGGACGAGCTCGACGTACTCGGCGAGCCAGCTGAGCGGCACTCGCATCGTCAGACCACCATTCCGAACTGCTGGGAGAAGCGGATATCGCCTTCGGCCATGTCGCGCATGTCCGAGACGTCGTTGCGGAGCATCAGGCCGCGCTCGACGCCCATGCCGAACGCGAAGCCCGAGTAGACCTCGGGGTCGATGCCCGCGGAGCGCAGCACGTTCGGGTGGATCATGCCGCAGCCGCCCCACTCGATCCAGCGCGCCCCGCCCTTGAACGTCGGGTGCCAGAAGTCGAGCTCCGCGCTCGGCTCCGTGAACGGGAAGTAGCTCGGGCGGAGGCGGATCTTCGCCTCCTCGCCGAAGACGGCCTTGACGAAGTGGTCGAGCGTGCCCTTCAGGTGCGCCATCGTCAGGCCGCGGTCGACCGCGAGGCCCTCGAACTGCATGAACACCGGCAGGTGCGTCGCGTCGAACTCGTCGGTGCGGTAGACGCGGCCGGGCGCGAGCACGTAGATCGGCACCTCGCGCTCGAGCATCGAGCGCACCTGGACGGGGCTCGTGTGCGTGCGCAGCACGAGGTGCTGCTCGGGCGGGTCGATGAAGAAGGTGTCCTGCATCGCCCGCGCGGGATGATCGGGGTCGAAGTTCAGCGCGTCGAAGTTGAACCACTCGCTCTCGACCTCTGGGCCCTCCGCGATCTCCCAGCCCATGCCGGTGAAGATCTCGGTCACCCGGTCCTGCAGCAGGGCGAGCGGATGCCTCGCGCCGGCCGTGTAGCGCGAGGGCAGCGCCGTCACGTCGACGGCCTCGGCGGCGAGGCGCGCTTCGGCCTCGGCGGCGGTGATCTCGGCCTCCCGAGCCGCGAACGCCTGGTTCACGCGCCCGCGCGCACTGCCGACGAGTTTGCCGAGGGCGGCCTTCTGCTCGTTGGGGACGCTGCGCAGCAGGGCGTTCAGCTGAGCGAGCGGCGACTTCTCGCCGGTGTGCTCGGCGCGGACCTGCTTGAGCGCGGCGGAGTCGCCGGCGGCGGCGATCGCCGCGAGGGCGGCGTCGACGGCCGCGGCGACCGCGGGCTCGGTGATTTCAGTGGGCTCTGGCACGAAGATCGAGTCTAGTCGGCCGCTGCGACCGGGCGATGCCGGGCGTTCAGCGGCGCGGCTCGGGGTCGTCGAGCCCGGCCTGCACCGCGACCGCGCGCGTCGCCGTCATGGCGTCGTCCGCCGGGGCGACGCCCTTGCCGAGCTTCGCCGTCCGGCGCAGCCGCCGCTCCACCCGGTTCGCCACGAAGGAGAGGATGAGGCAGAGGGCGATGTAGATCGCGCCGACCACGATCGTCGCCGGCACGATCGGCGAGCCGTACGTCGACTGCGAGCCGATGTAGCGGGCGTAGAACAGCAGCTCCTGGTAGGTGATGATGTAGCCGAGCGCCGTGTCCTTCAGCGTGACGACGAGCTGGGCGATGATGACCGGCATCATCGCGCGGATCGCCTGGGGCAGCAGGACGAGCCGCATCACGGCCGCCTTGCGCAGGCCGATCGCGTAGCCGGCCTCGCTCTGGCCGCGCGGCAGCGACTCGACGCCCGCGCGGATCACCTCGGCGAGCACCGAGCCGTTGTACGCGATGAGCGCGATGACGACCGCCCAGAACGGCTCCATGCGGATGCCGAGCACCGGCAGCCCGTAGTACAGCAGGAACATGAAGACGAGCACGGGGACGGCCCGCAGCACCTCGACAACCGCGCCGATCGGCCCGCGCAACCACGGGTGGTCGCTGAGCCGTCCGATCGCGAGGGCGAAGCCGAGGGCGAGCGCGCCGACGGCGGCGACGGCGAAGGCGGCGAGCGTGCGCCCCGTGGCGAGCGCGATCTGCAGCCAGACGTTCGAGTAGGTGAAGGCGTCCCACTTCTCGGCGGAGAACTGGCCGGTGTCCCAGAGCCGCCAGACGATGAAGCCGAGGATGGCGAGCACCACGAGCACGGTGATGACGCCGAGGATGCGGTTCCGCGCGATGGCGCGGGGGCCGGGGACGTCGTACAGGACGCTGCTCATCGCGCCACCTTCCAACGGTTCTCGAGCGCTCGCTGCGCCCAGGACAGCAGCAACACGAGCACGACGAAGACGACCATGACCCAGAGGATCGCCACGAACTGGTTCTCGCCGCGCTCGCTGAGGTAGCTGCGGATCGAGCCGAGGTTCACGACGGAGAAGCCCGCCGCGACCGTCGTGTTCTTCAGCAGGGCGATGAAGACGCTCATCATGGGCGGGATGACCGAGCGGAACGCCTGCGGCAGCACGACGAGCGTCATCACCTGCCCGAAGGTGAGGCCCAGGGCGCGCGCCGCCTCCGCCTGCCCGACGGGCACGGTGTTGATCCCGGAGCGGATCGTTTCGGCCACGTAGGTGGCGGTGTAGATGCCCAGCGCGCAGATCGCGAGGGTCAGCGACACGTCGCCGGTGAGCCGGAGGCCGAGCAGCGGCGGCAGCGCGAACGCGAAGGCGAAGAAGACGAGGGTGAGCGGGGTGTTGCGGATGGTGTTGACGTAGAAGGTGCCGACCGCCCGGGCGACCGGGATGGGCGACACCCGCATCGCCCCCACGAGCGTGCCGAGGACGAGCGCGAGCAGCCCGCCCGCGACGAACAGCACGAGGGTGCCGAGCAGGGTCGACGACCAGAGGTCGAGATTGTCGGTGATGATGCCCATCGTGCTCCTCCGCGGTTCGGGTCGGACGGCGGTGCGGGCGGGGGCCGATCGCCCCCGCCCGCGCCGGCTCAGTCGACGGCCGGCTGCTCGCCCTTGATGCCGGCGGGCGCGAGGTGCTCATCGAAGAGCGCCTGCCACACGTCGCCGCCATCGGTGAAGAGCTCGTTGATGTGCGCCTGCAGCTCGGAGTCACCCTTCGCGATGCCGACGCCGTAGCGCTCCTCGCTGAACGGCTCGCCCGCGATCTTCAGCTCGTCGGGCTGCTGCGCCACGTAGCCTGCGAGGATCGCCTCGTCGGTCGTGATGGCGTCAACCGAGCCCTGCACGAGCTGGTCGACGCACTGCGAGTACGTGTCGTACTCGACGGTGTCGCCCGGGTTGTACTCGTCGCGGATGCGCTGCAGCGGCGTCGAGCCCGTCACCGAGCAGACGATCTTGCCGGCCAGGTCGTCGGGGCCGTTGATGTCCTTGTTGTCGGCCGCGACCAGCAGGCCCTGACCGGTGATCAGGTACGGGCCGGCGAAGTCGATCTGCTCCTTGCGCTTGTCGGTGATCGAATAGGTGCCGACGTAGTAGTCGATGTCGCCGTTCACAATCGCCTGCTCGCGGTTCGCCGAGGGGATCGTCTGGTACTCGATCTGGTCCTCGTCGAAGCCGAGCGAGGCCGCGATCCAGCGCGCGATGTCGATGTCGAAGCCGCTGCGCTCGCCCGAGGCGGCGTCCTCGTAGCCGAGGCCGGGCTGGTCGTTCTTCACGCCGATGACGACCTTGCCGCGCTTCGTCATCGCGTCGAAGGTCGGGCTGCCCTCGAGCTGCACGTCGCTCGCGACCTCCCAGAGCGGCGCGTCGCTCGCGTCGCCGGCACCGTCGCTCGGGTCTCCGGGGCTCCCGCTGTTGCAGCCGGTCAGGGCGAGTGCCGCGACCGCGAGGCCGGCGATCGCGCCGGCGAGTCGTGTTCTGCTTCGCATGTGATCCTCCTGGTTTCGTATCGTCGTTCGGGTCGCCGCGGCAGGGCGCGGACGTCTCAGTGGGTGATGAGCTTCGAGAGGAAGTCCTTCGCGCGCGCACTCTTCGGGGCGGTGAAGAACTCCTCGGGCGCGGCCTCCTCGACGATCTGGCCGTCGGCCATGAAGACGACCCGGTCGGCCGCCTTCCGCGCGAAGCCCATCTCGTGGGTCACGACGATCATCGTCATGCCGTCCTGGGCGAGGCCGACCATGACGTCGAGGACCTCGTTGATCATTTCCGGGTCGAGGGCGCTCGTCGGCTCGTCGAAGAGCATCACCTTCGGGTTCATCGCGAGCGCGCGAGCGATGGCGACGCGCTGCTGCTGACCGCCGGAGAGCTGACCGGGCAGCTTCTCCGCCTGCTGGGCGACGCCGACCCGCTCCAGCAGCACGCGCGCCGCGCGCTCGGCATCCGCCTTCGACTGCCGCTTGACCTTGATCGGCCCGAGCGTCACATTGTCGAGCACCGTCAGGTGCGCGAAGAGGTTGAAGGACTGGAACACCATGCCGACGTCGGCGCGGAGCGCCGCGAGGGCTCTGCCCTCCTTCGGCAGCTCGTCGCCGTCGATGCGGATCGAGCCCGAGGTGAACGTCTCGAGCCGATTGATCGTGCGGCAGAGCGTCGACTTGCCCGAGCCCGACGGCCCGATGACGACGACGACCTCGCCGCGGTCGACGCTGAGGGAGACGTCCTTCAGCGCATGGAACTGGCCGTAGTGCTTCTCGACGTGGTCGACGACGACCAGCGGCTCTCCCCGGCGCACCGAGAAGTTCGACGTGTCCGGGGCGGGTTCGCTGCGCTGCATATCCCCCAAGTTAGGGACAAGCGCACCGGAATCGCCAGAGCGCGCCCGGCGGGTTTACCGATTCGTGATCAGCTCCGCTGCGCGAAGGCGCTCTCGTAGAGGCAGACGGAGGCCGCCGTGGCGAGGTTCATCGACTCGGCGTTCCCGTAGATCGGCACCACCACTGCGCGGTCCGAGAGGGCGAGCTTGTCGTCGTCGAGGCCGCGCGCCTCGTTGCCGAAGATCCACGCCGTCGGCTGCGCCAGCAGTCCCTCGGTGCGCACGGCGAGCAGGTCGTCGCCCTTCACGTCGGCGGCGAGCACGGTGAGGCCGCCGGCGCGGGCCCGGGTCACGATGTCCTCGAGCTCGGCGCCGACCGCGACGGGGAGGTGGAAGATCGAGCCCGTGGAGCTGCGCACCACCTTCGGGTTGTAGAGGTCGACCGCGCGACCGGTGAGGATCACGGCGTCGGCGCCCGCCGCGTCGGCGGCTCGGACGATCGTGCCGAGGTTGCCCGGGTCGCGCACCTCCTCGAGGATCGCGATGAGCTTCGGCCGGGCGGCGAAGACGTCCTTCACGGCCGTCGGGAACTGCCGGCACACGGCGACGAAGCCCTGCGGGGTGACCGTGTCGGCCATCGACTCGAGCACCTGCTCGGTGACGAACTCCACGTCCAGGCCGTGTTCGCGCGCACGTTCCGCGACCTCGGGGTGGCGCTCGAGCGCCGTCGGCGTCGCGAACAGTTCTTCCACGAGCTCCGGGCGGAACGTCAGGGCCTCGCCGACGGACTGCGGGCCCTCGAGCAGGAAGCGCCCGCTCTCCTGGCGGGCGGCCTTCTTCGCGAGCTTCGCCACGGCGCGGACGCGCGGCGAACGGGGGTTCTCGAGCATGGCTTCAGCCTAGCGAGCGCGGGCCGCGGAACCGGGCGCCCGGCCCGCGCGGCGGCGGGACCGGGCGCACGACGTGCCTGCTGCGAACGGCGAAGGGCCCGGCATCCTCTGCAGGATGCCGGGCCCCTCGGGTGCCGAAGCGACGTTACGCGGCCGAAGGCGCGTTGACGTCGGCCGGGAGCGCCTTCTTGGCGGTCTCGACGAGCGCCGCGAACGCGGTGGGCTCGTTCACCGCGAGCTCGGCGAGGATGCGACGGTCGACCTCGACGCCGGCCAGGCCAAGGCCCTGGATGAGGCGGTTGTAGGTGAGGCCGTTCGCACGCGAGGCCGCGTTGATCCGCTGGATCCACAGGCGGCGGAAGTCGCCCTTCTTCTTGCGGCGGTCGTTGTACGAGTAGACGAGGGAGTGGGTGACCTGCTCCTTCGCCTTGCGGTAGAGGCGCGACCGCTGACCGCGGTAGCCCTCGGCGCGCTCGAGGATGACCCGACGCTTCTTGTGCGCATTGACAGCGCGCTTCACTCTTGCCATGACGTGTGTTCCTTACGGGTCTCTTCGGCTCAGCGGCCGAGAAGCTTCTTGATGACCTTGGCGTCGGGCGCCGAGGCGACCTTGTCCTGGTTCAGGCGGCGGGTGCGCACCGAGGACTTGCCCTCGAGGTTGTGGCGCATACCGGCCTGCTGCTTCTTGATCTTGCCGCTGCCGGTGATCTTGAAGCGCTTCTTGGACCCGGAGTGGGTCTTCTGCTTCGGCATCTCGTGTTCTCCTTGGATCTGCCGCCACGGATGACGGACGGGGGTGTCAGGCTTCGTCCGTACCGGACTCTGCCGTCTGCGCCTCGGGCTCGCCGGCCTCGGCCGGTCGCGCCTTGGACGCAGCACGCTGTGCGTTCGCCTCGGCCTTGGCCTCGGACTTGTTCTTGAGCGGAGCGATGACCATGACCATGTTGCGGCCGTCGATGGTGGGCGTGTGCTCGACGGTGCCGAACTCCGCCACGTCCTCGGCGAAGCGCTGCAGGAGGCGCACGCCCATCTCGGGGCGCGACTGCTCGCGACCGCGGAAGAGGATCATCGCCTTGACCTTGTCGCCGGCCTTCAGGAAGCCGACAGCGCGCTTCATCTTGGTCTCGTAGTCGTGCTTGTCGATCTTGAGGCGGAACCGGACCTCTTTGAGGATGGTGTTCGCCTGATTGCGCCGGGCCTCCTTGGCCTTCTGCGCAGCCTCGTACTTGTACTTGCCGTAGTCCATGATCTTGACGACCGGCGGGCGGGAGTTCGGTGCGACCTCGACGAGGTCGAGGTCCGCCTCCTGCGCGAGCCGCAGGGCCACCTCGATCTTCACGACGCCGACCTGCTCTCCGCCAGGACCCACGAGACGAACCTCGGGGACGCGGATACGGTCATTGGTACGCGGATCGCTGATGCGTGTCTCCTCTGCTCAAGGCATTCTTCAGAAGCCGATCGGGAGACGGATGCCGCCCGACGACGAGAGCGGCACTCCTTGCCAGAAACTCTGGCACGCACTTCGGCCTCGGAACGGATTCCGAGGGCTGGTGCGGCACCCTGACTACCCGGCCTCTCACGAGACCCGGCGGAGTGCAACGACCCGGTAACCTTGAGCGGTCAGCGCGGGTGGGAGAAGATCCACTTTCGTACCGGGGATGAACCCCGGAGCCCGCAGAAGTTTAGCAGAGGAAATCCGTGACCGACAATTCCGCCGAGTCCCCCGCCGCCCACTCGCACGGGGAGGAGGCCGAGCAGTACGCCGCAGCGGTCGCGGCCGAGGCCGCCGACGCCACCCGCGACATCGCCGAGGTGCCCGCCGTCGAGGTGATCACGACGGCCGCGGTGCACCTCATGAGCGCCGCCGCCGTGAAGGTGGGCCTCGCCGACGACCCCGACTCGCAGCTCGACCTCGACGAGGCCCGCAAGCTCATCAACGCCCTCGCCGGCCTCATCACCGCCGGCGCGCCGGAGATCAGCGACATGCACGCCCGCTCGCTGCGCGACGGCCTGCGCTCGCTGCAGCTCGCCTTCCGCGAGACCTCGCCCATCCCCGACCCGATCGGGCAGGGCCCCGGCGAGAAGTGGACCGGCCCGGTCAGCTGAGCCGCGCGCACCGCCGGCCCGCCGCTCAGCGCTGGCAGTGCGGGCAGAGGTAGATCACGCGCTCCTGCGGGTCGGTGATCGAGTCGGTGCGTCCGCGGCCGAGTTCGCCGCGCTCGACGAGCGTGCCGCAGCGGCGGCAGGGCGCGCCGGCCCGTCCGTACACCCAGAGCCGAGCACCGCGCCGGTCGACGCCGGTGGTGACCCGGGCCGTGCGCTCGCGGTTCGCCTGGATGAGGCGGTGCGCCAGCTCGACGATCCGCGCCGGGTCGCCCGCCTCGGCGACCGGTCGCTCCGGGCGGATGCCGCGGAGGAAGCACAGCTCGTTCACGTAGACGTTGCCGAGGCCGGCCATGACGCGCTGGTCGAGCAGCGCGACCGCGATCGGCTCCTCGCCCCGGGCGACGAGCCTCGCCGTCGCCTCGACCGGATCCCAGTCCTCGCCGAGCAGGTCGGGGCCGAGCCTGGCGAGGGCCGCCTCCTCCGCGTGGCGCGGCAGCAGCTCGACCTCGCCGAGTTCGAAGCCCACCGCGACGGCCTCGTCGTTCGCGAGCACGAGCCGGGCGAGGTGGGCGGGCTTGCCCCAGGGCTGGCCCGGCGCGTAGACCCGCCACTCCCCCTCCATCTTCAGATGGCTGCGGACGCTCCACGACGGCGTGCGGACGAGCAGGTGCTTGCCGCGGCTCACGACCTGCTCGACGAGCTCACCGCGGAGGTCGGCGGTCGCGTAGCGCGGCACGCGGAAGTCGCTGCGGACGAGCACCCGGCCGGCGAGGGCCTCCCGGAGCCGCGCGGCAGCCCGGTACACGGTGTCACCTTCGGGCATCGAGCCGAACCCCCTTCGGGGTCTCGCCGAACCCCGCGGCGCCGAGCGCGCGGCCGAATGCCGTGCCGAGCACGAAGACGCCGTTGACCGATTCCACGGCCAGCCGGCGCACCCGTCCCAAGTGCACGAGCTCCGCGAGCGCGGTGGCCGCGGCCTGCAGCGTCGCCTCGTCGTCGCGGTACGCCAGCACCGTCTTGCCGCCGCGCTCGACGTAGAGCACGAGCTCGCCGTCGACGAGCACCACGATGGCACCGGCCTTGCGCGCGGCCCGGTGCGAGCTCTCCCCCGGCGGGTCCGGCCAGGGCAGCGCCGCGCCGTACGCGTTCGCCGGATCGGTCGCGGCGAGGGCGACGGGCCGGGGCGCCGAAACGGATGCCTCGTGGACGCCCGCGCCCGGGGCCCGGCGCACTGGCGGGCGCTCAGCGCCGGGCTCGCGCTCGCCCGCCGGCTCGGCGAAGCCGCGGAGCCGGTCGACGGCGCCCGGTGCGGCGAACTGCGCGGCGCCGAGCCGCTCGACGAAGTAGCCGCGCCGCGAGCGACCCGAGTCCTCGAAGCCGCGCAGCGTCTTGTAGGCGAGCGCGAAGCCGCCGAGCGCGCCCTCGGCGACGACGCTGCCGCGAGTGACCACGCCGTAACGGTCGAGCAGCGTCTCGCCGAGCGCGTGCGCGCGCCGCGTGGCATCCTCGTCGGCGACCGGCAGCACCGACCAGCGACCCGCGACGGACGGCGGCCCGCTGCGGCTCGGCACGGTCGCCCGCGGGAGTGCGCGGCCCCGGAGCATCCTCGCCCGCGGTGCGGGGCGCGAGGACTTGTGGGCGCTCCGCCCCGCACCCACGAGCGCCCGCACCGGTGCGAAGGTGTCGCCGGTGACGAGGCCCGACCAGGCGAGTCCCCAGAGCGCCTCGACGAGCGCCGCATCGTCGGGCGCGTGCTCGAGCTCGCCGAACGCGCCGACCGCGTCGGCCAGCTGCCGGAAGAAGAAGGCGCCGCCAGAGCCGAGGGCGACGAGGAGCTCGCGCTGCACCGGATCGAGCTCGAGCGGGGCCGGCGCGGGCAGGGTCAGCGGAGCGGTCTCGGTCAGGTGCAGGGTGACCCAGCCGTCGTCGCCGGAGAGCGCGCCGGAGCCGGCCCAGAGCACCTCGCCTGCGGCCATCAGCTCATCGAGCATCGCCGGCGAGTAATCGGCCACCCGGGCCGGCAGCACGAGCGATTCCCACGCCGAGGCGGGCAGCCGCGCACCCTCGAGCTGCTCGATCACGGCGACCACGCCGTCGAGCCCGCGCAGGGTGCCGCCGACGTGCTGCCAGGCCGGGAGGAATCGCGCCAGCGCCTCTTGCGGCACCGGCTCGATCTCGTGCCGGAGCGCCGCGAGCGAGCGACGGCGCAGCCGGCGCAGCACCTCGGCGTCGCACCACTCGGTCGCGGTGCCGTGCGGGCGGAACTCCCCCTCGACGACCCGGCGCTCGTCGGCGAGCCGGCGCAGTGCCGCGCGGGCGACCGCGACGCCGATGCCGAAGCGCTCGGCGAGCTCCTCGACCGCGAAGGGCCCGTGGGTGCGTGCGTAGCGTCCGACGAGGTCGCCGAGCGGATCTGCGACCCCCTCGCCGAAGGCGGCGGCCACCCCCGGCGGCACGGGCACGCCGAGCGCGTCGCGCAGCCGGCCGACGTCTTCGACCGCCGCGGCGAACTCGGCGCCCGCGAAGGAGACCCGCACCGCCCGCCGCTCCGCGACGAGCTCGGCCAGGGCGGCCTCGGCGTCGGTGGCGTCGTCGACCCGGGCCGCGAGCTCCTCATCGCGGAGCGGACCGAGCACCCGCAGGAGATCGGCGACACCCTCGACGCCCTTGGCCCGTCGATCGGGGGCGAGCCGCTGCAGCTCGGCCTCGGTCTCGTCGATGACGCCGGGGTCGAGGAGTTCGCGCAGCTCGACCCGGCCGAGGAGCTCGCCGAGCAGCGACTGGTCGATCGCGAGCGCCGCGGCCCGGCGCTCGGCGAGCGGCGAGTCGCCCTCGTACATGAACGCGCCGACGTAGCCGAACAGCAGGGCGCTCGCGAACGGGCTCGGCGTGTCGGTGGTGACCTCGACGAGCCGCACCCGCCGCGCCGCGATGTCGGCGGCGATCTCGACGAGCCCGGGCACGTCGTAGACGTCTTGCAGCACCTCGCGCACCGTCTCGAGGATGATCGGGAACGTCGGGTACGCGCTCGCCACCTCGAGGAGCTGGGCGGCCTTCTGCCGCTGCTGCCAGAGCGGGGAACGGCGGCCGGGCTGGTACTGCGGGAGCAGCAGCGCCCGGGCCGCGCACTCGCGGAAGCGGCTCGCGAACAGCGCTGATCCGCCGACCTCGTCGGCGACGAGCTGCTCGAGCTCGCCCGCCTCGAAGACGAAGAGGTCCGCGCCGGGCGGGTCGACCCCGGTGTCGGGCACCCGCACGATGATGCCGTCGTCGGACGCCACCGCCGAGCCGTCGACGCCGAGCCGCTCCCGCACCCGGGCCGCGACGGCGAGCGCCCACGGCGCGTGCACGGGCATGCCGAACGGCGAGTGCAGGATGACCCGCCAGTCGCCGAGCTCGTCGCGGGTGCGCTCGACGACGAGCGTGCGGTCGCTCGGCACCTGTCCGGTGGCGCGGGCCTGGTCGGCGAGGAACGCGACGAGATTGCGCGCGGCGTTCTCGTCGAGCCCGGCGGCGTTGAGCCGGGCGAGCGCCGGCGACTCCGCCTCGGCGCCGAGCTCGCGCATGAACGCCCCGAGCGCGCGGCCGAGCTCGGCGGGTCGGCCGAGCGCATCGCCCTTCCAGAACGGCACCCGGCCGGGCTGACCGAAGGCGGGCACGACGTTCACCCGGTCGAAGGTGATCTCCTGGATGCGCCAGCTCGTGGCCCCCAGAGCGAACACGTCGCCGACCCGCGACTCGTACACCATCTCCTCGTCGAGCTCGCCGACGCGGCGCGCCGCGCCCTCGTCGGCGCCGACAAGGAACACGCCGAACATGCCGCGGTCGGGAATGGTGCCGCCGTTCGTGACCGCGAGCCGCTGCGCGCCGGGTCGGCCGGTGAGCACGCCCTGCTCGCGATGCCAGACGAGCCGGGGCCGCAACTCGCCGAAGCGGTCGGAGGGGTAGCGCCCCGCCAGGAGGTCGAGGGTCGCCTCGTACGCCGAGCGCGGCAGCGCGGCGAACGGGGCCGAGCGGCGGACGGTCGCGAACCAGCCCTCGACGTCGAGCTCGTCGACCGCCGCCGCGGCGATGGTCTGCTGGGCGAGGATGTCGAGCGGGTTCGCGGGGACCCGGAGCGTCTCGATCGCGCCCGCGAGCATGCGCTCGGAGGCGACCGCGGTGTGCACGAGGTCGGCCCGGTTCTTGGGGAACATCACGCCGCGGGAGACCTCGCCGACCTGGTGGCCAGCGCGCCCGAGCCGCTGCAGCCCGCTCGCGACCGAGGGCGGCGCCTCGACCTGGACGACCAGGTCGACCGCACCCATGTCGATGCCGAGCTCGAGGCTCGAGGTGGCGACGACGCAGCGGAGCCGGCCGGACTTCAGGTCGTCCTCGATCTCGGCCCGCTGCTCCTTGCTGACCGAGCCGTGGTGCGCGCGGGCGATGACGGGCGGCGCGCCGCTCGTCTGCCCCGACTGCGCCATCACCTGTGCCGGCGGCCCGCCCGCCGCGGCCGCGACGGCCAGCTCCTCGCGTTCCGCCTCTTCGAGCTGCAGCTCGTTGAGCCTCGCGGTCAGCCGCTCGGCGAGCCGGCGGGAGTTCGCGAAGACGATCGACGAACGGTTCGCGAGCACCTGATCGAGGATCGCCTGCTCGACGTGCGGCCAGATCGAGCCCGTGGCATCGTCGCTCGCGGGCAGCTGCGCCATGTCCTCGACCGGCACGACGACCCGCAGTTCGAAGCGCTTGTCGGCCGGCGGCGCGACGATCTCGACGGGGGCGCTCGCGCAGAGGAAGCGCGCCACCTCCTCGACGGGGCGCACCGTGGCCGAGAGCCCGATGCGCTGCGCGGGGCGTTCGAGCAGGGCGTCGAGCCGTTCGAGGGTCACGGCGAGATGCGCGCCTCGCTTTGTGCCGGCGACCGCGTGGATCTCGTCGACGATGACCGTCTCGACGGAGCGGAGCGTCTCGCGCGCCTGCGAGGTCAGCATGAGGAACAGCGACTCCGGCGTCGTGATGAGGATGTCGGGCGGACGCCGCTGCAGCGCCCGTCGCTCGTCGGCCGGGGTGTCGCCCGAGCGCACGCCCACCGTGATCGGCGGCGGGGTGTCGCCGAGCCGCTCGGCCACCCGCCCGATGCCCGTGAGCGGCGCACGGAGATTGCGTTCGACGTCGACGCCGAGCGCCTTCAGCGGCGAGAGGTACACCACCCGGGTGCCCGGCTCACGAGCGGGCTCGCGGTGCAGCCGGTCGATGGCCGAGAGGAAGGCCGACAGCGTCTTGCCGGAACCGGTCGGGGCGACGACGAGCGCGTGCGAGCCGCGCCCGATCGCCGACCAGGCCCCGGCCTGCACGGGCGTCGGCGCGCGGAACGCCTCGGTGAACCACGTGCTCGTGGCCGCCGAGAACGCCGCGAGCGCATCGGTCATGGCATCCATTCAAGCGGATGCCGCCGACACTGCCGCCCTTCAGGCGGCGCGACCGCCCACGAGGCGCACTGCGAGCGAGTCGACGCCGGTCGCGATGGCGTCGTCCTCCGCCCAGCGACGCGCGAGCCGGGCCGTCGTGGCGTCGAGCTCCTCGCGGGTGAGCCCCTCGACGAGGTGCAGCACGACGACGAGCTCGGGCCCGGCCAGCTGCGAGAGCGGGTCGCCGGCGGCGAGGTCGATGCCGAGCACCGCGAGCTCGCTGCCGATCGAGCGCTCGAAGGCGAGCCGCACCGGGACGGACTCGAACGGCGGCACCCAGTCGTGCGACTGGGCGACCGCCCAGACCGCCGGCCGCCGCAGCACGAACTCGTTCCCCGAGCCGGCGTCGAGCACGACGAGCTCCGTGCCGTCGTCGGCGGCTGCGAGGCACACCCGGACGCCGTCGGCGGGCACCGGCCGCGCTTCGGGGTTCCATTCGCGCATCGCCTCGACGGAGGAGAACACGGGCAGCACGCGCCGCCCGTCCGGCCCCTCCACCGTCACGATCGAGAGCTCCTGGCTCTTGTCGACGGGGTGGCCGTGCGGGCCGAGTTCGGCGCCGCCGGACTCCCCCGAGCCCGCCGAGGGGTCGCCGAGCTCCGCGAGGAGCGGGATCAGGAGCCGCGCTCGGCCGAACTCGGCGACCACGGCCGCCTGCGAGCCGTCGCCGTCCCGGAACCGCGCGAGCGCCGCCCCGAGCTCCGGCGGGGTCGAGCCGTCGTCACCGGCATGCGGATTCGCCTCGAAGGCGCGTCCGGCCCACGGCACGCCTGCCGAGTCGGTGAGGTGCGCGGGAAGCTCCCGTGCGCCGTCCCGGCCGTCGCGGTCGGCTGCCTCGGCGTCGCTCATCGGAACGCCGTCAGTAGCCGGCGACGTCGAGGGCTTCGGCGAGCGTGAAGGCCCCGGCGTACAGCGCCTTGCCGACGATCGAGCCCTCGAGCCCGAGCGGCACGAGCTCGCGGAGCGCGGCGATGTCGTCGAGGTTCGAGACGCCGCCGGAGGCGACGACGGGCCGATGCGTGCGCTCCATGACCTGGCGGAGCAGCTCGAGATTGGGGCCCTGCAGGGTGCCGTCCTTGGTGACGTCGGTGACGACGTAGCGGGCGGCCCCCGCCTCCTCCAGACGGTCCATGACCTGCCAGAGGTCGCCGCCGTCCTTCGTCCAGCCGCGAGCGGCCAGGGTCGTGCCACGCACGTCGAGACCGATGGCGATGGCCTCCCCGTACTGGGCGATCACCGAGGCGGCCCACTCGGGGTTCTCGAGCGCCGCGGTGCCGAGGTTGATGCGCTTCGCACCGATCTCGAGCGCGTTCTCGAGCGAGGCGTCGTCGCGGATGCCGCCGGAGAGCTCGACGTTGACGCCGCGCACCTGGCGGATGACCTTCTTCAGGATGCCCGCGTTCGAGCCGCGACCGAAGGCGGCGTCGAGGTCGACGAGGTGGATCCAGTCGGCGCCCTGGTCGGCCCACTCGGCCGCGGCGTCGACGGGGTCGCCGTAGTTGGTCTCGGTGCCCGCCTCCCCCTTGGTCAGGCGGACGGCTTTGCCGCCGGCGACGTCGACGGCCGGCAGGAGCACCAGGCGCGGGGTGTGGTTGAACTCGCTCATCACTGTCCTCGGAGAGAAGGCCGCTGTGCGGCACTCGGGCACAGTCACAGCATCCTAGTCGGGGCCGACGGCCGCCGTTGACACGTGACGATCAGAGTCGGGACGGCGGGGCGTCCCGGTGCTCAGGAAAGACTGCCGATCCAGTTGGAGAGCAGGCGGATGCCGGCATCCGCCGACTTCTCCGGGTGGAACTGGGTGGCGGACAGCGGGCCGTTCTCGACCGCCGCCAAGAAGCGACCGCCGTGCTCGGCCCAGGTGAGCGAGGGCTGCGGGAACGGCGGAATGACGTCGAGACTCCACCGCTGGGCGGCGAAGGAGTGCACGAAGTAGAAGCGCTCGTCCTCGATGCCGTCGAAGAGCACGCTGCCGGCATCGGGCGTCACGGTGTTCCACCCCATGTGCGGCAGCACCTCGGCCGGCAGCTCCGTGACCTCGCCGGGCCACTCGCCGAGGCCCTCGGTATCGGTGCCGCGCTCGACGCCGCGCTCGAACATGACCTGCATCCCCACGCAGATGCCGAGCACCGGGCGTCCGCCGGCGAGCCGCCGGTCGATGAGCTCGTCGCCGCGCACGGCGCGGAGCTGCTCCATCACCGCGCGGAAGGCGCCGACCCCGGGCACGACGAGCCCGTCGGCCTCCATCACCGCCGCGCGGGCCGCGGTGACCTCGACCTCCGCCCCCGCCCGTTCGAGCGCCTTCGCCGCCGAGTGCACGTTGCCGGAGCCGTAGTCGAGGACGACGACGCGCCGGGTGCGGCTCACAGCGCGCCCTTCGTGGACGGGATGCCGACGACGAGCGGGTCGAGCGCCTTCGCCTGCCGGAACGCCCGCGCGAACGCCTTGAACTCGGCCTCGGCGATGTGGTGCGGGTCGCGTCCGCCGAGCACGCGGACGTGCACGGTGAGCCCGGCGTTGAAGGTGATGGCCTCGAAGACGTGACGCACCATCGACCCCGTGAAGTGCCCGCCGATGAGGTGGAACTCGAAGCCCTCGGGCTCGCCGGTGTGCACGAGGTACGGCCGGCCCGAGATGTCGACGACGGCCTGCGCGAGCGCCTCGTCGAGCGGGACGAGCGCATCGCCGTAGCGCGAGATGCCGCGCTTGTCGCCGAGCGCCTGGCGGATGGCCTGGCCGAGCACGATGCCCGTGTCCTCGACGGTGTGGTGGACATCGATGTGCACGTCGCCGCTGGCGCGCACGGTGAGATCGCTCAGCGAGTGCTTGGCGAAGGCGGTGAGCAGGTGGTCGTAGAACGGGACCCCCGTCTCGATGTCGCTCGTGCCGGTGCCGTCGAGATCGATGGAGAGGTCGATGCTCGACTCGCTCGTCTCGCGCTGGACGCGGGCCGTGCGGTGCTGGTTCGCCATGGTCATGCTCCGATCCTATTCGCGGCGCTCGGCGCGAACAGCGCGATCGCCTCGAGGAACGCGGTCGTCTCCGCCTCCGTGCCCGCGCTCACCCGGAGGCTGCCGGGCAGGCCGATGTCGCGGATCAGCACGCCCCGCTCGAGCAGCGCCTGCCAGAGCGCCGCCGGCTCGTCGACGCCGCCGAACAGCACGAAGTTCGATCCGCTCCGGAACGGGCGGAAGCCGAGCCCGCCGAGCTCGCGCACGATGCGCTCGCGCTGTCCGCGGATTTCGTCGACCATCGCGAGCATCTCGTCGCTGTGCGCGAGGGCGGCGAGGGCGGCGGCCTGGGTGAGGGCGGAGAGGTGGTACGGGAGCCGCACGAGACGGAGGGCGTCGATCACCGCCGGGTCTGCGGCGAGGTAGCCCACTCGCGCGCCCGCGAAGGCGAAGGCCTTGCTCATGGTGCGCGAGACGACGAGGCGCGGCCGGCCCTCGAGGAGCTCGAGCGCGCTCGGCGTGCCGGGGTCGGCGAACTCGAAGTAGGCCTCGTCGACGATTACGATGCCGCGCGCCGCATCGGCGACCGCGCGGATCGTGTCGAGCGACACCGGAGTGCCGGTGGGGTTGTTCGGCGCGCAGAGGAAGACGATGTCGGGATCGTGCTGCTCGATCGCCGCGACGGCCGTCTCGGCGCACAACTCGTAGTCGGCGTCGCGCGGGGCGTCGATCCACTCGGTGCCGGTGCCGGAGGCGAGCAGCGAGTACATCGAGTACGTGGGCGAGAAGCCGAGCGCCCGGCGCCCCGGCCCCCCGAACGCCTGCAGCAGGTGCTGCAGCACCTCGTTCGAGCCGTTCGCCGCCCAGATCTGCTCGGGCGTGAGCCCGTGCCCGAGATAGCGGGCGAAGGCCTCGCGCAGTTCGGTGAACTCGCGGTCGGGGTAGCGGTTCAGCTGGAGGATGGCCGCCGCGACCCGCGCGACGATGTCGTGCGCGACGTCCTCGGGGATCGGATGCGTGTTCTCGTTCACGTTGAGGGCGACCGGAACGACCTTCTGCGGAGCGCCGTAGGGCGAGCGCCCCCTGAGGTCGTCGCGGATGGGCAGATCTTCGAAGCTCGTCACCACTTCATGCTAGTGATGCGCGACCCCCTGTGACTCCGCGCCGTGACGCCGCGCTGAGGCGGCACCGGAGCGCTCAGTTCGCGGCGGGAAGGGCCAGGCGCTGGCCCGGCTCGACCACCGAGGAGTCGAGCCCGTTGAGTCGGATGATGTCGTCGATGACCACCCGCGGATCAGCACCGGGGTCGGTCGCCTCGGCGATCTCCCACAGGGTGTCGCCGGCGCCGACCGTGACGTAGTCGAAGCTCGCGCCCGAGCCGCCGACGGCGTCGTCCGCCGCCGCGACGCCGGCACCGAGCACGCTCAACGCGGCCCAGATGACGAGCGGGAGCGCGCCGAGGGTCGTGAAGACGACGCGACCGCGTCGAGTCAGTCGGAGCCGCGTGCGGGCACCTGCGAAACCGTTCGCGGTGAACTCGGCACCGCTCGCCATGACTGCGCTCATCTCAACACCTCCAGGAGAATCGCACCCGGCCCTCGGCCGGGAGGGCCGGATGCGAAGCTGTGTTCCGAATCTATCTTCGATTGTTCGAATCTGCAAGCCGTTCTTCGAACATTGCGCCGCATCGGATTCGCGACACACTCGAAGGAATGTTTGCCGCACCCGCGTTGCGCGGATACAGTTTCGAATGTCAGAACAGAGTCCATCAGGGACCACCGACATTCCGGTCGCAAGACCGCCGACGAGGGGCGTCAGCACGTGAGCACCGAGACCGAGGGCAGCAAACCGGCCGCACGTGCGCGCCGCCGCAAGAGCCTGAGCGCGAAGCAGATCTCGATCCTCGAGGTCATCCAGCGCTCGGTCGCGACGCGGGGCTACCCGCCGAGCATGCGCGAGATCGGCGACGCCGTGGGCCTGTCCTCGCTCTCGAGCGTCACCCACCAGCTGAACCAGCTGGAGCTGGCCGGCTACCTCCGGCGCGACCCGAACCGGCCCCGCGCGCTCGAGGTGCTGATCGAGCTCCCCGGCACCGAGGAGCGCCAGCCGAGCGACGGCGAGCCCATCCCGGTCGGCGACGCCGCGATGGTGCCGCTCGTCGGCCGCATCGCCGCCGGCATCCCGATCACCGCCGAGCAGCAGATCGACGAGGTCTTCCCGCTTCCCCGCCAGCTCGTCGGCAAGGGCGAGCTGTTCATGCTGAAGGTCGTCGGCGACTCCATGGTCGACGCGGCGATCTGCGACGGCGACTGGGTTGTCGTGCGTTCGCAGCGCACCGCGGAGAACGGCGAGATCGTCGCGGCCATGCTCGACGAGGAGGCCACGGTGAAGGTCTTCCGGCAGCGCGACGGCCACACCTGGCTGCTCCCCCGCAACAGCGCCTTCGAGCCGATCCTGGGCGACGACGCCGAGGTGCTCGGCAAGGTCGTCGCGGTGCTCCGCGCAGTCTGAGGCCCCCAGACGCCAGGAACGGCCCGGGATGCCTCGCATCCCGGGCCGTTCCGCGTGCACAGCGCCGCGACCGGCCAGCCCACTCAGCCGCGGGCGAGCGACTCCCGCACCGAGCGGGCGGCTCCGACGAGGTGCGTGAGCGAGGCGACCGTCTCGTCGTAGCCGCGCGTCTTCAGCCCGCAGTCCGGGTTCACCCAGAGCCGCGACGCCGGCACCTCGGCCACCGCGCGCTCCAGGAGCTCGCGGACCTCGTCCTCACCGGGCACCCGGGGCGAGTGGATGTCGTACACGCCGGGACCCACGCCGTGGTCGAAGCCGCTGCGGCCGAGGTCCTCGACCACCTCCATGCGGCTGCGCGCGGCCTCGATGCTCGTGACGTCGGCGTCGAGCCCCCGGATGGCGTCGATGACGACGCCGAACTCGGAGTAGCAGAGGTGCGTGTGCACCTGCGTCGCCGGTGCGGCCCCGGCCGTCGCGAGCCGGAACGCGCCGACCGACCACTCGAGGTAGGCCGGCTGCTCCGCGCGGCGGAGCGGCAGCAGCTCCCGGAGCGCGGGCTCGTCGACCTGGATGATCCGGATGCCGGCGGCCTCCAGGTCCGCGACCTCGTCGCGGAGCGCGAGGCCCACCTGGCGCGCGGTGTCGCCGAGCGGCTGATCGTCACGCACGAACGACCAGGCCAGGATCGTCACGGGCCCCGTCAGCATCCCCTTCAGGTGCCGTTGGGTCAGCGACTGCGCGTAGGCCGACCAGCCGACGGTCATCGGGGCGGGGCGGGAGACGTCGCCCCAGAGGATCGACGGGCGCGTGCAGCGCGAGCCGTAGGACTGCACCCAGCCGTGCTCGGTCACCGCGAAGCCGTCGAGCAGCTCGGCGAAGTACTGCACCATGTCGTTGCGCTCCGGCTCGCCGTGCACGAGCACGTCGAGGCCGAGTTCCTCCTGGAGGCGCACGACCCGCTCGATCTCTTGCTCGATGATCGCGCGGTAGCCCGCATCGTCGAGCTCGCCGCTCGCGAGCGCGGCGCGAGCGCGCCGGAGCTCGCCGGTCTGCGGGAAGGAGCCGATCGTCGTGGTCGGCAGCTCCGGCAGCCCGAGGTCGAGCTGGGCCTCGACGCGGGCGTCGTAGTCGACGCGGGCGAAGTCAGCGTCCGAGAGGGCGGCCAGCCGCTCGCGGACCGCCGGCACCCGCACCCCGGGCGCGCCGGCCCGGTCGACGAGGGCGGCCGAGGCATCCGCGAGCTCCGACTCGATCGCCTGACGGCCGTGCGCGAGCCCGCGCGCGAGCGTCGCGACCTGGGCGACCTTCTGATCGGCGAACGCGAGCCAGCTCGCGAGGCGCGGGTCGAGCCGCTGCTCGTCGGCCAGGTCGTGCGGCACGTGCTGGAGCGAGGTGGAGCTCGCGATCGCGAGCGAGCCGGCCAGCCCCTCGAGCGCGACCGCGCGGTCGAACGCCGCCGCGAGGTCGCCCCGCCAGATGTTCCGCCCGTCGATGACGCCCGCGACGAGCGTCTTACCCGCCAGGCCCGCGCGGGCGGCGTCGTCGAGTCCGCTCGGGAGCTCCCCCCGCACGAGGTCGAGCCCGATCGCCTCGACGGGCGTCGCGGCGAGCACGGCCAGTCCCTCGCCGATGCCGCCGTAGGGGGTCGCGACGAAGAGCGCCGGGCGCCGCTCCGCGGCCCCGAGCACCGCGTACGCCCGCGCCGCCGCCTCGCGGAGGCGGGCCGGGCCGTCGTCGAGGCTCTCGCTGGCGAGCGCCGGCTCGTCGAGCTGCACCCACGTGGCACCCGCCTCGGCGAGGCGCGCCAGGAGCTCGGCGTAGACGGGGAGCAGCCGCTCCAGCGCGTCGAGCGGTCGGAAGCCCGCCGGAGCCTCCGTCGCGGGCTTCGCGAGCGCGAGGAGCGTCACCGGGCCGACGAGCACCGGACGCGTGATCGTCCCCTCCGCCAGCGCCTCCGCGAAGCGCGTCACGAGCCGCTCCGGGTGCGCGGCGAACGCGGTTCCCGGCGCGATCTCGGGCACGAGGTAGTGGTAGTTCGTATCGAACCACTTCGTCATCTCGAGCGGCGGCTGCCCCGCCTCGCCGCGGGCGAGCACGAACTCGCCGTCGACGTCGACCGAACCGTCGGCGGCACGGACGTGCGCGAAGCGCTCGGGCACCGCGCCGACCGCGAGGGCGGTGTCGAGCACCTGGTCGTACGCGGCGAAGGAGTCGGGGATGGCCGAGTCGTCGCCGAGCCCGAGCTCGATGAGCCGCGCGCGCGTCGCCGACCGCAGCTCGGCGGTCCGCCGCTCGAGCTCGGCGCGGTCGATGCGCCCGGCCCAGTAGGCCTCCACGGCGCGCTTGAGCTCGCGGCGCCGGCCGATCCGCGGGTAGCCGAGGATCGTGCCCGCGGGGAAGGCGGGTGCGGTCATGTGCTGGGTCCTTTCGTCGTGCTGCGGGGTCGACGAGGCACCGCGGGATCGCGGGTCGCCGGTGAGGCCCGGGGCGGGGCGCCTCGGACCGGGTCTTCTCGTTCGGGCTCAGCCGTGCGTCGTGGCCGAGTGGATGCCGATCCGCTCGAGCACGGATCGCACCGTCTCGTGCTGGTTGTACGTGTAGAGATGGAGGCCCGGGGCGCCGCCCGCCAGCACCGCGGCGGCGAGCGCCGCGGCGTGCGTCTCGCCGATCTCGGCGCGAGCCTCGGCATCCGGCTCGATCTCGAGCGCGATCGCGAGCTCGGCCGGGGGCTCCACGCCCGTCAGCTGGGTGAGTCGGGCGAGCCGGGCCGGGGTCGTGACGGGCATGAGGCCGGGCAGGATCGGGATCGTGACCCCCGCGGCGCGCGCCCGCTCCACGAAGCCGAGATAGTCCTCGGCGCGCCAGAACAGCTGGGTGATCGCGAGGGTCGCCCCGGCGACCTCCTTGGCGAGGAGCACGTCGACGTCCTGCGCGAGGCCGCGCGAGCGCGGGTGCCCGGTCGGGAACGCGGCCACGGCGACCCGCTCGGGTCGCGGCCTCGCCCGGATCCGCCGGGCGCGGGGGGTCCCCGGCACCCCCACCTGGCCGAAGGGCTCGCGCTCCTCCTGCACCCGATGGATGAGCTGCACGAGTTCGGCGGCCGAGCCGAGGTCGCCGAGTCCGGCATCCGCGTCCCCGTCCTCGGGCGGGTCGCCGCGCAGGGCGAGGAAGCTCGTGATGCCGGCATCGAGGAACTCGCGCACGAGGCGGTTCGCCTCAGCGTGGGAGGAGCCGACGCAGGTGAGGTGCGCCATCGGCTCGACCCGGGTGTGCTCGAGGATGTAGCGGAGCACCGTGAGGGATCGCCCGCGCGAGGATCCGCCCGCGCCGAAGGTGACGGAGATGAAGGCGGGGTCGACCTCGGCCAGCCGATCGATCGTGCGTCCGAGCGCGATCGCCGCGGCATCGCTGCGCGGCGGGTACAGCTCGAAGGAGATCGGCGGGCGGCCGGGACAGTCGCCTGCGGCTCCGGTCATGCTGGCTCCTCGACGGGATGCCGCATGGGCGATGGCACGGCTTGCCGCGACCACCGCCGCACTGCGGCGGGTGGGTCTCGCGGGCGGGTGCCGGGCTCGGCGGTCGCTCCTGGCGGCGGGCATCCGGCCCGTCGCCGACGATCAGGAGCGACGATACGCCGACCGCGCCCGTCCCGCAGGAGTATGACCGAGGATGACGCCGCGGGACGCCGGATGACCCGCCGTCCAACGACGGTGCGACTGGCTCCTACGCCGCGACCGGCGCCCGGAACTCGGCGAGCTGGCCCGCGAGCTCCGGCGAGACGAGCGCGCGCACCCGGGTGCCCTCCTCGACGTACTCGAGTTCGAGCACGCGGGAGGTCTCGTGCAGCGCGGAGACGATGTCGCCCCGCTCGTACGGCACGAGCAGCTCGACCTCGACGGCCGGGTCGGGCAGCATCCGCCCGATCGCCTCGAGCACGGCCTCGACGCCTTCGCCGGTGCGCGCGGAGACGAACACCGCGTCGGGCTCGAGCCCCTGGAGCACCAGGCGGTCCTCGGCGGTGACGAGGTCGGCCTTGTTGAACACGACGAGCTCGGGCACGTCGCGCGCGCCGACCTCGCCGATGACGTCGCGCACGGTGGCGATCTGCCCGGCGGGGTCGGGGTGCGCGGCGTCGACGACGTGCACGATGAGGTCGGCGTCGCCGACCTCCTCGAGCGTCGAGCGGAACGCCTCGACGAGCTGGTGCGGCAGGTTGCGCACGAAGCCGACCGTGTCGGCGATCGTGTACACCCGGCCGTCGGCCGTCGTGTTGCGCCGCACGGTCGCGTCGAGGGTCGCGAAGAGCGCGTTCTCGACGAGCACGCCCGCGCCGGTGATGCGGTTCAAGAGGCTCGACTTGCCGGCGTTCGTGTAGCCGGCGATCGCGACCGACGGCACCGCGTTGCGCTTGCGGTTGGCCCGTTTGGCCTCGCGGGCCGGCTTCATGCCGACGATCTGCTTGCGGAGCTTCGCCATGCGGGAGTGGATGCGCCGACGGTCGAGCTCGAGCTTCGTCTCACCGGGACCGCGGCTGCCCATGCCCGCGCCGGCGCCGCCGACCTGGCCACCGGCCTGTCGCGACATCGACTCGCCCCAGCCGCGGAGCCGGGGAAGCAGGTACTCGAGCTGCGCGAGTTCGACCTGGGCCTTGCCCTCGCGGCTCTTCGCGTGCTGGCTGAAGATGTCGAGGATCACGGCCGTACGGTCGATCACCTTGACCTTCACCGCGTCCTCCAGCGCACGGCGCTGGCTCGGTGCGAGCTCGGTGTCGGCGATCACGGTGTCGGCGCCGAGCGAGGCCACGATGTGGCGCAGCTCCTCGACCTTGCCGCGGCCGAGGTAGGTGGCGGGGTCGGGGTGCGGGCGGCGCTGCAGCACGCCGTCGAGGACCCGGGCGCCGGCGGTCTCGGCGAGGGCCGAGAGCTCGCGCAGCGAGGTCTCGGCGTCGTCGAGCGAACCCTGCGAGTAGACGCCGATGAGCACGACGTTCTCGAGCCGGAGCTGGCGGTACTCGACCTCGGTGACGTCTTCGAGCTCGGTCGACAGCCCGCTCACGCGGCGGAGCGCCGCGCGTTCCTCACGGTCGAGCTGTTCGCCGTCGGTGGACTGCCACGGCGAGGCATCCGCGCCGTCCTTCTGGATCGCTGCGGCGGCCTCGGCACCGAACCGGGCGATGCCGGCACGCGTGTCGGCCGAGCGCAGCACGCGCTCGACGGCGTCGTCGGGGTGCTGTTCTGGGGCTTCGTTCATCGTGTCCAGCCTACTTCTCCCTCGTGCGATAAGTTCCCCTGTATGTCTCAGGAGCACTACTTCTCGTCCAAGCCCGCGTCGGAGGACGCGCTGCGCACCGTCCAGGTGCGCCTGGCAGGGCGTGAACTCGAGCTGCTCACCGCCGCCGGGGTGTTCAGCCCCGGGCACGTCGACCACGGCACCCGCGTGCTGCTCGACCACGCTCCCGAGCCGCCCGCCGACGGCCAACTGCTCGACCTGGGCTGCGGCTGGGGGCCGATGGCGCTGACGCTCGCGCTGCGCTCCCCCGATGCGACGGTCTGGGCGGTCGACGTCAACGAGCGGGCGCTCGACCTCGTGCGGCGGAATGCCGCACGGCTCGGGCTCCACAATGTCAACGCCGTGCTGCCCGCCGATGTTCCCGGCGACGTGGCGTTCCGTGCGATCTGGTCCAACCCGCCGATCCGCATCGGCAAGCCGCAGCTGCACGAACTCCTCACGACGTGGCTGCCCCGCCTCGAGGCCGGTCGCTCGGCCTGGCTCGTCGTGCAGAAGAACCTCGGCGCCGACTCGCTGCAGCGCTGGCTCGGCGAAACGCTGCCGAGCGGCACGGCGGTCGAGCGGCACGCCACCGACAAGGGCTTCCGCCTCATCGAGGTGCGCTCGCCCGACGCGTAGGCCGGCCGCGGCGGGCGTCGCGCTCGGCCCTCGCGATCAGTCCGCCGCGCCCGTGCGCGCCGCGCGGATCGCCGCCGTGCTCGTGAGCACGAGGAAACCGCTCGTCGCGAGCAGCACCGCGAGCAGGGGCACGGTCCAGGCGCCGGTCGACTCGTGCAGGGCGCCGAGCACGGGCGGCGCGGTCGCGGCGAGCAGGTAGCCGCCGGCCTGCACGAGCGCGGACATCTGCGTCGTCTCCCGATCGGTGCGGGTGAACCGCACCACCGAGGCGATGATGACGACGAAGCCGCCGCCCTGCGCGATGCCGCCCGTGACGGTCCAGAGCAGGTACGCGTCCGGCGCGAGCAGCAGCCCGAGCGGCAGGCTCATCCACAGCACGCCGACGATCGCGGGCTGCAGCCAGACGGGGCGCGCCCGGCCGAGGAACGGCACCCCGAGCGCGCCCACGACGGCGGCAAGCTGGAACAGCGAGGAGACGTTGCCCGCGGCGATCGCGTCGAGACCGTGCTCGTCGCCGTAGAGGCTCGGCAGCCAGGCGCTCAGGCCATAGTACGAGAACGACTGCGTGGCGAAGGCCGCGGCGAGCAGCCAGGTCATGCTGTTGCGCCATGCGGAGCGCTCCCCCGGGATCACCCCGGTCGGCCCGGTCACCGCCTGCATCGACCCGGTGACGGCGAGCGCCTCCGCCGCCCTCGCCTCGCGGCTCTCCGCGACCGTGCGGCGCAGGTGCACGCCCCACACCGCGAGCGCGACGAGGATGAGCACGCCCCAGACGGCGGTGGCCCACTGCCAGCCGATCTGCTCGGCGAGCGGGGCGGTGGCGGCGATCGTGAGCATCGAGCCGACGTTCATCATGGCCGAGTAGACGCCGGTGACGAGCTGCGCCCGCGCGGGCGGCACATCGCGCCTGATGACCACGGGGACGACGACGTTGCCGATCGCGATGGCGATGCCGATCACGATGGTGCCGACGAAGGCGGCGGCGGTCGTTCCGCCGGAGCGGATGATCGTGCCGATCAGTGTGCCGATGAGCGCGATCGCGACGGCGCGCTCGGCACCGGTGAGCCGGATCGTCCAGGCGGCGACCGGCGTGCCGAGGGCGAAGCAGAGCACGGGCAGGCTCGTCAGCAGCCCCGCGGTGGTCGGCGTGATGCCGAGGCTCTGCTCGATGTCCCCGATGACCGGGGAGATGGTGACGAGCGGTCCGCGGAAGTTCAGCGCGACGAGCGAGATGCCGACGAGCAGCAGCCAGGGGAAGGCGGAGCGGGCGGACTCGCGGCGATCGGCGCCGCTCATGCGAGCGCGAGCACGCCGTCGTAGACGAGCTCGGCCGGGCCGGAGAGCGAGACGTGCTCGCCGTCGGGGGCGCTCACCATGCGGACGCCGAGCACCCCGCCGGGCACCTGGACGCGCCAGGCGTCGGGCGCGCCCGCGCCGGCCCAGTGCCGCACGGCGAGCGCCGAGGCGACCGCGCCCGTGCCGCACGACAGGGTCTCGCCCGAGCCGCGCTCGTGCACCCGCATGCGGATGCGGCCGACGCCGTCCTCGACGAGCGGGTCGGCCGGCACGACGAACTCCACGTTCGCGCCGGCCTCGGGCTCGGGGTCGAGCACCGGCAGGTAGCCGAGGTCGAGGCCCTCGAGCTCGGCCTCGTCGGCGAGGGCGACGACGACGTGCGGGTTGCCGACGTCGATGCCGAGACCGGGCCGGGCGACGGGCAGGTTCTTCGCGCGCACGAGCGGCTCGCCGCCGGCGAGCCGCCAGACGCCGAGGTCGGCCTGGTAGCCGCCGCCCGCCCGACGCACGTGCCGCACGCCGGCGCGCGTGCCGATGATGAGCTCGCCGCCGTCGGACAGCTCGGCGAGGCCCTGGTCGAGCAGGTACGCGGCGTAGACGCGGATGCCGTTGCCGCACATCTCGGAGACGGAGCCGTCGGCGTTCCAGTAGTCCATGAACCAGACGGCCGCGGCGTCCTCGGCGAGGGCGTCGGCCCCGGCGTCGAGATTGCTGCTCCGGACCGCGCGGATGACGCCGTCGGCGCCGACGCCGAAGCGGCGGTCGCAGACCGCGCGGATCTGCTCGGGGGTCAGTTCGAGGTCGCCCTCGGGATCCGCGAAGAGCACGAAATCGTTGCCGGTGCCCTGCCCCTTGGTGAACCTGAGATCGAACGACATGCGCTTCAGTCTAGGGCGGCGAGACGGTCGAGCTCCGCGGCGCGGGCGGCGTCGTCGAGGGGGTCGAGCACGACCGCTTCGCGGTGCCGCTTGAACCAGCCCACCTGCCGCCTGGCATACACCCGGGTGAGCTGCTGGGTCTCGGCGATCGCCTCGGCCCGCGGCATCCGGCCCTGCAGCTCGGCGAGCGCCTGCGCGTAGCCGATCGCCTTGCGTGCGGTGACTCCGCGCTCCAGGCCCTGAGGGACGAGTCCAGCCACCTCGTCGACGAGCCCGTCGCGCCACATCTGCTCGACCCGGGCGTCGAGCCGGGCGACGAGCGCGGCCCGATCGCTACGGAGGTGCACGATGCGGTGCGGGCGCCACGGCACCGGCTCCTCGGGAAGGCGTGCCGCCTTCGGCTCCCCGGTCACTTCGATGACCTCGAGCGCTCGCACGATGCGCCGGCCGTTCTGGGCGTCGACCCCCGCGGCGGTCTCGGCGTCGATCTCGCGCAGCCGCGCATGCAGGAGCCCCGGCCCGCCCTCGGCGAGCTCGGCCTCGAGCCGCGCACGCACCGCCGGGTCGGTGCCGGGGAAGCGGAAGTCGTGGATGACGCTCGAGACGTACAGCCCGGAGCCGCCGACGAGCACGGCGACGCCCCCGCCGCCCGTGATGCGGTCGACGGCGGCGCGCGCGTCGCGCTGGTACGCGGCGACGGACGCCTCGGCGGTCACGTCGAGGACGTCGAGGAGGTGGTGCGGGATGCCCCGGCGCGCCGCGACGGGGAGCTTCGCCGTGCCGATGTCCATGCCGCGGTACAGCTGCATGGCGTCGGCGTTCACGATCTCGGCGTGCCGGCCGGTGCGGGTGACCGACTCGGCGAGATCGAGCGCGAAGTCCGACTTGCCGGTGCCGGTGGCGCCGACGACCGCGACGAGGGTCACCTAGCGCTGACCGTCGGTGGGGTCGTAGATCGGCATGGTGCCGACGCCCGGCGAGACGAGCGGCTCCCGCGCCACGCGCACGGAGGGCAGCCCGAGCGAGACGGGACCGGGAGCGCCCGCGGCGCCGCCGTCGCCCGGCACACCGCAGCTCTCGGCCTGGGCGCGGTCCCAGGCGTCGCCGGCGCGGGTGCGGCGGACGGCGAGCGGAGCACCGTCGGGCGAGTCGGCGATGAGGTGGAACGGCGCCGCCTGCGAGATGACGACGGTGACGACGTCGCCCGGGCGCGGGATCTCCGATCCTTCGGGCACCTCGAAGTGCACCAGCCGACTGTCTTCGGCGCGGCCGGAGAGCCGGTGCGTCTCGGCGTCCTTCTTGCCCTCGCCGGTCGCGACGAGTACCTCGGCGGTGCGGCCGATGAGGCGCTGGTTCTCCTCCCAGGAGATGCGCTCCTGGAGGGCGATGAGCCGCTCGTAGCGCTCCTGCACGACCTCCTTCGGAACCTGCTCCTCCATGGTGGCGGCGGGGGTGCCCGGGCGGATGGAGTACTGGAAGGTGAAGGCGGAGGCGAAGCGGGCCGCCTCGACGACGCGCAGCGTCTCCTGGAAGTCCTCCTCGGTCTCGCCGGGGAAGCCGACGATGATGTCGGTGGAGATCGCCGCGTTCGGGATCTTCGCCCGCACGCGATCGAGGATGCCGAGGAAGCGCTCGGAGCGATAGGAGCGCCGCATGGCCTTCAGGATGCGGTCGGAGCCCGACTGCAAGGGCATGTGCAGCTGCGGCATCACGTTCGGCGTCTCGGCCATGGCGTCGATGACGTCATCGGTGAAGGCGGCGGGGTGCGGGCTCGTGAAGCGGATGCGCTCGAGGCCGTCGATCTGGCCTGCCGCGCGGAGGAGCTTGCCGAACGCCTGCCGGTCGCCGAACTCGACGCCGTAGGAGTTGACGTTCTGCCCGAGCAGCGTGACCTCGATGGCGCCGTCGTCGACGAGCGCCTGCACCTCGGCGAGGATCTCGCCGGGCCGGCGGTCCTTCTCCTTGCCGCGGAGGGCCGGCACGATGCAGAAAGTGCAGGTGTTGTTGCAGCCGACCGAGATCGAGACCCAGCCGCTGTAGGTGGAGTCCCGCTTGGTCGGCAACGTGGAGGGGAACACCTCGAGCGCGTCGAGGATCTCGAGCTGCGCCTCGTCGTTGTGACGGGCCCGCTCGAGCAGGCTCGGCAGGGCGCCCATGTTGTGGGTGCCGAAGACGACGTCGACCCACGGCGCCTTCTCGAGGATGACGTTCTTGTCCTTCTGCGCGAGGCAGCCGCCGACGGCGATCTGCATGCCCGCGTGCCGGCGCTTCACCCCGGCGAGGTGGCCGAGGTTGCCGTAGAGCTTGTTGTCGGCGTTCTCGCGGACCGCGCAGGTATTGATGACGACCACGTCGGCCTCGGCGCCGTTCGCGGGCACGTAGCCGGCGGCCTCGAGGGAGCCGGACAGCCGCTCGGAGTCGTGCACGTTCATCTGACAGCCGAAGGTGCGCACCTCGTAGGTGCGCGGGGCGGACTCTGCCTGGGCGGGGACGGCCTCGCCCGGCGAGACCTCGTGAAGCGTGCTCATGATCGCACCAGTCTACGAGCGTTCGCGAGGCAGCGCCGTCGCCACCGCCTCCCGCACCACGTCGCCCGGGTAGCCCCGCCGGGCGAGGAATGCCGAGAGCCGGCGCTCGGCCACCGCGCGATCGAGCCCGCCGAGCTGCCTGGCCCGACGCTCCGCGACCGCGATCGCGTTCGAGAGCTCGACCTCGGGGTCGAGCTCTCCGACGGCCTCGCGAGCGACGGCCACGTCGACGCCGCGCCGGCCGAGCTCGGCGAGGATCGCCCCGCTCCCCCGGCCCCGCCGCTCGCCGTGACTGTGGACGAGCTGCTCGGCGAGCCGGGCGTCGTCGAGGTAGCCGAGCCGCTCGTAGCGCTCGATCCAGTCCTCCACCTCGACGTCGTCGAGCCCGTGCTCGACGAGCACGGCGCGGACCTCGGAGACGGACAGCGCCGAACGCCGCAGCCGCCCGACCACGATGCGGTCGATGCGCTCGTCGCGCTCGGGCCCCGGCTCGTTGGACTCGGGGGTCTCCTCGGCCGGGGACCGGCGCCCGCGGGCGCCCCCCGCTCGCGAGCGCTCGGCCGGCGGCCGCACGGTGCGCCGCCCGGCGGCGGCCCCAGCGGAGGTGGCCTCAGCGGAAGCGGCCCCATCGGAGGCCGCCCCGTCGACGGGGTCTGGTGACACGGCGATGAGATGCGACCACTCGCTGCCGCGCGGCGGTCGCGCCTCGGAGTCGTGCGAGCGCGAGCGGCTCGGGCGCGACGTGGCCGAGCGCCCTGCCGACCCCGAATCGCCCTGGCGCGGGCTCGCATCGACGCCGGGGACCGCCCAGGGCAGATACGCGACGGGCGCGAGACGCTCGGACTCGGCCGGCGAACCGACCTCGCCCGAGCGCTCGCGCCCGCCACCCGGCTCGTGCCGACGGACCATGGGACTCAGGCGCCCCGGCGCTTCGCGTCGATGGATTCGACGTTGCCGCCGGTCTCGGCGGCCTGCTGCCCCTGCTTGCCGATGCCGAGCTTCACGAGGATCTTCTGCTCGATGTCGGCGGCGATGTCGGGGTTCTGCAGGAGGAAGTTGCGCGCGTTCTCCTTGCCCTGGCCCAGCTGGTCGCCGTCGTAGGTGTACCACGCGCCCGACTTCTTCACGATGGCCTGGTCGACGCCGTAATCGATGAGCGAACCCTCGCGGGAGATGCCGACGCCGTAGAGGATGTCGAACTCGGCCTGCTTGAACGGCGGGGCCATCTTGTTCTTGACGACCTTGACACGGGTGCGGTTGCCGACCGCCTCGGTGCCGTCCTTCAGAGTCTCGATGCGACGGATGTCGAGGCGCACCGAGGCGTAGAACTTCAGCGCCTTGCCGCCGGCGGTCGTCTCGGGCGAGCCGAAGAACACGCCGATCTTCTCGCGGAGCTGGTTGATGAAGATCATGGTGGTGTTCGTCTGGTTGAGCCCACCGGTCAGCTTGCGGAGCGCCTGCGACATGAGGCGGGCCTGCAGGCCGACGTGCGAGTCGCCCATCTCGCCCTCGATCTCGGCGCGGGGCACGAGCGCCGCGACGGAGTCGATGACGACGAGGTCGATGGAGCCCGAGCGGACGAGCATGTCGGCGATCTCGAGCGCCTGCTCGCCCGTGTCGGGCTGCGAGACGAGCAGCGAGTCGATGTCGACGCCCAGCTTCTTCGCGTAGTCGGGGTCGAGCGCGTGCTCGGCGTCGACGAAGGCGGCGATGCCGCCCGCGCGCTGCACGTTGGCGATCGCGTGCAGGGTGAGCGTGGTCTTGCCCGAGGACTCGGGGCCGTAGATCTCGATGATGCGGCCTCGAGGCAGGCCGCCGACGCCGAGCGCGACGTCGAGGGCGATGGAACCGGTCGGGATGACCTCGACGGGGGCGCGCTCTTCGCTGCCGAGGCGCATGACGGAGCCCTTGCCGAACTGGCGGTCGATCTGGGCGAGGGCGGTTTCGAGGGCTTTCTCGCGGTCTGCGGGAGAGGGCATGAGGTGGGCTCCTTCTGAGTCGGTCGGCTGCCTCTAGGCTGTCGCGCCTCGCGCGGGGCCGTGACCCCACCCGTCTGACGACAAGGCTGGTTCGGATCGGAGGATCCGACGCCTCCGACGCTAGTCACCCCCACCGACACGGAGTGCCGGGAGCGATGGACCGTGGACGGATCCGCAGATCACCTCACCTGTTGAGGACAGTACCGCAGCACCGAACGCATGTTCGAACTCGACGCGGCGTGTCGAACAGATCTTCGGTCGGAATCAGCTCGTCGCGCGCGGTTCGCGGATCGCCGGCCCGTGCCGGCGCGCCAGCGGAACATCCGTCGCCTCGCAGAGCGCCGCCCAGACCTCGCGGGCGGGAGCGCCATCGGCGAGCGCCTCTTTGGCCGTGCGCCCGCCGAACGAGGCCAGTGCCAGGTCGGCGACGACCACCGCGCCGTAGCCCTCGCCGAATTCCTCGGCGACAGCGAGCTGGAACTCGCTGAGCTTCACGTCGACCTCCTGCCGGCCGGATCGGCCGGGGACAGCCGAACGGCCGGTCGAGGACCGGCCGTTCGGGAATCGGGGAGCACTGAACGGGAGGTTCAGCGCACCATCATGTCTGCGTCGAACTCGGCGACGAGCTCGTCGGGCAGGCTGTCGGGCACCGCGGTGAGACCCTCGAGCACGGCGATGCGATCGCCGACCTCGTGCATGATCACCGAGATGGGAGTGTCGAGCGCTTCGGCGACGGACGCGAGGATCTCGCTCGACGCCTCCTTCTGCCCGCGCTCGACCTCACTGAGGTAGCCGAGAGCGACGGACGCCTTGGACGCGACCTGACGAAGGGTGCGCCCCTTCTGCAGCCGGAAGTCCCTCAGCACATCGCCGATCTCCTGACGAACCAGAACCATCGGAACCTCCTTCTCTTCTGCCTCTCGGTCCGGTTGGACCGGAACGGGAGGGTCAGTCTAACCGACGTCTCCCGTGAGTCAGACTCTAGCCTTGCACACTGGATTTCCCGTGTGAACTCGTCACATGTAACGGCTCGGAGTCGGCGGGTATTCCGCGGGGCTCCGCGGCGATCCCGGGTGATCGCCACGGAGCCCCGCGCCAGTGTCTGCCGCTACTTCGTCGGCTCGTCGATCGCCTGGATCGCCGAGGTCGGCACGAGCTTGGGCGCGGCCTCGAGCTTCGCACGCCGGCGCTTCAGCCAGATGCCGGTGAGCACGATCACGGCCATGGTCGAGTAGGCGATGATCGCGAAGGGGCTGTGCACCAGGTAGAGCAGATCGCCCTGGCTGATCGCCATCGACTTGCGGAGCTGCTCCTCGGCCATCGGCCCAAGGATGCCGCCGACGACCATTGGCGCGACCGGGTAGCCGTAGCGGCGCATCAGGAAGCCCGCGATCCCGACGACGAGCAGCGTGAGCGTGTCGAACACGTTGAAGTGCAGCGCGTAGGCCCCCAGGCCGGCGAAGGCGAGGATGCCGGCGTAGAGGTACGGGCGCGGGATGCGCAGCACCTTCACCCACATGCCGACGAGCGGCAGGTTCAGCACGAGGAGCAGCACGTTGCCGATGTAGAGGCTCGCGATGAGCGCCCACACGAGTCCGGACTGGTTCTCGAAGAGCAGCGGGCCCGGGCGGATGCCGTACGACTGGAATGCGGAGATGATGATCGCCGCGGTGGCCGTGGTCGGCAGGCCGAGCGTCAGCAGCGGCACGAGCACGCCGGCCGCGGCGGCGTTGTTCGCCGCTTCCGGCCCCGCGACGCCCTCGATCGCACCGCGGCCGAACTGCTCGCGCGCCCGCCCCTTGGCGAGTTTGCGCTCGCTGGCATAGGAGAGGAAGGTCGCCACGTCGGCGCCGCCGGCGGGGATCGTGCCGATCGGGAAGCCGATCGCGGTGCCGCGCAGCCACGGCTTCCACGAGCGGCGCCAGTCGCTGCGGGTCATCCAGCTGCGCCATCCTCGGGTGACCGGGATGATCTGCACCGCACCGTGACGCAGTCGGGACGCGACGTACAGGGTCTCGCCGAGCGCGAAGAGGCCGACCGCGATGAGGACGACGTCGATGCCGTCGGCGAGGCTCGGCACTCCGAAGGTGTAGCGCTGCTGGCCCGAGAGCACCTCGGTGCCGACGAGCCCGAGCATGAGGCCGAGGCCCAGCGAGACGAGCCCGCGCGGCACGCTCGAGCCGAGCAGTGCGCCGACGGTGAGGAACGCCACGACCATCAGGGCGAAGTAGTCCGCCGGCCCGAGCTGCACCGCGAGCTTCGCGATGCCCGGAGCGAGGAAGGTGAGCAGCACGGTGGCGATCGTGCCCGCGACGAAGGAGCCGATGGCCGCGGTCGCGAGCGCGGCGGCCCCGCGGCCGGCCTTCGCCATCCGATTGCCCTCGAGGGCGGTGACGATCGAGGCCGACTCCCCCGGGGTGTTCAGCAGGATCGAGGTGGTCGATCCGCCGTACATGCCGCCGTAGTAGATGCCGGCGAAGAGGATGAGGGCGCCCGTCGGGTCGAGCGAGTAGGTGAGCGGCAGCAGCAGCGCGACGGTCATCGCCGGACCGATGCCGGGCAGCACGCCGACCGCGGTGCCGACGAACACGCCGAACAGCGCGTAGAGCAAGTACTGGGGCTGCAGTGCCGTGGTGAAGCCCTCGAGGAGGGCGGCGAGACTATCCATTGAAGATCGGGATCCAGTCGAGCAGGGGGCCGGCGGGGAGCGAGAGGCCCAGCCAGGTCCCGAAGAGCAGTTGCGTGGCGAGGCCGAGGCCGAGGCCGACGAGCACCGCGACCCACCAGCGCTTCGCGCCGAGGGTGAGCGCCGCGCCGGCGAACACCACCGCGATCGCGATCGGCCAGCCGACGAACTCGATGAGCACGAGCTGCGAGCAGAACACGGCGACGAGCAGCACGACGGCCCGCCAGTCGGTCTTCGCGTCGGGGTCGACGTCCTCGCCCTCGTCGGGCTGGCCGCGGTGCCCGGTCGCGATCGCGACGATGACGGCGATCGCGGCGACGAGCAGCAGCGCGCCGACGAAGTAGGGGAACACCCGGGGGCCGAGCACGCTCGCGGAGCCGGGGGGAACGCGGATGGCCCCGGCGCCGACGATGACGCCGACGCCGAGGAGTGCGCAGACGACGGCGAACGCGAGTTCGCCGATCGGCCGCCGGGGTCCGGCCCCCGCCGGGCGGGGGGCGCCGGCGAGGTCCGGAGTCTCGGTGGTCACTTCGCGACCAGGCCGATCGTCTGCAGCGTCTCGGTGACCTCGGTGATGTTGCCGTCGAGGAACTCCTGGAACTCGTCGCCGACGAGGAACGCGTCGCTCCAGCCCTTGTCGGCGAGGGTCTTCGTCCACGCGTCGGAGGCGTGCAGCTCGGTCACGAGCTCGACCAGCGCCTCGCGGTCGGCGTCGTCGATGCCGGGAGGGGCGAGGAGTCCGCGCCAGTTGGTCAGCTCGATGTCGTAGCCCTCGTCGCTCAGGGTCGGCACCTCGGGGAGCAGCTCGCTCGGCTCGCCCGAGGAGACCGCGAGCGCACGGAGCTCGCCCGCCTCGACCTGCTCGGCGAACTCGCCGACACCGGAGATGCCGGCCTGCACGGTGCCGCCGAGCAGCATCGTGACGGCTTCGCCGCCGCCGGAGTTCGGGATGTAGTTCAGCGTCGACGGCACGTCGGCGGGGTCGACCCCAGCCTCGGTGACGAGCATGCCGGCCAGGATGTGGTCGGCACCGCCGGCCGAGCCGCCGGTGACCGAGATCGCGGCCCCATCCTTGACGATCGCGTCGACGAGGTCGCCCACGGACTCGTAGGGCGACGAGGAGGGCACGACCACGACGAGCGGCTCCTCGGTGAGTCGGGCGATCGGGGTGACGTCCTCGATGCGCGACTGCGAGGCGTTCGTCTCGACCGCGCCGACCATGACGAGGCCGGTCACCATGAGCGTGGCCGGGTCCTTCTCGTTGGCGAGGGCGGCGAGGCCGACGGTGCCGCCGGCGCCGCCGATGTTCTCGACGGGTGCCTTGCCGACGAGGTCCTCGCTGGTAAGCACCTCGCCGAGCGCGCGGGCGGTCTGGTCCCAGCCGCCGCCCGGGTCGGCCGGGGCGATGAGCTGGACGGCGTCGAGCGACACCGCCTCGGTGTCACCTCCGCCGGTGGGCTGCGCGCCCGTGCCGGAGCACGCCGCGAGGCCGAGTCCGGTCGCGAGCGCGAGCGTGGCGACGCCGAAGCGCCGTGCCGTGGGTCGGGAAAGGGCCGCGGACCGCGGTCCGGATGCTGATCGCAAGACTCCTCCTTGAGCGCCGGCCACCCTGGCCGGTCGATCGGTACTGCACGAAGGTAGAGCTTCGCTTCCGCCAGGCGGAATGCTGCGGTCGTAAGCGTCGTAAGGGTCGTTGCGGTCGTTTCGGTCGTAGTGTTCACGGCTCCGGATGCCTGGAGCCGCCGCCGCGTGCGGCACACTGTTCCAGTGGGCCGGTCGATGTCGCTGCGCATGCAGCTCCTGCTGCTGCAGGTGACGATCGTGCTCGCCACCGTCGTCGGCACCGGGCTCGTCGCCGCCCTCCTGCAGGAGCAGCAGCTCCGCGAGTCGTACGAGGACCGCATGGTCGCCGTGGCCCAGTCCGTCGCCTCGCTGCCCGTGATCATCGAGGCCTTCGACGACCGGGCGCCCTCGCGCACGATC
Source organism: Agromyces sp. NBRC 114283 (assembly GCF_030268405.1). NCBI lineage: Bacteria > Bacillati > Actinomycetota > Actinomycetes > Micrococcales > Microbacteriaceae > Agromyces > Agromyces sp. NBRC 114283. The sequence goes on from NZ_BSQP01000001.1 coordinate 2,723,560, forward strand.
CAGCCCATCGCCGAGGTCGTCCGGGAGGCCTCCGACGTCACCCACGTGGTCGTCGCGAACGAGGACGGCATCCGCTACTCCCACCCGGATCCCGAGCGGATCGGCGAGCGGGTCTCGACCGACCCGTCCGTGCCGCTCTCCGGCCGGATCTACGTCGGCACGCAGACCGGCACGCTCGGCGAGTCCTGGCGGGTCAAGGTGCCCATCTTCGGGGCGGACGGCTCGACCGTGATCGGCCAGGTCTCGGTCGGCATCCTCGAGTCCGAGCTCCGCGAGGACTTCCTCGGCGGACTGTGGGCCCTCTTCGCGGCACTCGTCGGGGCGACCCTCGTCGGCGTGCTCGGCTCGGCCTGGATCGGCGGGCTCATCCGGCGCCGCATCTACGGCCTCGAGCCCGACGAGATCCGCGCGCTGCTGGAGACCCGCGAGGCCATGCTGCACGGCATCCGCGAGGGCCTCGTCGCCCTCGACGGCGACCGGCGCATCGTGCTCGTGAACGACGCGGCCGCCCGCCTGCTCGGCGTCGAGGCCGACGCCGTGCTCGGTCGCACGGTCGACGAGGTGCTGGACGGCGAGCTCGCGCGATTCATCGTGGCCGACGAGCCGGCGGAGACCCCCGTGCTCTCCGGGGAACGCGTGCTGCTCGTGCACGCCGACCGCATCCGCGTCGACGGCCGAGAGGTGGGGTGGATCGCGATCCTCCGCGATCGCACCGAGCTGGAGACCATGCTGCGCGAACTGCAGGGCGCGCAGAGCCTCGCAGATGACCTGCGCGCCCAGTCGCACGAGTTCTCGAACACGCTGCACGTGCTCGGCGGGCTCATCGAGCTCGGCCAGCTGGAGGCGGCCACCGCCTTCATCGAGCGGGTCGGCGCCGGTGGCGCGCTCAGCTCCCTGCACGACCACGGCGGCATCGCCGACGCCGAGACCGCGGCGCTCGTGCTCGCCAAGCGGTCCCGCGCGCACGAACTCGGCATCGGGCTCGAGGTCGACGCCGCCTCGCATCTCGGGAGCGGGCATCCGGCGGCCGACGACATCCGCACGGTCGTGGCGAACCTCCTCGACAACGCCGTCGAGGCCTGCGTGCTCGGCGGCGGGGTGCGCCTGCTCGTGCGCGACGACCTCGAGCCCGACGTCGTGGTGGTGCAGGTCGACGACGACGGCCCCGGCGTCCCGGCCGAGCGGCGCGCCGCGATCTTCCAGCCCGACGTCAGCGACAAGCCGCCCGCTCCCGGCAAGGCCCGGCGCGGGATCGGCCTCACCATCGTCCAGCGCATCGCCCAGCGGCTCGGGGGCACCGCCGAGGCCGGCGGCTCCCCCGCCGGCGGCGCCCGCTTCACCGTGCGGCTCCCCTCGGCGCGAGACCGGGCGGAGGCGGACGCATGAGCGATGTCCGCGTCGTCATCGTGGACGACGACTTCGCCGTCGCGCAGGTCAACCGGGCGTTCGTCGACGCCAGGCCGGGCTTCGTCGTCGTCGCGGAGGCTCACACCGGTGCCGCCGCGCTCGCGGCCATCGAGCAGCACCGCCCGGAGCTCGTCCTCCTCGACGTGTACCTGCCCGACCTGGGCGGCCTCGAAGTGCTCCGCCGGCTGCGCGCCTCGGGCGACGAGGTCGAGGTCATCGCCGTCACCGCGGCGCGCGACCTCGACACCGTGCGCCGAGCGCGACTGCTCGGCGTGCGGCAGTACCTCGTGAAGCCCTTCACCGGCGCGACCCTCGGCGAGCGGCTCGACGAGGTGCGACGCGAACTCCGCCGGGAGCGTCGCCCGGATGCGCTCGACCAGCAGGAGGTGGACCGGCTCCTCGGCACGGCCGCAGCACCGAGCGGCGCCCTGTCGGTGCCGAAGGGCCTGTCGGGGGTGAGTCTCGGCCGGGTCACCGCCGAGCTCGCGAACGCGGTGCCGGATGCCTCGGCCGCCGAGATCGCGCAGTCCCTCGGCATGAGCCGGGTGAGCGCCAGACGCTACCTCGAGCACCTCGTCGCCACCGGCGCGGCCGAAGTCGCCCCGCGGTACGGCGCGGCGGGCCGACCGGAGCACCGCTACCGGCGACGCGAGTCCCGCTAGCGCTCCGCGCGGACCGCGCCGGCGAGCCGGGGCGCCGCTACCGGCGGTGCGACTCCCGCTCGAGCTCGGCGCGCAGTTCGCGGACGGCGCGACGCACCGCCTCCGCGCGGATCGCCGCCCGATCCCCCGACAGCTGAAGCTCCACCGCCCGTTCGCCGTCCGGACCGCTGACGCCGACGTAGACGGTGCCCGGGGGCCGCCCGTCCTGCGGATCCGGGCCGGCGACGCCGGTCGTGGCGATGCCGAGCTCCGCATCGCGTCCACCGACGGCGAGCGCCGCACGGGCCCCGCGGGCCATCTGCCTCGCGACCTCCGGGTGCACGGCCCCCTCGGCGGCCAGGAGCTCCGCGTCCACACCGAGCAGCCGATGCTTCAGCGGCGTGGCGTACGCGACGATGCCGCCGTTCACGACGGCCGAAGCGCCGGGGATGCGGATGAGCTCCGCGGCCAGCAGGCCGCCGGTGAGCGACTCGGCGACCGCGAGGCGCAGCCCGCGACGGGCCAGCTCCGCGACGAGACCCGCCGTTTCATCCGCCTGCGGCGCGCCGACGGCGGTCTGAGCGGACGAGGCACCCGCGCCGTCGCTCATGCGCGTCCCGCGCGCCCCTCGCGGGCGAGCCGGATCGCGTCCCGCACGTACAGCAGGCCCGACCACACGGTCAGCACGAGCGCCGCAGCGATGAGCACCGCGTTCACCCACGCCATCCACTCGCCGAGCAGGACCGGCAGCGGCGCGAGCGCGACGGAGATCGCGACCGCCTGCACGACGGTCTTGAGCTTGCCGCCCGAGGACGCCGGCACGACATTGCCGCGGCCGAGTTCGACGAAGCGCCAGACCGTGATGCCCACTTCGCGGAGAATGATCAGTCCGGTCACCCACCACGGCACCTCGGCGAGGATCGAGAGGCAGACGAGCGCGCCGCTGGTGAGCAGCTTGTCGGCGATGGGGTCGAGGATCTTGCCGAGATCGGTGACGAGCCCACGGCTGCGCGCGATGTGCCCGTCGATGCCGTCGGTCGCGATCGCGACGACGAACAGCGCCGTCGCAGCCCAGCGGAGCGCGCCGCCCTCGCCCGCATCCGCCAGCACCAGCCAGAAGAAGATCGGCGCGAGCAGGATGCGCACGATCGTGATCGCGTTCGGCAGGTTCCAGTTCGCCGATCGAGCACGGCCTTCGGCGGAGGAGGTCATAGGGCCAAGGCTACCCGGTCAGTCGCGACCGGTGAGGCCCCAGGCATCCTCGTCGTCCTCCGCCTCGACCTCTTCGAGGCCCTCGGGAATGCGCCCGACCGGATCGTCGTAGCGATCGTCGGTCTGCGGCGCCGCCGGCGGGGTCGCAGCGGATGCGGCGGCCGGCGCGGCGGCGGGCGCCGGCCCCGAGGGCTCGCCGCGGAGCTTGGCCAGCACCCCGGGCAGCTGCTCGGCGGTCACGAGCACGTCGCGCGCCTTCGAGCCCTCGGAGGGGCCGACGATCTCGCGGGACTCGAGGAGGTCCATGAGTCGCCCCGCCTTCGCGAAGCCGACCCGGAGCTTGCGCTGCAGCATCGAGGTCGAGCCGAACTGCGTCGACACGACGAGCTCGGCGGCCGCGAGCAGCAGCTCGAGGTCGTCGCCGATGTCGGAGTCGATCTCCTTGCGCTCGACCGCGGCCTGCACGTCCTGGCGGTACTCGGGGCGCGCCTGACGAGTCACGTGCGAGACGACCCGTTCGATCTCGGCCTCGCTCACCCACGCGCCCTGCACGCGGAGCGCCTTCGACGCCCCCATCGGCAGGAACAGGCCGTCGCCCTGGCCGATGAGCTTGTCGGCGCCGGGCTGGTCGAGGATGACGCGCGAGTCGGTCACGCTCGTCACCGCGAACGCGAGCCGCGACGGGACGTTCGCCTTGATGAGTCCCGTCACGACGTCGACGGAGGGGCGCTGGGTCGCGAGCACCAGGTGGATGCCGGAGGCGCGGGCGAGCTGCGTGATGCGGACGATCGAGTCCTCGACGTCGCGCGGGGCGACCATCATCAGATCGGCGAGCTCGTCGACGACGACGAGCAGGTAGGGGTACGGCTTCAGCACCCGCTCGCTGCCCGCCGGCAGCACGATCTCATCGTTCACGACGGCCTTGTTGAAGTCGTCGATGTGGCGGAAGCCGAACGACGCGAGGTCGTCGTACCGCATGTCCATCTCCTTCACGACCCACTGCAGCGCTTCGGCCGCCTTCTTCGGGTTCGTGATGATGGGCGTGATGAGGTGCGGGACGCCCGCGTACGGGGCGAGCTCGACGCGCTTGGGGTCGATGAGCACCATGCGGACGTCGCTCGGCTTCGCGCGCATCAGCAGGCTCGTGATCATGGAGTTCACGAAGCTCGACTTGCCGGAGCCGGTGGAGCCGGCGACGAGGAGGTGCGGCATCTTCGCGAGGTTCGCGATGACGTAGCCGCCGCCCACGTCCTTGCCGACGCCGATCGTCATGGGGTGCTTCGCGTTCGCCGCCGCCGGCGCCCGGAGGACGTCGCCGAGCGTCACGATCTCGCGGTCGGCGTTCGGGATCTCGACGCCGATCGCGCTCTTGCCGGGGATCGGCGAGAGGATGCGCACCTCGTTCGACGCGACGGCGTAGGAGAGGTTCTTCGACAGCGCGGTGACCCGCTCGACCTTCACGCCGGGCCCGAGCTCGATCTCGTACTGGGTCACGGTCGGGCCGCGCGAGAAGCCGGTGACCTTCGCATCGACCGAGAACTGCTCGAGCACGCCCGTGATGGCCCGGACCACGTCGTCGTTGGCCTGGGAGCGGGTCTTCGCCGGCGCCCCCGCCGCGAGCGTCGAGGAGGCGGGCAGGTGGTACGGGCGATCCGGCTGCGGCTCGGCGGCCTCGTCGGGAACGAGCCCGAGCGCCGCGTCGGCCCCCGGCTCGTCGTCGAGGCCGGCCAGCGGCTCGAGCACGGCGGTCGCGCCCGCGTCGTCGCCCCGGAGCCCGGTGCCGCCGTGCGGCACCTCGCCCGTGAACCGGGCGACCGCCGACTCGGCGCGCTCGAGCTCGCCGATGACCTCGGCGTCGTAGCCGTCGCCCTCGAGCGCCGACTCGAAGCTGCCGTCCGCGGATCCGGGACCGAACACCTCGGTGAGCCCGTCGACGCCGGGCGGCTCGAAGCTCGGGTCCTCCTCGCGGTTCGAGCTGTTGCGCCGCCACCACGGGACGAGGCCGGTCGCGCTGGGTTCGTCGTCGTCGTCGAGGCCGTCGAGCTCGACCGGCTCGCTGCGCTCCTTCTTGCGGCGACCGGGCTTCGCCTCCGGCTCGGCCTCGGCGGCTTCGGCCTCGGGCGCTCCGAAGAGCCAGACGTAGAGCTCCCGGACGCGCGCACCGATGCGGTTCGGCGGCGTCTTGGTCATGATGAGCAGGGCGAGCAGGAGCAGGAGGATGACGACGGCGGTCGCGCCGATCGGCGTGATCAGGAAGATCAGCGGCTGTGCGAGCGTCCAGCCGAGCACGCCGCCCGCCTTCGCGAGCGCCATGATGCCCTCGCTCGGATCGGGCTGGCCGCCGAAGATGTGGCAGAGCGCGGCGACGGTGACGAGGAGCAGCGCGAGCCCGATGCCGATGCGGGTGTTGTCGTGCACGGAGCTCGGGTGCCGGAACAGCCAGACCGCGAAGAGCAGCATGATGATGGGCAGCGCGAAGGCGACCCGCCCGAAGAGCGCGCCGAAGCTCCACGCGTCGAGCGTCTGCGCCACCGGGTCGTTGATGAGGAACCACTCGATCACGGCGCCCGCGATCGCGAGGAGCACGAGGAAGAAGGGCAGCCCGTCGCGGCGCTCCTCCTTCTGCAGGGTCTCGGGTCCGAGCGCACGGGCGGCCCCGCCCGCGACATGGGCGAGCCCCATCCAGGCCCGCACGAGCAGGTTCGGCCCCTCGGGCTGCGCCGCCTTCGCCTGGGCGGCCTTGCTCTGCTTGGCGGTCGCGGCGGGCAGCTTCTTGGTCGGGGCAGTGCGCGCGGCGGTGCCGCGGGTCGAGCTACCCGAGGCACGGCCCGTCGACTTCGTGCTCGTTGCCATGCCCACCAGGCTACGGCCGCCCGCCGTCACTGGCCCGCAGCTGCGCGGGAATGTTCCGGATCCGCGTGCGCACGCTCAGAACCGGATCGCGTCGATGACCCGCACCCGCACGGCCGCCAGCGCCGGCAGCACCCCGGCGAGGGCGCCGACGAGCACGGCCGAGCCGAGTCCGACGATCGCCGCCTCGATCGGGAAGCCGGGGAGGTCCTCGAGCTCGGCGCCGCCGAGGACCATGGTCATCAGCGGGCTGCGGACGAGCAGGATCGCGACGCCCACCCCGACCACGCCGGCGACGAAGGTGCCGACGACGCTCTCCATCAGCACCGCGAAGAACACTCGCCCGGCGGTCGCGCCGAAGGTGCGGCGGATGCCGATCTCGCGGATCCGGGTGCGGACCGTGACGAGCGCGATGTTCACGAGACCGAGCGCGCCGAGCAGGAGGATGACGACGGCGACGCCCGCGACGAGGAGCTTCACGAAGAGGAGCGGGTCCTCGCCGAACGCCGCGTAGTCGCTGCGGAACCCGTCGACCTGGGCGCCGTCGCCGAGCGCGCCCGCGAAGTCGCGCCGGATCGCCTCGATCAGCGGTTCCGCCTGGTTCTGGTCGAGCCACGCCTCGAAGCTCGGCAGCTGGCCGCCCATCATGCCGCCGCTCCCGCTCGCCGGGATCGCCGCGTAGGCGTCGGCGAGCATGAACGCGCTCGGCTCCGTGTCCCACTCCCCCGTCTTCGGCGTGACGCCGACGACCACCGCGGTCACCCCGCCCTCCGCGAGCAGCTCGACCGTCGGGTTGGTGGCGAGCGCCGGCCGGCCGATCCGTTCCCAGAACGGCTCGTTGATGACGATCGCCGGCGCCAGCCGCTCGGCGTCGCCGGGGGCGAACCAACTCCCCTCGCTCACCCGGACGCGGTGGATCACCCCGTACGCCGGATCCACCGCCTGGGTCGCGACCGGCACCGCGCCGTCCGCGAACTGCACCGTGAGCTGGCCGTAGACGATCCGGCTGCCGTAGGCGATGCCGTAGCGTTCGAGCACCTCGCCCCACGCCGCGCTCAGCTGCGCCGGATCGGGCGGCGTGGAGGCGTTGACGTTGAACTGGGCGGTCGCCGCCCGTCCGCCGCTGCGCTCCGAGACCTCGCGCACGCCCTGCTCGGCCACCGCGCCGGCCCCGACCACGGTCGCGAGCGCGCACACCGCGACGGCGACGCCGACGAGCGAGAGCAGGACCCGGCCCCGATGGATGCGGAGCTCCTCCATCGCCTCGACGACGGCGCTCACGAACCCGGTCGCGATCCTGGCCAGCGCGTTCACGACGGGCTCCCGGCGGGCACCGCTTCGTCGAGCGGCACCAAGCGCCCCTCGCTGAGGCGGAGATGGCGGTCGGCGCGGCGCGCGATCGCGGGATCGTGGGTGATCGTGACGAGCGCCGCCCGGGTCTCCGCGGCGACCTCCTCGATGAGCTCCATGACGGTGCCGCCCGTCTCCAGGTCGAGCGCGCCGGTGGGTTCGTCGGCGAGGATGAGTCTCGGCCGCCGGACGAGCGCCCGCGCGATCGCGACGCGCTGCTGCTCGCCGCCCGAGAGCCGCTCCGGCCGGGAATCGGTGCGCTCGCCGAGCCCGACGCGCTCGAGCATCTCCCGCGCGATCCGCTCGCGGCGCCAGAAGGATGCGCCGCCGTCGTAGAGGAGCGGGGTCTGCACGTTCTCGATGGCGGTTCGGCCGGGCAGCAGGTTGAACTGCTGGAAGATGAAGCCGATCTCGCGCCCGCGAACGCGATCGCGGCGGGCCCCGCGGAGGCGCCGGGCGTCTTCGCCCAGGATGCGCAGCTCGCCCTCGCTCGGGCTGTCGATGAGGCCGAGCAGGTTCAGCAGGGTCGACTTGCCGGAACCGCTGCGACCCACGATGGAGACGCGCTCGCCCTCGTCGACCGCGAGTTCGACGTGCCGCAGGATCGTGAGCGGCTCCGCGTCGGGCAGTTCGACCGTGCGACCGACGTCGATCGCCTCGACGAGCCTCATCCGCCGCACACCTGCATGCCGCCGGGCAGGAGCTCGCAGCCCTCCATGCCGGCCGGCACCGCCGGCGCGCCCGGCACGAACTCGAGAATGCTGTCGCCCTCGGCGAGGCCCTCGGCGACCGCCACCTGCCGCCCGTCGCTCAGACCGAGCTTCACCTCGCGCTCGGTCTGCGCCCCCTCGGCGTCGACGAGCCAGACGACGCCCGTCTCGGCCCCACCCTTGACGGCGGTGGTCGGGATGACGAGCACGTTCTCCGCCGTGCCGGCCTGGATGGTCACCTCGGCGGCGAGACCGGGGAACACCCGGACGTCGCCGGGCACGGCGCAGCGCACCGTCGCCGCGGTCGCCCCGCCGCCCTGCGGCTGCTGGCCGGCGGCCCCGTCCTGCCCGTCGGATCCGCTCGCCGGGCTCCGCGGGGTTCCGATCGTGAGCCCGGTGCAGGTGAACGGCGCCGGACCTCCGGAGATCGCGACCTGCGCCTCGCCGGGCTGCTGGGTGAGCCGGTACTGCTGCTCGGGCGTGAGCGACGCCGTGACGTTGAAGCTCGGCGGGGCGACCTGTCCCGTGACCCCGCCGGTCGTGACGGGCTGCCCCTCGATCACGTCGAGCGAGCTCAGCACGCCCGTCGCCGGGGCGAACACCTTCTCGAAGCGGTAGCTCGGCGGCGCGGGCACGGTCATCGGCTGCCCGTCCGGTCCGGTCTCCTCGACGGTGGCCGGGGGATTCTCGACCTTGATGTCGAAGAGCTTGTCGCCGGCCGTGACCTGGCTCCCGGCGGCGACGAAGACCTCGTCGACCGTGCCGGTGCCGCTCGCCTTGACCGCGACGGTGGGATCGGCGTTGACCGTGCCGGTGAGGACGAGGTCGTTGGTCACCGTGCCCGTGGCGACGACGACCTGCGGCGCGGCGAGGCTCCCGCCCGGTTGGAGGGTCGCGTCGTCCTCGGCCCGGTCCGGGAAGAACGCGAGCTTCACGAGCGCGATCGCCACGACCGCGACGAGCACCACCCGGATGATCGGAAAGACCCACTTGCGCCAGACGCCCACGACACCCCAATCGTTCCGCCCGACTCCGGGCACTGGACCACACTAGGGGGTGAACCGGCTCCGCTTCGTCGGTCTCGGGGATGAATCGGGGGAAACCCCGAGCGGCCTGTCGCGGACGCGCCACTTCCGTGTCACCGGTCCGCCAGCGCCTCGCTCTCGCCCGCGCTGGAACGCAGCGCACCGCCCGGGCCGGAGCCGCGGGCGGTGCGCTGAGCGTCGAAGCGAGAGGCGCTACGCCTCGATCACGAGCGGCACGAGCATGGGGCGCCGACGCAGTCGCCGGTTCACCCAGGTGCCGAGCGTGCGCCGCACGATCTGCTGCAGCCCGTACGCGTCGCGCACGCCGTTCTGCGCGGCATCCGCGAGCGCGCCGACGATCTTCGGCTTCACGTCCTCGAAGACCGCGTCGTCCTCGGCGAAGCCGCGGGCGTGGATCTCGGGACCGGAGATGACTCGGCCGGTCGCCGCGTCGACGACGACGATGACCGAGATGAAGCCCTCCTCGCCGAGGATGCGGCGGTCCTTCAGGTCGGCGTCGGTGATCTCGCCCACCGTCGAGCCGTCGACGTAGACGAAGCCGAGGTCGAGCTGGCCGGCGACGCGCACCTCGCCGTCCTTCAGGTCGAAGACGGTGCCGTTCTCGCCGATGAAGGTGTTGCGCTCCGGGATGCCCGTGTCGCGGGCGAGCTTCGCGTTCGCGACGAGGTGCCGGTACTCGCCGTGGATCGGCAGGACGTTGCGCGGCTTCAGGATGTTGTAGCAGTAGAGCAGTTCGCCGGCGGCGGCGTGGCCCGAGACGTGCACCCGGGCGTTGCCCTTGTGCACGACATTCGCACCGAGCTTCGTCAGCCCGTCGATGACGCGGTAGACGGCGTTCTCGTTGCCGGGGATGAGGCTCGAGGCGAGGATGACGGTGTCGCCCGGCTCGATCTCGATCTGGTGGTCGCGGTTCGCCATGCGGCTGAGCACGGCCATCGGCTCGCCCTGCGAGCCGGTCGACATGTAGACGATGCGCTCGTCGGGGATGTCGCCGGCCTTCTTGTAGTCGACGAGCACGCCGTCCGGCACCTTCAGGTAGCCGAGCTCGGCGGCGATGGTCATGTTCCGCACCATGCTGCGGCCGAGGAGCGCGACCCGGCGGCCGTTCGCGTGTGCCGCGTCGAGCACCTGCTGCACGCGGTGCACGTGGCTCGAGAAGCTCGCCACCACGACCTTCTTCGTCGCCCGGGAGATCACCTGGTCGAGGACCGGGCCGATCTCGCGCTCGAGCGGCGTGAAGCCCGGGACATCCGCGTTCGTCGAGTCGACCAGGAACAGGTCGACGCCCTCTTCTCCGAGCCGCGCGAAGTCGCGGAGGTCGGTGAGCCGGCCGTCGAGCGGCAGCTGGTCCATCTTGAAGTCACCGGTGGCGAGCACGCTGCCCGCGCGGGTCTTGATCGCGACGGCGAGCGCGTCGGGGATCGAGTGGTTCACCGCGACGAACTCGAGGTCGAAGGGGCCGAGCGTCTCGCGCTGCCCCTCGCGCACCGTGAGGCTGTACGGCTGGATGCGGTGCTCCTTGAGCTTCGCCTCGACGAGCGCGAGCGTCAGCGTCGAGCCGATCAGCGGGATGTCCGCGCGGCGCTTCAGGAGGTACGGGACGGCGCCGATGTGGTCCTCGTGGCCGTGGGTCAGCACGACGCCGACGATGTCGCCGAGTCGGTCCTCGAGGAAGCCGAAGTCCGGCAGGATCAGGTCGACACCCGGCTGGTGCTCCTCCGGGAAGAGCACGCCGCAGTCGACGATCAGGATCTTGCCGTCGATCTCGAAGCTCGTCATGTTCCGGCCGACCTCGCCGAGGCCGCCGATCGGGATCACGCGCAACGTGCCCGCCTCGAGCGTGGCGGGTGCAAAGACGTCGGGCATAGGCCCTCCTTCGTGTTGATGTTCAGTTGACGGTGCGGGCCGCGCGGCCCAGCGGATGTCTCGGGGCGCCGTTCAGCGCGTGGTTCCGGCGATCTTCGGCAGGGCGCCGCCGGCGGCGGCGTTGCGATCGGGCCGGAAGTTGTGGAAGTCGACGCCGGGCACGCCCTGGACGAGGGCGATCTCGTCCTCGATGAGAGCGGCCTCCCACTCTTCGGGCCCGACGAGCGGCAGCCGCACGCGGGGGCTGCCGATGCGGCCGAGACCGTGCAGGATGTACTTCGCCGCCACGGTACCGGGCACATGCGTCATGGTCGCGCGCACGAGCGGCTCGAGGCGCTGGTGCTCGGCCGTCGCCGCGGCGAGGTCGCCCCGGTTCACGGCGTCGACGATGGCCCGGTACGGCGCGGGGGCGATGTTCGCGGTGACGCCGATGAGGCCGGTCGCCCCGATCGCGAGGTGCGGGAGCACGTTCGCGTCGTCGCCGGAGAAGTACATGAGCTCGGTCTGGTTCAGCACCCGGCTCACCTCGCTGAAGTCGCCCTTGGCGTCCTTCACGGCGAGGATGTTCGGGTGCTTCGCGAGCCGCAGGATGGTCTCGTACGTGATCGGCACGCCGGTGCGGCCGGGGATGTCGTAGAGGATGACCGGCAGATCGGTGGCGTCGGCCACCATGCGGAAGTGCGTGAGGATGCCGGCCTGGGTCGGCTTGTTGTAGTACGGCGTGACGATCATGATGCCGTCGGCGCCGGCCTTCTCGCTGTGCTGGTACAGCTCGATGGCGTGGGCCGTCTCGTTCGAGCCGCCGCCCGTGATGATCTTCGCCCGGCCCGCCGCGACGTCCTTGCCGACCTCGACGAGCCGCAGCTTCTCGGGATCGGTCAGCGTCGAGGTCTCACCCGTCGTGCCGGTGACGACGATGCCGTCGGCACCGTTCGAGATGACGTCGTCGATGTGCTTCTCGACCCCGGGCCAATCGACTTCGCCGTCCGCCGTCATGGGCGTGACGAGCGCGACGAGCACTTGTCCGAAGGGGTTTTCCTGAGTCACGCCCTCCAGGCTATCGGTTCCGCGCGCCGCGCGACGATCCGTTGCGCCGGCGGGCGGCTCGCCTGCGCGAGTTGCACGACGAACGGCTGAATGCTGCGCGGCGGCCGGCGCGTCGCCGGGATCATCGTGCGACACGACGCGAAAGGTGGCGCCCCGACGATGTTCGAGCCAGGATCGCCGCCTCCACCATCGGCCACTCGTGCACGATGAGGGCGTAGTCGAAGCGCAGCGTCTCGAAGCCGAGCGCGGCCGCCGCCGCATCGCGCACAAGATCCTTGTGGCGCTTCGAGGCGGACGACGCCGAATCAGGAGCGTCGACGTGGTTCGCTTTGCCGTCCGCCTCGAGGATCAGTCGGTCGCCCAGCACGAAGTCGACCCGGCCGACCCCGGGGATCTGCACCTGGGAGCGAAGGTCGAGGCCGAGCCCGCGCAGCCTGAGCCGGAGCAGCGACTCGAGCCCGCTGTCGGCGTCCCACCGAGCGAAGTCGACGAGCCATCGGTGCTTCGCCGGGAGCCGCGCACGCAGCGTCGCCACGCCCGGCCGGCCGATGAATCGCTTGCGCATCGCCGATTCGAGCGCGACGAAGAACTCCTCCGTCCCCCGGCACCCGTGCAGCTGGAGGAGCGCCTCACCGAGGGGCGCTCGGGGCTCCGTCGTCGACGCGCGGCTCCAGTGTGTGACGCATCCGCAGCCCTCGTGCCGCCGGCGTCGCCCGGTGCGCGGCATCGACACGTGCACCGCTTCGGGCGCCTCCAGCACCCAGAGCCCGGCGGCGTGGACTCTGCTGAGGCATCCCAGCGCTCCCCCATGACGGACGGCGGTCTGCACCGGAACCGGGAGGTCGGGGACGGCGTAGACGCCTTCTCGCAGCCGGATGATCTCGCCCTCGGCGAGCGCCCGGGAGAGGGAGGTCCGGTCGATGCCGCTCGCCGCGAGCTCGCCGGTGCGGGCGACGCCGCCAGAGATGACGCATCGGCGACGGACGAGGGCGGGAGTGACGGGCATGCGAGCAGCCTGTGCGATTCGGTCCCGCCTCGCGTTCCGGTGCGGTGCATCTGTGCGCGACTGCGGCCGGCGGTCGCCTGGTGAGGACGAGGGGCGCCCCGGGTGCATGCGTGCGAGTCGCACGATGGGTCCCACGACGCGCGAGCCGGAGAGACGCGCTGGGCGAATCATCGTGCGACTCGCGCCGGCCGCTGACCGGCCGGGCGCGCCCGGCTCAGCGCTCGAGGCTGAGGAAGCGGTAGCGGATGCCGGAGCGGGACGTGTGCCAGCGCGGCTCGTTCCCGCTCGCGGCCGGCTCGACGGCGGCGAGGCGCCACTCGGGGCCGCGCTCGGGCGCGAAGGCGTCGCCCGCGACGTCGAGGTCGAGCTCGGTGACCTCGAGGCGATCTGCGCGCGGCAGGGCCTGCCGGAACAGCTCGCCGCCGCCGATGACCCAGACGCGGACGGCCTCGCCCGAGGCATCCGCGCCGTCCACGGCGAGCGTGAGCGCCTCGTCGAGCGAGCCGGCCCGCTGCGCACCGTCGGCGGCCCAGTTGCCCTGCCGCGTCACGACGACGTTCGCCCGGCCGGGCAGGGGCCGGAAGCGCTCGGGCAGCGAGTCCCAGGTCTTGCGGCCCATGACGACCGGCGCGCCGAGCGTCACCGCCTTGAAGTGCGCGAGGTCTTCGGGCACGTGCCAGGGCATGCCGCCGCCGGCGCCGATCACCCTGCCGTGGGCCTCGGCCCAGACGAGCCCGATGCGCACCGCGGGTGCCGCGGCGGCCGAGGCGTCGCTCATACCGCGACCGCGCCGCGGATGGCGGGGTGGTGCTCGTAGCCCTCGACGACGAAGTCGTCGTACTCGTAGTCGAGGATCGATTCGGGCTTCCGCGCGAGACGCAGCGTCGGGGCGGGGTAGGGCTCGCGCTCGAGCTGGGTGCGCACCTGCTCGAGGTGGTTGTCGTAGATGTGGCAGTCGCCGCCCGTCCAGACGAAGTCGCCGGGCTCGAGCCCCGTCTGCTGGGCCACCATGAGGGTGAGCAGCGCGTAGGACGCGATGTTGAACGGGACGCCGAGGAAGAGGTCGGCGCTGCGCTGGTACAGCTGGCAGGAGAGCTTGCCGTCGGCGACGTAGAACTGGAACATCGCATGGCACGGCGCGAGCGCCATGTCGGGGATGTCGGCCGGGTTCCACGCCGAGACGATGAGCCGGCGCGAGTCGGGCGTCTGGCGGATCTGCTCGATCACCTGGGCGATCTGGTCGATGTGCTCGCCGCCGGGCGTCGGCCAGGAGCGCCACTGCACGCCGTACACCGGCCCGAGCTCGCCCTCGGCGTCGGCCCACTCGTCCCAGATGGTGACGCCGTGCTCCTGCAGCCAGCGCACGTTCGAGTCGCCGCGGAGGAACCAGAGCAGCTCGTACGCGATCGACTTGAAGTGCACGCGCTTCGTCGTGATGAGCGGGAAGCCCTGCGCGAGGTCGAAGCGGATCTGCCGGCCGAACACGCTCGTGGTGCCCGTGCCGGTGCGATCGGATTTGTGCGTGCCGTGCTCGAGCGCGTCGCGGAGCAGGTCTTCGTACGGGGTCGGGATCGCAGCTGCCACCCCTCGATGCTAGCCCCGCCCGCCGACGCCGCGGGCGTGCCGCGCTGGGCCGCCGGACGTCACGGCGCGTCACCCGGCGCAACATGCTCGCGGGCCTGATCCCCCGCGCCTAGCATCGCCGCATGCACTGGTCCGCGGCCCTCCTCGTCGCCCTCGCCCTGCTCGGCGCGGCGACGGCGCTCGGCTTCGTGCTGCGCGCGCGCAGCGGGCGAGTCGTCGTCTCCCGCGGCGACAGGGAGGATGCCTCGACGGCAGCCGCTGCGCTCGGCGTGGAGCCCGCCGCGTTCGGCGAACGGGCGACCCTGGTGCAGTTCTCCACGGCGCTCTGCAGCCGCTGCCCCGGCACCGCCAGGCAGCTCGGCGCCCTCGCCGCCGGGACCGAGGGCGTCCGGCACCTCGAGATCGACCTCACCGACGAGCCGGAGCTCGCGGCGCGCTTCGCCGTGCTGCAGACGCCGACCACGCTCGTGTACGACGGCGCCGGCCGGCAGCGCGCCCGCATCGGCGGGCCGCCCCGCACCGAGGAGCTCGCCGAGCTACTCGACTCGCTCACCAGGAGGACCCGTGTCCAGAGCTGAACCCACCGCCATCGACCCCCGCGGGCCGCGATTCAGCGCCGCGATCACCGCGGCGCTGCTCCTCGTCGACGTCGTGCTCGGCCTCGCCGGCGCCGAGCTCGCCGCGTGGCTGCTGCTCGCGGCGCTCGCCCTGCTCTTCGCCTGGGGCGCCTTCGCCGGCGTCGCCCGGCATCCGTTCGGGGTGCTCTACCGGCGCCTCGTCCGCCCGCGGCTCGCTCCGCCCGCCGAGCTCGAGGACCCGCGACCGCCGACCTTCGCCCAGGGCGTCGGGCTCCTCGTCGCCGGCACGGGCGTCGTGCTCGGCGCGCTCGGCCTCCCGCTCGCCGTGCCGATCGCGGCGGCCGCGGCCTTCCTGGCCGCGTTCCTGAACGCCGCGTTCGCTTTCTGCCTCGGCTGCCAGCTGTACCTGCTGCTGATCCGGGCCCGGGTGATCCGTCCGGCCCGTCCCCTCGCCGGCTCGCTTCGCTAGGCTGGTTCCCGGCTCGAAGACGAGCTCCGGCGGGCGGCCGAACGGCGCGCCGGGCACCGGTCCGCGAGGCCGGGCCCGCGTCGTGAGACGCCCGACGCACCGAACGAACGCCGGATCCCGGCGCGAAGAGGAGGACCCCATGGCCGTCACGAGCGAATCCACCACCGTCTGGAACGGGAGCCTCGTCGCCGGCTCCGGCAGCGTCCGCCTCGACTCCTCGAAGCTCGCCGAGTTCAAGGTGAACTGGCGCGCCCGCTCGGAGGGTGCCGACGCCACGACGACTCCCGAGGAGCTGCTGGCCGCGGCGCACTCCTCGTGCTTCTCGATGGCGCTCTCGCACGCCCTCTCCGGAGCGGGCCACGAGCCCGAGAGCATCCAGACCACCGCCGCCGTGACCTTCGAGGCCGGCAAGGGCGTGCTCGGCAGCCACCTGCTCGTGAGCGCCCGGGTGCCGGGGCTCAGCGAGGCCGAGTTCCAGAGCTTCGCCGAGGACGCCAAGCAGAACTGTCCGATCTCGCAGGCGCTCGCCGGCACCCCGATCACCATCGAGGCCGAGCTGGCCTGACCGTGCGCGTCCTCGTCGCCGGCGCGTCCGGCTTCCTCGGCACCGAGCTCGTGGCCCGCGCCCGCGCAGCCGGACACGAGGTCGTCCGACTGGTGCGCCACCCGGTGTCCGCCGGCGACGAGTCCGCGTGGGCGCCGGAGCGAGGCGAGGTCGACCTCGCCGAGATCGAGCGCGCCGACGCGGTCGTGAACCTCTCCGGCGCCTCGCTCGCGCGGCTGCCCTGGACCCGCGGCTACCGCGCCGAGATCGTCGCCTCACGGGTCGCGGCGACGCGCACCCTCGTCGAGGCGATGCGGCAGGCGGCATCCCCGCCCGCCGTGCTGCTGAACGCCTCCGCGGTCGGAGCGTACGGCGACCGACCGGGCGAGACGCTCCCCGAGTCGGCCGAGCGCGGAGAGGGCTTCCTCGCCGAGGTGGTCGCCGTGTGGGAGGCAGAGGCCCTGCGCGCCCCCGCGGGCACCCGGACGGTGCTGCTGCGCTCGGGCATCGTCGTCGGCCGCGGCGGGGCGATGCGCCGGATCGCGGGCCTCACCCGGTTCGGGTTGTCCGGGCGGCTCGGCGACGGGCGCCAGCACTGGCCGTGGATCGCGCTCGACGACGAGATCGGGGCGATGCTGCACCTGCTCGACTCCGAGCTCGACGGGCCGGTGAACCTCGTCGGCCCGGCTCCGGCGACGGCCGATCACGTGCTCGCGGCGCTCGCGACGCGGATGCGGCGTCCCTACGTGCTCGCCGTGCCTGCGCCGTTCCTGCGCCTGGGGCTCGGCGTCGCCGCGGACGAGCTGCTGCTCGCCGACCAGGCCGCGGTCCCCGAGCGCCTGCTGGCCGACGGGTACCGCTTCGCCCGCCCCTCGGTCGAGACGGCGCTCGACGCGATGCTCGCCTCGACGCACTGACGCGAGGCCGGACGCGGCGGGTGCGGCTCGCGCGCGGCCGACTTAGGCGCGGGAGAGCTCGATGGCCCGGCGCACGGCCTGACGGGCCCGCCGCCGGTCGCCCGCGGCGTCGTAGACGAGCCCGAGCCGCAGCCAGGCGCGCCAGGACTCGGGCTCGGCCTCGACCGCGAGCCGGAACTCGTCGAAGCGCTCGGTCGCGGCCTGCCGCTCGGGCCGCCCGCTCGGCAGCGTCGGCAGACCGAGCTCGGTGCCGCCCTCCTCGGCGAGCGTCGTCATCAGGGCCTGCGAGCGGGCGCCGAAGAGGACCTCGCGCCAGAGCGCCCAGGCCCCGATCAGCGGCAGCACGAGCAGGGCCACGCCGATCGCGACGGCGATCGGCTCGCCCGTGCCGATGAACTGCACCGCCCGCCAGCCGACGAGCACGAGGTACACGGCGAGCAGCACCGCCATGACGACGGCGCCGATGCGCACGCTCATCGTGCGCCGAGCCCGAGTTCGAGCAGGGCGTCGAGGCCGACGCTGACGCCCTCCGCCTCGGGGGCGCGGCGCAGGGCGAGCAGGATGCCCGCCTCGTAGGAGCTCGACGAGAGCGTGGAGTGGGTGATCTGCAGGGTCTCGCCGTCGCCGCCGAGGAGCACCCGCTGCTCGGCGAGGAGGCCCGTCATGCGCAGGCTGTGCACGGGGATGCCCGCGACGAGCTGCCCGCGGGCCCGCTGGTCGACGTGCGGGGCGGCGACCGGCGGCTCGCCGGCGGCGGCCCGCGCCTCGCCCATGAGCTCGGCCGTGCGCACCGCGGTGCCGGAGGGCGAGTCGACCTTGCCTGCGTGGTGCGCCTCGACGACCTCGATGGAGTCGAAGAAGCGTGCCGCGAGCGCGGCGAAGGCCGTGCCGAGCACACTGCCGATGGAGAAGTTCGGCACGAAGAGCACGGCCCGCGCGCCCTCGGTGTCGCGGACGAGCCGCTCGATGCCGACGATGCGGTCGGCCGACCAGCCGGAGGTGCCGACGACGACGGGGATGCCGCCGCGCACGGCATGCTCCACGATCGCGGCGCTCGCGGCGGGGTGGGTGACGTCGAGCACGACGTCGGCGCCGTCGAGGGCGGTCAGCGGTGCTCGGGAGTCGAGCCCGGCGTGCAGCTCGAGGTCGTCGGCGGCTTCGATGAGCCTCGTCGCGAGCTGTCCCATCTTGCCGGTGGCCCCGGCCACCGCGACCCGTATCGTCACCCCGCCAGCCTATCGCGGGGCAGCGCGCACCCGGTCGGGCGCTCGCCACGGCCGTAGGCTGGGGCCATGCTGCAGCACCGAGAGGTCGACGTCGCCGACGCGGACGCGCAGGCCATGCTCACGGCGTACTTCGCCGAGCGGGCCGAGGGCTTCCCGCCCGAGCAGGGCGAGTACCGCCCGACGTTCCCGGATCCGGCGCAGTTCGCCGCACCGGCGGGCGCCTTCCTGCTCGTCGTGGACGAGGACAGGCGCGCGGTCGGCTGCGGCGGGGTGCGGCGCATCCAGCGCTCCCCCGAGCCCGAGCAGCTCATCCGCTTCGAGGTCAAGCACCTCTGGCTCGCCCCGGCGGCGCGCGGCGGCGGCGAGGGGCGGCGACTCCTCGACGCCCTCGAGCAGCGGGCGCGCGAACTCGGCGCCCAGGAGCTCGTGCTCGACACGAACCGCAGCCTCGAGGCGGCCGGCGGCCTCTACCGCGCGAGCGGCTTCACGCCGATCGAGCCGTACAACGCGAACCCGAACGCGACGGACTGGTTCGGCAAGCGCCTCGGCTGAGGCATCCCGCCCGGCGAGCGGCCGTCGCTCGCGCTCGGCGCCCGTTCAGAGCGCGTAGGGCTCGGGCAGGCCGGTGCGCAGCTCGGGCGGCAGGTGCGAGAGGTCGTTGTGCACGACGAGGCTCCACGGCCGGCCGGGCTTCTGCGTGAGCACCGTGAGGCCGCAGTTCGCCTGGTTGATCGACACCCAGCGCCAGTCGGGGGCGCCGAGGACCTCGCGGACGAACCAGGCGATCACGAAGTTGTGCGTGATCAGCAGCTCGTGCCGGTCGTCGCGGTGCGAGCGGAGGAACTCCGCCACGGCATCGGCCATCTGCGCGCTGCCCGCCTCGATCTCAGCGTCGGTGACCGCGCCGAAGAACGGAGCGTAGGCCGAGGGCGTCTCCGGTGCCGGGCCGGACGGGATGCAGTCGAACAGCAGCGCCGAGGGCTCGGGCGTCACCGCCGGGAGCTTCGCGGCGACGATCTCGGCCGTCTCCGCCGCACGCTGCAGCGGCGAGTGCCAGGCGGCGTCGAAGGGGATGCCGCCGAGCCGCTCGGCGAGCAGTTCCGCCTGACGGCGGCCCCTCGGCGAAAGCGGTCCGTCCGGCATGCCGTGCTCGGCGTCGAGCTGCTCGCCATGGCGTACGAGGTAGAGGTGGTGTGCCACGAGGTTTCGATTCCCTGTCGTCGATCGGATGCCGCGCTCAGGCGACGCTGGTCGCGGAGACGGCCTCGGCCGCTCCGCTGAGGGCGGCCTCGTCGGTCGCGCCGACGGCGACGACCGAGTAGGGCCGGGAGACGAGGTCCGCTGCGAGCGCCCGCACGTCGTCGGCGGTGACGAGTGCGATGCGCCGGAGCGCCTCATCGAGATCCTGGAATTCGCCGAGCGTCAGCTCGGCGCGGCCGAGACGCGACATGCGCGTGTCGGAGTCTTCGAGGGCGAGCGCCGAGGCGCCGCCGAGCTGGCCCGCCGCGCGGGCGAGCTCCTCGGGCGCGACGCCGTGCTCGGCGAGTCGCTCGAGTTCGCTGCGCAGCAGCTCGACGACGGTGCCGGCCTTCTGCGGCGCGCAGCCGGCGTACATGCCGAAGAGTCCGGCGTCGGAGTACGCGGGGGCGAAGGAGTACACCGAGTAGGCGAGCCCGCGCCGCTCGCGGACCTCCTGGAAAAGCCGGGAGCTCATGCCGGAGCCGAAGATCGCGTTCAGCACGCTCATCGCCGGGCGGCGCTCGTCCGAGGCGACGAGGCCGGGGACGCCGACGAGCAGGTTCACCTGCTCGATCGGGCGCTCCACGACGGTGAGCTCGGGTCCGCGCTCGAGCAGTGCGGGCTCCGCCGTCCGGCGCTCGACCGGAGTGCCCGGCTCGTCCATGCGCCAGCCGGCATCCGACAGTGCGCGCTCGAGCACGAGGACGAGCTCGTCGTGATCGACCGCGCCGGCGACCGTGACGACGAGGTCCTGGGGGCGGTAGTTCGCACGGTAGTGCTCCCAGACGGCGTCGCGCGTCGCCGCGCGAATGGTCTCGGGCGTGCCGCCGATCGGGCGGCCGAGCGGGTGCTCGCCGAGCACCGCGGAGAAGAAGCGCTCGCCCGCGACGTCGGCCGGGTCGTCGCCGGCCATGGCGAGCTCCTCGAGGATGACGCCGCGTTCGGTCTCGAACTCGCCGGCGTCGAGCAGGGAGGAGGTGAACATGTCGGCGAGGACCTCGACCGCCATCGGCAGATCGCGGTCCTGCACCTTGGCGTAGTAGCAGGTGTGCTCCTTCGCCGTGAGCGCGTTGTGCTCGCCGCCGACCGCGTCGAAGGACACCGCGATGTCGAGCGCGCTGCGCCCGGCGGTGCCCTTGAAGAGCAGGTGCTCGAGGAAGTGCGTCGAGCCGTAGGTGGCCGGATGCCCCGCCCCGGTCGGCTGTTCGTCGCGCGAGCCGACCGCGACCCAGAAGCCGATCGTCGCGCTGCGGGCGCCCGGCACCTGCTCGCTCAGGACCCGCACGCCGGAGGGGAGGACGCTGCGCCGGACGAGCGATTCCCCGGCCGCCCGGAAGGAGAGCTCGGCCAGGCCGAGCGGGAGGTCGACAGCGCCGTTCATCCCGAACAGCCTAAGCCACGTCCCCCGGAGGTGGGTCGCCCCCGTCCGGGCGACCGCGGTTCAGGCCGAGGCGCGGTCGAGCTCGACGAGCTCGGAGCGCTGCAGCTGCACGGATCCGGCCGCGAGGAGCGCGTCGACCTGCTCGGGGCGCGAGACGCCCGCGACCGGCGCGGCGACCGTCGGGCGCGACTGCAGCCAGGCCACGGCGATCGTCGCGGGCGTGACGCCGTGCTCCGCGGCGATGTCGTCGAGCACCGCGAGCACGCGGTGCCCACGGCGGCCGAGGTGGCGCGCCAGGCGTGCACCGCGCGCGTCGTGGCGGAGATCGGTGCGACGGCGCACCCCGCCGCCGAGGAAGCCGCCCGCGAGCGCGAAGTACGGCAGGACGGCGAGGCCCTGGGCGTGCGCGACGAGCTCGGGCGCCCCCTCGAACCCCCGACGGTCCATCAGGTTGTACGCGGTCGTCACGGTCTGGAAGCGGGGCAGGCCGTTGGCGGCGAGCACCCGCGCCTCGATGAGCCGCTCCGGCGAGAAGTCCGAGGCGCCGATGGAGCGCACCTTGCCCGCCGTGATCAGCCGGTCGACGGCGCCGAGGCTCTCTTCCAGCGGCACCTCCGCGTCCTCGCCGTGGAAGAACAGCACGTCGATGCGCTCGACCCTGAGCCGCTCGAGCGAGGCGTCGACCGCGCCCTGGAGCGAACGCGGCGACAGCCCGCGGTGCTCGGGGTGCCGGCCGGCCTTCGTCATGACGGTCATGCGGTCGCGGAGGCCGCGGTCGGCGAGCCACGCGCCGATGATCTGCTCGCTGCGGCCGGAGGCGTAGGCGTCGGCGGTGTCGATGAGCTCGCCGCCGAGACCGGCGAAGCGGTCGAGGACCGCGAAGGATGCCTCGTGCGAGAGCGTCCAGCCGAAGACGCTGCCGCCGAGGGCGAGCGGGTGCACCGCGATGCCGGTGTCGCCGAGGGCGGCCTTGCGTGGGACGCGGATGGGGCCGGAGACGGGGTTCGACTCGACCAGGACGTCGGTGGGCTCGTCGATGACCTCGGCGTCGAACTCGAGCTCGACCGCCTCGCGCTCGCGCTGCGCGTCTCTCGTCATCGTGTGGCGTGCCACCGCTCCTCCTCCCCAGGATCGCTTCCGAGCGTACGGGGCAGGGATACCACCGCCCGTGAATGGCGGCCGAAGCGTTACCGAATCGTTGGCGAACCGCCCGCGCGGCGGACGACCGCCTCGGCCTGCCGCAGCAGCGGGGCGTCCACCATGCGCCCCTCGTGCGCGAAGACGCCGCCCTCTCCCGCGGCGGCGGCGAGCACTGCGCGGGCCTGCGCAAGGGCATCCGGATCCGGCCGGTACGCCGCCCGCACCAGCGCCACCTGGCGCGGGTGCACGCAGGCGGTCGCCTCGAAGCCGAGGGCGACCGCGTCGTCGGCTTCGGCCCGCAGCCCGGCCTCGTCGTCGAGGTCGAGGTGGACGGCGTCGATCGCCGCGACGCCGTGCGCGGCGGCCGCGAGGCGCACCTGGGACCTGGCGTGCCTCGCGACGTCGCGATAGCGCCCGTCGGGAAAGCGGCTGGAGGTGCCGCCGAGCGAGGCGACGAGGTCCTCCGCACCCCACATCAGCGCGATCACCGGGGCGAGGGCCGCCAGCTCGCCCGCGGCGAGCACCCCGCGCGCGGTCTCGCACAGCGCGATCACCTCGAGGTCGCCGAGCTCGACGAGGTCGGCGGTGCCCTCGCACTTCGCGAGCATGACCGTGCGGTACTCGGTGCCGCTGAGGGCTTCGAGGTCGGCCTCGAGCTCGCCGCTCGCCGCCGGGTTGAGCCGCACGATCACCCGCTCCGGATCGAGCGGGTGCTCGACGAGCGCCCGGCGCGCCGCGGGCTTCGCCGGGGCGGCGACGGCGTCCTCGAGGTCGAGGATGACCGCGTCCGCGCGTTCGAGCGCCTTCTCGTAGCGGTCGGGACGGTCGGCCGGGCAGAACAGCAGCGCGGGGCCGAATCGGAACCCGCCGCTCACGATCGCGCCCCGCCCGCCGCGGCCCGCTCCCCCGCCTCACGGGTCCAGACGAGCATGCTGCGCGTGCAGCGCGCCACGACGACGCCGTCCTGGTTGCGCGAAGTGTGCCCCAGCGTCACGACGCCCTCGCCCGGCCGCGACGACGACAGCCGCTTGCCCTCGACCACGCTCTCCCCCGAGAGCGTGTCGCCCACGAACACCGGCGCCGGGAAGGCGATCTCGCCGAAGCCGAGGTTGGCGACGAGGGTGCCGAGCGTCAGCTGCGCGACCGACTGGCCCACGAGCGTGGACAGGGTGAACATCGAGTTCACGAGCACCCGGCCGAACGGCTGCGTCTCGGCGAACGCCCGGTCGAGGTGCAGCGGCTGCGGGTTCATCGTCAGCGTCGTGAACAGCACGTTGTCGGCCTCGGTCACGGTGCGACCCGGCCGGTGCACGTAGCGCACGCCCTCCTCGAACTCCTCGAACCACAGGCCCCGCTGCACGATCTCGCGCAGCGCGGGCGTCTCCGCGCCGGCATCCGTCATGGCGACCTCCTCGCGCTCAGGCCACGAGCCCGAGCTCCCTCGTGATGATCATCAACTGCACCTCGGTGGTCCCCTCGCCGATCTCGAGGATCTTCGAGTCGCGGTAGTGGCGGGCGACGGGATTCTCGTTCATGAAGCCGTAGCCGCCGAAGATCTGCGTCGCGTCCCTGGCATTGTCCATCGCCGCCTCACCGCACACCATCTTCGCGATCGAGGCCTCCATCTTGAAGGGCAGCCCCGCGTCCATCTTGCGCGCGGCGTCGTGCCACGCCAGCCGCGCCTGGTGCACCCGGGCCTGCATCTTGGCGATCTTGAAGGCGATGTGCTGGTTGCGCCCGATCTCGTGCCCGAACACCACGCGGCTCTTCGCGTAGCGCAGCGCCTCCTCGAGGCATCCCTGCGCCGCGCCCGTCGCGAGCGCCGCGAAGGCGATGCGCCCCTCGTCGAGCCGCTGCAGGAAGTTCGCGTAGCCCCGGCCCCGCTCGCCGAGCAGGTTCTTGGCCGGCACCCGCACGTCGCGGAGGGTCAGCGGGTGGGTGTCGCTCGTGTGCCAGCCGACCTTGTCGTAGCCCTCCTCGACGGTGAAGCCCGGCGTGCCGTTCGGCACGATGATGCAGCTGAGCTCCTTCTTCACCGTGCCGTCGGGGAGCTCCCGCTCGCCGGTGACCGCGGTGATGGTGACGAGCTCCGTGATGGGCGTGCCGGAGTTCGTGATGAACTGCTTCGAGCCGTTGATCACCCATTCGTCGCCGTCGAGCACCGCGGTCGTCTGCGTGGCGCCGGCGTCGGATCCGGCGCCCGCCTCGGTCAGGCCGAATCCGGCGAGCGCGCGCCCGGCGATGAGATCGGGCAGGAACTCCGCGTGCTGCTCGGGGGTGCCGTTGCGGTAGATGGGCATGACGCCGAGCCCGACGCCCGCCTCGAGGGTCACGCCGATGGACTGGTCCACCCGGCCGAGGGCCTCCACCGCGAGGCAGAGCTGGAAGTAGCTCTTGCCGAGGCCGCCGACCGACTCCGGGAACGGCAGCGCGAACAGCCCGAGCTCGCCCATCTGCGCGATGATCTCGAGCGGCAGCCGGCGCTTCGTGTCGTACTCGTACGCGGCGGGCGCGACGACGGTGTCGGCGAAGTCCTTCACCCGGTCGAAGAGCGCCTGCTCCTCGTCGCTCAGCTGGTAGTCCACTGCGGTGCTCCTTGCTCGTGGGTCGTGGCCTCGTGGGCCGGGGGCTCGGCGGCGCCGGGGTCGGCGCGGCCGGGGTCGGGGTCGGCGTCGTCGGTGGCGGCGGCGGCCGGCTCGACCGCGGCGACGGCCTGCTCGCGGGAGACCTGCGCGCCGACCGCGACGGAGACCCGCGCGACGCCGGCGAAGGGCGCGACGACGCGGTGCTCCATCTTCATCGCCTCGATGGCGAGGATCGCGGCGCCCGCCTCGACGGCGTCGCCGTCGCGCACGAGCACGGCCGTGACGGCGCCCGGCATGGGTGCCCGGAGCACGGGGTCGGCCGCTCCCCCGCGCTCGGCGGCGGCGAGACGGCGCTCGAGCGCCGTGCGGCGGTCGACCGGGACGATGCGCTGGGCACGGCCGTCGGCGTGCACCCAGATCGCCCCGTCGGGGGCGCGCACGGCGACGACGTCCGGCTCCGCGCGGGCGGAGGATGCCTCGCCGGACTGAGCGGGCTCGGAGGCGCGCCAGCCGCGCTCGCGCTGCCAGGCGTGCGCGTCAGGACCGGCGGCGGCGCGCGCCTCGTCCTCCGCGAGCGCGGTCGCCGCGGCGAGCGCCGCCGCGCTCGGCGGGGCCGCCGCGGGCGCCTGACGCTGATCGATCAGCCCGGTGTGCAGCCGTGCGGCGCGCACCTCGGGATCGTCGAGCAACTCGCCGAGATACTCGAGGTTCGTCTCGACGCCGAGCACGACGGTCTCGTCGATCGCCGCCCGGAGCCGCTCGAGCGCCGTCGCGCGGTCGGGCCCCCAGGCGATGAGCTTCGCGAGCATCGGGTCGTAGTGGGCGGTGATCTCCTGCCCGGCCCGCAGGCCCGCGTCGATGCGGACGCCGTCGCCGCCGGCCGGACGCCAGACGAGCACCGGGCCGGTGGCGGGGAGGAAGCCGTCCGCGGGCCGCTCGGCGTAGAGCCTCGCCTCGATCGCGTGCCCGTCGAGGCGAAGCGCGTCCTGGCAGAGGCCGAGCGGCTCCCCCGCGGCGATGCGCAGCTGCTGCTCGACGAGGTCGACCCCGGTCACCAGCTCGGTGACGGGGTGCTCGACCTGCAGCCGCGTGTTCATCTCGATGAAGAAGAACTCGCCCGGCGCGGCATCCGAGACGAGGAACTCGACCGTGCCGGCGCCGCGGTAGTCGACGCTCCTGGCGGCCTCGCAGGCCGCCAGGCCGATGCGCTCGCGCGTGGCCTCGTCGAGCAGCGCCGACGGCGCCTCCTCGATGACCTTCTGGTGCCGCCGCTGCAACGAGCACTCGCGCTCGCCGAGGTGCACCACCGCGCCGTGCGCGTCGGCGAGCACCTGCACCTCGATGTGCCGGGGCCGCTCGATGAAGCGCTCGAGCAGGAGCGTGTCGTCGCCGAACGCGGCCGACGCGACGCGGCGCGCGGTCGGCAGCGCCTCGGCGAGCTCCCGGCGGTCGCGGGCGAGCTGCATGCCCTTGCCGCCGCCGCCGGCGGACGGCTTCACGAGGATCGGGTAGCCGACGGCCTCGGCGGCCTCGAGCAGGGCGGCGTCGTCGAGCGAAGGGTCGGCGACGCCGGGCACCACGGGCACCCCGCTCTCGGCGACGTGCCGCTTCGCGCGGATCTTGTCGCCCATGACGTCGAGCGCGCGCTCGCCCGGGCCGATGAAGACGAGCCCGGCGTCGGCGCAGGCGCGGGCGAAGCCGGCGTGCTCGGAGAGGAAGCCGTAGCCGGGGTGCACGGCCTCGGCGCCGCTCTCGACCGCCGCGCGCACGAGCCGCTCGGGATCGAGGTAGCTCTCGGCCGCCGGGGCCGGCCCGATGCGCACCGCGCGGTCCGCGAGGACGACGTGCGGGGCGTCCAGGTCGGCATCCGAGTACACGGCCACCGCCTCGATGCCGAGCCGCTGCAGGGTGCGGATGACGCGCACGGCGATCTCGCCGCGATTGGCGACGAGCACGCGGTCGAAGGGCCGGGGGCCGGCGGAGCGGCGCAGCTGCTGATCGGTCATCGCCATCACATCCTGAAGAGGCCGAAGCGCGGCTCGGGCAGCGGGGTGCGGCTCGCGAGCTCGAGGGCGAGCGCGAGCACGGTGCGGGTATCGCCCGGCTCGATGATGCCGTCGTCCCAGAGCCGCGCGGTCGAGTGGTACGGGCTGCCCTGCTCCTCGTACTGCGCGCGGATCGGGGCGCGGAACGCCGCCTCGTCCGACTCCGGCCAGTCCTCGCCGCGCGTGGCGAGCTGCTCGCGCTTCACGGTGGCGAGCACCGAGGAGGCCTGCTCCCCGCCCATGACCGAGATGCGGGCGTTGGGCCACATCCAGAGGAAGCGGGGCGAGTAGGCCCGCCCGCACATCGAGTAGTTGCCCGCGCCGAAGGAGCCGCCGATGACGACGGTGAGCTTCGGCACGCGCGTCGTCGCGACGGCGGTGACCATCTTCGCGCCGTCCTTCGCGATGCCGCCGGCCTCCGCGTCGCGGCCGACCATGAAGCCCGAGATGTTCTGCAGGAACACGAGCGGGATGCCGCGCTGATCGCAGAGCTCGATGAAGTGCGCGCCCTTCAGCGCCGACTCGCTGAACAGCACCCCGTTGTTCGCGACGACGCCGATGGGGTGGCCGTCGAGGTGGGCGAAGCCGGTGACGAGCGTGTCGCCGTACTCCGGCTTGAACTCGGCGAACTCGCTGCCGTCGACGAGCCGGGCGATGACCTCGCGCACGTCGTAGGGCTGCTGCACGTCGACCGGGACGACGCTCGTGAGCCCCGCTGGGTCGACCGCCGGCGGTCGCGGCTCCCGAACGGCCCAGGCCCGCTCGGCGGGTGCCGGCAGCGTCGCGACCATGTCGCGCACGAGTTCGAGCGCGTGCTCGTCGTCTTCGGCGAGGTGATCGACGACGCCGGAGGTGCGCGCGTGCAGCTCGCCGCCGCCGAGCTCTTCGGGGGTCACGACCTCGCCGATGGCGGCCTTCACGAGCGGCGGGCCGCCGAGGAAGATGGTGCCCTGCCCGCGCACGATGACGGTCTCGTCGCTCATCGCCGGCACGTACGCGCCGCCCGCGGTGCAGGAGCCCAGCACGGCGGCGAGCTGGGGGATGCGCAGCGACGACATCGTCGCCTGGTTGAAGAAGATGCGGCCGAAGTGCTCGCGGTCGGGGAAGACCTCGTCCTGCATCGGCAGGAACGCCCCGCCGGAGTCGACGAGGGAGATGCAGGGCAGCCGGTGCTCGAGCGCGACCTCCTGCGCCCGGAGGTGCTTCTTCACGGTCATCGGATAGTAGGTGCCGCCCTTCACGGTGGCGTCGTTGCAGATGACCATGACGGGGCGACCGTGCACGAGGCCGATGCCGGTGATGAGTCCGGCCCCGGGCGAGTCGCCGCCGTACAGCCCCTCGGCGGCCAGCGGCGCGAGCTCGAGGAACGGGCTGCCCTCGTCGAGGAGCCGGGCCACCCGGTCGCGCGGCAGCAGTTTGCCCCGGGCGACGTGGCGCTCGCGGGAGGCCTCGGGCCCGCCGAGGGCGGCCCGCGCCAGCCGCTCGCGCAGCTCGGCGGCGAGCTCGGCGTGACCGGCGGCGTTCGCGATCGCGCGCTCGGATGCCGGGTCGACTGCTGACTGCAACGCGCCCATGTCCGCCTCTCCGTCGTGGCGTGGGCGGACACTTCGGTTAATGCCCGCTAACTCGATTTGATGTTAGTGGCGACTAACCGAAACGGCAAGCGCGGCATCCGCCGCCGGAGGGGGTCGACCCCGCGGGAGGCGGCTCTGGCGCGCAGCCGCCTCCACCGTCGCCGATGCCGTCCCGGCCGGCACGCCAGGTTGACCGCTCGAACGGAACCCGGTTAACCTGCATTCACTGAATTCCCGACGACGCGGAGCACGGATGACGAGCGGCACCGAGGTCGAGGCCCCCACGCAGCGGAGCCTCCGCAAGGCCGATCGGCGCGCCGCCATCCTCGACGCCGCCGCCGCGCTCTTCGCGGCGCGCGGCTACGCCGGCGTCACCCTCGACGAACTCGGTGCGGCCGTCGGCGTCTCCGGCCCGGCCGTCTACCGGCACTTCCCGGGCAAGGGCGCGGTGCTCGCCGCGATCCTCGTCGACGCGAGCCGGGCGCTCCTCGACGGTGCCGAACGCGTGCTCGCCGTCGATGCCGCCCCGGAGGCGGCGCTGCGCGCCCTCATCCGCTTCCACGTCGAGTTCGCCGTCGGCGACGCCGACGTCATCGCCGTGCAGGAGCGCGAGGTCACCCAGCTCGACCCCGCCGCGCGGCACGAGATGCGCACCCTCCAGCGCAGGTACGTCGAACAGTGGGTCGGCGTGCTCGATCGACTCCGGCCGGATCTGGCCGAAGAGGAGCTCAGGGTCCGGGCACACGCCGCCTTCGGCCTCATGAACTCCACTCCGCACAGCGCCCGCACCCCTGGGCGCCGACCCGCCGCGACCACCATCCGCGGCATTCTGGAGGAAATGACATGGGCGAGCCTCATGTCGTGACGCTGCGCCCCACCCGCGCCGCCGATCTCGACGCACTGTTCCGCTTCCACCACGACGAGACCGCCGTCCACCAGGCCGCGTTCGCGCCGGGCGACGACGACCGGCCCGCGTTCGACGCCCGCTGGGCCGAGCGCCTCGCCGACCCCGAGCTCACCACCCGCACCGTGCGCGCCGACGGCCGCATCGTCGGCGACGTGGAGGTGCGCCGCGAGCACGGCGTGGCCGTGCTCGACTCCTGGATCGACCCGGACCACTGGGGCCTCGGCATCGCCACCCGCGCCCTGCGCCTCCTGCTCGACGGGCTGCCGGAGCGCCCCGTGCGCGCCAGGGTCGCGGCCGACAACCGGGGCTCCCGCGCCGTGCTCGCGAAGCTCGGCTTCGCGGAGGTCGCCCGCGAAGTCGTGTTCGCACCCGCCCGCGGCGGCGAGACGGAGCGCCTCGTCTACGAGCTCGACTGAGGCCGGCGCCCTGGGCGCCGCTAGTCGCTCGCGAGCGCGTGGATGCGCTGCGCGAGCTCGACGTCGCGCCGGGTCACCCCGCCGACGTCGTGCGAGCGCAGTTCGAAGGTGATCGATCCCCAGCGCACGTGCACGTCCGGATGGTGCGCGAGCTCGTCGGCGACGACCGCGACGCGGTCGAGGAGGCGCACCCCGGCCGAGAAGTCCCCCGTCTCGTAGCTCGCGACGAGGTGGTCGACGGCGTGCTCGAACGGCGTGCCGGCGAGCGCCGCGGCGGTGTCCTCCGCGAGCAGCAGTGTGCGTTCGTCCATCCGTTCGTCCCCCGTCCCGGGCCGCCCGCGCGGCCCTGCGGGCGAGGCTACGCCGCGGGGGACGACACCGCCATCCCCCGCGGCCCGCTCACATCGTGAGGGCGAGCCCCGGCTCCCGCAGCAACCGGCCGACGTCGCCGAGGAAGCGCGAGCCCTGCTCGCCGTCCACGAGTCGGTGATCGAAGGAGAGCGAGAGGGTCATCACCTCGCGCAGCGCGATCTCGCCGCGGTGCTCCCACGGCAGCCGGCGCACCTGGCCGGTCGCGAGGATCGCGGCCTCCCCCGGGTTCAGGATCGGCGTGCCCGCGTCGATCCCGAAGACGCCGATGTTCGTGATGGACATCGTGCCTCCGGACAGCTCGGCCGGGCTCGTGCGCCCGGCGCGCGCCGTCTCGGCGAGCGCGCCGATCGCATCGGCCAGCTCGACGAGGGTCATCCGCTCGGCGCCGGGGATCACCGGCACCACGAGCCCGCGATCTGTCGCCGCGGCGATGCCGAGGTTCACGCCCGCGAACTGCACGATCTCCTGCGCCTCCTCGTCCCAGCGCGCGTTGACCTCCGGGGTGCGCGCCGCGGCGAGGCAGACCGCCTTCGCGACGACGGCGAGCGGGGTGATCCGGTGCCCGGCGAAGGCGCGATCCTCGCGCAGCCCGCGCAGGAGCTCCATCGTCGCGGTCACGTCGACGGTGAGGAACTCGGTCACGTGCGGGGCGGTGAAGGCGCTGCGCACCATCGCGGCGGCCGTGTGCTTGCGGACGCCGCGGATCGGGATGCGGGTCTCGGCCGGTCGTTCGCCGGGGGCCTGGCGGGGCGCCGTCGCTGGGGCGGCGGATGGCGCCTGGACGGTGTTCGCCGCGCGTTCGACGTCGTCGCGCGTGATCAGCCCGCGCTCCCCGGTGCCCTCGATCGTGTCGAGCTCGACCCCGAGCTCGCGCGCGAGCCGGCGCACCGGCGGGGTCGAGCGGGGCCGCTCGCCGCGCCGCGAAGCCTCGGTGCCGAACGTCGCGGCGGATGCCTCGCCGGCACCGGCTCCCGACGCCCCGCTGCCGGCCGACGCAGCGCGCTGGCGACGCCGCGGTCCGCGATCGGCCGCGGCGCCGTAGCCGACGAGCGTCGGCTCGCGCTTCGGCTCGGCCTGCGCGTCGGCTTCGGGCCCGGCGCCGCCCGAGGCATCCGCGCCGCCTTCGTCCGAGCCGCCGGCGGGCGCGCCGTCGCCCGTCTCGCAGGAGAACAGCGGCGCGCCGACCTCGACGGTCTGACCGGGCTCCGCGTGCAGGGCCGTGATCACCCCGGCGAAGGGCGACGGCAGCTCGACGACGGCCTTCGCCGTCTCGACGTCGGCGACGATCTGGTTGAGCTCGATGCGGTCGCCGACCGACACACGCCAGGCGACGAGCTCCGACTCTGTGAGCCCCTCGCCGAGATCCGGCAGCGCGAACGCGCGCACCCCGCTCACGCCTCGACCCCCGAGAGCGAGTTGGCGCGGCCGAGCACGCGGTCGACGCCGTCGAGGATGCGGTCGAGGTCCGGCAGGTGGTGCTGCTCGAGCTTCGCGGGCGGGTACGGGATGTCGTGGCCGGTGACCCGCACGGGCGCGTGCTCGAGGTAGTCGAAGCAGCGCTCGGTGAGGCTCGCCGCGATCTCGGCGCCGACGCCGCCCTGCTGGCCCGCCTCGTGCGCGACGACGAGCCGGCCGGTGCGCCGCAGCGAGGCTTCGAGCGTCGGGTAGTCCACCGGCGCCAGCGAGCGCAGGTCGATGACCTCGATGGAGACGCCGTCCTCGGCCGCGGCGATCGCGGCGTCCTTCGCGGTCTGCACGAGCGCGCCGTAGGTGACGAGCGTCACGTCGTCGCCCGGCGCGACGACTGTCGCGATGCCCATCGGCTTCGCGTCGGCGAGGCTCGCCGTCTCGTCGACCTCTCCCTTCGCGTGGTAGCGCCGCTTGGGCTCGAAGAAGAGGACCGGATCGTCGCTCGCGATCGCCTGCTGGATCATGACGTGCGCGTCCGCCGGGTTCGAGCAGACGACGACGCGGAGCCCCGCGGTGTGCGCGAAGTACGCCTCGGGCGACTCGGAGTGGTGCTCGGCCGCGCCGATGCCGCCGCCGAAGGGCACGCGGATCGTGATCGGGACCTTGACGGTGCCGCGGGAGCGGTAGTGCAGCTTCGCCACCTGCGCGACGATCTGATCGAAGCCGGGATAGATGAAGCCGTCGAACTGGATCTCGACGACGGGTCGGAAGCCGCGGTAGGCGAGCCCGACCGCGGTGCCGATCAGCCCCGCCTCCGACAGCGGCGAGTCGACCACGCGCTCGCGGCCGAACTCGGCCTGCAGCCCGTCGGTGATGCGGAAGACGCCGCCGAGGGTGCCGATGTCCTCGCCCAGGAGGACGACGCGAGGGTCGGCGGCGAGGGCGTTGCGCAGGCCCCGGTTCAGGGCCTTGCCGAGGGTGAGGGGGGTCATCGTCCGGCTCCGTTCTCGTCGGATGCCTCGTCGGCGAAGAGCGCGAGGTACCGCGCGTAGTGCTCGCGCTGGCGGGCGACATGGCTGTTCGGCTCCGCGTAGACGTGCTCGAACACGCTGAGGGCGGGCGGGTCGGCGAGGCCGAGGCAGGCGGCCCGGAGCTCGGCGGCTGCGGCATCCGCCGCCTCGGCCGTCTCGCGCTCGAGCCCGGCGACGTCCACCCCGAGCCCCTCGAGGAGGGCGAGCAGCCGGGCGATCGGGTCGCGCTCCCGCCAGGCGGCCAGCTCCGCCTCGTCGCGGTAGCGGCTGGGATCGTCGGCGGTGGTGTGCGGGCCCATGCGGTAGGTGACGGCCTCGATGAGGCTCGGTCCGTCCCCGCGGCGGGCGCGTTCGAGGGCCATCCTGGTGACGGCGAGCACCGCGAGCACGTCGTTGCCGTCGACCCGGAGGCCGGGCATCGCGAAGCCGTCGGCGCGGCGGGCGAGCTCCTGCTTCGACTGCAGCCCGACCGGCTCGGAGATCGCCCACTGGTTGTTCTGGCAGAAGAAGACGACGGGCGCCTCGAAGCTCGAGGCGAAGACGAACGCCTCGTTGACGTCGCCCTCGCTCGTGGCGCCGTCGCCGAAGTAGGCGATGGCCGCGGCGTCGGAGTGGTCCCAGCGCAATCCCATGGCGTAGCCGGTGGCGTGCAGCGCTTGCGCGCCGATGATGATCTGCGGCACGGCGACGCGGTGCGCGGCCGGGTCCCAGCCGGACGACGCGGTGCCGCGCCAGGTGGTCACGAGCCCCTCCGCGGGGACGCCGCGGGCCCAGGCGACGGCGAGCTCCCGGTAGCTCGTGAAGGCGAAGTCGTCGTCGCGCAGGGCGCGCACGGAGCCGATCTGCGCGGCCTCCTGCCCGGCGAGCGGCGGCCAGAGCCCGAGCTCGCCCTGGCGCTGCAGCGCGACCCCCTCGGCGTCGAGCCGGCGGATGATGACCATGTCGCGGTAGAGCCGGCCGAGGGCCGCGGCGTCGACGTCGGCGACCCAGGGGTCGAATTCGGCATCGTGCCGCCGGGCGCCCGTCTCGTCGACGAGCTGCACGAACGACTCGGGCCTCGTCAAGAGTCCGGTCGCGTCACGGTCGGAAAGGGTCATCGTCGATCCTCCTGGTTCGGCGGAGCGCTTCGTGGGCACTCCGACTCGCCGGCCACGTCGCCGGATACCCAGAGGCTACGTCGGAAGGTCACACAGCTCAAGCATCGCCGAGTTCATTGAGCATGTTGCCAAGCACTCGGGGCTCGAACCTCGCTACACTGCGCAGCATGAGCACTCTCGACCAGCTCGATCGAGCCCTCCTCGCCGCACTCGCCGCCGACCACCGTGCGACCGTCGTCGCCCTCGCGGAGCGCCTGGGCCTCAGCCGCAACACGGTGCAGGCCAGGCTCGCCCGGCTCGAGGCATCCGGCGCCTTCGCCTCCTTCGAGCGGGCGATCGATCCGGCGCCGCTCGGCTACCCGCTCGAGGCCTTCGTCTCGGTGCACGTGCGGCAGAAGCAGCTCGGCGAGGTCGTCGCGCGTGTGGCGGAGATCCCCGAGGTCTTGCAGGCGCACGGGCTGTCCGGCTCGGTCGACCTCCTCGTGCGCGTCGTCTGCCGCGACGCCCACGATCTCTTCCGCATCGACGGCGAGATCCTCGCGATCGACGGAGTGGAGCGCACCGAGACCTCGCTCTCGATGGGCGAGCTCATCCCCTATCGCCTCGGGCCGCTGCTCGACCGCTAGGCCGCCCGCGCAGCGCCGGCCGCATCCGCCCTCGCGGGCGACCACCAAGACGACGTTGCAAACAAATGCTTGCAAACAAATACTTGCAAAGCTTTCTTTGCAACGGTATCTTTGCACTCATGAGCGAGACGACTCCGAGCCACATCGAGGCCCAGCCGAGCAGCACCCGGCATCCCGGCATCGACCACGTGCTGTCGACGACGGCGCTGAAGTCGCTCGGGCACCCGCTGCGCATCCGCATCTACGACGAGCTGTCCTCCTACGGACCGCTCACCGCGAGCGGCCTCGGCGAACGCCTGAGCGAGTCGAGCGGGTCCATGAGCTACCACCTCCGGCAGCTCGAGCGCGCCGGCCTCGTCCGCGAGGACACGAGCCGCGGCACCGGCCGCGAGCGATGGTGGGAGCGCACGCCCGGCTCGGTCGCCGTGCCCGACCCGCAGGACCTGCCCCCGGGCAGCGCCGAGCGGCTGGCCGCCAAGCTCGTCGAAGACGAGTGGCTGACGATCCGCGACCGCAACTACCGGGACTTCGTCGCCGACGGGCCGCACGTCTTCGGCAAGGAATGGCTCGAGGTCGCGACGAGCGACACGATCAACCTCCGCCTCACCGTCGAGCAGCTCGCCGAGCTCGTCGCCGAGATCGACGCGGTGTTCCTGAAGTTCGGCGAGCGGTACAAGCGCACGCCCACCCCGGGCTCCATGCCCGTGCAGATCCACCTCAACGCCTTCCCGCTCGTGCGCGGCGAGGCCACCCAGGACGACACTCGGAAGGAGTGATCATGACCACCGCCACCCTCTCCCCCGGCGCCGGCCGACTCGCCGGCCTCGCCGTCCGCAGCGGCCTCGGCCTTGCGAGCTGGGGCCTGCGCCGCGCCAGCCGACGCACCGACCGGGAGCAGCTGCTCGGCCGGGCCGAAGCCCGGGCCGCAGCCGAGCGCGCCCTCGCCGAGCGCGACGAGCTGTTCCGCAGCGCGGGCTACCTCCCGCTCTGAGCACCGGGCGGCGCTGCGCGTCGTCCGCAGCGGCTCAGAAACGACGGATGCCCCGCCCGAACGAATCGGGCGGGGCATCCGCGTGTCAGGCGGGAACCGCGGTCACTCGACCTCGGAACCCTCGGCCGGCGCGTCGGTGTGCTCGCCAGTGGCGGCACGACCCTCGACGTCGGCCTCCTCCTGCAGGACCGGGGCGAGCGAGAGCTTGCCGCGGTCGTCGATCTTGGTGATCTCGACGAGCAGCTTCTGCCCGACGCCCAGCACGTCCTCGACGTTCTCGACGCGCTTGCCGCCGGCGAGCTTGCGCACCTCGGAGATGTGCAGCAGGCCGTCCTTGCCCGGCAGCAGCGACACGAAGGCGCCGAAGGTGGCGATCTTCACGACGGTGCCGAGGAACTGCTCGCCGACCTCCGGGTTGGTGGGGTTCGCGATCGCGTTCACCTGGGCGCGGGCCGCCTCGGCCGAGGGGCCGTCGGTGGCGCCGATGTAGACGGTGCCGTCCTCCTCGATGGAGATGTCGGCGCCGGTCTCGTCCTGGATCGCGTTGATCGTCTTGCCCTTCGGCCCGATCAGCTCGCCGATCTTGTCGACCGGGATCTGCACGCTGATGACGCGCGGAGCGGTCGGCGCCATCTCGTCCGGGCCGTCGATCGCCGCGTTGAGCACGGCGAGGATGGTGGTGCGGGCCTCCTTCGCCTGGGTCAGCGCGCCGGCGAGCACCGAGGCGGGGATGCCGTCGAGCTTCGTGTCGAGCTGGATGGCCGTCACGAACTCGCTCGTGCCGGCGACCTTGAAGTCCATGTCGCCGAGCGCGTCCTCGGCACCGAGGATGTCGGTGAGCGCCGCGTAGCGGGTCTCGCCGTTCACGGTGTCGGAGATGAGGCCCATGGCGATGCCGGCGACCGGGGCGCGCAGCGGCACACCGGCGTTCAGCAGCGAGAGGGTCGAGGCGCAGACGGAGCCCATGGAGGTCGAGCCGTTGGAGCCGAGGGCCTCGGACACCTGACGGATCGCGTAGGGGAACTCCTCGCGCGTGGGCAGCACCGGCACGAGCGCGCGCTCGGCGAGTGCGCCGTGCCCGATCTCGCGACGCTTCGGCGACCCGACGCGGCCGGTCTCACCGGTCGAGTAGGGCGGGAAGTTGTAGTTGTGCATGTAGCGCTTCTTGGTGACCGGGCTCAGCGAGTCGATCTGCTGCTCGAGCTTCAGCATGTTCAGCGTGGTGACGCCCAGGATCTGGGTCTCGCCGCGCTGGAAGATGGCCGAGCCGTGCACGCGGGGCACGACCTGCACCTCGGCGTCGAGCGGGCGGATGTCGGCGAGGCCGCGGCCGTCGATGCGGACGCCCTCCTCGAGGACCCGCGAGCGCACGACGTGCTTCGTCACCGACTTGTAGGCGGCGGAGACCTCGGCGTTGGCCGACTCGGGCAGCTCGCCCGCCTCGACCTTGGCCGCGACCTGCTCCTTGACGCGCGCCTTGAGGGCGTCGTCGGCGTCCTGCCGCTCGACCTTGCCGGCGATCTGGTAGATGCCCTTGAGCTCGTCGAGCGCGAGCGCCTCGACGACGGCCTTCGTCTCCGGCTGGTAGGGCGGGAAGGTCGGGTAGTCGGCGGTCGGCTTCGCCGCGGTCTTGGCGACCTGCTGCTGCGCCTCGACGAGCTGCTTGATGAAGGGCTTCGAGGCCTCGATGCCCTGCGCGATGACGGTCTCGTCGGGCTTGACGGCGCCGCCCTGGATGAGGTTCCACGCGTTGTCGGTCGCCTCGGCCTCGATCATCATGATCGCGACGTCCTCGGAGCCGTCGGCCTCGGTCACGACGCGGCCCGCGACGACCATGCTGAACACGGCCTCCTCGAGCTGGCCGTGCTTCGGGAACGCGACCCACTGGCCGTCGATGAGCGCGACGCGGACACCGGCGACCGGGCCGGAGAACGGCAGGCCGGACAGCTGCGTCGAGAGCGACGCGGCGTTGATGGCGAGCACGTCGTAGAGCTCGTCGGGCTCGATGGCGAGGACGGTCACGACGACCTGGACCTCGTTGCGCAGACCCTCGACGAAGGAGGGGCGGAGCGGGCGGTCGATGAGGCGGCAGGTCAGGATCGCCTCGGTCGAGGGGCGGCCCTCGCGGCGGAAGAACGAGCCGGGGATGCGGCCCGCGGCGTACATGCGCTCCTCGACGTCGATCGTGAGCGGGAAGAAGTCGAAGTGATCCTTCGGCTGCTTCGAGACGCTCGTCGCCGAGAGCAGCATGGTCTCTTCGTCGATGTAGGCGACCGCGGAGCCCTGCGCCTGCTGGGCGAGGCGTCCGGTCTCGAAGCGGATGGTGCGGGTGCCGAACTTGCCGTTGTCGATGACGGTCTCGGCGAACGTGATTTCAGGACCTTCCAAGAGGTCTCTCTCCTTTGTTTCCCGTCGCACCCCGTGTGGGCGCGACTGCATACGAAGGAGCAGGAACAGGCAATACGAATCGCATCAGGACGATGCGCTCACGCTGGCCACCAGTAGAAGTCCACCGAATCGAGTCGGTAAGCCACCACAGGGGACCAGCTTCCTGCCGGCCTGCTCCGAAGGTGCTCGGTGTTCAGTTGCGGTTCGCAGCCCGCTGCGAGGCAGAGCTGCGAGGCGGTGACCACTCGGGCGACCGCTTCGACTCTAGCAGAGGGGCCCCGGTCGGAGCCGGAATCCGGAGCAGGGCGAGTTCCGGCCGCTTCGGCGAGCGGCCCTCCCCCGCGGTCCGTCCGCGCAGCCGGCGGACCACCCACGGCAGCACGTGCATGGCCATCCAGGCCGGTCCGGAGACGTGCGTCCGGTGCGCCCCGTCGTGCAGCGCGAGTTCGAGGTCGGCGAGGACCGCGGCGTCCGGGATGCCGAGCGCGCGCGCCGCGGCGTAGGCCAGCGTGCGGTGGCCGGCAGGGTTCAGGTGCACCCGGTCGGCCGCCCAACTGGAGCGGGCCCGCAGCTCGGGCGCGTGCTCGACGTCGACCAGCACGGCTCCGTGCTCGGCGGCGAGGGCGCGGAGCCGCTCGTCGAAGCGCGCGAAGCGGGCCCGGAGGCCGCGCACCTCCCAGCGCTCGGGCAGGAACGGGGTGACGACGAGCACCCGGCACCCGGCGTCGGCGGCCGCGCGGAGGCCGTCGCCGAGCCGATCGGCGAGCGCGACGGGGTCCGCACCGCGCTGGACGAGGTCGTTGCTCCCGACGAAGACGCCGACGAGCTCCGCGCCGAGCGCGAGCGCCGCGGGCAGCTGCTCGTCGACCACGTCGCGGATGCGGCGGCTGCGCACCGCGAGGTTCGCGTACTCGACCCCGGGTCCCGGCCGGCTCATCGCGAGCAGCATGGCGAGCCGGTCGGCCCAGCCGCGGTACTCGCCGGGGGCGGTGCGCGAGTCGTCGCAGAGCCCCTCGGTGAGCGAGTCGCCGACCGCGACGAAGCGGAGCGGCGCACGGGCGGCGCGGGCCGGGACGGGCTCGGCGGGGCGCGGGACCGTGCGCGCCGCCGGCGCCGTCGGGGGTTCGACCGAGGCGAGCCCTGCGCCGCGCGCCCTGGCGTCGCGGTAGTGGCCCAGCAGCTCCTCGCAGAGCACGTCCCAGCCGCGGCCCTCGACGCCGCGACGGGCCGCCCGGCCGAACGCGCGACGCTTCGCGGCATCCCCCGCGAGGTCGGCGACGCGGGCGGCGAACTCGTCGAGATCCCCCGGCCGGTAGAGCCAGCCGTCGACGCTCTGCCGGACGAGGTCGAGCGGGCCGCCGGCGCCGGTGGCGACGACGGGGACGCCGCTCGCGTGCGCCTCCTGCACGGTCTGGCAGAACGTCTCGCTCTCCCCCGGGTGCACGAAGACGTCGAAGCTCGCGAGCGTCGTCGCGAGCTCCTCGCCGCCGAGGAACCCGGTGAAGACCGCGTCCGGCAGCAGCGCTTCGAGCTCGTCGCGGGACGGGCCGTCGCCGACGACGACGAGCCGGATGCCGGCCAGGCCGCGGAGCGCCAGCAGATCCTCGACCTGCTTCTCCGGCGCGAGCCGGCCGACGTAACCCACGACGACCTCGCCGCCGGGTGCGATCCGCCGCCGCCAGGCCTCGTCGCGACGACCCGGCCGGAAGCGCTCCAGGTCGACGCCGCGACGCCACAGCCGGGTCCCGGAGACGCCGAGCGCGTCGAGCCGTTCGAGCGCCGAGCTCGAGGGCGCGAGCGTGAGCGTCGCCCGGCCGTGCAGCCGCGCAACGTGCCGTTCGAGCGCCGGCGCCGCGGCCGGGACCCCGTAGCGGGCGGCGTAGGCCGGGACATCCGTCTGGTAGACCGCGACGCTCGGCGCCCCGATCGCCTCGGCGGCGCGCACCCCCTGCCACCCCAGCACGAACGGCGAGGCGAGGTGCACGACGTCGGGCGAGAACTCGGCGAGCGCGGCGGTGAGCCGGCGGAGGCCCGGCACCGCGATCCGCACCTGCGGATAGCGCGGCAGCGGCGTCGACGGCAGCTGCAGCAGGCGCGCCCCGCGGAGCGCCGCCTCGTCGACGCGGCCGGCGCGCGGCGCGATGACGAGGGCCTCGTGCCCCGCGCGCTCCAGGTGCCCCAGCACCTGGAGGAGCGAGTGGGTGACCCCGTTCATGTGCGGGAGGAACGATTCGGCGAGGATCGCGACCTTCACGACACCAGGGTGCCCCGGCCGTGGCGGCGCACAGCGCGAAAGCGCGCCCGGGCACCGAGGATTCACCGTCGCGTCGGCGAGCGTTCGCCGCCCGGTCGCGAACCCGTCGCCGGACGGACGGCGCTCGGGCCTTGCCGCCGCGCCGGGAGCGGCGTTGCATGGCAGCGCGGCGCCGCATCCTGGGCACCGCTCCATCGATCGAGGAGGACCTCATGGCATCCGTCGCCCGCGTGACCACCATCACCGCCCGCTCCGAGCAGAGTTTCGACGACGCGATCTCCGCGGGCGTCGCCCGCGCGTCCGAGACGCTGCGCAACGTCTCCGGCGCCTGGGTGAAGGAGCAGAAGATCGAGGCGAGCGACGGGGTGATCACCGGCTGGTCGGTCACCCTCGAAGTGACCTTCGTCCTCGACGACTGACGGCGCTCGCCGGCCGGCCACCCGCCGTTCACCCCGCCCGGATAGCAAGGCGGGGTGTCAGCCGACGCCCTCGCCCAGCTCGCCGCCTCGCCGTGGCTGCTGCCCGCGCTCTTCGCGCTCGTCGTCGGCGACGCCTTCCTCGTGGTGCTTCCGAGCGAGACCCTCGTGGTCGCGCTGGGGGCGCTCGCGGCGACCACGGGGCATCCGAACCCGC
This sequence comes from Agromyces sp. NBRC 114283, assembly GCF_030268405.1. Classification (NCBI taxonomy): domain Bacteria; kingdom Bacillati; phylum Actinomycetota; class Actinomycetes; order Micrococcales; family Microbacteriaceae; genus Agromyces; species Agromyces sp. NBRC 114283. Next base: position 2,764,102 of record NZ_BSQP01000001.1, read on the forward strand.
TCCTCGTGATCCCGGTCGCCGCGCTCGGCGCCGTTCTCGGCGACCTCGCCTGCTACGGGATCGGCCGCGCGGGCGGTCTCGAGCGCTGGACGTGGCAGCGGAAGCCGCGGGTCGCCGCCGCGATCGAGCGGGTGCGGCGCACCGTCGGCCGGCGCACCGCGGTGCTCGTGTTCACCGCCCGCTACGTGCCCTTCGCCCGCATCGCCGTGAACCTCGCCGCCGGCGCCGTGCGGATCCCGCTCGGCCGGTACCTGCCGCTCTCGGCGGCCGCGGGGCTCGCGTGGGCGGTCTTCAACACGGCGATGGGGGCGGTCGTCGGCGCGGCGTTCGCGGACCAGCCGCTGCTCGCCCTCGCGATCTCGGTCCCCGTCGCGATCCTCGCGGGCCTCGCCGTCGACGCGCTCGTCCGCCGCTTCGCCCCCTGAGCCCCCAAAGCCTGCTTCGCCCCCTGAAACGCCGAGTTGCCCGACTTCCATGTAAGTCGGGCAACTCGGTGGGGGCGGAGGACTACTCGCCGGCGAGACCGCCGATGAGGTGCCCCATCGGCCGGTCGAGCCGGAAGGGGTCGCTCACCAGCTGCGAGCGGTCGGTGCGCTCGACAAGCTCGGCGAACTCCTTCGCGCCGCGGAAGATGCGGTCGGGCAGCGAGCGCACGCCGTCGCCCTCGGCGCCGCCCCAGTCGCTCGTCGCGGCGAACACCCCGGTGGTCACGGGCACCGCGTGCAGATAGGTGAACAGCGGGCGCATCGCGTAGTCGATCGCGAGCGAGTGCCGGGGCGTGCCGCCCGTCGCGCCGAGCAGCACCGGCAGATCGGTGAGGGCCTGCGGGTCGATCACGTCGATGAACGACTTGAACAGTCCCGCATAGCTCGTCGTGAAGATCGGCGTGACGGCGATGAGCCCGTCGGCCGAGGCAACGGCGTCGAGCGCCTCCTCGAGCTTCGGCGGCGCGAAGCCCATGAGCAGGTGGTTCGTGATGTCGTGGGCGAGCTCGCGCAGCTCGAAGGTGCGCACCTCGGCCTCGACGCCGCGCTCGGCGAGGGCCGCCACCGAGTCGGCGGCGAGCCGGTCGGCGAGCTGGCGGGTCGAGCTCGGCGTGGAGAGCCCCGCCGAGACGACGACGATCTGCTTGGCGGTCATCGTGCACCTCCCGCACGGGTCGCGGCGGGGCCGAAGGCCGAGCCGGCGGGCGCGGGCGCGTCCTGGTAGGGCGAGGCGCCCACGGTCAGGTTGTCGCCGCGGTTGGCGTTCGGGGTCGCCTGGCGGGGAGCCTCGTCACCGTACTTCGCGGCGACGAGCGAGGCGTGCGTGGGGGCGTCGGGCACCTCGGTCGGGCGGTTCTTCGCGAACTCGGTGCGCAGCACGCCGACGACCTCGCCGAGCAGGTCGAGCTGCTCGAGCACGGTCTTCAGCGGCAGCCCGGCGTGGTCGACGAGGAACAGCTGGCGCTGGTAGTCGCCCACGTAGTCGCGGAAACCGAGCGTGCGGTCGATGACCTCCTGCGGGCTGCCCACGGTGAGCGGGGTCTGCTGGGTGAACTCCTCGAGGCTCGGGCCGTGGCCGTAGACCGGCGCGTTGTCGAAGTACGGCCGGAAGTCGCGCACCGCGTCCTGCGAGTTGCGACGCATGAAGACCTGGCCGCCGAGGCCGACGATCGCCTGCGCGGCGGTGCCGTGGCCGTGGTGCTCGAAGCGCTGCCGGTACAGCGCGATCATGCGCTGGGTGTGCGAGGCGGGCCAGAAGATGTGGTTCGCGAAGAAGCCGTCGCCGTAGTAGGCGGCCTGCTCGGCGATCTCCGGGGTACGGATGGAGCCGTGCCACACGAACGGGGGCACGCCGTCGAGCGGACGCGGCGTCGAGGTGAAGCCCTGCAGCGGGGTGCGGAACTTGCCCTCCCAGTCGACGACGTCCTCCCGCCAGAGGCGGTGCAGCAACTCGTAGCTCTCGACCGCGATGGGCAGGCCCTGCCGGATGTCCTTGCCGAACCAGGGGTAGACCGGCCCCGTGTTGCCGCGGCCGAGCATGAGGTCGGCGCGGCCGCCGGAGACGTGCTGCAGCATCGCGTAGTCCTCGGCGATCTTCACCGGGTCGTTCGTGGTGATGAGCGTCGTGGCGGTGGAGAGCTGCAGCGTCGAGGTCTGCCCGGCGATGTAGGCGAGCGTCGTCGTGGGCGAGGACGACCAGAACGGCGGGTTGTGGTGCTCGCCGAGGGCGAAGACGTCGAGGCCGACCTCTTCGGCGTGCTTGGCGATCGCGATGGTCGCCTGGATCCGCTCGGCCTCGGTCGGCGTGCGGCCGGTCGTCGGGTCCTGCGTGATGTCGCTGACGGTGAAGATTCCGAACTGCACGGCGTCCTCCTGGAGTGCGGGTCGAGTGCTTTCAATGCGTTTGCATAGATTAGGAACCAGGCTGCCCCCGAAGCTATTCCCGCTTCGCCGATTCGATCGAATGGGCAGCGGATGACGCACCGCATCCAGTCTGCCCTGCCGCCGCGATTCGCGTGCGAGCCGGGTCTAGACTCCGGGGTGATGGGCAGCATCTCGGTCGTCATCCCCTGCTTGGACGATGCCGCCATGCTCCGCGCCTGCCTCGCCGCACTGGCGGTGCAGACCCGGCCCGCCGACGAGATCATCGTCGTCGACAACGGTTCGCGCGACGACTCCGCCGCCGTCGCCCGCGACGCCGGCGCCCGCGTCGTGACGGAGCCGCGCCGCGGCATCTGGCCCGCGACCGCCGCCGGCTTCGACGCCGCCCGCGGCGAGCTCCTTGCGCGACTCGACGCCGACTCGGTGCCCCCGCCCGACTGGCTCGCCCGCGTCGAACGGCGGATGGCCGGGGCCGACGCCCCCACCGCGATCACCGGCCCCGGCCGCTTCTACGGCGGCACCGCGTTCACGCGCTGGGTGGCCAGGCACCTCTACATCGGCGGCTACTTCTGGGCCATCGGCATCCTGCTCGGGCATCCCCCGGTCTTCGGTTCGAATTATGCGCTGCGCAGCGAGGCGTGGCGCGAGCTCCGCGGGATCGTGCACCGCGACCGGGCCGACGTGCACGACGACCTGGACCTCGCCTGGTGGCTCCGCCCTGGCATGTCGGTCGCCTACGAGCGCAGCCTCGTCGTCGACGTCTCGGCACGCCCGTTCGACAGCTGGGCGGCCCTCGGGCGGCGGCTGCGGATGGCCTTCCACACCCTCGCGGTCGAGTGGCGGGAGTGGCCGGCGCTCGAGCGGCGCGCCGAGCACCGCGAGGCGGCGACGGGCACCGCCGTCGCGGACGAGGGCGATCAGGCGGTCGCGTAGAGCTCGAGCAGATCGCGCACGAGCTGGTGCGGCGTCGTCTCGCACGGGCTGTGCCCGGTCCGGTACACGGCGAAGCGCGCCCCCAGCTCGCGGGCCGAGCGCTCGTGCAGCTCGAGCGGCCAGAGATCGTGCGCCCCGACCGCCACGAGCTTCGGGACGGCGGATGCCGCGACCTCGCGCCGGAGATCGGGGGTCGCCATCATGCACGCGATGAGATCGTCCACGCTGTCGCGGCGGGTGAGCCGGAACCGCTCGCGCACGAAGGCGAGGCGACCGGGCGGCACCCGGTTCAGATTGCTGCGGATGCCCCAGAGCATGAGCGCCGCGCCCTGCCTCGGCGTCGTGAAGCCCGAGATCGGGCCGATCCGCTTCACTCCGCGGAACGCCTGCCCGGGCTCCGGCGGACTCGACAGCAGCGCCAGGCTCGCGAAGCGCTCCGGCGCCCGGACGAGCGCCTCCTGCGCGATCGTGCCCGCGAAGCTGTAGCCGAGCACATGCGCCGGCCCGCTCCCCGCGGCGAGCACCGCGAGGAGATCGTCGAGAAAGAGACTGCGCTCGTATCGCTCGGACGGCGGGTCGAGCCGCCAAGGCCCCGCCGCGGCGGATTCGTACTGCCCCGCGAGGTCGAAGGCCTCCACGCGGTACCCGGCGTCGGCGAGCAGCGGCAGCATGAGGACGAAGTCCTCCTTCGACCCCGTCGCGCCCGGGACGAGCAGCACTCTCGCCCCGTCCACCGGCCCCATGGCGAGCCCCGCCAGCCGCCCGCTCGGCACGTCGAACCAGCAGCGCTCGGCACCCTCCGGCAGCGAGCGCCAGTCGAAGTCGGGGATCGCGGCGTCGAGCTCGGCCGCGTGCGCCTGCCAGCCCGGCGGCGGCGGCGCGAGCACGCCCGCCGGCGTGCTCCGGATGACGGCATCCGTCGCCCGCTCCGCTTCATCGGGACCGCGCTCAGTCACGCCCTCACGATAGCGCTGAGGCCGCTCGTATCGGCGCAACAGCGGGGCAACGCCGGGTCATCGCCGAGAGCGAACACTGGGCGGCTTCAAAGCTGCGGCCCGTAGGCTGGCGCCCATGGCTACCGTCGCGCTCACCATGGACACCTTCGAGAAGACGATCCTCGAAGGCGGCACCGTCTTCGTCGACTTCTGGGCCTCCTGGTGCGGGCCCTGCCTGCAGTTCGCCCCCAACTACGAGGCGGCGGCCGAGGCGAACCCCGACCTCGTCTTCGCGAAGGTCGACACCGAGGACCAGCAGCAGCTCGCCGCCGCGATGAACATCACCTCGATCCCCACGATCATGGCGTTCAAGGACGGCATCGGCGTCTTCGCTCAGGCCGGAGCGCTCCCCCGCCCGGTGCTCGACGACCTCGTCTCGCAGGTGCGCGAGCTCGACATGGACCAGGTGCGCGAGCAGCTCGCGCGCGAGGAGGACGGTCAGGCCTCCTGACCCGAACCGGCGCGCGCTGCGCGCCCGAGTTCAGACCGTCTCGTCGAGCCCGCTGAGGTCGAGCTCCACCTTGAACGGCCGCCCGTCGCCCACGATGCGCGCCGGCACCCGCACGTACTTGCCCTCGCTGCGCAGGGCGTCGAGACGATCCACGTAGCGCTCCTCCGCCGCCTGGCCGAGGTAGCCCGCGTGCCGGGGCCGCTGCCCGCCGACGAGCTGCACGCCCACCCGGTAGCGGCGGGCCATCCAGCGACTCGCCCGCGGCACGAGGACCGCGGTCTGCTCGGGTCCGCCCTGCGTGCGCGCGATCTCGATGCCGGACTGCCGGTGGGCCGCGCCGTCGACGGGGACGACGGTGCGCACCTCGCGATCGGCCGACGGCGCCTCGACGAGCGTGAGGTCGTCGAGGCCGAGCAGGTTGCCCCACTGATCGGGGTTCGCGCCGCGCTTCTCCCGGCCGATCGAGATCACGAGATAGACGAGCGCCACCGCGAGCAGCACGATGAGCGGCCAGAACAGCCACGGCTCGGCCCCCGGCCGCACGAAGCTCGTCGCGAGCAGCACGACGAAGAGCGCGAGGTAGGGGAACGGCTCCCAGAGGAGCAGGGGCTTGCGGCGGGGGGCTGGCATGCCTTCAACGGTATCTGCTCGCTCGCCGCCGACTCACGGCGGCTTCTCAGCGCTCAGCGCAGCGCGGGCAGCCGGGCCGCGACCTCCTCCAGCACGCGCTCGTCGCCGGCGTAGATGCCCGACTCGCGCGGCCAGTGCGCGACGACCTCGTCGAAGCCGAGCCCGCGGGCCCGCTCGACCGCGTCCTCGAACGCGGCGGCGCTCGCGAGCGAGTAGCGATCGCCCTCGTCGAGCGAGAGCACGCGCGCGACCCCGGCGACATCGCGGCCGTGCTCGGCGCACGCCTCCGCGAAGCGCCGCGACAGCTCGCCGACGTTCCGCCACCACGCCTCGGCATCGAGCTCGGCCCGTCCGGTCGTGATCCAGCCGTCGGCGAGCCGCGCGGCGAGCGCGAGGCCGCGCGGTCCGTTCGCCGCGAGCTGGAGCGGCAGCCGCGGTGACTGCGCCGGCGCGCCGACCATGCGGGCGCGCTCCGCGGTGAACCACTCGCCCGCGAACGAGATGCCGCCCGAGCCGGGCTGCTCGAAGCGCAGCAGCCGGTCGAGCGCCTCGACGAACTCGACATAGCGCTCGTGCCGCTGCCGGGGCGACAGGGGCTCCTGCCCGAGCACGTGCGCATCGAAGCCCGTGCCGCCGGAGCCGAGCCCGGCGACCACGCGTCCGCCCGCGATCTGGTCGAGGGTCGCGAGCTCCTTCGCGAACGGCACCGGGTGGCGGAAGTTCGGATTCGCGACGAAGGTGCCGAGCCGGATCGTCGAGGTCGCCATGGCCGCGGCGGTGAGCGTCGGCACGGTCGCGTGCCAGGGCTCGTCGGCGAGGGAGCGCCAGGAGAGGTGGTCGTACGTCCAGGCGACGTCGAAGCCGTACGCCTCCGCCGCCTGCCAACGGCGAGCGGCCTCCGGCCACGGGAACTGGGGAAGGATGACGATGCCGAAGCGCATGGGGCGAGCCTAGGCCCCTCGTCCGTCACCCGCACTCGGCGGCAGCGGCAGCGCGGCGGTGACGGGGATCGGCTCCGCACCGAGCTCGACGGCGGGCGCGGCCGGCTCCTCGCCCGATCCCCCGGCGGCGCCGGGCGCGGCCGGCCGGCGCTCGAGCTTGACGCAGACGATGCCCGCGAGGATCAGCACTCCGCCGACGATCTGCAGCACGCTCAGCACCTCGCCGAGCAGCACCCAGCCGGCGATGCCCGCGAAGACCACCTCCGACAACCCGAGGAACGCCGCGAGCCGGGAGCCGAGGCGGCCGATCGCGGCGAGCCCGGCGGTGTACGCGACGGCGGTGGAGAGCACGCCGACGGCGAGGAGCGGCACGAACCAGGGCGCCTCGGCGCCGAGGAACGCGACGTCGTCGAAGACGAAGCGCATGGGCAGCAGTCCCGTGACGCCGAGCAGCGCGAGCGCGACGGCCCCGACGACGAAGCCCGCGGCGATGAGCGCGAGCGGCGGCAGCTGCGCAGCCGAGGACTCGCCGACGAGGTAGTAGACGCAGACGCCGAGCATCGCGAGCGCGGCGAAGGCGAGCCCGAGCGGGTCGAGCCGGCCGCCGCCCGGACCGATGACGAGGACGAGGCCCGCGAGCGCGAGCACCGAGCCGGCGAGCACGATGCGCTGCGGCACCCGTCGGGAGCGCAGCCAGGCGAGCAGCACGAGCGCGATCGGCGCGAGGTACTCGATGAGGAGTGTGAGCGAGACCGGGATGCGCTCGAGCGAGGCGTAGAAGAAGAACTGCACGCCGGCGACGGCGATCAGGCCGAACAGCAGCACCGTCCAGCGCGCCCGCCAGAGCGGGCGGAGGTCGCCGCGAAGGGCGAGGATGCCGGGGACGGCGAGGATGACGGCGGCGATCGAGATGCGCGCGAGCACGGCCGCACCGGGGCTCCAGCCGTTCTCGAGCAGCGGTTTCACGAACACGCCGCCCACGCCGAAGGCGAGCCCCGCCGCCACTCCCAGGGCGATCCCCGTCATGCCGCGCGATCCGCGCACGAGCCCTCCTCGACTCGCTGCCGACGCGTCCACTCGTCATGGGCGAACGCCGTTATGCTCGTGACAGTACGGCACGCCGAAGTCAGGAGTCAAATGATCTTCACCAATGACACGATCGACGCGCTGCACTTCGCCGCCGCCCTCGTGAACACGGTGCCCGAGGCGAGCGCGACCGGGGTCGACGAGCTCGGCGATCCCGCCGCCCTCGTCGCGATCCTCGACCGCTGGTGGTACTCCGGCCGGCGCGACGGCGACACCCGGGAGCTGGCCGAGGTGACCGCCGCCAGGGCGCGGCTGCGCGCACTGTGGTCGCGCGACCGCGACGACGCGGTCGACGAGGTGAACGCCATCCTCGCCGAGTCGAACGCGGTCCCCCGGCTCGTGCGGCACGACGCGCTCGACTGGCACATCCACGCGACCTCGGCCGAGGCCCCGCTCGCCGAGCGCATCCTGGTCGAGGTGGCCATGGCCCTCGTCGACGTCGTGCGCGCCGATCAGCTGGAGCGGCTCCGCACGTGCGACGCCGACGACTGCGAGGCCGCCTACCTCGATCTCTCGAAGAACGGCTCACGCCGATTCTGCTCGACCCGCTGCGGCAACCGGATGGCCGTGCGCGCCTATCGCGCGCGGGCCTGACGACCGCACCCGGGTGGCACGACCGCGCGCGGGCATGACGAAGGCCCCCGGCCTTGCTCCGAGAAGCAGGTGCGGGGGCCTTCGCAAGAAGTTCGCGGCTCATCGAGAGCCATGCCGGACTTCGGCGCGCCGCACGAGGGCAGCGCCGGCGGCACTTAGCGGCGCAGGCCGAGACGCTCGATGAGCGCACGGTAGCGCTCGATGTCGACGTCGGCGAGGTAGCCGAGCAGACGACGGCGCTGACCGACGAGGAGCAGCAGACCACGACGCGAGTGGTGGTCGTGCTTGTGCTCCTTCAGGTGCTCGGTGAGGTCCTTGATGCGCTTGGTGAGGATCGCGATCTGGACCTCGGGGGATCCAGTGTCACCGGGGTGCGTCGCGTACTCTTCGATGATCGCCTTCTTGGTCTCTGAATCCAGTGCCATAGAGGGATCCCCTTTCTTCTCGTTGCGCGCTGCCCGGGGCCTGATGCCTGGGCTCTCTTCATGCGCGGCCGGTGGACGGCAACCGAACTAGCTTAGCAGAGCGCGAGCACCCGCCTTGCCTCAGACTGGAGGCATGGTGTTCGCGATCAAGCGCGTCTACGAGGCGGCTTCCGCCGACGACGGAGTCCGGGTGCTCGTCGACCGGCTCTGGCCGCGCGGGGTGAGCCGGGAGCGCGCCGAGCTCGACCGCTGGGCGAAGGACGTCGCCCCCTCCCCCGAGCTGCGCACCGCCTGGCACCACCAGCTCGAGGACTTCGCGCACTTCGCCGCGCAGTACCGGCAGGAGCTCGACGCGGGGACCGCGGGCGCCGAGCTCCTCGAGCTCGGCCGGCAGCATCCGCGGGTCACGCTCCTCTTCGGTGCGCGCGACGAGCGGGTGAACCATGCGGCGGTGCTGCTCGACTGGCTCGCCGCGCACGGCGCCGAGGTGGAGCGACCGGCCTGAGCCGAGCCCCTCGCGGGCGGCGCGGGCGCCGCGGCTCAGGCGCGCGACTCGGCGAGCGTCAGGCCGGGCTGCGGCTGCTTCCGGAACTGCCCCGTCACCGCGAGCAGCACGATGATCACAGCGAAGAGGATCCAGCCGGGCCAGCCGAGCATCGACCCCCACGGATCGGCCGGGAGATCACTCGCCTCGACGAAGATCAGGAACTGCGAGCCGGCGGTGTTGAGCGCCGCGTGCGCGATCACGGCGGGCCACACCGAGGCGCTGCGCAGGCGCAGCCAGCCGATCACGCTGCCGACGAGCACGCAGAAGACGACCATGCAGAGGACGCCCAGCAGGTCGGTTCGGCCGTAGTTGTAGCCGAGCAGCACGACCGGTGCGTGCCAGACGCCCCAGATCACCCCGCTCGCCACGAGCGCCGTCCAGGTGCCGAGCGGGCGCAGCGCCGGCAGCAGCCAGCCGCGCCAGCCGAGCTCCTCGCCGAAGGTCGCCCCGCAGTTGACGAGCGTGACGATCGGGAGCATCAGGAGGGTGATCGTCACGACGGTCGCGGCATCCGCGCCCGTACCGCCGCTCGCCGCGAGCGCCGCGGTGACGCCGCTGACGCCGCTCAGGTCGAGCCGGATGAGCCCCATCGCGTCGCCGAGGAGGAGCGCGGCGAACGGGATGACGGTGAAGCCGACCGCGCCGAGGGCGATGAAGAGCCAGGTCCGCCCCGCCGGCCGCAGAGGCCAGAGCCCCAGCCAGCGCGGCGCGCTCGGGGCCCGGTGCACCCAGAACACCGCGACGAGGGCGGCGATGGTCGGGGTGAACATCATCGCGAGGGTCAGCGGACCGAACCACGGGCTCGCGAGCCCCTCGCCGGAGAGCCAGACCGGCAGCTCGACGAGCCAGGCGCCGCCGAGCGCGATGACGAGGAAGACGATCACCGCCCGCCACGGCACCGCGGTCGGCAGCACCGGCCCGCGCTCGGAGTTCTTCGCCCGCTGGCGTTCGGCGGCGCTCGCGGCGCCCGCACCGGCCGGGCCCGGCATCGTGGTGGTGGTCTCGGAATCGCTCATGCGTCCCATCGAAGCGGGGCGGACGGATGCCGCGCCTCCCCCGTGCGGCGGAATCGTCTCCCCCGCCCGTGGGAGCTCAGGGCGCGAGCAGGAAGATCGCGGGCCATCCGTTGTGCGCGTAGACGATCACCGCGAAGACCACCGCGTCGAACAGCAGGTGCACGGTCAGCACGTAGCTGAGCGACTTCGTGAGGGTGAAGGTCCAGCCCTGGACGAGGGCGAACGGGATGGTGAGCAGCGGCCCCCACGACTGGTAGCCGAGCTCCCAGAGGAAGGAGACGAACACCGTCGCCTGCAGCAGGTTCGCCTGCCAGACGGGGAAGTGCCGGCGCAGCAGCGTGAACACCGTGCAGATGAAGAACAGCTCGTCCCAGGTGCCCACGGCGTTCACCCCGACGAAGAGGCGGGCGATCTCGTCGGGCGTCACCACGGTCGGCCAGTTCGTGTAGACCCCGGAGGTGATGAAGTAGAACGGCAGGATGAGCCATCCCGCCACGACCACCGCGGCGAGATAGCCCCACTGCGCGAGCGTCCAGCGCTGCCCCGTGCGCCACGGGAAGCGGATCACCCGCTCGCGGTAGAGGAAGCGCGAGACCAGGAACGGCACGGCGACGGCGAGCCCGAGGACGACCGCGAAGCGGACCATCCCCTCGTTCGACAGATCGGCCTTCAGCGAGACGGTCGAGATGATCAGCTGGCCGAGCGCGATGAGCGCGAGATCGGCGGCGAGCCGCTCGGTGCGGCCGCTGCGGTCGCAGAGCCAGGCGCCGACGAGGCCGACGGCCAGCAGGGCGTAGCCGGGCCAGACGAGCTGCACACCGAACAGCAGGACGGCCGCACCGCAGACCGCAGCGGCGGGCAGGAGACCGATCGCGTGGCGGCGGAGTTCGCCCGTCGGAAGCGCTGGCACCGTCCCAGCCTACGGGTGGCCGCTGTCGGCGGTCGGTGGCAGCATCGAGGCATGCCGGAGATCGTCCCGCCCTACCTGCTCGATCGCATCGCCGAGTCCGCCGGGCCGCGCTTCCCGCTCGCCGCGGAGGCCGCCCGACGGGCGCTGCTGCGGCCTCCCTCGCCCAGGCTCGGTCCCGGCCCGCTGCCGGAGCAGCCGAGCGCGCTGCCCGACGCTCCCTCCGCGCCGGTCCGCCGCATCTCCGACGCCGAAGGCCTCGAGAAGCTGCCTGGCCAGCTCGTCCGCCGCGAGGGCGAACCGGCGACCGGCGACGAGGCGGTCGACGAGGCGTACAACGGCCTCGGCGACACCCACCGCCTGTTCGAGCGGGTGTTCGGCCGCGACTCGATCGACGGCGCCGGCATGCCCCTCGAGGCCACCGTGCACTTCGGCGATCGCTACGACAACGCGTTCTGGGACGGCGAGCGCATGGTGTTCGGCGACGGCGACGGCGAGGTGTTCCAGGGCTTCACCGGCTCGCTCAGCGTCATCGGGCACGAGCTTGCGCACGGCGTCACCGAGCACACCTCGCGGCTCCGCTACGAGGGCCAGTCGGGCGCGCTGAACGAGCACGTCTCCGACGCGTTCGGCGCCCTCGTCGAGCAGTACGCCCTCGGCCAGGACGCCGAGGCCGCGAACTGGCTCATCGGCGAGGGCATCTTCACCCCCGAGGTCGAAGGCCGGGCGCTGCGCTCCATGCTCGAACCGGGCACCGCCTACGACGACGACGTGCTCGGCCGCGACCCGCAGCCCGGGCACTTCCGCGACTACGTCGAGACGAGCGACGACCACGGCGGCGTGCACCTGAACTCCGGCATCCCCAACCGCGCGTTCGCTCTCGCGGCGCGCGAACTCGGCGGCTTCGCCTGGGAGCACGTGGGCCGCATCTGGTACGACGCGCTCGTCTCGGGCCGGCTCCGCGAAGACGAGACCTTCGCCGGCTTCGCGGCCGAGACGCTGCGCACGGCCGGCGAGCGATTCGGGGCGGAGTCGCGAGAGCGGCAGGCGGTGCTCCGCGGCTGGCAGACGGTGGGCGTCGAGCCCGAGGCGGGCGACGACGCCGGCGCCGACCGCCCGGCGCCGCGCTCGGCGGAGTAGCATCTGGCGCGATGGACGTCATCGTGCAACGCAGCGGCGGGCTCGCCGGGCTGCGCCTCACCTGGCAGGTCGAGGTCGACGCGCAACCCGACCGCGACGACTGGGTGCTGCTGCTCGACGAGCTGCCCTGGCACGAGGTGCCCGCGGCGCCGCCGGAGCCCGACCGCTACGTCTACCGCATCAGCTGCCCGCCGAACGAGGTCGAGCTCGCCGAGCGCCAGCTCACCGGGCCCTGGCAGCAGCTCGTGGAACGGGTGCGGCAGACCGCATCGGCGCAACGCGGAGGTGCACCACGACGCCCAGGGCGATGAGGCCCTGCGCCGCGAGGTAGCTCACCATCACGACGGCATCGTGCCACGCGAAGTCGTAGCCCGGCAGAAAACGGCCGAGCCCGAGCACCGAGTCCGACACGACGAACAGGGCGCCGCCCGCGGCGAGCATCGGGCCGTTGCCGGCGGCGAACGCCGCCATCGCCCCGAGCGCGAGCCCGTAGGCGGCCACCGGCACGAGGAGCGCGCCCGTGTGCGGGCCGAGCAGCGCGAGGAAGCCGGCGAACCACACCGGATACACCACGAGCGCCCAGAGCGGGACCCGCCGACGTCGACGCAGCCGCACCTCGCCGGCTCCGCGGCCGAGCCGCAGGAACAGCGCCAGGTACACGAGGTGCGCGGCGAGGAACGAGCCCAGGCCGATCGTGAACCAGCCGTCGCCGGGGAAGCTCAGCGCCACGTCGCCGCCCCAGGAGAAGCCGAGGCCCGCGACGAGGAGCCAGCACGCCGCCCCGCTCGGCCGCGGTGCGGCGAGCATCACGGCGAGCGCGAGCGCGGGCATCAATAGCGCCTTCGTCGCGGTCACCGACCAGTCCGGGCCGATCGAGAGCAGCACGAGGTGCACGACGGAGAGCACCAGATAGGGCAGGAACGGCGGCAGCACAGCAGGCATCGTAGCGCGACGCGGATGCGACGAGGGCCGGCGGGAATCCCCGCCGGCCCTCGTCGTGGTCGTGGTCGCTCAGCTGACGCCGAGCAGGTCGATCACGAAGATCAGGGTCTGGCCCGAGAGGCGGTGTCCGCCGCCCGCGGGGCCGTACGCCTTCTGCGGCGGGACGGTGAGCTTGCGGCGCCCGCCGACCTTCATGCCGGGGATGCCCTCCTGCCAGCCGGCGATGAGCGCCTGCAGCGGGAAGTTGATGGACTGGTTGCGGCTCCACGAGGAGTCGAACTCCTCGCCCGAGTCGTACTCGACGCCGAGGTAGTGCACATCGACGGTCGAACCGGGCTGCGCCTCGGCGCCGTCGCCGACGACGATGTCCTCGATGACGAGCTCGGTGGGGGCGGGCCCCTCGGGGGCGTCGATCTCAGGCTTGCTGTTGGTGTCGGTCATGTCTCCATCCAAACGGATGCCATGGCCGAGGGCAATCGCGGACGCGCGTCCACTCCGCTCTTGCGCTGACTGCGAACAGCGTGCACCCTGGAACCCTAAGGAGCTCGTCGCCCAGGAGAGCTGTCGGCAGTGCCACACCCCAGGGCGACGAGCTTCTTCCGTACCCGCCCGCGGCTGCGGCCCGCCACTACCCCATGATCGCGCGGCGGGCGGCGGTGACGCGCTCGAGCAGCACCCGCTCGTCCTCGAGTCGGCGCACGTCGGCCCGGCCCGTGGCGATCGCGTTCCTGGTGAAGGCGAGTCGCGTGGCGTCGGCGATGAAGCTCCGCACGGCGGCGGTGCGCGGCGGGCGCTGCGCCTTCGCCCAGGCGAGCGCGGCCCGGCGGCCCGCCGGAGTCGAGAGGCCCTCGACCTCACCCGCGTCGAACCATCCCGCCGCCTGGTACTCGCCGAGCCGGAGTCGGGTGATCCGCACCTCCTGACGCCGCAGCAGCACGGTGAGCACGATCGCGGCGACGAAGATCGGCACCTGCACGGTCGTGTAGAGGAGCACGGCGTCGGCGAAGGCGAGCGAGCCGTTCCAGAGCGCGTGCAGTCCGATCGCGAGCGCGAGCCCGCCGAGGAACCAGCCCACGACCCGGGCTCCGCCACCGCGGTTCGCCGCAATGCCGAGGGCGAGGCCCGTGCACGCGGTGAAGAGCACGTGGGCGAAGGGCGAGAAGAGCCCGCGCACGACGAAGGTCGCGCCGAGCTCCTCCGTGCCGCCCTCGGCGAGCGCGACGCCGAAGTACAGCACGTTCTCGGTGAAGGCGAAGCCCGCCGCGACCGTCGCCGCGTACACCAGCCCGTCGACCGGACCGTCGAAGTGCGAGCGCGAGAACAGGTACACGAGCAGCACCCCGACGCCCTTCGCGGTCTCCTCGACGATCGGCGCCTGCACGACGGACTGCAGCACCTCGTCGCTCGCGCCGCCGGGGGTGGTCACCGCGACCGCGATCTGCACGCCGAGGTCCACGATCAGCGCGATCGCGACGGAGACCGCGGCGCCCCAGAGGAACGCGAACCAGAGCGCCCAGCGCGGCTCCGGCTCCCAGCGGTCCACCCAGCGCACCGCGAGCAGCACGATGGCGAGCGGGATCAGGGCGAGCACCGAGCCCACCACGAGGCTCGACAGGCCGAGCGCGACCGCGAGGTAGGCGAGGACGAGCAGACCCACGAGCCCGGCGATCGAGATGCCGACGATCGCGAAGACGAGGCCCGCAGAGCGGCGGGGCGGCGTCGCGGCCGGCGGCAGGAACTGGGGCTGGGCCTGCGGATGGAAGCTCACGCGCGCAGCTTAGCGAGCGGGCGGCGCCGGCTCGAACATCACCCCGGGGTTCAGGATGCCGAGCGGGTCGAACAGCCGCTTGACGCCCTGCTGCAGCTCGAAGACGTCGGGGCCGAGCTCGTCGGCGAGCCACCGGCGCTTCAGGATGCCGACGCCGTGCTCGCCCGTGAGGGTGCCGCCGAGGCGGACGGCGGTGCGGAACATCTCGTCGGCGGCGGCCCAGAGGTGCGCGGGGACCTCGCCGCCCTCGTAGACGAAGTTGGGGTGCAGATTGCCGTCGGCGGCGTGCGCGATCGTCGGGATCTCCACTCCGTGGCGGGCGCCGATCGCTTCGATGGCGCGGAACATCTCGGCGAGCTTCGAGCGCGGCACGGCGACGTCCTCGATGAGCACCTCGCCTCGCGCGGCCATGGCGGGGTGCATCGCGCGGCGGATGCCGAGCAGCCGCTCGCCCTCGGCCACGTCGCCCGAGCGTCGGGTGCGCCCGCCCGCCGCCTCGAACACCGCGGCGACGGCGACCGCGTCGGCCTCGGCCCCGGCATCGTCGCACTGGGCGACGACGAAGGCGCGGCCGGGTGCGAGCCCGGCGAGCGGGGTGCCGACGAGCGCCGCCGCGCCGAGGTGTTCGGCGATGCGGGCGATCGATCCCGCGTCCATGAGCTCGAGGATCGCGGGGCGCAGCTTCGCCGCCGTGACCGCGGTGCACGCCGCAGCGGCCGCCTCGACGTCTGGGAAGGCGGCGGCGATCGTCACGGGGCCGCCGAGGGGGATCGGGCGGAGCCGCACCGTCGCCTCGACGATGACGCCGAGCGTGCCCTCGGAGCCGGTGAGGAGCGCGGTGAGGTCGTAGCCGGTGACGCCCTTGACGGTGCGACGGCCGGTGCGGATCAGGCGGCCGTCGGCGAGCACCACGGCCAGCCCGAGCACCGCCTCCCGGGTGACGCCGTACTTCGCGCAGAGCAGCCCGCCCGCGTTCGTCGCGATGTTGCCGCCGATGGAGGAGATCTCCCGGCTCGCGGGATCTGGGGCGAACCAGAGACCGCTCGCGGCGAGTCGCGCGTTCAGCGCGCCGTTCAGCACCCCGGGCTCGACGACGGCGAGCTCGTCGTCCTCGTCGATCTCGAGGATGCGGTCCATGCCGGAGACGTCGAGGACGATGGCGCCCGGACTCGCGATCGCGCCGCCCGCGAGACCGGTGCCCGCACCGCGCGGCACGACCGGGGTGCGGCTCGCGTGCGCGATGCGCATCGTCGTCTGCACCTCCGCGATGCTGCCGGGTCGGACGACGGCGAGGGGGCGCTCGGCTGCGCGGTGCCCCGAGCGGTCTTCGCGGCTCGCCTCGAGCGCGGCCTCGTCGAGGACGACGGCGCCCCCGAGCTCGGCGATCAGCTGCTGGACGACCTCGTTCGACATGGATGCAGCCTAGCCGCGCCGCTCGTGTCCGAATTCCGCGAGTCGATGTCGGCTGGCGGTGGCAGGCTGGAGCCATGACCCTCACCACCGACCGCCCGCAGCGGGCCGCCGCCCGCGACGAGGCCGCGCTCGCCGACCCGGTCTTCGCCGAGCGGTACCGGGCGATGCGCGCCCGCGACGCCCGCTTCGACGGGCAGTTCATCACGGGGGTGCACTCCACCGGCATCTACTGCAGGCCGAGCTGCCCGGCCGTCTCCCCCAAGCCCTCGAACGTGACGTTCTACCTCACCGCGGCGGCCGCCCACGAGGCCGGCCTCCGGGCCTGCAAGCGCTGCCTCCCCGACGCCGTCCCCGGCTCCCCCGAGTGGGACCTTCGCGACGACCTCGCCGCCCGCGCGATGCGCCTCATCGCCGACGGCGTCGTCGAGCGCGAGGGCGTGCCCGGCCTCGCCGCACGGCTCGGCTACACCACCCGCCACCTCACCCGGGTGCTCGGCGCCGAGCTCGGCGCGGGCCCCCTCGCCCTCGCCCGGGCGCACCGGGCGCAGACGGCGCGCACGCTGCTCCTCTCCACGAGCATGCCGGCGGCCGACATCGCGTTCGCCGCGGGCTTCGGCAGTGTGCGGCAGTTCAACGAGACGATCCGAGAGGTCTACGACCGCAGCCCGCTCGAGCTGCGGCACGCGGCGCACCGCTCCGGCACGGCAGGGGCGCCGCCGGAGGCGACCGCGGACGGCGGCGCCCATGTGCGGCTCCGACTTCCCGCCCGCGAGCCCTTCGACGCCGACGGCGTCTTCACCTGGCTCGCGGTGCGCGCCGTCGCGGGCGTGGAGCGGGCGATCGAGGGCGGCTTCGAGCGCACGCTGCGGCTCCCGGGCGGCCCGGCGCTGCTCGCGTTCACGAAGGCCGAGGGCGGCGCCGCGATCGAGGTCGAGGCCAGGCTCGCCGCGCTCGGCGACCTCCCGCCGCTCGTCGCGCGGGTGCGCCGACTCTTCGACCTCGACGCCGACGCGGTCGCGATCGACGCGGCGCTCGCCGACGACCCGGCGCTGGCCCCGGCCGTGACGCGCGTCCCCGGCATCCGCGTCCCCGGCTGCCTCGACCCGCACGAGCTCCTGTTCCGCGCCCTCATCGGTCAGCAGATCTCGGTGGCCGCGGCCCGCACCGCGCTCAGCCGCCTCGCCGCCGCGCTCGGCGAGCCCATGCCGGCGGCGGCGCCCGGCGAGCTCTCCCTGCTCTTCCCGACGGCCGCCGCGATCGCGGAGCGCGGCACGGAGGTGCTCGCCGGCCCGAAGGCGCGGATCGCGACGATCCTCGACGTGGCCGAGCGGCTCGCGAGCGGCGAGCTGCTCGTCTCTGCCGAGCGGTCGCGCGAGCAGCTCGCCGCAGACCTCCTCGCCATCCGCGGCATCGGCCCCTGGACGGCCGGCTACGTCTCGATGCGCGTCACCCGCGCCCCCGACGTGCTGCTGACGAGCGACCTCGCGCTGCGGGCCGGCGCGCGGGCGCTCGGCCTGCCGGGCGAGGCGGGCGAGCTCGACCGGCGCGGGGCGGGCTGGGCGCCCTGGCGCAGCTACGCCTCGATGCATCTGTGGCGCGCCGCCGCGTAGTGGCTTCATTTCGGATGGCGGAAGCGACTGTCGCCATTGTGGAAGGATCGCGCCGGAGTGTTGTACATGCCGTCAGGTTTCGCCCGGAACCCACCCGATAGCTTGGAATGGTGAAATTCGCGCACCTGAGAGTCGAAGGCCAGACGACCCCCCGGCTCGCGGTGGTGATCGCCGAAGCAGCGCTCTTCCTCGACGAAGTGCTCGAGCCGGCCCCGCGCGACCTGCAGGACCTCATCGAGCAGGGCCCGGAGGGGCTCGCCGCCGTCCGCGTCGCGGTCGACGTCGCCCTCGAGGCCGGTGCCCGGCTCACTCCGGTCTCCGAGCTTCGGCACGCCTCCGCGGTGCTTCGCCCGCCGCACATCCTCGCGATCGGCGCGAACTACGCCGCGCACTCGCAGGAGCTGAAGCTCCGCCACGAGACCGCCCCGACGATCTTCTCGCTCTGGCCGAACTCGCTCACCGCGCACGGCGCCACGACGAGCTGGTCGGAGGACCTCTCCACGCAGGTCGACTACGAGGCCGAGCTCGGCGTCATCATCGGCCGCCCGGCACGCGGCGTGCACGTGCGCGACGCGCTCGACTACGTCTGGGGCTACACCGTGGTGAACGACATCACCGCGCGGAACATCCAGTTCAGCGAGGCGCAGTGGTCGCGCTGCAAGTCCTTCGACGGCTTCACGCCGACCGGGCCCGTGGTGGTCACCGCCGACGAGATCGCCGACCCGCAGGACCTCTGGCTCACGACGAACCTCGACGGCCGCATCCTGCAGGACGCCTCGACGAACGAGATGGTGCGGAGCGTCGCGGAGATCATCTCCTACCTCTCGCGCTCGGCGACGATCCCGCCCGGCACGCTCATCAGCACGGGCAGCCCCGGCGGCGCCGGCTACTCGCGCAACCCGCAGGTGTTCCTGCAGGACGGCTCCACTGTCACCATCACGGTCGAGGGCATCGGCTCGCTCACGACCCACTGCCGCGTCGTCTGAGGCGACGCCCGCACAGCGACGCGAACGGCGCCCCGGCCTCGGCCGGGGCGCCGTTCGCGTCGATCGCTACTCGCTCGGTTCGGCCTGCAGCTGCTGCACCGGGATCGCCGTCGTGATCGGGCGGATGCCGGAGAGCTTCGACGGCGAGAGCTGCCGCTCGACGTCTTCGCGGCTCATCAGTCCGGCCTCGACGACGAGGTCGGCCACGGGGCGACCGGTCGCGAGCGCCAGCTTCGCGAGCGTCGCGGCCTCGGTGTAGCCGATGAACGGGATGAGCGCCGTGATGACGCCGACGCTCGTCGAGACCATGTGCTCGAGCCGATCGGTGTTGGCGGTGATGCCGTCGACGCAGTTCACCCGCAGCGTCCAGCAGGCCTGACGCATCCAGGTGATCGACTGCAGCAGCGAGTGCGCGATGACCGGCTCGAAGGCGTTCAGCTGCAGCTGCCCGCTCTCGGCCGCCATCGTGACCGTGAGGTCGGCGCCCGCGACGGCGTACGCGACCTGGCTGACCGCCTCGGGGATGACGGGGTTGACCTTGCCCGGCATGATCGACGAGCCCGCCTGCTTCGGCGGCAGGTTGATCTCGCCGAGGCCCGCCTGCGGGCCCGAGGAGAGCAGGCGCAGGTCGTTGCAGATCTTCGAGAGCTTGATGGCGCTGCGCTTCAGCGCGCTCGAGAACGTCATGAAGACGCCGGTGTCGCTCGTCGCCTCGATGAGGTCGGGCGCGGACTCGAGCGTGAGCCCGGTGATCTCGCTCAGCGTGCGGACCACGGCGGCGGTGTAGCCGGGCTCCGCGGTGATGCCGGTGCCGATGGCGGTCGCGCCGAGGTTCACCTCGGACAGCAGCTTGATGGTCTCGCGGAGCCGGTCGACGTCCTCGCCGAGCGTGGTCGCGAAACCGTGGAACTCCTGCCCGAGCGTCATCGGCACGGCGTCCTGCAGCTGCGTGCGGCCGACCTTCAGCACCTCGTGGAACTCGCGCCCCTTCTTACCGAAGGCGATGCGCAGCAGGTCGAGCTCGGTGAGCATCGTGCGCAGCGAGAACGCCATCGCGAGCTTCACCGCGGTCGGGTAGGTGTCGTTCGTCGACTGGCTGCGGTTGACGTCGTCGATCGGGTGCAGGACGTCGTAGCGCCCCTTCTCGTAGCCGCCGATCTCGAGCGCGAAGTTCGCGATGACCTCGTTCGCGTTCATGTTCGTCGAGGTGCCCGCGCCGCCCTGGATGACGCCGACGACGAACTGATCGTGCAGCTCGCCGTCGATGATGCGCTGGCAGGCCTCGTCGATCCAGGCGGCCTTCTGCTCGGTGAGCACGCCGAGCTCGCGGTTCGCCCGCGCGGCCGCCTGCTTGACGGAGGCGAGGGCGACGACGAGCTCCGGGTAGACCGAGATGGGGCGCTTCGTGATCGGGAAGTTCTCGAGGGCGCGGAGGGTGTGCACGCCCCAGTAGGCGTCGATGGGCACGTGGCCTTCGCCGAGCGAGTCGCGCTCGACTCGGGTGGGGACGTCGGGTCCGATCATGTTCGCCTCCAGGCGGCGCTCGTGGGTCGGGTGTGCGGAGATCGACACGCTGGCTCCATCGCCTCGGCCGCCGGGGATCGCCCGGCGGGTGGTACCGGCGCGGTTCCGCGCCTCCCCCGAGCCTAGCCCGAAGCGCCGAGCGGCGGAGCGCCCCCCGCGCCCCGCCGCTCGGCTCCTCCCGGCGCCCCCCGCACCGGGATCCCGCTCCCGCTCAGCCGAGCGGGGTCGCACCGCCCGGTCCGCCCGCCGCCCGCCCCTCGGCTGGCTCGTCGACGCCGTCGCTCGCGAGCAGTTCCTCCTCGACCGTGCCGCCGTAGCCCTCGGCCTGCGGGTCGCCGTGCAGGCCGCCGGACACCGCGTACTCCTCCTCCGGGGAGAGCACCAGGCGGTGCCGGCCCCAGACGCCGAAGCCGATGAGCATCACGAGGTACACCACCGCGATCGCGATGATCGCCGGCACGAAGGTCGGGTTCAGCAGGAAGCCGACGAAGATGAGCCCGGCGATGACGGCCGCGGCGATGGCGCCCGGCACGCCCCACGGGCTGCGGTACGGGCGGCTCGCGTTCGGGAACTTGCGCCGCAGCAGCACGAAGGCGACCATCTGCATGAGATACGCGAGCACCGCGCCCCACACGGCGATGTTCAGCACGATCGCACCGGCGACACCGCCGGCACCGCCGGCGAGGTCCACGATGATGAGCGCCACGAAGCCGATGACCGCCCCGGCGACGAGCGCGACCCATGGCGTCTGCCGCGATCCGGTGAGCGAGAGGAACTTCGGGTAGTAGCCCGCGCGGGACAGCGAGTACATGTTGCGGCCGTAGGCGAACATGATGCCCTGCAGCGAGGCGAGCAGGCCGACGAGGGCGAAGAGGGCGAGCACGGCGGCCGCGCCGTCGCCGACGATCGCCCGGAATCCGTCGAGCAGCGGCTCCCCCGCGGTGCCCGTGGCCTCGGCGCCGATGACGCCCGTGTTGAGGAACAGCACGAGCAGGCCGGTGATGATGAGCGTCGCGCGGGCGATGAGCCCGGCGCGCGGGATGTCGCGGACGGGGTTGTGCGACTCCTCGGCCGCGAGCGGCAGCTCCTCGATGCCGAGGAAGAACCACATCGCGAACGGCAGGGCGAAGAGGATCGGCAGCACGCCGTGCGGCAGGAACGCCGTCTGGCCCGCGTCGGGCGCGATGTCCCAGAGCGCGTCCCAGGAGAACTGCCCGGAGAAGAGCGCCATGGCCGAGAACACGAGGATGATCGCGATCGAGATGATCGACACGACGATCGCGAACTTGAACGAGATGCTCGCCCCGGCCGCGTTGAGCGCGATGAACGCGAGGTAGAGGATGGCCCACCAGATCGGCGCCGGCATCGAGAAGCCGAGCAGCTCGCTCGTGATGCCGTCGGCGTACGCGGCCGAGAAGTAGACGATGACGGCGGTGGTCGCCACGTACTCGATGGTCTCGGCGAGGCCCGTGATGAAGCCGCCCCAGGGGCCCATCGCCGCCCGCGAGAAGGAGTAGGCGCCGCCCGTGTGCGGCATCGCGGAGCTCATCTCGCCGATGGAGAAGATCAGGCCGTAGTACATGACGA
Source organism: Agromyces sp. NBRC 114283 (assembly GCF_030268405.1). Taxonomy (NCBI): domain Bacteria; kingdom Bacillati; phylum Actinomycetota; class Actinomycetes; order Micrococcales; family Microbacteriaceae; genus Agromyces; species Agromyces sp. NBRC 114283. The sequence goes on from NZ_BSQP01000001.1 coordinate 2,785,963, forward strand.
TGAGCACGGCGAAGGCGACCAGCATGCCGCCGAAGCCGGCGAAGTCGATGCCGAAGTTCCACCCCGAGAAGTCGCCGGAGATGACGGCGGCGACCGCGAGGCCCCAGAGCCCCCAGACGCCCGCCGAACGCTTGAGCCTGCGCTTCTCGAAGTACCCCTCGTCGGCCGTCGAGTACGTGACGCCCGACACCTTGAGCGTGTCCTTGGCCATGGTGCTCCCTTGCATTCATGGCGCGCGCCGTTCGGGGGCGAGCGCGGGGGTGCGGTGTGTTGGCCACGATGATAGGGGCGTCAATGGTCGGCCGTACAGACCTTTCGCCAAGAAATCTCTTGGAAACATCCAGATCGAGAGCGAGGGATCCATTCCCAGCGGCGCGCACTCGTGATGTAATGGTCGCCACAACCGACCATTCCACTCGAGGAGGAGCATCGAATGTCGGCACCCACGGGACCCCTCACGCTCGAGCAGCTGCGCCAGGCGATCGCCGACGACCACGTCGACACGGTCATCGTCTCGTTCACCGACATGCAGGGGCGGCTCGTCGGCAAGCGGGTCTCGGCCCGGCTCTTCCTCGAGGACGCCGCCGCGCACGGCGTCGAGGCGTGCAACTACCTGCTCGCGGTCGACGTGGAGATGAACACCGTCGACGGCTACGCGATGTCGAGCTGGGAGCGCGGCTACGGCGACATGGCGCTCATCCCGGACTTCGCGACGCTGCGGATGGCGCCCTGGCTGCAGCAGACCGCGATCGTCACCGCCGACCTCCGCTGGCTCGACGACTCCCCCGTCGAGCCGTCGCCCCGACGCATCCTGCAGCGCCAGCTCGAGCGTCTCGCCGAGCGCGGCCTCACCGCCTTCGTCGGCACCGAGCTCGAGTTCATCGTCTTCGACGACTCCTACCGCGACGCCTGGCGCAAGGGCTATCGCGAGCTCACGGCGGCGAGCGACTACAACATCGACTACGCCCTGCTCGCCTCCACCCGCATGGAACCGCTGCTGCACGACATCCGCCGCTCGATGGAGGGCGCCGGCATGTACTGCGAGGGCGTCAAGGGCGAGTGCAACTTCGGCCAGCAGGAGATCGCCTTCCGCTACGCCGACGCGCTCACCACGTGCGACAACCACTCGCTCTACAAGAACGGCGCGAAGGAGATCGCCGACCGGCACGGCAAGGCGCTCACCTTCATGGCGAAGTACGACGAGCGCGAGGGCAACAGCTGCCACATCCACATCTCGCTCCGCGGCGCCGACGGCGAGGCGGTCTTCGCCGACGAGTCCGCCCCGCACGGCATGTCCAAGCTGTTCCGGCACTTCCTGGCCGGGCAGCTCGCCGCCATGCGCGAGCTCACCCTCTTCTCGGCGCCGAACATCAACTCCTACAAGCGCTACGTCGCCGGCAGCTTCGCGCCGACCGCGATCGCCTGGGGACTCGACAACCGCACCTGCGCCCTCCGCGTCGTCGGCCACGGGCACGGCATGCGGGTCGAGAACCGGGTGCCGGGCGGCGACGTCAACCAGTACCTCGCGGTCGCCGCGCTCATCGCCGCGGGCCTGCACGGCATCGAGCAGGAGCTCGAGCCCGACGAGCTCTTCGCCGGCAACGCCTACGAGTCAGATGTCGCGCGGGTCCCGGCGACCCTCCGCGAGGCCGCCGAGCTCTTCGCGGGCTCGACGATCGCACGCGAGGCCTTCGGCGACGAAGTCGTCGAGCACTACCTGAACAACGCGCGCGTCGAGATCGCCGCCTACGACGCGGCCGTGACGGACTGGGAGCGGGTTCGTGGCTTCGAACGACTCTGAGCCGCAGCGCCCTCCTACGGCGAGCGCGGACGCGCCCGTCATCGGCATCACGACCTACCTCGAACGGGCGCAGACCGGGGTGTGGGACGTGCCGGCGTCCTTCCTGCCGAAGGTCTACCTCGACGCCGTCACGGACGCGGGCGGCATCGCCGTGCTGCTGCCACCGCAGCCCGTGGACGCGCCGCTCGCGCGCCGGGTGCTCGCCTCGCTCGACGGGCTGGTCGTCGCCGGCGGCGCCGACGTCGACCCGGCCCGTTACGGGCAGCCGGCCCACGAGCGCACGGGCGCGCCCAGGGTCGACCGCGACGACTGGGAGGACGCCCTGCTCACCGCCGCGATCGACGACGGCGTGCCCTTCCTCGGCATCTGCCGCGGCGCCCAGATGCTGAACGTCGCCCTCGGCGGCACCCTGCACCAGCACCTGCCCGACGTCGTCGGCTCCGAGGCCTACCAGCCGGCGCCCGCCGTGTTCGGCGAGACGACGGTGCGCGTCGCCCCGGGTTCGCGCCTCGCGGGGCTCGTCGGCGAGGCGGAGGCGCTGCCCGTGCACGTCTACCACCACCAGGCGCTCGACCGGGTCGCCGACGGCCTCGTCGTCACCGCGCGCAGCGACGACGGGGTCATCGAGGCCGTCGAGCTGCCCGCCGCCCCGTTCGGCGTCGCCGTGCAGTGGCACCCGGAGGAGAACGCCCGCGACCGACGGCTGTTCGCCGGGCTCGTCGAGGCCGCCCGGGCGCACCGGGCCGCGCGCGAGCGGGCCGCCGCAGCGCCGCCCGCGGCCTCGGTTCCCGCATCCGCCGCACCCGCCGCATCCGTCGCCCCCGAGAGGACCGCGCCATGACGCACACCATCGTGAACCCCGCCGACGAGGAGCTCGTCACCACCGTCGCGGGCGCCGACGTCGAGCAGACGGATGCCGCGATCGCCGCGGCCGCCGTGGCGCAGCGCGAGTGGGCCGCCGCGGCGCCGGCCGACCGGGCGCGGGCGCTCCGCCGCTTCGCCGAGGCCGTCGACGGCGCCGTCGAGGAGCTCGCGGCGATCGAGGTGCGCAACTCGGGGCATCCGATCAGCCAGGCCCGCTGGGAGGCGGGCCACGTCCGCGACGTGCTCGAGTACTACTCGGCCGCCCCCGAACGGCTGTTCGGCCGGCAGATCCCGGTCGCGGGCGGTCTCGACGTCACCTTCCAGGAGCCGCTCGGCGTCGTCGGCGTCATCACGCCGTGGAACTTCCCCATGACGATCGCCTCCTGGGGCTTCGCGCCGGCGCTCGCCGCCGGCAACGCGGTGGTCCTGAAGCCCGCAGAGTGGACGCCGCTCACGAGCCTCCGGCTCGCCGAGCTCGCGCTCGAGTCCGGGCTTCCGGAAGGCCTGTTCCAGGTGATCCCGGGCCGGGGCTCGGTGGTCGGCGAGCGCTTCGTCACGAACGAGACGGTGCGGAAGGTCGTCTTCACCGGCTCCACCGAGGTCGGTCAGCGCATCATGGCCGGCTGCGCGGCGCAGGTGAAGCGGGTCACGCTCGAGCTCGGCGGCAAGAGCGCGAACCTCGTCTTCGCCGACGCCGACCTCGAGTGCGCCGCGGCCACCGCGCCGTACGGCGTGTTCGAGAACGCCGGCCAGGACTGCTGCGCCCGCAGCCGCATCCTCGTCGAGCGCAGCGTGTACGAGCGCTTCATGGAACTGCTCGAACCCGCCGTCCAGGGCGTGAAGGTCGGCGACCCGCGCGAGGAGGCCACCGAGATGGGGCCCCTCGTCGCGGCGGCGCACCGCGAGCGGGTGCGCGAGTTCGTGCCCGACGACCGCGACGTCGCGTTCCGGGGCAGCGCGCCCGAGGGCCCGGGGTTCTGGTTCCCGCCGACGGTGCTCACCCCCGCCCGCGACGCCCGCACCGCGACGGAGGAGATCTTCGGCCCGGTGGTGTCGGTCTTCCCCTTCGACGACGAGGCGGATGCCGTCGCGTTCGCCAACGCCGGCCGCTTCGGCTTGTCCGGCTCGATCTGGACGCGGGACATCGGCCGCGGCATCCGCGTCGCGCGCGGCATCGAGTCCGGCAACCTCTCCGTGAACTCGCACTCCTCCGTGCGCTACTCGACCCCGTTCGGCGGCTTCAAGCAGTCAGGGCTCGGCCGCGAGCTCGGCCCCGACGCGCCCGCCGCCTTCACCGAGACGAAGAACGTCTTCATCGCCGTCGACTGAGCCGTCCCGTCACGCATCGCCCCGATTCGACCACCGCAACCCAGGGAGCACCATGACCGTCACCCCGCTCGACCTCACCCAGCGCCTCGCCGGCCGCGTCGCCGTCATCACCGGCGGCGCCTCCGGCATCGGCCTCGCCACCGCCCGCCGCCTCGCGGCGGAGGGCGCGAAGGTCGTCATCGGCGACCTCGACCCGAGGAGCGGCGCGGCCGCGGCGAGCGAGGTCGACGGCCTCTTCGTGCAGCTCGACGTCACCGAGGAGGCACAGGTCGACCACCTCTTCGACGAGGCCGCCCGCGTCTACGGCTCGGTGGACATCGCCTTCAACAACGCGGGCATCTCGCCGCCCGACGACGACTCCATCGAGACGACCGAGCTGCCGGCGTGGCAGAAGGTGCAGGACGTCAACCTGAAGAGCGTGTACCTGTGCTCGCGGGCGGCGCTGCGGCACATGGTCGCGCAGGGCCGCGGCTCGATCATCAACACCGCCTCCTTCGTCGCGGTGCTGGGCTCGGCCACCTCGCAGATCTCCTACACCGCGTCGAAGGGCGGGGTGCTCGCGATGAGCCGCGAGCTCGGCGTGCAGTTCGCGCGTCAGGGCATCCGGGTCAACGCGCTCTGCCCCGGCCCGGTCAACACGCCGCTGCTGCAGGAACTCTTCGCGAAGGACCCCGAGCGGGCGCAGCGCCGGCTCGTGCACGTGCCGGTCGGGCGCTTCGCGAACCCCGAGGAGCTCGCCGCGGCCGTCGCGTTCCTCGCGAGCGACGACGCCTCGTTCATCACCGGCTCGACCTTCCTCGTCGACGGCGGCATCAGCGCCGCCTACGTCACGCCCCTCTAGGCTCGGAAGCATGGACGAGCGGGGAGCGGAGCAGCCGGGCGTGCTGGACGCCGGGCTGCTGCTGCGCCCCGCCCGGCCGGCGAACGCTTTCGAGGAGACCGTGCAGCGGCTGCTGCAGACCATCCGGCTCGGGCTCATCGCGCCGGGCGAGCGGCTGCCGGCCGAGCGCGAGCTCGCGGCGACCCTCGAGGTCAGCCGGGACACCCTGCGCGAGGCGATCGGCTCGCTCGCGGACGCCGGCTGGGTCGTCGCGCGGCGCGGCCGTTACGGCGGCACCTTCGTCTCCGATCCGCTGCCCGAACCCGGGCCGGGCGTGCCCCGACCGATCGAGCGGCGGAGCCTCGACGACACCCTGGCGCTGCGCGCCGTGGTCGAGGTCGGCGTCGCCCGGCGGGCGGCCGAGAGCGAGCTGAGCGCCGCCGACCGGGAACGCCTCTGGCAGGCGCACCTCGCCTGCGGGCAGGCCGACGAGGCGGGCTACCGGGTCGCGGACTCCCGCCTCCACCTCGTCATCGCCGAGGTGGTGGGGGCGGAGTCGGTGACCCCGCTCGTCGCCGAGGTGCGGATGCGCATCAATGAGCTCCTCGACGGCATCCCGCTGCTCGCGCCGAACATCGCGCACTCCGACGAGCAGCACGGCGCGATCGTGGCGGCGATCCTGAAGGGCAGCCCGGACGAGGCGGCGCAGGCGATGGCCGAGCACCTCATCGGCACCGAGGCGCTGCTGCGCGGCTTCTACGGCTGACCGCAGGCGACGCGGAACGGGGCGCGCCCGGCGGCGCGCCCCGTTCGCGCGATGCGAGCGTCAGAAGGCGGTCGCGAAGAAGGGCAGGAACGGCAGCGTGAGCGCGCCGAAGGCGAGCATGCCGAAGCCGACGAGCACGGTGCCGACGAGCATCACGGTGTTGAGTACGACGCCCCAGATCGCCATCGTGCGCGAGGCCGGCTCGCGCTGGAGGCCAACGATGCCGAGCACGAGACCGCCGATCGGCACCAGGAAGGTGAAGCCGGCGACGATCGACACGAGCCCGAGCACGAGGCTCGCGATCGAGAAGCCGTTCGTCTCGGCCGCCCGGGGCTGCGCCGGGGCGGGCTGCTGGGCCCCGCCCGCCGGGTGGACGGGGGTGACGGTGGGATCGATGGTGGTGGTCATGGCTCCAACGCTACGGACCGCGCCGCGGCGTCGGTATGGGGATATCCCCCGATTCCGGACCCCGAGCACCCCGAACGGGCCGAACGGGTTCACCCCTCGTCGAGCACCTCGGCGACGAGCTGCTCGACGACGGGCAGGCAGCGCGCGCGGTCGGCCGCGACGAAGCCGATCCTGGTGCGCCGGTCGAGCACATCGTCGGCGGTGAGCGCGCCCTCGACGCGCACGGCGTACTCGACGTCGGCGCGGCGCACGGCGATGCCCTCGGCGATCGGCACGGCCGGCTCGCTCAGACGGGTGCGGGCGAGGGCGTCGTCGATCCCGACGAGCCGCAGCCCGGCGGTGCGGCTCGGCGGCGCCGCGATCGTCCGCGTCGCGAGCGCGAGGTCGACGGCGTCCTCCGCCATCCGCCGGTACGTGGTGAGCTTGCCGCCGAGCACGGAGACGAAGCCCGCGTCGGACACCGCAACGAGGTGGCGGCGCGAGAGGTCGGCCGTGCGGTCGGCGCCGCTGTCGATGAGCGGCCGCAGCCCGGCGAACGCACCGAGCAGCTGCTCGCGCCGCACCGGGGTCTCGACGACCCGGTTCAGGCTCGCGAGGAGGAAGGCGATCTCGGCCTCGCTCGGCTCCGGCACGTCCGGCACCGGCCCCGGGGCCTCTTCGTCGGTGAGGCCGACGACGACGCGGCCGGAGCGCTGCGGCAGGGCGAACACGTAGCGGCTGATCGAGCCCTCGTGCGGGATCGTCAGCGCCGCCGACGGGTGGCCGAGGAGTGCGCCGTCGAGCACGAGATGCGTGCCGCGGCTCGGCCGCACGGCGATGCCGCCGTCGAGGCCGCCGGCCCAGACGCCCGTCGCGTTCACGACGGCCCGCGCGCGGAGCTCGAAGCGCTCCCCGCTCAGCACGTCCGCCACCTCGGCCCCGTCGGCGCGGAGCCGGAGCGCGCGGACGCGGGTGAGGACCCGCGCCCCGTGCGCGACTGCGCTTCGGGCGACGGTGACGACGAGCTTCGCGTCGTCGACGAGCTGCCCGTCGTACGAGAGCATGCCGCCGCGGAGCCCCCGCCCCTCGAGCGCCGGCACGAGCCGCCGCGCCGTGCCGGCCGTGACCGGCCGGGGCGGCGGCAGCACCGCCCGCGGGGTGCGCGCCTGCACGCGGAGCAGATCGCCGAGGCCCATGCCGACCGCCCCGGCGGTGCGCTGACGGAGCGAGACGCCCGGCAGGAACGGGAGCAGTTGCGGCAGCGGGCGGATGAGGTGCGGCGCGATCGAGGTCATCAGCAGGTGGCGCTCGGCGGCGCTCTCCCTGGCGGTCGCGACGTCGCCAGTGGCGAGGTAGCGGAGGCCGCCGTGCACGAGCTTGGAGCTCCACCGGCTCGTGCCGAAGGCGAGGTCCTGGGCCTCGACGAGCACGACGCGGAGCCCCCGCGAGGCCGCATCGAGCGCGACCCCGGCCCCCGTGATGCCGCCGCCGACGACGAGCAGATCCGCCGTCTCGGCGGCGGCGCGCTCGAGTTCCCGCCCACGGCGGGTGGCGTCGAGCGCGTCGCTGGCCGTCATGGCCGCAGGTGCCCGTCGAGCGCCGCTCGGAGCTCGCGCTCCCAGGCCTCCTCGTCGATGAGCTCGGTCACGGTGCCGTGCGAGAGCACCGCCGACTGGGCGATGAGCAGCAGCATGACCGCGATCTCCTGCGGCGTGCCCTGGCGCACCGAGCCGTCCTCCTGCGCGGCCGCGATCGCCGTGGCGAGCCAGGCGAGGATCATCCGCTGGCTCGAGCCGACCCGCTGCAGGGTGTACCGCGTGAACGCCTCCGGCTCGTCGTCGAGCAGCCGCCCGTAGACCGCATCAGTGCGGAAGCGGGCGGAGAAGCGCAGCACGTCGTCGACGAGGCCCGCGCGCGTGCTCGCGGGGGTCTCGAAGGAGGCGAGGATGCGGATGACGCGGCGCAGCAGCGCCGAACGGACGACGTCGTCGGCGTCGCTCCAGCTGCGGTAGACGGTCGGCCGGCTGAGCCCCGAACGGCGTGAGAGCTCGGCGATCGTCACCCCGCCGACGCCGCGGCGGCGGATGAGCTCGTCCGCGGCGTCGAGCACGCGCGACTGCGTGGCGTCCCACTTGGGGAGCTCGGCGCCGAAGGGCGGCAGCACTGCTTGACGTTCTTCCATGATCTGTCACACTGTAATGCATGAGCGATGCACGCGACAGGGTCGCCGCGGACCCGCCGATGCGGTGGAACGGCTGGGGCGACCCGGCCAAGGCGAAAGATCTGCCCCTCGCCGTGCGCACGCTCCTGCCGCTCCTGCTCGGCCGGGTGCGGCGACCGGCGCCGGCCGCGGAGCTCGACGCCGTGCGCGTTGCGCCGCCCGCGCTCACCGCCGAGGAGCTCGACGCGCTCCGCGACGTCGTCGGCGAGGCGCACGTCGAGCTCTCCGCCGAGGCGCGGCTCAGGCACGCCGGCGGCCGATCCACGCCCGACCTGCTCCGTCGCAGAGCGCCGGAGCAGCTCACGCCCGACGCCGTCGTCCGCCCCGCCGATCATCTCGAGGTGCTCGCCTGCCTCGCCGTCGCGAGCGCCCACGGCATCGCGGTCATCCCCTTCGGCGGCGGCACGAGCGTCGTCGGCGCCCTCGATCCCGAACGCGGTGCCCACCACGCCGTCGTGAGCCTCGACCTCCGCCGCCTCACGGGCCTCCTCGCGCTCGACGAGCTCAGCGGCGAGGCCGTCCTCGGCGCCGGCACGACGGGCCCCGAGGCGGAGGCGCTGCTCGCCGCGCACGGCTTCGAGCTCGGCCACTACCCGCAGAGCTTCCGCTACGCGACCATCGGCGGCTTCGCCGCGGCCCGCTCCTCCGGGCAGAACTCGGCCGGCTACGGCCGCTTCGACACCATGGTCACGGGACTCCGGGTCGCCACCCCCACCGGCGAGCTCGAGCTCGGCCGCTCCCCCGGCTCCGCCGCGGGCCCCGATCTCGTCCGGGTGTTCCTCGGCTCGGAGGGCATCTTCGGCGTCATCACCGAGGTCCGGCTGCGCGTGCACCGGGTGCCTCGCGATCGCGTCTTCGAGGCCTGGACCTTCCCCGACTTCGCGGCGGGCGCCGAGGGGCTCCGCCAGGTCGCCCAGCACGGCGGCGGGCCCACCGTCATCCGCCTCTCCGACGAGGCGGAGACCGCCGTGAGCCTCGCCCAGCTCGGCAAGCTCGGCAAGGCGCTCGCGAAGGGCGCGAGCGCCGTCACGGTCTACGAGGGAGACGGCATCGAGGAGCGCCGGGCGCGCACCGCGGAACTGCTGCGCGCCGCGGGCGGCACCTCCTCCGGCGCGGGCGCCGCCGCCGACTGGCTCGCCGGCCGCTTCGACGGCCCCTACCTGCGCGACGCTCTCCTCGACGCCGGCGTGTTCTGCGAGACGCTCGAGACGGCCACCACCTGGTCGAAGCTCCCCGCGTTGCGGGAAGCCGTCGAGCGCACCCTCCGCGACGGCCTCGGCGCAGCCGGCGCGAAGTCGTACGTCATGTGCCACGTCTCGCACGTCTACCCCACCGGCGCCTCGCTCTACTTCACCGTCCTCGCAGGGATCCGCGAGGAGCCGCTCCGAGTCTGGGAGCGGGTGAAAGCCGAGGTGAACGACGCCATCCTCGCCGCCGGCGGCACCATCAGCCACCACCACGCCGTCGGCCGGGACCACGCCCCGTGGCTGCCGAGCGAGATCGGCGAGACCGGCATCCGCATCCTCCGGGCCATCAAGCGCGAACTCGACCCGCTCGCGATCCTGAACCCCGGCGCGGTCATCGCGGCCGAGCCGGCCGCGCACCCCGAGTCTGCACCGAGCCGGGAGGGATGACGGTGGGCGGGCACATCGCGGTGCTGGCCAACCCGTTCGCCGGAAAGGGGCGCGGACGCGCCGCCGCCTCGGCCATCGCCGGACTCCGCGCGCACGGCGTCGAGGTGCGCAGCTACGAGGGGGGCTCGGCCGCCGAGACCGCCGCGCTCGCGGTGCGGGCGCTCGATGACGCCCCGACCGCGCTCGTGGTCGTCGGCGGGGACGGCACGCTCTCCGGGATCCTCGAGCCCCTCCTCCGCGCGGCCGTGCCGATCGTGCTCGTTCCGGCGGGCACCGGCAACGACCTCGCCCGCGCCCTCGGGCTCCCCCGTGACGACGCGGCCGCGGCCGCGGCGCTCGCCCTCACCGGCACCGCCCGGGTCATCGACGTCGGCGAGGTGCGCAGCGCGGGGCGGACGACCCCGTTCCTCACCGTCGCCGCCCTCGGCTTCGACGCGAAGGTCAGCGACCGCACGAACCGGCTGCGCTGGCCGCACGGCGCGCTCCGCTACTACCTGGCCCTCGCGATCGAGCTCGTGCGGCTGCGCCCCATGGACTTCACCATCCGGATCGAGGACGAGGACGAGCTCCGCGCGCCCGGCACGCTCGTCGCGGTCGGCAACACCGAGAGCTACGGCGGCGGGATGCCCGTCTGCGTGGGCGCGCTCCCCGACGACGGCCTGCTCGACGTCGTGCACGTCGCCCCGCTCACGCGGCTGCGGCTCGTGCGGCTCTTTCCGCTGCTGCTGCGCGGCCGGCACGACCACCGCGCCGAGGTCACCCACCGGCGCGCCCGCGAGGTGCGGGTCTCGGCCCCGGGACTCACCGTCTACGCCGACGGCGAGCGCGTCGGCAGCGGCGCCTGCGAGATCGTCTCGCGGGCGGGCGCGCTCCGCATCATGGTGCCGCACGCCCAGGGCCGGCCGTCGGCCGCCGACGCGGCGCACGCGGCGGGCGGCCCGGCATGAACGCGGCCACGGGCTTCGACGAGGACGTCGTCATCGTCGGCTCGGGCTTCGGCGGCTCGGTCGCGGCGCTGCGGCTGGCCGAGAAGGGCTACCGCGTCCGGGTGTACGAGGCCGGCCGGCGCTTCGCCGACGAGGACTTCGCGAAGACGAGCTGGAACCTGCGCCGCTACCTCTGGGCGCCCGCGCTCGGCTGCTACGGCGTGCAGCGCATCCATCGCCTGCCCCACGTGATGATCCTCGCGGGCGCCGGGGTCGGCGGCGGCTCGCTGAACTACGCGAACACCCTCTACGAACCCGGACCCGGCTTCTTCGCCGACCCGCAGTGGGAGGGCCTCGCAGACTGGGCGGGCGAGCTCGCCCCGCACTACGCGACGGCCAAGCGCATGCTCGGCGTCGTCGAGCGGTATCCGCACCGCGGACCCGTCGAACGGATCATGGCGGGCGCGGCCGAGGACCTCGGCGTCGGCGACACGTTCCGGCACGCGCCGGTCGGCGTCTGGTTCGGCCGCCCCGGCGAGCGCACGGCCGACCCCTTCTTCGGCGGCGAGGGGCCCGAGCGCACCGGCTGCACGCTCTGCGGCAACTGCATGGTCGGCTGCCGGGTCGGCGCGAAGAACACGCTCGTCAAGAACTACCTCGCGCTCGCCGAGCGCCGCGGCGTCGCCATCGAGCCGCTGCGCACCGTCACCGAGGTGCGGGAGCTGGCGGGCGGCGGCTTCGCCGTCACCACCCGCCGCACCGACGGCCGCCTGCGCCGCGGCGAGCGCACCGTCACCGCGCAGCGGGTCGTGCTCGCCGCCGGCACCTGGGGCACGCAGCAGCTCCTGCACCGGATGAAGCGCTCCGGCGCGCTGCCGGCCGTCTCCGACGCGCTCGGCCGGCTCACCCGCACGAACTCGGAGGCGCTCGACGGCGCCGTGGCCACCGCGGTGCCCGAGTCGCTCGGCCTCGCCCGCGGCGTCGCCATCACGACCTCCTTCCACGTCGACGACCGCACCCACGTCGAGAACGTGCGGTACGGGCCCGGTTCGAACCTGATGGGCGCCCTGGCCACCGTGCTGGTGCCGGGCGAGCTCCCGCTCGCCCGCCGCCTCGGCCGGGTCGTGCGGCTCGTGCTGCGCTCACCGGCGCGTCAGTTCCGGCTCGCCTCGCTGCGCCGCTGGAGCGAGCGCGGCATCATCGCCCTCGTCATGCAGACGGCCGACAACTCACTGACCCTCTCGCTGCGCCGCCGCTTCGGCCGGCTGCGCCTCACGAGCGAACAGGGGCACGGCGAGCCGAACCCGAGCCATCTGCCGGAGGCGCACCGGGCCGCCGAGGCCATCGCGGCCCGGATGGCCGAAGAGGGCGGCGTGCCCGCCGAGGCGCGCGGCTCGTGGCCGGAGGTGTTCGGCATCCCGCTGACGGCGCACTTCCTCGGCGGCGCCCCGATCTCGGCGTCGCCCGCCGACGGCGTCGTCGACGCCTACCACCGGGTGTGGGGCCATCCCGGGCTCTCTGTCGTCGACGGCGCGGCCGTGCCCGCGAACCCCGGGGTGAACCCCTCGCTCACGATCACCGCGCTCGCCGAGCGCGCCCTCTCGCACTGGCCCATGGCCGGCGCGGCCGACGCTCGGCCGAGTCAGGCGCAGCTGCTCGACCGCTGAGCACGGCGCGGGCGGATGCGCTCGTCGCCACGACGCCGCTTCTGCGCTCGAAGTCGCGACAGGGGCCCCTCCGCTTCGCTATGCTCCGATGCAGCGCACGGTCCCGGCCGTGCCGCCGCACCCCCGGCCCGCCGCGCGACCCGCGATGACGGGCACCCCCACCACGCGAAACGGAGCCCCATGGCACTCCCCTGGACCCTTCACGGCGACGGCAAGACTGTCGCCCCGGGCGAGGTCGTCGCCCCCGGCGAACGCCTGAGCTGGCCGCGCACCATCGGCCTCGGCGCGCAGCACGTCGTCGCCATGTTCGGCGCCACCTTCCTCGTGCCCCTGCTCACCGGGTTCCCGCCGGCGACGACGGTGCTGTTCTCCGGCATCGGCACGATCCTCTTCCTGGTGATCACCCAGAACCGGCTGCCGAGCTACCTCGGCTCCTCCTTCGCGTTCATCGCCCCGGTCACCGCCGCGCTCGCCTCCGAGCAGGCCGCAGATCCGATGGGGGCCGCGCTCTTCGGCATCGTCGCCGTCGGCGTGATGCTCGCCCTCATCGGCGCGCTCGTGATCTGGACGGGCACCGGCTGGATCGACGTGCTCATGCCGCCGGTCGTCGCGGGTGCGATCGTCGCGCTCATCGGTCTGAACCTCGCCCCGGCGGCGAAGTCCAACTTCGACCAGGCGCCGCTCACCGCGCTCATCACGCTCGCGGCGGTGCTGCTCACGACCGTGCTGTTCCGGGGCATCCTCGGCCGGATCTCGATCCTCATCGGGGTGCTCGTCGGCTACATCGCGGCGGTGCTGCAGGGCCAGGTCGACTTCGAGGCGATCCAGCAGGCCGCCTGGGTGGGGCTGCCGGAGTTCCACCTCGCCGGCAACCCCTTCGCGGACGCCGCGCTCTGGGGCCTGCTGCCCGCGTTCCTGCCGATCGTGCTCGTGCTCATCGCCGAGAACGTGGGCCACGTGCGGGGCGTCGCGCAGATGACCGACCCCTCGGTCAACCGGCAGACGGGCCGCGCGCTCTTCGCCGACGGCGTCGCGACCACCATCGCGGGCTTCTTCGGCGGCTCGGGCACGACGACCTACGGCGAGAACATCGGCGTCATGGCCGCGACGCGCGTCTACTCGACGGCCGCCTACTGGGTGGCCGGCTTCGTCGCGATCCTGCTCGGCCTCTCGCCGAAGTTCGGCGCGCTCGTGAACACGATCCCCGCGGGCGTGCTCGGCGGGGCCACGGTCGCGCTGTACGGCCTCATCGGCATCATCGGCGTGAAGATCTGGGTCGACAACAAGGTCGACTTCTCGCGCCCGGTCAACCAGTTCACGGCCGCGACGGCCCTCATCATCGGTATCGCGAACTTCACGATCGAGTTCGGCTCCGTGGTCTTCAACGGCATCGCCCTCGGCACCGTCGCCGCGATCGTCGTGTACCACGCGATGAACGCCATCGGGAAGGCGCGCGGCACGGCGTAGGTCCGCTCGAACGACGGATGCCCCGGGCAGCAGTGCTGCCCGGGGCATCCGTCGTTCCGGGGTCGATCAGGCGAACAGCGCCTCCACCGGGCCGCGGGCGAAGTAGAGCAGGAAGCCGGCCGCGACGATCCACAGCAGCGGGCTGATCTCGCGCGCCTTGCCGCCGAGCGAGCGCACCACGACCCAGGCGATGAAGCCCGCGCCGATGCCGTTCGCGATCGAGTAGGTGAGCGGCATGACGGTGACCGCGAGGAACACCGGCAGCAGCACCGAGAAGTCGCTGAAGTCGATGTACCGGATCTGCGACATCATCAGCGCGCCGACGATGACGAGCGCGGCCGCCGCGACCTCGGTCGGCACGATCGACACGAGCGGCGTGAAGAACATCGCGAGCAGGAACAGCACGCCCGTCACGACGTTCGCGAAGCCCGTGCGCGCCCCCTCGCCGATGCCGGCGCCAGACTCGATGAAGACCGTGTTCGAGGAGCCCGAGGTGAAGCCGCCCGCGACGGCGCCGACGCCCTCGACGACGAGGGCCGACTTGATGCGCGGGAAGTCGCCGCGCTCGTCGGCGAGCCCGGCCTCCTTGGAGAGGCCCGTCATGGTGCCCATCGCGTCGAAGAAGTTCGTGAAGACGAGGGTGAAGACGAGCATGAGCGCGGCGAGCACGCCGATGCGCTCGAAGGAGCCGAAGGAGACCTGGCCGACGAGCGAGAGGTCGGGGAGGCTCACCGGGGAGCCGGAGAGCTCCGGCACCGACAGGCCCCAGCCGTTCGGGTTCACGAGCTCGCCGTTCGCGATCTTCGGGCCGAGGTTCCAGATCGCCTCGATGACGACCGCGAGGACGGTGCCGGAGACGAGGCCGATGAGGATGCCGCCCTTCACCTTGCGCGCCACGAGCACGCCGGTGATGAGGAGGGTCAGGATGAAGACGAGGCTCGGCACGGTCGCGACCGAGCCGCCGGCGCCGAGGCCGACCGGCGGCGAGGAGACGCCCGTGGCGGTCACGAAGCCGGCGTCGACGAAGCCGATGAAGGCGATGAACAGGCCGATGCCGACCGTGATCGCGAGCTTCAGCTGGATCGGCACCGCGTTGAAGATCATGCGGCGCAGGCCGGTGGCCGCGAGCAGCACGATGATGAGGCCGTTCACGACGACGAGGCCCATCGCCTCGGGCCAGGTGACCTGCCCCACCACCGAGACCGCGAGGAAGGAGTTGATGCCGAGGCCCGCGGCGAAACCGAACGGCAGCCGCGCGACGACGCCGAAGAGGATCGTCATCACGCCCGCGGTGAGGCCCGTGACCGCCGAGAGCTGGGCGAAGCCGAGCTGGTCGCCGTCGACGTCGACGCCGGAGGACAGGATGATCGGGTTCAGGATCACGATGTAGGCCATCGTGACGAAGGTGACGATGCCGCCTCGGATCTCGGTGCCGACGGAGGAGCCGCGGGCGGTGATCTCGAAGAAGCGGTCGAACGCGTTCTTGGGGGTCTGCTGCGGGGTGTCAGCAGTCGGGGTCGTGGTCGTCATTGGCTGCGCCTTCTGTGGGGTCGCCGAGCTCGCGCTCGGAGGTGGGGAATCCGAAGGGTGGAGCAGCGACTCGGGCGTCAGGCCCCGCCGACGAGCCGCGTGAGGTGCTCGCCGAGGATCAGGTAGATCCCGACGAGCACGGCGATCGCGCTCAGCGCGAAGCACGCCCACGCTCCGATGAGCGCGAGCCGCTTCTGGCCTTCCGTGAGCGGACTCTTCTTGGCCGCCTTCGCGGCGCGCTTCGCTGCGGCCTTGATCTCGGCGGGCGTGACGATGGTGATCGCGTCGGTGAACTCGGCGGGCGTGACGAGCGGGGTGCGACCGGACAGGGTGAGCAGCCGGATGCCGAGCGCGTAGGCGCTCACGACGACGCAGGCCCCCACGAGCGCGGAGACGAGGACGAGGAGGAAGTCGAGCCAGTCGATCACTTCTTCGCCTTCCGCTTGGGCTTCGGGTTGCGCTTGATCTTGACGGCGCGACCGGAGTCGGCGACCTCGGAGACCACGTTGTGGTGGGAGACCTCGCTGCGCCGGGACCACATGAAGATGCCGATGATGACGATGACGCCGACGACGGCGTCGATGATGACGCCGCCGACGCCCAGGTGGGCGACGAGCGCGGCGAGCGCGCCGACGGCGCCCGCGGCGGGCAGCGTCAGCAGCCAGCCGACGCCGATGCGACCGGCCGTGCGCCAGCGCACCTTCGACCCCCGCCGGCCGAGGCCCGAGCCGATGACCGACCCAGAGGCGACCTGCGTCGTCGAGAGCGCGAAGCCGACGTGGCTCGAGGCGAGGATCGTCGCGGCGGTCGCCGTCTCGGCGGCGAAGCCCTGCGCGGGCTTCACGTCGGTGAGGCCGGTGCCGAGCGTCTTGATGATGCGCCAGCCGCCCATGTACGTGCCGAGCGCGATCGCGACGGCGCAGGTGACGATGACCCACCACTGCACGTCGCTGCCCGGCGACTGGAGGTTCGCGGCGACGAGCGTGAGCGTGATGACGCCCATGGTCTTCTGCGCGTCGTTCGTGCCGTGCGCGAGCGCGACGAGCGAGGACGAGAAGATCTGGGCGTAGCGGAACCCGTCGCGGCCGTCGGGCTTGCCGTCGTAGCGCCGCGTGATCGCGTAGGCGAGCTTCGTGGCGGCGTAGGCCACGAGCCCCGCGGTGAGCGGCGCCAGGAGCGCCGGCAGGATGACCTTGGACACGACGACCGGGAAGTCGATCGCGCCGAGGCCGGCGCCCACGATCGCCGCGCCGATGAGGCCGCCGAACAGGGCGTGGCTCGACGAGGACGGGAGCCCCAGCAGCCACGTGATCATGTTCCAGACCACGGCGCCGATGAGGCCGGCGAACACGAGCTCGGGGGTGATCAGCACCCCGCCGTCGCCCTCGCGGATGATGCCGCCCGAGATGGTCTTCGCGACCTCGGTGGAGAGGAACGCGCCGACGAGGTTCAGGATCGCGGCGAGCGTGACGGCGGCCTTGGGCCGGAGCGCTCCGGTGGCGATCGGCGTCGCCATGGCGTTCGCCGTGTCGTGGAAGCCGTTGGTGAAGTCGAAGAAGAGCGCCAGTGCGATGACCAGCACGACGATGAGGGTGAGATCCACCGGCGCCTTTCTGTAGTGGACGCTGCCTCTTGTGATCGGTGAAGACGTTCACCAGAAGTTCATGGGGTATCGCTTGCGGCCTCCGGGGAGCCCGCGCACCCGTCGATCCTACGCGACGGACGGGCCCGGTTCCACCACGGTCGCGAGATCGTCGCCGAAGACGAAGGAGCGCTCCACCCGGCCGCCCGCGAGCACGCCCGGGAGCCAGCGCGAGGCGTCGTCCCACATGCGCTCGAGCGGCACCTCGTCGACCGGGAACCACTCGGGGTCGAGCTCGTCGGAGCCGCTCGCTTCGCCCCGCCACCGGCGGCAGACGAAGACGTGCGAGCGCTGGCTCCACGACTCCCGGCTCGGGAAGCGGTAGTCGATCACGCCCCGCGCCTCGAGGTCGGCCTGGTCGAGGTCGAGGCCGACCTCCTCGGCGACCTCGCGGACGCACGCGGCGGCCGGGGACTCCCCCGCCTCGAGCTTGCCGCCGGGCGCGACGAGCCGCCCCTCGCCGAGGCCGTGCTTCTTGCGCCCGAGGAGCACCTCGAGCCGCCCCGCCCGCTCGCGCAGCAGGTAGCAGACGCACACCTCGGGATGCCCCATCCGTCGGGCCCGCCCTCAGCCGAAGAGGATCCTGGCCTCGTCGTAGCGCGACTGCGGCACCGTGTTCAGGCTGCCGGTCGCCTCAGCGATCGAGACCGTGCGGATGTCGGTGCCGCGGAGCGTCACCATGGAGCCCCAGGCCTCGTCGTAGACGGCCTCGACGGCGGCCATGCCGAGCCGGGTCGCGAGCACCCGGTCGTAGGCGCTCGGCTCCCCGCCGCGCTGGATGTGGCCGAGCACGGTCGCGCGGGACTCGATGCCCGTGCGCTCCTCGATCATCGGCGCGAGCACGTCGGCGATGCCGCCGAGGCGCGGCCGGTTGAAGGCGTCGAGGCCCTTGTGCGAGTGCGGCTCGTCCATGCCGGGCAGGGTGAAGCCCTCGGCGACGACCACGAGCGGGGCGCGGCCGCGCGAGCGCACCGATTCCACCCACTCGCAGATCTGCTCGATGGACTGCGGCTGCTCGGGGATGAGGATGGCGTGCGCGCCACCCGCCATGCCGGAGTGCAGCGCGATCCAGCCGACGTGCCGGCCCATGACCTCGAGCACCATGCAGCGGCCGTGCGAGTCGGCCGTGGTGCGGAGCCGGTCGATGGCCTCGGTCGCGATCTCGACGGCGGTGTCGAAGCCGAAGGAGTAGTCGGTCGCGGCGAGGTCGTTGTCGATCGTCTTCGGCACGCCGACGACTTTGATGCCGCCCTCGTCGTAGAGCCGGCGAGCGGCCGTGAGCGTGCCCTCGCCGCCGATCGCAATGATGGCGTCGATGCCGTGCTCGTCGAGGGTGCGCTGGATGTTCTCGGGGCCGCCGAGCTCCCCCTCGAAGGGGTTGGTGCGGCTGGAGTGCAGGATGGTGCCGCCCTGGCGGGCGAGGCCGCGCACGTCGTGCCGGGTGATGGGCACGATGTCGCGCTCAACGACGCCGCGCCAGCCCCAGCGGAAGCCGACGAACTCGGTGTCGTGGGAGATGACGCCTTTCAGCACGGCGCCGCGGATGACCGCGTTGAGGCCGGGGCAGTCGCCGCCTGAAGTGAGCAGGCCGATCTTCATAGGTGCACGTCTCCTGGGGAAGTGGGAAGGCGGGAAGGGTGCATGACCACGTCGGCGGGGTCGAATCGGAGTCTATACGCTCGCCGGAGCCCGCTGGAGACGCCGACGGGGCCGAAGCGTCGCCCCGGCCCCGTCGTGCGCGGATCGCCTCAGAGCGCGCCGTCGAGCGCCTGCCGCAGGAGGTGCTGGAGCGCGTCGAGCTGCACCGAGTCCGCCGAGCCCGGCTCGACGTCCTGGCCGTCGAGGGCGCGGGCGGCGAGGCCCTGCTTCTGGTCGATGAGCTCGGCGATGCGGGCGTCGATCGTGTGCGCGGCGATGATCCGCCACGCGGTGACCGGCTCGTCCTGACCGATGCGGTGCACGCGGTCGATCGCCTGGGTCTGCTCGGCGCTCGTCCAGCTGAGCTCGGCGAGCACGACGTTCGAGGCCGCCTGCAGGTTGACGCCGACACCGGCCGCCGTGAGCGAGCACACCGCGACGTGCACTTCGGGGTCCGAGTTGAACGCGTCGATCGCCGCCTGGCGGGCGAGCGCCGTCTGGTCGCCGCGGAGCGAGACGGTGCGGATCTCGCGCGCCGCGAACGCCGCCTCGGCCTGGTCCATGACGTCGATGTGCTTCGCGAAGAAGACGACCTTGCCGACCGAGCGGGCGAGCTGGGCGGCGTAGTCCGCCGCGAGCCCGGCCTTCGCCTGGCCGATGCGGCGCACCATCGTGAAGACGTTCTCGCCGGACTTCGCCTGCTTCGACTCCTCGAGCTCGGCGCTCGCGACCGCGCGGACGAACTGGTCGCGGGTGTCCTCGTCGAGGTCGCCCACGCGGAGGTCGCGCGCCTCGACGAGCGCGCGGAAGCGCTGCACGAGCCGGTTGCCGAGCTCGCGCTCTGCGGCCCGCACGGAGCGGCCCAGCTCGTCGTCGAGCTCCACCGGGAGGTCGGCGATGCGCTTGGCGGGCAGGTCCGCGGCGACGTCGACCTTGCGGCGGCGGACGATGCCGAGGTCGATGACCGCGCGGCGCGCCTCGGCGTAGAAGCCGTGGTCGGCGGGCGTGAGCCCGATGCGCTCGAGCTCGGCGAGGAGCTGCGGGGCCGGCTTGTCGCCGTCGATCCAGCCGAGGAACTGCCAGATCGCCCGGAAGTCGTCGACGTCGTTGATGAGCGGCGTGCCGGTGAGGGCGAGCAGCAGCGGGTCGCCGCCCGGCGCGCTGCGACGGATGCGCTCGGCGAGGGCGAGCACGTTCTTGGAGCGCTGCGAACCGAGGTTCTTGATGAAGTGGGCCTCGTCGACGACCATGCCGCGGAAGCCGAGGGTCGACAGCCACGACATGTGCCGGTCGAGCACGTCGTAGTTCACGACGACGACGTCGGCGAAGGCGTCGACGCTCTGCCCGTCGCCGTGGATGACCGTGGCGCGCCGCTGCGGCGTCCAGCGCTCGACCTCGCGGGCCCAGTTCATCTTCACGACGTTCGGCACCACCGCCAGCAGCGGGTAGGCATCGGCGACGGAGGCCGCGAGCACCGACTGCGCCGTCTTGCCGAGGCCGGGCTCGTCGGCGAGCAGGAAGGTGCGGTGGCCGAGCCGGGCCGCCTCGACGAAGCGGGCCTGGTGCTTCATGAGCTCGAGGCCCCGCGGGGTGACCCGGTCGATCTTCGGCGCCTCGGGCAACGGCATCGTCGCCGACTGGCCGCCCGAGCCGAGCTCGAAGGCCTTGAACAGCGGGCTCAGCAGCTCCCAGTTCGCGAGCCGCCGGGCCGGCACGGCGGCCTGCGGCTGCCGCGAGAAGTCGGGTGCGAGGAACGGGCTCGCGAGCTGCCGCGACTTCACGGAACGCGGCACGACCTGGTTCTCCGCCAGCATCGGCGCGGGCTCCGGCTCGCGCGTGATGATGAGCTCGTCGGCGCTGAGCTCGGCGCCGGACTCGAGCAGCCAGTCGCGGCGGAAGCGCTGCGCGACCGTGGAGATCGAGGCATCCGGCTCGAGCAGGGTGATGAGGCTGGTGTCGCGCGCCGCGGTCTTCGCGAGGATCTGCGCGATGCCGTCGAGGCGCTTCAGCAGCTCGGCGCGCTGGGCGTCGCTGAGCTCGGCATCGGCCTTCACGCGGGTGCGCTCCTCGCGCATGAGCAGGGCGATCACCTGGAACTTGGTCCGGTTGGTCGGGCCGAGCTTGTTCTTCTGCGCCTTCTGCTCGACCTCGCGCACCTTGCGCGCGAGGATCGGGATGATGGGCGCGTCGTCGTCGCGGGAGCGCGTGCGGGAGCGCTGCCTGGTCTGGGCCATGGTCCTCCGGTCTCTTGGCCGTCGCGCCGAGCGTCGGCCCGTTCGGAACGACGACTCCCCCTCGCGGCCCCCGGCTGACGGACGCCGCACGACCGGAACCGCGGACTGCGCGGTGTCGATCGTCGACTGCAGGGCGGCATCTGGGACGGCTGGCGCGGATCGCACCGCCTGCCCCTGAGCGGAATCGCCCGGCGCACCCGCCATTCTAGCGGGAATCGCGCCGAACAGGCGAGCTCGCGCGGATCGGCGCGGCGGTCAGCCGCCGAGCACGTGCACGGTGTAGCTGAGCAGGAACCCGGCAGTCGCGAGCAGGCCGGTCGCGGCGTGGGCCGTGCGGAACGCCTCGGGGATCATCGTGTCGCAGATCATCGCCAGGATGGCACCCGCCGCGATCGCGGTGACGATGGCGGTCGTCTCGCCGCTCGCCCCGTCGAGCAGCACGAAGCCGGCGATCGCCGAGACGGCGCTCGCGATCGCGATGCCGGACCAGAGCAGCAGCACGTAGCGGCGGCTGCGGCCGGCGGTCTTCAGCTCGGCGGTGCTCGACAGCCCCTCCGGCAGGTTGGAGATGAGGATGGCGACGAAGACGGGCACGCTGACGCCCGACCCGCCGACCATGCTGAGCCCGAGCACCGCGGACTCGGGGATGCCGTCGAGGAGCGCGCCGACCGCGATGCCGGTGCCGGTGCCCGGGTCCTCGCCGCTGCCGGGCCGGTTGCGCTGATCGAGCCGGTCGAGGAGCTGGTTGAGCACGACGTAGACGACCGCGCCGCCGGCGAAGCCGAGCACCGTCGGCCAGAGCCCGCCCTGCTCCTGCGCCTCGAGCACGAGATCGAAGGCGAGCGCGGAGACGAGCACCCCGGCGCCGAACGCCATGATGCCGGCGACGATCCGTTTCGGGACGTCGACGTACCAGGCGACGAGTGCGCCGACGAGGAGGGCGCCGCCGGCGAGCAGGCCGGCGACCCCCGGGGCGATCCACTCGGGGATCACCGCTGCGCTCCCCCGCCGCCCGCGGCCGGGCTCACAGTCCGCCGCCTCCGCCGCCGCCCCCGCCGCCGCCCGAGGCGCCGCCGCCGCCGGATCCGCTCGAGGAGGAGCTGGAGCTCGAGCCCGACCACGAGCTCGAGGCGGTCGTGGAGAACGCCGAGACCCCGGCGCTGAACGCGAGCGCATCGAACGGACCGCGTCCCGCGTACCAGTCGGGCTGGGCGCCGCGCTCCGCATACTCGGCGGCGAGCACCCGGCTCCACTCCCGCTCGATGCCGAAGAGCACCGCGTACGGCAGGAGCTTCTCGTGCAGCTTCAGCACGGCTTCGGGGCCGCCGACGCGCAGCGCGCCCTCCGGGCTCTGCAGCATGCGGATGCGGTCGGCCTCGGCGAGCCGGAGGTAGACCTTGAGCCCCTCGAGGTGATCCTTCGCCGCGCGTCCCGGCTCGGTCAGCGGCCGCACGTCGATCACGGCGACCGCCGCGGCGAGCACCGCGAGGATGCCGAGCACGAGGCCGAGCACCGGCCAGCCGCCGCCCATCGCCTGATCGAGGGCCACGATGCCGAAGACGACGGCGACGATGCCGCCGAGCAGGGCGAGGAGCCCGAGCAGCAGTCGCGGGCCGACGGGCGGCGTGCGGCGGAGCCCCTCGGCGACGACCCGGCTGCGGACCCCGCTGCGGAGTGCGAGCAGCTTCTTGCCGAGCGCGGTGTCCTGCTGCTTCAGCTCCCGCCGGCCGCTCGTGGCGAAGAGCTCGCGCAGCAGCTGGTCGGCATCCGGATCCGGCCCCTCGCCGCCCCCGTACTCGACCGCGAAGCGCTTCGGGCCGAGCTCGACGACTCGGAGCCGATGCTGCACCGCGAGCTGCAGGATCGTCGCCGTGACGCCCTTGCCCGGCTGTCCGACGAGCTCCGCGGCCTCCATCACGCTCAGCCCGGGCGGCGGCTCGTACTGGGCGATGATCGTGCCGCGTCCCGGATGGTCCCGCCACCGCGTGGCCCGGGCGACGATGGCCGCGCCGGCTGCGCCGAGGGCGAGGAGGGCTCCCCCGGCCCCGGCGAGCGCCGCCGGCGAGGAGGTGAAGGCGTCGTCGCGCGGCACGAAGGTGCCGGGCTCGAAGGCGAGCGCGACGGTGAGGTTCTCGTACGGCCCGAGCCCCTCGGCCGTCGCGAGGGCCCCTTCCTCGCCGAGCTCGAGCGCGGTGCAGGGCGTGGCGGAACCGGAGGGGCCCTGGTAGCAGGCGCCCTCCCCGGTGAATCCCGCGGCCGCGGCCCCGGAGAGCCGCACCTCGGCGCTCACCCGGCCGAAGGGCTGCGCCCAGCCCGTGCCGTTCACGTCCCAGTAGAACTCGTCGATCGGCCGGTCGTCGGGCACGTGGGTCACGTTGTGCTGGCGGTACTCGATGACGTAGCTCTGCCGGCCGTGCACGTACTCGTCGCCCGCGATGGAGACGAGGAGGAACTCGTCGTCGTCGTCCGGCTCGGTCGAATAGGCGCGCGGCGTACCGTTCTCGTCGGTCACGGAGCGCACCTCGAGGTCGACCGGGTGGCCGTCGTAGGAGAGCGGGATGGCCCGGCGGATGCCGCGGTTCTGGTCGAATTCGGGGAACACCGCGACGAGTGTCTCGGTGGTGTCGAGCACGGACCGGCCGTCCGCGTCGGTGCCGAGCTCGTACACGGCGTCGAAGGAGTCGAAGACGAAGTCGTCGGTGCCGGTGGGCAGCACGGACACGCCGGCCGGCGCGGCCGGGGCGGCCGGGGCGGCCGGGGCGAGCGCGGGCGCCGTCGTCCCGCCCTGGCCCGCGAAGGCGAGCAGCGGGGCGCCGGCGAGCGCGAGCCCGGCGCCGGCGAGGAGGCCGGCCACGAGGGCGGGGGCGGTGCGGGGCATCCGGCGGCTCATGCTGCCACCGTAGCGAACCCGGCCGACTCGGCGGCGCTGAATACCCCGGTCGGTACCGGATTCGCAGGCGCTATCCTGAGGGGGTGATCGAGGACATCAAGAAGCGCGCGCTGCACCGCACGAAGATCATCGAGGGCCAGCTGCGCGGCATCGAGAAGATGATCGAGAACGAGGATTACTGCGTCGACATCATCACGCTGTCGCTCGCCGTGCAGAAGTCCCTCGGCTCGCTGAACAAGCTGCTCGTCGAGAACCACCTGCGCACGCACGTGAGCCACCAGTACGAGGCCGGCGGCGAGGAGCGCGAGGCCGCCGTCGCCGAGCTGATCCGCATCTTCGAGCTGTCGAACAACCGCAGCTGACCCCCTCGAACGGCGCCGGGGCTCATCCCCCGCCGCGCCGTTCGTTGCCACGCCGGTAGTTGCCGGTCGCACGGGCGAGCAGGTGCTGCACGGCGAGCTCGTCGCCGGCCGACTCGGCGCGTTCCAGGCGCGCGAGGAGGCGCGCCGCCTCCGCTCCCCCGACGGTCACGACGTGGCGGCCGCCGCGGGAGACGAGCAGCTGACCGGCCGCCGTCGCGCGCCACGCGAACGGGTCGTCCTGTAGACGACCGCGTTCGTCGGAGGCGCCCCGGCGGCCGGCCACGCTCAGCGCAGGCTCTTCGTGTGCCAGACCGTCTTCGTCTCGGTGAAGCCGACGATCCGCTCGAGGCTCGGCGCCGCGGCATCCGCGCCCTGCTCGGGGCGGTGCACCCGCTTCAGGGTGTCGGCCGCCGCGATCTCGAGGTCGATCCAGTCGAGCGCGCCCGCGCCGACGAGGTCGAGCGCGTTGACGTCGGCGTGGCTCGCGAGCCACGGCGCGATCTCGGCGGGCGAGCCCGTGAGCACGTTGACGACGCCCTTCGGCACGTCGCTCGTGGCGAGCACCTCGGCCAGCGAGATCGCCGAGAGCGGGAAGCGCTCGCTCGCGACGACGACGACCGCGTTCCCCGCGACGAGCGCGGGCGCGACGGCCGAGACGAGGCCGAGCAGTGCGGAGTCCTGCGGCGCGACGATGGCGACGACGCCGGTCGGCTCCGGCACGGAGAGGTTGAAGTAGGGCCCGGCGACCGGGTTGGCGTTGCCCGCGACCTGGGCGAACTTGTCGGCCCAGCCCGCGTACCAGACCCAGCGGTCGATGGCCTCGTCGACCTGCGCGCCCGCGGCGGCGCGGGAGACGCCCTCGGCCTCCTCGATCTCGGCGACGAACTGCGCCCGACGGCCCTCGAGCAGCTCCGCGATGCGGTAGAGCACCTGGCCGCGGTTGTACGCGGTGGCGCCGGCCCAGCCCGCGACGGCGCCGCGGGCCGCGACGACCGCGTCCCTGGCGTCCTTGCGCGAGGCCTTCGCGGCGTTCGCGAGGAAGCCGCCGTCGGCGGCCACCACCTGGTAGGTGCGGCCCGACTCGCTCCGGGGGAAGGCCCCGCCGATGAACAGCTTGTAGGTCTTGGGCACGGTGAGGCGGCTCACTTCGCGGCTCCCTTCTCAGCGGACTTGCTCGTTCGGCGGCTCCGCTTCGCGGGGGCCGGCTTCGCCTCGGCGTCCGCCTTCGCGGCGGGGCGCGTCTTCGCGGCGGGCGCGGCGGATGCCTCGACGGCGCGCGCGGCGCGCGCGGTGCGACTCGTGGCGGGCGCGAGGTAGGCGCCGAGCCCGTGCCGGCCGCCCTCGCGGCCGTAGCCGGACTCCTTGTAGCCGCCGAAGGGGCTCGCCGGGTCGAAGCGGTTGAAGGTGTTCGCCCAGATGACACCCGCGCGGAGCTGGTCGGCGACCGCGAGGATGCGGCTGCCCTTGTCGCTCCAGATGCCGGCCGAAAGGCCGTACGGCGTGTTGTTGGCCTTGGCGATCGCCTCCTGCGGGGTGCGGAAGCTCAGCACCGAGAGCACCGGACCGAACACCTCCTCGCGGGCGATGCGGTGGCTCGTCTCGACGCCCGTGAAGATCGTCGGCGCGAACCAGAAGCCCTCGGCGGGCAGTTCGCACGGCGCGCTCCAGCGCTCGGCGCCCTCGGCCACGCCGACGTCGCTGAGCTCGCGGATGCGGGCGAGCTGCGCGGCGGAGTTGATCGCCCCGATGTCGGTGTTCTTGTCGAGCGGGTCGCCGAGGCGGAGCGTCGAGAGGCGCTGCTTCAGCCGGTCGACGACCTCGTCGTGGATGTTCTCCTGCACGAGCAGGCGGCTGCCGGCGCAGCACACGTGGCCCTGGTTGAAGAAGATGCCGTTGACGATGCCCTCGATGGCCTGGTCGATGGGCGCGTCGTCGAAGACGATGTTCGCCGCCTTGCCGCCGAGCTCGAGGGTGACCTTCTTCTGCGTGCCCGCGACCTGCTTCGCGATCGCCCGGCCGACGCCCGTCGAGCCGGTGAAGGCGACCTTGTCGACGTCGGCGGCGACGAGCGCCGCGCCCGTCTCGCCCGCGCCGGTGACGATGTTCACGACGCCGGCGGGCAGCTCGGCCTGCTGCAGGATCTCGGCGAAGAGCAGCGCCGTGAGCGGCGTCGTCTCGGCCGGCTTCAGCACGACCGTGTTGCCCGCGGCGAGCGCCGGGGCGATCTTCCAGGCGAGCATGAGCAGCGGGAAGTTCCACGGGATGACCTGCCCGGCAACGCCGAGGGCGCGCGGGTCGGCGCCGAGGCCGGCGTGGTCGAGCTTGTCGGCCCAGCCCGCGTAGTAGAAGAACCAGGCGGCGACGAGCGGCACGTCGACGTCGCGCGACTCCTTGATCGGCTTGCCGTTGTCGAGGGATTCGGCGACGGCGAGCTCGCGGGCGCGCTCCTGCACGAGGCGCGCGATGCGGAAGAGGTACTTGCCGCGGTCGCGGCCGCTCATCTTGGACCAGACCCGCTCGTAGGCGCGGCGGGCCGCGGCGACGGCGTCGGCCACGTCCTCCGCGTTCGCGGAGGCGATCTCGGCGATCCGTTCCTCGTTCGCCGGGGAGATGGTCTGGAAGGGCGTGCCGCGTCCGTCGACGAACTCGCCGTCGATGAAGAGGCCGTAGCGGTCGCGCAGCGACAGGATGGCCCGGGACTCCGGGGCCGGTGCGTATTCGAGGAAGCTCATCTCAGGTCTCGTCTCGGTCAGTCGATGGTCACGTAGTCGGCGCCGGAGTAGTGCCCGCTCGCGAGCTTCTGGCGCTGCAGCAGCACGTCGTTCAGCAGGCTGGAGGCGCCGAAGCGGAAGAGGTGCGGCACGAGCCACTCCTCGCCCACGGTCTCGGCGACGGTGACGAGGTACTTGATGGCGTCCTTCGAGGTGCGGATGCCGCCGGCGGGCTTCACGCCCACCTTGTGCCCGGTGAGCCGGTGCCAGTCGCGGACGACTTCGAGCATCAGCAGGGTCACGGGCAGGGTCGCGGCGGGCTGCACCTTGCCGGTCGAGGTCTTGATGAAGTCGCCGCCGGCGAGGATCGAGAGCCACGAGGCACGGCGCACGTTGTCGTACGTCACGAGCTCGCCGGTCTCGAGGATCACCTTGAGGCTCGCGCTCGTGCCGTCGGGGCGGCGGCAGGCGTCTTTCACAGCGGCGATCTGGTCGAAGACGAGGCCGTAGCGGCCGGCGAGGAACGCCCCGCGATCGATCACCATGTCGATCTCGTCGGCGCCGGCCGCGACGGCCTCGGCGGTGTCCGCGAGCTTGATGTCGAGCGAGGAGCGGCCGGACGGGAAGGCGGTCGCGACGGCCGCGACCGAGATGCCGCCGTCGTCGGGGTCGCCGTGCGCGGCGCCGAGCGCCTCGACCGCGTACGGGACCATGTCGCCGTAGACGCACACGGCGGCGACCCGCGGAGTGGCGGGGTCTGCGGGGTCGGGGTTCTGCGCCTTCGCGACGAGCGAGCGCACCTTGCCGGGGGTGTCGGCGCCCTCGAGCGTGGTCAGGTCGATGAGCGAGATGATCCGGTCGAGCGCCCAGGCCTTGGAGCTGGTCTTGACGGAGCGGGTGCCGAGCGCGGCGGCCCGCTGCTCGAGGCCGACCGCGTCGACGCCGGGGATGCCGTGCAGATAGCGGCGGAGCGTCGCGTCGTCGGGGTCGCCGCCGAGCACGGCGAGCGCGCGCTCGCGGGCGGTGACGAGGGTGGTGCCAGTCATTCTGGGTGACCTGCCTTCCGGCTGTTGTGGCGAAACGTGGTTCGTGGGGAGGTGCGCGGCGTTCAGCCGTCGAGGAGGTGGAGCGCCGTCGCCTCGTCGGTGACGAGCACGGTGCACAGCCCGCTGCGCACGACGGCGTCGGCGACGGGATGCTTCGCCTGGCCGGCGATGACGGCGATCGTGAGCGGAGCCTGGCGCAGCTCGTCGAGGGTGAGCCCGACGGTGCGCGCATCGAGGGCGGGGTCGACGATGTTGCCGTCGGAGTCGAGGTAGCGGCCGACGACGTCGCCGACGGCCCCCTTCGCGACGAGGAGCTCGACGTCGGAGACGGAGAGGTAGCCGCTCTCGACGTGCACGGAGCTCTCGTCGGCGGCGCCGGCGCTGAAGAGGTAGGCGTCGGCGGAGCGAGCGAGCTCGATCACGCCCGCGACGACGCGGTCGGACTCGATGGCCTGCTTCGTCTCGAGCCGTTCCAGGATGGCGGGGCTCGGCAGCAGGGTCGCCTGCCCGCCGCCCTTCTGAGCGATGCCGACGGCGGTGGCCGCGGCGGTGCCCGGTCGCCGATTGAGGCTCACACCGCCGTTGATCTGCACGACGTTCACGCCGGTGGCCCAGCCGTTGCGGAGGTGCTGCGAGATCTCGTAGAGCGTGCGCCCCCAGCTCACGCCGAGGGTGCGCGGCACCGGGCGGAGCGCGGTGAGGTAGTCGGCGGCGGCCTGGGCCGTTCGCGCCTGCAGCTCCTCGGGGCCGGCAACGCCGGCGGAGGAGACGACGATCGCGTCGCTCAGCCCGCGCTCCTCGCGCAGGCGCCGCTCGATCGGCAGGCGCCGGGCGCGCGGGTGCAGGATCTCGATGCGGATGAACCCGCGCTGCTTGGCCTGGGCGAGCAGCCGTCCGACCTTCCAGCGGGTCAGGCGCAGCGCCTGACCGATCTCGTCCTGGGTCTTGTTCTCTTCGTAGTAGAGCTCAGCGGCCCGGATCGACAGCAGCTCATCGGTCTCGTCCATCCGTCTCCTTCCCCTCGTTCCAGGGTAGGCACCGGATCCGCGCCCAGCAACACTCGCAGGCGATTCTGCTCAGATGAGCAGCGCGATCCCACGGTGCACGCGCGCGAGCACCGAGAGGAGGCATCCGCGCGCGAGGCGCCCGAGCGATCCGGCGCTCAGCGCCGCTCGTCCTCCAGGAACCGTGATCGCGCCACGACGGCGCCCGCGACCGCGGCCGGCAGCGCCGAGGTGAGCAGCAGCAGCAGCGGCCACGTCCAGCCCCCGCTCGCCTCGTGCAGCAGGCCGACCGCGAGCGGGCCCGCGGCGACCACGAGATAGCCCGCCGACTGCACGAAGCCGCTCAGCGCGACCGCCCCGTCGTGGCTCCGCGTGCGGAGGTTGATGAGCACGAGCGAGAGCGGGAACAGCATCGGACCGCAGCCGACGAGCGCGACCCAGAGCCAGGTGACGTGCCCGGGGGCGAGGAGGAGGCCCAGGTACCCGATCACGAACGCCAGCACTGCGAACCAGACGAGCGGCCGCACCCAGCCGAACCGCACCGCGAGCACCGGCACGAAGAGCCCCGCCGGGATCCCCATCGCCGCGTACAGCGAGAGCAGGGCGCCCGCCTCCGCCGGAGCGGACCCCGAGAGGTCGTGGAGGATCTCGGGCAGCCACGCGAACGCCGAGTACGCGTTGAAGCCGGCCGCCGCGAAGACGAGGAGCAGCGCCCAGCCGAGCGGCGAGCGCGCGGCGAGCGCGAGCAGCCCCGCCGCCGGTTCCTCGGAGTCGCCCGTGGCCTGGCTCGCCGGCCGCGCGAGGAGCATCGCCCACGGCACGATCGCGACGGCCGCCACGACCGCCCATTCCCCCACCGACACCCGCCAGCCGGCCGCCTCCGCCACCGGTTCGGCGAGCAGCGGCGGCACGAGCGTGCTCACCGACATCGCCGTGACGTAGACCGTCGTCAGGAGCCCGATCCGTTCCGGGAAGTAGCGCTTCACGAGCGGCGGCAGGAGCACATTGCCGACCCCCATCGCCGCGAACGTCACGACGCTCGCCACGACGAGCTGCGCGGCGTCCGCGGCGAGCCCGCGCCACGCCGAGCCGCACGCCAGCAGCAGGAGCGAGACGACGAGCGTGCGCTCGAGCCCGAACCGGCGGGCCACGGACGGCGTCAGGATGCCGAACGCCGCATAGCAGAGCGGCGGCAGCATGCCGAGGAAGCCGACGAACGCCGGGCTCAGCGCGATGTCCTCGCCGACCCGGCCGAGCACCGGCGAGAGCGCGGCGACGGCCGTGCGCAGGTTGAACGCGACGAGCACGATGCCGAGGAGCGCGAGCAGCCGGCCGCGCCACGGGGCTCTGGGCGAGGCCGGACCCGCGGGGGCCACGCTCAGCCCAGCAGGATGGTGCGGATGCGGTCGACGTCGTCCTGGATCGTCGCGATCAGGTCGGGGATGGTCGTGAACGCCACCATGCCGCGGATCCGCTCGACGAACTCGACGTCGACGAGGTGGTCGTACAGGTCGAGCTCGCGGTCGAGCACGTACGCCTCGACCTGCTTCTTCGGCACGCCCTCGAACGTCGGGTTGTCGCCGACCGAGATCGCCGCCGGATACCGCACGCCGGCGTCGGTCAGCCAGCCCGCGTACACCCCGTCGCCGGGGATGAGCCCCTCCGACTCCGGCGAGAGGTTCGCCGTCGGGAAGCCGAGCTCGCGCCCACGCGCGGCACCGTGCACCACGACGCCGCTCACCGTCGGCCGGTGGCCGCCGAGCAGCTCCGCGGCACGGGCGACGTCGCCCTCGTCGAGCAGCTCGCGCACCCAGGTCGAGGAGACCCGGCGTTCGCCGTCGGGCCGGATGTCGCCCAGCACCTCGACCGTGAACCCGTGGCGTTCGCCGAGGCGCTCGAGCAGCGCGACGTCGCCCGCGCCCCTGGCGCCGAAGCGGAAGTCGTCACCGACGAGGAGCGCCTTCGCGCCGAGCGCGCCGACGAGGATGCGCTCGACGAACTCCTCGGCGGGCACCGAGGCCAGCATCCGGTCGAAGTGCAGCAGCAGGGTCGCGTCGAGCCCCGTGGTCGCGAGCAGCTCGAGCTTCTGCCTCGTGCTCACGAGCGAGTCCGGGCACTTGTCGGGTGCGAGCAGTGCGAGCGGGTTGCGGTCGAAGGTGACCGCGACCGCGGAGAGCTGCCGTTCGGCCGCGATCTCGCGCAGCCGGCCGATGACCGCGCGGTGGCCGACGTGCACGCCGTCGAACTTGCCGATCGTGACCGCGGCGGGGCCGAACCCCGCCGGCACGCCGGCGAGGTCGTCGAAGACCCTCACGAGGCCGGCCGTTCGGCGGCGGCGAGGGGCGATTCGGCCGGGGCGGTGGCGTCGGGGCGGTGCTTCGCGAGCCACCACATGCCGAGCACCGGCAGCACGAGCGGGATGAACAGGTAGCCGCGGCCGTACCAGGACCACACCGTGTCGTGCGGGAAGAGGCCGGGGAGCACGACGCTCAGCGTGCCGACGACGATGACGCCGGTGAACTCGAACACGATCGTCGCCCAGGCGACGCGGTACCAGCCGCGTCCCGAGCGGACGAGGGCGACCGTGGCGATGACGTAGACGACCGCGGCGAGCGCCGAGAGGGCGTACGCGAGCGGCGCCTCGTCGAACTTCTGCACGATCTGCACGAAGGAGCGGCCGAGGGCCGCGAGGGCGAGCACGCCGTAGACGGCGACGAGGACGCGGCCGATGCCGCTCATCCGCCGACGCGCGGCGGGCGCGTCCGGGCTCTGGGGTGCGCTGTTCATGTCGCTTCGATTCTCTCAGACGCGCCGGTCGTTGCGGCGCGCGGGGTCAGAGCCCCTGAACGGTCCAGATCTGCAGCATCCGGTACACCATGACGCCCACGGCGAAGGCGGCGACGCCGAGCACCACCGTCGACCAGCGGTTGCGCTCCAGCAGCGCCCACAGCGCGGCCGCCGGCGGCAGCAGGAGGGCGCTCACGAGGTAGGTGTAGAACTCGAGCACGCTGCCGCTCGGGGCGTTGCCGAATGCGGGCGCCAGGAGCGCGACGACGAGCTGCGCGACGAGCAGCAGCTCGACGAGGGCGAGCGCGCCGATGGTGAGGTCGCTGGGCTGGCGCCCGGCGAGGCCCAGGATGAGGCAGAGCAGGCCCGCCGCGACGGCGACGCCGAGCTGCACCCAGGTGTACCACTCGATCATGGGGTCGTCTCCTCGTTCGGGAAGCCGGTGACGACGCGGAGCTCCTCGCCGCGGCGCTCGACGATGGCGACGAGCCGGTCGGCGGGCCCGATCGCGGCGAGCGGCTGCTTCGTCGGGGCGTCGTCCGCGGGGATGCGCTTGCCGTGCCCGAGGTCGATCGCCTGCTGCGCGTCGATCGCGACGACCGGCAGCGCGCGGCTCGCCGCATCGGCGGGGCTCAGGATGCGCGCGGCGACGTCCAGCCCCTCGAGCGGTGCGGCCTGCTCGACCGGGAAGCTGCCGATCCTGGTGCGGCGGAGCGCCGTCAAGTGCCCGCCGACGCCGAGGCCGGCGCCCAGGTCGCGGGCGAGCGCGCGGATGTACGTGCCCGAGCTGCAGTCGACGCGCACATCGAGGTCGAGGTGGTCGTCCGCGCGCCGAATCTCCAGGAGCTCGAACGCCGAGACGGTGACGCGGCGGGGCGCGAGCTCGACCTGCTCGCCCGCGCGGACGCGGTCGTAGGCGCGTCGCCCGTCGACCTTCACGGCGCTCACGGAGCTCGGGACCTGCTCGATCTCGCCGGAGAGCGCCGTCATCCCGGCGGCGATCGCCGCGTCGGTGACGGCCGCGACGCGGCTCGGCTCGGCCGCCGGGTGGGGCTCGCCCTCGGCGTCGTCGCTCGTGGTGCCCCAGCCGAGACGGATGGTCGCGAGGTACTGCTTGTCGAGCCCGACGAGGTAGTGCAGCAGCCGGGTGGAGCCGCCGACGCCGAGCAGGAGGAGTCCGGTCGCCATCGGGTCGAGCGTGCCGGCGTGGCCCACCCGACGGGTGCCGGCGAGGCGGCGGACGCGCGCGACGACGTCGTGGCTGGTGATCCCCTGCGGCTTGTCGACGAGAAGGATGCCGCTGTTCACGCCGACCAGGCTAACAGTCGCCCGCGGGCCGGGGCGCCGCCCCTACGCTGGAGGGATGCGGATCGGGATCATCGGCGCCGGCGCCCTGGGCGGCACCTTCGCCGCGCTCCTCGCCCGCGCGGGCCACGAGGTCGAGGTGACCGCGCGCGGCGCCGGGCTCGAGGCCATCCGCGCCGGCGGCATCCGCCTGTCCGGCGGCTACGGCGAGGCCGCCGTCGAGGTCGCGGCGAACCCCCGGCTCACCCGCCGCCCGGAGCTCGTGCTCGTCTGCACGAAGGCGCAGGACGCCGAGGCCGCGATCACCGCGAACGCGCAGCTGATCGAGGGCCTGCCGACCGTCGTCGTGCAGAACGGCCTCGACGGCGTCGCCACGGCCGAGCGCCTGCTGCCCGGCACACCGTGCTTCGGCGTGCTGTCGATCATCGCCGCGAACTACACGGAGCCGGGCGTCGTGCGCGTGACGACCACGGCCACGAGCTACCTCGGCCGTGGCGAGGGGCCGGCGGACGCCGAGAGCCGGCGCATCGCGGCCCTGCTCAGCGACGCCGTTCCGGTCACGGCGATCGGCAACTTCCGCGGCGCGCAGTGGTCGAAGCTCGTCGTCAACATGGTGAACGCGGTGCCCGCGATCCTCGGCCGCCCCGTGCAGGATGTCCTCCGGCACGGCCCGACCCGCCGGGTCGTCGCCCGCTCGATGCGCGAGACCGTGCGGGTGGGCGTCGCCCGCGGGGTGCGGTTCGGCGCGCTGCAAGGCCTCGGCGACCGACGGCTGCGGTGCTTCGCCGCGCTCCCCGTCGTGCTCGGCCAGGCCCTGCCATGGCTGATGGGCGTGCGCATGGGTCGGGTGCCGAATCTCGGCTCCACCCAGCAGAGCCTCCGCCGCGGGCAGCCGACCGAGGTCGACTACCTGAACGGCGCGGTCGTGCGCGAGGCGGCGGCGGCCGGGCTCGCCGCACCGGTGAACGCGGCGCTCGTCGAGCTCGTGCACCGCGTCGAGCGCGCCGGCGCGCCGCTCGACGAGGGCGAGCTGCTCGCGGCCATCCCCGCCTGAGCGCGGGCTCGGCGTCGCCCGGCCAGGCTCAGGCGGCCGGGACCGCCGCCGCGTCGAACGAGGCGGTGAGGGCACGGTGCTCCTCCTCGCTCAGCGAGTCCCGGAAGCGGTCGGCGAGGAGCGCCCAGCGGATGGTCGCGAGCGCGGTGTTCCGGCCGCCGGTGTAGCCCACCCGGTCCATGAGCTCCATGATCTCCTCGGTGAACTCGGCGGAGGCCTGCGCGAACTCGGGGGCTCCGGCGATCGTGACCCGGGCGCGCAGGTACTCCGCGCTGAAGCGGGCGCGCTTGGCGGCCTCGTGCGCGACGACGATCCGGTGCAGCTGCTCGGCATCGAGGCTGGCGAGACGGTCGGTGGTGGTGGTGGTGGTGGTGGCCATGGTCGTGGTCCTTTCTGCGGTCGGACGGCGGTGGACGGCGGAGACGGAGAACGCCACCCGGTCGTCGACCGGGTGGCGTTGAGCGTCTGGGTGTTCGGCTCAGCTGCCTGGCGGTCGGGCGGGGCGGTCGCGGGTGACGACGCGGTCGCGCAGCAGCGCGTCCGCGGTGCGGTGAACCATCACGACTGCCCTCCCTGCAAAGATTCCGATTGAACTGACTATCATCCCAGATTCCCTGGTGAACGGCAATTCCCGGCGCCGAGAGCGGAGCTGACCACCCCGAGCCACCCTCGCACCGGAAATGGACTATGGTGTCCGGAAGCCCGCCAGCTGACGAAGGGAAGCGAGCTCATCATGGCCGGAAAGTCACCCAAGGCAAGCACGTCGAAGAAGCAGCCTCAGCTCTCGCTGAAGGAGAAGCGAGCGCAGAAGCGCGAGAAGGCCGACGAGGGCATCATCAAGGCGCGCAAGCGCTGAGCCCGACCGGGTGCGGGCGGCCGCCCGCACCCGGCCCAGGCCGTGCGCAGCTCAGACCGCTCGGGGCCTCGCCGGGTCCGCGAGGTCGACGACCACGTCCGCGACCCGGCGCGGGTCGCACCTCGCATAGGCGATCGCGTCGGCGGGGTCGACCGGATCGCCGGCGATCGCGATCGAGAAGTCCCAGAGCGGGCGGAGCCGGTCGCGCAGCAGGAAGCGGCCGTCGAGGAGGAGCAGCGCGTCCTCGGGCCCCGTGAGCCACTTCGGCTCCACCCAGGCATCCCGTCCGACGTCGCGCACCCGCGTGACGAACCCCGTCGAGCCCGCGAGCCGGAACGGCTCGACGAGCACCCGGCGCAGCGCCGACTCGTCGAAGCCGTAGTCCACGTACCGTTCGGCCGTGTCGGGACCGAACGCCGCCTGCGCCTCGCGCGAGCGGTGGAAGCCCTCCATGCGCGCCCGGAACACCGTCGCACCGCGCTCCTCGAGCACCGCGCCGAGGTCGTCGGCGAACGCGGTCTTGCCCGAGCGCAGCGGACCGTCGACCGCGACCACCACCCGGCCCCGGGCGGTGCGCAGTTGCACGAGGTCGGCGAGGTCCCGCAGGAACGTCACTCGCGGGGTCGTCACGAGTCGCATACTGCGAGCCTAACCGCCGCGGCCCGCCTCGGCACGGCCTAGGCTCGAGAGGATGCCACACCCCACCGAGCCGAGCTTCGCCGAGCTCGTCGACGACTGGTTCGCCGACGCCGCGCGGCCCCTGCCCTGGCGCGCCGCCGAGGTATCGCCCTGGGCGGTGCTCGTGAGCGAGTTCATGCTGCAGCAGACGCAGGTCTCGCGCGTGCTCCCCCGCTGGACCGCGTGGATGGAGCGCTGGCCGACGCCCGCCGCCCTCGCCTCGGCTCCCCCGGCCGAGGCCGTGCGGGCCTGGGACCGGCTCGGCTATCCCAGGCGTGCGCTCTGGCTGCACGAGGCCGCGACGGAGATCGTGGAGCGCCACGGCGGCGAGGTGCCGTCCGGCCTCGACGAGCTGCTCGCCCTCAAGGGCATCGGCCCGTACACGGCACGGGCGGTCGCCGCCTTCGCCTTCGGTGAGCGCCATCCCGTCGTGGACACGAACACCCGCCGGGTGCTCGCCCGTGCGATCGACGGCCGCGCCCACGCCGGCGCGCCCTCGACGGCGCGCGACCTCGCCGCCATGTCGGCGCAGCTGCCCGTCGAGCGCGACGCGGCACGCCGCTTCAACGCCGGCGCGATGGAGCTCGGGGCGACCGTGTGCACGGCGCGCACGCCGGACTGCGACGGCTGCCCCGTGCGCTCGCGCTGCGCCTGGCTCGCCGCGGGGCGCCCCGACGACGGCGCGCCGAAGCGGAGGCAGGCTCGCTACGAGGGCTCCGACCGCCAGGTGCGCGGCATCGTGCTCGCGGAGCTGCGCGCCGCGCACGCGCCCGTCGACCGGGCGCTGCTCGACGCCCGCTGGAGCGATGCCGCGCAGCTCGAGCGCGCGCTCGGCACGCTCGTCGCCGACGGCCTCGCGGTCGTCGGCGCGGAGGGCTACTCGTTGCCTGACGCCTGACGCCCGCGCGCGGGCGGAGACGCCGAACGCCCGGCGGCGCCGGGCGTTCAGCGATGCGGGACCGGAAGGTTACTCGGATGCGGCTCAGTCGCGAGCGGCGGCGGGCGCCTCGTCCTCGTCGTCCTCGTCCACGCGGGGCTTCACGTAGGGGTCCGCCTCGCCCGCGAAGCTCGCGCCCGAGGCGAGCGCCGTGGTCTCCGCGTCGCGCTCGCGGGCCTCGCGGAGCAGCTCCTCGATGTGCTCGGCGTTCTCGGGGATCGCGTCGGCGATGAACTCGAGCGACGGCGTGAGCCGAGCGGTGATGTTGCGACCGACCTCGGTGCGCAGCATCCCGGTCGCCGCCTTGAGGGCGAGCGCCGAATCGCGACGCTCCTCCTCGCTGCCGTACACCGTGTAGAAGATGCTGGCGTGCTGCAGGTCGCCCGTCACGCGGACGTCGGTGATCGTCACGAAGCCGAGGCGCGGGTCGCGCAGCCCCTTCTCGAGCCGACGGGCGACGATCTCGCGGATCCGGTCCGCCATCTTCCTGGCGCGCTGGGGATCAGCCATGATGCAGGGTCTCCTTTCGAACGAAAGGCCGGGGCGGCGAACCGCCCCGGCCGTTTCGATCAGACGCGAGGCTTCTCGCGCAGCTCCACGGTCTCGATCTCGTCGCCGACCTGGATGTCGTTGTACTTGCCGAGGCCGATACCGCACTCGAAGTCCGTGCGGACCTCGGTGACGTCGTCCTTGAACCGGCGCAGCGACTCGATGGCGAGCCCGTCCGCGAGGACGACGCCGTCGCGGATGACGCGCGCCTTCGCGTTGCGGGTGATCGTGCCCGAACGGACGATGACACCGGCGATGTTGCCGAACTTCGAGGAGCGGAACACCTCGCGGATCTCGGCGACACCCGACTGGACCTCTTCGTACTCGGGCTTGAGCATGCCCTTGAGCGAGTTCTCGATGTCGTCGATCGCGTTGTAGATGACCGAGTAGAAGCGCACGTCGACGCCCTCGCGGGCGGCGCGCTCGCGCGCCTTCACGTCGGGCCGCACGTTGAAGCCGATCACGATCGCGTTGTCGATGGTGGCCAGGTCGATGTCCGACTCCGTGATCGCACCGACGCCGCGGTGCAGGATGCGGAGCTGGACCGAGTCGTCGACCTCGATCTTCATCAGGGACTCCTCGAGCGCCTCCACGGCACCCGAGACGTCGCCCTTGATGATGAGGTTGAGCGCCTCGACCTTGCCCTCCTCGAGGGCCCGGGTGAAGTCCTCGAGCGAGATGCGCTTGCGGGCCTTCGCGAGCTGCGCGTTCCGCTGGGCGGCCTCGCGCTTCTCGGCGATCTGGCGCGCCGTTCGGTCGTCCTCGGTCACGAGGAAGGTGTCGCCGGCGCGGGGCACCGAGGACAGACCCTGCACCTGGACCGGACGCGACGGCAGCGCGGCCTCGACCGGCTCGCCGTTCTCGTCGCTCATCGCCCGGACGCGGCCGTAGGCCGTGCCCGCGACGATCGCGTCGCCGACCTTGAGCGTGCCCGACTGGATGAGCACGGTCGCCACGGCGCCACGGCCCTTGTCGAGCTTCGCCTCGATCGCGACACCGCGGGCGTCCTTGTTCGGGTTCGCACGCAGGTCGAGCCCGGCGTCGGCCGTGAGCAGGACCGCGTCGAGCAGGTCCTGGATGCCGATGCCCTCGCGAGCCGAGACGTCGACGAACATGACGTCGCCGCCGTACTCCTCGGCCACGAGGCCGAACTCGGTGAGCTGCTGGCGCACCTTGGCGGGGTTCGCCTCGGGCTTGTCGATCTTGTTCACCGCGACCACGATCGGCACGTTCGCCGACTGCGCGTGGTTCAGCGCCTCGACCGTCTGCGGCATGATGCCGTCGTCGGCCGCGACCACGAGGATCGCGATGTCGGTGACCTGCGCACCACGGGCGCGCATGGCGGTGAACGCCTCGTGACCCGGGGTGTCGATGAAGGTGATCGCGCGGTCGATGCCCTCGTGCTGGGTGTGCACCTGGTAGGCACCGATGTGCTGGGTGATTCCGCCGGCCTCGCCCGCCACGACGTTCGCGTTGCGGATGGCGTCGAGCAGTCGGGTCTTACCGTGGTCGACGTGACCCATGACGGTGACGACCGGGGGCCGCTGGGCCAGGTCTTCGTCGGTCTCGTCCTCGAGCTCCTGGTCGAGGTCGATGTCGAAGCCCTCGAGGAGCTCGCGGTCCTCGTCCTCGGGCGAGACGATCTGGATCTTGTAGCCGAGCTCCTCGCCGAGCACCTGGAAGGTGGCCTCGTCGAGCGACTCGGTCGCCGTCGCCATCTCGCCGAGGTGGAACAGCACGGTCACGAGCGAACCGGGGTTCGCGTCGATCTTGTCGGCGAAGTCCGAGATGGAGGCGCCGCGGCGCAGACGGATCGGGGTCGATCCGTCGCCGCGGGGCACGCTCACGCCGCCAAGCGACGGAGCCTCCCGCATCTCGAATTCTGCCCGCTTCGTCCGCTTCGACTTGCGCGCCTTGCTCTTGCCGCCACCGCGGCCGAACGCGCCGGCCGTGCCGCCGCCGGGGCCACGGCCACGGCCGCCGCCACCCGCGGGACGCGGGCCGCCGAAGCCGCCGCCGGGGCGCTGGAAGCCGCCGGCACCTGCACCGGGACCGCCCGGACGGCCTGCGCCGCCGGGAGCGCCGCCGGGGCGGAAGCCGCCGCCACCGCCGGGACGACCTGCGCCGCCCGGACGACCGGGGCCGCCGGGACGCGGGGCGCCGGGGCGCGGCGAACCGGGACGCGGCGCCTGCGGGCGCGGGATGTTGCCGGGGCTCGGGCGCTGGCCCATGCCCTGCGAGCTCGAGAACGGGTTGTTGCCCGGGCGGGGCTGCGCGGGGCGCTGGCCCATGCCCTGCGAGCTCGAGAAGGGGTTGTTGCCCGGACGCGAGGAGGCGGGCTTCGGGCCGGCCGGTCGCGGGGCGCCGGGCTTCGGTGCGCCACCGGGCTTGACGGCGTCGCCGGCGGGCTGCTCGGCGGCGGGCGCCTGCGGGGCGCCGCCCTGCTCGGCGGCGGCCTTCTCGGCAGCAGCCTTCTCGGCGGCGGCCTTCTCGGCCTGCGCCTGGCGCTCGGCGACCGTCAGCGGGGCCTCGCCCGCGGGGGCGGGGGCCGGCGCGGGGGCCGCGGCGGGCTTCGGACCCGGCTTGGGGCCGGGCTTCGCCGCCGCCGGCTTCGGTGCCGCGGCGGGCGCCGCGGTGCCGGCGGCTCCGGCGGCCTCGAGGGCGGCCTTGAGCTTGCGGGCGACGGGGGGTTCGATCGACGAGGACGGGCCCTTGACGTATTCGCCCAGTTCCTTCAGCTTCTCGAGGGCGATCTTGGTGTCGACCCCGAGCTCGCTGGCGATCTCGTGTACGCGTGGTTTGGCAGCCACAACTCTCCTGTTCCGGGTCTGCGCCCGGACAGGGGCAGACCGATTAGTGGACGGGTCTCATTTCGAGCCGCTCATCAGTGGTCCATTAGCCGTTCAGCCTGTTCTGTACGTCGCTGGTGTCCAGCGAGCCCGTGAACCGGAGCGCGCGCCCGAAGGCACGGCGCCGGTCAGCGAGCAGGAAGCACTCGCGCGTCGGATGCAGCCACGCACCCCGCCCAGGACGCACCGCTGCCGCATCTGCGACGAGGTGGGAATCTTGGAGAACGACCCTCAGAAGTGAGGATCGCGGGGCACGCGCACGGCAAGCGATGCACGTTCTGACGGGTTCCATGTTACACCCCCGGGCCGCATCCTCCGTCGCGCCGGGGCGCGACGGAGCCACCGACGCGGTTCCCTACTCTGCCGTGTCCGGCTGGATGTCGATCTTCGCGCCCGTGAGCTTCGCCGCGAGGCGCGCGTTCTGCCCCTCCTTGCCGATGGCGAGGGAGAGCTGGTAGTCGGGCACGAGCGCGCGCACCGCGCGCAGCGACTCGTCGACCACGTACGCCCGGGTCACCTTCGCGGGTGACAGGGCCGAGGCGACGAAGGTCGCGAGGTCGTCGGAGAAGTCGACGATGTCGATCTTCTCGTTGCCGAGCTCCGCGGTGACCGCGCGCACGCGCTGGCCGAGCTCGCCGATCGCGGCCCCCTTCGCGTTCACGCCGGGCTGGGTGGCGCGGACCGCGATCTTCGTGCGGTGCCCCGCCTCGCGGGCGAGCGAGACGATCTCGACCACGCCCGAGGCGATCTCGGGCACCTCGAGGGCGAACAGCTTGCGCACGAGCGCCGGGTGCGTGCGGGACACCGTGATCGAGGGACCCTTCGCACCCTTCGCGACACTCGTCACGTAGACGCGGATGCGCTGACCGTGCGGGTACTCCTCGCCGGGCACCTGCTCCTCGGGCGGCAGGATCGCCTCGACGGTGCCGAGGTCGATGTGCACCATCTTGGGGTTCGGGCCCTGCTGGATGACGCCGGCGACGATGTCGCCCTCGCGGCCCCGGAACTCGCCGAGCACGGCGTCGTCGGCGATGTCGCGCAGCCGCTGGCTGATGACCTGCTTGGCCGCGTAGGCCGCGATGCGGCCAAAGTCGTCGGGGGTGTCCTCGGCCTCGCCCAGGACGTTGCCCTCCTCGTCGAGCTCGGGCACGAAGATCGCGACGTGCCCGCTCTTCCGGTCGAGCTCGGCGCGCGCGCCGTTCGGATTGGCGTGCCCGTGCTGATTCGGATTGCTGTGCTTGAGGTAGGCCATCAGGATCGCCTGCTCGATGATCTGCACCAGTTCGTCGAACGGGATCTCTTTCTCGCGCTCCACCATGCGGAGCATGCTGAGGTCGATATCCATCGCCGGCCTCCTCTATTCAGCTCTTCCCGCCGATTCGGCGGAGATCCCAGGGTACCGGATCGACCGGCCGGTCAGTACCGCCCGATCCCCGCCCGGCGGCGCCGTCGCTCAGACGCCGAGCGGCGGCTCCGTCGGCGCGCTGGGCAGTTCGTCGATGGCGCGGATGAGCCGGTGCAGCTCCCCCACCTGCCGGGGCACGAGTTCGAGCGCCAGTCGCGGCAGCTCGAGCCGGTCGTCGTCGTTGCGCTCGACGGCGAACGGGGCGACCCGTTCGATCCGGCCTCCCGCGAGAAGCCCGGCGAAGCGCTCGTTGAGCCCGGCGATCTCGGCGTCGCTCGGCTCGGCCCGAAGGCGCAGCACGAGCCGCCCGCCCACCCAGCGGAGCGAGTCGTAGTTGCGCCAGAAGCCGACGATCTCGTCGACCGCCCGCACCGGGTCCTCGGTGATCAGCACCCGCTCGAGGTCGTCGCTCGCGATGAAGCCGCCGCCCGCGAGCTCGGTCTCGACGAAGTCCGCCAGTCCGCGCCAGTAGTGGCCGCCCGGCCGGTCGAGCAGGACGATCGGCACCGGCTCGGCCTTGCCCGTCTGCTGCAGGGTCAGCAGCTCGAACGTCTCGTCGAGCGTGCCGAAGCCCCCGGGGAGGCAGACGAAGCCGCGCGACTCCTTCACGAGCATGAGCTTCCGGGTGAAGAAATACTTCATCGCGACGCGGTTCGGGTCGACGAGCACCGGGTTCGGGCTCTCCTCGAACGGCAGCCGGATCGAGACGCCGAGCGAGCGGCGCGGCCCCGCCCCCTTGGTCGCGGCCTCCATGATGCCGGGGCCGGCGCCGGTCACGACCATCCAGCCCTGCTCGGCGAGCGCGGCGGCGACCTGCTCCGCCTGCGCGTAGCCGGGATCGTCGGGCCGCGTCCGCGCCGAGCCGAAGACGGTCACCTTCGGCACATCCGCGTACGGCGCGAAGAGCCGGAACGCCGCCCGCATCTCCTCGAGCGCGGCCGCGGTGATCTTGAGGTCGAGCCGATCGGTGGGATCGGTGCCGAGATGGAGGCCCGTGACGAGGATCCGCTCGATCAGCGAGCGGTTCGCGGAGATGCCCGCCTCGGCGATCAACTCGTCGACGGCGCCCTGCAGCTCGGACGGAAGACTCGGGGTGTCGGCGGGCGTGAGGCTCATGCCCCCAGCCTCGCACGGGGCGCGGCGATCCTCGCCCGCCGCGCCCGCGCGATCCGGCTCAGTCGGCGTCGAGCGCGGCGACGACGCCGTCGATCGGCAGCTGCACGCGGTCGCCGCTCGCACGGTCCCACAGCTCGACGACGCCCTCGGCGACGCCGCGGCCGGCGATGACGATCTTCGGCACGCCGATGAGCTCGGCATCGGCGAACTTCACGCCGGGCGAGAGCTTCGGGCGGTCGTCGTAGAGCACCTCGCGTCCGCTCGCCTCGAGCTCGGCGACGATCCGCTCCGCGGCGTCGAAGGCGGCCTGGTCCTTGCCCGTCGCGAGGACGTGCACGTCGAACGGCGCGACCGCGGCGGGCCAGACGAGGCCCTTCTCGTCGTTGTTGAGCTCGGCGATGATGGCGAGGATGCGGGTGACGCCGATGCCGTACGAGCCCATCGTCACGGTGGCGAGCTTGCCGTTCTCGTCGAGCACCTTGAGGCCGAGCGCCTCCGCGTACTTGCGGCCGAGCTGGAAGACGTGGCCGATCTCCATGCCGCGGGCGATCTCCACCGGGCCGGAGCCGTCGGGGGCGGGGTCGCCGTCGCGGACGTCGGAAGCCTCGACCGTGCCGTCGGCGACGAAGTCGCGACCGGCCACGAGTCCGAAGACGTGCTTCTGGTCGACGTTGGCGCCGGTGATCCACTCGGTGCCGTCGACGACGCGCGGGTCGAGCAGGTAGCGGATGCCGGTGGCCGATTCCTCGCCGAGCACCGGGCCGTCCTCCGACCAGGGGCCGATGTAGCCCTTGACGAGACCGGGGTGCTTGGCGAAATCGGCCTCGGTGGCGGGCTCGACCTCGGCCGGCGCGAACGCGACCTCGACGCGCTTCATCTCGACCTCGCGGTCGCCGGGCAGGCCGACGACGACGAG
This sequence comes from Agromyces sp. NBRC 114283, assembly GCF_030268405.1. Taxonomy (NCBI): domain Bacteria; kingdom Bacillati; phylum Actinomycetota; class Actinomycetes; order Micrococcales; family Microbacteriaceae; genus Agromyces; species Agromyces sp. NBRC 114283. The sequence continues at coordinate 2,829,354 of NZ_BSQP01000001.1, forward strand.
CTCGCGGCTGCCGTCGAGCTGGGTCAGCGCGAGCACGACGTTCTTCAGCGTGTCGGCCGCGGTCCAGGCGCGACCGTCGGGCCGGGGCACCTCCGCGTTGGCCAGGTCGACGAGCGTCTGGATGGTCGGCGTGTTCGGCGAGTCGACCACGACGGGGGCGGGCAGGCCGTCGAAGGGGATGGGATCCGGCACCACGGTCGTGAACGCCTCGACGTTGGCCGCGTAACCGCCGGCGGAGCGCACGAAGGTGTCCTCGCCGACCGGCGTCGGGTGCAGGAACTCCTCGCTCTTCGAGCCGCCCATCGCGCCGGCGTCGGCCTGCACGATGACGTACTCGAGGCCGAGCCGCGTGAAGATGCGCTCGTAGGCGTCGCGCTGCGCCTGGTACGAGGCATCCAGCCCCTCGTCGCTGACGTCGAAGGAGTAGGCGTCCTTCATCGTGAACTCGCGGCCGCGGAGGAGGCCCGCGCGCGGCCGCGCCTCGTCGCGGTACTTGTCCTGGATCTGGAAGATCGTGAGCGGCAGATCCTTGTACGAGGAGTACAGATCCTTCACGAGCAGGGTGAAGGCCTCCTCGTGCGTCGGCGCGAGGAGGTAGTCGGCGCCCTTGCGGTCCTGCAGGCGGAACAGTGCGTCGCCGTACTCGGTCCAGCGGTTCGTGAGCTCGTAGGGCTCGCGCGGCAGCAGCGCGGGGAAGTGCACCTCGTGGGCCCCGGCCGCGGCCATCTCCTCGCGGACGATGCGCTCGATCTTCGCCTTCACCCGCAGGCCCAGCGGCAGCCACGCGAAGATGCCCGGCGCCTGGCGCCGGATGTAGCCGGCGCGGACGAGCAGCTTGTGGCTCGTGACCTCGGCGTCGGCGGGGTCTTCACGGAGGGTGCGGAGGAAGAAGTTCGTAAGACGTGTGGGCACGCGACGAGTCTAGTTGCGAGCGGCAGGCCCCTCCGCGCGCGGGCGGCTCGTAGGCTGGCTCCATGCCGGCCCGCCGCACGCACCTCGCCCCGTCCACCGCGCAGAGCGAGCTCGCCGAGGCCCTCGACGCGCTGCGCACGGAGCTCGAGCTGCCGGGCGAGTTCTCCCCCGAGGTGCTCGCCGAGGCCGAGGCGGCGCGCGCCGCGGAGCCACCGCCCGCGCGCGACCTCCGGGAGCTGGCGTTCGTCACGCTCGATCCGGCCGGGGCACGCGACCTCGACCAAGCCTTCCTGATCGAGCCGCGGGCGGGCGGCGGATGGCTCGTCCGCTACGCGATCGCCGACGTGCCGTCGTTCGTCCGCCCGGGCGGCGCGGTGGACGCCGAAGCCCGCCGCCGCGGGCAGAGCCTGTACGCGGCGGACGGCATGATCCCGCTGCATCCGCCCGTCATCGGGGTGGACCGCGCGTCCCTCCTGCCGGGCGAGGACCGCACCGCCTACGTCTGGTCCTTCGAGCTCGACGACCGCGGCGCCGTGCAGCGCACCGGTCTGGAGCGCGCGCTCGTCCGCTCGCGGGCCCAGCTCGACTACGAGTCGGCGCAGCGCGCCGTCGACGCCGGCGAGCACGACGGACCGCTCGCCGAGCTGCCCGCCTTCGGGGCGGCCCGGCTCGAGCAGGAACGGCTCCGCGGCGGTGCGAGTCTGGACCTGCCCGACGAGGAGGTGGTGCGGGACGAGCACGGCGGCTACCGCATCGAGCGGCGACTGCCCCTGCCGGTGGAGACCTGGAACGCGCAGCTCTCGATCCTGACGGGCATCGAAGCCGCCCGGCTCATGCTCGAGGGCGGGGTCGGGGTGCTGCGGACCATGCCGCCGCCCGCCCCCGACGCGATCGCGGCGTTCCGCACCCGGGCGGCCGCGCTCGGGCTGCCATGGCCGGAGCGGATGGCGTACGGCGATTACCTGCGCGGCCTCGACCGGCGGGACCCGCGCACCGGACCGGTGCTGCGGGCCGCCGCCTCGCTCTTCCGCGGCGCCGGCTACGAGGTGTTCGACGGCACCCCGCCCGCCGATCCCGGGCAGGCCGCGATCGCCGCGCCGTACGCGCATGTCACCGCGCCGATCCGGCGGCTCGTCGACCGCTGGGGCCTCGTCGCGAGCCTCGCGATCGCCGAGGGCCGGCCGGTACCCGCCTGGCTCCGCGAGAGCCTGCCCGAGCTGCCGCCGCTCATGCAGGCCGCCGCCGCCCGCGCGAGCCGGCTCGAGCAGGCGACCCTCGACCGGGTCGAGGCGGCGCTCCTGGCCGACCGGGTGGGCGAGGTCTTCGAGGCGACCGTCGTCGAGGCGCGCGGTGAGGACCGCCTCGTCGTCCAGCTCGACGAGCCGGCGGTCACCGCGAACTGCCCGGCGCCGGCCGGACGGCCGATGCCGCGAGCCGGCGAGCGGATGCCGATCGTGCTGGAGCACGCCGACATCCGCTCTGGCTCGATCGGATTCAGGCCCGGCGGCGGCGCAGCGCTGCCGTCGTGACGAGCCCGATCCCCGCGTACGCGAGGAGCGCCGCGGCGAGCAGGCCACCGGCGGGTTCCGCCCCGGTCGACGCGAGCTCGTCGCCGGAGACCGCGGCGGGCTCCAGGTCCGCGACGACGACGGACGCGGCGGGTGCCGCGGCCGGAGCGGGCGCCGGCGCCGCCGGCTCCTCCCCCTCGTTCGGGAAGATCGGCGCGCCGCCGACGTTCCCGAAGGCGAAGATGAAGGTGTTCGGCGTGCCGCCGCTCGGGTCGCTGCTCGTCTGGCCGAAGGAGTAGGCCTCGGCGCCGACCGCGGCGAGGGCGGCCCGCGCCTCCGCCTCGTTCGCGGCCGCCCCGTAGAAGATCACGAAGCCGAGCGAGGCACCGGGCCCGAGCGGACCGAAGGCGAAGTCGAACAGCGCCCCGTGATCGGCGGGACCGTCGTCGACGGCGTTGCCCTCGAAGCGGATCGAGCTCGGCCCCGCCAGCGGGTTCGGGCTCGCGAAGCCGTCGTCGCTCGAGTAGGCGAGCGCGCTCGCCGAGCCGCCGTCGATCGTGACGAACTCGCTGAACGCCGTCGGCTCGATGTCCCAGTCCATGACGCGGCGGTACTTCACGGTGGCGATGGTCTCCCCCGTCAGGTTCTCGATCGTCACGTTCACCTGGTAGAGGTTGCTCGTCGCCGTCGAGGGCACGTACTGATGGGTGACGCGGAACACCGGTCGGGCCTCCACGTCCTGGATCACGACGACGGACGTCGCCGTCGAGGCGGTGTGCGTGAAGGACTCGAGCACGAGGTTGGTGCCGCCCGGTCCTTCGGTGTCGAGGTTCGCGCCGCCCCAGACCCCGCTCGCCGGGTCTGCGACGCCCCAGCCCTCGCAGAGGCATCCCGGCGAGGTGGCGTCGTTGTTCGTCGGCAGGAAGTCGAGCCCGGCGTCGCCCGGTCCGGCCTTCGAGCCGGCGGCGTTCGAGGTGTTGAGCTCGCCCGTCGGGTTCACGGCGAGCAGGATCGTGCCGTTGTCGATGCAGACCGCGGGGTAGCACGGGTCGCCGGGCTCGGGGACCGCCTGTGGGAGCAGTGCCGACGCCTCGGTGGCGCCGAAGAGCGTCACGGTGGGTTCCGTCGCCGGTTCGGCGAAGGAGTCCGCCGCGCTCGTGCCGGGTTCGGCGACGACCACCGCGGGCGGAACGGGCGCCGGCTCGGGTGCGGCGGCGGGATCGGACTCGTCGGATGCCGCGTCGACCGGTGCCGTGGCGGGGTCGGGTGCCGGCTCGGGTTCCGGCGCGGGTTCGGCGGGCGCCGGGGCGGGTTCGGGCGCCGGCTCGGCGGCCGCGGGATCTGCCGGGGCGGTGACGGCCGCGGGATCGGCCGGAGCCGGCTCCTCGGCCTGCGCCGCGAGCGGCGCGATCAGGAGGCTCAGCGCGGCGAGCGCGGCACCGGCACCGAGGCCGGCGCCGAGCCGCGCGCGAGCGCGCGTTCGGATGGACATGGGTATCGCTCCATTCGTGCAGCCGCCCGGGCAGGCGGCAGTCGGGTTCGGCGATTCCCGGAACGGGGCGGAGGCGGTACCGGCGCGGCGTCCCGGTTCACGCCATCACGGTACTGATCTGTGAGGTTTTCTCAGATCAGGGAGTGCCCCGATTCTCCACCCCTGGCGCACACGGAGCGACCCCCAGCTCGGGGCACCCGAGTGGGGGTCGTTCGACGCGGAGCGCGGATCAGACGGTGACGACCGTCGGGGCGCCCGTCGGGGCGTCCCCGCCCATCTCGTCCGCGATGCGCTGCGCCTCGGCGATGAGCGTCTGCACGATCTCCGCCTCGGGCACCGTCTTGATCACCTCGCCCTTGACGAAGATCTGCCCCTTGCCGTTGCCGCTCGCGACGCCGAGGTCGGCCTCGCGTGCCTCGCCGGGGCCGTTCACGACGCAGCCCATGACGGCGACGCGGAGCGGAACGGTGACGTCCTTGAGCCCCTCGGTGACGTCGTTCGCGAGGGTGTAGACGTCGACCTGGGCACGCCCGCAGGACGGGCAGGACACGATCTCGAGCTTGCGCTCGCGGAGGTTCAGCGACTGCAGGATCTGCAGGCCCACCTTGACCTCCTCGACCGGCGGCGCGGAGAGGGAGACGCGGATGGTGTCGCCGATGCCCTCGCCGAGGAGGATGCCGAAGGCCGTCGCGCTCTTGATGGTGCCCTGGAACGCCGGGCCCGCCTCGGTCACGCCCAGGTGGAGCGGCCAGTCGCCGCGCTCGGCGAGCAGCCGGTACGCCTTCACCATGACGATGGGATCGTTGTGCTTCACGGAGATCTTGAAGTCGTGGAAGTCGTGCTCCTCGAAGAGCGAAGCCTCCCACACCGCCGACTCGACGAGCGCCTCCGGCGTCGCCTTGCCGTACTTCTCGAGCAGCCGCGGGTCGAGCGACCCGGCGTTCACCCCGATGCGGAGCGAGACGCCGGCGGCCTTCGCCGCGGCCGCGATCTCGCCCACCCGGTCGTCGAACTTGCGGATGTTGCCGGGGTTCACCCGCACGGCCGCGCAGCCGGCGTCGATCGCGGCGAACACGTAGTTCGGCTGGAAGTGGATGTCGGCGATGACCGGGATCTGGCTCTTCTTCGCGATGATCGGCAGCGCCTCGGCGTCGTCGCGGCTCGGCACCGCGACGCGCACGATGTCGCAGCCCGAGGCGGTGAGCTCGGCGATCTGCTGCAGTGTCGCGTTGATGTTCGTGGTGGGCGTCGTGGTCATCGACTGCACGCTCACCGGGGCGTTGCCGCCGACGAGCACCTTGCCCACCTTGATCTGGCGGGACTTGCGTCGCGGGGCCAGGACTTCGGGGACCTTCGGCATTCCGAGATTCACTGCAGGCACGTCTTGCAGTCTAGTTCCGCCCGGCTGGGTCGCGGCCGAGTGGGGCGAAGTCCCGACCTGTCGCCGTGGTCGCGCTACGCGCAGCCGTCCGCCTCCATCTCGGGAGCGCCGATCCAGCGCACGGTGCCGTCGTCCTCGTTCTCCGTCGCCACCACGTTCGCCCGGTCGGGCGAGTCGCCGGGCACCTGGATCGTCTCCGCCTCGATCGACGTGCCGACGCACACGCGGAGCTCGGGATCGAACGACGGCAGCTCCGCGAGCACCGCCCACTCCTCCCCGGCCTGCGAGCCGTCGTACGCCCGAAGAGCGATGCCCTCTGCGGCCGGACCGTCGAAGTAGACCGCGAACCGCGGCCAGATGAGCCAGTCGTAGCCATCGCGCTGCCGGCGATCCTCGTCGTAGAACCGCTCATCGAGGACGAAGTCGCCCCACGCGTGGCGGATGCCGTCGGGCCGGTGGTTGCCGCCGTCGTAGGGTTCGTCGGCCGGCGGCCGGCCGAACAGCGCGGTAAGCATCGCGACGGCTTCGCTCGGGTCGGACATGTAGTCGAGCGACTCGACCACTTCCTCGCCGGCGCGGAGCTCGAGCACGGTCGGCCGGACGACGAGCGCGTCGACGGCGGCCAGCGGATCGGCGCTGGGAGTGGGGGTCGGCGAGACGGGCGGCGCCGCCGAAGGGCTCGGAGTCCGGGTGGGCATCGGCTCCGCCGCGCATCCCGTCAACACCAGCGCGGCCGCCACGACGGCCCCGAGGATCCCCACACGTGTGCGGCGCATCAGGCGCACCCGCCCGACACGGCGATCGGCGCGCGGACGGCCGCCACGGTCAGCCCGTCCTCGGACTCCACGAAATCCACGCCCGTACGCGACACGTACGCCTCCCCGTCGGCGTTCACCGCCGGTTCATCCAGGAAATCGACGTAGGGACCGGAGCAGCCGGACGGGTTCGTCTGCAGCTCCGGCAGCTGCTCGAGCTCGGTCCATGCCGCCCCCGCGCCGATCCCGGATATCGTCTCGAGCCGAACACGTGCGGCTTCGGGCCCGGTGAAGCGAACGAGGAAGCTGGGCTTGACGAACGAGCGCTCGTCGTCCGCGAAGCTCTCCCAACGGTCCACGTAGCGCTGCTCCCAGAGCTCGAATCCGCCCCAGCGGTGCATCGTGCTCGGCGGAAAATGGCTCGTCCCTCGAGCCTCCTCCGTCTCCTCGGCTGCGCCGAGCACCGTTTCGAGCTCGGCCTTGACCTGGTCGAAGTCGCTGCGGTAGTCGAGCTGCTCGAGCACCTCGCCGGCCTCGTTGCGCAGCTCGAGCTCCGTCGGACGCAGGACCAGCGCGACGACCGATGCCGACGGATCGGCGCTCGGGGCGGACTCGCTCGGTGTCGGCGAGGCTTCGCTCGCCGACGGAATCGGGGTCGGAGCCGGCTCCGCCGCGCATCCCGTCAACACCAGCGCAGCCGCCACGACGGCCCCGAACATCCCCACGCGCATCCGGCGCATTCCCCACCATGCCTCTCCGGGCATCCCCCGCCCGTCGAGGACATTCTGCTGGACGCATCCACCCCTGCGCAGCGAGCGGAGAGTACGATCCGGTAACGAGCTACTCGCCGGCGTCGCGGCGCAGCCGCCGGGCCCGCTCCCGTTCGGCCGCGATCCGCTCGGCGTTCCGCGCCATGCGCGTCGTGTCGCGCGGCTCCAGGAGGATCCGGTCCTCGGCGTGCGCCCCCGCCTGAAGTTCGCGTGCACGCTCGAGCTCGGCGTCGAAGGCGGCACCGATCAGCAGACCGCCGTTCACCAGCCAGAGCCACACCAGGAAGACCACGGCGCCGGCGAGCGAGCCGTACACCCGGTCGTAGTCGGCGAACGCCGTGAGGTACCAGGCGAAGGCCGCCGAGGCGCCCGCGACCACCACGATCGCCAGGACGGCGCCGACGCTCAGCCAGCGGAACCTCGGCTGCCGAACGTTCGGCGTCGCCCGGTAGAGCAGCGCGATGAGACAGACGAGCACCGCGAACATGAGCGGCCAGCGCGCGATCGCCCAGGTGAGTTGAACTGCCTCGCCCGCGCCGAGCTGCTCGGCGAGCGCCGTGGCGATCCCGCCGCCGAGGAGGAGGAGCAGCACGATGATCGAGACGAGGGCCAGGAACCCCGCCGTGACGAGCAGCTGGATGCCCCGCAGCTTCCAGACGGGCCGCCCCTCGTCGACGCCGTAGACGTCGTTCATGGCCCGGCCGAACGCCGTCACGTACGCGGAGGCGGTCCAGAGCGCCACGACCGCACCGGTCACCACGCCGAGCGTCGCCGCCGGCGAGACCGCGAACTCGCCGAGCCGCTCCCTGAGGAACTCGACCGTCTCACGAGGCAGCACGTCGCCCGCGAGGTCGATCGCCGCGCCGAGTGCGCGGCCCTCCTGCCCGGCGAGCGCGAGGATCGATGCGGTCACGAGGATCGCCGGGAAGAGCGCGAGCACGCTGAAGAAGGCGAGCGCCGCTGCGCGGTCGATGCCGTTGCCCTCGAAGAAGGTCCGCGCCGTGCGACGGGCGGCGACCCACCACGCGGCACGGCTCAGCTGCACGGGCGATGCTGGGCGTTCCACCCTGCGATTCTGGCGGAACGCGGCGGCATGCCGCAGCCCCTTCCGCCGTCGCCGGATCCGCGCTAGTGCGCGACGGCCGTGACGTCGAGCGGGGGCTCGGTCGCGGCCACGACCTCCTCGACCCCGACGCCCGGTGCGAGTTCCACCAGCCGCAGCCCAGCCGGCGTGACGTCGATGACGGCGAGATCGCTGATGATCCGGTCGACCACGCCGCGGCCGGTCAGGGGCAGCGAGCACTCGCGCACGATCTTGGGGGAGCCGTCCTTCGCGACGTGCTCCATCAGCACGATCCGCCTGCGGGCGCCGTGCACGAGATCCATCGCCCCGCCCGGGCCCTTCACCATCTTGCCGGGGATCATCCAGTTCGCGAGGTCGCCCGTGGCCGACACCTGCATCGCACCGAGGATCGCGGCGTCGACCTTGCCGCCGCGGATCATGCCGAAGCTGGTCGCCGAGTCGAAGAAGGCCGCGCCGGGCAGCACTGTCACGGTCTCCTTCCCAGCGTTGATGAGGTCGGGATCGACCTCGTCCTCGCGCGGGTACGGGCCGACGCCGAGGATGCCGTTCTCGGACTGCAGCACCACGGTGACGCCGTCGGGCACGTAGTTCGGCACCAGGGTCGGCAGTCCGATGCCGAGGTTCACGTACGAGCCGTCGGCGAGCTCCTTCGCGGCCCGCGCCGCCATCTCCAGTCGGCTGAGCGCCATCTCAGTGCTCCTCTCGCACGGTGCGACGTTCGATGCGCTTCTCGACGTCGGCGCCCACCTCGACGACCCGGTCGACGAAGATCCCGGGCAGGTGCACCGCGTCCGCATCGATCTCGCCGGGCTCGACGAGCTCCTCCACCTCGGCGATGCAGATCCGCCCGGCCATCGCGGCGAGCGGCGAGAAGTTGCGAGCCGACTTGTCGAAGACGAGGTTGCCGTGCCGGTCGCCGCGCTGCGCGTGCACGAGCGCGAAGTCGGTCGTGATGGCCTCCTCGAGCACGAAGTCGCGCAGCTCGCCGCGGACCTCGAAGCGCTGTACCGGTTTCGGGGCGGATGCCACGGCGATCCCGCCGTCCGCGGCGTAGCGCTGCGGCAGCCCGCCCTCGGCGACCTGCGTTCCGACTCCGGTCTGCGTGAAGAAGGCGGCGATGCCCGCTCCCCCGGCGCGGAGCTTCTCGGCGAGGGTGCCCTGCGGGGTCAGCTCGAGCTCCAGCTCGCCGGACAGGTACTGCCGTTCGAACTCCTTGTTCTCGCCCACGTAGGAGGAGGTCATCTTGCGGATGCGTCCGGCCGCGAGCAGCACGCCGAGCCCCCAGTCGTCGACGCCGCAGTTGTTCGACACCACCGCGAGCTCGCGGGACCCGCGCGCGAGCAGCGCGTCGATGAGCACCATCGGGATGCCGCAGAGCCCGAAGCCGCCGACGGCGAGCGAGGCGCCGTCGGGGATGTCGGCGACCGCCGTCGCGGCATCGGGCACGGTCTTGTCGAGCGTCATGTCGCGACCTCCTCGTCACGTCGACCGCCGGGAATCGGGCCGCTCGCCGCGATTCCGGTGAATCACGGTTAACTGAACCGTAGAATGGTGAGGTCGCGCAAGCCCGCGCCCCGACGAAGGAGTCCACCCACCATGAGCACCGAAGACGTCGTCATCATCGCCGGCGCCCGCACCCCGTTCGCCCGCATCAACGGCAATCTCGCGAGCCGCACGGCCGTCGAGCTCGGCACGGCCGCGATCCGCGGGGCCCTCGAGCGCGCCGGCGTCGCCCCGGAGGACGTCGACGCGGTCATCATCGGCCAGGTGCTGCAGGCCGGTGCCGGGCAGAACCCCGCCCGGCAGTCCGCCGTCGCCGCGGGCATCCCCTGGAGCGTGCCGGCGACGACCCTGAACAAGGTGTGCCTCTCCGGCCTCGTCGCGATCACCGATGCGGCGCGCCTGATCCGCCTCGGCGAGGCGAGCGTCGTCGTCGCCGGCGGCCAGGAGTCCATGACCAAGGCGCCGCACCTGCTCCCGGGCTCCCGCGCGGGCCACACGTACGGCAGCATCGAGCTCATCGACCACGCCGCGCACGACGGGCTCACCGATGCCTTCGACCGCGAGTCGATGGGGGCCTCCACCGAGCGGGTCAACGGCCGCTACGGCATCGGCCGCCCCGAGCAGGACGAGATCGCCGCCGCCTCCCACGTGCGGGCCGGCCGCGCCCAGGCGGAGGGCGTCTTCACCGACGAGATCGTGCCCGTCGAGATCCCGCAGCGCAAGGGCGAGCCGGTCACCGTGGCCGCCGACGAGGGCGTCCGCCCGGACTCCTCCGTCGAGGTGCTCGCGAAGCTCCGCCCGGCGTTCGCCGCCGAGGGCACGATCACGGCCGGCAACTCCTCGCCGCTGTCGGACGGCGCGGCGGCGGTCGTCGTCGCGAGCCGCAGCTGGGCCGAGGAGCGGGGACTCAGCTGGCTCGCCGTGATCGGCGCCGCCGGACAGGTCGCGGGTCCCGACAACTCACTGCACTCCCAGCCGTCGAACGCGATCCAGGCGGCACTGACGCGTGCGGGTTGGACGGCCGAGGAGCTCGATCTCGTCGAGATCAACGAGGCTTTCGCCGCCGTCTCCCTGCAGTCCGCCCGCGACCTCGGCCTCGACCACGAGCGGGTCAACGTGCACGGCGGCGCGATCGCCCTCGGCCACCCGATCGGCGCCTCCGGCGCCCGGCTCGCGCTGCACGCCGCGCTCGAACTCTCGCGCCGTGGCGGCGGGCGGGCGGCCGTCGCGCTCTGCGGCGGCGGCGGCCAGGGCGAGGCGCTGTTGCTGTCCCGCTGACCTTCCGACCACCCCGACAGCCCCCGGATCGCCGCCGATCCGGGGGCTGTCGCCATTCCCGCCCGCCGTGCGACGATGTGCGCATGACCTCGACCGCGCATCCGCCGCTCGACCATCGGCTGCGCCGCATGGTCGGCCGTGACCCGGAAGAGCAGCACCGGGCGGCGACGCCGCTCGAACTGCTCTACGACCTCACCCTCGTCGTCGCGTTCAGCCAGGCCGGCTCGCAAGCGGCGCACCTGCTCGGGATCGGCAGCTTCGACCCGGCGCTCCTGGCCTTCTGCCTCGCGATCTTCGCGATCTGCTGGGCCTGGATCAACTACTCCTGGCTCGCCAGCGCCTTCGACAACGACGACGTGTTCGTGCGCATCGCGACGATGGTGCAGATGCTCGGCGTGCTGGTGCTCGCGCTCGGCCTGCCGCCGCTGTTCCACTCGATCGAGGAGGGCTCGCACGTCGAGAACGGGATCATGATCGCGGGGTACGTCGTGATGCGGGTCTCGACGATCGCCCTCTGGCTGCGGGTCGCCCGGCACGATCCGCGGTACCGGCGCACGGCGCTCCGCTACGCGGGGCTTCTCGGCATCGTGCAGATCGCCTGGATCGTGCAGATCGTCGTGTACCCGCCGTTCGGGGTCGCGATCTGGCTCATGGTGCTCTTCGGCGTGGCCGAGATGCTCGTGCCACTCCTGGCCGAGCGTCGCGGCGGCACCACCCCGTGGCATCCGCATCACATCGCCGAGCGCTACTCGCTGCTCGTCATCATCACCCTCGGCGAGATCGTGCTCGGCACGATCCTCGCCATCTCGGCCGTCGTCGAGGAGCAGGGCTGGTCGGCCGATGCCGTGGTCGTCGCCTTCGGCGGGGTGCTGCTCGCCTTCGGCCTCTGGTGGAGCTACTTCACGATGCCGTCCGGAACGCTGCTCGCGAGGTTCCCGCGACGCTCCTTCGTGTGGGGATACGGGCACATGATCGTCTTCGGCTCCCTCGCCGCGAGCGGTGCGGGCCTCCACGTCGCCGCGAACGCGATCGCCGGCGACGTGGCCATCTCCGAGCTCGCCGCGCTCGCGACGGTCGTCGTGCCCGTCGCCGTCTTCCTGACGATGCTGTTCGCCCTGTACTCGTTCCTGCTCGGCCGCTTCGACCCGTTCCACATCGGCCTGTACCTCGGCAGCCTCGTGGTGCTGGCGCTCGCCGTCGCCGCCGTCGCGGCTGGGGCGAGCCTTCCGGTCGGCATCCTGATCGCGGCGCTCGCGCCGCTCGTCGTCGTGATCGGCTACGAGACGGTCGGTCATCGGCACCAGCGCCGCGCCCTCGAGGAGCTCCTCGCGCACTGAGGCTGACGCTGACGCTGAGACGGACACGGACACTGACGCTGAGACTGCAGCCGCTGCTGACGACCACGCGCGTGACGGGCGCTCACGGCGCCCGTCACCCGCGGGCTCAGCCGGCGGGCCGGTTCGCGCGCAGCACCTCGAGCCGGGCGCGGTACTCCTGCTCGTCGATGTCGCCTTTGGCGAAGCGCTCGGCGAGCGTCTGCTCGGCGCTCGCCCCGCGCGCCCAGGGCGGCCCGTAGCCGCCGTCCTGCGCCCACGCGGCGCGGCGCCAGCGGCGACCGAACACCCCGAACAGGAGCACGAAGACGAGGATCCAGAACAGCGGGATGAGGAAGAACACCCAGCCGAATCCGGCGGCCCAGGGGCCGGCGTGCGCGGCCACGGCCGCTGCGAGAGTGGTGGAGAGCATGGTGCGGTCCTTTGCGATCCGGTCGACCCCGGGCGGGCCGATCCGATCCGAGCCTCCTCGTCGAAGGCGTCCCGCGAATCCGCCGGCGGGAGACACCTCGACTGCTCCCCCGGGAGCAGGCCCCAGGGGCGAGGGCGCGCCGCGGCGAAGCTCAGCCGGCCGGGTCCTGCCAGCCCGGCGCGACGAGCCCGGTCTCGTAGGCGAGCACCACGAGGTGCACCCGGTCGCGGGCGTGCACCTTGGACATGATGCGGGAGACGTGCGTCTTCGCGGTCAGCGGGCTGAGCACGAGCCGCGCCGCGATCTCCTCGTTCGTGAGGCCCAGTCCGACGAGGCGCAGCACCTCGCGCTCGCGCTCGGTGAGCACCTCGAGCTCGGCTTTCCGCGGGGACTCGCGGAGGCCCGTGGAGAGCCGCTCCAGCAGCCGTCGCGTGACCCCGGGCGAGAGCAGCCCCTCGCCAGCGGCGACGACGCGCACGGCGCGGATGAGATCGACCGGTTCGGTGTCCTTCACGAGGAAGCCGCTCGCCCCGGCCCGCACCGCCCGCGCTACGTACTCGTCGAGCTCGAAGGTCGTGACGATGACGACCCGGACGTCCGCGAGCGCCGGGTCGGCGGCGATCTGCTCCGTGGCCCAGAGGCCGTCGCCGTCCGGCATCCGGATGTCCATGAGCACGACGTCGACCGGCCGCTCGCGGATCCGAGCGAGGAGCTCCCGACCGCCGGCCGCTTCGGTCACCACCTCGACGTCGGGCTCGGCGTCGAGCAGCGCCCGGAAGCCGGCCCGCACGAGCAGCTGGTCGTCCGCGAGCGCGACGCGGATCGTCGAGGGCGCGACGTCCCCCTCCGCGCGCACGCTCATGACGGCGCTCCCCAGGGCAGGCTCGCGGTGAGCCGCGTGCCGCCGAGCGGCGAACCTGCGAAGTCGACGGTGCCGCCGAGCAGCGCCGCCCGCTCGCGCATGCCGAGGATGCCGCGGCCGGCCTCCAGCCCGTCGCCGAGCGCGATGTCGCCCGTCGTCGCCTCGGCAGCGGCGGCGGGCAACCCGACCCCGTCGTCGTCGACCGTGAGCACGAAGACGTCCCCGTCGCGCTCGAGGCGCAGCTCGACCTGCGTCGCCTCGGCGTGCCGCGCGACGTTCGTCAGCGCCTCCTGCGCGATGCGGTAGGCGGCGAACTGCGTGGGCCGGGCCGGCACCTCACCGCCGAGTCGGTCGTCGATGCCGGCGGCGAGCCCGGGCACGGCGAACTCCGAGACGAGGCGCGGCAGCTGCGCGAGCTCGGCCTGGGGCGCGAGCGGCGCCTCGCCCTCGCGGAGCACGCCGAGCACGCTCCGCACCTCTTCGAGCGCGGTCTTCGAGGCGCCCTTGATGCTCGCGAGCGCGCTGCGCGCCTGCTCGGGGTCGCGGTCCATGAGGTGCAGTCCCACGCTCGCCTGCACGTTGATCTGCGAGAGCGCGTGGCCGAGCACGTCGTGCAGCTCCCGCGCAATGCGCACGCGCTCGCGTTCCTCGGCGCTCCGCCGGCGCCGCGCCATCGCCTCCCGGAAGGCGCTCGCCCGCTCCCGACGACGACGCGCAAACCAGCCGATCGCGAAGCAGAGCCCCAGGCCCGCGGTGGTCGCGGCGACTCGGAACGGAGACCAGCCGTGCCCCGTCGCCGGCCCCAGGGCGACGGCGGCCACCCAGGCGACGCCGACCGAGCTCGCGGCCCAGACCGCCGCCCCGCGCACGATCGCCAGCACGATCGCGAAGGCGAGCGCGAGGTACGGCGGTCCGACGTCGGGGCCGGTGAGCACCGCGGCGAGCGCGAGCAGCGCGACGAGCGCGACGGTCGGGCCGGGCCAGCGCCGTGAGCCGAGCAGGGCGAGCGCACCGGCTGCGGCGAGCGCGATCTGCAGCGCGGCGAGCGCCGGCGGGGCGGCCGTCCAGACGGCGATGCCGATCGCCGCCGGCACCTGCACGAGCAGGCTGAGCACGACGGGCAGGACCAGCACGACGGCGGGCGGCGGACCCTGCCGCGCAGCCGGGTCGTCCCACGGGGGCACGGGCATGTCCCGATCGTAGCCCCGCGGCATCCCGCCCGGATCCGCCCACGGGAGTCGGCCGCCGTACTCCCTGCGGCGTAGCCGTCGCGACGCCCGGCGCCGCGACGGACGTGCTGCTGCGCGGTCGGGCCGGCTCAGAGCAGCGTCACCGGCTTCACGAGGTCGGCGTAGATGAGGAGCGCGCTCATCGCCCCGACGACGACCACGACGCCGAGGGTGAGCGGCATGAGCTTCGCGAGGTCCACGGGCCCCGGGTCGGGGCGGCGGAACAGTTTCGCGAAGCCACGGCGGATCCCCTCCCACAGCGCGCCCGCGATGTGGCCGCCGTCGAGCGGCAGGAGCGGGATGAGGTTGAAGACGAACAGCGCGACGTTGAGGGACCCGAGGATGCCGATCATGCCGGCCGCCTTGTCGACGAGCGGGATCGTGTCGATCGTCGCGATCTCCCCCGCGACGCGGCCGACGCCGACGACCGAGATCGGCCCGTTCGGGTCGCGCTCCCCCGGCCCGAACGCCGCGTTCGCGACGTCGATCATTCGCTGCGGCAGGTTCACGATGATGCCGGCGACGCCGGAGATCTGCTGACCGACCGCCTCGAGGGTCGTGCCGGGCGACTGAGCGACGCGCTCGTTCGCGGCGCCGATGCCGACGAAGCCGGCGGAGATGGTCTCAGGCTGGCCGTCCGTTCCCGTGATGACCTCGCCGCGCTCGTCGAGCGCGTAGCGCTCGCTCAGCATGGGGGTGACGGTGAGCTCACGCTCGGCGCCGTCGCGCTCGACGACGAAGGTCATCGCCTCGTTCGGGTGCTCCCGGATGAGCGCCGTCGACTGGGCCCAGCTGGTGATCGGGGTGCCGTCGATCGAGACGATCCGGTCGCCGGGCTTCAACCCCGCCTCGGCGCCGGGCGCCTGCGGGTCGCCGCTCTCGCACGTCTGCCGCTCGCTCGTGGCGGGGAGCGCGCAGGCGTTCACGCTGCCGATCGTGGTCGAGGGCTGGGGCATCCCGAGCCCCATGAAGAGGATGCCGAAGAAGAGCACGGCGAGCAGCAGGTTCATGAACGGGCCGCCGAACATGACGATGATGCGCTTCCACACCGGCAGCCGGTAGAAGGCGCGGTCCTCGTCGCCCGGCGTGATCGACTCCGCGCTGGAGTCGCGCGCGTCCTGCACGAGGCCGCGGAAGAAGCCGGTGGAGTCGGCCTTCGCCTGCCCGCTCTTGCCGGGCGGGAACATGCCGATCATCGAGATGTAGCCGCCGAGCGGGAGCGCCTTCACCCCGTACTCGGTCTCGCCCTTGCGGCGGGAGAAGATGGTCGGCCCGAAGCCGATCATGTACTGGGTGACCTTGACCTTGAAGAGCTTCGCGGGCACGAGGTGCCCGATCTCGTGCAGGCCGATCGACAGACCGAGGCCGATCACGATGATGACGACGCCGATCACGAAGGCGAGCACGGATTCCACGGGGTGAAGCGTACTGCGATCCGCTCGGAGGCCGCTGGGCGGCGGCTATCGATCCGCTGAGCGGCGTGCGATGCGCGCGTCGGCCGAGCGGCGGGCGGATGCCTCGGCCGCGGCGAGCGACTCGAGGGTCAGCGTGCCGGCGGCCTCGTGCTGCTCCACGACCTCGCGCACGGTGTCGACGATGTCGAGGAAGCCGATGCGGCCGGCGTGGAACGCCGCGACCGCCTGTTCGTTCGCCGCGTTGTAGACGGCCGGGTACTCGCCCCCGGCCCGGCCCACCTGCTTCGCAAGGCGCACTGCGGGGAACGCCGCGTCGTCGAGCGGTTCGAAGGTCCAGCTCTGCGCCTGCGTCCAGTCGAGCGGCCGGCCGACCGCCCCCACCCGGTTCGGCCAGTCGAGCCCGAGGGAGATCGGCAGCCGCATGTCGGGCGGCGAGGCCTGCGCGATCGTCGATCCGTCGATGAACTCCACCATCGAGTGCACGATCGACTGCGGGTGCACCACCACGTCGATCCGTTCGTAGTCGACGTCGAAGAGCAGGTGCGCCTCGATGACCTCGAGGCCCTTGTTCACGAGGGTCGCGGAGTTCGTCGTCACGACGAGTCCCATGTCCCAGGTCGGGTGCGCGAGCGCCTCCGCCTGCGTGACCGCTTCGAGCTGCTCGCGCGTCCGGCCGCGGAACGGCCCGCCGGACGCGGTGAGCACGAGCCGGCGCACCTCGTCGTCGCTGCCGGAGCGCAGCGCCTGCGCGATGGCGGAGTGCTCGGAGTCCACCGGCACGATCTGCCCGGGGGCCGCGAGCCCCGTCACGAGGTCGCCGCCCACGATGAGCGACTCCTTGTTCGCGAGTGCGAGGGTCGTGCCCCGCCGGAGGGTCGCCAGGGTCGGGCCGAGCCCGACCGAGCCGGTGATGCCGTTCAGCACGACGTCGGCGTCGACGTCGCGCACGAGCTGCACGGCCTCCTCGATGCCGACCGCCGTGTGCTCGACGCCGAACTCCGCAGCCTGCCGCTCGAGGGTCGCCCGGTCGGAGCCGACCGCGAGGCCGACGACCTCGAAACGCCGCGGATTCGCGCGGATGACGTCGAGCGCCTGGGTGCCGATGGAACCGGATGAGCCGAGGATGATCACGCTGCGCACGCCTCCACCCTAGGGGCGACGGCGCCTCGCCGCCCGGGGTTCCGGGTATGCCGTCAGCCGCATACGGCTGGCCCTACGCTCTTCTGGTGAGCGAGATCGAGGCCGAAGCCGTCCCTGCTGCGCCGAAGCGCCCTGGCCCCCTGTACACGATCGTGCGAGGCATCCTTCGTCCCCTGGTGGCGATCGTCTACCGGCCGAAGATCACGGGCCGCGAGCATGTGCCCCGACGCGGGCCGGTCATCCTGGCCTCGAACCATCTCTCGTTCATCGACAGCATCGTGATCCCGCTCGCCGCGCCCCGTCCCGTGCAGTTCCTCGCGAAGTCGCACTACTTCACCGGCAAGGGAGTGAAGGGGTGGGTCTCACGGACGTTCTTTCGCTCGATCGGCGCCGTGAGCGTCGAGCGCGGCGCCGGCTCCCAGGCGCAGGAGGCCCTCGACCTCGGCCGTCGCATCCTGGAGGGCGGCAACGCCTTCGCGCTCTACCCGGAGGGCACCCGCTCGCTCGACGGTCGGCTGTACAAGGGGCGCACGGGCGTCGCCTGGCTCGCCCTCACCACCGGGGCGACCGTCGTGCCGGTCGGGCTCGTCGGCACCCAGGAGATCCAGCCCGTCGGCGCCAAGTTCCCGCGCATCCGGCCGGTGCAGGTCCGCTTCGGCGAGCCACTCGACCTCTCGGTGCACGGCAGCGCCGAATCCGGCAAGGCTCGGCGGGCCGCGACCGACGAGATCATGGCCGCGATCCACGCCCTGAGCGGCCAGGAGCTCGCCGGCCGCTACAACGAGACGCCCCCGCAGAACACGATCGCCCGCATCGCCGACCGGGTCGTCCCGCGCGAGCGGGTCTGAGCCGTGCGCGCGCCGGCCTCGCGACGTGCCGCCGCTTCTCAGCCGCTTGGCACCGGCACCCGCTAGCGTCGAGCGGGTGACCAGGCTCCGACCGCTCTCCGCCCTCGCCGCGCTCGCCGCCGGCGTCGTCGTGCTGCTCGCCGCCTGCGCCCCGGCGGCCGACCCCGCGGCGACCGTCCGGGCGAACCCGGAGCAGATCGACGAGGTCGACACCTCCGACTTCGACCCGGGCCTGATCGTCAGCGACGACAGTTTCTTCGACTCGACCGCGCTCGACGAGAAGCAGATCCAGGACTTCCTCGAAGCGCTGCCCTGCCGGCCCGACGCGGGCATCACCTGCCTCGCCGACTACCGGCAGACGACCGAGACGCAGCCTGCCGCGGGTCCGGGGCACTGCGCCGAGTACCGCGGCGCGGTCAAGGAGCGCGCGAGCCGCATCATCGCGAAGACCGCGGTCGCCTGCGGAGTGAGCCCGAAGACGCTGCTCGTGCTCCTGCAGAAGGAGCAGTCGCTGCTCACCCGGCCGAGCGAGCACGGCTACCTGCGGGCGACGGGCTACGCCTGCCCCGACACCGCCGACTGCGACGTGAAGTACTTCGGCTTCTTCAACCAGCTCTACAACGCGGCGTGGCAGTTCCGGCAGTACACCCAGCAGCCGGACCGGCAGTACCGGGTCGGGGCGGTGCCGGTCTCCTACAACCCCGACGCCGCGTGCGGCGCCAGCACCGTGCTCATCCGGAACCAGGCGACCGCGAACCTCTACAACTACACGCCCTACCAGCCGAACGAGGCCGCGCTCGCCTCGGCCGACGCGGGCGGCGACGGCTGCTCGGCCTGGGGCAACCTGAACTTCTGGTTGCTGTGGAACCGGTGGTTCGGCGATCCCACGAGCGAGCGCTACCCCGGCTTCCTGCCGCCGTGCAGCCGCCTCGTCGACGGGCAGGTCTGCCCGACCCCCGGCATCCCGACCGCGCCGCCGCGAGAGGACTGAGCCCGTCTCGACCGCTGCCGACGCCGGGCGCCGGCCGGCGCGGCTCAGTCGGCCGTCGCGACCTCGACGCTCGGCTCATGACCGACGGGAAAGGCGACGGATGCCGCGATGAAGCACTTCTCCGCGGCCTCGGCGTGCAGCTGCTGCGCGAGCTCGGCCATGGTGGGATCGGCGACGGTCACCCGGGGCCGCAGGGTCGCGGCGACGAACGCCCCGCCGCCTCGACCGTCCTCGCTCATCGTGCCCGTCGCGGCGTCCTCGTAGCCGAGCACGACGACGCCGTGATTCGTCGCCACGTGCAGGTACGACAGCATGTGGCATTGGCTCAGCGCGGCGAGCAGAAGCTCCTCGGGGTTCCAGCGCTCGCGGTCGCCGTGGAAGGTGCGATCGGCGGACCCGGCGATCTCGTGCTCCTTGCCCGCCCCGCGGACGAGATGGCGGCGCGAGTACGCGCGGTAACCGCTCGTGCCCGTGCCCAGGTTGCCGGTCCACTCGACCGCGACCTCGTAGTGGTGTTCGCCCAGCATCCCGACTCCGTCCGACCATGCCTCGCCCCGGGCGCAGCTCCGCGGTCCGGGTCGGCGGCCGGATCGACCGCCCACACGATTCTGCCTCGGGGATAAGCTTGGGCGCATCATGACTGAGACCCAGATCGCACCCTCGCACACGGTGCCGCAGCAGCGCCAGCTCGTCACGGCCGTCCCCGGCCCGAAGTCGATCGCGCTGCACGAGCGACGCACCGCCGTCGTCTCCGCGGGCGTCTCGAGCGCCCTGCCGGTCTACATCGAGCGCGCCAACGGCGCCATCCTCGTCGACGTCGACGGCAACCGCTTCGTCGACTTCGGCGGCGGCATCGGCGTCACCACCGTCGGCCACACCGAGCGGCACGTCGTCGAGGCGGCCACCGCGCAGCTGCAGGACGTCACCCACACGCTGTTCACCGTCACCCCGTACGAGGAGTACGTGCGCGTCGCCGAGCTCCTCGCCCAGCACACGCCGGGCGACTGGGCGAAGAAGTCCGTGCTCGTGAACTCGGGCGCCGAAGCCGTCGAGAACGGCGTGAAGATCGCGCGCAAGTTCACCCGCCGTCGCGGCGTCGCGGTGCTCGACCACGCCTACCACGGCCGCACCAACCTCACGATGGCCATGAACTACAAGGCCCACCCGTACGCCTCCGGCTTCGGTCCCCTCGCGGGAGACGTCTACCACGCGCCGAACTCCTACCCGTACCGCGACGGGCTCAGCGGCGAGCAGGCCGCGGCCCGCACGATCGCCTACCTCGAGAAGGTCGTCGGCCCCGAGGACCTGGCGTGCCTCGTCGTCGAGCCCATCCAGGGCGAGGGCGGCTTCATGGTGCCCGCCGACGGGTTCCTGCCGGCGCTGCAGGCCTGGTGCACCGAGCACGGCGTCGTCATGATCGCCGACGAGATCCAGTCGGGCATGGCCCGCAGCGGCAGCTACTTCGCGAGCGAGCAGTTCGGCTGGGAGCCCGATCTCGTGCTCTCCGCCAAGGGCATCGCCGGCGGGCTCCCGCTCGCCGCCGTCACGGGCCGAGCCGAGATCATGGACGCGGCGCAGCCCGGCGGCCTCGGCGGCACCTTCGGCGGCAACCCGGTCGCCTGCGCGGCGGCCGTCGCCGTGTTCGAGGCGATCGAGGAGGACGACCTCTTGGCGGAGGCCCGCCGCATCGAGGCGAGCCTCACGGCCGGCCTCCGCTCGCTCGCCGAGCGCTTCGACGTCATCGGCGACATCCGCGGCAAGGGCGCGATGATCGCGATCGAGCTCGTCCGGCCCGGCACCCGCGACACGACGAAGGAGCCGTACCCCGAAGCGGTCGGGGCGCTCATCGCCCACGCCGCCCAGCAGGGCGTGCTGCTGCTGAGCGCGGGCACCTACGGCAACGTGCTCCGCTTCCTGCCCAGCCTCGCCGTGACCGACGAGCTCATCGAGGACGCGCTCGGCGTGCTCGAGTCCGGCCTCGCGACGCTCGGCTGATGGCCGGCACCTTCAACATCGCCGATTCCGTCGAACTCGCAGTGGTCGAACGCAGTGGTTTCATCGAGTCCAGGCACGCCGGTTCCGCCATCGTGCTCACCCCCGAGGGCGAGGTGCTGCGCAGTCTCGGCGACGTGCGCACCCCGGTCTTCCCGCGCTCGGCGCTGAAGCCGTTTCAAGCCGTGGCCGTGATGACCTCCGGGGTCGTCCTGCGCGGCGAGGACGCCGCCATCGCGATGGCGAGCCACTCCGGCACGGCCGCCCACGTGGCGCTCGTGAAGGGGCTGCTCGACCGGGAGGGCCTGAGCGCATCGGCGCTCGGCTGTCCGCCCGCCCTGCCCGGCGATCGCACGGCGCGGGAGCAGCTGCTGCGTTCGGGCGGCTCGGCCGAACGCGTCTTCATGACCTGCTCGGGCAAGCACGCCGCCATGCTGCTCGCCTGCGTGCAGAACGGCTGGCCCGTCGAGGGCTACCTCTCCCCCGAGCACCCGCTGCAGAAGAAGATCCTCGACGTGCTCGAGCGGCTGACCGGCGAGCGTCCGGCGGCGAGCGCCGTCGACGGCTGCGGCGCGCCAGTGCACGCCGTCAGTCTCACCGGACTCGCCCGCGGGATTCAGAAGATCACGACCGCGCAGACCAGCTCGCCGTTCGCGCTCTACCGCGAGGCCGCGGAGCTGGCCTCGGCCGCACGGGCGCATCCGTGGGCGGTCGCGGGTCCCGGACAGCCCGACACCGTGGCGATCGAACGACTCGGCGTGTTCGCGAAGTTCGGCGCCGAGGGCGTCATGGTCATGACCGCTCCGAACGGCACGACCGTCGCTCTGAAGGTGCTCGACGGCTCCTCGCGGGCCTCGACGATCGTCGCGCTCCGGCTGCTCGCCGACGCGCGCGCCCTCGACCACGACGACGTCGACCTCGCACGTGCGGAGCTCGACCTCTGGGTGATGGGCGGCGACCGCCCGGTCGGCGAGATCCGAGCGACCGTCTGACGCCGCCGGTCTCGTCAGCCTGCTGAGGCGGGGTGGGCGCTCGTCGGAGTGCCCACCCCGCCTCAGTTCAACTCAGCTCTGCCCTGGTCCGCTCTGCTCAGCTCAGCTTGGCGAGCCGCTTCTCGCGCGCCGCGCGCGACACCTGCACCGTGATCACGAGGATCATGGCGAACAGGAACACCGCGGAGGCGATCACGTTCGCCTCGGCCGGGATGCCTCGTGCTGCGGAGATGTAGATGTACTTCGGGAACGTCGACACCGAACCGGAGTTGAAGTTCGTGATGATGAAGTCGTCGAAGCTGAGCGCGAAGGAGAGCAGCGCGGCCGCGAGGATGCCGGGCAGCAGCAGCGGGAACGTCACCCGCCAGAACACCTGCGACGGCGAGCCGTACAGGTCGCGCCCCGCCTCCTCGAGCGCCGGGTCGAGGCTCGCGACCCGCGCCTTCACCGTGACCACGACGAAGCTGATGCAGAACATCGTGTGGGCCAGGATGATCGTCAGCATGTCCTTCGGCACGCCGACCGCGAGGAACTGCGCGGCCAGGCCCGCACCGAGCACCACCTCCGGCGTCGCCATCGGCAGGAACAGCAGGAGGCTGATCGCCGAGCGGGCGCGGAAGCGGTAGCGCACGAGCGCGATCGCGATCATCGTGCCGAGCGTCGTGGCCAGGACGGTCGCGACGAGCCCGATCACGATGCTGTTGCCGAACGCCTGACAGACGGCACCGCCTTCGACGTTGCAGACGTTCAGCCACTTGTCGAAGGTGAACCCGCGCCACGCGATGTTCGACTTCACCGAGTCGTTGAAGCTGAACACGAAGGTGTACACGATCGGGATCATGAGGAACGCGAACGCGATCGTCACGTAGGTGGGCAGCAGCCAGCGGCCGAGCCCGCGCCGGGGCCGCTCGCGCGTCGGCTGCGGGCGCTGCTCGAGCTGCTCGCTCTCGGCGAGTCCGCCGAGGACCGCTCCGGCCTGTCCTTCACCGCTCACAGCAGGTCCTCCGTTCCGCTCCGCTTGACGTAGATGCCGACGAGGATGAGGATCGCCGCCATCAGGATGATGGAGAGTGCCGCGGCCGCCGGATAGTTCAACAGCACGAGGAAGTTCGCCTCGATCACGTTGCCCATCATCTGCGTGCCCGGCCCGCCGAGGAAGTCACGGCTCGCGTTCACGTAGTCGCCGGCCGCGGGGATGAAGGTGAGCAGCGTGCCGGCGACGATGCCCGGCATCGACAGCGGCACGGTGACCTTCCGGAACACCGTCGCCGGGCTCGCGTACAGGTCGCCGCCCGCCTCCAGGTAGCGGAGGTCGAGCCGCTCGAGTGTGGTGTAGAGCGGCAGGGTCATGAACGGGATGAAGTTGTACGTCAGACCGAAGATGACCGCGAACGGGGTGCCGGTGAAGTGCGCGTCCGGCGCCATGAGCGACAGCGCCTTCAGCGAGGTGATGATGAACGACTCGTCGGAGAGCACCTGCTTCCAGGCCAGGGTGCGCAGGAGGAAGGAGATGAAGAAGGGGGCGATCACGAGGACGAGCAGGATGCCTTGCAGGAGCGGCTTGCTGCGCGCCTTCACTCCGATGAAGTACGCGATCGGATAGCTGATCACGAGGGCGAGCACGGTCGCGACGAGGGCGTAGCCGAACGAGCGCAGGATGTGCGGCCAGTACGAGGTGACGACGTCGACGTAGTTCTGCCAGTTGAAGGCGTAGTCGAACTCGCCGATGTCGCCGAACTCGCTCTGCACCTGCAGCGAGGTGAGCAGGAGCGAGACGAGCGGCGTGAGGAAGAACAGCACGAGGTAGGCGATGCCGGGGGCGAGTAGCACGAGGGCGATCGCGCTGCGCTTCCTCGGTGCCTGCGGCTGTGCTTCGGCCGTGGCGAAGGCTGCGAAGGCCACCTCAGTGCTCCTCGAGCTCCGCCACGAGCGCGTCGCGGTGCTGGGCCGCGATGGCACTCGTCGAGGCATCCGCCTGGAAGCGTGATTCGTCCGGCGTGTCCTCGAGACCGAAACCGTGCTCGACCGCCCAGCTCACCCAGACGCGGTCGCCCTCAGCGGCCGCCGGGCCGAAGCCGATGTTCTGCGCGAACACCAGCACGCGTCCTGCTCCGGGGATCTCGACGAGGTACTGAGTGCTCACGCCCGAGAAGGAGACGTCGGTCACGACGCCCGGGCCGATGAGATTGCGGTCCGCCTCGACCACGGGCTGTTCACGGTGCAGCTCGACCTTCTCGGGGCGGACGCCGACCGTGACCTGCCCGGAGTGGCGCTGCGCGCGCGCCGCCGGGACGACGATGCGCGAGCCGGCGGCGTCGACCGCGATCGCCGTGTCCGTGGCGCCCACGACGTCGCCGGTGAAGAGATTCGACTGGCCCAGGAAGTTCGCGACGAACGCCGTCCTCGGCAGTTCGTAGAGCTCCTCGGGGGCGCCCATCTGCTCGATGCGCCCCTTGTTCATGACCGCGACGGTGTCGGCCATCGTCATGGCCTCCTCCTGGTCATGGGTGACGTGCAGGAAGGTGAGGCCGACCTCTTCCTGGATCGCCTTGAGCTCGAGCTGCATCTGCCGCCTCAGCTTGAGGTCGAGCGCGCCGAGCGGTTCGTCGAGCAGGAGCAGCGCGGGCCGGTTCACGATCGCCCGGGCGAGTGCGACGCGCTGCTGCTGACCGCCGGAGAGCTGCTGGGGCCGGCGCTGGGCGAGGTGATCGAGCTCGACGAGGCGGAGCGCTTCGTGCGCCTTCCCGGCCGGGTCGTCGATGCGCCGGCGGCGGAGCCCGAACGCGACGTTCTCGAGGATCGTCATGTGCGGGAAGAGCGCGTAGCTCTGGAAGACCGTATTGACCGGCCGCTCGTGCGATCGAGTGGCCGTGACGTCGGTTCCCCCGATGAGGATCCGTCCGTTTGTCGGCTCGTCGAGCCCGGCGACGAGCCGGAGCGTCGTCGTCTTGCCGCAGCCCGACGGCCCGAGGAGGGCGAAGAAGGACCCCGCCGGGATCGTGAGATCGAGTTCTTCGATCGCGGTGAAGCCGGGGAATCGCTTGTGGATGCCGACGAGCTCGAGGTCCGCGCCGCGCTCGGCGAATTCGCGCATCGCCATGGTCACACTCCCAACAGGATCGACTGGAACTGGGTCTGGTACTTCTGCTCCTCGCGCGCCGTGAGCCCTCGGAAGACGTGGGCCTGCTCGAGCGTGTCGGCGTTCGGGAAGATGAGCTGGTTCTCGGCGAGCTCGGGGTCGATGGCCATCGCGGCCTCCTTCGCCCCCTCGACGGGAGTGATGTAGTTCACCCAGGCCGCCACCTCCGCGGCGATCTCGGGCTGGTAGTAGAAGTCGATGAGCCGCTCGGCGTTCGATTTGCGCGGCGAGCCGACGGGGACGAGGAAGTTGTCGTTCCACAGCGTGCCGCCGCCTGCGGGCAGGGCGAACTCCCACTTGTCGCCGGCTTCCGCATTGATCACGGTGATGTCGCCGGACCAGCAGATCGCCGCGAGCGTGTCGCCGGACTTCAGGTCTTCCAGGTAGGCGTTGCCCTTGATGTTGCGCACCTGGCCTCGGTCGACCTGCTCGCGGAACACGTCGATCGCCGCGGTGAACTCGTCGTCGCCCCAGTCCCCGGCGATGTCGGTGCCGAGGTCCTGCATGATGCAGCCCATGGTGTCGCGCATCTCGGAGAGCACGCCGACCCGGCCCTTGAGCGACGGGTCCCAGAGGTCGGACACCCGCGTGATGCCCCCGGGGATCGCCTCCTTGTTCCAGCAGATACCGCCGAAGCCGCCCTGCCACGGCACGGAGTACGTGCGGCCGGGGTCGAAGTCGGGGTCGCGGAGCGCCGGGTTGAGGTTCGCGAGGTTCGGCATGTTGCCGTGGTCGAGCTCCTGTGTGTAGCCGAAGCGGATCCAGCGGGCCACCATCCAGTCGGTGAGGCAGACGGTGTCGGAGCCGATGTCCTGGCCGAGCGCGAGCTGGTCCTTCACCTTGCCGTAGTAGGTGTTGTTGTCGTCGACGGCGACCTGGTAGTCGACCGAGATGCCGGTGGCCTCGGTGAACGCCTGCAGCGTCGGGTAGTTGCCGTCGTCGTCCTCGTCGATGTAGGCGGCCCAGTTCGCCCAGCGGACGGTCGGATCGCCGTCCGAACGGTCGGCGGCGGGCGTCGGCTTCGCGCGCGGCCCGCTCTGACACGCGGCGAGCGCGAGCGCGGTGGCCCCGGCGCCGGCACCGGCGAGCAAGGTCCTGCGACTCAACTGCTGGCGACGTGCGAGATCGATGAGGGAACGGATTCGTGGATCCGTCGGGGGTTGCCGAGTCACGGGCTTCCTCTCGGGTTCGCAGCACTGCGGGGTGGATTGATCCTGCCACACTGCCCGGCTGGAATCACGAGTCGATGTCCGATTCGTTACGATCCCGCGTCGGACGCGATGGTTTCGGTTGCGTGCTCCGGGTTCGACGGATGAATCCGTCGAAATCGCCGTTCCGGCCAGCTGAAGCGCTCGACTCCCCCGTCGGGAGCGATGCGCCAGCCCTGCGCGGCGCCTGGATCGAGCAACGGCGGCAACTCCCGTCCGCGGAGCAGCGCGCGGAACTCGGCGAGCCCGCCGTCGACGATGGCCACCCCGGTGTGCTTCAGCTCGGTCCAGACCCGCCAGGCGGCCGCCCACGCGTCCAGGTCACCGACGATCACCTCGGCCGATTCGGTCTCGGCCGCTGCAGCGAGCGGATCCCCGACGCTCCCCGCCGCCGTCAGGACGGAGACTCGGACTCCCCCGATCTCCGAGAGCCGCGCGAGTGCAACCGGCACGTTCCGCGTCACGAGTGCGTAGCTCACTCCCGGGTGGAAGACGAGCGCAGGCGCAGGCGCGGCCTGCACGCGCGGCGCGCTCGCAGCGCGCGGAGCCGAAGAAGATGGCGGATCCGCGAGCGCGACCTGCAGCCGCAGCCCCCGCCATTGCCCGCTTCCGGGCCCGTCGTCCGCTCGCCACAGAGAGGGGTCGCCGCCCAGTTGCGCGAGCTCGCCGCGGGACGACTGCCGGAGCAGCAGCAGCGACCTGAATCCGTCCCGGAGCTCGGCGGAGAGGCCGATCGGCCTCGTCGCCGAGGCGACGATGTGGAGGCCGTTCCCGTCCTCGAGGATCGTCGCGAGCGCCTCGGACACGGCGAGCCGGTACTCGTCGGGCCAGGCCCGAAAGCGCACGTCGGCGCCATCGACGAGCAGCAGCCTGGGAGCGGTGCCGAGGTCGGCCGATGCACCCGGTCGGGCCAGCTCCATCAGCACGTCCCAGGCGGCGGAACGGTTCGCCGGCAGCCTGATCACCCGCCCCATGCCGTAGCGCGCCGCGAACGATGATGCGATCGTGTCGAGCGTCGTGCTCCTCCCGCTTCCCGGAGCGCCGCAGACCAGCAGCGCCCCGTCGGACTCGGGCGACCAGACCGCGCTCAGGCGGCGCTGCTGGTCGGGGGCGTCGAGCAGACCGAACTCGATCCCGTCCGGCGACGACCCGACCTCGGCCAGAGCGATCCGCCTGGGCAGCGGGTCGAGCCACGGGCGAATGGCGTGGTCATCGCTCGATCGGCCGGCTCGCAGCAGCTCGAGGTGCAGGGGATCCGCGATCGCCGATTGGAACGGCTGCGGCGGCCCGGTGCCATCGTCGACGATCGCCCGGCCCGGCAGCGAGGGCGGGAGCTCGGCCGCATCATCGACTCCGACGAGCGCCCGGCTATCGCTCGGATGCAGCACGCGGAGGCAGATTCTCAGCCGGCAGTTCGCGGTGATCTGCTCCCGAACGGAGCCGTTCGGGCGCTGCGTGGAGAGGATGAGATGCATGCCGAGCGAACGGCCGCGCGCCGCGAGGTCGGCGAACACCCGACCGAGCTCGTCGAAGCGCTCGAGCAACGCCTGGTACTCGTCGACGACGATCAGGAGTCGCGGCAGCTCGACCGCGTGATCGAGCTCGATGAAGTCGCGCACGCCGCACTCGCGCAGCCGGCGCTCTCGTCGTCTGATCTCCGCCCGGAGGCTCTCGACGGCGCGGAGTGCTTCCGACTCGTCGAGGTCGGTGACGACGCCGACGACGTGCGGGAGCCCGGCGATCGGCTGAAAGGCCGCGCCGCCCTTGAAGTCCACCAACAGCATCGCGAGTGCCGACGGCGAGTACGAGGTGGCGAGCGCCGCGAGCCACGCGAGCAGGAATTCGCTCTTGCCGCTGCCCGTCGTCCCGCCGACGAGCGCGTGCGGTCCCTGACGCACGAGGTCGAGTTCCAGCGTTCCCCCGGGCGCCGTTCCGACCGCGGCGACGAGGCTCGCACGCCCTGCCGCGGGCGGCTGGGCCAGCGCCGCCAGATCCACTCGGCTCGGCAGCGGCTTCGCCTCCAGACCGCTCCGGGCCGCGGCCTCGGCAAGACGGGCTGCCGCCGTGATCGCCTGCCGCAGACCGAGCAGTTCGGGCACGAACTCGCGGTGCTGTTCGGGCGAGGCGAGCACCTCGGCGCGCGCGCGACGTGGCGAGTGCAGCTGGACCACGGTGCCGAGTCCCGGCGGCAGCAGCTCACGCGCGGTCGCGATCGCGATCACCCCGCGTGAGTGCGTCACCCGCTCCCCCTCGACGACGGTGACGGTCGGCTCGACGCCGCGCTGAGGCAGCCGCGCTGCCCAGCGCCACTCCTTCGTCTGAGGAACGCGAAGGCCCGAGCTGCCCGGGCGCACAGCGGCACTCCAGCGGACGAGCGCCGCGCGGGCGGCCGCACGAGTCAGCACAGTGGGGCCCACGAATCCGATGCCCGCCGCGGCATCGGCTCGGATCGGCGCATCCGACAGGGTCCATGCTCTGGCGAGCAGGGCGCGGTCGTCCGCGTCGGACGCCTCGCCTTCGATTCGCAGAGTGCTCGGCATCGCACCGCGGCCGAGCACGAGCTCGTTCGCGCCGGCGCCGCTCCATCTCGCGCCGGCCGGCTCCTCGAGCACCGCGCCGAGCTCGCCGACGCGCTGCCACGCGCGCTCGCGTTCGCCCGCGTGGCGTGCGTCGATCTCGTCGGTGAGCCCGCGCAGCGCCTCGGCCCGCTCGGCCCGATCCCGACGCAGTTGCCGCCGTGCGCCGCGACGACCGTCGACGATGGCGGCGAGCCCCACGACGGGGCCGACCGCGGCGAACACGAGCGCGAGCGGAGAGTTGGTGAGCGCGAACAGCAGACCGGCGGTCGCCACGGGTGCCAGCGTCGCGAGGAGCGGGAAGGGAGGCCGTGACCGACGACCCAGCGGCGGCGGCAATC
This sequence comes from Agromyces sp. NBRC 114283, assembly GCF_030268405.1. Lineage (NCBI taxonomy): Bacteria > Bacillati > Actinomycetota > Actinomycetes > Micrococcales > Microbacteriaceae > Agromyces > Agromyces sp. NBRC 114283. The sequence goes on from NZ_BSQP01000001.1 coordinate 2,858,516, forward strand.
GGAGCGGCGGAAGTCGATCGGGCTGGGCGTGCATGCGCTCAGCTCAGCACGGTCAGGCCACTGAGCCCGCTCGGCGATCCGGTTCCGGGGATGCGTCCGGCGCGCACTCCGATGTGGAGGAGGGGTACCCGCGCGCGCTAATCGACGACGATCTGCTGCTGCGCGAGTTCGATCGTGCTGCCTCGTGGCACCTGATAGCGACGGCCGGGTTCGCAGCGCACGGCACCGTCGTCGGGGCGGCGCACCAGTGTTCCATTGCCGGAGAATCGGTCGGCGATCCAGAGCACGCCGTCGTGCGAACCGAACTCGAGATGCGTCTTCGAGACGGAGAGCGTGCGGTCGGCGATCTGCACGAGATGGTCGAACCGCTCACCCGGTTGCGGCAGCGGCTTGCGCCCGATCAATCCGGTGCCGAACACGATCCGGGTCTCCCCGGTGCTGAATCGCAGACGGAACCGGTCGGACTCCCCCGGCGCGTTCGTCCCGGGCGATGCCGTCTCGGGCGCGTGCTGCGAGCGAGCCTGGTCGACTGCTGCCCCAGCCCCGTCCGCGTGCTGGACCTCGGCGGCCGGCGCGAGGAACCCGCCGACCGGGATGCTGATGACGCCGCTGTTGCGGCGCGGGAGCGGGCTCATGATCGTGGTGTCGCCCGGTCGCGGATCCGGCTTGCGCCTCGACTCGGGCGTCGCGCTCGTCGAACTCCCGCACTCACCGCAGAACATCGCCCCTTCGGGCAGGTCCGCACCGCAGATCCGGCAGTTCACGTGCACACTCCTCATCTCCGCCTCAAGCGTACCGGCGGGGGCGGCCGAGGCGGTGCAGGCGAGTGCCGCCCGTGTCGCCGAGTGCCGGATCGCTCAGCCGGCCTCGACGGGCGGCACCACGTCGAGCACGTCGACCACGACCACCGTGACGTTGTCGCGACCGCCGTTGCCGAGCGCCGCATCCATCAGGTGCCTGGCCGCGGCATCCGCCGTTGGATTGGACGCGAGGAAATGGCGGAGCCCGTAGGCGGTGATCTCCTTCGTGAGCCCGTCGGAGCAGATCAGCAGACGCATCCCCGGTTCGATGGCGATGGCTCGGTAATCGGGCAACGGCGCCTCATGGAAGCCGACCGCGCGCGTGATCACGTTCGAATGCGGATGCGTCTCGGCTTCCTCTCGCGTGATCTGCCCGGCATCGACGAGCTCCTGCACGATCGAGTGGTCGACGGTGAGCTGTTCGAGCACGCCGCCGATGAGCCGGTAGACCCTGGAGTCGCCGATGTTGAAGACGATCCATGCGGGCTCGCCCGAGATCGAGCCGAGCGCGACGCCCGTGACCGTGGTCCCGCTGCCCTCGTCGGTCACTCCCCGGCCGCGGCCCATGTCCTGCACAGCGGAGCGGAGTGCCTGGTCGATGTCCGGCGTACCCACAACGGTTCGACCGCCGTACTCGGCGAGCCTCGTGACGACCGCGGCGCTCGCGAAGTCGCCGGCCGCGTGGCCGCCCATCCCATCGGCGACGGCGAAGATCGGCGGCTGGGCGAGGAAGCTGTCCTCATTCACCTCGCGTCGGAGACCGGTGTCGGTCATCGCCGACCACGCGATCCCGATCTCGGTGCCGCCGGGCAGCACGACGCGATGGCGCGGATTGCCGATGCCGATCTGGGTCACGGATCTCGCCTGTCTGCGGGGGGACGCGTCAGGATGTGAGGGGAACCCGTCGATCGTAGCGCCTCGAACCCGCGTGCGGCTGCGGACATCTCGATGCGAGCCACGGGCGATCCCGGAGCGTTCCCCACCACCCATCCATGGAATCAGTTGTGAAACGCGGCTCATTCGACTGATTCCCTTGCTTCTGGCCTTTTTGACTGTCATGATCGAGCCATGACGAACACGGGACGACTCACGTCGCGTCCGGTGCAACTCGACGATGTGTCGAAGGCGATCATCGAGCAGCTCCAGACCGACGGCCGGCGTTCCTATGCCGACATCGGTAAGGCCGTCGGCCTCTCCGAAGCCGCGGTGCGCCAACGCGTGCAACGGCTGCAGGAGGCCGGCGTCATGCAGATCGTCGCGGTCACCGATCCGATGCAGCTCGGGTTCACGAGACAGGCGATGATCGGCATCCGCGCCGAAGGCGACACCCGGCTGCTCGCCGAGCAGCTGTCCGCGATCCCCGAGATCGACTACGTGGTGCTCACCGCCGGCAGCTTCGATCTGCTCGCCGAGGTCGTGTGCGAGAACGACGAGGAGCTCATCGATCTCCTCAACGCTCGCATCCGGTCGCTCGACGGCGTCCAGCAGACCGAGACATTCGTCTACCTGAGGCTGCAGAAGCAGCATTACAACTGGGGAACCGTGAGGAACCGATGACCATGACCGATGTCCGCTACGACAATGCGACGCTGCAGAAGCAGGCGAAGGATCACCTCTGGATGCACTTCGCGCGCCAGTCGACGATGGAGCAGGGTGTGCCCATCATCACTCGCGGCGAAGGCCACCGCATCTACGACATCAACGGCAAGAGCTACATCGACGGCCTCGCGGGCCTCTTCGTGGTGAACGCCGGCCACGGCCGTTCGCGCATCGCCCAGGCGGGCGCGAAGCAGGCCGAAGAGCTCGCGTTCTTCCCGATCTGGTCCTACGCGCACCCCAAGGCGATCGAGCTCGCCGACCGTCTCGCGGAGTACGCGCCCGGCGACCTGAACCACGTCTTCTTCTCGACGGGTGGCGGTGAGGCGGTCGAGACCGCCTACAAGCTCGCGAAGAATTACTGGAAGCTCATGGGCAAGCCGACCAAGTACAAGGTCATCTCGCGCGCCCTGGCCTACCACGGCACCCCGCAGGGCGCCCTCGCGGTGACCGGCCTGCCGATCAAGGCGCCGTTCGAGCCGATCACCCCCGGCGGTCTTCGCGTGCCGAACACCAACTTCTACCGCGCCGCCGAGATGGGCGCGCCGGCCGACGACATCGAGGCCTTCGGCCTCTGGGCGGCGAACCGCATCGAGGAGCAGATCCTGATGGAGGACCCGGACACCGTCGCCGCCGTCTTCCTCGAGCCGGTGCAGAACTCCGGCGGCTGCTTCCCGCCGCCCCCCGGGTACTTCCAGCGAGTGCGCGAGATCTGCGACAAGTACGACGTGCTGCTCGTCTCGGACGAGGTCATCTGCGCCTTCGGCCGCATCGGCGACTACTTCGCGTGCAACCAGCTCGGCTACGTGCCCGACATGATCACCTGCGCGAAGGCGATGACCTCGGGCTACGCCCCGATGGGCGCGACCATCATCAACGAGCGGATCTACGAGCCGTTCAAGAAGGGCGACACGACCTTCTACCACGGCTACACCTGGGCCGGTCACCCGGTCTCGGCCGCGGTCGCGCTCGAGAACCTCGACATCTTCGAGGAGGAGAAGCTCAACGAGCACGTCCGCGAGAACAGCCCGCTGTTCCGCGCGGAGCTCGAGAAGCTGAACGACCTGCCGATCGTGGGCGACGTCCGCGGCGAGGGGTACTTCTTCGCCGTGGAGCTCGTGAAGGACAAGGCCACGCGCGAGACCTTCAACGAGGAGGAGTCGGAGCGCCTGCTGCGCGGCTTCCTCTCGACGGCGCTCTTCGATGCGGGCTTGTACTGCCGCGCCGACGACCGCGGCGACCCCGTGATCCAGCTCTCGCCGCCGCTCACCATCGGCGTGCCCGAGTTCCAGGAGATCGAGCAGATCCTGCGCAGCGTGCTGACCGAGGCGTCGAACCGCCTGTGATCGCTGGCGGCTGCGCACCCCTCGGCGCGCGGCCGCACTGAAGCTGCCGGCTCGAGAAGGCCCCGGACGCGACGCGTCCGGGGCCTTCTCGGTCGCTGCGCGCGGAATCGCGTGCGGTGGTCCGTCCTGCCGACACGGGTCACCGACCGCCGAGCAGCTCGCGACGCTCGTCCTCACGCACGAAGGCCCACTCGGGGAGGGCCCCCGAACCGAGGTAGGTGTCGAGCAGCCGTGCCATCGCGTGATCGGGATCGATCTCGAGCGCGCGGTCGAGGTGCGAACCGGCACGGCTCCCCCGCCCGAGCGCCCAATGCAGCCAGCCGGCGACGCAATGCACCCCCGGCCGGTAGCTCCGTGGCAGGTCGACGAGGAGCCGCTCGACGAACTCGATGCCGGCCTCGACTCGCTTCCTCTCCGGCCTGAGCCTCGTGCGGCCGAGATACAGCTCGGTGACGAACTCCTCGGATCCCCCCGATGCCTCGAGCAGCGACGCGTCGGCCGCATCGTGACCGGTCGCCGAGAAGCCGGCGACGCCCTGGAGCGCGATCTCGCCGACCGAGGTGCCGAACGCGATCTGCAGCACGATCGCGTCTCGGAACACCGCTGATGCGGAGAGCTCGGCGAACCACGCCCCCTGCGCCGCGGTCGCCGCCGGCTCGTGCAGCAGCCGCTCCACGAGCTCGATCGGATCGATCTGCCCGCCGAGCTCGCGCTGGAGCCACTCGATCGAGCCCTGCTCGCGCAGGGCGACGAGGCGCCGACGCAGCCGAGCGGCTCGAGCGCGGTCCGAGCTCGGCGGAGGCGGTTCCTCGGCGAGTCCGGCGAGCACCGGGAGCTCGGCCGCCGCCGCGTCGATGAGCTCGAGCTCCCGCCCGCGGACCGGGACCGTCGGATCGACGACGGAGCCCCAGCCGGTCGACGCCACGATGAATCCGTCGCGAACCTCGAAGCCCGCGTCCTCGAGCCGTGCGCTCGCCCGCTCGATCAGGCGCCGTTCGGCTGCGGCCGCCGACCGTGGATACTCGCGGTCGGTGTAAACGGTCACGATGACACCCTCGGCCTGCTCGATACGGCACACGGCGCCGACCACGGCCGCCACGAGCACGGGATGATCCGCCATGCGTCGCGGGAGGTCGTGCCGCAGAACACCGATGACGGTGCTGCCGCGGAAGGCCACACACACGAGCGAACGACGGAGCGAGGTGCCGGCCAGCTGCGGAAGGAGGGCGAGGAACTCGTGTCCGCCGACGGCGCGGACGGTGATCTGTTTCGTCATGCGCCCAAGCCTCAGCGCCGGGCGAGGGGCTTCTCCCCCGCCGGGCAGCTTCTGTGGAGCGCGGGTTCGAACCGCGGAATGGGGAGGACGGATGCCTCGATGCTCCGAGACTGGATCCGGCTCTTCTCCCCCACATCCGCGGGCTTCACGCTCGCTTCCACAGGTGTCCGATTCCCGCGAGCCCGCGTCGGTGGCCGCAGCTACGCTCGAAGCATGAGCAACGTCTTCCTCCTCCGTATCGATTCCCCCGTCGGGCGCATCGAGCTCCTCGGCGACGACGAGCACCTCGTCGCGTTGACGATCGAGGACGCCGACGGCTCGTTGCCCCACGACGACGAGCCCGAGCGTCCGAACCCCGTCCTCGAGCTCGCCCGCGAGCAGCTGGCCGAGTACTTCGCCGGTACGCGCACCGACTTCGAACTTCCGGTGCGACCGACGGGCGGCAGTGACTTCCAGCGCGCCGTGTGGGCCGAGCTCGCGCGGTTGCACTGGGGCGAGGCGACCTCGTACGGCGCCCTGGCCCAGGCCGTCGGCCGCCCGGGTTCCGCGCGAGCGATCGGTGGTGCGGTCGGCGCCAACCCGATCCCGATCGTGATCGGGTGCCATCGGGTGCTGGCCTCCGACGGGCGCATCACCGGCTACTCGGGCGGACAGGGCATCTCCACCAAGCTCTGGCTGCTCGGGCACGAGCAGATCGGCTTCGCCGCGTGAGCGCTGCACGCCCCGACCTCGTCGTCGGTGACGACGGAATCGCCCGCTGCGCCTGGGGCGCGGGCGACGCCGAGTACTCCCGCTACCACGACGAGGAGTGGGGCACGCCGATGCGAGACCCAGTGCGGCTGTTCGAGAAGCTCTGCCTCGAAGGATTCCAGGCCGGGCTCTCGTGGATCACGATCCTGCGACGCCGCCCGGTGTTCCGGGAGGTCTTCCACGGTTTCGACCCCGTCCGAGTCGCCGAGATGGACGAGCACGACGTCGAGCGACTGCTCGGCGACGCGCGGATCATCAGGCACCGCGGCAAGATCGAAGCCACGATCCAGAACGCTCGAGCGACGCTCGCCCTCGACACCCCGATCGACGAGCTGCTCTGGTCGTTCGCACCGCCGACCCGCGACGCACCGTTCGCGAGCTTCGCCGAAGTCCCCGCGACGACACCCGAGTCGACGGCGATGAGCAAGGAGCTCCGCCGGCTCGGCTTCCGCTTCGTCGGCCCGACGACGATGTACGCGCTCATGCAGGCCGCGGGCATGGTCGACGACCACCTCGCGGGCTGCTTCCGCTCCCCGCACCAGGCGAGCGAGCCGGCGAGCTGATCGGCCGGACAACGCTGCCGCCCCAGCCGCGCGCCGCTAGCCCGCGAGCAGCTCCAGCTCGCGCACGGCCGGCTCTGCGGTCCCGTTCCCGGCCCCGGCCCCGGCGCCGGCGCCGGCCCCGAGGCTGAGCTCGAACCCAGCCGACCGTGCCCAGGCGATCAGGGCGTCGACGTCGTCGAGGGGCTCCGGACGGGCGCTCAGCAGCGCACGGGTGAACTCCCCCTTCGCGCGCTTGTTGAAGTGGTTGAGGGCGCGCTTTCGACCGTCGCCATCGACGGCGACGACGCGCACGAACACGGAACCGGGCGGTGCCGGGCCGAGTTCGACGTAGCCCTCGGAGCGAAGATCGACGACGAGCCCGTCATGAGCGGCGAGTGCAGCTGCGATCGGCTCGCGCCAGAGCTGCTTCAGACGGCGGCCGGGCACCCGTGAATCGTGCGAGAGCCGATACGCCGGGATGGGATCGAGCGCACCCACGAGACCGAACAGCGCCGAGTGCACCACGACGTGCCGGCCGGCGTAGGCGCGTGCATCGGCGTCGAGACTCGGCGCGTCAAGGGCGTCGTACAGCACGCCGGTATAGCGATCGAGGGCCGGCATGGTCGGCGACGTCGCGAGCCGCCGGTCGTGCTCGACCTCGGCCGCCGAACGGGGTCCGAGCTTCAGGGCCCGCATCGCGGCATCCTGATCGGCGGCGAGTTCCACCACAGCCGCCACGAGCTCGGCGCGGATCCGCTCGAGCGGGGGGTACGACAGCGCGTCGAGACGAAGCGGCGGCAGCGCTCCCCCGGTGCGCTTCGTCTCCGAGGGTGGAAGGACGAGCAGCACTACGAGGCGATGAACGCGAGCGCCGCGTCGACGTTCTCGCCGAGCGAGCGGACCGAGTCGATCGTCACGCGCGGGAGGGCCGCAGACGGGCCGTTCCAGGCGGCGTAGCCCTCGAGGCTCTGCTCCACGGCGCGCCACGTGGTCTCGTCGAGGTGCGGGAGATTCCGTTCGCGCTTCTCGAGACGGGAGCGGTGCACGCCCTCGTCCGAGCAGACGACCTCGATGACCCGGAGCCGGGCGTCGGTTCGCTCGGCGAGATCGCGCCACTGCAGCCGCGCGGCCTCCGCGGCATTCACCGCGTCGACGATCACGGTGCGGCCGGCTTCGAGCTCCTTGCGCGCGATCTCCTCGGCGACGAGATACGCGGCGAGGCCCGTGGGCTGATCCGCATCGATGCCGGCACGAAGCACGGCTGACTCGATCGGATCGACCGACACGACGGTGGCGCCGAGGCGGGCGCCGACGATCTCACCGATCGTCGACTTCCCCGCGCCCGGCAGCCCCGCCATGACGATGAGCTGGGTAACCGCGAGGTCACCGAACTGGCGGTCGAACGGCTGCTCCCCAGGCATCCGCGAACTCCTTCTCAGCTGGGTGGATCGCTCAGACGAGCGCGGCGCGAGACGCCACGATCTGGACCGAGTTCTGCTGGACCGAGAGGAAGCCCTCCTCCGCGTTCGCGGTGAGCTTCTCCCCTCCGTCCAGCGTCACGCGGACCTCGCCGCCGGCGAGGATCGCGAGCATGGGCTCGTGACCCGGCAGGATGCCGATCTCGCCTTCGACGGTCTTCGCGACCACCATCGCCGCCTCGCCCGACCAGACTTCCTGGTCGGCCGAGACGACGCTCACGTTGAGGGCGGCCATGATCAGCCGTTCTCCTTCTGGATCTGCGCCCACTTCTCTTCCACATCCGAGATCGGGCCGACGTTGAAGAAGGCCTGCTCGGCGACGTGGTCGAAGTCACCGCGGGCGATGGCGTCGAACGACTCGATGGTGTCCTTCAGCGGAACCGTCGAACCCTCGACACCCGTGAACTTCTTCGCCATGTAGGTGTTCTGCGAGAGGAACTGCTGGATGCGGCGCGCGCGGGCCACGGTGATCTTGTCTTCCTCGGAGAGCTCGTCGACACCGAGGATCGCGATGATCTCCTGGAGCTCCTTGTTCTTCTGGAGGATCTGCTTGACCGTGGTGGCGACGCGGTAGTGGTCGGCGCCCAGGTACCGCGGGTCCATGATGCGCGACGTCGAGGTCAGCGGGTCGATCGCCGGGTACAGACCCTTCGAAGCGATCTCACGCGAGAGCTCGGTGGTCGCGTCGAGGTGCGCGAACGTGGTGGCCGGGGCCGGGTCGGTGTAGTCATCGGCCGGCACGTAGATCGCCTGCAGCGAGGTGATCGAGTGGCCACGGGTCGAGGTGATGCGCTCCTGGAGGATACCCATCTCGTCGGCCAGGTTGGGCTGGTACCCCACCGCGGACGGCATGCGGCCGAGCAGCGTGGAGACCTCCGAGCCCGCCTGCGTGAAGCGGAAGATGTTGTCGATGAAGAGGAGCACGTCCTGCTTCTGGACATCACGGAAGTACTCGGCCATCGTCAGCGCCGACAGGGCGACGCGGAGACGCGTGCCCGGCGGCTCGTCCATCTGGCCGAAGACGAGGGCGGTCTTGTCGAAGACGCCCGCCTCCTCCATCTCGTGGATGAGGTCGTTGCCCTCACGGGTGCGCTCGCCGACACCGGCGAACACCGAGACGCCACCGTGGTCCTGCGCGACGCGCTGGATCATCTCCTGGATGAGGACCGTCTTGCCGACGCCCGCACCACCGAACAGGCCGATCTTTCCACCCTGCACGTACGGGGTGAGGAGGTCGATCGACTTGATGCCGGTCTCGAAGAGCTGCGTCTTCGACTCGAGCTGGTCGAAGGCCGGGGGCTTGCGGTGGATCGGCCAGCGCTCGGTGACCTCGATGGTCTGCCCGGGCTCGAGGTTCAGCACCTCGCCGATCACGTTGAAGACCTTGCCCTTGGTGACGTCGCCGACGGGCACCGAGATCGGCGCGCCGGTGTCCTTGACCTCCTGGCCGCGGACGAGGCCGTCGGTCGGCTTCAGGGCGATCGCCCGGACCACGTCGTCGCCGAGGTGCTGAGCGACCTCGAGCGTCAGGGTCGAGGTCTCGTCGCCGATGGTGACCTCGGTGGTCAGTGCGTTGTAGATCTCGGGGATCGAGTCGTGCGGGAACTCGATGTCGACGACCGGGCCCGTCACGCGGGCGATCCGGCCGACCGCGACGGCCTGGTCAGCGACCATGTCGATGGTGTCAGTCATTCTGCTCACTCTTTCTGGATTGCTACTTGGCGACGACGAGCGCGTCCGCGCCGCCCACGATCTCGGAGATCTGCTGCGTGATCTCAGCCTGGCGAGCGTTGTTCGCGAGGCGGGTGTAGTCGGTGATCAGCTTGTCGGCGTTGTCGGAGGCCGACTTCATCGCCTTCTGCGTGGCGGCGTGCTTGGCGGCAGCCGACTGCAGGAGCGCGTTGAAGATGCGGCTCTCGATGTACACCGGAAGCAGCGCGTCGAGCACCGTCTCGACGTCGGGCTCGAACTCGTAGAGCGGCTGCACCGTGGCATCCGGCTCCTCGACGCCCTCGACCACCTCGAGCGGCAGCAGACGCACGACCGTGGGGGTCTGCGTCATCATGCTCACGAAGGTGTTGTAGACGACGTGGATCTCGTCGACGCCGCCGTCGGAGGCGTCGCGGAGGAAGGCCTCGAGCACGGCGTCGGCGATCTCCTTCGCCAGCTCGAACTCGGGGTTCTCCGAGCTGCCGGTCCACTGCTGCTCGAACCCGCGGTGGCGGAACTGGAAGTATCCGACCGCCTTGCGTCCGACGAGGAAGTACACCACCTCTTTGCCCTGCGAGCGGAGGAGCTCGGCGAGCTCCTCCGCCTCACGCAGGACCTGCGAATTGAAGGCGCCGGCGAGGCCGCGGTCGCTCGTGAGGATCACGACGGCCGCACGCTCGATCTTCTCGGGCTCGGTCGTCAGCACGTGGTCGACGTTGGAGTACGTCGCCACGGCCGAGACGGCACGGGTGATGGCCCGCGAGTACGGCGTCGACGCCGTCACTCGGGCCTGCGCCTTCTGGATGCGCGAGGCGGCGATGAGCTCCATCGCCTTGGTGATCTTCTTCGTCGTCTGGGCAGACTTGATCTTCTGCCGGTAGACCCGAAGTTGCGCTCCCATGTCTCTCCTGTATCCCTGGTGACCTGGCTAGATCGCCGGATGCCTCAACGGCGACCCTTGACGATCTTCTCCTGGTTGACGTCTTCCTCGGCGATGGCCTCGAACTGCTCGCTGCCGACCGAGGCGAGGGGCTTGCCCTCACCGGTCTGGAACTCGCTCTTGAAGGTCGAGATCGCCGACTCGAGCTTGGCGATGGTCTCGTCCTCGAGCTTGTTGGACTCGCGGAGCACCGTGAGGGCGTCCGAGTTGCGGCGCAGGTAGTCGAGGAACTCCGACTCGAAGCGCAGGATGTCCTCGACCGGGACCTCGTCCAGGTAGCCCTTGGTGCCGGCCCAGATCGAGACGACCTGGTCCTCGACGGGGTACGGCGAGTACTGCGGCTGCTTCAGCAGCTCGGTGAGGCGCGCACCGCGGGCGAGCTGACGACGGCTGGCCGCGTCGAGGTCCGAGGCGAACATCGCGAAGGCCTCGAGCGAGCGGTACTGGGCGAGCTCGAGCTTGAGCGTGCCGGAGACCGACTTGATCGACTTGACCTGCGCGTCGCCGCCGACTCGCGAGACCGAGATACCCACGTCGACCGCCGGGCGCTGGTTGGCGTTGAAGAGGTCGGACTGCAGGAAGATCTGGCCGTCGGTGATCGAGATCACGTTGGTCGGGATGTACGCCGAGACGTCGTTCGCCTTGGTCTCGATGATGGGCAGACCCGTCATCGAGCCGGCACCGAGCTCGTCGGAGAGCTTGGCGCAACGCTCGAGCAGGCGCGAGTGCAGGTAGAACACGTCGCCCGGGTAGGCCTCGCGGCCCGGCGGGCGGCGGAGGAGCAGCGACACGGCGCGGTAGGCCTCGGCCTGCTTCGACAGGTCGTCGAACACGATGAGGACGTGCTTGCCGGCGTACATCCACTGCTGGCCGATGGCCGAGCCGGTGTAGGGGGCGAGGTACTTGAAGCCCGCCGGGTCGGAGGCCGGCGCGGCGACGATGGTGGTGTACTCCATCGCGCCGGCGTCCTCGAGGGCGCCCTTCACGCTCGCGATGGTCGAGCCCTTCTGGCCGATCGCGACGTAGATGCAGCGGACCTGCTTGGTCGGGTCGCCCGACTCCCAGTTCGCCTTCTGGTTGATGATCGTGTCGATCGCGATGGCGGTCTTGCCGGTCTGGCGGTCGCCGATGATCAGCTGACGCTGGCCGCGGCCGACGGGGATCATGGCGTCGATCGCCTTGATGCCGGTCTGGAGCGGCTCGTGCACGCTCTTGCGCTGCATGACGCCGGGCGCCTGGAGCTCGAGGGCGCGGCGGCCCTCGATGCCGGTGATCTCGCCGAGGCCGTCGATCGGGTTGCCCAGCGGGTCGACGACACGGCCGAGGTAGCCCTCGCCGACGGGGACGGAGAGGACCTCGCCCGTGCGGGTCACCTCCATGCCCTCTTCGATGCCGGTGAACTCGCCGAGCACGACGACACCGATCTCGTCCTCGTCGAGGTTCAGCGCGAGGCCCAGGGTGCCGTCGGCGAAGCGGACGAGCTCGTTCGCCATGACCGAGGGCAGGCCCTCGACGTGGGCGATGCCGTCGGCCGCGTCGGTGACGTACCCGACCTCGGTCTTCTGGGCCGCGCCCGGCTCGTACGCCTGGGCGAACTCCGAGAGAGCCGAACGGATCTCGTCGGGGCTGATGGAGAGTTCTGCCATTGCCATTTCCTTTTTCCTGGGCTGGCCTGTACCGCGGTACAGCTACTGATGTGTCGCGGCGAAGGACGCCGGTCGTTGTCGTCCGGCGTCAGCCGGCAAGCTTCTGCCGCAGCTCGTTGAGGCGGCTGGCGACGCTGCCGTCGATGACGTCGTCGCCGATCTGCACGCGGACCCCGCCGACGACGGCCGGGTCGACGATGGTGTCGAAGCGGATGGGCCGGCCGGCCTGAACGGCGAGGCCGCGCTCGAGCCGGGCGAGCTGCTCGGCGGTGAGCGGGACGGCGGTCGTCACGGTCGCGACGTCGAAGCCGCGCTCGTCGGCGACCACGGACGCGGCGCCTCGGAGCATCTCGCCGATGCGGCGGCCGCGCGGCTGCTGCACCAGATGACGCACGATGGTGACCGTCGCGGGCGAGGCCTTGCCGCCGAGCAGGCGGTCGACGAGCGCCGCCTTCGGCTCGGGGCCGCCGAGCTTCGAGCCGAGCGCGAGCTCGAGCTCGGAGTCGCCCGAGACCGTGCGGTCGAAGGCGAACAGCTCGGCGTCGACCTCGGCGTCGCCGGACGCCCGGGCGGCGACCCGGATGCCGAGCTCCTCGGCGCCCGCGAGGAAGTCCGCGGCGCTCGACCAGCGGCTCGACGCGGCGCTCACGAGGAGCGAGGCCGCGCCGGCCGAGATCTTGCCGCCGAAGACCGACTCGACGAGCGCGCGCTTCTGCGCGGCATCCGCCTCGTTGTCGGTGAGTGCGGTGCGCAGCTGCGGCGTGGCACCGATCACGCGAACGGCGGCGAGCAGTTCGCTCGCGACCGACAGCTCGGCCGGGCCGAGCGCACCGAGTGCGGTGCGCGTGGCGGCCAGGGCCTGGGTCGTGGCGCTCCCCATGGGCTAGTTCTTCCCTCCGGCGGTGGCCGAGTCGGCCTCGAGATCGGCGAGGAAGCGGTCGACGACCGCCTTCGCCTTCGCGTCGTCGGACAGCGTCTCGCCGACCACGCCCGAGGCGAGGTCGATCGCGATGGTGCCGACCTCGCTGCGCAGCGAGACGAGCGCGGACTGCCGCTCGGCCTCGATCTGCGCCTGCGCGCTCGCGGTGACGCGAGCGGCCTCGGCGACCGCGGTGTCCTTGGCCTCGGCGACGATCTGCTTGCCGTCCTCGCGGGCGGTCTCGCGGATACGACCGGCTTCGGCCCGCGCGTCGGCGAGCTGAGCGGTGTACTCCTCGAGGGCCGCTTCGGCCTTGCGCTGAGCCTCATCGGCCTTCGCGATGTTGCCTTCGATGGCCTCTCCGCGCTCGTCGAGCATCTTCTGGACGCGCGGCAGCACGTACTTCCAGAAGAAGACGAGGATGATGACGAAGCAGACCGACGACCAGATGATGTCGTACCACTCCGGGATCACCGGGTTCTGCGTCGACTCCTCAGTCGCAGCCTTGAGTACTGCGTGAAGCACAGTGGCCTCCTAACTCGCTGCGGAAGGGGACTAGTTGGTGAAGATGAAGTAGGTGGCGATACCGATGAAGGCCAGCGCCTCGGTGAAGGCGATACCGATCCACATCAGCACCTGCAGGCGGCCGGCGAGCTCGGGCTGGCGAGCCACGCCCTCGATCGTCTTGCCGACGACGATGCCCACGCCGATGGCCGGGCCGATGGCTGCGAGGCCGTAGCCGACGGTCGCGATGTTGCCGTTGATCTCAGCGAGAACGGTGGTTGCGTCCACGTTGGGGTTTCCTTTCTTAGGGATTGGTGTGGGCGGTTGCCCGGCTCAGTGCTCTTCCGCGACCGCGAGCTGGATGTAGACCGCGGTGAGAAGAGCGAAGACGTAGGCCTGCAGGACGGCGACGAGGATCTCGAAGAGGGTGAAGGCCAGGCCGAAGGCGAGGCTGCCCACGCCCATGAGCTTGAACAGCCCGGGCGCCGCGAAGAAGAAGAACTGCGTGGCCGAGAAGAAGAGCACGAGCAGCAGGTGGCCGACGATCATGTTCATCATGAGTCGCAGCGTCAGCGTGACGGGGCGGATGATGAAGGTCGAGATGAACTCGATCGGCGTGACGATGATGTACACCGGCCACGGCACGCCCGAGGGGAAGAGCGCGTTCTTGAAGAAGTTCTTCGGGCTCTTGCGCACACCGGCGTAGATGAAGGTGATGTAGGAGACGATCGCCAGGACCAGCGGCACGCCGATGACGGAGGTGCCGGCGATGTTCAGGAACGGGATGACGCCCGTGATGTTCATGAACAGCACCATGAAGAAGATGGTGGTGAGGATCGGCAGGAAGCGCTTGCCGTCCTTCTTGCCGAGCAGATCTTCGGCGATGTTCACGCGGACGACGTCGAGGCCCATCTCGACGAGGCTCTGGAAGCGGCCCGGGACGACGCGCATGCGGCGGGTGCCGAGCCAGAAGAGCAGGAGGAGCGCGGCGACGGCGACGAAGCGCACCAGCATGATGCGGTTGATCTCGAAGGGCGTGTCCTCGAACAGGAGCGGACCCGGGAAGAATTCGCCGATCGACGGGCCGTGGAATTCACCATCATCGGTTGACATCGGAACCAGCAGGTTCACAGCGTGTGCTAGCAGCGCGTTCTCCTGTTTCGGGGCGTGGAGCGGGGCTCTCGCGACGACGAACATCGGATACGGTTTCGCACACGCGCGAGCGGCGCAAACCGTAGGGGATCGGGGTCTACTCTAGCAATACTTCTACATCGAGACGAATTCGCCGTGGCCGGGAGTTTCGCCGGGATCAGTCCTCGGAGGGCGCCTTCGGGAGCTCGACATCGCTCGCGTAGGGCAGTCGGGACTTGGCCACGACGAGCACGTCGACCACGAGCGAGGCGAGCACGCCGGCCACGATGCTGAGGAAGAGCACCGTCGGGTCGAGCCAGTCGACGCCGCGCAGGACGACGACGAGCACGATGAAGACGATGAACTTCACGATCCAGCCGCCGAGCACGACGCCGAAGAAGATGCCGACGAAGAGGTCGCTGTTCGCGTAGCGGTTGGCGAGGAGGATGCTCGCCGAGGTGATGCCCATGAACACGACGGCCATCACCGTGCCGATGAGGGCGCTCACGAGGCCGGGCACTCCGGCGAAGACGAGGCCGAGCACCGAGCTCACCACCAGGATCACTGCGGCCAGGAGGCCGCCCCAGGTGAGCGCCCGGCGGAGCACCGGGTTCGAGGTGGGCGTGCGGTCTGCGGGGGCGACGTCGTTCATCGGGCTCCTGTTCCGGGGTCGCCCGATTCTACTGAGGGCGTCCCTGCGAGTTCGTCGAGCCCGTCGGCGTCGAGCGGGGCCTCGGACGCTCCCCCGGCGGCGTTCACCGGCCCTTCGACCGGGCGCTCCTCCGCCGCGACCGTCTGACGCTTCCGGCGGCCGAGCGGAGCGAGCGTCAACGCCGTGCACACGACGAAGCCGACCCCGAGGAACACGAAGGCCCAGACCACGTCGAGGTCGAAGTAGACGGGGAAGACGTAGGTGAGGAGGCAGCCGACCGACGCCACGGCCGTCCAGCCGTAGAAGATGAGCACGGCGTTCAGGTGGCTGTGCCCCATGTCGAGCAGCCGGTGGTGCAGGTGCTTGCGGTCGGCCGTGAACGGCGACTTGCCCGCGCGGAGGCGCCGGACGATGGCCAGGCCGAAGTCGAGCAGCGGGATGAGCAGCACGATGAAGGGCAGCAGGATCGGGATGAACGCCGCGAAGAGCTGCTCGAAGCCGACGCTGCCCGGGTTCAGCTGCCCCGTGACCGAGATCGCGGACGTCGCCATCAGCAAGCCCACCAGGAGCGCGCCGGCGTCGCCCATGAAGAGCTTCGCGGGGCGCCAGTTCAGCGGCAGGAAGCCCGCGCAGGCGCCGACGAGCACGACGGCGATGATCGAGGCGAGATTGAAGTAGTTGGTCGGCGAGGTCTGCTGCACGAGCAGATAGGTGTAGACGAAGAAGACGCCGTTCGCGATGAGCGAGACGCCGGCCACGAGCCCGTCGAGGCCGTCGATGAAGTTCACCGCGTTCATCACGAGGACGATGGCGAAGACCGTCACCGCGGCCGACATCCAGGAGGAGCCGACGGTGATGCCGCCGATCGGCAGCGAGACGATCGAGACGCCCTGCCAGGTGATCAGGCCGGCGGCGATGAACTGGCCGGCGAGCTTCGTCATCCAGTCGAGGTCCCAGAGGTCGTCCGCGACGCCGATGAGGACGATGAGCAGGGCCGCGCCGAGGATCGCGAGCACCTGGCCCGGGTTCTGGAAGATGATGGCGACGTTCGCGAAGCGCGTCGAGCCGAGCGAGGAGACGAACCAGGCGGCGCCGAACGCGGCGAGCACGCCGATGAACATGGCGATGCCGCCGAGCCTCGGGGTCGGCCGGGTGTGCACGTCGCGTTCGCGGATCTTCGGGTAGAGCCGGTACTTGAGGCTCAGCCGCCAGACCACGACCGCGCAGCCGAAGGTGACGAGCGCGGCGAGGAGCGCGAGTGCGACGAACAGGGTCATGAGCGGGCGGCGTCCGTCCCGTCGGGGGCGCTCTCGGTCGCGTCGTCCGCGGTCGCCGCAGCGTCCGCGGTCGCCGCGGCGTCCGCGTCGGTAGGAGCCGCGGGCGCCGCGGGGGCCGGGATCGGGGCGAGGAGCTCCTCCCCCACCACCTCGGCGATGCGCTCGCGGGTGATGACCCCGGCGCGGACGATGCGCAGGAGTCCGCCGGAGGCGAGCGCCGTGGCGTCGACGATGGTCGAGGACAGGTCGCCCGGCCGTTCGCCGACCGCCTCGTAGCCGGTGCCGCTCGGCCCGGCCTCGAGGTAGACGGCGACCGAGTCGCCGAGCATGGCCTCGGCCTCCGCGGCAGTGGTGGCGCTGGGCCGGCCGGAGAGGTTCGCCGAGGAGACCGCGAGCGGGCCCGTCTCGCTCAGCAGCTCGAGCGCGATCGGGTGCGAGGGCATGCGGAGCGCGACCGTGCCCCGCGTCTCGCCCAGGTCCCACTGCAGCGAGGGCTGCGCGTGCAGGATGACGGTGAGGCCGCCGGGCCAGAACGCGGCGACGAGCTCGCGCACGGCGTCGGGCACCTCCGCGGCGAGGGCGTCCAGCGTGGGGATGCCGGGCACGAGCACGGGCGGCGGCGAGGTGCGCCCGCGGCCCTTGGCGTCGAGCAGTCGCTGCACGGCGTCGGGCGTGAAGGCGTCGGCGGCGAGCCCGTAGACCGTGTCGGTCGGCAGCACGACGAGCTCGCCCCGGCCGATCGCGCCCCTCGCGAGGCGCATTCCGGTGAGCAGCTGGGAGTCGACCGAGCAGTCGTAGATGGCAGTCATGACCTGCCGATTCTAGTCCGGGCCCACGAGCGGCGACGGCGTCCGACCGGGGCGCGGCGGATGCCTCGGGCGACGCGCGTCCGAGGCATCCGCCGTGTCGGCGCCTCAGCGGCGGCCGGCCTTGCGCCGGAACAGCCAGGCGCCCCAGACGGCCGCGACGAGCACGATGCCGAGGCACCACGCGAGCGCGATCCAGCCGGAACTGCCGAGCGGAGTGCCGACGAGGAACGAGCGGATCGTCTCGATCACCGGGGTGATCGGCTGGTGCTCGGCGATCGGCCGGAGCCAGTCCGGCATGGTCGCGACCGGGACGAACGCGCTCGACACGTACGGCAGGAACAGCAGGATGAAGCCGTAGCCGTTCGCCGCCTCCGGGCTCGAGGCCGCGAGGCCGATCGCCGCGAACAGGTAGGTGATCGCGAGGATGTAGAGCGCGACGACGCCGAACATCGCGAGCCAGTCGAGCGCCGTCGCGCTCGGCCGGAACCCGACGAGCAGGGCGACGCCGATGACGACGGCGGTGGCGAGGAGGTTCCGGATGACGCTCACGATCACGTGGCCCGTGAGCACGGCTCCGCTGCGCAGCGGCATCGTGCGGAAGCGCTCGATGATGCCCGTCGTCATGTCGCGCGACACCGAGACGGCGGTCGAGGAGGCGCCGAAGCCCGCGCACAGCAGGATGATGCCGGGCACGACGTAGTCGACGTAGCCGCCGCTCGGGTCGATCGCCTGGCCGAAGATGAACGTGAACATCAGCATGAGCATCACCGGCAGCACGACGGCCATCAGGAGCGCCTCGGGGTCGCGGAGCTCCTGGAGCAGGCTCCGCGTCACGAAGACGCGCTCGGCGACGGTGCCGCGGATGCGGGGGCGGAGGGCGCGCGGCGGCGCGGCGGCCGCCGTGCGCGCGGGCGGGGTGGTGGTGGTCGTGGTCATGGTCGTCCCTTCGTGGTCGCTTCGCTTCGCTGCGTCAGGTGGTCTCGTTTCATCACGTGGTCACTTCGTCTCGAGCAGCTCGCCCGATCGGGCCGCCGACCCCCCGGTCCGTCCCGGCGTCCCGCCCGCGGTGATCGCGAGGAAGACGTCGTCGAGGCTGGGGCGGCGGATGCCGATGCGCGCGCCGGGCACGGCGCCGAGCTCGCTGCGGTCGAGTTCGTCGATGGCGCCGCGCAGGGCGTGCACGCTGCCGTCGGTGGGGATCTCGCGCAGGAGCTCCCCGTCGGCGTCGCGGAGCTCGACGAACTCGCCGCCGACCCGCGCCTTGAGCTCGGCCGCGGTGCCCTCGGCCGCGATCACGCCGTCGTCGAGCACCGCGATGCGATCGGCGAGCCGGTCGGCCTCCTCGAGGTACTGGGTGGTGAGGAAGACGGTCGTGCCGGCATCGGCGAGCGAGCGGATGATGGCCCAGAGCTCCTGCCTGCTGCGGGTGTCGAGCCCCGTCGTCGGCTCGTCCAGGAAGAGCACCGGCACGTCGACGACGAGGCTCAGTGAGAGGTCGAGCCGGCGACGCATCCCGCCCGAGAAGGTGCTGACGCGCCGCTTCGCCGCGCCTTCGAGCTCGAAGCGGGCGAGCAGTTCGGCGGCCTTCGCGCGCGCCTGCCTGCGGCCCAGCCCGGACAGCCGCCCGAGCATCACCAGATTCTCGATCGCGGTGAGCTCGCCATCGACGGCGGCCGACTGGCCGGTCAACGCGATGCGCCGCTGCACCTCGCCGGGCGCGGCGCGGACGTCCGCGCCGACGACGGTCGCCTCGCCCGCGTCCGCCCGGACGAGCGTCGTGAGGATGCCGATGGTGGTCGTCTTTCCCGCGCCGTTCGGACCGAGCAGCGCGAAGATGCTGCCCGTCGGGACCGCGAGGTCGAGCCCGGCGAGCACGTCCGTGCTGCCGTATCGCTTGCGCAGGCCGCGGGCTTGGATGGCGAGTTCCACGGGTGGTTCCCTTCGTCGATTCGTCTGCGTACCACGCAAACTGTTTATGTCGCCTACAGTTGTTTAAGTAATACACAGTTCTAGACTGTGGTCAAGCCGAATCGAGGAGTGCCGAGTGAATCGACCCGAGCCGCCGACCGACCCCGAGCTGCCCCGCGGGGTGGCGCTGGCCTGGGGCATCGCCGCGCACCCCCAGCGCGGGCCGAAGCGGGAGCTGTCGATCGAGCGCATCGTCGAGACGGCGATCGAGATCGCCGACGCCGAGGGGCTCGCCGCGGTCTCGATGAGCAAGGTGGCCACCGCGCTCGGCTTCACCACGATGTCGCTGTACCGCTACGTCACGAGCAAGGACGACCTCGTCCTGCTGATGCAGGAGGGCGCGAGTCTCCCGACGCCGCCGAGCGAATCCGTCGAACGGGACTGGCGCGCCGGCGTCACGGCGTGGGTGCTCGCCATGCGTTCGACGTACCGCGAGCACCCCTGGCTCGTGGACATCCCGATCTCGGGCGCGCCGATCACCCCGAACAGCCTCCAGATCGTCGACTGGTTCCTGCACGAGGTCCGGGAACTGCCGCTGAGCGACGGCGAGAAGATGTCTGCGCTACTGCTGCTCACCGCCTACGTGCGCGCCACGAGCGCCCAGGAGCGCGATCTCAGCGCGGCGGGAGCGGACCGGACGGATGTCTCGGGCTCCGCGGCGTTCGCGGCGCTCGCCGAGCTCGTGACACCCGAGCGCTTCCCTTCGCTCAGCCCACTGTTCGCCGCCGGCGGCTACGTGCCGCCGCCCGAGGAGGTCGAAGAGGACGTGGACACGGACTTCACCTTCGGGCTCGAGCGCATCCTCGACGGACTCCAGTACCACCTCGACCGCACCGCCGCGGCGGGGACGGCGGCGCCTGCGGGTGTGACGGGCTCGGCGGAGGCGCAGCCGCGCGCGAGCGAGCCCCCCGCCGAGGAGGACCCGATGCTCGTGCTCCCCCGCGACGCCAAGGTGCGTGACGCGGCGAAGGCCAGGAAGGAGGCCGAGCAGAAGGTGCGCGAGGCCGAGAAGGCGCTGCGCGAAGCGCGGAAGCGCGAGCGGGACGCCGTCAAGCAGGCCCGCGAACGCGAACAGCACGCCCGGGAGAAGGAGCAGCAGGCGAGGCAGAAGGCCGCGCGGCAGAGCTGACCGCCGCGCTCAGCGCAGCGCGGTCGTCGCCCGGTCCCGGGCGGTGAGGTCGCGGTGGTGCGAGATGCCGCGCCAGCCGTCGCCGGCGAGGAGCGCCGCGATCGGCGCCGCCTGCAGCTCGCCGTGCTCGATCACGAGCAGGCCGCCCGGGCGGAGCAGCCGGAGCGCGCGCTGCGAGAGCACCCGCACGACGTCGAGTCCGTCCACCCCGCCGTAGAGCGCCATCGCCGGGTCGTGCAGCCACACCTCGGGGTCGCGCGGCACCGCCTCGTCGGGCACGTAGGGCGGGTTCGAGATCACGAGGTCGACCCCGCCGTCGAGCTCGGGGAGCGCGTCCGCCAGGTCCCCGTGCACCAGCGTGAGGTTGGGACCCGCGAGCTCCTCGACGTTGCGGCGGGTCCAGTCGATCGCGTCGTCCGACTTCTCGACCGCGTAGACCCGGGCGTGCGGCACCTCGGTGGCCAGGGCGATCGCGATCGCCCCGCTGCCGCTGCCGAGATCGACGGCGACCGGCTCGGGCGCCGCGACCGCGCGCAGGGCCTCGACCGCGAGCTCCGTCACCTGCTCGGTCTCGGGGCGCGGGACGAAGACGCCCGGCCCGACACGCAGCTCGAGCGAGCGGAACGCGGCGCGCCCCGTGAGGTGCTGGAGCGGCTCACGCCGCACACGGCGGGCCACGAGGCCGTCGAGCGTCGCGACCTCGGCGTCGGGCACCTCGGCGCCGACGACGAGCTTCGCCTGCACTCCCCCGCGGCTGATCCCCAGGACGTGGCCGAGCAGCAGCTCGGCGTCGACCTCCGGATCGGGAACGCCCGCGGCCGCGAGTCGGGTCACCGTCTCCTCTCGCAGATGACGCAGGGAACGGGCGGGCGGGTCGAACGAACTCACGCAATGGAATGTAACGCACACCCGGCTGTGAGGCTCCCGCCGTAGTCTGGCAGCGCCCGACCCAGTTGCGCTCCGCAGCGCCCGACCCGTTGCTCTCCGAGAGGGGCTCCAGATGGCCAAGATCTACGACGACATCACCCGGACGTTCGGCGGCACCCCGCTCGTGCGGCTCAACCGACTCACCGAGGGCGCCGGCGCCACCGTGCTCGCGAAGCTCGAGTTCTACAACCCCTCGGCCAGCGTGAAGGACCGGCTCGGCGTCGGCATCGTCGACGCGGCCGAGGCATCCGGCCAGCTGCAGCCCGGCGGGACGATCGTCGAGGGCACGAGCGGCAACACCGGCATCGCGCTCGCCCTCATCGGCGCGGCCCGCGGGTACCGGGTCATCCTCGCGATGCCCGAGACGATGTCGGCCGAGCGCAAGGCACTGCTGAAGGCCTACGGCGCCGAGCTCGTGCTCACGCCGGGCTCCGAGGGCATGCGCGGCGCCGTCTCGAAGGCGGAGGAGATCGCCGCCTCGACGCCCGGCGCCATCCTCGCGCGCCAGTTCGAGAACGAGGCGAACGTGGAGATCCACCGCAGGACGACGGCCGAGGAGGTCTGGGCCGACACCGACGGCGGCGTCGACATCTTCGTCTCCGGCATCGGCACGGGCGGCACGCTGACCGGCACCGGGCAGGTGCTGAAGGAGCGCAAGCCCGAGGTGAAGATCGTGGGCGTGGAGCCCGCCGAGTCGCCGATCCTGAACGGCGGCCAGCCCGGCCCGCACAAGATCCAGGGCATCGGGGCCAACTTCGTGCCCGCGGTGCTCGACCGCGAGGTCTACGACGAGATCATCGACGTGAACATCGACCAGGCCGTCGCCACGGCGCGCCGGCTCGGGCAGGAGGAGGGCATCCTCGGCGGCATCTCCTCTGGTGCGACGGTCTACGCCGCGCTCGAGCTCGCGAAGCGCCCCGAGAACGCCGGCAAGACGATCGTCGTCATCGTCGCGAGCTACGGCGAGCGCTACCTGTCGACGGTGCTGTACGAAGGTCTGCTTGACTGATCGGGTGACGATCCTCTCGCGCCTGAAGGAAGACCTCGCGACCGCCCGTGCGCACGATCCCGCCGCACGGGGCGGTCTCGAGGTCTTCCTCGTGTACTCGGGGCTGCACGCCATCTGGACGTACCGGCTGACGCACCGGATGTGGCGCCGCCGCTGGCGCTTCCTCGCCCGGCTGGTTTCGCAGCTGGCGCGCTTCCTGACCGGGATCGAGATCCACCCGGGCGCGACGATCGGCCGGCGCTTCTTCATCGACCACGGCATGGGCGTCGTCATCGGTGAGACCACCGTCATCGGCGACGACGTGATGCTGTACCACGGCGTCACGCTCGGCGGGAAAGCGCCCCGCAACACGCCGCCCGGCACCAAGCGTCACCCCACCCTGGAGGACGGCGTGACGGTGGGCGCTGGAGCGAAGGTGCTCGGCGACATCACGATCGGCGCCTGGAGCGCCGTGGGGGCGAACGCGGTCGTCACGAAGGACGCCCCGCCGCACTCGCTGGTCGTCGGCGTGCCGGCCACCGTGCGCCCCCTCTCCAACGCCGCGGCCGATGCCGCGCGCGGCGTGCACGATTGGCACTGGCAGATCTGACGCCCACGCCGCGCGCTGCCGCGGCCGTTCATCGCCTTCGGACCCGACCGCTCGAGGTGAGCCCCGCGTCGAGCAGGGCACGAGCGAGCGGTACGCCCCGCCACGCGTCCTGCCATTCCCAGCGCACGCAGCGCCACCCCGTCATCGTTCGAATCGCCTCCGCCCTCCGTTCCTCCTCGAGGACGGTCGCCGCCGCGCGCTGGCCGCCGTACCTGGCGATGCCGTCGGCCTCGCCCCAGACCCCCAGGCCCGGCCAGGCGAAGTCGAGCCGAACGATCCGGCCGTCGGCGAGGGCGAGCTCGTGCTGCGTGAGCGGCGGCGGGAAGCCGTACTCCTCGAACCGCAGCCTGCTCAACGACTGGAGCGGACTCTCGGCGGCGGGGTCGGCGCGGGCGAGGACGGCCGCGACCCGCAGACTCCCCCGGAACGGGCGCCGACGATCGAGGATCGCCACGAGCTCTTCGAGCGTGCAGGTGGGACGCCGGTCACCGACGAGCCGGGGGCCGATCGCCGCATCCACCATCGCGAGCGCCGTCACGAGCGGCGAACGGCGGCCGACCTCGAGCACCGCGTCGGCGAGCGAGGTGAGTCGGATGTCGCCCCGCGTCTCGACGACCGTGTCGTCGCGACGCCCCACTTCGATGACGCCGTTGCGGATGCGTCCGGAGGCGCCGCTCGCGAGGAAGGTCACCTGCGAGGGAACCGCGCCGACCGCCGGCATGCCGTGCAGCAGTGCGGACGTGTAGCCCGCGAAGACCGGGTGGTCGCGCTGCGCGGCCGCGGCGAACGCGGTCAGGACGTGGTGGTCGGCTCCGCGTGGCGGCGGGCCGGCGCCGACCGGTGAGTAGACGCCCCGACGCACGCGCTGCAGCTCACCGTCGCGCACCGCCCGCACGAGCTGCCCCTGTTGCCCGGCGCGGAGCACCGTCGACGCATGAATGAGCCCCTGCCGATCGATCGGCAGGGGCGGGGAGTCATCGGAACCGCTGGTCACCGCCCCAGCATCGGGCCGAGCGGGGGCGCGTCGCGGGCGCGAGCCTGATCCGTGGAGGCGGCAGCGGCGTGCCGCGATGTGGAGGAGGAGCGAGGGGACGAACCGCGTCGCGCCCTCGCGCTGGGCGAGGAGACGTGGCGCAGCGAGCATGAACTGGCGCGCCCGCGCGAGACCGTGCCGGGGAACCCGCCGGGAGCCGGGGAGCCGGCCTACTCGTCGCCGGAGACGGCCAGCTGCGACTCCTCGTCGGCGCGGATCGCCGACTCGATGATGGGGTCGAGGGCGCCGTTCATCACCTGGTCGAGGTTGTACGCCTTGTAGCCGGTGCGGTGATCGGTGATGCGGTTCTCGGGGAAGTTGTAGGTGCGGATGCGCTCGGAGCGGTCCATGGAGCGGATCTGCGAGCGGCGGGCGTCGGAGGCGGCCGCGGCGAGCTCCTCCTGCTGCCGGGCGAGGAGGCGAGCGCGGAGCACGCGCATGGCCGCCTCGCGGTTCTGCAGCTGCGACTTCTCGTTCTGCATCGAGACGACGATGCCGGTCGGCAGGTGGGTGATCCGCACCGCGGAGTCGGTCGTGTTGACCGACTGCCCGCCGGGGCCGCTCGAGCGGTACACGTCGATCTTGAGGTCGTTCTGGTTGAGGTCGACTTCCTCGGGCTCGTCGACCTCGGGGAAGACGAGCACGCCCGTCGTCGAGGTGTGGATGCGCCCCTGCGTCTCGGTGACGGGCACGCGCTGCACGCGGTGCACGCCGCCCTCGTACTTGAGGTGCGCCCAGACCCCCTGCGAGGGATCGCTCGCGTTCGACTTGATCGCCAGCTGCACGTCCTTGTAGCCGCCGAGGTCGGACTCGTTGCGTTCGAGGAGCTCGGTCTTCCAGCCCTTGGACTGCGCGTACTGGATGTACATGCGCAGCAGGTCCGCGGCGAACAGCGCGCTCTCGGCGCCGCCCTCGCCGCCCTTGATCTCCATGATCACGTCGCGGCCGTCGTCGGGATCGCGCGGGATGAGGAGCCGCCGCAGCTTCTCCTGGGCCTCGGCGAGGGATGTCTCGAGCGCGGGCACCTCCTCGGCGAACGCCTCGTCCTCCTTCGCGAGCTCGCGGGCCGCCTCGAGATCGTCGCCGGCCTGCACCCAGGCGCCGTGCGCGGCGACGATCTTCGAGAGCTCCGCGTACCGCCGGTTCGCCTTCTTCGCGCGAGCGGGGTCGGCGTGCAGCGCCGGGTCGGCGAGCTCCTGCTGGAGCTCGCCGTACTCGGCGATCAGCGGTCGGACGGTTTCGAACATCGGCGGATCAGCGGTGATCGGACTCGTTCGAGTGCCCGCCGACCGGGGCCGACTTCTGCATGAGGAGCAGGAACTCGGTGTTCGACTGGGTCTCCTTGAGGCGTCCGAGGACGGCCTCCAGCGCCTGCTGCGGCTCGAGGCCGGCGAGGGCGCGACGGAGCTTCCAGGTGATCTTCACCTCGTCGGGGCTGAGCAGCATCTCCTCGCGACGGGTCGACGACGCGTTCACGTCGACCGCTGGGAAGATGCGCTTGTCGGCCAGCTGGCGGCTGAGGCGCAGCTCGCTGTTGCCGGTGCCCTTGAACTCCTCGAAGATGACCTCGTCCATCTTCGAGCCGGTCTCGACGAGCGCGGTGGCGAGGATGGTGAGCGAGCCGCCGTTCTCGATGTTGCGCGCGGCGCCGAAGAAGCGCTTCGGCGGGTACAGCGCGGAGGCGTCGACGCCGCCGGACAGCACGCGGCCCGAGGTCGGCGCGGCGAGGTTGTACGCGCGGCCGAGACGGGTGATCGAGTCGAGCAGCACGACGACGTCGTGACCGAGCTCCACCAGGCGCTTCGCGCGCTCGATGGCGAGCTCGGCGACGGTGGTGTGGTCCTCGGCGGGGCGGTCGAAGGTCGAGGCGATGACCTCGCCCTTCACCGTGCGCTCCATGTCGGTGACCTCTTCGGGGCGCTCGTCGACGAGCACGACCATGAGGTGCACCTCGGGGTTGTTCTGCGAGATCGCGTTCGCGATCTGCTGCAGGACGATCGTCTTGCCGGCCTTCGGCGGCGCGACGATGAGGCCGCGCTGGCCCTTGCCGATCGGGGCGACGAGGTCGATGATGCGCTGGGTGAGCTTCGTCGGCTCGGTCTCGAGGCGCAGCCGGTCCTGCGGGTACAGCGGCGTGAGCTTCTGGAAGTCGACGCGCGCGGCCGCCTCCTCCGGGGTCTGCCCGTTGATCGAGTCGACCTTCACCAGCGCGTTGTACTTCTGGCGGCTGTTGCCCTCGCCGTCGCGCGGCTGCTTGATGGCGCCGACCACGGCGTCGCCCTTGCGCAGGTGGTACTTCTTCACCTGGCCGAGCGAGACGTAGACGTCGCTCGGGCCGGGCAGGTAGCCGGTGGTGCGCACGAAGGCGTAGTTGTCGAGCACGTCGAGGATGCCGGCGACGGGGATGAGCACGTCGTCGTCGAGGATCTCGGGCTCGACCTCGTCGCCCCCGCCGCCCTGGCCGCGGCGCTTGCGGTCGCGGTAGCGGCTGCGACGGCCGCCCTCGCCGTCCTGCTGCTGGTTCTGCTGGCCGCCCTGCTGGTTCTGCTGGCCCTGCTTGTCGCGGCCCTGGCCCTGCTTCTCGCCGCCCTTGTCGCCGTCGGCGGCCTTCTCGCCGTCGTGCTTGTCGTTCTTGCGCTCGGCGTTGCGGGCGTCGCCGTTGCGGCCGCCCGGCGACTTCTCGCCGTCGGCCTGGGACTCGCCACGGCCGTTCTGCTGCTTGTCGTCGGCGTTGCGCTCGCCGCCGCGGCGGCCGCGGCGACGGCCCTGCCGAGGCTCGGGGGCCTCGCCCGACTCGCCCTCGGCGGCGGCCGGACGCTGGCCGGCCTCGCCGGTGGCTGCCGCGAGCTCCTCGCGCACGGCGGCGCGGGCGGCCTCGCGGGCCGCCTCCTCGTCGGCGGGGACGAGCGGCACGCCGGCGCCGCCGCCGTTCACGTGCTGCACGGCGGCGGTGCCGCTGCTCGTCACGCGGCGCGACTGGCGGCCGCGACGCGCGGGCGCCTCGGCCTGGGCGGCGGGCGCCTCGGCGACGGGTGCCTCCGCGACCGGTGCGTCCGCCGGAGCGGATGCCTCGGCCGGGGCGGATGCCTCGGCGGCTGCCGGGGCCTCTTCCGCGGCGGGCGCCTCGGGCTCGACGGCGGGCGCCGCCTCGGCCGGGGCGACGTCCGCCGCTGCGGCCTCGGTCGGCACGTCGAGCTCGACGTTGCCGGCTGCCTGCTGCGCCTCGATGAGCTCGATCAGCTCGCCCTTGCGGCGCTTCGAGGCGCCGGCGATGCCGAGCGAGCCGGCGAGCTCGACGAGCTCGGCCACCTTGAGGCTCTTGAGTTCTGCGGTGCTGGCCGCGTTCTGGACGCGGTCGGTTCCGTTGGTCACTGGGGTATGTTCCTTTCCCCCGGCCGCGAGATTCGCGGGCTCGGAAGGGCTGGTCGCTCGACAGCGGGCGATCGATGCGCGCGGGGGCGCAGATCTGCGCAAGAGCGAGAGCAATGAATTGCCGGGAATCGCACCATGCGGCGACGGACGCGAACCGCGTGTCGGTCGTCGGGTGCGGGGTCGAGTCTAGCACCCGACCCCGCCCGGGGACGAACCGCGACGCGCCAATCCGTACGGAAGCGTCCGCCGGCCCGCCGAGTCAGGCCGCGTGGACGGTGGCGCCCTTGAAGTCGACCGCGAGCGGGAGCGCCTGCCAGGCGGTCTCCGCGCGCTCGGCGACGAGCGCGGCCGCCTCGGCGCGCTCGGCCGGGTCGCTCGCGAGCACGAGGATCGAGGGACCCGCGCCGGAGACGACGGCCGGATGCCCCGCAGCGCGGAGCGCCCGGATGAGGGCGTCGGTCTCGGGCATCGCCTGCGCGCGGTAGTTCTGGTGCAGCTTGTCCTCGGTGGCCGCGAGCAGCAGCTCGGGGCTCTGGATCAGCGCGGCCACGAGGAGCGCCGAGCGGGAGACGTTGAACACGGCGTCCTCGTGGGGCACCTGCTCGGGCTGCAGCGAACGCGCGAGCGCCGTCGACATCTCGTGCTCGGGCACGAGCACGAGCGGCGAGACGCCGCGGTGCACGATGAGCTTCTTGTGCCGCGGGCCCTCGGGCGTGGTCCACGCGATCGTGAGGCCGCCGAAGAGCGCGGGCGCGACGTTGTCCGGGTGGCCCTCGAGCTCGGTGGCGAGCTCGAGGAGGCGGTCGGCGTCGAACTCGACGATGCCGTCCAGCAGCCCCTTCGCGATCATCACGCCCGCGACGATCGCCGCCCCCGAGGAGCCGAGCCCGCGACCGTGCGGGATCGTGTTGCGCGCCACGAGCCGGATCGGCGGCAGGGCGTACCCCGCGCGGGCGAAGCTGTGCGCCGCGGCGCGCACGACGAGGTGCGAGTCGTCGAGCGGCACCTCGCCGGCGCCGACGCCGTGCACCTCGATCTCGAGCCCCCTGTCGATCACGCTGACCTCGAGCTCGTCGTACTGCGCGAGCGCGAGCCCGAGCGTGTCGAAGCCGGGGCCGAGGTTCGCCGAGGTGGCGGGCACCTTCACGAGGATCGAGCGTCCGGCGATGCCGGGGGCCTGAGCGAGCTCCTGCTCCGGCAGTGCTCCGG
Organism: Agromyces sp. NBRC 114283; assembly: GCF_030268405.1. Lineage (NCBI taxonomy): Bacteria > Bacillati > Actinomycetota > Actinomycetes > Micrococcales > Microbacteriaceae > Agromyces > Agromyces sp. NBRC 114283. The sequence continues at coordinate 2,887,128 of NZ_BSQP01000001.1, forward strand.
CCATCCCGCCGCTCACGCGCCGAGCCCCAGCAGCGAGGCGACCTGGGCGGTGTCGACGGGGACGACCACCGGCTGCTCCTCCGTGCCGTCGGCCCGGCGCACCGCCCACTGCGGGTCCTTCAGCCCATGGCCGGTGACCGTCAGCACGACGCGCGCGCCGGCCGGGATCTGCCCGGCCTCCGCGCGCTCGAGCAGACCGGCGACGGAGATCGCCGAGGCGGGCTCGACGAAGATGCCGACCTCGGCGGAGAGGATGCGCTGCGCCTCGAGGATGCGCTCGTCGGCGATCGCGCCGAAGTAGCCGTCGGTCTCGTCGCGCGCGGAGAGCGCGAGCTCCCACGAGGCCGGGTTGCCGATGCGGATGGCGCTCGCGATCGTCTCGGGGTCGCGCACGGGCTCGCCGCGGACGATCGGGGCCGAGCCGGCCGCCTGGAAGCCGAACATCCGAGGCATCCGCGTCGCGTTGCCAGCCTGGATGTCCTCGCGGTAGCCGCGCGTGTAGGCCGTGTAGTTGCCAGCGTTGCCGACCGGGACGAAGTGGAAGTCCGGCGCATCGCCGAGCACCTCGACGACCTCGAAGGCCGCCGTCTTCTGCCCCTCGATGCGGTCGTTGTTCACCGAGTTGACGAGGTGCACGGGGTGCACGTCGGCGAGCTCGCGGGCGATGTCGAGGCAGTCGTCGAAGGTGCCCTGCAGCTGGATGATGCGCGCGCCGTGCGCGACGGCCTGGCTGAGTTTGCCCATCGCGACCTTGCCCTCGGGCACGAGCACCGCCGCCGTGATGCCGGCGTGCGCCGCGTAGGCGGCCGCCGACGCCGAGGTGTTGCCCGTCGAGGCGCAGATGACGACCTCGGCGCCGCGCTCGACGGCCTTCGTGACGGCCATGGTCATGCCGCGGTCCTTGAACGAGCCGGTCGGGTTCATGCCCTCGAACTTCACCCAGACGTCGGCGCCGGTGCGGCGGCCGAGCGCGGGGGCCGGCAGGAGCGGCGTGCCGCCCTCGCCGAGCGTGACGATGGGGGTGGCGTCGGTGACGTCGAGCCTCGAGGCGTACTCGCGGATGACGCCGCGCCACTGGCGCGAGCCCGGCTTGGGGGTGGGCTGGTTCACTGGGCTCCTTCGACTCGGAGGACGGACGCGACGGACACGACGACCGGGCTCGCCGCGAGCGCGGCGACGGTCTGGGCGAGGGCGCCCTCACTGGCCTCGTGCGTGCCGATGACCAGCGTAGCCCGGCCGGAGACCTCGTCCACGGTCTGCTCGAGCTGCTCGACCGAGACGCCGTGGTCGGCGAAGACGTGCGCGATGGTGGCGAGCACGCCCGGCTCGTCGGCGACCTCGAGCGTGATGGCGTAGCGGGTCGTGATGCGGTCGATCGGCAGCACCGGCAGGGCGGCGTGCGTCGACTCCGCGGTGCCCGGACCGCCGATGACGTGGCGGCGGGCGATCGCGACGAGGTCGCCGAGCACGGCCGACGCCGTCTGCACGCCGCCGGCGCCCGCGCCGTAGAACATCAGCGGGCCGGCGGCGGCGGCCTCCACGAAGACCGCGTTGTTCGCGCCGTGCACGGCGGCGAGCGGGTGGCTGCGGGGCACGAGCGCCGGGTAGACGCGGGCCGAGACGCCCTCCTCGCCGCTCGCGGCATCCGCGATCCGCTCGCAGATCGCGAGCAGCTTGACGACGTAGCCGGCCTTCCTGGCGGACTCGACCTGCTCCGCGCTCACCTGCGTGATGCCCTCGCGGTGCACGTCCTCGATCGGGACGTTCGTGTGGAACGCGAGACTCGCGAGGATCGCGGCCTTCTGCGCGGCGTCGTAGCCGCCGATGTCGGCGGTCGGGTCGGCCTCGGCGTAGCCGAGCTCCGTCGCGGTCGCGAGCGCGTCCTCGAGGGAGGCGCCCGTGGTGTCCATGCGGTCGAGGATGAAGTTCGTGGTGCCGTTCACGATGCCGAGGATGCGCTCGACCCGGTCGCCGGCGAGCGAGTCGCGCAGCGGACGGATGATCGGGATGGCCCCGCCGACGGCGGCCTCGTAGGAGAGCTGCGCCCCGACCTGCTCGGCCGCGGCGAAGAGCTCGGGGCCGTGCGCGGCGATGAGCGCCTTGTTGCCGGTCACGACGTCGGCCCCCGAGCCGATCGCCTGCAGCACGAGGGTGCGGGCCGGCTCGATGCCGCCCATCAGCTCGATGACGACGTCGGCGCCGAGGATGAGCGTCTCCGCGTCGGTCGTGAGGAGCTCGCGGGGCAGCTCGACGTCGCGCCGCGCATCGACGTCGCGGACGGCCACGCCGACGAGCTCGAGCCGCGCGCCGATGCGCTGGGCCAGCTCGTCACAGTGCTCGAGCAGGAGCCTCGCGACCTGCGATCCGACCGACCCGGCGCCCAGGAGTGCGACGCGGATGGAGCGGTACTCGATCATTCTGAGGTCCCTTCGGCTGGGGTGGAGACGGCGTCCGAGGTTCCGGATGCCTCGTGCCCGACGTCGCGGGCGAGGAGATCGGCGATGGTCTCGCCGCGGACGATGACCCGCGCGGCGCCCTGATCGACGGCGACGACCGCCGGGCGGGGCACGTGGTTGTAGTTGCTCGACAGCGACCAGCAGTACGCGCCCGTCGCGGCGACCGCGACGAGGTCGCCGGGGCCCACGTCGTGCGGCAGGTACTCGCGGTCGACCACGATGTCGCCGGCCTCGCAGTGCTTGCCCGCGATGCGGACGAGGGCGGCGGGCTCCGCCGAGCTGCGGGAGGCGAGCCGGGCCGAGTAGTCGGCCCCGTACAGCGCGAAGCGCGCGTTGTCGCTCATGCCGCCGTCGACGGAGACGTAGTGCCGCCAGCCCTCCTCGGTCGGCACGGGCTTCACCGTGCCGACGCGGTAGAGGGTGATGCCCGCAGGGCCCACGATGGTGCGGCCGGGCTCGAAGGCGAGCTTCGGAACGGGGATGCCGAGGGCGCGGCAGCCCTCGGCCACCGCGTCGGCGATGCCGTCGGCGATGCGCTCGATGGGCGCCGGGTCGTCGGCGGCGGTGTAGGCGATGCCGAAACCGCCGCCGAGGTTCAGCTCGGGCACGGGCCCCGTCGCCAGCAGCGCGGCGTGCTCGGCGAGGAGCCGAGCCGCCGACTCGGCGAAGCCGGCCGCGTCGAAGATCTGCGAGCCGATGTGGCAGTGCAGGCCCAGGAACTCGAGCGAGGGGTGCGAGCGGATGCGCTCGCCGAGCTCCACGGCGCGGCCCAGCGTGACGCCGAACTTCTGGTCCTCGTGTGCGGTGGCGAGGAACTCGTGCGTCGAGGCGTGCACGCCGCTGTTCACGCGGAGTCGCACGCGCTGCACGCGGCCGGCGGCGGCCGCCGCCCGGGCGACCCGCTCGATCTCGATCTCGCTGTCGATGATGAGGGCGCCGACGCCGGCCTCGACCGCGGCGGCGATCTCGGCCTCCGACTTGTTGTTGCCGTGGAAGCCGAGTCGCGCGGGATCGGCCCCCGCGGCGAGCGCGACGGCGAGCTCCCCGCCCGAGCAGACGTCGACGGCGAGGCCGGACTCGGTCACCCAGCGGACGATCGCGGTGGAGAGGAACGCCTTGCCCGCGTAGTACACGGTCGCCTCGGTGCCGATGCGGCGCGCGGCGGCCTCGAACGCGCTGCGGGTGCGGGCGGCCCTGGCTCGTACCTCGCCCTCGTCGAGCACGTAGAGCGGGGTGCCGAAGCGGGCCGCGAGGGTCTCCGCGTCGACGCCGCCGACGACGAGCCGGCCGGCCTCGTCGCGGGTCGCGCTCGCGGGCCAGACGCCCTCGACGAGCGCGTTGGGGTCCGCGGGCACCTCGAGGGTGCGGCGGTCTGCTGCGTGTCCTGCCACGTACGAACCTCACGGGATGCGGGAGCTGGGGGTGCTGCGCGGCGAGCGAACCCGGATTGGTCCCTGAAGCCAGTCGGCGTCATCCGCCTCGGCGGATCATCGCGAGTCTATCGACGGAGCGGGAGCCGCTGAAATTCATGACGGCGCCCCGAAACGTGTGGTTCAGTCGCAGCTGCCGGTCGCCGACAGGCTCGCCCCGTCGAGCGTGAAGCGCTCCGCGCCGAGCCACGCCGTCGCCGTGCCCGGCTCGACCCGGATGCGCTCGGCCCGGAGCCCCTGCGGCAGGTACTGCGCGACGCAGACCGCGATCGGCTCCTGGCCGAGCAGCCGTTCCACGAGGCCGGAGACGTCGATGCTGCCGCCGAGGGCGCCCACCGAGACGTCGACGGGCGTCAGCAGCACCTCGTCGCCGGCCGCCTCCGGACGGGCGCTCGCCGTGTAGTCGACCGCGAGGCCGAGCAGTTCGGCCTGACCGGCGTAGCCGACCGTGCCGTCGCCGAGCTCGACCGTGCCCACCGCGGCGGCGCTGCCCGATTCGGCGATGAGCGTGTTCAGCGCCTCCTGGCCGATCGTGACGCGCGCCGAGAGCCGGCCGACGGGTTCGGCGAGGTCGACGGGCACGCCGTGCAGGGTGACGTCGACGGCCACGGGCGCGCCGCGGACCTCGAGCGCGGGAGCGGAGAGCTCGACCTCGTCCATGCGCCCCGAGAGGTACTGGGCGATGACGGAGAAGCCCCCGATGCGCACGTCGACGTCGCCCTGCACGCGCTCGGGCAGCTTCTGCTGGATCTGCGCCGCCACCTGCTGCTGGGCGATGCCGCGGGCGATGCCGTCGGCGACGACCGCGGCCACGCCGAGCACGACGACCACCACGAGCACGATGACGAGGGCGCGCAGCCCGCGCCGCTTCCGCCTCGGCTCCCGGGCTCCGGGCGCCGGGTCGATGGGCACGGTCGCGGCCTCGCTCATCGCGCCGCCGTCACATCCGCTCGGGCGCCGAGACGCCGAGGAGGTCGAGGCCGTTGCGCAGCACCTGGCCGGAGGCGTCGTTCAGCCAGAGCCGGGTGCGGTGCAATGCGCCGACCGGCTCCTCGCCGAGGGGCAGCACGCGGCAGTTGTCGTACCAGCGGTGGTAGAGCCCCGCGAGCTCCTCGAGGTACCGGGCGACGCGGTGCGGCTCGCGCAGCTCCGCGGCCTGCGCCACGACCCGCGGGAACTCCTGCAGGGCGCCGAGCAGCGCCGATTCGGTCTCGTGCTCGAGCAGCTCCGGGGCGAACTCCGAACGGTCGACGCCGGAGGCGGCCGCGTTCCGCGCGACGGCCGCGGTGCGGGCGTGGGCGTACTGCACGTAGAAGACGGGGTTGTCGTTGGTGCGGCGCTTCAGCACCTCGGGGTCGATCGCGATCGGCGAGTCGGCCGGGTAGCGCGCGAGCGTGTACCGCAGCGCGTCGGTGCCGAGCCAGGCCTGCAGGTCGTCGAGCTCGATGATGTTGCCGGCGCGCTTGGACAGCCGCGCGCCGTTGACCGAGACGAGCTGGCCGATGAGGATCTCGATGTCGCGCTCGGGATCCTCGCCCGCGGCGCCCGCGACGGCCTTGAGCCGGTGCACGTAGCCGTGGTGGTCGGCGCCGAGCAGGTACATCTTGTGCTCGAAGCCGCGGTCGCCCTTGTCGAGGTAGTAGGCCGCGTCGGCGGCGAAGTAGGTCGGCACGCCGTTCGAGCGGCAGAACACGCGGTCTTTGTCGTCGCCGAAATCGGTCGTCTTCACCCAGATCGCGTCGTCGGCCTCGTAGACGTGCCCTTGGGCGCGCAGCCGCTCGAGGGCGGCGTCGATCGCCGAGACGCCGTGCTCGTCCTTCTGGTGCAGCCGGCGCTCGCTCGTCCACACGTCGAAGTGCACGTTGAAGCGGTCGAGGGAGGCCTGGATCTCGGCCAGCTGGTGCTCGTAGGCGATCTCGCGGGCGGTGTGCAGCGCGGTCGCGTCGTCGAGTTCGCCGAGCTTCGGCTCGCGCTCGAGCACGACCTTCGCGAGGTCGGCGATGTACTGGCCGGGGTAGCCGCCCTCCGGCGTCGGCTCGCCCTTCGCCGCCGCGAGCACCGAAGCGCCGAAGTTGTCCATCTGGTTGCCGGCGTCGTTGATGTAGTACTCGTTCGCGACCTCGGCGCCCGCGGCGCGCAGCACCCGGCTGATCGAGTCGCCGAGCGCCGCCCAGCGGGTGTGGCCGATGTGCAGCGGGCCGGTGGGGTTCGCCGAGACGAACTCCATGTTGATCACCCGGCCGGCCTGGCTCGTGCCGTGGCCGTAGTCGGCGCCCGCGTCGACGATCGTCTTCGCGAGCGCACCGGCGGCGGCCGCATCGAGGCGGATGTTGATGAAGCCGGGACCGGCGACCTCGGCGCTCGCGACGCCGTCGAGCTCGGCGAGGCCCGCGGCGAGCTCGGTCGCGACCTCGCGGGGGTTCGCGCCGAGCGGCTTCGCGATGCGCAGCGCCACGCTCGAGGCCCAGTCGCCGTGCTCGCGCAGCTTCGGCCGCTCGAGCACGATCTGCTCGGGCGTGACGCTCAGCTCGAGCTCCGCGCCCGCCGCGCGACGTCGCTCCACGAGGGCGGCGACGAGGTCGGACAGGGCATGCGAAAGATCGGCTGGAGTCACGCACGAATCCTATCGTTCGCGATTGATAGGGTTCCTCCCATGTCGCGCACGCTCCGCTCCCCCGCCATCCGGTCCCGCACGGCCGTGGCCGCCGCCTTCGTCGCCGCCGCGGCGGTCGCCGCCCTCGCCGGCTGCGCGGGCGACGCCCCAGCGCCGAGCGGGTCGCCGAGTTCGACGCCGACCGCGACGGACGCGGCTCCGAGCGAGTCGCCGACGCCCACCGCCACGGAGACGCCGACGCCGTTCGCCGCCGACTGCGACACCCTCATCACCGCCGAGCAGATCTACGCCTTCAACCCGAACTTCGGCCTGCAGGACGGCTTCGAGCCGAGCTCGGCCGACGTCACCGCGACGGTCGACGCCGGCGGCACCGCCTGCGGCTGGCTGAACCAGACGAGCGGAGACCCGATCCAGCTCGGCGTGGCGACCCCCGCGCCCTCCGCCCTGGAATCGGCCCGCAACCAGGCCGCCTCCTCGTCGAACGCCGTCCCCACCTACGGCACCCCGCCCGCGGTCGAGGGCTACTTCCGCCAGTCGGGCAACTCCGGCGAGGCGCAGATCTTCACCGAGTCCGGCTACTGGATCGTCATCGAGTCGAGCGCGCTCTTCGAGCCGGGCGACGCCCAGCAGCTCGTCGAGGCGGTGCTGTCGAACCTGCCGGCGTGACGTCGGGCCCCGACCGGGTCGGACGGAGAGGAGCGAGGATGGCGGCGCGATCTGCCAAGGGCACGCCATCGTGGCTCGGCGCGGTCAACGACCGGGTCGGGCTCTCCGCGCTGCTCGACCACGGCCCGCTCACCCGCAACCGGATCTGCGAGATCGTCGGCGTCTCGAAGCCCACGGCGTCGCTCATGATGACCCGGCTGCTGGCCGCCGGCGTCATCGAGGAGCGCGGCACCGTCGCGGGCTCCCCCGGCCGCAACGCCGCGCTGTACGCGGCGCGCATCGACCGGCCCCTCGGCGTGGCCGTCGACCTCGACGCCGCCGAGCTCCGGGCGACCGTCGTCGACGCGGTTGGCACGGAGCACCCGGTCGCGCGCTTCGCCCTCCCCGCCGCGGTCGCCGACCGCGACGCCGTCGCGGAGATCCGCCGCGCCATCGCCGACGCGAGCGCGGCGTCGGGCACGGACCCCGAGGCCGTGCACACCGTCGTGATCGGCACGGCCGGCTACGTCGACCCCGGCGAGGAGGGCACGCTCTTCACCGAGACGCTGCCCGGCTGGCCGGTGCGCCGCGTGCGGGCGACGCTCGAAGCCGCCCTCGGCCGCACGGTGTTCATCGAGAACGACGTGAACCTGGCGGCCGTCGCGGAACGCGACTCGGGCGCGGGGGTGGACGGCGAGGTGTTCGCGCTCGTCTGGCTCGGCAACGGCGTCGGCGCCTCCTTCGACGTGGCCGGCGACCTGCACCGCGGCAGCTTCGGCGGCGCCGGCGAGATCGGCTTCCTGCCACTGTCTGCCGAGGCGCGCGCGATGGACCCCGACGCCCAGACGGTGCAGGACCTCGTCGGCGGCCGCGCCGTGGAGCGCTTCGTGCGCGCCGAGGGGCTCCCCGCCGGCGATCATCCGACCGCCCTCGCCGCCCTCGCCGCGGCCTCGCCCGAGGTCCGCGCCCGGTTCACCGCCGAGTTCGGCGAGCGGATCGCGCACGCGGTCCTGCCGCTGCTCGCCACGCTCGATCCCCGCCAGCTCGTGCTCGCCGGCCCCGTCGCGGCGATCGGCGGCGACGAGCTCGCGGCTGTGGTGCAGGCGGCGGTCCGCCGGATCAGCCGCTGGTACCCGGAGGTCGTGGCGACCGAGGTGCGCGACGTGCCGGTGCTCCGCGGCGCGCGCACCTACCTGCGCGCGAAGGTGCGGGAGGACCTGCTCGACACCGTCGCGAGCCTCGTCGTGCACTGATCGCCGCGTTCGGCGCGCCCCTCGCGGGGTGCTACTGTTGACAGCTGTGCGCCTCCGTAGCTCAGGGGATAGAGCGCCGGTTTCCGGTACCGTAGGTCGGGGGTTCGAATCCCTCCGGGGGCACGAGTTCGAATGGCGCGGGACGCGGGTCCCGCGCCATTCGCGTCTCCACCCCCAACCGATCGGCCGACTCCTTCGTCTGTATGGGTGACGGCGGATCGTCCGTCGTCGGGAGGAACGAACGTGGCGAGCGAGTGGGATCGGGTCGCCGAGCGGCTCGTCGCCGAACGCGGCGACGCCCTCGTGCGGTACGCCTACCTGCTCTGCGGTGATCGCGACGAGGCCGCCGACCTCGTGCAGGACGCCCTCGTCCGCACCTTCGGTCGGCCGCGCCGTTCGCTCGAGCTGCCGAGAGCCGAGGCGTACGTGCGCCGGGCCGTCCTGAACCTCGTCATCGACCGCGCCAGGCGGCGGGACACCTGGCGGCGGGTCAGGCACCTCGCCGTCGAGCCCGAGCGGCCGGTCGCCGCCGCCGAGGCGGTGGACGAGCGGATCGATCTCGCCGAGCGGCTCCGCGCGCTCTCGCCGCGGCAGTCCGCGTGCCTGGTGCTGCGCTACTACGAGGACCTGCCGGTCGCCGAGATCGCCCGCGTCCTCGGCATCGCGCAGGGCTCGGTGAAGCGGTACCTGAGCGACGGGCTGCGGGCGCTCTCCTCGAGCATGATCACGGCCGAGCCGGCCGTGGGAACGGGAGGCGGAGATGTCCAGCCCTGATCCGGAGGAGCTGCGCCGGGCGCTGCGAGCGGATGCCTCGAACGCCGACGGCGCCCGCCTCGACGTCGACGGCGTGCTCGCGCGCAGCCGGCGCGAGCGCCGACGCCGGCGCACCGCCGTCGTGACGGGCGCGGCATCCGCGCTCGCCGTGCTCGCGATCGGCAGCGCGGTCGCCCTCACCGGCGGCTTCGGCGCGAACACGGCCTCGACGACGGCCGACGCCCCCGCGAGCAGCTCGACGGAGGCCGACGGCGACGCCGGGTCGCCCTCGCTGCCCGCGACGGGCGTCGCTCCGGCGGACGAGCCGCCGCAGGAGGAGCTGGCGCTGCGCCCGATCGACCGGCTGAACCCGTGCGGGACGCCCCCGGCCGCGGCGAACTCGCCCACGGACGACGGCCTCGCGATCGCGATCTCGGCGGTCCCGGCGCTCGAGCCCGACGGTACCGGGCTGGCCACCGTGACGCTCAGCAACACCGGCGACGCCCCGTACCGCGGCGAGCTCTTCGCGGGGCCGGCGCTGACGATCGCCGACGGCGTGACCCGGTGGCACACGAGCGGACTCGAGGCGGTGCGGATCCCGCTCGTGCTCGACCCCGGCGAGTCCGTCGAGTTCTCCGCGCCGGTGCGCGCCGCGCGCTGCGACGACGACGCGGCGCTCGCCGCACCGGACGCCCTCCCCGCGCTCGCGCCCGGGTCGTACGCGCTGAGTGCCGCCGTCGCGATCGCCGCCCCCGGTGCCGCGCTCGGCATCCCGCTCGTCTCCGAGGCGGTGCAGCTGACCGTCCGCTGAACGCCGCCCGCTCCGGTGGCGCCGGTTCGGGGGCGGGACATAGACTCTGGAGCGTCTGGTCCCGGGGCGGAGGGCTGCTGGTACATGTCGAAGCGACGTCTGGGTTCGATGCTGCTGGCGCTCGGCGCCGTCATCGCCGCGGTGGCCGTGCCGACCGGCATCGCGCACGCGGAGGATCCGGTCGCCTTCGGCAGCTCCCCCGTCGTCGATCAGGCCGGGGTGCTCGGCGATCAGCTCGCCTCCGTCGAGCAGTCCCTCGCCGACGCCGGCGAGCGCAGCGGCCGCCAGCTCTACGTGGCCTACGTCGACGAGTTCACGAACCCCTCGTCCGCCGTCGAATGGGCGGCGGACACCGCGGTCGGCGCGAACATGGGCGCCGAGGACTACCTCCTCGCCGTCGCGGTCGACGGCCGTGCCTACTACCTCTCGGCCGACCAGAACGCCTCGCTCTCCGACGCCGAGCTCGATCGGATCAGCTCCGAGATCATCGAGCCCCGGCTCCGCGACGGCGACTGGGCCGGCGCCGCCACCGCCGCGGCGGATGCGATCGCCGGCGGCAGCGGCGCGGGCGTCGGCGGGTGGGGGTGGCTCATCGCCCTCCTCCTCGTGGCGGCCGTCGTGGTCGTCATCGTGCTCGTCGTCCGCGCACGCCGCCGTCGCGGCGCCGCGTCCGCCGGCCCGGCCGGCCCTCCGCCGCCGTCGCTCGACGAGCTGCGCCGCACGGCGGGCGGCGCGCTCGTGCAGATCGACGACGCCCTGAAGACGAGCGAGGAGGAGCTCGGCTTCGCGGTCGCCTCCTACGGCGACGAGGCCACCGCACCGTTCCGCGAGGCGCTCACCGCGGCGAAGGGCAAGGTGCGGGAGGCGTTCGCGATCCAGCAGCAGCTCGACGACGAGGTCCCGGACACCGACGAACAGCGCCGCGAGTGGTACTCGATGATCATCAGGGTGACGGGCGAGGCGGACGCGCTGCTCGACGCGCAGGCCGAGCGCTTCGACGCCCTCCGCGAGCTCGAGCGCACCGCCCCCGAGGCACTCGCCCGGCTGCGCCAGACGGCCGCGGTGGTCGAGACGAACGCAGCGCCGGCCGCCGCCCGGCTGGCCTCGCTCCAGGCCCAGTACGCGCCGTCGGCGCTCGCGGCGATCGCCGACAACCCGGCGCAGGCCAGGGCCCGCCTCGACTTCGCCCGCGAGTCGATGGCCGAGGCCGACGCGGCGCTCGCCCGGGGCGAGCAGGGTCCCGCGGCCGTCGAGATCCGGGCCGCCGAGGAGGCCGTCGACCAGGCGAAGCTGCTCGCGGCCGCGGTGGAGCGGCTCGCGGCCGAGCTCGCCGCGGCCGATGCGGCGATCGCCGCCGGTGCCGCCGACCTCGAGCAGGACGTGCAGACCGCCCGCGCGATGCCGGGCGGCGAGCTCGCCGCACTCGCCGAGCAGACCGCCGCCGAGGCCGCCGCGCTGCGCGGCGCGCTCGCGACGACCCCTCGCGATCCGCTCGCGCTGCAGGCTCGGCTCGCGCAGGCGAACGGCGCCATCGACCAGGCGATCGCCGGGGCGCGCGATGCCGCCGAACGCGCCCAGCGCGCCGCGGCCCAGCTGCAGCGCACCCTCGCCGCCGCTTCGGCGAAGGCGCAGACGGCGGAGGACTACATCGTCGCGCGCCGCGGCGCGATCGGCCCCGAGGCCCGCACCAGGGTCGCCGAGGCCCGCCGGCTCGTCTCGGAGGCCGGCACGCAGGCGTCCGGCGACCCCGTCGCGGCGCTCGCCACCGCGCAGCAGGCCGAGCGCCTCGCCGACGAGGCGATCTCGCTCGCCCGCACCGACGTCGGCGGCTTCGGTGGCGGCGGGTACGGCGCGGGCTACGGCGGCGGTGCGGCCCCGGCCGGTCGCAGCTCCGGCGGCGATCTCTTCGGCGCGGTGCTCGGCGGCATCCTCATCGACAACCTGCTCGGCGGCGGGGGCGGCGGTCGGCGATCGGGCGGCGGCTGGGGCGGCGGCTCCAGCTCCTCCGGGGGCTTCGGCGGATTCGGCGGCGGCAGCTCCGGGCGCCGTTCCGCCGGCAGCTTCGGCGGCTCAGGCACGCGATCCCGCCGCGGGAGCGGAGGCCGATTCTGATCCGCACCGCCCGCCCCAGACTCGCCGGCACCGGCCGGCTCGACGACCCGAGGGATGCCGACGGCATCCGCTGACCCGCCACAGGAAAGGAACCGCCATGGTCAAACAGTCCATCTTCGGTCGCATCTCGCAGCTCGTCCGCGCGAACATCAACGCGCTCCTCGACGAGGCCGAAGACCCGCAGAAGATGCTCGATCAGATGGTGCGCGACTACACGAACTCCATCGCCGACGCCGAGGCCGCCATCGCGGAGACCATCGGCAACCTGCGCCTGCTCGAAGACGACCACCGCGAAGACGTCGACGCGGCCAAGGAGTGGGGCGACAAGGCGCTCGCCGCGAGCCGCAAGGCCGACGAGCTGCGCGCCGCCGGCGACGCCGCCGGGGCCGACAAGTTCGACAACCTCGCGAAGGTCGCCCTCAGCCGGCAGATCTCCTCCGAGAACGAGGCGAAGGCCGCCGAGCCGCAGATCGCCGCGCAGACCGAGGTCGTCGACAAGCTGAAGGCCGGCCTGAACGGCATGAAGCAGAAGCTCGTCGAGCTGCAGAACAAGCGCAACGAGCTCGTCGCCCGGGCGAAGACCGCCCAGGCGCAGCGCCAGGTGCAGGACGCCGTCAAGTCGATCGACATCCTCGACCCGACGAGCGACCTCGGCCGCTTCGAGCAGAAGATCCGCCGCGAGGAGGCGCTCGTCCGCGGTCAGGCCGAGATCGCCGCGTCAAGCCTCGACGCCCAGTTCAACGAGCTCGACGACCTCGGCGAGCTCACTGAGGTCGACGCGCGGCTCGCCGCGCTGAAGGCCGGCGGCAGCCAGGGCGCGATCGGCGGCTGAGCGCGCGCACCCCAGTCGGATGCCCCGGGCGGACGCCCGGGGCATCCGCCGTTCTCCCCCGATCGCCCGTGGAGGGGCGATACTGGAGACCATGCCGGCCACCTTCGTCGTCGTCCCCCTCTGGCAGGGTTCCGTCTCCGCTCGCGCGATGAGCCACGTCGACGGAGCCGAGGCGATCCGCGGCGATCTGCCCTCCGCCGCGACGCTCACCGTCGAGGTGCCCGTCGAGGCCGGCGAGGCGCTCGGCACCGGCATCCAGCGGTACAGCACGATCCGTCGCGTGCGCGAAGCCGCTGCGGCGGTGCTCGAGCAGGTGCCCGACTGGGCGCTCACGATCGGCGGCGACTGCGGGGCCTCGCTCGCCGCGGTGGGGCACGCCTCGGCGCGCGGCGAGGGCGAGCTCGCCGTGCTGTGGCTCGACGCCCACCCCGACCTGAACACGCCGGACACCTCGCCGTCCGGCGGCTTCGGGGGCATGACGCTCCGCGCCATCGCCGGGGAGGGGGCCGAGGGGCTGAAGCTCGACGAGTCGCAGCGCGTCCCGCCCGAGCGCATCGTGCTCGGCGGCGCGCGCGCCTTCGACGACGAGGAACGCCGCTACATCGACGAGCACGGCGTGCAGACGCTCACCGTCGAAGACCTCTCCGACCCGACCGTCGTGGTCGGCGCGCTCGAGGCGACGGGCGCGAGCCGCGTGTTCGTGCACATCGACCTCGACGTGCTCGACCCCTCCGCGCTCACCGGGCTCTCCTACCCGCTGCCGTTCGGCGTCGACGCCGCGACGCTCGCCGCGACCCTCCGCGCCGTCGTCGCGCGCTTCCCGATCGCGGGCGCCGCGATCGCGGGCTTCGCGCCGGGGTCACCGCTCGCCGCGGAGGACGACCTGCCGACCATCCTCCGCCTCGTCGCCGCGCTCACCTCGGCCGAGCGGGGCGAGGCGTGACGGGCGGCGTCCGCGGCGTCCCCGACCGGGAGCCGCGCCGCGTCGTGCTGCGCCTCACCGACTCGCCCGTGAGCCGCGCCGGCTACTGGTGGGCCACCGCCGTCGGCTTCGTCTGGGGCTCGCTGTGGAGCACCGGGCGCGTCGAGCGGCGCGACGGGCTCTGGATCTTCCAGGGGATGCCGAAGTGGACCTTCGGCCGCGGCGGCTCCTGCGTCGGCGGCTGCTATCTCACCGACCGCAACGTCGGGCCGCGCGTGCTCGTGCACGAGGCCGTGCACCGGCAGCAGTGGCGGAAGTACGGGATGCTCTTCCCGCTGCTGTACTTCCTGGCCGGCCGCGATCCGCTGAAGAACCGCTTCGAGATCGAGGCCGGGCTCGAGGACGGCGGCTACCTCCCCCGCCGCCGCCCCTGAGCCGCGTCGGCGCTCCCATTCGGCGAGCCCCTTCGACGAGCTCCCCTTCGACGAGCTCCCCTTCGACGAGCTCAGGGGGCCAGGGGGCGACCGCGCCGACTACTGCTGCGCGAGCGCCGCGGCGATCGCGTCGACGAGGGCGGGCAGGCCGCCCTCCCAGTCGAAGCTGAGCGCCGTCGGCGGCGACACCGAGGAGACGGTGACGGGGTCGTACACCTGGGCGACCTTGCCCGCGGCGACGGCGGGGATGGCCTGCACCTCGGGCTTGGTGAGGAAGGCGTCGGCCTCCTCCTTCGAGGAGTGGTAGCTCACGATGAAATCTGCGTCGAGCTGGTCGAGCTGCTCGTAGCTCAGCTCGTAGTAGAAGCCGCCGTCGCTCGTGTCGAGCTTCGACACGCTCGGCGCGACCTCGAGGCCGAGCTCGGTGAGCACCTCGATGCGCGAGTCGGCCGCGGTGTAGACGGAGACGAAGCCGTCGCCGTCCCAGATGCCGGCGAAGGTCTTGCCGGCGAACTCGGGGTGGGCGGCGGCGGTCTCGGCGAGCTGCTCGGAGATCGAGGCGAGCACTTCGTCGCCCTGCTCGGTGAGGCCGAGCGCCTCGGCGGTGATCCGGATCTCTTCGTCCCACGGAGTGGTCCAGGGCGCCTCGGGGTACGCCACGACGGGGGCGATCTCGGAGAGGGTGTCGTACTGCTCCTGCGTCAGGCCGGAGTAGGGCGCCAGGATCAGGTCGGGGTCGGCCTCGATGAACTCCTCGTAGGGCACGGTCGCGCCGCCCTCGGGGTCGCTCAGCAGGGCGGGCAGCTCGACGCCGGCGTCCTCGTAGGCGGCCTCGACCCAGGGCAGGTAGTTGCCGGCGCCGACGGTCCAGATCTGCTCGCCGATCGCGACGGGGTAGACGCCGAGGGCGATGGCGGCCTCGGTCGAGCCCCAGCCCCAGGTGGCGACCCGCTCGGGGGCCTGCTCGATCACGGTCTCGCCGAGGGCGTGCTCCATGGTGATCGGGAAGCCCTCGCCGGTGACGGACGCGTCGCTCGCCGCGGGTTCGGTGCTGCCGCCGGCGCAGGCGGAGAGGGCGATCGCGGCGACGGCGGCACCGGCCACGGCGATCAGGGAACGGCGAAGACGCACGGGGACTCCTCGAGTCGATGGGGGGATGATAAGGACAGCCTAAGCTAACTCGCGACGGATTCGGAACCCGCGTTTCGCCCGGTGACGGGCGGCGCCGAGTGGAATCGTCCGATCGGCACGATGAGCGGGCCGCCGGAGACCGGGTCGTCGATCACCTCGGCCGAGAGCCCGAAGGCGCCGTCCACCGTGTCGCGGTCGAGCACGCGGGCGGGCTCCCCCTCGGCCACCACGCGACCGCCCGACATCACGACAAGGTGGTCGGCGTAGCGCGCGGCGAGGTTCAGCTCGTGGAGCACCATCACGATCGTCGTGCCGCGCTCGCGGTTCAGCGCGGTGAGGAGGTCGAGGAGTTCGAGCTGATGGGCCAGGTCGAGATAGGTGGTGGGCTCGTCGAGCAGCATCACCTCGGGCTGCTGCGCGAGCACCATCGCGATCCAGACCCGTTGCCGCTGCCCGCCGGAGAGCTCGTCGATCGGCCGGTCGGCGAGCTCCGCCATCCCGGTCGCCTCGAGCGCCTCGGCGACGGCCCGGTCGTCGCCGCTCGAGTGCCGGCCGAACCAGCCCTGGTGCGGGTAGCGACCGCGCCCCACGAGATCGGCGACCCGGACGCCGTCGGGCGCGACCGAGGATTGCGGCAGCACGCCGAGCCGTCGGGCGAGCTCGCGGCGGGGCATCCGTCCGACGTCCTGGCCGTCGAGCGTGACCCGGCCGCCCTCGAGCGGGTGCAGTCGGGCGAGCCCGCGCAGCAGCGTCGACTTGCCGCAAGCGTTCGGGCCGACGATCGCCGTGATCCGGCCCGCGGGCAGGCGCAGCGAGAGGTCGTCGATGATGCGGCGGCCGTCGTAGCCGAGGCTCACGCCCTCGGCGGCGAGGCCGACGGGGTGGTCGGCGGATGGGCCGGGAGCGGCGGATGCCTCGAGCGAGACGGCCTCGGAACTGGTCGCCGGATCGACGGTGCGGGCGCGGGGGGTCATGCGCGGGTCCTCTCGGTGCGGGCGAGCAGCCAGAGCAGATAGGGGGCGCCGATCAGGCCGGTGACGATGCCGACCGGGGCCATCAGCCCCGGGATCGCAAACTGGCCGACGACGTCGGCGGAGAGCGTCAGCACGCCGCCGACGACGGCCGAGGCGAGGAGCGCCGCACCGCCGCTGCCGACGAGCCGGCGAGCGATGGCGGGCGCGATGAGGGCGACGAAGGCGATGGGCCCCGAGATCGCCGCGGCGACGGCGACGAGCCCGACGGCTGCGGCGAGCAGCACCACGCGGCCCCCGTGCGCCCGGGCGCCGAGCGACGCGGCGTGGTCGTCGCCGAGCGCGAGCACGGTGAGCAGGCGCGAGGCGAGCGCGACGACGAGCGACATCGCGGCGACGCCGAGGAGGAGGCCGGCGAGGTCGTCGCCGCGGACGTCCGCGACGCTGCCGACCGTCCAGTGCAGGGCCTGCTGCGCCTGCCGGACGTCGCCGCGGGCGAGCAGCCAGCTGACCGTCGAGCCGCAGACGTAGGCGAGGCCGACGCCGACGAGCACGAAGCGGATGCCGTGCAGCCCCTGCCGCCAGGCGACGGCCCAGATGATCACGGCGACGAGGAGTCCGCCCGCGAAGGCGAAGCCCGTGACCCAGATCCCCGCGAGGCCGAGCCCGAGCATCGCCCACACGGCGCCGAGGCTCGCCCCGGAGGAGATGCCGAGGATGTCGGGGCTCGCGAGCGGATTGCGCAGCACCGCCTGGAACACCGAGCCGGCGAGTCCGAACGCCCAGCCCACGACGAGGGCCGCCACGATCCGCGGCAGGCGGAGTTCGAGCACGACGAAGCGATCGACCCTCTCGCCCTGCCCGAGCAGCACCGCGAGCACCCGGTCCGGCGAGACGGCGGCCGCACCGAGTGAGGCGGCGACGAGCGCGACGGCGAGCCCGAGCGCCGCGACGACGAGCACGACCGTGAGGCCGCGACGTCGGCGACGACGGCGCACCTCGTGCAGCAGCCCGACGCCGGTCGGCGCGTCCGCACGACCGGGGCGCACTCCGACGGCGGTCACAGGCCGGCCACCTTCCGGCTGCGCGCGACCGCGATGAGCACGGGGGCGCCGAGGAAGGCGGCGACGACGCCGGCCTCGAGCTCGGAGTTCGGCACGACGAGCCGGCCGAGGATGTCGGCGGCGAGCAGCATGATGGGCCCGAGCAGCAGGGCGAGCGGCATGACGAGGCGGTAGTCGCTGCCGACCAGCCGGCGTGCGGCGTGCGGCACGACGAGCCCGACGAGCGCGATCGGGCCGGCGAGGGCCGTCGCGGTGCCGCAGAGCAGCACGATCGCGACGCCCGCGAGCCCGCGGGTCACGCCGACGCGCTGGCCTAGGGCGCTCGCGACGTCCTCGCCGAGGGCGAGGAGGTTGAGCCGGTGCGCGAGGAAGAATGCGAGCACGGCGCCGACGAGCAGGAACGGCCAGAGCACGCCCACGGTCCCGAGCTCGCGCCCCGTCAGCGAGCCCACCGCCCAGAAGCGGTACTGGTTGAACGCCTCGGTGTCCTGCAGCAGCACGAGCGCGATGAGCGGGGTGATGAACGCCGTGACCGCGGCGCCGACGAGGGCGAGCCGCACGGGCTCGCCGCGGCCGATCGAGAACACCGCGACAGCCGCGAGCCCGGCCCCGGCGAAGGCGAGCCAGATGTAGCCGAGCGGGTCGACGATCCCGACGAAGGAGATGCCCAGCACGACCGCCAGCGAGGCCCCGGCGTTGATGCCGAGGAGGCCAGGGTCGGCGATCGGGTTGCGGGTGACGCCCTGGATCACCGTGCCGGCGAGGCCGAGCGCGACGCCCGCCGCGAGCCCGATGACCGTGCGCGGCACGCGCAGCTGGAGCACGACGAACTGATCGGGGTCCGCGGTGTCGGGCGAGAAGATCGCCCGCCAGACCTGCGCGGGGTCCATCGCCCGCACGCCGAAGGCGAGGCTCGCGAGCACCATCAGCACGAGCACGACGGCCGCGACGGCGAAGACGAGCGCAACCCGGCCGGGCCGCGAGCGGCTCGCCCGGCGCGCGGCGGGCTCGTGCTGGTCCGTGGTGACGGCACCGACGGCGCGCATCACTCCAGCTCGGCGCGACCGCGCCGCCAGTAGCCCATGAACGCGACCTGGCGCCGGTCGAGGCCGGCGTCGCGCACGAGGAAGCGGCGCAGGGCCGTGATGACGGATGCCTCGCCCGCGAGCCACGCGTAGCAGGCGCCGTCGAGGCTCCGCCCCTCCGGCACGTCCCAGAGCGGCACGTCGTCGCCGTCGGCCCGCTCCGCTGCGGCGAGCGCGGCGGCGGCCGAGGCATCCGTCGCGGGAGCCGAGGCACTCGGCGTCGTGGCCCGCGCGACCCAGTCGCGCACCGCCGGCACCAGGCGCTCGCCGTGCACCGAGTCGGCCGCCGAGCGGGCGAGCCAGCGCACCTCGACCGCGGCGGGCGCGGCGACCGGGAGCACGTCCTCAGCGCTCGGCACCTCGATGAGGGCGGCGCCCGAGGCGTCCGCAGGAAGCTGTTCGAGGATCGCGCAGATCGCGGGCGCCGCGGTCTCATCGCCGGCGAGCAGCACGGTGTCGACGATGCCCGGGCGGAAGTCGATGCCCACGGCGCGGTCGGGGCTGCGCTCGTCGGGCCCGATGATGATGAGCTCGTCGCCGGCGGTCGCGCGGGCGGCCCAGGCCGAGGCCGGTCCGAGGTCGCCGTGCAGGGCGAAGTCGACGTCGACCTCGCGGAGGTGCGGGCGCACGGCGCGCACCGTGTAGGTGCGGAACACGTTGCGCCGATCGGCGGGCAGCTCACGCCAGGCGCGGTACCAGTCCTCCCCCTCGGGGAAGTCCGCGAAGCCGCGGCCCTCGATGGGGAACACGAGCTTCACCCGCTGATCGAGGCCCGCGGTGCCGAAGTCGGCGAGCTCCTCCCCCGCGAAGGTCACCCGGACGAAGTGGGGCGAGAGGCGCTCGGCGCGCGCGACGGCGGCACGGAAGCTGCGGTACGCCGGTCGCGGCCGGATGATCGGCTCTGCCACTGAGGTAAGCATTACCTAAGTCTGACACACGACGCCGCCGGCGTGAAGCGATGTGTCGGGATCGGGTGCCGCGACCCGCTCACCAGACCGGCGGGCGCCGTCCCACGACGCCGGCACGGCGCTCGAACTGCGCCGCGATCGACAGCAGCACCGCCTCGCCGCCCGGCCGGCCGATCAGCTGGACCCCCATCGGCAGCCCTTCTTCGGTGAACATCACCGGCACGGTGATCGCGGGCAGCCCCGTGACGTTCACGAAGGAGGTGAACGGCGTGAACGCGACCTGCTGGGCGAAGTTGCGCTCGCCGTCATCCGCGTCGTACCAGCCGACGGGCCGCGGGGTCATCGCGAGCGCGGGGGTGAGCACCGCGTCGTAGCTCGCGAGGCGGCGGATGACGCGCTGCTCGTAGTCCGAGAGCCACGACAGCGCCGCGACGAGCTCGGTCGCGGGCAGGGCGCGGCCGCGGCGGAGCAGCCAGCGGGTCAGCGGCTCGAGCAGCTCCTCCCCCTCGCCCTGCACCGGAATGCCGCCGGCGCCCGCCTGCCAGACGGCGCGGAAGGCCTCGGCGTAGCCGGGCTCCGACGCCGGGGGCACGGCCTCGACGCCGTGGCCGAGCCGGTCGGCGAGCTCGATGCCGCGCTCGAGGGCCGCGTGCGCCTCCGGCTCGACGACGATCTCGGTGAAGTCGTCCCACGGCGTCTCGGTCATCACGCCGAGCTGATAGCGCCCCTCGCCGCGGATGGCCGCCCCGAGGAAGGGCCCGTCGGAGCCGGGCGCGCGGAGGGCGAAGGGATGCTCCGCCGGGTAGCCGGCCGGGGCCACCAGCCCGTCGAGCAGCAGCGCGGCGTCCGCGACGGTGCGCGCGATCGGGCCGGCCACGCCGAGTCCGGCCAGGCTGCCGATCCCCGAGCCGCCCGGGACCCGCCCGCGCGAGGGCTTCAGCCCCACCAGCCCGCAGGAGGCGGCGGGGATGCGGATCGAGCCGCCGCCGTCCGAGCCCGGGGCGAACGACAGGAGCCCCGCCGCGACCGCCGCCGCGGCGCCGCCGCTCGAGCCGCCGGCACCGCGCGAGAGATCCCAGGGCGTGCGCGCGGGCGGGAAGGCGATCCCCTCGGTGTACGACGGCAGCCCGAACTCGGGCGTCGCCGTCTTGCCGAGACTCACGGCGCCGGCCCGGTCGACGTCGCGCACGAGCGCGTCGGACTCCACCGGCACGAAGTCGGCGAAGGCGCGGGAGCCGAAGCGGGCCGGCATCCCCGCGCGCAGCTGCAGGTCCTTGTCGGCGAGCGGCATGCCCCACAGCGGCGCGGTCTTCGGCATCTCCCGCTCGACGTGGCGCGCACGTTCGAGCGCGGCATCCGCGTCCACATGGGCGAAGGCGCCGAGCTCGGGGCCCAGCCGCTCGATGCGGGCGAGGAAGTGCGCGGCGAGCTCGCTGGGCGAGACGTCGCCGCGCTGCAGCAGCTGGTGCAGTTCGAGGGCGGTCGCGTCGTGCAGTTCCACCGGGTCGCTCATCCGTCGAGCCTACGACCGTCCGCGGCGCTCGCGCTCAGCGCAGGTTCTTCTGCAGCAGCACCGTGCCGAGCCAGCGGTCGAACTTGAAGCCGACCCGACCCATTCGGCCGATCTCGACGAAGCCGAACTTGTCGTGCAGGGCGAGCGAGGCCTCGGCGCCCTGATCGGCGATGACCGCGATCATCTCGCGAAGCCCCGCCGCTGTCGCGGCGTCGATGAGGGCCGTGAGCAGCGCCCGCCCGAGGCCCTTGCCGGATGCCGCGGGGCCGAGGTAGATCGAGTTCTCGACCGTGTAGCGGTACGCGCGCCGCTGCCGCCAGGGCGCGGCGAGCGCGTAGCCGAGCAGCTGACCGGACGGCGACTCGGCGACGAGGAACGGCAGGCCGAGCTTGTCGAGCATCGCGTACTTCTGCCGCCACTCGCGCAGGCTCATCGCGTCCTCGTCGAACGTCACGGTCGAGTTCGTGACGTAGTAGTTGTAGATCTCGCGCACGCTCGGCAGATCGGCCGAGGTCGCCGGCCGAATGACGTACTCGAACGGCGGCTCGGCGGGCTCCGCCGGACGCAGGTGGGGCGGCGGCACGCGCCGCTGCTGGTATTCCTCCTCGAGCATGGCGGTCAGCCTACGCGCTCGGTGTTGCGGGCGCGTTTCGGCGGCTGAGTCGCCTGAGGCGGCCGAGGCCGACGAGGCGGCGCGGCTCAGTCGGGCAGCGACCAGTCGACGGGGGCGCCGCCCTGGGCCTCGAGCAGCGCGTTCGCCCGGCTGAACGGCTTCGAGCCGAAGAAGCCGCGCGAGGCGGAGAGCGGGCTGGGGTGCACCGACTCGATGGTCGGGGTGTCGCCGAGCAGCGGCTTCAAGGATTGCGCGTCGCGGCCCCAGAGGATCGCGACGAGCGGCGTTCCGCGGGCCACGAGGGTGCGGATGGCGTGGTCGGTGACCGCCTCCCAGCCCTTGCCGCGGTGCGAGGCCGGCGTTCCGGGGCGCACGGTCAGCACCCGGTTCAGCAGCATGACGCCGTTGCGGCTCCAAGCGCCGAGGTCGCCGTGCGCGGGCGGCTCGACGCCGAGGTCGTCGCGGAGCTCCTTGTAGATGTTGCCGAGGCTCCGCGGCACCGGTCGCACGTGCGCCTCGACGGCGAAGCTCAGCCCGATCGGATGCCCCGGCGTCGGGTACGGGTCCTGCCCGACGATGAGCACCCGCACGTCGCCGATCGGCTGGGAGAAGGCGCGCAGCACGCGGTCGCCCGCCGGGAGGTAGCCGCGACCGGCGGCCTGCTCGGCGCGCAGGAAGTCGCCGAGCTCGGCGATGCGCGGGGCGACCGGCTCGAGGGCGGCAGCCCAGCCCGGGTCGATGAGCCCGGCCTCGGCGAGCTCCGGCAGGGTCTTCGCGGGGGGCATCAGGCGCCGATCGTCGAGACGAGGACGCCGCCGTCGCCGGGCAGCACGCGCCACACGCTGCCGTCGCCCTCGACGCGCAGCCCGCCCTCGCCGACGATGAGCACCGTGCGCTCGTCGATGCCGAGGGCGCCGTCGATGAGCCCGGACTCCACGGCGGCCACGAGCCGGGACAGCGTGCCGCGCTGCGCGACGTGCGCGTCGATCGCGACGTCGACGAGGCCGATGCCGGCCTCGACTTCGAACTCGGGGCCGGGCTCGGCCGGATCCTCGGGCGCGACGAGCACGCCGTCGATGCGCGAGCCGCCGCCGAGCGCGCCCTCGGCGGCGATCATCGCGCCGGCGGAGACGCCGAGGTAGGGCACGCCGCCCGCGACCTGGCGCCGCAGCTCGCCGAAGAGCGGCTCGAGCCCGGCGCGCACCTGCTCCACGATGCCGCCGCCGACGAGGATGCCGTCGACGTCCGCGATCGCGGTGAGCGCGAGCGGCTCGCCGCCGAGCGAGCTCGTCACGTGTGCCTCGACCTCGCCTGCGGCGGCCAGCACCCGGTGCAGCACCTCGGCGCGTTCCGGGCCGCCCGGGTGGATCGACACGATCGCGACGCGGGGCGCGGTGCGGCCAGCAGCGCGGGCGCGCGCCGCCGCCTCGGCGAGGAACGGGGCGTACAGCGGGGCGTCCACCGACTCCAGCGCGCCGCCGCCCAGCAGGTGCACGCTCACGCGGTGACCTGCACCGGCGGCTGCGCCGACCAGGGGAAGACGATCCAGTCGTCGGTCGCCCGGTAGCTGTAGTCCGGCACGAGCACCGTGCGCGACTTCGTGTAGAGCGTCGCGGTGCGCACCTCCGAGCCGACGTCGGTGAGCAGTTCGAGCACCTTCGCGAGCGTGCGGCCCGAGTCGGAGACGTCGTCGACGAGCAGCACCTTCAGGCCGGCGAGCGCCGGGGCGTCGAGCATCGGCGGGTGCACGATCGGCTCGGGCAGCACCTGCTCGATGTCGGTGTAGAACTCCACGTTGATGGAGCCGCACTGCTTGGTGCCGAGCGCGTAGGAGATCGCGCCGGCAAGCAGCAGCCCGCCGCGCGCGATCGCGATGACGACGTCGGGCCGGAACCCCGAGCCGAGCACGTCCGCGGCGAGCGTCCTCGCCGCTTCGCCGAACTGGTCCCAGCCGAGGATCTCGCGACGCACATCGGGTTCGCCGATGGCCGCGTCATTCGCGTCGAAGGTCATCCTGCAAGGGTACGGCGTCGGGGGCCGCCCCGGCATCCGCGGGCCGCCGCTCGCCCGGGGGCTCGCGCTCCTCGCGCGGGTGCTCGCGCTCCTCGCGCGGGTGCTCGCGCAGCTGCCCGAGGCGCTCGGTGAAGAGCGACACGATCGTGGCCGAGGCGGTGCCGACGATCGCGATCCCGCCGATCATCAGCATGACGGCGAAGATGCGACCGGGCACGGTCACCGGGTACATGTCCCCGTAGCCGACGGTCGCGATGGTGACGCAGGCCCACCAGATGGCGTCGCCGAAGCTCTGAATCGTCGCGCGCGGGTCGTCGCGCTCGGCGTTCAGCGTGGCGAGCGCGATGAAGACGATGAACACGACGGCGTAGACGAGCATCGAGGAGACGATCCGCGCCCGGAACGCGTCACCGCCGTGGCCCCGGAAGTAGCGCACGCGGTGCACGAGGCTCACCACCCGCAGCGCTCGGAACACGGGCAGCACCGCCGAGAGCACATCGAGCGGGTGGTGCACGAGGAAGGCCGTGCGGTGCCCGCGCGGGGTGAGCGCCCAGCGCACGACGACGTCGACGACGAAGGTCGCCCAGGACAGGATGAGCAGCAGCTGCAGCGTCAGCACGAGCCAGGACGGCAGCGCCTCCGCGAGCACGAGGGTCGCGTAGGCGACGAGGAAGCCGATGCCGAGCACCACGAGCGGTCCGGTCGTGCGGTCCTCCCAGGCGCGGCGGCGGGCGGTCTCCTCGTCGCGCTCGCCCCCGCCCGTCCCGCTCATCGCCCGGTCCGCACCTCGAGCGGGCCCCGCGCCAGCAGGTGCGGGGCGGCCTGCGCCACCGGCTTCACGACGACGAGGTCGAGGTCGACGTGCCGCGGCTTGCCCATCGCGTCGGCGATGACCGCGGCGACGTCCTCGGCGGCGAGCGGCTCCGCGACCCCGGCGTAGACGGCGTCCGCCTTCTCCCGGTCGCCGCCGTACCGCACGAGCGAGAACTCCTCGGTGCGCACCATGCCCGGCGCGACCTCGACCACGCGGATCGGTTCGCCGTTCAACTCCAGCCGGAGCACCGCGGTCACGGCGTGGGCGGCCGACTTCGCGGCGTTGTACCCGCCGCCGCCCGCGTACGGCACATGCCCGGCGACCGAGGTGACGTTGACGAGGTCGGCGACCCCGCGCTCCGCCGCCCCCTGGCGCAGCAGCGGCAGGAGCGCCGCGGTGACGCGCTGCAGCCCGAGCACGTTCACCTCGAACATCCAGCGCCAGTCCTCGGGATCGGATGCCTCGACGGAGGCGACGCCCTTCGCCCCGCCCGCGTTGTTCACGAGTCCGTGCACGGGCCCGCCCCGGGCGAGCTCGGCGGCGAGGGCGTCGACGTCGTCCTGCCGGGTCACGTCGCAGACCGCGAACGCGCACCCCGTCTCCTCGGCGAGCGCGCGCAGCCGGTCCTCCCGCCGCGCGACGGCGACGACCTCCCAGCCTTCGGCGCGGAGCGCCCGCACCGTGGCCTCGCCGATGCCCGAGCTCGCCCCGGTGACCACTGCCCGCCTGCCGTTCATGCGCCTATTCTGCCCGTGCTGGGAGAATGGGGCGATGCCTTCCACGCCGACGACGCCGACGAAGTCCCAGCCGCACGCGAAGAAGCGGGTGCCGCTGTGGGACAACGCGAGGTGGATCGCGATCGTCCTCGTCGTCGTCGGCCACGGCATCCTGCCGCTCATCGGCGAGTCGAACTCGGCGTACAGCGTCTACCTGTTCATCTACTCCTTCCACGTGGCGGTGTTCGTGACCGTCGCCGGCTACTTCGCGAAGTCGGGGCCGCCGACGGCGCGCTCGATCCGCCAGGTGATCACCGACATCGTGCTGCCGTACCTGATCTTCGAGACGATCTGGACGGCGCTGCGGTTCCTGCTCGGCACAGGCGTCGGGCTCGACTACGCGACGCCGTCCTGGACGCTCTGGTTCCTCATCGCGCTCGCGGTGTGGCGGGTCGTGCTGCTGTACCTGGTCCTGCTGCGGGCGCCGCTGCTCATCGCGATCGCGATCTCGGTCGCCGCCGGCTACTCCGAGACGATCGACTCGACGCTCGCCCTCAGCCGCACCTTCGGCATGCTGCCCTTCTTCGTCTTCGGCTGGAAGCTGCGTCAGTGGCGCATCACGGGGCGCTGGCTGGCCCTGCCCGCCCGGGTGGCCTGGCGCTGGCGGGCGGGGGCGATCGCCCTGTTCGCCGCGGTCCTGATCGCCATGCCGACCGCGATCGAGTGGTGGCGCGACGTCAAGCTCCGACGATTCCTGCTCTACGACGAGTCCTACCCCGACCTCGGCTACGACGAGCCGTGGACGGGCGCCATCCGGCTCGGCCTGCTCCTCAGCGCCATGGTGCTCGCCATCGCCTTCCTCACCCTCATGCCGCGCGGGGCGCACTGGTTCACACCGTTCGGAGCGGCCACGATGTACATCTACCTGCTGCACAGCTTCGTGCTCTTCCCGCTCCGCGAGTCGGGCGTGCTCGAGGGCGATCAGCCGTTCTGGGTGCTGCCGGCGATGATCGTCTTCTGCGTGGGCATCTCGATCGTGCTCTCGCTGAAGCCGGTGCGCCGCCTGTTCCGTCCGCTCGTGGAGCCGCGCGCCCGGTGGCTGTTCCGCCCCGAGTCCTCGACGGCGACCGGCACGATCGTGCTGCCGCCGGAGGCGCTCCCGCCCGGCGCCGCCGGCCCGAGCGGCACCGCCCCGCCCCCGACGCCGCCCGCGCCGCGCGACTGAGCCACGCGACCGAGCCGACCGGCCAGCGGTTACGCCGTGTGTCGGGTCGCGTTGCCCGGCCTGCGCGCCCCGCCTAGCGTGGTCGCAACACGGCCGGGCCACCCGAGCCGGCCGAACCGAAGGAGAGCTCGATGAGCAACGCAGCCGACTGGCGCTTCGAGACCAAGCAGGTCCACTCCGGCGCCGCCCCCGACCCGATCACGAAGGCCCGCGCGACCCCGATCTACCAGACGACCTCGTACGTCTTCGACAACGCCGAGCACGCGCAGAACCTCTTCGCGCTCGCCGAGTTCGGCAACATCTACACCCGCATCCAGAACCCGACCCAGGCGGTCGTCGAGGAGCGCGTCGCCGCGCTCGAGGGCGGCACGGGCGCGCTGCTGCTCGCCTCCGGCCAGTCGGCGGCGACCTTCTCGGTGCTGAACATCGCGCAGGCCGGCGACCACATCGTCTCGTCGAGCTCGATCTACGGCGGCACCTACAACCTCTTCAAGTACACCCTCGCGAAGCTCGGCATCGAGACCACCTTCGTCGAGAACCAGGACGACGCCGAGGAGTGGCGCCGCGCGGTGCGCCCGAACACGAAGCTCTTCTTCGCCGAGACCATCGGCAACCCGAAGATCAACGTGCTCGACATCGGCCTCGTCGCGGGCATCGCGCACGACGCCGGCATCCCGCTCGTCGTCGACAACACCATCGCGACGCCGTACCTCATCCGCCCCTTCGAGCACGGCGCGGACATCGTCATCCACTCGGCGACGAAGTTCCTCGGCGGCCACGGCACCACCATCGGCGGCATCATCGTCGACGGCGGCAAGTTCGAGTGGTCGAAGAACGTCGAGAAGTTCCCGGGCCTCACCGAGCCCGACCCCTCGTACCACGGCGCGAGCTACACGGCCGCGGTCGGCGACGGCCTCGCCTACATCATCAAGGCCCGCGTGCAGCTGCTGCGCGACCTCGGCGCCGCGATCTCGCCGAACAGCGCATGGCTGCTCATCCAGGGCATCGAGACGCTGTCGCTGCGCATCGAGCGCCACGTGCAGAACGCGCAGGAGATCGCCGAGTGGCTCGACGACCACCCGGACGTCGCGAGCGTGAACTACTCGGGCCTGCCCTCGAGCCCGTGGTACGCGGCCGCGAACAGCTACGCTCCCAAGGGCGTCGGCGCGGTGCTCTCCTTCGAGCTGAAGGGCGGCGTGGACGCCGGCCGCGCGCTCGTCGACAGCCTCTCGCTGTTCTCGCACCTCGCGAACATCGGCGACGTGCGCTCGCTCGTGATCCACCCGGCCTCCACGACGCACTCGCAGCTCACGCCCGAGCAGCAGCTCACGAGCGGCGTGACGCCGGGCCTCGTGCGCCTCTCGGTCGGCATCGAGAACATCGACGATCTGAAGGCGGACCTCGAGGCCGGCCTCGCCGCCGCCCGCGCCGCCTCGGAGGCGCTGCGCGCGTAACGCGAAGCCCAGCACGACCCGGATGCCGCAGGCCGACGCCTGCGGCATCCGTCGTCTCCGCGGGATTCCCGTTCCAGCGGATGCCGCGACCGTAACAATGCCCGCGCGCCCCGACCGCTCGGGGAGAATCGAAGGCATGGACTGGCAGACGCAGGCGGACGTCGTCCCGGCGAGCATCGTGCCGGAGGCGCGGGCGCACAGCCTGCTCGGCCGGGCCCCGGCGACCGGCGCCTGGCGCATCGGCGACCCGGTCGGCGACCGCCGCTTCGCCGAGATCGGCACGGTCCGGCTCGAGTCCGGCGAGACGCTGCCCGAGGTCACGATCGCCTACGAGACGTGGGGCGAGCTCTCCCCCGCCCGCGACAACGCCGTGCTCGTGCTGCACGCCCTCACGGGCGACAGCCACGTCCTCGGCTCGGCGGGCCCCGGCCACCCGAGCGCCGGCTGGTGGGAGGACGTCGTCGGCCCGGGCCGGGCGATCGACACCGAACGCTGGTTCGTCGTCGCGCCGAACGTGCTCGGCGGCTGCCAGGGCTCGACCGGCCCGGCCTCGCTCGCGCCCGACGGCGTGGAGTGGGGCGGGCGCTTCCCGTTCCTGACGATCCGCGACCAGGTCGCCGCCCAGCAGGCGCTCGCCGACGAGCTCGGCCTCGACCGCTTCGCCGCCGTCGTCGGAGGCTCGATGGGCGCGATGCACGTGCTCGAATGGGCGATCACGGCGCCCGAACGCGTCGAGCGGATCGCCGTGCTCGCCGGTCCGCCCGCCGCGACCGCCGACCAGATCGCCCTGAACTCGGTGCAGCTCGAGGCCATCCGCTCCGACCCGGCCTTCGCCGGCGGCGCGTACTACGACGCGGCCGACGGCGAAGGCCCGAGCCGGGGCCTCGCGCTCGCCCGCCGGATGGCGATGCTGAACTACCGCACGGCGACCGAGCTCAACGACCGCTTCGCGCGCAGCTGGCAGTCGGGGCTCGACCCGCTCGGGGGCGGCGGCCGTTTCGCCGTCGAGTCGTACCTCGACTTCCACGGCAACAAGTTCACCCGCCGCTTCGACGCGAACAGCTACCTCGTGCTCACCGAGGCGATGAACTCGCACGACGTCGGGCGCGGGCGCGGCGGCGCGGCGGCGGCACTCGCCGGCATCGAGGCGAAGAGCCTCGTGCTCGGCATCGAGAGCGATCGGTACTTCCCGCTCGCCGGACAGCGCGAGATCGCGGCGCAGCTGCGCGGCAGCGTGCACGGCCCGGATCCGGTCGTCCTGGACTCCGAGTACGGGCACGACGCCTTCCTCATCGAGTCCGACGCCGTGGGCCGCGCCATCGCGGCGCTGCTCGCCGCCTGAGCCGCCGGCCGGCGTGCTTCGCCGCTCGAACGAGCGCCGCCGGCCCGCTCTGCACTAGGGTTCGACTATCGGGCTTCCGTCGCGGGCGCCCTTGTTCGGCTGAGGAAGATCGTGCATCGCATCCACAACGAACGCGACCGGCTCCTCGCCCGGATCGCGCGGCTGACCGGCCTGTCCGGGTGCGCCGGAGCGGTGCTGTGCCTGCTCGTCCCCGACTCCACCGGGCTCGTCGCCCGGATCGCCGCCATCGTGCTGAGCCTGCTCGTGGCCGGCGCGATCGTGCTGCACACCGAACGCGGCGAGCTCGGCCCGGCGCTCGGCGCCGCGGCCGCGGGTGTCGCCGCCATCCTCCTCGTCGGCCTCGACACCCCGGGGCCGGCCGGGTCGACGGCGATCGCCGCGATCGCGGGAGCCGCGACCGCCTCGCTCGCGCTGACCCTCGTCCCACGACGGCACGGGCAGCTCATCGTCGCGAGCCTCGCCGCACTCGTCGTCGTCGCCGTCTGGATCGGCGCCGTCGCCGGCCGCGGCTCGCTGCTCCCCATCGTCGCCGCCGTCGCGGGCTGGGCGGCGTGCGGGCTGCTCGCGACCTGGACGGCGCGGGCGATCGACCGGGCGGCGGACCGCATCTCCGAGGTGGGCCGCGCGCACGAGGCGGAGCGGCTCGCGAGCGAGGCGGAGTCGCAGCAGCGCCAGGACGCCCGCCTGCTGCACGACACCGTGCTCGCGACCCTCAGCCTGCTCGCGCATTCCGGCGTGGGCGTCGGGCAGGCCGCCCTGCGCGACCAGGCACGCGACGACGCCCGTCTGCTGCGCCAGCTGCGCCTCGGCGTGCCGCTGGAGGTCGGCTCGCACCCGATGTACGCGCCGGAGGCCGACGAGGACGCGCTCGGTTCGACGTTCGAGTCGGTGCGCCAGCGCTTCGCCCGGATGGGGCTCGACGTGAACTGGCACGGCGCCGGCCAGCTGCTGCTCCCTCGGGACAGCCTCGACGCCCTGCTCGGCGCGCTCGGCGAATGCCTCGAGAACGTGCGCCGGCACTCCGGGGTGAACGAGGCGGACGTCACGGTCACCGACGACGAGCGCGCGGTGCGCGCGATGATCACCGACGCCGGCAGCGGCTTCCAGACCGACGCGGTCGAGCCCGGCCGCCTGGGCTTCGCCGAGTCCGTCGTGGGCCGCCTGCACGCCGTCGGCGGCCGGGCCCGGGTGTTCTCCTCCCCCGGCGCCGGCACGACCGTCATGCTCGAGGTGCCGAAGCCGTGAGCGGACTGCACTCGACCATCGAACGCTCGTTCCGGCGTCCGGCGCGCTCGGCCCGCGCCGCCGTCGACATGCGCGAGCGGCACGGCGGGCGGCGGATGTCGGCCGGCATCACGATCGCCGCCGCGGTGCTCGTCGCCGGGCACTTCGCGCACCTCCTCGTCACCGCCGGCGCGTATCCGGCCGGTCGCGACCCGTGGGCGGCCTGGATCGCGCTCGCGGTCGTCCTCGCCGGAGGGGTCGTCTCCCGGCTGTTCTCGCCGCGCATGCCGAGCTGGGTCTACCTCGCGCTGTTCACCGCGCTCGCGGTGCCCGTGGGCCTCGATCTCGTCGCGACCCAGGGTCTGCTGCACCTCGGCGTCACGCCGACGGCGGCCGCGGCCTCCGCGGTCGTGCTGATGCCCGTCACGACGCTGCGCGGTCATCGCGTGCCCGTCGTGGTCGCCGGGGTCGTGGGCGCCGCGATCGCGATCGCGGCCCTGGTGCAACTGCCCGCCGCGGGCTCGCTCGTCGTCGTGGGCGTCGCGGTCGCCGTCTCCGCCGTGCTCCCCGTCGTCGTCGCCGCGCTCGCGATCGTCGGCTTCCGCCGACTCGTCGGACGCGAACTCGACCTCTCGCTCGTGCAGAGCACGGTGCAGACCCCCCGCAGCGCCGTCGGCATGCGCGCCTCGGAGGAGCTCGCGCGCCTCGACTTCGACGCCGAGTCGCTGCTCGAGGACGTCGGCTCCGGGCGGCTGCCGATCCCGCTGCCGACCGATGCCGCGCTGCGGGCCGGCGCGCTCGCCGCGAAACTCCGCGTGCGCCTCATCGAGGGGCGCAGCGACACCTGGCTGAAGCACGCCGTCACCGAGTCGGCGTACCTCAGCCGCCGCGTCACGATCGACGACCCCGACGGCGACGCGGGCGTGCTCGCTCCGGCGCAGCGGGATGGGCTCCTGCTCGCGCTCTGGCTGATCGCGGGCGAGCGCCGCCCGCGCCGCGCCGCCGGTGCGAGGGTCGTCGTGCGGGTGCGCAGCGAGCCGTTCGACGACGACGAACGGGGTCCGCTCGCGATCGAGATCGAGGTCTCCGGCGTGGCGCGGCGTCATCTGGACCCCGCCATCTGGGATGCACTCGGTAGTCTCGGAAGTCACGAGGTCGTGTCCGCGTCGGATTCGATCAGGATCGAACTCGTCTGCCCGGTCGACCCGAACGCCCCGGCAGCCGCTTCGGCGCCCCGTAGCGCCCGAACGAGGGGAAGATGAATGCCTGAACCGGCCGCACCGATCCGCCTGGCGATCGTCGACGATCACCGCATGCTGCTCGGCGCCCTATCCGAGTGGCTGCGGGGTGCAGCGCCCGACATCCAGCTCGTGGCCGCGGTGCCGTCCTGGTCGGAGCTGCTCGCGCATCCGGAGTTCCCGGCCGACGTCGTGCTCCTCGACCTCGATCTGCGCGACAACATCCCGGTCTCGCTCAAGCTGTCGATGCTGAAGTCGGCCGGCGTGCAGACGATGCTGATGAGCACCTACTCGGAGCCCGCGGTGGTCCGCGAGGCGCTGAACGCGGGCGCGCTCGGCTACCTCGTGAAGTCGGAGCCGGTCGAGACGATCGTCGAGGCGATCCGTGCGGCGCGGCTCGGCGACTCGTACATCACGCCCGAGCTCGAAACGACGCTCGCCGACGCCGACGCCGTGCAGGCGCCGAAGCTGTCGGCGCAGGAGCGGCGCGTCATGGCGCTCTACGGCGCCGGGCAGCCGGTGAAGGCCGTCGCGTTCCAGCTCGGCATCTCCGAGGAGACCGCGAAGAGCTACCTCAAGCGCATCCGCGAGAAGTACCGCGTCGCCGGCTACGACGTCGGCACGAAGGTCGCGCTCCGCAAGCGCGCCATCGCCGACGGCATCCTGCTGCAGACCGACTGACGCGAGTCGCGGCCGGCGTCGCGCGAGCGGTCCGCGCCGCGCGACCGGCCCGCACGGCGCCTCAGTCCCGATCGGCCGCCGCGACCGCCCCGGTCGCGTAGGGCACGTCGACGCCGCGGCCGATCCGCCGTCGGTCGAGCGCGAAACTCGCGAACGCGAGAGCGATACCCGCGAGCGTGAGCGCGAAGCCGACCCAGATCGGGGCGAGGTAGCCGAGGCCGCCGGCGATCACGAGGCCGCCGAGCACGGCGCCCATGCTGTTGCCGACGTTCAGCGCCGAGTGGTTCAGCGCGGCGGCGATCGACTGGCTGTCGCGGGCGACGTCCATGAGGCGGGTCTGGATGGTCGGGGCGAGCGCCGAGGACGTGACGCCGACGAGGAATACTCCCCCGAAGAGGCCGAGCGGATGGCTCGCCGTGAGCGCGAGCAGCAGCAGGGCCGCCGCGAGGGCGACGAAGAACAGGTACATCGTGCGGCGCACGCTCCAGTCGGCGAGCCGGCCGCCGATGAGGTTGCCGACGGTCATGCCGAGGCCGGTCGCGACGAGCACGAACGGCACGAACGCGGCCTGGAGCCCCGTCACCTCGGTGGCGAGCGGGGCGATGTAGCTGTACATCGCGAAGAAGCCACCGAAGCCGATCGCGCCGATCGCGATCGCGAACCAGACCTGCGAGCGGCGGAAGGCGCCGAGCTCGCGGCGGATGCTCGCCGCGGGGTCGCCCGCCTGCCACGGCACGGCCGCGGCGATCGCGAGGAAGGTGAGCACGAAGATCACGGCGACGGCGAGGTAGGCGACCCGCCAGCCGGCGAGCTGGCCGAGCCAGGTGATGCTGGGCACGCCGACGACGTTCGCGATGGTGAGCCCGGAGAGCACGAGTGCGACGCCGCGGGCGCGCTTGCCCGGCCCCATCAGGCTCGCCGCGACGAGCGAGGCGATGCCGAAGTACGCCCCGTGCGGCAGGGCGGCGACGAAGCGCGCGACGAGCACGAGTCCGAAGCTCGGCAGCAACGCCGAGGCGAGCGTGCCGAGGGCGAACCAGGCGGCGAGGGCGAGCAGCAGGCGCTTGCGCGGCCACTTCGCGGCCGCCGCGGCGATCGTGGGCGCCCCGACGACGACACCGAGCGCGTACGCGGAGATGAGCCAGCCGGCCTGCGCGTTCGCCTCGTCGGGCGAGGTGGCGGCGAGGCCGGGCAGCAGATCGCCCGCGATGTCGGGCAGCAGGCCCATCGCGACGAACTCGGTGGCGCCGATGCCGAAGCCGCCGAGGGCGAGCGCCAGCAGCGCGAAACGAAGACGGGCCGGCGACAATGTCGTCGGCCCGGAGGAGTCGGGGATCACCCGGCGATTCTGCCACGCCTCGAATCGATTCGACAAGCGGATGGCGTCATCCGCCGCCGCGCACCGCGGCGGACCGGGCCCTACGCCTCGTCGATCGCCTGCTCGAGCCGCTCGACCTTGGCGTCGAGCTCCCCGGCGTAGCCCGGGCGGATGTCGGCCTTCAGCACGAGCGAGACCCGCGAGCCGTACGCGCCGACGGCCTCGGTCGCCCGCCGGACCACGTCGAAGACCTCGTCCCACTCGCCCTCGATCTCGGTGAACATCGAGGTGGTGCGGTTCGGCAGCCCGGACTCCCGGACGATCTTCACCGCCGCCGCGACGGCGTCGTGCACCGATCCGTCGCTCCGGCCCGTGCCGCTCGGCGCGACCGAAAATGCCACCAGCATGGGGTCCTCCTAGCCGGGCCGCGAGGCGAGCTCGTGCGCCGGGAGCGCGACCCGGCTCCCAGCCTGCCACAGCCGCCGCAGCGCCCACGCGAGCAGCAGCGCGAGCAGCACCACCTTGCCCGTCAGCAGCAGCACGAAGGCGGGGTCGGCGACGAGCAGCCAGCCGTACCAGTACGGATAGATGACGTGGGTGAGCAGTGCGGCGCCGGCCGCGAGCAGGGCGGGGACCGCGAAGCGCGCGGGGCGCAGCACGAGGCCGAGCACGATCGGCGCGGCCAGCCAGGCGACGAACTGCGGCGAACCCACTTTGTTGCCGAGCAGCAGCACGACCACGAAGGCGAGTGCGAGCGGGGGCAGCAGCCGGCCGAGCGGCGCGCCGCGGCGGGCGGCCCGGATGCCGACCGCGAGCACGCCCGCCACGCCGACGGCGAGCAACGGCGTGGTGATCCAGGCGGCGGTCTCGACGCCGGGCCCGTACACCTGGTACGTCAGGATCTCGCGGTCGTAGGCGATGCGGACCCCGGGGGCGCCGGCGACGATGGCCCACAGCCACGGCACCGCGAGCGGCGCCTCGACCTGAAGGCCCCGGCCGGCCTGCTCGCCGATGAAGCCGATCGCGTTCCCGCCCGCTCCGGCGACGAGGCTCACGGCGAGGATACCGAGGCTCAGCGCGAGCGCGATCATCGCGACCTCGGCCCGCCGGCGGAGCGCCACCACCAGAGCGGCGACGAGGGCGGCGGGCCAGACCTTGATCCACGCGCCGATCGTGAGCAGCACGGCGGCGGCCCGAGGCCGGCCGGCCGCCCAGAGCAGGCCGAGCATCGCGAAGGGCACCGTGACGGCGTCGATCCGGCCGAGCGCGATGGGCCCGAGCAGCGCGAGGAAGCCGAGCCACCACCAGGCGGCGATCCGGCGGTGACGCGAGAGCGTCGCCTGGCCGAGCAGCACCGAGAGGGTGAGGCCGTTCAGCACGGTGACGAGCACGAGCCACGTCTCGCCGAACCACTCGCCGCCGAACGCGAGGGAGGCCGCCATCGGCGCGAAGGCGAGGATCGGGTACACCCAGGGCAGGTCGATGCCCATCCGCGCGTAGCCGTGGGCCGCGTTCTCGGCCCAGATCCGGTAGACGCCCGTCACGTCGCCGAGCGGCAGCCCGGGCGCGAAGAGGTTCAGCGCGACGAGCCCGACGTGCACGAGCGCGAAGGCGATCCAGATCGCGCCGCGCCCGGCGAGGAGGCGGCGGATGCCGCGGCTCGATCGACGATCCCCCATCCCCCGATCCGGCATGGCTCAGAGCCTAGCCGCGCCTGGGCGTCATACGACGCCATCGGGCTGCGGAACGCGGCGAGTTCGGCCAAGCTTGAGACATCCCGATCGGAAGGCCCCGCCATGACCCGTCGCACGCTCACCGCCGTCGTCCTCGCCGCCGCAGCGGCCCTCGCCCTCGCCGGCTGCACCGCCGGCGGCGACCAGGGCCCCACCGGCCCGAGCGCCGAGGGCTACGTGACCGACGGCAAGCTCACGATCGGCACGGGCCAGCCCGCGTACTTCCCCTGGGTGATCGACGACGCCCCCGAGTCCGGCGAGGGCTTCGAGTCGGCCGTCGCCTACGCCGTCGCCGACGAGCTCGGCTTCGCGAAGGAGGACGTCGTCTGGGTGCGGTCCACCTTCGAGCAGGCCATCGCACCGGGCCCGAAGGACTTCGACTTCAACCTGCAGCAGTTCTCGATCACCGACGAGCGCAAGCAGGCGGTCGACTTCTCCTCGCCCTACTACGAGACCACCCAGGTCGTCGTCACGGTCGACAGCTCCCCTGCCGGGGGCGCGACCACGATCGCCGAGCTCAAGCCGTTCCTCATCGGCGCGCAGACCGGCACCACGAGCCTCACGGCGGTCGAGCAGACGATCGCGCCCGACGGCGGCGCGCAGATCTTCAACACGAACGACGACGCGAAGCTCGCCCTGCAGAGCGGCACCGTCGACGCGATCGTCGTCGACCTGCCCACCGCCTTCTACCTGACGGGCGCGGAGCTCGACGGCGGCAAGATCATCGGTCAGCTGCCCTCGACGGGCGGAGGAGACCAGTTCGGGCTCGTGCTCGCGAAGGACTCCCCGCTGACCGAGAAGGTCACCGCCGCGGTCGACGCGCTGCGCGAGAACGGCACGCTCGACGAGCTCGCGGCCAAGTGGCTCGGCGGCGACGACACGGCGCCCGTCCTCCAGTGACCCGCGTGGCCGCTCCGGCCGGCTCCGTTCCGGCGGCCGCATGAGCGCAGTATCCCCCGACGACGGCGCCTGGCGGCCGAGCGAACTCGAGCTCGGCCGTCGGGCGTTCCGCCGTCGGCAGACCTGGCGCTCGGTGCTCGTGAGCGTGCTCAGCACGCTCGTCTTCGCCGGGCTGCTCGCCTGGGCGGTGCTGGGCTCGCCCGGGTGGGCACGGGTCGCGGAGACCTTCTTCGATCCCGGGGTGGCGCTCGCCTCCCTCCCCCGCATCGCCGAGGGGCTCCTGCTGAACCTCCAGGTGCTCGTCTTCGCGGCCATCGGCGTGCTACTCGTCGCCATCACGCTGGCGACCCTGCGCACCCTCCGTGGCCCGGTGTTCTTCCCGCTGCGTGCGATCGCGGCCGGCTACACCGATCTGTTCCGCGGGGTGCCGCTGCTCATCGTGCTCTACCTCGTCGGCTACGGCGTGCCGGCGCTCGAGTTCTTCCCGCGCCTGCCGGCGGCGGTGTGGGGCACGATCGCGATCATCCTCGTGTACTCGGCGTACGTCGCCGAGGTGTTCCGGGCCGGCATCGAGGCGGTGCACCCCTCGCAGCGGCTCGCCGCCCGCTCGCTCGGCCTCAGCCACGCGCAGACGATGCGCCGAGTGGTGCTGCCGCAGGCGATCCGCAAGGTGACGCCGGCGCTCATGAACGACTTCGTGGCGATGCAGAAGGACGTCGGGCTGATCTCGGTGCTCGGCGCGGTCGACGCGGTGCGGGCCGCGCAGATCGAGACGGCGCACTACTTCAACTTCACGCCCTACGTCGTGGCGGGGCTGCTGTTCGTCCTCCTGGCGCTGCCGATGGTGCGGCTGACCGATTGGGTGACGGCGCGGATGCGGCGGCGCGAGCAGATCGGGAGCATCGTATGAGCCGGGCCGCAGCCGAGGCGCAGCCGCCCGCCGTCCCCGAAGGCGAGCGCGAGCCGGTGCTCACCCTCACCGGCGTCCGCCGCGCCTACGGCGAGCACGTCGTGCTCGACGGGGTCGACCTCGAGGTGCGCGCGCACGAGGTCGTCGCGCTCATCGGCGCCTCCGGCTCGGGCAAGTCGACGCTGCTGCGCACCGCGAACCTCCTCGAGCCGATCGACGACGGCGTGATCCGCCTCGCGGGTCGCGACATCAGCGACCCCCGGGTGGATGCCGACGCGGTGCGCGCGCGGATCGGCGCCGTCTTCCAGCACTACAACCTCTTCCCGCACCTGAGCGTGCTCGACAACGTGACCCTCGCCTCCCGCCTGGTGCACCGCCTGCCGAAGGCCGAGGCCGAGCGCCGCGGGCGGGAGCTGCTCGCCTCGATCGGCCTGGCCGACTTCGCCGGCGCCTACCCCGACCGCCTCTCGGGCGGGCAGCAGCAGCGCGTGGCGATCGTGCGCGCCATCGCGACCGGTCCCGAGCTGCTCCTCCTCGACGAGGTGACGAGCGCGCTCGATCCCGAGCTCGTCGGCGAGGTGCTGGCCCTCGTCCGCTCGCTCGCCGACGGCGGCACGACCATCCTGATGGCGACGCACGAGATGGCGTTCGCGCGCGACGTCGCCGACCGGGTCGTGTTCCTCGACGGCGGCCGCATCGTGGAGCAGGGGCCGTCGCGGGAGTTCTTCGCGGCGCCGCGCGAGGAGCGCACGCGCGCGTTCCTCGCCCGCGTGCTGCCCGGCTGACGCCGCCGGCCCCGGGGTCGGGCGTCACGAGCCGGGCGCTCAGCCCGCGAGCTGCCCGATCACCCGCTGCAGCTGCGCCGTGAGGTCGGAGGCGACGATCGGCCCGCCGTCGACCGCGGCGACGGCGCGCTCGGCGGCGAGGCCGTGCACGAGCACCGCGGTCGCGGCGATCGGCGCGAGCGCGTGCGCGTCGTTCGCGAGCCGCTCGTGCGAGGCGGCGACGAGCGCACCGAGAATGCCCCCGAGCACGTCGCCGGAGCCGGCCGTGGCGAGCCGATGGGTCGGCGCGGTGACGGTGATCGCCGCGCCGTCCGGGTCGGCGATGTGCGTCACCGCGCCCTTCAGCAGCACGACGACGCCGATCTCCCGCGCGGCGCGCGCCGCCCATGCGGCCGGGTCGCTGCGCACCTCTTCGACGCTCGTGCGCACTTCCCGATCGGCGAGCAGGGTGGCGAGCTCGCGGGCGTGCGGGGTGATGACGGTGGGCGCTGAATGCGCGCCGACGAGGTCGAGGGCGCCCGCGTCGAGCACGACCGGGACGCCGGAGGCGAGCGCATGCTCGAGCTCGCCGATGAGCACGAAGGATCGGCGCGCCGGGTCCATGCCCGAACCGAGCAGCCAGGCCTGCACCCGGCCGGCGGTCGTGACCGCCTCCGGCGCGCGGGCCAGCACGAGCGCCCGCACCGGACGCGGCCCGGTGTAGCGCACCATGCCGACGCCGCTGCGGGTGGCGGCCTCGACGCCGAGGAGCGCCGCCCCGGGGTACTCGTGCGAGCCGGTGACGACCCCGAGCACGCCGCGCGAGTACTTGTCGTCGTCGGCCGTGGGCGGCCGCAGCCACTCCGCCGCGTCCGCAGCCCGCCATTCCTGCCATCCGCCAGCGCTCATGCTCCAACGATAGGTTGGCGGGGATGACTCCGACAGCCCTCGCCCCCATCGCCCTCTCCCCCGCCGTCGTCGTGTTCGACTACGGCGAGGTCATCTCCCGCGAGCCCGGCCCAGCCGACCGCGCCGCCCTCCTCTCCCGCGCGCGCGTCTCGCCCGAGCAGGAGGCCGCCTTCTGGCGCGAGTACTGGGCGCACCGCGAGGGCCTCGACCAGGGCACCCACTCGATCGCCGACTACTGGTCGGCGGTCGCCGCCGGGCTCGGCACCGAGTTCTCCCCGATCGACGTGCACGAGCTGTGGGCGATCGACCACCGGGGCTGGCTGAGCGTCGACCCGGGCACCCTCGCCGTGCTGCACGCCCTGCAGGCGGGCGGCACGCGCCTGGCCCTGTTGTCGAACGCGGGCGCGGACTTCTCGGGCTGGCTGCGGCACGGCTCCTTCGCTCCGCTGTTCGAGCGGGTCTTCGTGAGCGGCGAGCTCGGCCTCGTGAAACCGAACGCCGACATCTACGAGCACGTCATCGCCGAGCTCGGCATCGCGCCCGAGGAGTTCCTCTTCGTCGACAACCGGGCCGAGAACGTCGAGGGCGCGCGAGCGGTCGGCGGCGACGGGCACGTCTTCACCGATGCCGCCGGACTCGAGCGCTGGCTCCGCGGCCTGACCGCCGTCTGAGCGCGGCTCAGCTCGGGCCGCTCCGGGCGCGCAGCCGCTCGACGAGCGCCGCCGATTCCCCCGCCGGCTGACTA
Organism: Agromyces sp. NBRC 114283; assembly: GCF_030268405.1. NCBI lineage: Bacteria > Bacillati > Actinomycetota > Actinomycetes > Micrococcales > Microbacteriaceae > Agromyces > Agromyces sp. NBRC 114283. The sequence continues at coordinate 2,926,682 of NZ_BSQP01000001.1, forward strand.
AGCGAGAAGATGTTGCCCTCGCTGTCGCTGAACCAGGCCGCGCGCTCCTCGCCGAGGTCGGCGACGCCGTCGACCGTGCTGAGGCCCGGGAAGTCGTACTCGTGGAAGGTGATGCCCGCTGCGCGGAGCGCGGCCATGTCGCGGTCGAGGTCGTCGGTCAGCAGGTTGAAGGCGGTGTTCTGCGCGGTGCCGGCGAAGCCGGTGCGGTAGACCATGACGGGCACGCCGCCGATCTCGTAGAACAGCGTCTCGCCCTCGGGCTCGCCGCCGATGGGCTCGCGGCCGAGCACCTGCGCCCACCACTGCCTGGCGCGGTCGAGGTCGTGCGCCGGCAGGACCGCCGTCGCCAGGATCGTCTCGAACATGAGTGAACCTCGATTCCTCGGGTCGTGCTCAGTCTACGCCCGGTCGGCCGCGCCCGACGCCGGATCTCCCCGCCCCGACGCGGAACGGCGACCCCGCCTCCGCGGGGTCGCCGTCCGGTCGCGGTGGCGTCAGCCCCGCCGGGTCGCGTCCTGCACCTCGCCGACGAGTTCCTCGATGATGTCCTCGAGGAACACCACCCCCGTCGTCGCGCCCTCCCGATCGAAGGCGCGGGCGACGTGCGTGCCGAGCCGGCGCATCGTCGACAGCGCGTCCTCGACCTCGGTGCCGTCGAAGACCGACACCAGCCGGCGCACGCGCTTCGCGGGCAGCGGGTCGTCGAACTCGTCGTCGTCGAGGTCGATGACGTCCTTCAGATGCACGTAGCCGTCGGGCTCGCCGTCCGCGCCGAGGATGACGTAGCGCGAGAAACCGTGCTTGGCGACCGCGCGCTCCACGTCGCGGGGGGTCGCCCCCGGCGGGAGACTGACGAGCGAGTCCATCGGCACCGCGACGTCGGAGACGCGCTTCGTCGTGAACTCGAAGGCCGCGCTCAGCGTGCCGCTCGCGTCGTCCAGCACGCCCTCGCGGCGGGACTGGTCGACGATGGTCTGCACCTCGTCGAGCGTGAACGTCGAGTTCGCCTCGTTCTTCGGCTCGACGCCGAAGAGCCGCAGCACCCCGTTGGCCGTCGCGTTCAGGGCGACGATCGCGAACTTCAGCACGCGCGCGATGAACACCAGCGGCGGGGCGAGGAGCAGCACCGCGCGGTCCGGCACCGAGAACGACAGGTTCTTCGGCACCATCTCGCCGAACACCACGTGCAGGTAGCTCACGAGCACCAGCGTGATGATGAAGGCGACGGTGCCGATGACCTCTTCGCTCCAGCCGGTGAGGGCCAGCGGGATCTCGAGCAGGTGGTGGATCGCCGGCTCCGAGACGTTCAGGATCAGCAGCGAGCAGATCGTGATGCCGAGCTGACTCATCGCGAGCATGAGCGTCGCGTGCTCCATCGCCCAGAGGGCGGTCTTGGCGCTGCGCTTGCCCTGTTCGGCGAGCGGTTCGATCTGCGATCGCCGCGCCGAGATGACGGCGAACTCGGCGCCCACGAAGAAGGCGTTCGCGAGCAGCAGCACGAACAGCCAGGCGAGTCCGGCCCAGTCGCTCATCGCTCGCCCCCTTCCTCGTCGGCCGTCGGGAGCGGGGTCGGGATGAACCTCACCCGGTCGACGCGGCGGCCGTCGAGCCGGCGCACCTCGAGCCGGCCCTCGTCGATCTCGACCTCGTCGCCGACGACGGGCAGCCGCCCGAGCGAGGCGGTGATGAAGCCGGCGACCGTCTCATAGTCGCCGTTCTCGGGAACGCGGATGCCGGTGCGCTCCTCGAGCTCGTCGGGGCGCAGGATGCCGGGGAAGCTGATCTCGTCGCCGCGGCGCACGATGCCCGCGCGCGTGCGGTCGTGCTCGTCGGCGACCTCGCCGACCAGCTCCTCCACGAGGTCCTCGAGCGTCGCGACCCCGGCGGTGCCGCCGTACTCGTCGACGATCACCGCCATCTGGAACCCGCGCGCCCGCAGCTCGCCGAGCAGCGAGTCGAGCTTCATCGTCTCCGGCACCCGGAGCGCGTCGGACTGCAGGGCCGAGGTCGGCACCTCGCCGCGGCGCTCGCGGGGCACGGCCACGGCCTGCTTCACGTGCACGACGCCGACGATGTCGTCGAGGTTCTCGTCGTACACCGGGAAGCGGGAGAAGCCGGTCTGGCGGGCCAGCTCGATCACGGCCTCGGCCGGTTCCAGCCGCTGCACCGCGGCGAGCCGCGGGCGCGGCGTCATCACGTCGGAGGCGTCGTGCCCCGAGAAACGCAGCGTGCGGCCGAGCAGCGTCGCCGTGTCCTGCTCGAGCACGCCGGCGCTCGCCGAGCGGCGCACGAGCGAGCTCAGCTCCTCGGCCGAGCGGGCGCCGGAGAGCTCCTCCTTCGGCTCGATGCCGAAGGAGCGGATGACGGCGTTCGCGCTGCCGTTCAGCACCGCGATCGCGGGCCGGAAGACCCAGGTGAACGCGGTCTGGAACGGGATGACGACCTTCGCCGTCGCGAGCGGCAGCGCGAGCGCGAAGTTCTTCGGCACCAGCTCGCCGACGAGCATCGACAGCAGCGTCGCGATGACGACGGCGGTCGTCGCCCCCACGGGCCGCACGAGCTGCTCGGGGAGCCCGATCGCGGTGAGCGGCCCCGCCAGCAGCGAGGAGATCGCGGGCTCCATCGTGTAGCCCGTGAGCAGCGTCGTCAGCGTGATGCCGAGCTGCGCGCTCGAAAGGTGGGTCGAGGTGATCTTCAGCGCCTGGATGGTGAGACCCAACCGGGTCTCACCCCTGGCGCGACGCGCCTCGAGGTCGGCGCGATCGAGGTTGACGAGCGCGAACTCGCTCGCAACGAACAAGCCCGTGCCGATCGTGAGAAGCACACCGATGCCGAGCAGAATCCACTCAGACACGGGCACCTCCCCGACGCGTCACGGGCGAGGGTCTATGGCCGGGCGGAGTCGCAGAAGGAGGTTCGTCCATGGTGCGGCCAGTATATCGGCGGCGTCCCGCTCCGAGACTGGGAAGCCGCCGCATCCGTCACCAGCTGACCGGCAGCGCCTTGCCCTCCTCGTAGCCCGCCGCGGACTGGATGCCGACGAGCGCCCGGTCGCGGAACTCGGCGAGCGAGCGCGCCCCGGCGTAGGTGAAGGAGCTGCGCACGCCGGAGGTGATCATGTCGAGCAGGTCCTCGAGCGAGGGGCGGAGCGGATCGAGGTAGATCGCCGAGGAGGAGATGCCCTCGGCGAAGAGCTCCTTGCGAGCGAGCTCGTACGGCGAGAGCCGGTCGAAGCGCTCGCGCACGGCCTTCGTGGAGGCCATCCCCCAGCTCTCCTTGTACAGCCGGCCGTCGGCGTCGGAGCGGAGCACGCCGGGCGCCTCGATCGTGCCGGCGAACCAGGAGCCGATCATCACCGACGCGGCCCCCGCGGCGAGCGCGAGCGCGACGTCGCGCGGGTAGCGCACGCCGCCGTCGGCCCAGACCTTCGCCCCGAGGCCGGCCGCCGCCTCCGCGGTCTCCAGCACGGCGGAGAACTGCGGGCGGCCGACGGCGGTCATCATGCGGGTCGTGCACATCGCGCCGGGACCGACACCGACCTTCAGCACGTCGGCGCCGGCCTCGACGAGGTCGGCCACCGCCTGCTCGGTGACGACGTTGCCGGCGACGATGGGCAGTCCCAGTTCGAGGTCGCGCACGCGGCGGACCGCGGCGACCATGCCCTCCTGATGACCGTGCGCCGTGTCGAGCACGAGCATGTCGACGCCGGCCGCGGCGAGCGCGCGCGCCTTCGCCTCGACGTCGCCGTTGATGCCGACCGCGGCGGCGACCCGGAGCCGGCCGTCGCCGTCGACGTTCGCCTCGTAGATGGTGCCGCGGAGCGCGCTGCGCCGGCTGAGGGTGCCGACGACCTTGCCGTGCCGGAGCACGGGCGCGAAGTCGAGCTCGGCCTCGACCATGAGGTCGAAGGCGCGGCGCGCGGTGTCGACGTCGTCGGCGTCGAGCGCCGCGCTGCCGCCGTGCACGAGGTCGCCGAGCCGCGCGTCGGGCAGCGCGGTGGCGAGGCGCTCGGCCAGGATGCAGCCGCGGAACTCGCCGTGTTCGTCCTCGAGCACGAGGCCGTGGCCGGCCGCGGCGGGCAGGGCGACGAGGGCGTCGGCCACGGTCTGGTCCGGCGAGAAGCGGTGCGGGATGTCGAAGCTCGCGGATTGGGCCTTGACCCAGCGGATGGATTCTGCAAGGTCCTGCAGGTGCAGGTCCTGCGGGAGCACGCCGATGCCCCCGCGGCGGGCGAGCGTCGCGGCCAGGCGCGGGCCCGTGATCGAGTTCATGTTCGCCGAGACGACGGGGATCGAGCCACCGGAGCCGTCGTCGGGGGCGAGTGAGACGTCGAGCCGGCTCGGCACGGCCGAGCGGCTCGGGACGAGGAACACGTCGGAGTACGTCAGGTCGTGCGTGGGCGCCGTGCGGTAGAACTCCATGGCTCCCACGGTACTGCCAGGCGCGGCGTCCTCGGCCGGGCCGCAACGGGTTTAGGCTTGGGTGGGTGATCGGGGCGCGGTCGCGAGCGCGGCCGGTCCGATCTCCGCGGAATCCTTTCATCAACGGAGAGAGTGGGCGAGAGGCTGTGTCGAGCCAATTGACCGGGGCGGGTGCCGAAGAGACGGCGTCGGGCGAATTCGGAGCCAACGAATGGCTCGTCGACGAGATGTACGAGAAGTACCTCGCCGACCCCGATTCGGTCGACGAGACCTGGCGGCCGGTGCTGGAGCACTACCACCGCTCGAAGACCGCCGAGCGCGCCGCCGCCGCACCGGCCCCCGCGGCCGAGGCCTCCGCCGCACCGGCGCCGCCGGCCGCGCAGGCCGCGACGAACGGCGCAGCGGCCCCCGCCGCGCCGTCGAACGGCACCGGGCCCACCCCGACCACGCCGACGCCCGTCATCGGGCAGACGCCGGCGGCGCGCACCACCTCCCGGGCACCGCGCTCCGAGCCGGTCCCGGCCGATGTGCCCGTCACGAGCCCGCAGCCCGTCGTCGCCTCCGAGCGCGAGGACGAGGTCGTGACCCTCAAGGGCATGCCGAAGACCCTCGCGGCGAACATGGACGCCTCGCTCACCGTCCCCACCGCGACGAGCGTGCGCACCGTCCCCGCGAAGCTCATGATCGACAACCGCATCGTGATCAACAACCACCTGCGGCGCACCCGCGGCGGCAAGATCAGCTTCACCCACCTCATCGGCTGGGCGCTGATCCAGGCGCTCAAGGAGTTCCCCAGCCAGAACGTCTTCTACGCCGAGGTCGAGGGCAAGCCCTCCCTCGTGAAGCCCGCGCACGTCGGGCTCGGCATCGCGATCGACCTGCCCAAGCCCGACGGCACCCGCGCCCTCCTCGTCCCCGCCATCAAGCGCGCCGAGACGATGACCTTCAACGAGTACCTCGCCGCCTACGAGGACCTCGTCTCGCGGGCCCGGCAGAACAAGCTGAAGGCCGACGACTTCCAGGGCGGCACGATCTCCCTGACGAACCCCGGCGGCATCGGCACCGTGCACTCGGTGCCGCGGCTCATGAAGGGCCAGGGCTGCATCATCGGCGCCGGCGCCCTCGAGTACCCCGCCGAGTTCCAGGGCGCGAGCGAGAAGACGCTCGCGAACCTCGCGATCGGCAAGACGATCACGCTCACCTCGACCTACGACCACCGGGTCATCCAGGGCGCCGGCTCCGGCGAGTTCCTGAAGAAGGTGCACGAGCTCCTGATCGGCCAGCGCGGCTTCTACGAGGGCATCTTCGCCGCCCTCCGCCTGCCGTACGAGCCCATCCAGTGGGCGCCGGACATCGCGGTCGACGTCGCGAGCGCGATCGACAAGACCGCCCGCGTGCAGGAGCTCATCAACGCGTTCCGCGTGCGCGGCCACATGATGGCCGACACCGATCCGCTCGAGTACGTGCAGCGCACGCACCCCGACCTCGACATCGCGAGCCACGGCCTCACCTTCTGGGACCTCGACCGCGAGTTCGTCACCGGCGGCTTCGGCGACCGGCGCAAGGCGCTGCTCCGCGACATCCTGGGCGTCCTGCGCGACTCCTACTGCCGCACCATCGGCATCGAGTACATGCACATCCAGGACCCGGTGCAGCGCGCCTGGATCCAGAACGAGGTCGAGCGCCCGTACGAGAAGCCGACCCACGACGAGCAGATGCGCATCCTCGGCAAGCTGAACGAGGCCGAGGCGTTCGAGACGTTCCTGCAGACGAAGTACGTCGGCCAGAAGCGCTTCAGCCTCGAGGGCGGCGAGTCCGTCATCGCCCTGCTCGACGAGATCCTCCAGGGCGCCGCGAAGGCGGGCCTCGACGAGGTCGCGATCGGCATGGCGCACCGCGGTCGGCTCAACGTGCTCACGAACATCGCCGGCAAGACCTACGGCCAGGTGTTCCGCGAGTTCGAGGGTGCGACCGCCGGGCAGGGCTCGGGCGACGTGAAGTACCACCTCGGCACCGAGGGCACCTTCACCGCCGACGGCGGCCAGCAGGTCCCCGTCTCGCTCGCCGCGAACCCCTCGCACCTCGAGGCCGTCGACGGCGTGCTCGAGGGAATCGTGCGCGCGAAGCAGGACCGCAAGCCCATCGGCACCTTCTCGACCCTGCCGATCCTGGTCCACGGCGACGCGGCGATGGCCGGCCAGGGCGTGGTCGTCGAGACCATGCAGATGTCGCAGCTGCGCGGCTACCGCACGGGCGGCACGATCCACGTGAACATCAACAACCAGGTCGGCTTCACCACCGTGCCGGGCGACGCCCGCTCCTCGATCTACTCGACCGATGTGGCGAAGACGATCCAGGCGCCGATCTTCCACGTGAACGGCGACGACCCCGAGGCGGTCGTGCGGGTCGCGGAGCTCGCGTTCCGCTACCGCCAGGAGTTCAAGCGCGACGTCGTCATCGACCTCATCTGCTACCGCCGGCGCGGGCACAACGAGGGCGACGACCCCTCGATGACGCAGCCGCTCATGTACAACCTCATCGAGGCCAAGCGCAGCGTGCGCAAGCTCTACACGGAGGCGCTCGTCGGCCGCGGCGACATCACCGAGGAGGAGTACGAGAACGCGCACCGCGACTTCCAGGACCGCCTCGAGCGGGCCTTCGCCGAGACGCACGCGGCGCAGACCGGCGCCATCCCGGTGATCGGGGCCACCGAGTCCGTCGCAGAGCCGGAGCCCGCGAGCGGCGAGCTCGAGACGACGGGCGTCGCGCTCGAGGTCGTGCACGCCGTCGGCGACGCCTTCGGCAACAAGCCCGACGGCTTCACCGTGCACCCCAAGATCCAGCAGCTGCTCACGAAGCGCGTCGACATGAGCCGCAACGGCAAGATCGACTGGGGCTTCGGCGAGCTGCTCGCCTTCGGCTCGCTCCTGCTCGAGGGCACCCCGGTGCGCCTCGCCGGTCAGGACGCCCGCCGCGGCACCTTCGTGCAGCGTCACGCGGTCATGCACGACCGGGTGAACGGCCAGGAGTGGCTGCCGCTCATGAACCTCGCCGAGAACCAGGGCCGCTTCTACGTCTACGACTCGCTGCTGAGCGAGTACGCGGCGATGGGCTTCGAGTACGGCTACTCGGTCGAGCGCCCCGACACGCTCGTGGCGTGGGAGGCGCAGTTCGGCGACTTCGCGAACGGCGCGCAGACCATCATCGACGAGTTCATCTCCTCGGCCGAGCAGAAGTGGGGCCAGCGCTCGAGCGTCGTGCTCCTGCTCCCGCACGGCTACGAGGGCCAGGGCCCCGACCACTCGAGCGCCCGCATCGAGCGCTACCTGCAGCTCTGCGCCGAGAACAACATGACGGTCGCCCGTCCCTCTACGCCGGCGTCGTACTTCCACCTGCTGCGCCGCCAGGCCTACGCGCGGCCGCGCAAGCCGCTCGTGGTCTTCACCCCGAAGGCGATGCTCCGCCTCCGCGGCGCCACGAGCGAGGTGGCCGACTTCACGCAGGGCCGCTTCGAGCCGGTGATCGACGATGCGCGCATCACCGACAAGTCCGCCGTCAAGCGGGTCGTGTTCATGTCCGGCAAGCTCTATTACGACCTCGCGGCGGAGCTCGAGAAGTCGCCGAACCCCGAGATCGCCCTCGTCCGCCTCGAGCAGCTCTACCCGCTGCCCGCCGGCGAGCTGAAGGCGGTCGCCGACTCCTACCCGAACGCCGAGCTGGTGTGGGCGCAGGACGAGCCGGAGAATCAGGGCGCCTGGCCGTACTTCATCATCGAGACGAACAAGCTCGGGCCGCGCGAGGTGCGGGTCATCTCGCGGGCGGCCGCGGCCTCCCCCGCGACCGGCTCCGCGAAGCGGCACGCCGCCGAGCAGAGCGAGCTCGTGCAGCGCGCGCTCAGCCTGTAGCTCGCGAGCGATGCGCCGAAGGGGCGCGGATGCCTCGGCATCCGCGCCCCTTCCGCGTTCCGGCGAGCGAGCCGCGCCGGCTCAGCGCGCCCCGCGGGCCAGCTTCGACGGCCACCAGATGGACCGACCCAGGTCGTACGCGAGTGCGGGCACGAGCAGGGTGCGCACCAGGAAGGTGTCGAGCAGCACGCCGAACGCGACGATGAAGGAGATCTGCGCGAGGAAGAGGATCGGCAGCACGCCGAGCGCCGCGAACGTCGCCGCGAGCACGAGGCCCGCGGAGGTGATCACGCCGCCCGTGAGGCGGAGGCCCCGCAGCACGCCCTCGCGGGCCCCGAAGCGCAGCGACTCCTCGCGCACCCGGGTCATCAGGAAGATGTTGTAGTCCACCCCGAGGGCAACGAGGAACACGAAGCCGAACAGCGGCACACTCGGGTCGGCGCCCGGGAAGTGGAAGATCCCCTCGAACACCCAGGCCGAGACGCCCAGCGCCGCCGTGTAGGAGAGCACGACGCTCGCGATGAGCAGCAGCGGCGCCACGATGGCGCGCAGGAGCAGCATCAGGATGAGCAGGATCGCCGCGAGCACGAGCGGGATGATGAGCGTGCGGTCGGCGATCGCCGCGTCGTTCGTGTCGAGGGCCACCGCCGTCGGACCGCCGACGAGCGCATCGGCCGACACCGCGTCGAGCGCATCGCGCAGCTCCCGCACGGTCTGCTCGGCCGCCGCCGAGTCCGGGGCGTCGTCGAGCGTCGCCTGCAGCAGCACTCGCCCGTCGACGACGGTGGGCTCCGGCGCCGGCGTGCCGGGCGGGCCGAACGCGCCGATGCCGTCCGCCGTCACGGGAGCCGTGCCCGAGGGCGAGTCGGCGGAGACGACCGCGACGCTCGCGACGCCGTCCGTCGCGAGGGCGGTGTCGGCCATCGCCTGCAGCTCGTCCTCCGGGCCGACGATCGCGGCGGGCGCGCCGGAGCCGCCCGGGAAGTGCTCGGCGAGGAGCGCCTGCCCGTCGCGCGCCTCGGACTGGCCGAGCACGAACTCGCTCGACGGCACCCCGTCGGCGTCGAGCCTCGCGAGACCGAGCGACATGCCGGCGAGGAGCAGCACGGACAGCACCCAGACGAGTCGGGGCCGGCGGCTCACGAGACGCGCGAGGCTCGCCCAGAGGCCCGTGGCGGGCAGCTCGGGCTCCGCGGCGGCGCCGTCGGCCGAGGCATCCGGCCGGTGCAGCTTGCGCGGCCAGAAGGCCGCCCGGCCCGCCCAGAGCAGGAGCGCCGGCAGCAGCGTGAGCGCGGCGAGGAGCGCCGCGACGATCCCGATGGCCGCGACCGGGCCGAGCGCCTTGTTCGAGTTGAGCTCGCTGAACAGCAGGATGAGGAGCCCCGCGATGACCGTGCCGCCCGAGGCGACGATCGGCTCCCAGGCGCGGCGGAGCGCGGTCATCGTCGCCGCCCACTTGCCGGGCTCGGACTCGAGCGCCTCGCGGTAGCGCGCGGTGTAGAGCAGCGCATAGTCGGTGGCCGCGCCGATCACGAGGATGAAGAGGATGCCCTGCGTCTGGCCGCTCAGCAGGAGCGCGCCGCTGCGCGCGAGCGACACGACGGCGAACACCGAGGCGCAGAGCGCCGACAGGCTCGTGAAGAGCACGATGAACGGCAGCAGGAGCGAGCGGTAGACGATCACGAGGATGACGAACACCGCGGCGAGGGCGACGGCGAGCAGCAGGCCGTCGATGCCGGCGAAGGCGGCGACGAGGTCCGCCGTGAAGCCCGCCGGGCCGGTGACGGCGCTCGTGACGCCGTCGAGCTGGTGCTCGGCGACGAGTTCCCGCACCTCGCCGACGACCTCGTCGACCCCGCCCTCCGCGCCCGAGTCGACCGGGACGACGAACTGCGCCGCGGCACCGTCCTCGGACGGGATGACGGGCGAGGTCTCCCCCGCGCCGTCGACGCCGGCCACGAGCCCCCGGACGTCGTCGATCTCGGCGAGGGCCGAGGCATCCAGCTTCGCGCCGTCGTCGCTCGCGTACACGACGATCGCGGGCACCTCGTCGCCCGCGCGGAAGTCCTCCTGGAGCGACTGCACCTCGGTCGCCTCGGCGCTCGCGGGCAGGAACTGGGTCTGATCGTTCGTCTGCACCTCGGAGATGGCGCCGAACGAGGCACCGCCGATGCCGAACGCGGCGGTCCACAGCAGGATCAGGACGGCGGGCAGCAGCACGCGGAGCCAGCGCGGCACTCCGGAGCGGACGGGTCGAAGCTCTGCATCGTTCATGATGCTCTCGACGTTAGGCCGCCGGCGCCCCGCCGCGCGTCCATCGAAAGGTTGGCCGCGTGCGGGCGGTTCGACTCGCCGGTCTCGCCTAGTCGGCGAGGACGGCGTGCGTCTGGATCTCGCGGATCCGCGTGAGCACGACGGTGCGGAGCTCGTCAGGGGCGCTCTCGCGGCACGCCCGCTGCACGACCTCGGTGATGGTGATGCCGACCTTCAGCTCGCCGGAGCACTCGGGGCAGTTCTCCATGTGCGCACGGATGTCGGCGGCATCCTCGCTGCAGAGCTCGTTGTGCAGGTACTCCTCGAGCTCGGCCCGCGCCTTGTCGCAGCCGCAGTCGTTCATTTCTTGCTCCTGGTGGGGTTGGCCGCCGACCGGATGCCCTGCTCGAGGGCGTAGTCGGCGAGGGACTCGCGAAGCATCCGCCGGCCACGGTGCAGGCGGCTCATCACGGTCCCGATCGGGGTGTTCATCATGTCGGCGATCTCCTGGTAGGAGAAGCCCTCGACGTCCGCGAAGTACACGGCGAGTCGGAAGTCCTCGGGGAGCGCCTGCAGCGCGTCCTTCACGGCGCTGTCGGGCAGGTGGTCGATCGCCTCCGCCTCCGCGGAGCGGCTCGTCGCGGCCGTCGTCGACTCGGCGCCGCCGAGCTGCCAGTCCTCGAGCTCGTCGATCGTGCCCTGGTAGGGCTCCCGCTGCTTCTTGCGGTAGGTGTTGATGAAGGTGTTCGTGAGGATGCGGTACAGCCACGCCTTCAGGTTCGTGCCCTGCTTGAACTGCGCGAACGCGGCGTAGGCCTTCACGAAGGTCTCCTGCACGAGGTCCTGCGCGTCGGCGGGATTCTTCGTCATCCGCAGCGCAGCGGCGTACAGCTGATCGATGAAGGGCAGCGCCTGCTCCTCGAACAGCTCGCCCAGCGGGCGCTCGGCCTCGACCATGGGCTCGTCGATCTCATCACCGGTCATCACCGGCCATCCTAGATCGTCGACCCGCTCGGCCGTCGTCCGCTCCAGCAGTGCGAGGCTCACCTGCACCCTCTCCTCCCGCGCCCGCACGGACGCTACTGTTGATAACCGATGCAGATCACGCCATATTCCGAGCCCGAGTTCGACCCGTACGGCGACGCGCGCCGCACCGAGCCCGACCCGGGCTGGCTCGCGCCCACCGCGAGCCGGCCGCTGCAGGCGACGCTCTCGGTCCCCGGCTCGAAGTCGCTGACGAACCGGGAGCTCGTGCTCGCCGCCCTCGCCGACGGCCCTTCGGTGCTGCGCGCCCCGCTCTGGTCGCGCGACAGCGAGCTCATGATCGAGGCGCTGACCGCCCTCGGCGTGGGCTTCGAGCGCCTGCCCGGCCGCGGCGGCTTCGGCGACGATCTGCGCGTCACTCCCGCCGAGGAGCTCCTCGGTTCCACCACCGTCGACTGCGGCCTCGCCGGCACCGTCATGCGGTTCGTGCCGCCGGTGGCCGCGCTGGCCCTCGGGCCCACGACCTTCGACGGTGACGAGGCCGCCAGACGGCGGCCGATGTCCGGCGTCATCGACGGCCTGAAGGGGCTCGGCGTCGACCTCGACGACGACCGCCGCGGCACGCTGCCGTTCACCGTGCACGGCACCGGCCGCATCGTGGGCGGCGCCCTCGAGATCGATGCTTCGGCGTCCAGCCAGTTCGTCTCCGGGCTGCTGCTGTCGGCGCCGCGCTTCGAGCAGGGGCTCGACCTCCGGCACACCGGCGAGCGACTGCCGAGCATGCCGCACATCGAGATGACGGTCGCGGCGCTCGCCCGGCGAGGCGTCGTCGTCGAGTCGCCGGAGCCCGGCCGCTGGGTCGTGGCGCCCGGCCCCATCGCCGCCGTCGACGTCGACATCGAGCCAGACCTCTCGAACGCCGCGCCGTTCCTGGCCGCCGCGCTCGTCGCGGGCGGCGAGGTGACGATCACGGGATGGCCCGGCGCCACCACCCAGGTCGGCGCCCAGCTCGAGACGCTGCTGCCCCGCTTCGGCGCCGCGGTCGAGCGCAGCGGCGACCGGCTCACGGTCCGGGCTCCGGGGGCGGCGGCCGGTGGGATCCGCGCCGTGGAGCTCGATCTCGGCGAGGCCGGCGAACTCGTGCCCAACCTCGTCGCGATCGCCGCCTTCGCCGACGGCCCGTCGACATTCACCGGGATCGGCCACATCCGACACCACGAGACCGACCGGCTCGCCGCGCTCGCCGCCGAGCTGAACGGCCTCGGCGGGCGGGTCACCGAGCTCGACGACGGCCTGCTGGTCGAGCCGGTGCCGCTGCACGAGGGCGCCTGGCGCGCCTACGCCGACCACCGGATGGCGACGAGCGGCGCGATCGTCGGCCTCGCGGTGCCCGGGGTCGTCATCGACGACATCGCCTCGACCGGCAAGACGCTGCCGCAGTTCCCCGAGCTCTGGGGCGGGCTGCTGCGATGAGCTGGTGGGACGCCGACGACGAGGACGACGAGCCCGAGTTCGACGAGTCCGATGTCCGGGTGCGTCCGAGCCGCCGTGGCAGCCGGCCGCGCACGAAGCAGCGCCCGGAGCACGCGGACGCCGTGCAGGGCCGCGTGCTCGGCGTCGATCGCGGCCGCTACGCGGTGCTGCTCGAGGAGGGCGGCCCCGACGAGCGCGAGGTGACCGCCGCGCGGGCGCGCGAGCTCAAGCGCAAGTCCGTCGTGACCGGCGACCTCGTCGACGTGGTGGGCGACACGACGGGCGACGAGGGGACGCTGGCCCGCATCGTCCGCATCGGCGAGCGCACGAGCCTGCTGCGGCGCAGCGCCGACGACACCGACGCCGTCGAGCGCATCATCGTGGCGAACGCCGATCAGATGCTCGTCGTCGTCGCCGCCGCGAACCCCGAGCCGCGCACGCGGCTCGTCGACCGCTACCTGGTCGCCGCCTACGACGCCGGAATCACGCCGCTCCTCTGCATCACGAAGACCGATCTGGCCGACCCCGAGCCGTTCCTGCAGAGCTTCGCCGGCCTCGAGCTGCCCGTCTTCCGCTCCGCGGCCGAGGACATGCCCCTCGACGAGATCCGTGCGGCCCTCGTGGGCCATCGCACGGTGTTCGTCGGGCACTCGGGCGTCGGCAAGTCGACGCTCGTGAACGCGCTCGTGCCGAGCGCGGAGCGCGCCACCGGACGGGTGAACGACGTCACCGGTCGCGGCCGGCACACCTCCTCGTCGACGGTCTCGCTGCGCCTCGAGGCATCCGACGGCGACGGCTGGGTGATCGACACGCCGGGCGTGCGCTCGTTCGGCCTCGGGCACGTGGACCCCGCGAACATCCTGCGCTCGTTCACCGATCTCGCCGAGATCGCGGAACGCTGCCCCAGGGGGTGCACCCATCTGCCCGACGCGCCGGACTGCGCGCTCAACGAAGCCGCGGCCGACGGCGAGCTCGACGAGACGGGCCTCGCCCGGCTGGACTCGCTGCAGCGACTGCTGGAGACGTTCTCGACCGCGCCGGGCGGCGCCGATCGCGGCGGACACTGATCGCTGCGGACACTGATCGAGCCGAGCACCGGACGGGGTGGTGTCGTCGGGTGCTCGGCTCGATGGAGGTCGTGTCGCGGCGTTCAGCCGGCGCGGCGGGCGCGAGCGGCGCGGCGCTTCAGGGCGCGGCGCTCGTCTTCGCTGAGGCCGCCCCAGACGCCCGAGTCCTGACCGGTCTCGAGGGCGTACTGCAGGCAGATCTCGGTGACCGTGCAACGGGCGCAGACCGCCTTCGCCTTCTCGATCTGGTCGACGGCCGGACCAGTGTTCCCCACCGGGAAGAACAGTTCGGGGTCGGCGGTGAGGCAGGCGGCTTTGTCGCGCCAATCCATGGAGATGCTCCTTGTTGCTACTCGTCGCAGTCACACTCGCGCGCTCTCGCGCGGCCATTTCGTTCGTACGTACTCCTGTGCGCACGAACTCGGTGGCGGTGTTGCGGGGGGAAAGCCAAGTCTCGGGAAGTAGGATCATGATTGATCGGCTCACCACCCTGTGAGCATCAACTCGGCCTTGTAAATCGTGGCATAGCGACGGGGTCGAATCAATAGCCGTGTATGGGATATCGCTGTGAATCAGAGCTCCGACCGCCCCGCCTCAGCCGAGGAACCTCCCGCTGATCAGGGGGTCCCCCGCGCGGCGCTCGCGATCGTGAACGTGCTGCTCGTGCTCGAGGCGCTCGCCGTCGCGGGCGTGCTCGTCTGGCTCGTCGTCGACCTGCTGACCCTCGCCCCCTCGTCCTATGCGACCGCGGTCGCGCTCATCGTGCTGGTCGCGATCGGCGCCGTGTTCACCGCCGCCGTCGCCGTCGCCTCGATCCGCCGCGCCGGATGGTCCCGCGCGGGCGCCATCGTCTGGCAGGTGCTGCAGGTGTCCGTCGCCGCCGGCGCCTTCCAGGGGCTGTTCGCCCGCCCCGACATCGGCTGGGCGCTGCTCATCCCCGCGATCGTCGTCGTGGTCCTCATGCTCGCCCCGTCGGTGCGCCGCGCCTACGGCAACGCCGGAGCGGCGCCGGAGCACTGAGCTTCCGGCGCCGCCCCGGCGGTGTGCGGCGGTGGCTCAGCCGTCGAGGCCGAGCTCGCGGCGGATGCGCGCGATGTGCCCGGTGGCCTTCACGTTGTAGAGGGCCTTCGCGATGCGGCCCTCCTCGTCGATGACGAACGTCGAGCGGATGGAGCCGACGACGATCTTGCCGTAGAGCGACTTCTCGCCCCAGACGCCGTAGGCCTGCTGGACGGCGAGGTCGGGGTCCGCGAGGAGGGTGAAGTTCAGCCGGTCCCGCTCGGCGAAGCGCTTGAGCTTCTCGACCTCGTCCTTGGAGACGCCAAGCACCCGGATGCCCGCGGCCTTGAAGGAGTTGAGGCTGTCGCGGAAGTCGCACGCCTCGGTCGTGCAGCCCGGGGTCATCGCCTCGGGGTAGAAGTAGAGCACCACCTTGCCGCCGCGGAGCGACGAGAGCGTCACCGGGGTGCCGTCCTGGTCGTCGAGCGTGAAGTCGGGGGCGAGATCGCCGGGGGCGAGTCGTGCATCGTTCATACCGACCATGGTAGGCCGCCTCCGCCATGCCCGCCCCGCGCCGGGTGCCACGCTCGCCGCCCGGGCACCGGATGCCTCGCCACCACCGGCGGCTCGTCGGCGGAGAGTCCGCTCAGGCCGGCGCGATCCAGCGCAGCGGCACCTCGATGGTCACCTCGGTGCCCGTGCCGACGACCGTGTGCCAGTCGATGGTGCCGCCGAGCTCGCCCTGGATGAGCGTGCGCACGATCTGCGTGCCGAGCCCCTCCCCGACGCGGCCCTCCGGGAGCCCCGATCCGGTGTCGCGCACCTGCACCGTGAGCAGCTGCTCGGATCGGTCGGCGACGACCTCCACCTCGCCCACCTGGCCGGCGAGGCCGTGCTCGACGGCGTTCGTGACGAGCTCGGTCAGGGCGAGCGCGAGCGGGGTCGCGTACTCGCTCGGGAGCACGCCGAAACTGCCGGACCGCTTCGGATGCGCCGTCGTGTTGTGGGCGGCGGCGACCTCCGCGACGAGCAGCAGCGCGCGGTCGAACACCTCGTCGAAGTCGACGTTCTGCGAGAGCCCGGTCGACAGCGTGTCGTGCACGACGGCGATGGCCCCGACCCGGCGCATCGCCTGGGTCAGCGCCTCCCGGGCCTCGTCGGAGTGCGTGCGGCGCGCCTGGATGCGCAGCAGCGACGCGACCGTCTGCAGGTTGTTCTTCACCCGGTGGTGGATCTCCCGGATCGTCGCGTCCTTCGTGATCAGCTCCTGCTCCTGGTGGCGGAGCTCGGTGACGTCGCGAGTGAGCACGATCGCGCCGATGCGCGCGCCCTTGCGCCGGATCGGGATGGCCCGGAGCGAGACCGTGACGCCACGGGACTCGACGTCCGTGCGCCAGGGTGCGCGGCCGGTGACCACGAGCGGGAGCGACTCGTCGATGACGAGCTTGCCGGCCAGGAGCCGCGTCGTGACATCGGCGAGCGACTCGCCCTCGAGCTCGTCGTCGAAGCCCATGCGGTTGAACGCCGACAGCGCGTTCGGGCTCGCAAAGGTCGTGACCCCGTCGACGTCGAGGCGGATGAGCCCGTCGGAGGCGCGCGGGGCGCCCCGGCGCGGGCCGGTCGGCGCGCCGAGGTCGGGGAAGTCGCCGGAGGCGATCATCTGGAAGAGCTCGCCCGCGCAGTCGTTGAAGGTGAGTTCCTGGCGGCTCGGCGTGCGCGTCGCGCCGAGGTTCGTGTGCCGGGTGATTACCGCGACCGGCTCAGGCGCGACCTCGGTGCTCGACTCGGCGAGCCGCCGCATGACGGGCACCGCGCGCACCCGGGTGGGCATCTCCTCGTACCAGTCGGGCGCGGAGGAATCGATGATCTCCGCGCTCGAGTAGGCCTGGGTGACGAGGTCCCGCCACTGGGGCTTGATGCGCTGGCCGACGAAGTCGCGGTAGAAGAGCGTCGCGGCGCTCGACGGGCGCGCATGCGCGACGGCGACGAAGTCGTCGTCGCCCGACGGCACCCACAGCACGATGTCGGCGAAGGCGAGATCGGCGAGCAGCTGCAGGTCGCCGACGAGCATGTGCAGCCAGTCGACATCGGCCTGACTGCTGCGGCCCTGGGCGAGGACGAGTTCACTGAGGGTCGACACGGTTCAAGCGTAGTGCGGCGCACGTCGTCGCACGCGATCCAGGAGTCGTGTTCCGGGCGCGCCGCCGCCGAGCGCTCCCGGCTCGCCCCTGACTCCGAGGAGCCGCTCCGCCGTGTACTCGCGAACCGCCGTGGCGAGGGCCGAGCGGGGCGCAGCGTCTCGGAGCGCCCGCGCCCGCAGGATCGCGGCGTCGGCGCCGCGGACGTCCTGCGGGAGGAGCCACGCCCGCTCGATGCCGCCCAGCCGATGCAGCGTCGACCGCACCTGCCCGTAGGCGTCGAAGCCGAGCGCCCCGGGGCGGACGCGGTTGACGAGCACGTCGATCTGCGCCGGGTCGACGTGCTCCGCGAGCTCCGCGCAGCCTCGGAGGAGTCGGCCGAGCCCCAGCGGATCGGCGAGCCCGACGGCGGTCACCCGGTCGGCGGCCTGGAGCGCGGCGAACGTCGCGGCGTTGCGCCGCGGCGCGAACTGATCACTCGTGAGCTCCTCGTCGCGCTCGAGACTGAAGCCCGTGTCGATGACGACCGTGTCGGCCTGCGCCGAGATCGCCGCGATCGCCGTCGCGACGCGCTCGGCGCCGAGCTCCGGCCAGCGGGCGGCGCCGATGAGCCCCGTAAACACGTCGAATTGCGCGCCGCTCGTCGTGCACGGTTGCGCCAGTCGCTCGAGTTCGGCGCGGTCGAGCGCTCCCATGCCGGCGAGCCGGCACGCCGCGGCGAACCCCGGCGTCTCGTCGAGGAGCCCGAGGGCGGCCGCCGTCGCTCCGCCGTACGGATCGGCGTCGATGAGGGCGACCCGTCCACCGGCCGCCGCCAGCTCCGCAGCGACGTTCACGGCGATCGTCGTGCGCCCCGGTGCGCCGGCCGGCCCCCAGACCGCGATCGTCCGAACGGCCGACGGGCTCGGCGGTTCGGCATCCGGAGCGGCGCGCCCGACGACGACGGGCTCGAGCTCGGACCAGCTGAGCTGCGAGCCGAGCACCTCATGGAGGCCGGTCGACCGTGCCGCGGCGCGCTGCCGGTCGTCGTCGGCGAGCGCGATGACCCGGATGCCGAGGGCATCGCAGGCGCTCAGCAGTGCTCGGTCGAAGGTGCCCTCACCGGCGCCGACGAGGACGACGTCCGGGGCGTGCTCGCCCACGCCGGCGCGCAGTTCGGCCCAGCTGCTCGCCCGCGCGACGAGCTGATGCCCGTGCTCGATCGCGTCCGGGAGCAGCCGGCGCTCGAGCTCCGGCGAGAGTGCGACGGCGAGCCGGACCATCAGGCCGCTCGCCGCGCGGGGACGAGGTCGATCGCGTCTCCGGCGGAGAGCGACTCCAGCAGGAGCGGCAGACGCTCGCGGTCGAGCCGCAGCTCGACGAGCGGGCCGTCGGCGCCGGGCGAGTCGACCGCCAGTACGGACACGACCTCCGCACCCGGCACGAGCACCACGGGAGGCTCGAACCCGCGCTCGATCGCGCCGGCCACCCAGACGTCGACCACGCTGCCCGGCTCGACCTCGGCCGGGAGCGCACCACGGCTCGGCACGACGACCGTCGCGACGGCGTCGTCGGCGGCCGATCCGATCGCCTCGATCGGGATGAGCTCGCCCGATCCGACGGTGCGGGTCAGTACGGCGTCGGCCGGCGGCACGGTCTCGGCGGACAGGTACCGCGTCGTGTGCTCGCCGAGGACGACCCGCACGCGCTGGAGCCCCTCGAGTTCCAGCTTCGAGCCCGCCGGAATGGTGTCGCGCGCCGTGTAGACCTCGACCGAGCGATCGAGTCCGCCCACGATCGCCCAGACGCCCAGCACCGATCCGACGACGAGCACGACGCCCGCCGCCAGCCTGAGGTCGATGCCTCTCCCCCGTCGAGCGCGCCAGCCCATTCGTTCTCCTACTCCCTCGTTCGCGCGGCCGGTGCCGGCGTTCGCCGACGGCACCACGATCCCCGCCCGGTCACCCCATCGTCGCGACGGCGCCGACTGCCTGCCCGGAGTTATCCACAGACCGCACGTTCGACGCCCGCCGGGTCGATAATCGAGGGCATGACCTCACCTGGATCGACTGGCGAGCTCGGGCGGTTCCTGACCCTCGCCGATACCGCGGAGCTCCTCGCCGTCGACGTGGGCGTCGTCGACGCCCTCATCGGCTCCGGCGAGCTGCCGGCCATCCGGGTCGGCGAGCACGGCCCCTGGCGCGTCGAACGCGCGCAGCTCGAGGTCTGGATCGACGAGCAGTACGAGTCCGCCCGTCGTCACGCAGCCTGGAACGAGGGCGAGTTCGCGAACCTCGCGGAGCTCTCCGGCGTGCGCCGCGGCAGAGTTCACCCGGTCGACTGAGCTCATTCGGCACTCGCCACGCGGGCCGAAACCACCACCGGATCATTTCGGGATGCCAATTGCTCGACGATCCCCGATCGGCCCGCGAGCCGACCGGACGCTCAGAATTCGACCGTCGAGATCCGTTCGAACGGCACCAGCCGATACGCCTTGACCTCGGCCTCCCGTCGCGGCGTGCCGGCCGGATGAACGGCGAGTTCCAGGTGGTCGCCGCCGACGCGATCGATGGTGCCGTGCCAGCTCGCGCCACCGACCCCGTGCACGAGGACGGGGGCACGGCGACGTGCGAGATCGCGGAGGACGAAGCCGAAACCGATGCGCGCGGCGAGCGCCGTCGGCGACTCCGGGAGAGCCACGAGGCTCGCCGCGAGATCGTCCCGATCCGCCAGGATCGCCGTGATTGCGGGGATGCGCACGATGAACTGCCCGAGTCCCGGCGGCTCCGGTCGCGCCGCCACCCAGTCCCGACCGAACGACGTCAAGCCGAGCGACAGCGTGCGTCCGTCGACGAGTTCGCAGCGCAGGGGCCGCCCGGCCTCGTGCAGCGCGCGCATCCGTTCGCGCAGGGAGAGCCGACCGAGCCGATGGCGTTCCTCCTCGAGCGCGAGGGCCCGCTCCTCCTCGCGCTGCTCGTGATCGATCTGCGCTGCGAGGTCGTCGATGAGCCGTTCGAACCGCATGCCGGCGACCATAGTCCGCCCGTCCGCGATGCCACCGGACACTCTCCACAGGGCCGCTGTTCGCTTGACAGGGATTCCAGGCCCCGTCTAGCGTTCAAGCACGGGTCCCCCTCCTCCCCCATTCGGGGGTGATCCGGTCGTCGGGCTGTGCTCGGCGATCGCCACGATCCAGGAGCAGCATGGTCCCGCACTTCGAACCGGCGCAGCCCGCCGAGCCCTTCCACGACCACGTCCCGTTCGATCGCGACGACTTCTTCGGTCCACAACCGGCCGGCCGCGCTGAGCTCCCCGATCCGATGCCGGTGCTTCGCAACCTCGCGCACTGCGTCGTCGAAGCGCTCGCCGGGGCGCGGGAGCTCGAGCAGCTCGCGCGCTGGGTCACCGACGACGTCTACCGCGGGCTCGAGAAGCGGGTCGCCCTCGCCGCACGTGCCCGCCGCGTGCGCGGCGCACGCCCGCAGCGCCCGGTCTTCGCGATCGGCACGATCCGGGCCAGCGAACCCGCCGACGGCGTGGTCGAAGCGGTCGTGCTCGTGCACCAGCGTCCCCGTACTCGCGCCATCGTCATCCGGCTCGAGGGCTTCGACGCCCGGTGGCGGGCGTCCGTGCTCGGCGTGCTCTGAGCGCGTCCCACCGGACCGGCCGGGGCGAGGCGTGGCATGGACACGACGAGGGCCGCGCATCCTCGGATGCGCGGCCCTCGTCGAGTGATCCCTAGCGGCCCTTGCGGTCCTGGGCGCGCCGCTCGGCCCGGTTCTGCGGGGAGGCCTCGCCGGTAGCCTGCCCGAAGGCGCCGCGCGCACCGCCCTGGGCGGGCGCGTCGCCGGCCCCCTCGCTCTGCGACTCGGCGACCGCACGACGGAGGCGCTGCGTCGCCGCCTGCTGCAGCTGACCGCGCTGGTTCCGCACTTCGGCCTCGCCCGAGTCGCTCGGCGCGGTGTAGCTGAGCTTCTCCTCGGGGGTCGCCTGACGGCCGAGCCCCTTCGCCTCGATGTTCGGCCCGGCGACGCCGCCCTGCTGGGCGACCTCGACCTCGAGGTTGAACAGGAAGCCGACGGTCTCCTCGCGGATCGAGCCCATCATCTGCTGGAACATCGCGTAGCCTTCGCGCTGGTACTCGACCAGCGGGTCGCGCTGCGCCATGGCGCGCAGGCCGATGCCGTCCTTCAGGTAGTCCATCTCGTACAGGTGGTCGCGCCAGCGGCGGTCGATCACCGAGAGCACGACCCGGCGCTCGAGCTCGCGCATCGCCGGGCTGCCGAGCTGCTCCTCGCGGCGCTGGTAGGCGAGCTTCGCGTCGGAGAGGATCTCGCGGCGGATGAAGTCGCGGTTGACCCGGCCCTTCTCGCCCGCCTCGGCGACGACCTCGTCGATGGTGATGTCGATCGGGTAGAGCGTCTTCAGCTCGGTCCAGAGCGCGTCGAGGTCCCACTCGTCGGGGTTGCCCTCGGCCGTGTGCTGGTCAAGGACCTCGTCGATGACGTTCTCGAGGAAGGCCTGCGTGCGCTCGTGCAGGTCGTCGCCCTCGAGGATGTGCCGGCGGTCGGAGTAGATCGCCTCGCGCTGCCGGTTCAGGACGTCGTCGTACTTCAGCACGTTCTTGCGGATCTCGGCGTTGCGCGCCTCGACCTGGGACTGCGCCGAGCGGATGGCCCGGGAGACGACCTTCGACTCGATGGCCACGTCGTCGGGCACGCCCCGGGCCATGATGCTCTCGGCCGCGCCGGCGTTGAAGAGCCGCATCAGGTCGTCCGTGAGGGAGAGGTAGAACCGGCTCTCGCCGGGGTCGCCCTGACGCCCCGAGCGACCGCGGAGCTGGTTGTCGATGCGTCGCGACTCGTGCCGCTCCGTGCCGAGCACGTAGAGGCCGCCGGCCTGGAGGACCTTCTCGCCCTCGATGTCGACCTCGCGCTTGACCTCGGCGAAGACGTCGTCCCAGGCGGCCTCGTACTCCTCGGGCGTGTCGACGGGCGACAGACCCTTCTCGTGCATCCGCTGGACCGCGATGAACTCGGCGTTGCCGCCGAGCATGATGTCGGTGCCTCGACCGGCCATGTTCGTGGCGACGGTGACGGCGCCGTGGCGGCCCGCCTGCGCGATGATCGCGGCCTCGCGCGCGTGGTTCTTCGCGTTCAGGACCTCGTGGCGCACGCCCTTCTTCGCGAGCAGGCGCGAGAGGTACTCGCTCTTCTCGACGCTGGTCGTGCCGACGAGGACCGGCTGTCCGTTCTTGTGCCGCTCGACGATGTCCTCGACGACCTGCGCGAACTTCGACTCCTCGTTCTTGTACACGAGGTCGGGCTGGTCGATGCGCTGCATCGGCTTGTTCGTCGGGATCGGGACCACGCCGAGCTTGTAGGTCGACATGAACTCGGCGGCCTCGGTCTCGGCCGTACCGGTCATGCCCGAGAGCTTCGAGTAGAGGCGGAAGTAGTTCTGCAGGGTGACGGTCGCGAGGGTCTGGTTCTCGGCCTTGACCTGCACGCCCTCCTTCGCCTCGATCGCCTGGTGGATGCCCTCGTTGTAGCGACGGCCGACGAGGATGCGGCCGGTGTGCTCGTCGACGATGAGCACCTCGCCGTTCATCACGACGTAGTCCTTGTCCTTCTTGAACAGGGCCCTGGCCTTGATCGAGTTGTTCAGGAAGGAGATGAGCGGCGTGTTCGCCGACTCGTAGAGGTTGTCGATGCCGAGGTAGTCCTCGACCTTCTCGATGCCGGGCTCGAGCACGCCGACGGTGCGCTTCTTCTCGTCGACCTCGAAGTCCTCGCCGGGGACGAGGCGCTCCGCGAGGCGGGCGAACTCGGTGAACCAGCGGTTCGCCTCGCCCGAGGCCGGACCCGAGATGATGAGCGGCGTGCGCGCCTCGTCGATGAGGATCGAGTCGACCTCGTCGACGATGGCGAAATAGTGCCCGCGCTGCACCATGTCGGACGCCTGCCACGCCATGTTGTCGCGCAGGTAGTCGAAGCCGAACTCGTTGTTCGTGCCGTAGGTGATGTCGGCGGCGTACTGCTCGCGGCGCTGCTGCGGCGTCTGGCCGGAGAGGATGCATCCGGTCGTCATGCCGAGGGCGCGGAAGACGCGGCCCATGAGCTCCGACTGGTACGACGCGAGGAAGTCGTTCACCGTGATGATGTGCACTCCGCGGCTGGTGAGGGCGTTGAGGTACGCCGCGGTCGTCGCCACCAGCGTCTTGCCCTCACCGGTCTTCATCTCGGCGATGTTGCCGAGGTGCAGCGCGGCGCCGCCCATGAGCTGCACGTCGAAGTGGCGGAGGCCCAGCGTGCGCCGGGACGCCTCGCGCACGGCGGCGAACGCCTCGGGCAGCAGGTCGTCGAGCGACTCGCCGTTCGAGTAGCGCTCGCGCAGCTCGACCGTCTCGTGCTTCAGTTCCTCGTCGCTGAGGTCCTTGAAGTCGTCCTCCAGGGCGTTGATCGCCTTCGCGTAGTTCTCGAGACGCTTGAGGGTACGGCCCTCGCCGACGCGCAGGACCTTTTCCAGAATCGAAGCCACGAAATGCTCTCCCAGTGTCGTCGGCCGCACCCGCTCGGGTGGAGGGCGCGCCCGCTGCCGCCTGTGCAGACGGTCATCATAGCCATGCTAGTGGGCAGCGAGCTGGACACGAGCCGGATGCGCGCCGGTCGCGACCGGTGCGTCCGCCGGCCCGGATCGCAGCACCCGGCGCAGAGCGCGGGGCATCCGGCCGGCGACCGGATGCCCCGCGCGATCGTGCGTCTAGGAGGCGACCGCCTCGCGACCCTTGGTGACCGGGTCGTCGATGGCGGCGCCGGCCTGCTCGTCGATGCCGATCACTCCGTAGTCCCAGCCCTTGCGCCGGTAGACGACGCTCGGCCGGCCCGACTCGGAGTCGACGAAGAGGTAGAAGTCGTGCCCGACGAGTTCCATGAAGTAGAGGGCCTCGTCGACGGTCATCGGTGCGGACGCGAACACCTTCCGGCGGATGACGACCGGGGTGTACACCTCGTCTTCTCCGTGCTCGTCCTGCTCCTCGACGACGGGGATGCTGCCGGTGCGGACCCGTTCGAGCACTTCGGCGCCCGCGGCCTGCACGCCGACCCCGGTGAACCCGGCGTCCGCAGCCTCGCGCAGCGAGGTGTGCCGGTGGGCGCCGCCGCGGTGCACCTTCTTGCGGTCCTTCGCCCGCCTGATCCGTTCGAGCAATCGCCCGAGCGCCACGTCGAACGCGGCGTACTTGTCGCTGCCGTCCGCCTCCGCCCGGACGACGGGGCCGCGGCCGACGAGCGTGAGCTCGACGCGGTCGGGGCCCGGGTTCCCGTTCTTCTCGCTGTGGCGCACGAGCTTCACATCGAGCGCGATCGCCCGCTCGGCGAGGTGCGAGACCTTCTCGGCCTTCTCAGTGACGTAGGCACGGAATCGATCGGTGACCCCAAGGTTGCGTCCGACGATGTTCAGTTCCATTACGGCCTCCATCTCCCGGCGTGTCACCCGGTTCTGAAGGGTGGTTGGACCACGCCTGTGCTGCCACCGTAGCCCGCTTCGGGCCGCTTGTCACGGAGAGTTCGCCGAAGATCTCCTGCGATGTTCATCGGTGGCGGCGCGGGGTCTCGGCGAGCACGGCGAAGCCCGCGACCCGACCCCCGGCGGCCTCGATCGCCGCCGCGGCGGCCGCGAGCGTGGAGCCGGTGGTGAGCACGTCGTCGACGAGCAGCAGGGTCCGCCCCGCCGCTCCCCGCGCGCGGAGCCAGCCGGCGGAGTTGCGTCGTCGCGCCTCGGCGTCGAGCCCGGCCTGGTCGAGGTGGGCGGCGACGGGCCGCAGTACGCGGACGGACCGCAGCCCGAGCTGCGCGAGCAAGCGTTCGACGGGCCGGTAGCCGCGCGCCCGCAGCGCCGCGGGCGTCGACGGGATCGTGCAGAGCTCGATCCCGTCCGACCCTGCCGGCGCGGCGATCGCCAGCAGCGCGGCGGTGATCGCCGCGCCGAGCGCGGGCGCGAGTGCCGC
The DNA here is from genome assembly GCF_030268405.1 of Agromyces sp. NBRC 114283. Classification (NCBI taxonomy): domain Bacteria; kingdom Bacillati; phylum Actinomycetota; class Actinomycetes; order Micrococcales; family Microbacteriaceae; genus Agromyces; species Agromyces sp. NBRC 114283. Next base: position 2,951,909 of record NZ_BSQP01000001.1, read on the forward strand.
GGCCGTGTCGGTGCGGCCGGCGTCCTTGAACGCGCCGAGCACGGGCCGGACCACCCCGCCGAAGGAGAGGCCCGCCCAGGCGGCGAGGGCCGCGCCGCCCGTCTCGCGGACGACGAGCCGCGGGGCGGGGACGAGCTCGCGCAGGCACGTCGCGCAGACGGATCGGTCGAACGTCCCGCACCCGGCGCAGGAGACCGGCAGCGCGAGCGCGACGGCCTCGGCGAAGGCGGCGCCGACCCGTGATCGATCCATGCCTCGAGGATCCCAGCGAGCCATCCGCCCGTTCGCCGCAACCGCCATTCCCGGGGAGAAGTGCCATCGTGTGAGAGCCGGGGAGGACGGCTCGGGCTCAGCCCGCGAGCTGGGTGCCGAGGGATACGGCTCAGCCCGCGAGCTGGGTGCCGAGGAAGCGCAAGCCGCTCGCCCGGACCTGCCACCCGACGCCGCTCACCGTCTCCAGCTCGCCGTCCCTCGTGAGCACGCGGTACTCCCTCGGACTGGCCGCCGCGTCGAGCTGGATACCGCCGGCGGGGCCGTCGCGGCGCGTCGCGAGGCCGCCGAGCACCTGGCTCACGATGCCGCTGCCGCCCTCCGTGGCGGTGAGCGACGCCACCGTCGTCTGGTCGAGCCAACTGACGTCCTCCGCGTCGCCCGTCTCCCCCGCGAGCACCAGTTGCGCGGTCCCGAGCGACTGCGGGACGCCGTCGCCGGTGCGCGCGACCGCCACCGCGACGAAGCTGCTCGTCGCGCCGTCGTCGAGCAGGGCGATGAGCCTCGTGCCGTCGGGCGCCAGCTCGAGCGCCGCGATGCCGCTCGACGCCCACGGCGGGGTGATCGCCACGGCGCTGCCGTCGGGCCCGGTGACGCGGATCTCCCGCGGCGAGCCGGCCGGCACGGTCCAGATGTACCCCTGGCCGTCGATCGCCGGCGCGATCAGCCCGGCGCGGTCGTCGACGCGGACGGGCTGGGCCTCGAAGTCGACCCGGTACACGTCTCCCTCGACGGAGCGCACCGCCGCCGCCTGGGCGTCGGGCGCGAGCGCCGCGGCGGTCGGCAGCAGCGAGGCGATCTGATCGGAGAGGCCGGGGATCGGCTCGATCTCGCCACCGCCCGCCGCGAGTCGGCCGAAGTTCGTCCCGTCGTAGACGACCGCACGGGTGTCGGCGACGGGGTCAGTTGTGGCGGTGAAGGCGAGGGGGCCGGTCTGCACTGTGCCGTCGAGGGAGAGCTGGACGTCGTCGACGTTCGGCACGGAGGCGAGGCTCTCGCGCAGCTGGAAGCGCATCCGCTGCGCCGCCAGCTCGTCGTCCACCGGCACGCCTTCGAGGGAGACGTCAGCCACGCCCCCGTCGATCGGCACCGCGTCCGGGTCGAGGCGGACCCCCTCCGGGAACGCGGACACCACCCCGGCGTCGAGCCAGTCCGCCGGCCCCGCGAGGAGCGCGCGGACGATGCTCGTCTGCACCGACTCGCGACCGGCGAACCAGCGCACGTCGGGGACGGCGAAACGGAAGTCGACGTCGTAGAAATAGAGGGTGTGGGTGCGGTAGACCCGCGAGAAGTTCGATTCGTCCATCAGCACGCCGGCCGGGGCCTCGCTGATCCGCCACTCCGCGCCGACCTTCACGAAACGGTAGTCGAGCTGGATCGGCGCCTGCGACTGCGCCGCCTGGTACTGCCCGTTGGCGGCGAGCTCGGCCGCGGGCACGGCGTCGATCTGCAGGCGGGTGTCGTCGACGCGGACCGTGTCGCGGTCGGCGAAGCGATCGATCGTCGCCCCCTCGCCCGGCTGCCACTGGTCGGCGAACTGCGGGGCGAGGTACTGCCTGGCCACGGCGTAGTTGCTCCGCGGACTCGTCGCGGCGTTGATGAAGCCGCGGAGGATCTCCTCCTGGCTGGCGCCCTCGGTCGGCGACGGCGCCTGCAGGTCGAGCTCGAGCGTCTCCTCCCCCGTTCCCGGGCTGCCGGCGTTCACCCCGCCTGAGCTCGGCAGGGATGCGCAGCTCGCGAGCAGCAGCGCGGCGAGCGCCGCCGCGGCGAGCGCGAGACGCTTACGCATCGGGCACCCCCAGGCTCTTCGTGTCCGTGGTCACCGTGTTCGGCGCACCGGGCCCGACCGCTTCCGGGTCGACCGGTGCGAGCGGGAGCGGCGACTCGGCGAACTCCCCGCCCGCCTTCCTCGGGATGGTGAGCCGGAAAACGGTCCCCACGCCCGTGCGCGACCAGAGGTCCAGCGCCCCGCCGTGAGCCACCGCGTCCTCGAGCGAGATCGCGAGCCCGAGCCCGGTGCCGCCGATGGTCCTGGTGCGACTCGGGTCCGCTCGCCAGAAGCGGTCGAAGACGTGCGACTGCTCCTCCTCGCTCATGCCGAGCCCGTAGTCGCGGACGCTCAGCGCCACCGCCTGCTCGTTCGAGTCGACCGCGATCACGATCGGTCTCCCCTCGCCGTGCTCGATCGCGTTGCCGAGGAGGTTCCGGACGATGCGGCGGATCCGCCGGGGATCGACCTGCGCGTCGAGGTGGCCGCCGGGCGCATCGAGCCGCAGCTCGCTGCCCCGCTCCTGCGCGAGCTCGTGCATCGACTCGATCGCATCGCCGGCGAGGTGCACGAGGTTCGTGGGCTCCGTCGCGAGCTCGACGGAGCCGGCGTCGTAGCGGCTGATCTCGAGCAGGTCGGCGAGGAGCTGCTCGAATCGGTCGGTCTGGGTGTGCAGGAGCTCCACGGTCCTCGCGGTCGGGCCGGGGAAGTCGTCGCGCTGCCCGTAGAGCACGTCACCGGCGAGCCGGATCGTCGTGAGCGGCGTACGCAGCTCGTGCGAGACGTCGGAGACGAAGCGCTGCTGCACGACGGAGAGCTCGGCGAGCTCCCGGATCCGCGCCTGCAGGCTGTCGGCCATGCCGTTGAACGAGGCGGCGAGGGTGGCGAGCTCGTCCTCGCCCTTCTCCGGCATCCGCACGCCGAGGTCGCCCGCGGCGAGCCGCCGACTCGTCATCGCCGCGGTGCGGATCGGCTCGATGACCCAGCGGACGACGAGGAGCGTGACGACCGCGAGGAGCGCGAGGAGCGCGATCGCCCCGACGACGCCGGTGGCCTGCATCTGGTCGAGAGTCTGCTGGGCGTCGGCGAAGTCGTAGCCGATGTACAGCTCGTACCGGCCGGCGCCCGGCACCTGCAGATCGGAGCCGACGACCACCCCGGGGTCCGTGCCGCCCGCGCCATCGTCGAGGGCCACGGACTGCCAGAACTGGCCGCCCGGGTTCTCCTGCACCCGCTCGCGCAGTTCGTCGGTCAACACGGCTTCGAGGCCGGGGGCGATGCTGCCGAGCGGGGCGATCGTCGACGGGTCCTGCTCGGGCGCCCGGTAGACGCCGATGAGCGAGCTCCCCGAGCTCGACTGCACGATCTTCACCGTCGAGTCCATGAGGGACTGCATGGCGGCCTGGTCGGACGCGTCCGAGGGATTGAGGATGCGCTGCGCGGCGGCCGTGGCGTTGTTCGAGGAGCCGAGCACCTGGTCGAGCTGCGTCTGGAACAGGTTCGAGGCCACGCTGAAGCTGATGTACAGCCCGATGACGAGGATCGCGAGGCCGGACAGCGCGAGGGTGATCAGCACGGTGCGGAACTGCAACGAGTGGCGCCAGAGTGACGCCAGCCGCCGCGGGATGCCTCGCCAGCGGCCGATCCGCAGCGTCGCCGGCGCCGCCTCGGCCGTGCTCATGGCCTAGGTGGTGGCGCCGGCGCGGTAGCCCACGCCGCGCACGGTCATGACGATGCGGGGGTTGTCCGGGTCGTGCTCGACCTTCGCGCGGAGGCGCTGCACATGGACGTTCACGAGCCGGGTGTCGGCCTTGTAGTGGTAGCCCCAGACCTGCTCGAGCAGCATCTCCCGCGTGAACACCTGCTGCGGCTTCGCCGCCAGGGTGTGCAGCAGGTCGAACTCGAGGGGCGTCAGATTGATGCGCTCGTCGCCGCGCCGCACCTCGTGCCCGGCGACGTCGATGACGAGGTCGCCGACGCCGAGCGTCTCGGGCGCCTGCTCGGGCGCCGGGCGCAGTCGCGTGCGGATCCGCGCGATGAGCTCCTTCGGGTTGAAGGGCTTCACGATGTAGTCGTCGGCGCCGGACTCCAGCCCGCGCACCACGTCGGCCGTGTCGCTCTTGGCGGTGAGCATGATGATCGGCGTACCGGACTCGGCCCGGATGCGGCCGCAGACCTCGATGCCGTCCATTCCCGGGAGCATGAGATCGAGGAGGACGAGGTCGGGTCGCGCCTCGCGGAACGCCTCGACGGCCTGCGCGCCGTCGCTGCAGAAGATCGGCTCGAAGCCCTCCGAACGCAGCACGATGCCGATCATCTCGGCGAGGGCCGTGTCGTCGTCGACGACCAGGATGCGTTGGGACATCGATTCACATCTCCGCTCGGGCCGGGGCTTCTGCGACGTGGCCGGTCGTCCCAGCGTAGCCGTTCGACGGCGGCGGGGGCGGGATCCGAGTGCTCGCGCGCCCGCCTGTGCACGGCGGCGACGCGTTCCGTTCCGGATGTGAAAGCATGGGAAGACCGCCGGAAGGAGCCCGTTCGTGACCGATCCGCAGTGGCAGCCGCCCGCAGAGGGCGCGTGGCCGCCGCCGGCGAACGGCGGCCCGGTTCCCGGTCCCTGGTCAGCCCCCGGCGCGCCGCAGTGGGCGAACGGCCCCCAGCAGGCCTACGGCGCCACACCCCCGCCCGGATACGGCGCGCCCCAGCCGGGATGGACGCCGCCGCCGAAGCCGGGCCTCCTGCCGCTCCGACCGCTCGGCTTCGGCACGCTGATGTGGGCGCCGTTCCGCACGCTCCGGCGCAATCCGGGGCCGGTGCTCGGCAGCGGGCTGATCGTGCAGCTCGTCGTCGCGCTGACCACCGTCGGCGCCTTCGTCCCGTTCTTCTTCGCGATGACCGCGCGTCTCGGCTCCGCGAGCGTCGCCGACCAGGACGCGATCACCGCGGGGGCGGTCGGGGGCTTCCTGCTGCTGATGCTGATCCCCATGGCGCTGTCCATCGTCGGCAGCGCGTTCCTGCAGGGCATCATGGTCGTCGAGGTGGCGAGCAGCACGCTCGGCGAGCGGCTCCGCTTCGGCGAGCTGTGGCGGCGCACGGCCCGACGCATCTGGCCGCTCATCGGCTGGACCCTGCTCGTCGCGATCGCCGTCGTCGTCGCGATCCTCGCCGTCGTGCTCCTCGGCGTCCTCGTGGGCGTCGGCTTCGCCTCGGTCACTTCGGGCGGAGTCGGCGGCATCGTCGCGACCGTCCTCATCGTCGGCGTGGTCGCGCTCGGCGTCGTCGCGCTCGGCGTCTGGCTCGCCGTGAAGCTGTCCCTCGTCCCGAGCGTCATCGTCATGGAGCACGTCGGCGTCGGCCGCGCGATCGCCCGCTCGTGGCAGCTCACGAACAGGTACTTCTGGCGCACGTTCGGCGTCGAGGCGCTCGTCGCCGTCATCCTGTACTTCGCCGCCCAGCTCGTGACGACGCCGGTCACGCTCATCGGCGGCATCATCGCCGGCCTCATCGATCCGACCGGCACGGGCAGCGGGGCGGGCGCGATCATCGCCGTCTACGCGATCTCGATGGTGCTCTCGCTCGTCATCGGCGCGGTCACGGCCGTCGTCCAGTCCGCCGTCGTCGCCGTCGTCTACCTCGACCTCCGCATGCGCAAAGAGGGGCTCGACCTCGTCCTGCAGCGGCACGTCGAGCTCCGCGAGGCCGGCTCCCCGGTCGGCGACCCCTTCGTGCCGTCAGCGGCACCGCTCGCGAGCTCGCCGGGCTGGGCCTGAACCGCCGTGCGCATCGAGATCCCGGTCGACCCGGGTGCCGAGGAGGCCCGGCGCTGGCTCATCGACGAGCTCGCGAAGCCCGAGTACCGTGCGGCCGAGCCGAGCTGGTTCGACCGGCTGATGCAGCGCATCGGCGAGTGGCTGGGCGAACTCTTCTCAGGGGCAGGCGGGGTGCCGCAGCCCTTCGTCATCGGGATCGTGGTCCTCATCGTGGTCGTCCTCGTCGTCATCGGGCTGCTGGTGTTCGGCGTGCCCAGGCTCCGGCGACGGCGCGCCGCGCAGGTCCCGTTGTTCGAGGACGGCGACGTCCGCGGGCTCGACGAGCTCCGCAGGGCCGCCGCGCTCGCCGCGCAGCGCGGCGACTGGCCCCTCGCCATCGAGGAGCGGTTCCGGGCGCTCGCCCGCGGCCTCACCGAGCGCGAGCTCGTGCGCGTCCATCCCGGCACGACGGCGCACGCGATCGCCGCGGCGGCGACGACACCGTTCCCCGAGCACGCCGCCGGGCTGCAGCAGGCCGCGCGGGCGTTCGACGAGGTCCGCTACCTGGGCCGCAGCGGCGGCGCAGCCGAGTACGAGCAGCTGACCGCGCTCGAGACCGTCATCGCGACGACCCCGCCCGTCGACACGGTCGCGCACGGACCGGCGGTGCCGGTGTGAGCGGCCCGAGCGCGCCCGAGGCCGTTGCGCCGGCGACCGCGACGGACACCGGGGCCCGGGCGGCGACCTCGCTCACGCCGACCCTGCGCGGCGGCCTGCACCACGCCCGCACCTGGATCGCCATCGCGGCCGTCGCGGTGCTGGGCGCCGTCGTGCTGCTCGTGCTCCAGGGCCGGGTCAGCGGCGGTGGCACCCCGCTCGGCGCCGACAATCCCGGCCCAGCTGGGGCGAAGGCGGTCGTCGAGGTGCTCCGCGCGCAGGGCGTCGAGGTCGGCGAAGTCTCCACCTTCGACGATGCGCGAAGCGCTGCCCGCGACGGCGCGACCGTCGTGGTCGCCGACGCGGCGGGCTTCCTCGAACCCGAACGGCTCGCCGAGCTCGCGGGCTCGGCCGATCGCCTCGTGGTCATCGCCCCCGACTTCGCCTCGCTCGACGCGCTCGCCGACGGCGTGCGGCTGGCTGGCTCGGCGAGCGGACCGCTGGAGCGCGCGGGCTGCGCCCTTCCGGCGGCCGAGCGCGCCGGGACCCTCTCCGATGGGCAGCGTCTGCTCCGAATCGACGACGAGGCCCGGGCCGCGGGCTGGCAGGGCTGCTTCCCCGACGGCGAGTTCGGCGTCGCCCTCGCCGAGGGGCCGAGCGACGGCGGACGGATCACGGTGGTCGCGGCCCCGACCGCGTTCGCGAACGACACGATCGACGAGGCCGGCAACGCGGCGCTCGCACTCGGCCTCCTCGGCGAGACGGCGGAGCTCACCTGGTACGTGCCGGGCCTCGAGGACGTGGATGCCGCCTCCGCCCCGACGCTCGGCGAGCTCACCCCGGGTTGGGTGACGCCCGTCATCCTGCTCACCATCGCGCTCGTCGTCGCGGCGGCGGTGTGGCGCGGCCGCCGTTTCGGACCGCTCGTCGCGGAGGACCTGCTCGTCGACGTCCCCGTCGCCGAGACCCGCGAGGGCCGCGCGCGCCTCTACGAACGCAGCTCGGTTCGCACCCACGCGCTCGACCAGCTGCGGATCGGCGCGCTCGGCCGTCTGCTCGGCGTGCTGAAGCTGCCCCGCTCCGCCGACGCCCGTGAGATCGCCGTCGCCGCCGCTCTCGCGACCGGACGGGACCCCCACGCCACCGAGCGGCTGCTCGTCGACGAGGAGCCGGCCGACGACCGGCGGCTCGTCGAGCTCGCCGCCGCGATCCACGAGCTCGAGGCCGAGGTGCGGCGCACCCTGCGACCCGACGCGGACCCCACGCAGACCACCGAACGACCAGGAAGGCCCTCATGACCGACCCCATCCAGACGGATGCCGAGCTGCGCGACGCCCTCAACCGGGTGCGTGCCGAAGTGGGCAAGGCCGTCGTCGGCCAGGACGGCGCGATCACCGGCCTCATCATCGCCCTGCTCGCCGACGGCCACGTCCTGCTCGAGGGCGTTCCGGGCGTCGCGAAGACCCTGCTCGTGCGCACCTTGAGCCGCACGCTGCGACTCGAGACGCGCCGGCTGCAGTTCACTCCCGACCTGATGCCCGGCGACGTCACCGGCTCCCTCGCCTACGACCCTCGGTCGGGCGAGTTCGCGTTCCGCGAGGGCCCGATCTTCACGAACCTGCTCCTCGCCGACGAGATCAACCGCACCCCGCCGAAGACCCAGTCGGCGCTGCTCGAGGCGATGGAGGAGCGGCAGGTCTCCGCCGACGGCGTCACCCGCCCGCTCCCGGACCCGTTCCTCGTGGCCGCGACGCAGAACCCCATCGAGTACGAGGGCACCTATTCCCTGCCCGAGGCGCAGCTCGACCGCTTCCTCATGAAGCTCGTCCTCGAGGTGCCCGAGCGCGACGCCGAGTTCGCGATGCTCCGCCGTCACGCCGACGGCTTCTCCCCGCACGACCTCGAGGCGGCCGGGGTGCAGCCCGTGCTCTCGGCGGGCGAGCTCTCGGCCGCGCGCGCCGCGGCCGGCCGGGTGGGCGCCTCCGACGACGTCCTCGCGTACCTCGTCGATCTGGCCCGGGCGACTCGGCGCGCGCCGTCGCTCCGCCTCGGGGTCAGCCCGCGAGCGGCGACCGGCCTGCTGGCCGCGGCGAAGGCCTGGGCCTGGTTGACCGGCTACGAGCGCCTGACCCCCGACCACGTGCAGGCCATGCTGCTGCCGGTCTGGCGTCACCGCGTCCAGCTGCGGCCGGAGGCCGAGCTGGAGGGCGTCGCCGTCGATCAGGTGCTCCGCGGCATCGTCCAGCAGGTCAGGGTCCCGCTCTGAGATGACGATCTCCGGGAGGTTCGTGCTGCTCCTCGCGCTCGGCGTGGTGCCGATCGTGGTCGCGGGTGCGCTGGCGGGCGCCGCGTCGGGTGCGCCGACGCCGGCCTCGGTGGCGGCCGCCGGGGGGCAGGCCGCCTGGCTCATGCTGCTCGCCTGGGCGGCGCTCTGCGTCGGGCTCGGTGCGATCGATCTCTCCCTGGCCGCCTCCCCGCGGCGGGTCGCGCTGCAGCGGGAGCTGCCGCCGCGGGTCCGGCTCGGAGAGGCCGCGGATTCGCACCTCATCGTGCAGAACCTCGGCGGGCGGGCGCTCCGCGCCGTCGTCCGCGACGGCTGGCAGCCCTCCGCCGGCGTCGTCGGGGCGAACCGCTCCCGGCTCCGTATCCCCGCCGGCGAACGACGTCGGGTGTCCCTCGTGCTGGTCCCCCGCCGACGGGGCGACCGTCGGGTCCAGCAGGTCACCATCCGCAGCGCGGGCCCGCTCGGCCTGTGGTCGCGGCAGGCGACGCTCGCCGCGCCCGGCGTGCTGCGCGTGCTGCCGCCGTTCGCCTCGCGGGTGCACCTGCCGTCCCGGCTGACGAGGCTCCGGGAGCTCGACGGGCGCACGCCGATCCTGATCCGCGGGCAGGGAACCGAGTTCGACTCCATCCGCGAGTACGTCCGCGGCGACGACGTCCGCTCGATCGATTGGCGGGCGACCGCGCGCCGCACCGACCCCGACGCCCCGGGCGGCACCCGGCTGATGGTGCGCACCTGGCGCCCGGAGCGTGACCGGCGCATCGTGATCGTCACCGACACCTCGCGCACCGCGGCCGCCCGTGTCGCCGACGAGCCCAGGCTCGACACGGCCTTCGAGGCCTCCCTGCTGCTCTCCGCCCTCGCCTCGCACGCCGGCGACCGGGTCGACTGGCTCGCGTGGGACCGCCGCGTCCGCGGCCGGGTGCACGGGGCGAACGGGGCCGAACTGCTCGCCAAGCTCGTCGACGTCATGGCGACCATCGACCCGGAGCTCATCGAGGCCGACTGGGCCGCCGTCCCCGCGCAGGTGCGGCGGCTCACCAGCCGTCGCGCGCTCGTCGTCCTCCTCACGGGCGTGGACTCGCCCGCGAACGCCGCCGGTCTGCTCGCCATGCTCCCGCAGCTCACCTCGCGCCACCTCGTGATCGTCGCCTCCGTGGCCGATCCCGACGCGGTGGCCGCGAGCGCCCGCACCGAGGACCTCGACGACGTCTACCGGGCCGCCGCCGCCGAGCGCGCCCTGCTCGACGGGGCACGGGTCGAGGCGGCCATCCGCCGGCTCGGCGCGGAGACGGTGAGCGCCCCGCCGCACGAGCTCCCGCCCGCGCTCGCAGACCGCTATCTGGCGTTGAAGGCCGCTGGCCGGCTGTAGCCGTCGCCTCCGAGCGGCCCGAAGCGGCACGCGACGTCGCCCGCCGTCATCCGACGTCGTGGCGCGACACACCGGCGCGCCTCGCCGCTTCGGCGATCCGCGTTCTCGATAGGCTCATGCCCGGCGCGGAGGGGTCCCGCGCCGTTTCGTCGCCTCCGCAGGAGGCGATTCGTCTCCCTAGGAAAGGACACCAGCATGGCCGGAACGGCCGCCCCCTCGACGGGGCAGAAGCTCACCGCCGAACTCCTCGGCACCTTCATCCTCGTCTTCGGCGTCATCGGAGCGGCGATCTTCTCCTCCGCCAACGCCACCCTCCTCGGCGTCGCCTTCGCGCTCGGCCTCAGCGTGCTCGTCGCCGCCTACGCCTTCGGTCCGATCTCGGGCGGGCACTTCAACCCCGCGGTGACGCTCGGCCTCGCGGTCGCCGGTCGTTTCGCGTGGAAGGACGTCGCCGGATACCTCGTCGCGCAGATCGTCGGCGGCATCCTGGGCGCCGTCGTGCTGCTCGGGATCGTCGCGAGCGCTCCCGGGGCCGACGTCGTCGCGACGTTCCGCTCGGCCTCGACGGGCTACGACGAGCTCTCCCCCGCCGGCTTCGGCATCGGTGCCTTCTTCATCGCCGAGATCGTCGCCACCGCGGTCTTCCTGTTCGTCATCCTCGGCGTGACCTCCGCGGGCCGCGCCGCGGCGAACTTCGCCCCGCTGGCCATCGGTCTCACGCTGACCGTGCTGGTGCTCGTCGCGGGCCCGATCACGAACGGCTCGTTCAACCCGGCCCGCTCGATCGCGACGGCGATCTTCGGCGGCGGCGACGCGCTCGTCCAGCTCTGGGCGTCGATCGTCGCCCCGATCGTCGGCGGACTCATCGCAGGCGTGCTCTACAAGCTGATCTTCGACCGGGCGGCGAAGCTCAGCGCCTGAGCCGGACCACCACGATGGCGGATGCCCCGGACGGGGCATCCGCCATCGGCGTCTTCGCACCGACTCGGCCGATTCCTGCTGGCGGGCGCGGCCGGAGCGGACTCAGCCGGCGACGATCCGGCGCTCGCCGGAATCGAACTCCGCGAGGTCGCCCGTCTCGCCCGCCTTCGCAGCGCGGCGGCCGAGCACGAGCATCGTGAACAGGAACGCGGCCAGCGCGAGCGCGCCGATGCCGATCTTCACGGCCCACGGCCACGGCTGCGGGGTGACGAAGCCCTCGATGAGCCCGGAGACGAACAGCCAGAACACGAGGCCGATCGCGATGGTGAACAGCGCCCTGGCCTCGGCTGCGAGCGCCGCGCCTCGCCCGCGTGGGCCCGGGGCGATCCAGGCCCAGAAGATGCGCAGCCCGGCGGCGGCCGCGACGAACACGCAGGTGAGCTCGAGCAGGCCGTGCGGCGCGATGTAGAGGAAGAAGGTGTCGGCCTCGTCGAAGTGCAGCATGATGCCGGCGGTCACGCCCAGGTTCTGCGCGTTCTGCAGCAGCACCCACGGCACCCAGACGCCGACGATGCCGAAGGCGATGCACTGCGCGGCGATCCAGGCGTTGTTGGCCCAGACCGAGCCGGCGAAGGAGGCCGCCGGGTGCTCGGAGTAGTAGGCGACGAAGCCTTCGTCGGCGAGCTGCTTGAGCTCGGCCTCGCTGCCGAGATTCGCGATCACGCGCGGGTCGGAGAGCACCCAGGATGCGAAGAGGCCGGCCACGACGACGGTCGCGACGGCCACGGCGAGGGTGATCCAGCGCACCCGGTACAGCGCGGCGGGGAGCGAGACGAGCCAGAAGCGGGTGAACTGGCGCAACGGGTTCTCGGGCACGCCCGTGAAGCGGAGCCGCGCCCGTGCGAGGAGGATCGACAGCCGCTCGCCGAGTGCGGTGGATCCGGCGGTCGTCTTCACCGTCGACAGGTCGGACGCGGCCGACTGATAGCGCTCGATGAGCTCGTCGGTCTCGCGACCGTCGAGGCGGCGCTGCCGGGTGAGCGCGTCGAGACGCTGCCAGTCGTCGGCACGGGCTGCTGCGAGAGCGTCGAGATCCATCTGCTTGAATACTACCCATGACCGTCGCAGCGCCCGAGCGCCGTTCCACCGTGACCGACGAGGGCGTGCTCACGGGCGAGGCGGTGCAGCTCGACGTCCGCCCGGCCGGCGCGGTGCTGCGGGCCGCCGGTGCCGCGATCGACGTCCTGGCGACGCTACTCGTCGGCGGCGGGCTCGTCTGGCTCGCCGCGAGCCTCAGCCTCGACGAGGCGGCGTTCCGTGCCGTCAGCATCGCCGTGCTCGTGGTCTGCCTCGTCGTCGTGCCGACGACGGTCGAGACGGCGAGCCGCGGCCGATCGCTCGGCAAGCTCGCCGTGGGCCTGCGCGTCGTCCGCGACGACGGCGGCTCGATCGGGTTCCGGCACGCCTTCATCCGCGCGCTCACGGGCGTGCTGGAGATCTACTTCACGCTCGGCGGACTGGCGCTCCTCGTCGGCTTCCTGAACCCTTCCTCGAAGCGGCTGGGCGATCTGCTCGCGGGCACGCACGCGCAGATGGAGCGCGTGCCGAAGCTCGAGATCTATCCCTTCGGCGTGCCCGCCCCGCTCACGGCGTGGGCGGCGACGGCCGACGTCGGCCGTCTCCCGGCGCCGCTCGAGCGGCGCATCTCCGCGTTCTTCCGCAACGCGGCGCACCTCGTGCCCGAACGGCGCGCCGGATTCGCCGCGGCGCTCGCGCAGGAGGCGTCGCCGTACGTCTCGCCGATCCCGGATGCCCCGGCCGAGCTGTTCCTCGCGGGCGTCATCGCCCTGCGCCGGGAGCGCGACGCCGCCGCGCTCGAGCTGGAGGCGGCACGGATGCGCTCCCTCGAACCGGTGCTCACTGCACGTCCGAACGGCTTCCCCGAGCGCTGAGTGCCTGACGCCGACGTGGGCGCCGACGCAGGCGCGGGCGCCGAGCCGTCACCGCGGCGGCGCCGGCGCGCCGCCGCGGCATCCGTCAGTAGCGGTAGTGGTCCACCTTGTACGGACCTTCCACCGGCACGCCGATGTAGGCGGCCTGCTCGGGGGTGAGCTCGGTCAGCTCGACCCCGAGCGCGTCGAGGTGCAGGCGGGCGACCTTCTCGTCGAGGTGCTTCGGCAGCACGTACACCGCGGTCGGGTACGCCTCCGGACGGGTGAAGAGCTCGATCTGCGCGAGCACCTGGTTCGTGAACGAGTTGCTCATCACGAACGAGGGGTGCCCGGTCGCGTTGCCGAGGTTCATCAGCCGGCCCTCGCTGAGCACGAGCACGCTGCGTCCGTTCGGCAGCCGCCACTCGTGCACCTGCGGCTTGATCTCGATGCGCTCGGCGCCCGGGAGCGCCTCGAGGGCGGCCATGTCGATCTCGTTGTCGAAGTGGCCGACGTTCGCGACGACGGCGAGGTGCTTCAGCGCGAGGAGGTGCTCGAGGCGCACCACGTCCTTGTTGCCGGTCCCGGTGACGAGGATGTCGACGTCGCCGACGACCGACTCGAGACGGGCGACCTGGTAGCCGTCCATCGCCGCCTGCAGCGCGTTGATCGGGTCGATCTCCGAGACGATGACCCGGGCGCCCTGGCCGCGCAGCGCCTCCGCCGCGCCCTTGCCCACGTCGCCGTAGCCCGCGACGAACGCCACCTTGCCGCCCATGAGCACGTCGGTGGCGCGGTTGAGGCCGTCGGGCAGCGAGTGGCGGATGCCGTACTTGTTGTCGAACTTCGACTTCGTGACGGAGTCGTTGACGTTGATCGCCGGGAAGCGCAGCTCCCCGCGGGCGTGCAGCTCGTAGAGCCGGTGCACGCCGGTCGTGGTCTCCTCGGTGACGCCCCGGAGCTCGTCGGCGATGCGGGTCCAGCGGTCGCTCGACAGCTCGAGCGAGCGGCGCAGGGTCTCGAGCACCACCCGGAACTCGGCGCTGTCGTCGGCGGCGGCCTCCGGCACCGCGCCGGCGAGCTCGAACTCGCGGCCCTGGTGCACGAGCAGCGTGGCGTCGCCGCCGTCGTCGAGGATCATGTTCGGGCCGATCCAGTCGGCCCCGGCCGCAGCGGCCTCCGCCGACCAGTCGAAGATGCGATCGGTGCACCACCAGTACTCCTCGAGCGACTCGCCCTTCCAGGCGAAGACCGGCGCACCGGCGGGCTCCTCGGCGGAGCCGTCCGGGCCGACGACGACCGCGGCGGCGGCCTCGTCCTGCGTCGAGAAGATGTTGCAGCTCGCCCAGCGCACCTGCGCGCCGAGGGCGACGAGGGTCTCGATGAGCACCGCCGTCTGCACGGTCATGTGCAGGCTGCCGGCGATGCGGGCGCCGGCCAGCGGCTGCGCCTCGCCGAACTCCGCGCGGAGTGCCATGAGCCCCGGCATCTCGTTCTCGGCGAGCCGGAGCTGGTGACGGCCCGCTTCGGCGAGCGAGAGGTCGGCGACCTTGAACGGCAGGGTGGTGGCGAGGGGCTGGGAGCTCATGGCATCCATTCTCCGGCCTCGGCGGGAGAATCGGGAACTCGGGGCGCGAGTGTGACGCTGCACGCCTCGGACTCGAGGCGTGCGCCCGCGCCGCGGCTCAGGCGCGGATGAGCGCGAGCACCTCGTCGCGGATGCGGATCATCGTCGCCTCGTCGGCGCCCTCGACGTTGAGCCGCAGCAGCGGCTCGGTGTTGGAGGGGCGCACGTTGAACCACCAGAACGGCTCGTCGATCGCGGTGATGCCCTCGACGGTGAGGCCGTCGAGCTCGTCGAACTCCGCGCGGCCCGTGAAGGCCTCGAAGATACGGGCGTAGGCGGCCGGCACGTCCTCGACGGTGGAGTTGACCTCGCCCGAGAGGGCGTAGGGCGTGAAGCGTGCGGACAGCTCCGAGAGCGGGCCGGTCTGGGCGCCGAACTCGGCGAGCAGGTGCATCGCGGCGAGCATCCCGTTGTCGGCGCCCCAGAAGTCGCGGAAGTAGTAGTGCGCGGAGTGCTCGCCGCCGAACACGGCGCCGGTCTCGCGCATGCGGTCCTTGATGAGCGAGTGGCCGACGCGGGTGCGCACGGCCACGGCGCCGGCGCGCTCGATCGTCTCGGGCACGACGCGGGAGGTGATCAGGTTGTGGATGACGGCGACCTCGCCGGTCTCGCCCGCGGCGCGGACCCGGGCGATCTCGCGGAGCGCGACGATCGCGGCGACCGCGGAGGGCGTGACGGCCGTGCCGCGCTCATCGACCACGAAGCAGCGGTCGGCGTCGCCGTCGAAGGCGAGGCCGAGGTCGGCGCCGTGCTCGACGACCGCGCGCTGCAGGTCGACGAGGTTCGCCGGCTCGAGCGGGTTGGCCTCGTGGTTTGGGAAGGTGCCGTCGAGCTCGAAGTACAGCGGGACGAGCTCGAGCGGGAGCCGGGGCAGCCCCGCGGCCTCGCCGAGCACGGCGGGCACGGTGAGCCCGGCCATGCCGTTGCCGGCGTCGACGAGGATCTTCAGCGGCCGGATGCCGGAGAGGTCGACGAGGCCGCGCAGGTACGCGGCGTAGTCGGCGAGGACGTCGCGGGTCGTGACCGCCCCGGGCTCCGCGACGGACGGGATGCCGTGCTCGAGATAGCCTGCGGCGCGATCGCGGATGGCCGCGAGCCCGGTGTCGAGCGAGATGCCCTGGGCGCCGGCGCGGGAGAGTTTGATGCCGTTGTAGGCGGCCGGGTTGTGGCTCGCGGTGAACATCGCGGCCGGGGCGGCCAGGGCGCCCGAGGCGTAGTAGCTCTCGTCGGTGGAGCAGAGCCCGATCTCGGTGACCGAGGCGCCGCGCGCCGCCGCGCCGCGCGCGAACGCCGCCGCGAAGCGGGGCGAGGAGTCGCGCATGTCGTGGCCGACGACGACGGTGCCGCCGGCCGCGTCGACCTCGTCGACGAAGGCCGCGGCGACGGCCTCGACGATCGGCTCGGTGAGCTGTTCGTCGACGAGGCCGCGGATGTCGTACGCCTTGACGACGGCGGACAGGCTGGCGATGGAACCGGAGGGGTCGGGGGCGGAGATCACGCCTTGAAACCTACCTCACCCATCGGTTTGTGCCGCACGACCTGCCATCCGCGCGGGGCGCTCGTGCGCTCGGAGTGCCTGGCGCAGAGGTCGTAGCCGTGCGGCTCGCGCACCGGCGAGAGCGGCCCCACGACGATCATGGAATCGGCGTAGTCGTAGCTCAGCGTGGCGACCGCCTCAGCGGTGCATGCGGTGCGCGAACAACGTCTCATGGCTCGATCAGCGTAGCGAGCCGCACGGACATTACGATGGAGGGCATGCCCCGTCCTCGTCGTGTCGCCCGGGTCCCGAGCTCGCCGCGGCGCCTCGCGAGGGATCGCCACGGTCGCGGCCTGCGCTCCCCCGTCACCGGGCCGCATCTGCCGTTGCTGACCACCCGCATCGACGAGTTCGAGATGACGATCGCCGCGACCGCGTCGTATCTGCGCGGACTCTGGCCGGAGCTCGACGGCGCGGTGTTCGAGGTCGCGCAGGCGCCGGCGGAGGCCATCCACGACGACCACGTCGATCGTTGGCACGTCTCCCACGACGAGCGGCGCATCGTCTTCTTCCGGCTGCCGATCGTGCGCTTCCTGCGTCTGCAGGAGGGTGAGGACAAGGACGAGAAACTCCTGATCGAGAGCTGCGTGTTCCGAGCGGTCGGCGAACTCATCGGCCGTGATCCCTGGGAACTCGCCCCCGGACGCTACCGGCACTTCTGAGCCCGAGCGCCGCCCGAGCCGAGGCTCAGCGCGGATAGATCAGGATCGGCGAGTCGAGCGGGCCGGGCGGCTGCACGGCGAACGCGGCCAGCTGCCGCTCCCCGGAGAAGCTGACGGAGGCCTGCAGCCCCGCCCCGCCCGTGATGAGCACACGACCGCCGCTCGCCGGCATCGCCGTGGAGACGGCTGCGCCGGCCGGGACGGTGATCGCCTCCTCGCCGCTCTCGGCGACGAGGCTCGCCTCGACGTCGGCGTCGCTCGGGTTCGCGAGGTGCAGCTTCGCGCCGGGCCCCTGCGGCACCGCCACGAGCGTCTCGTCGAGCAGCGGCAGCGAGGCGGGGAACCAGGCGAAGTCGCTCGGCAGCTCGTCTTCTGCGACCCGCGTAGCGGTGCGCGCGGCGGCGACGAACTCGCCGTCGCCGTCGATGCGGACCGTGTAGTCGCCCGCGGCGAGTTCGCCGAGCGGGATGTCGCTCACCTGCCCCGCCTGCAGCACGACGTCGAAGACGGACCCCTCCCCGCCGGTCTCCGGCACGACGGAGACGGCGGCCTCGACCGGCTCGGTGCCGGTCGCGAGCAGCCGCAGGCTCGGGTGCGCGTCGCCCTCGGCGTGGTCCTCGTCGACGGCGATGCCGCCGGACTGCTGCACCACCACGCCGGTGATGGTCTGCCGCTTCGCCGGGGGCGCCGTCGCGCCGATGAGCTCGGCCCCGCTCGGGGTGAGCACGTCGATCGAGGTCTGCTCGAGGCTCGCCGCGACCGTGCCGCCGCTGCTCGTGACCTGCACGACGGGCGACGCGGCCGCGGGCGCGAGTCCCGCGATCGAGACCACGCGCTGCGCGCCGGGCTGCACCACGAGGCCGAGGCCTGACGGCGCGTCCACCGGACCGGTTTCCGAGTGCACGCGCACGTCGACCGTGGCGGGCACGTCGCCGGGGTTGGCGAGCAGCAGCAGCGTCGAACGGCCGAGCTCGGTCGTGCCGCCGGCGAGCCACGCCTCGGCGACGGGTTCGGCGCACGCCGCCGCCACGAAGCCGGCGGCGGTCTCGGTGCCGAGCTGCTGCGACTGCCCGCCGGCGAGCATGCCGGCATCCACCCCGCCCGGCTGCGTCGCGAGCGACACCGCGATGTCGTCCTCGGAGCCTCGCGGCGGGGCGAGGGTGAGCTGTTCGACGTCGGCGTCCGCGGGCTCGGTCGCCGTGACCAGGCGGACGCTCCCGAGCGCGGAGACGCTCTCCGCGTCGTCGCCGAGCTCGAGCATCGGGCCGGGGCAGACGCGGACCGTGCGGCTCTCGGCGGGCTGGATCGAGCGCGACAGCGGCTCAGCGCGATGCTCGGGCCACGGGACGATCGCGGCGGCGCCCAGCACGGTCACGCCGACGGCGGCGGCGACGAGGATGACGAGGCCTCGGCCGCCCGCGCGGATCAGGGTACGGCTATCGGGCATCTCGGCCTCCCTCGGGCTCCTCCGCCGGCGGCGTCCCGCCATCCCGGGCCTCGCCCGAGCTGGCCGGCGCGGGCGCATCATCCGACTCGGCCGAGTGCGAGGTCTCGGCGACCGACGTCGCGCCGTCGTTCTGCGCCGTCTCGCCCGGATCCGCGCCGGCGCCGTCCGCGGAGCCGGCAGCGTCCTCGGCCGAGTCCACCGCCGACGGCCGGGGCTTCGGCCGGCGGCGCGACGGACGTTCGGGCCGGGGGCGGCGCGGTCGCCTGCCCGGCTCCTCGCGGCCTACACCGGCCGGGATGGAGAGCAGGAGCACTGCGCCGAACACGAGCAGTTGCACGGCGGCGATCCAGCCCGTCAGCGGGGCCCCTGCCCGGGCCGGGATCTGCGCCGCCGGCGCGTCCGGCTCCGCGGCGGCGAAGCGCCACAGCGTGCCGAAATCGGTCTCACCGACCGGGACGAGCGCCGCATTGGCCTCGAGCGCGGCACGAGCACGATCGGCGGTCTGGATCTCGGAACGCTCCGCGTCCTCGCCGGCCGCCCCGAGCAGCACGTACGAGACGCCGAACTCGTCGATCGCGCGATCCGCGTCGAAGCCGCCGCGGGACGCGAGATTGCCGGCGATCTCGGCGAGGGCGAGTTCGCCCGCGTCGAGCTTCGTCCGCGTCTGCGCGAACGTCGACTGATCGTCGAGCGTCGCTCCGCTCCCGTGCTCGAGGGTCGCGCGGAGCCCGCCGGATGCCTCGGGGACGAGCCGCAGCGTGGTCACCCGGGGATCGTGGTCCGCCTCGGCCGTGACGAACGCGGGCAGCGACCGCTGGGGGGCCGGCGCCACGTCCGCGCGTCCGGTGCTCATCGAGACGCCGAGCGGGACGACCGCTCCCGCCGTCACGACGACGAGCAGCGCCGCGAGCCAGGCGGCGGCGCGACGCAGGCCGTCCAGGGCGACGACCGCCGCGAGCACCAGCCCCAGCCACATGAGGCTCTGCCCGGGGATCGTGGAGACCGGCACCGCCGTGTCGCCGACCACGGCGACGGAGAGCTGCGCTGCGGCGATCGCCGTGCCGAAGCCGAGGGCCACGGCCGCGAGCGTGAACGCGGCCGCACGGTACCGGCCCGTCGCGATCGAGGCGAACGCGGCGAGCAGCAGCGGGATCAGGAGCGCTGCGACCACCCAGCGCGGGTCGATCGGGGCGCCGATCGCGTCGAGCACCCCCTGCCATCCGCCGAGCTCGGCGCCGTCGAAGCCGAGGGCGATCGCGCCAGGGCCCGGCACCGCGGCGGGCACCGGGACCCCTGGGTCAGCGAAGAGGGCGATCGCGTTGCCCGCCGCGAGCTGGGCCCAGATGAGCGGCGCGGCGAGCGCGAGGGCCGGGATCGGCAGCAGCGCGAGGCGGGCGGCGCCGCGCCCGGAGAAGCTCATCGCGACGATCCAGGCCAGGAGCAGTGCGGGCGCGAGGCTCGGCGCCGAGGCCACGACCGCCGCGAACAGCAGGGAGGCGGTGGCGGCCGTCGCCCAGCTCGTCGCCGAACCGAGCGCGGCGTAGAGCAGCCAGCCGAGGAGGACGTGCGCGAGCACCGGCCCCGGCCGTCCGTCGGCGAGCGCCGTGAGCAGCGGCGGTGCGAACATCCAGAGTGCCGCGGCGAGCGCTCGGAGTGCGCCGCGCTCCGTCAGCCGGGCGGCCGCGAACCAGGCGCCGAGCGCGGCGACGGGGAGCGCGAGCAGCCACACCGCGACCATCGCCCACGACGGGGACCAGAAGGCGAGCGAGCCGAGCACGGCGAGGATCGCATGGAACGGGTCGGCGGCTCCCACGAAGCCGGTGCTGACGTCGCGCCAGCCGTAGGCCGCGTTCCGCCACAACTCCTCGACCGCCGGGGACAGCGGGAGCAGCCCGCCACCCGCGACGCCGCCCGCCGTCAGCAGCGGGAACAGCACGACGACCACGGCGACGACCGAGGCGAGCAGCACCCAGCCGCCGCCGGTGGCGAGGAAGTCGACGCCGTCGACACGGCCGCGGGCCCGTGCGCGGCGCTCCTCCGCCTCGATCCGGCGGCGACGGCGCATCTCGTCGGGCTGGAGCCGCAACGGTGCGATGGCCGACCACCCCACGGTACGGGCGCCGCGCAGGATCCGGCGGGAGTGCGCGATGGCCCCGAACGCGAACAGCGTGCGGAAGGCGGAGCCGAACTCGCCGACGATGCGGCCCGGCGCCTTCGTCACGAGCAGGACCACCGAACGCAGCAGTGCGAGCGGGAGCAGGCTCAACCAGTGCACCGGGAGCGCGGCGGCGGGGGCGTAGCTCATCCTGCGGTGCAGGGCTGCCCGCCGCGTCGCTGCGGCGCGCTTGCGGACCGCGCCGGCGCGATGGCCTGCGGCCGGTCCGATGAGCCCGCCGCCGGCGAATCGCACGTGCGCGCTCGGGACGACCGACACCCGGTGCCCGGCCAAGCGGGCGCGCACCGCCAGATCGAGGCCGTCGTCCACGACGGGCAGCGCGGGGTCGAAGCCGTCGAGCGAGCGCCAGACGGCGCGTCGGACGAGGATGCCGCCGGGGTCCACGCCGAGCACGTCGCTCAGCCCGTCGTGCTGCCCCTGGTCGAGTTCGCCGGAGACGAGCGGGACCGCGGCGCCGAAGCGGGTCATCGAACGACCGAGGCTCGCGATCCGGTCCGGCGCCTCCGCGTCGAGCAGCTTCGGTCCGGCGATCGCGACGGAGCGCGCGGTCTCGAGGGTGGTCTCGAGCGCGAGGAGCGCTCCGGGCTGCGGCTCGGTGTCCTCCGAGAGCAGCCAGACGGCGTCCTCGTCGTCCACGGGCGGGGGCAGGGTCTGCTCGGCGCGGCGCACCGCTTCGCCGAAGGCGACCCGCTCCTCGATCTGGATGAGACCGTCGGGGGCGGCCTCGGCCGCGAGGTCTCGGGTCTCCGCGTTCACCTGGGCGAGGACGATCAGCAGCCGCTCGGGCCGGCGCGATTGCGCGCGGATGGCGTCGAGCACACGGGTCAGGCGTTCGCCGCCGTGGTGCACGACGAGGATTGCGGTCACTCTGGGGGACATCGGAGTCAGCCTAAGCACCGGCTCGCCACCAGCCGGTGCCATCGGCGGGCGTGCCGCCGATCCGCGCGCCGGCCCGCCGGGGCATCCGTCCGCCCGCTCGCACGACGAAGGCCCGTGCGTCGCACGGGCCTTCGTTCGTCTTGCCGGTCTCGCTACACCGCTCGCTTGCGGAGCTTTCGTCGTTCTCGCTCGGAGAGCCCGCCCCAGATCCCGAACCGTTCGTCGTTCGACAGCGCGTACTCGAGGCACTGCGCACGGACCTCGCAGCCGGTGCAGATCTTCTTCGCGTCCCGGGTCGATCCGCCCTTCTCGGGGAAGAACGCCTCCGGGTCGGTCTGCGCGCACAGCGCGTCGCTCTGCCATGCCAGGGGGTTGTCGTCGTCCGTCGTTGGACGCACCCCCGGGACTCCCAGCCGCACCGGATCGATGAACCAGTCGTCAGGTACTCCAGAACGATATTCAGGAATTGCCATATCGTCTCCCACCCAGTTGTACCGCCCGCCGCTCCCGAGGATCCGGGGACCGCGTCACGACCAATTACAGCGGTGTAATTCGAGTGAGTCAAGTCGCAGATCGTAAACCCTCAAGCAGGGCTGGAGGCTTCCGCCTCGCCGCGACACGCCGGAGTCGTTCCGGAGTTGTGATCCTGCCCCCCACTCTGGGGGCACGACGCACCTCGCCGGAACCTCAGGCGGCGGCGCGTCGCGCCTCCCACGCGCTCCGCACCATGTCCTCGAGGGAGTGCCGCATCCGCCAGTCGAGATCGCGCGCGGCGAGCTCCCCGGAGGCCACGATCCGCGCGGGATCGCCGGGCCGCCGCGGCGCGGACTCGGGGACGAAGTCGATCCCCGTGACCTTCGCGACCGCCGACATGATCTCCGCAACGGAGACGCCGTCACCCGAGCCGAGGTTGTAGACGGGGGCGACGGGCTCGCCCGCCTCGAGCCGCTCGGCCGCCACGACGTGCGCCGCGGCGAGGTCGGCGACGTGGATGTAGTCGCGCACGCAGGTCCCGTCGGGCGTCGCGTAGTCGTCGCCGTTTACCTTCGGTGTGCGCCCGTCGAGCAGCGCGTCGAAGACGAGGGGGAAGAGGTTGTGCGGGCTCACGTCGAAGATCTCCGGCGTCCCGGAGCCCACGACGTTGAAGTAGCGCAGGCTCGTGTGAGCCAAGCCGGTGGCTGCGGCCTGGTCGGCGAGGAGCCATTCGCCGATCAGCTTCGACTCGCCGTACGGCGACTGCGGGTGCTTCGCGGTCTCCTCGGTGACGAGGTCGACGTCCGGGGTGCCGTAGACCGCGGCGCTCGACGAGAACACGATCCGGGCGACGTTCGCCGCCTCCATCGCGGCGAGCAGTGTCGCCGTGCCCGTGACGTTCTGCTGGTAGGTGTGCAGCGGCCGCTGCACCGAGACGCCCGCGTACTTGAAGCCGGCGAGGTGCACGACGCCGCGCACGTCGTGACGGGCGAAGACGCTCTCGAGGAGGGCGCCGTCGAGGATCGAGCCGTGCACGAAGTCGACGCCGTCGGTGACGAAGCCGCGGCGGCCGGAGGACAGATCGTCGAGCACGACGACGTCGATGCCCTTCGCCTGGAACGCACGCACCACGTGCGCCCCGATGTACCCCGCTCCCCCAGTGACCATCCAGCTCATCCGTCGTTCCCTCCGCAGCACCTCGACGCGGCGGCCGGTCCGGCCGCCGCCTCGACGATGCTAACGGCTGGAGATCGGCTCGTGCTGGGCGTGCCGCACGCGGTCGCGGATCTCCGGTCGGCCGTATCCGTCGGATTCAAGGCGGAGCAGGGTCGCCACCACGCCCCAGACGGCGAGGCCGGCGAGGATCAGGAGCAGGATCGTGGTCATGGCAGGAAATCTATGACTTGTGAGAAGCTGCCGAAAGTGGCAGCATTGCCACGATTCCACCAGTTCCTGCCACGCGAGGTGCCCATGCTCCGATCCATCGCCTGCATCGCCGTGCCGCACATGGCGCCGTTCGAGTTCGGCGTCATCTGCGAAGTGTTCGGCATCGACCGGCGCGAGCACGGCGGCCCCGAGTTCGACTTCCACGTCGTCGCGGCCGAGCCGGGGCCGATCCCGACGAAGCTCGGCTTCGACGTCGTGGTGCACGAGGGGCTCGACGCGGCCCGCACGGCCGATCTCGTCGCCGTGCCCGCCGCGCTCATCGATCAGGACGCCGACGAGCGGGTGCTCGCGGTGATCCGCGAAGCGGTCGACCGCGGTGCCTGGGTGCTGTCCGTCTGCTCCGGCGCGTTCATCCTGGGACAGGCCGGGGTCCTCGACGGCCGCCGTTCGACGACGCACTGGATGTACACCGACCGCCTCGCGGCCGCCTTCCCTCGGACGGAGGTCGATCCGGACGTGCTGTTCGTGCAGGACGGCCTCGTCGTCACGGGCGCCGGCACCGCAGCCGGCATCGACGCGGCGCTGCACATCGTGCGCACCGAGCTCGGCGCGAGCGCCGCGAACATCGTCGCCCGTCGGATGGTCGTGCCCCCGCAGCGCGACGGCGGCCAGTCGCAGTTCATCCAGACGCCGGTCGTCGAGTGCAAGAGCGACTCCTTCGCGACCGTCACAGCTTGGATGCTCGAGCACCTCGACGAGGAGCTCACCGTCGACCGGCTCGCCAGGAAGGCGCTCATGTCGCCGCGCACCTTCGCGCGGCGCTTCCGCGCCGAGACGGGCACGACGCCGAACGCATGGCTCAACCGCCAGCGCCTGCTGCGCGCGCAGCAACTGCTCGAGGAGACCGGCCTGAGCCTGGAAGAGATCGCGCGCGAGTGCGGCTTCGGCGCCGCCGCCGTGATGCGGCACCACTTCGTGAAGGTCCTCCAGACGACGCCGACGGCCTACCGGCGGCTGTTCGGACGGCGCGAACCGGTCGAGCTCGCCGGCTGAGCGGCGGCCGGCCTCAGCCCGTCGTCGCGACCCAGACGACGCCGGGGCGCTCGAGGCGCACTACGCCTTCGTCGGGCGTGACGAACGCGGCGTCGCCGCGCGCCAGCTCCACCGAGCCCTGCTCGCCCGTGATCTGCGCCGCCCCGCCCTCGGCGAGCACGATGGCGGGCCCGTCGAGGGCCACCTCGGGCCGCGGCCCCTCATCGCCCGCCTCGAGCCGGTGCAGCACGAAATCGGGCACCGGCGGCCGGAAGCTCCGCACCCCGGGAGCGGTCAGCTCCGGCGCGAGTCGGGGCGGCGGCATCGGGGTGAAGTCGAGCACCTCGACGAGCTCGGCGACGTCGATGTGCTTCGGGGTCAGCCCGCCGCGCAGCACGTTGTCGCTCGCGGCCATCAGCTCGATGCCGAGGCCCCCGAGGTAGGCGTGGATGTTGCCCGCGGCGAGGAACAGCGACTCGCCGCGGGCGAGGCGCACCCGATTCAGCAGCAGCGAGATGACGATGCCCGGATCACCCGGATAGGCCTCGGCGAGCGCCGTGACCGTGCGGAACGACGCCGCGTACGGCGAGGCGAGGGCGACATCCGCCCCGGCGAGCGCGACCACGCGCTCGACGAGCCACGCGGACTCCCCCGTGTCGCCGCCGCGGCCGTCGGTGAGCAGCCACTCAACCGCCCCTTCGAGCCCCTCGGCGTCGAGGCGTGCGGCGAGCAGCTCGATCGCCCCGGGCTGCGGGTCGGCCGAGGCGGCATCGGCGGCGCGCAGGGCCTCAACCACCCCGGCGACCTCCTCGAGCGGCCGGAAGCCGGAGAGCGCGTCGAACGTCTCGCTGAGCGCGACGACGAGCTCCGGCTTGTGGAAGCGGTCCCGGTAGTTGCGGTCGTAGGCGTCAACGGGCAGGCCCGCCGACTCCTCCTTGGCGAAGCCGAGCCGCGCCCGTTCCGTCGTCGGGTGCGCCTGCAGCGACAGGGGGCCGCCGGCGGCGAGCAGCTTCAGCAGGAACGGCAGCCGGGGCATCCCCTCGTCGGCGAAGCGCACCGAGACCTCGGCGCCGAGCGCGCGCTCGGGCTCCGCGGCGATCCAGCTCGCGAGCTCGTCGAACGGCGGCTCGGCGTCCAGGATGCGGGACGGCGAGCCGGGGTGCGCACCGAGCCAGAGCTCCGCCTCGGGGGCGCCGCTCGCCTCCCGGCCGCGGAAGCCCGCGATCAGCTCGCGGTCGCCCCAGGCGTAGTCCCTGGGCTCGTTGTCGATCCTGACGAACATCTCGGCGCAGTTCCTTTCGCGGCTTGGCTCCAAACTACCAACGGCTTCGGATGCCCCGACGCGGAGTCCTAGGCTCGGGGCATCCGACCCGCATTGGAGCAGTCATGACCTTCGCGCCCCTCTCGAGCGACTTCTACGGCTACGCCGAGGCCCTCCTCAGCGATCGCGAGCAGGAGGCCGTCATGGCCATCCGGGCCTGGGGCGAGCGCGAGGTGCAGCCCATCATCGGCGGCTACTGGGAGCGCGCCGAGTTCCCGACCGAGATCGTGAAGCCGCTCGCCGAGCTCGGCGTGCTGTCGTTCGCCTGGGACGAGACCAAGCCCTTCGAGAACTCGGCGGTGTTCCGCGGCTTCGTGGCCCTCGAACTCGCCCGCATCGACGCCTCGGTCAGCACCTTCGTCGGCGTGCAGAACGGACTGGCCGCCGGCTCGATCGCCGTCGCCGGCTCCGCCGAGCAGCGTGCGGAGTGGATCCCCAAGCTCGCTTCCGCCGAGATCATCGGGGCCTTCGGCCTCACCGAGCCGCTCTCCGGCTCCGACTCGGCCAGGGGCCTGCGCACCACGGCGCGGCGCGAGGGCGACGAGTGGGTGCTGAACGGCCGGAAGCGCTGGATCGGCAACGCCACGTTCTCCGATGTGACGATCATCTGGGCGAAGGACGAGGCCGACGGCCAGGTCAAGGGCTTCATCGTGCCGACCTCCACCCCCGGCTACACCGCGACGAAGATCGAGGGCAAGATCAGCCTGCGGCCGGTGCAGAACGCGGACATCGAGCTGCGCGACGTCCGTGTGCCCGAGGCGCTGCGGCTGCAGAACGCGAACTCGTTCCGGGACACCGCCGCGATCCTCCGCCAGACCCGTGCCGAGGTCGCCTGGGCGGCCGTCGGCACCGCGATCGGCGCGTACGAGGCGGCCGTCGCCTACGCGACCGAGCGCGAGCAGTTCGGCAAGCCGATCGCCGCGCACCAGCTCATCCAGGAGCACCTCGTGAACGGACTCGGGAACATCACCGCCTCGCTCGCCATGGTCGTGCGGGTCTCGCAGATGCTCGACGCCGGCACCCAGCGCGACGAGCACTCCGCCCTCGCGAAGGCCTACGCCACCGCGCGGATGCGCGAGACGGTGGCGTGGGCGCGCGAGACGGTCGGCGGCAACGGCATCGTGCTCGACTACGGCGTCGCCCGCTACTTCGCCGATGCCGAGGCGCTCTACTCCTACGAGGGCACCCGCGAGATGAACACCCTCATCGTCGGTCGCACCATCACGGGCGAGGCGGCGTTCGTCTAGGCGTCGGCCGCTTCGCGCTGGTCGAGCCAGGCGATCGCCTCGGCCCGATCGTCCGCGAGGACGAGGTCGAACAGCGCTCTCGTCCGCTGGGGAACCTCCCCGAACACCTGTGCGCCCGCGCGTTCGACGAGAGCGCTCAGTCCGATGCGCAGCGCGGCGAATGCCGCCTCGTCCATCCGCCGCAGCTCCGACGCCGCAATCGCCGCATCGTTCGAGAGGAACTGCGCCGCGCGGCGGTCGCTCACGCCCGCACCCGCCTCCCTTTCGAGGACGTCGAGGGCGCCGATCGCGGACGTGAATCGATCGCGCACCGCAGCAGCGCGAGCACCCTGCTGGGTCATCGAGCTGCCGTCGTCGCGGATCCGCCAGTCGACGGTCCGCCGGGCGAGCACATCGAACGATGTCGCCCGAGCATAGGCCCGGGCGCTCACGAGCTGGTCCTGGAAGTGCCCGCCGAGCGGAAACCGGAGCCCGGCGGCGTTCCAGAACGAGCGACGGTAGAGCTTCGTCCACTGCACGGCATTCACCATGATGTCCGGGAAGTCGGCGAGCGCGGTCGCCGGCCGCGCCACCGCGTGGGCGGTGTCGATCCAGGGGGCCGGTGCGACCCGTCGCCCACCGACGAGGCGGTCGTAGGAGCCCACGGCGAAGTCTGAGCCGGTCGATTCGAGACTCGCCACCAGATCCCGGAGGGCACCGGGGCGCAGCACGTCGTCGGCGTCGAGGAAGGTCAAGTACTCGCCGTCGCCGAGCGCGATCCCCTCGTTCCGCGTGGCGTTCACGTCGTGGTGCTCGACGTGGACGAGCGTGACGCGAGGGTCGCGTCGCGCCCAGCGTCGCACGCGTGCCGCGGTGTCATCGATGGAGGCATCGTCGAGCACGTAGAGCCGGAGCCGCCAGCGGTCCTGTGCGAGCACCGAGCGGATGGCGTCGTCGATGAACGCTGCGACGTCATGCGCCGGCATCACGATGTCGACCCGACCCGCCATCGTCGCCGTCCCGCCCGTCGCCATCAGCCGTCCGCGCAGCGCGTAGCCTCGCAGGGCCAGGCCGGTGAGGGCTGCACCGGGTGGACGGCCGATCGGGTTCAGCACCCGGGCAGCGTACCGCAGAGGGCGGCTCGGAGCGCGCTCGCCTAGAAGAGCTGGATTAGTCCGTTTCGGGCACCGCGGGCCGTGCGCCGACGGGTGGGTTCGGGCCGATCTGCGGAACGAACCGTCTCTTGGGCAACCGAGCGACGAATCCGAACCAGATGCGCTTCACCCGTCGGCGGAATCCCACCTTCCGTTGGAGCGTGAACAGGAGGGGTCCGAGCCCTCGCGAACGATGCATGCTCATCGGGAACGAGCGCGTGATCTCGCCGACCGGCTTTCCGCGGAGGTACGCGACGACATCACGGACGCGCAGACGGGGGGCGAACTCTCGTTCGGATCCGCCGAGTTCCACCGAGTAGCGAAGCGGTGCGATGAGCTCGAGGTAGTCCTTGAACGTGGGATTCGCCCGGTAGTGCTCGAAGCCGAAGCGGAAGGCGTCTCGCGCCAGCTGCGGGCGATCCAGCACCGGGAGCGCGAGGAACTGTTCCGTGAACTCCGGTAGCACTCGCTCAGCGGCCTCGAGCAGCGCGGCGTTGTGAGGCCGCGGGGAGGTCCGTGGTTCGATCCGCCCGTCCACCCTCTCGTACCCCTCAGTGGTGCCGTAGGGCAGATTCCCGAAGATGGACTCGACCATCAGCAGCGAGTACGACGCGGAGGTGTAGTTGTGCCGTTCGGACGATTCCTTGGGCGGGTAGATGCTGCGCGCGTAGTAGAACGGCGCGCCGTCGTCGACGCCCATCGTCCCGAAGAGCCGGACGAGGCAGTCCTGGGTGTATCCGCGCCCCCAGTATTCGACGAACGCGAATGGCTCGTCGAAATCGATCTCCTGAGCGAGATACGCCGTGACGAGCTCTCGGTCCTGGCGCGCGATCGCCGCGAGCCTTCCCCGGTACTCTGACGACGCACGAAGCGTCTCCACGATTCCAGCTGCCTCGGCCACGTCGAAGCGGCGCGCGCGTCGGAAGCGATCGAACTCCGGGAACATCGCAAGCAGTTCGGCTTCGTCGAGCCGTGACGCCTCGACCAGAGCGTCGAAGGTGCGGATGCCTCCGAAGCTCCCGTGTGGCGAGAACGTGTCGTCGTCGATCCCGTCGAGCTGGGACGCCAACCGCCATGCACGGCGCGAACCGAAGAGGTACTGCGTCTTCAGATCGAGTCCCAGACTCCGGATGCACGCATCAGCGATGAAGCGCAGCAGGTACCCGTCGCGCGAGACGAAATACAGTGTCCGATACCCTCGGGCGACCGCGTCCATGACCAGCCAGAGCACGTAGGGCACGAGGTAGAGCGCGACGATGCGGAAGACGAAGAGCTCCTCCGCGGTCGCACCGGCCAGCCGACGCTCTCGGAGCATTCCGGCCAGAAGGAAGCCGTCATATGAACCGATCGTGCGAGTCAACGCCCGCTCGAACTCGTCGAGCCGCGGGGTCTCGAGCGCAACTGTGGAGATACCGAGCTGAGACGCCATCCTGACGTCGGTATGCGCGTTGTCACCGGTGTGCACCCAGCGCCCGAACTCATAGCCCACATCGACGAAGGCGCGCACATAGAGCTGCTTCGTCGCCTTCTCGACCCCGAACTCGCTCGAGAGGTAGAGCGGCAGCCCCGCCAGGAGAGGGTCCGCGCTCGCCAGCATCCGCTGGATAACCTCCCGCGGCAGATACATGTCGCTGATCAGGATCACGCGTTCGCCCGCGGCGACAAGCGCCCTGACCTCCTCGACGCGCGCGACGGCCGGGACCACGTTGCGCAGTTCGTAGTCGATCTCCCATGCAATGAGGCTGGCCACCTGGTCCTGCGTGAGATCGAACACCCTCGCGATCCGGTCGTAGATGGCCTCGAAGGTGATCTCAAACTCGCCCGCCTCGGCGAGAAGGGGGTCCTTCCGGCGCCCCTCCCGCACTGCGAACTCACTCTGCTGGCGAATCTCCACGAAGTGCTGCGCAAGAAACGGCGGAAACGCGCTGCCCGCACGCTGGATCTCCTGACGCACGGCGTGGAAGATCGCGACCGGCGCAACGGCGCGCCGATGGATGAGCGTATCGAACACGTCGAAGCTGTAGAGGGTCGGGAGCTGTTCGTCTCGGATCTCATAGGCGAGCGCGTGCTCGACGATCCGCTCGAGCGTTTCGTCGTCGTCGTAGGACCAGAACCGCCGTCGCAGCTCCTCGAGTTGCGCATCGGGTACCCGATTGTCGGATCCGAGCGCGACGAGCAGTTCGTCGAACCCTTCGACCAGGGTGCCGCAGGAGGAGTCGAGATAGTCGAAGCCTGGTTCCAGGGCCGCCGGCGAGTCGAGATCGTAGGCGTACCGGATGAAGGAGTCGACTCCCGCAGCGATGAGGTCGTAGTGGATCGATGAGTAGTCGATGATCGCGGTGTCGATCTGACCGAAGACCTCGTACACGTCGAGCGCGTTGTCCCAGAAGAGGAGCCGCGGATGATGCCCATAGCGGGCGCGCAACTCGACGAACGCCCGATCGCCGAGCAACTGCGGGTGCATCTTGAGGATCAGGAGCTGATTGTTCCGCTCGAGCGCTTCGACGACGAGATCGAGATCGGGGAGCGCCCTGAGCATGAAGCCGCTGTTGCCGCTCAGCCGGTAGGTGGGAGCGTACAGGACGATCCGCGTGTCTGGAGCGAGCCCTTTGGCGCCCAGGAGGTCGTGGTCGTAGCTGGCGATCGGGCCGTGAAGTCTGGGGTAGATGTTCTGGGGGTAGCCGCCACGGATGATCTGGTCCTCGGAGAATCCGATCTGCCGCTCGAAGTGCTCCTCCATCATCTCGGAGGTCACCAGGAAGAGCTGGGTGTCGCGGTACGCCTTGTTGTTGCGGATGTACTTCGCGGCAATGCGCGGCAGCAACAGACCGGAGCTCATCTCCCGCTCGACGCGCTTCACCCCGACGCCGTGCCACAGGTTGAGCAGCACGATTCCCCGCATTGCTTCGGGGATGCGTTCTTTGACTTGGTTGACGACGAAGACGCCAGCCCGAGCCTGGAGACGCTGGCTTCGCTCCCCTTTGAAGCCGACGGCTTGGAATCCCAAATCGCGAACCCTGCGGGCGATTTGTGGCGAGTCCGTGATCCAGTACGCCTCGATATCCGGACGGAATCGGGTCACGAAGGTGAAGAGCCACTTTGGGTTGCCGGAGAAATCCGCGGAATTGAACAGCCAAACCCGCCGATCACGCACAATTTGCGACAAGATACTCCACTTTCTGCCCCCGGCTCTCCCCTAGTCTAGGGGCTTGAACATTCGATGAACGAGTCCGGGAGGGATCCCAATGATGAGAGCCGACCGAGTGATCGCCGTCGTGCTCGCTGGAGGAGTCGGGACTCGTGTCGGCCTCGGCATGCCCAAGCAGCTCATCCGGATCGCCGGCAAGGCGATCGTCGAGCACACCCTCGAACGGCTCGAGCAGCACGCGACGATCGACGAGATCCTCGTCGTGATGAACGCCGGCGCGATCCACGAACTCGATCACCTCCGGGCCGATCCGCGCTTCACGAAGCTCTCCGCCATCATCCCGGGCGGCGAGACGAGAAACGACAGCACGCGGGCGGCCCTGGCCGCGATCCCGGATGTCGACGCGAAGGTGCTCTTCCACGACGCAGTCCGGCCGTTCCTCGACGACCGCATCCTCGACGACTGCATTGCCGCCCTCGACTCCTATGACGCGGTCGACACCGCGATCCCCTCGGCCGACACGATCATCGAGGTCGACGCCGACTCGGTGATCACGAGCATCCCGAAGCGCGCGGTGCTCCGTCGAGGGCAGACCCCGCAGGGATTCCGGCTTCCCGTCATCCGCCGCGCTTACGAACTGGCAGCCGGCGACCCCGACTTCGCCGCCACCGACGATTGCGGCGTCGTCTTCACGTATCTGCCCGAGGTCGCGATCAAGGTCGTCGAGGGCACGGCCGAGAACATGAAGGTCACCGAGCCGCTCGATCTCCACATCGCCGACAAGATCTTCCAACTCCAGTCCGCCTCGTTCGCCGCGGAACCTTCGGAGTCGGCGCCCCCCGACCTCACCGGGCGGTCCGTCGTCATCTTCGGCGGCAGCTACGGAATCGGTGCGGCGATCGCCGACCGCGCTCGCGCAGCGGGCGCGCTGGTGCACGCCTTCAGCCGCAGCGGCAGCGGAACCGACGTCAATTCCCGGAAAGCGGTGCGCAGAGCGCTGGCCGAGGCGGCGCGCAGCGCGCCGATCGACTACGTCGTGGTCACCGCCGGCGTGCTCACGATGTCCGAGCTGACGCGAACCTCGAAGAAGCGCCTCCGTCGGACGGTCGAGACGAACCTGGTCGGACCTGCCAAAATCGCCCAGGAGGCCTATCCGTACCTCGAGGCGTCGCACGGTCAGCTCCTGCTGTTCACGTCGAGCTCGTACACGCGCGGCCGGGCCGGGTACAGCATGTACTCGGCGACGAAGGCGGGAGTCGTCAACCTGTCGCAGGCGCTCGCAGACGAATGGGCCGAGGCGGGCGTCTCGGTGAACTGCATCAACCCGCAGCGCACCAGGACGCCGATGCGCGTACAGGCGTTCGGAGAGGAGCCGGCGGGAACGCTGCTCGACCCGGACGAGGTCGCCCGGGTGTCGCTCGAGGTGCTCGCCTCCGGCCTCACCGGCCAGGTGGTCGACGTGCGAGTGCAACCGAAGACCGCCGCATCCGTGCGGCGCGCCTCGGCCGGGTGATCCGCCGCGCTACCCTGGTCCGCATGACCCCGGCCCGTCGCGACACTCTCGTGGGCGCGTACGCGACCTTCGCATTCTTCACGCTGTTCGCCGGGCAGTTCTGGCGGAACCTGCTCGGCTGGTGGGGCTTCGGGGCGATCGCGCTCCTCGTCGTCGCCGGCGGCGTCTGGCTCCTCCTCTCGCAGCGACCGG
Organism: Agromyces sp. NBRC 114283; assembly: GCF_030268405.1. NCBI lineage: Bacteria > Bacillati > Actinomycetota > Actinomycetes > Micrococcales > Microbacteriaceae > Agromyces > Agromyces sp. NBRC 114283. The sequence continues at coordinate 2,984,632 of NZ_BSQP01000001.1, forward strand.
CCTGGAGCTGGCGGCGTGTGCCGAAGTCCACGCTCGTGTTCGCGCTCATCGCCACAGCCTCGATCGCCTGGTCCGCCTACCCCGGGTCCTCAGCGCTCGGGGTCGCGCTCGCGCTCGTCACCATGTTCGTCGGCGTCTCGCTCGCGACCGCGCTGAGCTGGAATCGCATCGCACGGGCGCTCGCGGCCGCCCTGAAGTGGATCCTCGCCCTCTCCCTCCTCTTCGAGCTCTGGGTCGCGCTCATCGTCCGCGGCCCGCTCCTGCCGAACTTCCCCGACTTCGAGGTCACCGGCGAGAAGCTGCCGATGGCGTTCTACTGGTCGCGCGGACTCCTGCTCGGCGGCGGCCCGATCGAGGGCATCGTGGCGAGCCGCAACCTCCTCGCGATGGTCGCGCTGCTCGCGGTCATCCTGTTCGCCACCATGCTCGCTGCGGGCAGCGTCCGTCGCGGGTCCGGCATCACCTGGCTCGTCATCGCCCTGCTCACCCTCGCGCTCACCCGTTCCGCGACGGTGATCCTCGCGGGGCTGCTGGTCGCCGTCGCGCTCGCCTTCGCGGTCTGGGCGCGGCGGGTGGGCCCCGAACGCCGCCGACGCGTCTACGTGACGGCCCTCGCGGCCCTGCTCGCCGGCGTGAGCGCCCTCGTCGCGGGCTGGGATCTCCTGCTCCGGGTGTTCGGCAAGGGCGAGGATCTCACCGGCCGCCTGGACATCTGGAACGCGGTCCTCGGGATGGCCCTGGAACGACCGTGGTTCGGCTGGGGCTGGATCGGCTACTGGATGCCGTGGGTGCCCCAGTTCGAGGACCTCGCGGTGCGGAAGGGCGTCACCTACCTGCAGGCGCACGACGCCTGGCTCGACGTGTGGATGCAGCTCGGCGTGCTCGGTCTGCTGGCCTTCGCCTCCATCGTGATCGGGGCGCTCTGGCGCAGTTGGTTTCTGGCGGTCGATCCACCGATGGACGCAGTCGGCCACCGTCTCCGGCACACGGCCGCTTCTCTCGCCCCGTTGCTCCTGCTCGTCGCCCTGATCGGGCAGAGCTTCGCCGAGAGCCGGCTCCTCGTCGAAGGCGGGCTGGCGCTCCTCATCGTGATCGCGTGGTCGACCAAGCGCGGCCAGTGGCTGCCGGAACCGATGCCGGCCGAGGCGCCGCCCGTTCCCGCCCACCGGCTGCCGCCCGAGGCGGACGCATGACCCGGAGCGCCCGCCGATGACCCAGGGCCCGGCCGTCGCCGCGCTGCGCGAGTTCGCGGGCTCCGCCCGCCTCGCGCAGGCGCTCACGCTGATCGCGGTCGGCCTCGCCTTCTCGACGCACGCCGTCCGGAGCCTCATCGGCTGGCCCGGTCTCCTGGCCGCGCTCACGGCGCTCATCGCGCTCTGCGGCGTCTCGCTCGTCGCCAGGTGGCGCGCGGTCGAGTGGTACGGCATCCTTCCGCTCACGATCCTCGTCTTCGTCGGCTGGTGCGCGGCCTCCGTGATCTGGAGCGCGACGCCGGCACGGAGCGCCGCCGGAGTCGCCTACCTGGTCGCGTTCACGGTGCTCGGGATCTACGTGGCGCTCATGCGCGACACCATCCAGATCGTCCGCGCGTTCGGGGACGTCCTCCGCTTCCTGCTCGTCGTCTCGCTCGCACTCGAGGTGCTGTCCGGCGTCCTCCTCGACCTCCCCATCGTGTTCCTCGGCATCGAGGGGGACATCGCGTCGCTCGGCCCGATCCAGGGGGTGTTCGGCTCCCGCAACCTGCTCGGCTTCGTCGCCCTCATCGCGCTGCTGACCTTCGTCATCGAATGGCGCACGAAGAGCGTGCAACGCGGGCGGGCGATCGCCTCCGTCGTCATCGCCGGAATCTCGCTCCTGCTCACCGGCTCGCCGACGACCTGGATCGCGCTCGGCGCAGCCCTCGTCGCGGCCCTGGCCCTGTACGGCCTGCGACGAGCTGCCCCAGCGACCCGGTGGAATTGGCAAGCGGCGCTGCTCGGCATCGGCATCATCGGCATCATCTCCGCCTGGCTGCTGCGCATCCGGATCATCGAGATCCTCGACGCACGAGCCGAGTTCGACGTCCGTCTCGACGTCTGGCGGGAGCTCTCCCGCTACCTCAATCAGAATCCGCTGCAGGGCTGGGGCTTCGTCGGACCCTGGCCCGACCGGATCCCCTACACCTGGATCGAACTCGCCACGGGCCGTCCGCACGGGTCGGCGCTCAGCGCCTATATCGACGCCTACTTCCAGGTCGGCGTCATCGGCGCCGTCCTCTTCGTCGCCCTGCTCGGGATCGCCCTGGCCCGTTCGTGGCTGCTGGCCTCGACGCGGCGGAGCGTCGTGTACACCTGGCCGGCACTCATGCTCGTCGTCCTCGTCGTGACGAGCTTCGCCGAGAGCTTCGCGCTGCTCGAGGGCGGCTGGATGCTGCTCGTCGTGTGCGCCGTGAAGGCCGCGCGTGACATGAGCTGGCGGGACGCGCTCGCGCAGGCCAGATCGGCCGCCGGCGGCTGAGCGCGCCCGGCCGGTCCTCGGCGAGCGTCAGCGCCGCTCGGCGAGCCGCTCGAAGACGAGGTCGTAGAGCTCGGCGATCCGCGGGGCGTCACGGCGGAGCTCGTCGATCTCGCCCGACGCCTCGTCGAGCCTCGCCACCAACTGCCCCAGATCCTCGCGAAGCTCGACGTTCTCCGCTCGAAGCCGCTCGATCTCGACCAGCACACCGCCGTAGCGGCTCTGGATCTCGGCGAGCTCCGTCATCCCTTCCGCCGTGCGGGGGGCCAGTGCCCTGAGCATTCGGCCGATCGCACGTCTCATCGCGTGTCCTTCCCTTTCGGCCGGAGAATCCGGCTGTCGACGTTTTCGTCATTGCGCCGCTCCACTGCAGCGCGATCCGTCGCGATTCCGTCGAGCACCTGTGCGTTCGCCGGGTCTCGCTCCGCGAGCACCACGACCCCACCGCCGCTGACGACGGCATCGACCAGCAGGCGAGCATTCGTGAGCCCGTCGTCCGAAAGGTCCGAGAGGACGTCGCTCAGCACGACGGTCGCCCCGCTCCCGGCCAGCTCGACCCCGAACTCGAGCACCTGGCGCCGGTCGTACAGGTTGAGAGAGCGGGTGGGCACTCCGGCCGCTCGCTGGATCGCGAGTGCTTCGAGCGCATAGTCGAGCGCCACCGCCGTGCCGCTTCGGCGGATGAGCGCGGAGGTGAGCCCCGACGTACCTGCGCCGACGTCGTACACGGGACCGCCCAGCTGCCGGAGCAGGGCAAGCAGCCGGCGGTCCGGTTCCGCGATCGCGGCGCCGCGGAAGACGGACTCCCAGTAATCGCGCCGATGGTTGAATGAGCCGAACCAGGCGTCGAACCGTCGACGAGTGCTCAACGGTGTATCGAACCGGAACCCCGGGTCCGGCTCGCGCCACCCCGGCCCGTAACAGAGCGCGAGCCATGCGTCCGGGGAGGCGGGCGCGGGGAAGAGCCGCCCCTCGAGGTTCGTCGTGCCCAGGGGAAGGATCGCCTCTCGGCGCATCGTGCCACGCATGGCGAACGGCTGGTGGTACTCGCCGTCGCGGAAGTACCCGGTGAAGATGTCCAGATAGAAGCGAGGCGCGGATGGCTCCTCCGCCCCGAAGTAGAGCTGAAGGTGCGCTCCACTGTGCCGGACGACCGTGTAGCCGAGCTCGAGCAGCGCCCGTTCCATCCGATAGCTGAGCAGGTTGAGGTCTGCGGGGTGCCCGGTCGGTGCGACGAACCCGAAGTCGATGTCGTCGTCGTGCGCGAGCAGGACGCCGCCGCGAAGCGCCCCGAGGAGCGAGCCGCTGCAGAGGAAGAGGTCGATCCCGGCGCCGCGGACGTCCTCGACGAGCCGGCTCGCATGGTCGAGCAGACGCGCGGCGAATCCGGACGCGCGCCCCTCGATGGCGACCGCGAGATCCCCCCATTTGTTCACCGACAGCCGCTGACCGTGCTGGTCGGTCAGCTCGGGCCCGCCGTCGTCGTCGGAGAACCGGGCCTCCACCGCGGCGCCCGGCGCGCCACCGTTCGATGGCCGGACCTCGACCTGCGCCTGCCCTCGCAAGCGCTGCGCGAGCGCCGACGGCCAATCGAAACGCTGGCCCGCACCAGCAGCATCCCTCACGGGATCGACGACGACCGACCAGACGCGATGGCCGTCGATGAGCACGTCGAAGCTGCCGCCGGGGGCCCCGGGCTCGATCACGACTCGGATCGACTGTGCGTCCGCGTCGATGCGTCGCACAACTGGAACGGTGAAGGGCAGGGGTCTCTTCGCTTTCGATCGCGTGCGGGGGCACGTGCCGCCATTCTTCCATGATCGGACGCGCCTTGCGCGCCCGGGTGACGGATTGGCGCGCCAGCCCAAGTACAATCGTGCGAGTGACGAGATCGACCCCGGCCGAGGACCTGAGCGGCTTCAGCGTTCCCGGTGCCGGCCGAGGAATCCTGGACGTCTTCCGGTATCGCTACCTGCTTCGCCTCCTCATTCGTAAAGGGACGCAGACGCGCTACCACGGTTCGGTGCTCGGCTGGACCTGGTCGTATGTGAAGCCCGCCGCGCAGTTCGCGATCTTCTACGTGGTGCTCGGCGTCTTCCTCGACCTCAATCGGGGCATCGAGGGCTTCCCGATCTACCTGTTCTCGGGGATCATCGTCATCAACCTCTTCAACGAGGCTTTCGGCAACGCGACGAAATCGATCGTCAACAACGCACCGCTGGTGAAGAAGATCTATCTGCCTCGCGAGCTCTTCCCGGTCGCCGATGTGTTCATCGCGTTCGTCCACTTCCTGCCTCAGCTCGCGATTCTCCTCGTGGTCGTCCTCTTGAACGGGTGGGCACCGACGGCGGTGCAGATCGCGGGGGTCTTCGTCGCACTGATCCTGGTCCTGGTGCTCGCGCTCGGACTCGGCCTCCTCTTCGGATCGGTGAACGTCTCATTCCGCGACGCCCAGAACGTCGTCGAGATCATCCTGCTCTTCTCGACCTGGTCGGCTCCGGTGCTCTACTCCTTCACGCTCGTCCGGGACAAACTCCCCCAGTGGCTGTTCGAGCTCTACATGGCGAACCCTCTGACCAGCGCCGTCGAGCTGTTCCACTCCGCGTTCTGGTACCCGACCACGGTCACCTCGCCGGAGCGTCCTGAGAATCTGTGGCTGCTCGCAACAGTCGGGATGGTCATCGCGGCGCTCTTCCTCCTCATCGGTCAGCTCGTCTTCAGGAAGTTCGAGGGTCGGTTTGCGCAAGATCTCTGAACAGCCGCGCATCATCGTCGACGGTGTCAGCAAGCGCTTCACGCTGAATCACACTCAGTCCTTCAAAGAGCTCTTCATCGCCTGGATCAAGCGCAAGCCCACTCGATCGACATTCCAGGCTCTCACCGACGTGGACATCCGCATCGGCGAGGGCGAATCGGTCGCATTGCTCGGTCTGAACGGCTCCGGCAAGTCGACCACCCTGAAGCTCATCTCGGGTGTCCTGCGACCGGATCAGGGGCGCGTGCTCACCAGGGGACGCGTCGCAGGCCTGATCGAAGTCGGGGCCGGGTTCCACCCGGATCTGACCGGACGCGACAACGTGTATCTCAACGCTGCCATCCTCGGAATGTCGAAGCCAGAGATCGACGAGCGGTTCGACGACATCGTCGCGTTCTCGGAGATCGGCGAGTTCATCGACACGGAGGTGAAGCACTATTCTTCGGGCATGTTCGTTCGGCTCGCCTTCTCGGTCGCGATCCACGCGGAACTCGACATCCTGCTCGTGGACGAGGTCCTCGCCGTGGGCGACGCACCGTTCCGCGAGAAGTGCAAGCAGAAGATCCGAGAGCTCTCGGCGCAGCGCAAGACGATGCTCGTCGTGAGCCACGACATCGGTATGGTCAAGCAGCTCTGCGAACGGGGCATCGTGCTGCGGCGCGGCGAGATCACCTTCGACGGGCCGATCGACGAGGCCGCGCGCCAGCTGGAGCAGAGCAGCCGCTGAGCGGCGTGGTCCGCATGGTCGACGGGTATCTCGATTGGAAGGGCTGGAGCCAGGACAGCTTCGGCGCGCCCAGGCGCGGCGACGACGCCTACTACCGGCGTGAAGTGCGAGAGGCGGCCCGGATCCGGCGACCGCTCGATGTGCTCGAGATCGGCTTCGGCAACGGCGAGTTCCTCGGGTTCGGCCGTCGGCGCGGCTGGCGGATGAACGGCACCGAGCTGCTTCCAGAGCTCGTGGACGCGGCGAACGCGGACGGGTTCTCGGCGCACGCCGCCGACGCCTTGCCCGCCCTTCCGGACGAGAGCTTCGACCTCGTCGCCGCCTTCGACGTCTTCGAGCACATCCCGCCCGAGCTGAGCGTCGAGTTCCTTGGGCTGCTCGCGGACAAGGTTCGCCGCGACGGCTTGATCGTGCTGCGATTCCCCAATGCCGACAGTTGGATCGGCAACCCGTTCCAGTACGGCGACGTCACTCATGTGAACGCGATCGGCATCCTCAAGATGGAGTACTACGCCAGACGGTGCGGCCTCGTGATCGAGCGAGTCCGTGGAGGGACCCGACGCGGCTTCCGGACGTCGTTGATCCACGGGCTGCACCTGATCACGGCCGGTGTCGCGATCCGGATCGGCGCCGGCGTCGCGAAAGCCATGTTCTTCCCCGGGCTGCGGGTCGTGCTCTCGTCGTCGAGCGTGGTCGTCGTACTGCGCCGCGCGTCGTGACGCGTGCCCGCTTCTAGCGTGCGGCGGCGTGCCCGCGGTACGCGGGCAGATGAGCCGCGACGCACGCGTCCCAGCTGAAGCTGGACGCGCGGCTTACCCCTCGAGCGGCCAGCTCCTCCGAACGGCGGATCGCACGCTCGACACCCTCGGCGATCGAGACCGGATCGGTCGGATCGAAGAGTTCGGCCGCATCCCCGCAGATCTCCGGCAACGAGGCTCGGTCGGATGCCGCGACCGGGCATCCGGACGCCATCGCCTCGAGCACCGGGAGACCGAACCCCTCGTAGAGACTCGGGAATACGACAGCGCTCGCGGTGCGGTAGAGCTCGGCGAGCCTCGCCTCCGTCACATGTCCCAGCACCTCGACGCCCTCGGGCAGCGGATGGAGCTTCGCAGTGTCTCCGCCGGTCAGGACGAGGCGGAGCTCCGGGCGGCGCTCGCGCAGCAGGCGGAAGGCCTCGAACAACCGCGCATGATTCTTGTGCGCCCACGCACGGGCCGGGTAGTAGATGAAGGGTTCACGAGCGCCGAAGTTCGGCGCGAATCGCTCGGCGTCGACACCCAGGTACGCGACGTGGATCCGATCGAGCGGCACCCCGAGGTGATGGTGAATGCGCTCCTTCGTGAACTCGCTGACCGTCACGACCGCGTCGGCGCGCTGCGCAGCGCGGTCGTAGGCGAATCTGCGGAAGAGCCGTTCGGCGGGGCTGAACAGCGCAGGCAGATCGCGGTGCTGCATGTCGGCGAGCGTGACCACGCTCCGTCGTGCACCGGCACCCGGCAACGGGATCGTCAGCGGATAGTGGACGACGGCGGCCTCGTCAATGGTGCGGCGGACACTTCGACCGGCGAACCAGACCCCGAGCATGCTGAGGAGCCGGGGCACCGTGCCCGAGCGCGCCTGCACTCTGAGCACCCGTTCGGCAAGCCCAGCGTTCCACCCTCGCGCGCCTCGGGGCAGCAGGACCTCCGCCTGGGCGGATTCGAGCAGGGGAAGCCGCGCGCAGAGCTCCTTCGCGTAGACCTCGCCGCCACCGTGATTCCCGGGGGCGAGGGTGAGCATCGAGAGCGTGACGAGCACAGGGGGCTCAGCGCTCATCGAGCGCCCTCAGCGCGGCCGCCGTTCCTGCCGTCCTCGGCGGCGTCGAGAGCTGCCTCGAGCCGCTGGATACGCTCGTTCTGCATGGCGACGTGCTCGGCGAGCGTCCTGGTCTTGTTCTCGACCACGGTGAGTTCCGAGCTGTGCTGAAGGCAGATCATCACCAGGATCGCGATACTGACGAAGAAGACGAGGTTCGTCGGCTGGCCGACGCCGAGCAGTTTCGCAGCCCAGTCGAGGAGTCCGGGGAACAGGCCGACGACGAGTGCGAGCACCCCGGCGATCAGCCACCACAGTGCGTGTCGCTCCCGCAAGCGACGGCGGCGCAGCATCTCGACGACGAGCAGGAAGACCGCCAGGGCCGCGACGACCCCGAACAGATAGCTGACCGGGCTCACGGGGTGGCCGTCCCGACTCGGAGGGTGGACTTCGGGCGGATCAGCGCGAAGATGAGCGCGATACCGGCACGACCGAGGTAGACGGTGGACTTCCACGGGTTGTGCGAAGGCGTTCCGCCCGTTCGCACCCGCATCTCCACCGGGACCTGGCGGACGACGCAGCCGCTGCGCCCAGCGATCACGAGGGCCTCGATGGTGTCACCGAGGTACTCAGCCGGATAGTGCGCCGCGAACAGCCGCACCGCTTTCGGACCCGACGCACGGAATCCCGACGTCGTATCGGTGAGCTTCGCTCGAGCGACGCGGCTCAGCACGACCGCCAGCACCCGCATCGCCCACTTCCTCGGCCCACGCACCTCATAGTCGCCGACGCCGGCGAACCTCGCCCCCATGACCACATCGGCCGTCTCGAGTTCGTCGAGCAGGGCGGGGACCGCCGCCGGATCATGCTGGCCGTCGGCGTCGATCTGCACCACGTTGTCGAAGCCGTTCGCGAGCGCGTAGCGGAACCCGAGTCGCATCGCGCCTCCGACGCCGAGGTTGAACGGGAGGCGAAGGACCTCGGCGCCCGCAGCAGCCGCAGCCTGCGCAGTGCGATCGCTCGACCCGTCGTCGATGACGACGCAGCGGACCCCGGGGAGCACCGCCTCGATCTCACGGACGACCTTCGCAACGGAGGCTTCTTCGTTGAACGCAGGGAGCACGATCAACGTACGGTTCAGAGCTGCGTTCACGGAGCCGATCCTACCAACTCCCATCCCGCCGGATCGCCGACGGCCAGGCGGGACACGCAAGCCGAGAGGGTACAGTGATCTCTCGGATCGCCCGCGCGGACAGTGATTGGAACGATATGGCGAAGATCGCGCTCACCGGAGCGAAAGGCTTTCTCGGCTGGCATGTCCGGTGCGCGGCCGCATCGGCCGGCATCGAGACGATTCCCATTCCCCTGGGCGACGGCTTCGACCTCTCGTCAGCCGCTGCGGCCCTCTCGGATTCCGATGAAGTGATCCACCTCGCCGGTGTGAATCGCGGGAGCGACGAGGAGGTCGAGTTCGGCAACGAGCGCTTCGCGCGCCAGCTCGCAGAGGCGATTGCCCGTGCCGAGAACAGGCCTGCGCGGCTCGTCGTCGCGAACTCGATCCAGGCAGGTTCGCCGACCCCCTACGGACGGGGCAAGGCGCTCGCGTCCGGCATCCTCTCGGAAGCAGCTGATCGCTCAGGGATCGGCTTCCGCTCGGTTCTCCTCCCGAACTTGTTCGGCGAGCACGGCCGACCTTTCTACAACTCCGTTGTTGCGACCTTCGCGCATCAGCTCGCCGTCGGCGAGGAGCCCCGGGTCGATGGCGATCGTGCACTGACGCTACTGCACGCGCAGGACGCCGCGGACGTCCTGCTCGGCACCAGCGACGCGTCGCAGCACGAGACGGTGGCGACGGTGCGCGAGGTCCTCGATGAGCTGCGGAGCATCGCGTCCGCGTACGCGGACGGAACGATTCCCGATCTCTCGAGCCCGTTCCGCCGAGACCTCTTCAACACGTATCGCGCGGCCTCGTTCGATGCCCGCCCGACCATCCCGCTCCAGCGCCACGCCGATGCGCGGGGCTCGTTCTTCGAACTCGTCCGAGTGGCCGGCGGCGGGGGGCAGTCCTCCTTCTCGACGACTGTGCCGGGAGTGACGCGGGGCGAGCACTACCACCGGCGCAAGATCGAGCGCTTCATCGTGCTCTCCGGCGAAGCGACCATCTCGATGCGGCGACTCTTCCACGACGAGGTCGTCGAGTTCCATGTCCGAGGAGACGAGCCCACAGCGGTCGACATGCCGACCATGTGGTCGCACGACATCACGAACACCGGGGCGGAGGCGCTCTACACCGCGTTCTGGATCAACGAAGTGTTCGATCCCAGCAACCCCGACACCTACGCGGAGAAAGTACAGCCATGAATGCAGCCAAGCTGAAAGTCCTGACCGTCGTCGGAACCCGCCCGGAGATCATCCGGCTCGCCGCGACGATCGACCGCCTCGACCGATCGACCGAGCATGTGCTCGTGCACACCGGGCAGAACTACGACTACGAGCTCAACGAGGTCTTCTTCGAGGACCTCGGCCTTCGCCGGCCCGATCACTTCTTGAACGCCGACACGAGTTCGCTCGGCACAGTGCTCGGAACCGTGCTGAGCGGCATCGAACGTGTGCTGATCGAGGAACGCCCCGATGCCATGGTGGTGCTCGGCGACACGAACAGCTGCATCTCCGCGCTCATGGCCCGCCGGCTGAAGGTCCCCGTGTACCACATGGAGGCCGGCAACCGCTGCTTCGACGAAAACGTGCCGGAGGAGGTGAACCGCAAGCTCGTCGATCACGTGTCCGACTACAACCTGGTCTATACGGAGCACGCACGCCGCAACCTGCTCGGCGAAGGAATCCACCCGTCCAGGATCCTGCTCACGGGATCACCGATGCGCGAGGTGCTCGAGCGCAACGCCGAGGCGATCGATGCGAGCGAGGTGCTCGACCGGATGTCGCTCGAAGAACGCGGATACTTCCTGGTGAGCCTTCACCGCGAGGAGAACGTGGACGATCCGGCGCGCCTCGAAGCGGTCCTCAACTCGCTGCTCGCCGTCCGGCAGCAGTACGGACTGCCCGTGCTGGTGTCGACCCACCCTCGCACGCGCAAGCGCCTCGAAGCTCAGCCGGACGAGCTGAAGGAGGGCATCGTCTTCCACCCGCCGTTCGGCTTCCACGACTACGTGCGACTGCAGAAATCGGCGAAGCTCGTGCTCTCAGACAGCGGCACCATCAGCGAAGAGTCCTCCATCCTCGGGTTCCCGGCGATCTCCGTCAGGGATGCGATCGAACGCCCGGAGGCGATCGACACGGGAGTGACCATCACGTCCGGAACCTCGAGCGAGGACGTCCTCGGCGCCATCGCTCTCACGCTCGAGGAGTTCGACCAGGACGGCCCGGCCGCGACTCCGTGGGAGTACGACATCGACGACACCTCCCGCAGAGTCGTGAACTTCATCCGATCGACCGCGAAGACGCATCACCGCCGTGCCGGCATCCGGATGCCGGCGGTCAACTGAGCGATGCGCATCCTCTTCGTCCACGAGGTCAACTATCGCGAGAAGGTGATCTTCGAGATGCACGAGTTCCCGGAGCTGCTCGCGCTCCGGGGGCATGAGGTGTCCTTCTATCACTTCCCAGAGGCGAGCGGCGAGCGCAGCGCACCATCGCTCCGGACGACACGAGAGCGCGTGCGAGGACGCGTGCACCCCGACGCGAATCTGGAGCTCATCACGCCGCCCCACCTCGGAGGCGGCGGCCTCGATCGGTACCTCGCACCGGTCATCGACGTACCCGGGCTCCGTCGTGAGATCCGAGACGGCGGCTACGACGTCATCGTGCTCTACGCCGTGCCGACCACCGGGTGGCAGACCGTGGCATTCGCGAAGCGGTTCGGCGTCCCCGTGGTGTTCCGCGCACTCGACGTCTCCCACCTCATCCGACGCACCCCCGTCGCCCCCCTCATCCGGCGGGCCGAGCACTACGTGTACCGCAACGCCTCGTTGCTCTCCGCCAACAACCCCGCTATGGCCGACTATTGCGTGGAGGCCTCCGGTCGGACCGGTCCGACGCAGGTCGACCTGCCGCCGGTCGACCTGAGCCACTTCGCCGATGAGGGGGTTCGGATCGATCGCAGCACCATCGGGCTCCGCGAAGACGACGAAGTGCTCCTCTACATGGGAACCTTCTTCGAGTTCTCCGGCCTGGACACCGTGCTCGAGGCGCTCGTGCCCGAGTTCGCACGACGGCCACGGCTCAGAGTCGTCCTGGTCGGCGGAGGCGAGCTCGAGCCCGAACTTCGACGCATCGTCGAGCGGGAGAGCCTCGGCGACCGGGTCGTCTTCACCGGGGTCGTCCCGTACGCGCAGCTTCCCGGCTATCTGCGGCTCGCCGACGTGGCGATCAACCCGTTCCGACCGGAGCTCGTGACGCACGTCGCGCTCCCTCACAAGGTTCTCCAGTACATGGCAGCGGGCGTCCCCGTCGTCTCCACGGCGCTCCACGGCATCGTCGGCATCCTCGGCGACGACGCCGGCGTGACCTGGGCGGCGGAACCGGCCGCGGTCGCCGCCGAGGCGCTGGCGCTGCTCGACACCCCGGCGGAACATCGCCGGGGCATCGTCGAGCGCCAGCGCGATACCGCGCTGCGCACCTTCTCGGAGGCCGCATCGGTCAGCGGCTTCGAGGAGACGCTCCGGTCCATCGACTAGCATGGCGAGGTCGATGTCAGCACACACGAGCCGCAGGGTATGGAAAGGCGCATGACGCACAGGCAGATCAAAGACTCCACGGTGACCATCACCGGCGGCACCGGCTCCTTCGGATCGACGATGGCGAAGTTCGTCCTCGCCGAGGGCGCCGCTGAGGTTCGCATCTTCAGCCGCGACGAAGCCAAGCAGGACGCGATGCGCCACGCGCTCAACGACTCGCGGCTCCGCTTCCACATCGGAGACGTCCGCAACGAGCGGAGCGTCGACCAGGTCGTGCGCGGCACCGACCTCGTGTTCCACGCGGCGGCCCTCAAGCAGGTTCCGTCGTGCGAGTTCTTCCCGCTCGAGGCGGTGGCGACGAACGTGCAGGGCAGTGCGAACGTGCTGCACGCTTCGATCGAGCACGGTGTGAAGTCAGTCGTTTGTCTGAGCACCGACAAGGCCGTCTACCCGATCAACGCGATGGGGATGAGCAAGGCGCTCATGGAGAAGACGGCGATGTCGATCGCGAGGAACAACCTGGACTCCGACACGGTCATCTCCGTGACCCGATACGGCAACGTCATGTACTCGCGCGGCTCTGTGATCCCGCTCTTCGTCTCGCAGCTCGAGGCGGGTCGGCCGTTGACGGTGACTGATCCGAACATGACCCGCTTCCTCATGTCCCTCGCCGAGTCGGTCGACCTCGTCCGCTACGCGTTCAGCGAGGCCTCACCCGGCGATCTCTTCGTGCGGAAGGCTCCGGCGAGCACCGTCGAGACGCTCCTCCGAGCCGTTTCCCGGCTGCTCGGCTACGGTGAGCCGGAAGTCCAGGTGATCGGCTCCCGGCACGGTGAGAAGCTCTACGAGTCGCTCCTGAGTTCCGAGGAGCGTGCCCTCGCCGAGGACCGCGGCGGGTACTTCCGAGTCCCGCTCGACAGCCGCACGCTCGACTACAAGCCGTTCGTCGATGAAGGAACGAGGCTTGCCGCGGGTGACGATGACGCCTACACCTCGCACAGCACGCAGCGTCTCGACGTTGCGGGTGTCGAGGAGTTGCTGCTCCAGCTCCCCGAGATCCAGGCGATCCTCGCGCACCGCTGAGCGGTGATCGAAGCCCCGGCGCCGAAGGCGCCGGGGCTTCGTCGTCTCCGCGGGGACGGGACCGCGAGTCGCTAGCGGCTGTCCCGTCGGCGCCCTCCGACCACACCGACGACGTGCACGATGATGGCCGCGAGCGGGGCGATGAGCATCGCGAGCAGACTCCGAGGGATGAGCTCGAGTGGCAGGACGAGCACGATGACCGTGACGACTGCAGCGAGAACCCAGCCGAGGGTGTAGATCGCGTGCCTCGACTCGGCGAGTGCGAGTGGACCGCTCAGGCAGAGCACCCCGAGGAGTCCGGAGGCGAGCACGAGGCCTGCGGCCACCAGCGGCGTGATCTCATACGCGGGCCAAAGCAGCGAGAAGGCCCATGGAGCGAAGAACCAGGCGCCCACCGCAAGCAGGAGGGCCGCGGCAAGCACGACCGCGCTCCCGGTGGCGAAGAGTCGGATCGCGTCTCGTGGACGCGCGCTGAATCGCACGATGAAGTAGCTCTGCAACGACATGACGACCACGACGAGCGGGGCGCGCACGATGTTGATGGCGAAGAGCAGGCTGCCGAGGCGCCCCGGGTCCGCGGATCCGGAGGTCATCGTGAGCAGCAGCGGGAATCCGCTCACGAGCAGTCCTGTGGCGATCGAGGCGACCACGGTCCTCGAGGAGTTCCACGCGAGACGGCCGAGCCCGACGTCGAGCGTGGAACTCCCGACCAGCCGCGAGCGGAACGTCCACCAGAGGATCGCCAGGGTGAGCGGGAACGGGAGGACGACCGCCCAGGCGAGCATCTCGAACGAGCCGCCTGCGAGTAGCGCGAGCCCGATTCCCGCGAGTCGAAGCAGCCCGTCGAGGCCGATCATGCCGGCGATCGCCAGCCAGAGGCGATGCCCGTAGAGGAGCCCGCAGACGACTGCGACGAACACGTAGCCAGCCGCGCCGAAGGCGATCGGCACGGCAAAGCCGATCACCGAGGATTCCGCCACCGCCCGTGTCCAGAGCGGCGACGTGCCGACGACGGCGACCGCGACGACGGCCGCCGCGATCAACGCGAAACGGCCGGCGATCGCGCGCGGCCCGGGCCCGGCGCTGACGTTGGCACTGGCGCTGGCGCTAGAGGCGCGCGTGACCTCCTGCTGGATGCCGGAAAGCGCCGCGATGACCAGGTAGAGAGCCGACCAGAAGGCGCCGAACACCAGGTACTGGTCGGGACTCTTCGCCGCCGCCACGACGGCCGTCGCGAGGTACCCGCTCCCACCGGCGACGGCGGTCGCGACAAGGATCAGCGGCGCCCCCGACAGCATCGAACGTAGGCGCGCGATCATCGTGACCTCGCCGCCATCGTCACCCGCACGCGGTGACGCGATAGAGCCGCGCGGCGCCCACCTCGTCGACCAGCTCGACGGCATCCGAATCCTCGAGGTCTTCGAAGCCGACGAAGATGTGCGTGCCGCCGTGCACCTCCTGCGGGCCGAAGTCGAGGATGTACCAGGCGTTCTCGCGCTTCAGCGCGCTGCACACCTCCGGTCGGGCATCAGCGTCGCGGAGGCCGTCCATGATCAGCTGCACGTCCTGGTCGCGGTCGCCGTAGATCGCCGGCATC
Organism: Agromyces sp. NBRC 114283; assembly: GCF_030268405.1. Taxonomy (NCBI): domain Bacteria; kingdom Bacillati; phylum Actinomycetota; class Actinomycetes; order Micrococcales; family Microbacteriaceae; genus Agromyces; species Agromyces sp. NBRC 114283. Next base: position 2,999,778 of record NZ_BSQP01000001.1, read on the forward strand.
AGCGCCCGGTACCCGCTGATCGCGTACACGAGCGATGTGCCGGTCCAGGGGCTCCCGACGACCACCGAGTCCTCGGGGAGCTCGCCCCGGATCTCTTCGAGCAGTTCGAGCTCATCCGTCGAGAGCAGCAGCGACTCGTCGGTCATGGCGTAGCTCGCCTCGGCATTCTCCGTGGCTTCGGCCATCGGCGCGCTCCACTGCGTGCCGAGCACGAGCAGAGCCGCCGCCGCGGCCGGGACCGCGATCCGGAATCCGCGCGCCGTGTTCCGGCGCGCGATCAATGCGAGCACGGTCGTGACGAGCCATGCGGCTCCGGCCGCTGCAATCGGCAGCGCCAGCACCGGGATCAACGACGCGAGCCGGTTCGAGTCGTTGTACCAGGTTCCGGTGAGCCCGTAGCGGAAGTAGCTGGCGGGCAGACCCGCGCTGATCACGTACAACCCGACGGCGAAGAGATACGAAAGAAGGAGCCAGCGCTGGTTCTTCCGTCTCCAGATCGCCCAGAGGCCGGCGATCGTCAGCCCGGTGATGACGAGATCGACGGGGTAGCCCACCGTCGAGTTCGTGAAGCCGGCGAACACCGATCGGAGGAACGACTCGCGCGGCCCCCAGAACGCGGCCTCACTGGTGGGCCGGGCCTTGATCAGCAGCACCGCCGCCGCGGCGACGCCGACCACGAGGATGACCGACGTGAGGACGTATCGCCAAGCGGCGGCATGCTCGGCGCGCAGCCGGCGATAGTGACGGAACACGGCGACGCCGACCGGCGCGGCGGAGAACGCGATCAGCGCCATCAGCGTGCTCGGGTGGGCGAGCGAAAGCCCCGGGAGCGTCGCCGCGAGGCCGAGCCACGCTGCCGGCACAGACATCGGAACCGCGTCGTCGAGGCGGCAACTCGCGACGACGAAAGCGAGCGCGGCGGGCAGGAGCGCGATGGACAGGACGTTCGGGTAGAGCACGCCGAAGTCGAGCATGAGGTAGGGGAACGCAGCGAACCCCGCGGCGAGCACCCCCGCTGCAAGGAGACCGAACCGGTTCGCTCCGAGCACGACCCGCGTCAGGAGGAGGACTCCGAGCGGCCAGACCGCAGCGACGATCACCAGATTCACCGCGTTCACCGCGACGGGAATGGTCGCTCCGGTCAACTGGACCACGAGGGCCGTGATCGCATGCCAGGCAGCCGGGTAGAAGGATCCGGCGCCGTCGAAGGCGTAGGTCAGACTGCCGAGGCGCAGCGGGGACGCGTCACCCGTCTCGACGATGTACTGCACCGCGTTCAGATGGAAGATGTTGTCGAACGTCTGGGAGACGTCGCCCGGCTGCCCGACCATGACCGTGAAGCGCGCGGTGAGCAGCACGGCAGCGACGACGGCCGCGGTCGGAACGGCCCAGCCCGCCCCGGCGGGCTTCGTGGGCGCGGCGCCGCTCCGCGAGATCCAGATCCGGCGGGCGGCATACGCCGCGAGCGCCAGGACGGCGGTGACCGCGGCGACGGGGAGCACTCCCCATTTGAAACCGATCACGTGCCCGGCGAGGCTGGTCACCGCGACGACGGAGACGCCGGCCGCAGGAACGAATCCTGCGAACGCGATCCCGCGGAGCCCGAGTGCAGCGGCGACGAGCGCACCCGGAACACCGAGCACGAGGACGCTGACGAGCACCGCCGGGACTATCGCGAGCCACTCAGCCACGTCAGCCGTCTCCTTCTCGTCCGGTATCTCGGCCGCCACCGCGTTCGGCCTGTACGAGTATCGCAGACGCGTTGCTGTGACCACGCCGAACGTCGCCGAGCGGCGCGACGAAGGGGTGCGCGGGCCGGAGCCAGCCGACCCGGCCGGATAGGCTCGAGTCCTCCCCTCGTTCCCATGCACTGGAGGCCCCCCTCGATGACGTCGCCCACCGACGCGTCCCCTGCACGCACGCGACTCGCCAGATTCGCGAACTCGCCGTGGACCCAATCGTTCGCGATCGCCGTGCTGTGGCAGCTCACGCTGACCGTTATCGGTACCCTCATCGACGCGTCGACGCATGGCCGCGCGGCCTCAGTCGGGCTGCTCGGGCACACGGAGCGCTGGGACGCCCTCTGGTTCGAGGGGATCATCGACAACGGGTACGGCGCTGAGCCCGCATCGGTGGCGTTCTACCCGGCGTTCCCGCTCCTGATCTCGATCCTGCGCATCGTCACCGGCGGGCAGGTCGGCGTGCTCGTCCTCGGGCTGGTCCTGAACACCGTCGCCCTCGGCTTCGCGATCCGCGCGCTCCTCGTGATCGCCGAGCGGCTCGGCTTCACCGCTTCCAACCGATGGACCCCTGCGGCGATGCTGCTCACGGCTCCCCCGGCACTGTTCTGTCACGTCTTCTACTCGGAATCCGTGTTTCTCGCCTTCGCGGCCTGGGCCTACGCCTTCGCCCTGCGGCGACAATGGGCGCTCATGGGGCTCATGCTCGTCGGCGTCACCGCATCTCGGCTACCGGGTCTGCTGATGCTCGCCCTGTGCGGACTGGAGTTCTGGCGCTCGAAGGGCTGGAGTCTTCGTGGCCTGCTCGATTGGCGGATCCTGTGGCTGCCGTTCGGACTGCTCGGATTCGGGGCCTATGCAGTGCACATGTGGGCGGTGTTCGGGGACCCGCTCGCAATGATCAACAACGTCCGGACCAGCGGGGCTTGGCCATACCACGTGCTCCAGCCGAATGTGCTGCTCACGCTCGCCGACCAATCCGCCGATGTCATCCGTGCCGTGTTCGGCATCGATGGCGCCGTACTCACCCCCGAGGTCCTCCACTACCAGGCGATCCCGCTCATCTCCCTTCTCGTCCTCGCCGTCTCGGCGGTGTTCCTCGCCGTGGTCTGGCGCCGCGACTCCATCCCTCTGGTCGTCTTCTCCGCTCTCGCGATCGTCATGTACACGCTGAACAGCAACGTCATCTCGGTGCACCGCTACGTCTTCGTCTGCTTCACGATCTACGTCGCAGGCGCCGCGCTGGTGCAACGATTCCCGAAGTGGCGCCCGCTCGTCGCCTGGGTGATGTATCTCGGAGTCTTCGCGCAAGGCTGGTGGTACTACATCTGGATCACCCATCCGACCCTGCTCACCTCATGAGTGCGCCCAGCGCGTAGGCTGTCGTTCGGCCGCGCCTCGGCCGGAATGGATGGAGCACCGCTGTAATGACCGAACGCAAGAAGATCGCCTACGTGTTCCCGATCTACAACGAGCGCGGGAACATCGAGGTCCTCTATCGGACGTTGGTCGAGGAGCTCAAGCGAATCGAGAGCCGCTACACCTTCGAGTTCGTCTTCGTCGACGACGGCAGCAAAGACGACTCGCTGGAGCTGCTGCTCGAACTGCGCGAGCAGGATCCGCGAGTGACCGTGCTCTCCTTCGCCCGGAACTACGGGCATCAGATGGCGGTCACCGCCGGCATCGACTACGCCGAGGCCGATGCCGTTGTGATCATGGACTCCGATCTCCAGGATCCCCCCGCAGTCAGCATCCAGCTCATCGAGCGGTGGGAGAGCGGCGCCGACGTCGTATACGCCCAGCGCCGCACCAGGAAGGACACCGCCTTCAAGCGCACGACGGCGCACGCCTTCTACTGGGCGCTCAGCAAGCTCGCCTCGATCGAGATCCCGCGCAACACCGGTGACTTCCGGCTGCTGGACCGACGGGTGGTGGCGGAACTGCGCAAGTATCGCGAGCACAACCGGTTCCTCCGCGGCCTCGTCAGCTACGTCGGTTTCCGTCAGGAGGCGGTGCTCTTCGATCGGGACGCGCGACTGAGCGGTGAGACCGGATATCCACTGCGCAAGATGATGAAGTTCGCCGCCGACGGCATCCTCGGCTTCTCCACCGTTCCGCTCCAACTCATCAGCCGCGTCGGACTGGCGATCTCGGCGCTCGCGTTCCTGGGGATCATCTACTCGGTGACCGTCCGTCTCGTGGCACCGGAGACCACGGTGCCAGGCTGGGCGTTCGTGACGGTCGCGATGTTCCTGCTCGGCGGCATCCAGCTGACCATGCTGGGCGTCCTCGGCAGTTACGTCGGCCGGATCTACGTCGAGGTCCAACACCGACCGCTCTACAGCTTCGCGCTCGTCGCTGGGGGCACCGAGGGCCGCGACGACCGGACCGAAACCGTGCGGCGCATTGGCTGACCGCGGCGGACTCTTCCGACGCACCGAAGTCCGCTTCGTAGCAGTCGGAATCGCCAATACCCTCGTCGACCTCGTCAGCTACACCGTGCTGCGGTCTTGGCACGTCGACGTGCTGCTCGCGAACTTCATCGCGACGTCGCTCGGGATGTGCCTCTCGTTCGTGCTCAACCGCAGCTTCACGTTCCGCTCAACGGGTGGCAGCCGAAGCGAGGTCGCGCGGCAGATCACCGGCTTCGTGATCGTGACCGGATTCGGGCTCTGGGTCATCCAGCCACTCGTGATCTTCGGTTCGACCTGGCTCTTCGAGGCCTTCGGCCTTCGAATCGTGCCGCCGCTCGATCTGCTCCCGAAGCTCTGCGCCATCTGTGTAGGGCTGGTGTGGAACTACGTGCTCTACGCGAAGCTCGTGTTCCGCCGACCGCGCCGCGGCTGAGTCGCGCGCAGACCCGCCGGGTGGCGTAAACGCACCCGCGTCGATCGATCCCCGTCAGCGACGGACGATACGGGCCCCCGCGCTATCGACGATGATCGATCCACGTTCGAAGTCCTGTCGCCATTCCCGACCGCTCCACCACTCGTTCCCCGTCGGCCAGCCGAGGCTTCCCCCCGCGCCGCCGTCACCGGCGTATGCCGTCGCGATCGCCCCCTGTACGACGAACACCCGGCCGCCGCGCGCGTAGTACGATCCGCCCACGAACACCTGACTGAATCCGCCGCCGACGACCGTGGCGTCCGAGACCGGCCACTTCACCTGCGAGTCGGACCCGCCTGCGGCCGCATAGGCGCGAAGGATGTCCCCGCCGACCAGCGCCGTCCCGGCCGGCGAATTGTGCACGGTGCCGTTGTCGAACTCCTGGATCCAACCACCCGGGCGCGCTCGCTCGGCGGAGACCGGCCAACCGGCCGCACCCGCCTGCTCACCGGCACCCGCGTAGTACGTCCCGATGTCGCCCCAGACCACGATCGGCGCCCGACCGTCTTTCGCGTAGACCGTGCCACCGGTAAAGGACTGCCGCCATCCGCCGTCGACCTTCGTCTCCGCGCCGGACGGCCAGCCGAGCCGGCCCTGCACTCCGCCGTTGGCGTCGTGGTAGCCGCGAATCGCCCCCATGACCGCGTAGACGCCGGCCGGGCTGGAGTACAGCACACCGCTCGAGAACGTCTGCGCCCAGCCGATGCCGGACTGGCGCTCCTGCGAGGTCGGCACACCGAACTTCGACGCGACGTCCCCCGCTGCCAGGTAGCCGCGGCCGAGATCACCCTGGACGACGAAGGCTCGCGCGGAGGTCACGTAGACGATTCCTCCGACGAACCGCTGCCGGACTCCGCCGGTCACCTTGGCTTCTGCCTCGGTCGGCATGCCGAGTGCAGAACTCGCCCCGCCGACGCGCGCGTACTCCCGGTAGACGGCGCCGGCGACGGCGACATCGGGGTTCGTGGAGAGTTGCCCGTTCTGGAACGACTGCGAGACACGTGCGTCTTTCGTCACGGCATCGCTCGTCGGCCAGCCGAGGGACCCGGTCGGCCCGCCGGCCGCCTGGTACTGAGGGCCGAGTGCGTTCGGGACGGCGCGGGTGCCGACCGACGACGAGTACAGGATCCCCTGCTCGAACGACTGAGTCCAGCCGGTGCCGAGCCTGGCTTCGTTGGAACTGGGCCATCCGAGAGCCGACGCCTCGGCACCGGCGCGGACGTAGTACGCACCGAGGTCGCCCTTCACCACGCGGTCAACGCTCTTGCGAACCACGATCGCGCCGCTCGTGAACTTCTGGCTCCAGTCGGACCCGACACTGCGCTCGTCCTCCGTCGGCCAGCCGAGACCGCCTGCAGCTCCGCCCGCCGCGTCGAAGCGCTTCTGGATCGTCCCCGTGATGACGAAGGTGCCCGCCGTCGACGAGGCGATCACCCCGCCCTGGAACCTCTGCAGCCATCCGCCGGAGCCCCAGGCCTCGTCCCCCGTGGGGAAGCCGAGCCGCCCCTGCTGAGCACCAACTGACAGGTACTTCTTCGCGATCTCGCCCCGCACGGCCTTGACCGTGCTCCCGGTCACGAGGATGCGGCCGCGTTCGAACGCTTGATACCAGTTCCCGTTCCCGAGCGAGACCTGCTGCTCGACAGGCCAGCCGAGGCCGTCGGCCTGTTCTCCGACACCGCGGTAGTAGTCGCGCATCAGCCCGCGAACGGCGAACACGGGCGTCCCGACGCGTGTGAAGAGCGTGCCGCCGCTGAAGCGCTGCTTCCAGCCGCCGTCGACCACCATCTCGTTCGAGGTGGGGGCGCCGAGGAAGCCTTCCGGCCCGCCGTTCGCCCGATAGAACTCGGCGAAGGCGCCCTTGACCGTGTAGCCGGTGGAACCGAACCAGTCGGTGAAGATCCGCCAGAAGTTCCGGTTGCCGTACGCGGAGCACGAGTCGCCCACACCGTAGAGATTGTCGAGGGCGGCCTGGTTGGGACGGTACGGCGTGTACAGGTAGAGTCCGGCGGTCGCCTGATTCTCGATGAACACCTGCGAGCTTCCGCAGGAGGCGTTCGGATGCCACTGGATCGTGTTGTTCCGCCCGGCCCGATAGGCGCGATCGGGGCGCGCCTGGTACTTCTTGAACTGCCACGCCGCGTGGTACACCTGGTTGAAGAACCCGTAGTAGTTGGTATCGCAGTCGGAGGTGTCGGGGCATCCGTACCCGGTCGCCGAGCGGTACTGCCGCGATGACGGCCAGGTATCGGTGATGAGGCTCTGCTCCTTCTCGAGCAGCACGATCAGCGCCCGGGGGTTGATCCCGCAGACGTTCGCGACGCGCCAGATGATCTCGGCGGCCGACTGCCACCCGCCCGGGTAGGCGGCGCACCCCTCGCTCTTCGCGCTCTGAGATGCGGTCGACTGCGCGTAGTCCTTGAGGCAGGTGTATCCGGAACGGCAGGAAGGCACGCGCGCGTTGAGGAACGCCTGGATATCGCCGACCGACATCGTGCTGCTGTCGTAGAACACTTCGTCGCTGATGATCATGCCCGCGTTGAAGTCAGAGCCGCTGGCCGCGACCGCGGGCGCCGTCACCGCCCCGAGACCCGTCAATCCGGCAGCCACCATGATGATGGCAGTCACCGCCGCCCACAGCTTCGCCACCCGATGCATCGCTCCCCGACTTTCGCGTTGCTTCACGGGCGCACCCCGTTTGGCGCCCCTTTCGGAGCATAGTATCCCGCCAAGGGGGATCAGCTATCCTAGGACGTCGGCCGGCGCGCTGGAAAGCGCGAAACATTGCCAGCTGCTACACCTGGAAACCGGAGGAAGTGCATGACTGTGGATCTCGTCGTCGTCGGATCGGGGTTCTTCGGCCTCACCATCGCCGAGCGGGTCGCGAACGAGCTCGGCCGAAAGGTCCTCGTCATCGACCGGCGCAGCCACATCGGCGGCAACGCCTACAGCGCGGCGGATCCAGAGACGGGCATCGAGGTCCACGAGTACGGAGCGCACCTCTTCCACACCTCGAACCGGCCGGTCTGGGAGTACGTGAATCGGTTCACCGCGTTCACCTCCTACCAGCATCGCGTGTACACCACCCATCGCGGCGAGGTCTACCCGCTGCCGATCAACCTCGGCACGATCAACCAGTTCTTCCGGGCCGCGCACTCCCCGGAGTCCGCGCGCCAGCTCATCGCCGGACAGGCCGCAGAGTTCACGACCGCCGATGCCGCGAACCTCGAGGAGAAGGCGATCTCGTTGATCGGCCGTCCCCTCTACGAGGCGTTCATCCGCGACTACACGGCGAAGCAGTGGCAGACCGACCCGACCGAGCTGCCCGCCGATGTGATCAGTCGCCTTCCGGTCCGCTACACCTACGACAACCGCTACTTCAACGACACGTACGAGGGACTCCCCGTCGACGGCTACACGGCCTGGCTCGAGCGGATGGCCGATCACCCGAACATCGAGATCCGTCTCGGCGTCGACTTCTTCGACGATTCGCAGGACGTCAGCAAGAGCCGCGTGGTGGGCCAGGTGCCCGTGATCTACACGGGACCGGTCGACCGCTACTTCGACTACTCGGGCGGGGAGCTCTCGTGGCGCACGCTCGACTTCGAGCGCGAGGTCCTGCCGATCGGTGACTTCCAGGGCACCTCGGTCATGAACTACGCGGATTCGGACGTCCCATACACGCGCATCCACGAGTTCCGCCATTTCCATCCGGAACGGGACTACCCCACCGACAAGACCGTCGTCATGCGCGAGTTCTCTCGCTTCGCGACCCGCCAGGACGAGCCGTACTACCCCGTCAACACGCCGAGCGACCGAGCCGCGCTCCTGGGCTACCGGGAGTTGCAGCAGGGGGAGCCCGACGTCCTCTTCGGCGGTCGCCTCGGCACCTACAAGTACCTCGACATGCACATGGCGATCGGCTCCGCGCTCTCGATGTACGAGAACCGCGTGAAGCCGCTCCTCAGCCCCGTCGCGCTCTGACGCCGACCGATCGATCACGAGAACGAACTGCAGATCATGTCCAATCAGACACTCAGCAAGGTCTTCTTCCCGACTGCCGGCGACCCCGACGTCGTCCCGCTCTACCTCGACGCGGACGAGTGGACCGAGGTGCGCGAGGAGCGCCGACCGATCGCCGAGGCCGTCCGGCATCGGCGGGGTCCGGTGCCGAACGAGGTGCACTCGACGCCGCTCCGAATCTCGCATGTGAACGCGACCGGGTACATCACCGGCCGCAGGAGCCTCAGGATCCCCGCCAACGAACGGGTGTCGCTCGGCACCTACTTCAACGCGTTCCCGGCGAGCTACTGGCAGCGATGGACCACGCTCGATCGCGTCGTGCTCCGCGTCGTCACCCGTGGCAGGGGGGACGTCACGGTGTACCGGTCCAACGCGCGCGGCGTCGTGCAGACGGTCGACTCGGCTTCCCTGAGCGGCGACGGACGGCACACCTTCGAACTTCCCCTCGGAAAATTCATCGACGGCGGCTGGTACTGGTTCGACCTGACGGCGAGCGATGAGGACTTCGAACTCATCGAAGCCGACTGGGCGGCACCCGAGGGCGTCGCGCCGAACCGGGACGGCCGGATCACCGTGTCGATCACCACGTTGAACCGCACCGCATACTGCCTCGAGCTCCTCGCGGCGATCGCCGGCGACGCGGACGCGCTCGAAGGGATCGACCAGATCCTCGTCGTCGATCAGGGCACCCAGCTCCTCCGCGATGCGCAGGGCTTCGAATCCGTCGAGGCGTCCCTCGACGGACGCCTGCGCGTCATCGAGCAGGCGAACGTCGGCGGCTCGGGCGGGTTCTCCCGCGGAATGCTCGAAACACTCGACGCCGGCACCTCCGACTACGTGCTGCTGCTGGACGACGACGTCGCGGTGGAACCCGAATCGATCCGGCGGATGCGGTCGTTCGCGAGCTACACCGCCGAGCCGACCATCGTCGGCGGGCACATGTTCGACATGTACGACAAGACGAAGCTGCACGCGTACGCGGAGCGCGTGGACCGCTGGAGCTTCATGTGGGGCCCCATCACGCCGGATCGCCACGACTTCACCTCCTCCAACCTGCGCCAGACGAAGTGGATGCATCGACGCTTCGACGTCGACTACAACGGCTGGTGGATGAGCCTCATCCCGGTCCCGATCATCCGGGAGATCGGGCTCTCGCTGCCGGTGTTCATCAAGTGGGACGACGCGGAGTTCTCCCTTCGCGCGGCGTCCCGCGGGTACTCGACCGTGACGATGCCGGGCGCCGCGATCTGGCACGTCTCGTGGGTGGACAAGGATGACAGCCGAGACTGGCAGGCGTTCTTCCACGCGCGGAACCGGCTGATCGCCGCCATGCTGCACTCCCCTCACCGACGCGGCGGTCGACTGCCGGTCAGCAACCTGGCGAGCGATGTCCGGCACGTGCTGACGCTCGACTACTACGCGGTCGCCCTCCGGCAGCTCGCGTACGAGAGCGTGCTCCGGGGCCCGGAAGCGCTGCACGGCGAGATGAAGACGCGTCTGCCGCAACTGCGCGCCCTCGCCCCACGGTTCCGTGAGACGGAGCTGCACCGCAACCCGGAGGATGTGGAGCATTTCCCGCAGACCGCCTACTTCGGGGATGACCCTGCGGCGGACGGCTCGAAGCCGAGCGGACTCTCCGCGTACCGCTTCGTCGTCCGCGAGGTCTGGTCCCACTGGTTCGACAAGTCGGATGCCGGCGCGTCCCCGTCCGTGCATCTCCCCCACGGGACGCCGTGGTGGAAGCTGACGGCGCTTCGGAACTTCGCGCAGAGCAACGCGGAGGGGTCGGGGTTCGCGTGGCACGTCCACGATCGTAAGAAGTTCCGCAAGCTCCTCGTCTCGAGCGTCCGCTACGGCCTCCGCATCCGGCGGCAGTGGCCCGAGCTCTCCGGCCGGTATCGCGAGCAGTTGTGGGATCTGACCTCGATCGCCCGTTGGCGGGACTCCCTCGGCGTCACGCCGGGAGGGAGTGCCGTCGAGGCGGCCCCGGTCACCCCGGTTCCGGAGGACGCCGCAACTCCCCGTACGCGCTGATCCGACCTGCCGCGCGCGGTGCGGGGGCGGAGGGCAGATCTGTCACCCGCAGTGCGCGATGCGGGTGGGCCCGACCCGCTGCCGACGCGGCGCACGCAGCGCGTCGCGTCGGCATCGGGTCGGCATCAGCCTGCGGATCCGCCGCGCGCGATGAATCGTCGGTACGCGATCTTCCGCACCCCCACCGGGACGAAACGGTACGCGCCCCGAACGGCGACATTGCGCAGATACTGCATGGGCGTCGTGAACCCGATGCGACGGAAGGCACGTTGAAGCGCGAGCTCGCTTCGAAGCTGCGCGAACCCGCCACGACGGGCGTACGCGCCCGCCCCCACTCGATACATCACGAGCGGCTCGGTGAGGTTCGCGACCGTCGCCCCGGACTGGATCATGCGCGCGAACAGCCAGTAGTCCTCCATCAGCCCCATGGGCTGGTAGCCACCTGCGGCCTCGACCGCGGCACGGCGGTACACCACGGTCGGATGGGAGAAGGGGTCGTGGAACCGCGCGTAGCTCGCGATCCGTTCCTGCCCCGAAGGAGGGACCCGGCGTCCCACGATGCTGCCGATGTCGTCGAGGAACTCGAGCATTCCGGTTCCGACGAGGTCGGCTCCGGCTTCGATCTCGGGGAGCTGGCGTTCGAATCGTTCGGGCAGCGAGATGTCGTCGGCGTCCATTCGTGCGACGACATCGAAACGCGCGAGCCCGAGACCCGTCGAGAGCGCGCTGGCGAGGCCGGTGTTGCGCTCGAAGACGTGGAACGTCGTCTCCACCGGGCTCTCGGCGATCCGTCGGGAAATCTCGAGCGCGAGCTCGTCGGGGACCGGTCCGTCCTGCACGAGCACGACCTGCGAGGGCCGCCTGGTCTGCTCGTGCACCGCGGAGAGGAAGGCCCGCCGGAAGTGCGCGGCGTCGTCCCCGCTGTAGACGGACATCAGCAGGCTGAACTCGCTCACCGCTCGACTCCGTCGAAGGCCTCGACGGCGATCGTCACCTGTCCCAGACCGGACAACGCCTGCGCGTTACGTCGGGGCCGGCTACGGAGCCCGTCGCGGCGGCCTCGCCTCCAACCGTCCGCGATGACGGAACGCTCTCGGGAACGGAGATAGGTCCGGAGCCAACGGCGAACGCTGGATGCTCCGTACATCACTTTCTCCGGGGCGGTGAGGCCTTGGGAGAAGCGGAACAGCCACAGCTTGTTCCGCACCTCGAAGAAGAACCGTTCGCCGGGGTCCGCGTCGGTGGACGCGAGTTCCTTCGTCTTGTGAACGACGACGGACGCGGGGACGTGCACGCCCCGCCGTCCCCGGAGCGCGCGCGCCGAGTACTCGAAGTCGTCATTCCAAATGAAGTAGTCGGCGATCGGCAGGCCGATCTGACGGACCACGTCGGCGCGAATGAGCATCGAGACGAACGACGTCGTCCGGATGGGCACCGACCCGTAGCGCTCGGCGGCGCTCCGCTCGCCACGCGACGCGAACGGCTTGCTCCGCGGCGTGTTCATGGGATGCTCGCGGCCGTCGACCCACACGACTCGCGACCCGCCGACGGCGTATCCTCCCGGCTCGACGACGCCGAGTAGGGCGGCCAGAGCCTCGGGCTCAGGGACGGTGTCGTCGTCCATCAGCCAGATCCAGTCCGCCGGTTCCGCGTCGAGTGCGACCGCCATCCCCGCTGCGAAGCCGCCGGCGCCGCCCGTGTTCCGCTCGAGCCGGACGACATCCAGCGGGAGTCGGTCGATGTACGACGCGGCGACGGCTGCCGAGTCATCCGTGGAAGCGTTGTCGACGACGACGACGCGGTCGAGCGCCCGAGTCTGCCCCGCGAGAGCGTCGAGCGTCTCGGCGAGCAGATCCCGCCGGTTGTACGCGACGATGACTGCCGTCACCAGACGCCCGCCCGATCGTTCCGACATCTGCTCTCTTCCAGTTGGTTCCCATGGCGACCTGGCGGTTGCTCCGGAGCAGCTGTCCCGCTTAGGGGATGACCCCCGCCAGCTGCAACTGCAGGGAGCCGGCGAGACTCCTCGCGTACGTCCCCGTCAGATGATTGTCATCGAGGTAGACGAAGACGTTGCCGAGGACTGCCCGGCAGTCACCGTCCGGACACAGCTCCTCAGTGAAGTCTACGAGGTACACCCCGTCGATGCTGCCAATGGCGTCGAGCGGGCTCTCGTCGGCCAGCGCCAGCGCCCGCGGCACACTGCAGGACGCACCGCTGGTGAGCGCCTCGAGCGCGCACTCGTACATGTTGTAGCCGAAGCGCGGGTTGTCACGGACCGCGATGAGGTTGATGCCTCGGTCGGTGATCTGGATTGCGACATCGTCGAGGCCGGCCGTGAGCTGCTCGTCCGGGCCGTCGACCTCCGCGGCGGTGCCGACGGTGAAGACGGCGTCCGGCGCTACATCCAGCACGTACGCGAGGGCCGCCGAGCTCCATTCCGGGCACTTCCCCTCCGTGCCGAAGGAACAGCCGCCACGGAGGACCGAGATCAACTGCCAGCCCGACTCCTCCGCGATCGGGATGAGCGCACCCATCATCTGTTCACTGTGGGAGTCTCCGACGACCACGACCGTCGCCGCGGGGTCGCCGATCTCAGTCGACTGCGCGCATCCTTCGACGAGGAGCGGGTCGTTCGTCGCGAACCTGCCGCTGCAGGACTCGGGGAGGGACACCCACTCGCTGTCCAACATCGTCGCCGCCGGGATCGGCTCGACGGTGGGAACGAAGCGATCGGCGATCAGAGGATCGAGTGCGACCGCCCCCGGGTGCTCGCCCGCCGCGATTAGCGCCTCGGCTTCGGCTTGCTCCTGGAACTGCCAAGTACCGAGCGGGACCACGACCGCCACGACGCTGGCCGCGACCACGACCAGCCCGTTGCGCTTCTTGCGGTTGCCCCAGGAGAACTCGCGGAGCGGACGCTCGACGAGCAGGTGGATCACGATCGCGAGCGCGATCGATACGCCGATGATCGCCGCACCGGCGAGCGGCCCGGGGTCGCCCCGGCCGGCCAGCGCCATCCAGAACACCAGGATCGGCCAGTGCACCAGGTAGAGCGAGTACGCCGAGTTGCCGAGCCAGCGGAGCGGGCCGAAGGCCAGGAGCCGGTCGGGGCCGAAGCTCGTCGGCGAGCTCCCGGAGACGATGAGCATGGCCGCGCACATCGTCGGCCAGAGGGCGAGGTAGCCGGGGAAGCCGCCTTCCACGTCGAAGAGCACCCCGCAGAGCACGATGCCGGCGAGGCCGGCCCAGCCGAGCACCGCGCGCACCGGCTCGGGGAGCCGGACGAACGGCAGCACGAGCGCCACGAGCGACCCCAGGGCGAACTCCCAGAGCCGTGCGCCGGTGTCGAAGTACGCCCACTGCTGGTTCACCGCGGTGATCACGACGGAGTAGCTCAAGGAGGCGGCGAAGACGACGCCGAAGATCGCGACGAGCGTGAGCCGCACGGAGCGGCCCAGCCGTCGCGCGAGCAGCGTGCCGCCGAGGATGAGGATCGGCCAGAGCACGAAGATCTGCCCCTGGATCGACATCGACCAGAAGTGCTGCAGCGGGCTCAGCATCGCGCCGTGCGGGGCGTAGTAGTCGACCGCGGTCGTAGCGAGCTCCCAGTTTTGGAAGTAGAACAGCGAGGCGACCGTCTGGGACCAGATCGTCGGCCAACGCGTCGCAGGGAGGAGCAGCGCGGTGGCCACCAGCACCCCGAGCAGGACGACCGCGGCAGCCGGGAGGAGTCGTTTGAACGTCTTCGTCCAATACGCGAGCGGGGCGATCGCGCCGCCGGCCTCCGCGCGCTTCGCGAACGACGCGGTGAGGAAGAACGCCGAGAGCATCAGGAACACATCGACGCCGCCCGAGACACGCCCGACCCAGACGTGGTAGACGACGATGAGGAGCACGGCGAGCGCCCGGAGCCCGTCGAGGTCGTGTCGATAGCGCAGCTGCGGGGCGCTCTGAACGTCCCGGCTCGGCGCGTCGGGGGTTGCGCGAAGAGTCATGTGTGAAATCGCTCTCATGCGTGGGGGAAGCCCGAGAGCAAGGCTGATTTCGATACAGGGTAATCGAACTGCCTGAAAGGAGCCACAATCGATTCGACCGGCATCGCCTCTCACCCGGGGGTCGGCCGAGCGCCTCCCGCAGCTCGGAGTGATAGCTTGGCTCGTCTGAGGAGGTCCGATGCCCGTCAACCTGCGCGTCGTCGTCGATCAGCTCATCGCCCCGGTGCCCGGCGCATTGGGCCGCTACACAGAGGAGCTGACCCGCGCCGTCATCCGCACGACGCCGCCCGATTGCGCGGTCGAGGGCATCGTCTCCTCGTCTCCGGAGGCGGACTACGAGCGGGTGCGCGCGGCCCTGCCCGGACTCGCGGACCTCTACAAGACGAGCCTGGCCCGGCGCGAGCTCGCCGCAGCATGGCAGCTCGGCCTCACCACCTCGCCCGGCGGCGGGATGATCCACGGCACCGGCCTGTTCGCCCCGCTGCGCAAGCACGATCGGCGTGCCGGCGATCAGACGGTCGTCACGGTCCACGACGTCCTCGCCTGGACGAACCCGGAGGCGATGAGTTCGACGGCCGTCGCGTGGCAGAAGGGCATGCTGAAGCGGGCCCGCAAGCACGCGGACGCCGTCGTCGTGCCGACGCACGCGCTCGCCGACCAGCTCTCGATGATCGTCGACTTCGGTGAGCGGCTCCGGGTCATCGGCACCGCCCCCCGGACCGGACTCGTGCTCGGACCGGACGCCGGCGCTCGAGCGGAGCGACTCGGACTCCCCGCCGAATACCTCCTCGTCCAGGGCACGCTCGAACCCCGGAAGGGTCTCGTCGATGTGCTCGCCGCGCTCGGCCGGACGGGCGTCCCCGAGCTCCCGCTCGTCGTGCTCGGCCCGGAGAGCTGGGGCGACCAGCACCTCGTCACCGTCGCGGAGGAGCACGGCGTCCGCGCCGATCGACTGCTCCGACTGGACGCGCTCGACCCCGCGGATCTCGCGGTCGTGCTCGGCCGCGCGACGGCGGTGGTCGCGCCGGCGCACGACGAGGCCAGCGGCACCTGGCTCATCGAGGCGTTCAGCCTCGGCGCGCCCGTCATCCACTCCGACGCGCCCGCGCACCAGGAGATCGCCGCGGGCGCCGGCCTGTCCGTCGCCGTCGGCGTCGGCGGCTCCGACGGCTTCGCCGACCGGCTGGCCGCCGCCATCACCCGGGTCGCCGAGGATCGCGAGCTCGCGGCACGGCTCTCGCTGACCGCCGCCGACCGCGCGCGCGCGTTCAGCTGGCAGGACGCCGGGGAGCGGGTCTGGCAGCTGCACGCCGACCTCTGACGGTCCGGGCGGCGGCGAGGCTCAGCCGGCGGGCTGTTCGCTCGGATCCGGGCTCGGCGGCACGAGGGCCTGGGCGATGAGCGAGCGGATGTACTCGAAGTCCGGATCCGTCGGGTCGACCCCGTTGTCCGGGACGAGTTCGACCTGCCCGATCGGCAGCTCCTTCGTCTTCATCGCGAGGTTCGCGAAGTAGCCGAGCATCGACTGCGGGATGTCCGTCTTCACCGTGTCGGCGCCGGCCGAAGCCACGTCCTGGAACTTCGCGAGCACGTTCCCCGGCGTGAACTGGTGCAGGATCGCCTCCTGCAGGACCCGCTGGCGGGCCATCCGCTCGTAGTCGCCGCCGGCCACGCCGTAGCGCGCCCGCCCGTACCAGAGCGCGTGGTAGCCGTCGAGGTGCTGCTGGCCCGGCTCGATCCAGCCGTCGACGCCGTCGTTGTCCTCGTCGCCGCCGATGGGGATGCGCGTCTCGACGTTGATGTCGACGCCGCCGAGCGCGTTGATGAGCTGCTCGAAGCCCTGCATGTCGATGAGCACGTAGTACTGGATGTCGAGGCCGGTGACTCCCTCAGCGGCGTCGCGCATGCCCTCGATGCCGGGCTCGCTGCCGCGTGCCACCGCATCCGGGTACATCTCGGGGCTCTTCAGCTCCACCTCGGTGTAGATCGAGTTCAGCATGCACACGTCGACCTCGCAGCCGTCGATCGCGCCGTAGCCCTCGGGATAGACCTGGGCGAGCGGCGAGTCGTCGGGGAAGGGGACGTCCTCGAGATCACGGGGCAGGCCGATCATCACAGCGTGCCCGGTGTCGGCGTCGATGGAGACGACCGACATGCTGTCGGGTCGCATCCCCTCACGGTCGGGGCCGGAGTCTCCGCCGAGCAGCAGGATGTTGTAGCGGCCGTTCTCGTCCGGCGGCTCCGTGGGGCCGGCGATGAACACCGAGTTGAGGAAGCCGCTCGCGGTGAACGCGAGATACGCACCGTACGAGGCGCCTCCGGACAGCGCGATCATCAGCACCGTCGTGAGGCCGGCGATCCATCCGCGAGCCGACGGGGCGGTCTTCACCAGTCGGACGATCCGCAGCGTGTCGAAGGTCAGGACGACCCAGAGCACCGCGTAGAACACGAGGACTGCGGCGAGGATCCAGAGCGACCAGGCCATCGAGACGGCGCTGAACACCACGGTCGGCCAGACGAACCAGCAGACGAGCGCCGCGACCAGCAGCAGCCACAGCACGAGCGTCGCGCCGAGGCCGAAGCGGCCGAGCCGCCGACTGCCCGCGAGCACCTGCGGCGAGCCGGGGATGAGGAAGTTCAGGACGACGAGCCACCAGCCCCGCCGGGTCATCAGCGGGCGCGAGGCGACGTCCGGGTACCGGATCGGGCTGGCGGCGAGGCTCATCGGGACTGCTTCAGCCGTTCGTTCTTCTCCTCGACGAGCTCGGCGAGCGCCGTCGCGTAGGCGGCGAGCGCCTCGCTGAGCGCCGGGTCGGCCGTCGCGAGGATCTTCGCCGCGATGAGCCCGGCGTTCTTCGCCCCGCCGATCGAGACGGTGGCGACGGGCACGCCGGCGGGCATCTGCACAATGGAGAGCAGCGAGTCGAGGCCGTCGAGCCGGGACAGCGGCACGGGCACGCCGACGACGGGCAGAGTGGTGACGGAGGCGAGCATGCCGGGCAGGTGCGCCGCTCCCCCGGCCCCGGCGATGATGACCTTGAGCCCGCGGCCGGCGGCCCGCTTGCCGTAGTCGATCATCTTCTCGGGCGTGCGATGGGCGGAGACGACCTCCACCTCGTGCGGGATGCCGAACTCGTCGAGCAGCTCGGATGCCTCGCGCATGACGTTCCAATCGGAATCGGAACCCATGACGACGCCGACGAGCGGAGCGGGAGAGGTCTCAGTCACTCGAACGAGTGTAGGGGCGAGGGCTGGGAGATGCCCGCAACGACGCCGCGCGTCAGCCCTGGTTGCGCCCGAGGCTCGCCGTCAGCGCCGAGGCCCGGCGCCCCACCCACCCGGAGGCGCGGTGGGACGGCGCCTCGACGATGCGGTAGAAGACCGTGCCGACGAGCAGGGACAGCGGGATGCCGAGGGCCATGATCCAGTGCGCCGGCAGCTCGGGCAGCGCGAAGCGGAGCGCCACGATCACCGGCACGTGCACGAGGTAGAGGCTGAACGAGATGCGCGCGAGGTACTGCACCGGGCGGGAGCCGAGCGGGCCCGCCGCACCGCGCGAGCCGAGGCAGCAGAACACGAGCAGCGCGGCTCCGACCACGACGACGACCTTGAGCAGCGGGGCGAACTCGGCGATCGAGCCGAAGGCGCCGAGCTCCCAGCGGAGGACCAGCAGCACGCATCCCGTGACGAGCAGCCCCGTCCACGCGAACGGCGCCCAGCGAGCGCGATTGATGGCGGCGGCCGCCCGCTCGAGCACATCGAGCTTCGCCGCGAGGAGCACGCCGATGAGGAAGACCGGCAGGTACTCGAGCGCCGCCGTCCCGGTCTCGGCCCCGACCCAGACGCCGGCGAGGGCCGCGACGAGGCCGAGCGGCCACCAACGGCGCACCGCGAGCGCAAGCACGACGAAGACGGGCAGCGTGACGGAGAAGATCATCTCCCACTGGATCGACCACAGCGGGTTGTCGAGCTTGTACGACCCGTTGAAGAGGTTCAGCGCGTTCAGCACGAGGTGCCAGTCGAGCTCCTTCGCCGTGCGCTCCTCGACCCAGGGCGAGAACCGCTCGACCGCCGGGCGCGGCACCACGGCGATGAGGAACGCGGCGAACGCGACGGCGCCCACGACCGGCAGTCCGAGTCGCACCATGCGACGCGGGAAGTAGGACACCCAGTCGAAGCCGCCGCGCAGCACCGGCAGCGCGAGCACGAAGCCGCTCAGCACGAAGAACACGGTGACTGCCTCGTGCCCCGCGTTCGTGAGCTTCAGCGGGCTGTAGGTGAGCCACCAGAGCACGGTTCCCGGTTCAGGTGCGCTTCCGCCCTTGACGTAGAGCGAGGAGATCGAGGGGTTCAGGAGCAGGGCGTGGTGCACGAGCACGACGAGCGCCGCGATGCCGCGCAGCCCGTCGAGCGCGAGGAAGCGGCCCCGTCCGGCGCCGGCGCTTCCGCCCGCGCCCGCGGGCGCGCCGGATCGCTCCGACGACAGCGCCGTCGAGTCCAGCGATGCGGTCATCGCGCCGGACATCAGTCCTGGAACACCGCCGCAGCGGCGCGGGCCTGATAGACCACGTCGTCGAGATCGGGGCCCACCGCGGTCACGTGCCCGATCTTGCGGCCGGGCCGCGGGGCCTTGCCGTAGTTGTGCACCTTCACCGTCGGGTGACCCGAGAGCGCCTCGGGGTAGCGGTCGGTGAGTGAGCCCTCGGCGGGGCCGCCGAGGATGTTCACCATGACCGACCACGCGTCGTGGGTGCCGGTGCCGCCGAGCGGCAGGTCGAGCACGGCGCGGAGGTGCTGCTCGAACTGCCCGGTCGTCGCGCCGTCCATCGACCAGTGGCCGCTGTTGTGCGGGCGCATCGCGAGCTCATTGACGAGCACGCGGTCGTCGTGCGTCTCGAAGAGCTCGACCGCGAGCACACCGGTGACGCCGAGGCCCTCGGCGATCGCGATGGCCACGTCGGCGGCCACATCGGCGAGGCGGCCTGCGGAGCGCGGGGCCGGCGCGATCACTTCGCTGCAGACGCCGCCGACCTGGACGGTCTCGACGACGGGCCACGCCGCGAGTTCGCCGGAGGGGCGACGAGCGACGAGCTGCGCGAGCTCGCGGCGGAACTCGACGAGCTCCTCGACGAGGAGGGCGCCGGGGCGGCCGTCCTCGGCGAGCGCGGCGAACCACTCCGCGACCTCGGCGGAGCCGTGCACGACGCGCACGCCCTTGCCGTCGTAGCCGCCGCGGGGGGTCTTCACCACGGCCGAACCGCCGTGCGCCTCGATGAAGCGGTCGAGCTCCTCCGCGGTCTCGACGCGGGCCCAATCGGGCACCGGCAGGCCGAGTTCGGAGAGGCGCTCGCGCATGAGCAGCTTGTCCTGCGCGAAGCGGAGCGCATCGGGGCCCGGGTGCACCGGGATGCCGGCGTCGACGAGGGCGTGCAGCACGTCCTGCGGGACGTGCTCGTGATCGAAGGTGACGACGTCGACCTCGCGCGCGAAGGCCAGCACGGTCTCGGCGTCCAGGTAGTCGCCCACCGCGGTCGCGGCGAGCTCGGCGGCCATGCCCTCGGCCTCGGCGAGCACCCGCAGCTCGACGCCGAGCTCGATCGCCGCAGGGATCATCATCCTCGCGAGCTGCCCGCCACCGATCACTCCGACCCGCACCCGACCGACCTCTTCCTCTGCTCCGCCTCGCGAGGTCCGGGAGACCCCGCGCCCGGCCGAACGGCCGGATCCGATGCCCCCAGTCTACGGGCGGCGCCTGTGGCTAAGATGTGCCGGGTGACGACGCGCGATCTCGCGGCGGGAGCGGCGACCGGCTCCCGGGCCGGAGATCTCGCGCGCCGACTGTGGCGGGGCGTGGTGGCGTACGCGCTGAAGTTCGGCGTCGTCGGCCTGATCGGCCTCGCGATCGACGTCGCGCTGTTCAACGCGCTGCGGCTCGGCGCGTTCGGGGCGGATGGCTGGGCGCAGTCGGCCCTCGGCGCGAAGACCATCTCGACGAGCGTCGCGATCGTGTTCAACTGGCTCGGCAACCGCTACTGGACGTTCCGTAGCCATCGCCGGAAGAACTACCTCCGCGAGTTCGCGGAGTATGTCATCGTCTCGCTCGGCGGGATGGCGATCGCGCTCGCCTGCCTCTGGATCAGCCACCACGTCCTCGGCCTGACGAGCCTCGTCGCCGACAACATCGCCTCGAACGTGATCGGCCTGGGCCTCGGCACGCTCTTCCGCTTCGTGCTGTACCGCTACTGGGTGTACGGCCACCACCGCGCGGACGGGCTGTCGCAGCTCGCCCGCGCGGAGGAGGCGCAGCGCGCGCTCTTCGAGGAGCCGGCTCAGTCCTCGGCGGGCAGGAACCAGGGCGGGTAGACCGCGATCCGGGTCTTCGCGCCCACTGCGGAGAGCGCGGCGCGCACGCGGTCGCGGACGCGCTCGTTGCCGACGGCGATGAGCGCGATCCGCTCGAGCGGGACCTCGCCGCGCACGAGGAACTCGGCGGTGCGCAGGCGCGCGGTCTCCTGCTCGTGGGCGAGCAGTCGGAGCATCCGCTCGACCGCCGGCCACGCGACGGCGAGCTCCGCGCCGGGCAGCGCGGCGTCGACGTCGCTGACGGCGACCGCGCCGTCGGCCGTGGTGGCGCCGCGCGCGGCCGCGACGGAGCTCACGAGCATGACGTGGTCGGCCGCGGGGCGCTCGACGGCCTCGGCGGCGAGCCGCGGGTCGGGCGTGCCCTCGCGCACCGCGTTCCAGACCAGCGCGTCGGGGGTGAGCAGGAAGGGCACGTAGTCGGCGATGACCGCGTCGGTGCCGTCGACCGCGCGAGCGCGGCGGAACTCGCGCACTGCGGGGGCCGAGAGGTCGACGAGCGGTGCGGCCCCGGCCGCGTCCGGCACGAGCGCGCCGGCGCCGAGGATGCGAGCCAGGTTGTCGAGGTGCGTCACGTGGTAGATGCGCACAGCCCCGGCGTCGATGGGCGGGGCGCTGAGCGCACCGGCGCCCGCCTTCGCGCGGGCGGGCTTCGCGACCGGCGCGCGCAGCGACGCTGCGCTCGGCCGCCGGCCCGGGACGCGGTTCGCCCGAGCCGCCGGTTCGGGCTGCGGCGCGGGCTCAGGGGCCTTCGGCGGGAAGCAGATGGCGCACAGGCCGTCGTCGAAACCGTGGATGCATTCGTCGGCCAACAGGCACCTTTCCTCTGCGTCCCGCGCCGGGGGCGCGCGGGAACCGCCCGTCTACTTTACGCGTGCGCGGAGGCCTCCGCCGCCAGGTGCGGCGACTCGCGGGCTGCGTCAGCGCTGGCCCCACATGACGGTGTCGGCGTCCGTCTGGGCCGGCTGCAGCGGGGCCACCGAGGGCGCGCCGGCGATGAGCTCGTGCAGCGCCTGCTGCGCGAGCTCGGGCGCGGGGAGGTCCTTCAGCACGAAGGGGCGGTCGCGGCCCACGTCGATCCGGACGTCGCCCGAGCCGAACATCCGCTGGCCGGGCGTCCGCCGGACGGTCACGTCGTAGCCGCGGCGCAGCGGCAGCTCGCGACGGACCCGGACGAACACCCCGTTCGTGACGATGACGCGGCGGTCGGTGATGGTGACCCGCCCGGCGAGCCAGGACAGGAAGGGCAGGAGGCACGCGAGCAGCACGAGGAGCACCGAGCCGCCGAGCAGGGCCCAGCGCTGCCAGTCCTCGAGCAGGATGCCGCTCGCGTACGCGGCGCCGCCGGCCACGCCGATCAGCACGATCGCCGGCAGGATCAGGCGCCGCCCGTGCCGGCGCAGACGCGCGACGACCCGTTCGGGGGTCGCCTGACGCTGCTCGGTCTCGGGTGGCCTCATACGGTCATTCATACCGCAGGTGCGTCACATCGCCCGCGGCGACGGCCTGCGATTCGTCCGACTCGCGGTCGAGCACCAGCAGGCGGCCGTCGGCGTCGAGCCCCTCGGCGGTGCCGAGGAGCATCCGCCCGCCCGGCAGCTCGACGCGCACCTCCTCGCCGATCGTCCCGCAGAGCGAGGCGACGCGCGCCGCGATGCCGGACGCGGCCGCGTCGCCGCCCGCCGCGCGGTAGGCGTCGAAGAGCTCGAGGAAGCCCGCCAGGTAGTCGGCGAGCACCGCGTCGGCGTCGGGGCGGCGCCCGCTCGCGAGCAGGAGCGAGGTCGAGGTGAGCGTGGGCAGGTCGTGCTCGTCCAGGGTGAGGTTCAGCCCGGCGCCGACGACGACGCCGCCCGGCGCGGCCTGGCCCGGTTCGGGCGGCAGCAGTTCGGAGAGGATGCCGCAGACCTTGTAGCCCGACACGAGCACGTCGTTCGGCCACTTCAAGTCCACCTCGAGGAGGCCGGGGCCGTCGGCGTCGTCGTCAGCGGTCTCGTCGAGGCGCGCGACGCGGGCGGCGTCGAGCTCCCGTCGCACCGCCCCGGTCATCGCGGCGCCCGCGATGAGCGGGATCCAGCCGTAGGCCTCGAGCGGGAGGGCCGGCGCCCGGCCGTCACCCGGGCGCAGCAGCAGCGAGATCGCGAGCGTCTTGCCGCTCGGGGCGAGCCAGCTCCGTCCCAGCCGGCCGCGCCCGGCGGTCTGCTCGTCGGTCACCACCACCGCGCCGTGCGGCCACGTCGAGGCATCCGCCCCGGTCGCCGCGATCCGCAGCTCGTCGTTCGTCGATCCGGCCCGTTCGAGGAACTCGAACCGGGGCACGGCGGCCCGCGATCGCTCCCAATCCATGGCCATCACCCTAGCGACGGCGGTCGCGCCCGGGTGCGCGTCGCGTGGCGGGAGGCGGGAAAGGAGCGCCCCAGATTTGTAGGGTTCCGTCAACGATCCGGCCGGAGTGCTCACCGGTAGAGTGATCCGGTGACCGAAGCGACGAACGACGGCCCCGACCTCTCGACCACCGCGGGCAAGCTCGCCGACCTCAAGGCGCGCTACCACGAGGCGGTGACCGCCTCGGGGCAGGCCGCCATCGAGAAGCAGCACGCCAAGGGCAAGATGACCGCGCGCGAGCGCATCGAGGGCCTGCTCGACCCGGGCTCCTTCGTCGAGCTCGACGAGTTCGTGCGGCACCGCACCCATGCCTTCGGCATGGAGTCGAAGCGCCCCTACGGCGACGCCGTCGTGACCGGTACGGGCACCATCCACGGCCGCCAGGTCGCCGTGTACTCGCAGGACTTCACGATCTTCGGCGGCTCGCTCGGCGAGGTCGCCGGCGAGAAGATCATCAAGGTGATGGAGCTCGCGCTGAAGATCGGCGTGCCGATCATCGGCATCCTCGACTCGGGCGGCGCCCGCATCCAGGAGGGCGTCGTCGCGCTCGGCAAGTACGGCGAGATCTTCCGCCGCAACACCGCCGCCTCCGGCGTCATCCCCCAGATCTCGATCATCATGGGCCCGGCGGCCGGCGGCGCGGTCTACTCCCCCGCCCTCACCGACTTCGTGATCATGGTCGACAAGTCGAGCCACATGTTCGTCACCGGCCCCGACGTCATCAAGACCGTCACGGGCGAGGAGGTCGGCTTCGAGGAGCTCGGCGGCGCGCTCACCCACAACACGGTCTCGGGCGTGGCGCACTACCTCGCGAGCGACGAGGACGACGCGCTCGACTACGCGCGCACCCTCGTCTCGTTCCTGCCCGACAACAACATGGCCGACCCGGTCGTGTACGAGTCGGAGATCGAGCTCGAGATCACCGACGAGGACCGACGCCTGAACACCGTCATCCCGGACTCGCCGAACCAGCCGTACGACATGCGCACCGTCATCGAGGGGCTCGTCGACCACGCGGACTTCCTCGAGGTGCAGCCGCTCTACGCGCCGAACATCGTGATCGGCTTCGCCCGCATCGAGGGGCGTTCGGTCGGCATCATCGCGAACCAGCCGAGCCAGATGGCCGGCACCCTGAACATCGCCGCGGGCGAGAAGGCCAGCCGCTTCGTGCGCTTCTGCGACGCCTTCTCCATCCCGATCCTGACGCTCGTCGACGTGCCGGGCTACCTGCCGGGCACCGACCAGGAGTGGACCGGCGTGATCCGCCGCGGCGCGAAGCTGCTCTACGCGTACGCCGAGGCGACCGTGCCGCTCGTCACGGTCATCACCCGCAAGGCGTACGGCGGCGCGTACATCGTGATGGGCTCGAAGCAGCTCGGCGCCGACATCAACCTCGCCTGGCCGACCGCGGAGATCGCGGTCATGGGCGGGCAGGGCGCCGTCAACATCCTCTACCGCGCCGAGATCAAGCGCGCCGAGGAGGCCGGCGAGGACGTCGCCGCGGTGCGCACGCAGCTCGCGAACGAGTACACCTACAACGTGGCCTCCCCGTTCCTCGCCGCCGAGCGCGGCGAGCTCGACGGCGTCATCGAGCCCGCGGCCACCCGCGTCGCCATCGCCAAGGCGCTCCGCACGCTGCGCACGAAGCGCGCGAGCCTGCCGCCGAAGAAGCACGGCAACATCCCCCTGTAAGGAGCCGCTGTGACCGATCAGGACGCCCCGCCCGCCGTCGACCTCCGCTTCGTCGACCGACGGCCGCCGACGCCCGCCGAGACGGCGGCCGTCATCGCCGTCGTCACCGCCGTGCTCGAGGAGCACACCCCCGAGGCCTCCGTCGCGCCCGCCGGTCGGGACGAGTGGGTGCGCTCGGGATCGGCGCTCCGCCGCCCGGTCGAGACCGGTCAGGGGCGCTGGCAGCGGTCCCTCCGCTAGGGGGACGCGATGAGGACCCGTTGTCCTCACAAATGCTGACTATTGCGAACCTCGCCCCTGTTGCACTATTGATGTGCAGGCTCCAGAGGAGTCGCCATCATCACCGGTCGGGTAACCGGTGATTGTTGGGGGCGAGCCAGGGCGATATTCGGGTTGTCGCCGTGGCTCGGGCTGTGAGGGGGCCGGTCATCGACCGGCCCCCTCCTCATTTAACTCGCGGCGGTCTTCGCGGGCGTCGCCCACGGCGCGGATGCCTCGACCGGCCCGATCCGCAGCGGCTCAGTCCTCGGCGGACTCGATCTCGGCGGCGGGCATCGCCGCCTCGGCCTCGCTCTCGGGGAGCCGCGGGATCTCGAGCCACAGCTCGACCTCGGCGTCGTCGCCGTCGTCGCCCGGCACCGCCGAGGTGCGCAGGCCGACGACCGTCACCGCGGCGGCCGAGCCCTCAGCGGCGGTGCGGGCGATGATCCGGTCGGCGTTCGAGCCCGCGATGGCCTCGGCGAGCTGCGAGAGCACGCGGTCCCGCGCGACCTCGTCGAGGTCGTCGATGCCGCCCTCGTCGAGGAGGGTCACGGTCATGCCCCGCTCACGGGCGCGCTGCACCTCGACGCGGACGGCGTCGGTGAGCAGCATCCGGCCGCGGATCTCGTCGCGGATGGCCGCCTCGAGCCGTCGGCACTCCTCCCGCTGCGACTCGCTGAGGACGCCGTCGCGGTCGATGATCCGGCGGAGCATGGGCGCGGCGACCCGGTTCGTGTGGGCGAGCCGCATCCGCCCCTCGAAGAGGTACGCGTCCTGCGCCGCCTGCCAGGCCGCCGCCTCGCGCTCTGCCTGCGCGTAGCGCCGGGTCTCCCGGGCGGAGTTCGCGAGGGCGGAGGTGAGCGCGTGCGCGATGGCCACCCAGACCACGCTGCCGATGACGCCGAGCGAGCCGAGCGCGAGCGGTCCCGCCCACACCATCGTCTGCACCGCGAGCGCGATGACGCCGAGCCACGCGACGACGAGCTGCCGGCGCGCGGCTGCGATCGTCATCAGCGTGCCGACGGCCGCGACGTACCAGGTGGCGTAGCCGTTGTCGCCAGCGGCGTCGAGCTGGCTCGTCGCGAGCAGGGGCAGGGCGATGCTCACCGCGAGGTCGAACGCGGCGAGCCAGTCGGGCATCCGCGCCCGCGAGGACGGCCAGAGGCTCAGCACGGTCGCGAAGGCGTAGCAGGCGAGCGCGACGACCGCCGGCCAGGGGCTCGCGGGCACCGCGAGCGAGTAGACGCCGAGGATGACGTGGTAGGTCGAGAAGAGCGCCGCGAGGACGAGCAGCAGCCACCTGGGGACGGAGATCACGCGTCGCCCCCGATCGCACCCGTGGGCCAGGCGAGGATGACCGTCGTGCCGTGGCCGGCGAGCGACTCGATCTTCGCGAGGCCGCCCGCGTTCGTCATCCGCTCCTCGATGGAGACGCGCACGCCGAGCCGCTCGTGCGGCACCGTGATGGGGTCGAAGCCCACTCCGTTGTCGGCCACCTCGACGACGCAGCCGTTGGCGCGCACACCGCGGACGCGGAGCTCGCGCCGCGTCACCCGGCCGGGCTCGTCGGCGTGCTGGAGGCTGTTGACCATCGCCTGCACGGCCGCGGAGTAGAGGGCTTCGACGGCCTCGACCGGCAGCTCCACGCCGCCCGCGTTCACGACGCGCACGGCGAAGCTCGCATTGAAGGTGCCGATCGCGGTGCGCAGCCGGCGCACGAGCACGCCGAGGGAGACCCGATCGAGGGAACGAGGGCCGGCGACCCCGGCTTCGTCGAGGCGGGCGATGGCGTCTTTCGCCATGCGCGCGGCGAGCGCCTGCTGCTCGGGCCTGGTGGCGGCCGCCGCCGAGAGCAGCGTCGTCAGCACGCTGTCGTGCACGAGGGCGTCGACCTTGACGCGCTCGAGCTCGTTCGCGTGCAGCCGGGCGGCGAGGTCGTAGCGCTGCAGGGCCGCCTCCTGGGCCTGGTCGACGCCGATCGCCGCCTGCCGCAGCATCGTGATGATGACGAGCACGACGATGCCGAGGATGAGCGCGTAGGTGGCGTCGAGCACGGCGAGCAGCGGCTCGGCCGCCCCCCCCGACGGCGAGACGCGGACGATGCCGTACACGATCGGCACGACGACGGTGTACGCCGCCGCCCACCAGCTCGGCAGCGCGACGACGGCGGCGGTCGTCGCGACGGTGCAGAGGAAGTAGAGCCAGGGCACCTGCCCGGCCATCGCGCCGAAGTCCTCGACCAGGGTGGGCCAGGACAGCAGGGCGAGCAGGTAGAGGATGGCGAAGGAGAGGCACGCGGCACGGATGGCGACCTTCGAGAGGGTGGCCACGGCGAGGGCGACGATCGCGCCGTACACGACGGCCATGAGCGCGGCGCCGGCCCCGGGACGGAGCACCGCGGCCTCGGCGAGGGCGGACGGCACCGTCTGCGCGGCGAAGACGAGGCCTGCGATCCCGACCGCGCGAGCGGAGATCGTCTCGACCTGGCTCCGGCTGACCGACATCCTCCGCCGTGCGGTGGGCCGGGCGACGCGCCACTCAGCGGAGGGCATCGCCCGCTTCGCCGTCGAGGCCGGGGAGGATGCCGTCTTCGACCGCCCGGCGCAGCAGGTCGACCTTGGTCGGCGCGGGACGGCCGACCTCGACGTACTTGGCGCGGATGCGGTCGAGGTACTCGCGGGCGGTCGAGTGCGCGATGCCGAGCTGGGCGGCGACGAGCTTCAGCGGCAGGCCGGAGGCGTACAGGTGCAGCACGTCGCGCTCGCGACGGCCGAGCTGCGCCCTCGCGAAGTCGCGGTCGGCCTCGATCGCGCTCGCCCACTCGACGTTGTTCAGCACGTCGCCGCGAGCGACGGTGGAGATGGCGCCGATGACCGCGGCCATCGGCGAGGCCTTCGGGATGACGCCCGCGGCCCCCGCGGCGAGCGCCTCGCGGACCGCGGCGACGCGGTCGGCGATGGAGTGCACGAGCACGTGGCTGCCGGTGGCGAGCACCTGGCGCACGTTGTCGGTGACGCTCGAGCCGTCGCCGAGCGAGAGGTCGAGGACGACGACGTCGCAGCTGCCGCCGCCGAGTGCGGCGAGGAGCTGGGGCACATCGGCCGTGTCGGCGATGACGTCGTAGCCGGCGTCCTGGCAGGCGGCGCGCAGCCCGAGCCGGACCGCCTCGTGGTCGTCGACGATCGCGACCGTCGCCTGGCGTGCGTCGCTGTCGCGCTCGTCGCTCACAGCACCCCCCGTTTCCTCAGGTGCCACCCTAGCGGGCGAGACGCACCACTGCTTCGAGGTGATGCGTGTTCGGGAACAGATCGAACGCCTCGATCGACTCCGGTTCGTAGCCGTGCCCTCGGAAGAGGGCCACGTCGCGCGCGAGCGCGACCGGGTCGCACGCGACGTAGACGATCTGGGCCGGTGCGAGCCCGGCGATCCGGTCGACGACCTCGCGGCCGGCGCCCGCGCGCGGCGGGTCGAGCACGACCGTGCCGGCCGTGAGGCTCGCGCGCTCGGCGGCGCCCGCGCCGGCCTCGAGCTCGGCGAGGAAGCGGTCGACGCGGCCGGTCACGGCCTGCGCTCCGACCCACTCGGCGAGGTTCTCCCCGGCGTGCAGCGTGGCGCGCGCATCCGCCTCGACGGTCGTGATGCGGGTGGTGTCGCCGAAGCGGTCGCCGACGGCGGCCGCGAGCAGGCCGACGCCGCCGTAGAGGTCGAGGTTCGCGGCGCGCGGGTCGAAGCGCTCGGCGTCGATCGCGCGCTGGACGGCGGCGTGCAGGGTGGCGGCGGCGCCGCGGTGCACCTGCCAGAAGCCGCCGCGGTCGACCTGGAAGCGCCGCCCGGCGACGAGCTCCTCGACGATCACGGTGTCGCGGGGCGGCGCCGGGGGCGCGGGCTGCGCGCGCCGCTGACCGCCGCGCCGGCCCCGCTGGCCCCGCTGGCCCCGCTGGCCGCGCTGGCGCGGTTCGGCGGTCGCCTCGACGGTGACGAGCTGGGCCTCGCCCGCGCTCGGCAGCACGAGGTCGATCGCCCCGACGCCCGGCATGCGCGCGTCGAGCGGGGCGAGCGCCGCCAGCTCGACCGCCGCGAGCGGCAGCGAGGCGACGGGGACGACCCGGCGGCTCCGCGCGGCGTACGGCCCGACCCGGCCCTCCTCGTCGACGTGCAGCCGCACCCTGGTGCGCCAGCCCGTGCCGTTCGCGGCGTCGACGCCGGGCGCGAGTCCCTCGGCCACGGCCGCGACCTCGGGGGCGAGCGCGACGCCGCCCATGCGCGAGAGGGCGTCGGCGAGGACCTCGCCCTTGAGCGCGCGCTGGCGCTCGATGCGGATGTGGCCGAACTCGGCGCCGCCGGCGCGCTCGGCGGGGTCGCGATCGACGGAGGCCTCGGCCCAGACGTGCTCGCGGCGGTCGGGCGAGGCGTCGAGGACCTCGACGGTGTCGGCGCGCCAGAACCGGTCCTTCGAGGCATCCGTCACCCGTGCCCGCACCCGCTCGCCGGGGATGGCGTCGGCGACGAAGACGACGCGGCCGTCGTGGCGGGCGACCGCGATGCCGCCGTGGGCGATGCGGTCGACCTGGAGGTCGAGCAGGGTTCCGAGCATGCATCGAGCATCCCACAGCAGCGCGGGCGGCCTCCGCCCGGCAAGATGGTCGCATGCGCCTCTACCTCGCCTCCACCTCCCCCGCCCGGCTGCAGACGCTCCGCGCGGCGGGCATCGAGCCGATCGCCGTCGCCCCCGGCGTCGACGAGCGCGCGGTCGTCGAGGCGTACGAGGGGCAGCACGGGCCGCTGCCGGTGGAGCGGATGGTGCAGCTGCTCGCGCAGGCGAAGGCGGAGGCGCTGCTCGGCTCGACCCCCGGCGGCGAGCCGATCGACGGGCTGATTTTCGGCGGCGACTCGGCGTTCCTCGTCGACGGCCGCATCCACGGCAAGCCGCACACGCCGGAGGTCGCCAAGGAGCGCTGGCTCGCCCAGAACGGCGGCAGCGGCGCGCTGTGGTCGGGGCACTGGCTCATCGACCACCGCGGCGGCCGGGTGAACCGGGCGGTGGGTCGGGCGGATGTCGCGACGGTGCGCTTCGCGACGCTCGACGAGGCCGAGATCGACGCCTACATCGCGACGGGCGAGCCGCTGGCGGTGGCGGGAGCGTTCACGGTCGACAGCCTGGGCGGCCCGTTCATCCGCTCGGTCGAAGGCGACCCCTCGACCGTCGTCGGCCTCTCGCTCTCGACGCTCCGGGAGCTCGTGCGCGAACTCGGCGTGCCGTGGACCGGGCTCTGGAACCGCTGAGCCCCGAACGCACCGATCCGATCGGCAACTCCGGCGAGCTGAGGCCGCAGTTGTGAGCTGCCGCACCATGCAACCGTGTCTTTTTGTGGGAGCCCTTCAAAGCCGAGGGGGTCCCGCGCAATAGAGTTGAGAACTATGCCGCGCATCACCAAGGTCCTCATCGCCAACCGTGGCGAGATCGCCGTCCGCGTCATCCGGGCGGCCCGCGACGCCGGAATCGGCTCGGTCGCCGTCTACGCCGACCAGGACCGCGACGCGCGCCACGTGAAGCTCGCCGACGAGGCGTACGCCCTCGACGGC
Organism: Agromyces sp. NBRC 114283; assembly: GCF_030268405.1. NCBI lineage: Bacteria > Bacillati > Actinomycetota > Actinomycetes > Micrococcales > Microbacteriaceae > Agromyces > Agromyces sp. NBRC 114283. The sequence goes on from NZ_BSQP01000001.1 coordinate 3,030,736, forward strand.
GCCACGAGCGCCGACACCTACCTCGTCATCGACAAGCTGCTCTCGGTCGCCCGTCGCTCCGGCGCGGACGCGGTGCACCCGGGCTACGGCTTCCTCGCCGAGAACCCCGACTTCGCCCGCGCGGTCATCGCCGCCGGCCTCGTCTGGATCGGCCCCTCCCCCGAGGCCATCGAGCGCCTCGGCGACAAGGTCTCCGCGCGGCACGTGGCCGAGAAGGTGGGCGCGCCCCTCGCCCCCGGCACCCTGAACCCGGTCGCGGGCGCCGACGAGGTCCTCGAGTTCGTCGACCAGCACGGCCTGCCCGTCGCCATCAAGGCGGCGTTCGGCGGCGGCGGCCGCGGCCTCAAGGTCGCCCGCACCCGCGAGGAGGTGCCCGAGCTCTTCGACTCGGCCACCCGCGAGGCGGTCGCCGCCTTCGGCCGCGGCGAGTGCTTCGTCGAGAAGTACCTCGACAAGCCACGCCACGTCGAGACCCAGTGCCTCGCCGACCAGCACGGCAACGTCGTCGTCGTCTCGACCCGCGACTGCTCGCTGCAGCGCCGCCACCAGAAGCTCGTCGAGGAGGCGCCCGCGCCGTTCCTCAGCCAGGTGCAGATCGACGCCCTCTACTCGGCCTCGAAGGCCATCCTGAAGGAGGTCGGCTACGTCGGCGCCGGCACCTGCGAGTTCCTCATCGGCCAGGACGGCACCGTCTCCTTCCTCGAGGTGAACACCCGCCTCCAGGTGGAGCACCCCGTGTCCGAGGAGGTCACCGGCCTCGACCTCGTGCGCGAGCAGTTCCGCCTCGCCGAGGGCGGCGTGCTCGACTACGACGACCCCGAGGCGAGCGGCCACTCGATCGAGTTCCGCATCAACGGCGAGGACCCGGGCCGCAACTTCCTGCCCGCGCCGGGCCCGATCCACCAGCTCCGCTTCCCCGGCGGCCCCGGCATCCGCGTCGACTCGGGCGTGACGAGCGGCGACGAGATCTCAGGCGCCTTCGACTCGCTGCTCGCGAAGCTCATCGTGACCGGCAAGGACCGCCAGGAGGCGCTCTCGCGCGCCCGCCGCGCCCTCGACGAGTTCGAGGTCGCCGGCCTGCCCACGGTGCTGCCGTTCCACCGCGACATCGTGACGAACCCGGCCTTCGCGCCCGAGGGCGAGCAGCCGTTCTCGATCTACACGCGCTGGATCGAGACCGAGTACGAGAACACGCTCGAGCCCTGGTCGGGCGAGCTCGAGGAGGTGCGCGGCCCGGCCGCGCGCGCGAGCGTCGTCGTCGAGGTCGACGGCCGACGCATCGAGGTCTCGCTGCCGAAGAAGCTCGTCGGCACCGCCGGGTCCAACGGCGGCGCCTCGGCCGGCGCCCCGGCTCCTCGCCGCCGCGCCGCGGGCGGGGCGGTCGACACCGCCACCGGCGACGCTGTGAAGGCCCCCATGCAGGCCACCGTCGTGAAGGTCGCCGTCGCCGAGGGCGACAAGGTCGTCAAGGGCGACCTCGTGCTCGTGCTCGAGGCGATGAAGATGGAGCAGCCGATCATCGCGCACAAGGACGGCATCGTCGGCGTCGTGAACGCCGAGCCCGGCGTCACGGTGTCGAGCGGGCACCTGCTGCTGTCGATCGCCGACGCGTAGGCGCCGAGGCCCGGCAGGGACGGCTCAGTAGCCCGCGCGGCCGGGCGCCCGCCAGCGCAGCGCCGCTGCGAGAACGGCGAGCAGCACGACGACCGCGCCGTAGCCGTAGGTCGTCGCGCCCAGCGAGATCGCGGGGGCGAGCAGGCCGGCGACGACGGCGGGGATGCCGAACGCCAGGTAGGACACCGTGTAGAGGGCGGCGAAGGTCGCGGCCCGCTCCGCCGGATCGACGCTCGGGATGATCGACCGCAGCACGCCCATGAAGGCGGTGCCGAATCCCGAGCCGGCGACGACGACGGCGGCGAAGTACGCGGCGAGCGAGTGCGCGCCGAGCGCGAGCAGGCTCAACGCCATTCCCGCGGCGAGCGCGGCGGCCCCGTAGATCGTGATGAAGCGCGGGGTGCGCGAGCGGATGAGCGCCGCCGACACCGCCCCGGAGCCGGCGAGCGCGGCGACGGCGAGGCCCTGCCAGAGGTGGAGTTCGGCGCCGAGTTCGCGGTGCACGATGCTCGCCCCGAGCGAGAGGAAGAGCCCTCCGGTCGCCCAGCCGGCGAGCACGACGGGGGTGCTCTTCACGAACAGACCGCGCACGTGCGCGGGAACGCCCAGCCGTGGCCGAAGCGAGGCCGGCCATCCGGGGTGGCGCGGGGAGGTCTCCGGCGCGACCCACGCGAGCGCGGACATCGCGAGGAAGGCGATCGTGAGGGGCAGGAACACGGCGGCGAACGGGTCGGGGGCGATGTCGAGCACCGCGCCCGCGGCGAGCGCCCCGAGCGCGAGCCCCGCCATCGGGGCGACCGCGTTCCAGAGGGCGGCGGAACCGGGACGGCCGGCCGGCTCGAGATCGGCGATGCTCGCGGAGAGCGCGGAGAGCAGGAGTCCGCTCGCCGCCCCCTGCACCGCCCGAGCCGCGAACAGGGTCGCCGTGGCATCCGCGTGCCAGAACAGGAGCACGCTCACCGCGAGGAGCAGGAACCCGGCGCTGACGACCGGGCGGCGGCCGAGGTGGTCCGACAGCGACCCGGTCGTGAGCAGCGCGCCGAGGAGCGTGATCGCGTAGACCGCGAACACCGCGGTGATGGTGCCCGAGTCGATGCCGAGCTCGAGCTGCAGCACGGGATAGAACGGCGAGGGGGCGCTCGCGCCGGCCATCATCACGGTGACCCCGACGATCGCGAGGGCGAATCCGGGGCCGGTCGGGCGAGTGTGCATGAGGCATCCTGTCTGTTCCAAAAATGTCGAACGATTGGACGCTACTCGCCATCCGCGCATTATTCAACTATTCTCGAACCATGCGCGCCCCCGTCGAGCTCCCGCACCCCGAGCGGGCGGAGCTCACCCTCAGCGCGGTGCTCTTCGCGCTGAGCGACCCCGAACGGCTCGCCATCGCGCAGCAGCTCCACGACGGCCCCCTCGACATGGCCGCCTGCCACCTGAGCGACCCGAACGTGCCGAAATCGACGAAGTCGCACCTCATGAAGGTGCTCCGAGAAGCCGGGGTCATCCGAAACGAGCCGAACGGGCGCGGGCGCATCCTCACCCTGCGCCGCGAGGACCTCGACGCCCGCTTCCCCGGTCTCCTCGACACGATCCTCGACGCCGCCGGGCCTTCCTGACCCGCCCGGGCGAAACCCGGCACGAAGCCCATCCGCCCGCCCGTTGTCGGCCGACGGCGGCCCGCCTAGGATGAGCGGATGACCGAGCGGACCGCCGGGCGCCCCCGGACGCCACTCAGCGAACGGGTGCGACCCGCCGCAGCGCCGCGCTTCGCCCATCCGGACGTCGCGGACTGGCGCTCCGTCGGCGAGGCGGAGCTCGACGCCGTCGCCGAGCTCGAACGTGCGATCTCGGAAGCCGACCACCCCGAGTACTCGACGACCCGCGACGATCTCGCCGACGAGCTGGGCATGTCGTTCGTCGACCGCGAGCACGACTCGATCGTGGCCCTCGACGACGCGGGACGCGCGATTGCCTGGGGGCTCGTGCAGCAGCCGCCCGGGCAGGAGACGCTCGTGCGCTCGATCGCCATGGGCGGTGTGCACCCGCGCCATCGCCGGCGGGGCGTCGGGCGGCTCCTCCTCGACTGGCAGCGGGCGCGAGCCGAGCAGCAGCTCGCGGCGTCCGAGCGCCCCCTCCCCGGCTGGATCATGGCCTTCTCCGACGACCGCGCCGCGGGCGCCGCTCCGCTCTTCGACGCGGCAGGGTTCACCGCCGCCAGGTTCTTCGCGGGCCTGCGCCGCGACCTCGCCGAACCGATCGAGCCGCTCGAGCTCGGCGACGGCCTCCGGCTGGAGTGCCTGACGGCCGAGCGCTTCGAGCAGGTGCGCGAGGCGCGCAACGACGCCTTCCGCGACCACTGGGGCAGCCAGCCGTCCTCAGCCGAGCAGTGGCGGGCGTTCGTGTCGCGAACAGCGTTCCGACCGCAGCTCTCATTCGTCGCCGTCGACCCGGCGATCGACGCGGCCGTCGGCTTCGTGCTCGCCGACGTCGACGAGGACGACTGGCCGCGGCAGGGGTACTCCAGCACCCACGTGCCGCTCGTCGGCGTCGCCCGCGCGGCGAGAGGGCGCGGCGTCGCCAGCGCCCTGCTCGCCGCGCACCTCCGGGCGAGCGCGGCGGAAGGGATTGAGTTCTCCACGCTCGAAGTCGACGCGGCGAGCCCGACCGGCGCCTTCGCCCTTTACGAACGAATGGGGTACCGACCGGCGGCCCGGGAGACCGGGTACACGATCGTGTACTAGTCCGGTCGGAGCCGGCCCCGTCTCCGCACTGACCAAACGGGCTTCGGCAACCATTGCTCGTCGTACGGCATCCGGCTCTGAGCGCTCGCCGTCGAGGTGCGGAGCCACGCGGACGCGCTCGCCTCAGCAGACCTCTTCGGACTGCTCGGTCAGGATCCAGCGGCCACCCTCGGGCACGAGCGCGACCGTGCCGCAGTCGCCGGAGCCGTAGGTGACGAACAGCGCGGCGCGATCGGCCGCCTCGTCGAGCGTCTCGACCTCGGCATCCGCCGTCTCGCCGAGCGCGGCGTACAGCTGCGCGGTCGTCGCGATCAGCTCGGTGCAACCGCCGAGCGAGACGCCGCTCGCCGCGAGCTCCGCGAGCATGTTCGCGACGAGCTCGTCGCTCAGGTAGGAGCAGGCCAGTTCGACGTCCGGCTCGCGGCTCGCCGCGAGCCAGGTGCGGAAACTCTGCTCCGGGGTCTCCGCCGCGGCCGCGCTCGGCGAGGCGGGCGCCGGCGACGCTGGGGCCGACGCCGCCCCGCTCGGCGCAGCTCCGCCCGCCGGCGCGCTCGTGCAGCCGGCGAGGAGGCCTGCAAGGAGGGTCGCGGCGAGCAGCGGGCGGATGGCGCGGCGAATCGATCGGGACGTGGTCACCGTCCCATCCTGCCGGGTTCCGAGCCGGGGCTGCGGCGCCCGCCCACGCCCGTCAGCCCGGCCCGGTGAGGTGATCGAAGTCGCCGCGCGCCCAGGCGGCGTGCCGGTCCGCCGAGGCGCGCAGTCGCGCCTTCCCCTCGGAGCGGATGGCGCCGCCGAAGTTGCCGTAGATGCGCTCGAACTCGTACCGCTCGACGTGATCGGCGATCCGCAGCACGACGCCGGCCGACAGCGGGATCCGATTCGGGTACGAGCGCATGAAGGCGAGCGACTCCCCGTCGGGGTTGACCCCGATCGTGTCGCCGGTCAGCAGCACGCCGGCGCCGTCGCGCCCGGCCCAGTGCACGACGCAGCTGCCCGGGAAGTGGCCGCCGGGCTGCGAGGCGACCACACCGGGGACCAGCTCGATCTCGCCGTCCCAGTGCACGACCGGCTCCGGCACGACGCCGAGCCATTCGCGGTCCGCGTTCGACACGTACACCGGCGCCCCGCCGAGCGCCCGCGACCACTGCGACTGCAGCCCGTACATGTGCGGATGCGAGGCGATGATCGCGGCGAGTGGGCCGAGCACGCGAACCGCCTCGACCGCGGGCTCGGTGATCGACGCCGGCACCTCCACCATCACGTTGCCCGCCTCGGTGACGACGACCTTCGCCTGCTGGTCGATGCCGGGGCCGCCCTCGACCGCGATCGACCACAGCCCGGGCTCGGTCTCGAAGACCTCGATGCCGCCGGTGAAGTCGGCCGGGTCGACCCAGTGCTGCCGCCGATCCGCGGCGAGGTACTGGCGTTCGTCGGCGCAGATCGGACAGATCTCAGGCAGCGCCTCGGGGTCGTATTCGACGCCGCAGACGGCGCACTGCAGCACAGCTGGGTTCATGCGGGCTCCTCACCTCGCACCCCAGTCTCGAACCTCGAGTGCACTCGAAGTCAAGCCGGGCGGCTCACCGCCACGTCTCCACGAGCCGCGTCGCGAGCGCCCGGTCGACGTCGGCCGGCACGGCGTGCGGGCCGGTGAACGGCGCCCGCCCCGTGGCGATCGCGGCGAGACTCGCGGCCTGCAGCGCGAGGCCGAGGTCCATCGCCTGGATGGGGTTCCCGCTCGCGGCGACGAGGTTGATCATGCGCGTGCCGTGCAGCACGACGATCTCGCGGCCGTCCGGCATCCGGTAGAGCGTGCGCGCCGACGCCTCGGCGCCCGGCACGGACAGCGAGCGCTGCTCGACCGCGGCCTCGGCGAGTGCGCCGAGGTCGAGTTCGTAGGGTTCGTGGCCGACCCCGGCGACGATGAGCCCGTCGGGCAGGAGCGGGAAGGCCTCGACCGGCACGACCTCGGGATGGCCCGTCGCGAGGAAGAGCGCGTCCGAGCCAGGCAGCAGCTCCGTGAGCGGGCCCACCCGGTGGCCGTGCATGATCGCCTCGAGCGCCCGGTACGGGTCGGAGTCCACGACGCTGACCCGCGCGCCGAGGCGCTGCAGGGTGTCGGCGACACCCTTGCCGCAGGGCCCGTAGCCGATGACGGTCGCGCGGATGCCGGGCAGCATCGCATTCGTCGCGTTCATGAAGCCCTGCACGATGCTCTGCCCCACGCCGAACTCGTTCTCGACGAGGAGCTTCAGGGTGCTGTCGTTGATCACGATGACCGGGAAGTCCGCGGCGACGTCGAGCTCCCGCAGCCGCCGCCCGCCGGTCGTCGTCTCCTCCGTCGCGCCGAGGAAGGCGGCAGCTCGCGGGCCGCCCCGCAGCACGAGCTCGATCATCTCGCCGCCGTTGTCGAGCAGCAGCTCCGGCTCGGCGGCCACGACCCGCGCGACGTTGCGGGACTGCTCGGCCGGGTCATCCGTCCGCTCCCCCACGACCGTCGCGCCGAGCTCGGCGAGCGCCGCCGCCGTCTCGGGGACGGTCGTGCCGAGGTTGCCGGTGATCGTCACGCGCGCGCCGACCCGGAGCAGCCACTGCACGAGCACCCCCGTCTTGGGCTCGGTGTGCAGGCAGATGCCGACATGCCGGCCGGCGAACGCGTCGGCGTGCTCGCGCATCGTCGCGGCGAGCACGGGCATGGAGCGTGCAGCCCAGTCGAGCGCGGGGAATCCGCTCGGCGGGAGGTGGAGCTCGGTCATCGTCGGGTCCTTTCCGATGAGCGAAACCTACCGCGTCGGCTCCCCGACCCGCACCCGGTAGCGGAGGTGCGTGGTGAGCGGCGAGGACTCGGCGCTCACCTGCTCGATCCCGATCCTCGCGGCGTCGATCCGGTCGAAGAGGCGCACCCCGGTGCCGAAGAGCACCGGCGAGACGGCGAGGTGGAACTCGTCGACGAACCCGGCGTTCAGCGCCTGCACGATCGTGTCCGCGCCACCGGCGATCCGGACGTCGCGCGCGTCGGCCGCCGCACGAGCCTGCTCGACCGCGGACTCGATGCCGTCGGTGACGAAGAAGAAGGTGGTGCCGCCGGCGCGCACCCACGGCTCGCGCGGTGCGTGGGTCACCACGAACACCGGGGTGTGGAACGGCGGCTCCTCCGGCCACATGGCCTCGCCGGCGTCGAACATGCGTCGGCCCATGACGCTCGCCCCGGTGCGCTCGAAGGTGGCGCGCACGAGATCGTTGTCGGGCCCCTCCTCACCGCCGGTGCCGAGCTGCAGGTTCTCGCGGAAGTGCTTCTGCCGGAACACCCACTGCTGCAGCTGCATCCACTGCCGGCCCATCAGCTCGTCGGCGGACGCCGGGGCGATGTAGCCGTCGAGCGACATCGAGACGCTGAAGAACACGGTGCCGGCCATCAGCGCGTCCGCTCCGTCCGGTCCGCCCGTTCGACGTAGGCGGCGAGTTCGGCAAGGGTCTGCCGGCCGCCCTCGACGGCGCCGTGCCGTTCGATCGCGGCATCGCGCAGCTCCCGACTCCGGAACACCGTCTGCATCCGCACCCTGGTGGCCCCTCCGAGCTCCTCGAAGCTCAGCACCGACTCGAAGGCCTCGGGATCGTCGCGGTGCTCGCCGTGGAGCATGGCGATCCGCTCCGGCGGGACGATCTCGGTCCAGCTGATCCACTCGGGATACTTCGTGCCGTCCGGCCCGTGCATCACGAACTCCCAGACCCCGCCCTCCCGGAACTCGAACGCGCGGGTGGTCGTCGTGAAACCGTGCGGGCCCCACCACTGCGACAGGTGCGACACCTCGGTGAACGCCTCGAACACGAGGGCCCTCGGGGCGTCGATCAGGCGGGTGATCACGATCTCGCGGTCGGCCGTGGCCGACTCCACACCGTTCGTCGCCGCATCGTCCGTCATTGCGCACTCCTGTTCCGCTTGAGGTCCTGCACGTACGCGTCGAGCCGCTCGAAGCTCTCGTTCCAGAACCGCTCGAATCCGCCCGCCCACTCGTGCACCGGCTCGAGGCCGCGCGCGTCGAGCCGGTACACGCGCTGCCTGCCGTCGCGCCGGTCGTGCACGAGCCCCACCTCCCGCAGCACGCGGAGGTGCTTCGACGTCCCGGGCTGGCTCAGCCCGAGTTCCTCGGCGATGGCGGTCGCGGGGCGCTCGCCGTCGCGGAGCAGCAGCAGGATGTCTCGTCGCTGCGGTTCGGCGATGGCGTTGAAGACGTCGGAGGTCGTCGCTGCACGGGCCATCCCCGCATCATATTCCCATATAGGAAAGCAATGCAAGGACCACCGGGGTGGCACCCCCGCTCGCGCCGCGCCTGCGCGCCGCCCGCCGGCGAGGAGAGGAGGATCCGAGGCATGGATCACCTCGGTTCACGGGCGAGTACTTTGCAATACGTACATATACGTCTATGCTCCTTTTCGTACGGTACGGATCAACGACGTTTCGGAGAGAACCCATGACCCCCAGCACTCCCCCGGCCGCCCAGATCGTCTGCGTCGGCAGCACGATGGTGGACCTCATCTCGTATCTCGAACGGATGCCCGCGCAGGGCGAGACCGTCTTCGGACGCGGCTTCGCCCAGGGCTTCGGCGGCAAGGGCGCGAACCAGGCCGTGATGGCGGCGCTCCTCGGCAGCCGTGTGGTGATGGTGAACACCGTCGCCACGGACTCCTTCGGGCGCGACACCATCGAGAACTTCCGCTCCTTCGGGATCGACGTCGAGCACATGGCGCAGGCGCCGGACAGCTACAGCGGCGTCGCCAATGTGATGGTCGACCCGAGCGGCGACAACCGCATCATCCTCGGCGCCGGCGCGAACGAGCTCATGACGCTCGACCAGGTCGACGACGCGTTCGCCGCGAACCCGGCGCCGGCACTCGTGCTCAGCCAGCTCGAGGTGCCGCAGCCGATCATCGAGCGCGGCTTCCGGCACGGCAAGGACGCCGGCGCGATCACGGTGCTGAACCCGGGGCCGGCGGCCCCCGTCGCGCCGGGTCTGCTCGCCCTCACCGACTGGCTCATCCCGAACGAGACGGAGTTCGCGCTGCTGTTCGAGGCGGAGTTCGGCCGGGCCCCCGAGGACATGACGACGGACGGCGCGGCCTTCGCCGCCCGCCTCGGGGTGCGCCTCGTGATCACCCTCGGCGAGGACGGCGCCAACCTCGTGCACGAGGACGGCAGCGTCCGGCACTTCCCCGCCCCGGTCGTCGACGCGGTCGACACGACGGGAGCCGGCGACGCGTTCTGCGGCGGATTCGCGCACGGCCTGGCCGCCGGCCTCGATCCGATCGCCTCGATCGAGCTCGCCATCGTCGTCTCGGCCGACTCGGTCACCCGACGCGGCACCCAGGCCTCTTACGCGCGCGACGAGGCGCTGCAGCGGCTGCTCGCCGAGGGGGTCGCCCGATGACCGGCCACTGGCGCGCCTACGCGGGCGAGGCGCTCGGCACCTTCGCGATCGTCCTGCTCGGCTGCTCAGGCGTCGCCGTGGCGATCCTGCTCGCCCAGGTCGCGGACCTCGTCTCGATGGGCATCATCTGGGGCTCGGCCGTCGCGATCGCCGTCTGGCTCGCCGCGACGTTCTCGGGCGCCCACCTGAACCCAGCCGTCACGCTCGCCTTCGCCATCGCGGGCAAGCACTCCTGGCGACTCGTCCCCGGCTACTGGATCTCGCAGATCGCCGGCGCGCTCGTCGGCGCCTCCGTCGTCATGCTCTGGTTCGGCGGGACCCTGCGGCAGTGGATGGCCGAGCAAGGCATCGCGAAGGGCGCGCCGGGCGCGGAGGCGGCCGCGATGGTCTTCGTGCCCTACTCGCCGAACCCCGCGATCATCGGCACCGACGCCGCCGCCTACGAGGCGGTCCCCGTCGGCGTCGGCTTCTCCGTCGAGCTCATCGCGACGGCGGTGCTGATCCTCTTCGTCGTCATCGTCTCCCACCGGCGGACGGTGAACGCCCCGGTGTCGTGGGCCTTCCCGCTCGCGATCGGCGTGCTCATCCTGATGCTCACGGTCGCGACCGGCGCCCTCTCGATGACCTCGCTGAACCCCGCCCGCGACCTCGGCCCCCGACTGCTGCTGCTCCTCGACGGCTGGGGCGCGAACGCGTTCCCCGGGCCGCGCGACGGGCTCTCGCTGCTCATCACCGTGGGCGCCCCGATGCTCGCCGGCGCCGTGATGGGGCTCGTGCTGCGGTTCGGCCTGGACCGCGCACTCGACCGACGAACGACCGACGAGCCGGCGGAGCAGACCGCCGACGTCATCTGAAAGGCAGGGAATGAACACGCTGACGACCGCACCGAACGGAGTGGACCGACGACTCGCGCGCGTGCTCGGCGATGACGGGCGAGCCCTCATCGTCGGCTACGACCACGCCGTCTCGGCGGGCACCAGCGGCGGGTACCTCGGCGGCCTCCGCCAGCTCGCGCACGCGAGCTGGCGGGGCGGCGCCGACGGCCTGCAGATGGGGCTGCACTCGGCCAAGACCCTCGACCCGGAGGTGCACGGCTCCCCCACGACGGGCCTCGTGCTGCGGGTGGACCGCTCTCCCGTGACCGACGACCCGCACGAGCGGCTCGAGGCATCCGCCCACTGGGCCGGCGCGGAGCAGGTCGTCCGCGCCGGCGGCGACTGCGCCGTGGTCTTCCTCATCTACGACGTGCGGGCGCCGCGGGTCGTCGACCTCGGCGCCGAACGCACCGGGGCGCTCGCGCGCGAGTGCGAGCGCCTCGGCCTGCCGCTCATGGTCGAGGTGATGGCGAAGGCCGCGGACGTCGACGACGCGGCGCTCTCGCAGATCATGATCGACGGCACCCGGGTCGCCTTCGAGCTCGGCGCCGACCTCGTGAAGATCGACCGGACGCCCTCCCGCGCGGCGCTCGCCGACCTCGTCGCGGCCGTGCCGGTGCCGGTCCTGCTGCGGGGCGGGCCGCCGCGCAACGGCCCCGCCGCCACGATCGCGGATCTCGAGGCATGCCTCGACGCGGGCATGGCGGGCGCGGTCTACGGGCGCACGGTCTGGCAAGATGAGGATCCGGAAGGGATCACTCGCGAGCTGCGATCGGTCATCCATGGTCGGTGATCCGTAGGGCTCCACGCGCAGGAACGAGACGCTTTGACCGTGCCCCAGCTGGACCCGCTGATCCGTGACACCGCCTGGGCGCTGCACGATCAGATCAGCGACCAGATCCGCCGGAACATCACGAGCGGCGCCTGGCCGCAGAACTACAAGCTCCACGCCGAGTCCGATCTCGCCGAGGAGCTCGATGTGAGCCGGGGCACGGTCAGGCGCGCACTCCGCACGCTCATCGACGAGGGGCTCCTCCGCCAGATCCAGGGCCGCGGCACCTTCGTCGCGGCAGGCGAGCTGCAGCAGGACTTCAGCAATCCGCTCCGCTCGATGGCCGAGGAGCTGCAGGCGCAGCGGATCGACTTCGCGACCGCCCTCGTCTCGGCGGAGCGGGTCGCCGCCCCCGCGGGCGTAGCCGGACTGCTCGAGCTCTCGCCCGGCACGCCGACGTGGAAGCTCGTGCGCGTCCGCAGCAACGCCGACGGCGAGCCGATCATGGTGCTGGAGAACTGGATCGGCACCGCGGCGCTGCCCGAGCTCGACGAGGGCGCGGTGCTCGGCAAGGGGCTCTTCCGGCACCTCGAGGAGGATGCCGGCATGCGCATCACCCTCGGTCGCCGCATCGTCGGCGCCACCGCGCCGACTCCGCAGTTGTCCGAACTGCTGCGCGTTCCGGCGGGCGAGCCGCTGCTGCACGTCGAGCAGACCACCTACACGCGCGGCGACCGCCCGGTGGAGTACTCGAACGTGTGGATGCCGCCCTCGCGGATCCGGCTCACCTCGCTCGTCCGCCGGAGCTGATCGCCGACCCGCCGGCCCCGTCCGCTCGGCGCTGATCGCCCGCGCGCGAGGAGACGATCCAGATCCCCGCGGTGACGATCACGCACACCGCGATGCCGAGCAGCTGGCGCGGCGAGCCCGCGGCGTCGGGGTCGGCGACGCGGTGGTCGCCGGCGAGCCACACCGTGACCACGATGGCGGCGAGGTTGTTCGCGGCGTGCATGACGCTCGCCGACTCCAGGCCGCCCGTGCGCCAGGTGATGAGCGACGCCGCCACGCCGAAGGCGAGGTAGAAGGCGAGCCGCCACGGATCCGCCGTGCCGTGGAACGCCGCGAAGAGCACCGCGGTGACGAGCAGGCTCATCGCGAGGCTCACGATGCTCGGCCCGAACCAGGTGGCGACCGAGCGCGTGAGCAGCCCCCGGAACAGGTACTCCTCGGCCATGGACTGCAGCGGGGCGAGAAGGAGCGCGAGGAGGATGGCCGTTCCCATCGCGAGCGAGGTCGCGGGCGGCGCCGGCGCGCCGTCGAGCACCCAGTCGGCGGCACCGAGCAGCGCGAACGCGGGTACCACGACGAGTGCGGCCCGGCCCGCCACGGCCCACCGGAACCTCCCGGCGACCGAGTGCAGCCAACGACCCGGAACCCCGAAGCACACCCGCTGCACGAGGAAGACGAACGGCAGCACCGCCGCGATCGTGAGGAACGAGAGCGGCAGCCGCGCATCCGGGAAGCCCGCCGCGACGATCGCGGGCACGACCCAGCCGCCCATCGCTGCCGCGAGGCCGACGTAGATCGCGAGGATCGCGACGGCGGCGACGGCACCGCGCAGACCGGAACGGCGGATGCCCCGGAAGAACTCGTGGTACTCGCGCGCTTCCGGGGCCATCCCTCCAGTCTCACATCAGCGGGAGCGGAGCGCCCGCATCCCGAGCAGGCGATGCACCGATCTCTGCGAACGTGGCGAGGCGCCCCGGCCGCTGCCGCCTAGAGCACCTTGACGAGGCTGACGGAGCGCTGCGACTCGCGGAAGCCGAGCCCCTCGTAGAGCCCGACGGCCCCGGTGGGGCTGTCGGCGTCGACGTCGAGCACGGCGAGCGCGAACCCGGCGTCGCGGTAGACGCGCATGGCATCCGCGAGGAGCGCCGACGCGAGCCCCCGACCGCGCCATTCCGCCCGGACGCCGAGGGCGTCGATGTACGCGAACGAACCGCCCCGCAGCGCCCACTCCTGCTCCGACACGGTGACGATGACGAACCCGACGACGAGCTCGCGGCCGGCCTCGTCCGACGCGACCAGGACGCGCGACAGCTCGGGCCGGGCGGACTCCAGGCGCTCGTCGGCGTCCCATTCCCGCGCCGTCGCGGGCTGACTCCCCCAGTGGTCCTCGAACGCGGCGTTGTACGCCAACCGGGTCTCCTCGCGCCAGTCCAGGTACGGTTCGAGCCGCACGCCTTCCGGCAGCGGCCGTTGCGGGATCGGCGCCCCGAGGTCGCCTTCGAGTTCGAGCCACCACCGGGTGGGCGCGTATCCGTGGCGCTCGAACAGCGCGATCGCGTCCGCCACGTGCTCCTCGGTGCCCGCCGCCAGCCACGCCGGCAGGCGCTCCTCGGACGAGCCGAGCATCTGCCGGCCCCGGGCCTCCTGCCAGGCGAGCAGCGCGGTGCCGATGCCTGCTCGCCGGCGCGCGGGATGCACCGTCCCGTCGAGGGTGATCCAGACGACGGTGCGGTGCTCCTCACCGGCGATCACCGCGCCGTACGCGACGATCCGTCCGCCCGGCTCGACGCCGACGATCGTGTCGAGTGCGAGGTCCACCGTCGGCATCTCGAGCAGCTGGGCGACCTCGTCCTCCGCCACCACGACGGTCGAATGGTCGAGCCGCCCGGCCTCCGCGAACAGCTCCGTGATCGCGGGGACGTCCTCGGCGGTCATCGGGCGCCACTCGAGCCCGCCGACGCCGTCGAGCACGACCGGCTCGAGGAGTTCGACGCGGTCGCGCAACGGGCGGAGGTCAGAAGGGGTGGGTTGGATCATTGTTCGACGCTATGCCGTGGGGAGGGGCTCGGACATCCGCCGCCGGAGGGATCCGGCCCCTCCGTGATCGTTCCGCGGTACCACCCGCCGACCCGCGCGGCGCGTCATCACCGCGGATGACCCGGAGTCATCCGGGCGTCGGACGCGGCTCGGTCCGGCCGCGCCGAAGCTGAAGCGGTGACCCCGCTCGACGTGCTGCTCGCCCTCACCGCGCCGCTCCTGCTGGCCTCGTCCGCGCTGCCGCGACGCATCCGCGCCGTCGCCGTCGCGGCCTCCGCCGCCGTCAGCGCGGCGCTCGTGCTCACCGCGCTCGCCCTCGACGGCGTGCGCTGGCCGAGCGCGGTGCTTGCCGTCGCCGCGGCGGTGGCCCTCGTCGTGACCCTCGCGCGGCTCCGCTCGCCGGGGCGACCACGGCGCCGTGCCACGACCGTGCTCGCCCGGCTCGGCGGGGCCGCGGCCGGCACCCTCGCCGTGCTGCTCGCGATCGGCGCCACCGGGGCGAACTGGGCGCTGCCGAGGTTCTCGCTGCCCGCACCGAGCGGACCGCACGCCGTCGCGGAGACCACCCTGCAGTGGGAACGCCCGCACGCCGGCCCGAGCCCGCGCACCATCGTGGGCCGGCTCTGGTACCCCACCGAGCAACCACCCGACCCCGGCGGCGTCGCCTACCTCGGCCGCGACGCCGAGGAGTCGACGATCGTCGCGGCGGCGTTGGCCGAGGATTTCGGCGCGCCCGCGTTCCTCTTCGACGAGGTCGCGCGGGGGCGGGTCCAGGCCGCCGCCGACGCGGCGCCCGCACCGGGCAGCTGGCCGGTGATCGTGCTCTCCCCCGGGCTCGGCGGCGTCCGCGCGCAGAACACCTCGCTCGCGATGGAGCTCGCGAGCCACGGCTACGCCGTGCTCACTCTCGATCACCCGGGCGACAGCTCGGCGACGGTGCTCGAGGACGGCACGGTCGTGCGCAGCGCCCTCACGGACGACCCGGCCGCCGCCGACGCGCTCATCGGCGAATGGGCGCGCCGGCGGGCGGCCGATCTGTCCTCGGCGCTCGACGAGCTCGAGCGGATCGCCGAGGGCGAGCGGGCCGACCCGGCCGGCCGACGTCTGACGGGTGCCCTCGACCCGGCACGGGCGATCGCGGCCGGGCATTCCCTCGGCGGCGCCTCCGCCATCCTCGCCGCCGGCCTCGATCCTCGCTTCGCCGCCGCCGTCGACCTCGACGGCTACCCGTGGCTCGCGGAGACGCTGGGCGCGCTGCCGCCGGTGCTCGCGCTCGTCGCGGGCGAGGGCACGGGCGATGCCGAGGCCGACGACCGCTACCGTGCGGCGCTCGACGCCGTGCTCGCCGCGTCGAGCGATCCGGTCCGCGTCGAGGTGGCCGGGGCCGCGCACCTGAGCTTCACCGATGCCCCCGCCTATCTCCCCCCGCTTCCCGAACTCGTCGGCGGCAGCGGTCGCGGCGGAGCGAGCGCGGAGTCGGCCGAGGCGATCCTGGCGTTCGCCGCTCGGGTCCTGCACGGCTGAGCCGCCGGCGCTGCACGGACGCACCCCGACCGTCCCCGGCCCCCTTGACACTGGTGGAGTCGAGTGCTTCACTCTTCTCACTCATTGGAATCAAGTTTCCGCCTTGCGAAATCAGATTCCTCCGGCAGGGTCGCCGGCCTGGCGTCGGCGACCCTGCCGCCTCGGTCCGTTCCCCACACGGCCCCGGTGAAGACACATGCGACATCGCATCAACGGCAACCGACAGCAGAGGAACCATGGGACGCACACGATCGGCCGCGACGGCCACCCCCACGAGGCCCGAAGACACGAAGCTCGGTCTCGGCCCGACCTTCGCCTACGGGCTCCAGCACGTGCTCACGATGTACGGCGGCATCATCGCCCCGCCGCTCGTCATCGGCCAGGCCGCCGGCCTCAGCCAGCTGGAGATCGGCGTGCTCATCGCGAGCGCGCTCTTCATCGGCGGCCTCGCCACCATCCTGCAGACCATCGGCATCCCGTTCTTCGGCTCGCAGCTGCCGCTCGTGCAGGGCGTCTCGTTCGCCGGCGTCGCGACGATGCTCGCGATCCTCTCCGGCGGCGGCGGACTGCCGGCGGTGTTCGGCGCCATCCTCGCGTCGGCGGTCATCGGCATCCTCATCGCGCCGTTCTTCGCGATGATCGTGAAGTTCTTCCCGCCCGTCGTGACGGGCGTCGTGATCACCTCGATCGGCCTGACACTGATCCCGGTGGCGGGGACCTGGGCGATGGGCGGTGCCGGCGCGCCGGACTTCGGCGACCCGGCGAACCTCGGCCTCGCCGGCGTGGCGCTGCTCATCATGGTGCTGCTGACGAAGTTCGGCACCCCGGCACTCGCCCGCCTCGCCATCCTGCTCTCCCTCGTGCTCGCGACCGTCGTCGCCGCGTTCTTCGGCCGCGTCGACTTCGCCGGCGCCCTCGAGGGACCGATCTTCGCCGTGCCGATGCCGTTCCAGTTCGGCCTGCCGACCTTCGAGCCCGCGGCGATCATCTCCATGCTCATCGTCGTGCTCGTCACCTTCACGGAGACGACGGCCGACATCCTCGCGGTCGGCGAGGTCGTCGGCACGAAGGTCGACTCCAAGCGGATCGCGGCCGGCCTGCGCGCCGACATGCTCTCGAGCGCGGTCTCGCCGATCTTCAACTCGTTCACGCAGAGCGCGTTCGCGCAGAACGTCGGACTCGTCGCCATCACCAAGGTGAAGAGCCGCTACGTCGTCGCCGCGGGCGGCGTCGTGCTCGTGCTGCTCGGCGTGCTGCCCGTGCTCGGCCGGATCGTCGCGGCGATCCCGACGCCCGTGCTCGGCGGCGTCGGCGTGGCCCTGTTCGGCACGGTCGCGGCGAGCGGCATCGCGACGCTCTCGAAGGTCGACTACAGGAACAACCTGAACCTCATCATCGTCGCGATCTCGCTCGCCTTCGGCATGCTGCCCGTCGTGCTACCGGCGATCTACGACGCATTCCCGACCTGGTTCCAGATCATCTTCCACTCCGGGATCAGCTCGGCGACGATCATGGCCGTGCTGCTCAACGTGCTGTTCAACCACGTCGTGCGGCGATCGAACTCGCGCGGGGATCGCTCGACCTTCGTCGCGGCGCCGACGCGACTGGTGCCCGAGGAGGCGCTCACCGCGCTCGAGGAGGGCGACTACTACGTCGGCGGCAAGCTCATCGACAAGGACGGCGCCGAGGTGAGGATCGTGCCCACCGGCTCGATCCCCGCCGTCGACCCCGAGCGCCCCTAGCCCCGGAGCGCGCCCGCGTCAGCGCACGACGTGCATGGCGCGGGCCGCGTCGGTGAGCGAGCCCGAGAGCGAGGGGTACACCGGGAAGGCTTCGGCGAACTGGTCGACCGTGAGGCGGTGCTCCACGGCGAGCGCGAGCGGGAAGATCAGCTCGGACGCCTTCGGGGCGACGATCACGCCGCCGATGATCGCGCCGGAGCCGGCCGAGGCGAAGAGCTTCACGAAACCGTCGCGGATGCCCATCATCTTCGCCCGCGGGTTCGAGGCGAGCGGCAGCTTGTACACGGTGCCGGGCACGACGCCCTCCTCGATCTCCTTCTGCGTCCAGCCGACGGTCGCGATCTCGGGCTGGGTGAAGATGTTCGACGTGATGTTGCGGTTCTCGGGCGGGTTCACGACGTCGCCCATCGCGTGGAACACGGCCGTGCGGCCCTGCATCGAGGCGACCGAGGCGAGCGGGAGGAACGTCGTGCAGTCGCCGGCGGCGTAGATGTTCGGCATCGAGGTGCGGGCGACCCGGTTCACCCGGATGTGCCCGGACTCGGTGAGCTGCACGCCGGCCTCCTCGAGGCCGATGCCCTGCGTGTTCGGCACCGAGCCGACGGCCATCAGGCAGTGCGAGCCGCGCACCTCGCGCCCGTCGGTGAGCGTCGCGACGACCGAATCGCCGTCGCGCACCACGGACTCGGCGCGGGACTTGTTCATGACCTTCATGCCGTTGCGGGTGAAGACCTTCTCGATCACGGCGGCGGCGTCGGCGTCCTCGCCGGGCAGCACCTGGTCGCGGCTCGAGATGAGCGTCACCTTGGCGCCGAGCGCGCGGTACGCCGAGGCGAACTCCGCGCCCGTGACGCCGGAGCCGACGACGATGAGGTGCTCGGGGATCTGCTGCAGGTGGTAGAGCTGCGTCCAGGTGAGGATGCGCTCGCCGTCCGGCACGGCGGTGGGCAGCACGCGCGGCGTGGCGCCGACCGAGATGACGAGGGTGTCCGCCTCGATGCGGTCGAAGTCGGTGCCGCCCTTCGAGGTCGACACGATGACGGCGTTGGCCCCGTCGAGCCGACCCTCGCCCTGCACGAGGTGCACGCCCGCCTCGATGAGGTTCGAGCGCATGTCCTCCGACTGCTGGGCGGCGAGGCCGAGCAGGCGCTTGTTCACGGCGGCGAGGTTGATGGCGACCTTGGGCTTCACGGCCTTCTCGGACTCGCCCTTCGCGTAGAACTGCACGCCGAGGTCGGCGGCCTCCTTCACGGCGTTCGAGGCCTCGGCCGTCGCGATGAGCGACTTCGAGGGGACCACGTCGGTGAGCACGGCCGAGCCGCCCACGCCGGCCCGTTCGATGAGCGTGACTTCGGCGCCGAGCTGCGCCGCGGCGAGCGCCGCCTCGTACCCGCCGGGACCGCCGCCGAGGACAGCGATTCTCTGGGTGCGCTCGAATTCATAGGCCATGCTCAATATTCTGGCGCAGGCCGCGAAAGGGCAGCAAACGAGCAGGCGGATGCCACGGCCCTCCGTGCTGATTAGCATGGTGGGATGACCGAGCAGAACCCCCTCGACGATCCCGCCGCCGACCCCTTCGTGGTGGCCCAGCAGGCGGCCGACCGCATCGCCGAGCTCACCGGGGTCGCCCGGCACGACCTGGCCCTCACCCTCGGCTCCGGCTGGGGCAAGGCCGCCGAGATCATCGGCGAGACGACGCACACCATCCCGGCGACCGAGGTGCCCGGCTTCTCGAAGCCCGCGCTCGAGGGCCACGTCGGCACGCTGCGCTCGGTGCTGCTGCCGAACGGCAAGCGGGCCCTCGTGATCGGCGCGCGCACCCACTACTACGAGAACCACGGCGTGCGCCGGGTCGTGCACTCGGTGCGCACCGCCGCCGCGACCGGTGCGAAGACGATGATCCTCACGAACGGCGCCGGCGGCATCAAGTCGCACTGGAAGCCGGGCACTCCCGTGCTGATCAGCGACCACATCAACCTGACCGCCGACTCGCCGCTCGAGGGCGCGACGTTCATCGACCTCACCGACCTGTACTCGACGCGCCTGCGCGAGCTCGCCCGCTCGATCTCGCCCGAGCTCGACGAGGGCGTCTACTGCCAGTTCCGCGGCCCACACTACGAGACGCCGGCCGAGGTGCAGATGGCGAAGACCATCGGCGGCCACATCGTCGGCATGTCGACCGCGCTCGAGGCCATCGCCGCGCGCCAGTCCGGCATGGAGGTGCTCGGCATGAGCCTCATCACCAACCTCGCCGCCGGCATCCAGACCACCCCGCTCAGCCACGAGGAGGTCATCGAGGCGGGCCGCGAGGCCGAGCCCGTGATCTCCAAGCTCCTCGCGGACATCGTCGCCGCGATCTGAGCCCAGCGCCGCCCTGTTGGCGGCTCCGGCGTTTCGCCGACCCCGAAAGGACCATCGGATGCCCGAGCAGCACCCCACCGACGACGCCCGCGTCGCCCTCGCCGAGGCGTGGCTGGCCCAGGACCCCGACCCCGAGACGCGGGAGGAGCTCAGCGGCATCCTCGACGCCGTCCGCGCCGGCGACGGAGCGGCGGCGGCCGAGCTCGCCGACCGCTTCGACACCCGGCTCGCGTTCGGCACGGCGGGGCTCCGCGGCGAGATCGCCGCCGGGCCGAACCGGATGAACCGGGTGCTCGTGTCGCAAGCGGCGGCCGGGCTCGCGGCGTACCTGCTCGAGCAGGCCGCGCCCGGCGAGACCCCCTCGGTCGTGATCGGCTACGACGGCCGCAAGAACTCGGCGGTGTTCGCGCGCGACTCGGCGGAGATCATGTCGGGCGCCGGCGTGCGTGCCGTGCTGCTGCCGCGGCTTCTGCCGACCCCGGTGACGGCGTTCGCGGTGCGGCACCTGGGGCTCAGCGCCGGGGTCATGGTGACCGCGAGCCACAACCCGCCGAACGACAACGGCTACAAGGTGTACCTCGGCGGCGAGCACGGCGGATCGCAGATCGTCTCGCCCGCCGACGCCGAGATCGCCGCGCACATCCTGCGCGTCGCCGAGTCCGCTCTGGTGCCCGAGCTGCCACGCGGGGATTACGAGACCGCCGACGAGTCGGTCGTCGACGCCTACGTCGCGGCGACGGCGCAGGCGGCCGGAGGCGCCCCCGCGGCGCAGCCCGAGGTCGCGTACACGGCGATGCACGGCGTGGGCTGGGAGACGACCGCCAAGGTGCTCGCGGCCGCCGGGTTCGACCGCCCGACGCTCGTCGCCGCGCAGATCGAGCCCGACCCGGCGTTCCCGACCGTGGCCTTCCCGAACCCGGAGGAGCCGGGCGCCATGGACCTCGCGTTCGCCACGGCGCGCGAAGCCGGTGCGGAGCTCATCATCGCGAACGACCCCGACGCCGACCGGCTCGCCATCGCGATCCCCGACGAGACCGCTGCCGAGGGCTATCGCCGGCTCACCGGCAACGAGGTGGGCCTGTTGCTCGGCTGGCAGGCGGCCGAGCGCGCCGTCGCCGCGGCGACAGGCGACGGCGGACCCGAGGGCACGCTCGCCTGCTCGATCGTCTCCTCCCCCGGTCTCGAGACGGTGGCACGCCACCACGGCCTGGAGTTCCGGGCCACGCTCACGGGGTTCAAGTGGATCTCCCGCGCCCCGCACCTCGTGTTCGGCTTCGAGGAGGCCCTCGGCTACCTCGTGAACCCCGGCACGGTGCGCGACAAGGACGGCATCTCCGCCGCAGTCGCCTTCCTCGGCCTCGCCGCGGACCTGAAGGCCGCCGGCCGCACGGTCGCCGACCACCTCGACGACTTCGTCGCGCGCTTCGGCTGCTTCGCCTCCGCGCAGGTCTCGATCCGCGTCACCGACCTCGCCCGCATCGGGGAGGTCATGGCCCGGCTCCGCGCGAACCCGCCGGCGGAGGTCGGCGGCATCCGCGTCGAGCGCATCGAGGACCTCGCCGAAGGCGGCGAGCTGCCGCCCTCGGACGTGCTGCGCATCGTCCTCGCCGGCGGCGGCCGCGTGATGGTCCGCCCGAGCGGCACCGAGCCGAAGCTGAAGGTCTACATCGACGCCGTCTCCGACGAGGGCACCGTCGCCGAGCGCCGCGCTGCGGCGACGGCCGCGGCGGCCGCGCTCGAGGCGGGCATGCGCAAACTCGTCGCCTGAGCGATCGGTCGCTCGGGCGCCGGCCCGCTCGAATGCTCGCTCCGGCTCAGCCGAGCGAGCGCTCGAGCAGCACGGCGAGCTCGTCGAGGTCCAGGAAGTTCCGCACCTCGACGATCTCGGCGTAGTTGCGCCCGATCGCCCGGCGCACCGCCGACGCGAGCTCGGTGGACGTCAGGATGACCTGCGCGTCGCTGGCCGCTCGGGCGACCCCGTCGAGGTCGCTCGCGCTCACCTCGGCGTCGATGCCGAGCCGCTCGAGGACGCGCTCGGCGTTGACCTTGAGGATCGCCGAGGTGCCGATCCCGGCGCCGCAGACCGCCACGATCCTCATCGCCCGGCCGCCAGCCCGAGGATCGTGCGCACCTCGGCGGCGTTCCCCGCCGCGGCGAGCCGATCGATCGCCTCTGGGTCGTTGAAGGCGTTCGCGAGGGCGGCGACGCTCGCGACGTGCTCCTCGGCGTTCGCCACGGCGAGGCCGACCACCACGCGCACCGGGTCGTTGTGCGGATGCCCGAACGCGACCGGCTCGGCGAGGGTGACGACGGAGAGCCCCTCGTGCAGCACGTCGGGACCCGGCCGGGCGTGCGCGAGCGCGAGACCGGGGGCGATCACGACGTACGCGCCGAACTCGTCGATGACCGAGATCATCCGCTCGGCATACTCGATGCGCACCGCACCGGCGCGGGTGAGCGCCCGGCCGGCCTCGCGCACGGCGGCGCGCCAGTCGGCGGCGTGCGCGCCGAGAGCGACGGCTTCGTCGGGGAGCGGCGGAAGGGTCACTGGCGGTTCCGTTTCACAGCCCGGCGTTCGTGGCGCGGCGGGCGGGTTGCGACGGGACGTCGCGGCCGGTCAGGCCTCGTCGAACCCGTCTTCGATCAGCTCGGCGAGCTCTTCGCGATCGTCGAGCGGGAGGAAGGCGGCGGCCGCCGCGTTCAGCTGGAACGCCTCGAGGTCGTCGAGGTCGTAGCCGAAGGCGTCGGACAGCAGGGCGAGCTCGCGCGTGAGCGAGGTGCCCGACTGCAGCCGGTTGTCGGTGTTCACGGTGACCCGGAAGCCGAGCTGGTACAGCAGGTCGAAGGGGTGGTCGACGAGCTCGTCGCCCCAGGCCGCGATGGCGCCGGTCTGCAGGTTCGAGGACGGGCTCGTCTCGAGCGCGATCTCGCGGTCGCGCACCCACTGGGCGAGCTGGCCGAGCGAGACGTAGGTGTTCTCGTCGTCCTGGCGCTCGATCACCAGGTCTTCCGCGAGGCGCACGCCGTGCCCGAGGCGGAGCGCCCGGCCGTCGACGAGGGCGCTGCGGATGGAGTCCAGGCCGTCGGCCTCGCCCGCGTGCACCGTCACCGGCAGGAACTGCCCGGCGAGGTAGTCGAAGGCGGTGCGGTGCCGGCTCGGCAGGAAGCCCGCCTCGGCGCCCGCGATGTCGAAGCCGACGACACCGCGGTCGCGGTGGCGCACCGCGAGCTCGGCGATCTCGAGGCCGCGGTCGGCGTGGCGCATGGCGGTGACGAGCTGGCCGATGCGGATGCCCCGGCCCTGGTGCCTGGCGTCGTCGATGCCCTGCTCGATGCCCTCCTGCACGGCCTCGACCGCCTCGTCGAGGCTGAGGCCCCGGGTGAGGTGCTGCTCGGGGGCCCAGCGCAGTTCGCCGTAGATGACGCCGTCGGCCGCGAGGTCCTGCACGGACTCGCGAGCGACGCGGGTGAGCCCCTCGCGGGTCTGCATGACCGCGGTGGTGAGCTCGAAGGTCTTCAGGTACTCGACGAGCGAGCCGGAGTTCGACTGGGTGGAGAACCACTCGGCGAGACCGGCCTCGTCGGTGGCGGGCACGTCGAGGTCGATCTCCTCGGCGAGCTCGATGAGGCTCTGCGGGCGCAGGCCTCCGTCGAGATGATCGTGCAGGCTGACCTTGGGCAGGCTCCGCAGCTCGATGCCGTCGCCCTCGAGGCGGTACTCAGTCGTGTCCACGAGTCAACGATAGCCGGTCGCGACTCGGGAGCATCTGCCGAATGCGGCGAACGCCGCGTCGCGGCATCCCCGGAGTTGTGGGGATGCCGCGACGCGGCGTTCCTGAGCCGTGCGGGGCCGCGCGCTCTCAGCGGCCGATCCGGTCGGCGATCAGCGGGCCGCCGTCCTGGACGGGCTCCCCCGCGTCGCCGATGCGCCACGCGCCCTCGACGGCCTCGAGCGCCCGCCCGAAGCGCTCCGGCTCGTCGGCCGAGAGCGTGAACAGCGGCTGACCGGCGCGCACCTCGTCGCCCGGCTTCGCGTGCAGCTCGATGCCCGCGGCGTGCTGCACCGGGTCCTGCTTGCGGGCGCGACCCGCTCCGAGCCGCCACGCGGCGATGCCGAACGGCAGCGCGTGCTGCTCCACGAGGACGCCGTCGCGGTCGGCCGTGACGACGTGGTGCTCGCGGGCGACGGGCAGCTCGGCATCCGGGTCGCCGCCCTGCGCCGCGATCGCGCGACGCCAGGTGTCCATGGCCCGGCCGTCGTCGAGGGCGCCCTCGACGTCCTCGCCGTCGCGCCCGGCGAGGGCGAGCATCTCCCGGGCGAGCGCGATCGTGAGCTCGCGCACGTCGGCGGGGCCGCCGCCGGCGAGCACCTCGACCGACTCGCGCACCTCGTTCGCGTTGCCGATCGTGCGACCGAGCGGCACGTTCATGTTCGTGAGCAGGGCGCTCGTCGCGACGCCCGCGTCCTCGCCCAGCTCGACCATGGTGCGGGCGAGCTCGCGGGAGCGCTCGATGTCCTGCAGGAACGCGCCGGAGCCGAACTTCACGTCGAGCACGAGCGCGCTCGTGCCCTCCGCGATCTTCTTCGACATGATCGA
Organism: Agromyces sp. NBRC 114283; assembly: GCF_030268405.1. NCBI lineage: Bacteria > Bacillati > Actinomycetota > Actinomycetes > Micrococcales > Microbacteriaceae > Agromyces > Agromyces sp. NBRC 114283. The sequence goes on from NZ_BSQP01000001.1 coordinate 3,055,215, forward strand.
GGAGGCGATGAGCGGGATCGCCTCGACGGTGCCGGTGATGTCGCGCAGCGCGTACAGCTTCTTGTCGGCGGGGGCGAGCCCGGCGCCCGCCGCGCAGATCACGCCGCCCACGTCGCGGAGCTGCGCGAACATCTCGTCGTTCGTGATCTCCGCGCGCCACCCCGGGATCGACTCGAGCTTGTCGAGGGTGCCGCCGGTGTGCCCGAGGCCGCGGCCCGAGAGCTGCGGCACGGCGACCCCGAAGGTCGCGACGAGGGGCATGAGCGGCAGGGTGATCTTGTCGCCGACGCCGCCGGTGGAGTGCTTGTCGCTCGTGGGCTTGCCGAGCCCCGAGAAGTCCATCCGCTCCCCCGAGGCGATCATCGCCATCGTGAGGTCGCGGATCTCGCGACGGCTCATGCCGTTCAGGAAGATCGCCATCGTCATCGCCGACATCTGCTCGTCGGCGACGTAGCCGCGGGTGTACGCCTCGACCAGCCAGTCGATCTCGGCGGTCGTGAGCTCGCGCCGGTCGCGCTTCGCCCGGATCAGGTCGACGGCGTCGAAGGCCTCGACTGCGGCCATGGTCATGCTCCCTTGCTCGGGCCGGCGGACTCCTCCGCCTGGCCGCGGTAGACGGCGAGGGTGCGCGGGCCGAACGCGTCGGGCAGCACCTCGTCGATGGTCTTGAATCCGGAGACGGTGTCGAGCACCATCCCCTCCGCCGAGTGCTCGAAGAGCAGCTGGCGGCAGCGCCCGCACGGCATCAGCGTCTCGCCGTGTCCGTCGACGCACGCGAAGGCGACGAGCTTGCCGCCACCCGACATGACAAGGGCGGAGACGAGCGAGCACTCCGCGCAGAGCGTCACGCCGTAGGAGGCGTTCTCCACATTGCAGCCGGAGACGACGCGGCCGTCATCGACGATCGCGGCGGCGCCGACCGGGTACTGCGAGTACGGCACGTAGGCCTTCGCCATCGCGTCGCGGGCGCGCTCCCGGAGGAGCTCCCAGTCGATCTCGTCGGTTCGGGTCATGGTGCTCCCCTTTCCGGGCAGTGCTTGGCGGGTGGAACGGCCGGGTGGATGACGCGACGCTCGGCGGCCGGATGGAACGCCGGAGGCCCCGGGCGGGCTGGCCGCACGAGGCCTCCGGATGCGTCGCTCAGGACTTTATGTAGGGTTTGCCCGCCGCGGCCGGCCCGCGGACCTTCCCGACGAGGCCGGCGACGGCGATGATCGTGACGAGGTACGGCAGCATCAGCATGAACTCGCTCGGCACCGGCGAGCCGATTACCGAGAGCGTGTTCTGCAGGTTCGACGCGAAGCCGAACAGCAGCGCCGCGAGCGTGGCCCGGATCGGGTCCCAGCCACCGAAGATCACCGCAGCGAGGGCGATGAAGCCCGCACCCGCCGTCATCTCCTTGTTGAACGCGATGCCCGAACCGATCGTGAAGAACGTGCCGCCGAGGCCGGCGATGGTGCCCGCGAGGGCGACGTTCCAGAACCGGGTGCGGTTCACGTTGATGCCCACGGTGTCGGCGGCCTGCGGGTGCTCACCGACCGCGCGGAGGCGGAGGCCCCAGCGAGTCTTGAACAGCCCGATGAAGACGACGATCACCGCGATGTACATCAGGTAGACGATGAGCGTCTGGCGGAACAGCACCGGCCCGATGATCGGGATCTCGCTCAGGAGCGGGATCGGCAGGCGCGGGAACCGCGGCGGCGAGTTCAGCACGGCGGCGTTCGGGGCGAGCACCTGCGAGAAGAAGAAGCTCGTGAGGCCCGTGACGAGCACGTTCAGCACCACACCGACGATGACCTGGTCGACGAAGTACTTGATCGCGAAAGCGGCGAGCACCATGCCGACGAGCGCGCCGGCGACCATCGCGCCGATGACGCCCGCGAGCAGGGCGAGGCCGACCGACCCGGTCGAGCTCATCACCACGGAGGCGGTGACCGCCGAGGTGAAGGCGCCGGCGAGCAGCTGCCCCTCGATGCCGATGTTGATGACGCCGACCCGCTCGCCGATGACACCGGTCAGCGCACCGAAGATCAGCGGCACCGCGAGGCTCAGCGAACCGTAGAGCAGGTTGATCATCGGCAGCATCGCCCCGGCGCCGGCCCAGGTGAGGAAGCCGAACAGGAACACGATCGCGAAGACGACGATGAGCCAGAGCGGCACCCGGCGCTTCTGCGTGACGAGCCAGACGGAGAACGCCGTCGCGAGCAGGAGCAGGACGACCACGACCCAGAGCGCCGGCATCGCCGGCACCGAGATGTTCGCGATGATGATCGCGTCCTTGTCGGAGGCGTTCAGGCGGTATGTCGTGTCGCCCTCGCGCGGGGCGAAGACGGCCAGCGCCAGCGCCGCCAGGGTGAAGACGGCGAAGGCGATGGGGGCCTTCCAGCTCGTGACCACCGTGGTGGCGAGCGCGTCGGGCTGCGGGGACACCTGGTGGTGTTCGGTCACGGTGGTCACTTCGCCGTCACCTCCTTCGTGACGATCGGCCTGGGTCGCTTCGGACCTCGGCTCGGGTCGGGCAGGCGGAAGATCGTGCGCACGAGCGGCGGAGCCGCGATGAACAGCACGATGAGGGACTGGACGACGAGCACGATGTCGACCGGCACGCCCTCGGCGGCCTGCATCGAGTACCCGCCGGCCTTGAAGGCGCCGAAGAGCAGGCCCGCGGCGAAGATGCCCCACGGGGTGGAGCGGCCGAGGAGGGCCACGGTGATCGCGTCGAAGCCGACGCCCGCGTCGATGCCGGCGGTGAAGCCGGTGGTCACGGTGCCGAGCACCTGGTTGACGCCGGCGAGGCCGAGCAGCGCACCCGAGATGAGCATCGCGTAGACGTAGATCGACGGCACGTTGATGCCGGCGACGCGCGCGGCGTTCGGGTTCTCGCCGACCGCGCGGAAGCGGAAGCCGAGGCTCGAGCGGCTGAGGATCCACCAGACGAGCACCGTCGCGGCGACGACGATCACGAAGCCGAGGTGCAGGTTGTAGCCGTACTCCTTCAGGTTCCAGAAGATCGCCGTGTCCTTCATCGGCGGCGTCTTCGGGTTCGACGAGCCCGGCGCCTGCAGCAGCCCGGGCGTGCGCAGCAGCCACGACACCAGGTAGAAGGCGACGAAGTTCAGCATGATCGTCACGATGACCTCGTGCGCGCCCGTCTTCGCCTTCAGGAGGCCGGCGATGCCGCCCCAGAGGGCGCCGCCGAGCAGGCCGCCGACGAGGGCGACGAGCATGTGCAGGCCCCACGGCAGCTCGAAGCCGAAGGCGAGCCATCCGGCCACCGACGCGGCGATCAGCATCTGGCCGCGGCCGCCGATGTTGAACATGCCGACGCGGAAGGCGAGGCCGACGCCGAGGCCACCGGCGATGAGCGGCGTCGCGAAGGTCAGCGTCTCCGTCAGCGGCTTGATGCCGGCGGCGAAGCTGTCGCGGCGGAAGTTGTAGATCGAGCCCTGGAAGAGCGCCGAGTAGGCGCCAGACACCGACTGCCAGATCGCGACGAAGGTGTCGCCCGGTCGGGCGAAGAAGTAGCCCGCCGCCTTCTGCACGTCCTCGTCGGTGAACGCGATCATGATCGCGCCGACGACGAGGGCGAGCAGCACCGACAGCACCGAGATGAGCGCGTTGCCGGTGGTGATCTTCTGGAAGGTCTGGTGCCAGCGCGAGGGCTCCGGCGCCTGCGCGGGAACCGTCGTGGTGTCCCTCGGCGTCGTGCTGGTCTTGGGCTGGGGCTCGCTCACGCTGCGGCTCCTTCGGGCTGTTCGCCGGCCATCATGAGGCCGAGCACGTCACGGGGGGTGGTGCCGGGCACGATGCCGACCACACGACCGCGGTACATCACCATGATGCGGTCGGCGAGCGCGACGACCTCGTCGAGCTCGGTCGACACGACGACGACGGGGACCCCGCTGTCGCGCGTCTCGACGATCCGCTTGTGGATGAACTCGATCGAGCCGACGTCCACGCCGCGGGTCGGCTGGGCGGCGACCAGCAGCGAGAGCTCGCGGCTGAGCTCGCGCGCGAGCACGACCTTCTGCGCGTTGCCGCCCGAGAGCTGGCGCACCTGCTCGTCGATGCCCTGGGTGCGGACGTCGAACTCCTTGACCTTCTCGCGCGCGAACTCGGCGAGCGTCCCGCGCTGGATGCTGCCGGCCTTCACGAAGGGAGCGCCCGAGGAGCGGTCGAGCATGAGGTTCTCGGCGATCGTGAACGCGCCGACGAGCCCGTCCTCGTTGCGGTCCTCGGGGACGAAGCCGACGCCCTCGTCGAGGATGCGCTGCACGCTCGCGGTCGTGAGCTCCTCGCCGTTCAGGCGGATCGAGCCGCGGACCCGGGGCTGCAATCCGACGAGCGCCTCAGTGAGCTCGGTCTGGCCATTGCCCTGCACGCCCGCGATCGCGAGGATCTCGCCCTTGCGCACCTCGAAGCTGACATCGTTCACGACGAGCTGACCGATGTGGTCGACGACGGTGAGGCCCTCGACGACGAGCGCCTCGTCGCCGAGCTGCGGCGGGTTCTTGTGCACCGTCAGCTCGACGGCGCGGCCGACCATGAGCGAGGCCAGCTCGGTGTTCGACGCGGTCGGGGATGCCTCGCCGACGACCTTGCCGAGGCGGATGACCGTGATGCGGTCGGCGACCTCGCGCACCTCGCGGAGCTTGTGGGTGATGAAGACGATGGAGGTGCCCGCATCGCGGAGCTGACGCATGATCTGCATCAGCTCGTCGGTCTCCTGCGGGGTGAGCACGGCGGTCGGCTCGTCGAACACGAGCACCCGGGCGTCGCGCGAGAGCGCCTTGATGATCTCGACCCGCTGCTGCACGCCGACGGGGAGCTCGTCGACGAGGGCGTCCGGGTCGACGTCGAAGCCGAAGCGCTGGCTGATCTCGCGCACCTTCGCGCGGGCCGCGTTCAGGTCGAGGAACACCCCGCCCTTGGTCGCCTCGTTGCCGAGCATGACGTTCTCGGCGACGGTGAAGACGGGGATGAGCATGAAGTGCTGGTGCACCATGCCGATGCCGGCGGCCATGGCGTCGCCGGGGCCCGAGAAGTGCTGGACGACGTCGTCGAGCAGGATCTCGCCCTCGTCCGCCTGGTACAGGCCGTAGAGCACATTCATCAGCGTCGACTTGCCTGCACCGTTCTCACCGAGCAGGCAATGGATCTCGCCGGCCTCCACGGTGAGGTCGATGTGGTCGTTCGCGACCAGGCTGCCGAACCGCTTCGTGATTCCGCGAAGTTCGAGCTTCATGTCCTTGATCCTAGTGAGCGCGCAGCATCTGCTGCAGATGCTGCGCCGATGTTGGGGCGGGGCGATTCGCCCCGCTCAGATGTTGCGGCGCGTGCACCGTCGCGCGCACCACGGGAAGCAGATCGGGGAGGCCGGCGTACCGACCTCCCCGATCATGGCTGGCGTGTCTTAGCCCGCCAGGTAGGACTCGACCTTGACGTCGCCCGAGATGATCTTCGCCTTCAGATCGTCGAGCTCGCCCTGGAGCGACGGCGAGACCTTGGACTCGAAGTCGTGGAACGGAGCCATGCCGACGCCGTCGTTCTCCAGCGTGCCCACGTACGGGGTCGCGTCGAAGTCGCCCTTGCCGGCCGCGAGGACCGAGTCGTACGTCGCGACGTCGATGCCCTTGAGGATCGAGGTCAGGATGAGGTCGGCGACCGAGGGGTCAGTCTGGGTGAGGTCGGCGTCGACGCCCACCATCGCGATGTCACGACCGGAGTCGCGGACCGCGGCGGCACCCGACTGGTAGATCGGGCCGCCAACGGGCAGCAGCACGTCGATGTTCTGGTCGATCAGGGCCTGCGCGGTCTGGCGAGCGGTGTCGTTCGCCTCGAAGCCGCCGGTGAAGGAGCCGTCCTGCGCGGCGCGGTCCCAGCCGACGACCTTGACGGCCTTGCCCTTCTCCTGAGTGTAGTAGTCGACGCCCTGCGCGAAGCCGTCCATGAAGATCGAGACGGTCGGGAAGTTCATGCCGCCGTAGGTGCCGACGACGTTCGTCTTCGTGTAGTCGGCCGAGGCGTAGCCGGCGAGGAACGCGGCCTGCGCGGTGTCGAAGAGGATCGGCTTGATGTTCTCGGCGTCGGTCTTGCCGTCGAAGTCGTTGTCGGCCGCGTCGTCGATGATGACGTACTCGACGTCCGGGTTCGCGGTGGCGGACTCGACGGTCGCGGCGGAGAGCGCGAAGCCGACCGTGACGATCAGGTCGCAGCCCTGGTCGACGAGGCTGGTGAGGTTCGGCGCGTACTCGGTCTCGTCCTTCGACTCGACCGTCTTGACCTCGACGCCGAGCTCGTCGGCGGCCTTGCTGATGCCCTCGAAACCGAGCTGGTTGAAGGACTTGTCGTCGAAGCCGCCGGCGTCCGAGACCATGCAGGGGAGGAAGTCGCTCGCCTCGCCGCTGCCCGAGCCGCCCTCTTCGGGGGCCGAGGCGCAGCCGGCGAGCAGCGCGGCGCTGCTGAGCAGCGCGAGGCCGCCGATGGCGGCCTTCTTGGTCGTGACCTTCACAGTGTCCTCCAAAGACGTGAGAGGCCCCCGCCTTCTCGCAGGGGGCTGATCGTCGTTACGTTACCGAATGTTGCGCCGGATGCCTCGGGCGCGAAGAGCCGCAGCGTCAATGGTTATCAAGACGCGACATTCTGCTCATATGAGCACGGCCGCTGGCTCCCTGAGCCCGTCGAAGGGAGCACTGGCCCCCTGAGCTCGCCGAAGGGACGGGCTGGTCCCCTGAGCCCGTCGAAGGGAGAGGTTGGTTCCCTGAGCTCGTCGAAGGGAGCACTGGCCCCCTGAACTCGTCGAAGGGTTGGTTCCCCGATCCCCTCCAGGCGTCTGGTCCCCTGAGCTCGTCGAAGGGTCCCGTCCTCCACAGCGCCCTCGCGCACTCGCCCATCCCCGGGCCATCCCGCCGCCCGGCGCAGGCCGCGCTCGTCGGGCACGATCAGCCCATGCCATGGATGTACATCGTGCGCTGCACCGGCGGCGCCTTCTACACAGGCTCGACCAACGGCGACGTCGAGTTCCGCGTCGCCGAGCACAACGCCGGCCTCGGGGCGAACTTCACTCGCCGCCATCGTCCGGTCACGCTCGTCTACTGCGAGGAGTGGCCGACCGTCGCGCAGGCCTACGAGCGCGAGAAGCAGGTGCAGGGATGGGGGCGTGCGAAGAAGCTCGCGCTGATCGAGGGGCGCGGTTCGGAGCTGCCGGGGCTGGCACGCGGAAGGAACGGACGGACAACTCGCGGGTGACCATCCCCGAGAGGCTCCGACGCACTCGGGGATCTCTCCTTCGACCGGCTCAGGGGACCAGCCCGTCCCTTCGACAAGCTCAGGGAACCAACCCCTTCGACAGGCTCAGGGAACCAACCCCTTCGACGAGCTCAGGGAACCAACCCTTCGACGGGCTCAGGGACCAGGGTCAGGGGGCGCTCGGGGAGGTGATCTCGAGCTCGCCGGAGATGATCTGCTGACGCAGTCCGTCGATCTCGGCGTCCAGCTCCGCGCTGACGAGCGGCGCGAGCTCGTGGTAGGGCGCGATCTCGACGCCGCCGTTCTCGAGCGTGCCCACGTACGGCTCGTTCGTGAACGCGTCGTCGAGCACCTCGCCGACGATCTGCACCATCGCGTCCTGCGTGTTCTTCAGCACGCTCGTGAGGATGACGGGGCGGTACTGGGCGGCGAGCGTCTCGTAGCCGTCGCTGTCCACCCAGATCACCGACACCCCGCCGCGCTCGACGGCGGCCGAGGCGGCGCCCTCGCCGACCTGGCCCGCGACCGGGAGGATCACGTCGGCGCCCTGGTCGATGAACCCCTCGGTGAGCGCCTTGCCCTTGTTGATGTCCTCGAAGTCGCCGGTGAACGCGCCGTCCTGCGCGGCCTTGTCCCAGCCGAGCAGGCGCACCGTCGCGCCGTGCACCTCGTTGTACTTCGCGACGCCGTCGGCGAAGCCGTCCATGAACAGCGTCACGGGCGGCTGGTTGCCGCCGCCGAAGGTCGCGACGACCCCGGTCTTCGAGACGCCGGCCGCGAGGTAGCCGGCGAGGAACGCCGCCTGGGCGGTGTCGAAGACGACGGGCTTGATGTTCTCGCCCTCGACGGTCTCGTCGACGATCGCGAAGGCGAGGTCTGGGTTCTTGCCGGCTTGGTCGGTCGTCGCCTCGGCGAGCTCCCAACCCACCGTCACGACGAGCCCGCACCCGCTTTCGACGGCCTGCTGCACGTTCGGGGCGAGGTCGGTCTCGCCGGTCGAGACGATCGCCTCGGCCTCGATGCCGTACTCGGACTCGGCCTGCTGCAGCCCCTCCCAGCTCGACTGGTTGAACGAGCGGTCCTCGAGACCGCCCGAGTTGGTCACCATGCGCACGCAGGCCTCGCTCTGCGTCCCGCCGTCGCCGGCGGGCGCCGGGGCGCACGCCACGAGGACCAGGGATGCCGCGGCCAGCACGGCGCCGAATCCGAACCGAGTGCGTCGGGTCATCCGTCCGCCTCCCCCATCTCTCGCGCCCCGCGGGGCTCCGCTGCCGGCCCGGTCGGGCTAGAGCACGTCGCTCGAGCCGCCGAGCCGCAGGGCGTCGACAACCGCTTTGACCCGCTGGGCGTGCTCGCTCGTGGTGACGAGCAGCGCGTCGGGCGTGTCCACGACGACGATATCGTGCACGCCGATCAGGCTGATCACGCGCTTGGAGCGGCTCACGACGATGCCGCTCGACGCGTCGGCGAGCACCCGCGCGCCCTCGCCGAGGATCGCGAGCTCGCCGGAGCGGCCCGCGGTGTTCAGCTTCGCGAGCGAGGCGAAGTCGCCGACGTCGTCCCACTGGAAGTGCCCGCGCACGACGGCGAGCCGGCCCGCCTCCGCGGCCGGCTCGGCGACGGAGTAGTCGATCGCGATCTTCTCGAGGTTCGGCCAGATGCGGTCGACGGCGGGCCCACGGGTCGCGGGGTCGTCCCAGGCGGCGGCGAGCTCGACGAGCCCGGCGTGCAGCTCGGGCTTGTTGCGCTCGATCTCGGCGAGCAGCTGGTCGGCCCGGGCGATGAACATGCCCGCGTTCCATAGGTGCCGGCCGCCGGCGAGGTAGCGCTTGGCGGTCGCGAGGTCGGGCTTCTCGACGAAGCTCGACACCGCCTCGACGTCCTCGGCGCCGGCCACCTCGAGCCGGTCGCCGCACTCGATGTAGCCGAAGCCGACCGCGGGTTCCGTCGGGGTGATGCCGATCGTCGCGATGTAGCCCGCCTCGGCGGCGGCGACCGCCTGCGAGACGGCGTGCTGGAAGAGCGCGTCGCCCGAGATGACGTGGTCGGCGGCGAAGGAGCCGACGATGACGCCGGGCTCGCGTCGTTCGAGGATCGCCGCGGCGAGGCCGATGGCGGCCGTCGAGTCGCGCGGCTCGCTCTCGAGCACGACGTTCTCGTCGGCGAGCTCGGGCAGCTGCGCCTCGACGGCGGCGCGGTGCGCGCGGCCCGTGACGACCATCACCCGCTGCTCGCCGGACAGCGGCGCGAGGCGGTCCCAGGTGTCCTTCAGCAGGGTCTGCCCGGATCCGGTGAGGTCGTGCAGGAACTTCGGCGCATCGGCGCGCGAGAGCGGCCACAGGCGGGAGCCGATGCCCCCGGCGGGGATCACCGCGTAGAACCGGTCGAGCTTCGCTGGCATCAGCCCAGGATAGCCGGAGCGCACTCCGCCGTGGCGATCGGCTAAGGATGCCCTAACCCGCGCGGCGAGCGGCACGGGTCTAGACTCGGCACAGGGCGCACTGCGCCTCGACGCGCCCGCTCGTCACGGGCCGATCGTCACACAGCCAGGGAGGGTTGTTCATGCCAGAGTCCTCGGCAGGAACCCTGACCGCACCCGAAAAGCCGGCGAAGCAGAAGCCGGGCGGCACGCTGTATCGCGGCCGCGAGGGAATGTGGTCTTGGGTGCTGCACCGCATCACGGGTGTCGCCATTTTCTTCTTCCTGCTGGTGCACATCCTCGACACCGCGCTCGTCCGGGTCTCCCCCGAGGCGTACAACGCGGTGATCGGCACGTACCAGACCCCGATCATGGGCCTCGGCGAGGTCGCCCTCGTCGGCGCGATCGTGTTCCACGCCCTGAACGGCCTGCGCATCATCCTGGTCGACTTCTGGACCTGGGCCACGCGCCACCAGAAGGTGCTGTTCTGGATCGTCATCGCCCTCTGGGTCGTGACGATGCTCGCCTTCACCCCGCGCCACCTGATCAACGTCTTCAGCCACTGAGGAGTGCGAGCGTGACCACCATCGAAGCACCCCGCACCCCGGTCCGCCCCGCGCCCAAGCGCGGCGTGAACCTGGAGAAGTGGGGCTGGATCTACATGCGCGTCTCGGGCGTCGTGCTCATCGTGCTGATCTTCACCCACCTGTTCGTCAACCTCATGCTGGGCGACGGCGTCAAGGCCATCGACTTCGGCTTCGTCGGCGGCAAGTGGGCCGACCCGTTCTGGCAGTGGTGGGATGTCGCGATGCTCTGGCTCGCCCTCATCCACGGCGCGAACGGCATGCGCACCATCGTGAACGACTACACCAAGCCGGGCACGGCGCAGAAGCTCATGAAGCTCGCGCTGTTCCTCGCCGCCGCCGTGCTCATCGTGCTCGGCACCCTCGTGGTCTTCACCTTCGACCCGTGCCCCGCCGGCGCCCCGGCGGACCTCCTCCCCTCGTTCTGCGCCGCCTAGGAGACACGTGACCAGCGAGACCCACGCCGAGACCCAGGTCGTCGACGGCGTTCATTACCACCAGTACGACATCGTCATCGTCGGCGCCGGCGGCGCCGGCATGCGGGCGGCCATCGAGGCCGGCCCCGGCGCGAAGACGGCCGTCATCTCGAAGCTCTACCCCACGCGTTCTCACACGGGCGCGGCGCAGGGCGGCATGGCCGCGGCGCTCGCGAACGTCGAGGAGGACTCCTGGGAGTGGCACACCTTCGACACCGTCAAGGGCGGCGACTACCTCGTCGACCAGGACGCGGCCGAGATCCTCGCCAAGGAGGCGATCGACGCCGTCATCGACCTCGAGAACATGGGCCTGCCGTTCAACCGCACGCCCGACGGCAAGATCGACCAGCGCCGCTTCGGCGGGCACACCCGCGATCACGGCAAGGCCCCGGTGCGCCGGGCCTGCTACGCCGCCGACCGCACGGGCCACATGATCCTGCAGACGCTGTTCCAGAACTGCGTCAAGCTCGGCATCGAGTTCTACAACGAGTACTACGCGCTCGACGTCGTGATGACCGAGGTCGACGGGGTCCCCCAGCCGTCCGGCGTCGTCGCGTACGAACTCGCGACCGGCGAGCTGCACGTCTTCCAGGCGAAGGCGATCATCTTCGCGACCGGCGGCTTCGGCAAGATCTTCAAGACCACCTCGAACGCCCACACCCTCACGGGCGACGGCGTCGGCATCATCTGGCGCAAGGGCCTGCCGCTCGAGGACATGGAGTTCTTCCAGTTCCACCCGACCGGCCTCGCGGGCCTCGGCATCCTCCTCACCGAGGGCGCCCGAGGCGAGGGCGCGATCCTCCGCAACGCCTCCGGCGAGCGGTTCATGGAGCGCTACGCCCCGACCATCAAGGACCTCGCGCCCCGCGACATCGTCGCGCGCTGCATGGTGCAGGAGGTCGCGGAGGGCCGCGGCGCGGGCCCGCACAAGGACTACGTGCTGCTCGATTGCACGCACCTGGGCGCCGAGGTGCTCGAGACGAAGCTCCCCGACATCACGGAGTTCGCCCGCACCTACCTCGGCGTCGACCCGGTCTACGAGCCGGTCCCCGTGATGCCGACCGCGCACTACGCGATGGGCGGCATCCCGACGAACACCGACGCCGAGGTGCTGCGCGACAACACCACCGTCGTGCCCGGTCTCTACGCCGCCGGCGAGTGCGCCTGCGTATCGGTGCACGGCTCGAACCGCCTCGGCACCAACTCGCTGCTCGACATCAACGTCTTCGGCAAGCGCGCCGGCCGCAACGCGGTCGAGTACGTGAAGACGGTCGACTTCACCCCGCTCCCCGCGGACCCGGCCGCCGGCGTCCGCGAGCTCCTCACGGGTCTGCGCGACTCGACGGGCACCGAGCGCATCGCGGCCATCCGCAAGGAGCTGCAGGACGAGATGGACCGCAACGCGCAGGTGTTCCGCACCGAGGAGTCGCTGACCCACGCCGCGGGCGTCGTCGCCGAGCTCCGCGAGCGGTACAAGCACGTCGCCGTGCAGGACAAGGGCAAGCGCTTCAACACCGACCTGCTCGAGGCCGTGGAGCTGGGCTTCCTGCTCGACCTCGCCGAAGTCGTCGTGACGAGCGCCCGCAACCGCAAGGAGAGCCGCGGCGGTCACATGCGCGACGACTACCCGAAGCGCGACGACGAGAACTTCATGCAGCACACGATGGCCTATCTGTCGGGCGACGCGCACTCGTCCGACGCGAGCGACCACATCCGGCTCGATTGGAAGCCGGTCGTCGTCACTCGCTACCAGCCGATGGAGAGGAAGTACTGAGGTGAGCACCGCTACGCTCGAGCACCCGCCGGCCGAGGCCGACGCCATCCAGTCGTTCACGGTGACCTTCCTGATCCGTCGATTCGACCCCGACGTGGACACCGAGCCGCGCTGGCAGGACTTCGACGTCGAGATGTACGCCACCGACCGCGTGCTCGACGCCCTGCACAAGATCAAGTGGGAGCAGGACGGCTCGCTGACGTTCCGCCGCTCGTGCGCCCACGGCATCTGCGGCTCCGACGCCATGCGCATCAACGGCCGCAACCGCCTCGCCTGCAAGACGCTGATCAAGGACCTCGACATCTCGAAGCCGATCTACGTCGAGGCGATCAAGGGCCTCCCCCTCGAGAAGGACCTGATCGTCGACATGGAGCCGTTCTTCGCGAGCTACCGCGAGGTGCAGCCGTTCCTGCAGGCGAACACCGCCCCGGAGCCCGGCAAGGAGCGCGTGCAGTCGGTCGCCCAGCGGGCGATCTTCGACGACACCACGAAGTGCATCCTCTGCGCCGCGTGCACGTCGAGCTGCCCCGTGTTCTGGACCGACGGCCAGTACTTCGGCCCGGCCGCGATCGTGAACGCGCACCGCTTCATCTTCGACTCGCGCGACGACGAGGCGAAGGTGCGCCTCGACATCCTGAACGACAAGGAGGGCGTGTGGCGCTGCCGCACGACCTTCAACTGCACCGAGGCGTGCCCCCGCGGCATCGAGGTGACGAAGGCGATCGCCGAGGTCAAGCAGGCGATCATGCGCGGCCGCCCCTAGCGGCTCCAGCACGAACGGCGGATGCCGCGGCGACTCGATCGCCGCGGCATCCGCCGTTTTCGTGCTGCCCCGTTCCGACTCCCCCGGAATGCACTCACCCGGGCCGCTCTCGGGGGAAAGCAGCCCGGGTGGGTGTTATGGGGAACGGGCCCGGAGCTCGGGATGGACTCCGGACCCGCTGGAGCGAAGAAGGCTCCAGCCTCGGCGGCGACGACGGCCGCCGGGGTCTTACTCCGCGGTGCGGCGGCGGCGGATGATCAGCAGCAGCCCGACACCCCCGATCACGAGGATCGCGGCGCCCCAGATGCCCCAGCTCGGGTCGAAACCGGTGTTCGCCATGCCACTGGCGTTCGGCTTCGGCTGGGTCGGAGCGGCGTTGCAGTCGGGCGTTGCAGGCGGGTAGGCCTCGACCGCGTCCGTGCTCGGGTTCATGCGGATCTCGACGATCGCGTTCCCGCGCAGCTCGTAGAACGGCGCGGTCGGGTCGAGGACCCAGCGACCGTTCGGCAGCAGGCGCCAGCCGGGCCAGGCGATGCCGTTGCCGGCCGCGTCGACCGCGGCACCGGGCCAGAGCTGCTGGCCGGTGATCGTCACGCCGCTCTGCGCGTTCGCCGGGGGCACGATCTCATCGACCTTGGCGGCGCCGTCGGCGAGGATGCCGTCGATGTCGCTCGCCGGGATGTTCGGGTTGCGGGCGGCGTAGGCCTCCGGCGTCCACCAGATCATCACGACCCGCGGCATCTCGACGTTCTCGATGTTGTACGGCGTCAGCTCGTAGGTGACCCACGGGGCGTTCGCGATGCACATCGCGAGCGCGTTGACCTCGATCGACTTCACCGGCGTCTCCTCGGTCGACGTGTTGTCGTCCGGGGTGCCTTCGACGCCGCCGCTCGTGACCGTGGCGGTGTTCACGATGTCGAGGATCTTGCCCGTGTCGCTGCCGTCCTCCCGCGGGAGCTCGGCGGCGGTCGTCACCTGGAAGCCGAATTCGTAGCTCTGCGCCTCCTCCGGCGTCCACGACGCGTCCTTCCTGAAGGTCGCCGTGCCGCCGAAGCCCTCGGCCGAAGCGCCGCTCAGCGCCGCGGTCCAGCCGGCGGGAACCGTCCACTCCTCGACCGGTGCGGCCTTCAGGGTGGCGGGCAGCTCGTCGGTCACGACCACGTTCGGCACGACCAGGTTCGGCGTGTTGTTCTTCACGGTGATCGAGTACGGGTAGCTCGAGTCCTCGTCGGTGGGCACGAGCCAGTCGCCGCTGTCGTTCTGCTCGACGTGGTGCTTGTCGATCGACAGGTCGACCGTCTTGGCCGTGTTGAGGATGGTGCAGGTGCCGTCGGCGCCCGGGTCGAGCGTCAGCACGCCCTCACTGAGCGAGACGCCCTCGCCGACACAGCTCCAGTCGCCCGGGCTGTAGAAGCCGAGCAGCGGGTTCGTCTCGTTGTCGAGCGACTCCAGGAGCGTGTAGGCGCCCGGCTTCACCTCGCGGTCGAAGATGTCCGCCGAGCCGCCGAGGCCGTGGAACACGGACTCGCCCTGACCGAGCAGGCGCAGGCGCCAGTCGGCCGGCTTGCCGGGCACCTGGCCCTCGCCGAGCTTGCCCTCGAAGGCCGAGTTGTCGACCTCCTTCACCAGCGTGAGGTGGGCGGGCTCGGGGTCCGTGTGGTGGTCCGTCGTGCACGGCTCCTCGGGCGTGCACTCGTCGGACGGCACGTCGCCGCCGGCGGTGACCGAGTTGCCGATCGTGGCGTCCCAGGCGTCCGCGTTCACCTTGACCGAGTAGACGAGCGTCTGCGTCCCGGCGTCCGCGGCGAGGTCGCCGACGGTCCAGGTGAGCTTCTGCGTCGCGTCGTCGAAGGCGAAGGTGCCGACGCTCGCCGTGATGCCGTCCTCGTCGAGCACGGCCTTGCCGAGCACGCCGCTGAGGTCGTCCACCGCGACGATGTCGTGCACGGTGACCGCGCCGGTCGGGGTCACCGTCACCGTGTAGGTGATGGTGTCGCCCGGGAGCACGGTGCTGCCGCTCGGCGGGTTCGACGTCTTCGCCGTCGTGAAGGCGCCCGGGGTCTTCGTGATCGGGTTGGTCGCGGTGACGAGCACGTGTCCGAGCTCCTCGGCGCCCTTGCCGGCGATCGTGAAGGTGATGCTGCGGCCCTCGGTGGTGGCGCCGCCGTCGGAGGACGTGTAGCTCACGTCGCCCCACGAGTAGGCGTCGTCCTTCAGGCCCGGCAGCTGGTCCGCAGGCTCGGTCACGGTGCACTCGGTGCCCGCGGGGAGCTCCACGCCGGCCGGCAGGTTCGCCGGGGTCGTCGCGGTCGCGGTCAGCTCGCCCGTCACCGGGTCGCCGCCCTCGGGGAGGGTGCACGAGTACTCGAAGGTGTACGAGGCATCCGGGTCGACGCCCTCGAGCGCCGCATCCGTGCCCGACACGACCTTCTCGATCGTGAAGTCGCCCTTCAGACGGAAGGTGTCGTTCGTGACCGTGACGACGGGCCAGTCGTCGCCCGCGGCGGGGACGGTGGCCGGGTTGCCGTCATAGCCCACGACCTCGACCCACTGGTACGACGGGTCGGTCGGCACCGGGCCGGTGGTCGGCGCGGTCTCCACGGCGGTGCAGTCGCTCGTCGCGAGCACACCGGTCACGGTCGCGTTGCCGTCGGGCGTCGCGGTCCACTCGTACTCGACCGCGGGGTCGTCGCCGTAGACGCAGCTCAGGGTGCCGGTGAACGGCGTGGCGCCGTCCACGAGGCCCTTCGCCGGACCGGTCACGACCTTGTCGATGATGACGGTGCCGCGCACGCGCTCCACCGTGTTCGTCACGGTGATGCCGGCGGTCTGGCCGTCGACCAGGGTGACGGTCTCGCCGTTGTCCGGGGCGGCCCAGGCGTACGACGGGTCCTTCAGCTCACCGTTGTCGAGCGTGTCCTCCTGCACCTGGCAGTCGGCGCCGACCGGCACCTTCTTCTGCGCGGCGGTGAAGAGGGAGACGGTGCCGCCGGTGGCCGGGACGGTCCACTGCCCGCCGGCCTGCGCGTCCTCGCCCTCGCCGTCGACCCAGTCGCAGGTCCACGAGCCGGTCACGTCGAGCCCGGCGGGGATGCCGGCGGTGTCGCCCTCGGTGACCTTCGTGAGCTCGAGCGCGCCCCAGAGCTGAGACACCGAGTTGGTGACCGCGATGTTCGGCACGACGTCGGAGGAGACGATCTCGACCGGGTCGGCGATGGCCGGCGTGTTCCACGACCAGCCGGTCGCGAGGTCGCCGTCGCTCGGCTCGTCCTCGGTGATCGAGCACTCGCTCGTCAGCGGGACCGGCCCGAAGGCCTCGGTGGTGCCGCCGCTCGCGTCGTCGATCTTCCAGTCGCCGGACGCCACCACGTCGCCGTCGTAGCTGCAGCTCCAGGTGCCGGTGTAGCCGGTGCCGTCGGCGACGACCTTGCCGGGGACCTGGTCGAGCTGCTTCGTCACCGTGAAGGTGCCGAAGGCCTGCGAGATCGGGTTGGTGACGTTCACGAGCTTCGTCTCGCCGTTGGAGCCGAGCGTGAGCTGCGCGGGCGACACGGTCGCCTGACCCCAACTGTACGAGGCGTCCTTCAACGTGTCGGGGTCGAGCTGACCCTCGCTGAGCGCGCAGCTCCAGCCGAGCGGCACCCCGTCGACGAGCACGGTCTTCTGGCCGTCCGCGACGTTCACGGTGCCCATCAGGTGGCCGGCGACGCCGTCCACGGAGCAGTCGTAGTTGATCGGGAAGTCCTTGCCCCCGGCGGCCTGGGCCACGTAGCCCTCGGTGTCACCGGTGACGGCCTTCAGGACCTCGATCTTGCCGGTCTCACGGCTGAACGAGTTGCCGACCACGAGCAGGGCGGGCTCGGCCGCGCCGACGGAGTCACCGGTGAACACCGGGGTGCCCCAGGTGTACGACGGGTCGTTCGACGGCTTCTGCGAGAGGTCCTCGCCGAGCACGACGCAGTCGGAGTCGACGAGCACCTCGTCGCTGAGCGTGATGGCGCTCGCGCCGGCCGTCGTCGTCCAGTCGCCGCTCACCGGGTCGTCACCGTCGTGGGTGCACTGCCAGGTGCCGGAGTACTCGCGGTCGGGGTCGACCACGCCGGTGGGACCGCTCAGGGTCTTCTCGAGGGTGACCGAGCCGTAGACCCGCTTCAGCGTGTTCGTGATCGTGACGTCGATCTTCTGGCCGGGCTCCGTGATCGTGAAGGTGTCGGGCGAGACGGTCACGCCGTCCCAGGCCCAGCTGCCGTCGGCGAGCCCGCCGACCGGCGTGACCTCGGTCACGGTGCACTCGGAGCCGAGCGGGAGCTGGAGCGCGTCGCTGCCGCCGGTCGTGAAGGTCACCGACTCGGTGCCGTTCACGCCGCAGGCGACGGATGCCTCGAACTCCATGTCGGCGCCGCCGGTGTACCCGTCGCCGTCGACCACCTTCGTGATCTCGACCGAGCCGTACTTCTTCGACAGGGCGTTCACCGCGGAGACCTGCACGGTCACCGGGTCGCCGTTCTGCGGCGCCGGGATCGTGAAGGAGACCGAACGGCCGTCCTGCGGGCTGCCGCCCGGGGTCGCCGTGAGGGTCACGCCGTCCCAGGTGTAGCCCGAGGCGGGCGCCGGGGCGTCGTGCTCGGTGACAGTGCAGTCGCTGCCCGCGGGGATGTTCTGCCCGGGGCCGCCCACCGCGCCGGCGAGCACGTCGAAGCTGCCGCTGTACTTGTTATTGCTGTCGTCGGTGCAGACCCAGTCGAAGCCGAACGGCACGGCGGGGTCGTAGCCGGCCGCGTCGCCCTCGACGGTCTTCGCGACCGCGAAGGAGCCGGACTGGCGCACGACGGTGTTCGTCACCGTGACGCCGGGGTTCGGCGTGGCCGCGCTGAGCGTCACCTGGGTGCCCGGCGCGTAGTCGATGCCGGCCCAGACGTAGGAGGCGTCACCGGGGGCCGGGGCGGCGGGCGCCGTCTCGGTCACGGTGCAGCTCGAGCCGAGCAGGATGCCGGTGACGGTCGCCTGGCCGCCGTCGGCCAGCGGGCCCCAGTCGCCGCTCGTGCCGTCGGTGCAGCTGTACGTGCCCGAGAAGCCGGGACCGCTGTACACGCCGTCGGGGTCGACGAGGTCCTTGGTGATCACGAGCGAGCCGTAGACGCGCTGCGTCGTGTTCGTGATCACGACGTTCTTCGTCTCGTTCTTCGCGACGGTGACCTTCACGTCGTTCGCGACGGGCGTCGCCGCCCAGGCGTAGGAGTCGTCGACGAGGCCGCCGGAGACCGCGCCCTCGTGCACGGTGCACTCGGTGCCCGCGAGGAGCTCGCCGGCCGGGGTCGTGTAGGTCTCGCCCGCCTTGATGGCGGCGTTGTACGTCTTCGCGCCGCAGCTGACCGTGACGTCGAAGGTCTTGTCGGCCGCGATGCCGCCGCCCTCGGTCGCCTTGGTGACCGAGACCTGGCCGTAGACCGGCACCGTCGTGTTGGTGACGGTGACGAGCTTCGTCTCGCCCTTCACGACCGTGATCTGGGTGCCCGGCGCGTACGTCGGGGCGCCCCACTCGTGGCCCGCGTCGAGCGGGGCCGTGATCGGGGTGACCTCCTGCACGGCGCAGAGGCTGCCGACCGGGATGTTCTGGACGGTCTCGGTCTCGCCGTTCTTCAGGGTGAGCGGCGTCGTGGTCGAACCGCACACGACGTTGACCGTGAAGTCGTCAGCGGTCGAGGTGTACCCGGCGCCCGTGACGACCTTCTTGACGTCGAGCTTCGTGAAGTTGCGCACGAAGGTGTTCGTCACCGTCGAGTCGACGGTCGCGTCGACGCCCTTCGGGATCGTGACGACGTTCGGCAGCACGGTGCGGCCCGCCCACTCGTACGAGGCGTCCGCGAAGTCGCCGGCCTTGGCCGAGAAGGCGGGCTCGGTGAGCGAGCAGCTGGTGCTCGTCGGCAGCGTCGGCCCGGAGACCGGCGTGCCCGGCGTCACCTGGAGGTCGCCCTCGGAGACCGTCTGGCCGCCGAGCGTGCAGACGTAGTGCACGGTGAACTGCCGGCCGGTGCCGCCCGTGTAGCCGCCGGCGGGGGTGTTCGCGTCGGCCGGGGACACCTTCTTCTCGACCGTGAAGGTGCCGGTGTTCTGCTTCGTCGAGTTGGTGACCGTGATGGTGGTCTTCTGGTTGTCGACGATCGTCTTCGGCCCGTCGGTGGCGTACTGCACCCACTCGTAGGAGCCGTTCTTCAGGTTGCCGCTCGGCCCGTTCTCCGTCACGGTGCACTCGGCGCCGGCGGGGAGCGTGGTGCTCACGGTCTGCGCGGTGCCCGTCGAGACGGTGTAGTTGCCGCTCTGCACGACGCCCTGACCGGCGACGGTGCAGCTCCAGGTGCCGGTGAACGGCGTCGAGGCCGTGCCCGAGAAGCCCGAGGCATCCGTGATGACCTTCTTCACCTCGAGCGAACCGGTCTGGTAGCGGTTCGTGACGGTGCAGGTGACCGAGGCCTTGTCGACGAGGTCGACGCTGCCGTTGGTCACGGTCACGGCCGAGCCGTTGCCGTCGTTGGTGCAGACCCAGTTGCCCTGCTGCGTGTAGCCGCCCGGGCCGCCGGACTCGGCGAGCGCGTAGGTGCCGGCCGAGAGGTTCGCGTTGCTCACGCCCGTGCCCTGGTCGTTGCCGGAGAGCTCGGCGGCGCCGCCGCCGGTGTTCGCGGAGAGGGTCCACGCGTTCTTGTTCGCGGTGCCGGAGGCGACGACCTTCTTCAGCGTCAGCTTCGCCTTCGTGGCGTAGGTGTTCGTGAAGGTGCAGGTGATGTCGGAGTTCGCGCTCGCCGGGATGTTCGTGAGGGTCACGTTCCGGCTGCCGAGGTTCGGCGTGCCGATCGGCTGGTTCGCGCTGTCGACGCAGGCGACGCCCGTGAGCGACCACTGCGCGTCGGCGACCGCGTTCTCGGCGATCGTGATGGTCTCGCCCTGGACGGCGTCGGCCGTCTTGGACTGGCCGGCCTTCAGGGTGAAGCTGTCCTTCCACGGCGAGCCGTCGAGGTTGCTCGTGGGAGCGAAGTTGAACGTGGTGTCGGGGGCGCCGGCGCCGACGACGACCTTCTTGACCGTGAGCTTGCGGACCTGGGCGAGCTTGCCGTAGAGGCAGGCCTGGGTCTGCTGGCCTTCGTAGGTGAGCCACTCGTTGACCGCGCTGCCCGGGTCAGCGGGGCACGCCGCGCCGTTCGAGACGGTGCGGAAGCCGAGGATGACGAGCTTGTAGTCGACGCCGCCGACGGAGATCGTCGTGTCGGACGCCTGGTTCAGGAACTTGAACTGGTCGCGGTTCTGGTTGTCGTTGCCGGTGTTCGGCGTCTCCCACATCCACCAGTTGAAGTCGAACTGCTTCGACAGGCTCGGCAGCCGGTAGCTGACGGTGCCCTTGAAGTAGTCGCTCGACCCCGAGTAGTTGATGGGGTTGTTGTAGTGCGTGATCTTCCCGATGTTGAACGCCGCACCCGGCTCCGGCGCCAGCGAGCCGGCGGCCGGCTGCACGCCGATCGCGCTCTGGCTGGAGGTGCTCAGGTTGTTCGGACAGTTGCTGCCGCCACGACCGTGCGCGGTGAGGGCTTCGCTGCCGCTCGCCACCCAGTTCGACGGCCCCGTCTCGCTCGAGGAGTTCGGCGGACTGTACCGGATGCAGTAGCCGCTCGTGGTGCCCGCGTTCTGACCGGTGCTGCCGGCGTCGCCGCGGTGGTTCGAGACCTGCGCCTCCACCGTGCCGAGGTTCACGGGCGCGGCCTGGGCCGGCGCAGCGGCGAAGAGTGCGCCGCTCACCCCCATGCCGATGACGAGCGCACCGCTCGCGAGGACCGAGAGCGCCTTCTTCAGGCGGCCCTTGGGTAGGGTGTCGCGGTGCCGAGGGGTCGACGAAACACGGGTTCGGGTAAGCATGGCTGCACGCCTTCGGGTTCGACGCGGAATTTCGGGTTGCGCGTCATTCGGGTTTCGGGTTTGCAACCCACGCAGAACGTGAGTCCTTCGTAGCGTGGCAGAGATGAGGGTCGTTCGGAATACTGGCACCACCACCAAAACGGGGGTCAACTGACGGATGGCTGGCCCCCGTGCCGCCGGCAGGCTCCCCTTTCGGCGCCGCACCTGGGCATTCGCCCGGTTCTCGGCAAAAGTCGCGGCCCGATCGCCGGCACGGCGGATGCCCCAGCAGGCACGGCGGATGCCCCGGCGCGTACGCCGGGGCATCCGTTTCCAGGGTCGGCGCGGACCGGGGTCCCCCGACCCGGTCCGCCCCGACCGGGCGGGGCGCCGCCGCGCCGCTCACGGCGCGGCGGCGCGCGGGCTCAGCCCGCGTCGTCCCGTCGCTGACGGCGGGCGACGAACCAGACGCCGAGCGCGCCCACGGCGAGCAGGCCCGCCGCGAGCGGCAGCAGCCAGCCCTGGTCGAAGCCGGTCGAGGCCATGCCCGAGGGCGTCGGCTTCGGCGGCTTCGGCGAGTTCGTCGGCGCCGCGTTGCAGTCGGGCGTCGCCGGCGGGTACGCCGTGATCGTGTCCGTGGACGGGTTCACCCGGATCTCCACGACCGCCTCGTTGCGGAGGTCGTAGAACGGCGCGGACGGGTCGAGCACCCAGGTGCCGTTCGGCAGCAGGGTCCAGCCCGGCCAGTCCGTGGGGTTGCCCTCGGCGTCCACCTCGGCGCCTGGCCAAAGCTGGGCCCCCGAGATGGTGTCGCCCGGCTGCCAGCCGGGAGGCACGGTCACGTAGTCGACCTGGGAGGCTCCGTCGGCGAGGATCGCCGCTTGGTCACCGGCCGGGATCGACGGGTCGTGACCCGCGAAGGCGTCGACGGTCCACCAGATGAGCGCCACGTCGGGCAGCGTGTCGAGGTTCGACGGCGTGATCGCGTAGCTGAACCACGGGGTGTCGTTCAGGCACTGCGCGAAGCCGTCGAGGGCGATCGACTTCACCGGCGTCTCCACCTCGTCGCAGTCGGCGAGCGGGCCGTCCGGATCCGGCTCCTCGTCCGCGACCGCCGCGACGATCTCGGCGAGCGAGGCCGGGGCGAGCTCGAGCACGGGCTCCTCGGGCGGCGGCGGCACCTCGGCCGCCACGCAGGCGGTGTTGACGAGGTCCGGGATCGGCACCGTCGGGTCGGGCTGGGCGAGCTCGCCCACCTCGACGTCGAAGGTGATCGTCACTCCCGGGTAGGCCATGCTGCCGAACTCCCCCGTGTAGGAGAAGGTGAGCTCCCCCTCCACCGAGTCGTCGAGCGTCCAGCCGGCCGGCAGCACCTCGCTGCCCGGCACGAAGGTCACGCCCTCGGGCAGGGTGTCGGTCACCACCGGGTCCACGACCGCGTCGCCGTCGTTCCACACGTTGAGCGTGTAGCTGATGACGTCGGGCGGGGCGTCGCCGGAGTCGACGGGGTTCTCGCCCTCGTCGTGCGACCACAGCTTCTCGATCCGCACATCGGGCTCGGCCACCTCGTGGTCGGTCTCGCAGGAGGCGAGCACGAGCTCCTCGCCCTGTTCGAGCGGCGCGAGGTCGTCTCCACCCTCGGGCGGGCACTCCCCCACGCCGTCCGGCGTGACGACGTTGTGCAGCGTCTCGCCCCAGGCGTCGTCCGCGACGGTCACCGTGAAGGAGACCGCCGCCCCCTCACCGGGGGCGAGGTCGGGGATGGACCAGGTGAGGTCCGTGCCGTCGAGCTCCAGCTGCGGATCCAGCGGCTCCACGAGGCTCGCGTCGTCCAGCACGTCGGAGAGGTCGTCGACCGCGGTCGCGCCCGACACCTCCGCCTGCGAGAAGTTGTACGCGTGCAGCGTGTAGACCACGTCGTGACCCGGGTAGACCGTGCTGCCCGAGGCCGGGTCGGCGGTCTTCCACAGCTCCCAGCCGGGCGTCGGGTGCTCGGTGACGCACGGGCCGGGCTCGGCGTCCGGCACCGCGGCCACCGTCACCGGCGGCTGGGCGGGCGGGCAGTTCGTGAGCACGTGGTTGCGCAGCACCGCGCCGAGGTCGGCGTCGTCCCGCACCGTCACGCGGTACACGAGGTCGAGCGTCTCGCCGGGGTCGAGCTGGTCGACCTTGAGCCAGAGCTTGCCCGGCTCGTCGTCGTCCCAGCTGAACTCCGCCGGCTGCGTGCCGATGAAGCCCTCGAAGTCGACGTAGGGCGCGAGCTGCGAGATGTCGTCCTCGATCACGAGGTCGCTCACTCCGGGTCCGGAGACGTGCTGCACCGAGAGCGTGTAGTCGATCGTGTCGCCGCGCTCGACGGAGGTGCCGCTCGGCGGATCGCTCGACTTCGTCACCCCCCAGACCGGTTCGTTCTCCCGGTTCGCGACGCTGCAGTGCACGATCTCGAACTTGCCGACGTCGACGGTCCAGCCGTGGTCGCCGACGAGGGTGACCGGCCGGTCGTCCCCGCCGACCTCGCAGCTGACGGCCGCCATCTCCCAGTAGGGGCGGTCCTCCTCGGTGAAGGTGATCGCCCGGGTGTCCGCGTCGCCGTAGCCGGAGACGTCGTACGGGTCGGTCATGCCGTCGGCCGCGGTCTGCTGCGACGCCGGAGTGACGTCGGCGTCGCTCGTCGAGAACTCCCAGCCCTCGGCGGGCTGGCCGTTCACCGTCTTGTCGATGACCACCGAGCCGCCGCAGAGCGCGATCGCGACCTCCTTCAGGGAGTCCGCGAGGGTCGAGTAGTCGGTCGTGGTGAGGTAGTCGGCGGTCGTGATGTTCGTCCCGTCGAAGGCCTCCGGACCGGAGATCGCCTCGATCGGCTGGAGCGAGACGCTCCCGCCCACCGCGATCACCAGCACGTGCGATCCCGCCGCCTTGATGGCGTTCGCCTGGGCGATCGCCGGGTTCACCGCGTCGGGCGAGCCGTCGGGGAACTCGCCGCCGTCGGAGGGGTCGACTGTGTTCGGGTTGCCGTCGGTGATGACGATCGTGAGCTCGACCGGGCCGTCGGTGAAGCCGCCGAAGGTGCCGAGCCCGACTTCGAGACCGCGCTTCCAGTTCGTCCAGCCGTCGGAGCTCAGCCCGCTGTACGAGCCCTGCACCGTGCCCACGTTGCCGCTGCTGAGCTCGGTCGCGCCGAGCAGCACGGAGGCGTCCTGATCGAACGAGGTGACGGACACTTCTGAGCCCGTGTCGACGAGCGCGCCGGAGAAGGCGTCGGCCGCGTCCTTCAGGTTCGCGATGCCGCCGGCTCCGATCGAGCCCGACTTGTCGAGGATGAACGCCATGTCGAGGCCGCACACATCGGGCAGGTCGGGGTTCGCCGCCGGCTCGTCGTACGGCCAGGCGGCTGCCATCGTCCGCATCGACGACTGCTGCGAGGCGAGACACGCGTCCCGCTCGCTGCGGTCGTCATTGGCGATCGGGATCGCCATGCAGTCGATGGGTGCCGGAGGCGCGTCCGCCTCCGGCACCGTGGCCGGCGCCTGCGGGTCAGGCGCCGCCGGGGCATCCGTTTCGGGTTCTACGGCTGCGTCCGGGGGGTCTACTGGGGCGGGAGGGGGGACTTCCTCGGCCGGCGGAGCGGGCTCCTCGGCCGGTGGGACGGCGGGGTCGGGCGCCGGCGGCGTCGTCGCCGCGGCGTCGGTGCCCTCGTCGGCCGCCGGGTCGGCGACGAGCGTGTCGGCGCTCGCCGCCGAGTCGGGCAGCTCTTCGGCGGCGGCGAGCGTCGGCGCCCCGAGGAGGATGAGTGCGGGAATCGCGAGCATGGACACGAGCGCGACGGCGGGTCGCCGCCTCGGTCCGGATCGTGCGGGCGCGCTGAAGCGCCCACGACTGAGTGCGTGCATGACAGCTCCTGTGTTTCATCGGGTTGGAGCCGGCTCGAACTTCGGGTCAGCTGGCGCCAGTTCTGCCACACTTCAGCGCCATCCGCAAGGATTCCTCATCTTCGACCCCCCGAATGCGGGGTGTCCCCCGAGCGGGGTTCAGGGCGGCCACCGAGCGCGCCCCCGGGCGCGCCCGGGGTCAGCCGGGCGCCGCGCCCGATCGGGCGCCCCGCCGCGTGAGGCCCGTCGGTATGGTGAGAACGTGAGCGGACGGGATGCCTCGGGGCCGGCGCGGCGAGCGGGCGAGCCCGCGCCGAAGCTCACGCACGACGAGGCATCCGAATCGCCGCCCGCGGCGTCGCGGAGTGCGAGGATCCGCGCCGAGCTGTCGGCGGCCGGCCAGGAGGCGAAGCAGCGGATCGAGACCGCCGAGCAGCCCATCCGGCAGCGTTTCGACGAGCCGATCAAGCGGGTGACGGCGATCACCGAGCGCACGCTCGCGCTCTTCCCGGTGCGGGTCTGGCGTCGATTCCTCGACCGCAACGGCTTCATCCTCGCCGCGGGGCTCAGCTACCAGGCCCTCTTCGCGGTGTTCGCCGCGCTCTACGTCGTCTTCGCCATCGCAGGACTCTGGCTCACGAACAACCCGGACGCGCTGAACGCGCTGCTCGGACTCATCAACACCCTCGCCCCCGGGCTCGTCGGCGAGAACGGCAGCGCGGGCGTCATCTCCGAGCAGGACGTCACCGAGATCGCCCGCTCCAGCACGAGCCTCTTCGGCTGGACCGGCGCCGTCGCCCTCGCCGGCCTCATCTGGACCGCGATCGGCTGGATCACCTACACCCGCACCGCGGTGCGCTCGATCTTCGGCCTGCCCAAGGACACACGCGCCTACCTCCTCCTCAAGGCGCGCGACCTGCTGGCCGGACTCGGCTTCGGGCTGGTCCTCCTCCTCGCCTCGGTGCTCTCCCTCGCCGCGACCTCGTTCGTGAGCTGGGTCTTCTCCCTGCTCGGCTGGAGCAGCGAATCGGGCTGGTTCACCTTCTTCGTGCAGCTCGGATCGCTCGTGGCGGTCTTCCTCATCGACACGCTCGCCCTCGCGGTGCTGTTCCGCTTCCTGTCCGGGGCGGCGATGCCGTGGCGGCGGATGTGGATCGGCTCGCTGCTCGGCTCGGCGGGGCTCTCGGTGCTGCAGCTGTTCAGCAGCCTGCTGCTGTCGAGCACCTCGCGGAACCCGCTGCTCGCGACCTTCACCGTGTTCATCGGTCTGCTGCTGTGGTTCCGGCTGACGAGCATCGTGATCCTCGTCGCCTCGGCCTGGATCGCGGTCGAGGCCG
This sequence comes from Agromyces sp. NBRC 114283, assembly GCF_030268405.1. Classification (NCBI taxonomy): domain Bacteria; kingdom Bacillati; phylum Actinomycetota; class Actinomycetes; order Micrococcales; family Microbacteriaceae; genus Agromyces; species Agromyces sp. NBRC 114283. Next base: position 3,081,566 of record NZ_BSQP01000001.1, read on the forward strand.
GCGACGCGCACGAGTCGCTGCGGATGGTGACGCCCGAGCAGCTCGAGGCCGAGCGGCTCGCCGAGGAGCACCGGGCGCTCGTCACCGCGGCGCGGGTGCGGGTGCGCGAGGCGGAGCACGAGCTCGGCGAGGCGGGCTGGTTCGCCCGGTTCCCGGCCCGGCGCCGGCTCGAACGGGCGCGACTCGAGCTGGAGGAGATCGAGCAGGGCGGGCCGGGGCCGCACGAACGCCCGTGAGCCGCTCCGCCGAGCACGGCCGTGTCGGCGGCCTCCCGTAGGATCGTCTCCATGCCCGCTCAGCCCCTCCGCATCGCCAGTGTCAACGTCAACGGAGTGCGCGCCGCGTTCCGCAAGGGCATGGGCGACTGGCTCGCCGCCCGCGACGTCGACATCCTCGCGCTGCAAGAGGTTCGGGCCTCCACCGACGACCTCGTCGGCCTCCTCGGCGACGAGTGGGACGTGCTGCACGACCCCGCCACGGCGAAGGGCCGCGCGGGCGTCGCGCTCGCCAGCCGGCACCGTGCGAGCATCCACCGCGTCGAGCTGGGCCCGGCCGACTTCGACAGCGCGGGGCGCTGGCTCGAGGCCGACTACGAGGTCGGCGGCAAGGTGATCACCGTCGTCAGCACCTACGTGCACTCCGGCGAGGTCGACACCCCCAAGCAGGTCGAGAAGTACAAGTTCCTCGACGCGATGGTCGAGCGCCTCCCCCAGCTCGCCGCGCACTCCGAGTACGCCGTCATCATGGGCGACCTGAACGTGGGGCACCGCACCCTCGACATCAAGAACTGGAAGGGCAACGTCAAGCGCGCCGGCTTCCTGCCCGAAGAGCGCGCGTACTTCGACCGCTTCCTCGGCGCCGAGGGCGAGCCCGGCTACAACGACGGCGCCGGCCTCGGCTGGATCGACGTCGGCCGCCGGCACGCGGGCGAGGTCCCCGGGCCGTACACCTGGTGGTCGCAGCGCGGCAAGGCCTTCGACACCGACACGGGCTGGCGCATCGACTACCACCTGGCGACGCCGCAGCTCGCCGCGACCGTGCAGAACTACGTCGTCGACCGCGCCGCGGCCTACGACGAGCGATGGTCCGACCACGCCCCCGTCGTGGTCGACTACGCGATCTGACGCCCGCACCCGACCCTCGACCCGCTCCCCGCGAAACCGGCCTCCGGCCGCCCCACCGTGCGTCATCCGAACTTCATCGAGGACACCATGAGCACCGAACGACCCGTCGTCTTCTCCGGCATGCAGCCGTCGAGCGACTCCCTCCATCTCGGCAACTACCTCGGCGCGCTCGTCAACTGGGTCGCCCTGCAGGACACCGTCGACCCGATCTACTGCGTCGTCGACCTGCACGCCATCACCGTGTCGCAGGACCCGGCCAAGCTCCGCGAGAGCTCCCGACGCACCGCGGCGCAGTACCTCGCCGCCGGCATCGACCCCGAGCGCTCGACGCTCTTCGTGCAGTCGCAGGTGCCCGCCCACGCGGAGCTGGCCTGGGTGCTCGGCACCATCACCGGCTTCGGCGAGGCCGGGCGCATGACCCAGTTCAAGGACAAGTCGCAGCGCTACGGCGCCGAGTCGACCACGGTCGGGCTCTTCACCTACCCGGTGCTGATGGCGGCCGACATCCTGCTCTACGAGACGAACCTCGTGCCCGTCGGCGACGACCAGCGCCAGCACCTCGAGCTCACCCGCGACCTCGCCGGTCGCTTCAACTCCCGCTACGGCGAGACCTTCGTCATCCCCGAGGCGTACATCCCCGAGGCCTCCGCGCGCATCTACGACCTGCAGGACCCCTCGGCGAAGATGTCGAAGTCGGCCGCGTCCGAGGCCGGCCTCGTGAAGCTGCTCGACGACCCGAAGGTCACGGCGAAGAAGATCAAGAGCGCGGTCACCGACGCCGAGCGCGAGATCCGCTACGACCGGCAGGCGAAGCCCGGCATCTCGAACCTGCTCGACATCTACGCCGCGGCGAGCGGCGAGTCGATCGAGACGATCGCGGCGCGCTACGAGGGGCGTGGCTACGGCGACCTGAAGAAGGAGCTCGCCGAGCTCGTCGTCGAGCGGCTCGAGCCGTTCCGCGCGCGCACCTTCGAGCTGCTCGACGACCCGGCCGAGCTCGACCGCTTGCTCGCGATCGGCGCCGACAAGGCCTCCGAGCGCGCCGAGCGCGTGCTCGCCCAGGTGTACGAGCGTGTCGGCTTCCTCCGCCGCCGCTAGGCCGGGCGACGCCGCGGCCGGCTCGGCCGTGACGGCGGACCGGCCCGCGCCGGGCCACCCAGCGCCGAGCCACCCCGCGCCCGTCGTGCTCTTCGATCTCGACGACACCCTGATGGCGCACCGCGAGGCCGTGCGGCTCGGCATCGAGCAGCACATGCGCGTCCGGGCATACGACGCGGTCGCGGGGCTCGACGTGCCCGTGCTGTGGCACGAGTTGGAGGAGCGGCACTACCACGCCTACCTCGCGGGCGAGCTGACGTTCGAGGGCCAGCGGCGAGCGAGGGCGCGCGACTTCGCCCGCGCGCACGGCGAGTCCCTCGACGACCCGGCGGCCGGCGCCTGGTTCGACGAGTACTTCGCGCACTACCGCGCCTCGTGGAGCCTGCACGCCGACGTCGCCCCGAGCTTCGCCGCCCTCGAAGCGGGCCTGCCGGGCGTGCGCTTCGGCGTCATCACGAACGGCGAACTCGACTTCCAGGTCGCCAAGCTCGACCGGCTCGGGCTCACCGAGCGGTTCGAGCACGTCATCGCCTCCGGCGCGCTCGGCGTCGCCAAGCCCGACCCGGCGATCTTCCGTGCGGCCGTCCAGCGCTTCGCCGAGACCGGTCCGCTCGGGCCCGTCGCCTACGTCGGCGACCGGCTGCGCACCGACGCGATCGGCGCGGCCGAAGCCGGCCTCCTCGGCGTCTGGCTGAACCGCGTCGACGCCTCGCCCGAGCCCGCCGAGGCCGCCCTGGCCCAGGAGCTCGGCGTGCTCGAGGCGGCGACGCTCGACGAGGCATCCGCGCTCCTCATCGAGCGACTCGGCTGACTCGGGCAGCACCGACGCTGCTCGGCTGAAGACCACCGGGAACGCGGACGGGCCGGATGCCTCGGCATCCGGCCCGTCCTCCCCTTCGGGTCCTCCCCAGGACCCGGGTGCGCGAGATCGACGGGCGGGGCCACGGGCCCCGCCCCACCGATCAGCGCACGTCGTCGTCGACCCAGTCGAGGGTCTTCGTGACGGCCTTCTTCCAGTTGCGGTCGAGGCGTGCGCGCTCGTCCTCGTCCATGGACGGGGTCCAGCGCGTGTCCTCCTGCCAGTTGGCGCTGAGCTCGTCGAGGCCCGACCAGAAGCCGACCGCGAGGCCCGCGGCGTAGGCCGCGCCGAGCGCGGTCGTCTCCGCGACCACCGGCCGCACGACCGGCACACCGAGGATGTCGGCCTGGAACTGCAGCAGCGTGTCGTTCGCCGTCGCCCCGCCGTCGACGCGGAGCTCGGTGAGGTCCACCCCGGCGTCGGCGTTCACGGCCTCGATCACGTCGCGGGTCTGGAAGGCGATCGCCTCGAGCGCGGCGCGAGCGATGTGCCCCTTGTTGACATAGCGCGTGAGCCCGACGAGCGCACCACGGGCATCGGGACGCCAGTACGGCGCGAACAGGCCCGAGAACGCCGGCACGAAGTACGCGCCGCCGTTGTCCTCGACGCCCTTCGCGAGCTCCTCGACCTCCGCGGCGCTCGAGATGAGGCCGAGGTTGTCGCGCAGCCACTGGATGAGCGAACCGGTGACCGCGATCGAGCCCTCGAGCGCGTAGTGCACGGGGGCGTCGCCGAGCTTGTAGCCGACCGTCGTGAGCAGCCCGTTCTTCGAGTGCACGATGTCCGTGCCGGTGTTGAAGATCAGGAAGTTGCCCGTGCCGTAGGTGTTCTTCGCCTCGCCGGCCTCGAACGCGGCTTGACCGAAGGTTGCGGCCTGCTGGTCGCCAAGGATGCCCGCGATGGGCGTCTCGCGCAGCAGGCTGGATGCCTCGGCGGTGCCGTAGACCTCGGACGAGCTCTTGATCTCGGGGAGCATCGAGCGGGGCACGCCGAAGGCCGCGAGGATCTCGTCGTCCCAGGCGAGCGTCTCGAGGTCCATGAACATCGTGCGGCTCGCGTTGGTGACGTCGGTGGCGTGCACGCCGCCCTCGACGCCGCCGGTGAGGTTCCACAGCACCCAGCTGTCGGTGGTGCCGAACAGCAGATCCCCGGCCTCGGCCTTCTCGCGGGCGCCCTCGACGTTCTCCAGGATCCAGACGATCTTGGTGCCGGAGAAGTACGTCGCGAGGGGCAGGCCGACCTTGGCCTTGAAGCGCTCGACGCCGCCGTCCGCGGCGAGGCGGTCGACGATGTCCTGGGTGCGGGTGTCCTGCCAGACGATCGCGTTGTACACGGGCTCGCCGGTGGTCTTGTCCCAGACGACGGCGGTCTCGCGCTGGTTGGTGATGCCGACCGCGGCGATGTCGTGGCGGGTCAGGTCGGCCTTGGCGAGGGCCTGGCCGATGACCTCGCGGGTGTTGTTCCAGATCTCCTTCGGGTCGTGCTCGACCCAGCCGGCCTTGGGGAAGATCTGCTCGTGCTCGAGCTGCCCGGTCGAGACGATCGAGCCGGACTTGTCGAAGATGATCGCGCGCGACGAGGTCGTGCCCTGGTCGATCGCGAGGACGTAGTCAGCCATCTGAGAACTCCGTTGCTGTCAGTGCGGGTGGTGGGTGGGAATCGGTTCGGCTCAGCCGAGGATGGGGAGCAGCGGGATCGCGGCGAGGCCGGCGAGGACGCCGCCGATGATCGGGCCGAGCACGGGCACCCAGGAGTAGCTCCAGTCGCTCGAGCCCTTCCCCTTGATGGGCAGGATGGCGTGCGCGATGCGCGGGCCGAGGTCACGGGCCGGGTTGATCGCGTACCCGGTCGGGCCACCGAGCGAGGCGCCGATCCCGATCACGAGCAGCGCCACGGGCAGCGCGCCGAGCGCGGCGAGGCCGGAGGCGTCGCCGTTGCGGCCGAAGCCGATCACGACGAAGACGAGCACGAAGGTGCCGACGATCTCCGTCACGAGGTTCCAGCCGTAGGAGCGGATGGCCGGGCCGGTCGAGAAGACGCCGAGCTTGTTCGCGGCCTCGGGCTCAGCGTCGAAGTGCTGCTTGTACGCGAGCCAGGTGACGACCGCGCCGAGGAACGCGCCGAGCATCTGGGCGCCGAGGTAGGTGAGCACCGAGACGAACGACACGGCGACGGTGGTGCCCATCGCGGCGTTGCCGAACTCCTCCGCACCGTTCGCGACGAGGCCGAGCGTGACCGCCGGGTTCAGGTGCGCGCCGGAGGCGTACGAGACGACCACACCCGCGAAGACCGCGAGGCCCCAGCCGATGTTGACCATGAGGAAGCCGCCGTTGAAGCCCTTGTTGCGCACGAGCGCGACGTTGGCGACGACGCCCGTGCCGAGCAGCACGAGCAGGGCGGTACCGACGAGTTCCGAGAGGAACAGGACGCCGAGATTGTCCACGTTGACCTTCTTTCAATGGGTGGGGCGGCACGGGTCGCCGCCCCCGGTGTGACATCGGGCCGAGGGGCCCTGCTGCACGCTATCCGTCGAAGTGCCCGGTACGGGGCGTTTTCGGGTGCACATCCGTGCAGATCTGGCGCCGGCGTCCCTACTGGGCGCCGCTCACCTCGAGCGCCGGGAGCTGCACGCCGTGCCGCTCCGCGAGGAGCGCACGGGTCGCCTGCACTTCGGCGCTCTGCCGCTCCGCGTTCCAGCCGAGCACCTCGCCCGCGATGGCCGCGAGCTCCTCGAGGAGCGGCAGCGTCGCGGTGCCGGTGAAGGCGATGCTGGTGCGGCGCAGCACGAGGTCGTCGAGCCGCGCGACGCGCTCGTGCCGCACGAGCCAGGCGATCTCCTGACGGCTGTAGCCCGGGTGGTTCGCGAGCACGAGGTCCTCGGCTGGCTCGAGCTCGTCGATGAGCGCTTCGGCGCGCGTGCCGTAGCGCTCGAGCAGCTCCTCCGCCCGCGCGGCGCCGATCTCGTCGCCGTGCGAGACGAGCCAGACGCGGCGGGCGTCCGGCGTCGTCGGGTAGCCCGCGCCCCCGCCGATCGCGAGACCGGCGGTGCTACGGCTGCGCTCGGCGCCGAGGAGTTCGAGCACCTCGTTCGCGAGGTGCTCGGCGAGCGCGCGGAACGTGGTCCACTTGCCGCCGACGAGGCTCAGCACGGTCGTGCCGCGGCGGCCGGGCGCCTCGGCGCGCTCGATGCGGTAGTCGCGCGAGACGAAGCCCGGCTGGGTGTCGTCGTGGCGGGGCAGGGGGCGCACGCCCGAGAAGCGGTAGACGATCTGCGAGCGGTCGACCGCGATGTCCGGGAAAACGTGCGCGACGAGTTCGAAGAAGTAGTCGATCTCGGCCTCGGTGCACACGGCGGGCTCCCGCATGTCGTGCTCGAGGTCGGTGGTGCCGACCATCACCCGGCCCTTGAGCGGGTAGATCAGCACGATGCGGCCGTCCTCGTGCTCGAAGAAGATCTCGCGCCCGCCGGTGGCCTCGAGGAGTTCGGGGTGGTCGAGCACGATGTGCGAGCCCTTGGTGCCGCCCATGAAGCGGGTCTCCTGGCCGAGCGCCTCGTTCGTGAGATCGGTCCAGGGCCCCGAGGTGTTCACCACGACGTCGGCGGCGAGCTCGAACTCGGCCCCGCTCAGCCGGTCGCGCACGCGCACGCCGCCGGCGCCGAGGCCGACGGCCTCCAGGTGGTTCGCGGCGCGGGCGTGCGAGCCGGTGGCGAGTCCGTCGTGCAGCACGTCGAGGGCGAGCCGCTCGGGGTCGTGCATGCTCGCGTCGTAGTAGGTGGCGGTGTACTTCACGCCGGGGTTCAGCTTCGGCAGCTCGGCGAGGGTGCGCTTCCGGCCGAGGAAGCGGTGGCGCGGCACGCTGCCGCCGTCGCGGGAGAAGGAGTCGTAGATCGTGAGGCCGGTCTTGATGAGCAGCGCCCCGCGCTCCGTCGGCTTGCCGGAGCGGTGCGTGAGGAAGCGCAGCGGCGCGGAGAGGATGCCGGAGAAGGTCGAGAAGATCGGCACGGTCGTCTGCAGCGGCTTGACGTAGTGCGGCGCGAGGCGGATGAGCGCGTTCCGCTCGGTGACCGACTCCTGCACGAGGCGGAACTCGCCGTTCTCGAGGTAGCGGATGCCGCCGTGGATCATGTGCGAGGAGGCCGACGAGGCGCCGGAGACGAAGTCGTCGCGCTCGACGAGGACGACATCGACGCCCTGGAGCGCCAGATCGCGGAAGGTCGCGATGCCGTTGATGCCGCCGCCGATCACGACGACCTGCGCCGTCGGCCGGGCGCGCAGCTCGGCAATCTCGGGCCGCTCCGCGGCGGTCGGATGCGTCGACGTCGACGTGTGGCTCATCCCGGTCCTTTCGACGGTGCCGACGGGCTTGCCAGAAGCGTCCCGTCTGTGGATGAATACATCGTGAACGCGCGCGAACCTTCTTTCAACTCGCGTGCACAAACGTGCAAGGAGACCGGCGATGACCTGGACCCCGCAGGACGACCCCGACCGCAGCCCCGAGGTGCCCGCGGGCAAGACGCGCGACGCGCTGCGGGCGGCGCACCTGTACTACATGCAGGACCTCACGATGGACGCCATCGCGGCGGAGCTGCACACCTCCCGATCCTCGGTCTCGCGCCTGTTGAGCCACGCGAGGGCGAGCGGGCTCGTCGAGATCTCCATCCACTCCCCGCTCGATCTGCCGAGCCGGCTCGAGCAGGAGATCCTCGCCCGCCACGAGATCGCCGCGCACGTCGTGCCCGTTCCGGACCAGGCGAGCGACGTCGATCGACTCGACCGCGTCGCCCTCTCAGCTGCACGGATTCTCGGCCGCTTCATCGACTCGAATCAGCTCGTCGGGGTCGCCTGGGGCTCGACCATGAGCGCCGTGAGCCGGCACCTCGTGCCCAAGTCGACGCACAACAGCGAGATCGTGCAGCTGAACGGCGCGGGCAACCTCCGCACCACCGGCATCCTCTACGCGAGCGAACTGCTGCGCCGCTTCGGCGACGCCTTCGGCGCGAAGGTGCAGCAGTTCCCGGTGCCCGCTTTCTTCGACGACCCCGCCACGAAGGAGGCGTTCTGGCGCGAGCGCAGCACGAAGCGGCTGCTCGAGCTCCAGGGCCGACTCGACGTCGCCCTCTTCGGCGTCGGCTCGCCGTTCGCCGAGGTCGCGAGCCGCGTCTATCAGGGCGGCTACCTCGAGCGCGAGGACTACGCCGCGCTCAGTGCGGACGGCGTCGTCGGCGACGTCGCCACCGTCTTCTACCGGGCGGACGGCTCGAGCGAGGGCATCCCGCTGAACGAGCGGGCCACGGGTCCCGACTTCGGCGTGCTGCGCCGCGCCCCGCGCCGCATCTGCGTCGTGTCCGGTCGCGCGAAGCTGCCGAGCCTTCGCGGGGCGATCGCCGCGGGGCTCATCACCGACCTCATCACCGACGAGGGCACGGCCCGGGCGCTCGTCGAGCACGCGTAGCCGCGCGTGTCGCGGCGTGACCGCGGGAATAGTCCGGCGACCACCGCGTTGACCTAGAATCGAACACGACAACGTGCTCCGGGGTCGGTGCAATTCCGAACCGGCGGTGACAGTCCGCGAGCTGCGAGCGCCCTTCGGGGAGCGAGCGGTTGAACCGGTGGAACTCCGGTACCGACGGTGAAAGTCCGGATGGGAGGCGGCACGTGTCGGCCGAGGTGCGTTCGCGCATGCGGCCGAGATGCGGCGCGCCGCGCACCCCCGGAGCCTCGATCACGAGGACGGACATGACGGCAGGCCACGACGCGGAGCTCCGCGCGATGCGACGGGCGATCGAGCTCGCCCACCGCGGCCCCTCGACGGGAGCGAACCCGCAGGTCGGCTGCGTGCTGCTCTCCCCCGCGGGCGAGACGCTCGCCGAGGGCTGGCACCGCGGCGCCGGCACCGCGCACGCCGAGGTCGACGCCCTTGCGAAGCTGCCCGCGGGCGCCGCGCGCGGCGCGACCGCCGTCGTCACGCTCGAACCCTGCAATCACACCGGCCGCACCGGCCCCTGCGCCGAGGCCCTCATCGCGGCGGGCGTCGCCCGCGTCGTCTATGCCGTCGCCGACCCGGGCCGCGCCTCGAGCGGTGGCGCCGAGCGGCTGCGTGGCGCCGGCGTCGAGGTCGAGCGAGGGCTCCTCGCCGACGAGGTGGAGGCCGCGATCGGCGACTGGCTGTTCGCCGCCCGCGCCCGCCGCCCTCGGGTGACCGTGAAGTGGGCGTCGAGCCTCGACGGCCGCGCCGCCGCCGCCGACGGCACGAGCCAGTGGATCACGGGTCCGGCCGCCCGCGCCGATGTGCACCGCCGGCGCGCCGCCGCCGACGCGATCGCCGTCGGCACCGGCACCGTCATCGCCGACGACCCCGCGCTCACCGCGCGCGACGCCGACGGCGGGCTGCTCGAGCGGCAGCCGGTGCCCGTCGTGTTCGGCCGCCGCGAGGTGCCCGCAGGCGCTGCGCTGCGCCGCCACCCGCACGGCCTGCTGCAGTACGACGGCCACGAGCTCGCCGCGGCCCTCGAAGACCTCGCCGCGCGGGGCATCCGCTCGCTCTTCGTCGAGGGCGGCCCGACGCTCGCCTCCGCGTTCCTCGCCGCCGGCCTCGCCGACGAGCTCCTCGTCTACCTCGCGCCGACGGTGCTCGGCGGGCCCGGCCTCGCCCTCGGCGAGCTCGGCGTGCCCACGATCTCCGCGGCCCCGCGCTTCACGTTCTCCGCCGTCGAGCGTCTCGGCGACGACGTGCTCCTCGTCGCGCACCGGCCCGCACCGACCACCCCCACCGAAGGGAACTGACATGTTCACCGGCATCATCGAAGAGCTCGGCCGCATCGAGCGCATCGAGCGCGGGGCCGACGCCGCCAGGCTCACGGTCCGCGGGCCGCTCGCGGTCGAGGGCGTGGCGCACGGCGACTCCATCGCCGTCTCGGGGGTCTGCCTCACCGTCGTCGACTTCGACGCGGAGCGCTTCACCGCCGACGTCATGGGCCAGACGCTCGCCGTCTCCACCCTCGACGGCGCCCGCGAGGGCCTCGCCGTGAACCTCGAGCGCGCCGCCCGCGTCGGCGACCGCCTCGGCGGGCACATCGTGCAGGGCCACATCGACGGCACCGCGAAGGTGCTGGACGTGCGCCAGGAGGACGGCTGGCGCGTCGTGCGCTTCTCCCTCGACGACGCCCACGCCCCGCTCGTCGTCGACAAGGGCTCGATCGCCGTCGACGGCGTCTCGCTCACCGTGAGCGCGGTCGGCAGCACCGCCGCCGGACCCGACGCCGGGCACTGGTTCGAGGTGTCGCTCATCCCCGAGACGCTGCAGGCGACGACGCTGGGCGAGCGGCGGCCGGGCGAGCTCGTGAACATCGAGACCGACATCCTCGCGCGCCATGTCGCGAGGCTGCACCGCTTCGAGGGGCGCGAACTGCCGAGCTCCCTCGCCGACGAGCAGGAGGTGCGGGCATGAGCCTCGCCACCATCCCCGAAGTCCTCGACGCGCTGCGCGCGGGCAAGCCCGTGATCGTCGCCGACGACGAGGCCCGCGAGAACGAGGGCGACGCCATCATGGCGGCCGAGTTCGCGACGCAGGAGTGGATCGCCTGGATGGTGCGCCGCACGAGCGGCTTCCTCTGTGCGCCCATGCCGAACGCCTTCGCCGACCGGCTGCAGCTGCCGCCCATGGTGGCCCGCAACGAGGACGCGCGCGGCACCGCGTACACGATCTCGGTCGACGCCGCCGACCGCACCTCGACCGGCATCTCGGCGGCCGACCGGGCGCACACGCTGCGCGTGCTCGCCGACGCGGAGGCGACGCCCGAGCGGCTGATCCGGCCGGGGCACATCCTGCCGCTCCGCGCCGTCGACGGCGGCGTGCGCGAACGCGCGGGCCACACCGAGGCCGCGGTCGACCTGATGCGGCTCGCGGGGCTGTCCCCCGTCGGCGTGATCGGCGAGCTCGTGGCCGACGACGGCGAGATGATGCGCCTGCCCGGCCTCATCGAGCTCGGCGAGGAGGAGGGGCTGCCCGTCACGACCGTCGCCGCCCTCGTCGCCTGGCTCCGCGAGCACGGCGACGCCCCGGTCGGTGCGGACGCCACGGGCGGCGCGGCCCCCGCCGCCGCGATCGCCGAGTCGGCACGGGTCGACTTCGAGGTGGAGACGCTGCTGCCGACGAGCTTCGGCGAGTTCCGGGTGCGGGCGTACCGCGACCGCAAGACCGGTGCGGACCACCTCGCGATCCTGTCCGGCGACCCCGCCGCGGCCGAGGGCGGCGCCATCGTGCGGGTGCACTCCGAGTGCCTGACCGGCGAGGCGCTCGGCTCGCTGAAGTGCGAGTGCGGACCGCAGCTCGACGCGGCGCTCGAGATCGTCCAGCGCGAGGGCGGCGTCGTCGTCTACCTGCGCGGGCACGAGGGACGCGGCATCGGCCTCATCAACAAGCTGCGGGCGTACCGGCTGCAGGAGGACGGCCTCGACACCCTCGACGCGAACGTCGCGCTCGGCCTGCCGGCCGACGCCCGCGACTACGGCGCGGCGAGCGCCATCCTCGCCGAGCTCGGCGTCGCGCGCGTGCGCCTGCTGACGAACAACCCCGAGAAGGTGCGCCAGCTCGCCGAGCACGGCGTCGACGTCGCCGAGCGCCTGCCGCTCGTCGTCGGGGTCGGCCGCGGCAACCAGCGCTACCTCGAGACCAAGGCCGCCCGGATGGGCCACCAGATCGACGAACAGCAGCTCGCGGATGCCGCGGCTGAAGCACTCCTGGAAGGACACGCATCATGAGCGGAGCAGGCTCCCCCCTCGACCGCACGAACCTCGACCTCGACGGCTCCGGCCTCGAGGTGGTCGTCGTCGCCGGCAGCTGGCACGACGAGATCACCGACGGGCTGATCGCGGGCGCGACGCGCACCCTCGACGCGGCGGGCGCCGCGCACCGGCTGGTGCGGGTGCCGGGCAGCTTCGAGCTGCCGGTGGTGGCGAAGGCCGCGCTCGAGGCCGGCGCCGACGCGGTGGTCGCCCTCGGCGTCATCATCCGCGGCGGCACGCCGCACTTCGAGTACGTCTCGGCGGCCGCGACCGACGGCCTCACCCGGGTCGCGCTCGACACGGGCAAGCCCGTGGGCTTCGGCGTGCTCACCCTCGACGACGAGCCCCAGGGCCTCGACCGGGCCGGGCTCCCCGGCTCCAAGGAGGACAAGGGACGCGAGGCCGCCGAGGCCGTGATCGCCACCGCGCGCGTACTGCGCGGGCTCGCGGGCGCGTAGCCCGCGGCATCCGCCCTGCACCGCGAAGCGCCTCGGAACCGGTCGGTTCCGAGGCGCTTCGGCGTGAGCGGGCTGCCGCTACGGCTTCCAGACCATGAGCACGACGACGGCGACGAGGAGGAGCGAGACGATGCCGCTGCCCGCGGCGATCGCCGGGTAGCCGGACTTCTCGGCGGCCGCGGCGCCGCCGGCGCTCGCGGTCGCGCTCGCCTCGAGTGCGTCGGCGGCCTTGGTCATCGCGGGCACGACGACGAAGACGCTGAGGGCGAAGGCGACGACGTAGAGGATGATCGACCAGAGGATCCACGGCGTCGTGAACGTGAGGCCGTACTTCTCGTCGGCCATGCCCATGACGCCGAAGCCGAGCACGAAGACGATGAGCGAGAGCCAGCTGAAGATCGTGGTCGACTTCGCGAGCACGCGGACCTGCGCCGCGTTGCCCGCGCGCACCGCCCGCATCGCCGTCATCGGGATGATCGCCATCGGCCCGACGATGAAGACCGCGGTGACGACGTGCAGAACGGTGAAGATGGTGTCCATGGCCCCAGCCTAACGAGCCCCGCCCGACCTCGCTTCGAACCTTCGATTGACCGGCAGCCGCCGTTCGTCGCCCGGATGCGACCGCTCGTCGCAGCAGGGCCCCCCGTTCGCGGGCGACGCGCGTAAGGTTGGCGGGTTGCCACAAGCAGCAGATCATCCCGCCACCAGCGGAACCGACGCCAGACCGACGCCAGTCCGCCGGGGGCATCGAACCGCACGGAGTCTCTGCAGCATGTCAGCCCCATCGACCGCCCCCGCCGCGCCGGCCAATCCGCGCAGCCGAGTCATCCTCGCCAGCCTCATCGGCACCACGATCGAGTTCTACGACTTCTACGTCTACGCGACCGCGGCGGTCCTCGTCTTCCCGCACCTGTTCTTCCCGACCGGCGACGCGACGACCGCGCTGCTCTCCTCCTTCGCCGTCTTCGGCGCGGCGATGGTCGCCCGGCCGCTCGGCGCGGTCGTGTTCGGCCACCTCGGCGACAAGATCGGCCGCAAGGCGACGCTCGTCGGGGCGCTCCTCACGATGGGCATCGCGACGTTCCTCATCGGCGTGCTGCCGACCTACCTCGCGGTCGGCTGGTTCGCCCCGCTCCTCCTCGTGATCCTCCGCATCGCGCAGGGCTTCGCGCTCGGCGGCGAGTGGTCGGGCGCGGCGCTCGTCGCGACGGAGAACGCGCCGAAGGGCAAGCGCGCCTGGTACGGCACCTTCCCGCAGCTCGGCGCGCCGATCGGCTTCATCATCGCCAACGGGCTGTTCCTGATCATCGCGGCGGCGCTCCCCTCCGACGACCCGTCGATGCCCTCGCAGGCGTTCCTCGACTGGGGCTGGCGCATCCCGTTCCTGTTCTCGATCGTGATGGTGGCCGTCGGCCTCTGGGTGCGGCTGCGGCTCGTCGAGTCGGCCGCGTTCTCGAAGGCGGAGCAGCAGGGCCGCATCCAGCGCCTCCCGCTCGCGACGGTGTTCCGCTCGTACTGGAAGCAGCTGATCCTCGGCACTTTCTTCATGCTCGCGACCTATGTGCTCTTCTACCTGATGACGACGTTCTCGCTGAGCTACGGGCGGGCCCCGGTCGAGGCGGCCGACGGTGCGCTGCCCGGCCTCGGCTACTCGTACAACACCTTCGTGCTGATGCTCATCGGCGGCGTGCTCTTCTTCGGCGTCTTCACCCTGCTCTCCGGCCCCTGGGCCGACCGCTGGGGCCGGCGCCGCACGCTCATCTGGGTGACCCTCGGCATCATCGTGTTCGGCCTCGTCTGGGTGCCGCTGCTCTCCGCCGGCTTCGCCGGGGTGATGACCTGGCTCGTCGTCGGTTTCGCGCTCATGGGCATGACGTTCGGCCCGATGGGGGCGCTCCTGCCGGAGCTCTTCCCGACGAACGTGCGCTACACGGGCTCGGGGATCTCGTACAACGTGTCGTCGATCCTCGGCGCCGCCGTGGCCCCGTTCATCGCGGTGGCGCTCTGGCAGGCCGGCGGCGGCAGCCCGTTCTGGGTGGGCGTCTACCTCTCCGCGATGGGCGTGCTGACCCTCATCGCGCTCCTCGTCTCGAAGGAGACGCGCGACGTCGACTTCGACGAGGCGGGCCTCGAGTCCTCGGCGGTGCTCTGAGCGCGGGCGACGAGCGGCGCTCGCCGCCCGTCGCCCCGCGCTCGTCAACCCCGATTGACAACGTCCATGCCGTCAACGATGATTGACGGCATGGACGTGACCGGACTCTCCACCGCGATCGCCGCAGCCGACGGCGACGACCCCTACCGCGCGCTCCGCGAGCTGCACCGCGCCCGGGTCGAGCTCACCCGCGAGCTCGACCGGGCCGAAGCGCTCGCGGTTCGGCGCGCTCGGGCGCAGGGCGCGAGCTGGCAGCTCATCGCCCTCGCGCTCGAGGTCAGCAAGCAGGCCGTGCACAAGAAGTACGGCCGCGGCTGAGCCCGCGGAGCGCGCGGGCGCGCTCAGCGCGGGGCGAGCGCCCCCTCCCGGGAGACCCGCACCTGCGCCTCGCGCGGGACGAGCTTGACCCGCTCGCGCGGAAACCGGTCGACCTCGCCGAGCGCGCGTTCGTGCGCGTCGAGGGCGAGCCATCCCGCCCAGTCCGTGTGCTCGACCCCGCGTGCGTCGAGCAGGTCCAGCACTTCGGCCTCGGCATCCGCCACGACGGGTGCCGCGAGGCGACCCGCCGCCGCGTCCGCGACGAGGTTCGCGACGGTCTCCATCGCGTCGCTCTTGGTGTGGCCGATGAGGCCGATCGGACCGCGTTTGATCCAGCCCGTGGCGTAGAGCCCGGGCAGCGGCGCGCCGGCCCCGTCGAGCACCCGGCCCGCCTCGTTCGGCACGACGCCGCGCGCCTCGTCGAACGGCGCGCCCGCGATCGGCGAGCCGAAGTAGCCGACGGCGCGGTACACCGCCTGCACGGCGACATCGCGCTGCTCCCCGGTCGCCGCCACCACGCCGTCGCTGCGCACCTCGGTGCGTGCGAAGCGCACGCCCTCGACCCGCTCGGCGCCGAGCACCTCGAGCGGGGCGTGGTGGAAGTGCAGGTGCAGGCGGCGCGGCGCCCCGCTGCTGCGCCCGCGCCACGAATTCAGCGTGCGCAGCATGATCTTCACCTGGTTCGTGCGCCCCGCGGGGACCTCGCCGGCCGCGGCGAGCGCGTCCTCGGCGGCGAAGTCCGCCTCGTCGAGCACGATATCGACGCCCGGCACCTCGCCGAGCTCGCGGAGCTCGATCGGGGTGAACTTCACGTCGGCCGGGCCGCGCCGGCCGAAGACGTGCACGTCGGTGACGGGCGAGGCCTCGAGCCCGGCGAGCACGTTGTCCGGCACCTCGGTGCCGCGCAGGTCCACGGGATGCTTCGCGAGGATGCGGGCGACGTCGAGCGCGACGTTGCCGTTGCCGATCACTGCGACCTCGCGCGCCTCGAGCGGCCACTCGCGCGGCACGTCGGGGTGCCCGTCGTACCAGGCGACGAAGTCGGCTGCGCCGTAGGAGCCCGCCAGGCCGACGCCCGGCAGCTCGAGCGCGGCGTCGCGGATCGCCCCCGTCGCGAGGATCACCGCGTGGTACCGCGCATGCAGCTCGTCGAGGCCGAGGTCGCGGCCGATCTCGACGTTGCCGAGGAAGCGGATCCCCGGCTCGTCGAGCATCTCGTGCAGCGAGGCGACGATGCCCTTGATCCGCGGATGGTCCGGCGCGACGCCGTAGCGGATGAGGCCGTACGGCGCGGGGAGCGACTCGAAGAGGTCGATCGCGACCATGCCGCCGGCTTCGGCGACGGCCGAGCGCAGCAGGTTGCCCGCGTAGACGCCGGCCGGGCCGGCGCCGACGATCGCGACGCGGAGGGCGGGGAGGGTCATCTGGTGCCTTTCTCGGAGGGCGCGCCGGGCGACGCGGCCGGGTCGTGCGGCGCGCTCCGCGGCACGAAGGGGTCGTGCGCGACGGCGACGGCGTGGCCGTCCACGGCGAGCTCGGCGGGGGCGTAGGGGCTCAGCCGCACGACGTCGCCCACGACCACGACGGCCGGCGAGCGGACGCCGCGCCGCGCCGCCTGCGCGGCGATCGTGCCGAGGGTGCCGATCGTGACGCGCTGCCCCTCGCCGTAGCCGTCCTCGACGATCGCGACCGGGCAGCCGGCGCCGCGCTCGCCCCGGGCGAGGGTCGTCGCCGAGTTCGCGAGCGTGCCGACGCCCATCAGCAGCACGACCGTGTGGTCGCGGCCGCCGCCGAGCTCGGCGATCTGGTCGTGCCCGGTCGCGACGGTGAACGCGGTCGCGAGCCCGCGATGGGTGAGCGGGATGCCGGCGACGGCCGGCACCGAGATCGCGCTCGTGATGCCGGGCACCACCTCGACGTCGACGCCCGCGGCGCGGCACGCGGCGAGCTCCTCGCCGCCACGGCCGAAGACGTAGGGGTCGCCGCCCTTCAGCCGCACGACGCGGCGACCGGCGCGGCCGAGCTCGACGAGGAGCGCGATGATGCCCTCCTGCGGCACGGCGTGATGCCCGGGCTGCTTGCCGACGTCGACGATCTCGGCGTCGAGCGGGCGTCCGCGCTCCGTCTCGAGCTGGTCGAGCACGGCGCGGGCGCCGAGCCGGTCGGCGACGATCACCTCGGCCGCCTCGATGGCGCGCAGGCCGCGCACGGTCAGCAGGCCGAGCTCGCCGGGGCCCGCCCCGACGAGCTGCACGAGCCCCGTCCCGCCCACCGCGCGCCCGCCGCTCATCGCGCACCTCCCGCGGGGAGCAGCCCGCGCCGGCGCAGGAGCGCCCGCTCGAGCGGGGCGAAGACGGCGAGCTCCACGAGGATGCCGATAAAGAGGATGGCGAGGATCGCGACGAACACCGCCGAGAGGTCGGCGAGCTGCCGCCCCTGGTCGAGCAGCGCGCCGAGGCCGAAGCCGATGGAGCCGCCGGTCGCGATGATCTCCGCGGCCATGAGCGAGCGCCAGGAGAACGCCCAGCCCTGCTTGAGCCCGGCGAGGTACCCGGGCAGCGCGGCGGGCAGCACCACGAGCGCGGCGAGCTCGGCCCGGTTCGCGCCGAGCACCCGCCCGACGCGGCGCAGCTGCGGCGGCACCTGGCGGACGCCGGCGACGAGGCCGTTCACGATCGAGGGCACGGCGCCCATCAGGATGACGAAGTACACGGTCGCGTCCGAGAGCCCGAACCAGATGATCGCGGCGGGGACCCAGGCGACGGAGGGCAGCACCTGCAGCCCGGAGACGAACGGCCCGAAGGCGCGCTGCAACGGCCGGGACTCGGCGAGCAGCAGGCCGATCGGCGTGCCGATCGCCGCGGCGATGAGGAAGCCGAGGATGCCGCGCTCGAGGCTCGTGCCGACGGCGAGCTGCAGCCGCCCGGTGTCCCAGGCGCTGCCGATCGAGGCGAGCACGTCGAGCGGGCCGGGGTACAGGTCGGGCCGGGGCTGCGCGATGACGGTGTACGCCTGCCAGACGGCGAGCAGCACGACGAGCAGGATGATCGGGGGCAGGATGCCTCGGGCGGCCCGCCGCCACCAGGGCTCCCGCTCGGCGGGCGCGGTCTGCAGCCGGTCGAGGCCGGCCTCCAGGGCGCGCAGCTCGCCCGAGGTGGTCGAGGGCCGCGGCGCGGCCGACTCCACCGCCTCCCCCGCCGCGATCCGGCGTTCCTCCGCGATCCGGCGTTCCTCCGCGAGTGCGTCGCGCACGAGTTCAGGCGGCATTGCTCGCGATCTCCTTCCGCAGTCGCTCGGTGATCTCCCGGGCGACGGACTGGGCGTCGAGACCCGGGGCATCCGTGCGCCACTCCCCGGCGACGCGCCCCGGCCGGCTGGACAGCAGCACGATCCGCTGGGCGAGGCGCACCGCCTCGTGCACGTTGTGCGTGACGAAGAGGATGGTGCGGCCGGTCTCGCGCCAGACCCGTTCCAGCTCCTCGTGGAGCAGGTCGCGGGTGATGGCGTCGAGCGCGGCGAACGGCTCGTCCATGAGCAGCACGGTGCGGTCCTGCGCGAGCGCGCGGGCGAGCGCGACGCGCTGGCGCATGCCGCCGGAGAGCTCGTGCGGCCGCTGCTCGGCGGCGTCGGCGAGGTTCACGAGCTCGAGCAGCCGCTCGGCCTCGCCCCGGCGACCGGGCCTCGGCGCCCCGCGCAGCCGCAGGGCGAGCTCGACGTTGCGCCGGGCGGTGAGCCACGGCATCAGGGCCGACTCCTGGAACATCACCGCGGCCCCGTCGCCGGGGACCTCGATCAAGCCGGTGGTGGGCGCCTCGAGGCCCGCGACGAGGTTCAGCAGCGTCGACTTGCCGCAGCCGGAGGCGCCGAGCAGGCACACGAACTCGCCCTCGGCGACGTCGAGGTCGATGCCGTCGAGCACCAGCGGCGAGCGCGGGCCGCCGAAGCGCTTGCCCACGCCGGCCAGCCGGATCGCCGTCACGGTCAGTCCGTCCCGAGCCCGGCGGCCGAGACCGCGGGCTCGCCGCGGCCCTCGAGCACCTCGTTCAGGATGCCGAGCGCGAAGAGCCCGTCAATCGAGCCGTCCTTCGCGGTGCCTGCGGCGACGCCGTTCGCGAGCACCTCCTCGAAGGCTCCCGCGACGGGGTCGACGGTGAAGCGCACGTGCTCGAGCGCCCGGGCGAGCACGGCGTCGTCGAGCGGCTTGCCCGTGTCGGCGGCGAGCTTCGCATTGAGGTCGGCGGCGGCCCGCTGGGGCTCGTCGGCGAGGAATCGCACGGCCTCGGCGTGCCCCTCGACGAGCGCGCGCACGGTCTCGGGGTGCTCGTCGAGGAAGGTCTTCGAGACGAGCAGCACCGTCGTCGGGAAATCGCCGTCGGGCCAGAGCTCGGCCTCGTCGACGAGCACGTGCGCGCCGCCCTCGAGCACGAGCCGGGACACCCACGGCTCGGGGAGCCAGGCGCCGTCGAGCTGCCCCTGCTGGAACAAGGTGAGCGTCTGCGCGTTCTCGGTGGGGGTGATCTGCACCTCCCCGCCGCCCGTGGTGTCGGTCGCGAAGCCCTCCTCGGCGAGCCAGGTGCGCAGGGCCACGTCTTGCGTGTTGCCGAGCTGGGGCGTCGCGAGCGTCGTGCCGGCGAGGTCGGCGGGCTCGTCGATGCCGTCGCGGACGACGAGCGCCGCGCCGCCGGAGGCGGCTCCGGCGACGATCACCGCGGACTCGCCGCCGGACTTCACGAAGGTGTTGATCGCGGGGTTGGGACCGATGTAGGCGGCGTCGATCGCGCCGGCCGAGAGCGCCTCGACGGCGGCGGGCCCGGCGTTGAACACCTCGGTGCTGAGCTTCGTGTCGCCGAGCGCGTCGGCGAAGAAGGCCTCCTCGAGGCCGACGAGGGCGGGCGCGTGGGTGACGTTCGCGAAGTAGCCGAGCCGGAGCTCCGTGGCGGGGGCCGACGAGGCATCCGCTCCCCCGTCGGCGCTCGCGGTCGCGGCGCAGCCGCTCAGCAGCGCGGCCCCGGCCGCCATGATCGCGATCGCTCGGGTGATGCGGCTGGTTCGGATGGTGCGGTGGTGCATGGTGGTCGCCTCCTCGGGGATCGCGGTGGGTCGTGCTGAGTGGTCGGTGGGCCGTGGGCGGTCGGCCGTGTGCGGTCGGCGGTGGGCGGTCACGCGCTCGAGCGGGTGCCCGCGGCGAGGGTCGCGCCGTCCTGCTGGTGGATGACGAGGAAGCCGCCGGCCGCGCGGCTCGCCGCGTACTCCTCGACGGGCAGCGCCGCGCCGAGCCGCAGCACGGCCCGACCGATGTCGTTCGTCTCGAGGCGGTCGGCCGCTTCGGTGCGCAGGGTGTCGAGGTCGCGGCGGCCGGTGATCTTCGCGACGAGCGCGGGGACCGTCGCGGTGCCCGCCTTCACGAGCACCCGCGCGCCCGGCAGGAGCGGCCGGGCGTCGAGTTGGAACAGCTCCGCCTCGAGCTCGCGCACGGTCTCCGGCACCGCCGACGCGGCGACGACGACGGCGCCGCGCGCGGCATCCACCTCGTCGGCCAGTCGCAGCGCGACCGAGCGCGGCGCGCGCGCCTCGGCGAGCTCGCCGTCGGCCGTGTCGACGGCGACGACCGTGGTCGTGACGCCGGCCGGGAGCACGTGCACCCGGTCGCCGGGGCGCACGACGCCGGCCGTGATCCGGCCGGCGAAGGCACGGTAGTCGCGGTACTCGTCCTCGGCGCCCGGCACCGCCGCGAGCTCGGGCGCGAGGGCGCCCTGCGGCCGCAGCACGAGCTGCACGTCGAGGCGGAACGGTTCGCCCTCCTCCGCGGCCTCCGCCGCGAGCTCCTCGGCCGAGGGCAGCGCCTCAAGCAGCTCGAGGAGCGCCGGCCCCCGGTACCAGGGGGTGTTCGCGGAGCGCTCCACGACGTTGTCGCCGGCGAGCGCGGAGACCGGGATGACGTGTACCCCGTCGAGTCCGAGCTCGCGCGCGACCGCCGCGACCTCCTCGGCGACCCGGGCGAAGGGCTCGGCGTCGTAGCCGAGCAGGTCGATCTTGTTCACGGCGACGACGACGTGCGGCACGCGCAGCAGACGCACGACGGCGAGGTGCCGGCGGGTCTGCTCGAGCACGCCCTTCCGCGCGTCGACGAGCACGACCACCGCGTCGGCGGTCGTCGCACCGGTCACCATGTTGCGCGTGTACTGCACGTGGCCGGGGCAGTCGGCGAGGATGAACGAGCGGCGGTCGGTCGCGAAGTAGCGGTAGGCGACGTCGATCGTGATGCCCTGCTCGCGCTCGGCGCGCAGTCCGTCGGTGAGCAGGGCGAAGTCGAAGCCCCCGGCGTCGCCGCCGAAGCCGCGCGCGCGGCTCGCGGACTCGATCTGCGCGAACTGGTCGGCGAGGATCGCCTTCGCGTCGTGCAGCAGCCGCCCGACGAGGGTCGACTTGCCGTCGTCGACCGAGCCGGCGGTGGCGAAGCGCAGCAGCGTGCTCATCAGAAGTACCCGTCCTTCTTGCGGTCCTCCATGGCGGCCTCGGAGATCCGGTCGTCGGCGCGGGTCGCCCCGCGCTCGGTGAGCGTCGAGGCGGCGACCTCCGCGGTGACCGCGGCGAGGTCGGCCGCGTCGGACTCGACGGCGCCGGTGCAGCTCATGTCGCCGACGGTGCGGTAGCGCACCGTGCGCCGCTCGACGGGCTCGTCGGGGCGGGGCAGCGAGTGCTCGCCCACCGCCCGCCACATGCCGTCGCGGCGGAACACCTCGCGCTCGTGGGCGAAGTACAGCGGCGGCAGCTCGATCCGCTCCCGCTCGAGATAGCGCCACACGTCGAGCTCGGTCCAGTTCGAGATCGGGAACGCCCGCACGTGCTGCCCCGGGGTGTGCCGCCCGTTGTAGAGGCTCCACAGCTCGGGGCGCTGGTTGCGCGGATCCCACTGGCCGAACTCGTCTCGGAGGCTCAGGATGCGCTCCTTCGCCCGCGCCTTGTCCTCGTCGCGCCGCGCGCCGCCGAAGACGGCGTCGTGCCGGCCGGCGGCGATGGCGTCGAGGAGCGGCTGCGTCTGCAGCGGGTTGCGGGTGCCGTCGGCGCGCTCCTGCAGGCGGCCGTCGTCGAGGTAGTCCTGCACCCGGGCGACCTCGAGGCGGATGCCGAGACGCGCGACGGTCTCGTCGCGGAACGCCAGCACCTCGGGGAAGTTGTGCCCCGTGTCGACGTGCAGCACCGGGAACGGCACCCGGCCCGGCCAGAATGCCTTCCGCGCCAGGTGCAGCACGACGACGGAGTCCTTGCCGCCGGAGAACAGCAGCACGGGCCGTTCGAACTCCGCGACGACCTCGCGGATGATGTGGATCGCCTCGGCCTCGAGCTGGTCGAGCACCTCGAGCCGTGCCGGCGCTCCGGTCGTGGGCCGGGTTCCGGTCGCCGGCCGGGTCTCAGGCGTCGGCTCGGCCGTGAACAGTGTCGTCATCCGTGCAACCCGCATTCCGTCTTGGCGAGGCCGGCCCAGCGGCCGGACCTCGGGTCTGCGCCGGCGGCGACCGGCTTCGTGCAGGGCTCGCAGCCGATCGAGGGGTAGCCGCGACCGAGGAGCGGGTTCACCGGCACCCCGAACGCGCCCGCGTAGTCGCCGAGCTCCTCGAAGGTCCAGGCCGCGAGCGGGTTCACCTTCACGAGGCCGTTGCGTTCGTCCCAGGCGACGAGCGGCGTGCCGGTCCGGGTGGGCGCCTCGTCGCGGCGCACGCCCGTGAACCACAGCTCGTAGCCGGCGAGCGCCGCCCGCAGGGGCTCGACCTTGCGGCGCTGGCAGCAGAGGCCCGGTTCGCGGGCGAAGAGCTCGGCGCCGAACTCGGCGTCCTGCTCGCCGACGGTCTGCGCGGGGCGCACGTCGACCACGCGGACGTCGAGCCCCGCCGCCACGGCGTCGCGGGTCTCGTGCGTCTCGGCGAAGTGGTAGCCGGTGTCGAGGAAGAGCACGTCGACGCCCGGCAGCGACTGGGCGACGAGGTGCGGCAGCACGGCGTCGGCCATCGAGCAGGCGACGGCCGCGAGCTCGGCGTCGAAGTGGCGGGCGACCCAGGCGACGACGGCGTGCGCGCTCGCCTCGCGGCCGTCGCCGATGTCGGCCAGCTCCGCCGCGCCGGCCTCGGCGAGCGCGCGGAGCTCGTCGGCATCCCGCGTCCGCGCCCGCCTGGGCGCCAGCGTCGTCCCGGCTGCCGCGCTCATCGCAGCGCCTCCCCGGCGCTCGGATCCGTGTCCCGCGTCCGCGTGCGCCTGGGCGCGAGCGCCTCCCCAGCTGTCACGCTCATCGCAGCGCCTCCTCGTCGGCCCGGTGCGCCCACTCGGCGAAGGTCTCCGCCGCGGCCTCGTCGCGCTCGGCGAGGAAGCGGCGCACGATGCGCTCGACGTAGTCGGCGAGCCCGTCGGCGGTGACCTTGAGCCCGCGCACGGTGCGCCCGGTCCCGGCCTCCTCGCGGTGCGCGGAGGCGAGCCCGCCGCCGAGGTGCACCTGGAAGCCGGGCGTCT
Source organism: Agromyces sp. NBRC 114283 (assembly GCF_030268405.1). Taxonomy (NCBI): domain Bacteria; kingdom Bacillati; phylum Actinomycetota; class Actinomycetes; order Micrococcales; family Microbacteriaceae; genus Agromyces; species Agromyces sp. NBRC 114283. Next base: position 3,104,863 of record NZ_BSQP01000001.1, read on the forward strand.
GGCCGCCGTCGCCGTCGGGCAGCAGCTGGCCCTTGAGGCCGATGTCGGCGGTCTGGATGCGCGCGCAGGAGTTCGGGCAGCCGTTCACGTGCAGGCTGATCGGGTGCGGCAGCTCGAGTCCGGCGAGCCGTTCCTCGAGCCGCACGACCGCGCGTGAGGCGGTCTCCTTCGTCTCGACGATCGCGAGCTTGCAGTACTCGATGCCGGTGCAGGCGATCGTGCCCCGCCGGATGAGGCTCGGCCGCACCTGCAGTCCGAGCCCGTCGAGCCCGGCGACGACCCGCTCGACGTCGCGCTCCTCGATGTCGAGCAGCACGAGCTTCTGGTGCGGGGTGGTCCGCAGGCGCCCCGAGCCGACGCTCTCGAGCAGCTCGGCGATCGCGGTGAGGGTCGAGCCGGAGAGCCGGCCGACGAGCGGGGTCGCGCCGAGGTAGAAGCGGCCGTCGCGCTGCCGGTGCACGCCGACGTGGTCGCCCTGGGCGATCGGCTTCGGCGCGGCGGGGCCGTCGGGCAGCGGCGTGGCGAGGTACTCGGTCTCGAGCACCTCGCGGAAGCGCTCGGCGCCCCAGTCGGCGACGAGGTACTTGAGGCGGGCGCGGTTGCGCAGCCGACGGTAGCCGTAGTCGCGGAAGATCGAGACGACGCCCTCCCACACCTCGGCGACCCGGTCCGGGGTCACGAAGGTGCCGGTGCGGACGGCGAGGTGCGCGGCCGTGGAGAGGCCGCCGCCGACCCAGAGGTCGTAGCCGACGCCGAGCTCGGGGTGCTCGACTGCGACGAAGGCGACGTCGTTGATCTCGTGCACGACGTCCTGGCTGGGATGGCCCGTGATGGCGCTCTTGAACTTGCGCGGCAGGTTCGCGAACTCGGGGTCGCCGAGGTAGCGCCGCTGGATCTCCTCGATCTGCGGCGTCGGGTCGATGAGCTCGTCGGCGGCGATGCCCGCGACGGGCGAGCCGAGGATGACCCGGGGCACGTCGCCGCACGCCTCGGTCGTGGACAGTCCGACGGATTCGAGGCGGCGCCAGATCTCGGGCACGTCCTCGACCCGCACCCAGTGCAGTTGCACGTTCTGGCGGTCGGTGAGATCGGCGGTGTCGCGGGCGAACTCGGTGGAGATACCGCCGATGGTGCGCAGCTGCTCGGTGGTGAGCTGCCCGCCGTCGATGCGCACCCGCAGCATGAAGTACTCGTCTTCGAGCTCGTGCGGTTCAAGGGTCGCGGTCTTGCCGCCGTCGATGCCGGGCTTGCGCTGCGTGTAGAGCCCCCACCAGCGGAAGCGTCCGTGCAGGTCGGTCGGGTCGATGCTGGCGAAGCCGCCGGCGGCGTACGTCTGCTCGATGCGCTCGCGCACGGCGAGCCCGCCGTCCTGCTGCTTCCACTCCTCGTTGGCGTTGAGGGGGGCGCGCCCGTCGACCTTCCACTGCCCATTGGGCTTGTTGGAGCCGCGCGCCGGGCGGACCTCGGCCGAGCGCCGGGGCGGCGCAGCCTGCTCGGCCGGCCTCGTCTCCGTCTCGCCCAGCGTCATGCCCGCTCCCTAGCTGCTCACCCCCGTCGGAGGGACGGCGGTGCTCGCCGTGGCTGCGACGCTAGGCGAGCCGGATTCGGGCGGCACGTTCGTGACGACGCGGTCGTCACGGGAGGAAACGGGATGTCTCGCTGCGCCGTTTTGCGTCACATGGTTGACATCCGGGCGGCCGCTGCGCCGAAGCGGTCGACGACGAGCTCGGCGAGTTCGTCGGGGGGCAGCACGCCCGCGCGGAGCAGCGGTTCGGTGACGGCCGCCGCCCCCGCCGCGCGGGCGGTCTCGACGGCGAGGTCCTGGAAGTACCCGGGGGCGAGCAGGTAGCTCGCGACGAGGACGCGGCGCCGGGCGCCGGCCGCTCCCCCTGCGGCGCCGGCCTCGGCGGCCGCCAGCCGGACGGCCGCCTCGAGCGTCGGCTCCGCGGCCGAGAGGTAGCCGGGCGAGACGGGGGCGCCGAGCTCGCGGGCGAGCCGCTCCGCCATCTCCGCGCAGTCGGCCACGGCGCGCGCGTCGCTCGACCCCGCGGCGGCGAGCACGACGACGTCGCCGGGCCGCCACTCCGCCTCGAGCAGGCGTCGCACGAGCACCCGCGCGAGCCGGTCGTCGGGGCCGAGGGCCGCGGCGAGCTCGACCGCCCGCGCTCCTTCCGCGGCGACCGCCTCGGCGAGGTCGACGTGCACGTGGTACCCGGCGGAGAGCAGCAGCGGCACGACGACCGCGGGCATTCCGGCGGGCAGGCTCGCGAGCGTGGCCGGTACGTCGGGCTGTTCGACGTCGACGTGGCCGAGGCGCAGCGCGGCCGCGCCCGACGCCGCGTGCCCGGCCGCGCCGGGGAGCATGCCGCCGCCCCGCATGAGCCGTGCGCCGACAGCCTTGACGAGGCCGCGGACGGCGGCGCTGCCGTCGGGCGAGGAGGTGCCGTGCGAGATCGCGACGAGCGCAGGACGGGTCATCCCTCCATCGTGCCGTACCCCGGCCGTCCCGCGGCCGCCCCTGAGCCTTCTCCGAGGCCGACGGCGTAGGCTGCTAGACCGATGAGCACCCCGACCTCTCCCGCCCGTTCCCGCTTCGGCCGCCGCGAGACGCCTCCCGGCCCGCGCGCCACCTTCCGGCAGCTGCTGCCCTTCGTGTTCGAGCACCGTCCCGTGCTCGTCTGGGTCGCGATCCTCTCCATCGTCGGCGCGCTCGCGAGCCTCGCGCAGCCGCTCCTCGTCAGCCAGGTCATCACCGTCGTCGAGGCGGGCGACCCGCTCGGCTGGATCGTGTGGGCGCTCATCGCGCTCGTCGTGGTCAGCGGCATCATCACCGGCTACCAGCACTACCTGCTGCAGCGCACGGGCGAGGGCGTCGTGCTGTCCAGCCGCAAGCAGCTCGTCGCGAAGCTGCTGCGCCTGCCGATCGCGGAGTTCGACACCCGCCGCACGGGCGACCTCGTCTCGCGCGTCGGCAGCGACACGACCATGCTGCGGGCGGTGCTCACCCAGGGCCTCGTCGAGGCCGTGGGCGGCGCGGTCACCTTCGTCGGCGCGCTCATCGCGATGCTCGTCATCGACCCGGTGCTGCTCGGGCTCACCGTGCTCGTCATCGCGGTCGCCGTCACGACGGTCACCCTGCTCTCGGCCCGCGTCCGCGAGGCGTCGCACGCCGCGCAGGCGAAGGTCGGCGACGTCGCCGCCTCCGTCGAGCGGGCGATCAGCTCTGTGCGCACCATCCGCGCGGCCGGCGCCACCGAGCGCGAGCTCGCCGATGTGCAGGCCGAGGCCGAGGGCGCCTGGCGGATGGGCGTGAAGGTCGCGAAGATCTCCGCGCTCATCGTGCCGATCGCCGGCATCGCGATGCAGGTGTCGTTCCTCGTCGTGCTCGGCGTCGGCGGCTTCCGGGTGGCGTCGGGCGCGATCACGGTCGCGAGCCTCGTCGCGTTCATCCTGTTCCTGTTCATGATGATCCTGCCGCTCGGCCAGGCCTTCGGCGCGATCACCTCCGTCAACCAGGCGCTCGGCGCACTGGGCCGCATCCAGGAGATCCTCGACCTGCCCGACGAGGACGCGCACGACCGCGAGCTCGCCCCGCTCGCCGTCGTCGTCGGCCCCGCGAACGAGGGCGTCCGCCCGGACGCCCCGGCGATCGAGTTCGACGACGTGCACTTCGCCTACGCGCAGACCTCGCCGCAGGATCCCGCCGACCCGGGCAACGACTCGGCCGACGCGCACGATCCCGAGCCCTCCGTGACCGAGCGGCAGCCCGTGCTCCGCGGCGTCTCCTTCGCGGTGCCGCGCGGCCAGCGCGTCGCCCTCGTCGGGCCCTCGGGCGCCGGCAAGTCGACGATCCTCTCGCTCGTGGAGCGCTTCTACGACCCCTCGGTCGGCGCGGTGCGGATGGGCGGGCTCGACCTGCGCTCGATCGACCGCGCCGAGCTGCGCGCGCAGATCGGCTACGTCGAGCAGGATGCCCCGGTGCTGGCCGGCACCCTCCGCGACAACCTGCTGCTCGGCAACCCGACGGCGAGCGACGAGGAGTGCGAGCACGTGCTGCAGTCCGTGAACCTCGGCGGCGTCCTCGCGCGCGACCCCGCGGGGCTCGGCGCGCAGGTCGGCGAGGACGGCATCATGCTCTCCGGCGGCGAACGGCAGCGCCTCGCGATCGCCCGGGCCCTGCTCGCGGCGCCGCCGATCCTGCTGCTCGACGAGTCCACGTCCTCGCTCGACGGGGTGAACGAGCGGATGATGCGCGAGGCGATCGACGAGGTCGCCGCCGGCCGCACGCTCATCGTCATCGCGCATCGGCTCTCGACCGTCGTCGACTCGGACCGCATCGTCGTGCTCGACGGCGGGCGCATCATCGGCGAGGGCACCCACGCGGAGCTCGTCGCCACCGTGCCGCTCTACCGCGAGCTCGCCGAGCACCAGCTGCTCGTCTGAGCCCCGCCGGTGCGACGAACGGCCCGCTTCCGATCGGAAGCGGGCCGTTCGTCGCTCAGGAAGCGAGTTTGCCGCGGGCGGTGCGCCTTCCCGTGCCCACAACGCCCGCGGCGGGTCCGTAGACCCATGGATGCCGCGGGCGGTGCGCCTTCCCGTGCCCACAGCGCCCGCAGCATCCATCGGTCTGCGCATCCCATGATGACGCATCCCGCGCCGTTTCCCGTCATCGAGCCGATCGAGCGGACGAGGATCGCGCCAGACCTGGGACCCCGGCGCGATCCTCCTCCGCTCGATCGTGCGCCCCGGTGGCCGGGACGCACGATCGACGGGACCTCGTTCAGTCGGTCACGGGCACCTGCCCGTGCTCGAGGTGGTAGCGGAGGCTCGACAGCTCGGCGCGCAGGGCGGCGGGCACCCGGTCACCGAACTGGGCGAAGTACTCCTCGGTCAGCTCGCACTCGGCGAGCCACGAGGCGGGGTCGACGTGGAAGAGCTGCTCGAGTTCGTCATCCGTGATCTCGAGGCCGTCGAGGTTCAGCGCGCCATCGGCGGGCAGCAGGCCGATCGGCGTCTCCGCGGCGCCGGCCTCGCCCTCGAGCCGGCCGACGATCCACTCGATGACGCGCGAGTTCTCGCCGAACCCGGGCCAGAGGAAGGAGCCGTCGGTGCCCTTGCGGAACCAGTTGACCTGGAAGATCTGCGGCGCGCGGTCGCCCAGCACGCGGCCCATCTTCACCCAGTGGCCCCAGTAGTCGGCCATGTTGTAGCCGCAGAAGGGCAGCATCGCGAAGGGGTCGCGGCGCAGCTCGCCGACGGTGCCCTCGGCCGCGGCGGTCTTCTCGCTCGAGATCGTCGCGCCCATGAAGACGCCGTGCTTCCACGAGCGGGCCTGCGCCACGAGCGGCACGTTGGTCGCGCGGCGACCGCCGAACAGGATGGCGTCGATCGGCACGCCGTCGTGGGCGTCCCAGTCGTCCGAGATCTGCGGGCACTGCGCGGCCGCGACCGTGAAGCGCGAGTTGGGGTGCGCGGCGGGCCGGCCGGAGGCCGGGGTCCACGGCTGGCCCTGCCAGTCGGTGAGCTCCTCGGGCACCTCGTCGGTGAGCCCCTCCCACCAGACGTCGCCGTCGGGGCGGAGCGCGACGTTCGTGAAGATCGTGTTGCCCCAGAGGGTCTGCACGGCGGTCGGGTTCGTCGTCTCGCCGGTGCCCGGCGCGACGCCGAAGAAGCCGGCCTCGGGGTTGATCGCGTAGAGGCGGCCGTCGTCGCCGGGACGCATCCACGCGATGTCGTCGCCGATCGTCTCGACGGTCCAGCCGGGGATGGTCGGGCGGAGCATGGCGAGGTTCGTCTTGCCGCACGCCGAGGGGAACGCCGCGGCGATGTGGTAGACCTTGCCGGCCGGCGAGGTGACCTTGATGAGCAGCATGTGCTCGGCGAGCCAGCCCTCGTCGCGCGCCATCACCGAGGCGATGCGCAGCGCGAAGCACTTCTTCGCGAGGAGGGCGTTGCCGCCGTAGCCCGAGCCGAACGACCAGATCTCGCGCGAGTCCGGGAACTGCACGATGTACTTGGTGGGGTTCGACGGCCACTCGATCTCGTCGCGGCGCTGGCCGACGCCGTCGACCAGCGGGTAGCCGACCGAGTGCACGGTACGCACCCAGGGCTCGCCGGCCTCGATGAGGCGGTAGACCTGCTCGCCCATGCGGGTCATGATCCCCATCGAGAGCACGACGTAGGGCGAGTCGGTGATCTCGACGCCGAGCTGCGAGATGGGGCCGCCGAGCGGGCCCATCGAGAAGGGCACCACGTACATGGTGCGGCCCTTCATCGAGCCGTCGAAGACGTCGACGAGCTCTTCGCGCATCTCGCGCGGGTCGCGCCAGTTGTTCGTGGGGCCGGCGTCTTCCTCGTAGGTCGAGCAGATGAAGGTGCGGTCCTCGACCCGGGCAACGTCGGAGGCGTCGGTGCGGGCGAGGTAGCTGTTGGGGCGCCACTCGGGGTTCAGCTTGATCAGCTTGCCCTCGGCGACGAGCTGCTTCGTGAGGAGGTCGGCCTCCTGCTTGGAGCCGTCGCACCAGACGATCTCGTCGGGCTTGGTGAGGGCGGCGATCTCGTCGACCCAGGCGCGCAGGGCCGGGTCGGTGGTGCCGCGGGGGGTCTCGCGGGCGTCGGAGTCCGTTCCGATGGAGAACTCGGAGAGGGTCATCGTCGTCGCGCCTTCCTGCTGGGTGCCGGGCGGTGTCGCTCGGCCGGACCGGAATCGGTCTGTCCTTCAAGAATGCGGGAAGACCGTCCAGTCATCTGGACGAAACAGATGGAAAGAATTGCTGATCTTTCGATATCCTTAAGGCATGAAGGCCGGTACAGCAGACCTCGCGACGCTCGGGCACCGCATCCGACACTTCCGCGGCGAGCGCGGGCTCACGCTCGACCAGCTCGGCGAACTCGTCGACCTCGCCGGCAGCCAGCTCTCCCTCATCGAGAACGGCAAGCGCGAGCCGAAGCTCTCGACCCTCGACGCCCTCGCCGCCGCCCTCGGCGTCGAGCTCGCCGAGCTACTCTCCCGCGAGGCGCCGAGCCGGCGCGCGGCGCTCGAGCTCGAACTCGGCCGCGCCCAGGCGAGCCCGCTCTATGCGAGCCTGGGCCTGCCGCCGATCCGCGCGGGCCGCGGCATCAGCGACGAGACCCTCGAGTCGATCGTCGGCCTGCACCGCGAGCTGCAGCGCCGCGCGAGCGAGGCGATCGCCACGCCGGAGGAGGCCCGGCGCGCGAACACGGAGATGCGAGAGCGGATGCGCGAGCGCGCGAACTACCTGCCGGACATCGAGCGGCTCGCCGAGGAGCAGGTGCGCGCCTCCGGGCACCGTTCGGGCGCCCTCACCCACCGCGAGGTCAGCGTGATGGCCGAGCGGCTCGGCTTCAAGCTCATCTACGTCGACGACCTGCCCGACTCGACGCGCTCGATCACCGACCTCGAGAACGGCCGCATCTACCTGCCCCCGGCGTCGATCCCCGGCGGTCATGGCCTGCGCTCGATGGCGCTGCAGGCGATGGCGCACCGGCTGCTTGGCCACACCCCGCCGGCGAGCTACGACGAGTTCCTCTGGCAGCGCCTCGAGATCAACTACTTCGCGGCCGCGTGCCTGATGCCGCAGGAGGCGTCCGTCGCCTTCCTGCAGGAGGCGAAGAAGGAGCGTCGGCTCGCGATCGAGGACTTCCGCGACGCCTTCGGCGTCACCCACGAGGCCGCGGCGCTGCGCTTCACCAACCTCGCGACCTCGCACCTCGACATGACGCTGCACTTCCTCCGTGTGGCGGGCGATGGGGCGCTGCTGAAGGGCTACGAGAACGACGGCCTGCCGCTGCCGACGGATGTGACCGGCTCGATCGAGGGGCAGTGGGTCTGCAAGAAGTGGAGCGCCCGCACCGCCTTCGAGCACACGAACCGCACGACGGAGAACTACCAGTACACCGACACCCCGGCCGGCACCTTCTGGTGCGCGACGCAGACGGGGCGCACGGATGCCGCGGAGTTCTCGATCACGGTCGGCGTGCCGTTCAATCAGGCGAAGTGGTTCCGCGGCCGCGAGACGACGCTGCGGGCGACGTCGAGCTGCCCCGACGAGAACTGCTGCCGCCGGGCGCCCGACGGGCTCGCGGAGCGCTGGGCTGGGCGGGCCTGGCCGAGCGCGCGGCTGCACGCGCACGTGCTCTCGCCACTGCCCTCCGGCACGTTCCCCGGCGTCGACGACGCGGAGGTCTACGCCTTCCTCGAGGCGCACGCCGAGCAGTGAGCCGGCACAGTGCGCACGCCGAGCAGTGAGCGGCGCGGGGCGCCACTCGCCTCCCGCGCAGCCTAGAAGCTGCCGCCCATCTCCTCGAGGCGCTTCACGCGCTCGGGGATCGGCGGGTGCGTGGCGAAGAGGCGGTCGACGATGCCGGGCTTCAGCGGGTCGGCGATCCACAGGTGCGCCATCGAGGTGTTCTGGCGTTGCATGGGCCGGCCGTACGCCTCGAGCTTGAGCAGCGCCCGAGCGAGCGCGTCGGGGTGCCGGGTGGTCATCGCACCGGTAGCGTCGGCGAGGTACTCCCGCTGACGCGACACCGCGAGCTGCACGAGCGTCGCGACGAGCGGGGCGACGAGCATCGCGACGATGCCGAAGATCATGACGATCGGGTTGCCGTTGTTGTTGCCCCGGCCGCCGAAGAACGCCATGCGCACGAGCATGTCGGAGATGAAGCCGACGGCGACGACGAGCCCGAACACGATCATCGAGAGCCGGATGTCGTAGTTGCGCACGTGCCCGAGCTCGTGCGCCATGACGCCCTCGAGCTCCGCGTCGTCCATGAGCTCGAGGAGCCCGGTGGTCGCGGCGACGGAGGCGTGCTGCGGGTCGCGGCCGGTCGCGAAGGCGTTCGGCGCCGGGTCGGAGACGACGTAGACGCGCGGCATCGGCGTGCCGGTCGTGATCGACAGGTTCTCGACGACGCGCCAGAGCCTCGGGTGCTCGGCCTTCGAGGTGATCTCGACGGCGCCGGACATGGCGAGCGCCTGCCGGTCGGCCGTGAAGTACTGGATGAGGGCGTAGCCGATCGCCACCACCAGCGTGATGATGACGATCGTCAGGTTGCCGTAGATGGCGGCCGCGAGCCAGCCGAGCCCGCCGATGATCAGCAGGAACAGCAGGATCGTGAAGACGGTGTTGCGTTTGTTCTTGGCGATTGCGCGATACATCGGGTGGCGTCAGCGCTCCACTCGCGTCAGAACTGCACGCGCGGCGGCTCGGCGATCGCCGCCGGCTCCGCGACCTCGAAGAACTCGCGCTCGTGGAAGCCGAGGCCCCGCACGAAGAGGGTGTTCGGGAAGACCTTGATCTTCGTGTTCAGCTCGCGCACGCCGCCGTTGTAGAAGCGGCGCGAGGCCTGGATCTTGTCTTCCGTGTCGACGAGCTCGGACTGCAGCTGGAGGAAGTTCTGGCTCGCCTGCAGCTGCGGGTACGCCTCGGCGACCGCGAAGATCGACTTCAGCGCCTGCTGCATGTGGTTCTCGGCGGCTCCAGCCTCGACCGGGCCCTGCGCCTGCAGGGTCTCGGCGCGGGCCTGGGTGACCGACTCGAACACGGACTTCTCGTGCGCAGCGTAGCCCTTGACGGCCTCGATGAGGTTCGGGATCAGGTCGGCACGACGCTTCAGCTGCACCGTGATGTCGCTCCACGCCTCGTCGACGCGCACGTTGAGCGTGACGAGGGAGTTGTACGTGGCCCACAGGTAGATGCCGATGATGAGGACCAGCGCGACGACGATGATGACGGGAATGAGCCATTCCATGGCTGATCAGCTCCTAGCCTGCGGGAATCGGGGTGCCGTCTCATCTTATCCGCGAGCCCCGGTGGCGGCCCGGTTTCCCATGAGACTCGAAGGCTTCTCACTCCGGCTCACCCGCGACGTGCCGCGCACGCGCAGCCGGGGCGTAGGCTCTCGCTCGTGGAGCAGGAGGGCACTCGGGTCCCCAGTCGCCGCCGCGGCCGCCCGCGGGCCGCGGAGGTCGGCGCGGCACGCGGCCGCATCGTCGCCGCCGCGACGCAGGAGTTCGCCGAGCGCGGCTACGAGGCGGCGTCGATCCGTTCGATCGCGCGGCGCGCGGAGGTCGACCCGGCGCTGATCCGGCACTACTTCGAGGACAAGCAGGCCCTCGTCGCCGCGGTGGTCGAGGTGCCGCTCCGGCCCGACCGCATCGTCCAGGGCGCGCTCGAGGGGCCGCTCGACGCCGTCGGCGCGGGGCTCGTCGCCGGCGTTCTGCGCGCCTGGGACTCCCCTGCTGTGCGTCCGGCCGCCCTCGCCGCGCTCCGCGGCGCGGTCGGGCACGGCCCCGTGTCGCGGATGCTGCGGGAGTTCCTCCGCCGCGAGCTCATGCACCGCATCGCGGCCCGGCTCGTCGAGGCCGGCGTCGACGAGGGCGAGGCGGAGCTGCGCGCCGAGCTCGCCGTCTCCCAGATCGTCGGGCTCATCATGGTGCGCTACGTGCTCGTCGCCGAGCCGCTCGCGAGCCTCGATCCCGGCGAGATCGTGCGCCGGCTCGCACCCGTCGTGCAGTTCCACCTCGACGGCGGCGCGGGTCTTGACAGCTCCGGTCTCGCGGCGAAGAATTCCCCGCATGATGAATAACGCGGATGCCTCGAGCGGCGCCGCCGTCGTCGTCCGCGGGCTGCACGTCCGCCGCGGGCGGAACGAGGTGCTCGACGGGCTCTCGCTCGCCGTGCCGCGCGGCCGCATCGTCGGGCTCCTCGGCCCGAGCGGCAGCGGCAAGACGACGCTGATGCGCGCGATCGTCGGCGTGCAGGTCGTCCGCTCGGGCGAGATCGAGGTGCTCGGGCTGCCGGCCGGCAGTGCCGCGCTGCGCACCCGCGTCGCCTACGTCACCCAGCAGCCGAGCGTGTACGACGACCTCACCGTGCGGCAGAACCTGCGCTACTTCCGCCGCGTGCTCGGCGCCCCGGCCTCCGACGTCGAGCGAGTGATCGACCGCACCGAGCTCGGCCCCGTCGCCGAGCGGCTCGTCGGCACCCTCTCCGGCGGCCAGCGCGGCCGCGTCTCCCTCGCCGCGGCCCTGCTCGGCTCCCCGGAGCTGCTCGTGCTCGACGAGCCGACGGTCGGTCTCGACCCGGTCCTGCGCGTCGAGCTCTGGGCGCTATTCCGCGCCCTCGCCGACGACGGGGTCACGGTGCTCGTGTCGAGTCATGTCATGGACGAGGCGAAGCGCTGCGACCGTCTGCTGCTCATGCGCGACGGAGAACTGCTCGCCGACGACACCGTCGACGGGGTGCTCGAGGTCACCGGCACCGACGACGTCGAGGCGGCCTTCCTCCGACTGATCGAGCGCGGCGAACCGGACCTCCGCTCCCCCGCCGAATCCGCGGAGCCCGCCGAGGCCGCCGAGGCCGCCGGCGCGGGCGGGCACGGCCGCCACGCGGCATCCGCCGGCCGAGCGGCCGAGCACGCACCGGAGGAGCCGCGATGACCCTCACCCGCACGTTCGCGACTGCGGGCCGGGTGCTCGCGCAGATCCGGCACGATCCGCGCACCATCGGCCTGCTCGTCGTGGTGCCGAGCCTGCTGATCGGCCTCGTCGCCTGGATCTTCACCGACACCGACGTCTTCAGCGGCATCGGTCCCGCGATGATCGCGCTGTTCCCCTTCATCGTGATGTTCCTCGTGACGAGCATCGCGACCCTCCGCGAGCGGCGCAGCGGCACGCTCGAGCGGTTGCTGTCGATGCCGCTCGGCAAGGGCGACTTCATCCTCGGCTACGCGCTCGCCTTCGGGCTGCTCGCCGTCGTGCAGACGGCCGTCGCGGTCTCGTTCGCCGTCTGGGTGTGCGGGCTCGAGATCTCGGGCTCGATCTGGCTGCTGTTCGCGGTGGCGGTGGCCGATGCGCTGCTCGGCACGGCGCTCGGGCTCCTCGCGAGCGCCTTCGCGCGCACCGAGTTCCAGGTCGTGCAGTTCATGCCCGTGCTGGTGTTCCCGCAGATCCTGCTCGGCGGCATCTTCATCCCCCGCGACCAGCTGCCCGCCGTGCTCGAGGCGATCAGCGAGTGGCTGCCGCTCAGCTACGCGATCGATGCGCTCCAGGCGGTCGCCGCCGACTCCGAGTCGACTGCCTGGGTCGTCGGCAAGCTGCTCGTCATCGGCGCGTGGATCGTGGGCTCCATCGTCGTCGGCTCCGTCACCCTCCGTCGCCGCACGCCCTAGCCCGGCCCCGCCTGCCCGCCGCCGCATCCCCGAGCCGCGCGGCCCGTCTACGCGCCGAGCACTCGGTCGAGGTAGTCGTTTCGGAAGCGCCGCTCCGGGTCGAGCTCCTCGCGCACGGCGAGGAAGTCGTCGAAGCGCGGGTAGCGCTCGCGCAGCGCGTCGGAGTCGAGCGTGTGCATCTTGCCCCAGTGCGGACGCCCCTCGTGGGCGAGCATGATCGCCTCGACCGCGCGGAAGTACTCCGTCGGGTCCTCGCGGAAGTAGCGGTGCACCGCGAGGTAGCCCGTCTCCCGGCCGTGCGCCGTCGACAGCCAGTTCTCGTCGGCCGCGGCCGCGCGCACCTCCACCGGGAAGCTGATCCGCCAGCCGCGGCGCTCGATGAGCCGCTGCACCTCGCGCAGCGCCTCGGGCACGGCGGCGAGCGGCACGGCGTACTCCATCTCGCGGAAGCGCACGGTGCGGTTCGTGACGAACACCTTCGGCGAGAAGTCGGCGAAGTCACGGCTGCCCTGCAGCCGCTCCACCTGGCGGGCGAAGAACGGCACCACGGGCGGCACCGCGGTGCCGAGCGCGCAGACGCCGCGGTAGACGCCGTTCGCGAGCAGCTCGTCGTCGAGGTAGCGCGACAGCCGGCCGAGCGGCTTGCGGGGCGCGTCGCCCGGCAGCCGGGTGTTCGTCTTCGTCATCGCGATCTCGGTGTGCGGGAACCAGTAGAACTCGAAGTGGTCGGCGCCGCGCACGCGCTGCTCCCAGCCGTCCAGCACCTCGGTGAGCGGCTCCGGGTGCTCGTCGGCGTGCAGCACGTACCGCGGCACGAGCTGGAGCGTGAGCTCGACGAGCACGCCGAGGGCGCCGAGGCCGAGGCGCACGGCCGGCAGGAGCTCCGGACGGGATGTCTCGTCGACGGTGAGCAGCTCCCCCGTGCCGGTGACGAGCTTCGCGCCGACGATCTGGGTCGCGAGGCCGCCGAAGCCGAGGCCGGTCCCGTGCGTACCGGTCGAGGTGGCGCCGGCGATCGACTGCCGGTCGATGTCGCCCATGTTCGGCAGCGCGAGCCCGTAGGGCGCGAGCAAGGCGGGCAGTCGGTGGAGGCGCGTGCCCGCGCCGAGCGTCACCCGGCCGCGCTCGACGTCGACATCGAGGACGCCCTCGATCGCATCGAGGTCGAGCTGCACGCCCGGGGCCACGGCGATGCCGGTGAAGCTGTGTCCGGCGCCGACGGGCTTGATCGCGAGCCCCGCGGCGGCGGCGGCGGTCACCGCGCGCTGCACCGCCTCCGCGCTCGCGGGCCGCTCGACCCGCACCGGCCGCGCCTGCTCGGTGCGCCCCCAGTTGCGCCAGATCGCGCCCGTCGCCGCCACGGCATCCCGTCCTCTCGTCACCGCTCCGCGCTCCCGCGCGCTGTCCGTCGTCGTCCCGCTCATCGCCGTCCCGGCCTCACAGGAACGCCCAGCCCTCGCCTCGGTACGTCGGCAGCTCGCCGACGACCGCGTCGCCGTCGACGACCGCGAAGGCGTTCAGGTGCTCCGCGAGCTCGCCGGACTTGGTGTGCCGGAGCCAGACCCGCTCGCCCACCCGGAGCCGCCTCGCGGCGCGGCCGGTGACGGGCGACTGCACTTCGCCGGCCATCTCGCGGGGCAGGAGCTCGAGCCCCTCGGGCCAGACGATGCGCGGCAGGCGGTCGGGACCGGGCGGGCCGGAGGCGATCCAGCCGCCGCCGAGGATCGTCGCGTGCTCGGCGCTCGGCCGGCGCACGACGTCGAGCGCGAAGGCGGCCGCAGGGGCCGGGGCGAACTGCGTGTAGCCGTCGAAGAGATGGCCGGCGAGGATGCCGGAGCCGGCGGCGATCTCGGTGATCGACGGGTCGGCGCTCGTCGCCTCGAGGGAGCCGGTGCCGCCGCCGTTCACGAACTCCAGCTCGGCGTGCTCGCGGATGCGGGCGATCGCCCTGGCGCGGCGCTCCAGCAGCTCCGGCATCGAGCGCGACTGCATCCAGCGGTTGAGGGCGCCGTCGACGGGCTTGCCGGGCGGCGCGGTCTGCACGCCGGCGATCTGCGCCTCGTACGACATGACGCCGACGAGCGCGAAGCCCGGCCGGGCCGCGAGGTAGGCCGCGAAGGCCCCGGCGTCGTCGGGCTCGTGGATCGGCGAGCGCCGGACGCCGAGGTGGCCGAGCACGGGCGCCTGCCAGGAGGCGTCGAGCTCGAGGCACACGCGAATCGTCTCGCGCTCGCCCGGCGGCAGCACCGCGTCGACGAGGTCGAGCTGGGCGGGCGAGTCGACCATGAGGGTGATCCTCGCGGCGAGCTCGGGATCGGTGGCGAGGCGCCGGATGCTGCCGCGCTCGGCCGTCGGATAGCCGACGACGACGTCGTCGACGGTGTCGGCGAGCCGGATCGCCTCGGCGAGCGTGTAGGCGAGCACGCCCCGGTACCCGGGCATCCGCAGCAGCGCCTCGATGACGCCGCGCACCCGGATCGACTTCGAGGCGACCCGGATCGGCGTGCCCTGCGCCCGGCGCACCATGTCGGCGGCGTTGTGCCGCAGCGCCCCGAGATGCAGCGCGCCGACGGGCGCGTCGAGGTGGGCGGTCGCCGCCGTCATCCGGGTCCAGTACTCCGCGGGGTCGTGCCAGACCGCGGCATCCGCCGTCGGCCGGCCGGTGAGCCGGAGATCGATGGCCGTCACGCCGGGGGCCTCCTTCGTCGTCGTGGTCTTCTTGGTCGTCATGCGGCTCGCCGTGCCGCGCGTCGCGGCCGGCCGCTTCGCGGCGCTCATGCCACGCTCCGCACCCTGGCGACCGCGAACGCGCCCGCCGCGGCGAAGGCGGCGGACAGCACGAACACGAGCACGAAGGAGCCGGTGAGCACGACCGCGGCGGCCCCGATGAGCGGCGCGATCGCCTGCGGCACGGCGGAGGCGATGTTCATGATGCCGAGGTCCTTGCCGCGGCTCGCCGCGTCCGGCAGCACCTGCGTCGCGAGCGCCTGATCGACCGAGAGGAAGCAGCCGTAGCCGGCGCCGAGAAGCCCAGCGGCGACCATCGCGACGGTGAGGTCGGGCACGAGGGCGAGCAGCAGCGCGGCGAGCGCCTGCAGCCCGGAGGCGACGAAGACGAACACCCGGCGCTTGCCGGTGCGGTCCGACCAGCGGCCGAGGCCGAGCGAGGCGAGCACGACGAACACCATGTAGATGAGCGTGAGCACGATGAGGTCGTCCTCGGCGTGCTCGTCCTTCAGCCCGAACATCAGGAAGTACAGCAACAGGCTCGTGCCGAGCGCGTTGCCGACCGAGACGAGCACGCGGCTGAGCAGCGTCCAGCCGAAGTCGGGGTAGCGCCGGGGGCTGATCCACAGGGAGGAGAGGATGCCTCGCGCGGTCACCCGCGCGCGGTCGGCGGCGAGCAGGGGCTGGTCACGGCGCAGCAGGAACGGCACGGCGAGCAGCACGAGGAGGAGCGCGAGCACCGCGTAGCCGGCCACCTGGCCCGCGACGAGCTCGGTGACGAGCAGCAGTCCCGCGATGATGCCGACCGCCTGCGGGGCCGACATCCAGCCGGACACGAAGCCGCGCTGGCCGACCGGTACCTGGTCGGAGATCGTCGCCGTGAGCGCGGCGGTCATGATGCAGAAGCCGACGGATGCCGCCACCCACGCCGCGCCGATCGCCCAGATCTCCGACTGGAAGCCGAGCAGCACGAGCGAGAGGGCGAAGACGAGCGCGCCGATCGCGATCCACGGCCGCCGCCGGCCGAAACGGCTCGTGGTGCGGTCGCTCATGGCGCCGGTGAGCGGGTAGGCGATGATCGTCGCGACGGCCGCGATGCCGGAGATGACGCCGAAGGCGAGGACCGAGTCGACCCAGTTCTCCGGGTGCAGCTCGGCGTCGATCTGGGCGGGCAGCAGCAGCTGCACGGGCGTCAGCTGCGCCATCCACACGCCGAACCAGACGGTGGCGAAGGCCGCGATCCAGCCCGCCGAGACGCGGCGGACCGGTTCGGCGAAGGCGCCGACCGCGCCGCTCGCGGTGCCCACGCCGATGCCGTGCGGGCCGGGCGCGGAGCCGGGCCCGGCGCCGGGCTCGGGCGCGCCGGGGTCGATTCGGGTCATCGGGGGTCCGCCATTCTCGAGAGGGCGTCGGCCGCGGCGGCGACGACGCGGGCGGCGGCCGCGTCGTCGCGGTCGACCAGCCAGGTGATGGTGAGGCCGTCGGTGAAGGCGACGAGCACCCGGGCGACGTGCTCGACGGGCAGCCGCCAGCGCGCGCCGGTGAGCTCGGCCGCGGCCTCGAGGGCCTCGACGACGAGCTCGGTGTAGCGGGCGTACTGCGCGACGGCGAGGGGATGCCGCTCCGGCGAGCGGAGCGCGTACTGGGTGAGCTCGAGCATGGCCTGCTCGTGCTCTGGATCGGCGCGGAGGTGCTCGAAGTAGCGCAGCAGCCCGGCCTCGACGAGCTCGGCGAGCGTCGCGCCCTCGCCCGCCGCGGCCACAAGCTCCTCTGGGGCGACGGCCTTGCGTTCGCGCGCCACGACGGTGCCGATGAGCTCGTCGACGAGCTCGTCCCGCGACTCGAAGGCGTAGTGGAAGCTCGCGAGGCTCATCCCGGCCTCGGCCACGATCGCGCGCGTCGTCGCCTGCGCGAGGCCCTCCCGGGACACGACCCGCAGCGCAGCCTCGATGAGCGCCGAGCGGCGGTCGGCGGCGGACATCCGTGCCATCGCGTCCTCCTCGCCGTCGAGTCATCACGACGACCGCGTCGCGACGAACTGGGACAGTTGACCCAGTCGCCTCAGTATGCAGCATCCGGCCTCGGATCGCTACGCTCGCTTCATGCGCCTCGGTGTTCTCGATGTCGGTTCCAACACCGTCCACCTCCTCGTGGTCGACGCCCACCCCGGCGCCCGCCCCATCCCCACGGCCTCCAACAAGTCGGTGCTGCGCCTCATGCGCTACCTCGAGCCCGACGGGGCGATCAGCTCGGAGGGCGTCCAGGCGGTGCTCTCGGCCGTCGGCGAGGCGGCGAGGGCCGCGCGGGAGGCCGGCATCGAGGAGTTGCTGGCGTTCGCCACCTCGGCGATCCGGGAGGCCGCGAACGGCGAGCATCTGCTCGACCTCGTGGAGCGCGAGACCGGCATCCGCCTCGACGTGCTCTCCGGCGAGGACGAGGCCCGGCTCACCTTCCTCGCGGTGCGCCGCTGGTACGGCTGGTCGGCCGACCGCATCCTGCTCTTCGACATCGGCGGCGGCTCGCTGGAGATCGCGCTCGGCGGCGACGAGGTGCCCGACGTGGCCCGCTCGCTCCCGCTCGGCGCGGGGCGTTCCACGATCGCCTTCCTGCCCGACGACCCGCCCTCGGTCGAGCAGGTCGGCCGGCTGCGCGAGCACGCGCGGCGCGTCATCGAGGGCGCCCTCGGCGACTTCCGCGCCTATGTCGGCCCCGACCACGTCGTCGGCTCCTCGAAGACGATCCGGTCGCTCGCCCGGCTCGCGGGCTGGACCGAGGACGGCGTGGGGTCGTCGGGCCGCGCGATGCTGAAGCGCAAGGGCCTCGACGACTGGATCCCCCGGCTCGCCCGCATCCCCGCCGACGCCCGGCCCGCGCTGCCCGGCATCACGGCCGACCGCACCTTCCAGATCGTCGCCGGCGCCGTCGTGCTCTCGGAGGCGATGCGGGTGTTCGACGTCGACGAGCTCGACGTCTCCCCCTGGGCGCTGCGCGAGGGCCTCATCCTGCGCCGGCTCGACCACCTCGACTGAGCGCGGTGGCGTGGGTCGCCGCGCCGCCTGCCCGCCCGCCGCGCCGCCTGCCCGGTGCCCAGGGGTGCCCCCACTGGGATTCGAACCCAGACTTGAGCGGGTTTAAGCCGCCTGCCTCTGCCGGTTGGGCTATGGGGGCGCGGCGGCCGGGCGCACTCGCCCGAGACGCCGAACGCGGCGCCGCCCGAGGGGCGACGCCGCGTCACAGTGTAGTCAGCTGCCGGACCGCCTACTTGGCGGCGACGACCTCCTCAGCCTTGGCCTCGGTGGCGGGCGCCTCGGCCGCGGGCTCGGCCGGAGCGGCCTTCTTCGCGGTCGTGCGCTTGGCCGGGGCCTTCTTGGGCGCGGCCTCGCCGGCCTCGGCCTTTGCGGCCGGAGCCTTCTTCGCCGCGGCCTTCGGCGCCGCCTTGGCGGGCGCGGCCTTCGACTCCGCCTTCGCGGGCGCAGCGGGCGTCGTCGGCGCGGCGTCGGCGGCCGGCTTCGGACGGGCGGCGAACTCCTCGAAGGCGGCGCGCGGGCGCTGCACGGCCGACAGCGACACGATGTCGCGGCCGAGCCAGAAGTTGTTCCACCAGCCCCAGAACACGCGGAACTTGCGCTCCCAGCTGGGCATCGCGAGACCGTGGTAGCCGCGGTGCGCGAACCAGGCGAGCAGGCCCTTGATGGCCAGCTTGCCGGACTGGAACACGCCCGAGCCGAGACCGAGGCCCGCGACCGCGCCGAGGTTCTTGTGCACGTAGTTCTTGGGCTCCTCGCCGCGGAGCACCGCGACGACGTTCTTCGCGAGCAGCTTGCCCTGACGGACGGCGTGCTGGGCGTTCGGCACGCAGTAGCCGCCGACGCCGCCACCGCTGAGGTCGGGCACGGCCGAGATGTCGCCGGCCGCCCAGGCGTCGGCCACGATGTCGTCGTCGTCGCCGACGCGGAGGTCGGCACGGGTCTTGATGCGGCCGCGCTCCTCGACGGGGAGGTCGCTCGTGCGCACGATGGCGGGGTTGGCCATGACGCCGGCGGTCCAGACGATGAGGTCGGACTCGAAGCTCTCGCCCGTGGACAGCTCGATCTTGCCGTCGACCGCGCTCGTGAGCTGCGTGTCGAGGTGGATCTGCGCGCCGCGCTGGTCGAGGTGCTTGATCACCCAGTGGCTGGTGGGGAGCGACACCTCGGGCATGATGCGGCCCATCGCCTCGATGAGGTGGAAGTGGGTGTCCTCGAAGCTGAGCTGCGGGTAGTACTCGAGCAGCGCGCTCGCGAAGGAGCGCAGTTCGGCGAACACCTCGATGCCGGCGAAGCCGCCGCCGACCACCGTGACGGTGAGCAGGCGGTCGCGCTCGGGACCGGCGGGCAGGTTGGACGCCTTGTCGAAGTTCGAGAGCAGGCGGTCGCGGATCGCGACGGCCTCTTCGATGGTCTTCAGACCGATCGCGTTCTCGGCGATGCCGGGGATCGGGAACGTGCGCGAGACGGCGCCGCCGGTGACCACGACGACGTCGTAGTCGAACTGCCACGGCTCACCCTCGGCCGGGGTGATCGTCGCGGTCTTGGCCGCGTGGTCGATCTTCGTGACCTTGGCCGTGACGACGTTCGTCTTCTTCAGGTGGCGGCGCTGCGCGACGACCGCGTGGCGGGCCTCGATCGAGCCGGCCGCGACCTCGGGCAGGAACGGCTGGTACGTCATGTAGGGCAGCGGGTCGACCACGGTGACCTCGGCTTCGCCGGGACGCAGCCACTTCTCGAGCTTCCACGCGGTGTAGAAACCTGCATACCCGCCACCGACGATGAGAATCTTGGGCACGGTGAATGGACTCCTTGATTTGTGGGGATGGGCGGTCAGTCCCCGCCGCCGCGGGTGCTCCGCCTGATATGCCGAGTGGCGCCGATGCCCAACAGCGCTGCTAGCGTACCAAATCCCGCGACCAGTGAGAGCGGGATCGTGATATATGCGAGCGTCCATGAGGTGGGCAGCAGAGTCTGGGTGCTCGCCGACTCGGGCAGCGGCGGGTCGGCGATCGGCACGATCTGCTCGTCGGGCGCCTCCGTCGCGGGCGCCTCGCCGCTCGCCCGGCGGTGCAGCCGGATCCAGTCGGAGAGGCTGCCGAGCGGGTTCGCCTCGACCTTCGGCACGTCCTCGGTGAGCGCGGCGACGGGATCGATGATGCCGTAGCCGTAGAGCGGACCGCCGACCGGGTGGCCCTTGGGATCGGCCGTGGAGATCACGCGGTTGATGACGTTCGCCGCGTCGAGCTCGGGGTACTGGGCGCGCACGAGCGCCACGAGCCCGGAGACGATAGGCGCGGCGGCGCTCGTGCCGCTCCACTGCACGTAGGAGCCGTCGGGGCGCACGCCGACGAGGTCCTCGCTGGGCGCCGCGACCGCGATCGTGATGCCCTGGGAGCTCGCGTCGAAGCTCGCGTTGCCCTCGCGGTCGACGCCGGCGACGGTGAGCACGCCCGGGATCGTCGCGGGGGCGCCGACCTCGGTGGTGCCGCTGCCCCGGTTGCCCGCCGCCGCGACGATCACGACGTCGTGCTCGAAGGCGTGCATGAACGCGGCGTCCCAGCTCTCGGGCCAGTCGCGCGTGTTGCGCGTGAGCGACATGTTGATGACGTCGGCGCCGTTGTCGACCGCCCAGACGACGGCCTCGGCGATCTGCTCGTCGTTCGAGGCGGCGGCGCCGGTGTCCTCGCCGAAGGCGACGGACGCGGTGAGGATGGATGCCTCGGGCGCGACGCCGATGACGCCGTTCCCGGGCGTCGAGCCGCGGCCGGCCAGGAGCGAGGCGACCATGGTGCCGTGCTCGGGCTTCTCCCCCACCGGGGTCTGCCCGTCGGGCGAGCCGAGGCCCGAGACATCCGTGCCGCCGGTGATCGCGCCCTTCAGCTCGACGACGGTGCCCGCGACGCCCGTGTCGATCACCGCCACCGTCACCCCCTTGCCCTTCGTCGTGTTCCAGGCGGTCGAGAAGCCGTACTCGCTGAGCCAGTACTCGAGGTCGCGCACGGTGTCCGCGTGCGCCGGGGCCGCGCCGACGCCGACGAGCGCCGCGGTCGCGGCCGCGAGCGCGAGCCCGCGCACGATCCGCGACGCGCGCCCCCCGCGCCGGCGGCCCGTCATCGGCCGGGCTCCTCGGCGGGCGGCGCGCCGCCCGCGGCAGCGGCGTCGTCCACGCCGTAGTCGGCGCACTGGCAGACCTCGGGCGTCCAGCTCGAGCGGGCGAGCGCGAGGTCGCCGATCGGGTTCGCCCCCGGCCCCGCGGCGAGCGCGTGCGCGGCGACGGCGTGCAGGCACTTCACACGCGTGGGCATGCCGCCGGCCGAGACGCCCGCGATCTCCGGCACCTCGCCGAACTGCGCGCGGTCGGCCAGGTAGTCCTCGTGGGCGCGGGCGTAGCCGGCGGCCACCTCGGCGTCGGCGTGCAACAGCTCGTTGCACTCGACCATGAGCTGCGCGGCCTCGAGGAAGCTCATCGCGGCCGTCGCGGCGGGATGGCTCAGGTAGTAGAACGTGGGGAAGGGCGTGCCGTCGGCGAGGCGGGGGGCGGTCGCGACGACCGTCGGCGCACCGCACACGCAGCGGGCGGCGATGCCGACGACGTTGCGCGCCTCACGGCCGAGCTGCGCCGAGACGATGCGGAGGTCGCGCTCGGCGACGGGCTCGAACGGGGGGCGGGTCATCGGGTACCTCCGGGGGTGGCCGCGGCGGGCGGCGTGGTCGCTGCTGGGTCGGCGGGCGGTGCGCTCGGGTCGGTCGCGCCGGGCGCGAGGCCGGCGGTCATGACGGAGTCGAGCAGGCTGGAGAGCCAGTCGTGCTCCGCCTCGGACACGTCGGCGGAGACCGCGTGCTCGGCCTCGGTCTTGTCGGCGTCGCTGCGGTCGTCGATGACGAGGTAGCTCACCTCGCCGGGCAGCACGTAGTAGAGCCGCTCGCGCGCCTGGGTGACGATGAACGTCTCGTCGCTCCAGCGCTCGCGCTCGGTGCGGAGCTTCGTGAGCTCGGCCTCCTGCTGGGAGACCTCGGCGCGCAGCTCGGCGATCTGCTGCCGCTGCGCGGCGAAGGAGGAGACGGTGGGCGCGAGCACGACGACGGCGAGCACGAGCAGGCCCATCATGATGAGCGAGAACCCCGAGAAGCGGATGCCGCCGAGCCATCCCTGCCGCACGGCTCCGGCCTCGGGCGCCTGAGCGGCCGACGAGGCGGCGCGCCGGGCGCTGCGCGGCTGGCGCTCGGGGCGGGGCTCTCGCGTTCGCTCGGGCCGGGGCTCGGCCTGCGGCTCCTGGGCCGCCGGGGTACCGGCGTCCGCCCGCTTCGCCGGCTTCGGCCGGCCGGGGCGCTGGGGGCGCTTCGGTCCGCTCATCGCGCCTCCTTCCCGGCCGATCGCCCGGGGAACGCAGCAGGGGGCGGCCGCCTGGCCACCCCCTGCTGTCGCGGCTCGCGCCGCGATCGTCTTACGCCGTGAAGCGCGGGAACGCCGTGCGGCCGGCGTACACCGCGGCCTCACCGAGCTCTTCTTCGATCCTCAGAAGCTGATTGTACTTGGCGACCCGCTCGGAGCGGGCGGGCGCGCCCGTCTTGATCTGGCCGCAGTCGGTCGCGACCGCGAGGTCGGCGATCGTCGTGTCCTCGGTCTCGCCCGAACGATGCGAGAGCACCGCGGTGTAGCCGGCGCGCTGCGCGAGCTTCACGGCGTCGAGGGTCTCGGTGAGGGTGCCGATCTGGTTCACCTTCACGAGGATCGAGTTGCCGGCGTGCTTCGCGATGCCGTCGGCGAGACGCTTCGGGTTCGTGACGAACAGGTCGTCGCCGACGAGCTGGAGCTTCTGCCCGAGCGAGGCGGTGAGCTCGGCCCAGCCGGCCCAGTCGTCCTCGGCCAGCGGGTCCTCGATCGAGACGAGCGGGTACGCCTCGGCGAGCTCGGCGTAGTACGCGTTCATCTCGGCCGCGCTGCGGTCCTTGCCCTCGAAGCGGTAGACGCCGTTCTCGAAGAACTCGGTCGACGCGACGTCGAGGCCGAGCGCGATGTCGGTGCCGAGCGTGAAGCCCGCCTTCTGCACGGCCTCGGAGATGAAGTCGAGCGCGGCGCGGTTGTGCGCGAAGTCGGGGGCGAAGCCGCCCTCGTCGCCGAGGCCGGTCGAGAGGCCGTTGGCCTTCAGCAGGCTCTTCAGCGCGTGGTAGGTCTCGACGCCCCAGCGGAGGCCCTCGGAGAAGGTCGGCGCACCGACCGGGAGGATCATGAACTCCTGGATGTCGACGCCGGTGTCGGCGTGCGCGCCGCCGTTGATGATGTTCATCATCGGCACGGGCAGCACGTGCGCGTTCGGGCCGCCGAGGTAGCGGAACAGGGGCAGGTCGGCGGCGTCGGCAGCGGCCTTCGCGACGGCGAGCGAGACGCCGAGGATGGCGTTCGCGCCGAGGCGGCTCTTGTTGTCGGTGCCGTCGGCCTCGATGAGGGCGGCGTCGACGAGGCGCTGGTCGCTCGCGTCGAGGTCCTCGATGGCCGGGCCGAGCACGTCGAGCACGGCGTCGACGGCCTTCTGCACGCCCTTGCCGAGGTAGCGGTCGGCGTCGCCGTCCCGCAGCTCGTACGCCTCGAACGCCCCGGTCGACGCCCCCGAGGGCACGGCCGCCCGGGCGAGCGATCCGTCGTCGAGGAGGACCTCGACCTCAACGGTGGGGTTGCCGCGCGAGTCGAGAATCTCGCGCGCGCCGACTGCTTCGATGAATGCCACAGTGGACTCCTCTGATGGGGGCTTCGTGGGGTTGGGAAGGTGTGGACGACGCCATCGTGATCCGCCGCCCAGTCTAGGGGCGTCGGCGGGAGCCACAACTCCGCGGGGCGCCGGCGCCGCGGGGCACCGGTTACTCGCCGAGCTCCCGGAACTCGAGCGCCGAGGCATCCGCCGTCTCGGCCGTCACGCTCGCGAAGGCGTCGAAGCCGTCGGCGGTGACCCGGTCGAGCAGCGCGCGGAAGTTCTTCACCCGGCGCTCCAGCCGGACGCGGACGCCGGAGGCGACGAGCTCGCGCTTGATCGCGAGCAGCCGTTCGGCCGGCACCGCGCCGTCGTGCACGAGGACGACGGCCCGGGGGCGGCCCGCGTCGCGGAGCTCCAGCAGGTCGACGATGCGCTCGAAGCCGATGGAGAAGCCGCAGGCCGGCACCTCCTGCCCGAGGAAGCGGCCGATCATGCCGTCGTAGCGTCCGCCGCCGCCGAGCGAGTAGCCGAACTCGGGGTGCGCGATCTCGAAGATCGTGCCCGTGTAGTAGCCCATGCCGCGCACGAGCGTCGGGTCGAACTCGATGGCTGCGCCCGGCAGCGCCTCGCGGAGGGCGCGGAGCTCGGCGTAGGCGTCGAGGTCGAGCCAGGCGGGCGGCGGGGCGACGCCGTCGTGCAGGTGCCAGTCGGCGGTGGTGAGGCCGTGCAGCGCCTCGACGACGGCGTCGGGCGAGACGACCGCGCCGGTCTCGACGAGCTCGGCGGCGACCCCGTCGACCCCGATCTTGTCGAGCTTGTCGACGGTGATGAGCGCGCGCTCGCGGAGCTCGGCGGGCACGCCCCAGGCGCCGAGGATGCCGGCGAGGATGCGCCGGTCGTTCAGGCGGATGGTGCAGCCAGCGAGGCCGAGCGCGTCGAGCGTCGCGACCGTGGCCGTCAGCAGCTCGAGCTCGGCGAGCGGGGTGGCGTCGCCGATGATGTCGATGTCGCACTGCACGAACTGGCGGTAGCGCCCCTTCTGCGGGCGCTCGGCCCGCCAGACCGGGGCGATCTGGATGGAGCGGAACACGGGCGGCAGGGCCGCGCGGTGCGTCGCGTAGAAGCGGGCGAGCGGCACCGTGAGGTCGTAGCGCAGGCCGAGGTCGGCGAGCGAGAGCGGGTCGCCCGCCGCGGCCGCGGCGCTGAGCTCGGCCTCGCCGAGGCCGCGCTTCATCACCGCGAAGGCGAGCTTCTCGTTGTCGCCGCCGAGGCCGGCGTGGAGCCTCGAGCTGTCCTCCATGACCGGCGTCTCGATCTCGTCGAAGCCGTGCGCGGCGTAGACCCCGCGGATGACGCCGAGCGCGTGCTCGCGACGGGCCTTCTCGGCGGGCAGGAAGTCGCGCATGCCGCGCGGAGGCGTGACGGTCTGGGCCATGCGCCCATTCTTCCAGGCGCCGGCCGGTGCCCGCGTCGCCGGCTTCCAGCCGCGCCGGGGCGGCTAGCGCGGCTCGCGCTGCGCGGATGCCTCGGCGGCCCGCACCTCGGCGCTGAAGCCCCGGACGGCGCCGCGCAGCGCGCGCTCGGCGTCGAGGCCCCGGTCGCGGGCCTCGGCGACGAGCCGGAGCAGCGCCTCGCCGAGCTCGGCCTCGTCCGCCGGGAAGGAGTCGCTCGGCAACGGCGCGCCCGGGAGCGTGACCCCTGGGCCATCCGCCCGCGGGCTCGGCGCGACGCCGGCCTTCTCGGCCTTCGTCAGCACCTTCGCGGCGAGCGCGAGCGCCGGCATGCCCATCGGCACGCCGTCGAGCACGCTCGTGCGGTGCGGCTTCTCGTCGGCCTTCAGCTCGTCCCAGAAGCCCACGACGTCCTCGGCGGTCTCCGCCTCGCGGTCGCCGAAGACGTGCGGATGCCGCGCCACCATCTTGGCCGTCATGTGCCGGGCGACGTCCTCGAGGTCGAAGTCCTCGCCCGGCGTGTGCGCGGCGAGATCGGCGTGGAAGAGCACCTGGTACAGCACGTCGCCGAGCTCCTCGATCATCTCGGCGCGGTCGCCGGACTCGATCGCGTCGATGAGCTCCCAGCACTCCTCGACGAGGTACTGCACAAGCGAGGCGTGCGTCTGCTCGGCGTCCCAGGGGCAGCCGCCCGGGGCGCGCAGCAGCGCGACCGTGGCGATGAGCTCGTCGAGGGCGGGGTGAGCGGCGGCGGTCATGCGCCCAGCCTAGGCGCGCGGCCGGCAGCGGGTGGGCTAGTGCACGACCGCGAGCAGCACGCCGACGCCGATGAACAGGCTGCCGAAGATGCGGTTCACGATCCGCTGCCCCCGCGCCGACGTGGTCAGCCGCCGCAGGCCCTGCGCCGCGACCGCGAAGAAGCCCCACATCACGACGACGTCGACGATCACCACGGTCGCCCCGACGACGAGGTACTGCGGCAGCAGCGGCAGGCCGGGGCGGATGAACTGCGGCAGGAAGGCGAGGAAGAAGACGATCGCCTTCGGGTTCAGCAGGTTCACCCAGAGTCCGCGGCGGAACATCGACCAGCGCGACTCGCCGCGTGCGACGGCGGCCGGCGAGGCATCCGCGTCCGTTTCCGCCGGCTCCGGCGCGACGCTCGGCTCCGGCGCGACGCTCGGCTTCGCGAGGATCTGGCGGATGCCGAGATACACGAGGTAAGCGGCGCCGGCGTAGCGGATGATCTCGAAGACGAGCGGCGAGGAGGCGACGAGCACGCCGACGCCCGCCGCGACGATCACGATGTGCACGACGAGCGCGGCCTGCTGACCGAGGATGCCCCAGACCGAGCGGCGGAAGCCGACCGCGAGCGAGTTACCCATGGTGTTGATCGCCCCGGCGCCCGGCGTGAAGCTGATCACGAAGCAGGCGGCGAGGAGCGTCGCCCAGAGCGAGAGGGTCACCGCCCCAGCGTAGGGGCCGCACAGCCCCTGCACGGTAGGATCGTTCGCGGAGTGCCGGGAAGTCTGGTCGGCGAACGAGATCGAAGACCGTACGAAAGGCTCGCATGAACCTCCTCCGATCCGAGCGCTGGGCCGCCGTGCTCCTGCTCGTCGCCGCCGCCCTCGGCCTCCTGCTCGCGAACACCTCGGCCGGCCCGGGCCTGCTCGCGCTGAAGACCGAGCACCTCGAACTGCCGTGGCTCGGCCTCGACCTCTCGATCGGCCACTGGATCAGCGACGGTCTGCTCGCGATCTTCTTCTTCATCGTCGCCGTCGAGCTCAAGCGCGAGCTCGTCATCGGCGAGCTGAACAGCCTCTCGAAGGCGCTGCTACCCGCGATCGCCGCGGTCGGCGGCGTCGTGGTGCCCGCCCTCATCTACCTGGCGTTCACCGCCGGCACGGCCACCGTCGACGGCTGGCCGATCCCGACGGCGACCGACATCGCCTTCGCGCTCGGCGTGCTCGCGGTGTTCGGCACCTGGATCCCGACCCGCGTGCGGGTGTTCCTGCTCGCGCTCGCGGTGCTCGACGACCTCATCGCGATCCTCATCATCGCGTTCTTCTTCACGAGCGACGCCGACCTCGCCTCGCTCGGCTTCGCCGGCATCGCGATCGCCCTGTTCGGCGCGGTCAGCCGCATGATGAAGCCCCGTTCGGCGTGGATCCTCTCGCGCCGCCCGCAGTGGCCCATCGTGGGCGTGCTGATCCTGCTCGGGGTGCTCGCCTGGTACTTCGTGTACCAGTCGGGGGTGCACGCGACGATCGCGGGCGTCGCCCTCGGCCTCGTCATGGCCCGTCGCCCCGGCGGCCGCGCCGTACACGCGCTCGAGCCCTGGTCGAACGGCGTGGTGCTGCCGCTCTTCGCGCTCTCCGCGGCGATGGTCGCGGTGCCGCAGCTCAGCCCCTCGCAGCTCGACCCGGCGTTCTGGGGCATCCTCATCGGCCTCCCGGTCGGCAAGATCGTCGGCATCCTGATCGGCGGCGGCATCGGCGCGCTCGTGGCGCGGCGGCGCGACAGCACGCCGCTCACCTGGGGCGATCTGCTCGTGGTCGGCGCCCTCGGCGGCATCGGCTTCACGGTGTCGCTGCTGATGAACGAGCTCGCCTTCGCCGGGCTGCCGGAGGTCGCCGACGAGGGCACGCTCGCGGTGCTGCTCGGCTCGGGCGTCGCGATCGTCGTGTCCGCCGTCGCGGTGTCGCTGCGCTCGGCGCAGTACCGCCGCCGTGGGGCGAAGGCCGGCGTGGGCGGGGCGTTCTCCCGATGAGCGCGGCCGACGTGCCGAACGACGGCCCGCCCGGCGACGGCCTGCCCGACGGCGCCGAGCCCGCGAGCGCGCACCTGCGCGCGGAGCTCCGGCCGCGTCGACTCCGGGGCCTCGGCAAGCTCGTGCACACGGCGCTCGTCGTCGCGGGCGAGGCGACGAGCCTCGGCGGCCCCTCCGTCGCCGAGCTCGTCGTGGTGCGCGCCGACACGGCGGCCCCCGTCATCCGCACGAAGGCCGGTTCGCTCGTCGAGGCCGACGTGCTGCTGCAGCAGATCCGGCTCGACCTCGAGACGATGACGGTCGCCGAGTTCCTCGCCGAGTGGGGCCATCTGAAGCCCTAGCCCCGCTCAGCCCTGCTCGGCGGGCGCCGCGGGCGCCTGCTCGAAGATGTTCGCCACGAGCCTGGACACCCACTCGATGAGGTCGCCGTCGCCCGGCGCTTCGCCGCCCGGCGTCGGGAAGGGCACGAGGATCACGTCGTTCTGGGCGAAGTGCTTCGCCCCCGGGTACAGCCGCTCGAGCCGCACCCGCTTGGAGTCGGGGATCTTCGCGGGGGCGATGCGCAGCTTCGAGCCGGTCGCGATGACCTCGGCGAGCCCGGCGAGCTGCGCCTGGCGGCGCAGCCGCGACACGGCGACGAGGTGCTCGACCGACTCGGGCGGGGTGCCGTAGCGGTCGACGAGCTCCTCGAGCACCTGGTCGATCTGGCCCTCCTTCGAGGCCGGCCCGCTCGCGGCCGAGAGCTTCTGGTACGCCTCGAGCCGCAGCCGCTCGCTGTCGACGTAGTCGTCGGGGATGTGCGCGTCGACGGGGAGTTCGAGCCGCAGCTCCGTCTGCCCCTCGGCGACCTCCCCGCGGAACGCCGACACGGCCTCGCCGATCATGCGCAGGTACAGGTCGAAGCCGACGCCCGCGATGTGCCCGGCCTGCTCGGCGCCGAGCAGATTGCCGGCCCCGCGGATCTCGAGGTCCTTCAGCGCGATCTGCATGCCGCCGCCGAGCTCGTTGTTCGCGGCGATCGTGGAGAGCCGGTCGTGCGCGGTCTCGCTGAGCGGCTTCGACGGGTCGTACAGGAAGTACGCGTACGCCCGCTCGCGGCCTCGGCCCACCCGACCGCGCAGCTGGTGCAGCTGGGAGAGGCCGTACTTGTCGGCGCGGTCGATGATGATCGTGTTCGCGTTCGAGATGTCGAGGCCGGTCTCGATGATCGTCGTCGAGACGAGCACGTCGAACTTGCGCTCCCAGAAGTCGCTCACGATCTGGTCGAGCGTGTGCTCGGGCAGCTGACCGTGCGCGACGGCGATGCGCGCCTCGGGCACGAGCTCGGCGAGCTGCGCGGCGACGCGGTTGATCGACGAGACCCGGTTGTGCACGAAGAACACCTGGCCCTCGCGCAGCAGTTCGCGGCGGATGGCCGCGGCCACCTGCTGCTCGGAGTACGGCCCGACGAAGGTGAGGATCGGGTGGCGGTCCTCGGGCGGCGTCGCGAGCGTCGACATCTCGCGGATGCCGGTGACCGCCATCTCGAGCGAGCGCGGGATGGGCGTGGCGCTCATCGCGAGGATGTCGACGTTGGTCTTCAGCTTCTTCAGCGCGTCCTTGTGCTCGACGCCGAAGCGCTGCTCCTCGTCGATGATCATGAGCCCGAGGTCTTTGAACCGCACCTTCTCGGTGAGGATGCGGTGGGTGCCGATGACGAGGTCGACGGTGCCGTCGGCGAGGCCCGCGATGGTCTCGCGCGCCTCCTTGTCGGTCTGGAAGCGGCTGAGAGCGCGCACGTGCACCGGGAAGCCGGCGAAGCGCTCTGTGAAGGTCTCGAAGTGCTGCTTCACGAGCAGCGTCGTCGGCACGAGCATCGCCGCCTGCTTGCCGTCCTGGATCGCCTTGAACGCCGCGCGCACCGCGACCTCGGTCTTGCCGAAGCCGACGTCGCCCGCGAGCAGGCGGTCCATCGGGATCGGCCGCTCCATGTCGGCCTTCACCTCGTCGATGGTCTGCAGCTGGTCGTTCGTCTCGGTGTAGGGGAACGCCTCCTCGAGCTCGTGCTGCCACGGCGTGTCGGGGCCGAAGGCGTGACCCTTGGCCGCCATCCGCGCCGAGTAGAGCTTCACGAGCTCGACGGCGATGTCGCGGACCGCCTTGCGCGCGCGGCCCTTCGCCTGCGCCCAGTCGCTGCCGCCCATCTTCGAGAGCGACGGCGCCTCGCCGCCGACGTAGCGGCTCAGCAGGTCGAGCTGGTCCATCGGCACGAACAGCCGGTCGCCGGCCTGCCCGCGCTTGGACGGCGCGTATTCGAGCACGAGGTACTCGCGCACCGTGGTCGGCTGCTGGGCGATGCCCGCCGTGCGGCTCGGCCCCTTCGGCCGGGTGCCCGTGGCGACCTCGCGCTGCACGAGCTCGACGAAGCGGCCGATGCCGTGCGTCGCGTGCACGACGTGGTCGCCGGGCTTCAGCTGGATCGGGTCGACGACGTTGCGGCGGCGCGTGGCGAGCTTCTTGCCGGCGCGCTGGTCGTACGCGGCCGAACGCCCGTAGAACTCGGCCTCGGCGAGCAGCCCGAGCTTCGCCTCGGGGACCTCGAAGCCGCGCGCGGCCTCGGCCTGCACGAGCAGGACGACGCCTGGCTCGGGCTCGGCCGGCACCTCGTCGACGAGCCGGGCGGCGAGCCCCGCCTCGGCGAGCACGTCGCGGGCGCGCTCGACGAGGCCCTGCCCGGCGGCGGCCACGACGAGCGACCAGCCCTCGCGCATGCGCTCGGCGACGTGCTCGACGGCACCGGTCACGTTGCCCTGGAAGCTCGGCACGGCGTTCGCCGCGATGCGCACGTAGCTCGCGTCGTGCTCGACGTCGTCGGCGGCCTCGCCGGCGTCGAAGGGCGACAGCGTCCACCAGACGCGCTTGAGGTCGGCCTCGCCCGGCCTGCTCAGCATGGCGGCGTCGCGCAGCTCCCGCAGGGTCAGGAAGTCGCCCGCGTCGAGGTCGATGGGCGCGCCGGCGCCGACGGTGGCGGCGCTCCATGCCGCGGCGAGGAACTCCCGGTTGGTCTCGGCGAGGCTCGCGGCCCGGCCGGCGACGCGCTCGGGCGCGATGACGGCGATCGCCGACTGCGCGGGCAGGTAGTGCGTGAGCGGCACGAGCCGTTCGGTCAGGGCCGGGGCGAGCGACTCCATGCCCTCGACGGGGATGCCCTCGGCGATCTTCTCGAGCATCTGCGACAGGCTCGGGAACTCGTGCACCATCTCGCGCGCCCGTTGGCGGACGGCGGGGGTGAGCAGCAGCTCGCGACTCGGCGCGAGCTGCACGCGCTCGACGGGCTCGGGCAGCGAGCGCTGGTCGGCGACGGAGAAGGCCCGCAGCTCCTCGACCTCGTCGCCGAAGAACTCGACGCGCACCGGGTGGTCGGCCGTCGGCGGGAAGACGTCGAGGATGCCGCCGCGCACGGCGAACTCGCCGCGGCGGGCCACCATGTCGACGCGCGCGTAGGCGAGGTCGACGAGCCGCAGCGCGAGCTCGGAGAGGTCGTGGCCGCGCGCGCCGGCGACGAGCTCGATCGGCGCGAGCGCGGCGAGGTTGTCGGCGATGGGCTGGAGGGCGGCGCGCACCGAGGCGACGACGACGAGCGGATGCCGCTCGCCCGAGGCGGCGCCCCACTCGTGCAGCCGGCGGATGGCGTGCAGCCGTCGCCCGACCGTCTCGGCGCTCGGCGAGAGCCGCTCGTGCGGCAGGGTCTCCCACGCCGGGAACTCGAGCAGCTCGGCGTCGGCCGGCAGGTAGGGCGCGAGGGAGCCGCGCAGCGACTCGCCCTCGCGGCTCGTGGCGGTCACGACGAGGAGCACGGGGGCCAGTCCGGCCGCCCTGCGGCGTTCGAGGAGCCCGGCGAGCAGCGGCGCGTCGAGGCCGGCCGGGGCCGAGAAGTCCGCGCTGTGCTGGGCCTCGCCGAGGGCGCGTTCGATCGTGGAGGCGCGCGAGAGCGCCGTGTTCAGACCCTGCAGACTCACCGGAGAAGTCTACGTCGCCCCGCCGACACGACGGCCGGGCGAGGCATCCGCCGTCCGCCGCCCGCGGTGGCTCCGGATACGATTGGCGCGGCCCGACGGAAGGACCCCACGCATGATCATCGCCGCCGCAGACGGCTCCGCTCTCGGCAACCCCGGCCCGGCCGGCTGGGCCTGGTACGTCGCCGACGATTGCTGGGCGGCGGGCGGCTGGAAGCACGCCACGAACAATCAGGGCGAGCTCACCGCCGTGCTCGAGCTGTTCCGCGCGACCGCGCACCTCGACGAGGAGCTGCTCGTGCAGTGCGACAGCCAGTACGTCATCAACTCGGTGACGAAGTGGATGCCGAACTGGAAGCGCAAGGGCTGGCGCAAGTCCGACGGCAAGCCCGTGTTGAACGTCGAGCTCCTGAAGCAGCTCGACGAGGCCATCGCCGGCCGCCGCTACCGCTTCGAGTGGGTGAAGGGCCACGTCGGGCATCCCATGAACGAGGCCGCCGACGCCCGGGCCCGCGCGGTCGCCGAGGCGTACCGGCGCGGTTCGGCGGTGCCGTCGGGGCCCGGCTGGTCGGGTGCGTGCGAGGCGGACGCCGCGGCGGCCGCGCAGGTGCTGGCGACGACCGAGCCGATCGGCGCGGCCGAGCTCTTCGAGGACGAAGCCCCCTCGCTCCACGACGACCGCTCCCCCGCCGACACCGCCCTCTTCGACTTCGACGACCCGGCGGCCGACTGGCTGGCGATGACGCTCGAGCTGACGACCGACGAGCACGCGAGGCTCGTCGAGCGCGCACGGGCCGCGGGCACGAGCCCCGAGGAGTTCCTCCGCGGGCTGATCTAGCGGGCGAGGCGGGCGGCCGCCGCGCCCGGCTCAGCTCGGCGCGTGGAAGCGCTGCTGCGCGGCGAGCAGGCCGTCGTCGGCGATGGCCTCGACCGCGTCGGCCGCGTCGGCGAGCAGGTTCGGCAGGCTCTGCCGCTCGGTGCCGGAGAAGTCCTTCAGCACGAAGTCGGCCGGGTCCTGCCGGCCGGGCGGCCGGCCGATGCCGACGCGCACGCGCAGGTAGTCGGCGCCGAGCGCCTTCGAGATGTCGCGCAGCCCGTTGTGTCCGCCGTGGCCGCCGCCCTGCTTGAGCCGCACCGTGTCGAACGGCAGATCGAGCTCGTCGTGCACGACGATGAGCCGCTCGGCGGGAACGTCGTAGAACTTCGCGAGCGCCGAGACCGGGCCGCCCGAGGTGTTCATGTAGCTGTTCGGCTTCGCGAGCACGAGCTTCGGCCCGCCGGGGCGCAGGAAGCCCTCGGCGACGCGCGACGGCGTCTTGTGGCTCTTGAAGGGCGCGCCGAGCCGGCCGGCGAGTTCGTCGAGCACCATCTGGCCCACGTTGTGCCGATTGCCCGCGTACTGCGCGCCGGGGTTGCCGAGGCCGACCACCAGCCAGGTGTTCTGCGCCACCTCGGGATCCTCTCGTCGCCGCCGCCGGAACCACGCCATGCCGCGCTCCGATCCGGTCCATCGGGCCGATCGGCCCGATGTCCGAGCGTACCGGACGACGACCGCCCGTCCCGGCCCTGCCGAACGGAGCGGACCCGGGAACGACGAGGGCCCGCCGCGATCCGGGGATCGGGGCGGGCCCTCGTGCGCTGGGCGCGGAGCTTACTCCGCGGCCGCCTCCTCGGCGGGGGCCTCGGCGGCCTCCTCGCCCTCGGCGGTCTCCTCGACGTCCGCGACCTTCTGCGGCACGTGCACGTTCACGACGAGCGCGTCGGCGTCGCTGATGAGCGAGGCGCCCTTCGGCAGGGTGACGTCCTTCGCGTGGATCTGGGTGCCCTCCTCGAGGCCCTCGACCGAGACGACGACGTTCTCGGGGATGTGGGTGGCCTCGACCTCGAGGGTCAGGGTGTGCGAGTCGAGGTCGGCGACGGTGCCCGCAGCCGACTCGCCCTCGAGGTGCACCGGCACCTCGACCTGGACCTTCTCGCCCTTCTTCACGACGATGAGGTCGAGGTGCTCGATGATCTGCAGCACCGGGTCCTTCTGCACGTCCTTGACGAGCGCGAGCTGGCTCTTGCCCGAGATCTGCAGGTCGAGCACGGCGTTCGCCTTGCGCACGATCAGGCCGATCTGGTGGGCGGGCAGGCTCACGTGCACCGGCTGGGTGCCGTGGCCGTACACGACGGCGGGGATGCGGCCGGCGGCGCGGAGCTTGCGCGCCGCACCCTTGCCGAACGAGTCGCGCTCGAGCGCTTCGACCTTGTTGTCTTCGTCCATGGTGGTTCTCCTTGCGGGCTCACGCTGCTGCGCTCCGGGATGGTGCGCTCTGCCGGCCCAGATCTGGGGTCTGTTCTCTTCAACTCGAACGCGCGGCACCCGAGGGGTGCGCGTGAGGAATCGCCGTGAGTCGCATTCGACCGCGTCGATCACGGATGCCTCGAGCCGGCTCTCGCCCGCCCGCGGCCTCCCTCGCCGAAGTTCAATCGCCCAGTCTACCCGATCGCCGGGCTACCCGATCGCCGCTTCCCGCCGAACCGCTGCGGCGGCGGACGTCGCGCGGAACACCGCGCCCGCTCCGCGCACTACGCTGAGAAGACCCCACTTTCCCGTTCCGAGGAGAATGCCTTGCCTGAAGCCGTCGCGAACATCGGAGTCGTCGGACTCGCCGTCATGGGTTCGAACCTGGCCCGAAACCTGGCCAGCCGGGAGGGCAACACCGTCGCGGTGTTCAACCGCTCCCCCGAGCGCACCCGCACCCTCGTGACCGAGCACCCCGAGGCGGGCTTCGTGGCCGCCGAGAGCTACGACGAGTTCGTCGCCTCGCTCGCGACGCCGCGCACCGCGATCATCATGGTGCAGGCCGGCCGCGGCACCGACGCCGTCATCTCCGAGCTCGTGAGCCGCTTCGAGCCCGGCGACATCATCGTCGACGGCGGCAACGCGAACTTCCACGACACCATCCGCCGCGAGGGCGAGATCAGCCCCACCGGCATCCACTTCGTCGGCACCGGCATCTCCGGCGGCGAGGAGGGCGCGCTGAACGGTCCCTCGATCATGCCCGGCGGCACCGCCGAGTCGTACGAGACGCTCGGACCGATCCTCGAGACGATCGCCGCCCGCGCCCCCGAGGACGGCGCCCCCTGCGTCACCCACGTCGGCACCGACGGCGCCGGCCACTTCGTGAAGATGGTGCACAACGGCATCGAGTACGCCGACATGCAGCTCATCGCCGAGGCGTACGACCTGATCCGTCAGGGCACCGGCAAGTCGCCGGCGGAGATCGCCGACATCTTCGCCGAGTGGAACACCGGCGAGCTCGAGAGCTACCTCATCGAGATCACCGCCGAGGTGCTGCGCCAGGTCGACGCCGACACCGGTGCGCCGCTCGTGGACGTCATCCTCGACTCGGCCGGCGCGAAGGGCACCGGCGCCTGGACGGTGCAGAACGCGCTCGACCTCGGCGTCCCCGTCTCGGGCATCGCCGAGGCCGTCTTCGCCCGCAGCCTCTCCTCGCAGCGCGCCCAGCGCGAGGCCGCCGCCTCGCTGCCCGGCCCCGACGGCGGCTGGACCGTCGCCGACGCCGACGCCTTCATCGAGGACGTCCGCCAGGCGCTCTACGCCTCGAAGATCATCGCCTACTCGCAGGGCTTCGACGAGATCATCGCGGGCGCCGCCCAGTTCGGCTGGGACGTCAAGAAGGGCGACATCGCCCGCATCTGGCGCGCCGGCTGCATCATCCGCGCCCGCTTCCTGAACCGCATCGCCGACGCCTACGCCGAGGACCCCGAGCTCGTGGCCCTCGTCGTCGCGCCGTACTTCCGCGACGCCGTGGCCGGTGCGCAGCAGGCGTGGCGCCGCGTGGTCGTGGCGGCGGCGCAGGCCGGCATCCCCGCCCCCGCGTTCGCGTCCTCGCTCGCCTATTACGACGGGCTCCGCGCCGAGCGCCTGCCCGCCGCCCTGGTGCAGGGTCAGCGCGACTTCTTCGGCGCGCACACCTACCAGCGCGTCGACAAGCCCGGCGTCTTCCACACGCTCTGGTCGGGCGACCGCAGCGAGATCGAGACCACGCCCTCCTCGCACTGAGCTCAGGACGCCCCGGCGAGCCCGGCCCCGCTGCACGCGGGCCGGGCTCGCGGCCGTTAGGCTCGCGACGACCCACGACGCAGACCGCAGACACCGCCGAGGAGGCCGCGCATGCCGGAACCCCGCTGGAAGCAGGAGGGGCAGGACCCCGACTACCGCTTCTCCCTCGCGAACGAGCGCACCTTCCTCGCCTGGATCCGTACGGCGCTCGCCCTCATCGCGGGCGGCGTGCTGCTGCACGAGTTCGCCGCCGGCATCGGCCCGCGCGCGCTCGTCACGGTGCTCTCCGTCGGCCTCGGGGTCGCCGCCGCGGGGCTCGGGCTGCTCTCGTACTTCCGCTGGCGCAGCAACGAGATCGCGATGCGGCACGACCGGCCGCTGCGCTTCAGCTGGTCGCTCCCGGTGCTCGCGGGCGTCTGCCTCGTCACCTCCGTCGTGCTCACGGTGTTCCTGATCCTGCCGTGAGCGCCGTCATCCGCGATCCGGGGCTGCAGCCCGAGCGCACGGCGCTGTCGTGGACGCGCACCGCGCTCGTCGTCGCCGTGAACGCCCTGCTGGCGCTGCGCACCGGGCTCGTCGCGGGCGAGCCGTGGCTGATCGTGACGGGCACGGTGCTCTTCTTCGCGGCCGGCGCGGTCGGCGCGGTCGGCGGCATCCGCCGTCGCGAGCTCAGCGAGGGCCGCTACACGCCCGCCCCCTGGCTCATACTCGCCGTCTCGGTGGCGACGCTCGCCGCGGCCGCGGCCGGAATCGCCTCGGTGTTCGCCGGCCGCTGAGCGCGGCGGGCTTCGCTGCATCCGCGCCCGGCCGCGGATGCGAGACTGGATCCCATGGCCCCGCGCGACCTCGAACCCCGCCACCCCGCCGAGCCCGGCGAGCCGGGCCCCCGCGGCCCGCGCGACTGGGACGAGGTGCCGGCCGAGCTCGCCTTCGCCGACGACGGCTCCGCACCAGACGGGCCGTCCCGCTGGGAACGCCGCCGCCGGGTCATCCGCTTCACCGTCATCGTCGCGCTCGTCGCGATGCTCGCCCCAATCGTGCTCTCGACCGTTTCGGTCGCGCAGTCGAGCGCGGCGCGCAGCTGCGCCGTCATCGTCTCGGCGTACGACCGCGACGCGGCCGGCTCGCACGTCGCGCTCGAGCTCTTCGGCCCGGGCGGGGCGGGCTGGATCTGCTACGCGGATGCCTCGGGCGAACCCCGCCCGGTCGCGAACCTCGGCCTCCTGCCGGGCGCCCCGCCGCGCGTGCTCGGCCCCGACGAGGTGTCGAGCTAGGACGCTTCGCCCGTCTGCGACCATCGCTCAGCGGTGAGACGCATCGTGAGGACGCCCCGATGGATCGGCTCCGCCTCGAAGCGGAGCCGCTGCGCGAGCCGGATCGACCGCTCGTTCTGCGGATGGATCGCTGCGATCACCCAGCGGACTCCGAGTTCGGTGAACGCGACCTCGAGAAGCGCCGCTGCGGCCTCGGCCGCGAACCCCCGACCGGTCCACTCGCTTCCGAGGATCCAACCGATCTCCGCCCCCTCGGGCTCCGGACCGCGCCCGCGCAGATGCAGCGAGACGTCGCCGATGAGCTGGCCCGCATGGACGACGGCGAGAGCCAGGAAGTCGCCATCGAAACTGAGCACGGTATGCCGGGTGCGATGGCGGAGGTGCACCGCGGACTGCCTGCGGCTTCGAACTGGCCAACCGAGGTATTCGAGTACCTGCGGATCAGACTGGATGGAATACCACCCCTCCACATCGTGAGCGAGATAGGGCCGCAGGGTCAATCTGCTCGTAGCGATGACATGCGCCCGGTATATTGCGCGGATTCTTGGGCCGCGCCGCCGGGCTCGGCGCCGCAGACGCAGGCGACCGAACCACTCCATGAGTGGCCATGGAAACACATTTGGCATACCAGCACGGTAGAACGCGTTCCTGCACGAGCGCCGAACGCGGCGCGACGGCGCGGGAGCGCGCCGAGGCAGCGCCTGCCCGGACTCGCACGATGGCGCGGCTGGGCGCGACGTCTGCCCGAGTGCTCAGTCCTCCGGCGCGTCGCCGTCGGGGAAGACCCGCTTGTACTTTCGCCCGTCGGGCAGCTCGACCGTGCGCGAGGCGAGCTGGCCGCGGCTGACCCGCAGGTAGATCGCCTGCGCGGTGACGCCGAGCTTCGCCGCGGCCTCGGCCACGGAGAGGCCGGGCAGCTCGCTCGGGCGGCTCGACGGCCGCTCGCGCTTGCGCCTCCGGCTTGCCTCGCGCCGCTCGGCGATGGCCGCGTCGTCGCCGGCCCAGCGCTGCTTCGCCGCCCCCTCGCTCAGCCCGGCCGCCGCGGCGACCTCGGCCCAGTCCGCCCCGCCGTCCCGGGCCTCGCGCACCGCGGCGAGCACGGCGGGCTCGGCCTCGAGCGCGCGCAGCAGCCGGCGCACGGCCCGGACGCGGTCGAGCGCCGCCGGGGCATCCCCGTGCGCATCGAGGGCCGCGAGCGCGTCGAGCGCCGCCCTGGTCTCGCCGTCGAGGAACCCCATCGAGCGATCCCGCGTCAGCCCTGGCCGGCCTCGGCGTTGATGAGGCGCGTGCGCACCTCGCGCCGGATGACCTTGCCGATGAGCGAGCGCGGCAGCTCCTCGACCGCGACGACCCGCTTGGGCACCTTGTACGGCGTCAGTTGGTCGCGCGCCGCCTGGCGGATGCCGGCCTCGTCGAGCTGCTGCCCCGGCTTCAGCACGACGACGGCGACGACCTGTTCGCCCGAGTGCGCGTCCGGCAACCCGACCACGGCGACGTCGGCGACCGAGGGGTGCGTGCGCAGCGCCTCCTCGACCTCGCTCGGCGCGACGTTGAAGCCGCCCGTGATGATGAGCTCCTTGATGCGGTCGACGATGCGCACGAAGCCCTCGTCGTCGATCGAGACGATGTCGCCCGTGCGGAACCAGGGCGCGCCGCCCTCGGGGTCCTCGACGAAGACCGCGGCGGTCTCGTCGGGCTTCTTCCAGTAGCCGGAGAAGACCTGCGGACCGCGCACGACGAGCTCGCCCTCGGCGCCGGGCTCGACGTCGCGCGTCGGCTCCTCCGGGTCGACGACGCGGCACTCCGTGCCCGGCAGGGGCAGGCCCACGGTGCCGGCCTTGCGGTTCGGCGCGACGGGATTCGCCATCAGCACCGGCGAGCACTCCGAGAGCCCGTAGCCCTCGACGAGGTAGCCGCCGGTGGCAGCCTCCCACGGCTCGACGACGGCCGGCGAGAGCGGCATGGCGCCGGAGATGGCGATGCGGATGCCGGCGAGCGGCACGCCCTCGGCGGCCGCGGCGGCGGTGAGCCGTTCGTAGATCGGCGGCACCGCCGGCAGGAAGGTCGGCGGCCGGCGCTTCACGACCTTGAGCACGAGGTCGGGGTCGAACTTGGGGAAGAGCACGAGCCGGGCGCCCATGCTCATCGCGAAGGTGAGGCAGAGGGTGAGCCCGTAGGCGTGGAACATCGGCAGCACGGCGTAGACGACGGCGCTGCCGCGCGGGATCTCGGGCACCCAGCTGCGCGACTGCGCCGCGTTCGCGATGAGGTTCGCGTGGCTGAGCGTGGCGCCCTTCGGGCTGCCGGTCGTGCCGCTCGTGTACTGGATGAGGGCGACGTCGTCGACCTCGGGCGCGATGATGTGTGCGTCGATCGGCTGGGCCTCGACGAGTTCGGGCCACGGCACCGTGCCGCGCACCTTCGTCGTGAGCGCGGCGCGGGACTCGCGGGCCTTCGCGATCGGCAGTCGGAGCGCGAGGCGGGTGCCGAACGGCATCGCCCGGGTCGGGTCGACCGAGACGATGTGCGCGAGCTTCAGGTCGGCGGGGAACGCCTGCAGCGTGTCGACCACCTTGTCCCA
Organism: Agromyces sp. NBRC 114283; assembly: GCF_030268405.1. NCBI lineage: Bacteria > Bacillati > Actinomycetota > Actinomycetes > Micrococcales > Microbacteriaceae > Agromyces > Agromyces sp. NBRC 114283. The sequence continues at coordinate 3,144,644 of NZ_BSQP01000001.1, forward strand.
GGCGACGACGACGCGGGCTCCGTGGTCCTCGAACTGGTGCCGCAGCTCGCGCGGCGTGTACAGGGGGTTGTGCTCGACGACGATGCCGCCGAGGCGGAGCACAGCGTAGAACGCGACGATGTGCTGCGGGCAGTTCGGCAGCACGATGGCGACGGGGTCGCCCTTCTGCACGCCGAGGAGGCGGAGCCCCTCGGCGGCCCGTTCGATCTCGGCGCCGAGCTCGGCGTACGTCGTCTCGCGTCCGAAGAACTCGAGCGCGACGTGCTCGGGGTACGTCTCGACCGAGTGCCGGATGAGGTCGTACAGCGAGCCCTCGACGGCCGGGAGGTCGTCGGGCACGCCCTCGGCGTAGCTCGCGACCCAGGGGCGGCCGGGCAGCGCGGGGCGCCCGGATGCCTGCTCGCCGGACGCCGCCTGCTCGCCGGACGCCGCCTGCTCGCCGGACGCCGCCTGCTCGCCGGGCTCGGCCATCAGGCCGCGCCGTCGAACATGCTCGTGACCGAGCCGTCCTCGAAGACCTCGTGGATGGCGCGGGCGAGCAGCGGCGCGATCGGCAGGATCGTGAGCCGGTCCCAGTGCTTCTCCGCCGGGATCGGCAGGGTGTCGGTGACGACGACGCGGTCGATGAAGTCGGACTGCAGGATCTCGACGGCCGGGTTCGAGAACACGGCGTGGGTCGCGGCGACGACGACGCCGATCGCGCCGTTCGCCTTGAGCGCCTCGGCCGCCTTCACGATCGTGCGGCCGGTGTCGATGAGGTCGTCGACGAGGAGGCAGACGCGGCCCTTCACGTCGCCGACGATCTCGTGCACCGAGACCTGGTTCGGCACGAGCGGGTCGCGGCGCTTGTGGATGATGGCGAGCGGGGCGCCGAGCTTGTCGCTCCAGATGTCGGCGACGCGCACCCGGCCCATGTCGGGCGAGACGACCGTGAGGGTCGCCGGGTCGAGGGAGTTCTTGAACTCCTCGAGCAGCACAGGCATGGCGAAGAGGTGGTCGACGGGGCCGTCGAAGAAGCCCTGGATCTGCGCCGCGTGCAGGTCGATCGACATGATGCGGTCGGCGCCGGCGGTCTTGAACAGGTCGGCGACGAGGCGGGCCGAGATCGGCTCGCGCCCGCGGCCCTTCTTGTCCTGCCGGGCGTAGGGGTAGAACGGCGCGACGACGGTGATGCGCTTGGCCGAGGCGCGCTTCAGCGCGTCCACCATGATGAGCTGCTCCATGAGCCACTCGTTGATCGGGGAGGTGTGGGACTGGATGACGAAGGCGTCGGACCCGCGCACGCTCTCGTCGTAGCGCGCGTAGATCTCGCCGTTCGCGAAGGTGCGGGCATCGGTCGGCACCAGCTCGGCGCCCAGCTCGCGGGCGATCTGCTCGGCGAGCTCCGGATGCGCGCGCCCCGACACCAGCACGAGGCGCTTGGATCCGGTGGTCTCGATACCCGACATGTGTTCGTCCTCTCAGCCGGTCCGGCCTCGTGTCACTCGGCGTCGGTCGCGGCGGCCGTGCCGGCGGCCTCGGCCGCCTGGGCGGCCGCAGTCCCGGCACGATGCGTCGTGACCCACCCCTCGATGTTGCGTTGCGGTGCGACGTTCACGGCGAGCGCTCCGGCAGGGACGTCCTTGCGGACGACCGTTCCGGCACCCGTGTAGACGCCGTCTCCAATGGTAACGGGCGCGACGAAGACCCCGTGCGAGCCGGTGCGCACGTGGGAGCCGATCTCGGTGCGGTGCTTGTTCACCCCGTCGTAGTTCGCAGTGATCGAACCGGCGCCCACGTTCGACTGCTCGCCGATTCGCGTGTCGCCGATGTAACTCAGGTGCGGCACCTTGCTGCCACGGCCGATCTCGGCGTTCTTCGTCTCGACGAAGGTGCCGATCTTGCCGCCGTCGCCGAGGACGGTGCCCGGGCGGAGGTACGCGAACGGCCCGACCTCGGCGCCCGCGCCGATCACGGCGAGCGTGCCGTCGGTGCGCTTGACGTGCGCGCCGGCGCCGATCTCGCAGTCGACGAGGGTGGTGTCGGGGCCGACGATCGCGCCGGTGGCGATCGTCGTCGCGCCCTTCAGCTGCGTGCCGGGCCGGATGGTGGTGTCTGGCTCGATCGTCACCGCGAGGTCGATCCAGGTGGTCGCCGGGTCCTCGATCGTGACGCCGTTCAGCTGCCAGCCGCGCACGATCAGTGCGTTCAGCCGGGCCGCCGTCTCGGAGAGCTGGGCGCGGTCGTTGATGCCGGCGACGAGCCACGGCTCGGCGACGGGCACGGCCTCGACCTCGCTGCCCGCCTCGCGGAGCAGCTGGATGACGTCGGTGAGGTACTTCTCGCCCTGCGCGTTCTCGGTGGTGAGGTTCGCGAGCTGGTCGCGGAGCGCGGCGGCGCCGAAGGCGTAGATGCCGGCGTTGATCTCGGGGATGGCCCGCTCGACCTCGCTCGCGTCCTTCTGCTCGACGATGCGGTCGAAGCCGCCGGCGGGGCCGCGGACGATGCGGCCGTAGCCGTGCGGCTCGTCGTAGATGGCCGAGAGCACGGAAGCGGCGGAACCGGTGTCGCGGTGCTGCGCGAGGAACGCGGCGAGCGTGTCGGCGTCGAGCAGCGGCACGTCGCCGTTCAGCACGAGCACCTCACCGGCGAAGTCGGCGGGCAGTGCGGCGACGGCCTGCTCGACGGCGCGGCCGGTGCCGGGGATCTCGTCCTGGTCGACGATGGTGGTGCCGGGCAGCTCCGCCTCGATCGTCTCCGCGACCCGGTCGCGCTCGTGCCGCACGACGGCGAGCACGTGCGCGGCGTCGAGCGCCCGCGCGGTGCGCAGCACGTGCCCGACGACCGGCGAGCCGGCGAGCGGGTGCAGCAGCTTCGGGGTCGCCGACTTCATGCGGGTGCCCTGTCCTGCCGCCAGGACGATGATCGCGAGGTTCTGATCGCTCATGCTCCGCCACCAGGATTCGAACCTGGGCCTCACAGCTCCAAAGGCTGTCGTGCTGCCGTTACACCATGGCGGACCGCGCCGCGGCATGCCGTTGCGCGCCATCAAGTCTGCCACGGCGCGCGCCGCGGCATGACGGTCGGCGACGCGGGGGCGCGAGCGGGGTCGCGCCCCGGGCGATAATGGCCGGATGACGCACGCGGACGAGGTGGATCGGATCGTCGCCGACTGGGAGCGGGAGCGGCCGGATCTCGACTTCTCCCCGCTGCAGGTGCTCTCCCGGGTGGCGCGGCTCTCGAAGCACCTCGACCGGGAGCGCAAGCAGGCCTTCGCGCGCTCGGAGCTCGAGTCGTGGGAGTTCGACGTGCTCTCCGCCCTCCGCCGGGCGGGTGCGCCCTACCGGCTGTCGCCGAAGGCCCTGCTGCAGCAGACGCTCGTCTCGAGCGGGGCGATGACGAACCGCATCGACCGGCTCGTCGCCCGCGGGCTCGTGAGCCGGCAGACCGATCCCCACGACGGTCGGGGCATCCTCGTCGAGATGAGCCAGGCCGGCCTCACCCGGGTGGATGCCGCGATCACGCGCCTCGTCGACGCAGAGGCCGAGCTGCTTGGCAGCCTGCCGCCCGCGGAGCAGAAGCGCCTCGCCGGACTGCTGCGCAAGCTCATCGTGAGCTTCGAGGAGCCCGCCTAGGCGTCGATCGCCGCCCTGGACGCCTCGGCGAGGATGACCTCCGCGAGGTCGCCCGCTCGGCTCCACATGGGCCAGTGCCCCGTGGGGAGGTCGACGACGTCGAAGCCGTCCAGCTTCGCGAGCTCGGCGAACATGGGATGCCCCGCCCGGACCAGCTCCCGCACCTGCTCGGCCGGGATCGAGCAGCACACCAGGGTCGTCGGGACGCCGTGCCGGGCCTCGTTCGCGAGCTCGACGGGCTGGCGGAGCACCGTGGCGGGCTCCGGGACGGACCGATCGCGGAATCGCGCGAGGTCCTCGGGGCTCAGCCCGTCGAGGCTCGCCTGCTGCCCGAGTTCCTCGAACGGCGGCAGCGGCAGCTCGCCGAGCGCGTCCGGGAGGTCGGGGGCGAAGACACTGCCGTCGGCCACGGGGCCTGAGTCGACCCAGACCACGCGTGCGACGAGTTCGGGATGACGGTCGAGCACGAGGCTCGCGGGGGCGTTGGCCCCGCTGTGGGCGACGAGGACGACCGGGCGGTCGCCGTGCTGCGCGATCACGTCCCGGATGGCCGCCGCCTGCTCGTCGAGGGACCTCGACGAGCGCTCTGGATCGGCTCGGTCGAGCCCGGGCAGCGTCAGCGCGACGGCGCGGTCGGGTCCGAGGTGGGCCAGGACGTCGTCCCACGCCCAGGCGCCCAGCCAGTGGCCGGCGATGAGGACGATGGTCGGATGGTTCGCAGTGGTGGTCATGCGACCACCCTCGCAGCCTCGGCGGACATCGGTGTGTCACTATTTCTGGCATGAATTCGATTCCCGCCGGACCCTGCTGAGGCCGGGCCCATGAAGCGCGCCGAACGACTGCACGCCCTGTCCGAGATGCTGCGCCGCAGCGGTGCTCGCGGCGTTTCCGCCGACCGCCTGGCCCGGGAGTTCGAGGTGTCGGTGCGCACGGTCAAGCGCGACCTCGACGCGCTGGAGCGCAGCGGCGCGCCGGTCTGGTCCAGGCCGGGCCCCGGCGGCGGATACGGGCTCGCCGAGTACGCCACACTTCCGCCCGTCACCCTCTCCCCCGCGCAGGCCGTGGCGCTCCTCGCGGCGGCGTCCGCGGCATCCGATGCGCCGTACGCCGATCTGGCGGCCGCCGGCATCCGCAAGATCCTCGACGTCCTCGACCCGAGGACGCGAGCGCGGGCCGAGGAGCTGGCCCACCGGATCTGGGTCGATGCGCCTCCGCCGTCCTCGCGTGCCGTCAGCTCGGCGCTCGAGCAGGCGCTGGCCGAGCAGCGGGTGGTTCGCCTCAACTACACCGCGGCGGACGGCACCACGACCACGCGCGACGTCGAGCCCGTGCTGTTCGCCTCCACGAACGGCCGCTGGTACCTGGTCGGGTGGTGCCGGCTGCGCGACGCCATGCGCTGGTTCGCCGTGTCGCGCGTCGAGCGGGCCAGCGTCACCGCGATCACCTGCAGCGGCCACACCGTCGAGGAGGTCGGCGAGCCCCCGGAGCACGCCAGGCCGGTGCACAGCCGGCTCGCCTGAACGGCCGGCTCACCTGACCCGCACCCCACCGAGTTGCCCGACTTTCATGAAAGTCGGGCAACTCGGATCCACCCCATGGCTTGCCCGACTTTCATGAAAGTCGGGCAACTCGCTGGCCCGTGATTCGGTTTTGAGAATGATTATCGTTAACGATAGCGTGACGGCCATGATCACACGCACCAGTCCCCCGCCTCGCCGTCGAGGCCTCCGCCTGACCGCCGCCGCGGCGCCCGCCCTGCTCCTCGCGCTCGCCGCCTGCGCCTCCCCCGGCGGCCAGACGCCCGCCGCGCAGCCCGACTCCGCGACCGAGCCCGCTGCGCGCGAGCTCGCCGCCCCGCGCCTGGTCGCGAGCTACGACGGCGGCCTGCTCGTGCTCGAGGGCGACACCCTCGAGGTCGCGGCCGAGCTCGAGCTGCCCGGCTTCCTCCGGGTGAACCCCGCCGGCGATGGCCGGCACGTGCTCGTCTCGACGGACGCCGGCTTCCGCGTGCTCGACACCGGCCTCGAGGCGGAGCAGCACGGCGACCACGCGCACTACTACGGCGAGACGCCGCAGCTCACGGAGCTCGTGTTCGAGGCCGACCACGCGGGCCACGTCACCACGAACGAGGGCGTCACCGCCCTCTTCGCCGACGGCACCGGCGAGGTGCAGCTGTTCGAGGCATCCGGGCTCGCCGACGCGGTCGCCGCAGGCGGACTCGACCCGCTCGAGCTCCGCACCCACGAGAGCGCGGCGGCGCATCACGGCGTCGCCGTCGCCCTGCCCGGCGACGCGCTCCTCTCGACGCTCGGCACCGAGGAAGCGCGCACGGGCGTCGCCGTCTTCGATGCCTCGGGCGCCGAACTCGCCCGCGACGAGCGCTGCCCCGGCGTGCACGGCGAAACGGTCGCGGCGGGCGGGGCGATCGTCGTCGGCTGCCAGGACGGCGCCCTCGTCTTCCGCGACGGCGCCTTCACGAAGGTCGCGTCGCCCGACGCCTACGGGCGCATCGGCACGCAGGCCGGCTCGCCGGAGTCCGCCGTCGTGCTGGGCGACTACAAGACGGATGCCGAGGCCGAACTCGAGCGGCCGACCCGGGTGAGCCTCATCGACACCGAGGCCGGCACGCTGCGACTCGTCGAGCTCGGCACGAGCTACACCTTCCGCTCGCTCGCCCGCGGCCCGCACGGTGAAGCGCTCGTGCTCGGCACCGACGGCGCCATCCACGTCATCGATCCGGCCGCGGGGACCGTCACGGCGACGATCCCGGTGCTCGAGGAGTGGACCGAGCCGCTCGACTGGCAGCAGGCCCGCCCCGCGCTCTGGGTCGACGGGCACCGCGCGTACGTGACGGACCCGGCCGCCTCGACCATCCACCTCGTCGACCTCGACGCCGGCGAACTCGTCGAGAGCGTGAAGCTGCCCGCCGCGCCGATCGAGCTCGCGACGGTCGCCGCCGCGCACTGATCACCCGAGTTGCCCGACTTTCATGAAAGTCGGGCAACTCGTTCATCGGGGCCGAGAGGCGCGGGCGGCGTCGGGTGGGGCTACCGCCGCAGCACCTTGCGGGCCAGCCAGTTGCCGAGGTACTGCACGATCTGCACGAACACGATGATGAGCAGCACCGCGGCCCAGGTCACGATCGGCTCGAACTGGCGGTAGCCGTAGAGCTGGGCGAAGTAGCCGAGGCCGCCGCCGCCGAGGAAGCCGGCCATCGCCGACATGTCGATCACCGCGACGATGATGAAGGTGTAGCCGAGGATCAGCGGCCCGAGCGCCTCGCCGATGACGACCGTGGTGAGGATGCGCCAGGGGCCCGCGCCCATCGAGCGGGCCGCCTCGATGACGCCCGGCTTCACGGTGAGCAGGTTCTGCTCGACGATGCGGCCGATCGCGAAGGACGCCGCGAGCGAGAGGGCGAACACGGCGGCGTTCGTGCCGATGCCGATGCCGATGACGGCCCGGGTGAGCGGCTGCACCGCGGCGATGAAGATGATGAACGGGATCGGCCGGAAGAAGTTGATCAGCACGTTCAGCACGTTATTCACGACGGTGTTCGGCAGCAGCCCGCCCTTGCGCGTGACGTAGAGGCCGATGCCGAGCACGAGACCCGCGAGCCCGCCGAACAGCATGGTGAAGAACACCATGTAGAGGGTCTCGCCGGCGGCGGTCCAGAACTCGGGCCCGAGGTCGATGAGCTTGTCCATCAGCGGACCTCCCCGTTCTGCGCGCCGTCTCCGATCGACGGTTCGGTGACCGCCACGAGCTCGCCGATGCGGGCGAGCGCCCGGTCGATCGCGGCTTCCTCACCGCGGATCGCGAGCGTGAGATGGCCGAAGGCGCGACCGCGGATGTCGTTGATACCCCCGTACACGAGCTCGAACTCGAGCCCGGCCTGGGCGAGCTCGACGAAGACTCGGGCCTGTGAGGCATCCCCGTCGCGGAACGAGAACGTCACGATCCGGCCCGGGTGCCGCTCGCGCAGCACCGCGAGCTCCGCCGGGGACGGCACGCCCTGCACGACGGTCGAGACGAACTTGCGGGAGGAGGCGTGCTGCGGGTCGGAGAAGACGTCGAAGACGTCGCCCTGCTCGATGACCCGGCCGCCGTCCATCACGGCGACCTTCGTCGCGATCGACTGGATGACGTCCATCTCGTGGGTGATCACGACCATGGTGACGCCGTACTCCTCGTTCACGCGCTTCAGCAGCGCGAGCACCTCCTGCGTCGTCTCGGGGTCGAGCGCGCTCGTCGCCTCATCGGCGAGCAGGATCCGCGGGCGGGTGGCGAGCGCCCGGGCGATGCCGACGCGCTGCTTCTGGCCGCCCGAGAGCTGGTCCGGGTAGGCGCGCGCCTTGTCAGCGAGGCCGACGAAGTCGAGCAGTTCCTGCACGCGTGCCGTGATCTCCGCCTTGCCCCAGCCGGCGACCTTCAACGGGTAGGCGACGTTCTGCGCCACGGTCTTCGCCTCGAAGAGGTTGAACTGCTGGAAGATCATGCCGATGCCGAGCCGTACGGCGCGGAGCTCCCGCTCCGGCAGCCCGGTGATCGCGCGGCCGTCGATCGTGACGGTGCCCTCGGTCGCGGGCTCGAGCGCGTTGATCAGCCGCACGAGCGTGGACTTGCCCGCGCCGGAGTAGCCGATGATGCCGGTGACCTCGCCGGCCTCGATCTCGAGGCTGACATCGTCGACGGCGACGATGCGCGGGGCGCCCCGCTCGGGCGACGGGTACGACTTGCTGACGTTCGCGAGGCTCACGATGGCCATGCGGTTCCTCCTCGGGTGCGGCGCGGGAACGCGCCGACGGCTCCCGGGCGACGCGGGGTGCGCGCCGCCCGGGAGCCGGACGGTGATGCGTCGATCAGCCCTGCTGGGCGGCCGTGTCGGCCTCGACGTCGGCGAGGGACTTCTCGAGATCGGCGACCGGGACCTGCAGCGAGACGCCGGTGCCGCCGGATGCCTCGTCGAGGCCGGCCTGGACCTTCGCGTTCGTCTGGAAGATCTCGACGAGCTTGGCGTAGGTCTTGTTGTCCTTGTCCTCGGCACGCGCCGCGAAGATGTTCACGTACGGCAGCGCGTTGGGGTCGGCCGGGTCGTCCTGCGCGATCGCGTCGGCGAAGGTGAGGCCGGCGTCCTCGACGAAGTCGTTGTTGATGATCGCGGCGGCGACGTCGGGCAGCGAGGTCGCGGTGATGGCGGCCTCGAGCGGGGTGACCTTGACCTTCGACTTCGCCTCGTCGATGTCGGCGATGGTCGAGAAGATCGAGCCGCCGTCCTTCAGCTCGATGAGCCCGGCCGACTGCAGCACGAGGAGCGCGCGGGCGAGGTTCGAGGGGTCGTCGGGCACGGCGACGGTCTCGCCCGCCGGGATCGACTTCACGTCGTCGTACTTCGTGGAGTACAGGCCGAGCGGGTAGATCTGCGTCGAGCCGATCGGGGTGAGGTCGGCGTCGGCGTTCACGTTGTAGTCCGCGAGGTAGACGATGTGCTGGAACTGGTTGAGGTCGAGCTCGCCCTCGGTGAGCGCGGGGTTCGGCTGGTTGTAGTCGCCGAAGTCGACGAGCTCGACCGTGATGCCCTCCTCGGCGGCGGCCTCGACGAACGGCGCCCACTGCGGGTCCGACTTGCCGACGACGCCGATCTTCACGGTCTCGCCGCCGTCGTCGGCCGCGCCGGTCGAGGCGCAGGCCGCGAGCGAGGCGACGAGGGGCACCGCGGCGAGCGCGGCGATGACGGAGGTGATGCGGGAACGTCGTGACATGGTGGGTCCTCTCTGGTGGGCGCGCGTTCGAGGGCCGCCTGGCTGTGGGTCGGCATGGCTCCGCCACGGAGGATGTCGGTGGGGGCGTCGATGCCGCGAACGCGGGTGCCCTCCAACGGTAAGCGAAGGTTCTTCGCGCTGTTGACCACCTGGTTACATGACGTCACAGCTTCTGCGAACGACGTCAAATATGACGACGGATGCTTCGGGATCGCCTCCCCGATCTGCGCGTCCGGCCCCGCCGATCACCGTGTCCAGCGCTGCAGGCACCGCACCATGATCTGGAACGGCAGCACCTGCGCCTGCGTCTGGTCGACCGTGCCGGCGAGGACGACGCCGAGTTCCGGGCAGCTGAACAGCCACGTGCCGGTCGAGCCGGAGTGGCCGACGAGCGTGACGGGGCCGCGCCGGGGCAGGTTGAGCCGGCTCACGCCGAAGCTCATCGTGCCGAGGCCGTAGTGCAGGCTCGGGGCGTTCCGCAGCCGGTTGCGCCGCTCGGTCAGCAGCGCGCTCGTAGCGGGGTCCGCGAACAGCTCGCCGCTGACGAGCGCCCGCTCGAAGGCGAGGAGCTCGGCCGTCGTGCTGAACAGGTCGTGGCTCGACGCGTACACGCCGTCGAGGCGCGCCGGGCGCCGCCGCACGTGCAGCGGGAGCGGCGCCGGCGTCGCCGGGTCGGCGGGCGCGCCGGCCGGGTGCCAGGTCCTGCGGAGCCCGAGCGGCTCGGCGATGCGTTCGGCGACGAGCTGCGCGAAGCTCAGCCCCGTCACGAGCTCGAGGATGCGGATGAGCAGCAGGAAGCCGGTGTCGGAGTACGAGGCGCGCTGCCTCGGCGCCGACAGGTCCTGCGGCGGGAAGTGCGGCCGCTGCTCGTCGCGCGCGATCGCGATGGCGTCGTCGAAGCCCCAGGCGAGGTCGTGGCCGGCGCGGAGCTGCCGGTAGAGGCTCGGCCCGCCGCGGCGCCGCTCGTAGAAGTCGGGCAGGCCGGAGGTGTGGCTCGCGAGGTGGCGCACCGTGATCTCCGGCGTGCGATCGACGCCCTTCCAGACGTGCAGCCTCGTCGCCACCTCGGCGGGGAGGTACGCCATGATCGCAGCGTCGAGGTCGAGCTCGCCGCGCTCGTGGGCCTGCAGCACGAGGGTCGCGATGAAGCGCTTCGTGATCGAGGCGATGAAGAAGGGCGTCTCGGGGCTCGCGCCGGGCCCGGCCGCGCCCGACCAGCTCCGCCCGCGATCGTCGGCGACGGCGAGGATGACGTGGTGCAGGCGGCGACGGGCGGCGAGACGGTCGACGAGGGCGGTGAGCTCGCGGTCGAGCTCGCTCGGGACGGATGCCGCGTCGGCGGCGGGAGCATGGGTCATCAGGGTCCAATCTCTCTCATAGACCTGTCTAGTAGACATGTCTACGCGAGTCAACCCGGGTAGGCTCGGCGCGTGGCACACGTGATCCTGGGGCTGCTCATGCTCGCCCCGCAGAGCCTCTACGACCTCGTGAAGAGCTTCGAGGCGGGCGTCGGGCTGGTCTACAGCGCGAGCTCGGGCAGCATCAAGCGGGCGCTCGACGGGCTGCTCGCGAACGGGCTCATCGAGGTCGAGAGCGTGCAGCCCGGCGGCCGGGGCCGCAAGGTGTACCGCACGACCGACGCCGGCCGCGCGGCGTTCCGGGACTGGATCGACGGGCCGATCGAGGGCCCCGACCTCGAGACGGCGGCGCTCTCCCGGCTGTTCTTCCTCGGCCTGCTCGACCCGGCCGAGCGGGCCGCAGTGCTCGAGCGCATCCGCGAGCGGGCGGCGGCGAACGTCGCCGAGCTCGAGGCCGTCGAGCGGCACCTCGCCGTCCTCGAGGTGCCGGAGGAGTTCCGCGAGGTGCTCGCCTACCAGCGCGCCACGCTCGACTACGGCCTCTCCTCCGGCCGGCACGCGCTCGCCTGGTTCACCGAGCGCGCCGCGCGGGAGGCATCCTCCTGAAACCGGACGCTGAGCGCGCCGCCGGACCCTGAGCGCGCCGCCGGACCTGAGCGCCGCGCCGCCGGGCGCTGAGCGTTCAGCCCAGCTGCTCGGTGAGCTCGAACCAGCGCTCCTCGAGCTCGGCGACCTCCTGCTCGGCGGCGGTCACCTTCGCCATCTCGGCGTTCAGCCGCTCGTAGTCGCTCTGGTCGAGCTCGGCGAAGCCGTCGCGGGCGGCGGCGATCTGCTGCTGCAGCTTCTCGATCCGCCGCTCGACGGAGGCGAGCTCCTTCTCGGCGGTGCGCCGCTCGGCGCCCGAGAGCCCGGGAGCAGCGCTCGCGGAGGCCGGGGCGGGCGAGGCATCCGTGCCGCTCGCGGCGACCCTGGCGGCCCCGCTCGCCGCGCCGCTCCCCGCGCCTCCGCGCTGCTGCGCGGCACGGAGTTCCAGGTACTGGTCGACGCCGCCCGGCAGGTGCCGCAGCTTCGCGTCGACGATGGCGAACTGCTGATCGGTGACCCGCTCGAGCAGGTAGCGGTCGTGGCTGACGACGAGGAGCGTGCCCGGCCACGAGTCGAGCAGGTCCTCGATCGCGGCGAGCATGTCGGTGTCGAGGTCGTTCGTCGGCTCGTCGAGGATCAGCACGTTCGGCTCGGTCAGCAGGATGAGCAGCAGCTGCAGCCGTCGCTTCTGCCCGCCCGAGAGGTCGCGCACGGGCGTCGCGAGCTGCTGGTTCGTGAAGCCGAGGCGCTCCAGGAGCTGGCCCGGCGTGAGCTCGACGGCCTTCGAGCCGCTGCCGATCGTGTAGCTCGTGCGCTGCGCTGCGACGACCGCGCTGACGCGCTCATCGGCCCACTCGGCCAGCTCGGCGAGCTCCTGGCTGAGGGTCGCGATGCGCACGGTCGTGCCGCGCTTCACCCGGCCGTGGGTGGGGCTGACGGCCCCGGTGACGAGGCCGAGGAGGGTCGACTTGCCGGCGCCGTTGACGCCCAGGATGCCGGTGCGCTCCCCCGGCGCGATGCGCCACTCGACGTCGCGGAGCACGGTGCGGGTGCCGCCGCCGGGCGCCGGGTAGTCGACACCGGCGTCGAGGAGGTCGACGACGTCCTTGCCGAGCCGGGCGACGGCGAGCCGGCTGAGCTCGACCCGGTCGCGCACGGGCGGCACGTCCTCGATGAGCTGGTTGGCGGCGTCGATGCGGAACTTCGGCTTCGAGGTGCGCGCGGGGGCGCCGCGGCGCAGCCAGGCGAGCTCCTTGCGCATCAGGTTCTGCCGCTTCGCCTCGCTCGCGGCCGCCATCCGGTCGCGCTCGACCCGCTGCAGCACGTACGCCGCATAGCCGCCCTCGAACGGTTCGACGATGCCGTCGTGCACCTCCCAGGTGCCGGTGCAGACCTCGTCGAGGAACCACCGGTCGTGCGTGACGACGACGAGCGCGCCGTCGCTGCGGCTCCACCGTTCGCGCAGGTGCCGGGCGAGCCAGGCGATGCCCTCGACGTCGAGGTGGTTCGTCGGCTCGTCGAGGAAGAGCACGTCCCAGTCGCCGACGAGCAGTGCCGCGAGCCCGACGCGACGGCGCTGGCCGCCGGAGAGGTCGCCGACCCGTCCGTCCCAGGGCACGTCGCCGAGCAGGCCGGCGATGACGTCGCGCACCTTCGGGTCGCCCGCCCAGACGTGCTCGTCGATGCCGCCGACGACGGCCTCGGCGACGGTCGCGTCCGGATCGACCGTGTCGGTCTGGTCGAGCATGCCGATGCGGACGCCGCGGCGCACCGTGACCCGCCCGGCATCCGGTTCGAGCCGACCGGCGAGGAGCTTCAGCAGGGTCGACTTGCCGTCGCCGTTGCGGCCGACGATGCCGATCCGGTCGCCCTCGTCGAGGCCGAGGGTGACCTCGTCGAAGACCGTGCGCGTCGGGAACTCGAGATGCAGGCGCTCGGCGCCGAGGAGGTGTGCCATGTCCCGTCGAGCCTAGTTGCTCTCGCCGTGCGCGAGCCGTGCACCGGTCGCGATCGGCCGGGCACGCTGCCGTTCAGCGCACGACGCGGGCGCCGTGCACCGGGCCGTGCACGTGCGCGGCGGTGTGCCCGGCCGATGACAGCGTGACGGCCAGCGAGATCGCCTCGTCGGCCCCCTCGGCGAGGAAGGCGAGCGTCGGGCCCGACCCCGAGACGAGCCCGGCGAGCGCACCGGCCGAGGCGCCCAGCCGGAGCACCTCGTCGAGCTCGGGGGCGAGCCCGATCGCCGCCGCGGCGAGGTCGTTGTGCAGCGCGCCGGCGAGGAGGCCGGGATCGCCCGCGCGGAGGGCCTGCAGCACCGCCGGGTCGACGGCGGGAGCGCCGGCCGGTGCGACGGAGTCCGGAGGCACCTGCCCCTCGCCCCGCAGCCGGTCGAGCTCGCCGTACACCGCGGGGGTCGAGAGGCCGAATTCAGCGAAGACGAGCACCCAGTGGAAGGACCCGGTCGCGAGCACGGGGCTCAGCCGGTCGCCGCGACCGGTGCCGATCGCGGTGCCGCCCGCGAGCGCGAACGGCACGTCGGCGCCGAGCAGGGCGGCGAGGCCGTGCAGCTCGTCCTTCGTGAGCCCGGTGCCCCAGAGGGCGTCGCAGGCGACGAGGGCGGCCGCGGCATCCGCCGATCCGCCGCCCATGCCGCCCGCGATGGGAACGTGCTTGTCGATCGCGAGGTGCACGCCCTCGGTGACGCCGGTCTCCTCCGCGAGGAGGCGGGCGGCGCGGATCGCGAGGTTCGAGTCGTCGACGGGCAGCCCGGACACGTCGACGCTGCCCGAGAAGGAGACCTCGAAGCCCGCGGCGGGCGTCGCGACGACGTCCTCGTAGAGCGAGACCGCCTGGTAGGCCGTGGCGACGTCGTGGTAGCCGTCGTCGCCCGGTTCGGCGACGCGCATGAAGAGGTTGATTTTGCCGGGCGCCCGCACGTGCACCGACGGCTGGGCTGCGGCGATCGTCATGCGTCCACGCTAGCCGAGCTCGGCTCCGCCCGCGTCGTCACCCGCCGCCCCGCGCGCCCGCGCGATCGCGAGGAACTCCGGCATGCCGAGCTGTTCACCGCGCGCCTGCGGGTCGACCCCGGCGCGCTCGAGCACGGCGGATGCCTCGGCGGCGCTGCCGCCGAGCACACCGGAGAGCGCCTGCCGCAGCATCTTGCGGCGCTGCTGGAACGCGGCGTCGACGAGCTCGAAGGTCGTCCGCCGTTCGGCCTCGGTGCCCGGCTCCCGGTCGCGCTCGAAGCCGACCAGCACGGAGTCGACGTTCGGCACCGGCCAGAACACCTGGCGCGGCACCTGCCCGGCGATGCGCCAGTCGCCGTACCAGGCGGCCTTCACGCTCGGCGCGCCGTAGACCTTCGAGCCTGGGCCCGCGGCGAGGCGGTGCCCGACCTCGGCCTGCACCATGACGATGCCGGCGCGGAGGGAGGGGAAGTGCTCGAGCAGGTGCAGCAGCACCGGCACCGAGACGTTGTACGGCAGGTTCGCGACGAGCCGCACGGGGTCGCCCGGCAGCTCGGTGACCCGCAGCGCGTCCTGGTGCACGACGCGGAGCCCGGCGCCGGGCTGCAGCAGCTCGGCGGTCTTCGGCAGCTGCTCGGCGAGCCGGCCGTCGATCTCGACGGCGATGACGTCCGCCCCGGCTTCGGTCAGGCCGAGGGTGAGCGAGCCGAGGCCGGGGCCGATCTCCAGCACGGTCTCGCCCGGCTGCACCCCGGCGAGCTGCACGATGCGCCGCACCGTGTTGCCGTCGTGCACGAAGTTCTGCCCGAGCTTCTTCGTCGGCGTCACGCCGAGGAGTTCGGCGAGGTCGCGGATCTCGGCGGGGCCGAGCAGCGCCTGACGGGGTGCGGTCATGCGAGCCCCTCCTGCCACGAGCCGTAGACGCGCTCGGTGTTCTCCGCGAGCTGGGCGCAGAGCCCGTCGAGCGGCAGCTCGAGCAGCTCGGCCATGAACCGCACCGTGAGCGGCACGAGGTACGGGGCGTTCGGCCGGCCGCGCAGCGGCACCGGAGTCAGGTACGGGGCATCCGTCTCGACGAGGAGCAGCTCCCGCGGCAGCACCCGCAGCGCCACGCGCAAGTTCTCGGCGTTCTTGAACGTGACGTTGCCGGCGAAGGAGCAGTACCAGCCGGCGTCGGCCGCGGTGCGGGCGAGCTCCTCGCCGCCCGAGAAGCAGTGGAACACGGTGCGCTCCGGCGCCCCGACCCGGCGCAGCGTCGCGACCACGTCGTCGTGCGCGTCGCGGTCGTGGATCTGCAGCGCGATGCCGTGCCGCTTGGCGATGTCGAGGTGCGCCTCGAAGGCGCGGTGCTGGGCGTCGCGCCCCTCCTCGCCGGTGCGGAAGTAGTCGAGCCCGGTCTCGCCGATCGCCCGCACCCGGGGCTGGGCCGCGAGCTCGTCGATGACGGCGATGGCGGCGTCGAGCTCGCCCGCGGCGTCGAGCTCGGGCGCCTCGTTGGGGTGCAGCGCGACGGCGGCGAGGAGGCGCGGCTCGCGCGCGGCGATCTCGGCCGACCAGCGGCTCGTGGCGACATCCGTGCCGACCTGCACGGCGCCGGCGATGCCGACCGCCGCGGCCCGCTCGAGGTGCTCGGCGGGCGACAGCGGCAGCGCGCCGTCGGCGATCTCGAGGTGGGTGTGGTTGTCGTAGACGGGCACCGGCAGCGGCTCGGGTGCCGGCGGGTACTCGGCCGCGCGGCCGCCGTCCGACCTCCGCCGCAGGTGCTCGCTCACGTGCGCGCCTACTCCGCGACCTCGACGCGCGGGAACAGCGCCTCGAGCGGCTGCACGCGCTCGCCGAGCTCGGCCTCGTCGGCGCGGTCGATGCGCTGCGCGGTGACCTCGCCGGGCGCGCCGAGCGCCGTCCAGAGCTTCGCGCTCGCCTTCGGTACGACCGGCGAGAGCAGCACGGCGAGCGTGCCGAGGCCCCGGTAGGCGGTGGCGAGCACGGCCTCGAGCCGGTCGCGCTGCTCGGGGTCCTTCGCGAGCGCCCAGGGCTCCTCGTTCGTGAGGTAGCCGTTCAGGGCGTCGACGAGCTGCCAGACCTCAGCGATCGCCTCGTGGATCGCGAGGCGCCCGATCGCGTCCCACGAACGCTCGGTGGCGCGGCGGGCGATCGTGGCGATCTCGGCGTCGGCGGGGCTCAGCACGCCCGCGGTCGGCACGACGCCGTCGCAGTAGCGGGTGATCATCGCCACCACGCGCGAGGCGAGGTTGCCGAAGCCGTTCGCGAGCTCGGCCTGGTACCTGGCGGCCAGGTCCTCCCAGGAGAACGAGCCGTCCTGTCCGAAGGAGATCGCCGACATGAAGTAGAAGCGGAACGCGTCGGAGCCGAAGACGTCGGTGATCTGCTCGGGCGCGATGCCCGTGAGCTTGGACTTCGACATCTTCTCGCCGCCGACGAGCAGCCAGCCGTGGCCGAAGACGCCGCGGGGCACGTCGAGTCCGGCGGCCATCAGCATCGCCGGCCAGATGACGGCGTGGAAGCGCAGGATGTCTTTTCCGACGATGTGCTGGGCGGGCCAGCGGCGTGCGAACTCGGCATCGTCCTCGCCGTAGCCGACGGCGGTGATGTAGTTCAGCAGGGCGTCGAACCAGACGTAGACGACGTGCGTCTCGTCCCACGGGACCTTCACGCCCCAGTCGAACGTCGAGCGCGAGATGGAGAGGTCGGCGAGGCCCTGGCGCACGAAGCTCACGACCTCGTTGCGCGCCGACTCGGGCTGCACGAAGTCGGGGCGCTCCTCGTAGAGCGCGAGGAGCCGGTCGGCGAAGGCCGACATGCGGAAGAAGTAGTTCTTCTCGTGCAGCAGCTCGACCGGCTTCGAGTGGATGGCGCAGACGGGCTGGCCCTCGTACTCGCCGGTGCCGTCGACGAGCTCGGACTGCTGCTTGTACTCCTCGCAGCCGACGCAGTAGTAGCCCTCGTACTCGCCCGTGTAGATGTGGCCCTCATCGTAGAGCTTCTGCAGGAAGCGCTGCACGTTGCGCTCGTGCCGCTCGTCGGTCGTGCGGATGAAGTCGTCGTTCGCGATGTCGATGGTCTCGAGCAGCGGCTTCCACGCCTCGGCGACGAGCTTGTCGGCCCACTGCTTCGGGGTGACGCCGTTCGCGGTCGCGGTGCGGAGGATCTTCTGGCCGTGCTCGTCGGTGCCGGTCAGCGACCAGGTGTCCTCGCCGGCCTGGCGGTGCCAGCGCGCAGCCACGTCCGCCGCCACCTCCGTGTAGGCGTGCCCGATGTGGGGCACGTCGTTGACGTAGAAGATGGGCGTGGTGATGTAGAACGAGGAGCCGTCGGCCATGCCGTCAATCCTACGGGCGTGGCGGATGCCCCGAGCGCGGGTTACGGGAGCGGCGCCCCGCCCGCCCGGTCCGGCTGATCCGTCCCGGCGTCCGCGGGAGTCGCGTCGGCCTCCGCCTGCTGGCGCGCCTCGCGGTGGCGACGCCGCACGCTGCCGTCGCCGATCGCCGCGGGCACCGCCTCGACGGCCTCGAGCCGCTCGTGCGGCGTCGGCACGCCGAGCGTGACGTCCTGCTCCTTGATGGCGGGCTCCTTGACCCGCTGTCCGGGGTACTCCACGGTGCGCAGACCGAGCACGATCTTGCCCGCGGCATCCCGTCGGTCGAGCGCGCGGTAGGCGGCGGCGACGTCCGCCATCGCGAAGACGTCGGCGATCGGCAGGCGCACCTGCTTCGCGGCGATCGCGGCGGACACCCGGCCGAGCGCGACCAGGTCGCCCGGCTCGACCCTGGCGATGCCGTGCTCGTCGACGGCCTCCTCGTCGAGCACGGTGAGCACGCGGCCCGCGGGCACCCCGAGCTCGACCGCCTCCTCGGCCCCGCCGCCCAGGAAATCGAGGAACGCGGTGATCGGCGCCGAGGTCGCGACGCGCACGCGGGCGGCGAGGCCCGGACCGTAGCCGAGCGGCTGGATGCCGAACTGGCGCAGGAAGTCGAAGCGCGCCTCCGCGCTCGTGCCGATGACCGCGGCGCCGTGGAGCCTCGCGAACTGCGCCGCGAGGCATCCGACGCCGCCGGCCGCCGCCGTGATCACGACGGTGTCGTTCGGGCCGAGCGCGAGTCCCTCGACGGCGTTCCAGGCCATGGTGCCCGCCGTGGCCAGGGAGCCGGCGACCTCCCACGGGATCCCGGCCGGCTTGAGCATCAGCTGCGTCTCCGGGACGACGACGTGGCTCGCCTGCGTGCCCTCGCCCCAGCCCATGACTTCGTCGCCGCGGGCGAAGCGTTCGACGCCGGGCCCGGTGGCGATGACCACGCCGGCGAGGTCGCGCCCCTGCCTCGCGGGCAGCTCCGCCGTGCGGCCGGCTCTGGCCTCGCCGCGCCGCAGCGCGCTCTCGGCCGGGTTGAGCCCGGTGGCGTAGACCTCGACGAGCACTTCGGCGGGCCGGGGAAGCGGCGCCTCGATCTCGACGACCTCGAGCACCTCGGGGCCGCCATAAGCGGTGAAACGCACTGCGTTCGACATGTCGCACCTCCACGCCCGAGCGCGTTGGGACCGCTGCCGCGGCTCGGCCGGGCTCACGTCAATTGTCGCGCGTTCCTGGCGGTTCGGCGGGGCCTTGCAGGAATCGGTCAGGGATGCTTCGATGCCTCGGCCTGCGCTTCGGCTCGTGACGGCTCAGGACCCGGCGCGTTCCCGGAGCGCCGCCTCGTACAGCTCGCGCTTGCCGAGGCCCGTCGCCGCGGCGACCTCCGCCGCGGCATCCTTCAGTCGTGCGCCGCCCGCCGTCAGCTCCAGCACCCGCGCGACCGCGTCGCCGGCGTCCGCCGGCCCCGGCTCCGGAGCGCCGCCCACGACGATGCAGATCTCCCCGCGAACCCCGGCTGTGGCCCAGTCGGCGAGCTCCGCGAGCGGTCCGCGGCGCACCTCCTCGTGGAGCTTCGTCAGCTCGCGGCAGACCGCGGCGGGGCGCTCCGCCCCGAACGCCTCGGCGAGCGCGGCCAGGCTCGCGGCGAGCCGCGTCGGGGCCTCGAAGAACACGAGCGTGCGACGGTCGGCGGCGAGTTCGGCGAGCCGGCGGGCGCGCTCGCCCGCCTTGCGCGGCAGGAAGCCCTCGAACGCGAAGCGGTCCGTCGGCAGACCCGAGAGCGCGAGCGCGGTCACCACGGCGCTCGGACCGGGGATGGCGGTCACCAGCACACCCGCGGCGGCGGCCGCGGCGACGAGCGGGAAGCCCGGGTCGGAGACGGTCGGCATCCCCGCGTCGCTCAGCACGAGCAGGTCCGCGTCGCGCGCGAGCTCGACGAGCTCGGCGGCCTTCTGCCGCTCGTTGTGCTCGTGCAGCGCGATGAGTCTGGGCCGGTTCTCGATGCCGAGCGCGGCGAGCAGCCGCTGGGTGACGCGGGTGTCCTCGGATGCCACGAGGCGCGCCTCGGCGAGCGCGGTGCGCAGGCGGGGCGAGGCGTCGCCGAGGTTGCCGATGGGCGTGGCGGCGAGGATGATCATGCCTCCAAGTCTCCCGCATCGACCGCCGGAGGAGTTCTCCACAGCTCGAGACCGGGCCTCGAGTTTCGAATGTGTGTTCGATAGACTGGCGGGCATGTGGGGAATCGGTGAGCGGGCGGTGCCGCCGGGCTGGCGGGCGAATGAGCGGGGCGAACCAGATTCGGAGTGGGCCTCCGCCGAGTGGGTCTCCGCCGACTGGGTCTCCGCCGAGCCGGTCTCCGCCGACTGGGTCTCTGGCGACCCGCCTTCCGCCGACCTGGCCTCTGCTCACTTGGCCTCTGCCTGCCTAGCCTCAGCCGCCCTAGCCTCCGCCGACTGGGCCTCCGCCGACTGGGAATCGCTGGATGCCTGGCGCGCCGCCTCCGCGGCCGGCGGCTCCCGCGCGGTGTTCGCCGAGCTGCAGGCGAACCTCGACGCGGCCGAGGGCGCGCAGCTCCAGAGCAACCGTCAGTTCGCCGCCCAGCTCGACGCATTCCGACGCGCGTTCGCGCTCGCCGACGCGCACCCCGAGCTGTACCTCACCGCAGAGACGATGGCGGCCGAGACGCTGACACCCCAGGCGAGCGGGCGGGCAGCTCGCGGGCCCCGACTCGACGTGGCCGAGCTCGCCGCCAGATCGGTGGCCGCCGAACTGTCGATGCGGCTGATGCTGCCGGCCGCGACGATCCGCAGTCGTGCCTTCGAGGCGGCGCGCTGCCACGACCTCCTCCCCCGGCTGTGGGGCCGGTTCCGCGACGGACTCGCCGGCTATGCGGAGGTGCGCATCGCGCTCGACGCGATCGCCGGCCTCCCGATCCCCGCAGATTTCCGCGGTGCGTCGGCCGAGCAGCGGGCGGCCGCGCAGACCGCCGCTGCGCGGCTCGCGACGCTCGACGATGAGCTGACGGAGCTCGCCGGAACGGTACCGCGCGCGAGGTTCCGTCGCCGAGCGCGCCTGCTGCGGGCGAAGCTCGATCAGCCCGACGAGACCGCGGCCCGCCATGCGCGCGCCCTCGCCCAGCGCCGCCTCACCGTCGAGTCGGCCGACGACGGCATGGCCTGGGTCACCCTCTACGTGTCGGCGGTCGATGCCGCCCGCATCCGCGCCCGCGTCGGCGCGACGGCGACCGAACGTTCGGGGCGGGCCGACGAGACGCGCACCCTCGACCAGCTCCGCGCCGACGTCGCGACGGCGCTGCTGACCGGCGAGGGCACGCCGACCGCCGTCCGCACCGAGATCCTCGTCACGATCCCCGCACTGACCCTCATCGGCGCCGGCCAGTCCGGCGGCGCCAGCGGAGCGCACGGCATCGACGGTGCGCACGGCCCCGACGGCGCGCACGGCACGCGGCCCTATCAGGCCGCCGAGCTCGAGGGGCACGGGCCGATCGACGACGACACCGCCCGGCGACTCTTCGCCGAGGCGCCGACGTTCCTCCGACTGGCCACCGACCCGTTCACGAGCGCACCCCTCGCCCTCGACCGCACGCGCTACCGGGTGACTGACGCTCAGCGCAGATGGCTCGCGAAGCAGTACGAGGGCTGCACCCGACCGGGATGCACGAGCCCGGTCACCACCACCGATCTCGACCATCTCACCGCCTGGGCCCAGGGCGGCGCGACCGATGTCGACAACCTCGCCCCCACGTGCCGCACCGACCACACCCTGAAGCATCGGGCCCGGTTCACCGTCACCCGTTCCGCCGACGGCACGATCAGCTGGCGCAGTCCGAGCGGTCACCTCGCCCGCACCGAGCCGCTCCCGGCTCGGAGCTACCCCGATCGTGCGCCGTTCTGATGTCTTAGGGTTGGGCGCATGAGTGTCGCCGAGCCGCCGGAGCCGCCCGCGCGCGGCGGCGGCAGCCGGGGCGCGCCCCTGCCCACCGGGGCCGCCGCATCCGCCAGCGCCGCCCCGCGGCTCCCCGGCGCCGACCTCTTCGCGGCCGACCCGTTCCCGCCGGAACACGTCAAGGACCCCTCCCCCGAGCCCACTGGGTCCCGGCACGACGAGTGGTGGGACCGCTTGCTCGCCACGCCGAAGCGCCGGGCGCTCTGGTACTGGGGCGGCCCGATCCTGGTCACGCTGCTCGCAGCCGTGCTGCGCTTCTGGAATCTCGGCCACCCGCAGGCGCTCGTCTTCGACGAGACCTACTACGTGAAGGACGCGTGGACCCTCCTCCACCACGGCTACGAATCCACCTGGCCCGACGGCGCCGACGCCGACTTCGCCGCCGGCGACACCGACGGGTACCGCGATCAGGCCTCATACGTCGTGCATCCACCCCTCGGCAAGTGGATGATCGCGCTCGGCATGGCGGCGTTCGGCGCGGACTCGGCCTTCTGGTGGCGGGCCTCGACGGCCGTCGCCGGCACGATCGCGGTGTTCCTGCTGACCCTCGCCGGGCGCCGCCTGTTCGGCTCGACGATGCTCGCGGTCATCGCGGGCCTCCTCTTCGCCGTCGACGGCAACGCGATCGTCATGTCGCGGGTCGCCCTGCTCGACAACTGGCTGATGCTGTTCGCGCTGCTCGGCTTCTGGTTCGTCCTCCTCGATCGCGAGTGGAGCGCACGGCGGCTCGAACGCCGGGTCGACGCCGCCCGGGCCGCAGGCAAAGACCCGCACTACGGCCCGGTGCTCTGGGCCCGCCCCTGGGTCTTCGCCGCGGGCGCCGCGTTCGGCGCGGCCGCCGCCGTCAAGTGGTCCGGCGCGTGGTTCCTCGCCGCGTTCGGCGTCTACCTCGTCATCGTCGACGCGCTCGCCAGACGCCGCGCCGGGCTGCCGCTGTGGGCGAGCGGTGCGGTGCTGAAGCAGGCGCCCGCGACGTTCCTCCTGCTCGTCCCCGTCGCGATCGGCGTCTATCTGGCGAGCTGGACCGGATGGTTCGTCACCTCGGGCGGATACGACCGGCAGTGGGCCGAGCAGGCGGGCAATGCGGCGAGCGGATGGCTCTCCTGGGTCCCGCTCCCCCTGCAGAGCCTCTGGCACTTCCACCAGAGCGCCTACACGTATCACGTCGGCGTGCACACACCGCATCCCTGGCAGGCGAACCCGCTGACCTGGCTGTTCATGATCCGGCCCACCAACATGTACTACGCCGATTCGGCGGGGTGCGGCGGCAGCTGCACCGAATCGATCATCGGCCTCGGCAACCCGCTCATCTGGTGGGCCGGCGCGATCGCCGCGGGGTATCTCGTCTACCGGCTGATCCGTCGCCGCGAGTGGGCCGTCGGAGCCATCCTCGTCGGCCTGGCCGCCGGCTACCTGCCCTGGCTCGCGTACCTCGACCGCACGGTGTTCCAGTTCTACTCGATCGCGTTCGAGCCGTTCCTGCTGCTCGCGCTGACCTTCGTCATCGGACTCGTGCTGGGCAAGCGAGGCGACCCGCGCTGGAGACGCGAACGCGGCATCCTGACCGTCGCGATCTTCCTGATCGCCGTCGTCCTCGTGTCCGCGTTCTTCCTGCCGATCTGGACGGCGCAGCCGATCCCGCCGCTGCTCCGCCAGCTGCATTTCTGGCTGCCGAGCTGGGGGTGAGCGGGCGCCGGTTCAGCTCCGAACCGTCGGAGGATGGCCCGGCCCAGTCTCGCCCCGCAGTTCGGCGAGCCGCACTTCGAGTTGGTCGAGCACGAGGTCCAGCCCGTAGCCGAACTCGTCGCCGTAGTCGTAGTCGCGGCCCGCGAGCATCACGGACATGAACTCGGTGAGGTAGGGGTATTCGTCGGCGGGCAGCGCCAGCCCGGCCGCGAACGCCTCCGCCCCCGTCCCCGGCTCCGCGTCCGGCGCGAACGGCAGATTCGACTCGGACAGCACGAACCCGTACACGTACGCGTCGACGGCCGAGAAGGCGTGACCGGCGAGCGGCACGTCGAAGCCGTTCGTGCGGAGTACGCCCAGCACACGGTCGTGCTGCCGAAGGACGGATGGCCCGGGGTTCACCCGCGACTCCAGCAGCACGAGCGCCCACGGATGCGCCGAGAGCACCGCCCGCGCGCCGACCGCACGCTCGGTGAGCGCCGCCCGCCAGGGTGCGCCGAGCTCGGCGAGCGGGAACCGGGAGAAGATCTCCTCGGCGATCGCGTCGAGCATCGCATCCTTGCCGTCGACATGGTGGTAGAGCGACATCGCCTCGACGCCGAGCTCGCGGGCCACCGTGCGCATGCTCACCGCGGAGAGCCCGCTCGCATCGGCGACCGCCATCGCAGCGGCGACGATCCGATCGCGGGTGAGCGGCGTGCGCGGCGTGCGCGCCCGGCTCCGCACTGCCTCGGCCATGACTTCTCGCTTTCCACCCTTGCGTCCTTACGAGTGTAAGGCTACCGTGGACGCCATCAGACTTACAGGCGTAAGGGAGCAGCATGCGTGCAGTCGTCGTCGAACGCTACGGCCCGCCAGAGGTGGCGAGGCTCGTCGAGCGGCCGGACCCCGTGCCCGGGCCCGGGCAGGTGCTCGTCCGCGTGGAAGCCAGCACGGTGAACTCGGGCGACGCCCGCATCCGCGCCGGCCGCTTCCCGGATGGCTTCGGGGCGGTCGCGCGCCTCGCCTTCGGATTCCGCGGGCCTCGGCGGCCGGTGCTCGGCAACGTGGTATCCGGCGTCGTCGTCGCCGTCGGCCCGGAGCCGCGCGGACGCGCCGCCGCACGGCTCGCCGGCGCCCCCGGCGCGCGACTCGCCATCGGCGACCGGGTCTGCGGCATGACCGGGGCCGCCATGGGCGCGCACGCCGAACTGGTCGCCATCGCCCGCGGCAAGCTCGCGCCCATCCCCGCCGACGTCTCGTTCGATGACGCCGCGGGCGTGCTCTTCGGCGGCAGCACCGCGCTGCACTACCTGACCGACAAGGGCGGCGTCCGCGCCGGGCACCGCGTGCTCGTCATCGGCGCCTCCGGGGCGGTCGGCACGAGCGCGGTGCAGCTCGCGAAGCACTTCGGCGCCCAGGTGACCGCGGTCACGAGCGCCCGCAACGCCGCGCTCGCGACCGAGCTCGGCGCCGATCGCGTCCTCAACTACCGGGAGGCCCCGCCCGAGGAGCTCGACGAGCGCTTCGACCTCGTGCTCGACACCGTCGGCGCGCTCTCCCCCGCCACCGGCCGGCCCCTGCTCGCCGACGGCGGCCGGCTGCTCCTCGTCGTCGCGAGCCTCGGCGAGACGATCACCGCCAGGGGCCCGGTGAAGACCGGTCCCGCTCCCGAGCGGGCCGAGAGCTTCGCGAGCCTGCTCGAGCTCGTCGCCGAGGGGCGGCTCCGGGTCGTGCACGAAGCCGCGCTGCCGCTCGATCGGATCGCGGAGGCCTACGCCCTGGTCGACAGCGGCCGCAAGGTCGGCAATCTCGTCGTGCATCCGCAGCCCGCGAGCATCCGCCCACGATCCGCGCAGCAGCGGCCGGAACGGACCCCGTCGTGAGCGCCGAGACGGCCGAAGCGGTCGGCACGGCGGCCGGTGCCGCGGCCGGCACCGTCGTCGGCATGGACCCCGTGCGCATCGTGCTCGCCGGCGCCTGGATCTCGCTCATGCTCATCTACCTGCTCGGCGACGTGCTGCGGATCTTCTCGGGCGACGCGACCCTCGGCCGCATCGACGGCACCGCGACCACGAGCGGCATGTGGCTCGCGGCGGCGCTCATCATGCTCGTGCCGATCGCGATGATCCTCGTCTCGCTGCTCACCCCGGCCGAGCCGCTGCGCTGGACCACGGTCGTCGTCTCGGCGGCGCTCGTCGTCTTCAACCTGTTCGGGATGCCCTATCCCGGGCTCTACGACAATGTGCTGCTCATCGTGAGCTTCGGGGTGAACGGCCTGCTCATCTGGCAGGCGCTCGCCTGGCGGCCGCTCGACTGACCGACCACGGGCGAGCGCAGCCCCGGCGAGCGCGGGCCTAGTGGCCCGAGCCGCACCGGCGAGCGCGGGCCTAGTGGCCCGAGCCGCCGTCGACGAACTTCAGGCCCACGACGCAGCCGACGAGTCCGACGAGGAGCGCGATCTTGATCCACGACACCTCGGTGTCGCCCGTGACCATCGCCCAGACCACGGTGAGCGCCGCGCCGATGCCGACCCACACGGCGTACGCCGTGCCCGTCGAGATGTCGCGCATGGCCCAGGCGAGGCCGCCCATCGAGAGCGCGAGCGCGCCGAAGAAGATGACCGAGGGCCAGAGCTTCGTGAAGCCCTCGGACTTGCCGAGCGCCGTCGCCCAGACGGCCTCGAGAACACCGGATGCGATGAGGATGACCCACGCCATGACGACACACTCCTGACTCGTTCGGCATCGATCGTACGGATGCCGTGCGCCAGTCGTCGTGTCCGGGTACTGGGTGCCCTCGTCCGGTGGCCGCCCCGATCGGGCGACCCGGACTTCAGCGTAGCAATCCTCGCTGATCAGGGGCTGTGCACCCCGCGGCGCCGCCGCCCACGGAAGCCGGTGTCAAGCCAGCGCGACCCCGGTGAAGTGCTCGACGACGGGGAACGGCGCGTAGAAGCCGTGCAGCAGCTCCCGCCATCGGCCGTACTGCGCCGAGCCTCGGAAGCCGGGATCGTGCGCCTCGACCGACTCCCAGCGCACGAGCAGCAGGTACTCGTTCGGCGTCTCGATCGAGCGGGAGAGCTCGAGCCCTCCGAACCCGGGCATCGCCGCGATGATCGCCTTCGCCTCGGCGAAGGCCGCCTCGCGGCCCGGGACGACGGGCAGGATGGCGTGCTCGAGGATCATCGCGCCAGCGTAGCGGCGGGCCGGACTCCGCGAGCAGCGCGACGCGCATTGCCCCGCGTTACGGCGGGGCCCCGGACGAGCGGATGGCCCGGCTAGCGTTACGGCATGGCAGACCGCGAATACGGCTTCAAGACCCGCGCCATCCACGCGGGCAACATCCCCGACCAGGTGACGGGCTCGCGGGCCCTGCCGATCTACCAGACGAGCGCCTACGTCTTCGACGACACGGCCGACGCCGCCGCCCGCTTCGCACTGCAGAAGTACGGCAACATCTACTCGCGCCTCGCCAACCCGACCGTCGCGAGCTTCGAGGAGCGCGTCGCGAGCCTCGAGGGCGGGCTCGGCGCGGTGGCGACCGCGAGCGGCCTGAGCGCGCAGTACATCACCTTCGCGAGCCTCGTCGGCGCCGGCGACCACCTCGTCGCCTCGGCGAACCTCTACGGCGGCTCCATCACCCAGCTCGACGTGACCCTCCGCCGTTTCGGCGTCGAGACGACGTTCGTGGCGAGCTCGGATGCCGAGGCCTACGCCGCGGAGATCCGGGACTCCACCAAGGCGATCTTCGTCGAGACGATCGCGAACCCCTCGGGCGAGATCGCCGACCTCGAGGCCCTCGCGGACGTCGCGCACGCCCACGGCATCCCGCTCATCGTCGACTCGACGATCGCGACGCCCTACCTGAACCGGCCGATCGAGTGGGGCGCCGACATCGTCACGCACTCGGCGACGAAGTTCCTCGGCGGGCACGGCACGACGCTCGGCGGCGTCGTCGTCGAGTCCGGCCGATTCCACTGGCACTCGGAGAAGTTCCCGCTTTTCGGCCAGCCGGTGCCGAGCTACGGCGGACTCGAGTGGAGCGGCAACTTCGGCGAGTACGCCTTCCTCACCCGGCTGCGCGCCGAGCAGCTGCGCGACATCGGCCCCTCGCTCGCTCCGCACTCGGCGTTCCTCCTCGCCCAGGGCGTCGAGACCCTGCCGTACCGGATCCAGGCGCACGTCGACAACGCGCGCACCGTCGCGAACTGGCTCGCCGAGGACCCCCGCATCGAGCGCGTCTTCTGGGCCGGACTCGAGGGGCACCCGCATCATGAGCGTGCGAAGAAGTACCTGCCGCTCGGCCCCGGCTCCGTGTTCAGCTTCGAGGTGAAGGGCGGCCGCCAGGTCGGCCAGCAGCTCATCGAGTCGGTGAACCTCGCGAGCCACCTGGCGAACATCGGCGACGCGAAGACCCTCATCATCCACCCTGCCTCGACGACGCACGCGCAGCTCACCGAGCAGCAGCTCCTCGACGCGGGCGTCGCGCCCGGCGTCATCCGCCTCTCCGTCGGCATCGAGGACGTCGACGACATCATCTACGATCTCGACCAGGCGCTCGCGGCCGCGACAGGGGGCACCCGATGACCGACACGACGACGGCGCCCGTCGCCGAGGAGCTCGAGACCGTCCGGCTCGTGAACGGCCTCAGCTGCGAGCTGCCGGCCGACTCGCCCCTCGCGAAGCTGCTGCGCTCGCAGCGCACCTGGACCGGCCCCGACGCGAAGGCGCGGCTGCGCATCCTGAACGCCGCGAAGTCGATCGCGATCGTCGGTGCCTCGCCGAAGCCGCAGCGCTCGAGCTACTTCGTGGGCACCTACCTGCAGCAGTCGAGCGACTACCGACTGTACTTCGTGAACCCGAACGAGACGGAGATCCTGGGCGAACCGGCGTACCCGAGCCTCGCCGCCCTGCCGGAGGTGCCCGACGTCGTCGTCGTGTTCCGCCGCGGCAGCGACATCCCCCAGGTGGTCGACGAGGTCGTCGCCGCGGGCGCGAAGACGATCTGGGTGCAGCTCGGCATCTGGAACGAGGAGGCCGCCTACTACGGCGAGGAGCAGGGCCTGACCGTCGTCATGGACCGCTGCATCAAGGTCGAGCACGCCCGCTTCCACGGCGGCCTGCACCTGCTGGGCTTCGACACCGGGCAGATCAGCGCGCGCAAGACCGCCCGCTGAGGCTGGTTCGCTGAGGCTGGTTCGCTGAGCTGGTCGAAGCGCCCCTCGACCAGCTCGGGCGACCGCACGGCCGCCGGCACTAGGCTCGACCGCGTGCTGAACGCCGATCGAACGGGCGAGGGTGCGCCGAGCGTCGGCGTGCTCGGCCCCGTCGTGGTCGCGGACGCGAGCGGATGCCTCGTCGAGCCGCCGGGCGCGCTCGCGAAGGCCCTCGTCGCGGTGCTCGTCGCGATCCCCCGCCGCCCGGGCGACGTGGTCGGCATCGACACGATCATCGACGAGCTGTGGGGCGACGCCCCGCCGCGGCATCCGCGCGCCGCACTGCAGACGCTCGTGAGCCGGGTGCGCCGGCTCGCCCCCGAGCTCATCCGCTCGTCCCCCGCCGGCTACGCGCTCGCCATCGAGCCGAGCACGGTCGACCTCACCGCGGCCGAGCTCGCCGCGGAGCCGGGCGGCCCCCGCAGTGAGGAGGCGGGCGACGCGGGCGCGGAGCTCCTGGTGGTCGACGCCGTCCTCGCCCGTTGGCGCGGCGAACCCGGCGAAGACCTCGGCGGGGCACCCGTCGCCGACGCGCTGGCCGCCCGGGCCGCGACCGCGCGGGAGCGCCTCCTGCGCCGCCGAGCGGAGCTCCTCGCCGCGGGCGGCACCGCCCACGACGAGACCGCCGAGGCGTACGCGGCGCTCTCGCAGCGGCATCCGCTGGACGAGGCCGCCGTCGCCGGACGCCTCGAGGCCTTGGCCGCAGCCGGCCGCCGCGCCGAGGCGCTCGCCGAGTTCGCCGCGTTCCGCGAACGGCTCGCCGAGGAGCTCGGCGTCGACCCCTCGCCGGCGCTCGTCGAGGTGCACGCACGACTGCTGCGGGAATCGCCCCGGGCCGGCGAAGCTGAGGCGGCGACCGGCGCCGCGGCGAGCGCGCCGGCACCGGCACCGGCACTCGGCGGGGGCATCCGCCTCGGCCTCCGCGCGGCGCCGAACCCGCTCCTCGGCCGCGACGACGACGTGCGCGAGGTCGAGCGACTGCTGCGCGAGCACCGCCTGGTGACGGTGCTCGGCGCGGGCGGGCTCGGCAAGACCCGGCTCGCCCAGGCGGTCGCGGCCCGGTTCCCGGCGCCGTCGGTCGTCGTCGTCGAACTCGCGGGCGTCCGCGACGACGACGACATCGAGCTCGCGCTCGGTTCGGCGCTCGCCCTGCGCGAGGCCCGCTCCGCCAGGTTGGCCGACGCCGCGAGCCGTCCGGAGCTCCGGCAGCGGATCGAGGCGCGCCTCGGCGAGGCGCCGACCCTGCTCGTCCTCGACAACTGCGAGCAGATCATCGACGGCGCCGCCGGCTGGGCCGCCGAGCTCCTCGCCTCGGCCCCGGAGCTGACGATCCTCGCGACGAGCCGCAGCCCGCTCGCGATCGGCGCCGAGCGCGTCGTGCCGCTGGCTCCGCTCGCGGTGCGCGAGGGGGCGGCGATCGGACCGGCGGGGCGGCTGTTCCGCGACCGCGCGCTCGCCGTCCGGCCCGACGCCGCCCTGCCCGACGACGTCGTCGACCGGCTCTGCGCGCGGCTCGACGGGCTGCCCCTCGCCATCGAGCTCGCCGCCGCCCGGGTCCGCTCCATGTCGGTCGCCGAGATCGAGGCCCGCCTCGACAACCGCTTCGCACTGCTCTCGAACGGGGATCGGAGCGCGCCCGAGCGGCAGCGCACCCTGGAGGCGGTCATCGAGTGGAGCTGGGCTCTGCTCGACGAGGCCGAGCAGCACGGCCTCGCGCGCCTGTCCTGGTTCGCCGACGGCTTCGGGGTGGACGCCGCCGAGCTCGTGCTCGGCGACGATGCGCTCCGCGTGCTCGACGGGCTCGTCGCCCATTCGCTCCTCACGGTGCAGGAATCGAGCGAGGGCGCCGTGCGGTACCGGATGCTCGAGACGGTGCGCGAGTTCGGTCAGCTCCGGCTCGAGCGCGAGGGGGCCACCGTCGAGGCGAGGGACGCCATGGCCCGCTGGGCCGAGCGCGTCTCCGAGCTCCCCTTCGTCGGCGGCGGGGAGGAGCAGCTGCGGGCGCTCCGCCGCCTGCGCCTCGAGGAGGAGAACCTCGTGGAGGTGCTGCGCCGCGCCATCGCCGAGGAGCGGGTGCCCACCGTGCTCCGGGTCTACGCCGCGCTGGCCTACTTCTGGAGCGTGCGCAGCGCGCACGCCGAGGTGATGACCTTCGGCCGGGCGGCGCTCGCGGCCACCCGGCACGGCGCGCGCGGGCCGGAGCTCGCGGTGCCCGCACTGCTCACCGCCGTCTTCGCGGCCTCCACGGCCATGGCCTACGACGCGGCGACCGCCGCGCGGGCCCTCGCCCGGCTGAAGGCGCACGCGCGCGACGGCTGGCCGGTGCCGGAGTGGCTGCGCGGCATCGCGGGCTTCCTGCAGGCCGGCGATCTCGAACGGGCGGTCGGGCAGCTCGTCGCCATGAGCGAGTCCGACGACCGATCGACCGCCCTGGTCGGAGCGCTCCTGCGCACTCAGTTCGAGGAGAACGCGGGCGACCCCGAGGCCGCGACGGAGCACGCGCACCACGCGCACGCGCTCGCCCGACGGGTCGGCGACGTCTGGGCCGAGTCGATGTCCGCGATGATGCTGGCCCAGCTCGCGAGCCAGACCGGGCATCCGGAGGCGGCGCTGCGCTGGGCCGAGTCCGCCGAGGCGGGCCTCCGGCTCCTCGATTCCGAGCCCGACCTCGTGCAGCTGGAGTGGATGCGGGCGGGCAATCTGCTCTCGGCGGGACGCCTCGAGGAGGCGCGGCCCCTCATCACGGAGTTCGCATCGAGCGAGCGGCGGACCGCTGACGGGCTCGGCCTGGCCACCGTGGGCGAGCTGGGCCTGTCCGAGCTCGCGCGCGCGGAGGGCCGGATGGCGGATGCCGCGAGCCACGCCCGCACCGCGCTCGACTCCTTCGGGGTCGCCGAACGCTCCTCCCCCTGGTACCTCATGGTGCTCGCGGACCTCGTCTCCGCTGCCGCGCACGACGAGCGGGATGCGGAGGACGCCGCGTTCTGGGCCGCCCGCATCCGGTACCGCACACTCGGGCTGCACCGCGCCTGGTCGAGCTACACCGACAAGCCGGTGCTCGGCACCGCCGCCCTCGGCTGGTCGGCGTGGGCCATCCGCCGCCCCGAGCTCCGCGAGCGCGGGCTGGAGCTCCTCGCCCTGGCCGAACGCCTCCGGGCGCGCCAGGACCTGCCCGGTCTACGCCTCGCGACCCACCTCGGCGACGCCGAGGGCCTCGTCGGCCGGGCTGCGGTCGAGCAGGCGCGCTCGGCGGCGGCAGCACTCGACCCCGAGGCCCGGGTGGCGCGGACGCGCGAGCTCCTCGCACGTCCGCTGCCGACCACGGGCCCCGGGGCCTGAGTCGCGCGCAGGCGGTTAAGCCTTCCGCATGTAGGCACGCACCGTGAGCGGGGCGAACACCGCGACCACGACCGCCGCGCCCAGGAGGGTGGCGAACAGGTCGCCCGTGACGTCGGTGCCCATCGTGAGGCCGCGGGCGGCGGTCACGAGGTGCGAGACGGGGTTGATGCCGACGAACCACTGCAGCCAGTCGGGCATGGTGTCGGCCGGCACGTACGCGTTCGAGAGGAACGTCAGCGGGAACAGCACGAGGAACGAGATGCCCTGCACCGAGCCGGCCGAGCGGGCGATGACGCCGAAGAACGCGAAGATCCAGCTGAGCGCCCACGCCGCCACGATGACCACGACGCTCGCCGCGAGGACGCCGCCGAAGCCGGCCTCGGGGCGGAAGCCCATCAGGTACCCGGTGACGAACGTGAGCGTCGTCGCGATGCCGTAGCGCACCGTGTCGGCGAGCAGCGCGCCGGCGAGCGGGGCGACGCGCGCGATCGGCAGCGAGCGGAAGCGGTCGAACACGCCCTTGTCCATGTCCTCGCGCAGCTGCACGCCGGTGACGACCGAGGTCGTGATGACGGTCTGCACGAGGATGCCGGGCAGGAAGAACGGCAGGTAGCTGAGCGCGTCGCCCGCGATCGCGCCGCCGAAGATGTACGTGAACATCAGGGTGAACAGAATCGGCTGCAGCGTCACGTCGACGAGCTGCTCGGGGGTGCGCTTGATCTTCAGCAGGCCGCGGTACGCCATGCTGAGCGAGTTCCGCACGGTCTGGCCGAGACTGACATGGTTCTTCAGGCTGCGCGCGGCGCCCGGGACGATGGTGGTGGTGGTCATGCGCGGCTCCCTTCGAGCTGCGGTTCGGCCGAGGCGTCGTCGGCGGAATCGTCCGCCTCGACGCCGTGGCCGGTGAGAGTGAGGAAGACCTCGTCGAGCGTCGGCTTCTGCACGCTCAGCTCGGTCAGGTGGATGCCGGCCTCCCGGAGCGTGACGAGCAGCTCCGTGACGCGGTCGGCGTCCCGCATGGGGGCGGTGAGCCGGCCCGCTTCCGGGCTCGTGGTGGCGCGCACGCCGAGCACGCGCTCGATCGCGGCCTGCGCGTCGCCGAGGTCGCGCGGATCGGCGACCCGAAGCTGCAGGCTCGAGGAGCCGACCGAGGCCTTCAGCTCGTCCGCCGTGCCCTCGGCGACGACCCGCCCGCGGTCGATGACCGCGATGCGGTCGGCGAGCTGGTCGGCCTCGTCGAGGTACTGGGTGGTGAGCAGCACGGTCGAGCCGCTCGAGACGAGCCGGCGGATCGTGTCCCACATCTGCGCGCGGGTGCGCGGGTCGAGGCCGGTGGTCGGCTCGTCGAGGAAGATGAGCGGAGGCTGCGCGATGAGGCTCGCGGCGAGGTCGAGCCGGCGCCGCATGCCGCCGGAGAACTGCTTCAGGGGGCGCTTCGCGGCATCCGTCAGGCCGAACTCCTCGAGGAGCTCGGCGGCCTTGCGCTTCGCCTCGGCGCGGCCGAGCCCGAGCAGTCGGGAGAACAGCACGAGGTTCTCGGTCGCCGAGAGCGTCTCGTCGACCGAGGCGTACTGGCCGGTGACGCCGATGAGCTGTCGCACGAGCTGCGGCTCCTTCACGACGTCGTGCCCGAAGATGCGGGCGGCGCCGGCGTCGGGGCGCAGCAGGGTCGCGAGCATGGAGATCGTGGTGGTCTTGCCGGCCCCGTTCGGGCCGAGGACGCCGTAGACCGTGCCGCTCGCGACGCGCAGGTCCACGCCGTCGACGGCGCGGTTGGCGCCGAAGGTCTTCACGAGGCCGTCGGCCTCGATCGCCCAGCTGGGATCAGTGAGGTTCATGCCCCCAAGGCTGCCGCGGCCCGCTTGCACGGCGCTGCCACGGCGCTGTCATGCCGCGGTCGCGGCGTGTGCGGCGGGCAGCACGCACGATTCTGCGATTTCTCGAGGCATCCGTGCGCGAGAACGCGCGTACCCTGGTGTGGTGACAGCGTTCGTCTCCGCCCTCGATCTCTTCTCGATCGGCATCGGGCCCTCGAGCTCCCACACCGTCGGGCCGATGCGGGCCGCGACGGCGTTCGTCGACCGGCTCGACGAGGCCGGCCTCACCGAGCGGGTCGCCCGCGTCAGCTGCTCGCTCTACGGCTCGCTCGGCGCCACCGGCCTCGGCCACGGCACCCCCGACGCCGTCGTCGCGGGCCTCGCCGGCCTCCGGCCGCACGACTGCGACCCCGACGAGGTGCGCGGCGCCTGGCAGCGACTCGACTCCGAGGGCTCGGAGCTCCGCCTCGGCGGGCGCCACCCGATCCGGCTGCGCCCGAGCGACATCACCCTCGAACCGCGCACCCGACTGCCCGGCCACCCGAACGCCCTCACCCTGCAGGCCTGGGACGCCGACGGCGCCCTGCCGATCGCCGAGGAGACCTACTACTCCGTCGGCGGCGGCTTCATCCGCCGCGACGGCGACCCCGCCACCGAGGCCGAGGCGCTGCGGCATCCGCTTCCCTATTCGACCGCCGCCGAGCTGCTCGAGCTCTGCGACGAGCACGGCGTCTCGCTCTGCGACGTGGCCCGGCACAACGAGGTCGCCGTGCACGGCGAGGCCGGCATCGACGAGGGCCTCGACGCGATCTGGGCGGCGATGGCCGAGTGCGTCTCGCACGGCCTCGCGACGGAGGGCGAGCTGCCCGGCGGGCTCCGGGTGAAGCGCCGCGCCTCCCAGGTGCGCCGGCAGCTCGAGGCGTACGACCGCGACGAGCTCGAGGCCGCCGCGCACCGCGACACCTCGACGGAGTGGCTGCACGCCTTCGCCCTCGCCGTGAACGAGGAGAACGCCTCGGGCGGTCGCGTCGTCACCGCGCCGACGAACGGCGCGGCCGGCATCCTGCCCGCCGTCGGCCACTACTACCTGCGTTTCGTCCCCGGCGCTGACCAGGCCGGCATCCGCCGCTTCCTGCTCACCGCCTCCGCGATCGCGAGCCTCGTGAAGAAGAACGCGTCCATCTCGGGCGCCGAGGGCGGCTGCCAGGCCGAGGTGGGCTCCGCGTGCGCGATGGCGGCCGGCGCGCTCTGCGCGGTGCTCGGCGGAACGCCGCGGCAGATCGAGAACGCCGCGGAGATCGCCATGGAGCACCACCTGGGCCTCACCTGCGACCCGGTCGCCGGCCTCGTGCAGGTGCCCTGCATCGAGCGGAACGCGATCGCCGCCTCGACCGCGGTCTCGGCGGCGCGGCTCGCGCTGCACGGCGACGGCACGCACCTCGTCTCGCTCGACACCGTCATCGAGACGATGCGGCAGACGGGCCTCGACATGATGACGAAGTACAAGGAGACGAGCGAGGGCG
This sequence comes from Agromyces sp. NBRC 114283, assembly GCF_030268405.1. Lineage (NCBI taxonomy): Bacteria > Bacillati > Actinomycetota > Actinomycetes > Micrococcales > Microbacteriaceae > Agromyces > Agromyces sp. NBRC 114283. The sequence continues at coordinate 3,179,827 of NZ_BSQP01000001.1, forward strand.
GCCTCGCGGTGAACGTCATCGAGTGCTGAGCCGCCCGAGTGGGTAACTCGGTCGGCGCAGATGTCGCGGTCGGCGCGGATGCCTCGGTCGGCGCGGATGCCTCGTGGGTCGGGCGGACGTCCCGCGGTGTCCCGGCCGGGGGACGCCCGCCCGGGCCGTCAGCAGGCGCAGGCGATTGCGCCCGGCGCGGCCGGGTCGCCGTCGAGCTCGCGCCCGGCGGTGACGTTCGTGAGCGGATCGGCGGGCCGCACGCGCAGGCCCTCGTCGGTCTCGAAGGCGAAGCCCTCGCGCACCCAGTACTCGAAGCCCCCGATCATCTCCTTGACCGGGTGGCCGAGCCGCGCGAACTCGAGCGCCGCCCGCTGCGCCCCGTTGCAGCCGGGCCCCCAGCAGTAGACGACGACGGGGGTGCCCGCCGGGAGCGTCGCCGCCGCGTCCGCGGCGATCCGGCGGGTGGGCAGGTGCACGGCGCCCGGCACCCGCCCCTGCTGCCAGGACGCCTCGCTGCGGGTGTCCACGAGCACGAAGGCGCTGGGCTCCTCGCGGAGCGCGACGGCGACATCGGAGACGTCCGTCTCGAACGCGAGCCGCGCGGCGAAGTGGCGGGCGGCGGCATCCGGTGCGGCGACGTGCGCGAAGAGCGCTGAACTCGTGGCGGCGGGGCTCGTGGCGGCGTCGGTCATGCCTCGAGCCTGGCAGGATCCCGGCGCCGCGCCCCCGACAGATTCCGCCGACGTGCCGCGAAATCCCGCCAGATGCCAGATGCGCCCCGGCTCAGCCGGCGAAGAAGGCGGTCACCGCCGCGCCGAGCGCGACGAGGTCGTCGACGTGGGCCAGCTCGCGCGCCGAGTGCATCGAGAGCAGCGGCACGCCGACGTCGACGGTGCGGATGCCGAGCCGGGTGGCCGAGATCGGGCCGATCGTGGAGCCGCACGGCACGGTGTTGTTCGAGACGAACGGCTGCGTCGGCACGCCGGCACGCTCGCAGGCGGCAGCCCACATGGCCGAGCCGAGGGCGTCGCTCGCGTAGCGCTGGTTCGCGTTGAGCTTCAGCAGCGGGCCGCCGCCGAGCACCGGCCGGTTGACGGGGTCGTGCCGCTCGGGGTGGTTCGGGTGCACGCCGTGCCCGGCGTCGGAGGACAGCAGCCAGGAGGCGGCCGCCGCGCGGCGCCGGTCCTCGGCGGTGGCGGCGAGACCGTCGCCGATGCGCGCGAGCACGTCCTCCAGGAACGGGCCGGCCGCGCCCGAGCGCGACTCCGAGCCGAGCTCCTCATGGTCGAAGGCGGCGAGCACGCTCAGGTGGCCGGCGTCCGACGGCGCCGCCAGCAGGGCCACGAGGCCCGCGTAGACGGAGCTGAGGTTGTCCATGCGGCCGGAGGCGAAGAACACGCCGTCGCGGCCGAAGCGCTGCGGCGGGGCGGTGTCGGCGAGCAGCACGTCGTAGCCGACGACGTCGGCCGCCGGCACCCCCGCGTCGGCGGCGAGCTCGGCGAGCACGTCGCCCTCCTCGCCCGCGCCCCAGACGGGCTGCACGTGCCGCTGCTTGTCGAGGGTGAGCGCCTTGTTCTGCTCGCGGTCGAGGTGGATCGCGAGCTGCGGGATGCGCAGCATCGGCCCGGTGCGGGCGAGGTGCTCGGCGCCGTCGCGCGTGACGAGGCGGCCGGCGAGCTCGAGCTCGCGGTCGAGCCAGGAGTTCAGCAGCGGACCGCCGTAGATCTCGACGCCCGCCTGGAGCAGGCCGGCCGAGGCCGTCGACGGGCTCGGCTTCAGCTTGAACGACGGCGAGTCGGTGTGCGCCCCGAGGATGCGCACCGGCGCGGTCGGCACGGCGCCGGCCGGCTCGACCCAGGCGATGACTGCGCCGTCGCGGACGACGACGCGGCGGCCCGGACCGCTCGGCCAGGCGTCCGCCTCGTCGAGCCGCTCGAAGCCGGCCGCCTCGAGCCGGCGGGCGACCTCGGCCGCGGCGTGGTACGAGGAGGGCGAGGCCTGCACGAAGGCGGCGAAGTCGTCGAGATAGGCGGTGGCGTCGATCGCGGGCATGCCTTCGACCCTACGCGAAGCGGATGACGGCCTGCAGCCGCGAGCGGACCTCCATCACGTCCGTACCGCCGAGGCTCGGCGACCCCGGGATCCCCTCGCGGATCGCGCTCAGGAGGCGCGAACGGCGCACGAGCGCCGTCGCCGCGCCGCGGATCGAGCCGCCGAGCTCGAGCGGCTCGGCCGCGTGCTCGTCGGGCACGACGACGAGGAGCGCCGTCGGCTTGACCTTCGCGGGCCGCGTGACGGCCTTCGCTCGGGCCGCGAGCGCCCGGAACGGCCGCTCCCCGTCGAGCCCCTCGCCGATGAGCTCGTTCCGGCGGAACCGCACCTCGCTGCCCCAGTCCTCCGACTGGACGGCGAACAGCCCAGTCGGGCCGAGCACGAGGTGGTCGAGCTTCGGGGGCAGCCCCGGCCCCGCGGCATCCGTCGCGACGTCGTGCCAGATCGTGTACGCGATGCCGAGCGTCGCGAGCGAGCGCGCGGTCGCCTCCTCGGCGAGCGCGTCGGCGAGCACGTGCCGGATGTCGCGGGGCGCGGCCCGCACGAGCGCGGGGTCGTAGGGGTCGGCGAGCTCCTGCCCCCGGCCGACCCACTCGCGGATGAGGGCGAGGTAGCGTTCGCGGTCGTAGCCGCCGGGATGCCCGTGCGAGCGGGCCTGCGGCCGCGAGTCCCGCCGAGGCCTCGGGGCCGCCGGCGCCCAGCTCTCCCGGGTGGGCGCGCTCGTGCCGGCGCCGCGGTCGAAGCGCGCGCGGGCCTCCGGGGTGCCGACGAGGGTCCAGGCCAGCTGCACCGCGTGGAAGCGGGCGGCGTCGCCGCCGGTGTCCGGGTGCGCCTCGCGCAGGGCGCGGCGGTAGGCGACGCGCAGGGCGGCGTCGTCGACGTCGACCGGGACGCCGAGCAGCTCGTACGGCGACGCGGACAGTGGACTCTCGGGCATGGGCTCGCTTTCGTGTGCGAGGTCGAGGATACCGCCGTCGGGCTGGACGGCGGCGGTGGGCGGTGCGCCGAGTCAGGCTGGGCCGGTGCCGGATCGGACTGGATCGGCCGGTCGCAGCAGCCCGCCCGCGACGAGCTCGCGGAGCGTCGGCGCGAGCTCGGCCCAGAGTTCCGCGCCGTCGGCCTCGAGCAGCTGCGCGATCGCGTCGGACAGCACGCCCGCGGGCAGCTCCCCGTCGGCGGCGCCGACGAAGGCGGCGAGCGCGGTGCCGGCGTCGACGACCCGGCCGAAGCCGCCACCCTGGCGCAGCAGGATGACGGTCGGCTGCTCGGCGCCCGGCCAGTGGTGGCGCTCCTCGGTGACGTCGGGCGCGACCTCCAGGCGGATGCCTCGCAGCGCCTCGTCGTCGAGCGGCGCGAGCGCGTCCATCGCGGCGAGCGCGCGCTCGAGGTGCGCCCCGAGCCCGCCGGATTCGGCGCCGAGCGGTCCGTGCAGGCGCTCCGCGCGGGCGATCCGGGCCGGAGCGTCGCCGGCGGGGCGGCGCAGCAGCACGTAGCCGAAGCCGACCGACTCGACCCCGCGCTCGGCGAAGTCTTCGAGCCAGGCGGCGTGCAAGCGCTCGAACTCGGCGGTGCCGGGGCGGGTGCCGCCGTCGCGGATCCAGGTCTCGGCGTACTCGCTCGGGTCCTGGCGCTCACGCTCGACGAGCCAGTACTCGAGCCCCGTGCCGTCGAGCCACGCGACGACGCGCTCGAGCCCGTCGGCGATGCCCTCGCCCGTCTCGGGATCGACGATGATCCGGTACTCCCAGTTCGCGAGCAGCTGGGCGATCCCGCCGGGCTCGAGATGCGCGGCCGCCCCGCGGATCACGGCTTCGACGAGCTCGTCGCCGGCGAGCCCGCCGTCGCGGTACTCGTAGCTCGGCACCTCCGGGCGGCGCGGGGTGATCACGAACGGCGGGTTCGACACGATGCGGTCGAAGCGCTCGCCGGCGACGGGCTCGTAGAGGCTGCCGAGGCGGAACTCGATCCCGGCCACTTCATTCAGCTCGGCGGCGAAGCGCGCGAACGCGAGCGCCCGCGCGGACACATCGGTCGCGACGACCCGCTCGCTGAAGCGGGCCGCGTGCAACGCCTGGATGCCGCTGCCGGTGCCGAGATCGAGGGCGGTGCGGGCGGGGCGTTGCAGGAGCAGCCCGCTGAGCGTGGTCGTCGCCCCGCCGATGCCGAGCACGTGGTCCTCGGCGAGCGCGGGCGCCGCGCCGGCGCCCGGCCCGGCCGCCGCTTCGCCGACGAGGGCGAGTTCGCCGAGGTCGGAAGCGAGCCACCACTCCCCCTCGCCTGCGGCGTCCGCGAAGCCGTACGGGCGCAGGTCGACGAGCGCCCGCACCGTCCCCGAGTCGGTGCGGGTGACGAGGCCGAGCCGCTCGGCGCCGTCGAACCCCAGCGCCGGGAGCGCGTGCGAGAGGGCGGCCGGCTGCGCGTCGGCGCCGAGGACGAAGAGCCGCACGAGCGCGGCGAGCGCCCGGATGCGGTCGGCCTCACCGTCGGGGTCCTCGTCGGGGCCGCCGTCGAGTCGGGCCAGCACGTGGTCGAGGGCGAGGAGGGCGGGCGCCCGGTGCCCGCGCTGGAGCGAGCGGCCGGGGTGGCTGCGGCCGTCGACCGCGGTGCGCTCCCAGAGCTCCTCGATCCGGGCGACCCGGAATCCCGCGGCGCCGAGGTCCGCCCGCAACGAGGCGACGAGCGCCCCGGTCTCGGCTTCGGGCGCCGCTCCGAAGCGTCGCACGAACACCGCCGCCCGGCCGCCGCCGAGCCGCGCCGAGGGATCGGGTTCGTTCGCTTCCGGCATCCTGGCCTCCTGGTCCTGCGCGCGGCGCGCGCGATCCATTCAAGCAGGCCTGCATCAATGCGAGCGGGCGGCAACCCACCACCGCGCCGTCACACGACCGAAACCTCACGGCCACCTCGTGCGTCGTCACGCCGAACCCACCGCACCGCGCCGTCATACGACCGAAACCTCACGGCCACCTCGTGCGTCGTCACGCCGAACCCACCGCACCGCGCCGTCATACGACCGAAACCTCACGGCCACCTCGTGCGTCGTCGTGTAACCGCGCCGTCACACGGGCGGCGTACCCTTGCTACATCGACACCGCGAGGGGAGGGTCGCCATGACCGAGCCGAGACCGCTCGATCGTCTGCGTCAGGACGCGCGCGACGAGCTCGCCGCGCTCATCGAGCTGCGCTGCCGGCTCGGCGAGGACCCTTGGGTGTTCCTGCCCGAGCTGCCCTCGGTCGACGAGCAGGTCGTGGCGACGCTCCGCGAGGACCGGCTGCAGGACGGCGGCTGGGCCGTGCAGCGCGCCCGCGCCTATCACCCGACGGCCCGCCCGGGCGACGTCGAGCGCTTCGAGTTCGAGCTGCTGCGCGGGATCGCGCTCGAGCACCCCGAGCTGAGCCAGGCGGCCTGGTCGATGCTCGACCGCGTGCCGAGCGCCTGGTAGCGCTCCCTCGGTTCAGGCCTCGGCGAGCTTCGCCCGGCGCTGCACGGCCATCCAGGCGAAGAAGCCGACGATGGTGAACGCGCCGTAGAACAGGTACAGCAGCGCCGAGGCGTAGTAGCCGGCGCTCACGAGCAGCGGCACGCCGACGGCGTCGACCGCGACCCAGATCAGCCAGAACTCGGTCCAGCCGCGCGCCATCCCCCAGGTCGCGAGCAGGGAGCCGACGAAGATCCAGGCGTCGGCCCAGACGGGCTCGAAGGAGCCGAGGGCGCGGAAGATCGGTGTCAGCACGAGGGTGCCGCCGAGCAGGGCGACGACGAGCAGGATGCGGATGCGCCATCCGGCCCAGCGGGGCTCGACCGCGGCGATCGCGGACCTCCGGTGCTGCGACCAGCGCACCCACCCGTAGACCGACACCGCGATGAACATGAGCTGCCGGCCGGCCTGACCGAGCAGGTTGACCGGATTGGGGGTGTCGAAGACGGCGCCGAGGAAGACCGTAAAGAGCAGCGCGTTGCCGATGATGCCGATGGGCCAGGCCCAGACCTTGCGCCGCATGCCGCCGAGGGCGCTCGCGAGTCCGAAGAGGTTGCCGACGATCTCGCGCCAGAGGATCACCTGGTCACCGATGACCAGCTGGGCGTCGAACAGCCACTCGATGGGGTTCATGCGTGCGGCGGTGCAGCGGTCACGAGGCGGTCCGCGGGGAGCGGAGCCGGGCGACGAGCGCGACGATCGCGCGCCAGCCGAGGAGGAACAGCGCGAGCGTGCCGGTGGCCACCAGGATGAAGGGCAGCTGCGTGCCCTGCCCGCTGGCGGTGCGCAGCAGCATGCCGCCGACGAGCGTCACCGCCCAGACGATGACGCCCGTCGGCCAGACGGCGAGCGGTCGCCGCCAGGCGAGGGAGACGAGCCAGCCCAGGAGGAGCGCCACCAGGAACGGCCACGCCGTCTGCCACAGCCCGGCGAGGTCGAGCCCTTCGGCGTGGCTGCGACGGCCGATGACGACGAAGAGCGCGACGAGCAGCACGTCCGCGACGGCGGCGGCCCAGACGGCCGACTGGCGATTCATCCCTCAATCGTAGGGCTCGCGAGCGCCGCCAGCGCGTCGGGCTCCTGCACCGGCAGCGCGCAGACGAAGTGCTCGCAACGGTACGCGGTGGCACGGCCGTCGAGCGCCTCGCGCGCCGCGAAGAGCTCGAAGCCGGACTCGGCGAACTCCTGCGCCTGCGCGGGGGTCACGATCGCGCGGACCGCGACGGGCTGTCGCCTCGCCTCCTCGACGAGCGACGCGGAGGCGGCGTCGGCGGAGGCCCCGTCTGCAGGTGCCACGACGACGAGCTGCACCTCGGGCGCGCGCAGCCGGGCCATGACGGCGAGCGCTCCGCCGAAGGCGATCGGGCGGCCGGGCGCGATGCCGGCGACCGAGGCCATCGCCCGTTCCGCCGCCTCGCGGTACCGCTCCCCCGCGCCGAGCTGCGCGAGCAGCAGCGCCGCATCGGCGCAGCTCGTGAGCCCGGACGGGGCGGCGCCCTCGGCGGGGTCGTCGGGCAGCGCGAGGCCGAGCGCCTCGAGGGTGGGGTCGAGCGCCGGCGGCGCGAACGGGATGCCTCGTGCCGCCGCGCCGCCGCTCTCGGCGTCGTGCAGCGCCCGGTCGATGAGCTCGCGCGCCCGGCTCGCCCAGCTGGGCTCGCCCGTGGCGAGTGCGAGGCGGATCAGCCCGCCCGCGAGCATGCCGACGTCCTCGAGCGTCGCCGGCGCTTCGGAGACCTCGCCGTCGAGCGACGCCCGACGGAGGACCCCGTCGAGCAGCTGCCGCTCGAGCACCACCGCTGCGGCCTCGCGTGCGGCCGTGAGCGCGGCCGCTGCGGCGGACTCCTCGAGGCCGCGCTCAGCGAACGTCGACAGCGCCCCGATCGCGAGCCCGTTCCAGCCGCTCAGCACCTTCTCGTCGAGCGCGGGCGGGCTCACCGCAGCGCGAGCCTCGGCGTCGAGCCGGTAGTAGCCGCCCTCGTCGCGTCGACCGTCGAGCTCGCTCTCGGAGTCCTGCGCGCTCGCGAAGCCGCCGCCCGGCAACGCCATCGTCGTCGTGAGGAATCGCGCCAGATCGTTCGCGAGGGGTGCCGCCCAGCCGATCGAGTCAGGCCGGCGCGTGGCCGCGACGGCGAGGCCGAGCAGCTGCGCATTGTCGGGCAGCATCCGCTCGTAGTGCGGGTCGCTCCAGTCGCGCTTCGTCGCGTAGCGGAAGAAGCCGCCGTCGACCGGGTCGAACAGCGGCGAGGCCGCCATCCGCTGCAGCGTCCGGTCAGCGAGCGCTCGAGCCTCGCCGGGCAGCTCGCCGAGCAAGCTCAGCACGGTCGGCACGGGGAACTTCGGCGCCGGACCGAAGCCGCCGTACTCCCGATCCTCCTCGGCGGCGAGCGAGCGGGCGGCCTCGCCCAGCTCGGCGTCCGACGGCAGCGCACCGCCGGTCGTGGCCGCCGCCGCGCCCGCGAGTGCGTTCGCCACCTCCTCGCCCATGGTGAGGAGCTCGCCGCGCCGGCTTCGCCACGCCTCCGCGACGGCGGCGAGCACCTCACCGAACGCGGGCGTCGCACCGACCGCCGTCGGCGGGAAGTAGGTGCCCGCGTAGAAGGTGCGCCCCTCGGGCGTCGTGAAGACCGTCAGGGGCCAGCCCAGCTCCCGGGTGAAGGCGGATGCAGCGGCGAGATAGCTGCCGTCGACGCCGGGATGCTCCTCGCGGTCGACTTTGACGGCGACGAAGTCGCGGTTCAGCTGCGCCGCGATAGCGGGATCGGAGAAGCTCTGCCTGGCCATGACGTGGCACCAGTGGCACGTCGCGTAGCCGATCGAGACGAGCACCGGCACATCGCGTTCGCGCGCCGCGGCGAAGGCCTCCGGGCCCCACGGGTACCAGTCGACCGGGTTCTCGGCATGGCCGCGGAGGTAGGGGCTCACGGCGCCCTGCAGTCGGTTCGCCATGCAGCCAGCTTAAATGCCGAAAGGCCACCCCGGGGTTCGGGGTGGCCTTTCGTGAATGGGTGTCCGGCGGTGTCCTACTCTCCCACAGGGTCCCCCCTGCAGTACCATCGGCGCTGTCAGTCTTAGCTTCCGGGTTCGGAATGTGTCCGGGCGTTTCCCTGACGCTATGGCCGCCGTAACTCTTGCCCCGACACCAACCCGTGTTGGGTGGGTTGGTGGGGAAATCGTTCGAGCGTTGCTCTGTTCAATTTGGTGTTTTTGGTTCGTCTGTCGGGAACCACACAGTGGACGCGAGTCATCGGGCTCTACATCGTGCCTTTTGCAAACGTTGATGTAGATAGTGATTATCAAGTTATCGGCGTATTAGTACCAGTCAGCTGCACACCTTGCGGTGCTTCCACATCTGGCCTATCAACCCAGTCGTCTGGCTGGGCGCCTCTCCCCCCGAAGGGGATGGAAATCTCATCTTGAGGCCGGCTTCCCGCTTAGATGCTTTCAGCGGTTATCCATCCCGAACGTAGCTAACCAGCGGTGCTCCTGGCGGAACAACTGGCACACCAGAGGTTCGTCCAACCCGGTCGTCTCGTACTAGGGTCAGATCCTCTCAAATTTCCTGCGCGCGCAGAGGATAGGGTCCGAACTGTCTCACGACGTTCTAAACCCAGCTCGCGTACCGCTTTAATGGGCGAACAGCCCAACCCTTGGGACCTACTCCAGCCCCAGGATGCGACGAGCCGACATCGAGGTGCCAAACCATGCCGTCGATATGGACTCTTGGGCAAGATCAGCCTGTTATCCCCGAGGTACCTTTTATCCGTTGAGCGACAGCGCTTCCACAAGCCACTGCCGGATCACTAGTCCCGACTTTCGTCCCTGCTCGACCTGTCAGTCTCGCAGTCAAGCTCCCTTGTGCACTTACACTCGCCACCTGATTGCCAACCAGGTTGAGGGAACCTTTGGGCGCCTCCGTTACTCTTTGGGAGGCAACCGCCCCAGTTAAACTACCCACCAGGCACTGTCCCTGAACCGGATCACGGTTCGAAGTTAGATATCCAGAGTGACCAGAGTGGTATTTCAACAATGACTCCACGAACACTGGCGTGCCCGCTTCAAAGTCTCCCACCTATCCTACACAAGCCACACCGAACACCAATACCAAGCTGTAGTAAAGGTCACGGGGTCTTTCCGTCCTTCTGCGCGTAACGAGCATCTTTACTCGTACTGCAATTTCGCCGAGTTCGCGGTTGAGACAGCTGGGAAGTCGTTACGCCATTCGTGCAGGTCGGAACTTACCCGACAAGGAATTTCGCTACCTTAGGATGGTTATAGTTACCACCGCCGTTTACTGGGGCTTAACTTCTCAGCTTCGCTCCGAAGAGCTAACCGTTCCGCTTAACCTTCCAGCACCGGGCAGGCGTCAGTCCGTATACATCGACTTGCGTCTTCGCACGGACCTGTGTTTTTAGTAAACAGTCGCTTCCCACTGGTCTCTGCGGCCTTCACGCCTTCGGCAGCAAGTGCCTACAACGATCCGGCCCCCCTTCTCCCGAAGTTACGGGGGCATTTTGCCGAGTTCCTTAACCACGATTCTCTCGATCTCCTCGGTATTCTCTACCTGACCACCTGAGTCGGTTTGGGGTACGGGCGGCTAGAACCTCGCGTCGATGCTTTTCTCGGCAGCATAGGATCACCCACTTTTTATCCGCATCACGTCTCAGCCGTAATGAGTCGCGGATTTGCCTACGACTCGGCCTACACGCTTGCCCCGGGACAACCATCGCCCGGGTTGGGCTACCTTCCTGCGTCACACCTGTTAATACGCTCACCGCACCAGACCGGGTCCCATGCTCCCCGCCACGGTGTCCCCCGAAGGGAACGATGTGACAGTTCGGATGGTTAGCATTACTGGATTGGTGTGGGCGGTTCTTCGCCGGTACGGGAATATCAACCCGTTGTCCATCGACTACGCCTGTCGGCCTCGCCTTAGGTCCCGACTTACCCAGGGCAGATTAGCTTGACCCTGGAACCCTTGGTCTTCCGGAGGACGGGTTTCTCACCCGTCTTTCGCTACTCATGCCTGCATTCTCACTCGTGTACCGTCCACGGCTGGTTTCCACCGCCGCTTCACCCGACACACGACGCTCTCCTACCCATCCACACGACTGGACCACGAAGGCCTATCGATTGTATGAATGCCACGACTTCGGTGGCGTGCTTGAGCCCCGTTACATTGTCGGCGCGGAATCACTTGACCAGTGAGCTATTACGCACTCTTTCAAGGGTGGCTGCTTCTAAGCCAACCTCCTGGTTGTCTGTGCAACTCCACATCCTTTCCCACTTAGCACGCGCTTAGGGACCTTAGTCGGTGGTCTGGGTTGTTTCCCTCTCGACGATGAAGCTTATCCCCCACCGTCTCACTGCTGCGCTCTCACTTACCGGCATTCGGAGTTTGGCTGACGTCAGTAACCTGTTGAGGCCCATCGGCCATCCAGTAGCTCTACCTCCGGCAAGAAACACGCAACGCTGCACCTAAATGCATTTCGGAGAGAACCAGCTATCACGAAGTTTGATTGGCCTTTCACCCCTATCCACAGCTCATCCCCTCAGTTTTCAACCTAAGTGGGTTCGGTCCTCCACGACGTCTTACCGTCGCTTCAACCTGGCCATGGATAGATCACTTCGCTTCGGGTCTAGGACCTGCGACTGAATCGCCCTATTCAGACTCGCTTTCGCTCCGGCTACCCCACACGGGTTAACCTCGCCACAGATCACTAACTCGCAGGCTCATTCTTCAAAAGGCACGCCGTCACCCCAACACGGGAGCTCCGACGGTTTGTAAGCAAACGGTTTCAGGTACTATTTCACTCCCCTCCCGGGGTACTTTTCACCTTTCCCTCACGGTACTTGTCCGCTATCGGTCATCTGGGAGTATTTAGGCTTATCAGGTGGTCCTGACAGATTCACACGGGATTTCTCGGGCCCCGTGCTACTTGGGATCCCTCTCCGGCCGGCCAGGCATTTCGACTACGGGACTCACACCCACTCCGGTCCGCCTTTCAATGCGGTTCGTCTATACCTGACGCGTCACCGTGGCTGTCCGGCAGAACAGCCCGAAAGGTCCCACAACCCCGACCATGCAACCCCTGCCGGGTATCACACATGACCGGTTTAGCCTCATCCGCGTTCGCTCGCCACTACTTACGGAATCACTGTTGTTTTCTCTTCCTGTGGGTACTGAGATGTTTCACTTCCCCACGTTCCCTCTACCCGCCCTATATATTCAGGCGGGAGTCACCAGGTCACCCAAAGGGCCTGGCGGGGTTTCCCCATTCGGAAATCCTCGGATCACAGCTCGTTTATCAGCTCCCCGAGGCTTATCGCAGATTACGACGTCCTTCTTCGGCTCCAGATGCCAAGGCATCCACCGTTTGCTCTTAGAAACTTGAAATCACATGAGTTCAGAAACCACCAACCCCAAAAGGGCCGGCGGTGACCAATGATTAGTCGAACGCACCCCCAAAAGGGCACGTCCTACGAATCTTTGTGATCGACACTCCCGAAAGAGCGTCAATCTAAGATGCTCGCGTCCACTATGTAGTTCTCAACAGACGAACAGCACCCCCACACCCGCCCACCACAGTGAGCATCGGCAGAGGCCTGCAAGAAACCAGCCACCCCCAATCGGGGGCTGCGCCCGGTCCCTCAGGACCCAACAGCGTGCACGTACCCGCCCGGCCAGCCCCAACCGTTCCAACCCTCCCAAAAGAAGGCGTACTAGATCTGAACCATTCAGACGAGCACCTATGTCAATGTTCCACCCATGAGCAACCAGTGAGAACGTTCGCCTCAATCTGGCTGACCTGGAACCAGCAAGCTGATCCAGTGCTCCTTAGAAAGGAGGTGATCCAGCCGCACCTTCCGGTACGGCTACCTTGTTACGACTTAGTCCTAATCACCGATCCCACCTTCGACGGCTCCCTCCACAAGGGTTAGGCCACCGGCTTCGGGTGTTACCGACTTTCATGACTTGACGGGCGGTGTGTACAAGGCCCGGGAACGTATTCACCGCAGCGTTGCTGATCTGCGATTACTAGCGACTCCGACTTCATGAGGTCGAGTTGCAGACCTCAATCCGAACTGAGACCGGCTTTTTGGGATTCGCTCCGCCTTACGACATCGCAGCCCTTTGTACCGGCCATTGTAGCATGCGTGAAGCCCAAGACATAAGGGGCATGATGATTTGACGTCATCCCCACCTTCCTCCGAGTTGACCCCGGCAGTCTCACATGAGTCCCCACCATAACGTGCTGGCAACATGCGACGAGGGTTGCGCTCGTTGCGGGACTTAACCCAACATCTCACGACACGAGCTGACGACAACCATGCACCACCTGTTCACGAGTGTCCAAAGAGTTGACCATTTCTGGCCCGTTCTCGTGTATGTCAAGCCTTGGTAAGGTTCTTCGCGTTGCATCGAATTAATCCGCATGCTCCGCCGCTTGTGCGGGCCCCCGTCAATTCCTTTGAGTTTTAGCCTTGCGGCCGTACTCCCCAGGCGGGGCGCTTAATGCGTTAGCTACGACACGGAAACCGTGGAAAGGTCCCCACATCTAGCGCCCAACGTTTACGGCGTGGACTACCAGGGTATCTAATCCTGTTCGCTCCCCACGCTTTCGCTCCTCAGCGTCAGTAAGTGCCCAGAGACCTGCCTTCGCCATCGGTGTTCCTCCTGATATCTGCGCATTCCACCGCTACACCAGGAATTCCAGTCTCCCCTACACCACTCAAGTCTGCCCGTACCCACTGCAGGCTAGAGGTTGAGCCTCTAGTTTTCACAGCAGACGCGACAAACCGCCTACGAGCTCTTTACGCCCAATAATTCCGGACAACGCTCGGACCCTACGTATTACCGCGGCTGCTGGCACGTAGTTAGCCGGTCCTTTTTCTGCAGGTACCGTCACCCGAAGGCTTCTTCCCTACTAAAAGCGGTTTACAACCCGAAGGCCGTCATCCCGCACGCGGCGTTGCTGCATCAGGCTTGCGCCCATTGTGCAATATTCCCCACTGCTGCCTCCCGTAGGAGTCTGGGCCGTGTCTCAGTCCCAGTGTGGCCGGTCACCCTCTCAGGCCGGCTACCCGTCGACGCCTTGGTGAGCCATTACCTCACCAACAAGCTGATAGGCCGCGAGTCCATCCCAAACCGAAAAACTTTCCACCCCACACCATGCGGTGCAAGGTCCTATCCGGTATTAGCTCCGATTTCTCGAAGTTATCCCAGAGTCCAGGGCAGGTTACTCACGTGTTACTCACCCGTTCGCCACTAATCCCCCAGAGCAAGCTCCAAGTTCATCGTTCGACTTGCATGTGTTAAGCACGCCGCCAGCGTTCGTCCTGAGCCAGGATCAAACTCTCCAAAAAAAATGATTCAGACCAGACCCGAAAGCCCGACCCAGAGTTTGTTCACTGACAGAGAAACAACTGACTCGAAAATCAAATTGTCCATCAATCAAAGGAATCCATACCCACTCCGAAAAGCAGGCTGGGGTTCAATAAATTGGCATTGAACATAGTGCACGCTGTTGAGTTCTCAAGAAACGGACGCACCTGAACTCCGGTCAATCAGACCTTCAATCAGGGCAACCTGTCTACCGTACCACCTCTGCGAGCCGGTTGAGACCGAGCGATTCGAACCAGAGAGATCTGGACCGAGATCACAGAGGAGGAGGTTTCATCTTAGGCTTGAAATCACCGAGTCGCAATGCTGCGCCTTCGAGGTTATTTGGCTAAGATCTTCGCCGTTCGGGGCCCGTTCGCTTCTCGCGTTTTCCGGCCGCCGTGGCGACATGGAATAACTTACGCGGCTCCGGCCGCCGCAGCAAAATCCGGCCTGCATCCCGGGCGTGTCGCCTGGATTTCCGCCACTCTCGCCCGAGACGGCGCCGGGGACGAGCAGAGGCCCGCCCATCCTCACGGATGAACGGGCCTCGCTGTGCTCGCCGGTGCCGGGTCTCGTTACTCGACCTCGTCGGGGTGCGCGCTCACGCGCCCCTCCCGCTCGAGCGCGGTGATCGCCTGCATCTCGGCCTCGTCGAGCGCGAAGTCGAAGACGTCGAAGTTCTCGGCCATGCGCTCGCGCCGGTTCGACTTGGGGAAGACGATGTTGCCGCGCTGCAGGTGCCAGCGGATGACGACTTGCGCCGGGGTCTTTCCGTGCGCCGACGCGGCGCTCGTCACCTCGGGAAGTTCGAGCAGCGGGTACTTGCCCTGCCCGAGCGGCCCCCAGGCCTCGATCGCGATGCCGTGCTCGCGAGCGAACGACGCGGTCGCCGGCTGCTGATGCGCGGGGTGGAGCTCGATCTGGTCGACGGCGGGAACCACGCTCGTCTCGGACAGCAGGCGCTCGAGATGCGGCACGAGGAAGTTCGAGACGCCGATGGACCGGGCGCGACCCGACTCGCGGATGCGCTCGAACGCCTGCCACGTCTCGACGTACCGGTCGCGCGCGGGCGAGGGCCAGTGGATCAGGTAGAGGTCGACCTCGTCGAGGCCGAGTCGCTCGAGGCTCGCCTCGAAGGCGTCGAACACGGACTGCGTACCCTGATCGTCGTTCCAGAGCTTCGTCGTGATGAAGAGCTCGTCGCGCGGGACGCCGGACGCGGCGATGGCCCGGCCCACCCCCGCCTCGTTGTCGTAGATGCGGGCGGTGTCGAGGTGGCGATAGCCGACCTCGAGCGCATCGCTCACGATGCGCTCGGTCTCGACGGGATCGACCTTGAACACCCCGAACCCGAGCTGGGGAATCGAACGGCCGTCGTTGAGCTGCACCACGGGAACCTGGGTCATGACTCCATCCCACCACGCGCCGCCGACACCGGGGAGGGTCGTTCGCTGCCCGCGATCATCGCCCGCGAACGGGGCGCCGCTCCGCGTCATACGATGGAGGGCTCATGTCTCGACTCGCCCCGGTGCCGCCCATCACCTACCCGCCCGAGCTCCCCGTCTCGGCGCAGCGGGAGGAGATCGCGCGCGCCCTGCGCGAGCACCAGGTCGTGATCGTCGCCGGCGCCACCGGCTCGGGCAAGACCACGCAGCTGCCGAAGCTCTGCCTCGAACTCGGCCGCGAGCAGATCGCGCACACCCAGCCCCGCCGCATCGCGGCCCGCACGATCGCCGAGCGCATCGCCGAGGAGACCGGCACCGAGCTCGGCGGCCTCGTCGGCTACCAGGTGCGGTTCACCGACCGGGCGAGCGAGTCCACCCGGGTGAAGGTGATGACCGACGGCATCCTGCTGAACGAGATCCATCGCGACCGCGAGCTCCGCCGCTACGACACGATCATCATCGACGAGGCGCACGAGCGCAGCCTGAACATCGACTTCCTGCTCGGCTACCTGAAGCAGCTGCTCCCCCGCCGCCCCGACCTCAAGCTCATCGTCACGAGCGCGACCATCGACCCCGAGAGCTTCGCGAAGCACTTCGCCGACGCCGATGGCACCCCGGCGCCGGTGATCGAGGTGTCCGGTCGCACCTACCCCGTCGAGATCCGGTACCGCCCGCTCGTGGGCGACGCGGCCGGCGACGACGACGAGGGCGCGGCCGCCGACGACCGCGATGTGCAGCAGGGCATCCTCGACGCGCTCGACGAGCTCGATCGCGAATCCTCGGGCGACGTGCTCGTCTTCCTCTCCGGGGAGAGCGAGATCCGCGACGCCGAGCAGGCGGTGCGCGCGCATGCGGAGCGCCACGGCGGGCGGGGCGGCGCCACCGAGGTGCTGCCTCTCTACGGCCGGCTCTCCTCGGCCGAGCAGCACCGGGTCTTCGAGCCCTCGGCCGTGGCCGGGCTCCGCCGGCGGGTGGTGCTCGCCACCAACGTGGCCGAGACGAGCCTGACGGTTCCCGGCATCCGCTACGTCGTCGACGCCGGGACGGCGCGAATCAGCCGGTACTCCGCGCGTTCCAAGGTGCAGCGGCTGCCGATCGAGCCGATCTCGCAGGCCTCCGCCAACCAGCGCTCCGGCCGCTCCGGCCGCACGAGCGACGGCATCGCCATCCGCCTCTACGGCGAGGACGACTTCGAGCGCCGCCCCGAGTTCACCGACCCCGAGATCCTGCGCACGAACCTCGCCGCCGTCATCCTGCAGATGGCCGCGCTCGGGCTCGGCCCGATCGAGGACTTCCCCTTCCTCACCCCGCCGGACACCCGTGGCGTCCGCGACGGCCTCGATCTGCTCGCGGAGCTCGGTGCGCTCGAGCCCGGCGGCCGCGACGATCCGCGCGGGCCTCGGCTCACCCGCATCGGGCGCCAGCTCTCCCGGCTGCCGATCGAGCCGCGCTACGCGCGGATGGTGCTGGAGTCGAAGGCGCACGGCGTCTCCCGCGAGGTGCTCGCGATCGTCGCGGGCCTCACGATCCAGGACCCGCGCGAGCGCCCGCTCGACCGACGCGAGGAGGCGAACCAGGCGCACGCCCGCTTCGTCGACCCGACGAGCGACTTCCTCACCCTGCTGAACCTCTGGAACCACCTCGAGCAGCAGCAGCGCGAGCTCTCCGGCAGCGCGTTCCGACGCCGCTGCAAGGCCGAGTTCCTGAACTCGCTGCGGGTGCGCGAGTGGCAGGACCTCTACCGCCAGCTCGTCCGGCTCGCGAAGCCGCTCGGCCTCGAGATCGCGGCCGGCCCCACGGGCGCGGGCGCCGCCGAGGCCGGGGCGAATGCCGACGGCATCCACCGCTCGCTCCTCGCGGGGCTGCTCTCCCAGCTCGGCCTGCGCGACGACGCGAAGACCTCCTCGGGCCGGGGCGGCGCCGGCCAGGCCCGGGAGGCGGAGCGCAAGGGACGCCGGCCGCAGGCCGAGTTCCTCGGCGCCCGGGGCGCGCGCTTCGCGATCTTCCCCGGCTCCGCGCTCGCGAAGAAGCCGCCCGCCGCCGTGATGAGCGCCGAGCTCGTCGAGACGAGCCGGCTGTTCGCCCGCACGAACGCGGCGATCGACCCCGCGTGGGCCGAGCTGCTCGCCGGCCCCCTCGCGAAGCGCAGCTACTCCGAGCCGCGCTGGGAACGCCGCCAGGGCGCGGCCGTCGCGGACGAGAAGGTCACGCTCTACGGGCTCGCCATCGTGCCGAAGCGGCGCATGCAGCTCGCCCGCGCCGACGCCGAACTCGCCCGCGAGCTCTTCATCCGCCACGCCCTCGTGCTCGAGGAGTGGGACTGGAACCGGCTCGACCGGCGCGTCTACGGCTTCATTCGCGCGAACCGGGAGCTCCGCCGGGAGCTCGGCGAGGTCGAGGAGCGCACCCGCCGCCGCGACCTGCTCCTCGGAGACGAGGCCGCGGTCGCCTTCTACGAGGCGCGCGTGCCCGCCGAGGTCGTCGACGCCCGCAGCTTCGAACGCTGGTGGCGCGCCGAGCACCGGGAGCGCCCGGAGCTGCTCACCATGTCCCGTGCGGACCTCCTCGGCGAGGAGGAGGCGGATGCCGCGGCCGACGGCTTCCCCGACGGCTGGGTGCAGGGCGACCAGCGTCTGCGACTCGCCTACCGCTTCGAGCCCGGCGCACCCGACGACGGCGTCACCGTGCTGGTCCCGCTCGTGCTGCTGCCCCGGCTCGAGCCGAGCGGATTCGACTGGCAGGTCCCCGGCCTCCGCGACGAGCTCATCACGGCGATGCTGCGCACGCTGCCGAAGGTGCTCAGGCGGCAGGTCGTCCCGGCCGCCGAGTGGGCGGCGAAGATCGCCGCCGAGCTCCCGACCGGTCCGGAGGCGGGCGAGGCGCGCCCGCCGTTCGCCGAGATCGTCGCGCAGACGATCAAGCGCCTCACCTACGCACCGGTCTCGGCCGAGGACTTCGAGCTCGACCGCATCCCGCCGCACCTGCGCGTCACGTACCGCGCGGTCGACGAACGCGGCCGCGGCCTCGGCGAGTCGAAGGAGCTCGCCGAACTGCAGTCGCGGCTGGCCGAGCGGGCCGGGCGCGCCGTCGCCGCGACGTTCGCCGGCGACGAGCAGGGCGGCCGACCGGCGCGCGGCGACCGGAACGGGAGGACCCGAAGCGGCGGCGCCGGCGAGCACCGCGGCCCCGCCGCCGTCGCGGCCGCCGCGCACGAGGGGCCGAAGCCCGAGCGCGGCATCACCCGTTGGGTGTGGGACGCGCTGCCCTCGCACGTCGACACGAGGCAGGGCGGCAACACGATCCGCGCCTACCCGGCGATCGTCGACGAGGGCGACAGCGTCGCCCTCGTGCTCGTCCCCACGGCGGAGGAGCGCGACCGGGCGTCGCGCCGGGGCATCCGCCGGCTCCTCATGCTGCAGACCCCCTCACCGTCGGCCTACGTGCAGGAGCACCTCTCCAACGAGGAGAAGCTCTCCCTCGGCCAGAGCGCCTACCAGGGGCCGCGCGCGCTGCTCGAGGACTGTCTCGCGGCGGTCGTCGACGAGGAGCTGCGGCGGCGGCATCCCGACGGCCTGCTCGCGAGCCGCGCGGAGTTCGACGCGGCGCTCGCCGCGATCGGCGCCGTCGTCGTCGAGCGCATGTTCGAGACCGCCGCGCTCGTCGCGAAGATCCTGAAGGCCGCGCGCGAGGCGGACCGCGCGATCGCGAAGGCGTCCAGCCTGCAGCTGATGTCGGCGCTCGCCGACGCCAGGGCGCAGCTCGAGGCGCTGACGCCCGCCGGATTCATCCAGGCGACGGGCCTGGCGAGGCTCCGGCACCTGCCCCGCTACCTCGAGGCGATCACCGTGCGGGTGCGCCGGATGCAGGAGAACCCTGGCCGGGACCGCCAGCTCATGACCGAGTTCGCGCAGGCCGCCGAGGCCTACGCGAAGGCGGGCGGCACCGTGCCGATCGACCCGGAGGCCGATCCCGCGCTCGTGCGCGTGCGCTGGCTGCTCGAAGAGCTCCGCGTGGGCCTGTTCGCGCAGGAGCTCCGCACGGCCGAGACCGTGTCGGTCCAGCGGATCCGGAAGGCGCTCGCCGGCTGAGCCGAGCGAGCGCCCTCCGTCGCGGCACGCCGTTCGGGCGTCGCGCGGACCGCGGCTACAGGACCTTCGAGAGGAAGGCCTTGGTGCGCTGGTGCTGCGGGTTGGCGAGCACCTCGCGCGGGTCGCCGGTCTCGACGACGACGCCGCCGTCCATGAAGACGAGGGTGTCCGCGACCTCGCGCGCGAAGCCCATCTCGTGCGTCACGACGACCATGGTCATGCCGGTCTTCGCGAGCTCCTTCATGACGTCGAGCACCTCGCCGACGAGCTCGGGGTCGAGCGCGGAGGTCGGCTCGTCGAAGAGCATCAGCTTCGGGTCCATCGCGAGCGCCCGTGCGATCGCGACCCGCTGCTGCTGCCCGCCGGAGAGGTGCGCCGGGTAGTAGTCGGCGCGCTCGGCGAGCCCGACCCGGGCGAGGAGTTCCAGCGCCCTGGCCTTCGCCTTCGCCTTGGAGAGCCCCTTCACTTGCGTCGGCGCCTCCATGACGTTCTCGAGCGCCGTCATGTGCGGGAACAGGTTGAAGCGCTGGAACACCATGCCGATGTCACGGCGCTGCTTCGCGATCTCCTTCGGGTGCATCTCGTGCAGCCGGCCGCCGGCCTCGCGGTAGCCGACGAGCTGGCCGTCGACCGCGAGCCGGCCGGAGCTGACCTGCTCGAGATGATTGATGCAGCGCAGGAAGGTCGACTTGCCCGAACCGGACGGGCCGACGAGGCAGAGCACCTCGCCGCGCTTCACCTCGAGCGAGATGTCCTTCAGGACCTCGTTCGAGCCGAAGCTCTTCGACACGTGCTCGGCGCGCACCATCGGCACCGAGGCGTCCCGGGCGGCCGGGGCGCCCGCGGGCGCCGTCGTCTGCTCGCTCATCGTGCGTCTCCTCCGTGCTTGGCGGCGATGGCCGCGTCGGCGGCCGCGCTCTCGTCGAGCTCGACGGCCGACATCGAGGCCGTCACCGGACCGGGTCCGGCGTCGGGCCGGGCGCCGACGCCGCGGGCGAAGCGCTTCTCGAGGAAGAACTGGCCGACCATCAGCACCGAGGTGATGGCGAGGTACCAGATCGAGGCGACGATGAGCAGCGGGATCGGATTGAAGATCTCGACCGAGATATCCCGGGTGCGGGTGTACAGCTCGAGCGTGAACGGCACGGCTGTGGCCAGCGAGGTCGTCTTCAGCATGGAGATGACCTCGTTGCCCGTCGGCGGGATGATCACCCGCATCGCCTGCGGCAGCACGACGCGGCGCATGGTCTTGCCCCAGCCCATGCCGAGCGCCGTGGCCGCCTCGTGCTGTCCCGGGTCCACCGAGAGCAGGCCCGCGCGCACGATCTCGGCCATGTAGGCCGACTCGTTAAGACCGAGGCCGATGACCGTCAACCAGAAGGCGTTGAACAGCACCTTCGTCGGGAACGACACCCACGGTTCCATGAACGGGACACCGAGGTCGATCGAGGAGTAGATCGTGGCGAGCAGGCCCCAGAAGACGAGCTGCACGTAGACCGGGGTGCCGCGGAAGATCCAGAGGTACACCCACGCGACCGACTTCAGCACGGGGTTCGGCGACTGCCGCATCACCGCGAGGATGATGCCGAGCACGACGCCGATGATCATCGACAGGACGGTCAGCAGCAGGGTGAATCCGGCGGCCTGGGTGACGCGCTTGTCGAAGACGTACTTGCCGACGGAGGCCCAGTCGAAGGCCTCCCGCTGCGCGGCGTCGATCACGAAGACCGCGACGACGGCGAGCAGCAGCACCGCGACGACGATGCGCCAGGGGTGCCGGAGCTTCACGACCTTCTCCGGGGCGCGGGACGGGGCGGGCGCCCCGCCCGCCGGCGCGGGCGGGGCTGCCCGGCCGGCCGACGAGTCGCTCATCGTCAGGTGCCCGCGTTGATGTCGATCGTCTTCACGGCGCCGGACTCGACGCCCCATTCGGCGAGGATGTCGCCGTAGGTGCCGTCGTCGATCAGCGACTGCATCGCAGCCTGCACGGCCTTCGCGAGCTCGGAGCCCTTCTTCACGGGGAAGCCGTAGGGCGCCGAGTCGAACACCTCGCCGGCCTGCTCGAGCTTGCCGTCGGTCTGGGCGATCGCGTAGCCCGTGACCGGCGAGTCGGCGCTCATCGCGTCGGCCTGGCCGAGGACGACGGCGTTCGCCGCGGCCTCCTGGGTGTCGAAGGGCGTGATCTCGATCGCGGGCTTGCCTGCGTCGACGCAGGCCTGGCTCTTCGCCGGGAGTTCGTCGGTGTGCTCGTAGGTGGTGGCCTGCACGGCGACCTTCAGGCCGCAGGCGTCGTCGGGGTCGACGGTGCTGCCGGTGGGCGCGGCCCACAGGATGCCCGCGCTGTAGTAGTCGACGAAGTCGACCTGCTTCTGCCGCTCGGCATTGTCGGTGAAGGAGGACATGCCCATATCCATGGTGCCGCCCGTGATGGAGGGGATGATCTTGTCGAAGCTCGCGATCTCGTACTTGATCTCGAGCCCGAGCTTGGCGCCGAGCGCGTCGACGAGGTCGACGTCCCAGCCGATGGGGTTGCCATCGGCGTCCTTGTACTCGTTGGGCGGGTACGCGGCGTCGGTACCGACGACGAGCACGCCCGCGCTCTTGATCTCCTCGGGGAGGAGCGCGACCGCGGCCTCGTCCACGGCGATGGATGCGCCGGTGTCGCCGCCGGGGGCGGCGCTCGGCGGGGTGCTGTTGTCGACGCAGCCGGTGAACAGCAGCGCGGCCGCCGATGCGATGGCGGCCGGGAGGAGCAGACGTCGGGTGTTCATGATGGGACCTCTGTCGTCACGAAGTGATTGGGGACACGTACGACGACGTAGCGTATCTCCAGGGCTCCGTCGCCGTGGCCCGAGCATAGCCCGCCCGATCGCACAGACCCGAGCCCACGAACGAATACGCCGCGATTTGGCGCTTGAACGCAATGATCGAGCGCCGTTGCCAAAACGAACGCAGCGAATCGCCCATCTCGCGGGGACTTCCGCCGCCCGCCGCGCTCGCTAGGCTTGTGCAACTGTGGGGAGCTACTCGGAACTGTTGAAGACCAGGGGCGTCGCCCGCATCATCGCGGCGCAGCTGACGGCCCGATTCCCCTCCGGCATGCTCTCGCTCGCCTTCCTCCTGCACGTCGAGCAGCAGACCGGCTCGTACGGCTCCGCCGGCCTCGTGCTCGCCGCGACCTCGATCGGCCAGGCCGTCGCGGGCCCGCTCACGAGCCGGATGATGGGGCGCTTCGGCATGCGCCCCGTGCTCGTCACGACGCTCACCATCTGCGTCGCCGCGATCGTCGCCATCGGCGTCATCCCGCCGATCATGCCCCTCTACCTCGGCATCGGCCTGCTCGCCGGGCTCTCGACGCCGCCCGTCCAGCCCGCCGTGCGCACCATCTATCCGAAGATGGTGAACTCGCGCCAGCTCACGCCGCTGTTCTCGCTGGACGCCTCGGCGCAGGAGATCATCTGGGTCGTCGGCCCCGTGGTGACGACCTTCGTGTCCACGCAGATCGGCACCATCTGGGGCATCCTGCTCGCGGCGGCGCTCATGGTCGTCGGCGGCGCCTGGTTCATCTCCTCCCCCGAGCTCGGCCGGGTGCGCATCCCGCGCTCGAAGCGCCGCTTCGGGGTCGTGCTCGCCCGCCCGCCGGTGCTGCTCGCGACCGTCGTGGGGTTCCTCCTCGTGGGGGCGTGCGCCGCCATCGAAGCGGGCGTCGTCGCCGTCTTCGGCCACGGCGGCCCGGAGGCCGGCATCGTCCTCGCCATCTTCTCGATCGGCAGCCTCGCGGGCGGCCTCTTCCTCGGGCACGCACCGATCAGCCCGTGGTCGACCGCCCGGCGCATGTTCATCGTCTTCGCCGGCACCGCGCTCGCCGCCGCGGCGATGGATTTCTGGTGGCTCGCGGCCACCCTGTTCGTCGCCGGCATCGGCATCGCGCCCGCGCTCGCCGTGCTCTTCGCGATCGTCTCGTCGAGCGTGAAGTTCTCCGACACCGCCGAGGCCTACGGCTGGGTCGGCACCGGCCAGCTCATCGGCGCCGCCCTCGGCTCGGCGCTCGCAGGCTTCCTCATCGACGGCAACGGCGCCCAGGGCGCGTTCTGGGCCGCCGCGGCGCTCGCGTTCCTCGGCACGCTCGTGCCGGCGCTCGCCAAACGCTGGCACCCCGACCTCCGCGGCCGCGACGCGAGCCCGATCCCGGACACCGAGCCGGTGCCGATCACCCCCAGTTGACCAGGAGGACCGAATGTCCGCTCACCTCGCGCCCCTGCTTCCGCTGGCCGACGGGGCCGAGATCCCGCAGCTCGGCTTCGGGCTCTACAAGGTGCCCGCCGAGGACGCCGCCCGGCTCGCGCTCGCCGCGATCGACGCCGGCTACCGTCACCTCGACACGGCCGCCTTCTACGCGAACGAGGCGGAGGTCGGCCGAGCGGTGCGTGAGGCCCCCGTCGCCCGCGAGGAGCTCTTCGTCACGAGCAAGGTCTGGAAGGACGACAACGGCTACGACGAGACCCTCCGCGCCTTCGACGCCTCGATGGAGCGCTTCGGGCTGGAGCGGATCGAGCTGTACCTCATCCACTGGCCGGTGCCCTCGACCGACCGCTACGTCGACAGCTGGCGCGCGCTGGTGCGGCTCCGCGAGGAGGGACGGGTGCGCTCCATCGGCGTCGCGAACTTCCACCCACACCACCTCGAGCGGCTCATCGGCGAGACCGGCGTGGCCCCGGTCGTGAACCAGGTCGAGTTGCACCCCTGGCTGCCGCAGGCGGAGCTCCGCGCGTACGACGGCGCGCACAGCATCCTGACCGAGGCCTGGTCGCCGCTCGCCCGCGGCCGAGTGCTCGACGACCCCGTGCTCGCGGGCATCGCCGCGAAGCACGGCCGCACCCCGGCGCAGATCGTGCTGCGCTGGCACGTGCAGCTCGGCAACGTCGTGATCCCGAAGGCCTCCTCGCCCGAGCGCATCCGGGAGAACCTCGACGTCTTCGGCTTCGCGCTCGACGCGGAGGACCTCGCCGCGATCGGCGGCCTCGAGTCGGGCGAGCGCACCGGTCGCGACCCCGACGGCGACTGAACCCGGCGAGCCCCGCCTGACGAACGAGCGGGGCCCGCGGTTGTGGCCGCCGAGCGACTCCCAGCAGACGGCAACCCGATCGTGACCGGACTCCCAGCGCCCGGTCAGCCACGGCCGCCGGCGCCCGCCCTAGCGTGTGGCCATGACCACGACGACGCGACTCGCACGGCCCCTCGCGGCCCTCGCCGCGGCGGCGTTCGCCGCCCTGCTCCTCGCCGGCTGCACCGCCCAGGGCGGGGGCGCCTCGTCCCCGGCCGTGCCGGCCGCACCCGGCGCTCCGCTCGCCGACGAGTCGGCGGGCGCGGAGGCCGCCCGAGACGCCGACGGCACGAGCGAGCGCAGCGTGGTGACCACCGGCTGGCTGCAGCTCACCGTCGACGACCCGGTCGCCACGGCGGCGGATGCCTCGGCCCTCGTCGAGCGCGCCGGCGGCCGGGTCGACCACCGCTCCGAGACGCCCGGCACCGAGACGCAGCCGGCGCGCGCCTCGGTCGTGCTCCGGATCCCGGTCGACGAGCTCGACGGCACGGTCGCCGCGCTCCGCGAGCTCGGGCGCGTCGACCAGGTGTCGCTGGACGCCTCGGACGTCACGGTCGAGCGGCAGGACCTTGAGGCGAGGATCGAGGCCCTCACCGCCTCCGTCGGCCGCCTGCAGCAGCTCCTCGCGAGCGCCGCGACGACCGCCGAGCTCATCGAGATCGAGTCCGAGCTCACCACGAGGCAGGCGGAGCTCGACGGGCTCACCGCGCAGCGCGAGCTGCTCGTCGACCAGATCGAATACGCCACGGTGAGCCTGGAGCTCGTCACCGATGGCGTCGCGCCGAGCGCCGGCCCCGGGGACTTCTGGTCGGGGCTCGTCGTCGGCTGGGACTCGCTCGTCGCCTTCACGGGGGCCGCGCTCGTCGCCCTCGGCGTCGCGCTGCCGTGGCTCGGCGTGCTCGTCGTCGTGGGCGCCCTCGTCGTCGGCATCGTGCTGCTCGCGACCCGGCGCCGGGGCGGCCGGGAGGCGTAGGCTTCGGGTGTGGGCCCTGAGACGCTGCTCGATGACACCCTGCTCGACCGCATCCGCGAGCGCGCGGCCGGCTACGACCGCGACAACGGCTTCTTCACCGAAGACCTCGAGGAGCTGCGGGAGCGCGGCTACCCGCGCGCCCTCGTGCCCGTCGAGTTCGGCGGGCTCGGCTGGAGCCTCGAGGACGCGGTGCGCGCGCAGATGCGCCTCGGCGGCGCCGCCCCGGCGACCGCGCTCGCCATCAACATGCACCTCGTGTGGACGGGCGTCGCGAAGGTGCTGCACGACCGCGGCGACGACACGCTCGACTTCCTGCTCCGCGAGGCCGGCGCGGGCGAGCTGTTCGGCTTCGGCATCAGCGAGGCCGGCAACGACCTGATGCTCTTCGGCTCCCGCTCGGAGGCCGATCCGCAGCCCGACGGCGGCTACCGCTTCACCGGGCGCAAGATCTTCACCTCGCTGTCCCCCGCCTGGACCCGGCTCGGCACCATGGGGCTCGACACCGCCTCCGCCGACGCGCCCAAGCTCGTCTACGCGTTCATCGACCGCGAGGACCCCGACGTCAAGATCCTCGACGACTGGAACACGCTCGGCATGCGCGCCAGCCAGAGCCGCACCACGGTGCTCGACGGCGCGTACGCCGCCGCCGACCGGGTCGTGCGCCGGCTCGACCCCGGCCCGAACGCCGACCCCTTCGTCTTCGGCATCTTCGCGAACTTCGAGCTGCTGCTCTCGGCGGTGTACACGGGCATCGGCGGCCGGGCGATCGAGCTCGCGGTCGCCGCGGCGCGCCGGCGCACCTCGATGAAGCACGGCGGCCGGCCGCTCTCGAACGATCCCGACATCCGCTGGCGCATCGCCGACGCCGCGATCGCGCACGACGCCATCGAGCCGCAGCTGCGCTCGCTCGCCCGGGACGTCGACGAGCTCGTCGACCACGGTGCGCAGTGGTACCCGAAGCTCTCCGGCGCGAAGGTGCGCGCGACCGAGACGGCGAAGCAGGTCGTCGACCAGGCCGTGCGCGTGGCCGGCGGCTCGAGCTACTTCGCCGGCAACGAGCTCGGCCGGCTGTACCGAGACGTACTCGCCGGCATCTTCCACCCCTCTGACGACGAGTCCGCGCACGGCACCGTCGCGAACGCGCTGCTCGGCCCGGCCGAGGACTGAGCGGCCGGTCGGGCGCCACTGCCCGGCCGCGACGCCGGTGCACGCCTGGCTAGACTGGAGGAGGCGGCATCCGCCCGCACTCGCATTCTGGAGGTCGTTGTGAACGTCGTCGCTTTCCTCATCGCCATGGGCCTGTTCGTGTTCGGCATGTGGCTCATGGGCACCGCGCCGCACCTCGCGGGCGTCGAGGCGATCGTCTTCTTCGCGGGCATCATCTGCGTCTCGCTCGCGATGGCGATCCCGATGAACCTGCTCGGCCGTCGCGACGGCGTCTGAGCCGGCGATGACGCTGCCCGGCACGCCGACCCGCGTCGACTACCCGGCCGGGGCCCTCGCGGGCACCGCCACGGTGCTGCACGTCGCCCCCGCCGCCGACGGCCTCGTCGCGGTCGTCACCGACGCCACGAGCTTCCACCCGGTCGACGCCGCCTGGCCCGACCAGCCGGCGGACCGCGGCGTGCTCCGGGCGAACGGCCGAGAGCTGCCGATCGTCGGCGCCGTCGTGGCGGCGACCGACGGCACCGAGCTGCACCTCGGCGACGCCGTCCCGGTGCGCAAGGGCACCGAGGGCTGGACCTTCCTCGTGGCGCACCTCGTCGACGCGGCCGACGCGCCGAGCGAGGGCGACGAGGTCGAGATCGCTGCGGACGCCGAGCTGCGCGCCGCGCTCAGTGTCGGCCACACCGCCTGCCACCTCGCCTCCCTCGCGCTGAACCGGGCGCTCGCCGGACGCTGGTCCAAGGAGCCCCGCGAGGACGCCCTCGGCGCCCCCGACTTCGACGGCACGGCCATCCAGAGCTCGCGCATCGAGGCGAACGGCTCGGTCGACCGCTACCGGCTGAACAAGTCGCTGCGCCGCGCCGGCTTCGACACGGCCTCGCTCGACGAGGCATCCCTCCCCGCGCTCGCCGCGGAGATCGAGGCGACGCTCGCCGAGTGGGTCGCGGCGGATGCCGCGGTCCGCATCGAGGCCGAAGGTCCGACGCTCACCGACCGGCGATCCTGGGTCTGCGAGCTCCCGGACGGCACCGCGCGGATCCCCTGCGGCGGCACGCACGCCCAGTCGACGGGCGCGCTCGGCGGCCTCGACGTGCAGCTCGAGCTCGGCGACGACGCGGGCACGCCCGTGCTCGTCATGACGACGCGCGCGACACCGCGCAGCTGACCTCGCGCACGAGCCCGCGAGCGCGGCCCGAGGCGACTCGGCCGCAGCTGCCGGACCACCCCGCCGGCGGGAGTACGATGTCGCACGTGGGAATTCGCATCGAGAAGGTCGACCTGCCGGGCATCGGTGTCCGGCACGACCTCGTGACCGAGCACGGTCGTCGGATCAGCGTCGTCTCGCACCGCGACGGCGAGCGCGATCTCGGCGTCTTCGACGAGGACGACCCCGACGCCTGCCGTAACTCCGTGCCCCTGAACGACGAGGAGGCGGCGGCCCTCGCCGACGTCCTCGGCGCCTCGGTCATGCTCTCCCGCTTGACGAGCCTCTCCGACGAGACCGCCGGGCTCTACACCGAGCAGATCGCCCTGCCGACGGACTCGCCGTTCCTGAACCGCACCCTGGGCGACACGAAGGCCCGCACCCGCACGCACGCCTCCATCGTGGCGATCGTGCGCGACGGCCAGGTCATCCCCTCGCCCACCCCGGCCGAATCGCTGCGGGCGGGCGACGTGATCGTCGCCGTCGGCACCCGCGAGGGCCTCGACGGCGTCTCGCGGCTGCTCGCCAACGGACCAGACTGAGTCCGCGCCCCGTATGCACGAGACCACGCTGCTCCTGATAGAAGTCGGCGCGCTGCTTCTCGGCATGAGTCTGCTCGGGCGCCTCGCCCTGCGCATCGGCCTCTCGCCGATCCCGTTCTACCTGCTGCTCGGCCTCGCCTTCGGCCAAGGCGGCGTCGTGCCGTTCGACGCGAGCATCGAGTTCCTGCAGACCGGCTCCGAGATCGGCGTCATCCTGCTGCTCGCGCTGCTCGGTCTCGAGTACACCGCGGGCGAGCTGTTCGAGAGCCTGAAGTCCGCGCGCGCCGCGGGCATCGTCGACGGGCTGTTGAACGCCCTGCCGGGCGCCGCGCTCGCCCTGCTGCTCGGCTGGGGGCCGATCGCCGCGGTCGCCCTCGCCGGAGTGACCTGGGTCTCCTCCTCCGGCGTGATCGCGAAGCTGCTGCGCGACCTCGGGCGCCTCTCGAACCGCGAGACCCCGGCGCTGCTCGGGGTGCTCGTGCTCGAGGACCTGGCGATGGCGTTCTACCTGCCGGTGCTCTCGGCGATCGTCATCGGGGTGAGCCTCTGGCAGGGCGCCATCGCCGTCGCGATCGCGGTGACGGTGGTCGTCGTCATCCTCTACATCGCGCTGCGGCACGGCAACATCGTCTCCAAGCTCTTCCCGGCCGACCACGCCGAGCCGCTGCTGCTCGGCGTGCTCGGGCTGACCATGCTCGTCGCGGGCGTCGCGCAGGAGGTCTCGGTCTCTGCCGCGGTCGGCGCGTTCCTCGTGGGCATCGCGCTCTCGGGCCGGGTCGCGGCGGCCGCGAGCCAGGTGCTCACCCCGCTGCGGGACCTGTTCGCGGCGACCTTCTTCGTGTTCTTCGGGCTCACCACCGACTCGTCGAACCTGCTGTCGATGCTGGTGCCCGCGCTCCTGCTCGTCGTGGTCACCTCGGCGACGAAGGTCGCCACCGGCGCGTTCGCGGCGCGGCGCGCGGGAGTCGCCGCGCTCGGCCAGTGGCGGGCGGGCTTCAGCCTGATCCCGCGCGGGGAGTTCTCGATCGTGATCGCGGGACTCGCGGTCACCGCCGGGGTGACCCCGGCGCTCGCCTCGCTCGCGACGGACTACGTGCTGCTCACGATCATCCTGGGCACCTTCCTCGCCCGGATGCCCGACGCCATGTGGTTCCGCCAGGCGGTGCGCCGGCGCCGGCTCGCGAAGGAGCCGGCGCCGAGCTGAGCCGCCGCGCGGGTCTGCCAGCCCTGCTCAGCTGCGCTCAGCCTCGGCGGCCGCGTCGGCGCGGTCGGCGCGTGCGAGCCGCTCGGCGTCGGTCTCGCTCGTCTGCTCGGCGGCGGCGAGCAGCTCGCGAACGCGCGGCACGACCTCGCTGCCGTAGCGCTCGATGCTGCCCATCATCGCCTCGTGCGGCAGCGTGCCGTTCGAGTACTTCAGATCGAAGCGGACGGCGCCGACGTTGCGCAGCGCGGCGGCGATCTTCTGCGCGACGGTCTCGGCCGAGCCGGCGAAGAGCGCGCCGTGCGCGGAGGCCTCGGCCTCGAAGTGCTCCCGGGTGACCGCGCCCCAGCCGCGCTCGCGGCCGATCCGGTCGATGATCACCTGGTAGTGCGGCCAGAGCACGTCGAGCGCCTCCTCGTCGCTGTCGGCGATGAAGCCGGGCGAGTGGATGGCGACGGGCTGCTCCGGCTTGCCGAACTGGGCGAGCGCCTTGCGGTAGAGATCCGCGAGCGGCGCGAAGCGGGCGGGGCTGCCGCCGATGATCGCGAGCACGAGGGGCAGGCCGTAGTGGGCCGCGCGCACGACGGACTCGGGGCTGCCGCCGACGCCGATCCAGGTCTTCAGCCGGCCGTGCTCGACGGGCGGGAAGACGCGCTGCTCGGTGAGCGGGGCGCGGAGCGCGCCCGACCAGGTGACGGGCTCCTGCTCGAGGAGGGCGGAGAACAGCTCGAGCTTCTCCTCGAAGAGCTCCTGGTACTGCGCCAGGTCGTAGCCGAAGAGCGGGAAGGACTCGATGAACGAACCCCGGCCGAGGATGACCTCGGCGCGCCCGCCGGAGAGCCCATCGAGCGTCGCGAAGCGCTGGAAGACGCGCACCGGGTCGTCGCTCGAGAGCACGGTGACGGCGGAGCCGAGGTGGATGCGCTCGGTGCGGCCGGCGATCGTGCCGAGCACGACCTCGGGCGCGGACACGGCGAACTCGTGCCGGTGGTGCTCGCCGATGCCGAAGAAGTCGAGCCCAAGCCGGTCGGCGAGCACGGCCTCCTCGACGATGTTCCGGAGCACCTGGGCGTGACTGAGCGTCGCACCGTCGGGGCCGACCGTGACGTCGCCGAAGGTGTCGAGCCCGAATTCATACGTCTGCATGTTCTGCGGAACCTCCCCCTCGCCGAGACTATTCCCGATCCCGCCGGAGGGGAATGGTCGGGGAACCCGGAACGGCCCGCGAGCGGCGGCGGGGAATGCGCCGCGGACCGGGGGCGTTGCACCGCATGGACGGACGGGCACGACGCGCCCGCCGCATCGAACAGGAGTGGAACGCACGTGGAGCAGCGGCCGAGCATCGGCATCTTCGGCGCCGGCAAGGTCGGCACGGCACTCGCACGCCTCCTCGTCGAGGCGGGGTACGAGGTGCGCATCGCCGGCTCGCCCCGCCAGACCGCGCTCGAGCTCCTCGTCGGCGTGGTCGCGCCCGGCGCCGTCGTCGCCTCCCCCGAGGAGCTCGTCGCGGCGTCCGACGTCGTCATCGTCGCCGTGCCGTTCGGCAAGGCCGGCACGGTGCCGTGGTCGAGCTTCGACGGCCGCATCGTCGTCGACGCCATGAACTACTGGCCGCCGATCGACGGGCAGCTGCCCGAGGTCGACGCCGACCCCCGCTCGACGAGCGAGCAGCACGAGTCGCGCAATCCGTCGATGCGGCTCGTCAAGTCGCTGAACCACCTCGGCTACCACGACATGGAGGACGACGCGCTGCCCGCGGGCGATCCGCTGCGCCGCGCCCTGGCGGTCGTCGGCGACGACCCCGACGCGCGCGCCGTGCTCGCCGGCATCATCGACGCGATCGGCTTCGACGCCGTCGATGGCGGCCCGCTCGCGAATGGACGGGTGCTCGAGCCCGGTCACCCCGCCTTCGGCCGGGAGCTCTCCGCTGCCGAGCTCGCCGGCATGTTCGCGGCCGCCCGCGCCGCGGCCTGAGGCGGTCGAGGACGCGCGATCGGCGCGGCCTAGCCGAGCGCGCTGCGCCGACGGCGCCGGGCGCCGAGGTCGACGAGGCCCACCGCGAGCGCGACGGCGAGCAGCACGGCGACCGCGAGCATCGCGAGCGCGTAGGCGTCGTGGTACACGTCGATGCCCGCGTCGCCGGCGCTGCCGTCGCCGCCGGACTCCCGATAGATGGTCGCGTAGAAGATCGACAGCGTGAGCGCCGTGCCGATGGCCGTGCCGATGCGCTGGCCGAGCTGCCCGACCGAGCCGGCGAGGCCGCCCTGCTTGACCGGCACGTCGGCGAGGGTGAGCGTCTGGTTCGGCGAGACGACGAAGCCGCCGCCCGCGCCGGCGAGCACCATGGCGGCCGCCATCGCCCACGGCGTCCACGCCTCCGGCGTCGCGACGGCGGCGAGCACGAGCAGCCCGACGCCCGCGAGGAGCAGCGCGATGCCCCAGACCACGAGCGGCCGGCCCAGCCGCTCGACGAGCCGCCCGCCGATCATCGAGGTCACGGCGCTGACGAGCGCGAAGCCGATGCCCACCATGCCCGCGAAGACGGCCTGCAGGCCGAGGCCGTGCTGCAGGTAGAGCGTCGTGAGCAGGAACATCGACGGCATCGCGGCGAAGTACACCGCCGCGAGCACCGTGCCGTTGCGGAACGAGCCGACCCGGAAGAGCGCGAGCGGCACGAGCGGATGCCGCCCACGCGCCGCGTAGCGCCGCTCCCAAGCGACGAAGGCGGTGAGGCCGAGCACGAAGACGACGAGCGTCCACCAGCGGGCGGGGTCGTCGTCGGGCGAGCCCGTCGTGAACAGGAACGGCCACATCAGCGCGAGCACCGTCACGGCGAAGAGCAGCACGCCGACGGGGTCGAGCTCCAGCCGCCCGGGCGAGGGGAGCCGGGTCTGCGGCAGCAGCCACACCGCGAGGGCGATCGCGACGAGGGTGAGCGGCACGTTCATCCAGAAGATCCAGCGCCAGCCGTCGCTCGGGCCGCCGACGGCGATCGCGAGGCCGCCGAGCGTCGGGCCGAACGCCGTGGCGAGCCCGATCGTGGCGCCGAAGAGGCCGAAGGCCTTGCCGCGCTCCGCCCCCTGGAACAGCTGCTGCACGAGGCCGATCACCTGCGGCATCTGGATGCCCGCCGCGACGCCCTGCAGCAGCCGGCCGACGAGCAGCACGGCGCCGTTCGGGGCGAGGGCGCAGATCGTGCTCGTCACGAGGAACAGCGAGAGCCCGATGAGGAACATCGCCTTGCGCGAGCGCTGGTCGCCGATGCGGCCGGCGGGCACGAGCGTGAGGCCGAAGGTGAGCACGTAGCCGGCGACGACGAGCTGCAGCTCGGTCGGGCTCGCGCCGAGCGCGGTCTCGATCGACGGCAGGCCGACGTTCACCTTCGAGAGGTCGAGGATCGTGAGCGCCGCGACCGAGACGCACACCCAGTACGCGCGCCAGCGCTTGTCGGGGGTGAGCGGGATCGACTGGGTCAGCGGTGGGTTCGACATCCGCTCCAGACTATGCCCGCCCGCGTCAGCGGAAACGGGCGATGTCCTCATAAATGAGGAATAGCGCGATCCGCGCGGCGGGCGGAGGATGTACGGGTTATGTCGAGGGCACCGGTGGATGAGGGGAGCGAAGGTGTTGGGGACCCATCCACCCTGCCTCCCGTGATCGACCGGGCGGGCCTGCGAGTGCGGACCCTGCGCCCCCGCCGCACGCTCGGCTGGTCGATCGGACTGCCGATCGCGACCCTTGCGCTGCCGCTCTTGTGCCTCGCGCTCTGGGTGCTCTACCGGCCGGGCAGCACGCGCCCGTTCCTGCTCGTCGGCGTGCTCGCGGTGCTGATCGCGGGCGCCGTGGCGCTCGCCTTCCTGCAGTACCGCCGCACCCGGGCCTCGGTCAGCGCGGCCGGCATCGTCGAGCGCGGCTTCTTCGGCGGCACCAAGACGATCGCGGCGCGCGACATCTCCGGCGTGCTGCGCGTGCAGCTGTACCGCGGCGCGAGCTCGGAGACGAGCTCCCAGCTCTTCGTCGTCGACCGCCGCGGGCACTCGGTGTTCCGCATGCGCGGCGGCTTCTGGGACGAGGAGACGATGAACCTCGTCGCGCCCGTGCTCGGCGTCGACGAGGTCGTGCGCGAGGAGCCGGTCACGATGGCGGAGCTCCGCCGCAGCGACCCGCGGCTGCTCTACTGGTTCGAGCGCCGGCCGAAGCTGCGCGCCGAGGACGATCAGTCGGTGTTGATGCCGAAGAGTGGCGCCGTCGGCGTGCTCGAGGGCAGCTCGACGAAGCCCAGCCGCTCGTAGAACGCGCGCGCCCCGGTATTCGCCGGGTCGAAGCCGAGGTGCACCCCGGGGACCCCGCGACCGCGGAGCGCCGCCCGCAGCACGTCGACGAGCCGACGGCCGAGCCCCTGCCCCTGCGCCTCGGGCAGCAGGTCGATATGCAGGTGCGCGGGGTACTCGTCGAGCTCGGCCACGAGCATGCGGTCGGGGTCTCGGCCCGCTTCGAGCAGGCGCGCTTCGGTGAACGCCGGCTCGCGCCCGGTGGGCGGGCCGGGGCGCGGATGCCTCGCCGCGAACCCGGGCGCCCACTCGCGCCGCCACCACTCGACGAAGTCGCGGGTGTCGGCGACGCCGAGCACGTAGCCCACGACCCGGTGCCCGTTCGTCACGACGAAGACGAGCGAGGGGTCGTAGGCGAGGTACGGCAGCGCGAACACCTCGGGCATGAGCGCGTCGTCGGAGTAGCGGCCGCTCGCGTCGCCGCCCGCGATCGCGGTGCGGAGGCAGACGTCGGCGATGTCGTCTCGGTCGGCCGGCTGGTACTGGCGTACGAGGAGGGTCATCGCGACGCGGTTTCGGCCATGCCGCGATCCTACCGGCGGCCGGTGACGCGGGTGGCCCGGGCGGTCAGGGCGGGAAGGGGCACTCAGGCCGGGAAAGGCAGGGCGCGGCCGGTCTCCACGTAGCTCTTGAAGCTCGACAGCACGTGCGGCCAGGTGTCCGCGGTCTCCTCGGCGGCCGGGTGCCCCTCGCTCCACTCGTCGTTCGTGAACGTCGCCTTCGTGAGCCCCTCGCCCGCGCGCTCGAGCCGCCAGGTCATCCGGCTGCGCAGCTCGGCGTGGTTCTCCCGGTAGCTCGGGCCGGGGTGCTCGCTGAGCCGCAGGAGCGTCGGCGGCTCGACCTCGAGCACCTCCCCGTAGACGTGCACGGTCTCCTCGCCGTCCTGGCCGGGGCCGATGTACTCGTAGCGGGAGCCGGGGACGAGCTCGCCGCGCAGCACGCTGCCCCACATCACCGCCCGGCTGCCGGCCTCGCCGGTGATCGCCTCCCAGACGGTCTCGGGCTCGGCGGCGATGTAGATCGTCATCTCGAAGTCCATGGCTTCGCTCCATCCTCGGTGCATTCGTTCTGCGGTCGTGATCGACGCTACGGAGCCGCCGCTGCCGACGATTGAACGAACGCGACAGGGGGCGAGGTCCGGACGGGCGGCGCGGATGTCGTCGGCGCGGGGCAGACTGGCGGGATGGCGGACGAGCGGGCCGAGGCGTACTGGCGCGCGCGCACCGGCGCGCCCCGCAGCCGTGGCGTGCTCGCGCCCGCAGCGGGCGAGCCCGCCCTCGGCGGCACCGCGTCCCCGATCGGGATGACCCGGCACGCCCCCTCCCCCGCGCTCACCGAGCTCGTGCGCCACTACTGGGTGCCGCGCTGGCGACTGCCGCCCGGCCGCACGGTGACGCAGCGCGTGCTCGAGTACCCGAGCGCGAACCTCGTCGTCGAAGGAGGCGAGGGCGGCGGGGCGGCGCTCTGGGGGCCGAGCCTCGGCCTCGGCTCCCGCACGCTCGCGGGCACCGGCTGGGCGTTCGGCGTGCTGCTGCAGCCCGGCGTCGCACCGCTCCTGCTCGGCCGGCCTGCCCGCTCGCTGCTCGACCCGGTGCGCGGCGTTACGCTCGACGGCGTCGCGGGCGCCGGCCCGGCCCTCGCCCGCGTCGCCGAGGCGACCGCCGCGCTCGAGGAGGAGCGCGCCGTGAGCGAGTTCGAGTCCTGGTTCGCGGGCCTCGGGCTCGAGCCGGGCGACGACGCCCGCACCGTTCGGCGGCTCGTCGAGCGCGCCGAGCACGACCGCACGCTGACGAGGGTCGTCCAGCTCGCCGAGACCGAGGGGCTCGGCGTCCGCAGGCTGGAACGGCTCGTGCGCGAGCAGCTCGGGCTCACCCCGCGCTGGCTGATCCGCCGCTACCGCTTGCAGGAGGCCGCCGAGCGGCTCGCGAGCGCGGACTCGCCGCCCCTCGCCGAACTCGCCGCCGAACTCGGCTACGCCGACCAGGCGCACTTCACCCGCGAGTTCCGCACCGTCGTCGGCGAGACGCCCGGCGGCTACGCCCGCGCGGCGCGGGCCGCGCGGTGAACGGCGCTCCGTTCAGCGCAGCAGCACGGGCGGCGCGCTCGCCCAGGCGCGGACGAGCTCCTCGCGCACCTCGACCCCCGTGCCCGGCCCCTGCGGCACCGCGAGCTGGCCGCGATGCTCGCCCGTGCCGAGCACGAACGGCTCCGTGAGGTCCTCGGCGTAGTAGCGGTCGGAGGCCGAGGTGTCGCCCGGCAGCAGGAAGCCGGGCAGCGCCGCGAGCGCCACATTCGCGGCACGCCCGAGCCCCGTCTCGAGCATGCCGCCGCACCAGACGGGGACCTCGAGCGCCAGGCACGCCTCGTGCACCCGCAGCGACTCGAGGTAGCCGCCCATCCGGCCCGGCTTGATGTTCACGATGCTCGTCGCCCCGCGCTCGATCGCGTCGAGCGCGGTGGTGCGGTCGAGGATCGACTCGTCGAGACACACCGGGGTGTCGCAGGCGGCGGCGAGCTGCACGTGGCTCGCGAGGTCCTCCTCCGCGAAGGGCTGCTCGACGAGCAGCAGCCCGAAGCGGTCGAGCTCGGCGAGCAGCGGGATGTCGCTCTGACGGTAGGCGGTGTTCGCGTCGACCTGCAGGAGCGCGGCCGGCCCGAGGAGCTCCCGCACCGCCCCGACGGGCACGAGGTCCCAGCCCGGCTTGATCTTCAGCTTGATGCGCCGATAGCCCTGCTCGACGTAGCCGGCGACCTCGTCGAGGAGCTCCTCCAGCGTCGGCGCGATGCCGACGGAGACGCCGCAGTCGACCCAGTCGCGCACCGCGCCGAAGGCCTCCGCCATCGAGCGGCCCTGGGCGCGCAGCTCGGCGTCGAGCACCGCCGCCTCGAGCGCGGCCTTCGCCATCCGATGGCTGGCGACGACGGCGAGCGCGGGGCCGACCGCCGCGGCGGCGGGCACCGAGGCGATCGCCGCGTCGGCGCCGCCCTCGGCGGTCGACCGATGGCCCACGCCCCCGCCGCGGCCGCCGAGCGCCCCGCCCGCCGAGGCCGCGAGCAGCGCCGGGGCGAGGTAGCGCTCGATGACGGCCGCCGCGCCGTCCACGTACTCGGAGGAGTAGAAGGGCTCGCGCCCGGCGACGCACTCGGCCCAGCCGTCGCCCGCGGCGGTGCGGACCCGGACGAGCAGTGCCTCGCGCACCGTCTCGCGTCCGAAGGAGGTCTCGAAGGGCCGCACGAGGGGCACCTCGATGCGGTGCAGCTCGATCGCCTCGAGCCCCAGCTCGGCGCTCGTCTGCTCGGTCATGCGGCCTCCCGGTCGGCGTCGTCCTCGGTGAACACGTAGTCGCCCGCGGCGTCGAGCTCCGGGCGCAGGCCCGCCCGGGCCATCCGGGTGAAGGCCTCGACCGAGGCGGTGCGCAGCGCGGCCGCGTCGGCGGGCGCCTCGCGTCGCAGCGCCTCGAAGTCGGGGACGAGCGCGAAGCCCGACGTCGCGCGCCACACGGGAGCCGGCTCCCCTGCGAGCGCCCGCAGCGCGCGCGGCGAACGGAGCCGCCAGCGCACCTCGAAGCGGTCGCTGCGGTCGCTGCCGGAGATCTCGTCGCCGAGCACGCCGTAGAACTCGGGGAGGTAGTCGGCGACCTCCGCACCGAGGCGCACGAGGTTCATCCGGGCGTTGCGGCGGATCAGCGGATCGAAGGTCCAGCGGATCTCCTCGACGCCGTGCGCAAGACAGAGCGCCCGCTGGCGGAGCTTGAGCGCGGCGCCGATGCCGCGGCCGCGCGCGGCGGGCGCGACGGCATTCATGTGCGAGTGCAGGTGCACGCCGCCCGACCAGCCGAGGAAGCCGAGGGTCGCGCCGAGCACCTCGCCCGGCGCGGCGAAGGGCGGGGTGCCCGAGGCATCCACTCCGCCGTCGTCGTCGGGCACCGCGACGAGCACCGTGCCGCCGGCGTGGGCGAGCGCGCGGATCGTCGAGTGGTCGAGGCCCCGACCCTCGCCCCAGGTGGCGTCGAAGCGGGCGAGGACGGCGCCGATCTCGTCCGCCGCGGCGGCCCGGGTGCGGATGCCGCTGCGCGCGTCGACCGCGTCGGCGAGGCGGCCGGCCTCCTGCGCGCCGTCGAGCTGGGTCATGCCTCGACGCTAGCCGCTCGCACGCCCGGCCGTCGAACCCGCGGCGGGCGGGCGAGCGGGCACGACGACGGGCGCCGCGCGAGTGCGCGGCGCCCGCAGCGCCAGTCGGCAGCCCGCGTCAGCAGAAGGCGCCGACGCTCTCCCAGGCACCCGGCGCGGGCTCGAGGCCCTCGCGCGTGACCGTCGCCTCGATGAGCCCGTACGAGCGATCGGAGGCGTAGAAGACCTCGTTCGGGTTGTCGAGGCCGAACGGCGAGAGGTCGACGACGAAGTGGTGCTTGTTCGGCATCGAGAAGCGGATCTCCGCGATCTCGGGGTGCCGCTCGAGCACGG
Source organism: Agromyces sp. NBRC 114283 (assembly GCF_030268405.1). NCBI lineage: Bacteria > Bacillati > Actinomycetota > Actinomycetes > Micrococcales > Microbacteriaceae > Agromyces > Agromyces sp. NBRC 114283. The sequence continues at coordinate 3,218,248 of NZ_BSQP01000001.1, forward strand.
CCTGCCCCATCTCGAAGAGCGTCGTCTGCAGCGCCGCCGAGTAGCGCTCGGTGAAGGTCTCCAGGAGGATCGCCTTCACGCTCGCGTACGTCGCGTTGTAGTCGACCTCCGCTCCCGGCCGGTAGCGCCAGCGCGTCGCGACGCTCGTCGCGAGGATGCGGTCGGTCGTCTCCTGCAGGGTCGTGTAGCGGTCCTTCGGGTAGCCGACGAAGCCCGACTGCGTCGTCTTGAGCACGACGAGGTCCTTGAGGCCCGCGATGACGTGACGCTCGTCGCCGTCGGCGACGACCGCGGCGGTGCGCACCTCCTGGCCGGATCGGACGAAGGCGTGGTCGTGCTCCTGGCCGTGGGCCAGGATGCGCTCCCAGGCGTAGCTCTCGGCGAGCCAGCGGCCGCCGGTGACCCAGTCGAAGGAACCGGTGAAGTGCTCGGCGAGGCGCAGCAGGAACGCCTCGGGCGAGCCGACGCCGTCGCGCGCGAAGGCGAAGATCGTGTTCTTCTGCGTGTCGGTCGCGACGACGTGCGAGTTGTCGCCCGCGAGGTGCGCGCCGGCGAAGTCGCCGCGCAGCTGCGAGGTGACGTTCAGGTCCTCGATCTCGTGGCGATCGGTGTCGCGGGTCACCTTGACGACGCGGACCTCGGCCTTGCCGTACTGGTTCGGGCCGAGCACGATGCGCCCGCCCTCCCCGGCGGCACTCGCGGCGGTCTCGGTGGCGGTGGTCAGGATGTCGGTCATGAGCTAGCTTCCTCGATAGGTCGAATAGGCGAAGGGGCTGAGCAGCAGCGGCACGTGGTAATGCCGGCCGTCGTCCGCGACGGTGAAGCCGATCAGCACCTCGGGGTAGAAGGTGTCGGTGCCGGAGGCGGCGAAGTACGCCCCGGTGTCGAAGCGCAGGCGGTACTCGCCGCCCGGCACGCGCTCCGGGCCGAGCTGCTTCGCTCGGCCGTCGGCGTCGGTCGTGCCACTCGCGACGGGCTCCCAGCCCTCCCCCGAGCGGCGGGACAGCTCGACGCCGACGCCGGGCGCCGGGACGCCGCGCTGCGCGTCGAGCACGTGCGTGGTGATCTGCGAGACGGTCATGTCAGGGTTCCCTCCGGTGGGGTGGACTCGGGCGTCGTGGGCTGTGGCGCGGTCATGCGGTCACCGCGCCTCCCAGCCGGAGGAGGGCGATCTCGCGCAGTTGCGCCGCGACGATCTCGTCCTCCTCGGCCTCGTCGTGGCCGAGCCGTTCGGTGAGGGCGGCGAGGATCTCCGCCGCGCTGCGCCCGGCCGCGCGGATGAGGAACACCCGGCCGAAGCGCTCCTCGTAGGCGAGGTTGCCCGCGGCGAGGCGCTCGGCGAGCTCGGCGTCGGCGGGGTCCACCCCCGCCTGCTCGGAGCGTGAGAGCGTCGCCTCCCGGCTGGCGCCCGCCGCGCGCTCGCCGATCCGCGGGTGGTGGCCGAGCGCCCGCTCGACCTCCTCAGCGGTGAACGGCGAGGCCGCCCGTTCGGCCTCGGCGAGGAGCGCGGCGACGGAGGCGTAGGGCCGCCCGTCGGCGAGCTCGTCGCACCATCTCGGCACGTCGATGCATGGTCGGAGGAGCTCGATCGCCTCGCGGCGATCGGCCCCGTTGAACTGTTCAAGCTTCATCGCTTGATCCGCTTCCTGGTCTGCTGGCATCCACGGTGTACGGAATACGAAAGCTAGCTTTCATATCGTGGAACTGTTATTTCAGCATGCGACAACTTTAGCAAGCGGATGCCGCGTCGGCAATGGCTGCGACGCCGTCGGCCCAGGGACGCCGATGCGGCATCCGCCGTCTCAGACCGCGAGCCGCTCGCGGAGCCGGGCGACGTGGCCCACCGGGTCCACGTTGTACTCGACGCTCGCCACCTGGCCGTCCTCGTCGACGACGACGGTCGAGCGGATGACGCCGTCGAAGGTGCGGCCGGCGACGGTCTTCTGCCCCCAGGCGCCCCACGCTCGCGCGGTCTCGGCCCCCTCGTCGGACAGCAGCGGGAAGCTCAGCCGCTCGGCATCGGCGAACTCGGCGAGCCGGGCAACGGGATCGGGCGAGATGCCGAGCACGGCGTAGCCCGCACCCTGCAGCGAGGCGAGGTTGTCGCGGAAGTCGCACGCCTCGGTCGTGCAGCCGGGCGTGAACGCCGCCGGGTAGAAGTACACGATGACGGGGCGGCCGCGCAGCTCGGCGAGGGTGCGCACGGCGCCCGTGGCGTCGGGCAGGGCGAAGTCGGGGGCCTCGCGGCCCGGCTCGAGCTCGTCGGATGAGGCGATCATGTCGGTGCTCCCTGTCGTGTTCGTGGGGATGGCGTGGTCGTGGGAATGGCGTGTTCGTGGGGGTGGCGTGTTCGTGGGGGTGGCGTGGTCGTGCAGGTGTTCAGGCTCGGGGCAGGCCGAGGCGGAGGCGGGGCCGGGGCGGCGGCCCCGGCCCCATCGGCGGCCGGCTACTCGTCGTTCCCCACCCGGAGCAGCCGGCCCTGCGCGAGCCCCCGGTCGATCTCCGCGCCCGCGAGATAGGCGGTGCGGACGACGCCGGTGAGCTCGCGCCCGTCATAGGGGGTGACCGGGTGGCGGTGCTCGAGGGCGCCCGCCTCCACGGTGAAGTGCTCGTCGGGGGCGAACACGGCGAAGTCGGCGGCGGCGCCGACCTGGATGCGGCCCTTGCCGCGCAGCCCCGCCCGGTCGGCGGGCCGCGACGACATCCACTCGACGACGCGCTCGAGCGGGATGCCTCGGCGGCGCGCCTCGCTCCAGACGAGCGGCAGTCCGAGCTGCAGCGAGGCGATGCCGCCCCAGGCCTGCTCGAAGTCCCCGTCGCCCGCGTACTTCAGCTCGGGCGTCGCCGGCGAGTGGTCGGACACGATGAAGTCGATCGTGCCGTCGAGGAGCCCCTGCCAGAGGGCGTCGCGGTTCGCCTCGCCGCGGATCGGCGGACAGCACTTGTACGCCGTCGCGCCTTCGGGCACCGCCTCGGCGACGAGGGTGAGGTAGTGCGGGCACGTCTCGACGGTGAGGTCGACCCCGGCCGCCTTGGCCGCGCGGATCTGCGGGAGCGAGTCGGCGCTGCTCAGGTGCAGCACGTGCGCCCGGGCGCCGGTCTTCGCCGCCCGGGCGATGACCTCGGCGATCGCGACGTCCTCGGCCTCGTGCGGCCGGGAGGCGAGGAAGTCAGCGTACGCCGGCCCGCCGCGGTGCGGCGCGGCATCGATGAGGTGCGCGTCCTCGGCGTGCACGAGCAGCAGCGAGCCGCGCGCGGCGACGACCGCCATCGCCTGCTCCATCTCCTCGGGCGTCACCTGCGGGAACTCGTCGACGCCCGAGTGCAGCAGGAAGCACTTGAAACCGAAGACGCCCTCGTCGACGAGCGGGCCGAGCTCGGCCAGGTTGCCCGGCACGACGCCGCCCCAGAAGCCAACGTCGACGACCGCCTGCCCGGCCGCGACCGCGCGCTTCTCCTCGAGCGCGGCGACCGAGACGGTCGGCGGGATGCTGTTGAGCGGCATGTCGACGATCGTCGTGACGCCGCCCGCGGCGGCGGCGCGGGTCGCGGAGGCGAAGCCCTCCCACTCGGTGCGGCCCGGCTCGTTCACGTGCACGTGGGTGTCGACGAGCCCGGGAAGCAGCACCTCGCCCGCGCCGAGCTCGACGAGGCGGGCGCCGGCGAGCCCCGCGCCGAGCGGCGATATCTGCACGATGCGGCCGTCGCGGACACCGATCTCGGCACCGCGCTCGACGGGGGCGCCGCCGTCGGCCGCGAGCAGCGCGCGGGACGCGCGCAGCACGAGGTCGAAGGCCGGGGCGGCGGATCCGACGTCGCCGGACGCGGCGCCGGCCGGCTCCGCGCCGGTGCCGGATGCGGTGATGAGCTCGGTCATGAGGTCCTCCGAGAGTCGGGTGAGCAGCTCGCCGGCGTTCGCCATCGAGACAGCCGGGTCGGGTTCGAGTTCGGCGAGCGCGCGCACCGAGGCGAAGCCGGAGTCGGCGAGCGCGGCGGCGTCGAGTTCGCTGCGCCCGCAGACGGCGTGCACGGGGATGCCGGCGCGCCGCGCGGCGCGCGCCACCCCGAGCGGGGTCTTGCCCATGAGGCTCTGCGCGTCGAGGCTGCCCTCCCCCGTGATCACGAGATCGGCGTCGGCGAGCCGGGCGTCGAGGCCGGTGAGTTCCAGGACGACGTCGATGCCGGGGCGGCGCACCGCGCCGAGCACCGCGAGCGCCGCGAAGCCGACCCCGCCCGCGGCCCCGGCGCCGGGGGCCTCGGCGGCCTCCCGGGCCGGCCGGGCGAGCCGTCCGTCGTGCTCGGACAGCACCACGACGAAGCGGGCGAGGGCCGCGTCGAGCGCGGCGATGCCGGCGGCATCGGCGCCCTTCTGCGCGGCGAAGACGGCTGCGGCGCCGTGCGGCCCGAGCAGCGGGTTGTCGACATCGCTCGCGAGCACGAACTCGGTGCCGGCGAGCCGCGGGTCGAGCCCGCCGAGCTCGATGCGGTCGAGCCCGGCGAGCGCGGCGCCGCCCTCGGGGAGGTCCCGTCCCGAGGCGTCGAGCAGGCGCGCGCCGAGCCCGCGGAGGAGCCCGGCCCCACCGTCGGTGGAGGCGCTGCCGCCGATCGCGAGCACGATGCGCCTCGCCCCGGCGTCGAGGGCGGCCACGATCAGCCGCCCCGTGCCGAGGCTCGTCGCGCGGCCGGCATCCCGCTCCCCCTCGGCCAGCAGCTCGAGCCCGGAGGCACGCGCCAGCTCGACGACCGCCTCCTCGCCGCGCAGGCCGAACTCGGCGTCGAGCTCCGCGCCGAGCGGCCCGGGCACCCGGGCGCTGCGCGCGGTGAAGCCCGCGGCGAGCGCGGCGTCGAGCGTGCCCTCACCGCCGTCGGCGACCGGCACCTCGACGAGTTCGATCGCGGGGTCGGCCCGGCGCACGCCCTCGGCGACCCGCCGGACCACCTCCGGGGCGGACAGTGATCCCTTGAACTTGTCGGGGGCGATCACGACGCGCATGCTCAATCCTGCAACGCGAGGATGGCCGTCGGGGCGTCTTCCGCGGATTCGGCGAGGTCTTCGAACTCGTTCACGGCGTCGAGCTCGGCGCCCATCGCGATGTTCGTCACACGCTCGAGGATCACCTCGACGACGACCGGCACCTGGAACTCCGCCATGAGCCGCTTCGCCTCGGCGAAGCCGGCGGCGAGGTCCTCGGGCCGCTCGATGCGGATGCCCTTGCAGCCGAGCCCCTCGGCGACCTTCACGTGGTCGACGCCGTAGCCGTGGGCGACGGAGCCTTCGTCCTGCGGGGTGTTCACGTTCTCGAAGGCGAGCGAGACCTGGAAGTCCATCTCGAAGGGGCGCTGGGACTGACGGATGAGGCCCAGGTAACTGTTGTTCACCACGACGTGGAGGTACGGCAGCTGGTGCTGCGCCCCCACGGCGAGCTCCTCGATCATGAACTGGAAGTCGTAGTCGCCCGAGAGCGCGACGACGGTCTCGCCCGGCTTGCCACGGACGACGCCGAGGGCGGCGGGGCCCGTCCAGCCGAGGGGGCCGGCCTGCGCGGCGTTGATCCACTTGCGCGGCCCGTAGACGTGCAGCAGCTGCGCACCCGCGATCTGCGAGAGGCCGATCGTGGTCACGTACGTGGTGTCGCGGCCGAAGGCGCGGTTCATCTCCTGGTAGACCCGCTGCGGCTTGATCGGCACCTCGACGAAGTTCGTCTTGCGCTGCAGGCGCGCCTTGCGGTCCTGCGCGTCCGCGGCCCAGGCGGAGTAGTCGGGCAGGGTGCCGGCGGCCTGCCGCTCGCGGGCGAGCTCGAGCAGTGCCTCGATCGCCGCGCCCGCGTCGGAGACGATGCCGTAGTCGGGCGCCAACACCCGGCCGATCTGCGTCGGCTCGATGTCGACGTGCACGAAGGTACGGCCGGCCCGATAGGTGTCGAGGCCGCCGGTGTGCCGGTTCGCCCAGCGGTTGCCGAGGCCGAGCACGAAGTCGCTCGCGAGCAGGGTCTGGTTGCCGTAGCGGTGCGAGGTCTGAATGCCGACCATGCCGGCGTTCAGCGGGTGGTCGTCGGCGATCGCGCCCCAGCCCATGAGGGTGGGTACGACGGGGACGCCGAGGAGCTCGGCGAGCTCGACCAGCTGCTCGGAGGCGCCCGCGTTGATCACGCCGCCGCCCGCGATGAGGATGGGCCGCTCGTGCGCGGTGAGCAGGTCGAGCGCCTTCTCGGCCTGGGCGCGCGTGGCGCGGGGCTTCACGACGGGCAGCGGCTCGTAGGTGTCGATGTCGAACTCGATCTCGGCGAGCTGCACGTCGATCGGCAGGTCGATGAGCACGGGGCCGGGTCGGCCGGAGCGCATCAGCTGGAAGGCCTGCTGGAAGACACCGGGCACCTGCGCGGGCTCCAGCACGGTCATCGCGAGCTTCGTCAGGGGCTTCGCGATCGAGGCGATGTCGACGGCCTGGAAGTCCTCCTTGTGCAGCTTCGCCACGGGGGCCTGGCCGGTGATGCAGAGGATGGGCAGCGAGTCGGCCCAGGCCGCGTAGAGCCCGGTGATCATGTCGGTGCCGGCGGGGCCGGAGGTGCCGACGCAGATGCCGATGTTACCGTCGGCCGCCCGGGTGTAGCCGTCGGCCATGTGGCTCGCGCCCTCGACGTGCCTGGCGAGGGTGTGCCGGATGCCGCCGTGGGCGCGCATCGCGGAGTAGAAGGGGTTGATCGCGGCGCCGGGCAGGCCGAACGCCTCGGTGGCGCCCTCCCGCTCGAGGATCAGGACGGCCGCGTCGACCGTGCGCATGCGGGTCATGGGAGTGCTCCTTCCGGAGACGGTGGAGGAAGAGAGGAGGAGGAAGAGAGGAAGAGGAAGCGGAGCGCGGCTCGCGCCGGCGCTAGTCGCGCCCGGCGAGCTCGGCCGTCAGCTTGAAGAGGCCGGAGTGGTCGAGGCCGCCGTCGCCGCGGGCGACGGTCGCCTGGACGAGCTGGGCCACGGCGGAGCCGAGCGGGACGGTGATGCCGGCCTGTCGTGCGGCGGCGGTGACGATGCCCAGGTCCTTGTTGTGGAGGGCGAGACGGAATCCGGGGGCGAAGTCGCGGTCGAGCATCTTGCGCCCCTTCTGGTCGAGGACCTTCGAGCCGGCGAGTCCGCCGCCGAGGACCGTCAACGCGGCGTCGGTGTCGACGCCGAAGGCTTCGAGGAAGACGACCGCCTCGGCGAGCGCCTGGATGTTGACCGCGACGATGAGCTGGTTCGCGGCCTTCACGGTCTGGCCGGCGCCGGAGGGGCCGACGTGCACGATGGTGCGGCCGACGGCCTCGAGCACCGGGCGGGCGCGCTCGAAGTCCTCGGGCGAGCCGCCGACCATGATCGAGAGCACGCCGTCGACGGCGCCCTGCTCGCCGCCGGATACGGGGGCGTCGATCGCGCCGAGCCCGGCGGCCGTGGCCTCCTCCGCGAGTTCCTTCGCCACGTCGGGCCGAATGGAGGAGGTGTCGATCCACAGCGCACCGGCCTTCGCGTTCGCGAACACGCCGTCGTCGCCGCGGACGAGGCCCGCCACGTCGGGCGAGTCGGGCACCATCGTGACGACGACGTCGGCGTCGCGCACGGCCTCCGCGACGCTGTCGGCGGCGCGTCCGCCCGCCTCGACGAGCGCGTCGACGGGGCCGCGGCTGCGGTTGTGGCCGGTGACGTCGAAGCCCGCCTCGACGAGGTTCTTGGCCATGGGCAGGCCCATGATGCCGAGTCCGATGATCGCGATGCTGGTCATGGTGTCGTCCTTCGGGGTCGCGGTGCGTGCGTCGGTGGTGTGGCCGGATCAGGCGTCGGCGGATGCCTCGGCGAGCCAGGCGAAGGCGTCGTCGAGCTGCGCCTTGTACTCGAGGCCGATGGGACCTGCGTAGCCGAGCTCGCGGCTGCGGGCGATCCACCGCTCGAGCGGGAGGGCGCCCGTGCCGGGGGCGCCGCGGCCGGGGTCGTCGGCGATCTGGATGTGCCCGAAGCGGGCGGCGTGCGCCTCAATGACTGCGGCGACGTCGTCGCCGTTCACGGCGAGGTGGTAGAAGTCGGCGAGGAGGGCGAGGTTCGAGGCATCCGGTACCCGTGCGATGGCGGCGAGCGCGTCGGCCGCCGTCAGCAGGGGGTAGCGCGGCGCGCCCGAGACGGGCTCGACGAGCACGGTGCCGCCGATGCGGGCGACGCCGGCGGCCGCAACGGCGAGGTTCTCGGCGGCGGTCTCGTCCTGCGCGGCCGGGTCGACGCCGTCGAGGCGGTTGCCGTAGAGCGCGTTGAACGCGGGGGTGCCGAGGGCCTCGCCGATCGCGGCGACGGCGTCGACGTTGTCGCGGAACTCGGCCTCGCGGCCGGTCCAGGAGACGAGGCCGCGGTCGCCGGCGGGCATGTCGCCGGCGAAGAAGTTCAGCCCGGTCAGCTGCACGCCGGCATCGCGGATCGCGGCGATGAAGGCGTCGGCGTCGCGGTCGGCCGGCACGGCGCCGCCGAACGGCCACCAGAACTCGACCGCGTCGAAGCCCGCGGCCTTGGCGGCGGCGGGGCGCTCGAGCAGCGGGAGCTCGGTGAGGAGGATCGAGCAGTTCACCGTGTACGTCATCGTCGCGAACCCTTCATGTTTCCACTATTCGGAAGAATACTTTTGCTGTGTGAAAGCGTAGGTGAGGGCTCCCGCGACGTCAACCCCTTCGCGAGCTCATGACGCGCGACCACGACGAAGCGCCCGGCGAAGGGAGTCTGCTTCGCCGGGCGCTCCGGACGCCCCGGCCGGGAGTCACCCGGCGCGGAGCTGGTCCCCGCTGCCCAGGGGGCGCGGGAGTCGGGTCAGGTGAGCCGGATCTGCCGGTTCACGTCCTTGTAGAGCAGGTAGCGGAACGGCCCGGGGCCGCCCGCGTAGCAGGCCTGCGGGCAGAACGCCCGCAGCCACATGAAGTCGCCGGCCTCGACCTCGACCCAGTCGTCGTTCAGCCGGTAGACCGCCTTGCCCTCGAGTACGAAGAGCCCGTGCTCCATGACGTGCGTCTCGGCGAAGGGGATCACCCCGCCCGGCTGGAACGTCACGATGTTCACGTGCATGTCGTGCGCGAGGTCGTCGGGGTCGACGAAGCGGGTCGTGGCCCAGGCGCCGTCGGTGTCCGGCATCGGGCGCGGCGCGACATCCTGATCCCGCGTGACGAAGGAGGCGGGCGCGGGGATGCCGTCGACCGGCTCGTACGCCTTGCGGATCCAGTGGAAGGAGACGAGCTCCGCGCCCTCGTTCGCGATCGACCACTCGGCGCCGGCCGCGAGGTAGGCGTAGCCGCCCGCGCCGAGCACGTGGCGCTCGCCGCCGAGCGTCAGCACGAGCTCGCCCGCGGTGACGAAGACGACGCCCTCGACGCCGGCCTCCGGCTCGGGCCGCTCGGCCCCGCCGCCGGGCGCGATCTCGACGATGAGCTGCGCGAAGGTCGTCGCGAAGCCCGCGATCGGGCGCGCGATGATCCACGAGCGGGTGCCGGTGAAGCCCGGCAGATTGCTCGTCACGATGTCGCGCAGCACCCCCTTCGGGATGACGGTGTACGCCTCCTTCACGACCGCGCGATCGGTGAGGAGCTCGGACTGCGCGGGCAGTCCGCCCGCCGGGGTGTAGTAGCTCATGCTGAGGCTCCCTGGGTCGAAGAGGCGGAGGCGGCGGCGAGCCGCGGGTGCGCGAGCGCGACGAGGCCCGCCCGCTGCACACCGGCGTCGGCGGCGGCCTCCTCGGCGGAGACCGCGCCGCACTCCACCCCGCGCAGCACGAAGTCGGCGAGCGCGCGAGCCGTCGCGGGCTCGTCGAGCACGGCGCCGGGGGTCTGCTCGAGGTAGGCGCGGAGGCGGGCGGCCGCGGCCGGGTAGCCCTCGCGGAAGAAGGCGTAGCTCGCGAGGTACCGCGTCGGCAGCTGGTGCGGGTGCAGGTCCCAGCCCTGGTAGTAGCCGCGCTCCAGCGAGCGCCGCACGAGCCGCGCGTGCAGCGCCCACGCCTCCGCGGTGCGCTCACCGAGGGGCAGCACGTTCGTGGAGCCGTCGGAGAGGCGGATGCCGGTGCCCGCGACGGCGAGCTGCATGACGCCCTTCGCGAGGTCGGCGGCGGGGTGCTCCATGGACTGGTAGCCGGCCGCGATCTGCAGCGAGGCGCTGTAGTCGTAGGTGCCGTAGTGCAGGCCCGTGATGCGGCCGGGCGCGGCGTGCGGCAGCTGCGCGACCGGCGAGCGGCCGTCGGCGCCGAGCACGAGCTGCGGCGTCTCGACCTGCACCTCGAAGCGGATCCGGCCCTCGGCGAGGCCGTGCACCCGCTCGAGCTCGGCGGCGAGCGCCGCCATCGTCTCGACCTGGGCGACGGTCGTCACCTTCGGCAGGGTGAGCACGAGCCCGTCGGGCATCCCGCCGCCCTCGACGAGGGCGGTGACGAAGAGGTCGAGGGTGCGGATGCCGCGAGCCCGCGTCGGCCGCTCGAAGCACTTGAAGCGGATGCCGAGGAAGGGCGGCGCCGTTCCGGCGGCGACGGCGTCGAGCACGCGCCGGGCGGCGAGCACGGCGTCGGCGTCCTCGGCCTCGTCACCGCGGTCGCCGTAGCCGTCCTCGAAGTCGAGGCGGAGATCCTCGATGGGCTCCCGCTCGAGCTTGCGGGCGACCCGGGGCGCGAGCTCCGCGGCGAGCGCGGCGTCGAGGCCCGCGACGACGGCGACGGCCTCGAGGCCGCCCGCCTCGTCGGCGGCGGCGAGGGCGGCGGCCCCCCACTCCGCCGGGAGCGCGGGGGTGAAGCGGTCGGCCGGCACGTAGACGGTGTGCACGGGCTGCCGGGACCCGTCGTCGCCGGGGTAGCCGCGGTCGAGCAGCTCGTCGGTGGCGGCGAGGCGGCGCTCGGCGTCGGCGAGCGCGGCGGCGCCGAGGGCGGTGCCCATCAGCCCTCCAGGAGTTCGTAGGCGGGCAGGGTGAGGAAGTCGACGAAGCCGTCGTCGAGGCAGAGCTCCTCGACGAGGCGGGCGGCGGGCTCGTAGAAGCGGGCGAAGCGCTCGGCGTCCACCTGCTCGCGCAGGGCGGCGACCTCCTCGGCGAGCACGGTGCGGACGAGCTCGGGCGTGACCTGCCGACCGGTGTCGGCGAGCTCGACGCCGTTGCGCAGCTGCTGCCACACCTGCGAGCGGGAGATCTCGGCGGTCGCGGCATCCTCCATCAGGTTGTGCAGCGCGACCGCGCCGTCGCCGGAGAGCCAGACCGCCGTGTACGCGACGGCGACCGAGAGGTTCAGCCGGAGCCCGGCCTCGGTCACCCGGCCGGGGGCGGATGCCGCGTCGAGCAGCTGCTCGGCGGTGACCGCGACCTCGGGGCGCTGCCGGTCGAGCTGGTTCGGGCGGCTGCCGAGCACGCCGTCGAACACCTCCCGGCAGACCGGGACGAGGTCGGGGTGGGCGACCCAGGAGCCGTCGAAGCCGTCCTCGGCCTCGCGGGTCTTGTCGGCGCGCACCTTCTCGAAGGCGGCGCGGGTGACCTCGAGGTCGTTGCGGTTCGGCACGAAGGCCGCCATGCCGCCCATGGCGAAGGCGCCGCGGCGGTGGCAGGTCTGCACGAGCAGCTCGGTGTAGGCGCGCATGAACGGAGCCGTCATCGAGACGTCGGCGCGGTCGGGCAGCCCGAAGGCGGGACCGGCGTCGCGGAACACCTTGATGAAGCTGAAGAGGTAGTCCCAGCGGCCGGCGTTCAGGCCGGAGGCGTGCTCGCGCAGTTCGTACAGGATCTCGTCCATCTCGAACGCGGCCGGGATCGTCTCGATGAGCACGGTCGCGCGCACGGTGCCGCGCGGCAGTCCGAGCTGCTCCTGGGCGAAGACGAAGACGTCGTTCCAGAGCCGGGCCTCGAGGTGGGACTCGAGCTTCGGCAGGTAGTAGTACGGGCCGTGGCCGTTTTCGAGCAGGGGCTTCGCGGTGTGGAAGAAGTGCAGCCCGAAGTCCACGAGCGAACCGCTCGCCCGCTCGCCGTCGATCAGCACGTGCCGCTCCGGGAGGTGCCAGCCGCGCGGGCGGGTGACGACCGTCGGCCGCTCGACGTCGTTGCGCAGGGCGTACTGCTTACCCTGCGGCGAGGTGTACGCGAGGGTGCCGCGGGCGGCGTCGAGGAGGTTCCGCACGCCGGCGACGACGTTGTGCCAGGTGGGGCTCGCAGCGTCTTCGAGGTCGGCGAGCCAGACCTTGGCGCCGGAGTTCAGCGCGTTGATCGCCATCTTCGGTGGGGCCGCGGGGCCGGTGATCTCGACCCGGCGGTCGAGGAGGGCGGGCGGCGCGGGGGCGACGCGCCACTCGGATTCGCGCACCTCGCGGGTCTCGGGGAGGAAATCGAGCCGCCCGCTCGCCGCGGCCCGCTCGCGTCGTTCGCCGCGGGCCGCGAGCAGCCCCAGCCGGCGCGCCGCGAAGCGGTGGTGCAGCGCCTCGACGAAGGCGAGGGCCTCGGCCGAGAGGATCTCGTCGCCCCCCTCGACGTCGGTGGGGGTGGTGATCTCGATGGTCATGCGGCTGCTGCTCCTTCGCGGCTCGACGCGGTCCGCTCATCATCGCGTATGCACCGAGCGTCCCAAAAGTTTTCGCATTATGGACGTTAATGTTTGCTTTACGGAAACACAAGCCTCCGATGGCCGTCGTGACGCCAGCGCCCGCCTCACGGCGCCCCGCTCACGGCGGGGCCGTGCGGTATCTTGTGTCCACCCGCGTTTTCCGCGATGCGGATACTCGCCCCCGAGATGCAGAACCGAGGAGCCCCGGCATGGCCGAAGCTGAAGGCGTCAAGTCCGTCGCGCGGGTCTTCGACCTGCTCGAACTCATCGCCGACGCGGGCGGCGACGTCACGCTGAGCGAGCTGTCGACGATGGCCGAGCTGCCGCTGCCGACCATCCACCGGCTGCTGCGCACCCTCGTCTCGCTCGGCTACGCCCGCCAGCTCGCGAACCGCCGGTACGCGCTCGGCCCGCGCCTCGTGCGCCTCGGCGAGGTCGCGAACCGCCAGTTCGGGCAGCTCGCCCGGCCCCAGCTCAAGGGCCTCGTCGAACGCCTCGGCGAGACCGCGAATCTCGCCACCCTCGACGGCGACCGCGTCATCTACGTCTCCCAGGCCCCCTCGCCGCACGCCATGCGCATGTTCACCGAGGTCGGCCGCCGCTCGTACCTGCACTCCACCGGCGTCGGCAAGGCCATCCTCGCCGAGCTCGACGACGAGCAGGTGCGCGAGATCGTGGGCCGCACGGGCCTGCCCGCCGAGACGGAGCGCTCCATCACCACCCTCGAGGCGCTGCTCGCCGACCTCGCCGAGATCCGCGCGCGCGGCTACGCCATCGACGACGGCGAGCAGGAGATCGGCGTGCGCTGCTACGCCATGGCCGTGCCCGGCGCGCCCGTGCCGACGGCCGTCTCGGTCTCCGGGCCGATCGCCCGGGTCGACGAGGACTTCGCCGCCCGGGCCATCCCCGTGCTCCGCGAAGCCGTGCGCGAGATCGGCGCGCTCGCCGCCGCGGCCTGAGCCGCCGCCCGGCTCTTCACCCTCGACCATCGCCCGGGCGTTCCTTCGGCGACCCCGCACGCACTGCCCCTGCCGGATCGCGCCCGAGTCGCGTAGTATCCATATCCGTTCTGCGAAAACCGGATTCCGGATCGCAAGAACTGCCGGCTCGGCGAGCGGTACCCTGGAGGTGCCTGCCGCTGCGCAGGCGCGGTGCGAGGTGGGGCCACCGGGGCCCCGGTGCCGCAGGCGTCGACGCTGACGCCGGACCCGAGGAGTTTCGACATGGAACACCACGCCGTGACCGTCAACGGGCGCTCCCGCCCGCTCGACGGCGTCCCCGCCCACGCGACCGCCCTCGACTGGCTGCGCGACACCGGCCTCACCGGCAGCAAGGAGGGCTGCGCCGAAGGCGAGTGCGGCGCCTGCGCGATGCTGCTCGCCGCCCCAGCCGACGACGGCGGCACCGCCTGGACCGCGGTGAACGCTTGCCTCGTGCCCGTGCACGCCCTCGCCGGCCAGGAGCTCGTCACCGCGGAGGGCCTCGGCTCCCCCGAAGCCCTGCACCCCGTGCAGGAGAAGCTCGCCGAGGCCGGCGGCTCCCAGTGCGGCTACTGCACCCCGGGCTTCGCCTGCAGCATGGCGGGCGAGTTCTACCGTGCGGATCGGGTCGCGCAGGATGCCTCCGCCGAGCCCTGCCCCGTGCACGACGGCGCTCCGAGCGCCGCCGCCCCGAACGACCCGGACAGCGCCGCCGACGCCGAGCACGGGCCGAACGGCTTCGACCTGCACTCGCTGAGCGGCAACCTCTGCCGCTGCACCGGCTACCGGCCGATCCGCGACGCGGCCTACACGCTCGGCTTCCCCGAAGCCGGCGACCCGCTCGCCGAGCGCCGCGAGCGGCCGGCCCCCGTCGCCGTCCCCACCGACTACGCCCATGAGGGCGCCCGCTTCGTGCGCCCCGCCTCGCTCGCCGAGACGCTGGCGATCCTCCGCGACGACTCCGACGCGCTCCTCGTGGCCGGCTCGACCGACTGGGGCGTCGAGGTGAACCTCCGCGGCCGCCGCGCGCCGCTCGTCGTCGCCATCGAGCAGCTCGAAGAGCTGCGCACGCTGCACCTCGGCGACGACGTCGTGGAGATCGGCGCGGCGCTGCCGCTCTCGGACGTCGAGCGCCGCCTCGACGGCCGGGTGCCCCTGCTCGCGCAGCTCTTCCCGCAGTTCGCCTCCCGGCTGATCCGCAACCGCGGCACGATCGGCGGCAACCTCGGCACCGGCTCGCCCATCGGCGACACCCCGCCGGCCCTCCTCGCCCTCGGCGCCCGCGTCGTGCTGGCGAAGGCGGACGAGGCCGGCGCGGTCGTCGAGCGCGAGGTCGAACTCGCCGAGTACTTCACCGGCTATCGCCAGACGGTGCGGGAGCCGGGCGAGCTCATCCGGGCCATCCGCATCCCGCTGCCGCTCGCCGGACTCACCGCGTTCCACAAGATCGCCAAGCGCCGATTCGACGACATCTCGAGCGTCGCCGTCGCGTTCGCGCTCGACGTGGACGACGCGGGAACCGTCGCCGCCGCGCGCATCGGCCTCGGCGGTGTCGCCGCCACGCCGCTCCGCGCCTACGAGGCCGAGCAGGCGCTCGTCGGCAAGCCCTGGGACCTCGCCACCGTGCGCGCCGCCTCCGCGGTGCTGCGCGAGACCGGCACGCCGATGAGCGACCATCGGGCGAGCGCCGACTACCGCAGCGCGATGCTCGGCACCGCCCTCTTGAAGCTGTACGCCACCTCCCGCGGCTCCAGTCGCGGCATCCGGACGGAGGTCCCGGCATGAGCGCCCTCGCCGACCGCCCCGCCGACCCGGTCGTCGGGCTCCGCGCCGCGCACGAGAGCGCCGCGCTGCACGTCACCGGCGCGGCGATGTACACCGACGACCTCGCCGCCCGCGACCACGGGGTGCTCACCGCCTGGCCGGTGCAGTCGACGAACGCGCACGCGCGCGTCACGGTCGATGTCGCCCCCGCCTACGAAGTGCCCGGCGTCGTGCGCGTGCTCACCGCCGCCGACGTGCCCGGACTGAACGACGCGGGCATCAAGCACGACGAGCCGCTGTTCCCGAGCGAGGCGATGTTCCTCGGCCACGCCCTCGTCTGGGTGCTCGGCGAGACGCCCGAGGCCGCCCGTCTCGGCGCCGCCGCCGTGCGGGTCGAGTATGAGCCGCTACCCTCGCTCATCACGGTGCGCGACGCCATCGCGGCGGAGTCGTACCAGGGCATCGCCCGCACCGTCGCCCGCGGCGACGCGGCCGCCGCCCTCGCCAAGGCCCCGCGCATCTTCTCGGGGGTCACCGAGTTCGGCGGGCAGGAGCACTTCTACCTCGAGACGCAGGCCTCCTACGCGATCCGCGACTCCGAGGGCCAGTACTTCGTGCAGTGCTCGACGCAGCACCCCTCCGAGACGCAGGAGATCGTCGCGCACGTGCTCGGCGTGCCCTCGAACGAGGTCACCGTGCAGCAGCTGCGCATGGGCGGCGGCTTCGGCGGCAAGGAGATGCAGCCGCACGGACTCGCCGCGATCGCCGCGCTCGGCGCGAAGCTCACCGGCCGGCCGGTGCGGCTGCGGCTGAACCGCACCCAGGACCTGACGATGACCGGCAAGCGCCACCCCTTCCACATCGAGTGGCGGGCGGGCTTCAGCGAGGACGGCTTCATCCAGGCGCTCGAGGCCACGCTCACCGCCGACGGCGGCTGGAGCCTCGACCTCTCCGAGCCCGTGCTCGGGCGTGCGCTCTGCCACCTCGACAACGCCTACTGGATCCCGAACGTGCACGCGCACGGCCGCATCGCGAAGACGAACAAGACCTCGCAGACCGCGTTCCGCGGCTTCGGCGGCCCGCAGGGCGTCTTCCTCATCGAGGACATCCTGGGCCGGGTCGCCCCCGAGCTCGGCATCGAGGCGGCGACCCTCCGCGAGCAGAACTTCTACCGGCCCGGCCAGGCCACCCCATACGGGCAGACGGTGAAGGACGCCGAGCGGATGCCCCGCATCTGGAGCGAACTCAAGGCCGAGAGCGAATTCGACGCCCGGCGCGCCGGGATCGCCGCGTTCAACGCCGCCCACGAAGACCGCAAGCGGGCGCTCGCGATCACCCCGATCAAGTTCGGCATCTCCTTCAACTTCGCGGCGTTCAACCAGGCGGGCGCGCTCGTGCACGTCTACAAGGACGGCTCGGTGCTGATCAACCACGGCGGCACCGAGATGGGCCAGGGCCTGCACACGAAGATGCTGCAGGTCGCCGCGACGGCGCTCGGCCTCGAGCTGCACCAGGTGCGGCTCGCGCCCACCCGCACCGACAAGGTGCCGAACACCTCCGCGACCGCGGCGAGCTCCGGCGCCGACCTGAACGGCGGCGCGGTGAAGAACGCGTGCGAGCAGATCCGCGAGCGGATGGCGAAGGTCGCCGGGCGCCTCCTCGGCGTCGACGAGCGCGACGTGCGCTTCTCTGGCGGAGTCGTCACCGGCCTGGGCAACCGCGAGCAGCGGCTGAGCTTCGCCGAGGTCGCCGAGGCGGCGTACCTGCAGCGGGTGCAGCTCTGGGCCGCCGGCTACTACCGCACCGAGGGGCTGCACTGGAACCCCGACGTCATGCAGGGCTCGCCGTTCAAGTACTTCGCCTACGGTGCGGCCGCGAGCGAGGTCGAGGTCGACGGCTTCACGGGCGCCTACCGCGTGCGCCGGGTCGACATCGTGCACGACGTGGGCGACTCGCTCTCTCCCATGCTCGACATCGGGCAGATCGAGGGCGCGTACGTGCAGGGTGTCGGCTGGCTGACGCTCGAGGAACTGCGCTGGGACGAGAGCGACGGCCCCGCGCGCGGCCGCCTGCTCACCCAGTCCGCGTCGACGTACAAGCTGCCGAGCTTCTCCGAGATGCCCGAGGTGTTCAACGTGCGGCTCTTCGAGGACGCCCGCGAGGAGGGTGCCGTCTACGGTTCGAAGGCCGTCGGCGAGCCGCCCTTCATGCTCGCCTTCAGCGCTCGGGAGGCGCTGCGCGAGGCCGTCGCCGCGTTCGGCCCCGGCGGCCGCGCGGTCGAGCTCGCCTCGCCCGCGACGCCGGAGGCCGTGTTCTGGGCGGTCGAAGCGGCGCGGGCGGCCGGTGCACCCGCCGCGGCCGTCGCGCAGACGGATGCCTCGCGCGAGCTCGTCGGCGCGGACTGACGGGACCCGGATGGATTGGCTCGACGCGCTGCAGCGGCTCCGCGAGGCGCGGACGCCCGGGGTCATCGTCACGATGGCGATGGTCCGCGGGCACGCGCCGCGGAACGGCGGCGCGAAGATGGTCGTCTCCGCCGACGGCCTCTTCGGCACCGTCGGCGGCGGCAACCTCGAGGCGACGGCCGTGCGCCGCGCGCGGGAGCTCCTCGCCGCGGGCGCGGCCGAGCCGGAGCTGCTCACGCTGACCCTGAGCGACAAGGCGAACGCGGAGTACGGCGTGCAGTGCTGCGGAGGAGAGGTCACGATGCTCTTGGAACCCGTGCGCACGGTGCCCGCGGTCGCCGTCTTCGGCGTCGGCCACGTCGGCCTCGAGCTCGCCCGCCTGCTGGCGAGGCATCCGCTCGAGCTCCACCTCGTCGACTCCCGCCCGGAGATGCTCGCCGCCGAGCGGCTCGGCGAACCGGGCCGCAGCGGCCCCCTCGGCGACGCCGTCGCGGAGGTCCGGGTGCACCACGCGCCCGTGCCCGAGGCCGCCCTCGCCGAGCTGCCGCCCGGCGCGCACGTGCTCGTCATGACCCACGACCACGTCGAGGACCTTGCGATCGTCGAGACCGCGCTGCGGACGCCCGGCATCGGCTCGATCGGGCTCATCGGCTCGCGCTCCAAGTGGGCGCGGTTCCGTGGCAAGTTGCACGAGCTCGGCCACGACGACGCGGCGCTCGCGCGGGTCACGACGCCCATCGGCATCGACGGCATCGGATCGAAGCTGCCCGCCGCGATCGCCGTGAGCGTCGCCGCGCGGATGCTGCAACTCATCGAGGCGGCGGAGGGATCGGACGACCTGGCGTCGACGGACGCGGCCGAGGAGCGCGCCGAGTGAGCGCCGCCCGCTCGGCCCTCGTCACCGGCGCAGGCAGCGGCATCGGCCGCGCCTGCGCCCGCGCGCTGCTCGGGGCGGGCTGGAACGTCACGCTCGCCGGGCGCCGCCGCGCGCCCCTCGAAGAGACCGCCGCCGGCTCCGGGACGGCGCTCGTCGTCCCCGCCGACGTCACCGAGCCCGGTGACGTCGAGCGGCTCTTCGCCCGGCACGACGAGCGCTTCGGCCGGCTGGACCTGCTCTTCAACAACGCGGGAACGTTCGGGCCGAGCGCCGACGTCGGCGGGCTTGACGAGGCCGAGTGGGCGGCGACCCTCGCGGTGAACGTGACGGCGGCGGTGCGCTGCGCGGGGGCCGCGTTCCGCCGGATGGCGGCGCAGCATCCTCCCGGCGGCCGCATCGTGAACAACGGCTCCGTCTCGGCGCAGGTGCCCCGGCCCCGCTCGGCCGCCTACACGACCACGAAGCACGCGATCGCGGGGCTCTCGAAGTCGATCGAGCTCGACGGCCGGGCGCACGGCATCACCTGCACCGAGCTCGACCTCGGCAACGCCCGCACCGAACTCGTCGCCGGCCTCGTCGGCGACGGGGCCCTCCAGGCCGACGGCCGCCGCCTCGTCGAGCCGACGATGGCCGCCGACGACGTCGCCCGGCTCGTGCTCGCCCTCGCCGAGCTGCCGCTCTCGGTGAGCGTGCCGCAGCTCACGGCGACCGCGGCGGGCATGCCATTCATCGGCCGCGGCTGAGCGCGCCGGCGCCGAGGCATCCGCCGTCAGCTCAGCCGGCGCCCCCGCATGATCGCGAGCGGGAGCGTCGCGAGCGACAGCGCCGCCGCGCAGAGGAACGCGACCGGGAACGAGAAGCCCGCCGCGATCGTGCCGACGAGCACGGCGCCGAAGCCGGTGCCCGCGTCGAAGCCGATGTTCCACACCATGCTCGCGAGCAGGGTGTCGCGCGGGCCGACGGCGGCGAACGCCTCGCCCAGCGTGAGGTTCTGCAGTCCCCCGTAGCCGAGGCCGACGAGGGCGGCGCCGACGAGCAGGGCCCAGTCCGCCGGTGCCGCGGCGTCCACGACGCCCCAGGCGGTGATCGCGAGGCCCGCGGTGGTGGCGAGCACGAGCGGCCAGAGCAGCGGCCGGGCGCCGAATCGGTCGGCCGGCCCGCCGATGAGCCAGCGCGAGAGCGCCGCGAGGCCCGTGAGCAGCAGCAGCGCGGCGGCCGCGAGCAGCTGGTCGCCGGCGAGCTGGGGCAGGAAGGTGATCAGTGCGCCGCCCGCCACGGTGACGGCGAGGAGCAGCGCGACCGGGCGGAACAGCACGGCGGCCGCGGCGAGCGGGCCGTGCGAGGCGTGCGCGTGCTCGGCCGGGTGCGGCGGCTTCGCGGCGAGGTGCTTGGCGAGGCGGAGCGCGGCGGGGATGCCGAGCACGGGCAGCACCGCCACGGCGAACACCGGGGCGTAGCCGAGGTGCTCCGCCACCCAGGGTGCGAGCGGCAGCAGCACGAGCTGGGGCCCGGCGATCGCGAGCCCCCACGCGCCGATGGCCCGGCCGCGACGGGCCGGCTCGATGAGCTCGGGTACGGCGCTGCCGCCGGCCACCGTGAGCACGGCGAAGCCGAGACCGCGCACCGCGGACCAGACGAGGATGACGGGCAGCTCGGTCGAGGCGAGCATCGCCGGGGCGGGGAGGCCGAGGAGGAGGAGCCCCACCACGAGCACGGGCGCCCAGCCGAAGCGGCGCAGTGCCGCCGGCACCATCGTCTGCCCGGCCACGGTCGCGAGCATCAGCACGCCCGTGACGAGCCCGGCGCCGGCCACGTCGGCGCCGCCCGCGACCGCCCAGAGCGGGGCGACCGGCATGAGCACGGCGAAGCCGGAGAAGCCGAGGGCCGTCATCGAGATGAGCGCGGGCATCCCGGGCGCCCGCCACACCGATCCTGCGCCCGGTCCGTTCGTGGTCAAATCCTCTTCACCGTTCCCTTCCGATCCATCCCACCACGACAGCGGGGCGTGTGACGGCGGCGGCGTGCGCTGCGCGGCGGACGCGAGCGCGCCCCGGCCGGGAGTGCCGGCCGGGGCGCGTCGAACGTCGGGCTCAGCCCGCGATGAGGCTCTCGATCGGCCCGCGCACGAAGTAGAGCGCGAAGCCGGCCGCGACGACCCACATCAGCCAGTGCACCTTGCGCGCCCGGCCCGACGCCGCGTTCACGAGCGCCCAGGAGATGAAGCCGACCCCGATGCCGTTCGCGATCGAGTAGGTGAGCGGCATCGTCACGATCGTGAGGAAGGCCGGCAGAGCGACCGCGAACTTGTCGAACTTGATCTCGCGGATCTGCCCCATCATCATCGCGCCGACCACGACGAGCGCGGCCGAGCCGACCTCGATCGGCACGACGAGGGTGAGCGGCGTGAGGAACATGGACAGCAGGAACAGCAGCCCGACGACGACCGAGGCGAGCCCGGTGCGCGCGCCCTCGCCGATGCCCGAGGCGCTGTCGACGTAGACCGTGTTCGAGGAGGTCGAGGTCGCGCCGCCCGCGATGGCGCCGGCACCCTCGACGATGAAGGCGGCCCGCAGCCGCGGGAAGGTGCCGTCCTTGTGGGCGAGCCCGGCGTTCTTCGCGAGCCCCGTCATCGTGCCCATCGCGTCAAAGAAGTTCGAGAACACGAGGGTGAAGACGAGCATCGTGGCCGAGAGCGCGCCGATCCGGCCGAAGGCGCCGAACACGTCGAACTGCCCGACGAGCCCGAAGTCGGGCACCGTGAACAGGGCGGTGGGCAGCTCGGGGATGGTCATGTGCCAGCCGTTCGGGTCCTCGAAGGAGGGACCGAGCTTCAGCAGTGCCTGGGCGATGATCGCGACGATGGTGGTGACCACGATGCCGATCAGGATGCCGCCCGGCACCCGGCGCGCGACGAGGATGCCGATCAGCACGAGGCCGAGCAGGAAGATGAGCGTCGGCACCGAGGTGATCGAGCCGGCGTCGCCGAGCTGCACGGGCGGGCCGCCCGGCGTGCGGTTGACGAAGCCCGAGTCCACGAAGCCGATGAAGGCGATGAACAGGCCGATGCCGACGGTGATCGCCGCCTTCAGCGCCTGCGGCACCGCCCGGAAGATCGCGGTCCGCGCGCCGGTCGCCCCGAGCAGCACGATGATGACGCCGTTGATCACGACGAGGCCCATCGCCTCCGGCCAGGTGACCTGCCCCACGACCGAGACCGCGAGGAAGGAGTTGATGCCGAGGCCGGCCGCGATGGCGAAGGGCAGCCGGGCGAAGACGCCGAAGAGGATGGTCATGAGGCCGGCGGTGAGGCCCGTCGCCGCGCCGACCTGGGCGGCGTCGAGTGCGTTGCCGGCGACGTCCTCCGAGCCGCCGAGGATGAGCGGGTTCAGGATGACGATGTACGCCATCGTGACGAAGGTGACGATGCCGCCGCGGATCTCGCGCCCGAAGGTGGAGCCGCGCCGGGTGATCTCGAAGAAGCGGTCGATCGCGTTCTTCGGCTCGCCGTCGACCGTGGTCGTCGCGCCCGTGGGCAGCGGGTCGGGGATCGGCGTGGCGGTGCTGTCGGTGTGCTGGGTCACGTTCGGCTCCGCTCAGTACTCGATGCGGGTGGCGGTGTGCTGCCACTCGGTGAAGGGGGCGACCCGCTCGGCGGGCGGCAGCTCGATGTCGGTGACCGGCATGACGGCGCGGTCGGCGTCGTCGCCCTCGAAGTAGCGGTAGAACACGGCGTCGTCGAAGCCGGCGTCGGCCGCGTCGTGGCGGCTGGCCGCGAAGTAGACGCGGTCGATGCGCGCCCACAGCGAGGAGGCGAGGCACATCGGGCAGGGCTCGCAGCTCGTGTAGAGCACGGCGCCGGAGAGGTCGAAGTCGCCGATGCTCTGGCAGGCGGCGCGGATGGCGGAGACCTCCGCGTGCGCGGTGGGATCGAGGTTCGCGGTGACCCGGTTGACGCCCTCGAAGACGCGGCCGTCGGCGGTGACGACGATGGCGCCGAACGGGCCGCCGGAGCGGCGCACGTTCTCGGTCGCGAGCGCGACGGCTCGGGCGAGGTACTGGGCGGGCGTCGGCGCGGCGCCCTGGGGGCCCGTGTCTGCCGGAGTGGTGGTACCGAGCGATTCCATGAAAAGCATCCTTGCTCTCGGAGTCCGACCGGTCGGCTCGGCCAGCGGCGCCGGTTCGGCGCCGTCGTGATCGTCGTCGATCCGTTCGGGTCTGCTGGGCTTTGGCACCGGGCGGCTTCGTGGCGGGCCCGGCGACTGGTCGAGGCTAACAGCCGCCCCTGCCCCGGTCTACACGTTTTTGGAAGTTTGATTCTGAAATACGGAAACCTTGCTTGCAGGTCCGCAGATGCGGAACTATGGTCACTGTTATGGCGCAGTATCGGATCAGTGAGGCCGCCGATCTTCTCGGCGTGAGCGACGACACCGTTCGGCGATGGGTGCAGGAGGGGCTGCTGAGCGTCTCGAAAGACGACGCCGGCCGCCAGGTCGTGCCCGGTCGCGAGCTCGCCGCGAGGGCGCAGGCCGTCGCGGCGACCATCACCGACCGGTCCCATGTGCGCCGCAGCGCCCGCAACCGCTTCGTCGGTCTCGTCACCAAGGTCGAGATCGCCGGGCTCATGGCCCAGGTCGAGCTGCAGTGCGGCCCGAACCGGGTCGTCTCCCTCATGTCGGCCGAGGCCGCGCGCGAGATGGAGCTCGAGATCGGCTCGCGCGGCGTGGCCGTGGTCAAGGCGACCACGGTCATCATCGAGACGGAAGAGGATCCCTCGTCGTGACTCTGCAGCACCGCACGTCCCGCAGCACCCGCAGCCCCCTCCCCGCCAGCCACCGCCGCTCGAGCCTCGCTCGAGCCGGGGTGGCCGTCGCCGCCGCGGCCCTCCTCGCCGGCTGCGCGAGCGGCGCCCCCACCGAGGCGAGCCCGACCGCGAGCGCGGGCGCCGGGGAGCGAGCGCTCACGGGCGAGCTCACGATCTACGCGGCCGCCTCGCTGAGCGGCGCCTTCGACGAGCTCGCCGCGCAGTTCGAGGCCGAGCACCCTGGCCTCGACGTCGTGCCCATCACCTACGACGGCTCCTCCGTGCTCGCCACACAGCTCATCGAGGGCGCGCCCGCCGACGTCTTCGCCTCGGCCGACGAGAAGAACATGACGAAGGTGCTCGACGCCGGCCTCGCCGAGTCCGCCGACGACTTCGCCACCAACGTGCTCCAGATCGCGGTCGCCCCCGGCAACCCGCTCGGCGTGGACGGCCTCGACGCCCTCGCCGACGGCGCCACGACGACGGCCGACGGCCGCCCCGCGACGGTCGTGCTCTGCGCCCCCGAGGTGCCCTGCGGCGCCGCCTCGCAGACCCTCATCGACGCCGCCGGCCTCAGGCTGACCCCCGCGAGCGAGGAGCAGAACGTCACCGCTGTGCTCACCAAGGTGAAGTCCGGCGAGGCCGACGCGGGGCTCGTCTACGTCACCGACGTCGAGGCCGCAGGCGACGCGGTCGAGGGCGTGCGGATCGCGAACGCCGCCGACGCGACGAACGTCTACCCGCTCACCGCGCTCACCGCCGCCCCCAACCCGGAGGCGGCCGCCGCCTTCGTCACCTTCGTCACCTCGAAGGCCGGGCAGCAGGTGCTCGCCTCCTTCGGCTTCGGAGCGCCGTGACCCGAGCCGCGCACGCGCCCCGCGACGGCACCGCCGCCGCGGGGCGCTTCCCCGGCTGGCTGTACCTGCCGGCCGGCCTCGGCGCCGCGGTGCTGCTGCTGCCGCTCGCGGCGCTGCTCGTGCGGCTCGACTGGGCGGGTGTGCCCGCCGCCATCACCTCCCCCGCGGCGCTGCAGGCGCTCGGGCTCTCCCTCGCGACCGCGAGCTGGGCGACGCTCGCGTGCATCGTGCTCGGCGTCCCGCTCGCCCTCGTCATCGCCCGGAGCCGGCCCGGAGTCGCCGCGGCGCTCCGCACCCTCGTGACGCTGCCCCTCGTGCTGCCGCCGCTCGTCGGCGGCATCGCCCTGCTCGCCCTCCTCGGCCGCACCGGGCTCTTCGGCGAGGTGCTCGCGGTCTGGGGCATCCGCATCCCCTTCACGACCGCCGCCGTCGTCATCGCCCAGGTCTTCGTCGCCCTGCCCTTCCTCGTGATCTCCGTCGAGGGCGCCCTGCGCACCGCCGGCACCCGCTTCGAGGGCGTCGCGGCCGGCCTCGGCGCCGGCCGGTTCACCGTCTTCCGCCGGATCACCCTTCCCCTCGTCGCTCCGGGCCTCCTCGCCGGCGCCGTGCTCTGCTTCGCCCGGGCGCTCGGCGAGTTCGGCGCGACCGCGCTGTTCGCCGGCAACGCCGCCGGCACGACCCGCACGATGCCGCTCGCGATCTACACGGCCTTCAACGGCGCCGGGGTCAGCGAGGACACCGCGATCGCGCTGTCGCTCATGCTCATCGCCGTGGCGATCGCGGTGCTCGTGCTGATGCGCGGCTGGCGAGCGGACGCCCCGCGATGAGCGCCGCACCGCAGCGCCGGGCGGATGCCTCGGACCGGCCGGCCGCCGGCGCCGGACTCGTCGCCGAGCTCGAGGTCGAGCGGGGCGGCTTCCGGCTCGACGCCGCCGTCGCGGTCGGCCCCGACGAGGTGCTCGCCGTGCTCGGGCCGAACGGCTCCGGCAAGTCGACGATGCTCGGCGCGATCGCGGGGCACGTCCCCCTCGACCGCGGCGAGGTCCGCATCGGCGGGCGCCTCCTCGGCGGCGCCGGCGCGCGCGAGGTCCCGCTCGCGGCCCGCCGCGTCGGCCTGCTCGGCCAGCAGGCGCTGCTGTTCCCGCACCTCAGCGCACTCGAGAACGTCGCCTTCGGCCCGCGGGCCCAGGGGGCCGGCCGCCGGGAGTCGCGCGCCGAGGCCGCCGCCTGGCTCGAGCGAGTCGGCCTCGCCGGCTTCGAGCACCATCGGCCGGCCGAGCTCTCCGGCGGGCAGCAGCAGCGCGTCGCGCTCGCACGCACGCTCGCGGCCAAGCCGGCGGCGCTGCTCCTCGACGAGCCGTTCGCGGCGCTCGACGTCGAGGCGGCGGCGGGCATGCGGCGGCTCGTCCGCGAGCATCGGGCGGCGCTCGGCATCCCCATGCTGCTCGTCACTCACGACCCGCTCGACGCGCTCGTGCTCGCCGGACATGCGGCGATCCTCCAGGCCGGCCGCCTCGTCGACGAGGGCCCGATCGCGCGCGTGCTCGGGCACCCCCGCACGCCGTTCATCGCCGCCCTCGCCGGGGTGGACCTCGTCGAGGGCGTCGCGCTCGACGCGGCGACGGTGCGGGCGAGCGGCGGCCTCGTGCTGCGCGCGGCGGAGCCGGCCGGGCTCGTGCCCGGCGCGCGCGCCTCCGCCGTGTTCGCCCCCGGTGCGGTGCACGTGGCACCGGGCGCGGCCCCCGCGAGAGGCGGGGACGCCGAGGCGAACCACTGGTCCGGCACCGTCGCGAGCCTCGAGCCCACGGGCGGCGGCGTGCGCATCGTCACCGCCGAACACCCCGGCGTCGCCGTCGACGTGCCGACCGCTGCGGCCGTCGCGCTCGACCTCGAAGCGGGCGCGGCCCTCGCCTTCCGGATCGAGGCCGCCGACGTGTCGCTGCGCCCGCTCGACTGACGGAGCCCTCCCGGGGCGGTGTTACGGTAGACGCCCACGAGGGGGTGACGATGACGATCACGACGCCGGCGCGAGCCGGGACGGGCGGAGCCAGGCGGCTGCCGGCCTCCGGCGAGCTGCCCGATCGGCTCGGCCGCCCCATGCGGGACCTGCGCATCTCGATCACCGACCGCTGCAACTTCCGCTGCGTCTACTGCATGCCGAAGGCCGTGTTCGGTCGCGACTACGCCTTCCTCGACCGCGACGAGCTGCTGAGCTTCGAGGAGATCGTGCGGATCGCCCGCGTGGCCGCCGCGCACGGCGTCGAGAAGCTGCGGCTCACCGGCGGCGAGCCGCTGCTGCGCCGCGGCGTCGAGGAGCTCGTGGCCCGGCTCGCCGAGCTGCGCACCCCCGACGGGCGTCCGCTCGAGCTCGCCCTGACCACGAACGGCGCCGCCCTCGCGGTGAAGGCCCGGGCCCTCCGGGACGCCGGACTCACCCGGGTCACGGTCTCGCTGGACTCGCTCGACGACGCCAAGTTCCAGGAGATGAACGACGTGCGCTTCCCGGTGGCTCGGGTGCTCGCCGGCATCGACGCCGCGCACGAGGCGGGGCTCGGCCCGATCAAGCTGAACATGGTCGTCAAGCGCGGGCTGAACGACGACGAGGTCGTCGCCATGGCCCGGCACTTCAAGGGCACGCCCTACACGCTGCGCTTCATCGAGTACATGGACGTCGGCACCTCGAACGGCTGGGACCTCGCCGAGGTCGTCCCCTCCGCCGAGATCGTCGAGCGCATCGGCACCGAGCTGCCCCTCCTGCCCGTCGGGCGCTCCGCCCCCGGCGAGACCGCGGCGCGCTGGCGCTACGCCGACGGCGAGGGCGAGATCGGCGTCATCTCGAGCGTGACGAACGCGTTCTGCGGCACCTGCAACCGCGCCAGGATCTCGACCGAGGGCCGGCTCTTCACCTGCCTCTTCGCGAGCGAGGGCCACGATCTGCGGGCGATCCTCCGCGGCGGCGCCGACGACGCCGAGCTCGCCAGGGCCATGGGGGCGATCTGGGGCGCGCGCGACGACCGGTACTCCGAACTGCGGGCGACGCTCACGCCCGAGCTGCGGGCCGCCCGGCCGAAGATCGAGATGAGCTACATCGGCGGCTGAGGCGGCGGCAGCCCGGTCGCCGGGGCCGCTCCTACAGGCCGACCCACTCCGAGACGCCGTCGTCGAAGTGCTGCCGCTTCCAGATCGGCACCTCCTGCTTCACCAGCTCGACGAGCCGCTCGCACGCGTCGAAGGCCTGCGCCCGGTGCCCGGCGCCGGCCGCCGCGACGAGCGCGACATCGCCGATCGCGAGATCGCCGACGCGGTGGGCCGCGGCGACCGCGAAGCCCGTCTCCTCGCGGATGCGGCGCACGCAGTCGGCGAGGAAGCGCTCGGCCTCGGGGTGGCCGCGGTAGTCGAGGGCCCGCACCGCCCGCCCGCCGTCGTGGTCGCGCACGACGCCGTGGAACACGACGACCGCGCCCGAGGCGTCGTGCTCGACCGCCCGGCGCACCGCGTCCGCGTCGAGCGGGTCCTCGGAGACGACGGCGTAGAGCTCGCTGGGGTCGGGCACGGTGGGCTCGGGCTCGGTGGGCTCGGGCTCGGTGGGCTCGGATCGGGGCATCGCTGGCTCGCTTCCGCTGCGGTTCATCGGGTCTGCGTGGGTCGTCTGCTGAGGTACTCTGCGCCGAGCGCGGCGAAGCGGTCGAGGCCGCCGTCGAGCGAGACGACGTCGGCGTGCCCGCGGGCGGTGAGCGCCGCGGCGGCCCGCGCCGAGCGCATGCCGAGCTCGCAGTACACGACGAGCGGGCCCGGCGCGGCCGCGGGCTCCGCGCCGCCGAGCAGTTCCCCGAGCGGCACGAGCTCGCTGCCGGCGATCCGCCGCAGTTCGGCTTCGCCGGGCTCGCGCACGTCGAGCAGGCGCAGCGCCTCGCCGGCGCGCAGCCGGCGCAGGAGCTCCGCGGCCGAGATCGCCGCGGCCGCGGCATCCGCGGATGCCTCCCGAGGAGGCAGCCCGCAGAAGCGCTCGTAGTCGACGAGCCCCGTGATCTCGGCGGCGTCGGGGTCGGCGCCGTAGGCGATCTCGCGGCTGCGCCCGCTCAGCGCGTCGTAGCTCAGCACCCGTCCGAGCAGCGGCTCGCCGATCCCCGTGACGAGCTTCACGACCTCGCTCGCGAGCATCGCGCCGATCGTGAGGCAGAGCGTGGGCAGCACGCCGCCGAGCTCGCAGGAGGGCACGTCGCCGGGCGCGGGCGGCGTCGGGAACAGATCGCGGTAGCCCGGCCCGTGCCCCCGCCAGGCGACGCCGAGCTGGCCCTGGAAGCGCAGGATCGCGCCCCACACGAGCGGCACCCCCGCGAGGTGCGCGGCGTCGTTCGCGAGGTAGCGGGTGGGGAAGTTGTCGCTGCCGTCGACGACGAGGTCGTAGTCGGCGAGGATGCCGGGCAGGTTCGCCGCCGTCAGCCGCACCCGGTGCCGCACCACCCGGCACTCCGGGTCGATCGCCGCGACCGTGTCGGCGAGCGAGTCGACCTTCGGGCGGCCGAGGTCGGCGACGCCGTGGCTGAGCTGCCTCGGCAGGTTGCTGAGCTCGACGTCGTCGTCGTCGGCGATGCCGATCGTGCCGATGCCGGACCCGGCGAGCGCGGGCACGACGGCGCTGCCGAGGCCGCCGGCGCCGATCACGAGCACGCGGGCGGCGGCGAGCCGGCGTTGCGCGTCCTCGCCGTAGCCGGGCAGCATGAGCTGACGGCTGTGCCGGTTCACGCGCGCGGCGCTGAGCGGCGCGCCTGGCGCGACGAGCGGCTGGGTCATCCGGTCAGTGTACTCGCGGAGCTTTTCCGCGTGACGGATGCCGGATTCCGCCGTCGGGTAGCATCGAGCCCATGACCGTCGTGACCGTGCGCTACTTCGCGGCCGCCGCCGACGCCGCGGGTCGCGAGGAGGAACGCCTGGAGCTCGGCGAGGCCACCGTCGGCGCGCTCCGCGAGCTGCTCGCCGAGCGCTACGGCGAGCCCATGCGGCGCGTCCTCCGCAACGGTTCCTTCCTCGTCGACGGCACGGTGCGCCGCGACCCGGCCACGCCCATCGGGGCCGCGGTCGACCTCCTGCCGCCGTTCGCCGGCGGCTGAGCGCACGGGCTCCCGCCGGCACAGGCTCTCCCAGGCATCCGCCGTTTAGGCTGAACGCATGCGCAGCTACGCCGAACACCGTCGTGCGGTCACCGAGCTGCTCGCCCCGCTCGAGTCCCGGCTCGACGCCGAGGACGCGAGCCTCTCCGGGGGCGACGCGCTCGGTCGCGTGCTCGCCGCCGACGTCGTCTGCCCGATCGAGCTGCCCGGCTTCGACAACTCGCAGATGGACGGCTACGCCCTCCGCGCCGCCGAGCTCGCCGGCGCCGCCCCGGACTCCCCCGTGCGGCTCCCGATCGGGCCGACGAGCGCCGCGGGCGACCACGTCTTCGAGCTCGCCCCCGGCACCGCCTCGCCCGTGATGACGGGCGCGCCGATCCCCCACGGCGCGGACGCGGTCGTGCCCATCGAGGCGGCCGATCCGCCCGCGTTCATCGGCATCTCGGGCGCGCGCCACGACTCACCCGTGCAGGAGACCGTCGGCTTCGCCGCTCCCGTCGAGCCCGGCGCCTTCGTCCGCCGGGCGGGCAGCGACATCGCCGCGGGCGCGCTCCTGCTCGCCGCCGGCACCCGGCTCGGTCCGGCGCAGCTCGGTGCGCTCGCGGCCGCGGGCGTGACGACGTTCCCGGTGCGGCGGCGGCTCCGCGTGCTGCTCGTCTCGACCGGGCACGAGCTGCGGCCCCCCGCGGCCGAGCTCCGGCCCGGGCAGATCCACGACGCCAACTCGGCGATGCTCGGCGCCGCCCTGCGCGGCTGCGGCGCCGAGGTGGTCGAAGCGGTCTCCCCGGACGACGCGGCGTCCCTGCGCCAGGCCATCGCCGCCGCGGCGGACCGCGTCGACCTCGTGGTCACGAGCGGCGGCGTGAGCGAGGGCGCCTTCGAGGTCGTGCGCGAGGCGCTCGCCCCGCTCGGCGTCGCCTTCGAGAAGGTCGCGATCCAGCCCGGCGGGCCGCAGGGCCTCGGACTGGCGCGCTTCGACGACGGCGCGGCCCTCCCGGTCGTCGCGTTCCCGGGCAACCCGGTGAGCGCGCTCGTCTCCTTCGAGCTCTTCCTGCGCCCCGTGCTGCGCCGACTCGAGGGGCTCGCCCCCGACCGGCACCGGGCCACCCTCCCGCTCGCCCACGAGGTGGTGTCGCCGCTCGGCAAGCACCAGGTGCGCCGCGGCGTCCTCGACGGCGACGGCGCCGTCGAGGTCGGCGCGCCGAGCTCCCACCTGCTGCACGCCTACGCTCAGGCGACCGTGCTCGTGCACCTGCCCGTCGGCGTCGATCGGCTCCCGGCCGGCGCCCCCGTCGACATCTGGAGGATCGATGACTGACGAGTCCGCGACCGGCCTCACCCACCTGCGCGCTGACGGCTCGGCGCACATGGTGGACGTGACCGACAAGGCCGTCACCCGGCGCACGGCGAGCGCCCAGGCGGTGCTCGTCACCCGCGAGGACGTCGTCGCCCGCGTCGCCGACGGCACCCTGCCGAAGGGCGAGGCGCTCGGCACCGCGCGCATCGCCGGCATCATGGCGGCGAAGCAGACTTCGAGCCTCATCCCGCTGTGCCACCCGCTGCCCCTCACGAAGCTCGCCGTCGACTTCGAACCGGCCGGCGACCGCGTGCGCGTCGTCGCGACGGCGACGACGAACGGCGTGACCGGCGTCGAGATGGAGGCCCTCACGGCCGCGAGCGTCGCGGCGCTCACGCTCTACGACATGATCAAGGCCGTCGACCACGAGGCCGTCATCACCGACGTCTGCGTGCTCGCCAAGTCGGGCGGCAAGCGCGGCGAGTGGAACCGCGCGTGAGCGCGGGCACTCGGCACGGCGCGCACGCGGTCGTCATCGTCTCGTCCACCAGGGCCGCGGCCGGCGTGTACGAGGACCGCACCGGCCCCGTGATCGCCGACTGGCTGCGCGAACGCGGCTTCGCCGTCGAGGGCCCGATCGTCGTCGCCGACGGCCCCGACTTCGCGATCGCCCTCGACACGGCGCTCGCGACGAGCCCGGCCCTCGTCGTCTCCACCGGCGGCACGGGCATCGCCCCGGGCGACACCGTGCCCGAGGCGACCGCCGCCGTGCTCGACCGCGAGCTGACCGGCTTCGCCGAGGAGCTCCGCCGCCGCGGCGCCGCCACCACTCCGACGGCGCTGCTCAGCCGCGGCCGCACGGGCGTCGCCGCCGGGGCGCTCGTGGTGAATCTGCCCGGCTCATCGGGCGGCGTGCGCGACGGGCTCGAACTCCTCGACGAGGTGCTCGACCACGTGCTCGACCAGCTCGCCGGCGGCGATCACCCCGCCTGAGCTGTCGGGGCGGTGCCGGCCGAGGCATCCCGCCGTCGGTGCCAGCGCTGCCGCTCCTCCTCGAGCGGGCGGGCGAGGATCGCCCACACCACGAGCGCGACCCCGACGCCGACGAGCGCGCCCGCGATCGTGTCGGTGAGCCAGTGCACGCCGAGGTAGGTACGGGTGAACGCCATCAGGAGCGTGTACGCGACGCCGAGCGCCCAGACCCACACCCGCGGCGCGATGATGCCGACGACCACGGCGATCGTCGCGGCGTTCGCCACATGCCCCGAGGGGAATGAACCGAAGTCGCTCGTGACCAGCATGTCCTCGGGGCGGGCCCGGCCGAAGAGGTGCTTCAGCAGCTGCACGACGCCCGCGCTCGCGGCCGAGGCGAGGATGAAGAAGGCAGCTCCCCAGGGGCGGCGGCAGAGCAGCAGCACGATCGCGCCGCCGAGGGGCACGACGAAGACCCCGATCGCCCCGCCGCCGAGGCGGTTCATGGTGAACGCGACGGCGTCGCCGAACGCGCCGCGCAGCTCGATCACCTCGCCGGCCCAGCCTTCGTCGAGACCGATGACCCCGTTGCGCACCGCGATCAGGCCGCCGAGCAGCAGCGCCACGAAGAGCACGCCGACGCCCGCCGCGACGATGACCCGCCGGTGCAGGCGGCGGGCGGCCGGGGCATCCGCACCGTCCGCCGTGGTGGTCGGATCCGCCGGCGCGGGCGTTCCGGGGTCGCTCGACTCGTCGTGGGCCATGCGCCCACGCTAGCCGCCCGGGCTCAGTCGCCGAGCGGCGGCACGCTGCGGGGGCGCACGAGCGCCCACAGCGCGACGATCGCGACCAGGGCCGCCGCGGTCATCACGATCGCCATCGGCACGGCGCTGCCGACGCCCATCAGGCCGATGAGCGGGGAGATGAGTCCGGCGAGGCCGAAGTTCAGCGCGCCGAGCAGCGAGGCCGCCGTGCCCGCCTCGTTGCCGTGGGAGGCGAGCGCGAGGATCTGCACCGCCGGGAACGAGAAGCCGCAGGCCATGATGAACAGGAACAGCGGCACGATCGTGCCCCAGAGGCCGGCGCCGGTGCGGTCGAGCACCGCGATGGCGATGGCCGAGCCGAGCAGCACGAGCGTCGTCACCGCGAGGATCCACTGCGGCTGCACCCGGCCGCGCATGAGCCGCGAGCTCGTCTGCACGCCGATGATGATGCCGACCGAGTTCACCCCGAAGAGCAGCCCGTACTGCTGCGCTGTGAAGCCGTGCACCTCCTGGAACAGGAACGACGACGTCGAGAGGTAGCCGAACAGACCCGTGAACACCATGCCGCCGACGAGCGCCGCGCCGAGGTACACCCGGTCGCGGAACAGGGCGCGGTAGCGCTCGCGCATCGTCGAGTGCCCGGCGGCGTGCCGGCGCTGCTTCGGCAGCGTCTCGACGATGAGGAAGGAGACGCAGACCACGACGACGACCCCGTACGCCGCGAGCGCCCAGAAGACGCCGCGCCAGTCCATCACCTGCAGC
Source organism: Agromyces sp. NBRC 114283 (assembly GCF_030268405.1). NCBI lineage: Bacteria > Bacillati > Actinomycetota > Actinomycetes > Micrococcales > Microbacteriaceae > Agromyces > Agromyces sp. NBRC 114283. Next base: position 3,251,391 of record NZ_BSQP01000001.1, read on the forward strand.
AGCTGCGAGCCGATGACGGGCGCGAGCACCGGGGCGAGCCCGTTCACGAGCGCGAGGCGCGAGAGCATGCGCACGAGCGGCTTGCCGCCGAAGAGGTCGCGGACCATGGCCATCGCGACGACGCCGCCGGCCGCCGCCCCGAAGCCCTGCAGCAGGCGGAAGACCGCGAGCCAGGTGATGTCGGGCGCGAACGCGGCGCCGAGCGAGGCCGCGATGTGCAGCAGCGTCGAGAGGATGAGCGGCAGCCGCCGGCCGACCTTGTCGCTCCACGGCCCGACGATGAGCTGTCCGAAGCCGAAGCCGATCATCGTGCCCGTGAGGGTCAGCTGCACGGCGGCCGCGCCGACGCCGAGCTCGGACTGCAGCACGGGGAACGCGGGCAGGTAGAGGTCGACGGTGAACGGCCCGAGCGCGGTGAGCGCGCCGAGCACGAGCACGTAGACGAGCCGCTGGCGGCGGCTGAGCCGATCGCCGGGGTGCGCGCTGACGGCCGAGACCGAGCCGGTGTCGTCGGGGCGGATGATCGGGATGGAAGCGGTGGACATGGGCTCCTTGGGCGGATGCGGCGGCGAGGCGCGGGCGGCGGTGGATCGGCGGTGCTGGCCGGGCGGGTCGGGCGGGCCCGCCTGGGTCGGGTCCGGCGTGCCGGATCCAGGCTCGAATCGCGCACGGGTCGAGCGCCCGTGGCCGGGCCGCCGATGGCGGCCGCGGTATCGAATCGATTCGAGGAAATCCATGGTAGCGCATCGAGCGGCGGGCCGGGCGGGCGCTCAGGCGGGGTGGGTAGGGTGGCGGGCGTGTCGAGTGACTTCCGCGCCTTCCCCGCCGACCCCGCCACCGCCGCCCGTCTCGGCGGCCTCGGCCTCGACTACCGCGTGCTCTCCCCCGACGATCGCGAGGCGCTCGCCGCCTGGTCGGCGGCCGAGCACCGCGGCTTCCATCACCCCCGCCCGACGCCCGAGACCCTCGAGCGCGAGGGCGCGCTGCTGCAGGAACGCCGGGTGCAGGGCGTCTACGACCCCGCGCTCGACGACGCTACGCCCGTCGCGACGGTCGCGAGCTGGCCGACCGGTCTCAGCGTCCCCGGCGGTCGCAGCGTCGACGGCTGGGCCGTCGCGGCCGTGACGGTCGCCCCGACCCACCGGCGCCGCGGCATCGCCAGGGCGATGATGGAGGCCGAGCTCGCGAACGCCGTCACCGCGGGCGCCGCCGTCGCGATGCTCACCGCCACCGAGGCGACGCTCTACGGCCGCTACGGCTACGCGCCCGCCGCGCGCGCGGCGACCCTCGAGATCGACCGGCGTCGGGTCGAGTGGGCAGGCGCCGAGGCGTCGGGCCGGGTGCGCTTCGTGACGGATGCCGCAGCCTTCCGCCGCACCGCCGGACAGATCGTGCGCCGCCAGGTCGCCCGCACGCCCGGCGAGATCGACCGCTGGCCGGCGCTCGTCGACCGAGTGCTCGGGCTCGAGGACCCCGCCGGCGAGGCGGCCAGAGCGACGCGCGTCGCCCGCTACGACGACGAGCGCGGCCAGGCGCAGGGCTTCGTCTCGTACCGCATCACCCGCGACGGGATGGGCGCGGGCGTCCTCGAGTTCGACTTCCTGGCCGCCGCGAGCGACGACGCCGAGGCGGCGCTGTGGCGCTTCCTGCTCGAGCAGGACTTCGTGTCCACCGTGCGCGCCCGCCTCCGCTCCGTCGACGAGCCGCTGCGCTGGCTGCTCGCCGACCAGCGGGCGATCACGACGACCGTCGGCGATCACCTCTGGCTGCGCATCCTCGACCCCGTCGCCGCGCTCGAGGCGCGCCGCTACGAGGGCCCGGGCTCGCTCGTGCTCGAGCTCGACGACTCGCTGGGTCACGCGGCCGGCCGCTACGCGCTCGAGGTCTCCGCGCGCGGGGTCGCGGAGGTGCAGCGCCTCGACGGCGGGGCGGATGCCTCCTCCGCGAGCCGCGCGACGGCCGCCCCGACCCGCCGATCGAAGCCCGCGCACGGTCTCCGGCTCGGCGTCGACGCGCTCGCCGCCATGTACCTCGGCGACGCCAGGGCGAGCCTGCTGGCCCGTGCCGGCCGGGTCGAGGAGACCGGCCCCGGCTCGCTCGCGGTCGCCGACCGCCTGTTCGCGACGAACCGCGCGCCGCGGCTCAGCATCTGGTTCTGAGGCCGCCCCACGAGGAACGCCGCCGAGCAGCTCGCTCGCGCCGCCGACTGCTCGCCCGACGCAGCGCGATGACGATCGGGATCAGCACTGCGACGCCCGGGAAGACGACCGCGCCGAAGGCGAGCACGCTGCCGATCGGGAAGCGGCTCGCGCCGCCCGCCCCGAGCCCGAGACCGCCGCTGCCGAACGCGTCGCCCGCGACGAGCACCTCGGCGTCGTAGGTGTCGAGCGCGTCGCGGCAGGAGACCGTGTGAACGCCCGCCCGCTCGGCCGTGAACTGCAGCACCTGGGCGAAGCCGGGCTTCGGCGTCATCCACCAGAGCGTGTCGTCCCAGTCGAGCGAGGGGCCGGAGCGCAGCGTGAGCTCCCCGCCACCTGGTCCCGACGCACGGCACTCGACGGTGCCGAGGTTCGCGGCGATCCCGCTCGCCCACACGCCGGCGCGCTCGCCCGCGGAGAGCTGCACCGCGATCGGTTCGCCGAGCCGGTGCGGCTCGGCTGCGGCGACGGACTGCACGACCGGGGCGACCCACAACCACCAGATCAGCCCCGCCGCGATCGCGCACACGGCGGCCGTCGCGCACGCCACCTGGTCGCGATGGCGCAGCGCCGCAGCCGCGGCATCCGTCCCCGCCGGCGAGACGTCCGGCCGGCCCCGGCTCAGCGGGCGTCCTGGCGGGGGAAGACGACCTTCTCGAGGATGATGATGATCGACGCCGCGACCGGGATCGCGACGAGGGCGCCCAGCACACCGCCGAGCGTGCCGCCCGCGACCGCCGCGATGACGACGAGGGCGCCGGGCACCGCGACCGCCTTGTTCATGATGCGCGGGCTGATGACGTACGCCTCGACCTGCATGTACACGAGGTAGTAGATCGCCGCGGCGAGCGCCGTCACGGGCGAGGCCGCGAACGACACGAGCGAGATGATCACCGCGCCCGTGAGCGTGCCGATGAGGGGCACGAGCGAGCAGAGGAAGGCGACGAAGGCGAGCAGGATCGGCGCCGGCGCCCCGATGATCGTGAGGTAGATCAGGCTGAGCACGCCGTTCACGGCGCCGAGGGTGACCTGGCCGATGACGTAGCGGCCGACGGCGCCGGTGATGTCGCCGGCGACGTCGAGGTAGCCGCGGCGCGAGCTGGCCGGCACGAATCGGGCCGAGGCGCGCTTCATCGAGCGCAGCGAGGCGAGGAAGTAGAGGGTGAGGATGAGCACGATCGTCGCGCCCGTGAAGCCGCCCGCGATGCCCGCGCCCACCGCGAGAAGGCCGCCGCCGAGCGAGCCGATGTGCGCGGGATCGCTCAGCCAGTCGCCGATGGCCTGAATGGCCTGGTCGATCGAGTCGCCGCCCGTGAGCCCGTTGATCCAGCTCACGAGCTGGCTCTCGCGCACGGCGACGACGATGCGGTCCCAGTCGTTGACGATGCGGGTGCTCTCGGTGATGACGATCGGCACGATCGTCGCGATCAGGCCGACGAAGAGCCCGATCACGACGGCGAACACGATGAGGATGGCGGCCCAGCGGGGCAGGCCCCGCCGCTGCATCCAGCTGACCACCGGGTCCAGGCCGAGCGCCAGGAAGAGCGCGAGCGCCACATAGAGGATGACGGTCGAGAGCTGGCCGACGATGCCGCCGAGCGCGAGCGCGACGAGCACGCCCAGGGTCGCGGTGAAGCCGATCCGGAACGCGTTGACGCGGAACGACGGCAGTTCGACGACGTCGGGCTTGCTCGTGGCGTCGCGCACGGTGGCCTCGGCCTTCGCCGGGCCGGAGGCCGATCGGGACTTCGACGGAATCCGCATGATCCGACCGTAACCCCCGCCTGTGACGCAGCGGAAGGTCCCCCACGGCGAGTTGACAGGCCGGATCTCGTGTGCTCGGAATGAACGGGCGGCGGCCGCGTTGACCTCAAGTGGGAAGACGCGCCCATGGGCGACGCGCGCCCGCCGGAAGGAGCACCGTGACCGCAGAGACCGCCGTCGGATTCCGTTCCGAGCGAGGGCCGGTGCTCATCGCGCTCATGCTCGCGACGGGGCTCATCGCCATCGACTCGACGATCCTCGCGACGGCGGTGCCGTCGATCGTGCGCGACCTCGGCGGCTTCGCGCAATTCCCGTGGCTGTTCTCCGTCTACCTGCTCGCCCAGGCCGTCTCGGTGCCGGTGTACGCGAAGCTCGCCGACACGGTCGGGCGCAAGCCGATCATGCTCGTCGGCATCGGGCTGTTCCTCCTCGGCTCGGTGCTGTGCGGCTTCGCCTGGGACATGACCTCGCTCATCGTCTTCCGCGCGGTGCAGGGCCTCGGCGCGGGCGCGGTGATGCCGGTCTCGATCACGATCACCGGCGACATCTACACCGTGCGCGAGCGGGCCAGGGTGCAGGGCTACATCGCGAGCGTCTGGGCGGTGTCCTCGGTGATCGGGCCGACGCTCGGCGGCCTGTTCGCGGGGTACCTCGACTGGCGCTGGATCTTCTTCATCAACATCCCGCTGTGTGTCATCGCCGCCGTGGTGCTGTGGCGCCGCTACCACGAGTCGCTCGGCCGCGAGAAGCACACGATCGACGTGAGCGGTTCGATCGTGCTCACCCTCGGGCTCACGCTGCTCATCCTCGCGGTGCTCGAGGGCGGCCAGGCCTGGTCGTGGCTGTCCTGGCAGTCGCTCGGCGCGTTCGGCGTCGGCGCGGCGCTCATCGTGGCGTTCGTGTTCATCGAGCTGCGGGCCAAGGAGCCCGTGCTGCCGCTCTGGGTGTTCTCCCGCCGGCTCATCGTCACGACCTCGCTGATCTCGCTCGGCGTCGGCGCCGTGCTCATCGGGCTGACCTCCTACGTGCCGACGTTCCTCGAGGTGTCGGCGGGGTCGAGCCCGCTCGTCGCCGGCCTCGCAGTCGCGGCGCTCACGCTCGGCTGGCCGATCTCGGCGTCGCAGTCGGGGCGGCTGTACCTGCGGCTCGGCTTCCGCACCACGGCGCTCATCGGCCTCGCGATCGCGATCGCCGGCTCGGCGGCGCTCATCGCGGCGTCCTTCGTGCCGAACCCGTGGACGGCGGCCCTCGCCTGCTTCATCGTCGGCCTCGGCCTCGGCCTCGTCGCCTCGCCGACGCTCATCGCGGCGCAGTCCTCCGTGCCGTGGTCGGAGCGCGGCGTGGTCACGGGCGCGAACATGTTCCTCCGCTCGGTCGGCAGCGCGGTCGGCGTCGCCGTCTTCGGCGCGGTCGCGAACGGCGTGATCGAGCGGTCAGGGCTCGGCGACCACTCCCCCGTGGCGATGCAGGGGGCCGCGACCGCGGTGTTCGTCGCGGTGATCGTCGCCGCGGCGGCGACGATCGTCGCGGCGCTGGTGATGCCGCAGGCGCGCGTGGAGGACGTGGAGCTCGCCCCGAGCGAGCCCTCCGCCGCCGGCTGAGGCGCGAGGCGGCGCGCGGCTCGCGCTGCGCGGGCGTGGGCGCGACTACGCCCGCAGCTCGGGCAGGCGGATGCCGAAGCGCTCGCGCAGCGCGAGCCGCGCGGCGTACCAGCCGTTCATGCCGTGCACCGCGGGCCCCGGCGGCGTCGACGCCGAGCAGAGGTAGACGCCCTCGACGGGGGTGCGCCAGGGCGTGCGCGAGACGACCGGGCGCTTCACGAGCTGCGCGAGCGTCGTCGCCCCGCCGCCCAGGTCGCCGCCGACGAGGTTCGCGTTGCCGCGTTCGAGCTCGACCGCGGAGCTCGCGGTGGAGGCGAGCACGAGATCCCGGAACCCCGGCGCGAAGCGCTCCACCTCCGCGGTGATGAGCTCGCTCGCGTCGAAGGTCGAACCGGCCGGCACATGCGTGTAGGCCCAGAGCACGTGCTTGCCGGCGGGCGCGCGGCTCGCATCGAGCACGCTCGGCTGGGTCACGAGGACGAACGGATGCTTCGGCGCCCCGTCGGTGCCCGGCTGCCGCCCGGCCGCGACGGCGTTCTCGGCGGCGGCGATCTCGCTGCGGGTGCCGCCGAGGTGCACGGTCGGGGCGAGCCCGACCTCCGCGCTCGCCCAGGGCACGGGCCCGTCGAGGGCGAAGTCGACCTTCGCGACGCCGCTGCCCGGGCGGAACCGGTCGAGCGCCCGCGCGTAGCGGCGCGGCAGCTGCGCGGTGCGGAGCAGCGCCGGGCCGGTGTCGAGCAGCACGGCGCGGCTGCCGCGCACCTCGGCGAGCTCGCGCACCCGGACCCCGGTCTCGATCCGCCCGCCGAGGCGGCGGAGTTCCGCGGCGAGCGCGTCGGCGATGCGCTGCGCCCCGCCCGCGGGGAAGCCCCAGCCGGCCGCGTGCCCGTGCGCGGCGAGCAGCAGACCGGCGCCCGCCGAGGCGAGGTTCGGCAGCCGGCCGGCGGCGTGCGCGATGACCCCGGTGAACAGGGCCGACGCGACGGCGCCCGTGAAGCGCGAGCTCCAGAGGCTCGTGCCCTGGTCGACGGCCCGCGCACCGAAGCGGAGGGCGGCGACGGGGTCCCTGGGCACCCGAAGCAGCTGCGATCCGGTGAAGTCGACGACGCCCTCGATGCGGGAGACGAGCGGACCGACGAGGCGGCGCCAGTCGCCGCCGTCGGCGCCGAGCCCCGCGACGGCGCGCTCGAGGTCCCGCCAGGCGAGCCCCGCCCCGCCGCCCGGCATCGGGTGCGCGTAGGAGAGTTCGGGCACGATCCAGCGCAGGCCGCGCGCGGCCCCGGCCTCGCCGAGCAGCCCGAGCTCGCGCAGCACCGGCGAGGCGAGCGCGGCGGGATGCACCGCGGAGCCGACGTCGTGGCGGAACCCCGGCAGGGTGAGCTCGGCGGTGCGCGTCGCGCCGCCGATGGTGTCCTCGGCCTCGAGCACGAGCACGTCGAGCCCCGCCCGCGCGGCCACGACGGCGGCCACGAGCCCGTTCGGCCCGCTGCCGACGACGGTGACGTCGCTCATCTCAGAACGCCGCGAGGTACTGCCAGGGCAGCCCGGTCATGACGAGGCGGTGCCGCGGACCGTCGAGGCCCGCGCCGTGCTCGGCGCCGTCGGCGGCGAGGTACGCGGCATCCTCCTGCCAGAGGATCGTCGTGCCGGCCTCGTCGAAGCGCCCGGCGAAGCGGTGCAGCTCGCGCTGCCGGAACCTCGCGAGGGCGGCGTCGACCGAGGCCTCGGCGGCGAGCCCGTGCAGGGTCACCCAGGTCGGCGGCCAGAGCGTCATCGCGCCGGCGGCGTGCCGCTCGAGCGCCTCGGCCGGGCGGATCCAGGCCACGGCGACGAGCTCGTCCGGGGCGGGGCGCAGCTCGCCGTCGGGCATGCGGGCGGCGAAGAAGGTGGTGACGAGCCGCTTCTGCGCGATCATCGGCGGCACCCAGTGCGAGAACGCGACGAGCTCGGCGGGGTCGACGTCGATGCCGATCTCCTCCCGGGTCTCGCGGACGGCGGCGCGGCGCGCGCTCTCGACGTCGTCGATGGCCTGCCCGTGGGCATCGCCCGGGTCGACGGCGCCGCCGGGGAACACCCAGGCGCCGCGGAACGAGCCGCGATCGTGCGGGCGCTCGGCGAGGAGCACCTCGAGGCCGAGCTCGCCGTCGCGCAGCAGCACGACGGTCGCGGCGGCGCCGAGAGCGGGCGGCGCCGGGGCCGGCGGTGCCGCGGCCGGCGGTGCCGCGGCCGGTGGGACGGCGGCAGCAGGCGGTGCTTCGGGCGGAGCGGTGCTGGCCGGCACCTGCTCGTTCAGGGCGTCCATGTCGACAGCCTATGCCCGCACGCCGCGCGGGTACACTGCCTGCGTGAGCGAGCGGAACGGGACCGAGGGCGTGCGGGCGAGCGACGAAGCGACCATCGTGCTCGCGCCGAACCCCGGGCCGATGACCCTCGACGGCACCAACTCCTACGTGCTGCGCGCGCCGGGATCGCCGAGCGCGGTGGTCGTCGATCCCGGCCCCGACGACCCGGCGCACCTGGCCCGGCTCGCGGCGGCGGGCCCCGTCGAGCTCGTGCTCATCACCCACCACCACGCCGATCACGTCGCCGGTGCCCTGGGTTTCGCCGAGCTCGTCGGCGCGCCGATGCGGGCGTTCGACCCGGCTTTCTGCGCCGGGGCGGGGCCGCTCGTCGACGGCGAGACGATCCTGGCGGCGGGGCTCGCGCTCGAGGTGCTGCACACGCCGGGCCACACCGCCGACTCCGCCTGCTTCCTGGTCCGCGGCGAGGCCGGACCCGCCGTGCTCACGGGCGACACGATCCTCGGCCGCGGCACGTCGATCATCGCCGATCCCGACGGCGCGCTCGGCCCCTATCTCGACTCACTCGAGCGGCTGCGCTCGCTCGCGAGGGCGGCGGATGCCCCGGTGCCGGCGCTGCCGGCGCACGGTCAGGTGCTCCCGGACCTCGTGGCGATCTGCGACGCGTACCTCGCGCACCGCGCCGAGCGGCTCGACCAGGTGCGGGCGGCCCTCGCCGCGCTCGGCGCCGACGCCTCCGCGGAGGCGGTCACCGACGTCGTCTACCGCGACACGGATGCCTCGGTCCGCCAGGCGGCCGAGGCATCCGTCCGTGCGCAGCTCGCGTACCTCCGCGGCGAGCGGGGCTGAACCGCTTACTTGACGAGGGCGAAGCCCGCCGTCCAGGAGATGCGCTCCTGCACCGCGAGCGTGAGCTGGAGGAAGCCGACCGCCTCGAGCTCGCGGGCCCGGCCGAGGCTGCCCGCGTCGACGGCCTCGAGGCCGCCGGCGCGCACGAGCTCGGCGAGGGCGGCCTTCGCCGACTCGTCGTCGCCTGCGATGAGCACTGTCGTGGGCACGGCGCCACCGACGGTCTTCGAGGCGAGGGTGGCGGCGAAGTTCGTGTTGAACGCCTTCAGCACCTTCGAGTCGGGCAGGGCGGCGGCGAGCTCGGCCGCCGCGGAGCCGTCGGCGGGCACGACGAGGCGGTCGAAGGTCGAGAAGTCGAGGGGGTTCGTGAGGTCGACCACGATCTTGCCGGCGAGGGCGTCGCGGTGGCGCTCGACGATCTCGGCGAGCGAGGGGTACGGCACGGCGAGCACGACGATCTCGCCCGTGATGGCGGTCGCCTCGCGGCCGACCACCTCGACCGAGTTGCCGCCCGCGGCGACGATCGCGCCGATCGCACTGCCCATGTTGCCGCTGCCGATGATGCTGACCGTGGTCATTGCCGTTCCTTCCGGGCGCCGCTCGGACGCCATTAGTTGTTCTAACAACCAACACCCTACGCTCATTCAGTTGTTGCGTCAACTATTGCGGTAGACTGGCCCCATGACCGACCCGACCCCCTGGCTCTCGCCCGAGGAATCCGCCGCCTGGGTGCGCCTCGTCGCGGTCGCCGAGCTCCTGCCGACCGCGCTCGACGCGCAGCTCGGCGCCGACGTCGGGCTCACCCACTTCGAGTACGTCGCGCTCATGTCGCTCGCCGGCGCCCCCGAGCGCACCATGCGCATGACGGCGCTCGCCGCGCTCACGAACGCGACACTCCCCCGGCTCTCGCACGTCATGCGCCGCCTCGAGGCGCGCGAGCTCGTGCGCCGCTTCCCCTGCCCCGAAGACCGTCGCGCGACGAACGCCACGATCACCGAGGCGGGTCTCGCACTGCTCGAGCAGGCCGCCCCCGGCCACGTGCGCACCGTGCGCGCGAACGTGCTCGACGCGCTCACTCCCACCCAGCTCGAGCAGCTCTACGAGATCGCCGGCGCCGTGCTCGGCCGGCTCGACCCCGAGGAGCGGCTGAACGCCACCTCGTGCCAGTTCAGCGAGGGCCCGCGCACCCGCATCGCGTAGCCGCGGGCGCCGCGCCGGACCCGGGACGACGACGCCCGCCCCGGGACGGATCACCGGGACGGGCGGTTCGTGGCGGTGCGGGCGGATCGGCGCTCAGCGCACCTCGTAGGTGAGGCAGTCGGCGTCATCGGCACCGGCGCCGATGCGGACGGCCGGGGCGCTGCACTCGAGCTGCTCGTTGTGGACGCACTCCGCGCGCTGGCAGGCGCCGACGTGCGTGACGACCTTGTCGAGCCCGCCCTTCGCGCTCAGCGGGATGAAGGTCGCGCACTCGGCGTCGCCGACCGAGCCGCCGATGGTGACGGCCGCCGCGTGGCAGTGCGAGTGATCGTTGTAGGAGCAGCCGGCCACCGAACACTCGGTGACGCGGGGCAGTTCGTCGAGGGTCATGCTCATGTCGGCCTCCGGTCGTCTCGTTGCGGGCGATGCTACTCCGGCGGCGGCGGTCCCGCCACGCATTGCGCGGTGTTTTTCCGCAGATCAGGCCAGATTTCTTGATTAGGATTGCCTCACCTTTCCCGCCGCGCGAGGATGGGGGCATGGATGCCGCCGCCGCGCTCGACGAGATCGCCCTGCTGCTCGAACGGGAGCTGGCGAACCCGTTCAAGGCGAAGGCGTTCCGCCGGGCCTCGGCCGCGATCGCCGGGCTCGACGCCGAGGAGCTCGCCCGCCGCATCGCCGACGGCTCCCTGCGCCGCACGAAGGGCATCGGCGACACGAGCTACACGGTGATCGCCGAGGCCGCCGAGGGGCGGGTGCCGGACTACCTCGCCGAGCTGCGCGCCAAGCTCGGCGGCGGCGAGGCGGAGAGCGCGCTGCGCCGCGAGCTCCGCGGCGACCTGCACAGCCACACCGACTGGTCCGACGGCACCACGAGCCTGCCCGTGATGGCCGCCGCGGCCCGCGACGCGGGGCTCGAGTACCTCGTCGTCACCGATCACTCCCCCAGCCTCCGCGTAGCGAACGGGCTGAGCGCCGAGCGCCTCGAGACGCAGCTCGACCTCGTCGAGGCCCTCGACACGGGGCACGGGGAGGGTGACGGCGGCCTCGGCATCCGCCTCGTCCCGGGCATCGAGGTCGACATCCTCACCGGCGGCGAGCTCGATCAGCGCGACGAGCTGCTCGCGCGGCTCGGCATCGTCGTCGGCAGCGTGCACTCGAAGCTGCGGATGCCCGCCGAGGAGATGACCCCGCGGATGCTCCGCGCCATCGCGCATCCGCGGCTCAACGTGCTCGGCCATTGCACGGGTCGACTCGTGCGCGGCTCGCGCGGCACCCGGCCGCAGTCCGAGTTCGACGCGCACGCCGTCTTCGCCGCCTGCGCCGAGCACGGTGTCGCCGTCGAGATCAACTCCCGCCCGGAGCGGGAGGACCCGCCGGACGAGCTCATCGCGCTCGCGCTCGACGCCGGCTGCCTGTTCTCGATCGACAGCGACGCGCACGCGCCGGGGCACTTCGCGTTCCTCGGGCTCGGGGCCGCGCGCGCGGAGCGGGCCGGCGTGCCCGCCGAGCGGATCGTGAACACCTGGCCGCTCGAGCGCCTGCTCGACTGGGCGCACCGCGGCACCTGAGCCGCGCGCTCAGGCGGGCGGCTGCTCCGGGTCGAGGCTCTCCAGCTGGTCCTCCTCGACGGCGTTGTCGGCCTCGAGCTCGTCGAGCTCCTCGCCCTCGTGCGGCTCGAGCTCCTGGGCTTCCGTGTCGCGGGGGGCATCCGTGTCGCGCGCGTCGCGCGGATCATCCGTTCGATTCATGCTGCCAGCGTGCCGGGCGCGTCGGCCCACGGCAACGGGGTTGACGGAGGGCACGGCGCGGCCCCCTGGTCAAGCGCGAGCCTCAGGAGCAGAATGGCGGCAACGACCCCGGGGAGGAACCATGACGATCGAAGCGGTGCTCTGGACGGTGCTCGGACTCATCGCGCTGGTGGGCGGCGTGCTGCTGCTCAGCGCGCTCTGGTCGCTCGTGAAGGCGAAGGACTGACCCGCCCGCCCGCGGCGGTCGACCCGCGGGCCGACCGCGCCGCGTCAGAGGAGGGCGTCGGCGATCGGCGTCGAGCCGCGGTTGAATCGGATGGTGCGGCCGATCGTCGCCGGCTGTGCGAGTGTCTCCGCGATGACGGCGGCGACATCGGCCCGGTCGACGGCGCCGCTCCGCCCGGCCGTCGTGTCGATCAGCCCCGTGCCCGGGCCGTTCTCGAGCGTGCTCGGCCCGAGGATCGTCCACGCCAGCTCGCTTGCCGCGAGCTCCCGGTCGGCGGCCGCCTTCGCAGCCGCGTAGTGCCGGAACGGGCTCGTGTCGGGCTCGACCCGGTCGGGCGAGCCGAAGTACGACACCATCACGTAGCGGCGCACGCCGGCCTGCTCCGCGGCGCGCATCGAGCGGATCGCGGCATCGCGGTCGACCGCGTAGGTGCGCTCCGGATTGCCGCCACCGGCGCCGGCCGACCAGACGACGGCGTCGTGCCCGGCGATGAGTTCGGCGAGCCCGTCGACGTCGAGCTGCTCGATGTCGGCCAGCACGGCGTTCGCCCCCGCGGCGCGCACCGCCTCGGCGTGCTCGGGGTTGCGGATCACCGCGTCGACCTCGTCGCCGCGATCGGCGAGCAGCCGCTCGGTGAGGAGGGCGACCTTGCCGTGGCCGCCGATGATCAGGATGCGGGTCATGTCGGCTCCCTTCCGCCGTCCACGCTAGCGCGCGACCCTGAACGGAGGACCGGATGCCGGTGACGAGCGCCGGGCTGCTGCTGCACCGCGAGCGGGGCGATGGGCTCGAGGTCTTCCTCGGCCACATGGGCGGCCCGTTCTGGGCCAAGAAGGACGCCGCGGCGTGGTCGATCCCGAAGGGCGAACTCGACGCGGGCGAGGAGCCGCTCGCCGCCGCCCGACGGGAGTTCGCCGAGGAGATCGGCGTCGATCCGCCGGGCGGCGAGGTCATGGACCTCGGCCCCGTCCGCTACGCCTCGGGCAAGACGGTGCACGTCTTCGCCCTCGCCGCCCCGGACTTCGAGGTCGACGCGGTCGTCAGCGAGACGTTCGAGCTGGAGTGGCCGCCGCACTCGGGCCGGACGGTCGCCTTCCCCGAGGTGGACCGCGCCGAGTGGATGCCGCTCGGTCGCGCCGCCGAGCGGCTCGTCGTCGGGCAACGACCGGCGCTGTCCGCGCTCGTGGCCCGGCTCGGCGGCGGGGTGGAGGACGGCGGCAGCTGAGCCGCGGAACATGGCGTCACACGCCGGCGGCGCTGCGTATCCTGACGGAGCGCCCGCGCGGCGCGAGCCACGAGAGGACCGCATGACCCAGCCCCGAGCAGCCGCGACCGACGTCCGAGCCGAGACGGTGGCGGTGACCGCCGGACGCCCGGCCCACGAGCCGGACGAACCGCTGAACACCCCGCTGCACCTCGCCTCCACCTACGTCGCCGGCGGGGCCCTCGAGTACGGCCGCTACGGCAACCCGAGTTGGGCGGCCTTCGAGGAGGCGCTCGGAGCGCTCGAGGGCGGGCGGGCGACGAGCTTCGCCTCGGGGATCGCCGCCGTCGACGCCGTGCTCGAGCTCGTGCCGACCGGCGGTCTCGTCGTCGCGCCGCGGCACTCCTACACGGGCACCGTGCTGCAGCTCGACGCCCGGGTCGAGTCCGGGCGCATCCGCGTCGCGTACGTCGACGTCACCGACACGGCCGCCGTGGCGGCCGCTTGCGAGGGCGCCGCGCTGCTCTGGTTCGAGTCGCCGACGAACCCCGCGCTGGAGCTCGGCGACGTGCCGGCGCTCGTCGCGGGCGCGCACGCGCACGGCGCGCTCGTCGCGATCGACAACACCTTCGCGACGCCGCTGCGTCAGCGTCCGATCGCCGACGGCGCCGACCTCGTCGTGCACTCCGCGACGAAGTACCTCTCCGGGCACAGCGACGTCATCATGGGCGCGGTCGTCACGAACGACGACGCGCTCGCCCAGCGGCTCGTCGACCGCCGCTCGCTCGGCGGGGCCATCCCCTCGGCCTTCGAGGCCTTCCTCGCGCTGCGGGGCCTGCGCACCCTGCACGTGCGCCTCGACCGGGCCGAGCGCAACGCGCGCGACCTCGTCGAGCGGCTCGCCGGCCACCCCGCCCTCGAGGAGGTGCGCTATCCGGGCTTCGGCGCGGTGATCTCGCTCGTCGTGGCGGGCGGCGCCGAGGGCGCCGACCGCTTCGTCGCCGCGGCCGGCCTGTGGGTGCACGCGACAAGCCTCGGGGGCGTCGAATCGACGCTCGAGCGCCGGCGCCGCTGGGCGCCGGAGGCCGACACGATCCCGGCCGGGCTCGTGCGCCTCTCGGTCGGCATCGAGCACGTCGACGACCTCGCCGCCGACCTGCTGCAGGCCCTCGACGCCGCCCGCTGAGGCTCAGGCGGGCGAGACGCCCTCGTAGAGCAGGATCGGCAGCGCGCCGAGGGGGAAGGACCTCGCCCGCACCCGGCGCACCTCCTCCGCGAGGAAGCCGGCGTCCGCGATCGCCCGCTCGGTGTCCCGGTCGAGGTGGCAGCCGTGGCACCAGCGCGCCGAGCACGGCGTCGCGAGCCGCTGCACCGCGCGCTTCGCCGTGCCCTGCGGCGCCCCGACGTGCTCGGCGACGACGAGTCGGCCGCCCGGCACGAGCACCCGGCGCAGCTCCGCGAGCGCGACCGCCGGATCCGGCACCGTACAGAAGACGTAGCTCGCGATGACGGCGTCGAAGGCGCCGTCGGGCACCGGGATCCGCTCGGCCGACGCGGCGAGCGGCGGCTGCTCGTGCCCCCACTCGCGCGCCCGGATAGCGAGCTCGGTGCGCCGCTCCGCATCGGGTTCGAGGCCGGTCCAGACGACGTCGAGCGCGAGCGCGCCGAAGTTCTCGCCCTCGCCCGCACCGATCTCGAGCACCCGGCCGTGCACCCGGCCGAACCACGCGCGCTCGAGCTCGTCGAGGGCATCGTCGTCGACGAGGGGCGGGCGTTCCTGCTGCGGCACCCGGCCATGCGACCACGCCGGGTCCGCCGCGTCAAGCCCGCCGCCCGGCACGCCGTCAGACGCCGATCGTGAGCGCGGCGGTGTAGCCCTGCGCGACGGATCCCGACATCGAGGCGATCTGGTGGATGCCGCCGTCGTCGCCGAAGACGTTGTCGCTCGCAAGACTCACGGCGGCGGCGTTGCGCACGCTCTGCTCGTAGCCGCTCGTGGCGTACACCGCGTCGTTCGACTCGGGCGGCAGCGCGATCTGCGAGGTCTTCACGATCGGTCCGGAGGCGACGGCGTTCGCCACGTCGGCGTAGACCTCGAAGTGGATGTGCGGCCAGCGGCCGGAGTAGCACGCGGGGTAGATCGAGGTGAAGCGCACGGTGCCCGTGTCGTCGGTGGCCTGCACTCCGCGGAGGTAGTTCTCGTGCTCCAGGCCGGCGGAGTAGAGCGAGTAGCCGCCGGAGCGGTCGCAGTGCCAGAGGTAGACGCCGGCCCCGACGAGGGCGGCCCCGCTCGCCGCGTCGCGCACGGTGAGCGCGATCTGCAGCGGCACGCCCTCGGCGGTCGTCGTCGAGGCCCCGAAGCTCTGCCGGAGGTCGCTGCGGACGATCCCCGAGTCGTCGAGGACGTTCACGCCGTTCGAGCCGTCGGCGGGGTACGGGCCGCCCGTCTCGTCCGGCACCTCGCCGAGCCCGCTCGCGTCGCTCGCCGTCGGCGTGCTCGACGCGCTCGGCGCACCCGCTCCCGAGCTGCTCGAGGCGCTCGCGGTGCCGGACTCCCCCGGCCCGGCGCACGCCGCGAGGAGCGAGGTGAGGCCGATGCCGCCGAAGATGCCGAGCGCGCGGCGCCGATCGACGAGCGTGCGGATGTCGTAGACGAGTCCGCGGTGGTCCTCGTCGATCGGCTCGCCGTTCGCGTCGAGCCACCTGGGATCGGTCTCGCCCGGCTGTCGGGACGTGGTGCGCTGCGTCATTCCGTCAGCATCCTCGTGCCGCCTTTGCGGCCGCTCTGGGTCCGCTGTGCGCCGGCTCTGCACGAGGCATCCGCCCGCATCACATCGCGCGCGTGCCGTCCGAGAGCATCGGCGAGATGAAGCCGATGAGATTGCGGTCCGGGTCGAGGATCGTGGCGGTGCGGCCGACGCCCGCCATGTCCTCCGGCGGCAGCGCGTCGCTGCCGCCGAGGCCGAGCGCGCGGCGGTACGTCTCGTCGACGTCGTCGACGGCGACCACGATGTTGCAGCCGTTGACGGGCGCGCCCACCTCGGGCGGCGGCCCCTGACGCTGGGTGAGGCCGCCGTTGATGCCGTGCCCGGCCGCGCCGTCGGTGTTGCCGATCGCCCCCTCGCCGGTGTCAATCATCCAGTACGGGAAGTCGCCGAACTGGGTGAACCGCCAGCCGAACAGCTCGGAGTAGAAGTCGACGAGCCGCTGCGGCTCGCTCGCGTGGATCTCGAAGTGCACGACGAGGTCGGCCATGGTCTCCCCTTCACCGTGCGCCCGTCTCGGGCGCGTCGCGTCGGCCGACCGGGCGGACGGCCGCGGCTCACGCTACGCCGCCGGCGTCGTCGCCTCCACCCCCGTCCCGCCTAGGCTGGAACCGTGCTGAGGGAGTTCGCCGCCGGGTTCGCGCTGCTCGTCCGCGGCTTCGGCTTCTGGCGCCGCCGGCCCGACGCGATGGCGCTCGGTCTCATCCCGGCCGCCGTCGCCTTCCTCGTGCTCGCCGCCGGGCTCACCGCCCTCGGCCTCGCACTGCCCAGCCTCGTGGACTGGGCGACCCCGTTCGCCGACGGCTGGCAGGAGGGCTGGCGCGCCCTGCTGCGGATCTCGCTCGGCGTCGTCGCCCTCGGCGCAGCGGCGGTGCTCGCCGCCGTCTCCTTCACGGCGCTCACGCTCGTGATCGGCGACCCGTTCTACGAGCGCATCTGGCGCCACGTCGAGCAGGAGCTCGGCGCTCCGCCCGCGGGCGAGGGCGCAGGCTTCTGGCGCACGGTCGCGGATGCCGCGGCCCTCCTCGGCCTCGGCGTCCTCGCGGCGGCGGCGACCGCGGTCGCGGGACTCCTGCCCCTCGTCGGCACGGCGCTCGCGGCGGTGCTCGGCGTGGTGCTCACCGGACGCCTCCTCGCCCGCGAGCTGATGGGGCGGGCGTTCGACGCGCGGGCGGTCGACCCCGCACGACGGCGCGAGCTGCTCGCGTCCTCGCGCTGGCGGGTGCTCGGCTTCGGTGTGGCGACGCAGCTCTGCTTCCTCGTGCCGCTCGGCGCGGTGGCGACGATGCCGGCCGCGGTCGCGGGCGCGACGCTGCTCGCCCGGGACGTGCTGGAGCGCGGCGAGCGTCAGCGGGCGCGCCAGTAGCCGCAGAAGTCGACGTTCGCCTTCGGCACGCCGCGTTCGCCGACGAGGTGCCGCCTGGCGCCCGTCGCGAGCTTCGACTCCCCCGCCGCGAAGGCCGAGACGCCCGACCCGAAGGGCGGCAGCTCCCGGAGCGCCGCGAGGGCGGCGGCCCCGACGGCCTCGCCCGGGCGGCGGGCAACCCAGTGCAGCGCGACGCCCGCGGGCGCCTGCGCCTCCTGCTGGTCGCCGAGCTCGGGCACCTCGACGATGGCGTGGCCGCGCGCCTCGCGCGGGAGGTCGCGGAGGATGCCGAGCACGGCCGGGAGCGCGCTCTCGTCGCCGACGAGCACGACCTCGTCGCCGTCGCCGTGGCGGTAGCCGCAGCCCTGGTCGATGAGGCCCACCGTCGCGCCGAGCGGGAGCGAGCCGGCCCACGGCCCGGCCACGCCGTCCTCGCCGTGCACGACGAAGTCGATGTCGAGCTCGCGGAGCTCCGGGCGGAACTCGCGCACCGTGTAGTTGCGGATGACGGGCCTCGTCGACTTCGGCAGCGTCAGGTACTTGAGGTAGCCGCTCATGTTGAAGGTGTCGGCGAGGTTGTCGAAGCGGGTGTCGTCGTTCGTCGGCACCGCGAGCCGGAACCACTGGTCGAAGCCGAGGTGCCGCCACTCGGCGAGCGCCTCGCCCGCGACGGTGAGGCGCACGAAGTGGGGCGAGATGCGGCGGGCTGCGGTGACCTCGGCCAGCACGACGCCGAGCTCGGAATGGGTGACGGCGATGTTGCTGGATGCCACGGGTGCTCCTGCCGGGGACGAGACGAGTTAGGTAATGCTTACCTTAGCCGCATGAGCGGCATCGTGTCACGGATCGCCGTGCCATCCGTCCCGCTGCGACTGGTCGCCCCGGCCGCGGGCCGCGAGCATGGCGGCATGGGCATCATCTCGGCTGACGTGTTCCTCACCCTCGACGGCGTCTACCAGGCGCCCGGCGGTCCCGACGAGGACCCCTCCGGCGGCTTCCCCTTCGGCGGATGGCAGGGCGCCTACTGGAGCGACGAGGGCGGCGAGATCATCGGCGCCGAGCTCGCCCGGCTCGACGCGCTCCTGCTCGGCCGACGCACCTACGACATCTTCGCCGCCTACTGGCCGCAGCAGGAGGACGAGATCGGCGCGAAGTTCAACGCCGTGCCGAAGTTCGTCGCCTCGCGCACGATCGGCGAGCCCGAGTGGGCCGGCACGACCGTCGTGCGCGACCCGGCCGCCCAGCTCGCCGAGGTGAAGGAGCGCTTCGACGAGATCCACGTCATCGGCAGCGGCGAGCTGACCCGGGCGCTCATCGCCGCGGACCTCCTCGACCGGCTGCACCTGTACGTCTACCCGATCGTGCTCGGCCGCGGCCGCCGGCTCTTCGACGGCGTCGTGCCCGCGGCGTTCCGGCTGAGCGAGCCCGCGCGGACCCTGCCGAAGGGCGCCGTATCGCTCGTCTACGAACGGGACGGTGAGCCGGTCACGGGCATCGACATCGGCGCGCTCGACGGCTGAGCCTCGATTCAGGCCCCCGGCAGCAGCGCCCGGAGCGTCTGGATCGTGTCGGCCTCTTCGACCCGTTTGTCGTCGCGGTAGCGCTTCACCCGGGCGAAGCGGAGTGCCACCCCGCCGGGGTAGCGGCTCGAGCGCTGCACGCCGTCGATCGCGATCTCGACGACGAGCTCCGGGCGGATGAAGACCGCCTGCGCGGTGCGGCGCAGCTCGAGCTCGGGGAAGCGCTCGGTCTGCCAGGCGAGCAGCGCGTCGGTGAGACCCTTGAAGGTCTTGCCGACCATGACGAGCCCGCCGGGCTCACCGAACTCGCCCTCGGGGTCGAGCGCGCCGAGGTGCAGGTTCGAGAGCAGCCCGGTGCGTCGGCCGTAGCCCCACTCGGCGCCGAGCACGACGAGGTCGTAGGTGTAGACGGGCTTCACCTTCACCCAGCTCGCGCCGCGCCGGCCCGCCGCGTAGGGCGAGTCGATCGCCTTCACGACGACGCCCTCGTGGCCGGCGGCGAGCGCTTCTCGGGACACCCGCTCGGCGGCCTCGGGGTCGGCGGTGACCTCGCCGGGGATGGTCAGCTCGCCCGCGACTCGGCGCAGCTCCGCGCGGCGCACGGCGAGCGGCTCATCGATGAGGTCGCGACCGTCGACGTGCAGGACGTCGAAGAACCAGGGGCGCAGCAGGGTCTCGCGGGCCGATTCGGCGCCGAAGCGCGACATGGTCTCCTGGAAGGGGCGCGGAGCGTCGTGCTCGTCGAGCGCGAGGGTCTCGCCGTCGAGGATGACGTCGCGCACGGGCAGCGCGAGCGCCGCCTGCACGACCTCCGGCACCCGCTCGGTGATCTCGGCGAGGCTGCGGGTGAACACCCGCACCTCGTCGCCGGAGCGGTGCACCTGGATGCGCGCCCCGTCGAGCTTGAACTCGACCGAGGCCTCGCCCGTGCTCGCGACGGCGTCGGCCGCCGTGGCCGCGGTCCCCGCGAGCATCGGCAGCACCGGCCGGCCGACCACGAGGCCCACCTCGGCGAGCGCGCCCGGCGCACCGTGCAGGGCCAGCCGCGCCGTCTCGCCGAGCTCACCGGAGAGCATCGCCGCCCGGCGCACCTCGGCGAGCGGCCGCTCGGCGGCCTCGGCGACGGCGTCGAGCAGCACCCCCTCGAGGGCGCCGGTGCGCACCTCGCCGAGGAGCACGCCGCCGAGGAAGCGCTGCTCGGTCTCGGTGGCGCGGCCGGTGAGCTCCTGCAGGAGCGCCGTGCGCTCGGCCGCCGACCCCGGTCCGCCGAGGGCGGCGAGCCGGTCGAACGCGTCGTCGAGCTCGGCGAGGCTCAGCGTGGACTCGGCGGCGGACGGCGCGCTCGCCGTCTGCCAGCCGCGCCAGCCGACGCCGATGCGCCCCTGCCGCAGCCGCCCGAGCAGGATGCCGACGGCGGGCACGACCTCGTCTTCTGGCAGTCGCCGGAGCAGCGCGGCGAGCGCGGCGCGCTTCTGGAGCCGGGAGCGGGTGGCGCCCACCGCCTCGGTGGTCTCGACGAGCTCCGCGAGCAGCATGCGCCCAGTGTGGCATCCGCCGCCGACACCCGGAACGCCCGCCTCGCGGAGGAGGCGGGCGTTCGGGCTGCGGCTCAGCCCTCGCGGCGGGCGGCGAAGAAGCTGCGGAGATCGCCCGCCAGCACCTCGGGGCGCTCGAGGGCGGCGAAGTGCCCGCCCTCCTCGAAGCGGCTCCAGTGCACGATGTTCGTGTTGTCGCGCTCGGCGAACACGCGGACGGTCTGGAAGTCGTCGGCGAATACGGCGACCCCGGTCGGCGCGGCGTTCGGCCGCGGCTCCGCCTCGGCGCGGGCGTTCTCGAGGTAGCTGCGGCTCATGCCGGAGGCGGCGTTCTGGAACCAGTTCACGCTCACCTCGAGGAGGATCGCCTCGAGCGGCACGAGCGAGGTGCCGTTGCCGAAGGAGTTGAACAGCTCGCTGTAGGCGAGGAGGCCCACGGGCGAGTCGCTGAGCCCGACGGCGATCGTCTGCGGCCGGGACGCGTTCATGGTGTTGTAGCCGCCGACGGATTGGAACCACTGCATGTGCTCGAGGGCCGCGTAGTCGGCCGGCTCGAGCCGCTCGAACTCGGCCGGGTCGCCGGAGGGGAAGGAGAAGAGCTGCAGCACGTGCAGGCCGAGGAATCCCTCGGGGTTCAGCAGGCCGAGCTCCCGGGCGACCATCGCCCCGTGGTCGGAGCCGTGCACGCCGTAGCGCTCGTAGCCGAGTCCGCGCATGAGGGCGTCGTAGGCGCGGGCGACCCGGGCGTTCGTCCACCCCGCGGAGGCGAGCGGCTGGGAGAAGCCGAAGCCCGGGGCGTCGGGGATGACGAGGTGGAACGCGTCCTCGGCGCGGCCGCCGTGCGCGACCGGGTCGACGAGGGCGTCGATCATGCCGAGGTAGTCGACGGCGGAGCCCGGGTAGCTGTGGGCGAGCAGCAGCGGCGTCGCCTCGGGGTGCGGCGAGCGCACGTGCAGGAAGTGGATCGTCTGCCCCTCGATCTCGGTCGTGAAGTTCGGCACGGCGTTGATGCGGGCCTCGGCGGCGCGCCAGTCGAAGGCGAGCCAGGCCTCGACGGCTTCGCGCAGGTAGTGGTTCGGCGTGCCCGCGTCCCAGTCGTCGACCGGGGCGGGCTGCGGCAGCCGGGTGCGGGAGAGGCGCTCGTGCAGATCGGCGAGCTCGGCGTCGGGGACGGCGACGGTGAAGGGACGGAGGTCGAGCGGAGCGGTGGAGTTCGTCATGTCTCCGACGCTACGGTGGTATTAGGCACGTTCACTTCCTAATGAACCGCGAGAATCGCATCGGTCCACGATCCGTCCGGAGGAGGCATCCGCCATGGCCGACACCGCCGCACGCCTGCTCGCGCTGCTCGCCCTCCTGCAGTCTCGACCCGACTGGTCGGGGCGCGAGCTCGCGGAGCGCCTGGGCGTCTCGCCCCGCACCATCCGCAACGACGTGGAGCGCCTCCGCGCCCTCGACTACCCCGTCGACGCGAGCCGCGGCTCGGCCGGGGGCTACCGGCTCGGCGCCGGCGGCCGGCTCCCGCCGCTCCTCCTCGACGATGAGGAGGCCGTCGCCGTCGCCGTCGGGCTCCGCGCGGCGAGCGGCATCGCGGGGGTCGAGGAGTCCGGCGGGCGGGCGCTCGCGAAGCTCGAGCAGGTGCTGCCGCCCCGCTTGCGCCCCGTGGTCGACGCCCTGCACGGCACCATCGAGCGCGCCCCCGAGAACACCGGCACCGACGCCCCCGACCCCGAGGTCGATCCGGCCGCGCTGCGGGCCATCGCCGCGGCCATCCGCGACGTCGAGTGGCTGCGCTTCGAGCACGCGGGCGAGCTCCGCCTCGTCGAGCCGTACCGGCTGCTCAGCTGGCAGCGGCGCTGGCACCTCGTCGCCCGCGACCCCGAGCGCGAGGAGTGGGCGACGTTCCGGGTCGACCTCCTGGAGCTGCGGATGCCGACCCGCCGCCGATTCGCGCCGCAGCCGCTGCCGGGCGGCGACCCGGAGCACCCCGACTACACGGCCTTCGCCATGCGCACGATCGCCGCGAGCGGCTGGACGGTGCACGCCCGGCTCCGCATCGACGCCCCGGCCGAGGCGGTGCTCGCCCGGATCAACCCAGCCGTCGGCGTCGTCGAGCCCGTCGACGAGGCGCACTGCGTGCTCGTGACGGGCGCCGACAGCCTCGACACCGTGGCCGTCTACATCGGCATGCTGCAGATGGACTTCACGGTCGAGTCGCCCGCGGCGCTCGTGCCGCTCCTCGACCGGCTCGCCGCGCGCTACGCCCGGGCCGTCGCGGGCTCGGCGGACGCCTCGCCGGACGCGCGTACCCTGGAGGGATGACCCGGCTGCTCGACCCCGCCGACTGGCGCGCCCGCGAACGCGCGCACGCCGAGCGCGCCGACGCGCTCACGGCCGGGCACCGGGAGCGCAGCGCGCGCGGCGAGAAGCATCCCGTCGAGGACTTCCTCTACACCTACTACTCGTACTCCCCCGCGCAGCTTCGGCGCTGGCACCCGGGCCCCGGCGTCGAGCTCGCGGACGCCACGGACGCGGAGCGCGCCGGCTGGCGCTGGTACGCGCCGGGCGCCGCCCCGGGTTCGCTCCGCGTGGACGACGCGGCGATGCGCGTCGAGAAGGCGCCGCTGCTCGCCGCGGTCGAGCGGATGCTCCGGCTCACCGCCGCCCGGCCGGGGAGCTTCGGCTGCTTCGGCCTGCACGAGTGGGCGATGGTCTACCGCCAGGCCGAGCACCGCCACCCGGTGCCGCTGCGGCTCGGGCAGGCGGCGACGGACGCCGTCGTCGAGGCGCACGAACTGCGCTGCACCCACATCGACGCGTTCCGCTTCTTCACGCCGGACGCGGTGCCGCGCAACCGCTTCGCGCCGAGCCGCGAGACGCAGCCGGAGCTCGAACAGCCGGGCTGCCTGCACGCCGGCATGGACGTGTACAAGTGGGCGATGAAGCTCGGCCCGCTCGTGCCCGGCGAGCTGCTGCTCGACGCGTTCGAACTGGCCCGCGACATCCGCTTCCTCGATATGCAGGCCTCGCCCTACGAGATGCGCGCGTGGAGCGGCGAACCCGTGCGCATCGAGACCGCCGACGGCAAGGCCGAGTACGTGCGCCGGCAGCGCGGCTTCGCCGAGCGGGCGAACGCGCTGCGCGGCGCGGTGCACGAGGCGGCGTTCGGCGACGCGGCCGTCAGTCCAGCCACTCCTTCGCCGCGGTGACGAGCGCCGCCACCCCGACGGTGAGGGTCGGCTGCGGCAGCGGCGCGAACTCGGGCGAGTGGTTCGACGGCAGGTGCTCGGGCAGTCGGCCGTCGGCGAGGCCCGCGCCGAACAGCGCCGGGTCGGCGCCGCCCAGGAACCAGTACACGAGCGGGGCGCCGGCCGCCGTCGCGAGCACGCCGACGTCCTCGCTGCCGGACACGGCGCCCGGCTCGAGCACGCGCTCCGCGCCGAACGCCGTGCGGAGCGCCTCGGCGGTGCGGGCGCTCGCGGCCGGATCGTTCACCGTCACCGGGAAGCGCTCCTCGTAGGCGAACTCCGGCTCGCGCGGCGCCGCGGAGGCGGCCGCCTCCGCGCGGGCGATGCGCTCGATCGCGGCGAGCACACGTTCCCGCACGTGCTCGTCGAAGGTGCGGACGCTGAGGCCGAGCTTCGCGTCGGGCGGGATGATGTTGTTCTTCGTCCCGGCGTGCAGCTGCCCGACCGTCACGACCGCGGCATCCCCCGCGGCGACCTCGCGCGAGACGATGCCCTGCAGCCGCACCGCCGTCGAGGCCGCGAGGTAGACCGGGTCGACCGTCGTCTCGGGCCGCGAGCCGTGGCCGCCGGTGCCGTGCATCGTGATCGTGAGCGAGTCGGCGCCGGCCATCGCGGGCCCGGGCTGGAGGGCGACGAGTCCCGCCGGCAGCGGCGCGACGTGCTGGCCGAGCACGACGTCGGGGCGCGGCACCCGCTCGTAGAGGCCGTCGGCGAGCATCGCCTCGGCGCCGCCGCCCCATTCCTCGGCGGGCTGGAACAGCACGACGAGGGTGCCGTGCCACGAGGCATCCGCGGCGAGCGCCTCGGCCGCGCCGAGCAGGCAGGTGACGTGCACGTCGTGGCCGCACGCGTGCATGACGGGGACCTCCGCGCCCTCGTGGTCGGTGCCGGTCGCGGTGCTCGCGTAGTCGAGCCCGGTGGCCTCGCGGACCGGCAGGCCGTCCATGTCGGCGCGGAGCAGCACGGTCGGCCCCTCGCCGCGGGCGATGACGCCCGTGACGCCGGTGCGGCCGATGCCCTCGGTCACGGTGTAGCCGAGCCCGCGCAGCGCCTCGGCGACGATGCCGGCGGTGCGGTGCTCCTGGAACGACAGCTCGGGGTTGCGGTGCAGATCGCGGTAGATCGCGTCGAGGTCGAGGCTCATGGGCCGAGCCTAGCCGGGCGGGTCGCCGCCCCGCATGAAGTCACTTTCTGCGGGTGTGACGCGAGCCGGACCCGCAAGAAGTGACGTCTTGCCGGGGGTGGGCGGAGGGGCAGAGCCGAGGGGGCGGGGCGGGGCGGGAGACCGGAAGCAACGCCGCGACGCACCGACGCCCGGCCCCTCGTGGGGACCGGGCGCCGGATGGTGCTCAGGGGCGGATGCCTCGATCAGGCCTCCGACCCGTCGCCCGCCTGCCGGCGGCGGCGACGCACGGCGATCACCGCGATCACCGCGCCCGCGGCGAGCAGCGCGCCGGCGAGCCAGAGCGCCGTCTGGATCTCCGCGCCGGTGTGCGCGAGGCCGGTGCCGGCCGCGCCGGAGCCGCTCCCCGTGCCGGAGCCGGTGCCCGGCTGCCCCGTGCCGGGCCCACCGGCCCCTGGCTCACCCGTGCCCGGGCCCGTGCCCGTATCGGCCGCGAGCCGGATCGGCGCCCAGCCGATGAGCTCGCCCTCGGCCGACTGCACGACGAGCCGGTGCTCGCCCTCGGGCGCGTCGGCGGGGATCGTCGCCCGCACGTCGCCCGCGGCATCCGCCGTCGGAGTGCCCAGGAGCTGCGGCTCCGAGTGGAGCCACACGTTCACGGCGAGCTCGGCGCGCCCGGCGCCGAGGCCGATCTCGATGGCCTCGCCCGGCTCGGCGCTCGCCGGCGCGGTCACGCCGCCGCGGTTCGCCTCGGTGAGCAGGGACTCGTCGACCGGCGTCGGCTCGACCGGCGGGTTCGGGTCGACGGGCGGCTCGACGCCGGCCTCGGTGACCCACTTGCGACCGTCGTCGAGCTTCGTGACGGTGAACTCGTCGTACACGGCGCCGACGGGCAGCGTCGTCGTCGCGTTCGCCGTCTTCTCGGCGAGGTACGAGCGGTAGACGAGCTGGTTCTTCGTCACGTCGACCACCTGGTACGTCGTGACGCCCGCACCGCGGAGCACCTGGGTGGCGTTGTTGTTCGTCCAGACGTTCTTCTCGGGCGTCTCGAGCTCGTAGTGCTTCGCGCCCGAGTTCGAGACGACGTAGACGGGTCCGTCGGTGATGCCGGGGATCTCGGTGACGTCGTCGTTGTGGTAGCCGCGGGCGTAGGTGTGGTCGTGGCCCATCATCACGAGGTCGATGTCGTGCTCCTGGAACACGGGCACCCAGTACTTGCGGAGGATCGGCTCGTCACGGCCCGCGGAGGTCGAGTAGACGGGCTGGTGGAAGGTGACGACGTTCCACTTCGACGGGCTCTCGGTGAGCACGTGGTCGAGCCAGGCCGCCTGGAACTGCGTCCACAGCTCGCCGACCTTCGTCTGCGGGCACTCGACGCCAGTGCACGAGGGCAGCACGTCGGGGGTGAGGAAGGTGGTGTCCCGGGTCGCGTTCACGGTGATGAAGCGCACGCCCTGGTAGTCCGTGAAGTACACGGTCTCGGTCGCGAACGCGGTCCAGTGCGCGAAGTAGGCGGCGTACTGCTTCGCCACGTCGCTCTCGCCGACGGCGAGCTCGGCGAGCTCGCCGATCGTCTCGGTGGACGGGTTGTTGTGCGGGTACTCGAAGTTCGCCTTCCACGACTTCAGCAGCTTGTCGCCGGAGTACTCGTGGTTGCCGGGCGCAGCCATGACGTTCGTCGTCGCGGCGGAGGTCTTCATGCCCTTGAACCAGTTCAGCCACTCGGTCTCGTTCGACGAGGTGTTGATCAGGTCGCCCGCGTGCACGGAGCCGATCGAGCGCGGGGCCTTCGCCTCCGCCTGCGCGACGACGTTCGGCCAGGTCGAGTCGAGCCCGATCTGCGCGTCGCCGTAGTAGACGAACTGGAAGTCGGTGGCCTTCGGGTTCGCGGTGGTGAAGCGGGTCCAGTCGCTCCACGCGCCCTCGAGGCCGACGCGGTACTCGTAGGCGGTCGCCGCGGTGAGGCCGTCGACGGTCGCCGAGAAGTGCTGCAGCGGGTTGCCGTTGACCGTGCCCGCGGCGTACGCGTCCACGGTCCGGGTGTCGCCGCCCGCGGCGGGCCGGATCTGCACCTGGCCGCTGGTGTGCGAGACGTCGCCCGCGAGCCACGAGAACGACTGCGAGGTCGCGGGCGTCTCGGTCGGCGTGAGGATGACCCGCGTCGGCGGCACCGCGACCGGCTCGCCGGGCGCGCCGGCCTCGGGCAGCAGCGAGATCTTCGGCACGTCGAGGTAGATGTCCGAGCTCGAGGCGCGGTCCTGGAAGAGGGCGATCGCGACGGTGTTCGTGCCGTCCACGAGCACGTCGCCGTCGGCGGTGAAGGTCGAGGCGAGCGGGTCGCCGTTGCTGTCGCCCGCGTACTCGAGGTTCGTCGTGCCGGTCACCCGGCCGTCGACGAAGCCGGCGACCTTCTCACCGTTCACCCAGACCTGCACGGCGTCGTCGTAGACGAGGTCGCCGACGAGCTGGCCGACCTCGGCGGCGACGCCCGGCTCGAGCTCGAAGCTGGTGCGGAAGAAGTACGTCGGAACGGTCGGCGCCGCCGTGCCGTCGAGGTAGTGGTTCAGCAGCGTCGCGGGCAGGTGCGGGCCGACGGCGGCGAGCTTGCCGCCCTTCGCGCCGAAGCTGCCGGGCGCCTGCTTCCAGTCGGCGTCGTCGTAGCCGGTGGTCGTCCAGACCCGCAGGTTCGCGTCGCCGCGGGCGGGGTCGGTGCCGTCGTCGAGATAGTGCCAGGCGGTGGTGCCGTCGACCACCGGAGCGGTCGGCACCTCGATCGCGGGCTCGGCGGCGGCGGCCGTGGCCGGCACCGCGAGCCCGGCGACCGCGAGGCCCAGCAGCGCGGCGGTCGCCGCGCCGCGCCGGGCCCGGCGCATCGTCGTCATCGTCATCGTCGTGTCATCCTCATTCGTCTCGCGCGTTCACTCGTTCGGGCGCGCGCGACCGCACCCGCCCGGAGTGGGCGGGTGCGGAGCGCGGGCTTTCGCCCAGTGAATCGGCGGCGGATGACCCGGGGCTGACCCTCGGATGACGCGGCGGTGAACCCGGGGTGCACGAGGGAGCCTCGGCATCCCGCAGGCGTCAGCGGTCCGCGAGCCACTCCGCGAACGTCTGCCGCCCGAGCTCGGCGTCGGGACCGGGCAGCGCGGCACCGCGGCGCATCTCGCCCATGCCTCGGATGGGCAGGGACACCGGCAGCACGGGCCCGCGCCGGCCCTCGGCGCGGACGAGCCGGCGGATGAGCTCGGCCAGCTGTTCCTCGCGCGGGCCGGCGAGGTCGCGCGCGCGACCCCGCGGCGCGCCCTCGGCGAGCGCGACGAGGTGCTCGGCGACCTCGCGGGCCGCGATCGGCTGCGTGCGCATCCGCGCCGCGAGCTGGACGCCCGCGACCCGGAGCCGCCCCGCCATCTGGCCGGCGAACTCGTGGAACTGCGTCGCCCGCAGGATCGTGTAGGGCACGCCGCCGGCCTCGACCACGCCCTCCTGGGCGAGCTTCGCCTCGTAGTAGGCGTAGGGGATCCGGTCGATGCCGACGATCGAGAGCAGTACGTGATGGCCGACGCCCGCCTCGCGTTCGGCGGCGAGGAGCGTGCGCGAGGTGCCCGTGAAGAAGCGTTCGGCGGTCTCCCGGTCGATGGCGTTGACGTTCGCCGCGTCGACGACGGCGTCCACCCCGGCGAGCGCGGCGGCGAGCCCAGCGCCCGTCGTGAGGTCGACGCCGGCGGAGCGGGCGAGCACCACCGTCTCGTGCCCGCGCTCGCGCGCGACCTCGACGATGTGCCGGCCGACCGTGCCGGTCCCTCCTGCGATGGCGATCCTCACCGTGTCCTCCGTTCCGGGCCCGCGGCCCTCGGCGGGCCCGGCGCCCGCCCTCACGACTCCGACGACGCAGCGCCGTGGAATGTCAGGCGGGCGCGCCGGGCGTGGCAGGCTGGGCGCATGAGCACGGTGGATGCCTCGTCCGACGCGGTCGCCGCGGAACGCCCGGCCCTCCTCGGCCTCGCGTACCGCCTGCTCGGCTCCTTCGCCGAGGCGGAGGACGCGGTGCAGTCCGGTTACGAGCGCTGGCTGCGCCTGCCCGAGGCGGAGCGGGCGGAGATCCGCTCCCCCGGGGCATGGCTCACGAGGGTGGTCGGCCGGATCTGCCTGGACGAGCTCGGCTCGGCCCGCGCCCGCCGCGAGGCCTACGTCGGCGAGTGGCTGCCCGAGCCGCTGCCCGACGCCCCCGGCGTGTTCGGCGGCCGCTTCGCCGCGGCACCGCCGGCGGACCCCGCCGAGCACGCCGAGCTCGCCGAGGGCGTGTCGACCGCGATGCTCGTCGTCCTGGAGACGCTCACCCCCGCCGAGCGCGTCGCCTTCGTGCTGCACGAGGCCTTCGGCCTGCCGTTCGCGGAGATCGCCGAGGTCCTCGGCCGCTCGCCCGGCGCGTGCCGGCAGCTCGCTTCGAGCGCCAGGGCGCGGGTGCGCGCGGGACGCGCGGGGGCGGCGTCCGCCGAGCAGCACGCCGCGGTCGTGCACGCCTTCCTCGCGGCGGCCGCGACGGGTCGGATCGAGGCGCTCGTGGAACTGCTCGACCCCGACGCCCGGCTCGTCTCCGACGGCGGCGGCATCGTCTCGGCCGCCCGCCGGCCGGTCCTCGGTGCCGAGCACGTCGCGCGCTACGTCCTGGGCATCATCGCGAAGCGCGGCGAGCGACTGTCGATCTCGCTGCGGGACGCGGCCTCCGGTTATGTCGCAGTCTTCGCCCAGGACGGCGTCGTCGACACCGTCGTCTCGGTCGAGGTGCGCGAGGGCCGGCTCTCGGAGCTCTGGCTCGTGCGGAACCCGGAGAAGCTCACCCGCTGGCAGGGCCTCGCGGCGTAGCGACGCCCGACGGCGTGCCCTTGCGCCCGTCCGGCGGTCGCTGCTACGGTCGTCCACCTATGGGTACGCTGATCCGCCACTGAGGTGGCCCCGCCGCGTCGAGCATCGCTCCGCAGCATCCGTTCCGGGCACCGTCTGGTGCCGGCCATCCTCACCCCGATCCGTGATCGCGCGCCGCGCCCGCTCCGCGCGCCCGCCACCGGCGCTTCGACGACGAAGCCGGCCCGTGCGCCGATCGACGGATCGAGATTGCGAGTCGCACATGACCGCCCGAATCCAACTCTCCCTCCGCGGCGCGAGCCTGCGCTTCGCGGAGCACCTCGTGCTCGACCGGGTCAACCTCGAGCTCGGCGCGGGCGAGTGCATCGCGCTCGTCGGCGACAACGGCGCGGGCAAGACGACGCTGCTCCGGCTCATCGCGGGCGAGCTCGTGCCCGACGCCGGCGAACGGGTGCTCGTCGCTCCCGGCGGGGTCAGCGCGCTCGAGCAGTCGCTCGAGCTGCCCGATCGGGCGACCGTCGCCGAGGCGATCGACGCCTGCTGGCGGGAGCTGCGCGAGCTCGAGGCGGCGATCGCCTCGGCCGGCGCGGCGCTCGCCGGTCCCGATGGTGCTGGCCTCGACGGCGTGGAGCTGGAGGCCGCGCTCGCCAGCTACGCCGCACTCGTCGACCGCTACGAGGCGCGCGACGGCTACGGCGCCCCGGCGCGGCTGGACGCGGGGCTCGCCGCGCTCGGCGTCGGCGACGTGGGGCGCTCCCGGGAGTGGCGCACGCTCTCCGGCGGGGAGCGGGCTCGGATCGTGCTCGCCGCCGCGCTCGCCTCGAACGCCGAGCTGCTGCTGCTCGACGAGCCGACCAACGACCTCGACGACGATGCCTGGGACTGGCTCGTCGCGGCGCTCGCCCGGCACCGGGGCACCGTCGTCGCGGCCTCGCACGACCGCGCCTTCCTCGCGCGCTGGACGAGCGCGATCTGGGAGCTCGCCGACCGCGGCGTCACCCGCTACGGCGACGGCTACGCCGGCTATCTCACGGCGAAAGCGGCGGAGCGGGAGCGTCAGCGACTCGCGCACGAGGCGTGGCTCGCCGAGCGGGAGCGCCACCTCGCGCTGGTGGAGGCCAATGCCGGACGGCTCGCGGCCATCCCCCGCAAGCTCGACAAGCCGGGCATGGGGGCCGGGGCGTTCCGCGCGCGAGGCCGCGATCACGGGGCCATGGGCCGCATCCGCAACGCGAAGGAACGGCTCGCGCGGCTCGCGGCGGAGCCGGTCGCCCCGCCGCCGGAGCCGCTGCGGTTCACGGCGGGCGCGCTGCGGTCGCGGGCGGATACCTCGGCGGAGCAGGGTGCGGCGAGCGCGCCGCCCGCCGCGCCGATCCTCCGTGTCGCGGGGCTGACGGTGCTCGGCGAGCCGATGCCCGACCTCGAGCTCGGCCCGGGCGATCGGCTGCTCGTCACCGGCCCGAACGGCGCCGGCAAGACGACGCTGCTGCGCACCCTCGCGGGCGAGCTGCCGGCCGACACGGGCGGGGTCGCCCGACGCGGCGCCGTGGGCTGGCTGCGCCAGCAGGCGGGCCGGATCGACCATCCGCGGCGCCCGCTCGTCGAGGCGTACGCGGCAGGGCTCCGCGAGGGGCGGGATGCCGCGGCCGAGCGCCTGTTGGCGCTCGGCCTGTTCCACGAGTCCGAGCTCGAGCGCCCGCTGGGCGGTCTGTCGTACGGGCAGCGCCGCCGGCTCGAACTCGCGCTGCTCGCGAGCCGCGACGTCGAGCTGCTGCTCCTCGACGAGCCGACGAACCATCTCGCGCCGCTGCTCGTCGACGAGCTCGAGGCGGCCGTCGCGGGCTTCGCGGGGGCGGTCGTGCTCGTCACGCACGACCGGCGGCTGCGGGAGCGCTTCCGCGGCGAGCGGCTCGAACTCGGGGCGCACCTGCCTCCGACGCACCCCGGCAAGACGTCATGATTTGCTGGTCGCGCGGCACCGGCACCCGCAAAAAGTGACGACACGATCGAGTGCGCGCGGGCTGGGCGGGGCGGCGGCGGCGGGCGGCGGCGGGGCGGTCGCCGCGGCTCAGCCGAACGCGACCGCCCGCACCGGGGCTCCGTCGAGGTCGACCCGGAGCGGGAAGAAGCCCACCCGGATCCGCTCCGGCAGCCCGTCGAGGCCGCACAGGTTCTCGACGATGAGCCGGTCGCCGCCGAGCACGACCTCGTGCACGGGAAACCCGGCCTCCCCGCCGTCCGAGCTCGGGTCGGGGCTCAGCGTGTCCACGGCGAGCACGTGCATCCCGCGGCGCACGAGTTCGGCCGCGGCGGCCGGGTCGAGCGCGGGGTGATCGAGCGCCTCCTCGGTGTCGAAGCGCTCGGCCCAGCCGGTGTCGAGGACCACGATCGGCGGCACGCGCTCGGGCAGGGGGCCGCCGAGCGCCCGCTCGAGCTCGGCGAGCCCGTAGCGCTGCCCGGCGACGAGCCCGGCGAAGTGCACGACGAGGGCGTCGCCGACGAGCTCGTCGAGGCCGATGCCGCCCGTCGTGCGCCCGCCGGCGACGGTGTGCGAGGGCGCGTCGAGGTGGGTGCCGGTGTGGGAGCCGAGGTGCAGCCGGGCGACGTCGACCCCGTCGCGCTCGAGGTGCAGCGCCGGCTCGATCACGACCTCGGGGTCGCCGGGGTAGACGCGCATGCCCGATCCGATCGGGCGGCTGAGCTCACGCATCGCGACCGGTGCCCGCCGAGGCATCCGCGTCGGCTGCGGCCTTCGCGCGCCGCCTCGCCTCGATGGCGCGCTCGACGTCGCCGAGGACCGCCTCGTCCATCGCCTGGATGCCGGTGGTGTCGGCCTGCACGACCGCGTCGGCGAGGTGGACGCTCGCCTCCCTGCGGGTGCGCGCCCGCTCGGGCAGCATCGCGAGGAGGTAGATCGTGAACGTCACGACGAAGGCCGGGATCGTCGCCCCGACCGGGCTCGGCCAGACGTACACCCACAGGTAGGAGGCGGTCGCGCCGACCGCCCAGGCGCCCACCGCGATCCAGTTCACCCCGCCGAGGTACCAGTAGCGGCCGCCGCGGCGGCGCAGGAGGTCCACGGTGTAGCTCGCGCGCTTCACGAGGTAGTAGTCGACGATCATGATCGCGAACACCGGCACGAAGAACGCGCCGATCACGATGAGGAAGTTCGTGAACTGGTCGAGCAGCGCGAGCCACGTCGCCCCGAGGATCGAGATCGCCCCGACCACGAGCGCCGTCGGCAGGAAGCGCAGCTTCGCCCGCCCCGCGGCCGCGTGCACGATGGAGGTGGTCATGCCGTAGACGACCATCGAGTTCGTCGCCATCACCGAGACGAAGATGACGATCGCGATCGGGGCGCCGAACGCCGCCACGAGCACGCTCGGATCGAAGGCGAGCGGCTCCCCGCCGCTCAGGATGACGTAGCCGATCGCGGTGGCCCCGAGGGTCATCGCGATGACCGTCGAGAGCGTGTAGCCGAGGCCCGCGCCGAGGAACCCGGCCCGGC
The DNA here is from genome assembly GCF_030268405.1 of Agromyces sp. NBRC 114283. Lineage (NCBI taxonomy): Bacteria > Bacillati > Actinomycetota > Actinomycetes > Micrococcales > Microbacteriaceae > Agromyces > Agromyces sp. NBRC 114283. The sequence goes on from NZ_BSQP01000001.1 coordinate 3,284,409, forward strand.
TCGTCGCGGCGAGCCGGTTGAAGTCGGCCGAGAGGACGGTCCAGCTCACCGCGGTCGCGACGACGATGTCGAGCACGATCGCGGGGCTCTGCCCGATCGAGGGGTCGGCGGGGATGGCGAAATAGTCGCCGGGCGCGAAGATCGTGAAGGCGATGAAGAAGATCCAGGCGATGATCGCGAGCATGAGCACCGCGAGCCAGGGCTCGACCTTCGCGATGCCCTCGTGGCCGAAGATCGCGAGCAGCACGACGATCGTCTGGCACAGCACGGAGAAGAGGATCGGGTTCGAGAAGCCCGTGAGGCTCGACACGAGGGCGTCGACCGTGACGCCGGCGAGCATCGCCTGCACCCAGCTCCAGCCCATCAGGATGACGAGGTTCGCCGCCATCGGCAGGAACCCGCCGCGCGTGCCGAAGGCGCCGCGGGCGAGCGCCATCGTCGGCAGGCCCGTGCGGGTGCCGATGTTGCCGATCAGGGTGAGCACGATGGCGCCCGCGACCGTGCCGGCGACGATCATCGTGATCGCCGTGCCGTACTCGACGCCCGGCACGAACAGGGTGCCGGTGAGCAGGGTCGTGACGACCAGGTTGGCCGCGAGCCAGATCATGCCGATCCGCGGCGTGGAGAGGGTACCGCGGACCGGCCCCGAGGTGTCGGACTGCTCGGCGAGGCGGTCGAGACGGCGGTACAGCGACATTGCGTGCTCCTGGGGGATGTGGGGGTCGGGGTCGGTCCGGGCGGATCAGTCGGCGGATGCCGGGGAGAGGTGCTCGTGCACGGCGAGCAGCTGCTCGCCGTCGACGCGGAAGACGATGGTCTCCCGCTCGCGATAGGCGTCCTCGCCCTCGCCCGTGTCGACCCGGGTGGCGACGTCGTGGCTGAAGACCGCGCCGCCGGGGTACGACTGCACGAGACGGGCGGTGGAGCGGCAGTCGAGGACGCGCCATCCGCCCTCGACCCAGCCCTGCCAGAGCGCCTCGTAGGCGGCGCGGTCGTCGAGCCTGGCCGACTCGGTGTGGAAGAGGAAGCTCGCCTCGGGCGCGAAGCCGGCGAAGTAGCGCTCGCCGTCGGTCGCCGCGAAGGCGTCGATGATCGCGTCGGCGGCGGCGAGCACCTCCTCGGTGCTCGGGGTTCGGGTGGTCATCGGGGGGTCTCCTTCGATCCGGTGATGCGGGGGTGGGGCTCAGCCGCGCGGGGCCATCGCGCTGATCAGCTCGTACGCGACGTGCGAGGCGGCGACGGCGGTGAGCTGGGCGTGGTCGTAGGCGGGCGCGACCTCGACCACGTCGGCGCCGACGATGCGCTGGTCGGCGAGGGCGCGGATGATCCGGAGCAGCTCGCGGCTCGTCAGCCCGCCGGCCTCGGGCGTGCCGGTGCCGGGCGCGTGCGCCGGGTCGAGCACGTCGATGTCGATGGAGACGTAGAGGGGCTTGCCGTCGACCCGGGCGCGGACGCGCTCGATCGCGGCCTCGACGCCGCGCTCCTCGATGTCCTCGCTCGTGACGACCGCGAAGCCCAGGCGAGCGTCGTCGCTCAGGTCCTCGACCCCGTAGAGCGGGCCGCGGGTGCCGACGTGCATGCTCGCCGTCAGATCGATGAGCCCTTCCTCGGACGCGCGGCGGAACGGGGTGCCGTGCGTGATCGGGGCACCGAAGTAGGTGTCCCAGGTGTCGAGGTGCGCATCGAAGTGCAGCACCGCGACGGGGCCGTGCTGCGCCGTGACCGCGCGCAGCAGCGGCAGCGCGATGGTGTGGTCGCCGCCGATGACGACGAGGCGGTCGGCCTGCTCGGCGAGCGCGCGGGCGCCGGCCTCGACGTCGGCGACGGCCTCGTCGATGCTGAACGGGTTGACGGCGAGGTCGCCGGCGTCGGCGACCTGCTGCACCGCGAAGGGCTCGACGCCCTGCGCGGGGTTGAAGGGACGGAGCAGGCGGGATGCCTCGCGCACGTGCGCCGGACCGAAGCGCGCGCCCGGCCGGTAGCTGACCCCGCTGTCGAAGGGCACGCCCACGACGGCGATGTCGGCGTGCTCGACGTCCTCGAGGCGCGGCAGCCGGGCGAAGGTGGCGATGCCCGCGAATCGCGGCACGCGGCTCGCGTCGACCGGGCCGATCGGCCGGGGATGCTCCTGGGACTTCGGCTCGGGCACGTCAGTGGGTTGCATATTGGTAAACCTTTGATATTCTGGAGGAAACTCGCGGGCCATGCTACGGCGTCGGATGCGGCGACGCAAGCATGCGGTTCGGCATCCGCGATCCGGGGCGATGGACCCGTGCCGAGTCATCCGCGATCCGCACCGAGCGAAGGAGCCCCATGCGCCGCGCCGTCCCGCCCGACCCCAGCTCCTCCCCGCTCGCGATCGGCGCCCACCTGCGCAACGCGCGCACGGCCCAGGGGCTCACCCTCGCCCAGGTGGCGGAGGCGAGCGGGCTCACCAAGGGATTCCTCAGCCGCCTCGAGCGCGACGAGACCTCCCCGTCCGTCGCGACCCTGCTGCAGCTCTGCCAGGTGCTCTCGCTCCCGATCGGCTCGCTCTTCGCCGAGCCCGAGATCCAGATCGTCGGCTACGACGACGCACCCCGGGTGAACTTCGGCGGCACGCAGGTCACCGAACGGCTCATGTCGCCGCGCAGCGAGTCGCGGGTGCAGCTCGTGCGCTCCACCATGGCGCCGGGCGCCTCCGGTGGCGAGGAGCTCTACACGATCTCGAGCGACGTGGAGGTGCTGCACGTGCTGTCCGGCGCGCTCACGGCGCGCTTCGTCGACCGCACCGTGGCGCTCGTCGCCGGCGACGCACTCACGTTCCCGGGGCGCGAACCCCACAGTTGGACGGCCGACCCCGAGCTCGGCGCCGAGGTCATGTGGGTCATCGTGCCCGCGCCGTGGAGCGGCACGAGCTAGGCGTCGGGCCGCGCGCGCCGCGCGGAGCTCCGTGTCGAGCGGCGGCGGGCCGCCTCGTGCGCCGCGCGCAGCAGCGCCACGAGCTCCTCGACGGTCGACTCGGGATTCACCACGGCCAACCAGCCGTTCGCCCCGTACACGGGGTGCGGGCCGAGCACGTCGACGGCCGCCGCGTCGCGCGGCACCGCGAGGGAGCGCGGCTCCTCCCCCGTCACCCGCCGGAACGTCGCCCGATCGACGTGCACGTTGACGCGGTACCGGCCGGGCTCGTCGAGGCGCGAAGCGGTGTCGTCGGGGGAGTCCTTCGTCACGATCGTGCCGTACGGCTGGGTGCGCTCCGGCATCCGGCCGTCGGGGGCGTGATAGAAGAAGGCGTCGCCCCAGGCGAGCTCGGGAAATGGCCCGCCCGGGACGGGTTCGACGACGAGCACGCCGTCGAAGGAGCGGACGGCGTCGAGGATCTGCTGCATACTCATACTTCGAGTGTGAACTTCAAGTGCGTATTGGGGGTTGCGCATGCCGCACGGACTGCGCACCGCCGAACTCGCCCGCGCGGCCGGGTATTCGGACCAGCAGGTGCGCGACCTGGAACGGCTCGGCGTGATCCCGGCCGCCGTGCGCTCGGCGAACGGGTACCGCAGCTACACCGACGCCCACCTCGTCGCCCTCCGCGCGTATCGCGCGCTGGCTCGGGCCATCGGGCCGGTCGCGGCCCGCGGTGCGCTCGCCGAGTTCCGCACGCGGCCGATCGCCGAGGCGGCGGCGCTCGTCGACGAGCTGCACGCCGGGCTCGCGCGGGAGCGCGAGCGGGTGCTCGCGGCGCGCGCGGGGCTGGCGGCGATCGCACCGGCGGATGCCTCGGCGGCGGGCGCGCCGAGGGATGCCTCGGCGGCGGGCGCCGGCGGCGCGATGTCGATCACCGAGCTGGCCTTGGCCCTCGACGTGCGCAGCTCGACGCTGCGGTACTGGGAGACGGAAGGGCTGCTCCGCCCCGATCGCGTCGGCTCCGTGGCGGCCCGCAGCTACTCGGCGGCCCAGATCCTCGTCGCACGCGTCGTCGCGGCACTCCGCGAGGGCGGCGCCGGCATCCCGGCCATCCGCTCCGTCGTGGCGACGCTCGGCGAGGAATCCGGCATCGCCGCAGCCGAGCGCTCGCTCGACGCGCGACTCGGCGCGCTCGCGGAGCGGAGCGTCATGCTGCTGCGCGCGAGCGGCGCGCTCGCGGAGCTACTGGACGGGGCGGACGAGGCCTCGTGATCCCGCCGCTTCGGGCATCGATCCGGCACCCCTCCGTCCCCAGGCACGCATCGCTTGGCGTTCTCCACATTCGAAGATGATTTCGAACGGTCAGGCGATTCCGGCGTAGCGTCGAAGCATGGATGTCCCGAGCGATTCGCCGCCCCGGCTCGCCGTGCTCGCCGCGCGGCTCGCCGCGGTCGAGGATGCCTGGGCGGGCGGCGTCCGGCTGAACGCGAGCGCCATTCGGGACCATCCCGCCGATCCAGCAGCCGTCGATGCGCGGGCGCTGAGCGACGACGGACTGCTCCGAGTGCTCGACGCGCTGGCGGGGCTCACCCGTGCCGCAGAAGCCGCGGCGAGCGCCTGCGCGGCTGAGCTCGCGGCCCGGTGCACCGGCATCCCGGGCGAAGATCCGGCACGCGATCGCGGCTACCCGAATCCCGCACGGCTCGTCGCCGACACGACGCGCCGCCGCGCGGGCGAGGCGCACGAGCTCATCGCCGTGGGGGCAGCCACCGCCCTGCGCAGCTCCTTCGCGGGCGAGCGCCTCGCCCCGCGACTCCCCCACCTCGCCGTTGGCCTCGCGAGCGCCGAGCTCGGGCTCCACGCCGCCGAGCGCATCCGCCGCTTCCTCGATCGGGTGGCGCCTCGCGTCGAGTCGGCGACGCTCGACGAGGCCGAGCGGTTCCTGGTCGAACAGGCAGCCTCGGTCGGGCCCGAGCGGCTCGCGCAGCTCATCACACTCCTCGAGGCGCGACTCGATCCCGACGGCGTGCGCCCGCGCGAAGACGAGCTCCGCGGCCGGAGGGGGCTCCGCATCTGGGAAGACACGGCGGGCATGGTCAACGTGCGCGGCGCGTTCGACCCCGTGAACGGTGCCACGCTGAAGGCCGCCGTCGGCGGGCTCGTCGGCGCCGAACTGCATCGTGCGCGCGACGCCCGGCGACGGCAGCACGACGACGACTCCGGCATCGCCGAGCATCGCAGCATCGCCCAGCTGAACGCCGACGCGCTCGCCGACCTCGCGCGACACGCACTCGGCTGCGCCGCGGTCCCGACGCTCAGGCAGACGACCGTCGTCGTGCGCGCCGATGCCGCGGCGCTTCTCGCCGAGCGCGGCCACGGCACGATCGACGGCCTCGATCAGCCGATCTCGATCGCGAGCGTCCGTGCGCTCGTCAGCTCGGCCGGCATCGCGCCGCTGTTCGTCGGCGAGCACGGCGAGCCGTTGCAGCTCGGGCGCTCCGCCCGCCTCTTCAGCGCCGCGCAGAAGCTCGCCCTCGCCGATCGCGACGGCGGCTGCGCGTGGCCGGGTTGCTCACGGCCCCCTTCGCACACCGAGGCCCACCACATCGCGTGGTGGCACCGCGACGACGGGCGCACCGATCTCGACAACGGCATCCTGCTGTGCAGCCACCATCACCACCGGGTGCACGACGACGGGTGGCGCATCGTCGTCCGCGACGGCGGGCGCTGGTTCATCCCGCCCCCGCATATCGACCCGCACGGCACGCCGATCGCCGCGAACACCTCGACCGATCGGCGGATGGGCCTGCTGGCGCGAGCCATGGCCGCCGCGTAGCGCGCGCGGACCCGCTCGGGTCAGGCCGGCCGCACCGGCTGACGCAGCACCGTGCGGAGCTTCTCAGGCGCCGTGCGCCGGGCATCGCTCAGGTAGATCTCGTGGTGGTCGCCGGCGAAGGTCAGCCCGTGCTCGGGCATGAACTCGTCATGCAGTCTGGCGAGCGTCGGCGCTTCGTCGTCGTACGACCCGAGGTGCAGGATCTGCACGCATCGCCCCTCATGCAGCCGCCGGAGCTCGAGACGGGCGATCGCGTCGCGCAGCTCGCTCGGCGCCTTCTCGAGGGCCCGGGCGCGGGCGGCCTCGAGGTGCGCCCCGTCGAGCCAGTCGGGCTGCACGAGCAGCATCGTCCAGCTCCACGCCGACTTGTCCCGGGTGACGAAGCTCCTGAGGTCGTCGGCCCGCCACAGCCCCTCGAGCGGCGCGACCACGAAGTCCCGGCCGAGTTCGCGCTTGCTCAGGAACTTGAGCGGGTACGCCGTCGAGTACAGCGCCTGCACGGCGGCCGCGTACTCGGGCGCCGTGTTCGGGTCGCCGTGCCCGTCGATCGCGAGCACCTGCATCGGCGGCACCTCGACGAACTCGAAGCGGGTCGCGCTCGGCGCGTACAGAGATCGGAACTCGCGCTTGACGTCGTACTTCGCTTCGGCCATCAGAACGCCGACAGCAGCGCGCTCTGCAGCAATGTCGCCACGAGGGTCGCGAGCGCCGCCCCGCCGAGCGCCACTCCGGCGCCCGCGCGAGCCCGCCCCGGCCCGCGCCGAACCAGCACGATGAGGCCCGTCGCCACGGCGACGATGGCGCACATCGCGACGAGAACGCCCTGCACGAGGTGCACGACGTTCAGCAGCGTGACAAGATCCGCCGATCCGCCGGTGGTCGAGTAGATGAGGGGCAGCACGAGCTGCACGGCCACCTGCAGCACGACGATCACGAGGCCCGCGACGAGCGACACCACGGCGAGCGCCGCCGAGGGCGGCGGCTGGGACGGGTACTGCGGCTGCACGGACTGCTCGCTGGCGCTCATGGGCCTCATGATGCCGCATCCGGGGTGGCCGGTCGAGGGGCAGAGCTACCCGTCCACCGTCCGCAGGTGCACGCGCTCGCCCTGCGCGCTCAGCAGGTTCAGCACCTCGGCGGGCTCGAGCGAGGCGCTCACCATGCCGTGCGGCACCCGGGTGTCGAACTCGGCGGCCTCGCCGGGCTCGAGCACGAGCTCCTCATCGCCGAGCGCGAGCCGCACGCGGCCGCTGAGCACGTAGATCCAGTCGTATCCGCCGTGCGTGCGCTGCGGCACCGGTGACTCGGGCGGATGGCCCGGCAGCACCATCTTGTACGCGTGCAGCCCAGGCGTGTCGCGGGTGAGCGGGATGATCGCCTTCCCGTCCCGGTAGAACGGCTTCGGCCGCACCCGCGGGTCCGCGATCTGCGGCGCGCCGACGAGATCGTCGAGGCTCACCCGGTAGGCGGTGGCGAGCCGCATCAGCAGGTCGAGGGTCGGGCGACGGCCACCCGATTCGAGGCGCGAGAGGGTGCTCACTGAGATGCCGGTGCGCTCGGCGAGCTCGGCGAGAGTCGCCTCGCGGCGCTGGCGGAGCGCCCGCAGCCGCGGTGCGACGGCGTCGAGCGAGCGCTCGAGCTCCCATTCCTGCGTCATCGTCGCCTCCCGCCGCGCAGATTTGCCACTTCGGCAAACCAGCTTGCCACAATCATCCAGCCGCCGCAGGATCGGATGCATGGAGAACCGCACCCAGCCCAAGTACGACGTCGTCATCGTCGGCGGCGGCCCCGCCGGCCTGAGCGCCGCCCTCATGCTCGGACGGTCCCGTCGGCGCGTGCTGGTCGTCGACGAGGGCCGCCCCCGCAACCGCTTCGCCGGGCACATGCACGGCGTCCTCGGGCGCGACCACACCTCCCCGCTCGAGCTGCTGGCCGAGGGGCGACGGGAGCTCGGCCGGTACGACGGCGTCGAGGTGCGGGACGGCGCGGTCGTCGGCGCGACGCGCACGGCGGGCGCCGACGCCGAGGCGACGGGCTTCCTCGTCGAGCTCGACGACGGCACGACGGTCACGACCCGCCGTCTGCTCGTCACGAGCGGGCTGCGCGACGAGCTCCCCGAGGTCCCGGGCCTCGCCGAGCTCTGGGGGCGCGGCGTCTTCGTCTGCCCATACTGCGACGGCTGGGAGGTGCGCGACCGTCGCATCGCCGTGCTCGCCGGCGAGCAGCCCAACCCGCACCAGGCGCAGCTCATGCGCCAGCTCTCCGACGACGTCGTCTTCCTCAGCGGCGGCCGTCAGATCGACGACGCCACCCGCTCCGGCCTGCTCGCCCGCGGCATCCGCATCGAGGAGCGCCCGCTCGCCCGCGTCGAGACCGACACGGAGGGCGAGCTCGCCGCGCTGGAGCTCGCCGACGGCGAGACCATCCCGGTCGACGCCCTCCTCGTCGCGCCGGTGCCCGCCCCGCTCGACGGACTCCTCCGCGCGCTCGGCGCCGCGCACGCCGAGCACCCGATGGGCGGCTCCTTCGTGGTCGTCGACGCGATGGGGCGCACGGACGTCCCCGGACTCTGGGCCGCCGGCAACGTGAGCGACCCGCGCTCCTCGGTGCCGTTCGCGATGGCGGGCGGCAACTTCACGGGCGCGGCGATGAACGCCGCGCTCGTCGAGGAGGAGATCGCGGCGGCGATCGCGGCGGCCTCCTAGGCGGGCAACCGCGGCACCACGAGCGGCGTTCCGGTGTGCGGGTCGGGCACGATGGTGCACGGCAGGCCGAACACCCGCTCGACGAGTTCCGCCGTCAGCACCTCACCCGGATCGCCGGTCGCGACGACGTCGCCGTCCCGCATGACGACGAGGTGGTCCGCGTAGCGAGCGGCCTGGTTGAGGTCGTGCAGCACGGCGACGAGCGTGCGGTCGCCCGCCCGGTGCAGGCCGCGCAGCAGCTCGAGCAGCTCGTACTGGTGCGCGATGTCGAGGAAGGTGGTCGGCTCGTCGAGTAGCAGCAGCGGTGTCTCCTGCGCGAGCACCATCGCCACCCAGACCCGCTGCCGCTGCCCGCCGGACAGCTCGTCGACCGGCCGGCCCGCGAGCTCGGCGGTGTTGGTCGCGGCGAGCGCCGCGGCGACGGCCGCCTCGTCGGCGACGCTCCACTGCCGGAAGAGCCCCTGATGCGGATGCCTCCCCCGCGCCACGAGGTCGGCCACCGTGATGCCCTCCGGCGCGATGGAGCTCTGCGGCAGCAGGCCCAGACGCCGGGCGACCTCCTTCGCCGGGTACTCGGTGATGGCACGGCCGTCGAGCACGACGCGCCCCGCGGCGGGGGCGAGCACGCGGGCCAGCGCGCGCAGCAGGGTGGATTTGCCGCAGGCGTTCGGCCCGACGACGACGGTGAAGGAACCGGTCGGGATGTCGAGCGAGAGCCGCTCCGCGATCGTGCGCCGTTCGTAGGCGAGGGTGACCGCATCGGCCGCGAGACGGGCCGGCGAGGCATCCGCACTCCCCGCGACCATCGTCCTTCCGGTCGTCGTCCCGGTCGTCGTTCGGGTCATCGTCGTCTCGCTTCCGTGATGAGCAACCAGATCAGGTAGACGCCGCCGACGCTCACCGTGACGACGCCGACGGGCAGCTGGGTGGGTGCGAACAGCCGCTGCGCCGCGTAGTCGCTCGCGGTGAGCAGCAGTGCGCCCATCGCCGCGGCCCCCGCGAGCGTCACGCCCGCCGAGCGGCTGAGCCGTCGGGCGAGCTGCGGGGCGGCGAGCGCGACGAAGGCGATCGGCCCGGCCGCGGCGACCGAGGTCGCGGTGAGGGCGACGCCGAGCACGACGAGCACGAGCCGGGCGCGCCCCGTGCGCACGCCGAGCGCCGTCGCGGCGTCGTCGCCGAGCTCCAGCAGGTGCAGACGGCGGCTCATCGCCGCGGCGACCGCCCACAGCACGAGCAGCACGGCGGCAGCGGGCACCGCCTGCGCCCAGCCGACCGCGTTCAGGGAGCCACTCGACCAGGCCGCCGCGGCGAGCGCGACGTTCAGCTCCGCGCTCAGGATGAGCCAGGTGTTCAGCGAGGCGAGCATGGCCGCGACGCCGATGCCGACGATGATGAGGCGGAAGCCGTGGAAGCCGCGCCGGTACGCGAGCAGGTACACGACGACGGCCGTCGCGAAGCCGCCGAGCAGCGCACCGGACGCGGTGGCCAGGTATCCGGTGCCGGTCGTGATGATGACGAGCAGGCCGCCCGTGTAGGCGCCGGTGTCGAAGCCGATGACATCGGGGCTGCCGAGCGGGTTGCGGGTGATGGATTGGAAGATCGCGCCCGCGGCGCCGAGCGCCGCGCCGAGCATGAGGGCGAGCAGCACCCGCGGCAGACGCCAGTCGAGCACGACGAGGTTCGTGCGGCGGTCGCCCTGCCCGAGCAGGGCGCCGACGACGTCGCCGAGCGGCACGACGAAGTCGCCGGTGCCGAGGCTGACCACGCCGACCGCGAGCGCCGCGGCGAGCAGCGCGGCGACGACGAGCGCGTGGCGCACCCCGAAGCGGATGCCGAAGCCGCCGCCGGCCGAACGGAGCACGACCGCCCGCGGCGGAGCCTGCACGCTCACAGCCCGCTCACCCGCCGACGACGCACGAGCGCGATGAGCACCGGCGCGCCCACGAAGGCGGTCACGATGCCGACGGGCAGTTCGCCGCTCGGCAGCACCACGCGGCCCGCGACGTCGCTCGCGAGCAGCAGCACGGGGGCCGCGACGGCGCTGCCGGCGAAGATCCAGCGCTGGTCGGGACCGGTGAACCAGCGCACCGCGTGCGGCACCATGAGCCCGACGAAGCCGATCGGCCCGGCGGCCGCGGTCGCGGCCCCGCAGAGCAGGGTGACGGCGACGATCGACACGATCCTGGTGCGCACGATGCGCGAGCCGAGTGCGACGGCGAGCTCGTCGCCCAGCGCGACCGCGTTGAGGGGCCCGGCGGCCCAGGCGGCGAGCACGAGTCCGACGAGGACGAACGGCGTCACCCAGGCCAGCAGCTCGGGCGGGGCGACGACGATGCTGCCGGCGTTCCAACCGCGCATGCGGTCGAAGACCTCGGGCAGGAGCAGGGTGATGCCGCTCGTGATCCCGGCGAGGAACGCCCCGATCGCGACGCCGCCGAGGGTGATCCGCAGCGGGTCGGGCCCGCCCCGGCCGGCGCTGCCGATGAGGTACACGCCGACGGTCGCGATGATCGCGCCGCCGAAGGCGAACCACACCGTCGCCCCGAGCGAGGTGAGCCCGAACGCCGCGGCCCCCGCCGTCACGGCGAACGCGGCGCCGGCGTTGACGCCGAGGAGGCCGGGGTCGGCGAGCGGGTTGCGGGTGAACGCCTGCATCACCGCGCCGGCGACGCCGAGGGCCGCCCCGACGAGGATGCCGAGCAGGGTGCGCGGCAGTCGCAGCTCGCGCACGATCGTCCCGGCCTCGTCGGCCGACCCCCCGATCGCGGCGAGCACCTCGGCGATCGACAGTCCCTTCGATCCGATCGCGAGGCTGAGCGCGACGCATCCTGCGAGCACGCCGAAGGCGACGGCGAAGCCGAGCGCCCGACGCCCGGCGAAGCCGGTCGGCGTGCGCCGGACCGACTCGGTCACGACCATCGGCGGCTCAGAGCCCGTGCGACTCGAGGACTGCGACGTACTCGTCCTGCAGCTCTTCCTCGTCGCGGGACTCGTCGTCCCACATCTCGCTGAGGCGGGCGCGCACGTCCTCGGGCAGCGCCTCGTAGCGCTCGCGCCACTGCTCGGCGCGCTCCACCCAGTAGCCGACCACCTTGTACGCGGTCGGCGGCAGCTTGAGCTCGTGGCGCAGGTACTTGCGCACGGCACGGGTCACGGCGCTCTCGCCCGCTACCCAGACGTAGCCGGGCGTCTTCGGCAGCTCACTGGCCCGCACGATCTCCTCGAGCCGGCTCGGCGCGTGCCCGTTGCCGCCGTGCACCCAGGCGAGTTCGACGTTCGCGGGCAGCTCGGGCCGGTGCTCGTCCTGATCGCCCGAAACCTCGAGCACGAGCTTCGTGCGGACGCCGGCGGGCGCCTGCTCGGCGAGCCGCACGGCGGCGGGCAGGCCGGTGGCGTCCGCGACGAGCAGCTGCCACTCGATCCCCTCGGCCGGGGCGTACAGCCCGCGCGGCGTGTTCACGCCGACGACGTGGCCTGGCTCGGCGCCGAGCGCCCAGGTGGCGGCGATGCCGCCCTCGTGCACGACGAAGTCGATGACGAGCCGGCCGGCGGCGCCGTCCCACTCGCGCACCGTGTAGGTGCGCACCTCGCAGGGCTCGACGCCCTCGGGGAACTCCCAGTAGCCGTCGTCGGTGGCGACGGGCAGCTGCGGCTCGGCGTGCCCCTCAGCCGGCAGGAACAGACGCAGGTACTCGTCGCCGACGCCCGAGGAGACGAAGCCCTCGAGGCCGGGGCCGGTGAACACGATCCGGATCATGCCGGGCGTGAGGCGGCGCACTTCGGCGACCTCGACCCGGTGCACGAGGTTGACCTCCGGGCGGCTCATCCGAGCAGCGCCTTCGCGATGACCTCGAGCAGAGCGGTCTGCCCGCTCGGCGAGCCGTAGCTCATCTCGTAGTTGTAGGGGAAGACCTGGCCGTTCGCGACGGCGGGCAGCGAGGTCCACAGCGCGTTCGACTTCAGCGCGGTCTCGTCGGTGATGAGGCCCGTGCCGTCCTCCGCGACGCCGGTGAAGATCACGTCGACGTCGGCGAGGTCGCCGAGCTGCTCGTGGCTGAGCGCGCGGCCCGTGCTGTCGGGCTTCCCGTCCCCGTCACTGTCGGCGACCTTCGAGATCGAGAGGCCGAGGTCGGCGAAGACGAGGCAGGAGATGCTGTAGCAGCCGACCTGCACCTGCTCGTCCCAGTAGGAGGCGTCCGCGACGACGGGGTCGAGGCCCCGCTCGTCGAGCTCTGCGCGGATCTCGGCCACCCTCGCGTCGTAGGCGTCGGCCCAGGCCTGGTGCTCCGCCTCGCGGCCGAGGTCCTTCGCGAGCTGGGCGAATTTCACCCGCCAGTCGCCGCCGTCGAAGCCGTTGTAGGTGTAGGTCGGCGCGATCGGGGTGAGCTGCTCGTGCAGATCGGTCTCGTAGCCGAGGCCGTTCAGGATCAGGTCGGGGCCGACCTCGAGGATCTTTTCGAGGTTGTACTCGGGATAGTTGTGGAAGGTGCCGATGCCCTCGAGCTCCTCCTGCGGGAAGAACGTCGGGAAGCGGTCGAAGTCGTCGCGGATCGGCTGCTCCTTCGCGAGCGGGATGCCGAGGGTGATGAGCATGTCCACGTCGGTCGTGTAGAAGCCGAGGGCGGCCTTCGGCTCGGCGGGCAGCGTGACCTCGCCGTACTCGGTGTCGACGGTGATCGTGTCGCCGGCGGCGACGTCGGCCGCGGAGGACGCGGCGCAGGAGGCGAGGAGCAGGGTGGCCGCGACGGCGGCGGCGGCGCTGCGGAGCGCGCGCGAGGATGCGATCTTCATGTGACCTTCGTTGGATGCGGGGGTGACAGCGCCCGGCTTAGCTTAGGCTTACCTAAGAGCGCCGACTTCGATCCTGCATCACGCGGATGTCGCGCGCCCGCCATCCGGTGCGGCGAACGCGACAGCTTGGCCGGATGCCCCGGCGAACGCCCCCGGGGTCGTGCCGAACTCCCGTCGGAACGCCTGCACGAACGCGCTCGCCGTGCGATAGCCGACCCGCCGCCCGACGATGCCCACCGGCTGGTCGGCGGCGAGCAGCTCCACCGCCGCGCGCATCCTCGCCTTGGTGCGCCAGTCGGCGAAGGTGAAGCCCGTCTCCTGACGGAACAGTCGCGACAGGTTGCGCTCGCTCGCCCCCACAAAGGCGCCCCACTCGTCGAGCGTGCGCGCGTCGGCCGGGTCCGCGAGCACCGCGTCGGCGACCCGGCGCGTGCGGTCGTCGTCGGGCATCGGCAGGTCGAGCCGGGTGAGGTCGGCGCGCTCGAGGAGGCGCACGAGTAGCTGCTCGCCGAGCGCCCGGGTCTCGGGGTCGAGCGGCTTCGTCTCGAGCTCCTCGAAGAGCGCGCGCACGACGACGGGCACGGCGACGGCGCCCGCATCCGAGCGGGGTGCCGGCAGGCTCGTCGGCAGGTAGCTGCACGCGAACTCGGTGCCGGACCCCGCGGTCACCCGATGCGGCAGCCCGGCGGGGATCCACAGCCCGACCGTCCACGGCACCGCGTGCACCCCGCTCGGCGTCTCGACGACGAGCGAGCCGCGCGAGCCCCACAGCAGCTCGTGCCGGTCGTGCCGATGCCAGCCCCACTCCTCGTCGCGACGCACGACGAAAGAACTCGTCATGATCCCGTCGACCCGGACGGGCACGTCGAGCACCTGTGCGGGGAGAGCCTGGCGGGCATGCGACATTCTTCGGCTCCTTGTCGCTGAACTGATCAGGTGAGGCTATCCTAAGCTGTGGATCGTGCCTGCGACGACCCCCGCCAGGCGGCCGCCACGCAGCGAGCGGGCGATCGCCACCGTGTTCCACCGCCGCCGACTCCTCGTCGCCGGCTCCATCGCCGGGCTCGTCGGCCACCAGATCGCCGAGGCCCTGGTGCCCGTCGTGATCGGTCTCGTCATCGATCGGGCGATCGCCCCGAACGACCCAGTCGCCCTCGCCTGGACGCTCGCCGCGCTCGGCGCGGTGTTCATCGGCCTCCTGCTCTCGTGGCGGCTCGGCGAGCTCGCCTCGGTGCGAGCGAGCGAGTTCGCCGGCCGCGACGTGCGGCTCGGCCTCGTCTCGCGCCTGCTCTCCCGCCGCGGCTTCGCCGTACCGCGCAGCCCTGGCGAACTGCTCAGCATCGCCGGCACCGACGTCGACCGGACGGCCGGCATCGTCTGGGTGCTCGGCAGCGGCGGCGCGCAGCTCGCCGCCGTGCTCACCGCCGCGGTCGCGCTCCTCGCGATCTCGGTGCCGCTCGGCATCCTGGTGCTCGTCGCCGCCCCCGTGCTCGTCACCGTCATGCACCTCGTCACTGCGCCGCTGGAACGTCGGATGGCGAGCGAGCAGGCCGCGGTCGCCGCGGCGAGCGCGACGGCCAGCGACCTGCTCACGGGTCTCCGCACCATCGCCGGCCTGGGTGCCGAGCAGGCCGCGGTGGATCGCTTCGAGCGCGTGAACCGGCGCTCGCTCGACGCCGCGACGCGCGCCGTCTCGGCGAAGGCGGCGTACACGGCGGCGAGCCTCACCGGCTCCGCGCTGCTGCTCGCCGCGATCGCCTGGGCCGCGGGAGCGGAAGCGCTGGCGGGCACCATCAGCATCGGCGAGCTCATCGCCGTCCTCGGGCTCGCCCAGTTCGTCACCTGGCCGATCGGCGGGCTCGCCTTCGTCGCGGCCGAGCTCGCGACGGTCCGCGCGTCGGCGAAGCGCGTCGACGGTGTGCTCGCCGCGGAGGCGGCGGTGGATGCCTCGCCGCCCCCGGCCCCGACACCGACCGCCGCCCCGACCCCGCCGGCGACCTCCCACGGCGCCGAGCTCGTGCTCGACGGCCTCTCGACGCCGCACCTCCCCCCGCTCTCCGCGGTCGTCCCGGCGGGCTCAGTCACCGCGATCCGGGTCGCCGACCACCTCGCGGCCCGCGAGCTCGTCGAGGTGCTCGCCGGGGCCCGCACCCCCAGCTCCGGCCGGGTGCTCGTCGACGGGGTGCCGCTCGAGGAATCCGCCGTGCCGCTCCTCGCGCCGCCGCACGAGGCGACCCTGTTCGCCGGCACGCTGCGCGACAATCTGGAGCTGCACACGACGCTCGACGACGCACGCCTCGACGAGCTCGTACGGGCCGCCGCGCTCGACGACGTCGTCTCGGGAGCGGGTGGGCTCGAACGGCCGGTCGGCGAGCGCGGCTACAGCCTGTCGGGCGGGCAGCGGCAGCGCGTCGCGCTGGCCAGGGCGCTCGGCCGGGACGCCTCGGTGCTCGTGCTGCACGATCCGACGAGCGCCGTCGACGCCGTCACCGAGGCCCGCATCGCCGAGCGGCTGCCCGCCGTGAGGTCCGGGCGCACCACCGTCGTGGTGGCCGCGAGCCCCGCGCTCGAGCGCCTCGCCGATCGGCTGGTGACCGCGTGAGCACGACCCCGCTGCCCGTCGCCGGCCCGCGCGAGACCCGCCGCGAGCTGCGCCGGCTGCTTCGAGGCCGGGCCGGCGCCCTCGCCCTCGCCGCCGCCGCGCTGCTCCTCGCCGCCCTCGCCGGCCTCGCCCTGCCCGCCGCGCTCGGCGGGATCGTCGACGCGGTGCTCGGCGGCGATCCGGGCGCGCTCCTCCCCCTCGTGCTCGTGATCGCCGGCGTCGGCCTCGCGAACGCCCTCCTCACGGGACTCGGCCGGGCGCTCGTCGCGCGCCTCGGCGAGCGCGTGCTGGCCGAGCTGCGCGGGCTCGTCGTCACCCGGCTCATTCGCCTGCCCGCGACCGTCGTGGAGCGGGCCGGCCGCGGCGACCTCGTCTCGCGCGCCTCGACCGACACGCGCATCGTGGGCGACGTCGTGACGAACGTCGTCCCGGCCTTCGCGTCCGCGGGGTTCACCGTGGTCGTGACGCTAGTGGGGCTCGGCGCCCTCGACTGGCGCTTCGCCCTCGCGGCCCTCGCGGCAGTGCCCGTGCAGCTCCTCGCACTGCGCGCGTACCTGACGCGCGCCCGGCCCGTGTATCGGGCGGCGCGCGCCGCCGAGGGCGAACGGGCGCAGCGCATCCTCGAATCGGTCGACGCGGCCGAGACCGTGCGCGCCTACGGCGTCTCCGCCGAGCGCGAGCGCGTCGTCGACGAGGCGGCGCTGCACTCGGTCGAACTCGAGCGGCGGGCCGCCCGGGTGAGCGTCGGCTTCTGGAACCAGTTGAACCTCGCCGAGTTCCTCGGGCTCGCGGCGGTGCTCGGGGCGGGCTTCCTGCTCGTCGGCGCGGATCTCGCGACGGTGGGCGCCGCGACGACGGCGGCCCTGTACTTCCACGCCCTGTTCGGACCGGTCGGGCAGGTGCTCGGCAGCATCGACGAGCTGCAGAAGGCGGCGGCGGGGCTCGCGCGGCTCGTGGGCGTGCTCGAGCTGCCGGAGCGCCCTCGCCGGCCGGCGTCCGCACGCGGGGGTGCTGCGGGCCTCGAGTTCGATCACGTGGGCTTCGCGTACGACGGCGCGATCGCCCTCGACGGGGTGAGCTTCGAGGTCGCCCCGGGCGAGACGGTCGCCCTGGTGGGCGCGAGCGGTGCGGGCAAGAGCACGGTCGCCGCGCTCGTGCTCGGCGCCCTCGAGCCGGAACGCGGTCGGGTGCTCGTCGGCGGGATCGACACGGGCGCGGCGACGGCGACGACCCGGATGCCCCGGATCGGACTCGCCGGCCAGGAGCCGCACGTCTTCGCCGGTCCGCTCGCGGACGACCTCCGGCTCGCCCGCCCCGGCGCGGGCGACGGGGAGCTCCGCGCCGCGCTCGACGCGGTCGGGGCGCTCGGCTGGGTGGACCGGCTGCCGGAGGGGCTCGGCACCGTCGTCGGGTCCGGCGGGCACCGGCTGACGATCGTCGAGTCGCAGCAGCTCGCCCTCGCCCGGCTGCTGCTGCACGACCCGGCGCTGCTCGTGCTCGACGAGGCGACGGCCGCCGCGGGCGGCGACGGCGACCACGTGCTCGATCGGGCGATCGCCCGCGTCGCCGCCGGCCGCACGACGATGACGATCGCGCACCGCCTCGACCAGGCGGCCCGCGCCGACCGCGTCATCGTGCTCGACGCCGGCGGCGTCGTAGAACAGGGCCGGCACGAGGAGCTCGTCGCGGCCGGGGGTGCGTACGGCCGGCTCTGGGCGGCATGGTCGGACGGGCGTTCCGGCTAGCAGCCCCGTCAGGGCAACTACGTACGGCGCGGGGAATCCGCGCGGCTTCCGGGGGTTCTCCGGATGCCGGACGGCCTTCCCGCGCCCCTAGCGTTCGAGCCATGACCGCTGAACCCGCCCGCCCCGCCACCAGGATCGCCTGGCTCTGGGCGCTGCTCTCCTCGCTCGGCATCGTGGCCTTCGCCGTGACGCCGTACCTCACGACGTCGCTCGCCTCGCTCGCCGAGTCCCCGGCGGGCGGGCTCGCCGGGCACTACGCCGGCCAGCCGCCGCTCGTGCAGGCCGTCTTCTTCGCGCACATCGTGGGCGGCGGCCTCGCCCTCGCGCTCGGCCCGCTGCAGTTCTGGCGCGGGCTTCGCGAGCGGATGCCGCAGCTGCACCGCTGGATCGGCCGGCTCGCCCTCGGCGGCGTCGCGGTCGGCGGCGTCGCCGGACTGCTGCTCGCGCCGGTGAACTCGGCCGGGCTCGTCGGGTTGTTCGGCTTCGGCGCCCTCGCGGTGCTCTGGCTGGCCACGGCCGTCCTCGGCTACCGGGCCATCCGCCGCGGCGACGTCCCCACCCACCGGGCGTGGATGATGCGCTGCTTCGCGCTGAGCTACGCCGCCGTGACGCTGCGGCTCTGGCTGCCGCTGCTGATCGTCGCGCAGCTGCCGTTCACGACTGGCGCCTTCGACTTCGACGCCGCGTTCCAGAACGCCTACGCCGCGGTGCCGTTCCTCTGCTGGCTGCCCAACCTCGTCGTCGCGGAGTGGCTCATCGCCCGCCGCGGCCTGCCCGGACTGCGCTTCGCGCGGGCGGCCGCGCCCCGCGAGAAGATGGAGGCATGGATCTCATCGTGATCGGCGCCGGCGCCTGGGGGCTGCCGGCCGCGGCCGAGCTCGCCGAGCGCGGCCACCGGGTGACGCTCGTCGACCGGTACGGGCCGGGCAACCCGTTCTCGTCCTCGCACGGCCCGACACGGATCTGGCGGCTCGCCGATCCCGACCCCGCGAAGATCCGGATGACGGCGGCGAGCCTCGCGGCCATGGAGCGCCTCTCCGCGATCGCGGGCGAGCCGGTGTTCCTCCGTCGCGGCCTGCTCTGGCGCGACGAGGCGGCCGCGCTCGACGCCTTCGAGCTCGCGCTCGCGGCGCAGCAGGTCGACTTCGAGCGACTGCCGTCGGCGCGGGTCGGCGAGCGCTTCCCCGGACTGGTGCCGGACGGCCGCGACGCGCTCTGGACCGCCGAGGCGGGGCCGGTGCTCGCCGAGGCGTCACTCGGCGCGCAGCGCCGCCGCTTCGAGCGGGCGGGCGGCGAGCTCGTGCTCGCCCACGTCGTCGGCCTCGACGAGACGCCGGGCGGCGGGCAGCGGGTGCGCCTCGCCGACGGGCGCGCGCTCGAGGCGGAGCTCGTCGTCGTCGCTCCCGGACCGGGCGCTCCGGCGCTCGTCGCGGAGCTCGGTCTCGACGTGCCCCTGCGCCCGCACCTCGAGCAGGTCGTGCACGTCGTCGACCCCGCGGTGCCGGCCGACGGGCTGCCCGACCTCATCGACATCGCCGCCGGGGATCGGCCGACGCTCTACGCGATGACCACCCCGGGCACCGGCTACAAGCTGGGCCTCGACGCGCCGCTCCGCGACGTCGTGTGGGGCGAGGACGAGGACCGCGACCCGGATGCCGCGCGCACGGCGTTCCTGCTCGACTACGCCCGTGAGGCGCTCGGCATGCGCGGCGCGCGGGTCGTCGACGCGAAGGTGTGCAGCTGGACCGATTCGCCCGACGGGCGCTTCGTCATCGGCTCGCCGCGAGCCGGGGTCGTGCTGGCCTGCGGCGACTCGGGCGAGGGCTTCAAGTTCTCGGCGCTCATGGGCCTCGTGCTCTCGGACCTCGCCGAGGGGCGGGCGCCCGAGCTCGATCTGGAGCCGTTCCGGCTCGACCGCTTCAGCGAGGCGGATGCCTCGGGCCTCGAGTCCCCCACCTCGCTCGGCTGAGCGCCGGGTCGGATCACGCCGGCGGGCGCGCGCCCTCCCAGCCGACGGCGGCGGCGCCCGCCGCGGCCGCGGCTGCGGCCGCGTCGCGGAGGGACGCCCCGAGCGCGAGCGCCGCGGCGAGGGCGCCCGCGAAGGCGTCGCCGGCGCCGGTCGTGTCGACGACGCGCTCGACGCGCACCGCGGGCACGGCGTCGACGCCCGACTCATCGGCGACGAGGCATCCCTCCGCGCCGAGCGTGACGACCACCGAGCGCGCGCCGGCGGCCTCGCGCAGGGCGAGCGCCGCCTCGGCCGGGGTCCCGGTGGCCGCGGCGGCGCCGAGCAGCTCGGCGGCCTCGTGCTCGTTGACGATGAGCGGATCGGCGCCACGCGGCACCTCGTCGAGCGAGGCGGGCGCGGGCGCGGCGTTGAAGGCGAAGCGCGCGCCGATCGCGCCGGCGAGCTCGGCCGCGGCGACGACGACGGCGGGCGGGATCTCGGCCTGCGCGAGCACCACCGCGGCGCGGGTGTCGGCGGCGAGCTCGACGCGCACGTGGGAGTTCGCTCCGGCGTCGACGATGATCGCGTTCTCGCCGTCCTCGGAGACCTGGATGAAGGCGGTGCCCGTGGTGACCCCGGGCACGGTGCGGAGCTCGGCCACGTCGATGCCGAGCGCGGTCAGCTCGGCGCGCAGGGTGCGGCCCGACTCGTCGTCGCCGACGGCGCCGACGAACGCGACCCGGGCGCCGGCGCGCGCGACCGCGGCCGCCTGGTTCGCGCCCTTGCCGCCGCCGGAGACCTGCACGCCCTCGGCGAGGATCGTCTCGCCCGGCCGCACGTGCCGGCGCACGGCGATCATTCGGTCTTCGTTGACGGATCCGACCACGAGGACGTCCGTGTCCATGGGGCACTCCTTCTCTGCGGCCCGGTGGGCCGGGGGTGGGAAGCGGGCGGATCTACACGAGTAGATCCGCCTCGATCGTAGGGATAGCATGACCGGGACGCAAGCCGCCGGGCACCGGCCCGCGGCCCGGAACCGAGCCGAGGAGGCGCGATGCCCGCACCCGGCGACGCCCCTCGCGCCGCGACGCGCAACGACGTCGCGCGGCTCGCGGGCGTCAGCAGCGCCGTCGTCAGCTACGTGCTGAACGACGGCCCGCGGCCCGTCGCCGAGGCGACCCGCGCCCGCGTGCTCGCCGCGATCGCCGAGCTCGGCTACCGGCCGAACGCGACGGCGAGGGCCCTGCGGCTGCGCAGCACCCGCACGCTCGCGCTGCTCGTGCCCGACATCGGCAACCCCTTCTTCGCCGAGCTCGCGAAGGCGGTGCAGACGGCAGCGTTCGCCCGCGGCTACGCCGTCACCTACGGCGACACCGAGTACGACCCCGAGCGCGAGCGCGCGCAGCTCGCCGCCCTCGCCGAACGGCAGCCCGACGGCGTGCTCGTCATCGGCGGCACCCCCGGCACGCTCGCGCCGCTCCAGGCCGCCGGAGTGCCCGTCGTGACGCTCGATCGCAGCGGAGCATCCGGCCTCCCCGGCCCGGCCGGCGAACCGCCGAGCGTCGGCATCGACGACGAGGCCGCCGCGCGGGCCGGCATCCGGCACCTGCAGCGGCACGGCCACGAGCGGATCGCGCTCATCGCCGGCCCCGAAGACTCCCCCGCCGCGCTGGCCCGGCGGCGCGCATGGACCGAGCTCGTCGGGCCGACGGCCGGCGCGGCCGGGCTCGACCGGCTCGTCGCGAGCGCCGAGTACCGCCGCGAGGGCGGCTACCGGGCCGCGCTGGAGCTGCTCGACCGCGGCGGCGCGCCCACCGCGGTCTTCGTGAGCGCCGACGTGCAGGCGATCGGCGCGCTCCGGGCGTTCGCCGAGCGCGGCGTCCGCGTGCCCGGCGAGCTCGCGGTGCTCGCCTTCGACGGCACGAGCGAGGCGGAGTTCACCTCCCCGCCGTTGTCCGTCATCCGTCAACCGCTCGACGCGATCGCCGACGCCGCGCTCGAGCTGCTGCTCGACGGCACTGCGCCCCGGCACGTGCTCGTACCGCACGAGCTCGTCGAGCGGGAGTCCTGCGGGCCGCACCCCGACTGAGCCGGGTTCGCCGGCCGGGTCGGCGCCACGCCCGGCACGGGTCATCCGCCGTCGCATCGCCCGCACCGGACCGGCGGGTGGTTAGAGTAAGCGCCGAGGCGAGACTTCTGTTCGACTTCGGGGGAACAGCATCGATTCTCGGACCAATCGTCTCGGAGAGAGGTGCAGCGTGGCCACGACGAGCAGCGCGACGGCGGGGGAACTCTTCCGGCTCATCCACACGGGCCGGGCCGACTCGCGCGCCGAGCTCGCCCGGTTGACCGGCCTCAGCGCCTCGACCGTCGCGATGCGCGTCGACGAGCTGATCGAGTACGGCTACCTCGAGGAGGCCGGCCGCGGCGAGTCGACCGGCGGCCGCCGCCCGCGGCTGCTCGCGATCCGCGAGGGGGGCTCCGTCATCGCCGCCGCCGACCTCGGCGAGCGGCACGTCACGCTCGTGCTGATGAACCGCCGCGGCGAGATCGTCGCCGACGCGATCGAGCCCATCACGCTGCGCGACGAGCCGGCCGCCGTGATCGAGGCGGTCTGGGCCGCGGCGCAGGCGCTCGCCGCCGGGCTCTCGCCGACGCCCGCGATCGAGGGCATCGCGATGAGCCTCCCCGGACCGGTCGACTCGCGCGACGGGCGCCTGCTCGCCCCGATGCGGATGCCGGGCTGGAACGGCCTCGTCGTCGGCGAGATGCTCGGCCGCATCACCGGGCTCCCAACGCACGTCGACAACGACGCGAACGCCATGGCCGTCGGCGAGTTCGTCGAGCGCGGCCAGACCGTCAACGAGCTCGTCTTCGTGAAGGCGGGCAGCGGCATCGGCTGCGGCATCATCGCGGGCGGCGAGCTGTACCGCGGCTACCGCGGCGTCGCGGGCGACATCAGCCACGTCGCGCTCGCGGGTGCCCCGCCCGTCGTCTGCTCGTGCGGGCGCGTCGGCTGCCTCGACGTCGTCGCGAGCGGCACGGCGATCGTCGACGCCCTGCGCGGCACCGGCGAAGCGGTCGAGGACCTCGACGCGGTGCTCCGGCTCGCCCAGGACGCGCACCCCCGGGCGACCGCGCTCCTCCGCGAGGCGGGGCAGCGCACCGGCGAGGTGCTCGCCACGATCATCAACTTCTACAACCCGCAGCTGCTCGCCCTCGGCGGGCAGCTCTCGACGGCCGACGCCTTCGTCGCGGGCGTCCGGCAGGCGATCTACACGCTCTGCCTGCCGATGTCGACCGACCTGCTCGAGATCGGCGTCAGCGCGGCCGGCCCGCTCGCCGGCGCGCGCGGGGTGGGCAGCTCGCTGCTCGCCCGCCTGCTGGAGCCGGGGCGGATCGACGGCGCGATCGCCGAGGCGTCCCGCCAGTAAATCCATGAATCGAAGGAAGTAGCCAGACTTTTGCGAGCCTGAATCTGGGTTCACTCGACGGGTGATCTAAGCTGGCCGCATGACCCAGCGTCCTCGCATCGCGATCGCCGGCATGGCGATCGAGTCCAGCACCTTCTCCCCCCACCGCGCCGGGGCGCGCGACTTCCAGCGCGCCGAGGGCGAGGAACTGGTGCAGCGCTACACCTCGCTCCGCGACGGCACGCTGACGGATGCCGCGGAGTGGCTGCCCGTCTACTACGCGCGCTCCATCCCGGGCGGCGCGGTGCTCCGCGAGGTCTACGACGACATCAAGGGCCGCATCCTGGAGGGGCTCCGCGCGCTCATGGCCGACGGCGGCCTCGACGGGCTGTTCTTCGACATCCACGGCGCGATGAGCGTCGACGGCCTCGACGACGCCGAGGGCGACCTCATCACCGCGATCCGCGAGGTCATCGGCACCGACGTCATGGTCTCCGCCTCGATGGACCTGCACGGCAACGTCTCCGACGCGCTCGTCTCGCAGGTCGACCTCATCACCTGCTACCGGCTCGCCCCGCACGAGGACACCTGGCAGACCCGCGACCGGGCCATCCGGAACCTCGTCGAGACCTTGCGCGACGGCCGCACCCCGCGGCGCGCGCACGTCACCGTGCCGATCCTGCTGCCCGGCGAGAAGACCTCGACCCGCGTCGAGCCGGCGAAGAGCCTCTACGCCCGCATCGAGGAGGTCGAGCAGCGCCCCGGCGTCATCGACGCCGCCATCTGGATCGGCTACGCCTGGGCCGACGAGCCTCGCTGCCACGGCGTCGTCGTGGTCACCGGCGACGACGACGCCGCGATCACCGCGGCGGCCGAGGAGCTCGGCCGCGCGTTCTGGGACGTGCGCGACGAGTTCGAGTTCGTCGGCCCGCCCGGAACCCTCGCCGAGGGCGTCGACGCGGGCCTCGCCGCGAGCGACACCCCCTACTTCATCAGCGACTCGGGCGACAACCCGGGCGCCGGCGGCACCGGCGACGTGACCTGGACGCTCGCGCAGCTGCTGCAGGACGAGCGGCTCACCGCCGAGGGCGCGCCCACCGTGCTCGTCGGCTCGATCTTCGACCACGAGGCGCTCGCCGAGCTCCGCGGCAGGACCGTCGGCGAGACCGTCACCGTCACCGCCGGCGCGCGCGTCGACCACGGCCCGCACGGCCCGGTCACGATCACCGGCGTGCTGCACTCACTGCACGAGGGCGACCCCGACGCGGGCGGCGTCGCCGTGATCCGTGTCGGCGGGCTGCACGCGATCATCACCGAGTACCGCAAGGCGTACCACGACATCGCCGACTTCACCTCGATCGGGCTCGACCCCTTCGCGGCGCAGATCGTCGTGACGAAGATCGGCTACCTCGAGCCGACGCTCTACGACGCGCAGCGCGGCTGGACGCTCGCGCTCACGCCGGGCGGCGTCGACCAGGACCTCGAACGCCTCGGGCACCACCGCATCCAGCGGCCGATGTTCCCCTTCGACACATTCGAGACGGACCCGGCGCTCACCGCGCGGCTGTTCGGCTAGCGAGGAGCACGGCCGCCAGGCCGCGAAGGCGCCAGGCCGCGAAGGCGCCAGGCCGCGAAGGCGCGAGGGCGCGAGGGCGCGCCTCGCAGCCGGCGGCCCGCCGACCCTCGCGCCCCACTTTCTCCAATTTCATGAAAACTTAGTTACGCAAACGTAACAAGTTCGTGATTGTTGGCGTTGTTCCTTCGTGCAGGATGAATCTGCGTCGAGATTCTGCACGAATTCCATCCCTCGACGAATAAACAAGGAGGTTTGATGCGTACGACTGTGATGCGGCGCCTGCTCGCCCCCCTCGGACTCGCCGCGGCCGCGGTCCTCGTGGTCACCGGCTGCACCGCGCAGGGCGACGAGGCGTCGAGCGGCAAGGACTCCGTCAGCTACGCGCTGCCGGCCGGCACGGGCCCGAACTGGATCCTGCCGATCTCGAGCCCCGACACGATGGCCACCCACAACAGCGCCATCAAGGCGACGATGTGGCCGCGCCTGTTCGAGTACAACGGCACCAGCGGCACCATGGAGTGGGACCAGAAGGCCTCCGCCGCCAAGGCGTACGAGTTCTCCGACGACCACCTCTCGGTGACGATCACCCTCGCCGACCTCGACTGGTCGGACGGCGAGCCCGTCTCCTCGCGCGACGTCGAGTTCTGGTACAACCTCGTGCGCTTCAACGCCGAGAAGACCGGCGGCTACTCGGCCGGCCTGATCCCCGACAACATCACGAAGTTCGAGATCGTCGACGAGAAGACCTTCACGCTGACCTTCAGCCAGGTCTACAACGAGGAGTTCCTGCTCGCCAACCAGCTGAGCCTCGTCTACCCCATGCCCCAGCACGCCTGGGACAAGACGAGCGCCGACGGCGAGATCGGCGACTTCGACCGCGACGAGGCATCCGCCGTCCAGGTCTTCGACTACCTCTTCTCCGAGGCGAAGGACATGAAGAGCTACGCCACGAACGAGCTCTGGCAGACCGTCTCGGGCCCGTACGTCGTGAAGAGCTGGTCGGACTCCGGCCAGGTCGAGCTGACCGCGAACACGAAGTACACGGGTGAGGACACGCCCTCCATCCCGAACGTCACCTTCCTGCCCTTCACCTCGGCGGACGCCGAGATGAACGTCGTCCGCTCGGGCGAGGTCGACTACGGCTACATCACGAGCGCCCAGCTCACGAGCGAGTCGCAGTTCACCGACCTCGGCTACCGCGTCGAGCCGTGGGCCGGCTGGTCGATCACGTACATGCCGTACAACTTCGCGAACCCGGAGATGGGGCCGATCTTCGACCAGCTCTACATCCGCCAGGCGCTGCAGCACGCGGTCGACCAGGAGACCATCTCCGACGTCATCTGGCACGGCGCGGCGACGCCCGACTACGGCCCCGTCCCGCAGACGCAGGACAGCGCCTACCTCTCGAGCGAGCAGAAGGACAACCCCTACCCCTTCGACCTCGACGCGGCGGCGAAGCTCCTCGCCGACCACGGCTGGACCGCCGGCTCCGGCGGCACCCTCGAGTGCACCAACCCGGGCACCGGCGCCGATCAGTGCGGCGAGGGCATCGAGGCGGGCAAGAAGCTCGAGATCGTCGTCACCACGCAGAACGGCTCGCAGGAGACCGACAACATGATGAGCGAGATCCAGTCCTCGCTCGGCAAGATCGGCGTCGCCATGACGATCGACTCGAAGCCGCTCGACTCGGTGCTCACCGAGGCGCAGTCCTGCAAGACCGAGGGCTCGACCACCTGCTCGTGGCAGCTCGTCTTCTTCGGCACGGCGGGCTCGTGGTACTTCCCGGCCTACCCGACCGGTGAGCGCGTCTTCGCGAAGGACACCAAGTGGAACGCGGGCCAGTACGACAACCCGGAGGCCGAGGAGCTCATCACCCAGATGACCGCCTCGACCGACAGCGAGATCGCCCAGAAGTACTCGGCCCTGCTCGCGCAGGACCTCCCGGTCATGTGGATGCCGAACCCGGTCTACCAGGTCTCGGTCATCAAGGACGGCCTCGACGTCGGGCACCAGGACCCGGGCGCGTCGTTCTTCCCGCAGCGCTGGTCCTGGAGCGAGTGACCGGGCCCGTCCCGGCACGAACGGCGAAGTGAAGTAAGGCAGCAGTGATGGTGGAAGCAGCGCGGACCGCGGTCCGAACCGCGTCGGGCGGGGCCGGGATCCTCCGGTTCCTCGGCCGGCGACTCGTTCAGGGGGTGATCGTGATCCTGATCGTCACCCTGATCGTGTTCGCGCTGCTCCACCTGGCCATGCCGCAGGGGCCCGCCCAGGGCATCCTCGGCATGCAGGCGACGCAGGAGCAGATCGACGCGTTCAACCGCGCGAACGGCTTCGACCGCCCGCTCTGGCAGCAGTACTTCACGTTCCTCTCGCAGATCGCCGTCGGCGACCTGGGCGATTCGTTCAAACTGAACCGCCCAGTCGCCGACGCGATCGGCCAGCGTCTGCCGAAGACGCTGGTGCTCGCGCTCATCTCGATGGTCGTCGCCCTCATCGTGGCGATCCCGATGGGCATCTACCAGGCGGTCCGTCGCGGCAAGACCGGCGACTACGTCTTCACCACGATGAACTTCATCATCTACTCGACGCCGTCGTTCTTCCTCGGCCTCGTGCTCGTCATCGTCTTCGCCCAGTGGCTGCACCTCGTGCCGGCCCTCGCCCCGCAGGGCGACACCGTCGCGCAGGTGCTCGCGAAGCCCGCCGGCCTGGTGCTCCCCGTCGCGACCGCCGCGCTCGGCATCATCGCGACCATCTCCCGCTACATGCGCTCGGCGACGATCGACAACCTCTCCGAGGACTACGTCCGCACCGCCCGCGCGAAGGGCACGCCGATGCCGGTCGTCATCCGCCGGCACGTGGTGCGCAACTCGCTGACGCCCGTGATCGCGATGCTCGGCTACTACCTCCCCGTGATGTTCGGCGGCATGATCGTCGTCGAGTCCCTCTTCAACTACCCCGGCATGGGCCTCCTCTTCTGGACGAGCGCGCAGACGGGCGACTACCCGGTGCTGCTCGGCTGCGTGCTCGTGATCGCCGTCGCCACCGTGGTCGGCTCGATCCTCGCCGACCTCGTGCAGGCCCTGCTCAACCCGCGCACCCGAGGAGAGCTCGCATGACGACCGCCACCGCAGCCCAGCCGGCGACGCAGCCGGCCGGCCGCTCGCCGTTCCGCCGCGGCCTCCGCCGCTTCCTGCAGAACAAGCTCGCCCTCTTCGGCGTCGTCACGATCGTGCTGTTCCTGCTGTTCTGCTTCCTCGGGCCGATCCTGCACCCGACCGATCAGGTGCACACCGACCTGAAGAGCACGATGCTCCCGCCCGGCACGCCCGGCCACCCGCTCGGCACGGACGACGTCGGCTACGACGTGCTCGGCCGGCTCATGATCGGCGGGCAGGTGTCGATCCTGATCGGCCTCGCCGCCGGCATCCTCGCGACCGTGATCGGCACCCTCTGGGGCGCCATCGCCGGGTACGTCGGCGGCACCGTCGACGCCGTGATGATGCGCATCGTCGACGCGGGCATCGCCATCCCGGCGACGTTCCTCCTCCTCATCCTCTCCGCGATCATGCGGCCGAGCGTGCCGCTCATGATCGTCGTGATCGGCCTGGTGTCCTGGCTCGTGCCCGCCCGGCTCGTGCGCGCCGAGTCGATCTCGCTGAAGTCCCGCGAGTACGTGCTCGCCATCCGCGCGATGGGCGGCACCCACGGCCGCGCCGTGGTGAAGCACATCGTGCCGAACACGGTCGGCACGATCGTCGTGAACGCGACCTTCCAGGTCGCCGACGCGATCCTCCTCGTCGCGTACGTCTCGTTCCTCGGCATGGGGCTGCAGAAGCCCGCGACCGACTGGGGCGCGATGCTCACGGGCGGGATGACGTACACCTACGCCGGCGCGTGGTGGCTGATCTTCCCCGCCGGCCTCTGCATCGTGCTGACCGTCTGCGCCTTCAACAGCATCGGCGACGGCCTGCGCGACTTCTTCGACGTGAAGGGACGCGACCGTTGAGCGCCACCGACCGCACGGCCACCCCGGTCCAGGACACGGATGACGCCGAGGCGCCCATGCTCCGCATCCGCGACCTCGCCGTCACCTTCCGCACCGACGACGGGCCCGTCGAGGCCGTGCGCGGCATCGACCTCGACGTGCGGCGCGGCGAGGTGCTCGCCCTCGTCGGCGAGTCGGGCTCCGGCAAGTCGGTGACCGCGATGGCGGTGCTCTCCCTGCTGCCGGCGACCGCGACGCGCACGGGCTCGATCGAGCTCGACGGCCGCGAGCTCACCTCGCTCACCGAGCACGAGCTGAACGGCGTCCGCGGCAAGGAAATCTCGATGGTCTTCCAGGAGCCGATGACGGCGCTGAACCCCTCGATGCGCATCGGCGACCAGATCGCCGAGGCGCTGCTGAACCACGGCGTGGGCACCAAGCAGGAGGCGGCCCGCCGCGCGGTCGAGCTGCTCGCCCGGGTCGGCATCCCCGAGCCCGAGCGCCGCGCCGCCGGCTACGCGCACGAGATGTCCGGCGGTCAGCGCCAGCGCGTCGTCATCGCGATCGCGCTCGCCTGCGAGCCGAAGCTCATCATCGCCGACGAGCCGACGACGGCGCTCGACGTCACGGTGCAGGCCGAGATCCTCGACCTGATCCGCGAGCTCGCGCACTCGAGCGGCACCTCGTTCCTGCTCGTGACGCACAACATGGGCGTCGTCGCCGACATCGCCGACCGGGTCGCCGTGATGTACCGCGGCGAGATGGTCGAGCACGGCACCGCGATGCAGGTGCTGCGCGAGCCGAGCGCCGACTACACGAAGCGCCTGCTCGACGCCGTGCCGCGGCTGCCCGAGGCCGGCGAGACGGTGCCGCCCGCCGGCGAGCCCGACGGCACGGGCCCCGGCGGCGTCGCACTGCCGGTGCCGGTGCTCTCGCTCCGCGAGTCGAGCGTCACGTACCGCAAGGCGGGCAAGAGCTTCACCGCCCTCGACCAGGTGTCGATCGACATCGCGGCGGGCGAGATCCTCGGCCTCGTCGGCGAGTCCGGTTCGGGCAAGTCGACGCTCGGCAAGGTCGCCCTCGGCCTCGCGCCGACCTCGGGCGGCGAGCTGCGCCTCTTCGGCGAGAAGCTCGGCCGCGGCGGCCTGCGGGGACGCGCCGAGCGACGGCTCCGCGGCCGCGTCGGCGCGATCTTCCAGGACCCGGGCTCCAGCCTCGACCCGCGCACCACGGTCGGCGAGGCCATCGCCGAGCCGCTCGTCGTGCACCGCGCCGTGCGGCCCATGTCGGGGCGCGACCGGGCGGCGCGCGTGCGCGAGCTGCTCGAGGCGGTCGAGCTGCCCGCCTCCTACGCGAGCCGCTTCCCGCACGAGCTGTCGGGCGGCCAGCGTCAGCGCATCGGCCTCGCCCGGGCGATCGCGCTCGAGCCGGAGCTCATCATCGCCGACGAGCCGACCTCGGCGCTCGACGTCTCGGTGCAGGCCGCCGTGCTGCGGGTGCTCCGCGAGCTGCAGGAGCGCATGGACTTCGCCTGCCTCTTCATCAGCCACGACCTCGCCGTCGTGCACGAGTTCTCGCACCGGGTCGCCGTCATGCACGAGGGCCGCATCGTCGAGCTCGGCGCGACCGACGACGTGCTGCTGCGCCCGCAGCACCCGTACTCGCAGCGCCTGCTGGCCTCGGTGCCGGTGCCCGACCCGGTGGCGCAGCGCGAGCGCCGCGTCGCCCGGCTCGCCGCGAGGAGCGCCGCGTGAGCGGGGCCGCCCCGACGAGCGCGGTCACGCTCGAGCTCATCGCCCAGGATGCCGCGGCGGTCCGGGTCGCGGCGTCGATCGGCGCCGCGCGGGTGGAGCTCTGCCAAGCGCTCGCGCTCGGCGGGCTGACCCCGTCCCTCGGCACGATCGAGGCGGCCGTGCGGGCGGCCGGCGACGCCGTCGGCGTGCACGTGCTCATCCGCCCGCGGGGCGGCGGCTTCCACTACACGGCCGACGAGTTCGCCGTGATGGAGTCCGATGTGCGCGCCGCGGTCGCGGCGGGCGCGGCGGGCGTCGTCATCGGCTGCCTCGACGAGGCGGGCCGCTTCGACCTCGACGGCATGCGCCGGCTGCGGGATGCCGCGGGCCCGGCCGGGGTCGCCGCGCACCGCGCGATCGACGTCTCCGCCGATCCGCTCCAGGCCCTCGACACGCTGATCGAGCTCGGCCTCGACCGGGTGCTCACCTCCGGCGCCGCGCCGACCGCACTCGCCGGGCGCGACACGCTGCGCGCCTTCGTCGAGCGCGCCGAGGGCCGGATCGTCGTGATGGCGGGCGGCGGCGTGACCGCGGCGGATGCGCCCGGCATCCTCGCCTCCGGTGTGCGCGATCTGCACTTCTCGGCGAAGCGCACGGTCGCCGGCGACGCCGGCGGCGTGAGCATGGGCTCGGCGGGCAGCGGGGTCGGCGACTACGAGGTCGCGGATGCCGAGATCGCCCGGGAGATCGCCGAGGCGGCTCGCGCGGCGGCGACGTCGGCTTCTTCACCCTCGACCCCTGGCGGTGCCGCTCGATGATCGGCTCCACCGTGCTCGGGCTGGATGTCGGCGGCTCGAGCGTGAAGTACCGGCTTGCCTCGGCGGGCCAGGCGGACGGGATGCCCGACGCCATCGCCGAGGGCGTCGCCCCCGCCCTCGCCGAGGAGCTGCCGGCGACGCTCGCCGAGCTCGCCCGCACCGTCTCCGCCGGGCACCGGCTCGCGGCCGTCGCGGTCGCGATCCCCGGCCTCGTCGACGAGGCCTCGGGCACCGTCATCCGCTCCTCGAACGTGCCCGCGCTCGACGGCCGTGCCCTCGGCCCCGAGCTCTCGGCGCTCCTCGGCGTGCCCGTGTCGATCCTGAACGACGGCCGTGCGGCCGCCGTCGCCGAGGCCCGCTGGGGCGCGGGCGCCGGCGAGCGCGACGTCTTCACGCTTGCGCTCGGCACCGGCATCGCGGGCTCGCACCTGGTCGACGGCGTGATCGCCGACGGCGCGCACGGCTCGGCCGGCGAACTCGGGCACGTCGTCGTCGAGCCCGGCGGGCGGCTCTGCTCGTGCGGGCAGCGCGGATGCCTCGAGACGCTGCTGGGCGCCCCGGCGCTCCGCCGCGCCTGGAACGCCGCCGGCGGCGAGGGCTCGGCCCGCGAGCTGCTGGCCGCGTACGACGAGGACGACCCCCGGGCCGTGCCGATCGTGCGGACCGCCGCGCAGCACCTCGCCGACGCCGTGCTCACCCTGCTCGCCCTCGTCGACCCCGGCGTCGTCGTGGTCGGCGGGGGGCTCGCGAGCGCGCCGCACCGGCTGGTCGAGCTCGCGGCGGGCTACGTCGCCGAGCAGGCGACGTTCCACCGGGTGCCCCCGATCGTTCCCGCCGAGCTCGGCCGCTGGGCCGGCGCCGTCGGGACCGCGGCCGAGGCCCGCGCACTCGCCGCGCGCGCCGTCGCCGCCTGAGCCGGCGGAGGCGGCGCCGGGTGCCCACACACGCCCGGCGTCGTCTTCGCCCTTCCGGCGGAATGGTTTGCGCCACGTCGGCGTTGCCACCAGTCACGGGGCGCCGCGAGGGCGCGACGGCATCGACGGGGAGGCAGCACATGGCAGCGCAGGGCGAGGGTCGGGTCAGGCAGCTTCGGCTCGTGGCATCCGTGCCGGAGGGCGAGGACTTCGAGGCGACGCTCGCGTTCTACCGCGACGTGCTCGGGATGCCGGTGCAGGAGTCGTACGAGGCCGAGGGCGACGCCCGGGTCGTGATCCTGGATGCCGGTCGGGCCACGCTCGAGCTGTCGAACGCCGCCCAGGTGCGCTTCATCGACCGGGTCGAGGCCGAGGGCAAGCCGAGCGCCGCCCTGCGGGTCGCCCTCGAGGTCGACGACTCGGTCGCCGCGACCGACGAGGCGGTCGCCGGCGGCGCCGAGCTCGTGGCGGAGGCGCGCGAGACGCCGTGGCGCTCGATGAACTCGCGACTGAACGGCCCGGCCGGGCTGCAGCTCACGCTGTTCCAGGAGCTCGACGGGGCGGACGAGGCGTAGCCCCGAGCGCGACCTCGCGCATGACGGGCGTCTCCCCGCGGAAGTCGCCGTGCCTCGCCCAGTCGAGCGCGATGCGCACGAGCACGACGGCGCCCGCCTCGAAGGAGCCCGCGAACTCCGGGAAGGCGTCGAGGTACTCCGCGGTGCAGCGCTCGAGCTCCTCGTCCGCGGGGAAGTCGGCGCGCCCCTCGGCCTGCAGCGTGGTGCCGTCGGCGCCGCCGACGACGACGGCGACGCGCCCGTCGCGGCGCAGGTTCGCGATCTTCCGCGAATCCGGCTTCGCGTCGAAGAGCAGCTCGCCGCGGCCGCTCGCGGTGATCGCGAGGTAGGCGGCCTGCGGGGAGGCATCCGCTCCGAGCGTCGAGACGACGCCCGCCCGCTGCGCCCGGACGTACGCGATCAGTTCGGCGAGCTCCATCGCGCCAGCGTAACGCCGCCTCAGCGCGACAGCTCGCGCGCGGGCGGCACGACCTCGCGGCCGGTGTCCCAGGGCTCGGCCCAGCCGAGCTCGTCGAACATGCGCGAGAGGATCAACGCCGTCACACCCCACACGAGCCGCTCCCCGACGGTGAACGCCGGCGAGCGGTGCACGAAGCCGTCGCGCCGCAGCACCGTCATCGCGCGGTTCGCGGGCGCGAGCAGCTCCGCGACCGGCACCCGGAACACGTCGACCGACTCGTCGTGGTCGACCGCGGCGACGCGCGACTCGTGCGTCCACCAGGCGGGCACGGGCGTCACGAGGTGCCGACTGAGCGGCACCGGCATGGGCGGCAGCTCGCCGAGCGGCTCGACGCCGCCCGTCTCGACGCCGGTCTCCTCACGGGCTTCGCGGAGCGCGGCATCCACCGCTCCGCCGTCGGATGCCTCGAGCCGCCCGCCCGGGAAGGCGATCTGCCCGGCGTGCGTGCCGAGCGTCGCCGCCCGGCGCAGCAGCAGCACGTCGAGGTCCCGCGGCACGACGGTGGCAGCGGCATCCGCGGGACTGGCAGGCACCCGGTCGAGCACGCCGAATAGCACGAGCACGGCGGCGGGACGCAGCTCCGAGGGGTCGGGCATCGCGAGCCCGGGGATGCGGGTCGTCGGGGCATCCGGGCCCGGGAACCAGTCGAGCCCGCGCTCGCAGAGCGCGAGCAGTTCGGCACGGGCATCCACGGCCCCAGCGTAGCGAAGCGAAGCGACGGATACCGTTCACCGGACTGCCGCGCAACCCTCAGCCGTCGTCCACGGAACCGCGCGTACGCTGTGGAGAATGCTGATCATCAGCTACAACCTGCGGAAGCACCGCGCGATCTCCGAGCTCGCGGCGCTCGATGAGCGCTACTCGCCCGACGCCATCTGCCTGCAAGAGGTGGACACGGCGGGCCTCGCCGAGGACATCGGGCGGATGCAGCTCGCCCACTCGACCACCGGCAACCGGCTCGGGCTCGCGATGTACTACCGGCCCGACCGGCTGCTCCCCCGCGACGTGCGCGCCTTCGCGCTGAAGAAGTCGCTGCACGACCGGGTGCTCCGGCCCGCGCACGAGCGGCTACTCGCGGTGCGCTTCGACGACCTCGAGCACGACCGCGAGCTCACGATCGCCTCGTTCCACGCGGCCCCGCTCACCGCGCTGAACTCGCTGCGGCGAGCGCAGATCAACGCCGCGCTCGGCGAGCTGCAACTGCTCGGCCCGAACCTGCCCGCGCTCATGGTCGGCGACTACAACTACCCGGTGTTCAAGGACAACCTGGCCGAGAAGGTCCGCGAGGCTGGCTACGAGCTGACGCTCAGCGACCGGCACACGTACACGCGCTACCGCTACTTCCGCGGGCACTTCGACTTCGCGACCTCGGCGGGGCTCGTGCTGCGCAGCATCGAGACGCTGCCGCGCGGCGAGTCCGACCATCTGCCGATCCTCGTCGACGCGCACTACACGGGCACGGCCGCCGAGGTACCGGCCGACATCGACGTCGTCATCTGAGCCGAGGGCCCCGATCACCCGTCGATCGCACTGCCCACGGCACCCGCGAGCACGCCGAGCAGCACCGCCCCGACCATGACGCCCATCGCCGTCACGAGCGGCCGTCGGCTCCGGCCGCGGCGCGCGAGCCGCACGATCGAGACGACCATGCCGACGATGAGGGCGACGGCGGTGGTGAGCATCACGAACCAGCTGCCGGAGCGCTTGACGACGGCGCAGGCCTCGCCCGCGCAGCCCATGGCGTCCACGCCGACGAGGGCGCCCGCGATGAGCGCCGCTCCGGCGACGACGAACATGAGGATGAGCACGAACACCGTGAGCAGCACGTTCGTCAGCGGGTCCATCGGGGGGCCGTCGTGTCGGGAGCTCATCCCCTGAAGCCTACGGGCAGGGGCTGCGCACCACCTGGGGCGACCCTCGCACGGGGGCATGCCGCCCGGGCGGTGCGGCGCTACGCTGACGCCGTTCGCGGGCAGCACTGCCGCGGCGCATCCGGTTCCACCCCTACGAGGAGCACGATGATGACGACCACTGCGACGACCGACGCCGCCCTCGACCGCCCGCTGTACGGGGCGACCTTCGGGCAGGCGATCTCCCGCTTCTTCAAGAAGTACGCCACGTTCTCGGGCCGCGCGAGCCGCAGCGAGTTCTGGTGGTGGTACCTGGCCAGTGCGATCGTGAGCGGCGCGCTGTCGCTCGCCATGTCGCTGTCGGGCGGCTGGATGTACGACGCGGCGACGAACACGATGACCCCGCCGAGTGGCGGCTACGTGTTCTTCGCCTCGGTGCTCGGGCTCTGGGGCCTCGCGACGCTCATCCCGTGGATCGCCCTCAGCTGGCGTCGGCTGCACGACTCGAACCGTCCGGGTCCGTGGTGGTTCATCGGCCTCATCCCGATCGTCGGCGGGATCATCCTGCTCGTGTTCTTCCTACTGCCGAGCGACCCCGCCGGCGCCCGCTTCGACCGCTGAGCGCGACGCTCAGCGCCCGAGCAGGCGGTTCAGCCAGCCCGGCCCCGCGACGAGCGCGGCCGGGTCGAGCCGCGCCCGCAGGCCCCGGTCGGCGGTGACGACGAGCGGTCGGAGGGATGCCTCGGCCGCGACGAGCTCGACGATGGTCGAGTCGCCGTCGGCCGGCGCGGCCACGACGAGGATGCCTCCGGGCTCCGCCGCACCGCGCGCCGCCCCCTCGACGACGGCGGTGATCGCGTCGAGGCGCAGCAGCGCTCCCGACTCGTCCGGCCCCTCGACCTCGGCCCCGGCGAGCGCGGGCAGCCCGGCGAGCAGCCGGGTCGCCGCGCCGCGCCGGTCGCGCCACCAGCCGTCGGGGCGCGAGCCCATGACGTTCGCGACGTCGACGATCAGGCGCACAGCGGTCATGCTCCGATTCTGCACCCGGCGTGGTTCAGCCCGCGTCGGCCCGGCTCAGAGCGCGGGCCACCACGAGGCATCCGTCCAGAGCCCGAGCTCCTGCTCGAGCGCCGCGCCGACCCGGAACACCGCTGCGTCGTCGTACGTGCGCCCGACGAGCTGCACGCCCGTCGGCACGCCGTTCGGCGCGATGCCCGACGGCAGCGCGAGCACCGGCACCCGGCCGATCACGTTGAACGGCAGCGTCATGAGCTGGGAGAAGATCGCGGTGCTGTCGGTGCACGGCTCCTCGGCGGCGAGGCCGGTCGAGGCGACCGTCGGGCAGAGCAGCACGTCGAAGCCCGTCATGAGCTCGGCGAAGGGGCGGTAGAACGCGGACTCCGCGACGAGCCCCTCGACGTAGCCGCCGCCGGCCGCCGCCTGCGCGGCGAACGCCCGCGTGTACGGCATGAGCTGCGCGGCGCGCTCGGCATCGCCCTCGACGATCTGCTCGATGAACGGCCCCATCACCGCGCCGAAATGCGGCCAGGCGGTGTCGAGCACCCGCTGCGGGCCCCAGGGCAGCTCCACCTCGACGACGGTCGCCCCGGCCGCGGCGAGCGCGGCGGCGGCCGCCCGCGTGTTCGCCTCGACGGCCGGGTCGACGTCATAGCCGCCGAGCTCGAGGCAGAGGGCGACGCGCACGCCGGTGAGGGAGCCGACGCGACCGGAGACCTCCGCGATCTCGCGGAGCGAGGCGGCGTCGCCGACCCACGGTCCGGCGAGCACGTTCTGCAGCAGGGCGACGTCGGCGACGCTGCGCCCCATCGGCCCGTCGGCGCAGTACGTGTCGGAGTTGAAGGGCGCCATGCCGGGCACGCGACCGAACGGCGGCTTGTAGCCGACGACGCCGCAGAAGGAGGCGGGGATGCGGATGGATCCGCCGATGTCGGAGCCCGTGGCGAGCAGCGTCGCCCCAGCGGCGAGCACGGCGCCGGAGCCGCCGGAGGAGCCGCCCGGCGTGTAGTCGGGGTTCCACGGGTTGCGGGTGACCCCCCAGAGCTTGGAGTGCGTGACGGGGGCGCAGCAGTACTCGGGCGTCGTCGTGCGGGCGTGCACGACCGCCCCGGCCGCCTGGATGCGCTCGACGATCGGATGCGTCTCCTCGGCGAGGTTGCCCCGCTCGAGCAGGCAGCCGTCCTCGAGCAGGCGCCCGGCGATCGGCTGCTCGTCCTTCAGCATGAGCGGGATGCCCTCGAGCGCGCCGAGCGGCGCCCCGTCGCCGGTACCCGCGGCGGCCGCCGTGAAGCGCGCCTCGGAGGCGAGGGCTGCGGCGCGGGCCTCGTCGATCCACTGCTCGGTGACCGCGTTGATGGTCGGCTCGACGGCGGCGGTGCGCTCGAGCACCGCGTCGAGCAGTTCGACCGGGGAGAGCTCACGGCGGCGGAACCGCTCGGATGCCTCGGTGGCGGTGAGGTGGTGCAGGTCCATCGGTGCGTGCCCTTCGCGCGGCCGTACAACGTACGGCTCCGTACAGTGTACGGACGATACTCTTGCATCCATGCCGTCCCGTCAAGAGGCGCCCGCCGCCCGCCCGGTGCTGAGCCGCCGCGAGCTCGCCGCCGCGGCCATCGAGCTCATCGAACGCGACGGCCTCGACGCGCTGACGATGCGCCGGCTCGCGAGCGAGCTCGGCTTCGCCCCCATGAGCCTCTACACGCACGTGCGCAGTCGCGACGACCTCGTCGACGCCATCGTCGAGCAGCTCATCGAGCGCCTCGGGCTCGGCGACGACGACGCGACGAGCCCGACCGCCGACTGGCGCGAGCTCGTGCGCCGCACGCTCGGCGCGTACCGCGACCTTGCGGTCGCCCTCCCCCGCTCCTTCGAGCTGCTCGCCCTCGCGCCGTACGGCACGGCCCCCGTCGCCCCGCACCTGCTGGCGACCATCGCCCGGCTCGAAGCCGCGGGCCTCGACCCCCAGGCGGCGCGGGAGATCCTCGGCATCGTCGACGGCTACGCCTCGGGGTTCCTCGTCGTCTGGGCGCGCAGCCGCGAGACGGCCGCAGCCGAGGTCGACGGCGTCGCCGCGCTCCGCGACCTCGCCATGTTCGACCGCGGCATCGACGCGATCATCGCCGGCCTCGACGCGACGCTCGTGCGGGGCGGAGCGGGCGGCCGGGCATGACCCGCGAGTACCGCTACGACGTCGACCTCGTGCGGATCATGTACGACTACACCTCCTCGGTGGTGTGGTTCCCCGACCCCGTCGACTACGACGCGAGCCGACTCAGTGCCGAGCTCGTCGCCGAGCTGCGCGCGTGGGGGGAACTCCATGAGGAGGGCCTCGATGCGGACTTCAATTGGCGCTCACCCGACTACCCCGACCGCATCGACCGAGCGCGGCAGCAGCTCGCGCATCGGCTCGGCGACGAGCTCGGCGAGGCGTTCGAGGTCGAGTTCGCCGTGCCGCACCGCGTGTGGTTCGGTCCGCGCTGGGCCCACTACCGCTCGAACGCCCCGGCGACGAACCCGGAGGCCGCGGCGTACTTCGCACGCCTCGCCGCGGCCGCGGCCGAGCAGCGGGCGTTCTGGGGGCTGCAGGCGGCGGCCGCCGCCGGCTCGTGGTTCGCGCACCAGCCCCTGAGCGGCGAGGTCTTCCTCCCCGACGGCGCCGACCCCGTGACACGCGAGCAGGCGGAGCGTATCGTCGCGAACGCGGGCGCATCCGCGTCGGCGTCGAAAGCCGGGAGGGAGCGTGCCGGGATGGCACAGGGAGATGTCGTGACCCGTTCGAACCGCGGGCAGTGGGAGAACGAGGTCGAGGGCGAGCCCGCGCGTTCGCAGAGCTTCGCCAGCCGCGAGGAGGCGATCACCGCGGGCCGGGAGCTCGCCGCCCTGCTCGGCACCACGCACACCGTGATCGAGTCGGAGCCGACAGGCGTCATCACCGACGAGGAGCCCGAGGACTAGCCGGGCGGGTCAGTCCAGCTCGTCGAACAGAATCGCGCGCGGGTCGATCCCCGTTCGTCGGGCGATCAGCTGACGAGCCCGCCGCTCGACTGAGGTGCTGCGCAGCCCCCGCACGCGGACGCCATGGTCGGGCGCGTCGAGGATGACGACGGGCCCGAGCTGCGACGTCCGCACCCGCACGAGCTCCGGGTCGAGGTCGGAGAGCGCGTAGGCGACCTCGTCGTCGGCGAAGCCCGCCGCCCGCAGGCCCGCCTCGACCCGGTCAGCCCGCGGTCGCGGTACGGATCGCCGCCCCTCCGTCCGCGATCCGCGAAGCTCGAGCCAGCCCATCGCCGCCGCGAACGCGAAGACGAGGCCGAGCACCACGAGCCCGACGACGTTCATGCCCTCAGGCTAGGCGAATTGGCGACGCTACGGGACGGCGGAACGGCTCGCTGCCGAGATCAACTCGCGCAGGACGCTCGCGCTCTCGACGGCGCCGAGCACCCGGGCAGCGACGCGTCCCTCTTCGTCGAGGATGAGCGTCGACGGCACCGCATTGGGTGCGAGCTCGCCGGCGAAGGCCAGCTGCGCGGCACCTGAGTCGCGATCGAGGATCGAGGGGTACCCGATTCCGTAGTCACGCTCGAACGCGGCGGCATTCTCGGCCGAGTCGCGCACGTTGACGCCCACGAACACCACGTCGGGCAGCTCGGCTTGCACCGTGGCGAGGATCGGAGCTTCCGCGCGGCATGGTGCGCACGCAGCGAACCAGAAGTTGACGACCGTCACTCGCCCCGCAGTGTCAGCGGATGAGAGGGCGCCGCTGGCGGTCTCGCCTCCGAACTCCACCGCGTTCCCCCGCTCTGCGAGTGGGAACTCGGTGATCGTCCCGTCACCCGAAACGTAGCCTTTCGGTTCCGCCGCAGCGAGTCGCTCCGCCAGCGGCTCGGCGGCGCAGCCGACCAGGGTGACGGCGAGCGCCGCCGCAGCGAGCGCTTTCACCATCCGAGCGACACGAGAAGTTTTGGGATCCCAGAGCGGAGCCATCTCCTCAAACTACCTCACGACCGCGCCACCGCGCGAGAGGCCTGTCAACCGCTTGTATCCGTGGGGGCATTCACGGACCCGAACACGCGCCGTAGAAACGAGTCAATGCTCCACCAACAAGACGGCGCAGCGACCTCAGCCCGGAAGGACAGGAGACGAAAATGCCCATTTTCTCGAAGTTGATCGCAACGTCGGCGGCGGCGGCAGCGGCCTTCGTCCTCGCCGTAAGCTCTTCCAGCCCAGCGGTCGCATACGGATACGCAAGCGGGGTTCACAACTGCCCGGCGTCATGGTACGGGCAGATCACCGTCACCGCGAAGGGGTCGGTGCGCGTCTACGCGCCAGGTGATCGCTCGACATATGGTGAGACCATGAACTCAACTGGATACCAGACAGTGACATTCCGTGGAGCCCGTGGCGGTGGCCTGTGGGCTGTCGATGCTCTGGACTCGACCGCGGACATCTCGAGCCAGACGACGTTCTGCGTGTAGTCCGGATGTCGAGACAAACCCCCACGGCGGAGCGCTTTCGCAAACGCTACGGACTCGCCGTGATCTCGCCTCGCCGCTTGCTTCGAGACTCTGTGCATCTCGCGCTCATCCCCAGTGGGGCAGTCCCGAGCGGGTCGTTTGAGTCCATGGCGCAGTTTGAAGCAGAAGCAGGAGCTTCTGCCGCGTCCATCTTGATTGTCGACCTCGAGACCCGCCACCCTCTCGACAGTCCACGCGTGGTGGACGCGCTCATGGAGTCTCCTCTCGAGGCGGTGGTTGGACTGGCAACAGCACATTGCAAGAGCGCTGAGATGCGATTCCGACAAACCGCGCTGCGGCTACGACGCCGTGGCTGGCGTATCGCGAGTGGTGAAGCCGGTCTTGATGAGCTGCGCTCGATCGTCAACTCGATCGTCCGCTCCGAGTACGGCGATGAGTCGCTCGTCTTGACCGACCGACAGCAGCAGGTTCTCCACCTCGTCGCGTCCGGCATGTCCAACGCTGAGATCGGTGAACGCCTGACGATCACCACCGGTACCGTCAAGCGGCATATCCACGACTGCTTCGAGAGGCTGGGAGCGAGCACTCGACTCGACGTGATCATCCGAGCCCATCAACTCGGGATCATCGAGACGGTCCCCGAACTCGCGCACCAAGCGGTGTAGAAGCTCGAGAGGAGCAGAACGCCCGGCCCTCCGCGGAGGGCCGGGCGTTCCGGTCGATGGGGTTACGCGGCCTGCGGCATCCCGGTGGCGGGAACCGCGGATGCCACGACGAGCTCGCCGCCCGAGGCATCCACCCGCACGAGTCCACCGTCACCGAGCTCGCCGGAGACGAGCAGATCGGAGATGCGGTCGTCGACCTCGCGCTGGATCAGGCGGCGCAGCGGCCGCGCGCCGAATTCGGGCTCGTAGCCGTGCTCGGCCATCCACGCGACAGCCGCGTCGGTCACCTCGAGACCGATCTCGCGCGCACCGAGGCGGGCGCGGGTGGCGACGAGCATGAGCGAGACGATCTCGGCGATCTCGTCCTTCGTGAGCTTCTTGAACAGCACAATCTCGTCGATGCGGTTCAGGAACTCGGGACGCATCGCCTCGCGCAGCTTGCCCATGACTCGGTCGCGCAGGTCCTTCTCCGAGGAGAAGCCGTTCGCCGAGGCATCCGCCGACGCGACGAAGCCGAGCGCACCGGACCGCGAGGCGAGGAACTCCGACCCGAGGTTCGAGGTCATCACGACGACCGTGTTGCGGAAGTCGACCGTGCGACCCTGCCCGTCGGTGAGGCGTCCGTCGTCGAGCACCTGCAGCAGCAGGTTGAACACGTCGGGGTGCGCCTTCTCGATCTCGTCGAACAGCACGATCGAGTACGGGTTGCGGCGCACGCGCTCGGTGAGCTGACCCGCCTCGTCGTAGCCGACGTACCCGGGAGGGGCGCCGACGAGCCGCGACACGGTGTGCCGCTCGCCGAACTCCGACATGTCGAAGCGGATCACGGCGGACTCGTCGTCGAACAAGCGGTCGGCGAGCGCGCGGGCGAGCTCGGTCTTGCCGACGCCCGTCGGCCCGAGGAACAAGAACGAGCCGACCGGCCGCTTCGCGTCGCCCATGCCGGTGCGGTTGCGACGCACAGACTTGGCGACGGCGGTGACCGCG
Organism: Agromyces sp. NBRC 114283; assembly: GCF_030268405.1. NCBI lineage: Bacteria > Bacillati > Actinomycetota > Actinomycetes > Micrococcales > Microbacteriaceae > Agromyces > Agromyces sp. NBRC 114283. The sequence continues at coordinate 3,326,390 of NZ_BSQP01000001.1, forward strand.
TCGTCCTGCCCGATCACGCGGGCGTGCAGCTCGTCTTCGAGGGTCGCGAGGCGCTCGCGCTCCCCCTCGGTGAGGCGGTTCACGGGGATGCCGGTGGCGCGCGAGATCACCGCGGCGATCTGCGCCTCGTCGACGATCGTTCCCTGAGCCTGTCGAAGGGAATCCTGGCTGGTCCCCTGAGCCGCGTTGGTTCCCTGAGCGTGTCGAAGGGAACTCGCCCCCACCTCATCCAGCTTCCCCTGCACCTTCGAGATCTCGTCGCGGATGCGGGATGCCTCCTCGTAGTGCTCGGCGGCGACGGCGGCGTTCTTCTCGGACTCGAGCTCGGCGAGCCGCGCCATGAGCGCGGGCACGTCGGTCTTCACGCCGAGGCGGAGGCGCAGTCGCGCACCGGCCTGGTCGATGAGGTCGATCGCCTTGTCGGGCAGCACCCGGTCGGGCAGGTAGCGGCTGCCGAGTTCGACGGCGGCGCGCAGCGCGTCATCCGTGTACTCGACGCCGTGGTGCTCCTCGTAGGCGGGCTTCAGGCCCTGGAGGATGCGCACGGCGTCCTCGATCGAGGGCTCGCCGACGCGCACCGGCTGGAAGCGGCGCTCGAGGGCGGGGTCCTTCTCGATCTGGCGGTACTCCTTGAGCGTGGTCGCCCCGATGAGGTGCAGCTCGCCGCGCGCGAGGCGCGGCTTCAGGATGTTGCCCGCGTCCATGCCGCCCTCGCCCGCGCCTCCGGCGCCGACGACGGTGTGCACCTCGTCGATGAAGACGATCAGCTCGCCGCGGTGGGCGGCGATCTCCTCCATCGTCTTGGTGAGGCGCTCCTCGAAGTCGCCGCGGTAGCGGGTGCCGGCGAGCATGCCGGGCAAGTCGAGCGCGATGACGCGCTTGCCGAGCAGGGCTTCGGGCACCTGCTCGTCGACGATGGCCTGCGCGAGACCCTCGACGATCGCGGTCTTGCCGACGCCCGCCTCGCCCACGAGCACGGGGTTGTTCTTCGTGCGGCGGGAGAGGATCTCGATGGTCTGCTCGATCTCGTCGGCACGGCCAATCACGGGGTCGAGCTCGCCGTTGCGGGCACGCTCGGTGAGGTCCATGCCGAACTTGTCGAGCGTCGGCGTGGATCCCTGAGCCTGTCGAAGGGAATCCCCCTCGCCGGTTCCCTGAGCCTGTCGAAGGGAATCCTCGTCAGTGCCCTGTCGAAGGGCCTCATCCACCCCGTCCCGCATCGTCTGCGTCAGGGCCTCGGCCGTGACGCCCGCACGGGCGAGCACCTGTCCGGCCGGGGCATCCTGTCCCAGCACGAGCGCGAAGAAGAGGTGCTCGGGGTCGATGTACGTCGCGCCAGAGGAGCGCGCCACCTGGTAGCTGTGGAACAGCGCGCGGGAGGCCGAGGGCGTGATGGTCGCGGCGTCGCGCCGCTGACCCAGCTCGTCGAAGGGGACGTCGCCGGATGCCGGCAGGCGCGCCTCGGTCGCGGTGATGATGCGCTCGGGGCTCGCGCCGACGCGACGGATCGCCGCCTGCACGCTCTCGTCCTCGACGATGACGCGCAGGATGTGCAGCGCGTCGAGCTCGGTCTGGCCGCGCTCGAGGGCGAAGCGTCCCGCCTGCTGAAGAATGCTCTGGGTGCGGGCCGTCAGGAACCGGCTGAGGTCGATCGACCGCGCCTGACGGGCCTGCTCACCCGCGAGGTATCGGGCGAGGAACTCGTCGAACGAGCTCGCGCCGGCCTCGTTGAAGTCGTTGGGCACCTGGCCTCCTGGTTGAAGTTGAGTGTGGTTCGCTCAAGTTCAACGCATGGGCGCGGGAGGTATTCCCAGCTAGCACCTGCCCGCGCTCGTCCAGTCCACTCCAAGCACTCGTCGGGTCACGCCTCCGCATCCATCCGGGCGAGCGCGTCACGGATGAGCGGACTCCAATCTTCCAATGTCTCAGTGCCGTCAATGATGTTCCGCATCGCGGTTTCGAACCGGCGCAACACCGGCCGCAAGTCACGGCTGATGCCCTCATTCGCCTTGGCAGCATCCGCTGCAGTCTTCATCCCCGACACAGCCGTCTTGGATGCCTCGATCATGCCGACCAGCTGCTCTAGGGCCCTTCGCGAACCGGCTTGGTTAACCTGGTTGCTCGCGATTTCGATTACCGCTCGAACGGCGGGGTCCAGTCGAATCAGCTCCGTCGAGTAGTCCCGAGATCGCTTCTCAAGGTTCAGTAGCTCTGGTTCAATATCGCGGGCGAGCTGCCGAGCGATGCGAACCTTGGCGGCGAATGAATTGGGGCGAGAGTTGGCGGCGTTCATCTCCTCGGTGGCGGCGGAAAACCGCGCATTGAAGGCCTCAATCGCCGGGGGCAGCGCTTCAACCGCCTGCCCCCAATCCTGCATGGCTGGCCCCAGATCTACCAACCTGTCTAGTAGACCCGGGGCGTCCTCTCTGGCCTCAACCTGACCACCTGCGGCACCAATCGGATCCACCACCGAACTCGCGGGCATGGTGCTAGATGGGGATACTCCGTCGGCTGAAACGCGTTCGATTCCAGCGTCGGTCGCGATCGCTGCGCTACCGGCCAACGTGCCTTGCCCGGCCGGACCGCCTGATGCTTCCAGCTCCTGTGTGAGTTCTACGAGCCGGAGAGCCAGCCGGTTGATCGCCGCCCGATAGTCCGCCGATGCCTCGTCGAGCAATCGCATGCGTTCCCAAGGCTCATACTGCATTCTCGCCGCGATCGCCTTCAGCTCATCGCCGCTGTCCTCTATCAGGTCTGGAACTGGAACGTATCGGACCGAAAGAAGGAGCTGCGGGAGTCCAACTTTGCTCGCCGAGGTTGCAAAGCGGCGCAGCTCGTTCCGACACTCTTCCCGGGTGAAGTACGTCGGCGTGAGTATGGGGATAAAGAACAACGTCGCTTGGAGCGCCTCATCAAGCTTCGCGCGAAAGTCCTCGCCCCAGCGAATATGCTCTCGATCCGTGAAGATGTCGATGGTCGCGCCGGTGAGCATCTCAAACTCAGCGCGAAGCTGCGCAGCGAGCCTGAGAACTCGCCCCTGCTCTCGGTCGTCGTCGGCATGTGCATAGCTCAGAAACGCTCGCGCCACGATCTCCAAGGAAGCCCCCAATCGTCGATGAGTGATCGTTCCAGGGTGGCAGCATCGGCTCGACATCAGGGCGGCGCTTCTCCCCCCAATCCGGGGGATTCATTCCGCTAAAACCGGCCGCGGGAGGCCCATGCGAGCTCACGTTTGCTCTCGCGCCACAATTCAGCACGAGGCGTCTGGCGCAGCTGCCCTCCCGGCCCGCCCAGAAATTGGGCCAAGGTGCCAATTCGCAGTCCATTCCACGGCCGCAGACACTTGCCCACGCAGACACGGCTCGAGGCTCGAGCCTGGACGCAACTACCATCAGGGTCATGGACAAACCTGAACCCGATTCAGTGTCTGACGCGCACTTCGTAATCCGCGCGAAGACCCTCTCTGTCGCAGCGGGAATTGCCGCGCTGGCCGCGATTGCTGCGCTTGTGACAGTGATAGGGGTAACTGGGAGCGACGCGTTGGCCGCCGTCGCGATCGCGCTAGCCATCCTCGCGTTCCTTGTTCAGATCATTGTCCTAGTCGCAGATCTCATGGCAACCAACGCACGCGACGAGGAAGCTCGCCGCATCAACGCCGATTCGCGCGCACTCCTAGCTCGCGTCGAGATTCGGACGGAGCAAACCTCAACGATCGTGAGTGAACAGCTTGCCAAGCTGCTGGATGCTGTGCTCGTATCGACTAAGCCCGCAGTGGACGGCAGCTCGGCAACAATCGACGACGTCCGCGAGGCCCTCAAAACGGTGCGCTCGGAGACGCTCGGGGATGCGAAGCAGGCAGCAGGCGCTGCTCGTGTCTCCTTGGTCCGGATCTGGCCATCAGCATCGACGCTAGAGCGGCTAATCGCGCAGGGGATTCAGCAGCTCCCCGATCTGTGCTTCCCTCTACTCGACATCCTTGCGATGGATCTTGTGAGTTCGTACCAGCAAGGCATTCCCGAAGGCCGAGTCATGGATACGCCGATGTACGCGGAGGCAGCGGCTGCGCTCGTAGCAAACGGCTACGCAACGCAGAATGAGATCCGACTGGTCCTGACTCACAAAGGGATCGAGGCGGCCAGCCTCATCGCCGCCTACGATCCGGTCCCTGACTACGTACTGAACCTCTGGCCAGATCTCCCAGCGGTTCGCCAAAGGTCGCAACGCTAGCAGCAAGCGAGCAGAGGCTCCGCATGACAAGCGTCGCATTCGGGCGCCCTCAAAGGCTCGCTCTTCGGATCAGCAGCCTCGTCTCGCAAGTTCAATGCTCAGAACAGCTTCCAGGCGGCGTTCCTGATCACAGGGTTTGCTCCGCTCATCGAGCGTCCGACGATTGCGCCGATGTGAAGCCAGGCTGGCCTGCCCGCACCCCCTCCAGCACCACCTGCAGCGCCGGCGAGTCCGCCTGACTCCGACGATGCACGGCCGAAACTCCCCGGGTCGACGCGGGCTGCGCGGTCGGGATCGCCACGAGATCGTCATGCAAGGCCGGACGCCCCATCCGCGGTACCAGCGCGACCCCGAGCCCGGCGCGCACGAGCTCCAGATGGTTCTCGAACTCCATCGACTCGTGCACGATGCGGGGCGCGTTCGAAACGCCGTCGAACAGCCGCCGCAGCCACTGGCGGCAGATGGTCGAGTCGAAGGTCGCGATCCAGTCCTCGTCGGCGAGGTCGAGCGGAGTCAGCGTCGAAGCGCCGGCCAGCGGGTGGTCGCGGCGCAGGATCACGTCCGCGACATCCGTGAACAGCGGCGTCTCGACCAGGTGATCGGGCATCGCGAGCGCGACGCCGCCCCAGCGGTGCACGATGCCGAGGTCGCGCTGCCCCGACGCGACGAGCGCGATCGTCTCCCACGGCTCGCTCTCGCGCAGGGGCACGCGCAGCTCGGGATGCTCCGCCCGCAGCTTCGGCAGCACGTCGACGAGCAGCCCGCGCACCGCGGTCGAGAACACGCCGATGCGCACTTCGCCGACGACCGGTCCACGATCGGCGGCGGGACCGCCCGCGAGGTGCAGGTCGGCCTCGATCCGTTCGAGCTCGGCGAGCACCGTCGCCGATGACGTCACGAGCTGGCGACCGGCATCCGTCAGCACCACCCCGCGCCCCGCCCGCTCGAGCAGCGCGACACGCGTGCCGCGCTCGAGCCGCTTGATCTGCTGCGACACCGCGGACGGCGTGAAGCCGAGCGCGTCGGCCGCCGCCGCGACGCTGCCATTGGTGGCCACAGCGCGCAGGGCGACCACGGCTTCGAGATCGATCATGCACGGATGCTACCGAATCATCCGCAGAAATGATCGCTGGTGTTTCCGGATGCTTCGCGCTGAACTCGGAGGATGACGCGACGGGACATGCTGCTGGCCGCCCTGGTGGCGACGATGTGGGGCTTCAACTTCGTCGTCATCGACTGGGGCATGACCGGCATCCCGCCGCTCCTCTTCGTCGCCATCCGCTTCGCCGTCGTCGCCCTCGCGGTCGTTGTCGTACCGCGCCCGCTCGCGAGCTGGAAGACGATCATCGGCGTCGGCCTCTTCATGAGCCTCGGCCAGTTCGCGCTGCTCTACACCTCGATGGCGCTCGGGCTGCAGCCGGGTATCGCGGCGCTGCTGCTGCAGGCGCACGTCGTGCTCACGATCGTGGTCGCTGCGCTCGCGCTCCGCGAGCGGCCGACGCGGATGCAGACGATCGGCGTGCTGGTCGGCACCGTCGGGCTGGGGGTCGTCGCGCTCGGACGCGGCGGGGATGCCCCGGCCCTCGCCGTCGTCCTCGCCCTGCTCGCCGCGCTCTCCTGGGCGATCGGCAACGTCATCTCGCGGAAGGCGGGACCGGTCGCCCCCGCGAAACGGCTCGGCGCGCTGTCGCTCACGGTGTGGTCGTCGCTCGTCGTGCCGCTGCCGGCGCTCGCGCTGTCGGCGCTCATCGAGGGGCCCGACGCCATTGCCGCGGGCCTCGCCGCCTTCGGCTGGCGCCCGATCCTGTCGACGCTCTACACCGCCGGACTCTGCACCCTCATCGGCTACGCGATCTTCAACGCCCTGCTCGCGCGCAACCGGGCCGCCTCGGTGGTGCCGTGGGTGCTGCTCGCACCCGTCGTCGCGATGGCGTCTGCGGCGCTGCTGCTCGGGCAGGTGCCGAACGTCTGGGAGACAGTCGGCGGTGCGGTGCTCGTCGCCGGCGTCTTCATCGCGAACGCGCCGGCGCGGCGGCGCCTACAGCGCCCCGGTCGCCGGCTTCTCGACGACGCGGCCGTCGCCCTCGAAGGAGAGCAGCCGGTCGGCGAGTTTGTCGACGAAGAAGCGGTCGTGCGAGACCACGACGACCGCGCCGGGGAAGTGCGTCAGCGCCCGCTCCATCACCTGCGTCGAGGTGATGTCGAGGTGGTTGGTGGGCTCGTCGAGCACGATCACCGCGGCTCCTGAGAGCAGGCACTGGGCGATCGCGACGCGCGCCCGCTGCCCGCCCGAGAGGGTGCCGATCTTCTGCTGCAGGTCGGCGTCGGAGAACTGCAGCATCGCGAGGAACCGCGCCACGCTCTTCTTCGTCGCCGTGAACGCGAGCGAATCGGGGTACGCGTTCACCGCGTGCCCGACGGTGTCGGTCAGATCGAGCTCGGCGTACACCTGGTTGTACGACACGAAGCGGGCACCCTTCGCCCAGCGCACGCTGCCCGCGTCGGGCGACGTCACCCCGGTGAGCACGTCGAGCAGGGTCGACTTGCCGGATCCGTTCGGCCCGATCACCGCGACCCGATCGCCGCGCTGCAGATCGAAGCTGAGCCCGTCGAACACGGGCGCACCACCGAACGACTTCGACAGTCCGGTGACGGTGAGCAGGTCGTTCGACACCTTCAGCCCGTCGTAGATCGAGGTGATGATCTGGTCGATGGGGCGCGGCGCCTGCCGCTTCTTGATGTCGGCGAGGCGGCGGGCGACGGCGTTCGAGGGGTTGCGCGCCGCTTCGCGACGGGCGGATGCCGCGGCCTGCTCGTAGGCGAGCAGCTCCTCCTCGTGCGCGAACTGCTTCTCGAGCATCTTCAGCCGGGACTGCTTCGCGTGCACGTACGCGGAGTAGTCGCCCTCGTACTCCTGCAGGCGGTAGTTCTCGATCTCGATGATGCGGTCGACGACGCCGTCGAGGAACTGCCGGTCGTGCGACACCACGAGCACCGCCCCGGCGAAGCCCTGCAGCCAGTTCTCGACCCACTTCACGCCGTCGAGGTCGAGGAAGTTCGTCGGCTCGTCGAGCAGCAGCACATCGGGCGCCTGCACGAGGATCAGCGCGAGCGCGGCGCGGTTGCGCCATCCACCCGAGAGCCGATCGACGGGCAGGTGCCGGCGCTCCTCGTCGAAGCCGAGCCGGGTGAGCACGGTGTCGATCGTGGTCTCGTAGGTCCACCCGCCGACGGCGTCCATCCGCTCGAACAGCGCGCCCTGCTCGGTAAGGAGCTTGTCCATGGCCGAGGCATCCATCGGCTCCGCGAGCTGCGCGCCGATCTCGTCGAGCCGGGCCTGCGTCTCGTGCACCTCGGTGAAGTGGTCGCTCAGCGTCTGCTGCACGCTGCGCTCGCCGTCGAGCTCCGAGAACTGCGAGAAGTAGCCGATCGTCGTGCCCTGCGTGACGTCGACCGTGCCGCCCGTGGGCTCGCGCCGGCCGAGCACGATCTCGAGGAACGTCGACTTCCCCGTGCCGTTCTTGCCGATGAGGCCGACGCGGTCGCCCTTCCGGAGCTTCAGGAACGCCTCTTTGAGCACCGGTCGCCCGTCGTAGTCCATGCTGACGTCGTTCAGGCGGATCAGGCTCACGGGTGTCCTCGCGTCGGGGGGGTCGGGAGCGGCGAGACGGATGCCTCGAGCCGCCAGTCGACTCTACCGAGCGCGGCTGTGCACGGGCGGCGACGCCGAGCAACGGAATGTGCGAGGCTCCAGGTCGCGTGAACGGAGATCGGAGGGAGATGCGGATGCCTCAACGAGTGCTCGCCGTCGCGGCATCCATGATCGCGCTGACGCTCGTCGGATGCACCCCGACCGCTACGCCCGCGTCGCCGAGCACGCCGGTGTCTGTTCCTCCGCCGTCGACGTCGGCGACACCACCCGCGCTCGACCTGAGCGCGCCACCCGCCGGCAACCTCGAATCCTTCGACGCCGTTGCTCGCGAGGTCATCGCACGGGATGCACCGCCGACAACGTCAGACTTCGTCGATGCCCTGCGCACCGCGGGTGCACCCGACGAGCGCCTTGAGTTCGGCACGGACCTGACGACCGAGGGAAAGCCGGTCGATGCGTACTTCTGGGCGGTACGGTTCGACGACGGATGCCTCGTCGGCCAGTTCCGGCCGCTCGAACCGGACCCCGATCGGCAGTACCTCAGCGCCGAGGCGCCACTCGTCGGCGGCCGTTGTCTGGTGGCCCGACCGTCCGAGACCCGGAACAGACCGGATAAGGTCGCACCATGAATCCCGCCGCGACATGGAACCAGCGGACACTCCAGTGAGTCAGACCACCGCCGAACTCGTGTTCGCGAGCATCGGTTTCATCGGCTTCTTCGCGTTGGGCATCGCCTCAGTCGTCGTCCCGCGCCGAGTCGGCCGGTTCTTTCAAGTGGGAGGAGGCCCACTTCTAGGACCTCGAATGGCCGCCAAGATGTTCTCGACGGGCCGCATCCGCTACACGGAGTGCGTGTTGGCGCTCATGACGCCGTTCATGGCGTGGGGCGCCGTCACGAACATCCTCGCGTGATCACTCCGCGTCGCGCGGCGGGTTGTGCATGAACTCGATGCGGATGCCGTTGTCGTCCTCGAGGAACGAGGCGTAATAGCGCTCGTTGAAGCGGGGGTACAGCTTGGGCGCGCGCACGACGTTCCACCCGGCATCCGTCGCGACCGCGTGCAACCGGTCGACCTCGTCGCGGGAGTCGACCGCGAATGCCAGGTGCTGCCAGCCCACCCGGCCGTGCTCGTGCGGTCCCGACTCGGGCTCGCGCGCGGCGAAGACGATGAACTCCGTCTCGCCCTCCTTCCACCAGGCGGCCGAGTCGTCGTGCTCGCCACCCTTCTCGAAGCCGAGGGCGGTGAGCACGGCATCGAACTGGTCGATGCCGCGGCGGAGGTCGGCGACGGAGACACCGAGGTGGTCGAACACAGGCATGCGCACCAGTCTGACGGATGCCGGCGACCCCCGCGGATGGGCAGCGCTCCCCATTCCCCCGACGCGAGCGCGGGGATAGCTTGGCCGCACGCACGACCGAAGGGAACACGATGCGCACCTCCATCCGCACGAAGACCGCGGCGCTCGCCACCGCGGCGAGCCTCGCCCTCGGTGGCGGCCTCGCGCTCGCGGCTGCCGCCCCCGCGAACGCCGCCTACGAACAGATGCAGACGTACAGCAACTACCCGACGAAGCAGCGCTGCCAGTCGGAGCAGACGTACGCGTTCCAGCGCATCGCGGCGACCGGCCACACGCGCACCGCGTACACGCCGTGCCACTACCAGGACTCGAAGCGGAAGTGGATGTTCCAGGTCTGGTTCATCTGAGCCGGCACTGAGCCGAACGAGCTGAGGGCCGCCCCGGGATCGGGGCGGCCCTCGACTCATCCCCGCCGCCGCACCGCCGCGACCACCCCGGCGACCGCGACGAGCCCGGCGCTGACGAGCAACGGGCCGACTGCGCCGAGCGCGCTCGCGTAGGCCGCGCCGCCGAGCACCGGTCCGAGAGCCGCACCGACGTTGAGCGACGCCGTCGCGTACGAGCCCGCCATGGTCGGCGCCCCCGTCGCGACGCGGATCGACGCGGCGATGAGCGTGCTCCCGACCGCGAACGACAGCGCACCCTGCACGAAGGTGAGCACGAGCAGCGCGGCCGGGCTCGCGGCGAGCAGCGCGAAGGCGCACCAGCCGACGAGCAGTGCGACGCCCCCGAACCGCAGGATGGCTCGCGCATGCCCGTCGCCGAAGCGACCCGCCGCCCACACGCCGAGGAACGATCCGAGCCCGAACAGCGCCAGCACGAGCGGCACCGCCGCCTCGTCGAGTCCGGCGCGCTCGGTCACGAGGGGCGCGAGAAAGGTGAACGCGCAGAACGTCGCGCCGTTCACGAGCGCGCCGAGGGCCAACGGGCGCAACAGCGCCGGGCGGCGGAGTTCCGCGAGCTCGCCGCGGAGCGGCGGCGCGGCGGATGCCCCGTCGCGGGATGCCGTCGAGGCATCCATCCCCGTCGGCACGGCGAGCGCGACCCCGAGGAGCGCCGGCAGCGAGAGGAGGGCGACGCCCCAGAGCGCCGCCCGCCAGTCGAGGAGCGCGCCGACCGCGGCGCCGGCCGGGACCCCGACGATGAGCGCGAGCGTCGTCCCGCCGAGGATCGCGGCGAGCGCGCGGGCGAGCCGGTACGGCGGCACGAGCGCCGAGACGGTCGAGAGGGTGACGGCGAGGAAGCCCGCATTGCAGAGCGCCGCGACCACGCGCGTCGCGAGCAGCACGCCGAAGTGCTCGGTCAGGGCGCCGACGACGTGCATCGCGATGAAGCCGAGGAGGAGCGCCGAGAGCGCGATCCGTGGCGACCAGCGCCGCGCGAGCGCCGCCATGAGTGGCGCGCCGACGATCATTCCGGCGGCGAAGGCGGTGGTGAGGAGCGCCGCTTCGGGCACGGTGACGCCCAGGTCCGCGGCGATGGCCGGCAGGAGGCCGGCGAGCATGAACTCCGAGGTGCCCTGCGCGAAGACCGCGACAGCGAGCAGCACGATGAGAATTGGCATGAGTGAACTCCGATGAGGGTGACGGTCGGTCGATGACGGACCGGCACACCGGAGCCCCGAACCAGGGCTCGGCGCAGCGCCGAGGCGATGCAGCGAAGCGCGCGCCGCTCAGAGGGCGCGATGGAGGTTGGAGCTACCGGCGGGCCGGCAGCTCGACTCTGGATGCTTCGGGAGAACTCACCCGGCCAGGCTAGCGGATGCCTCGACGAGCTGGCGTGCGTCGGTTGATAGGGTGCCGGGACACGTGCGTCGCGAACCAGGGACGACGCAGGAACCCGGGGGCCACGATGAGCGTTTCACCGACTGACGACCGAGCGGCGACGCCGAACCCGCGCCTCGCATTCCGGTACCTCATCGTCGGACTCGTGGCGGAGCTCGTGGCCCTCGGCGCGTGGTTCGGGGTCGCGCTCCTCGAGCAGGGCTCCCCGCCGGCCGTCGCGCTCACCTTCTTCGCCATCGCGCTGCACGCATTCTCGCTCGCGTTCCTGCTCGCCGCGACCATCTTCGGCATCGTCAATCTGCGCCGCCGCGTTCAGCCCACCGCCATTCAGCTGCTGGCGGCGCTCGCGCTCCCGATCGCGGTGGTGCTGCTGGTGCCCTTCGTGGTCGTGCTGTTCCTCATCACGACCTCGTAGACGCTCGACGCGTCGCGGAGGTCCCGAGGTACGCGCGTGCGTTTCGCGTGAGCAGGAGGATGAGGGCGGCGAGGAGCAGCGTGACGTCCAGGAGTGCGACCGGCGTCACCCGGAGCGACACCACTGCCGCCGCGATCAGCAGGATCGGCACGCCCGCCCAGACCCACGTCTGCCCGCGCCAGCAGGCGAAGGCGACCGCGAAATGCGCGGCGGCGCACACTGCCGCGAGCACCACCGTCTGCCAGTCGCTCGCCGACGGCCCGGGCTGCGGGCCCGGGAAGAGGATGAACGTGATCGGGATCGTCCAGAAGGCACCCGCGAACGTCACCACCCCGCTCGCCGCGGCCACCGATGCCGGAACTGCGCGCGACGGGACTGCGTTCCAGCCCGCCGGACGCCTCGCACGCTCGGGTCGCTCGATTTCGGCAGACACCGCGAAGCGCCGCGCCGCCGGCATCCACAGCAGGATCACCGCGGCGAGCGCCGCCGCAGCCGCGCCGAGCAGCACCAGATTCGGACTGACCCCGCTCAGCACCGACGCGGTCATCAGGGCGGCGTACGCGGCGATGACGATCCGCGGCCACCGCCTCCGGCTCCGCACCGCCAGCGCGGCGCTGGCCGGAACCGCGACGGCCCCGACCGAGACGAGGGCGAGCAGCACGGCGGTCGGCGCCACGACATCGGCCGGAAGCCCCGCGTACACGGACGGGAGGAAGAGCGGGACGGCGTTGATGAGACTCAGGCCGGCGCACACGAAGAGGAGGAGCGTCGCCCAGCGGACGGTGGACGGTGGCGCGGGCCGGCTGACCGGAACACTCATCGAGGATCACCCTGCGGTTGCTCGGAACGCAGCCCGCTACCCGAGGGCTCCGCGCGGCGCGCACGTGCGATCAGTTCTTCGATGAGCTCCCGGTACACGAGATCATCGACCGGGGAAAGGGCTCGTGATGTCGCATCCACCGGCACGATGCCGAGCTCGTACCTCTCGCCATTCGCGAACCCGGCGACGAGAATCGCACGTTCTACGAGAGTGCCGAAGTTCGCGGTGCCGACGTCGATCGAATCGACTCGGTCGAGGCGCAACCGCGCACCGGCCGACCAACGCCGGCGCCCGGCGTTCCGCAAGGTCAGCGTGCGCTCGTCCAAGGTCATCGCCTGGTAGCTGATCCAGGGCCGCAGCCAGCTGAGCACGATGCTGAGCTCCGCCGGCGGGAAGGTCGAGAAGTCGGCAGTCGTGCGGACGGCGATGGCGCGATGGTCATCGGCTGACTGCATTGCCGAGCGCAGGTTCGCCCGCCCCACCGCGAAGTACAGCGGCCACAAGGCGAATGAGACCAGCGCCATCACCGTGATCGCGGTCGCTGCCCCGAGCGCGGCGGAGAGGCCGCCGTCGCGGCCTTCGAGAAGCGCGACAGCTCCGACGACCAGAGCGAGGAATGCCGCATGAACAGTGGCGATGCGCCGCCGTCGCGGGAGACCCGGCCGTCTTCGTCGTCGAAGGAGGACACCGCTCAGTTCCATCTTCACGTTTCCTTGCGCATCAGTGCCCATCACAGCGGAACACCCACAGCCTGGCACAGCCGGTGTCCCGAACGCGATGCGCCGCCCGGACATGTCGATTCCCCGGCCGCCGACGGCTCACTCCGTGGATCGCTCGGTTGCCTCGACGACGAGCGTATCGAAGCGGAACGGACCCGGGCACTCGCCGAACATGCCGGTGCGCTCGACCGCGACCGGGATCTCGTACTCGCCGTCGACCAGGCCGGCCCCGTCGACGGCCTCGACGACCACGCGCACGTTGCGCTCACTCCCGTCGCCGTACACGCCCTCGCCGAGGTACGGCGCCGCCTGCGGCACCCGCCAGACCCCGCCGGGCACGGTCTCGCCGACCGTGGGCTCGGCGCCGCGCTCGACGGGCGCGGGTGCGCACCCGGCGCCGAAGCAGGCGGAGACGAGGGCGTCGTCGGGCAGCTCCGGGTCGAAGGCGACGACTGCCGGGCCGTCGTAGAGGTAGCCGACGGCCGAGCAGGCGACGGCACCGGGGCCGGCGCAGCCGCTCAGCGCGAGCGCGAGGCCTCCGGCGAACATGGCGCCGGCCGCGGTGGTGGTCGGTCTGCTGCGCATGCCCCGAGCCTGCCAGGGAATGATCCCGCGCGACGCGGGGCCGAGGCATCCGTTGTCGAAGCGATGCGCGATCGTCGCCGAACCGGGACCGGGCACCCCCAACCCCGAGCGCCTTTCACTCGTCGGGGGGTGCATGCGAGGATCGGCATATGAGCCCCGCCGCGCTGACCCCCGCCGACTGGCGCGCCCTCGAGGCGCACATCGCGGAGCGCTACGCCGAGGCGGTCCACGCCTACCTCGCGCACCACCCAGGCGAGCGCGTGTTCGGCGTCGCCTCCCATGTCTTCTCCGGCGAGACCGGCGGGGTGATCGCGTGGCCGGGGCTCGCCGTCGGCAGCGAGGAGTCGCTCGCTGCGGCCACCGAGGATTCGAGCTTCAGCACCGAGGAGCTGCGGTGGAGTCCTGCCGACTGGGCGTTCCAGCTCGATCCGAGCGAGGCCGACGACGACTGGACCGCCCGCGCCGAGGCGGCCGCCCGGGCCGGCGACGACGCCCACTGGGAGGCGATCTACGCGCGGTTCCTCCGCAGCTTCGCCACCGCCGCGAAGACGGCCAAGAAGCGGCTGCGCGCCGAGGGCGCCGTCGCCCCGGGGTTCCTCGCCCTCGCCATGGACGAGGCCTGGGAACTCGTCCCCCTGAGCCTCACGAAGGCCGAGCTCGAGCGGCACTTCCCCGAGCTCGGCGAGGAGGCGCAGGAGCTGGCCCGCCTCCAGGCGCTTCCCGCGCCCGAGCGGGCCGCCGCCCTCGGCGAACTGCTCGACGCGTACACGCCGGGCGTCGTCTCCTCCGAGCAGGCGGAGCGCATGCTGCGTGAGCTCGGCGAGGCATCCATCGACGTCGCCCTCGAACGGATGCCTCGCTCGCAACGCCGTTGGCAGTGGGCGAAGCTGCTCGCCGACCTCGGCATCCCCCGTGACGACGCGGTCGACGCCCTCGCGACGGTGCTGCGCGCGAAGAAGCTGCCGGAGCCCGACCGCGCCTGGGCCGCCGCAGCGCTCGCGCGACTCGGTCGCCTCGACCTCGTGCTCGCCGAGGTCGAGCGGATGCCTCGCCCCGTGCTGCTGCGCGGGCTCGCCGCCCCGTACACCTCGTTCCGCGACCGCGCGGTTCGACACCTGCCGCTCGACTACGCCCCGCTCGAAGCCGCCCTCGCCGAGCACCCGGAGCTGGCCGAGCCGATGCTCGACGAACTCCGCCCCGGCAGCGGGTACTGCACCATCGAGCCTGCCGAGGCGGCGACCGCCCGCGCCGCGCTCGGCTCGCCCTTCGAAGTGGTGCGGCGACACGCGCGGGCGGTGCTGGAAGACGCACGGCGGTCAGTATGAGCTCGGCGCCCGATGCTGCGCTCGGCGCTGCACTGCTCAGGGTCGCGGCCGAGGCATCCGTCCCGTCCGCCACGCTGCGCGACGCCGGGCTCATCGACGCCGTCCCCGAACTCGCGGCGCTCGCCGCCACCCCGCAGGATCCGCAGTGGCACCCGGAGGGGGACGTGCTCGTGCACTCCCTCGGCGCGGCCGACCTCGCGGCCCGGCTCGCCGACGAGCAGGGCGTCGGCCCCGAACGGCGTCGCCTGCTCGTGCTCGGAACGCTGCTGCACGACGTCGGAAAACCCGCGACGACCCGTGAACGTGAAGGGCGGATCACCTCGCTCGGTCACGCCGAGCACGGCGGCGAGCTGGTGCGCGAACTGGGGGCCCGCCTGACCTGGCCGGAGTCGCTCACCGAGCCGCTCGCGGCCCTCGTCGAGACGCACATGGCGCACGTCTCGGTGCAGGGCGATCCGTCGCGGCGCGCAGTGCGTCGGCTGCGCACCCGGCTCGAGGCCGCCGGCACCACGCTCGCCGACTGGGCGGTCGTGGTGCGCTGCGACGGCGAGGCGCGCGGGGCCGCGGCACGGCCGGATGCCTCGCTCCCCTGGCTGCGGGTCGCGGCAGAGCTCGGCTGAGCAGGGGCAAGTGGAGCAGCTGACCGATGGGCAGCCCTGCCCATTCCCTCGGCGCCCGGCTCGTCGCTAGCCTGGGCGCACGCCACCGCGGGCGACCGCCCCGGTGCACCGTTCGGGGGAAGGAACGCAGATGCGTGCAGTGAAGACCCTGGCGGCTCTCGGAGTCAGCCTCGCGATGGTGTTCGGCGGCTCGGCCGTCGCGAACGCCGCACCGCAGACCTGGTACTACATCACGGGATACAGCCAGACCGATTGCCAGCGCATCTCGAACCAGTACCGCGGGCTCGGGGCGCGCATCGTCACGGCGTGCCACAAGCGCTCGTACGACCAGAAGTGGGCGTTCTCCTACTACTGGATCAACTGATCCGGCACCGGCCCCTGGCGGGAGGAGATTGTCACCCAGGGAGGCCTCTGGGCCGCGAAACGACCTCCCTGGGTGACGATCTCCTCCCGCCGGGGGCGGCGGGGTGCCCGGGATCGGGCACGGGCAGCGCGCTCAGGCCGCGCTGCTCCCGGCGGCCACGATCGCGGTGACGATGTGCTCGGCGACGGCCTCGGCATCCAGCTCGCGCACCACCCGGGTCGTGCCGCCGCCCGGCGTAAAGACGCTGCGTCCCTCGCCCTCGCCCTCGCGCTCGATCGTGACGGTGCCCGGCTCGGAGACCTCGAACAGTCCCGGCTCGGTCAGGGTGAGCACGGTCACCGGGTCGTGCGGCACGTTCCACTCGACGTTCCAGTAGCGCCACCACTGCTCGACCTCGGCGAGGACGAGCGCGCCGAGCGGACCCGCCGCCCCGATGCGGTCGAGCTGGTCGCGGCGGATCTCGACGCGGCGGGTCACCTCGAGTCCCGTGACGGTGGTCGGGATGCCCGCGCCGAAGACGAGCTCGGCGGCCGCCGAGTCGCTGCGCAGGTTGTGCTCGGGCTCGTCGTCGGTGAAGGAGCCGCCCATGATCCAGAGGTGGCGCACGGCGCCGGCGAAGCGCTCGTCCGCCTCGATCGCCGCGGCGATGTTCGTGAGCGGCCCGATGGCGACGACGTCGATCTCGCCCGGGTTGCCGACGACCTGCTCGACGAGGAAGTCGACGGCGTCGCCGGCCTCGACGTGCTCGCGCTCGAGCTCGTCGAGCAGCGCGCCCTCGTGCCCGGCCCACCAGATTCCCCGGCCCGAACGGGTCTCGGCGCGGCCCGCGTAGACGGGCACGTCGCGGCCGGCGAGCTCGACGATGCGGCGGCTCATCCGGGCGCGCAGCAGCGTGTCGCCGTAGACGGTGGTGACGCCGACGAGCTCGACGGCGGGAAGGCCGAGCAGCTGGCTGAGCGCCATGGCGTCGTCGACGTCGGAGCCGAGGTCGGTGTCGAGGATGACTCGGTGGGCAGCGCGCATCGGCGGTGCTCCTTTCGGGGTGGTGCGAGTGGTGCGAGTGGTGCGGAGATCGGGTCGGCTACTTGAGCCCGGTCGTGGAGACGGACTGGATGAAGTAGCGCTGGAAGCCGATGATGATCGCCAGCGGGATGAGGATGAGGATCACGGAGGCCGCGAACAGCACCCCGTAGTCGACGGCGAACTGCCCCTGCAGGTTCGACAGGGCGACGGGCCCGACGACGTGGTCGCGGTCGGTGCCCATGAGCAGCGGCCACACGTACGCCTGCCACTGGAACAGGAACAGCATGAGCCCGGCGCCGATGAGCGCCGGCACCGACAGCGGCAGGTAGATCCGGCGGAACACGCCCCACGGTCCGAGGCCGTCGAGGCGGGCCGCCTCGACGAGCTCCTCGGGGATCGCGAGGAAGAAGGTGCGCAGCAGGAAGATCGCCATGCCGTTGCCGAGGCCCGGCAGGATCAGCCCGAAGAACGTGTTCTGCAGGTTCCAGTCGCGGAACATGTCGGCGAGCGGGATCGCGATCGCGTCGAACGGGATGAGGAACGACAGGATGATCAGCGAGAACACGAGCCCCTGCCCGCGGAACTTGAACGCCGACAGCCCGTACGCCGCGGTCGCGCAGATCACGAGCCCGACGACGACGGTCACGAGGCTGATGAACAACGAGTTCAGGATGGCCCGGCCGAGGTCGGTGTCGAGCAGCGCGAAGTAGTTGTCGAGCGTCGGGGTGAGCGTGAAGAAGGTGCGCCACTCGAGCGGGTTCAGGTAGCGGAAGGTCTCGTCACCGGGGCGCAGCGAGTTCACGACCGTCCACCACAGCGGGATGAGGAACGCGAGCCCGATGACGGCGCCGAGCACGGAGGTGCCGACGGGGCCGAGGCGACGACGGGCCGATCGGCGGCGGCCGGCCGGCGCCTGGGACGGGGCGAGGGATGCGGTCATGTCAGTCCTCCGACCGGAGCAGGCGGAACTGCAGGGCGACGATCACGAGCGTGATGAGCACGAGGATGACGACCTCGGCCTGCGCGGTGTTCAGGTCGCCGAGCGTGTACGCCCTGGTGAAGATGTCGTACATGAGGAGGTTGGTGGAGCCCTCCGGCCCGCCCTTCGTGAGGATCTGCACCGGCGCGAAGACGAGCAGGTTCGACACCGTGTCGGCGACGAGCACGAAGGCGAGCGGCCGGCGCACGAGCGGGAAGGTGATGGTCCACAGCTGCCGCCACGCGGAGGCGCCGTCGAGCGAGGCGGCCTCGTAGTAAGAGCGCGGGATGTCGTTGATGCCCGCGATGAGGAACATCATCCAGTACCCCACGCCGATCCACGACAGCAGCACCATGATCGAGGCGAGCGCCTGCTGCGGCGAGGTGAGGAACGGCTGCGCGGGCAGGCCGAGCAGGTCGAGGAACGCATTGGCGAGGCCGTCGGGCCGGTAGATGACGCTCCAGATCACCGCGGAGACGGCGGGCGGCACGGCGATCGGCAGGATGACGAGCGAGCGCCAAATCTTCGAGCCGGCCGCCTTGCGCGTGTAGAGCACCGCGAGCAGGAACGCGGTCGCGACCTGCAGCGGGTTGATCAGGATGGTGAACACGAGCGTGACGAGCAGCGCGTTCTGGAAGTCGGGGTTGCCGAAGAGCTCGAAATAGTTGCCGAGGGCGACGAACTGGGTGCCGCCGAGCAGGCTCGCACGGAACAGGCTGTCCCAGAGCGCCACGGCGGCCGGCGCGAGCCGGAGCACGAGCAGCGCGATGAGCGCCGGCGCGAGGAAGGCGAGGGCGATGAGGGCGGGATGCCGCCGCCCGCGCCGAGTGGGGCGGGCCGGCGGCGCCGGCCGCACCGCCCGGCGGGCGCGAGGATCCGCGCCCGCCCGGGTGGTGGGAGTGGTCATCGCAACTTCTTCCAGGCGTCCTGGATCTGGGTGGTCGCCTGCTCGAGGCGGGCGGCCGGGTCGGAGCCGTTGCGGATGTCCGCGAAGGCGGTGTTCATCGCCGACTCGAACTGCACGTAGCCGACGGAGACGGGCCGCGGCACGGCGGTCTCCTCGATCTCGTAGGTGATGAGGTCGGCGACGCCAGCGGCGTGCGCGCCGCCGAGCTCTTCGAGCCCGGGCAGGTACTTCGCGGCGGCCTCGGTGTTCGACGGGATGATCGTCGTCGCCTCGGTCGTGGCGAGGGCACCGGCCGGGTCGAGCGCGGCGAACTCGATGAACTCGCGCGCGGCGTCCTTGTTCTTCGACGCGGTGTTCACGCCCCACGACCAGGAGCCGGTCGGAGTCGCGACCTCGCCGCCCTCGAAGTACGGCATCGGGGCGACGCCCCAGTCGAACTTCGCGTCGGAGGCGAAGCGGCCCACGTCCCACGGGCCGCCGACGAAGAAGGCGACGTTGCCGTCGATGAAGACGGGCGCGGTCTGGAAGCCGCCGACGCCGCGCGGCGAGAGGCCGCTCTCGAAGGTGTCGCCGTACCAGGCCATGGCCTGCTGCCATCCGTCGTTCGTGACGTCGACGGTGAGCATGTCGTCACCGGTGATGCCCGAGCCGCCGCCGAGGGACTCGGCGAGGGGCTGCAGCTGGTAGTACGCCTCGACCTGCTCGAGCAGCAGGCCGTACTGGGTGCCGGCGGCCTGGGCCGCGCGGCCGGCGTCGGCGGTCTGCTCCCACGTCCAGCGGGCGGCGGGGTCGGCGGTGGGCGCCTCGACGCCGGCCGCGGCGAGGGCGTCGCGGTTGAAGAACAGCATCTGCGTCGAGTTCCAGACCGAGAGGGCCCACATCTTGCCGTCGTACTGGTTGATCTCGAACTGCGCGGAGCTCGTGGCGGCCTTGGCCTCGTCGGCGAGGTCGCTGAGGTCTTCGAGGAAGCCCTGCGCGGCGAGCTGGGAGAGGTTCGGCTGGTCGACGGCGTAGACGTCGATCGTGTCGTCCTTCGCGCCGAGCCGCTGCTGCAGCGTGCTCGAGTACTGGTCGAACGGCACCTGGGTGTAGTCGATCGTGATGTCCGGGTGCTCGGCCTCGAACGCCGCGATGACCGGGGCGAAGGTCGCCGGGTCCTCCGGGCCGAGGAACCGGACCGTGCCGGATCCGTCGCCGGCCGAGCCGGAGTCGGCGGGGGCCGAGCAGCCGGCGAGGAGCACGGCGCTCGCCGCGACTCCGGCGAGCAGCAACGCTCGTGAACGCTTCATTGGGTGCACCTTCCGTCGGGGGAATCGTCGCGCTCGTCCGCCGCGCCGGCAAGTGGGCCGGGATCCCGCCTGCTGTGCGCAGGATCTAAGCGGATAGACGAAGCGGTTAGATGGCACTCTAGGCTACCGCCTCCAGCGACGCAAGACGCCGGCGCCGCGGCATCCGGCTGCGCCCCTGCGGCCCGGCGCACTGCTAGCATCCATGCAGGTCTAACCGCTTAGCAGGAGGGAGCCGCGATGGCCACCGGACGCGATGTCGCCCAGCTCGCCGGCACCTCGACGGCCGTCGTGAGCTACGTCTTCAACAACGGCCCGCGCAACGTCTCCCCCGCGACCCGCGAACGCGTGCTCGCCGCGGCCGCCGAGCTCAACTACCGGCCCAACGCGCTTGCCCGCGCGCTCAGCTTCGGCCGCACCTCGACGATCGGGCTCATCGTGCCCGACATCGCGAACCCCTACTTCGGCGAGCTCGCCCGCGCCCTCGAGGACGCCGCCATGGAGCGGGGCGAGCTGCTGCTCATCGGCGACTCGAGCCTCGACCCCGAGCGGGAGCGCCGGCACATCGCCGCCTTCGTCGAACGCCGGGTCGACTCGGTCGTCATGGTCTCCCTGCTCGACGAGCCCGACTTCGCCGCCTTCGAGCAGGCCTCCATCCCGGTGATCGCGCTGCACCCCATCGCCGACGAGGCGCCCGCGGCCTCGCTCACGATCGACTACGAGCTCGCCGCGCGCGCCGCCGCCGCCCACCTCGTCGCCCACGACTTCGACTCGATCGGCCTCCTGAACGGCCCCGCGCACTCCGTCGGCGCCGGCCAGCATCGTCGCGGCTTCCTCGCCGCCATGGCCGAGGCCGGCCGCGAGCTGCGCCACGACGAGCGCAACAGCGGCACCTCCCGCGCGGATGCCTCGGCCGTCTCGCTGCGCTGGCTCGCCGAGCCCGACCGCCCGCGCGCCATCACCTGCGCCACCGACGAGCAGGCGTACGGCGTGCTGCACGCCGCCTACCTGCTCGGCCTGCGCGTGCCGCAGGACCTCGCGGTCATCGGCTTCGACGGCACGGAGCACTCCGAGTACGCGGTGCCGCCGCTCACGACCGTGCGCCAGCCGATCCGGGCCATCGCCGCGCGCGCGATCGAGCTCGTCGCCGAGGCCGCCGCCGAGCCCGCCGACGGCGCGGACTTCACCCGCGTGCGCGAGCTCGCCGGCCACGAGCTCATCGTGCGCGCCTCGTGCGGCTGCGCGGAGGCGTAAGCGGGCGCTTCCGCTGAGCCGCCCCTAGCCCCCGAGCCCCGGGCCGTGCCAGCATGTCCTCACCGACGAGCCGGGAGGCCGCCATGCGAGACACGCTGCACCACTCCCCCGACGCACGACTGTCCACCCTGCCCGGCGCGACGATCATCCGGCGCATCCGTCGCCTGCTGCTCTGGGGACTCGGCACCGCACTCGTCTACACCGGCCTGAGCGCCGCCTCGAAGGGGCTCTGCCGCGGCGGCGCCACGGGCGACGGCGGCTACCTCGACGCCGACGGCCGGGCGACGACCGCCGTACCGCTCTGCGTCGACCTCGTGCTGCGGCCGAGCCCCGTCGTCTACGTCGCCATCGCCGCGATCGCGCTCACCGCCATCACGCTCGTGCTCCGGCGCTCGGCCGACGAGGCATCCGCCCTCCGCACCCTCGACCGCGCCGTCATCCTCATCGTCGCCGTCACCGCCGCCTGGCTGGCGCTCACGCTCGTGTCGTTCATGTCGATCCCGCTCGACGCCTGGGACGGCGGCGAGCGGTTCTGGATCCCCTTCACCTTCGGCAACGTCGACATCGACGTCTCGCCGATGCAGTCGGGAGGCTGAGCGCTACCGGCCGGCGCCAGGACGGCGTAGCCTGTGCGCGATTCGACCACGCCCATTCGATCAAGGGAGACCGTCATGGCCGCACTCGCAGCGATCCAGCCCTGCCTCTGGTTCAACGACCAGGCGCGCGAGGCGATGGAGTACTACGTGGGGGTGTTCCCGGACTCGCGGATCAACTCGATCGAGGCGTACCCCGACGAGTCCCTCGACGAGCACTTCGCGGGCATGGCGGGCAAGGTCATCAATGGCAGCTTCACGCTGAACGGCGTCGACTTCGTCTGCCTCGACGGCGGCCCGCTGTTCACCTTCAACGAGTCCGTCTCCTTCGTCGTCTCCTGCGCCGACCAGGCCGAGATCGACCGCTACTGGGCGGCGCTCTCGCACGTGCCCGAGTCGGAGCAGTGCGGCTGGTGCAAGGACCGCTTCGGCGTGAGCTGGCAGATCATCCCGGCGAACATGTCCGAGCTCATGCAGCGGCCGGCCCAGGTGCAGGTGATGATGGCGCAGAAGAAGATCGTGATCGCGGAGCTCGAGCAGGCCTGAGCGCTCCGCGCCGGGCGACCGTGTCGGTCGCCCGGCGCGGCTCGGCGGACTCACCGCTCAGCAGGGCACCTGGTAGGTGAAGCCGAAGGGGTCGGGCAGGTAGCACCAGCGGTACTCGCTCCCCGAGCCGTCGTCGCCGCCGTCGCCGCCGCCGTCCCAGGACTCCTCCGGCTCGGGCTCAGGGGCCGGCGTGTTCGCGGTGTGCGAGTCGCGCACCGCTGCGGCGGCGTCGACGTACCCCTGCGCCGCGGCGCCGACTTCCGCGAACGGCGGGGTCTCGCCGCGTCCCGTCCAGTCGACCGGCAGCGAGGTTCCGGCGACCGCCTGCAGCGCGGCGACCGACTGCTCCAGCGCGGCCTTCGCCTCGGCGCTCGCGTACCCGGAGGCCGCGATCGTGGCGGCTCCGGCCGCCGCCCCCGCGCCGGCCGCGGCGACGATCGCGGCGTCCACGGCGTCGACCGCAGCGCGGACCTCGGCCTCGGCCGCATCGAGCTCCTCCGCGAGCCCGTCGAGTCGCTGCACCTCGCCGGAGAGTTCGCGCCGCGCGGCCTCCCGCTCCTCGCCGCCGAGCTGCTCGTAGTGCGTGCGCACCTCGTCGTCACCGGCGTCGGGCGCCCAGTCGAGCGAGGACGCCGTCGCGGCATCCTGGGCCACCGGCGCCGCCAGGCTCGCGGTGAGCGCGTCGACGGAGCCCGTCAGCGCGCCCGCCGCGTCCGCCGAGAACTCCCCCGCGCGTCCGGCGACGAGGTCGCGGACGCCAACGGCCGTCGTCTCGGAGAACTCGATCGCGAGGCCGGCGGTCGCCTCGAAGCGCGCGGAGGCCTCCGTCGCGCCGGCGACGGCGGCGTCGAGCCGCGCGGCGTCCGCCGAGGCGGCCTCGGCCGCGGCCGCGCGATCCGCCGCCCACGCCCCCACCGGCACGCCGACGCCGACGAGCAGCGCGAGCACCGCCGCCGGGACGAGCCAGCGCAGGAGCCGCCGACGGCCGCCCGTACTGCTCGAGTCTCCGGCCGTGGTCTGCGCGCCCGCCGCAGCGGGCTGCGGTCCGGGTGCCGAGTCGTGGTTCATGATCGCCTCCGTTCGCGCGCGCCCCCTGGCGCGCGCGACATCGAGATTCGCGGTGACGGACGCCGCCGCGCATCATCCTCGAGGATGAGGACACCACGTAGCCGGTCGAACGAGCATCCGTGGAACCGCGGACGCGGCGGATAGCCTGGGCCGATGGATGCCTCCGCGTACGCCGCCGCCCTCCGCACCCAACTCGACCGGGTCGCCGACGCCGCCGCCGCGAAGCTCGAACGCATCGTCGCGGCCGCGCCCGACGCCGCCGAGGAGCTGCAGCTGCTCGTCTTCCCCGATCAGGACGGCGAGGGCGGCTTCTCGATCGTCGCGACGCTCGAGGGCCCGGACGCCTACGTGCTGAACCGCGCGATCGAGGTCGACCGCACCCTCTTCGAGGTGCGGCACGGCGCGCAGGGCCCGACGCCGCCCGTGCCGATGTTCGCCCCCGGCCGGGCGGGCTTCGAGGTGCGCGACGTCATCGTCGACGCGGCGAGCGGATGGCTCGAGGAGCTCTGGGCGCGCGCGGCGCGCGGGCGCAGCCCGATCCCCGGGTACATCGCGGGCATCGACGGCTGGGGCACGGTCGCGCCGGTCGAGCTCGAGGCCTGAGGGCGCGACGGGCCGTCGCCGTCACTCCCAGCGGCCGCCCATCCTGCACTTGGATACAAGTTGTATCCTGGGCGCGATGTCCAAGACGCCGCCCGAGAAGCCCGCCCAGCCCGCTGCCAAGGCCGCCGCACCCGCCGGCCCCGGCCACGCCACCGCCCACGCGGCGGGGCTCGAACGGCGGCTGCGCCGCTCCCGCCTCCTGAACGTCGTGCTCGGCGCCCTCGCCGCGTTCCTCGCGGTCGTCGTGCTCGCGCAGGCGCTCCCCGGTGCGACGGGCGGCGCCACGGCGAACGGCGGCCCGGCGGGCACCGAGGCGCCCGCCACCGGGGCGCCCGCCGCGAACGAGAACCCCGAGAACCCGGCCATCGCCAAGCGCGACCCCGACGACCCCTTCGCGATCGGCAGCGTCGACGCGCCGATCGTGCTCGTCGAGTGGGCCGACTTCCGCTGCCCGTTCTGCGCGGTGTTCACGAACGACACGATGCCCGTCATCCTCGACGAGTACGTCGACGCCGGGCTCGTGCGCTACGAGTTCCGCGACGTCGCCTTCTTCGGCGACGAGTCCGTCGACGCGGCCGTCGCCGCCCGCGCCGCCGGCGAGCAGGGCCGCTTCCCCGAGTACCTCGCCGCCCTCTACGCCGCGGCGCCCGAGTCCGGGCACCCCGACATGCCCCGCGAGAAGCTCCTCGGCTTCGCGAAGACGGCCGGCGTCCCGGACCTCGCCCGCTTCGAGGCCGACCTCGACCGGCCCGAGCTGCGCGACGCGGTGACGAAGAGCACCGCCGACGCGCAGGCGCTCGGTGTCTCGAGCGTGCCCTTCTTCGTCGTCGGCACGCAGGCGATGGCCGGCGCGCAGCCCGTCGACGCGTTCCGCGAGTTCCTGGACGCCCGGCTCGCCGAGGCCGGCGTCGACGCCCCCGGGGCCGGCCGGGCGGGCTGAGCCCGTGGAACTCGGCCTCGCGGGCGCGCTCGTCGGCGGCATCCTGACGCTGCTGAGCCCGTGCTCGGTGATGCTGCTGCCGGCGTTCTTCGCCTACGCCTTCACCACGCCGGGACGTCTGATGGCCCGCACCGGGGTCTTCTACCTCGGGCTGATCACGACGCTCGTGCCGATCGGGGTGCTCGCCGGCACCGTCGGCGCGTTCGTGAGCGCCAACCGGGTGCTGCTCGTGACGATCGCCGCGGTCGTCGTGATCGTGCTCGGCCTCGTGCAGCTGCTCGGCATCCCGCTGCCCGCCTTCACCCGCGAGCAGCCGGGCGAGCTCGGCTCGATCGCCTCGGTGTATCTGCTCGGCACCGTCTACGGGCTCGCCGGGGTGTGCGCGGGGCCCGTGCTCGGCTCGGTGCTCGCGCTCGCGGCGCTCGGCGGCAGCCCGCTGCAGGGCGGCGTCGCGCTCGCGGTGTTCGCCTTCGGCATGACGGTGCCGCTGTTCGTGCTCGCCTTCGCCTGGTCGCGCTCCGCGTGGGTGCGCCGGCTCGTGCGCCCCCGTACCGTGCGCATCGGCCGGTGGACGAACACGTGGACGCAGATCGTCGCCGGCCTCCTCGGGATCGGCATCGGCGTGCTGCTGCTCGTCACCGACGGCACCGCCGCCCTCGGCGGGGTGCTCGGCGCGACCGCGCAGTTCGAGCTCGAGGCATCCGCGCTCCGCCTCACCTCCGCCGTCCCCGACCTCGCGGTCGCGGGCGTCGCGATCGCGGTACTGCTCGGCGCCTGGCTGCTGCACCGGCGGAACCGGCGCCGAGCCGAGGCGCCGCGCTCCGCCGACGGCGGCGACGAGCGGATCGACGCGTGACGCTCGCGGCGCGGGCGGATGCGGCGACCCGGCACGCGCGCGATGATGGGCGGGTGCCCACGCCCGACAGCGCCGCGCTCCGCGCGCACACCGCCATCCGCGCGGCGATCCTCGACGGCACGCACCGCCCCGGCGAGATGCTCAGCGAGAACGAGCTCGCGCAGGGCCTCGGCATGAGCCGCACCCCGGTGCGCTCCGCACTCACGAGGCTGCAGGACGAGGGCTGGATCACGATCTACCCGAAGCGCGGCGCCCTCGTCCGCGCGCTCAGCGACCGCGAGATCGCCGAACTCGCCGACGCCCGGTTGATCCTCGAGGCCATGGGCGTGCAGCGCGCCTCCACCGAGGTGCGCCGGGCGCTCGCCGACCGCCTCGAACCGCAGCTCGACGCGCAGCGCCGGGCGCTCCTCGCGCGCGACCTCGACGGCTTCGTGACGCTCACGATCGCTTTCCACCGCTCCTTCGTGGAGGCGGCCGGGAACGCCGTGCTCGCCGAGATCGCCGATCGGCTGACCGATCGGCAGCGGCTGCTGCTCAGCGCCCACCGGGAGACCCTGTTCGAGCGGGTCGAGGAGACGGTCGCCGAGCACCGCTCGCTGATCGAGCGGCTGCGCGCCGACGACCCTGCCGGATTCGCCGCGGCGCTGCGCGGCCACCTGATGGACACGCACGGGCCGGAGCTCGGGCCGGTCTGACCTCGGCGCGGGAAGGCGCTACTGCGCGCGGCGCTCGAACCAGCGGCCGTGCAGCTCGGTGACGTCGATGCGCACCCAGCGGTCCTTCTGCTCGGGCGCCCAGGGCTCGATGCCGAGCCGCTCGGCCGCGGCGACCTCTCCCTGCCGATCGAACTCGCGCGCCGCTCCCTTCGCGACCACGCTGAACGCCTCGCGCTCGGTGAAGCCGTCGACCTGGAACGCCACATGGTCGCGGATCGTGAGCTCGAGGAGCTTCGTGCCCGGTGCGGTGCGGAACACGATCGAGCTGCCGTCGACCTTGTGGTTCACGGGGAAGATGTCGACCTCCCCCGCGACCGCGAGCGCGACGCGGCCGTACGGCGCCTCGCGCAGCCGCTGCCAGCACTCCTCGTCGCTCAGATGCCTGGTCGGGTTCCGCTCGTCGACCTGTTCGCTCATGCTCCGAGGCTAGGCCGATCGGATCGGCATGGCCAGAGCCGGGACGCGTCATCGACGGCCGGATGCCTCGGCCGCCGGGTCCCCGCCGATGTCGGCGGGGCGCGGCAGAATCGAGCCATGACGAAGCCCACGCAGATCGATCCGCCCCAGCTCTTCCGCAGCCCGGCGTTCGCGCAGGGCATGCTGGCCCCGGCCGGCCCCGTGCTCTACGTCGGCGGCCAGAACGGCACCGACGCCGAGGGGGCCTTGCTGGAGGGCCTGCGCGCCCAGACCGAGCAGGCGCTGCGCAATGTACTCGCCGTGCTCGCCGAGGCCGGCACCGACGCCGAGCACGTGGTGAAGCTCACCATCCACCTCGCGCCCGGCATCGACCCGACCGACGCCTACGGAGCGACGCGCGAGGTGTGGGGCGACCACCGCACCGCGGTCACCGTGCTCACCGTCGCCCCGGCCCGGCCGGGCGCGCTCGTCGAGATCGACGCGATCGCCGCGGTGCCCGCGGCCTGAGGCGCGGCGCCGCTCAGGCGGCGAGCCGCCCGACCGCACGCGCCCGGATGAGCACGGCCTGCCCGTCGAGGTACGCCACCGGCAGCTCCTCCACCGCGACGAGCTCGATCGTCGCCGGGTCGGCGCCGGCCAGGCGGGCGCGCTCGGCGGCCTCGCGCGAGGCATCCTCCCGCGAGGCGCGACGGTCGGTGCCCTCGAGCCGGTAGATCTTCTCGACCTGCCCGGCGATCTCGCCGAGCGCGGCGCCGACCGCATTGGCCGCGCCGAAGTGCTCGGGGCGGATCAGCTCCGCGACCCCGTCGAGCTCGTCGGGCGCGATGATGCTGCCCCCGCCCACCAGGATGACCGGCACGGGGGCCGCGTTCGGCTTCATCCGGTCGATCGAGTCCTCCAGCAGCTCGCGGATGCCGACCCAGGCGGCCGCCCCGGTCGCGGCATCCAGCTCGGGAGGGATGAGGCCGTCGATCGTCGCGCCGCCGACCGCGAGCGCCACATCGGTCGCGGTGAGCGTGCCGCCGCCGAAGGCGAGGCCCTCCTGCGGCAGGCGGTAGCCGACGCTGTCGGGTCCGACGGTGACGCCGTCGCCCTGCGGCCGCACGATGGTGCCGCCGCCGAGGCCGACGGACAGCACGTCGGGCATGCGGAAGTTCGTGCGGATGCCGCCGATCTCGACCGCGTGCGCCGACTGCCGAGGGAAGCCGCCGACGAGCACGCCGATGTCGGTCGTGGTGCCGCCGATGTCGACGACGAGGGCGTCGCTCGCCCCGGAGAGGTGCGCCGCGCCGCGGATCGAGTTCGTCGGCCCGCAGCCGATCGTGAGCACCGGGAACTCGAGCGCGTACTCGAGCTGCATGAGCGTGCCGTCGTTCTGCCCGAAGTACGGCGTCGCCTCGATGCCGCGGGCGCGCAGCGCGCCGACGAAGCCCTCCGCCATCTGCGTGAGCGTGCGCATCAGCGCCGCGTTCAGCACGGTCGCGTTCTCGCGCTCGAGCAGTCCGAGCGAGCCGATGCGGGCCGAGCGCGAGACCGGCACGCCGAGCTCTTCGGCCACGATCGCGGCGACTCGCTCCTCCTGCCGCTCGTCGACGGGCGAGAAGACGCCGACGACGGCGACCGCGTCGACCTCCCCGCGCATGCTGCGGCAGGCGGCGCGCACCGCGTCCTCGTCGAGCGGGGAGAGCAGTCGCCCGTCGACCTCGTAGCCGCCCGCGACGAGGTGGGCGTGCTCGCCGATCGCCCGGCGCAGGTCGTCGGGCCAGCCCTCGAGCGGCGGCACGGCGGTGGTCGCCGGCGCGCCGAGCCGGAGGATGCCGACCCGGCCGAGGCCGCGGCGCTCGACGATGGCGTTCGTGCAGTGCGTCGTGCCGAGCATGGCGTGGGTGACGAGCGCCGGGTCGATGCCCGCGGCCTCCAGCACGGCGTCGATCGCGGCGGCGACGCCGTCGCCGGTGTCGGCGGTGGTCGGCCGCTTCACGGAGGCGACGACGTCGAGCCGGCCGTCGAGCACGACCGCGTCGGTGTTCGTGCCGCCGACGTCGATGCCGATGCGGTAGCCCTGCGCTGCGGTCATCACGCCGCCTCCTTCCGCTCGCGCCGCTGCCGGGCGAGCTGTTCGACGGGGACCCAGTCGACGTCGTAGCCGAAGTGGCCGGGACCCGCGGTCGCGAGGCCGGCCTCGGTGCGCCACTTCTCGTGGCAGGGCATGGCGATCACCGTGACCCGCGCGCCGTAGCGGAGCGCCTCGGTCGTGATCGGCAGGCCGGTCGCGAGGTCGAGCACGGCGATCAGGTCGGGCGTGACGGCGGCGAGCTCGCCGTCGCGGCGGGCGAGCAGCATCTCGTTCTGGAAGTCGAGGCGGAAGCCGCTCCCCCGGTCGTCGCCGACGCCGTCGAGCTCGGCCGCGCCGCGGGTGAAGCCGCCGACGACCTCCCGCTGCAGGTCGGCGACCTTGCCGTCGAACAGCCGCACGGCGTCGAGCTCGGCGCAGAGCGCGTCGATCTTCTCGTCGTCGCGCAGTTCGGCGCCCGAGGCATCCCGTCCCAGCAGGATGCGGCCGATCCGCTGCGCCTGGGTGAGCGTCGCAGGGATGGCGCACTCGCGCACCACCTCGCCCCCGTAGGCGTAGTCGATCATCGTGGCCGCGCCGCCCATCTCGACGGTCGCGGCGCGGGCGAGCCGCTCGGACCACGCGCCGTCGACGGGCCGGCTGACGACCTCGTTGCCGTGGTGGTCGACGAGCACCGTCGCGCCCGGGCCGTAGCCGGCGAGGTGGAATGTCACCATCTGCGCCTCGGGGAAGGCCCGGCCCATCGCGTCGCCGTCCACGACGGGGAGCCCGGCCAGCGCGGCCGCCGCGATCGGCAGCATCGAGTTGCCGCCGCCGACCTCGATCGGCATGATCGCCGTCGGCACGCGGCGCACCGCACCCTCGATCGCCTCGAGCGCGGCGAGCAGTTCCGACTCGGCCTGGATGCGCTCGACGCTCACCGAGGGCGCGCCGATGCCGCCGATCGGCACGACGAAGTCGTGGTCCTCGAGGTCATCGACGTCGATGAGGCGCACGGGGCCGTGCAGGCGGATGAGTCGCTTCGCGATGAGCGAGCCGACGTGCGGGTCGCCGCCGCCGCCCGTGCCGAGCACGGCCGCGCCGAGGGCGATCTCGTCGATGTCGGACTCGGTGATCAGCCGCTCGCTCATGCGCGGGCCTCCTCGGGGTCCAGGCCGGTACCGGCGGCGGCCCCGGTGGCAGCGCTCGCAGCGGACTCGACGTGCTCCGTCAGCTCGCGCCGGCGCAGCGGCAGCAGGGCGAGATAGGCCACGAAGCCGACGACGAGCCCATCGAGCGCCGAGATGGTGGTGAGGCTGAACCAGCCGAAGCCGAGGCCGTCGGCCGGGTTCGTCGTCGCGAGCGCGACGAGGATGCCGACCGCCCACGCCGCGATCGCCCAGCCGTCGACCGTCGGCACCGCCGCACCCGCGCTCCACCGCGCGCTGCGGCGGCCGGTGAGGTACGCGGCGAGGTAGACGCCGCCGTACGGTGCGATGACGACGCCGATCGCGAGGATGAACGGCACGAAGAAGTCCGCGGCGCCCGCGACGGCGATGACGATGCCGATCGCCCCGCCGATGATCGTCAGCGTGCGCCGGTTGAGGCGCCCGTTGATCGAGGCGAAGCTCAGCGCCGCCGAGTAGATGTTCGTCGTGTTCGTCGTCCACTGCGCGAGGATCAGCACGACCACGGCGATGACGCCGAGCCCGAGGGCGAAGTAGATGGTCATGAGCTCGGACTGGTTCATCACCCGGGCGAGCAGGATCGCGACGACGATGATGATCGAGTTGCCGAAGAAGAAGCCGACGAAGCCGGCCGCCATCGCCTGCTTCGGCGTCTTCGCCCAGCGCGCCATGTCGGGGGCCGACACCACGCCGAGGATGAAGATGCCCATGACGAGCGACACCGCGCCGCCGAAGGTGATGGTCGCCTCGACCGGGGCGTCGAGGCCGCTCGCGCCGTGCATCGCGAAGGCGACGATGACGCCGACCACGAGCAGGATGAGCAGCAGCGGCACGGCGAGGGTGCTGAGCCGCGAGATCGAGCGGTAGCCCCAGAGGGCGGTGAGCACCATGAGCACGCCGCCGATCGCGGTGAACAGCTGCACGGGCAGCTCGAATCCGGTGAGCTCGGTGAAGGCGATCTGCGCGTTCGAGCCGAAGAAGCCCGCCTGCACCGCGAACCAGCCGAGCAGGCTGATCGCGAGGGCCAGGGCGAGCACGGCGCCGCCGATCTTGCCGAACACGGCGCGCGAGATCATCGCGGTGGACAGCCCGGTCGCGGCGCCGACGTAGGCGCACGCCATCGCGAGCAGGCCGAGCAGCAGGGAGCCGGTCACGGTCGCGAGGATGGCGGGCCAGAACGCCATGCCCGAGGCGAGGGCGATGCCGAGGAAGGCGCCGGAGAGGTCGATGCCGATGGCGATCCAGACGGCGGCGATGGAGATCCAGCTCTTGCGCTGGTCGGCGGGCACGGTTCCGTGCTCGTAGTCGGTCGAGTCCATGGGGGTTCTTTCGGAAGCGAGTGGCCGAGGTGCCCGACGTTCATGAGCGTCGGGCGACTCGGGAGTTCGGGGGAGGGAGTGGGGGATGACGGTCAGGCGGACAGCACGGCGGCGAGCTGCCGCCAGGCGTGCTCGAATCGCTCGCGGTACACCTCGGGCGCGTAGTGCGTGAGCTGCAGGAACAGGCCGTCCATGATGACGAAGACGAGGGCGGTGAACCCCTCGGGATCGCCCGGGGCGAAGCTGCCCGCCGCGACGCCGTCGTCGTACGCGCGCCGCACCGCGGCGGCGAGCTCGGACTCGGTGTCGAGGAAGATCTGCCGCAGTGCCTGCCCGTCGGGGCCGTATTCGGCGAGCGCGGCGCGCAGGCTGAACTCGGCGAGGTCGGGGCGGTCGCGGTAGTACGACTCGATGCCGCCGAGGAAGTGGCGCAGCCGCTCCAGGGGCGGCAATGCGCCGCTTCGCTGCACGAGCTCGTCGAAGAACGCGGTGTGCTCGACGACGACCTCGGCGTAGACCGCCTCGTACAGCGCCTCCTTGCTGGGGAAGTGCGCGTACAGGGAGGGCGTCTTGATTCCGACGGCCCCGGCGATCTCGCGCAGGCTCGCCTCGGCGTAGCCTCGTCGCCCGAAGACCGCACGGGCTTCGGAGAGGATCAGCGCTCTGGTCATGGCCTGCCTAACGATCATTAGTTAGGCAGAGGTTAGTCCGCGATGCCGCGGCATGCAAGAGCGGTTTCCTCGCGCGTCGGCGCTCAGAGGGCGAGCTTGAACCCGAGATGGGACGCCTCGAACCCCAGTCGCTCGTAGAAGCGGTGGGCGGCGTCGCGGCGCGCGTCGCTCGTGAGCTGCACGAGCCGGGCGCCGCGCTCGCGGGCGCAACCGATCGCCCACTCGATCATCGCCGCGCCGATGCCGCCGCCGCGCAGCGCCTCATCGACGCGCACCGCCTCGATCTGCATCCGGGTCGCCCCGCCGCGGGACAGGCCCGGGATGAAGCTCAGCTGCATCGTGCCCACGATCGCGCCGCCGGGGCCCTCGACGACGACGAGCAGCTGCGAGGCATCCGCGTCGATGACGTCGAAGGCGCGCAGCGCGGCGGCGTCGTCGCTGCGCGACTCCTCCCGGCGCAGCACGTCGCCGGCGAGCAGCTCGAGGATCGCCTCGACGTCGTCGCGCTCGGCGCGGCGCAGCGCATAGCGGGATCCGGATGCCTCGATGGTGGTGAGCGTCACGCTCCCACGATGCCACGCACCGAGGCATCCACCGACCCCGCGGGCGCTCAGTCCGCCGTCACCGCGCGGACGAAGCCGGCGACGTTCTCGCGCAGCGCCTGGATGCGGCGATCGCGCGCGGCCTCCACGTCGAAGCCGAGGTAGGCGACCGGCGGTCGCTTCCTGACGTTCTTCGAGCACTGGAAGTCGGCGCAGACGAGCGTGCCGACGGTGTCGCCGCGCCGGCCGGCCTGGCCGCCGCGCTTCGCGACGTAGAAGAGCACGTCGTTCGGCAGGTGCACGTCCTCGCACCACGCGCACTGCGGCCGGGAGCGCAGGCGCCCCTCGGCCCGGCGCAGCATGATGCCGACGGGGCCCTGCTCGCCCGGGACGACCGCGTACGCGACGAGCGGGAGCTTGGGATCGCGCCAACCGAGGAAGTCGAGGCGGTCCCAGTCGAGCTCGGCGAAGCCGGGCGGCAGGGTGAGGGCGGCGCGTTCGCGCACGCTGGCGTTGACGAAGGAGGCGCGGATCTGGGCGTCGTTCAGGGAGTGCATGGTGAAGTGACCTTTGTCTGCGTGGCGCCCGGGGACGGGCGACCGGAGGAATCGTTGACCTCGGCGCACGGGCGCGCCGGACCGCGGCCCCTCCTGCTCGCGCGCGGAGGAACCGGGGGCGGGGTCACCTGATCGCGGCGCGTGCGGCGCCGGAGACCTCCTGGATGCAGACGGATCGAAGCACGGAGTCGAGTGTACTCCGGTGCGCGAGCGGGAGGCCCGGCCGGCTCAGCGGTCGGCGTAGCGGTCGAGGAAGTCGATGGTCTGCACGAAGGCCTCCTGCGCCTCGTCCAGCTTGAAGTGGAACTGGTACTCGTGCGGGAGCTTCGGCTCGTGGTCGGCCGACCAGAACAGCTCGGTCGTCTCGACGCCGGCGTCCTGCAGGGCGGTCGACATCGGGATCGACTCGATCCAGGTGAGCGCGTCGCCGTTGCCGCCGCTGATGAAGGTGGGCGGCAGCGCCTCCGTGACGAACTCGATGGTCGACATCGTGCTGCCCGCGTAGTCGCTCGACCAGTTCTTCGTGCCCGTGTACGCCCACAGCGCGACCTTGAGCCCCCACTGCCCGATGCCGTTCAGCTCGGCCATCGCGGGCAGGTCGTAGACGCCGCAGTTCAGCACGAGCGCTGAGAGCTGCTGCGGCTGCAGCGCGGGCTCGATGCCGAGGAGGTGCGCGTACTTCTCGTTCGTGGTGAGCACCGCGAGCTGGCTCGCGAGCTGCGCGCCGGCCGAATCGCCCGCGAGCACGAGGTGGTCGGGGTCGACGCCGTACTCCTCGGCGTGCTCGAGGAGGTAGCCGAGGGTGTCGTTCAGCTGGTTCACCGCGGTCGGGTAGGTGGCCTCGGGGGCGACGGTGTAGTCGACGCCGACCGCCGTGTAGCCGTGACTCGCGATGAGGCTGAGGTAGGGGGCGACGTTCTCCTTCGAGCCCGAGATCCAGGCGCCGCCGTGGATCCAGACGACCGTGGGGTGCGCGCCGCTCGCTCCGGCCGGGGTGAACACGTCGAAGCCGGTGCCCGGCCCGCCCGCGACGTCCGTCGCCTGGTCGAGCCGCGCGTCAACCGGGCCGGCGGGCTCGGGGCCGTAGTCGAGCATCTCCTGCACCGTCGCCGCGCCGCCCTGCTCGAACACCGAGCGGATGAGCATCGCCGCGGGCCAGGGCGTCGCCGAGGTGATGCCGGTGACCGCGACGATCGCGAAGGCGGCGATCAGCGCGGCGAGGGTCCAGCGCCGCGCGCGTCGCGAGAGCGGCGGGCGACGGTCGAGGACGGCGGCGGCAGGGTCGGTGCGCGGTCGACTGGTCACGCCTCACATGCTGGCAGCCGCGCCGCGTTCACCCGTGCGACGCGCCGGGCGCGCCGGCGCCGGCGACGAGCGCCATCGCGGCGAGCGCCGCCCGGAACCGCTCCTCGTCGATCGCAACATCGCCCGCGCCGGCGAGGAACTCGGCCATCATCAGCCGCCCCGCTCCGGTGGCGGCCGCGACGGTGAGCGTCGCCTCGACGAGCGGGTCGCCCGGCAGGCGCTGCGCGTCGGGATGCCGGGCCAGCCAGTCGGCGAGGAGCGCGACGAGTCCGGCTTCCAGCTTCGCGACGGCCGCGGCGTGATGGTGCGCGAGGGAGGGGTCGGCCGCGACGAGGGCCACTCGCGCGCGCGCCACCTCGGTGTTGACCCGCTGACTGCCGAGCGCGTGGAGTCCCACGTAGAACACCCCGACGGCGAGTTCGCCGGCGTGCGCGTCGAGGATCGCCTCGCTCGTGGCGTCGGGCGCGAACTCGGCGGCGCGCCCGAAGATCGCCTGCTCTTTGCTCGGGAAGTAGTTGAAGAAGGTGCTTCGGGAGACCCCGGCCTCCCGGCAGATCGCCTCGACCGTCGCCGCCGGGATCCCGTCGCGCAGCGCCAGACCGACGGCGGCCTCTTCGATCGCGTTCTCGGTCGCGCGCCGCTTGCGCTCGCGCAGGCCCCCGGAGCTGCGCGAATCGTCCATGTCCCCATTATGCGTGACTTGCCCCCAGACTTGGACTGAGTACAAACTTGCACTTTGTCCAAGATTTCGGGAGCACGGATGAGCATCGCCACGGAGACGACCACGACGAGCCGACAGGGCGCCACGAGCACCCGCGCGGATGACGGCTACTTCGGCCCCGCCAGCGTCAGCTGGCGCCTGTTCGCCGATCCCGCCTCGAAGCTCGGCGGCATCGCCGCCATCCTGCTCCAGGCCCTCAACCCCGAGATGATGCGCCTCTTCGAGCACACCACGAACCTGTTCCAAGACGCCCAGGGCCGCGCCGAGCGGACGGCGCGCTACATCGACACGACCGTCTTCGGCGACCGCGCGCACGCCGACGCGGCCGGCGCCTCCGTGCGGCGGATGCACGCGCATGCGAGCTGGACCGATCCGGTGACGGGCCGCACGCTCCGCGCCGACACCCCCGAGTGGCTCGAGTGGACGCACAGCACGGTCGTCTGGGGCGTCTTGCGCGCGGCCGAGGCGTTCGGCCCGGAACTCAGCCGCGCCGAGCAGGACGAGTTCGTGCGCGAGCAGCACGTCGCCGCCCGACTCGTCGGCATCGAGCACGCGCTCCCGGCGACCCGCGCGGAGCTCGACGACTACGTCTCGGCGCAGCGCGAGCGGATGGCGCTCACGCTCCCGGCGGCCGAGCTCAGCCGGAGCCTGCGCCGGCCGTCGCTCGGCGGCAACCCGGTGAAGGCGTGGACCGGCGTCGTGATCCAGGACGGCATCCTCTCCCTCCTGCCGGACTGGGCGCGCCTGCTCTATGGCATCGAGGGCCGGCCGATGAACCTGCGCGCGGCGGCCGGGACCACACGCGGCCTCATCCGCGCCGCACGGCGCAGCGCCGGCTACGAGCGCACGATCACCGAGCTCACCACGCGGGTCGACACGCACCCGTACCGGAAGCTGCGCCGCCCGGCCTGAAACGCGCGACGCGCCGGAGCCGCGGGGGAAGCGGCTCCGGCGCGTCGCGGGAGCGGACGGATGGCCGGACTACTGCACCGACCAGCCGCCGTCGCTCGGCAGCACGGCGCCGTTGATGTTCACGCCGTCGTCGCTCAGCAGGAAGGTGATCGACGCGGCCAGCTGCTCGGCGGTCGCGATCGTCGGGATCTGCTGCTGGAACGGGGTGAGCCGGGCCTGCCCGGCCTCCGAGACGTGCGGCGGGAAGGGGATGCCGGTCGCGACGCCGCCCGGGGCGACCGCGTTCACCCGGATGCCCTGCGGCCCATACATGAAGGCGGCGCTGCGAGTCAGGCCCACGACGCCGTGCTTCGACACGGTGTACGCGTTGCCCGAGGCGTTGCCGCGGATGCTGGCCTCGCTCGCGACGTTCACGACCGAGCCGCGACCGGCCTCCACCATGCCGGGCAGCACCGCGCGGGTGAGCTTGAAGACGCCGGTGAGGTTGATGCCGATGACGCGGTCCCAGATCGCGTCGCTCGTCTCGGCGAGCGGCGAGAAGTCGTCGTTCACGCCGGCGACGTTGGCGAGGCCGTCGATGCGGCCGCCCGCCGCGGCGACGACGCGATCGATGTCGTCCTGCTTCGTGACGTCGGCGGCGACCGCGACGACCTGCCCCTCGGGCGCGGAGGCCGCGAACTCCTCGAGCCGCTCGGCGGAGATGTCGACGGCGACGACCCTGCCGCCCTCGCGCACGATGCGC
This sequence comes from Agromyces sp. NBRC 114283, assembly GCF_030268405.1. Classification (NCBI taxonomy): domain Bacteria; kingdom Bacillati; phylum Actinomycetota; class Actinomycetes; order Micrococcales; family Microbacteriaceae; genus Agromyces; species Agromyces sp. NBRC 114283. The sequence goes on from NZ_BSQP01000001.1 coordinate 3,363,457, forward strand.
GAGGCGGTGGCGCGGCCGATGCCGGAGGCCGCGCCGGTCACGACGATGGTGCGGCCGTCGAAGCGGCCGGGCGTCACGCGCTCCTGCCAGCCGGATGCCTCGGCGTCGTCTTCGGGCATGACGCCGCCGTTCGCCTTCAGCACGAGGTCGTCGATCACGGACTGCGGCAGCTGCCCCTGGCTGAGGGCGACGAGCTGCTGCAGCGGGAGCCCCTTGATCGGGGCGAGGGTCTCCTCCGAGGCGCCGCTCGCGGCGAGCAGGCCGCGGACGAGCGGACCGCCCTCCGGGTGCTCGAGCCACTGCTCGATCGAGCTGTTCGCGGTGAGGGGGTGGTGCGACATCGGGGTCTCCTTCTTCGGTCCCAGGCGCGTGATCTCGCGTCCTCTTCAGGGTATCCGACACTTGTTGGAAAACCGACGAATGTCGGAAATATCCCAGCTCTCGCGCCGTCGAGCTGGCAGACTCGCACGGTGGATGCACGAGTCGAACGGACCAGGCGGGCGCTGCAGGGCGCGCTGCTCGAACTCGCCCGCGAGCGGCCGTACGACGAACTGAGCATCAGCCTCATCGCCGAGCGAGCCGGCGTCAACCGCAGCAGCTTCTACCAGCACTACGGCGACCGCGACGAACTGCTCGCCGACGCCCTCGACGCCGCGGCCGACGCCGCGGGCGCGAGCGCCCCCGAGCTCGAGCTCGTGCCGACCGGTCGGCCGCCGGAGGGCATGACGCACTTCCTCAGCCACTTCGCCGACCACGCCGAGCTCTACCGGCGCGCGCTCGGCCCGCGCGGCTCCGCGCTCGTCGTCGCCCGGCTCCGCGGCCGCGTCGCCGCACTCGTGCGCGAGGGCGTCGCGCGCACCCACTCGCACGCCTTCGACGAGATGCCCATCGAGGTCGCCGCGGCCGGCCTCGCCGGCTCGATCGTGGGCGTCATCACCGCCTGGCTCGAACTCGACCCGCTGCCCGACGTCGACGTCGCCGCCGAATGGCTCTGGCGCATGGTGCTCGGCCCCGGCGACACTCGCGAGCCGCCGTAGCGCGGTGCGCCGTCGCGTTGTCGGTGGCGGGTGCCAGACTCTGCGCATGGGGATCGAAGTCCGCCCGGCCGACGTCTTCGACGACGTGGCCGCCGTCATCGGGCCGAAGAAGCCGACGTCGAACGTGTGCTTCTGCCTGAGCTACCGCCTGCTGTCCTCGAAGGAGAACGTGTCGCTGAAGGAGCCGGCCCGCTCCGCCCGGGTGCGCGAGCTCTGCGCCGAGGACCCGCCGCCCGGCGTGCTCGCCTACGACGGCGACGAGCCGGTCGGCTGGGCTGCCGTGCACCCGCGCGCCGACACGAGCTTCGCGAAGAACCGGCGCATCCCGCACGTCGACGAGCTCGACGTGTGGTCGGTGTGGTGCTTCCGGGTGCGTCCCGGCCATCGCAAACAGGGCCTCGTGCACCACCTGCTCACCGGGGCCGTCGAGTTCGCGCGCGAGCGCGGCGCGCCCGCGATCGAGGGCTACCCGGTCGACAACCGGGGCGAGAAGGTCGACCTGACGATGGCCTACGTCGGCACTCGCGCGGTGTTCGAGGCGGCGGGCTTCGAGAAGGCCGCCGACACGCAGTCGGTGCTGTCGGGGCATCCGCGCGTCATCATGCGGCTCGACCTCAGCTGAGCGCGAGCTCCCGATCGGCGTCGAGCACTGCGTCGGCGTCGGCCGCTGCGTCGGGCTGCCCGCGATCGGCGCGCACGACGCGCAGCACCGAGAGCGCCGGGTCGGCCGCGCCGCGGACGTGCCCGCCGGGCATCGCCGCGATGCGGCGCAGGAACGCGACCACCTCGGCGGTGATGCGCTCGCCGGGCAGCACGTTCGGGATGCCGGGCGGGTACGCCGCGAGCGAGTCGGTCGACACCCGGCCGACGGCCTGCTCGATCGGCACGGCCTCGCCCGGCGCGAGGAAGGCGTCGCGGGGGCGCATCACGAGCGGCCCGGGTGCGGGCAGCGCGAGCGCGCCGGCGCGGGCGACGAGGGCCTCGCCGGCGGCGGGCTCGACGGCCGGGATCGCGTGCAATGCCTCGACGACGCGATCGACGTCGGGCACGGCGCCCGCGCCCAGCACGGCGACGACGGCCGAGTCGGTCGAGATCTCGAAGGAGACGCCCTCGTGCTCGAGCCGCTCGCGCACCGCGTGCCCGTTCAGCCCGGCGGCGCCGACGTCGATCGAGACCCGCAGCGGGTCGACCGCGACGATGTCCGCGAAGCGGTCGAAGCCGTCGCTCACGATGCCGAAGCGGCCGCGCGACCGAACTGCCTCACGCAGCCGGTCGGCGGCCCCGATCGAAGCCGCGATGCGGGCTTCGCCGTGCTCGATGCTGTCGCGGGCGAGGTCGAGCGAGGCGAGCAGCAGCGCACTCGTGCTCGTCGACTGGGTGAGCGCGAACGCGCGCTCGAGCAGCGGCTCGAGCTCCGCGGCGAATGGCCCGTCGCCGAGGTGCAGCATGGCCGACTGGGTGAGGCTGCCGGCGAGCTTGTGCGTGCTCGAGACGACGAGGTCGGCGCCGAGCGCGAGCGGGTTCTCCGGCAGCGCCGGGTGGAAGCCGAAGTGGGCGCCCCAGGCGGCGTCGACGATGAGCGGCGCGCCGACCGCATGGGCGGCCTCGGCGAGCGCCGCGACGTCGGCGACGGCGCCGAAGTAGCTCGGCGTGATGAGGTAGACGGCCTTCGGCCGGGCCTCGCCGCGCTCGATCGCCTCGCGGAGCGCGGCGGGCGAGACGCCGTGGTTGATGCCGAGCACGGGGTCGATCGTGGGTGAGACGAAGGCGGGCACGAGGCCGGCGAGGATGATGCCGTCGATGAACGAGGAGTGGGCGCTGCGCTGGGCGAGCACGGGCTCGTCCGCGGCGCGGAAGGAGCCGAGCGCAATCGCGGCCATCCGGTTCGCCTGCGAGGCCCCGTTCGTGAGGAACCAGGTGCGCTTCGCGCCCCAGGCGCGCGCGGCGAGCCGCTGGGCCTCGTCGAGCGCGTTGCCCGGCCCCTTGTCGAGCCCGGAGAGCAGCGGTGTCACGTCGTGGCGCAGCAGCTCGGCCCCGAAGTACTCGGCGAGCGCGGGCGCCGCCTCGGCGTCGGCACCGTGCCCGGGCACGTAGAGGCGCACCCGGTCGTCGCGGGCGGCGTACTGGGCGAGGGCGTCGGCGTAGGGGGCGGTCATGCCTCGATCATCCTCCCGAGCGCTTCGATACGGAATAGCGGGTAGGCTGCAGATCTCGATACTGAGTATGGAGGTGAGCGACGATGCTCGACCTGCGTCAGCTGCGCGCCCTGCGCGCGGTCGAGGAGCACGGCTCGCTCGCCCAGGCGGCGCGGGCCCTCGACTGGAGCCAACCCACCGTCTCGCACCACCTGGCGGCGCTCGGCCGGGTCACGGGGGCGCCGGTGATCGCGAGCGATTCGGCGGGAACCCGGCTGACCGAGGCCGGCCGAGCCTGGCTGCCGCACGCCGTCGCGATCACGGAGCGCGCCGACCGGGCGCTCACCGAGGTGCGGGACGCGCTCGAGGCGAGGCGGCGCACGGTGCGCTTCGGGGTGTTCCCGACCGCCGCAGCCCGGCTGCTCCCCCGGCTCGTGCAGACGCTCGACGGACAGGGATGGCGCGTGGAGGCCTTCGAGGCCGAGCTCGACGGCATCGAGGCCGCGCTCGGGCGGATGGCGCTCGACGCGGCCGTCGTCTACGACACTCCCGGCGAGGCGCCGCACCCGACGCCGGGCCTCACCCGCACCCGGCTCTTCACGGAGCGCTTCTCGCTCGTGCTCCCGGCGGGGCATCCGCTCACCGACGGCGGGCCGGTGCCGCTCCGCGCGCTGGCCGAGACCCCCTGGATCATCGGCACGAAGGACGACGACCCGGTCGACGCGGCGTTCCGCGCTGCGGCGCGACGGGCGGGCTTCGAGCCCGTGATCGGCCCGCGCAGCGACGACTACCGGGTGGTCGTGGAATACGTCGCGGCGGGACTCGGGGTCGCCCTCGTGCCCGAGCTCGCGCTGCCGGTGTGGCGCGACGACCTCGTGCTCGCTCCTCCGGCCGGGCTCCGGCTCTCGCGCGAGGTCTCGCTCGTCACGGCGGCGACGATGGCACCTGGGCTGCGCGATGCCCTGTCGGCGGCGCTCGGCGCGGGCGCGGCGGGCGAGCGCGAGCAGGTCTAGAGCACGGCGCCTAGAGCACCGCCCCGATCATCGCCTCGCCGAGCGGCGTGCGCAGGTGCAGCACGCTCGTGCCCTCGCGGCGGCTCGCGACGAGCCCGGCGTCGCGGAGCACCGTGAGGTGGTGCGAGACGGTCGAGACGGCGAGGCCGGCGTCGGCGGCGACCTGCGAGGTGCTGCGGGCGCTGTGCGCCGAGAGCAGGATGCCGGCGCGGGCGGGGCCGAGCAGCGCACCGAGCGCGGCCTCGATGGACGCAGGGTCGCGCGCCCATCGCTCGGTGACCCCCTGCGCCGGGTAGAACACGGTCGGCTGGGCGGGCGGCTCGGTGAGCACCATGCAGCCGAGGGAGCTCATCACCGAGGGCACGAGCACGAGCCCGCTCCCCCGGCAGTCGAGCGCCTCCCGGTGCAGGCGCAGCTGCACCCGCACGGAGCCCTCGCTCCAGCGCACCGAGGGATGCAGCTCGTCGATCATGCTCGCGAGCCCCGCCGTCGCGACCCGCCGCGAGCGCACGGCGATATCGGCGCGGAGGATCCGCTCGAGCTGCGGCCAGACGGGGGCGAGCGCGGCATCCCACACCGCGTCCCAGGCGTCCGCGACCATCGCGCGCGCCCGCTCGGGCGCGGCGATCATCCGGCGCAGGGCGTCCTGCCTGGAGCCCTCGGAGCGCAGCACCATCTTCTCGAGGTCGACGAGCATGGGCGCGATCGGCGCCCGGCGGATGGCCTCGGCCTCGTCGGCGGGCTCGAGGTCCCAGGCGGGGTCGGAGGTGAGGAAGTCGGGCAGGTAGCCGTCGACGCCGATGAGCACGGCGAGGAGCTCGAACGGCTCGCGGGGCAGGCGTTCGCGCACCGCCCGCAGCCAGCCCCACTGCAGCGGATGCTCCGCCGGGCGCTGCAGCACGCGCACCGCGTGCGCCAGTTCGTGGCCGGGCGAGACGCCGAAGCGGATCGCCGAGACGTCGCCGGGGGCCAGCCGGAAGTCCACGAAGTTTCGATCCACATCGAAAGACTACCGAGCGCGGATGCCTCGGGCGGAAGCTCATGGCATGTCAGCACACATCGTCACCGCCGAGGAACTCCGCATCGGCACCCGCGGCACGCGCCGCTTCGAAGGCCGCGAGCACGAGGCCGCCATCTCGTACTTCTTCGTCGACAACCAGCCGGGCGAAGGCGCCGAGCGGCACTGGCATCCGTACCACGAGACGTGGCTCGTCATCGAGGGCACCGCGCGTGCCACGATCGGGGACGAGGAGCTCGAACTCCACGACGGCGACACCGCCACCGTGCCGCCGAACACCTGGCACGGCTTCGTGAACGCCGGGCCGGGCAAGCTGCGCCTCATCGGCATCCACGCCTCCGACACCATCGTCCAGACCTCCTGACCACCCGCCGCCCACCGCCAACCGCCCACCAGGGAGCACCGCATGTCGTTCCAGAGCTACCTCGACAACATCGAGACGAAGACCGGGCTGACGCCCCGCCAGTTCCTCGAGCTGGCCCACGAGCAGGGCTTCGACGAGACCACCAAGGCCACGCCGATCGTGGCCTGGCTGAAGGCCGACTACGGCCTCGGCCAGGGCCACGCCATGGCGCTCGTGCACGTCATCACCAAGGGGCCGAAGATCAGCCAGAAGCACGTCGGCACCGACGGCGTGCACCGCGACGCCACCGACACGCTCTGGCTCGACGGCAAGGACACGAACCCGAACCGCTGAGTTCACCGCGCATTCACCGGCGCACTCCCGACCGTCCTCCTTCGGCTCCTAACTTCGCTCTGGCGCTGCGGTCCCGACGCCCGCATCCACAGCGCGGGCGGCCCGGCGCCAGACGGAGGACACGCGTTGAAGAAGCACTACGCACTCGGTGCGCTCGCCCTGTCGACCGCGGTCGTGCTCGGCCTCGCCGGCTGCGCCGGCGGCTCGGCCGACGCCGCGGGCGGCGACGGCGGGACGGATGCCGCGACGGCCACGAGCCTCGCCGACTTCGGCGATCTCGCCGCGCTCGAGGAGGCCGCGAAGGCCGAGGGCCAGCTGAACGTCATCGCGCTCCCGCGCGACTGGGCGAACTACGGCGAGATCCTCGACCTCTTCGCCGAGAAGTACCCGGAGATCACGATCAACGAGGCCTCCCCCGACGCGTCCAGCGCCGAGGAGATCCAGGCCGCCGAGACGAACGCCGGCCTCGACACCGCGCCCGACGTGTTCGACCTCGGCCTCACCGTCGCCCTGCAGAACACGAAGCAGTTCGCGCCGTACCAGGTCGCGGGCTGGGACGACATCCCCGCCGAGCTGAAGGAGCCCTCGGGCCTCTTCGTCGGCGACTACGGCGGGTACATGTCGATCGGCTACGACTCGGCGAAGTACGCCGAGCCGGCGAGCCTCGACGCGCTGCTCGGCGCCGACTACAAGGGCGCCGTCGCCATCAACGGCGACCCGACCCAGGCGGGCGCCGCGTTCGCCGCCGTGGGCCTCGCGACCGTGCAGTCCGACGGCACCCTCGACGACTTCCAGCCCGGCATCGACTTCTTCCAGAAGCTGAACCAGGCCGGCAACCTGCTGAAGGTCGACGTCACCACCGCGACGGTCACCTCGGGCGAGACCCCCGTCGTCTTCGACTGGGACTACCTGAACGCCGCGCACACCGCCGACAACCCGAACTGGAAGACGGTCATCCTGCCGGGAACCGGCTACGCCGGCTACTACAACCAGGCCATCAACGCGGACGCCCCGCACCCCGCGGCGGCCCGTCTCTGGCAGGAGTTCCTCTACAGCGACGAGGTGCAGAACCTCTGGCTGAAGGGCGGCGCCCGCCCCGTCCGCGCCGAGGCCATGGCCGACGCCGGCACCATCGACCAGAAGCTCTTCGACGCGCTCCCCGAGGCGCCGGAGGACACGGTCGTGCCGACCGAGGAGCAGTCGACGAACGCCGGCACCCTGCTCGGCGAGAAGTGGGCCGCGGCGGTCGGCTGAGCATGACCGTCGCCGCTCCCGCGGCACCGCTCGTCGACGCCGCCGGGGCGGAGGAGCTCCCTCCGCCCCGGCGGCGCCTCGGCTCCGGCGCCGCGGCGGTGCTCGGCCTCGTGCCCTTCGCCGCCTACCTGCTGATCTTCCTCGCCCTGCCCACGGTCCTGACCGTCGCGAGCGGCTTCGTCGACGCCGACGGGAGCTTCACGCTCTCGAACGTCGCCGCCCTCGTCGACCCGGTGATCGTGCAGACCTTCGCGAACTCCGCCTGGCTCTCGGCGCTCACCGCCGCCGGCGGCGCGCTCCTCGGCGCGCTCGCCTGCTACGCGATGGCGGGCCTGCCCGAGACCGGCCGCACCCGCCGGCTCGTCGACGCCGCGAGCGGGGTGCTCGCGCAGTTCGGCGGCGTCATGCTCGCCTTCGCCTTCATCGCGACGATCGGCCTGCAGGGCCTCGTCACGCTCACCCTGAAGGACCGCTTCGGCATCGACCTGTTCGCCGAGGGCGCCTGGATCTACGGCCTGCCCGGCCTCATCCTGCCCTATCTCTTCTTCCAGGTGCCGCTCATGGTGATCACCTTCATGCCCGCCATGAGCGCGCTCCGCCCGCAGTGGGCCGAGGCGAACCTCACGCTCGGCGGCACCCGCGCGGGCTTCTGGTGGCACATCGGCATCCCCGTCCTCGCCCCGTCGTTCCTCGCGAGCCTGCTGCTGCTGTTCGCGAACGCCTTCTCCTCGTACGCGACCGCTGCGGCCCTCGCGAGCCAGGGCTCGCAGATCGTGCCGCTGCAGATCCGCACCGCGCTCACGAGCGAGACGCTCCTCGGCCGGGAGAACCTCGCGGGCGCGCTCGCGCTCGGCATGATCGTCGTGATGGCGGTGACGATGTCGCTCTACGCCCTCGTGCAGCGCCGCGCCGCCAGGTGGCAGCGATGAACACCCGCGGCTTCGCCCCGCACCCCGCCGTGCGCTGGCTGATCGGGCTCGCGATCATCGTGCTGTTCGCGATCCCGATCGTGTCGATGGCGGAGTACACGCTCCGTGACGCGGCCACGGGCGGCCACTCCCTCGTGCACTGGGTCGAGCTCTTCGACCCGGCGAAGGCGGGCACGTACCGGCCCATCTGGACCGGGCTCGGCAACTCGGTCGTGCTCGCCGTCGTGACCGTCGCGATCGTGCTGCTGCTGCTCGCGCCGACGATGGTGCTCGTCGAGCTGCGCTTCCCCAAGCTGAAGCGCCCGTTCGAGTTCCTCGCGCTGCTGCCGATCTCGATCCCCGCGATCGTGCTCGTCGTCGGCCTCGCGCCGATCTACCTCGCCATCGGCCGCACGATCGGCACCGGCATCTGGCCGCTCGCCTTCGCCTACGGCGTCACCGTGCTGCCGTTCGCGTACCGGGCCATCCAGGCCGCGATCGACGCGACCGAGCTGCGCGTCCTCGCCGAGGCCGCCCGTTCGCTCGGCGCGAGCTGGCCCGCGGTGCTCCTGCGCGTGCTCGCCCCGAACCTCCGCCCGGGGCTGCTCGCCGCCTCGCTCATCTCCGTCGCGGTCGTGCTCGGCGAGTTCACGATCGCCTCGCTGCTCAACCGGCAGAACCTGCAGACGGCGCTCGTCGTCGTCGGCAAGCAGGACCCGTACGCCTCGGTCATCCTCTCCCTCCTCGCGCTCGCCTTCGCCTTCGTGCTGCTCGTCGTCATCGGGCGCATCGGCGGCGGGACGCCGCGCGCCCGACGCTCCAGCCGACCCCCGAAGGACCAGCCATGACCGACACCGCCATCGCGACCGCCGACAACGCGATCCTCGCCGGGGCCCGCACGGGCTCGGCCGTCGCCTTCGAGGGCGTCGTCAAGGACTACGGGCGGACCCGGGTGCTGCACGGCCTGGATCTCGGGATCCAGCCCGGCGAGTTCGTCTCCCTGCTGGGTCCCTCGGGCTGCGGCAAGACGACGGCGCTGCGGGTGCTCGCCGGCCTCGAGCGCGCGAACGGCGGCACCGTACGCATCGGCGGCGCCGACGTCTCGGCGGTGCCGACGAACCGCCGCGACCTCGGCATGGTGTTCCAGGCGTACTCGCTCTTCCCGCACCTCGACGTCACCGCGAACACCGCCTTCGGACTGCGGATGCGGAAGGTCGCGAAGCGCGAGGCCGCCGAGCGGGTGCGCGACGCCCTCGCCCTCGTCGGACTCACCGGCTTCGGCGAGCGCTACCCGCACCAGCTCTCGGGCGGGCAGCAGCAGCGCGTGGCCCTCGCCCGCGCGCTCGTCACCGAGCCCCGGGTGCTGCTGCTCGACGAGCCGCTCTCGGCGCTCGACGCGAAGGTGCGCGTGACGCTGCGCGACGAGATCCGCCGCATCCAGCTGCGCCTCGGCATCACGACCGTGTTCGTGACGCACGACCAGGAGGAGGCCCTCGCCGTCTCCGATCGGATCGCGGTGATGAACGCCGGGCGCATCGACCAGATCGGCACGCCGGAGGAGCTCTACCTGCGGCCCGCGACGGCGCACGTCGCCGAGTTCGTCGGCCTGTCGAGCGTGCTGCCGTGCACCGTCGGTGGCGGGGCCGCGGAGGTGCTCGGCATCCGCCTCCCGATCGTCGGCGAGGCGGCGGATGGCCCGGCCGAGGCCTTCGTGCGGCCGGAGAACGTGCGCCTCGGCGGACCGATCGACGCCGTGGTGCTCGAGAGCACCTTCCTCGGCAGCGTGCGGCGCACCGTGCTCCGCACCGCGGGCGGGCAGCTGCTGCGCATGCAGCACGCGGTCGGCGAGCGGGTGCAGTTCGACGAGCGGGTGACGCTCGGCATCGAGCCCGCGCCCGTCGCGGTGCGCCCGCGGGAGGGATGCCCCGGGCTGCCCGGCTGCGCGCCCGCTCTCAGGCGGAGGCTCTAGGCTCGGAGCACCGCCTTCCGCCGATCCCGCAGAGGAGCCCGTCCGCCATGAGCGATGCCGCGAACCTTGACGTCTTCACCCGCCGCGAGTCCGAGGTGCGCGGCTACGTGCGCGCCTTCCCGACCGTGTTCGACCGTGCGAGCGGCTCGACCATCGTCGACGCCGACGGGCGCGAGTACCTCGACTTCTTCGCGGGCGCGGGCGTGCTGAACTACGGGCACAACAACCCGGCGTTCACCGAGGCGCTCATCGCCGAGCTCGAGCGCGGCGGCATCATGCACGGCCTCGACATGGCCACCTCCTCGAAGCGCGCCTTCATCGAGGCCTTCGAGCGCCTCGTGCTCGAGCCCCGGGGCTTCGACCACAAGCTCCAGTTCACCGGCCCGACCGGCGCGAACGCCGTCGAGGCCGCCCTCAAGGTCGCCCGCCAGGCCACGGGCCGGCAGACCGTCGTGGCGTTCACGAACGCCTTCCACGGCCTGAGCCTCGGCGCGCTCGCCGCGACGGGCAACAGCCACTACCGCGGCGCCGCCGGCGTCGGCCTCGACGACGTCGTGCGCCTGCCCTACGACGGCTACCTCGGCGACGGCGTCGACACCCTCGATCTGCTCGAGAAGATGCTCGACGACCCGGGCTCGGGCCTCGACCTGCCCGCCGCCGTCATCGTCGAGGCGGTGCAGGGCGAGGGCGGCATCAACGTCGCGAGCGTGCCGTGGCTGCAGCGGCTGCGGGCGATCACGGCGGAGCGCGGCATCCTGCTGATCCTCGACGAGATCCAGGCCGGCGTCGGCCGCACCGGCACCTTCTTCGCCTTCGAGGCCGCGAACATCGTGCCCGACCTCGTGACCGTCTCGAAGTCGATCTCGGGCTCCGGCCTGCCGATGTCGCTCGTGCTGCTGCGCCCCGAGGTCGACGTCTGGCAGCCGGGTGCGCACACCGGCACCTTCCGCGGCAACAACCTCGCCTTCGTCACCGCCCGCGTCGCACTCGAGCGGTACTGGGCCGACGACGCCTTCACGAGCGAGGTGGCCCGCAAGTCGGCGCTGCTGCGCGGCGAGCTCGAGGCGATCGCGGCCGAGCACCCCGAGCTCGAGCTCCGCGTGCGCGGCCGCGGCCTCATGTACGGCCTCGTCTGCGAGCTCGACCGCGGGCTCGCCGGGCGCATCTCGAAGGCCGCGTTCGCGCGCGGCCTCGTGATCGAGACCTCGGGCGCGCACGACGAGGTGCTGAAGTTCCTCCCCGCGCTGACCATCACCGACGAGGAACTGCGCCGCGGCCTGGAGATCGTGCGCGAGAGCCTCGCCGAGGTCAAGGGGCAGTAGCCCCGGCTCGCACGGCGAGATACCGCGCGCGCCGTTCTGGAGCTACCATGCACGCATGGACCGGAACGAGGGCGGCGGCATCCCGCCGTCGAGCGAGCCGCCGTTCCAGGCCGTCAGCCCGAACCTCGACCGCTTCTCGCGCTCGTCGCTCGACCCCGGCACGCTCAGCCGTCGCCGCATCGTGCGAACGGGCATCGCGCTCGGGGCGCTGCTGCTCGTGATCGTGGCGGGCGTGAGCTGGTGGATCGCGCTCGGCTGACCGAGCCGAGCCGCTGACCCGAGCCGAGCCGAGCCCCCGGGGTCGCCCGGCGCTACGCCTCGAGCCCGGTGCCCTCGAGGCCGGTGTCGGCGAGGTGGCGCGCGCCGTGGCTCAGCACCTTGACGACGACGCCGCGGCGGCGGAGCTCGGCGAGCGTGCGGAGCTCTTCGTCGACGTCGCGGCCGAGCGCGTGCACGGTGGCGACCACGAGCACGTCGCCGCTCTTGAGGGTGCCGAAGAAGCGCGCGAGCCGCTGCTCCCACGACTCGGACAGGTTCTCGGGCGCGGGGTGGCGGAAGTCGGAGATGGCGACCCCGAAGTGCGTCAGGTCGTCGCGCTGCTCGACGATCGAGGGCATGTCGTCGCGCGAGACGACGAGGCCGACGAGTCGCGAGCCGGCCGGGCGGGCCATCCACCAGTGCCCGTCGCGCTGCAGCTCGACGAAGCAGTCGGGGCACTCGATGGCGGCGTGGATCGCCTCGGCCTCGGCCATGGATCCCGTGTTCGTCTCGCTCATCGCCCGCTCCTCGTCAGTTTCCGCGCTCCCCTCCAGGGTACGGCCTCCGGCCGACACTCGCCGGGGGCATCCGCCCGTAGCGAGTACGAGGCCGAACGCGACGCTCAGACCTCGACGCCGAGGTTGGTGTAGGCGAGGTGGCCGTCCCCGACGACCTCCACCGTGAGCATCCCGCTCGCGTCGAGGATCCCGTCGTCGTCGTTGCGGGTGTCCCGCCCGGGATGGGCGTCGTACGGCGGCAGCCCGTGCACGGCGTCGTTCAGCGCATCGTCGAAGTACAGCTGGCTGGTCAGCACGTTACGCCGGCCGAGATGCACCTTCAGGTGCACGTGCACCGTGCGCCCCGTGTACCAGCCCGGCCAGATCGTGCGGAACTGCACGATGCCGTTCGCGTCGGCGACCTGGGCGCCGCGCAGGTAGGTGCCGTCGTCGTCGGGCACGTTCTCACGCACCCCGGCGCTGTACTCGCCGTCGCTCGTCTCGGTGCGGCCCGAGCTCGGGCCGCCGCGCGACGCCACCTCGTACCCGGAATAGAGCCCGCCCGCGTCGCAGTGCCAGATCTCGACGACGCTGTTCGGCAGCGGCCGGCAATCGCGGTCGTAGACCCGGAGCGCGAGCCGCAGCTCGGATCCGGGGCGGTCCTCGCGGATGTCGCTGCGGATGGCGTCGACGTCGAACCAGTACGGCCCCTGCGTCTCCTCGCTCGTCAGTCGGCATGCGCCGACCCCGTCGAGCTTCGCGATGAGCTCGGCTGTGGAGTCGGTGGAGGGCGAGATGGGGACGCCGTCGGAGGCGAGCGGGGTGGGCGGCGGCGGCGCGGTGCTCGGCGTCGCGCTCGCGAGCGACGGCTCGTCGGCCGGCCGGCAGGCGGCGAGGAGCGTGCCGAGGCCGATCGCGCCCCCGGCGGCCAGTGCCCGTCGTCGGCTGACTCGCAGCCGGCTCGCTCGGACGTCGTCATCCATGAGTGCATCCTCCCCGCCGGGGCCATCCGCGGCGCTCGTGGCGACGCTACCGGCGAGCGGATGCGCGTTCGCTGAGTCTCAGATCGAGTCGGCGAGGAACGCCGCCGCCCCCTCGCGGAAGACCTTTGACCCCGGCGCGTTGAAGTGGTGCCGCCCGGGCACCTCGAGGAAGCTCGCGGCCGGGGTCGCCTCGGCGAGGCGCTTGGACTGCGGCAGGATGGCGTCCTCCGAGCCGGTCGCGAAGAGCACCGGCTGACGCGGCGGGCGGGCGGGATCCGGGTCGGCGTCGCCGCCGGCCATCCCCTCGGCGAGCGCGATGAGCGCGAGGAGGTCGTTGCCGGGTACCCGCTCGGCGAGCGAGACGTAGCTCCGGGTCACCCGGTCCTCGACCGGGGTGCCGTGCTCGGCGTAGGCGCGGGCCTGCTCGGTCTTCAACCGGGCGAGCGGTCGGCCGTCGGGGATGCCGCCGAGCACCGCGCGGGAGACGTGCTCGGGCGCCTGCACGGCGAGCTGCCAGCCGACGCGGGCGCCGAGCGAGTAGCCCGCGTAGCGCACGCCGTCGAGCAGATACGTATCGAGCACCGTCACGAGGTCGGTGACGAAGGCCGACATCCGGTACGCCTCGGGGTCGTGCGGATGCCCGCTCGCCCCGTGCCCGCGCTGGTCGACGCCGAGCACGCGGAAGCCGGCGCCGAGGAGCTCCCGCACCCAGCCGGTCTCGACCCAGTTGTCACGGCAGCTCGAGGCGAAGCCGTGCACGCAGAGCACGGTCGGCGCGTCCTCGTCGCCCCAGGAGTAGGTGGCGATGCGGGTGCCGTCGGGGGCGAGCACGAACTGCGGGGCGGGCAGCTCGGTGCGCTCCGGGATCTTCGCGTCCATCAGCCTTGGAAGTCCTCCGGGTCGACGTCGTCGAGGAAGCGCTTGAACTCCTCGAGCTTGGCCTCGTCGGCGGCGGACGGCGGCGCGTCGGGATCGGCGGCGGATGCGGCGTCCTCGTCGTCCTCGTCGGCACCCGCCGTGAGCGCGGCGGGGATGGCGGCGTCCTCGAAGACGGACTCGTCGACGACGATCTCGGCCCCGGCGCGCACCGCGAGCGCGATCGCGTCGCTCGGCCGGGCGTCGACGAGGCGCGGGCCGCTCGGCGTGACGAGGGTGAGCTCGGCGTAGAAGGTGCCGGCGTCGAGCTTCGTCACCTCGGCGCGCGCGATGCGCGCCCCGAGGAGGTCGATGAGGGTGGTCGTCAGATCGTGCGTGAGCGGGCGCGGCGTGCGCTCGTCGTTGATCGCGACGAGGATCGAGTTCGCCTCCTGCGCGCCGATCCAGATGGGCAGCACCCGCGGTTCGCCGGGCCCGTCGATGAGGGGTTTCAGCAGCACGAGATGCTGCCCGGCCTGGTCGAGCGCGACCCCGAGCACGCGCATCATGATCATGCCGCCACCTCCCCTCCCATGGTAGGCGGAGCGGTGCGGTGGGGCTGAAGCCCCTTGCGCTCGGCGGCCGCGCGCGCTCAGGGGGCGTCGGGCGCCAGGCGGATCCAGGCGAGCGCGGCGTCGACCGCGTCGGCCGGGTCGCCCGGCACGCCGCCCTCGGCCCAGGAACTGAGGGCGGCGAAGGTCGCCGCCTCGTAGGCCGCGGCGAGCGCGGCGCACACGGCGGGCGTCGCCCCGGGCAGCCGCTCGGCGAGGTGCGCAGCGAGCCGGGCGGTCCAGAGCCGGTTCGCCGCGGCGGCGGTGGCGACGAGCTCGGGCTCCGCGGCGATGAGGCGGAACCAGGCGGCGGCGCTCCGGGCGACGTGCTCGTCGTGCGAGACGGAGGCGACGATCGCCCGGCGGACGGCGGCTGCGGGGTCGGGCTCGCCGCGGAGCTCGGCGATGGCCTGCTCGAGGCGCTCGTTCGCCGCCTCGACGCCGGCCCAGGCGATGCGGTCACGGGTGCCGAAGTGGCGCATCAGGGTGCGGGCGCTCACGCCGGTCGCCTCGGCGAGCTCCTTCCAGCCGGTCTCGGCATAGCCGCGATCCGACCAGAGCAAGAACGCGGCCTCGGTGACGGCCCCGACGTCGACGACACTGGGGCGTCCGCGGCCTCGAGTCATGCGATCCTCCCCATCCGTCGGATTATTGGCGTATCGTGTCAAATATACGGCATCACCCCAGCCGTCCCGTGAAATCGGAAGGACACCCCATGACTCGCACCTACGTCGTGACGGGCTCGGCCTCCGGCATCGGCGCCGCCACGAAGGGCGCGCTCGAGGCCGCAGGCCACCGCGTCATCGGCATCGACCTGCGCGGCGCCGACGTCGAAGCCGACCTCTCCACCCCCGAGGGCCGCACCGAGGCCGCCGCCCGCGCGATCGAGCTCGCCGGCGGCGTCGTCGACGGCGCCATCGCCTGCGCCGGCATCTCGGCCCCCGTCCCCGCCACCATCGCCGTCAACTACTTCGGCGTCGTCGAGGTGCTCACCCAGCTGCTGCCCGGGCTCGCGAAGTCCGACGCGCCGCGCGCGGCGGTCGTCTCCTCGATGGCCTCGCTGCAGCCGAACTCCGCCGAGCTCGTCGAGGCCGCGCTCGCGGGCGACGAGGCCGGCGCGCTCGCCGTCGCCGGCGAGCTCGCGGCACAGGGCCCCGAGGTCGGCTACCTCGTGTACCCGTCGTCGAAGCGCGCGCTCTCGCGCTGGGTGCGCCGCGCCTCGATCACCCCCGAGTGGGCCGGCGCCGGCATCCCGCTGAACGCGGTCGCCCCCGGCACCGTCATCACGCCGATGACGGCCGGGCTCCTCGAGACCCCCGAGGGCCGCGCGATGGTGGATGCCGCGGTGCCGATGCCGCTCAACTCGCACCAGCCGCCCGAGTCGATCGCGAACCTGCTCGTCTGGCTCACGAGCGAGCAGAACACGCACATGGCCGGCCAGACGATCTACTGCGACGGCGGCGCCGACGCGACGCTCCGCGGCGACGACATCTGGTCCTGGAACGACCCCGCCTGAGCCGCACCCACCCCACCGAGTTGCCCGACTTTCATGAAAGTCGGGCAACTCGGTTTGGAGCGGTTGGCTCAGCCGCCGATCGCGCGCACGAGCGTCGTGCTGATCTCGTCCTCGCGGAACGCGAGCTCGGCGCAGCTCACGGTCTCGCCCGTGTCGGAGATCGCGAGCTGCCTCGTGCGCAGCTGCGGCGCGCCGGGCTCGCGACCCAGGAGCCGGGCGGTCTCCTCGTCGCACGCGACCGCTTCGAGCGTCGACTCGTACTTCACGATGCGCGCGCCGTTCAGGCGCAGGAAGCGCGGCAGATCCATGCCGAGGTCGGCGAGCTCGGTCGGGTTCAGCCGTCCGCCCGGCAGCTCGAGCGGCAGGAAGTCGCGCATCACCATCGCGGGCGCCCCGTTGATCGCGAGCGTGCGGGTGACCCGCCAGAGCTTGCCGTCGGCGCCGAGCCGTTCGGGCGCGAGCGCCTCGGCCACCCACGCGGGCGGCACCAGGTGGTCCACGGCGAAGGCCGCGAGGCTCGCCTTCCGGCCGCTCGCGTCGATCTGCCCCGGCAGCGAGCCGATGTCGTCGAGGGCGACGTAGATCCGCCGGAACGGGCCCGCCGAGGCATCCCGCGAGCGCGCCGCGATGAAGGTGCCCGCACCCCAGCGGCGCACGATCGCGCCCTCGTACCAGAGCCGGTCGAGCACCTCGCGCACCGTGACCCGGCTGACGCCCGCGAGCTCGGCGAGCTCCGCCTCGCTCGGCAGCCGGTCGCCCGCGGCGCCGCCGTCGAGCAGCGCGCGGATCGCGGCTTCGGCGGCGGTGACCTTGCTCGAGGCGGGCATGGCTCCCATTATCGCGGCGGCCCGCCGCTCACCACGCGCCGATGCGGTACAGCTCGCGCGGCGTGTTCGGGAAGCCCTCCGCGATGATGAGCTCCGTCAGCCGGGCGAAGAGCTCGTCGCGCGTCGACCGCCAGGCCGGATCGGCGGCGAGGTTGCGCTGCTCGTCCGGATCGGCGAGGAGGTCGAAGAGCTGCTCGCCGCCGCCGTCCGGGTAGTAGGTGAAGCGGAAGCGTTCGGTGCGCACCGTGCGCGCCCAAGAGGACGGCCGGGCCTCGACGTGGCTGTTGTTCGACTGGATGTAGACGGCATCGCGGGCGGATGCCGCGGCCGACTCGCCGCCCGGCGCACCGAGCACGCTCGGCAGCAGTGAGCGGCCGTGCAGCATCGGCAGCCGGCGCTCCCCCGCCCGGGTGTGCTGCGGCAGCGTCGGCGGCTCGATCCCGGCCCAGTCGTACACGGTCGCGGCGATGTCGGTGTGCTCGGCGAGCTCGGCGCGCGGGCCCGGCACGGCGCCCGGCGCGGCGACGACGAGCGGAACCCGGATGCAGGGGTCGTAGTGCCGCTCCCACTTGCCGAGCAGGCCCTGGTCGTGCAGCAGCTCGCCGTGGTCGGAGGTGAACAGGAAGAGGGCCCCCTCGAGCCGGCCCGCCTCGGCGAGCGTGCGGCGGACCCGGCCGAGCTCGTGGTCGAGGTGCGCGAGGTCGGCGAAGTAGAGCTGCCGCTGCCGCCGCCAGTCGGCGTTCGCGTAGCTCGGCTCGCGGTAGCGCTCCTGGGCGAAGTACGGGATCGGCCGCTCGACCCACTCGGCGGGCACGGGCTCGGGGATCGCGTCGACGTCGACCCGGTCGACGAACTCGGCGGGCGGGGCGAAGGGGTTGTGCGGCTGCACGTAGGAGATGTGCGCGAAGAGGTCGCGCTCGCCGCCCTCGGCGAGGAACGCGCAGGCGCGGTCCGTGATCCACGCGGTCTGCGAGACCTCGGCGGGGAACGGCAGCTCGTACGCCTCCTCGGTCGACTCGGGGAAGCGCTTCTGGGCGGCGAGGATCCGCGCGCGCAGGTCGACGTGCTCGGGGCCGTAGTCGAGCAGGTCCTCCGACATCGTCATCCACACCGTCGAGAGCGCCGCCTCGTAGTGCTCGGGGTGCTCCCGCTCGACCCAGTCGATCCACTCGCCGGCCCGCAGGTCCTCGGTGTTCGCGACGACGTCGTAGCCGTAGACCGTGTAGTCGGGGGCGAGCTCCTCGAGCTGGGTGACGTGGTGCAGCTTGCCGAAGGCGCCCGTGCGCCAGCCGGCCTCCTGCAGCCCGCGCATGAAGGTGGGCACGCCCGGGTCGAGGTCGTAGCCGCACTCGGTGACGCCGTGGCTCACGTTCGCGAGCCCGGTGGCGATGCTCGCCCGGGACGGGCTGCACACCGGGTTCGTGCTGAACGCGTTGCGGAACGTCGCCCCCTCGGCCTGCAGCGCGTCGAAGTTCGGCAGTTCGACGATGCCCTCGCGGGCCCGCTCGAGCCACTTCGCGGCGAGCTGGTCGACCATGAGCAGCACGATCGTGCGCGGGGCGGTGGGGCGGGTCATACGGCGGATCCTTCGACGGGTTCGCGGACGGCGGATGGTTCGTGGGCGGCCTCGCGGCGGATGACCCTGGGCGCGACGAGCGTGCACACGATCATGAGGGCGGTGAGCGCGCCGAGGTAGACCGACACCGAGGTGGTCGTGCCCGTGGCCTCGGTGAGGCTCGCGGCGATGAGCGGAGTGAGCCCGCCGCCCAGCACGGCGGCGATCTGGAAGCCGAGCGAGATGCCCGTGTAACGCACCCGAGCGGGGAACAGCTCGAAGAAGAGCGCGGCCTGCGCGCCGTAGGCCACGCCCCCGAGGGCGCCCACGACGGGCATCACGGCGAGGATGAGCGGCACCGAGCCGGTCGCGCCGATGCCGAACATCAGGAACGGGGCGATCAGGATGAGCACGGCACCGACGAGGTAGGCGCGGGTGCGGCCGATCCGGTCGGAGAGCCAGCCGCCGAGGAGCGTCGCGAGCAGGTAGCCGGCGGCCGCGACGAGGTTCGCGAGCGTCGCCGTCGCCGGGGCGATCTGCATCTGGTTCACGAGGTAGGAGACGAAGAAGACGCCCTGCGTGAAGCCGAAGGCGGCGACGGAGATGTACATGCCGATGGCGACGAGCACCATGCGCCAGTGCTTGCGCAGCGTCTCGAACACGGGCACCCTGGGCGGCGCGGCAACCGCCTCGCGCTCGCGGAACGCGGGCGACTCCTCGATCTTCGAGCGGATGATGAGGCCGACGGCGACGAGCACGACGCTGAACAGCAACGGGATGCGCCAGCCCCACGCGTCGATCTGCTCGGGGGTGAGCAGCACGAAGAGCAGGGTGACGACGCCCGTGGAGAGCATGATGCCGAGGCCGCTGCCGGTCTGCACCGCGGAGCCGAAGATGCCCCGCCGTCTCTCGGGGGCGGACTCCATCATGAGGGTGATCGCGCCGCCCCACTCGCCGCCGATGCCGAGCCCCTGCACGAAGCGCAGCAGCACGAGCAGCACGGGCGCGAGCGCGCCGACCTGGGCGTAGGTCGGCAGGAGCCCCATCAGCATCGTCGCGATGCCCATCGTGAGCAGGCTCGCGACGAGCATGGGCTTGCGGCCGATGCGGTCGCCGAAGTGCCCGAAGACGATGCCGCCGATCGGGCGGGCGAGGAAGCCGACGGCGAAGGTCGTGAAGGCGAGGAAGGTGCCGAGCACCGGGTCCTCGGCGGAGAAGAAGAGCCGACCGAACACGACGGCGGTGAGGGTGCCGTAGACGTTGAAGTCGTAGAACTCGATCGCGTTGCCGACGACGGTCGCGGCGGTGAGCCGGGCCATCGGGGTGCGCGAGCCGGGGGAGGCGAGCTGGCGGGTCACGGGAATCTCCTTCGATTCGAGCCGAGAGGTATAGACGTCTTGTGCAGGCCGAGCGTAAGCCTTTCCGCGCAGGCCGTCAAGATCGATTCCGCAGCAGTCACGAAAGAGGTATGGATGTCTCCGCGTCTCGCTGCGCCCGCACGCGGAAGGGGCGCGGCATCCGATCGGATGCCGCGCCCCTCCGCGAGTTCGGCCCGCCGGCCGCGCCTCAGGCCTTGCTCAGACCGTAGATCGGGCTCTTCGCCTGCTCCGCCTCGTGATCCGGGCCGAGCGGGATGCCGCTGCGGTCGCGCAGCAGCAGGCTCGCCAGGAGCCCGAGCAGCGTCATGCCCGCGAGGTACCAGGTCACCGACATCGTGGTGCCGGTCGCGTCGACGAGCGCCGTCGCGATCGACGGCGCGAAGGCCCCGCCGAGGATGGCGCCGATCGCGTACGAGATCGAGACGCCCGAGAAGCGGATGGAGGCGGGGAACAGCTCCGAGTAGAGCGCCGCCTGCGGGCCGTAGGTGAAGCCGAGGCCGATCGTGAGCACCGCGAGACCCGCGAACAGCAGGCCGACCTCGCCCGTGTTCACGAGCGGGAACAGGGCGAAGACGCCGCCGAGCTGCAGCACCCAGCCGATGAGGTAGGTGGTGCGGCGGCCGATGCGGTCGCTGAGCCAGCCGGCGAACCACGTCGAGAGCAGCCAGGTCACGGCGGAGCCCGTGACGGCCCAGAGCACCGGGCCGCGCTCGAGGCCGATCGGGCCCTCCGGGTTCGTCGCGTAGTTCTGGATGTAGCCGCCGGTCGTCATGTACCCGACCGCGTTGTTGCCGGCGAAGACGAGCGCCGCGATGATCACGAGCAGCAGGTGCTTGCGGAACAGCTGGATGATCGGCATCCGCGTCTGCTCCTTGCGGTCCGCGATCTCGACGAAGACCGGGCTCTCCTCGACGCTGCGGCGCACGTAGTAGCCGATGAGGATGAGCACGACGCTGAGCAGGAACGGGATGCGCCAGCCCCACTCGAGGAAGGCGTCGCCCGGGGCGATGATCGCCATCAGCGCCATCGTGCCCGAGGCGAGCAGGAGGCCGAGCGGCACGCCGATCTGCGGCGAGGCGCCGAAGAGCCCGCGCTTGGACTTGGGGGCGTGCTCGACGGCCATCAGCACCGCGCCGCCCCACTCGCCGCCCGCCGAGATGCCCTGAACCACACGGAGCAGGATCAGCAGGATCGGCGCCGCGACGCCGATCGCGGCGTACGTCGGCAGGAGGCCGATGAGGGCCGTGGCGACGCCCATCAGGATGAGCGTCAGCATCAGCACAAGGCGGCGGCCGTACTTGTCGCCGAGGTGGCCGGCGAGGAACGCGCCGAACGGCCGGAACAGGAAGCTGATGCCGACGGTGAGGAAGGAGAGCAGCGTGCCGATGCCGGGACCGGCGGGGGCGAAGAACAGCTCGCCGAAGACGAGGCCGGCAGCGGAGGCGTAGATGAAGAAGTCGTACCACTCGACGGTGGTGCCGACGACCGTGGCGAAGACGACGCGCCGGCGGTCGGCCGCCTGGGCGATCGTGCCGGTCGGGGTGAACCCCGGAGGGTGCGCTGCTGCGCTCATGGCTGACTCCTTCGTCTGATCAGGGGCTCGGTGAGCGAGCGCCGCACGATCACCGAGGGCGGTCGCGACGAGGGGGTCGTCGACGACCGGCATCCATGATGATATACGATTTCAGATTTCTTCTCGACCCTGCCCGGCACACGAACCGCGCGCGAACCGCACACGAACCGCACGCGAACCAGGGTTGCCCAACTTTCATGAAAGTCGGGCAACCCTGGCTCTGGAGCGGATGAGCGCGCTCAGGCGTGGTGCAGCGCGGCGAAGTCCTCCGGCGGGAACGTGGTCGAGGTGTCCCCCAGCAGCAGCGCGCGATAGGTCGTCGTCGCCGCCTCCTCGAGGTTCAGCGCCCGGCGGAACGCCATCGCGACCGAGTCGCCGAGCGCCGAGCAGCCGTGGTGCCCCATCACGATGCAATCGTGCTCGCGCGCCTGCTCGGCGGCGCTGTCGGCGAGCTCGTCGGAGCCGTTCGGGTAGAACGGCGTGCGGCCGATCGAGCGCACGTAGTACGCGTGATCGAGGGTGATCAGCCGGATGTCCCGACCGAGCGCGTCGAGCAGCACTGCGTGCTGCGGGTGCACGTGGACGACGGCGCGCACATCGGGGCGCACGGCGTAGCTGCGCTGATGCAGCTTCCACTCGCTGGACGGCGTCGCCCCGGCGAGCACCTCCCCGTCGAGCGTCATGACGGCGAAGTCCTCGGGCCTCAGCCGGTCGAGCCAGGTGCCCGCGCCGGTCACGACGAAGCGCTCCTCGTCGATGCGGGCCGAGAGGTTGCCCCCGGAGGCGAGGGCGAGCCCGCGGGCGACGATGTCGGAGCCCACGCCCACGAGTTCGGCGACGAGCTCCCGGGCGCGGGCGTCGAACGCGGCGGCCGCGCCGCTCGGTGCGAGGTCGGTGTCGGTCATGCGGGGATCCTCTCGGGGGTCGGGAAGGTGCCGAGCCCGTCCTTCGGCGAGCGCAGCAGGAAGGTCAGGCCGAAGCCGACGAGGTACAGCGAGGCGATGATCCAGACGGTGCCCTGGATGCCGATAGGCGTGACGAGGCCGGCGATCACGGGGCCGACGAACTGGCTGAGCCCGGCGCCGAGGTTCAGGATGGCGACGGCCGCCGCCTTGTGCTGCGGGGCGAGCAGCGGCACGATCGCGGACAGCGGCACGAACATGCCGAGCGCGAGGCCGTAGACGATCGCGATGGCGATGGTGATGCCGAAGTTCGGGCCGATCGCCGTCGGCACGTAGTAGAGCGCGAGCACGGTGACGAAGCAGCCGATGCCGCCGGCCCAGGCCACCACGTTTACGCGACCGATCCAGTCGGCGAGGTAGCCGGAGATGAGGTTCGCCGCGACGTTCGCCGCGAGCATGGTGCCCCAGATGGCCTGCCACTCGGCGAGGCCGAAGCCGACGTCGCGCACCATGTACGTCGTGAGGAAGACCACGAAGGCGTAGAACGACAGCGTGTTGATGATGCGCACGACGCCGCCGACGCCGACCTTCGGGTTCGAGGCGACGATCGTGATGCTCGAGACGACGCCCTTGACGCTGTTCGCGAGCGTCACCTTCTGCGTCACCGGGTTCCGCAGCAGGAAGAGCACCATGAGCCCGCCGACGACGACGAAGGCGAGCGCCATCCAGAGGGTCGCGAGTTCGCCGATGAACGGGATGACCGCTCCGGCGAAGTAGGAGCTCAGCACGCCGAGGCCGAGCGTCGAGAAGAACCAGTACCAGCCGACGGCACGGCCCATGACCTGCTCGTCGGTGCCGATGGTGATCCAGACGAGGAAGCCGTAGGCGAACATCGGGTAGCCGAGGCCGCGGATGCCGAAGGCGAGCAGCATGATGCCGTAGTTGCCGCCCATCACGCCGAACACGAGGAAGACGAGCTCGAAGACCACCCAGATGGCGAAGCCCAGCATCATCACCCGCTTCGGCCCCCAGGCCTCGGCGAGCGCGCCGCTCAGCCAGGCGGCGACCGCGACGACGATGCCGTAGACGGCCCAGAGCGTCGCGACCTGCCCGGCCTCGAAGCCGAGCTCGTCGAGGTACGGCGAGAGGAAGCCGGCCTCGATGCCGTCGCCGATCATGAAGATCGTCAGGGCGACGAAGCCCCAGGCGAGCGGGCGGGCGATGCCCTGCGTGCGGAGCAGTCGGCCGAACCGGGTCTCGGTGCCGGCCGTGGGGGTGGCGGTCATGGATGGACTCCTCATTGAGTGCGCAGTCGGGCTGCGAGACTTCGGGGGATAATGTACATTTGTTCACAAGAATGAACTTCTGCTCAGTCATCATCCGGCGAAGCCGTGCTGCTGTCAAGCCCGCCAGGGACTGAGCCCCGGCGCGACCGTCGCGCCGGGATCCGGCATGGGAGGATGACGGCATGCTCTTGGGTCGCGTCGCACGCATGTACTACGAGCACGGGTTGACGCACCAGGAGATCGCCGACACGCTCGGCGTCTCCCGCATCCGCGTCACGCGCCTGCTCGCCGAGGCGCGCGAGACCGGCGTCGTCGAGATCATCGTGCACGTCGAGGAATCCCTCTTCGCCGACGACGAGCGCGACCTCGCCGCCGCCTTCGGGCTGCGCCAGGTGTGGATCTCCCCCAGCGTCGCCGACGAGCAGAAGGCCGCGCGCGCCTTCGCGAGCGTGGGCGCCGAGGCGCTCGCCGCGAAGCTCGAGCCCGACGCGGTCGTCGCCCTCGGCCTCTCGACGGCCGTCGCGCTCGTCGCCGAGGAGTTCCCCGAGCAGCCCCTCGCCGCGAGCTTCGTGCCCGTGGCCGGCAGCGTCAGCGGCCTCGTCAACGGCGCCAATCCGCACGAGCTCGCCCTCGCCTTCGCGCGGCGCACGAACGGCCGGGCGTTCCACCTGCCCGCGCCGCTGCTCGCCGCCTCCCCCGAGGCCGCCGCGGCCTCCCTCGCCGACCCGGGCGTGCGCGAGGTCCTCGAGCTCGCGGCCCGCGCGGACACCCTCGTCGCCGGCATCGGCGGCACTGCGAGGGGGCAGGGCCTGCTGCTCTCCTCGCTGGGCGACGCCGAGCGCGAGCGCCTGCTCGCCGACGGCGCGGTCGGCGACCTCGCCGGGCGCTTCTTCGACGCGGACGGCGAGGCCGTGCACGGCGCGCTCGACGCCCGGGTCGTCGGGCTCGGACTCGACGAGCTGCGGGCCATCCCGAACCGGCTCGGCATCGCGCGCGGCGAGACGAAGCTCGCCGCGCTGCGCACGGCGCTCTCCAGCGGACTCGTGAACCTGCTCGTCACCGACTCCGACACCGCGAGAGCGCTGCTCGCCGACTGAGCGCCCCCAGCGTTCGGCCGGCCGACCCCGCCGGCCCGGCAGGGCCCGCCTCAGGCGGCCCGCTCGGCGAGCGCGCGGGCATTGGCCACACCCGGCACCTCGTCGCCGGCGAGCCAGCTCCGCAGCGCGGTGGCCGCGATCCGGGAGTGCTCGGCGATCACGTCGTCGGACGCGCCCGCGATGTGCGGCGTCATCGTGACGTGCTCGAAGGAGAACAGCTCGGAGTCGCGCGGCAGCGGCTCCTCGTAGAAGACGTCGAAGCCGGCGCCCGCGATGCGCCGCTCGCGCAGCACCTCCATGAGCGCGGCCTCCTCGATGATCGCGGCGCGACCGGCGTTGACGAGGAACGCGCTCGGCTTCATGAGCGCGAGCTCGCGGGCGCCGATCAGCCCCTCTGTCTCGGGCATGAGCGGCACGTGCACGGTCACGATGTCGGCACTCGACATGACCTCGTCGAGCGGGGCGATGCGCGCCTCCTCGCCGAAGGCGTCGGCGGGCAGGAAGGGGTCGTAGACGAGCACGTCCATGCCGAAGCCGCGGGCCCGCCGGACCATCCGCCGCCCCACCGCGCCCCCGCCGAGCACGCCGAGCGTGCGCCCGCCGAGCCCGATGCTGCGGAAGCGCTCGTACGGCTCGAACACGTCGTCGGCGGTCCAGTTGCCCTCGCGCAGCCAGCGCTCGGAGGCGCTCACGTGGCGCACGGTCGCCATCAGCAGGGCGAAGCTCAGGTCGGCGGTCACCTCGGCGTTGCGGCCGGGCGTGGTGATGACCGGGATGCCGCGAGCGGTGCAGGCGTCGAGGTCGACGTTGACGGGCTTCGCGCGGCAGGAGACCACCGCCTTCAGGACCGGCGCGAGCGCGAGCGTCGCCTCGTCGACGACGTCGAGCTCCGCGACGATCACCTCCGCGCCGGCGAGCTGCGCCTCGAGCCCGCGCTCGGCGAGCGAGGCGCCGTCCATCGTCGCCTCGACGAGCTCGACGTCGAAGGCGTCGGTGAGCGCGGCCGCGACGCCCTCGTCGAAGGCGGCGGTCACGAGGATCTTGGGTCGGTGGGTCACGGGGCTCCTCCTCGGAGTGGATCGGTGCGTCGGTGGGTCAGTGGGTCGGGACGGGTGCGCGCCGGGAGCGCGGCCGGCAGGGCGGCGGGATGCCTCAGCCGGCGAGCCGCGTCGAGGCGGCCCGGAGTCGCCGCAGTGCGGGCCAGTGCGGGCGCATCGCGTCGCGGATGGCGAGGAAGTCGCCGTACGCCTCGGCGTAGACGGCGGAGCGCTCGGCATCCGGCGCGAAGACGCTCGTCTCGGGCGCGAGGGCCGCGACGGCCGAGGCGAGATCCTCCGCGTGCCCGGAGGCGACGAGCGCGAGGCTCGCGACCCCGCGGGCGCCGACCTCGGGTGCGTCCTGCCGGACGATCTCGCGACCGGTGACGTCGGCGAGGATCGCGCAGAGCAGGTCCGACTCGGAGCCGCCGCCGCACACGAGCAGCGCGCCCGCCACGCCGAGCACGTCGAGGCTTTCGCGCAGCGAGAAGGCGATGCCCTCGTACCCGGAGCGCAGCAGCTCGGCCGGGGTGGTGGTGACGCTCATGCCGTGCCAGGAAGCCGAGGCGGCCGAGTCGAGGAAGGGGGCGCGCTCGCCGCTCGGCGAACCGTAGGGCAGGTAGAGGACCCCGCCTGAGCCGGCCGGAACGGCGGCGGCCTGCCGCTCGACCTCGGACCAGTGGTCATCGGTGAGCCCGAGCGTGGCGCGCACCCAGTCGAGGTTCGGCGTGCCGGTCATGGGCGCCATCGACTCGAGCACCTGCGTGCCGCGTCCCGTCGAGAGCACGATGCCTGCGTCGCTGCGCACGTGCGCGCGGCTCGGCTGGTTGACCCCGACGAAGCCGGTGGTGCCGAGGATGGCGTAGCCCTGGCCGTCGCCGATGGCGCCGAGCCCGACGCCGGCGGCCGCGGTGTCGACGAGGCCGACGGCGACGGGCGTGCCCTCCGGCAGCCCGAGCCGTGCGGCCGCGGCGGCGGTCACCCGACCGGCGAGCGACTGCGGGTCGCGCACCTCCGGCAGGCCCGCCCGGATGTGCTCGTGCCCGAGCGCGTCGACGAGTTCGGCCGAGTAGGCGCCGGTCGCGGTGTCGAGGTAGGTGCGGGATGCCTCGCTCGGATCGGTCGCGATCTCGCCGGTGAGCCGGTAGCGCAGCCAGTCCTTGCAGTTCAGCTGGTGGGCGAAGCGCTCGCGGGTCTCGGGCTCGGCCTCGAAGAGCTCCTCCGCGAGCAGCGGCAGCGCGCCGGCGAACAGCGGCGACCCGGTCGCACGCTGCACGGCCTCGGCGCGGCCGTCGGCCCGCCAGGTCTCGAGCCGTTCCGTGGCGCGGCCGTCGAGCCAGAGCGCGGCGGGCCGCACGGGCCGCCCCTCGCGGTCGACGAACCAGGCGCCGTCGCCCTGGCCGGTGAGGCCGATGGCGAGGATCTCGGGGTCGTCGTCGGCGCGCACCTCCTCGAGCACCGCGGTGATCGTGGCGGACGCGGCATCCCAGATCCGGTCCAGGTCCGCCTCGGCGCCGCCGCGGGCGTCGCGCTCGATGCGCACGCTCGATCTGGCGACGCCGGCGATCGTGCCGTCGAGCCGGAAGGCGACGGTCTTTACCGAGGTCGTGCCGGCGTCGATTCCGAGGACAATCGGGGTGCGTCTCTGCATGAGCCCATCCGAACATTAGTACGCGTGATTGATCGATTGTTCACAGCGTACCCCGTGCGGCCCGATCGGTCCAACACGCAGGGTTGCCCGACTTTCATGAAAGTCGGGCAACCCTGGGAAGCGCGCGGCTCAGCCGCGCGGCGTCACCCCGCACCAGCCGGCGATGAACAGCGCGATGCTCTTCGTCACCCGGCGCAGCGAGTCGATGCTCGTGCGCTCGTCGTAGCCGTGGATCTGTTCGGTCTTGGGCCCGTACACGAGCGTCGGCAGCCCCTCGTAGAGCACGAACAGGCGCGAGTCGATGTAGCCGGGCGTCGTGAAGGAATCGAGCGGCGAGCCGAACGCGGCCTCGTGCGTCTCCCCCAGCAGCCGCTCGGCGTCCGAGCCCTCCTCGAGCACGTAGCCCTCGGCGTAGAAGCCCGTCTTCTCGGCGGTCACCGTCGCGTCGGCCGTGCCGAGCGCGGCCTCCGCGATCGCGAGCTGCTCGAGGATGCGCGCCCACGCTTCATCGGCCGTCATCCCCGGGTACAGCGCTGCGCGCAGCTCGAACTCGCACCACGCCGGCACGCTCGACGGCCAGTCCCCGCCGGAGATCTGCCCGATATTGAAGTTGATCGGGTGGTCGAGGTGCTCGAAATGCGGGTGCCGGGCGCGCTCGGCGTTCCACTCGGCCTCGAGCACCCGCAGCTGCGCGACGACCGCGATCGCGGCGTCGATGGCGTTGAAGCCGCTCGTCATCTCGCGCACGTGGGTCGGCGTCCCGCCGACGCGCACCTTCGCCCAGATCACCCCGACGTTCGCCCGGACCAGCATGTCCTCCTCGGGCTCGGGGATGAGCACGGCATCCGCCGTGTACCCGCGCTGGATGGCGGCGAGCGTGCCGTTGCCCGTGCTCTCCTCCTCGACGACCGATTGGAAGTGGATGCGCGCAGCCGGGTCGAAGCCCGCCGCGCGCACCGCGTCGAAGGCGAACAGCATCGCCCCCAGGCCGGCCTTCATGTCGCCCGAGCCGCGGCCGTAGAGCCAGCCGTCTTCGATGTGCGCGTCCCAGGGGTTCCGCGCCCACTGCTCGTGCGGCCCGTCGGGCACGACGTCGACGTGGCCGTTCAGGATGAGCGAACGGCCGAGCGTCTCGGCGGGCTCGTAGCTGCCGACGAGGTTCGTCATGCCCTCGTACGAGATCGCGACGGCGCCGGCGCCGACGTGCGTGCCGATCTCCTCGGGGTCGAGCTGCCAGCGGTCGAGGTCGAGGCCGCGCTCGGCCATCGCGCGCTCCATGAGGTCCTGGGCGCCGGCCTCCCGGCCGCGCAGGGACGGTTCGCGGATCAGCTCCTGCGTGAAGGCGAGCTGCCGGTCGAAGGCGGCGTCGACGGCGTCGAGGATGGCCCGGCGGGCCGTCTCGTCGAGGGCGGCCGCGCCGGTGTCGGCGAGGGTCGAGCTGGTGGGGTCTGCACTGGGCATGGTGGTGGGTCCTTCGTGTGGTCGCGGCCGGCCGGCCGCAGGAGCGGATGCGTGGGGATCGGGGGCAGGGTCGGGCCCGGCTCGGGGTCGGGCCGGCTCAGTCGAGCGGGCGCAGCCGCCCGGCGATGGCGCCGCCGAGCGCGGTGATCGCCGCGATCCCGACGAGCACGAGCGCGGGGGCCCAGGACTGGTTGCCCGCGGCCTCGAGCGCCGCGAGCGAGAGGAACGGCATGAACCCCGAGAGGGCGCCCGCGATGTTGTACCCGAGCGAGACGCCCGAGTACCGCAGGGCCGCAGGGAACAGATCGGCGAGCGCCGAGCCGGTGCCCGCGTAGCCGACGGTCATCAGCACGATGCCGAGCACGATGGCGACGACGACCGCTGCGGGCGACTGCTGGTCGATGAGCCAGAAGATCGGGAACGCCGCGAGCGCGGTCGTCGCGCCGCCGAGCAGCACCATGAAGGCGGAGCCCCAGCGCACGGCGAGCTTGCCGGCGATCACGGTCACGAAGATCTGCGCGACGGAGGCGATGAGGGTCGCGTTCACCATGAGGCCGCGGTCGAGGCCGATGCCCGTGCCGTAGCTGATCGCGAACGTCGTGATCATGTAGAAGCCGCCGACGGCGAGGAACGCGCACATCACGGCGACGAGCAGGCGGCCGCCGGTGCGCCGGAAGACCTCGACCGTCGGCACCTTCGCGCGGTCCTCCTGGGCGACGAGCTCGGCGAAGACGGGCGACTCCTCGAGCCGCATCCGCAGGTAGAGCGCGATGAGCAGCAGCGGGAACGCGGCGAGGAACGGCAGGCGCCATCCCCACGCGTCGAACTCCTCGCTCGGCAGCAGCAGCACGAGCGCAAAGGCGCCGGACGAGAGCAGCGTGCCGACGGGCGAGCCGATCTGCACGAGCGCCGCGTACCAGGCGCGGGTGCGCTTGGGGGCGTGCTCGACCGCGATCGTCATCGCCCCGCCCCACTCGCCGCCGACGGCGAGGCCCTGCACGAGCCGCAGCACGGCCAGCGCGATCGGCGCGGCGATGCCGACGGCGTCGAACGTCGGGAGCACGCCGATGAGGCCGGTGGCGACGCCGATCGCGACGATCGTGGTGAGCAGCGCCGGGCGGCGGCCGTAGCGGTCGCCGAGGTAGCCGAACAGGGCGGCGCCGACCGGTCGGGCGAGGAAGCCGACGCCGAAGGTGGCGAAGGCCGCGAGCGTCGCCGCAGTCGCGTCGAGCTCGGTGAAGAACAGGCGGTTGAAGACGAGTGCGGCGGCGGTGCCGAACAGGAAGTAGTCGTACCACTCGAGGGCGGTGCCGACGAAGGCGGCGCGGGTGACCCGCGCGGCGTCGCGCGGGTCGAGCTCGAACTCGTCGGCCTCGGCCGCGGCGCCGGGCTCGGAGGAGGTGGCGGTCATCGGGGGAATCCTTCCGGGAGAGTGTGCGAACGCCGCCGAACCGGAGGATGGTCCATTCGATCCTCGGGCGGATGCCTCGGCGGGTCGTGCGGGGACGTCCCCATCAGTATCGGACCGGATGGCTCCGCGCCACGAGGGTCGATCACTCCGCGTTCGACGGCGTATGGTGTGCACATGCACACCATCGCTGCGGATGGCCCGCCCGAGACCGCGCCCGATGCCGCGCTCCGCTCGCTCATGCTGGCGACCCTCGACGACATGGACGAGCTCATCGAGGGGTACCTCGGCCAGCTGCGCACCATCCCGGGCTACGGGCAGGTCGACATCCCCTCCGCCGATCTCGCCGACACGACGCGCGACGCGCTCGAGCTGATCCTCCGGAAGTCGAGCGGCCTGCCGCTCTCAGCCAGGCACGAGATCGTCTCGGAGGCCCTGGGCCGCCGCCGGGCGGCGCAGGGCGTGCCGCTCGAGGTGCTGCTGCAGGCGGTGCGCATGGTGTTCCGCCTGCTCTGGACGACCCTGCACGAGCGGGCCGACGACGCCCAGCGGGCGGCGCTCGACCGCTCGGCCGTGCAGCTCTGGGAGGCGATCGAGTTCCACACGGTGCGCGTGCACGCGGGCTACCTGCACGAGGTCTCGCGGATGCGGCGCGACCGCGAGACCGAGCGGGCCGTGCTGCTCACGCGCTTCCTCGACGCCGGCCGGCGCAACCCGGCCCTCACCGCGCAGCTCGCCGCGGAGCTCGGGCTCGAGCCCGAGGGGCCGCTGCTCGTCGGCGCCGCCCCGCTCGCCGCGGAGGCCGAGCTGCGCCGCCTGGCCGGGCCGACCACCCAGGTGCACCCGCGCAACGACTCGCTGCTCGTGCTCGAGCCCGGCGGACGAGCCGCATTCGACTGGGCCGAGCGCGCGGGGTTCCCCGTCGGGGTCGGCACCGCCGCGCCGCGGCTCGACGCCGTGCCGGCCGCCTGGCGCATCGCGCACGAACTGCTGATGGCCGCGCCGCCGGATGCGTCGGGCCCGCGCACCCTCATCGAGGACTGGCCGGACCTCGTCGTCCGGCGCCTGCCCGAGCTGTCGCAGAGCGTGCTCGGCACCGTCCGTCAGCGGCTCGCCCCGGTGAGCGGCGAGTCCCGCGAGCGCCTCCTCGAGACCGTCGAGCTGTACCTCCGCACGGGTTCCCTCGGCGGCACCGCCGAGCGGCTGTTCGTGCACCGCAACACCGTGTTGAAGCGCCTCGCCCGCTTCGCGGAGCTCACCGGGCTCGACCCGGCGCAGCCGTGGAATGCGGCGACGATCCGCCTCGTGCTCGCCGAGCGGGCCTCGCACCCCGCCGGCCCCCGCGAGTAGGGGCCAGCAGCCACCAGACCGTCGAGACGACGAGCACGCCGAGCAGCGCGCCCGCGGCGACGTCGTGCGCGTAGTGCACCCCCTCGAGCACCCGGGCCGCCGCCGCGACGACCGCGATGGCGAGCGCGAGCCAGATCGCGACCCGCCGCCCGGCGGCCAGCGCGATCACGGTGGCCAGCGCGAAGGCGACCGTCGCGTGGTTCGAGGGGAACGACCAGTCCCCAGCCGGCGGGCAGTCCGCCGCGATCCCGCTCGACCAGCACGGCCGGCCCTGCGCGACGAGCAGCTTGATCCCCTCGCTCGCGCCGTAGGCGAGCGGCACGGCGGCGCTCGCGAGCGCGAATCGCCGCAGCCGACGGCGGTCCCGCCCGCGCAGCAGTCGGATCGCGACGAGCAGCCACAGCCCGCCCAGCAGCCCGAGCGCGACGAGCGTCAGGGCGCCGATTCCCGGCAGCGCCGCCGCCTGGGCGACGGCCTCGTGCAGCCGCCCCGGCAGGCTGCCCGGCACGACGGGCATGAGCAGGAACGCCGCGGCGAGCGCGAGCAGCAGGGTGGCGGGCAGGAGGAGCGGGTGGCGGAGCGACATGGACCTCGACCGTACGTGGACGGGCGGGCGGCGTCATCCGCCTCGAGTCGGCCCCCGCGTCATCCGCTCGATCGACATCGACCGCCGACCACTCCCGAGTTGCCCCACTTTCATGAAAGTCGGGCAACTCAGGAGGAAGTCACGGGTGGTACTCGCTGCGGAACACGTCGTTCAGGGTGACCGTGGTGAGCCCGCGGTCGACGACGATGCGGTGCAGCTGCGGGAAGACGTTGGTCACGGGGGCGAAGTTCAGATGCCCGATCACGATGTGCTGCGGCAGGAACCACTGCCCCGCGAGATCGACGATCTGCTGCTCGGAGACCAGCCCGGAGTCGGCGAGCGAGCCGTACCAGAGCGTCGGCGTCGTGTAGCCGATCGAGGCGGCCGCGGCGATCACCCGATCGTCGAAGTAGCCGAACGGCGGCCGGTAGAACGGGCGCGCATCGACCCCGAACGTCTCGCCGAGGAAGTCGTGCGTGCGCGTCAGCTCGTCGACGATGCCCGCCTCGTCGAGCGAGGTGAGGTCGGCGTGACTCCACGTGTGGTTCGCGAGCTGCACCTGCCCGGCGTCGACCAGCGGGCGGAGCGCGTCGGCGTTGCGCGCCCACGAGTCGTAGCAGCCCGTGACGAAGAGGGTGAGCCGCACGCCGGTCGCGGCCGCGAAGGCGGCGTACGCCGCGACCACGGCGGAGTCGGTGCCGTCGTCGGCGGTCCAGGCGAGGAGCGTCCCCTCGCCGGGCAGGCCGGTGATCGGCTCGAACGGCGCATCGACGCGGTCGAGCACGGGGGCGGCCTGGCGCGTCTCGACGTGCACGGCGCCCGGGACCGCGCTCGGCGCAGGACGCGGCGGCGGGCCGCTCTGGGTGCTGGGGGCGGCGGCGGGAGCCGCGGGGCGCTCCTTCGCGCACGCGGCGAGCGCGCCGCTCACGAGCGCGGCGGCGCCGAAGCCGAGGACGGCGCGGCGGGACGCCCCGCCCGACTCCGCTGCCACGCGCATGCCCACTCCCCCCGGGTGAACGGCCGACGCCCTGCTCGCGGCGATCCTCGCACGGCGATGCGGTGCCGCCGAGCCCTGGCGCGGCATCCCCCCGCGTTCTGGGGGTGCCCACCGGACCGTCGATGCCGCTCGGATCGGCGCGTTTCGGCGGCGCAGCGGCGGCTGAGTAGGCTGCCCGGATGAGCCACGCGCACGACGCCGCCCACCCGCACGACGAGGCGCACGCCTTCGACGGGGCCTACTGGGAGGCGCACTGGGTCGAGGCCGCGCCGGACGGGGCGGCACCGCCGAACCCGCACCTCGGCGAGCTCGTCGGGCTCGCGCCGGGCACCGCACTCGAGGCCGGTTGCGGCGAGGGCGGCGAGGCCATCGCGCTCGCCGAGCTCGGCTGGCGCGTCACGGCGGCGGATGTCTCGGCCGAGGCGCTCGCGCGAGCCCGCCGCCGCCCCGGCGCCGACGCCGTGGAGTGGCGTCAGGCCGACCTCGGCAGCTGGGCGCCCGCCGAGCCGTTCGATCTCGTCACGACGTTCTACGCGCACCCCGCGATGCCGCAGCTGGACTTCTACGCGCGCATCGCGGGGTGGGTCGCGCCCGGCGGCACGCTCCTGATCGTCGGGCATCAGCACGATCACGGTCATCCCGAGCAGGCCAGCGCGAGCGCCGAGGCCGTCGTCGCCCGGCTCGACGCCGACGAGTGGACGGTCGCCGCCGCGTTCGAGCGCCCCCGCCGCGCGGTAGCGCCCGGTGGGCGCGAGATCGAGCTGCACGACGTCGTGGTCCGCGCGGTGCGGTCCCCGGGCACCGTCGTCTGAGCCGGCGCCTGCCCGCAGCAGCGGAGCAGCAGCGACCGGGGAGCGGCCCCCTACGCTGGACGGATGATCGAGTCGGAGAAGCCCCGGTCCGCCGCCCCCGCCGTCGCCTCGCTCTCGAGCGGGGCCGTCCGCGGCCGCGAGGAGGGAGGCATCCGCCGCTTCCTCGGCATCCCCTACGCGGAGCCGCCCGTCGGCGCCCGCCGCTTCGCTGCCCCCGAGCCGGTCGCGCCCTGGGCGGGCGTGCGCGAAGCCGAGCGGTTCGGCCCGACCGCGCCGCAGTCGCCCTACCGGGGCGCCCTCGGCGAGCTGCTCAGCTGCCCGGTGATCGAGGGCGACGAGGTGCTCACCGTCAACGTCTGGACCGCGGCCGTCGCCGCCGCGACCCCGGCGCCGGTCGTGCTCTGGCTGCACGGCGGGGCCCTCGAGCGCGGCGCCGCGGCCCAGCCCGGGTACGACGGCACGAGCTTCGCCCGCGACGGGGTCGTCTTCGTCTCGGCGAACTACCGCCTGGGCGCCGAGGGCTTCAGCGTGCTCGAC
The DNA here is from genome assembly GCF_030268405.1 of Agromyces sp. NBRC 114283. NCBI lineage: Bacteria > Bacillati > Actinomycetota > Actinomycetes > Micrococcales > Microbacteriaceae > Agromyces > Agromyces sp. NBRC 114283. The sequence continues at coordinate 3,397,988 of NZ_BSQP01000001.1, forward strand.
GGCGCACCCCGGAACCTCGGGCTGCTCGACGCGGCCCTCGCGCTCGAGTGGGTGCACCGCGAGGTCGCGGCGTTCGGCGGCGATCCGGCCCGCATCACGATCATGGGCGAATCGGCGGGCGGCGCGCTCGTCGCCGCCCTGCTCGCGCGCCCGGCATCCCGCGCCCTCGTCGCCGGCGCGATCATCCAGTCCGGTCCGCTCGAGGCGGTCGCGCCTGAGCGGGCGCGACGCGCCTCCGACGCGATCGCGGAGCGGCTCGGCATCACCGCGACCCGTGAGGCGTTCTCCGCGGTGCCGCCCGCCGAGCTGCTGCGGGCCCGCTCGGAGATCGCGGCCGGCTCCTCTCCCCTGAACGGCGCGCCGGGCTTCGCGCTCGCGATCGACCCGCACACCCTGCCCGCCTCGCCCGTCGACGCGCTCGCCGACGCCGAGGTGCCGATCCTCATCGGCACGAACACCGACGAGTACCGGCTGTGGCTGAGCCCGGAGGCCCTCGGCGAGATCGGCCGGCTGAAGGCCTGGCTCGCCCGCCGGGTCATGCGCATCCCCGAGCGCGCGGCGCGGGCGGTACGACGCGCGTATCCGGACGCCTCGCCCGGCGAAGTGCTCGGCCAGCTCGTCACCGATCGGATGCTGCGCGCCCCCGCCACCCGCCTCGCACAGTCCAGGATCGCGCCGACCTTCGTCTACGAGTTCGCCTGGCCGAGCCCGGTCCGCGAGCTGCGCGCGGCGCACGCGATCGAGATCGCCTTCGCGTTCGATCGGCTCGACGACGAGGACGCGGTGCGGCTGAGCGGGACGGATGCCCCGGCCGCCCTCGCCCGCGAGATGCACGCCGCCTGGGTCGCCTTCATCGCGACGGGCGACCCCGGCTGGCCGGCGTTCACCGACGGGCGGATGACTCGCGTCTGGGACGAGCGCTCGCAGACGGTGCCGCAGCGCCGGGCCGAGGTGGTCGACGCGCTGGGATAGTGGCGGCCTCGTCGAGCTGCGCGGCGATCGCGGCGAGCAGCCCGGCGAGCCGGACCCCGTAGCCGCGGGCGAGGGCGGCGAGCACCTCGCTCGACGCCTCCTTGCGCCCGCGCTCGAGCTCGGAGAGGTACTGACTGCTGACCCCGGCACGCGCGGCCGCCTCGGCCAGGCTCTCGCCGCGACCCGCGCGGCGGCGACGCAGCTCGGCGCCGAGCGCCGCCCGCCAGAGCGGTTCGCGTTCGCCGAGCACGGCGATGCGCACCTGCGGCCCGCTCACGCCGCCCGCTCGCGCGCCGCTCGCTCGCGCGCCACGGAGAGCGCATCGAGCCGATGCCCGATCTCACGCTGCACCGTCGGGCTCGCGTACTGGAAGACGAGCTCGGCGAGCGTCTGCCCACGCGTCCACCGCGTGGCCGCGCGCATCGCGGCGACCGCGCCGGGGCGGTGCGCCTCGAGCAGCTGCTCCACGAGGTCGAGCGCCTCGGGATCGTCGGCGAGCTGCGCGAGCGACGAGTCGAGGCCGACGGTGCCGGGCCGTACCGGGTCGGGGGCCGAGCAGGTCCAACGGTGCCGCCCGGCGCCGACCACCCGCGGGGCGCCCGCCGGTGCGCCGGGCAGCGCGAGCTCGGCCTCGACCCCGAGCGGGATCGTGGCGGTGACGACGATGAGCCCGCCGTCGCGGCGCCAGCCGAGCTCGATGCGACCGAAGGGGCTCTCGAACGCGACCGCGGCATCGTCGATCCCGGGCAGCGGGTGCGGGGCGAGCCGCACCCGCCGATGGCCGGCCTCGAGGATCGTGAGCCCGGCGAGCTCGCGATGCATCCAATCGGCGACGGCGCCGAGCGCGTAGTGGTTGAAGCTCGTCATGTCGCCGGGGTTGATCGTGCCGTCGGGCAGCATCGAGTCCCAGCGCTCCCAGATCGTCGTCGCGCCCATCGTCACCGGGTAGAGCCACGAGGGGCATGCGGTCTGCAGCAGCAGCCGCGCCGCGGCCGCCTCGTGGCCGGTGGCGGTCAGCGCGTCGAGGACGAGGGGCGTGCCGACGAAGCCGGTCGCGATGCGGTAGCCGTTCTCCCGGACGAGCTCGGCGAGGCGGGAGCCGGCCGCCGCCCGGAGCGCCCCGGGGAGGAGGTCGAAGGCGAGTCCGAGGGCGTATGCGGTCGGGGTGTCCGAGAGCATGCGGCCGGCCGGGGTGACGTACTCGCGCACGAAGGCCCGGCGAACCTCCTCGGCGATGCCGTCGTAGTCGTCCGCGTCCCCGTCCCGACCGAGCAGCCGCGCCGCCCGGGCGAGCAGTCGGACCGAGCGGGCCAGGCAGGCCGTGGCCACGAGCCCGGTCGCCGTCATGGCCTGCCCGGGGCGCTCGGGCGGTGCCGTCGGGTCGAGCCAGTCGCCGAACTGGAAGTCGCCCTCCCAGACCCGGGCGGGGCCGGCGAGCCGGAGGCAGAGCTCGACCCAGGCCCGGGCGCTCGGGTACTGACGCTCCAGCGTCGCGAGGTCGCCGAAGCGGCGCTGCAGTTCGTCGGGCACCACGACCGCGGCGTCGCCCCACGCCGCAGCCGGGCGGGCCAAGCCGATGACGTTCGGCACGACGAACGGCACGAGCCCGTCGTCGTCCTGCTCGAGCGCGAGATCGCGGAGCCAGGAGTCGAGGAAGCCGCGCACGTCGTAGAGGAAGCCGGCGGTCGGCGCGAAGACCTGGATGTCCCCGGTCCAGCCGAGACGCTCGTCGCGCTGCGGGCAATCGGTCGGCACGGACAGGAAGTTGCCGCGCAGGCTCCACACCACGTTGTCGTGCAGCCGCTGCAGGAGGGGGTGCGAGGTCTCGAACCACCCGGTGCGCTCGAGCTCGCTGTGCACCACGACCGCGACGACGTCACCGGACCGGAGCTCGCCCGGCCACCCCGAGACCTCGGCGTAGCGGAAGCCATGGAACGTGAACTCGGGCTCCCACTCCTCCTCGCCGCTGCCGGCGAGGGTGTAGTGATCCGTCGCACTCGCCCGGCGCAGCGGTCGGGTGCCGAGCCGCCCGTCTTCGAGCACCTCGGCGTGCCGCAGGGTCACGGTGGTGCCCGCGGGCCCGGACACCCGGATGCGCAGGCGCCCCACGAGGTTCTGCCCGAAATCGAGGATGGTCGCTCCGTCCTCACCCGGGAGCTGGGCGACCGCGGCGAGCTGCTCGATCCGCCGCACGGGCGGCGAGATCCGGGCACCGGGCACCGCCTCGGCGGGCAGCACGCGCGCTCCGGGCCATCCGGTGTCGTCGTAGCCGGGTTCGGCGCAGTCGCGACCGGCGGCGTCGACGAGCGCGCTGCGGGCGTCGAAGCGCTCGCCCGCGTACAGGCCGCTCTCGAGGAGCGGGCCGGTCGCGGCCCGCCAGTCGCCGCTCGTCGCGATCCACCGGCTCGTGCCGTCGGCGAACTCGAGCAGGAGCTGGGCGGCCGCCCTGGGTTGGCCGCCGTAGCGGGGTTGCGCGTTCTGCCGGAAGCCGAAGTGCTCGGTCGCCCAGGCGCCAGCGAGCCGGATGCTCAGGCAGTTGGCGCCCGGCCGCACGAGCGTGGTGACGTCGGTCGTGTCGTGCACGGTGCGCGTCGCGAACGGGGTCCAGCCCGGCTTCAGCACCTGGTCGTCGACGTCGACGCCGTTCACGGCGAGCTGGGCGACACCGACGGCGCTCGCGTACAGCGTCGCTCTCACGACGGCGCCGCAGTCGAACTCGTGGCGGAGCACGACGGGCTGGGCGTGCCGCTCGGGAGCCGGGTGCCCGATCCACGCGGCGATCCACTCCCCTGCGCCGAGGAATCCGGCCGCGACCGCGACCGGCGCGCTCCAGTCGCCCGTCGCCCCGTCCTCGCCCGCGACCCGTACGCGCAGCCGGCCGCGGTCCCGGGGCGCGAGCGGCGCGAAGGGCCACGCGACGCCGAGCCGCCCCTCGCCCTCGACCCTGGCCATGGCCGTCGTCGTCGCGCTGCCGAGCTCCCAGCTGAGTTCGGCGAACGCCTGCCGCCACGCCGGATCGTCGGCCTCGACCCGCCAGCCGAGACGGGGCTCGGCGACGGAGACGGGGTCGCCTGGCCGGGGCGATTCGAGGTCGATGCGGACGACCCGGGCGCCGGTGCGCCCGCTCACCGGGCCGCCTCCGCCGACTCCGCCGTGACCTCCGGGTCCACGGCGCCCTCCTCGTCGATCACCCGCGTGGCCGCTCGCCCCCGGCGGAACACGAGCCACGCGCAGCCGAGGCCGAGCACGTTGAAGAGGGTGAGCAGCGCGTACATGAGAGTGACGCCGGACTCCAGGATGAGCGGCGTGATCACGGCGAGCCCGGCCGCGGCGAAGCGGCCGACCGCGATGATCGCGCCCTGCGCGGTGGAGCGGAGCAGCGTGGGGAACGACTCCTGCGTCCAGACCTTCATGATCCCTTCGAAGGCGAACGCGCCGCCGAGCGCGGCGAGCAGCGCGCTCACCGCGTAGCTCACGAGGTCGAGGCCGACGATCACGACCAGCAGCTTCGAGGCGATCATCAGCAGGGCGCCGATCTGGAAGTAGCGGAAGCGGTTCGGGCCGTCGGCGATCTTCATGAACCAGAGGTACCCGAGCACCGCGACGGGAACCATCGGCAGGGCGATGAGCGCGGCCTGACCGACCGTCGCGCCGCCGTAGGTGACCACGATGTAGGTGCCGAACTGGCCGCTCGTGTTGGCGACGAGATTCGTCAGCCCGTAGAAGGCCAGCAGCGCGAGGAACGGCACGAGGTACGGCGGGCGCAGCAGGTCGCGCACCCGCGCGCGGTCGGCGCGGATGGTCGCGACGCCGGCGCGACGCTCCGCGCGGGCCGCCTGCCAGCTCGGCGACTCCGGGATGGTCAGCCGGCCGAGCAGCACGAGCACGGCGACGAGCCCGATGTGCGCGAAGAGCACCTGGGCGCCGGCGCGCCCCCAGTCCCCGACGATGCTCGCCAGCACGGTGTTCACGACGATGCCGACGATCCACAGCAGGTTCGAGAAGCCGAGCAGTCGACCGCGGTTGCGGTCGCTGGCCGCCTCGGCGATCGTCGAGAGCGAGACCGGCAGATCGGCGCCGGTGCCGAGGCCGAGGAGCACGGCGCCGAGCACGACCGCCGTGAACGAGGGCGCGACGAGCAGCGCCGCGACCGCGACGATGATCAGCATCATCGTCGCGGTGAAGACCGGCCGGCGCCCGAAGCGGTCGCCGAGCCGACCGCCGACGAGCGCGCCGAACGCGATCGAGAGGGTGAGGGCGCCGGCCGCGACGCCGACCTCCCACTGCTCGAGGCCGAGGTCGCGCTGGAGGATGACGAGCGAGGTGCTGAAGCCGGTGATGGCGGCCGAGTCGATGTAGGACGCCATGCCGGAGACGACGGCGACCCACCAGGGGCGGGAGTGCAGCGGACGGGTGGGCATTGCTTCTCCTTCGAAGCCGAGGGGACCTGGTGCGACCACGGTACCTCATGATTGTCGTGACGACAATCATGTGGACGACGCGCCGACCTCGCTCCGGCCCGTCGCAAGCCGTCCGGACTGCGCGGCATCAGCCGCCGGCGTGCGGATCCCAGCGTGACGAGGACTCCTGCCACGGCACGCCGGCCACCCGCTGGATCTCCCCCTCGACGCGGTGGTCGAGGTCGCGCACGAGGCGGATCAGCAGATCCTCGAACCGCTCACGCTCGGCGACGCTCCACTCGGCGAGCGCCCCCGCGAAGTCCTCCTCGCTCGCGGCGACGATCCGTGCGGCGACCGCCCGGCCGTCCCGAGTCAGCGCGATCATGGTCTCGCGCCCGTCGTCGGGGTTCGCCATCCGCCCGACGAGGCCCGCCTCCTCCAATCGCCGCACGACCTTCGAGAGGTTCGAGCGCCCGGTATGCACGGCGTCGGCGAGCTCGGTGGGACGCGTCGCGCCGCGGTAGGCGAGCTGGTTGACGACGAGGAACGCGAGCATGTCACCCTCGAGCGGGAAGCGCGAACGGCGCAGCAGGTCTTCCCGCCGCGAGCCGGAGGCCGCCCACGTGACGATGGCCTGCATCGCGGCGCGGGCATCGAGTCCATCACCGCCGACGACGGCCCGCCGGAGCTCGGGGTCGGAATCCAGCAGCACGGCATCGACAGGGGGACGGGACATGCCGCCATTCTCCCGGTCCGGGAGCCTGGACTCCATTCGCCGCGTCGGACAGCCCGCCGGCGCGCCGCCTACTCGGGGACGCGGTAGGCGTACAGGTGGTTGTTCCTCGTGTCGCGCGTCGCGTTCTTGAGGAAGATCGGGAGCATGACGTCGCGCACGGCCGTCGCGAAGCGGGAGCTCCCGCCCTGCTTCTGCCGGCCGAGCTTGCGCGCGTAGGCGACGACGGCTTCGACGCGGGGCCGGCGCAGTCGCTCGTACTCGGCGAAGGCGGTCCCCGGCTCGGCCTCGCGTCGCAGACAGCCGGCGAGCGTCGCCGCGTCTTCGAGCGCGAGGGAGGCGCCCTGGCCGGCGTTCGGCGAGGTGGCGTGCACGGCGTCTCCGACGGCCACGACGCGGCCCCGGTGCCAGCGCGGCACGTGGGCGAGGTCGAAGATGCCGTAGGCGCCGATCTCGCCCTCCACGTGGTCGAGGATGCGCGGCACCGGATCGGGGTCGCCCGAGTGCGCCGCGCGCAGCTCGTCGAGCCAGGCGGATGCCGGCACGTCGCGCAGCGCGGATCGGTCCCCTTCGGGCCGACTCGGGTTGGCGAACCAGTACACCGTGCCGTCGTCGCGGACGAGGTAGCCGAAGAAGCCGCGGTCGCCGAACACCATGTGCTGGCGAAGCGGAGTCGGCTCGAGACCCGGCACGCGCGCGAAGCCGCCGACGCTGAGGATGCCGGTGTACGCCGGCTCCGGTGCGCCGGGATCGATCCAGCGCCGGGTGACGGAGCCGGTGCCGTCGCAGCCGATGAGCACGTCACCGCTCGCGCTCGTGCCGTCGGCGAAGCGGGCCGTGACGCGGCCGGGCGACTCCTCGATGCCGTCGAGTCGAGCGCCCCAAGTGATCGGGATACCCGCGGCCTCGACCGCGTCGCGCAGCACCTGGTGCAGCCAGGCCCGGCGGACGACGACCGAGCCGCGCTCGGGTGCGCCTGCGGGGCCGTTCGGGACCGTACCGAGCTTGCGGCCCCGGCCGCTCCACATCTCGAGGTAGGGGCTGAGGTGCCCGTCGGCGACGAGCCGATCGCGCAGCCCGAGCGTCTCGAGCACGGCGAGCCCGTTGCTCGCGACGTTCAGGAACAGTCCGCCGTAGGCCTCGGGTTCGCCGCGGGATTCGAACAGCCGCACGTCCCAGCCGGCCCGGTGCAGGAACAGCGCGTCGCGGGCCCGGCGACTCCGCCGCCGATGATGAGCGCCTCTGGCATGGCTCGCCCTTCGCTAGATTGGAGAGGAAACAGAGTCTCGAAGTTCGAGTCTCTCTATTTTAGAGAGGTTATCAGGTGGTCGACTCCCCTTCAAGCCGCGCGAGCGCCATCGCCGAGCACGCCGAGGCGATGCGGAGCTTCATGGCGCACGCCGTGCTGTTCCAGGACGCCGTCGCGCGCTCCGCCGGACTCAACGGCACCGACCTCCAGGCGCTCGGCCTGCTCCTGAGCGACGGTCCAGCCACCCCGGGCGAGCTCGCGCAGCGCACCGGCCTCACCGCCGGCGGGGCGATCACCACCATGCTCGACCGACTCGAGCGGGGCGGCTTCGTCACCCGGAGCCGGGACGCGGCGGACCGCCGACGCGTGCTCGTGTCCGCCGTCCCCGAGGCCGTCTTCGCCGAGGTCGGCCCCGTCTACGGCGCCGTCGCGGGGCGCTGGAACGAGTACCTCGACACCCTCAGCGAGGAGCAGATCCGCTTCGCCACCGAGTTCCTCACGCGCGCCGCCGCCTTCAACCGCGACGAGACCGAACGCCTGCGCCGAGCGCCCCGCGAACGCAGCTGACCCGCGCGACGGCGGCACGGCGCCGCGCTTGCTCCGGCCCAGACATCCTCGCTATGGTGCTTTGGATACTGAATCCAATGGAGGAATCAGCCCATGACGCCTGACGCCGGATCGCGCTCGCAGCTCACCAGACGCGGCATGCTCGCGGGGGCGGCCGCCCTCGGCGCGGGCTCCCTCACCCTCGGCGCGGCCCCCGCCTCGGCGTCGCCCCTGCGGGCGCCGAACCATCGCACCCGGGTCGTGCTCGCGGGCACCGCCGGCGGACCGCCGCCCCAGGACGGCCGGCTCGGCATCTGCACCGCGATCGTCGTGGAGGACCGGGTCTACCTCATCGACCTCGGCCCCGGAGCGGTCACCGCGTACGCCCAGGCCGGCCTCACGATGGAGCAGATCCGCGCGGTCTTCGTCACCCACCTGCACTCCGACCACCTCGCGGAGGTCTACAACCTCTTCTGGCTCAACTACGGCGCACCCGGCGCGCGCGGCAACATCTCGCAGCGCGTCGACGTCTACGGGCCCGGGCCGGCCGGCGCCCTCCCGCAGGCGCCCGGCGCACCCGTGCAGCAGCCGGACGCGCCGACGCCCGGGCTCACCGCCTTCCTGCGCACCGCGGTCGCCGCGACCGCCTACGATCTGAACACGCGGATGGCGGAGAGCCGCAAGCCCGACATCTGGAACGTCATCGCCCCGCACGACCTCGAGCTGCCCGACGTCGGCGCGAGCCCGGCGAACCGCGTACCGATCATGGAGCCGTTCCAGATCCTCGACGACGGATTCGTGCGCGTCAGTGCCATCCTCGTCGACCACCCGCCCGTGTTCCCCTCCTTCGCGTTCCGCTTCGACACGGCCGACGGCTCGGTCGTCGTGAGCGGCGACACGGCTCCCTCGGACAACCTCGTGCGGCTCGCGCAGGGTGCAGACGTGCTCGTGCACGAGGCGTACGACCACGACTACTTCGCCGCGATCAACCCCCGCCTCGCCGAGACCTTCTCGCGCACGCATACGCGGTCCGAGCAAGTCGGCGAACTCGCCACACGGGCCGGCGTCGGCACGCTCGTGCTGAGCCATCTCGTGCCGGCCGGCATCCGCGAGGTGCGCGACGCCGTCTGGAAGCGTAAGGCGCGCACCGGCTTCCGCGGCGAGGTCCTCGTCGGCCGCGACGGCGACACGATCGGGGTCGGGGAGAAGCGGAGGTAGCGAACACGAACATCCGCCGTTGCTAGCGTCGCAGGATGGACGATCTCCTCGAACCCGTGCTCGCCCACCTCGATCGCGCTGAGCCGGGCGAGTTCGCCGGCGTCTACCTGTACGGCTCGTCCGTGTCGGGCGGCCTGAGGCCCGACAGCGACGTCGACCTCCTGGTGCTGACGAGGCGCTCGCTGACGGCCGCCGAACGCGGGGAGCTGACCCGCGTGCTGCTCGACTCCTCGGCCTGGTCGGGGCACGCCGACACGTTCCCCGAGGCGGCGGAGGGCCGCTCGCTCGAGCTCACCTGCGTGGTGATCGGGGCGGATGGCCGCTGGCCCGAGCCGGCGGTGCACGACTACCAGTTCGGCGAGTGGCTGCGCGCCGACATCCTCGCCGGCTCGGTGCTGGAGCCGGCTGACGACCCCGACGTGCCGATCCTGCTCGCGACCGCGCAGACCGCGCACCGCGTGCTGCGCGGCGCGCCGCTCGCCGACGTCGTCCAGCCCGTGCCGATGTCGGCGCTCACCGAGGCGATGCTGGGGATCATCCCCGACATCCTGGAGGAGATCGTCGGCGACGAGCGCAACACGCTGCTCGCCTTCGCGCGCATCGTCACGACCCTGCGCACCGGGGGCGACATCGTGCCGAAGGATGTCGCGGCCACCGCCGTGGCCGCGACGCTGCCGCCCGAGGAGCGGGCGCTCATGGAGCGCGCGCGGGACGGCTACCTCGGCGTCGCGGCCGACGATTGGACGGGACTCGGCGAGGAGGTCACCGCGCTCTCGCACGCGCTCGCGCGGCAAGCCGAGGAGCTCGCCGGCCGCACCGTTACGCCAGAACGCGAGTGAGCAGCACGTAGCCGTCCGGCACCGCCGCCTCGAGCGCGGCGTTCGCCGTCGCGTAGTCGGGGCCCTCCGCCTCGATCGCTTCGACCCGGTCCGGCCGGATGACGCCCTTCGCGGTGGTGACGCCCTCCTTCATCGAGAAGTGCGCCTGCACGAGCACGTGCCCGGCCGGAACGAGCGCGAGGAGCGCGTCGTACGCGGAGCCGCGATCATGCCCCTCGGCGACGAGTTCCGTCGTGGCGGTGGGGCGGATGGTTCCGGTGAGGCGCATGCTTCGAGCCTAGAGCCGCACGCGCCGACGAGGAACGCGACGGCCACCCACATCGAAGGGCTGGTGTCTACCCGGTTGCGGGGGCGTAGGAGCCTCGTAACCTGGCCGAGGTGAAAGCCACCATCATCGCCACCAACCCGAACGACGAAGAACAACGCACCTTCGAGGCAGAAGCGCCCGACCAGGCGACCGCCGAAGCTGCAGCGCGAGCGAAAGCACCGAAAGGCTGGGTGACCGCGAGCGCCGGGCAATCGCCGCCGCGAACGTAGGCCAGCGAGCCATCGCGGTCGAAATGTCGGCGAGACGCCGGCTGCACGACTCCTCCTTCGATGACGGCGTAGATGAGCCGGTCCGCACCGACGGCGAGCACCGACGGCGAGCATCGTCTGGCGGGCCCGGCCAGCGGTACCCTGGCGGATGACGCGGAACGGAGGGCGAGTGCGGGAGGTCTCTCGTGGCGGCATCGCCCTCTCCGTCGCGCTCGGACTCATCGCCGGCTACGTCGACGCGGTCGGCTTCATCGAGACGGGCGGGCTGTTCGTCTCCTTCATGAGCGGGAACTCGACGCAGGCCGGGGTCGAGCTCTGGGACGTGGGACTCGCCGACGCCCTGCTGCCCCTGGGGCTCGTCGCCGCCTTCGTCGTCGGCGTCGCCCTCGGCGGCGCACTGGGCGCGCACGGCACGAGGCGCGCCTGGATCATCGCCGCGGCCGCCGCAGCCGTCGCGGCGACCGCCGTGCTCGGGCTCATCGCGCCGGACATCGGGTGGAGGTTCGGCCTCCTCGCCGCCGCGATGGGTGCGCTCAACACTCTGTACCTCGCCGATGGTCGTGCCCGGGTCGCGATCACTTACGCCACCGGCACGCTCGTGAGCCTGGGCCTCGCGCTCGCGGCGCTCGCGACCGGTCGGTCGCGGACGGCGTGGCGGCGGCCCCTCCTGCTGTGGGGCTCGCTGGCCGGCGGCGCCGTCATCGGCGCGGCCGTGCACCGTGCGACGGGCGGCTTCGCCCTCGTTCCCGCGGCGGCGGGGCTCGTCGCGATCGCGGTCCTCATCGCGGTCGTGCAGGCTCGACGGGGCGGCAGCGCCTAGGACCGGGAGCGTCGGACGAGCCCGACCGTCAACGAGACCGCCGCGATCGCAGCGGTCAGTAGCCCCGACCCGGCGAACAGCACGATCCCGTTCAGGCCCAGATCGGGTCGGCTGGACGGGACCATGCCGGTGAGCAGGAACCCGAGCATCGTCGCCGCGACGACGGCTCCCGCCGTGATCCCCGTCACCCGCCATCTCGCGGCGACCACGACGGCGGCGGCAGTGAGCAGCGCGGCGAGGAGCACCCCGGGGACGGCCATCCCATCGGAGAGATATGTCGCCGTCACCCAGCCGGCGAGGAGCATCAGCAGCGGCGCGAGGACGATGCCGGCCAGGATCTGCCACCCGGCCGCGATGCCACGCGCCTCAGCGGAAACGGAGTCTGCCCTGTCCATTTTCGCATCCTAGCCGCGGCCGGCAGCGCTGCACAGGCTCCCGCCCCCTCGCCGACACGACGAGGGGGCGGATGCCGAAGCATCCGCCCCCTCGTTCGCGAGAAGCCTGGGGCTTAGAAGTCCCAGTACTCGTCATGGGCCGCGTGATCACGCGGATCTTCGGGGTTTGCAGCGGTGCCGTGCCCTCTGCGTGCCACTCTGAAACAGGCTCTCATTTCTGCCGCTTTTCGCAGCGCGTGGCACGTTTCTAGGGTAGCCACGCGTGACGCGGGCGGCAACGATTGCCCGACGCACCCTCGCTTCGATAGGAATTTGAGGATCGATTCAGAAGAAGAGCTGCGGGCCGAGCCGCGCGAGGGCGCACGGTACTATGCGACGTCGACGGTGGCCATCATGCCAGCGTCTTCGTGATCAAGGATGTGGCAATGGTAGACGCTGCGCCCCGGGTGACGCGCGAAGTCGACGAGCACCCGCACTCCATCCTGCGCGGGAACATTGATGACGTCGCGCCAAGTGGGTTCACTGACCGGTTGCCCACCCGCTTCGATCACCTGCATCGGCCAAATGTGCAGATGGAAGGGGTGATCCATAGGGGTGGGGTTCGTGATGAGCCACTCCTCGACGGCCCCTGCAGCAACGTGTTGGTCCACTCGGTCTATGTCGAAGGCACGACCGTCGAACCCGAAATCCATCATGCTTCCGCCACCGCCCATCATCATCCCCATTCCCATGGTGAAGGTGATCTCGCGCTGCCGTGCGACGGGCTGCTCGCGCAGATCTCGAACCGACGGTCGTTCTAGTGCCGCGCCCGGCGCAGCAACTTCTTGCCCCGCGACAGTGAGCGTGGCAATGGTCTCGGGACCGGAGAGGTTCTGGCCTCCCATCATTCCCATCCCGCCGCGGTCATAACCCAGCGTCTGAAACTCACCACTCCCAGCGCTCATGCTCACGAGAAGATCGGCGCGATTGCCGGGCGCTAGAAGTACCTCCCGCACTTCCGGAGGAGCCTGCTCGTGGCCGCCGTCGATCCCGAGCAACTCAAGACGTTGCCCAGGCAGGGCCAAGCGAAGGTAGCGCGAGGTGCATGCATTGATCACACGCCAGCGTTCCTGCTCCCCAGGTCGTGCCGACATGTGCGGACGGTGCTGACCATTGACCAACAGGAGATCACCTTCGCGGCCCATCATCACGTCCGCGCCCGAGGCGGCCGCAATCTGTCCGCCAGGAGTCAGTGAAATGTCCGAGACGACGAGCACCCGCTCGCGGCTGATGGGCATGTGGCCATCCTCGACGATCAGCGCACCGTACAAGCCGCCGAATATCTGGTCGGCAACTGAGCCATGCCGGTGAGGGTGATACCAGAACACCCCAGGCGGATGATCCTCTGGCAACGTGAATCGGTAGTCAAAGCTCTGCCCCGGGTCTATCGAGAGGAAAGGGTTGTCACCGTTCCCCGCGGGAGACACCTGTAGTCCGTGCGTATGCAGGTTGGTTGGGGTGTCCAGTTCGTTCCGCAACTGCACCTCGATGGAGTCCCCCGGTCGCACGCGCCAGGTCCGTCCCGGCACCATGCCGCCGTATGTCAGGGCATACACCTGACGTCCGACGATGGTCAATTCGCGACGCGCGGCAACGAGGTCAACCTGCAGCAACCCGCCGCTGCTTCGTAACACCTCCGGCTCGATCAGCAGTTCTCCATCGGCCATTGCTCTGCCCCAGGGGAGACCTGTTTGAGAGAGACCGATCCCGCCGATGACGACACCGAGCCCTCCCAGAGCGCCGAGCTGGAGCGCCTGTCGACGGGTAATGGGTTTCATGCGTCGGGTGCTCGGTCAAGTCGTTGACGTCGCTCGTCGTACTCGGTGGTGTCAATTTCGCCACGGGCATAGCGCTCATCGAGCAACTCGCGAGCCCGGTTGCTCTCGGTGCGATGAGGTGACTGTCGAGGATCGCGTGCAGCAAAGACTCGAACTAGGAGCACAATGAGTACGGTAATTCCCACCAGGAGCAGGATGAGGAAAACCCAGCTCCAGCCCATACCCCACCAACCCATGTGGTCCCAGTTCGGCCCCATTACCCTCACCTCCGAGGTGCTGACTCCGCAAACTCCGGCGGGCAACTGTTGGGGTGGTATCGGCAACTCAGCCGCTGTTCCAGCAATCGTCGAGTGGAGTCTTTGCCTCGATTTTACTTGAGACCCGATTCCCCGACCATGTGTAATTACTGCGGGTGAATCGGGCGCTGGGAAGCTGAAGATGCGTCTGCACCTGATCGAGGTCTCGTACCGAGGTCGTGTCCGCCCGAGACGAACGGATTGCCAGGTGGTACCCCTGGGAGGTATCGCCTCGACATGATTGAATAGCATGTGCAAGTCAAGTTGCGACGTACCGGTCCGGGAGGTGTTGGAGTGTCAGTTCAAGGCGCCCTCCCCTCGGCCCCGTTCGACCTGAAGCCTCGCCGGTTCATCGTCGCCCTGTTCGCGATCGGTGCACTGCTGCTGTGTGCCTTCCTCATGCACGCCTTCGAGCATGGACAGAACCATGAGACCATGCCGACCGCGGCATCCTTGGTGCATGTCGCGGCTGCCGCGGGGAACCAATCATCGCCGGTCTCCTCCGGTCACGGCACCCAATCGTCAGTTGCGCAATCTGGTGGAGTCGCGGATCATGGCGACGCGTGTGGCGCAGGCTGTGGCGGACACGACGCGATACAGCTCGCCTGCATGCTCGCATTTCTGACGAGCCTCGTGTTCTTCGCCCTCTACCTCACCCGCCTGTTGGCAACGAATGACAGGCTTCGTGAGCGCGCGATGGAAACCATCGTGAGCGCTCGGGCTGGACCTCGCCCAATGACGCCGTCACCACAGGAACTCTCCATCAGTCGGACTTGATCGGTCCGTCGACGCTGCGCACATGCGCACCGCCTCGATTCGCCGACCCAAAAATTCTCCGACACATTGGAACGACTCTTGAAACTCCGAACATTCTTCGTTATCCCTGCCATCCTCACGGCAAGCCTGGTCTTGGCCGGATGCACGGCTGGCTCCGGCGCGTCCGCGCCGCCACAATCAACAACTTCGTCATCCGTGACTGAAGACTTCAACTCCGCTGACGTGATGTTCGCGCAGATGATGGTGCCCCACCACGTACAGGCCGTGGAGATGTCCGACGTGATCCTCGCGAAGGAGGGGATCGATCCTCGCGTCGTCACCCTTGCCGAAGAGATCAAGGCGGCGCAGCAGCCTGAAATCGACGCGCTCAACGGCATGATCGAAGCGTGGGGGATGCCACCGGCCGCGACGGATGGCATGGATATGGGGCATGGCGGCCACATGGACGGCATGATGACCGAGGAAGACATGGCCGCACTCGACGCCGCGACAGGCACAGAAGCGAGCCGACTGTTCCTTGAACAGATGATCGTTCATCACGAGGGGGCAGTGGAAATGGCGCAACTTCAGGTTGACTCCGGGGTGAACCCGGATGCGGTGACCATGGCCCAGGCCATCATCGACGCTCAGAACGTCGAGATCAAGACCATGCGCGAAATCCTCCAGAGCCTGTAGCTCCCCGCTCGGTGCGGGTGACGTTGCTTCCAGTCACGCCCGCACCGAGTCCCACCCCTACTTTGACTTCTGCTGTGCTCCTTGTGGTCGACCCGCGAGGAGCACAGCGTAATCAACCTTGAAAGACGTGACATGAAACGACCAACCATCCTCGCCGCAGCCGCAGCAGTCCTTGCCCTCGTGCTGGTCGGGTGCTCCGCCCCTGACACGAACCCTGACCCGGCAGGGGCCGATCTGCTCGCCGAGCACGGCCTCACCGACATGTCAGCGGTTGACATTATCGACAGCCTCGACAGAATGCCCGTGAGCGATCGCCCCGCAGACTTGATCGCATCCGTGCAGCCTGAAGCACTCGTTCTCACCGACAATGTCCGAGAAGTAACCATGGACATGCCGGACGATGTCACATACTTGTCAATCGCCCCATACGTCGAGCAGACCCATGAGTGCTATTACCACAGCCTCACGACCTGCCGCGGTGAGCTGTCGGGACAGGACATCGAAGTACGCATCGTTGACGACACAACCAGCGAAGTGATCGTCGCAGAGTCGACGACGACATTCGATAACGGATTCGCTGGATTCTGGGTTCCTCGTAGTCTGCAGGGAACGATCGAAGTGACATACGGCGGCCGATCCGGCACCACGCCGTTCTCTACCACAGGCGATGCGGCAACCTGCATCACAACGCTCCAGCTCACATGAAACGACGTGCCGCCGACCCTTATCGGCCACACCTCTCTCGCATCCATCGGGCCGACGTCTGAATCGCGACGTAGCCAGCCATAGACGGGAACTGCAATGAACCAACAACCAGGCCACGACCATCACGACCATCACGGCCACCACCCCTCCAATGGCCACAACCACGGCCGACCGGACACGCCGATCGAGCACGCCGCTCATGACGATCACGCCGTTCAACATTCGAGTGAACATGCACACCACGGCATGCACACCGAGACCGTCACCGCGGGCAGCCCGGATCCCCAGGTGGGTCACGATGCCCACGCGGGTCACGGAAGCGGTTCGCAGGGACATGATTCCCATGCTGATCATGATCCGGGCGCCCATGCCGGGCACAGCGTGGCCATGTTCCGGAACCGCTTCTGGGTGACACTTGTCCTTTCAATACCCGTGGTCGCGTTCAGCCCCATGATCGCGATGATCTTCGGCTACCACCTGCCCGAAACTGGGTGGACGATATGGATCGCGCCTGTCCTGGGCACAGTGATTTTCTTCTACGGCGGCATGCCGTTCCTCAAGGGCGCGTGGCGGGAGATCAAGCTCCGGCAGCCCGGGATGATGCTGCTCATCGCGATGGCGATCACGGTGGCGTTCCTCGCGTCTTGGGCCACGTCGCTCGGCGCCGGTCTCGATCTTGACTTCTGGTGGGAACTCGCCCTGCTGGTTGTCATCATGCTGCTCGGGCACTGGCTTGAAATGCGAGCACTCGGCGGTGCGTCAAGCGCCCTCGACGCACTCGCTGCGCTGCTTCCCGATACCGCCGAGCTGGTTCGTGAAGACGGGGCCGTGGAACAAGTCCCAAGTACCGACGTCAATGCCGGAGACCTCGTGCTTGTACGTGCCGGAGGACGCGTTCCCGCCGACGGAACCGTCGAGTCGGGATTCGCAGACATGGACGAATCTATGATCACGGGCGAATCGACAACCGTTTCCCGAGCCGTTGGCGATACCGTCACCGCGGGCACCGTCGCCACCGACTCAGCGATCCAAGTGCGGGTGACCGCAGTCGGCGAGAACACGGCGCTGGCTGGCATCCGTCGGCTCGTGGCGGACGCGCAGGCATCCTCCACTCGCGCCCAGGCGCTCGCCGACCGTGCAGCGGCACTGTTGTTCTACTTCGCCGTGGGTGCGGCCGTGATCACCGCAGTGGTGTGGCTCATCGTCGGCAGCCCCGCCGACGCCCTTACCCGCACGGTGACGGTGCTGATCATCGCCTGCCCGCACGCGCTCGGGCTCGCGATTCCATTGGTGATCTCGATCGCGACAGAACGGGCCGCCCGCGCTGGCGTGCTGGTGAAGGATCGGCTGGCGCTTGAGCGCATGCGCACCGTCGACGTGGTCATGTTCGACAAGACCGGCACGCTCACCGAGGGCCGCCACGCCGTCACCGCAGCCGCAGCCGTTCCTGGCACCGACCCGCAGCGCGTGTTCCGACTGGCTGCCGCGGCGGAATCACCGAGCGAGCACCCCGTCGCTCGCGCGATCGTCGCATGGGCAAACGAGCACAGCGACGGCTTGCCCATTCCATCGGTTACCGAGTTCCGCTCGGAGCCAGGTGTCGGCGTGTCAGGAACCGTCGAGGGTGTCGAGGTTCGCGTTGGTGGCCCTCGGCTCCTCGCCGCGCTCGACCTGTCCGTGCCCGAAGGAATCCAGGCCGAGGTCACCGAGTGGGAATCGACCGGGTCGAGCGTCCTGTTCGCGGTTATCGAGGGCCGCATCGAGGGTGCGTTCTCGCTCAAGGACGTCATTCGCCCCGAATCGCGTGCCGCCATTGACGAAATGCACCGTCGTGGGATCCGGGTTGGCATGATCACCGGTGACGCACAACAGGTCGCGGACGCGGTCGCAGCCGATCTCGGCATCGACGAAGTGTTCGCGGGGGTTCTCCCCGGAGACAAGTCCGCCAAGGTCGCTGAACTGCAGGAACGTGGCTTCAAGGTCGCGATGGTTGGCGACGGTGTGAACGACGCCCCTGCTCTTGCCCGTGCAGATGTGGGTGTTGCAATCGGCGCGGGTACCGACGTTGCGATCGAGTCGGCAGGCATCGTCCTGGTGTCGAACGACCCGCGCGCCGTGCTGAGCGCGATCGAGCTTTCACACGCCTCCTACCGGAAGATGGTGCAAAACCTCGTGTGGGCAACCGCCTACAACGTGATCTCGGTACCGCTGGCCGCGGGCGTGCTCGCTCCCATCGGCTTCAACCTGCCCCCGGCCGCCGCGGCAGTGTTGA
This sequence comes from Agromyces sp. NBRC 114283, assembly GCF_030268405.1. Lineage (NCBI taxonomy): Bacteria > Bacillati > Actinomycetota > Actinomycetes > Micrococcales > Microbacteriaceae > Agromyces > Agromyces sp. NBRC 114283. Next base: position 3,416,239 of record NZ_BSQP01000001.1, read on the forward strand.
TGTCGCTGTCCACGATCATCGTTGCCCTGAACGCCCAGCTACTGCGCCGCCACGAATTGGATCCGGAGAAACTGGCGCCGTTGCACACTGCCTAGCAGTACCCAAGCGCTGACTGACCAAGCAGGCTCAGCGCTCGCTCGGAGCGAGATGTCCCGCCCGACGAGCGCTGGGCTTGCGGTTCCCAGACGAAGTTCGCGATGTCGCGAGAGGTAACCAGTTCAGCGGCCCTTCCACCAACAGTGGGCATAGAACTCATAGGCTTTCGTGTCGGATTGACTTATTTACCTGCGCAATCAAGAATATAAGCATGTATGCAGATGATGCTCCTATCTCACCGCAGCACCCGTATGTGGAGCTCGCTGTCGAGGTGTTCGCAATGCTGGCGGATGCCACCCGTGTGCGGATCGTGCTCGCCTTACAAGACGGCGAACTGTCGGTTGGTGAGCTTGTCGAGATCGTGGGGCGCGCGCCAGCAGGGGTGTCGCAGCATTTGGCGAAGCTCCGCATGGCGCGAATTGTCGAGACTCGCCAGGAGGGGCAGCGGGTGTTTTATCGGTTGGCGAATGAGCACGTGATTCGATTAGTGACCGACGCGATTCATCAGGCCGAGCATGCAATTGACGCGGATCCCGCGCACCACCGGTCGAAGCACACAGGTGCGGTCGAGGATCGCGAAGGTCGTCGTGCTTGAAGTACTCAAGAATCCGACCTACGCGAAGCTGTTCTCTGCCCAGATCATTGCCCTGCTCGGCACAGGCCTACTCACGGTGGCGCTGGGGTTGTTGGCATTCGATATCGCCGGTGGCGACGCGGGAGTGATCCTGGGTACGGCGCTGACGATCAAGATGGTCGCCTATGTGGCAGTGTCGCCGGTCATCACTGCCTTGACTGCCCGGCTCCCCCAGAAGACGGTACTCATCGTTGCCGACGTGGTTCGTGCGGCCGTCGCGGTGGGGCTGCCGTTCGTGACGGAAGCGTGGCAGATCTACATTCTGATCTTCCTGTTGCAGTCGGCATCGGCGACGTTCACGCCAGCATTCCAGGCCGTGATCCCTGAAGTGCTGCCCGACGAACGCCAGTACACGCGTGCCTTGTCACTGTCGAGGCTCGCCTACGACCTGGAATCGCTGCTGAGCCCGATGCTCGCGGCCGCGTTGCTCACCGTGATGACCTACAACAACTTGTTCGTCGGAACGATCATCGGATTCGTTATCTCGACCGTGCTGGTCACCATCACAGCATTCCCGCAGATCACGCCCGCCCCACCCGCACCGTTCTTTGCAGAGCTGACCCGCGGTGTACGTGCGTTCTGGCGTAGCACAGAGTTGCGTGCCCTTCTCGCGTTGAACCTCACCGTCGCAGCATCGACCGCGATGGTCATCGTGAACACCGTCGTGCTCGTGCAGGGTCAGCTCGGCCGCACGCAAGCCGATGTTGCGCTCTTGTTGGCCGCATACGGGGCCGGGTCGATGGTCGTCGCACTCATCGCTCCGAAGTTGCTCGATACATTCTCGGACCGTGGGGTGATGCTGCTCGGTGCGCTACTGATTCCGGTCGGCTTGATGGGTGCGGCCTCACTCATCGGCATGGCGCCTCCCACGGACATGTGGATGGGCCTGTTCGGGATCTGGGCGATCCTTGGTGCCGCAACGTCGTTGATCCTGACGCCGTCGGCTCGGCTACTTCGACGGAACTCGGATGAGACGAACAGGCCAGCCGTGTTCGCCGCGCAGTTCTCGCTGTCGCACGCTTGCTTCATGATTACCTACCCGCTCGCGGGAACGCTCGGCGCGGCGCTGGGCTTGAGCTGGACCGCTGTGATCCTCGCCGGTATCGGCGCGGTAGCCACCACGTTCGCGTTCGCACTCTGGAGGTCGCGTACGCCGGTGGCCGACCACACCCTGAGGTAGCGCCGCCGACGAACTCGCGACAACAACGCGGTCCTCCAGATCGCCCAGCCGCGCTTCAGCCAGCAGAGTGGTTCGGTACTGAGCTAGGCGGCTCGAAGATTTTCAAACCCATCACTGGGAGCACCCACTACCTCAACCCCAGCCCGCGAGCTTCGAGCGTAGCAACGGGATTCGGGGCGCGGCGCGACCGGCCCAGATTCTCGATCTCAAGTCGAGCCGCTTCGGCTCGGACTCGGTCGATCTTCTGGAGGGTCCCGTCGGATGGTGCACCGAGCGCGGAGTTGGCAGTGATCTGATAGCGGTCTCGGTAGGCGGCGACCACGAACGCTGCTCGACGCCAGACGGTGGCGCGCTGCGGGTCCGCGGGCTCGCCGCCAAGAGCCGCAATCCACGGCGCCGAGTCAGCGAGGGCCGCAACGAGCACCGCGTCCGCTCGCGCTTCGATCAGGTGACGGCGCTCCGCCAGAGCCTTTTCCATCTCTAGGCTCATAGCGCCAGTTGCCTCGGGGATGAGCCCGGCGATCAGCCTGGGCACCGACTGCCTACGGGCCGAGCGCGCTGGCCTCGCAGTAGCCACAGCGACTCGATGGCGGAGCACTGCGGCAATATCATCGGCATCGCCGAAACCACGAGCGTGGACGAGTCGAGGAAGCAGGACCTCCAGGTCGTGATGGTTGGCTTCGGCTCGGCGCAGTTCAGCGGTCAACGGTCCAAAAGCATCCGAGTCGATGACTTCGTCAGCCTGTTCTGCGTTGAGGCCCGATGTCCGCACCAGGGATGCCCAACGATCGCGTTGCGCGGCAGCAGCGATCGTTTCGTACTCGGCAGCAAGCTGCGCGATCGTGCCCCAGGATTCTTGCTCAGCGGCCATCGTTTCGTGTGCGGAGAGTTCGGCGCCGACGTGCTGGAGCACTCCGTAGAGCACGCTGCGACCGTTGGCGTCACCGTTGTCGCCCGGATGCGGTCCCCCGTGAGACGGGTCGGGCTTGTCGACTGCGACATAAGCAACGTTGGCGGTACGGCCCCTTGTCATGGCCACGTAGAACGTCTCGCGAGTCATCGCCGAATCGACGAGCACGTGCGCTGTATCGGTGGTGAGGCCTTGCGCCCGGAAGGAAGTGACGGCATAGCCAAGTTCGACATGCTCAGCGACGTAGGCCGCTGGCAAGAGGACAGCGGATCCCCGGGAGCGTCCTTCTCGTCGAACGAGCATTGAGCCGTCGCTTCGAACATCGGCGACCTTCCAACGGTCACCGTTGCGCACCCAGCTCCGCCCGGCCCGCAAGCGTCGGTCGTTACGTCGAGTGATCACGATGTCGCCGGACGCTGCGTGGGTGCCATCGTGCAGCTCTGACTCTCGCGCACCTCGGACGGTGCCGTCGAGGATCAGGTCGGTTCGCGCACGGTTATTGAGCGCGGTGACGGATTCGTTCGAGTCAGCGACGAGCACCGCCGCACGCCCCGCGATCAGGTCGGCGCGCCACGCGGCGTAGGCGGCATCGACCATAGCTTCGGTATCGCCTTCAAAGATGCGCCCATGCTCGGCGTAGGTGTCGATGACTTCTGTGTGGCCGTGGCGGAGATCGAGGGAGGCGCGTTTCTCCCACTCGTGCGTGAAGCGGTGAACATCGACGAGTTCGGCGACGTCATCGCGGTCGTGCGCGAGGAGCCCGAACGCTCCACCCGCGTCAACCGCTTGCAGCTGCGCGAAGTCTCCGACGAGCAGCACCTTTGCTCCCGCCGTGGCGGCAAGCTGGGTGATGCGGTCAAGTGAGAGTGTTCCTGCAAGCGAGGCCTCGTCGATGATGACGAGCTGCCCAGCCTGGAACGTCTCCCCAGTTTGGAGATGGGTCTGCCACCACTTCGCTGTGTTTTCCGTTGCGATCCCAAGGTCGTCGGCGAGTACCTGGGCCGCGCTTGAAGATGGCGCGAGCCCGACGACAGATCCCTGACCATACTTCTTCTCCCACGCTCGCCGCAGTGCGCTCATCGCGGTTGTCTTTCCTGCACCCGCCGGGCCGACCAGAAGGTCGATCACCCTCCCAGAGACCGCAATAGCTATCAGCGCGGATGCTTGGTCCGCAGCCAGCATCCGGCCCTCACGGTCAGGCTTCCGCACGATGCGTTCGACCATCGTCAATGCGACAGTCGGCGCCGTCGTTTCGCGCGCGAGCAGCAGCAGGCGGCCTTCAGCATCGAGCAGTTCACCCGACGAGAACACCGTGGAGTTCTTCGGGCGGAACACCGACGACTCATCGCTCCTGCGGAAGACGGCCGGGCTCGAAGCCAGCTCGGGCGGCGTGAGCCGGAGCGAAACGGCCTCGGCAGCATCCACGACCAATCCGACGATGGCCTCGCGGTCTCGCGTGCTCGCGAACCGATACCCCATCGTCTGGCGCGCAGCCTCAGCCGTGAGGTTCCAACGGCGCCACGTTGAACGTTTCTCTCCAACCACAGCGACAACACTCTGCCCGAGCCTCTGGACGACATCGAGCGGAACGTCATCGGCCCACAGGAGCAGCGGATCCTCGTTCGTGGTGACTCGTCGAGCCCAGCTCGTGGCATCCGCACCGAGGATCGTTCCCGCTCGCTCTCGCCATTGAGTGGTGAGTTCAGCAAGCGAATGGATCTGCTTTTCCGGCCTGGTGGCGAGCGTCGCTTGCGCCCGCAGCTTGATGATCGTCGTGCTTGATGGCTGCCTGCCGTGCTTCGCCACGTATTCAGCGATGAGACGGTCCTTTTCCTCGTCGATGTGCCGCGATCGCGAGGAGAACTCAGCGACGAGTTCTGGCGGGACTAGCGCGATCGTCCATGCCGGGTTGCGGTCGCGTCCCCTGTCGCGAGTTTCCCATTCGACGCCGAAGAGCCGGGTCAGGTGATCGGCGATCACGGCTTCGTGAAGCTCCGAGAGCGCCACCGTTGCCGCGTGCATGGGGCGGCTATCCAGGCTGCGCCATTTGTTGTCGAGCACGGTCTGGACCTTGTTGCTGATGACGACGTGCGTGTGCAAGTGGGGATCGCCCGCGCGTGAGTCGTAGTGGTCGTAGGCCGTCGCGATCAGCCCGCGCACGTCGACCTGCGCAACAGCACCGTCGCCGGGGGTTGCACCGGCGCGCGTGGCTGCAACTTCACGCTCCATGAATGCAACCACCTCTGCAACCGCAGCGTGATGTGCATCGACGATGAGCGATTGCGTTCCCGCGTCGGCGACTGCCCACAACACCGACGCTGACTTCGGAATCGAGAACGTGTAGTCATACCCTGCGACCGCGCGACGCGTGCCGCGTTCCGCCTCTTTGGCTTCGATCGCCGCGACTGCTCGACCGCGAGCAGTCGCATTCAGACCGGGGTCCAGTGCCGCAACTCGCTCAGCGACACGTTCGGCCTTCGCTTTGTACTGCGGGTAAGCGCGGCCCAACGGCGCACCCGTGAGAGGATCTCGACCCATTCCGATCAGCAGCTGAAGCTGCGCCTCGGTGACTTCGTCGCCTTCTTTGAGCTGACCGATGCCCAGTACCGCGAGCCCGCTACCTATCCAGCGTCCGGGTGGGGTCCCATCGGCGTTGTAATAGCGCGTAAGCGGTGTGGACAGGCTGCGGTCCCCGTCCCCGGCGGCGACGGTGCGCAGCAGGTACTTGTAGCCGTCGCCCGCCGACATCAATCGCATCGACACAGTCACCGGCGCTCACCTTCCCTCCGTCAAGGAGGAGGTGAACAAGGTGCTTCAAGACTCAGTCGTGAGGAGTCACGACCTCGATCTGCCAGACGCGTGGGGGTTCCGGCGTTAGCGAACGCGAGATTCCTTGGCAAGGCGCGGCAGCTCTCTGCGTAGGGCTTGGTAGGAACGCGGGAGCGCACCAGCGGGTAAGCCCGCGATTGCGGGAAGTAGGCATTCCTGCTTCTTGATCGCTTTTCTCTTCTTTTCCAAGAGAGTCGAGGTCGTCCGATCAGACTCCGCAACGTTCAGGATCTCAAACAGACGTTGGCGAGGCTGTTCCGCGTTGACCAGGTCAACTTCCAGAGCCCACATGAAGCAGAAGAACCCTCGCGGAATCAAGTCCTTCATAGCTGCGCTCGGTCTCGTGCGAAGGTCGGATATCAACCGGATCCTTTCATTAGGCTTCTCCACAATTTCGTTCAACAGGCTGTTCGGCTGCACTTCCTCGGCATATTGCGGAAATCCTCTGTTATCGATGCTGTCTTCTCTCCGCCCCTTTGAATACGGCAAGAAGTAGTCTCGGTCGACCACGAAAGCGGCGGGAATCTCAAGCTCACGAAGCAAGTGGTACATGTGATCAACACTTCCGTGGGTGACGCCGCCGTCAAGCGGGACGATGCTGATCCCGAGGCGGTCTGGCGGGTTTCCACTGTCCGCGAGCAAGTACTCGACAACTGCAGCGTCAATCGGGCTTTCAGTGACGACCACAAAATCTGCGAACAAAAATTCCGAGTTGCGTCGCTGATGGAACTTGTAATATGCGGACCGATTGATTCCGTGGTCCTCGAAAAAGGAAGCCTGGATCTGAGATACAGAGACTTCCAATTCCCGAGTGCGCCCGTTCCTTCGTTTGCATAACACCACGTGCTCATGGTCAAGCATGTCGACGATCGTTGGCGAGTGTGTTGTAAAAACAACCTGAAGCTCGAGAGTCTCGAGATTTCTCATCAACTCCTGCTGAGCCTGCGGGTGCAAATTCTGTTCTGGCTCTTCAAGGCCGAGAATAAAGTTTCGGTGCTCAAGATTCGCAAGATGCGCATAGAGGGCGAACACTGCCATACTCTGCGTCCCACTCCCCGCATCGGCCAGGTGGATCGATTGGCCTCCTTCATTGACAGTGAGAGCCAGATTCTGCAGCAGCACGCGGTAGTCCAGTGGAAGCGAGTAAGCGAGTTCGAACTTGAACGCTCCATCCATCGGGGCCAAAGACCTCAACTGAGCCTGTAGACCACGTAAAGTCTTCGATTGGAGCTTGGAACCTAGTTCCAAGACCTTCGGGCTCAGAGTGTCCCTCTGGCTATGATCACCGATCCAGCGTTCGACAGCCCGATGTAGAAGTCCCGTAACAGGATCATGAGCAACCGAATGGTCTCGGCGCACTGGCACGAAGGCATACGTTATGTGCTGGGAAACGATCTGATGCAAGTTTGTGGGCGCCGCGCGCCACTTGCCATCCGACCAACACTCCCACTTTACTTGTCGACGTGCCTTGAGCCTCACTCGTACTTCGTCGCTGCCGCTCCGGACTGATGGCAGCCCCTGGCCGCTGAGCCCTGCAAACGTAACTTCAACAACTGCGTTCGACCGACTGGAGTAGTCATGGCGTCCAGCAAGGAAGTCATCGCGTTCGTCGTCATAGTTGAAGAACGCGTTTAGCGCCCGCAAAATCGAAGTCTTGCCTGCACCGTTCTGACCGACAAGAGCAACTGTCTCACCGAGTTCGATGTCAGCTCTAGCAATCGCGCGGAACTTCTCAATCCTAAGATGTGTAACTCGCACTTTGCTTTGCTGCGGATCTCCTGCCGCACCGCTCGCCTTCACGGTCGTCATGAATCCTCTCGGATGTAGGTAATTCCAAACGCACGAACCTGACGGAACTCCTGACGACTGCTGCCGAAGTCGAACCAGCCGCCGTCGGATTTCTGGAAGATGTCGAGACCGCGCCCGAGATTGATGCGCCAACCCGTGTCGGTACGGATCCAGCGATCATGACCGCCGGGGTCCTTCGCGACGTCAACCTTGATGCCTTGCTGCGCAGCACCCTGCACGATCTCATTTAGCATCTGCAGCTGCTTCTTCTGGTACTCCGGCTCTTCCTCCAACAAAGTGAATAGCTTGAAGTTGACCTCGTCGGCCGGGTCCTTCGCCGACGCAATCATGGCGAGCAGCTCCACGAGATTGCGGCCCTGATGACTCATTCGGACATACGGGTCATGCAGCTCGATCTCAGCCGCACCCTCCAGGTACGGCATGAGCAGCGTCTCGTACGAGAGGCCTCGCTGATTCTCAGCGAAGTCACGGTGTCCTTCGAAGAGCTTCGGCTCGGGCACTTCGGCTTCAATCTGAACATCAGTACCAGTAGCCAGATCCACGCGAGGCAACGAGCCTTCACTGCCCCTGTCAGCCCCCGCGGCCTCAACGCCCATATCTGCATCAGCACCGGCACCGCTGGAAGCGGTTCGTCGCGAACGGTAGTACGTCGGAAACTCGTCCTCCTCTAGCGTCGTCACAGGTTTCCAGCCGCCGCCGATCGGCTCGTACCCGAACCGTACGTCCGCCATCGTCGCATCGATGCGCAAAATCTGGTCCTTCACGCGCTTACGCCCCTCGACCGCGAAGCGCAGGATCTCCTCGACTTCCTCGGCGGTTGCCTGCTCGTGCGGATAGAGCAGCTTCATCAGTCCCGAGAATGTCTTGTGGATGCCGTCTCGGTCACGGGTCGAGATGTCCGAGCCGAGAGTGAAGTACTGCTGGTAGCGGTCGGAGTAGTCGAGGTTCCGCATCGACTTGAGAACTTCGGCGATGTAGTCGACGACGAATCCGTAGCCACTGGAGAACATCTCGCTGCGGATGGTGTCAACCTCCCATCCGGGGATGTAGAAGTGCAACCGGTCAAGGAACGCCGGGTCATGGTAACTCTCAGGCAGCTCGTCGAACAGGTCTGAGTGCTTGAGCATGTATGGCACTGTGTGCGACGTATTGCCGACGAACACCATGGATGCCTCGGCGCCGAGTGTCTCCACACCGCGGGAGAACGACTTGTTCGCCATGTAGTTCTTCATAATGTCCACAAGCGCTTTATCTGTGCGCTTCTTCTTACCGGCGAACTCGTCGAACGCGACAACATCCCAGTACCCAACGAGGCCAAGTCGGCCATTGGAGTTGTTCACGAACAGCTTCGGTACTGTCACTTCTCCACCCGAGATGAGCATGCCGTGTGGAGAGAACTCGGAGTAGATGTGCGACTTGCCCGTACCCTTGGGCCCCAGCTCAACGAGGTTGTAGTTGCGCTCGACGAATGGGATCAGCCGCACCAGTTGCAAGAGCTTCCCGCGGCGCCCAAACATCTCGGGGTCGAATCCGATGGACTGGAGTAGCAGATCGATCCACTCGTCCGTCGTGAACTTCGCGCGCGCATCGAGATACCCGTCGTAATCGAAGTTCGACATCTGGATCGGCTTGAGAGAGCCCAAGATCCAAGGGGAAAGGCGCGCATCTTCAGTATGGAAGTACTCGACATCGCACAGGCACCAGACTCCACCGACGAGCAACTTCGGGTGAGCACCGATGGTTGCAGAGTCGACGATGACGCCACTGATCCCGAGATTGGCGAATGTGGCCTGGTAGACATCGTCTTTCTCGTTGAGTGCGACACTGACCTTGTCGATGATCCTATAGCGGCCTCGCTCCTTGATCTTGGACTTCACCAGTTCCGACTCATTACGGTGCACGTAGTGCTCCGCAAGGATCTTCCTGACGGTCTCGATGCCTGCTTGGATCGTCGCTTCGTCATCGGATGCCGCGTACTGGCCGAGCAGGTACTCAAGCACGTAGGAGGGCACGATTGCGTTGCCCTTGACCGCCTTGACGAGGTCCTTACGGACGACGGCACCAGCGAAGTGCTCGTTGATCTTGTCGTCGAGAGCTGACTTGGTTGGAGCAGTATCGGTCTTATCAGCGTCGGCGAGAACGTCGATCCCGCCGAGCGCATCTTCGAGGTTCGTCATGGCTCTCCTAGAAGTCGAAATCTGTCGTGAACGACCGCTTGATGGTGTAGTTCCCCTTCGAGAGCAACTTCCATTGAGTCGTGTTAGGGATCGGCTCTTCGAGGCGCAGCTCGACGGGTCGGTTGTTGTACTGGTCAGCGTCCTGGGTCAGATACAACACAGACTTCTGGTACCGGTCGCGCTGGTCGTCAGATGCACTGTCAAACGTGAGGATGGGCTGGTCAGAAATCAGCGTGTCGCCAACGTAAAGGCCGAGGCGCACTTGGCGAGGTCGGATCTTGTCAGTTACCGCTTCACGCTGAAGCAATTTGACTGCGAGCTGACCGGTGGTGATCTTGTCAGTCTCGGGCATGAGGTCGACATTGACGTGCCGGACGTCGCTCTTACGCTTCTTATTGACCGTGATCACTGGGACCACGATCTCCTGGAGCGATGCACCGCCGTGAACATATCGGGTACCAGCACCGGGTTGCGGAATGCGGTGGATCGCCTTCGGAATCTGAATGTCGATGTCCCCCACGAGCCCCACTTGTGCCGAGGTGAACGTCATGAAAGACGGGGAGGGCTTCAGCGACCTCCCCAGAACATAGCGACGGTTGGTCTTGGTGACCGCGTCCCCCTGCGGACTCTCGGAGAGGTAGTAGGCCTGCTCCAGCGGGATGTCCTGGTAGAGGAACCCATGATCGGCGGTGATCAGGATGTTCGTGGCGTTCGCGTTCGTCCACTTCTTCACGAGTTGGAGCAGCTCGCGCAATGTCTCTTCAGCGGCCTCGAAGACAGTTCGCTCGGTTGAGGCCGAATCTCCCGCGGCATCAATGCGGTCGTGGTAGACGTAGAAGATCTGGTGCTTCGTGTAAAGCTCACGAAGCTCGCTTCCCGGCATCGCCAGAACTTGGGCGGCCGTGATGGCATGCCCTTTGACTGATTGCAGAATCTTGTCGCGGTTCGCGGTTCCGTTCGTCGGCTTCCCGTCCGCCAGCACCGGCAGGCCTACGGGGTCGAGTTCGAGGCTCGACTGCGGTAGCAGCGACGCCATACCGAGCTGGGTATAACTCGGCAACGAGCCGAGCACGGCCGAGAGGGAGGCATCGAATCGGTTCTCGCTACGGATCGTCGAAGCGAGTTCCTCACCGACCTCGTAACGCATGCCATCAGAGATGATGACGACCACCTTCGTGCGCCCGTCCTTAACGACGGGAGCGACGTAGTGGTCATAGAATTTAGCCTGCGGTGCGAGAGCAGCTGACTTCCACTCGTTCATAGACTCAATTGCCTGCTGCCATCGCCCCCCGAAGTCGTAGAGGTACTTGTTGGCATATTGCTTATCGACCTCGGCTTTGAGCGCTTCGAGTGGCTTTTGAAAGTCAGCGGTCTGGTGAGCGTAGGTGAACCAGCGGTAGTGCTGGTCAATGCGGAACCAGTCAGACTGATACTTCTCCAGCCCGATGTCGGACGTAGCGATTGCATGCGGCAAACCGGCGATCTCTGTAAGTAGCTCGGATGCACTTCGGATGGCCTTGTAGAGCTTGGTGTACTTTGCACTCCACAGACTGTGCTGCCGCCGTCTGACAATATCGGCAACCTCGCGGGGCGTCACCGACTGGGTAGCAACGGCCGAAGCGAGATCAACAATCACCTTGCGGTCGATCTCTTCGAAGATCGTGATCTTGGCCAACTCACGGTAGCCGCGATGCTCAATCCTCGTCTTGACGTCGAGCGCGTCGGAAGCGCGTGACGCGAGTGTTGTCATCACGTCCTGCGTGCGAACGTCGTAGCGCAGGGCGTTGAAATCGCTGCGGATGTTGCGGAACTCGTCAGGGGTCGTCGATGAAAAGTCCTCGATCGCACGGCTGAACATCCACAGAACAAAGTCGTCAATTGTCGGGGTCGTGCTCTCGTACTTATAAATGCTCGCTAGCCCGTCCCAGAAGAACTGGCTGAGACCAAAAGTCACAAGATCATCGAACTTGGCGTGCTTTCCCGCCGCGTTCTCAACCAGGAGTTCGCGCACGATGTCGGTCAGCTTGTTGCCGGATGCTTTGACAAGCACCTGGCACATTTTGGCGCGAAGGAGCGCCGCGTCATCGCCGTCATTCAATAGCTTCGCCAGCGCCTGCTTACGACTATTTGCAGCGAAGAACTTCTGGTGCTCTTCGATTACCGGTAGCAAAGCAGGGTCACTGAGGCCTAGCTCCTGCTGGAGCATGGAGGTCCTGTCTGCGGTAAAGACCCCGTATGCCAATTCGAGGTCAAGTAACCAGTTCGCTGTTCCGTGTGGGATGACGCCGGAGCGGTAGACGAGGTACTTGGCGGTGTGATCAGCGAGAATCGTCCCCTTCACCCCAAACTCGTCGTCCTGAACGCGGATGACGTCGACCCCGCCAAGATCGAGCGCATCGAGGTCGGCGGTGTACTCCTCAATGGGATCGTGCCAGAACACCACCCGTTGGGAGGCAAGTCGGCTTTGAAGTGCATCCTGGACGGAGGTCAGATCAGTCACTCGCTGCCTCCAGTCCCGGAATCTTCTTAAGCGCAGCACCGAACTTCGGGTAATTCACCTTCACACCATCGTCGAGGTCGATCACGACGTTCTCGGATGCCTTCGGGAAGAGCGTGTCGTGCTCATACTCGTTCAGCTCAACAAGAACCTTTCGGAGCCGATCCGCTTCCTTCGCGTTCCCAGCACGCTCAGCCTGCTGCAACGCCGACTCCAACTTGGTTACATACTCACGCAGGTAGGTCAGCACCGTCGAGACCGTTGAGGGGGTGTAGCGGTGCATGTAAATCAGCGCGTTGAACGAGCCCTTAGGGCTGGAAAACAGCCAGTAGATGGGGCGCTTCTTGTAACGCTGAATGTGGTCCTTGTAGAAAGACTTCACGAAGTAGTCTCTAAGGCGCTTCACTCCGAGTGACTCGGTGACGAACTGCAGGTTCTCGTCGAAGTGCTGCTTGCCGAATGCCGCCCGCAAAAACTGGCGGAACCGCCCGACAATATCGTCCTCGAACCAATCGCCATCCACGATCGGAATCACGTTGTCTGCGTCCGGCCTGAACCTCGGCGACGGGACGTTCGCCAGGTAGTCCTCCAAAGTCGCTCCTTGATCGGCGAGGATCAGCCCGGGCTCATCGAGACTGTAACGGCCGAACGCGCAGCCAACGAAGTATGAAACCAACGCCAGAGTTTGCTCGCGAGCAGCAAGGCGACTCTCCATCTTCGGCAAGCGAGTCATCGGCTCGTTCAAACCGAAAGCTTTGCTTACCTCGACTTCGATTCGTGCTTCGACTTCCGACAACCTCTGCTCGCGTTCGGCGCAAGCAGCAGCATAGTTGTCCAGCGCGCCGCGCACTGAAGCCCCCCGCCCGAGGAGAGGCGATAGACGGAAGCCCATCGAAAGCTCGTTATCATCCCAGTCCTCCTTGGCCAGACTGATCGCGGCCTCGACGAGGTTCTCCAGTGCAACAGACTCAGTTCCCATCGTCGGCAGGCGTCCTATACTCCCTACCTCGAAGTTCATCGTTGGGCTCAGAGCGCTGAGCAGCTCCGCCGCCATCTTGGAGTTCAAGACCGCGAGGGCATTCAGCAACTCAACTCGCTCACCAATAATCGCCTTGCTACCGCTGCCAAACGTGTGGCCAGCCTCGATCATGCGGAAACTCGGACGTGAACTGGTCAGCGCGGACCACCCGATATGAGGCTGGAAATAGCTTGCATTTCCATCGTGCCGGAACCCGGGAAGCCGCTCCATCTCGGCTACTGCCGCGGTGTTGTACCGAAGAACATGCGAGACGTTTCCATACCAACGTCGTTCCGGTCCCCCCTTATGGTGTGGCGCCCAAGGTCGCGCCATCGAACCACCACCAGTCCGCCCCCACGACACCTCATGCCAAAGACGAAAGAACCTATCATTGCTTCCAGTGGAGATGCCGGCCACAGCAGGAAGACGCTTGGACATCGGGATCGGCCCAGCCAACAGGCCGACCAACTCATCTGCAAGGCGGAATGCGATCGGGTAACCCGGAATCTCAAGGAACTTCGCAGTGCTCCCCACGAACCAGTTTTCATCAAGCGCTCCACCAGATAGCGCTGCCTCGATTTGTTGTCGTTTTGCCTCAACCCCGGGTCGTGACGTCATGATGAAGGGCACGTGTGTTGCCGGGTCACCGCCAACTGTGAGCACGAAAGCCGAGTTTGCACCGAACTTCGAGGGCAGGTTTCCAGAGTCGTGCACGTGAATGAAGCTTGAGAACGCGGCCCTCTGGAGGACTTCCTTGCGAAACTCTTCAAACGACTTGATGAACATCCATGTGTCGCCCGTAACGGCCGCTACCACTCCGCCCTGAGCTACCCAGTCAAGCCCGCGCTTTACGAAGCATGCATAGAGGTCCTGCTTGTATCGAGGGTATTTCCGCTTCAGAATGTCACCCAGGACCGGCCCCATGTTTCCGCTGCCCATGTAGGGCGGATTGGCCACCACAACCGAGTAGCGCGGCGTCAAGTAACCGGCCTGCTCGATGACGCGTTCGGCCCGAGCCAGAGCATCGGCGTGGAGAATATCGCCTTGGTCGTCGAGCGTTGCGAGGTATTGGGTGAGCCTCGCGGTCAGAACAGGGTCGGGCTGGATAAGGGACCCGACGGTGTCTGCCTCGGCGAACTGGTTCCAGAACGCTTCCTCTGCGTGCCGGTCGCCATCCTCTGTTACTAGGTAGTTCAGTTCGTCAGCGGAGAAGGAGACCGGTTCGAGCACGCAGATCTTTGGGGCGACGGGGTTCTTGAGGAATAGCTTGCGTTTGGCGGCGGCCTTCATCGTCAGGGCGAACGCAGCCAAGGCACCCGCACGCGGGTCAATTTCAGTGCCATAGAGGTTATTCGTGAGGATCAGTCCCGGAATCTGCGACGGGGTGTAACCCTCCTCCTCGTAGATCGCGTACAGGAGGTCAAAGGCATAGGTGAGCATGTGTCCCGACCCACAGGCCGGGTCGATCACCGTAAGCTCTTCGGGCCTGGTGATCTTGAGGAAGTCTGTTTCCTCGTCGACTGGAGCGATGTAGTAGTCCATCTGGTCAACGAGGCGTGACTCAGGGTGGTTGAGCATCCATAGGCGACCGACGGAGTTTTCAACGAGGTAGCGGACGATCCAGTGCGGGGTGAAGAGCTGAGTGGCGGCAGGGATCTCGTCGGCCCCTGCTTTCTTGTTCTTCTTGAACCCGGCGAAGACCTCATCTTTACGTTCGGAGATATAGAACTGGTAGAGCCAGCCGATGACTTCGACGTCTTGGCAGACGTTCTCAGTCAGCACATTCACGGCACGGCTCAGGACAGAGTCTTCGGCGAGAACGTTCGCGGGGATCAGCAGTTCGGTGAAGTCCCCTTCGCGCTCGAACATGAACGGCATCGCCCGGTTCCAGTAGCGGCAGTAGTCCGCGAGCAGCAGCGAATAGGCTTCGGCTTGGGCATCGACACCGGGGCGGGGCTGGCGGGTACCGTTGAGGAGCCCCCTAATGGTGGCCGCGTTTGCACTCTTGACCACGTCACCGTCGAGTTGTCCACGTTTAGCGGCAGCGAGAATCTCGGGCTGGCCGACCTGGTCTGCCGCGGGTGAAACGACGCCAATCCCTGTGTATCCATTCGCATCCATGAATCGAAGGGCGATGATGCGGTTGAACCAGGTGTAGGCGACCTTGTCGGCCACGTGTGCTTTGCCCTTGTCGCCACCGCCTCCCGCGGAAATCGCGCGTTCCAGTTCCGACACAGCTCTCGGCTGCTCAACACGCTCGGGCGACCCCTGGGCAAGAACCGCTGTGATGCGCGCGGCCACTTCGCGGATAAGTTCTGTACGCGATGAAGCAGCAAAGGATTTAAGGAGGGTTGTATCCATCAGAGCGTGATTCGCTTTCCGTCGTTAAGGGTCGCAACCAGCGCGGTCCGCAAAGCGGCCAGGTAGTTATCGACATCCGATTCAGATTCGAGGACACCGGCAACGCCAGGGGCGCTTATTGTCTTCACCGAAACCATCGGCTTCGGCTGCGGGGTGTCGCCGTCCTCGCCTTGCTGTGACTCAACAAGTTGACTCAGCAATGCCGGGTAATCGTCCTGTTCAAAGGTCGCTCCCGTCTGGAGGATGATCGCGACCTGCGTTTCATTGCTGAGTCGCGCGAGGATGGCGTCGATTCGTCTAATCACGCTCTCCTGTGCCGCTGTCGGGGCGTTGGCGTAGTACGAGCTACCAAGGATTTCGGTCTTACGCCCTTCGATCGCTGCAATGACGGCGGCACGCTTTTCGGCCACAACGTCGTCAATCTGGCTCCTCAAAGCGTCGGCTGCCACCTTGAGTTGGTTCATCTTGTTGCCACGGAAGGCGTTGGCATCCGAAAGTAGTTCCTTGACCCGCTCGGCGCTACCTGCCGGAAGCGAGCCGAGATTTCCGGAGTTAGTGTTCAGAAGAGTCTGTGCTTCGTCGAAGATCTTCGCCTGCTGCCCGTTGAGGAAGGACTTGATGGGGTCGATCAAGTCCTCCTTGGCTTCGAGCAGCTCATCGGCCCTGTCGAAGTCGTTGAGGTACCAATCGACCTGCTTGCCGACGACGTCGTCGAGAAGAACGACAACATTGGAGAGTTGACTTGTGAACGGGTACCGGCTGCTGCCCACAAGGGCAGCTAGTTCGTCACGCCTCGCCGCGAGCTTGTCCTTGCCAAACCTGGCTAACTCGGTGGCGTCGGACGGTACTGCGGCTTCGTCAAAGAAGTCGGTGCAGAACTTCTTGAATGCGGCGACCTTCGCCTGGTCATAGGCCTTCTGCGGAGCAACGACCACGTGCTGGTGCTTTCCTGTATTGCGGATCAGGGAAGCTGCTTCGGTCCGAACCACCGGGTTGGAATCGACACTCAGCGCCACCCTGCCGTTTCCCACGAGCCACCCGAGCACAACCTCGATTGAGCCGAGGTCCCAGCCGTAAGGCTTGGTCTCGAAGCGGTCGACGATTTTCTTGACCGTCACTTGTTCTCCGAGGCCAGTCTGGGTGATGATCCAAGACTCCATCTCAGTACCCGGCGAGTTCAGCGCGCTGAGCGTCGCCGCGTCGAAGAGACCTCCGTCGTTCTGCACCGCACTCGCAACCTGCTGCTCAGGGAACACCTTTCCGCCGAGCAAACCCAGGCTGGTATATGTGCGACTCACGAGTTCCTGGAACCCGCCGGTCACGCGCGTGAGAGCGTCGTGCGAACTGGACGTGACCTCGGCGGCATTGATAATCAACTGGGCTCTGCCCACAGCCTGGCGAAGGCGCTCGATGAGTTCCTTCTCGCGGTCGGTGTTGAGTAACTGCTTGGACTGCAGGATCGCCTGCATTGAGGGAGTAGCACCGGAATTGGTGCGCTGCTTGGTGTACTTCTCCGTCTTCAGCAGCAGTCGCAAGTCGGCAAGCAACCGCTTGTCGCGACCAAGGAACACCCGCAGCTCGTCCCGACCCATGCTCTGTGCCGCGATCTCGGAATCGCTGTAGCTGGTCTCGGGAGTGATGAAGTGGATCGTCAGCTCACGCTGATTTCCCTGCGGAATGTCATCGAGCTTGTAACCAAACGAGAAGTCTTGGCCGTTCTTGGCGTACTTGAGTTTGTTGCTCTTGAGAATGTCGGAAGAAAGGTACCGGAAGAGCTTGCTCGAGACCTCGGAGGAGTCAACGTCGACCGCCTTGATCTCCTTTTCAATCTCCTGCTCCTCATTGGTGAGGTACTCGTAGATGTTGCCGTTCCGCTGAACATACGATTGCGCTTCCAGCAGGTTGAGCGCCTCCTGCACCTGCTTGCCCAGTCCCGTGAGGTCGAGCCCGAAGCGGTCATAAACGAGCACGGTGAGGTTACGGGGAGTCGCTTTGAAGGTGTCGACGTACTTCACCAGGAACAGCGCCTTCAGCAGGCGATTCGCGAGGATTGTGACATCCGAGCTTGGGTCAGGCAAGTGCTTCTCAGCCTGGAGAATGGCACTCTGAGCTGCCGACTTCAGTGCCGCGCTGATTCCGGCGAACATCTGGTCGAAGGTTGCAAGGTAACCAACCTGCTCGTTTCCGATGCGCTTGGCAACTTCCTGGACCACGCCGAGCATCGAGCGCTCACCGACCGAGCTGTTCTTGCCCTCGAACATGTTGTGGTCGGACAGGCCCTCGATTGCGGCCTGGAACATCGGAATTTGGTAGGTGACAAACGGATACGTGTTGATGAAGCGCGTTTCGTCCACGTAGTTGCGGTAGGTTTTCGCGCCGTCGACGAAGTTGAAGATGGTCGGGAAGTTCGCCGCCTGCGTGGAATGGATCGCCTTCAATGCGGTCGTTCCAGCGTCGTTCTTCTCCAGCAGACGCTTGCTGATGACTTCTTCGACGTCTTGGCTAGTGAGCTTGACCTTGGTGCTGAAACGAGCCTGGATCTTGGAGAAGTCGTTCCCCTGTTGCCTCGTACGGTCGCCGATGACCTTGTCCATGTCTTCCTGCGAAGTTACGAAGACCCACGACCGGCCCTTGCACTTGGTGTTGAGGGACTCGGCGATGGTTTGGAGGTTGAGCATGAGTTTGACGTCGTCGGCGATGAACTGGCCGACCTCGTCGACGAAGAAGTTGAGTCGGAAACCTGGCTCCTGCGTGTCAATCCATGCCTTCACAGACGTCGCGAAGTCTTCGATCGAGACTGCGTACGACTTCTGGTACTGGGCGATGATGCCTGGATTCGCCTCGCCATTTACTTCAGCGAATGCCTTGTCGATGTTGTGGCCTTCAAGTGCGGTCTGCTCGCGCCCTTGCGACCAGTCAATCCCGGCGATCCTCGCAAACGCTGCCTTGAACGCGTCATACTGGCCGCGCTTATCGAGGTCTTCCTCGAAGCGGGCGACGGCGCCGTCGTTACCGAAGTATCCGCGACTCTCATCAAACACTTTGACGAACACCTTGAGCAGTGCGTCAGTCTGGTCCTTTGCGATCAGGGTCGCCTTCTGGTCAATGTTGAACAGCAGGCTCTTGGCGGGGATGGACGCTGCTTTCTTCAAAGAGGCGCTAAGCATTGCGTCGTCGGTCTTGGCGAGGAAACTCTCTGCAACTTTTTCGCGCGCAAAGGCCTGGCCTTCGACGTCGCCGAGGAGGTGTGCGAGCATTTTCAACAGGTGGGACTTACCGGAGCCGAAGAAGCCCGAGATCCACACGCCGTTGGCGTTTGTGTAGTTGGTGTACTCCTCCAGTAGCGGCGCAACACCCTTGGCAGCGTCGTTGGTAAAGACATACTCCTCGACTTCGATGCCGAGGTGGTCAGCGTCATCGGCTTTGACGACACCCTCGATCGAGCGAGTGACGTCTTTGAGGAAGATCTCGTTAAGTTTCATCGGGTCATGCTTCCTGGTCGAGAATGCGCTTGGCGCGGTAGAAGGAGTCATCTTTGAGCTGGCCGAAGAGGACCAGGGCTGAGCCCTGAGTGGCTGACACCTCGTATCGGCCAGGGAAAAACATCAGCATCGGCTTGTCGGATACGACGGTCTGCAGGTTGTTGAGCACGGTGTGCGAGCGCACAAACGGGAACACCTCGCCGATTCCGGTAAGGAAGAGGATCTGGAATGACTCGGCCGCCATCAGCTCCTTGATCGCAGGGGCGAGATGCATCTGCGGGTCAAGCATGTTCTGCAGCATCTTGAGGAACTCTGGTTTGTCCATCGTCGGCTCAGCAGCAAGAACTCGATCCCAGACGTTGCGCTTCTTGAGCAGATCAACACACAAGTCATAGAGGTTGATTTCGAAAACCTTGATCCCCAGCTCGGTGTCGAGCTTGGTCTTGATGCGTTTCTTCGCCTGCGCGACGTCAAGCGCCCACGACGGGTCGTAATCGTAGATGAAGTGGGCGACCTCATTGCCGAGGCCCTCCATCTTGAGAAATCGTTCGCTGCTAAGGACCTTGAAGAGGTGAGCCTCTTGGTCGGCCAACTTGGGCTTAGATTGCAGTGGCATCAGACCGTCCTCGTCGGGAAGAAGCGGATGTCGCTTGGCGAGCGCTCGGTGAGGCATTCGGTCACGCGGGCAGAGAGCAGCACAGGCTCGATGGCGCCCTGTTTAGACACAAGCCCGGCCTCGACCATCATCTTGAACAGCACCTGTCGAAGCTTCTTGTAGGACAGGTCTGTGACGTCGTCCAGTTCGTCATGCCACATAGCCTTGGCCCGATAGAAGGTGTCATAGTCCTCGTACGACACGTTGCCTGCCAAGGTGAGAAATCGCTCATGGAGCACCTCCTCCGCGAACTCTCCAATGAGTTGGTACCGGCGACATGCTGCGGCCCACATCAAATGGCCGCGCTCGGTGGCCGTGACATCGGCGAGGATCTCAAGTTCACGCTCGGAGAGCACCGACAGACGGTTGAGGGTCTCGCGCACACGCCGGACACCAGTGCTGTGAGTTCTGGCCTGTAGGAGGTTCTCCTCAACTGCGGTGTCTCGGACCTTTGCCCAGTCGCGAAGTTTGCCGTACACGGGCGCCAAGACGGCGGCCTCCCGCGCAAGGAGGCCACCAGTAGTGAATGACAGCGAGTAACGACTATCTGCACTGTGACGCATAGGGCCTCCTTTCGAAAATGGGCAGTAGATCAGGGTATGAATGACCACCGACATTGATGGCGGTGGCGGCGTGTCGCGCGGGTAGTTAGGAGGGTGCGGTCTCCTCGGGTGCGGCTGCACCGCCACGGCGGACCCAGTCATCGACCTCCGTCGCTTGGAACTTCCAGAGGCGCCCGATTTTGTGGGCAGGCATGCTCTTGTCGGCGATCCAGGCGTAGACGGTGTCCTTGGTGACACCAAGATGAGAGGCGATGTCGTCGGCAGACAGCCACGGCTCGGTCACGTTGGTCCTCCCTCTCAGCCCGCATGGGCAGTCACTCAGATGCTATCGGAGTACTACCGAGCTGAGTAGGGTTTTTCCGGGTGTAATCCAGTGTGCGACGCCAAGACAGTGTTTCAGACGGCGAGATGGCCGGAGAGCCATGCTGAGACGGTCGCCCTCCAACGTTCTGTGTCCGAGTTCCACGCCAGCGTGTGACCCGCATTGAAGCTCTCCAGCTGCACGAGGTCCGGCCGCTTCCCTGCGAGCGCGGACGAAGTATTGATGGGAACTGAATCGTCGTCAGCCCCGTGAAGGATCAGCGTCGGCACAGAGAGTTCGTCGGCACGCGCAATCCAATCTGATTCGCGGAACGGGATCTGGCACGCGACTCCGGTCAGTCTGGAGAGCTGAGCATTGGTCAGCCACGGGACCGCGAGCAGCCCAAGACTGGAAGGGAGCCGGGCACGATTGCAGTTGGCCTTGATGACCTCAATCCAGTTAAGCACGGGTGAATCCAGGACAAGTCCGACTATCTGCGGCCCATAGTCCGACCGTGTCGCAAGCTGCAGCGCGATTGCGGCGCCCATAGACCAGCCGAACAGGACGATCCGTTCGGCTCCTCTGCGAACCGCGTATCCTATCGCGGCCTCGACGTCTTCGGTTTCGGCGGCGCCGAGCGTGGAGCGACCGGCCCCCACGGTAGGCCCTTCACCATCGTTACGGTAACTCACCACGAGCGACGTAAGCCCCAGTTGCGTCGCGACCTGTACACCGCGGAGCGTGCCCGTTCGGGGGCTGCCCAGACCGTGGAGGTGAATCGCCCAGGTCGATGTGTGGCCATCGACGCGCCATGCAGGTGCCGAACCAACCGGCGTCCTGATCGTGATGTCGCGGGCAACGAGCCCGGCGTCCTCGGGTGTCGCGAAGTAGATGCCGCTCCACGACGCTCGATCACTAGCTCGCGGGGTGAATCCTGGGGACACTCCAACGACGATGCGGGCGACTAGGTTTTGGCCACGATCCTCAACTTCGTTGCCGAGTTGCGCCCATCCACCGCGTTCAAACCAGAGATTGTAGGTGCCGGGCGCTTCGGTATCGCCAGTGCGATCGAGCAGAAGAAGTTGGCGATCACCATTGATCTCAACGCCTCGCAAGGTCAGGTTGAAACGGCGTGGCCCGACTGGTGCCGTGAGCTTCCGCGCGATCGTCCATCCCAGGGCTGCACCAGCAGCACCGACCATGGCGCCGCCGATCGCGAGCTGTCGCTTCATGTACGCTCCCAACTGTTGTCGCCACGATCCGCGCGCAAACCTTCGCGCACCACGCCCGAGTCGAGCCCCAGAAGTTGCGCCTCAGCCCGTTTCAGGAGAGCTACTTCAGTAGGCGTCACTTCGAATGTCACGCGCGGGTCGATCATGGCGTCGCGAATCTCAACCACTTCGCGGTGCAATCGTCCTTCAGGATCGTTGAGGCTGGCTCCAAGCGCGTCGGTGCCGCTGAGCCCGGGGCGCACGCTCGTGGCTCGCTGCCAGAGCGGCTCCAGCTCCTCCACAATCTGCGCTATCTGCGCGCGTCGAGAGCGATCACGCAGCGATCGGACAACTGGTTGGCCCGCGAACCCGGCGCACAAGAACAGGAAAGTGAGCAGCGAGAGCGGCCCGTATGCTTCGCCGAACATGCGCATCAGTTCCAGGTGACCCGCGACGTGTGCGACATCCATCACAAGGACCACGACGGCCAAACCCACGCCGCACGCCGAGCCAAGGAGCAGAAGGAATGCGGGGATGCGCTGGATTCCGGTAGCAACGCCGAGCTGACGGGTAGCCAACGCGAGCATGGCCGCCAGGACGATGCCGCAGTAGGTGAAGCCGATCATTGAGTAGGCGGCCGTTACCGGTTGGTCGCCGAGGTCAAGCATGAATGTCGCGGTCGACGCCCCTCGGTCGATGAAGAAGAACAACGCCGTCGTCGTGACCAGGGCAAGGATCAGCGCGGGGCGCCCGACGGCGGCTCGCACCAGCCGGGGACGATACTCACCAGCCTTCATCGCCGCGCGGCCCAGGAAGAAGAGCCCAATCATCAAGAGCGCGTCGGAAAGCAGAGTCGTGATGTTCGTTCCGCCGAAGACCGGATCAACGGCCAGGTAGATCGCATCCACATTGAGAGTCATCGCGATCGCGATTGTCAGGGATGCGTAGGTGATACTTCGGTCGGGGCGCCCGCGTCGCAGGATCAGCAGGCTCGCTACGAGAACCCACATCAAGACCGCAACGAGCGTCTGGATCATCCGAAGACCTCGAAGTAGCGAGACTCCGCGAAAGCGGAACCTCGGATCCCTGCCGCGAGCCGGTCTGCGAGGGACTCCGCAGCAATCTCGGTGTCGGAATCAAGATCCTGCCGCCTGAGCAAACGGGCGCGAGTGTGCGGAGGAATGTCAGGGAGGAGCACGTCCGCCTCTGTGCACTCGTCGCCGTCGCAGTGGCCCAGGATCATATGCGACAGTTCGTGCAACACGAACTGCTGGCGATGCAGGGCGGAGTCAGTGCGTGCGTGGATGATGATGTCGTCTTCGTCGGTCGTGAGCCAGACCGCGCAGAGTCCGTCATGATCGCCGATCTCGGCAAGCTCGACGATACGAAGGCGGCGCCCCCTGCGTTGCTGCACGACACCGTAGAGATCGTCGAATGTGAAGACACTGCCGAGGGCAAGATCCGAGACGGCCGTCTGAACGACCTGTTCGATATTCACGGTGCGCTCACCTCCTTCGAGGGCACTTCGCGGCATCGACTCGGCTACATGAGCGACGCCGCTATTGCTGGCCTGTATGCGTCATTTCCTCATCCAAGAACTTGCTGATGGCTTGGAGTGCCTTCGGTGAGATATCTCCAAGAGTGCGCGCCGCGTAGGACTTCACCTTCGCCGCGCGCATCGAGCGCACGAGGTCGAGTTGGGCGCTGACCTTCTCGGGAACTACGGCGTCGTTCGCGCCGATCAAGAAGTCAGTGTCGACATCGAAGAACGCTGCAAGCCCGGCAAAGACGGCGGGGTCCTGAACGTACCGGTGCCCGTTGACCATGTAGGTCCAGCGCGACCTCGACAGGTTGGTCCCGCGATCCCGGAGAAACGCCGCAATCTGTGAGTAGGTCGGCTCGGTGCCGGTCTCGGCGATCGCAACATCGAGTAACAGCCGCAGGCGCTTCGCAAGATCCGCAGCCGCAGTAGTACTCTCGTCGTCGGTCATGCGCGCTGACCTCCTTCGCTCACGGTGAGAAGCATCCTCGGCGGGGTAATCCCGGCACGTTACGCATGCTCAATATAGCCGTTGAGCATGAACAAATCAAGGGTTGCGCATGCTCAACGATTGGTGTTAGAAACGAAGCCCCGCACGTTTTGAGCATGCTCAACGACCGGGAGCCTCTGGACCCTTCGATCGCTCCTAGGGAGGTGAACCATGCCCAGATCCTGGCTGCCCACGCATTGTCGCCCGCACTCGCGTCGCAACAAGTCGCTACGTCGTGCATCTGGAACACGCAGGCGCATCCGCAGAGTTTGTGGAGTCGCTCGCCCACCTCACCGGTGTATCGCCACGCACTCCTGCGACGTGGCGCGCCGGAGAGGAGAGCACCCGATGGTGTCGACAGATGAACGCCGAGCCACCCGCGAAGCGAAGCTCGATGAGCTGCACGAGAAGCTGACCGAAGCAGTTGACAAGCTGGTTTCCGGCGAGGATTGGACAGCTGCGCTCCAGTTCGCAGCCAGGTTCCGCAGCCGTTCGTTCAACAACACGTTACTGATCTGGATGCAGCACACCGCCGCGTTTGAGGCGGGGCTCGTGTCCGAGCCGATGCCGTCGTACGTGGCTGGGTACAAGCAATGGCAGCAGTTGGGCCGCCAGGTCGAGAAAGGTCAGCCTGGGTATCAGATCCTCGCCCCAGTGACCGGTCGATTCGCCTCGCCGACGCCTGCGGATCCGGCGTCGTGGCGGCGACTCAACCGATTCGAAATGCCTCGACCGAGCGAGGAAGTCCGCTCGAAGATGATCGGCGTCCGCCCCGCCTATGTGTGGGACGCGGCGCAGACTTCCGGCGACTCCCTTCCAACTCCACCTGCACCGACATTACTGAAGGGCGAAGCACCAGATGGCCTCTGGGCGGGACTCGCCGAGCGAATCGAGGCGGTAGGTTTTCAGCTCCTCAATGTAGAGCACGAGGGCCTGATCCACGGTGCGAACGGTGTCACCGACTACACGGAGAAGACCGTCAAAGTACGCGAGAACATGGATCCCGCCGCGCGAGTGAAGACTCTTGCTCACGAACTCGCCCATGTGCTTATGCACGGCCCTGATCAAGATGCCGCACGGCAGCACCGGGGTGTCGGCGAGGTGGAGGCCGAGTCAGTCGCGCTGATGATCGGCGCTGCACACGGCATGGACACCCGCGACTACACGATTCCGTACGTCACTTCGTGGGCTGCAAAGGTCGACGGGCAGGAGCCCGCGGAGATCGTGCGCGCGACCGGAGAACGAGTGCGCACCACCGCTATGAGAATCCTCGACCAGCTGGACACGCAGATGATCGGCGACGGCACTCCCCCTGGGCTCGATCGCACCGCCCGTCGTACCAGCTCCGCCCCCGCGAAGCGCACGGGCACCGCGCCAACAAGCGCGGCCATCTCTAGAGACGCTCCAGCGCCCGAATCACGGGGGCTGTGATGAGCGTGGCAGATTCATTCGTGCAGGCACTCGATCGAATGGGCCGCGAGGACTCACTCGGTCGAAGCGCACTCGTGTTGGCAGCGAACGGCATCCCGGTCTTCCCATGTGCCGCTGGCGAGAAGCACCCCGCTGTCGCGGGAGGATTTCACGCGGCGAGCGCCGAAGCGGACGTGGTGGGGCGCTGGTGGACCGCGATGCCCAACGCGAACATTGGGGTGCCGACGGGCGCAGCCTCGGGGCTCGTCGTGGTCGATGTCGACGTTCATGGCGATGTCGACGGATACGCGGCGCTGGAGCGTGCGCGGCGCGAAGGGCTGGTGGATGGCTGGGTCGCAGCGCTGGAAACGCCGTCGGGCGGCCTGCACTTGTACTTCCCTGCGAGGGGCGATGCGCATCAGAGGTCGTGGCAGTCGGCGCGAGCGGGAATCGACTTCCGAGGCGACGGCGGCTACATCATCGTGCCGCCTTCATCGCGGGCCAATGCGGGTGAAGCGCGCCACTACAAGACGCTGCAGCTCGCTCGCGGAACCGACAGCCGGTTGGACTCCCGACGCCTTCGTGATTTCTTGGATCCTCCGCGGCGTTCCGCGGGCCCGCGCGGTGCAGCGTCTGCGATGGCGTCCGCTGATCTCACGCGGTTGACGAGTTGGGTATCCCGTCTCCAAGAGGGCGAGCGGAACCATGGTGTCTTCTGGGCGGCCTGCAAAATGGCGGAGCAAGACGTTCCCACAGGCGCGGCGCTCGACGCTCTCACGGCCGCGGGTGCGTCAGCTGGGCTCAGCGAGCGCGAAGTGACGACGACCGTCCGCTCGGCCTATCGATCCGTGCATGGCCCGTCGCCTCAACGCTTACCCGCGGACGCACCAATGACGCCGCCCCACCGACCGCGACCGGTCACGGATTCACGGGCTCTGGCATGAGGACCATTCGGGCGCGCCGATCGGCGATCATCACCGCCGTCGCGGGCACGGTCTTCATCGCTGCGGGAGCGTTTTGGCTGTCGTTTACCTCCCTGGCGGATCTCGCTGCCCGCTCGGGCATCGGCGCGGGTCAAGCATGGGCCTGGCCACTCATTGTCGACGGCGTCATCGTCGTTTCGACCGTTGCCGTCGTCGCCCTCGCCGGGTCACGCTCGGCCTGGTATCCATGGACGCTGCTTGCGGGAGCCGCAGCCGTCTCGGTGACCGCAAACTCGATCCACGCCGTGGTCGCCGCCGATGCCGACGTTCCAAGCGTGCTTGCCGCGGCGGTCGCTGCCGTTCCACCGGTCGTGCTGTTGGCAATCACGCACCTGACGGTGCTGTTCATGCGTACGCCCGAGGCCGCCGAGGAGCACTCCGATGACGCGCTCCTCTCGCCCCAGGAACAGGCGACCGCCTTGCGTGAAGAAGGGTGGTCGAACAAGCGCATCGCCCGCGAGCTGGACGTGCATCCGTCGACCGTCGGTCGCTGGTTCGCGAGCACACCTACCGAGCATGAGCGGGCGCTTTCGACACCCGACGAAACAGAGGACACAACATGAACGAGAACACGGCCGACGTCGGCAACCACCCCATCGATGCGCAAACCGTCGACGTCACGACGAGGCACGAAGCGGTCGAGTTGACGAGGCTCCGCAATCAGCGCAGGGGCGCGATGCGTGATCCTGCGACATACCGAGGGCGCGGTGTCGAATGGGTGCGCCCGACAGATCTGGTGGCGCGAAGCAGCGCCCGCGTGGCTGGTGCGGGGATCAACTTCCAGTCCGAGCTGCATCGGCGCACGCGCGCAGCGGCACAGGACGGCACCCGACGCATCGCCGAACGTGCACGTCGCCTCCCTCCGCTGTCAGCGTTTGGGCGCGGTGCCACTCGAACGGATGCGGGCCGCAGTTCGATCGGCGCCGCCTGATCGTGAAGAGCGGACATCGTCATGGGCACCTCATCCGCATCCAACCTCCCCAGCGGGGAGCGGGTGCGCACCTGCGTAGCAGGAGGTGCTCTTGTCATGACCACTCACTATTCCCCATCGCACCCTCGCGAGGACTTCACCACGAGCGAAGGGTTGCGCACCCTGCTGCACCGGTTGCACCAGTCGGGAGCCCGCGCCTGGAAACACGACCGCGTAGCCGCTGAACTCGCCGCGTTTGCTGCCGAGAAGTATGGGGCGCTCGCTCGCAAACACGGGCTCGACCCGTGGGAGGCCGCGTCCGCAGCCTTCGACGTGATGCGAACTCGTTCGGCGCGCGAGGCTGACGACCCCTGGGCAGTCGTCACTCGCGGCGTTCAGATCACGTGCATCGCCGAAGAGCGCGGGCAGGGGCTGCTGTGCGCCACGCACCAAGCTCGACGCCCGCACGTCTCCGCATTCCATGACCCAGAACGATTCGCCGACCGCGAGAATCCACTGGCCGATTACCATCCCGCGTTCCATGTGGTCGACAACTACCTCGAAACTGAGGTTGACGACGTCGACAAGAATGACGAGGTAGGCACCGCCAAACAGGCGATCGAGGTCTCAATCGCGTTGTTCGCGACGTTGGGTTGGCCGGAGAGCACGACGCGCTCCGCGATCGAGCACGTGTGTGGCGCGATCGCACGGGCAGGGTCTCGGCAAAGCGCCTACGAAGTGCTGCGCCGCGACAAGCATGCTCGTGCGCTCCTCGATCTTCCCGGCGATGCGTGGTCGGCCCTGCTGCATGCATTGCTCGGACATCCCAACCCCGCGTATCGCGCGACGAGCACCGGCCGCGGCATCCTCCTTCGCATCCTTGTTGGCGAGACTCTTCCTGACCTGCTGCTCGATGAC
Organism: Agromyces sp. NBRC 114283; assembly: GCF_030268405.1. Lineage (NCBI taxonomy): Bacteria > Bacillati > Actinomycetota > Actinomycetes > Micrococcales > Microbacteriaceae > Agromyces > Agromyces sp. NBRC 114283. The sequence goes on from NZ_BSQP01000001.1 coordinate 3,444,213, forward strand.
GACCTCGTGTCGATCATCGTGACGTCCGCACCCAGACACGGGAGCGGACGATGAGCACGCACGACGGGCACATTGAGCTGGAGCGAGCTGTCGACTCAATCCACGTTGGCCATCGTCACCGCAGGGATCTCGGGGAACTCGACCTCCTCGCCGCGTCGATCGAACGGGACGGGCTGCTGCAACCAATCACTGTGACGCCGGAGGGCAATCTCGTGTGTGGTGCCCGTCGGCTGGCCGCGATCAAGCGACTGGGGTGGATGCACGTCAAAGTCTGGGTGCGCTCGGGCATCTCGGGCGAGCTTGCACACCTGCTTGCTGAGCAAGACGACAACGCGCTGCACAAGTCGCTCACCCAACTGGAAAACGCCGCCCTATACCGCGAGATCAAAACGTTGATGGCTGAGGATGCCGCCCGTCGCCAAGAAGCATCACGATTTAGCACCGAGAACCAGCCGGGAAATGACGGTGCCGCAAAATTTGCGGCACCGTCAGATTCTGTCGGAGACGCGCGCGAGCAGGCCGCCGCCATGATCCCGGAGGGCGCCTCTCACACGACCCTGGAGAAGATCAACTACCTGCAGCAGATAGCGAACGACGAGAGTCAGCCCGACTCCGTACGAGAAGGCATCGCGGCCGAGCTGGAACTCATCGGCTCAGGCGCTCCCGTGCACCCGAGCTTCCAGCGCGCTCGACAGCTCGTGACTGCGGCACAACCCGATGGTGACGTTGTGGATGTGGCGAAGCTGGCTGAGGAAGCACTTGCGCGCATCAAGAACGCTCCGAAGCCCAAACGGCGACCTTCACCGACCGCGCTGACCTCGCGCGTCGACGGCGACGAGCCGTGGCCGATTCGCGCATTCGTTGTCACGTGGACGGAACTCGACGGCTGGTGGCGGCACTTCGACGTCGACGAACTGGCTCGCCAACTGAGTGACGCCGAGATCGAGATGTTCCTGCACGTTGTTGAAGCCACCGCTCAGGTCGCTGAGCGACTCCGTGCCGCGCGGGACATCGATAGTGCGGACGCCGAGTCGGCGACCCAGGTGGGGAACCTTCGCGCCCTCTGAGCCGAGACTGATGCGGCGCACCTGTCCCGCATGAAGCTTCCTACCGCTCCCCGCGCACGCCGCACTCTGATCGCCCTCATCGCGGCGCTGTCTCTGGCGATCCTTGTCGCTGGAATCGGCATCTACGGACTCGTCATTGGATCCGAGCAACCCACCGAGTCAACTGATCCTCCATTGTCGAGTGCTGCTCCGAGCGCAGAACCTTCTCGTGAGCCGACCTCACCACCTCGGATCCCGTCGATCCCACAGACCACCGACGCCGAGGCGTTCGCACGCAGCGTCGCCGCGGCACTGTTCACCTGGGACACCGGCAGTGGGTTCCTGCCGCTCGACTACACCGCCGTCATCCTCGACGCCGCCGACCCGACCGGCTTCGAACAGTCGGGACTCGCCGCCGACATCGCCACTTACCTGCCCACGCCGAGCGCGTGGGCGCAGCTGCGACCGTACGCAACGACGCAGCGGTTGGAGATCATCTCAGTGTTCGTGCCGAATGCCTGGGCTGAGGCGCTCTCGCAGGCGCGCCCAGGGCAGCTGCCCGACGGTGCCGTCGCTTACACGATCGAGGGCATCCGCCATCGATCCGGCGTGTGGAACGGCGACCCGATCACCGCAGAGCATCCGGTCGCGTTCACGATCTTCATCGCGTGCCCAGCCGACGACCCTTGCTACGTCCTGCGGCTCTCGCAATTGAACAATCCGCTGCGTTAGGACGACTGGCTCATGATGAAGAAGCTCGCGATCGCAGTGGTCGCCTTGATGTTGCTCGCACCGACCCTCGGACTCGTCACCGTCGGACTGGTGGTGAATCCTGCTATCACCTCATGTCTTGCCTCGTCGGGACTCACCGTCGGAAACGTGCCGGACTCTCTCGTGGTCACGACCGCAAACGGCGAGACGTTCACCCTGAACAAACAACAGCTCACGCACGCGGCAACGATCATCACCGTTGGATCGAGCATCGACGGCATCACGAGGGACGCCGTCCAGATCGCGCTGATGGCAACGCTGACCGAGTCAATGCTTCGACAGCTTGCGAACACCGGCGCCTACCCCGAGTCCGGCAACTATCCGAACGATGGGAATGGCTCCGATCACGACTCACTCGGCCTGTTCCAGATGCGACCGCAATCGGGCTGGGGCTCGGTCGCAGAGCTGATGGATCCCGAGTACCAAGCCAAAGCATTCTTCGGCGGCCCGACGGGCCCCAACTACCCGTCACCCCGGGGCCTCCTTGACATCCCGGGCTGGCAGAGCATGGGTAAGGGGGAAGTCGCGCAAGCAGTCGAAGTGTCGGCATACCCCGACCGATACAACAACTACGAGCCCGTCGCCGAGACGATCCTCACGACACTCACGCGTGGCGCATCGGCAGCGACGGCGACGGCGACGACCACTGCATCGTCTGTCGTCGACGTGGCGGAGGCCTCGCGCGTCGTGTTCCCCTTGCCGGAGGGAACCTGGGTGCACACCAGTGATTTCGGTCCACGAACCGATCCCCTCACTGGCGAGAGCGCCTTCCACAGCGGAACGGACTTCGCCGCGCCTGATGGGACGCCGATCCTCGCCGCGGCTGACGGTGTCGTGACGGTTGCCGAGTTCTCTGGCGGATACGGCGGCCTCATCGTGATCGAGCACCTCCTCGGTGGTGTGACGGTTGCGACGGCCTATGCGCACATGTGGCAGCACGGCATCCACGTCACCGTCGGTGAGCGCGTCATCGCGGGGCAACACATCGGCGATGTGGGGTCATCCGGGCGCTCAACGGGCCCACATTTGCACTTCGAGGTTCGACCAGGTGGAACGAACGGCGAAGCAGTGGATGCCGCGAAATGGCTCAATGATCACAACGCCGCAGATCTCCCCGAAGCTACGGCAGGAGCCGGATGTTCCGCGCTTGGAGGCGGTCTCCGATGAACGTGTTTCCTGACTTCGGCAGCCTCAGCGGCATCGGTGACCTCAGAGTTGTGATCGGTGCGATGGTCACCGTCATCCTGATCGTCGCGGTGCTCATGATCACCATCAGCGCGATCACCTGGGCCATCGCCACGTCAACGGGCAACCCTGCGGTCGCCGCGAAGGCGCGCGCGGGGGTCTTTGTCGCACTCGGAGCCGCGATCCTCGCCGGTGGCGGCGTCACCTGGGTGAACTGGCTCATCAACGTCGGCGGACAGCTGTAGCAGTGCTGCTGGCCTTGGCCATGGCATGGTGCTGTCGCGATCTTTTCGCTCTGACCGTTTGCGTTTGAGTTGTTGATGCGAAGTCCATCAAGACGTTTTGGCAGCCGAGACCAGCGTCAAGTTACCGGGTACGCTGAAGTACATCAGATGATGTATAGTCATTGGATGCTGACTCTTACGGATCGAATCGACGTGATGAACCGGCTCGGTCGGGCGATGGCCGACCCGACCCGCTCTCGCATCCTCCTGACCCTCCTGGCTGGCCCGAGCTACCCGGCGGTGCTGTCTCGCGATTTGGGGCTTTCACGCTCGAACGTGTCAAACCACCTGACGTGTCTGCGCGGGTGCGGGATCGTGGTGGCCGAGCCCGAGGGTCGGCAGACCCGCTACGAGGTCGCAGACCCGCACCTCGCCCGCGCGCTGACGGCGCTGGTGGACGTGACGCTTGCGGTCGACGAGAGCGTGCCGTGCATGGACCCCGACTGCGGAGTCGAGGGCTGCGTGGCGGGGGAGGCTCGGGCGTGAGCGCCGTCACGGGTTCGCAGGTCGAGCACGTCGACCTCGACGACGATGATGACGATGATCGGCCGTGGTATCGGAGCCCCAGCGTTCTGATCCCGATCGCTTCGGGTGTCGCGTTCGCCGCCGGTCTGGTGTGCGAGTGGACCGGCGCCGAGACCGCGGGTCTGGTGCTGTTTTGGATTGGCTTGCTGCTGGGCGCGTCCACGTTTGTACCGGGTGCGCTGCGCAAGCTGTTCACGAAGGGCAAGCTCGGCATCGGGCTGCTGATGACGATCAGCGCCACCGGTGCGGTGATCCTCGGCTACGTCGAGGAGGCCGCCGCGCTGGCGTTCTTGTACTCCATCGCGGAGGCGCTGGAAGACAAGGCGATGGACCGTGCCCGCGCCGGGTTGCGGGCACTGTTGAAGCTCGTGCCCGACACCGCACTCGTCAAACGCGGCGACGCCACGGCCGAGGTCGAGGCGAAGGAGCTGCGCGTCGGGGATTTCCTCGTGGTCCGGCCGGGCGAACGGATCGCCACCGACGGCACCGTGCGCGCCGGGCGGAGCAGCCTGGACACGTCCGCGATCACGGGCGAGTCGATCCCGGTCGAGGTCGAACCGGGCACCGACGTGTCGGCCGGGTCGATCAACACCACCGGCGTTCTCGAGGTCGAGGCTACCGCCGCAGGCACCGACAACTCGCTCACCACCATCGTGGAGCTGGTCGAACAGGCGCAGGCTGAGAAGGGCGACCGTGCCCGCCTGGCCGACCGGATCGCCCGACCGCTGGTGCCCGGCGTGATGATCCTCGCCGTGCTAGTCGGCGTGCTCGGGTCGCTGCTGACCGGCGACTGGGAGCTGTGGATCACCCGCGCCCTGGTGGTGCTGGTCGCCGCGTCGCCGTGCGCGTTGGCGATCGCCGTCCCGGTGACTGTAGTCTCCGCGATCGGCGCTGCTTCGAAGTTCGGGGTGGTCGTGAAGTCCGGGGCTGCGTTCGAACGGTTCGGCGGCATACGTCACCTTGCCGTCGACAAGACTGGCACCCTGACCCGCAACGAGCCCACCGTGACTCGCGTCGTGACCGCCGCGGGCGTGACCGAAGAAGACGCGCTAGCTTGGGCGGCGAGCCTGGAAGGCAACAGTACGCATCCGCTGGCCGCCGCAATCACGAATGCCGTATTCGATGCCCCGATCGCTGAAGGCGTCACCGAGACCGCCGGACATGGCATCACCGGCACCCTCGACGGTGCCCGTCTCGCCGTGGGGAGCCCCCGCTGGCTCGACGCGGGCACGCTGACCGACCAGGCGCAAGCGATGGAATCCGAGGGGATGACCGTCGTCATCGTCCACCGCAACGATCAGCCAGCCGGGGCGATCGGGGTGCGGGACGAGCTACGCCCCGAGGTTCCCGAGGTCATCGCCACGCTGAACCGCCGCGGGATCGGGGTGACGATGCTCACCGGCGATAACGCGCGGACCGCCGCTGCCTTGGCCGACCAGTCCGGCATCAAGGACGTGCGCGCCGAGCTGCGCCCCGAGGACAAGGCCACGGCCGTGGCGGAGTTGTCGAAGTCTCAGCCCACGGCCATGATCGGCGACGGCATCAACGATGCTCCCGCTCTCGCGGCCGCGGATGTTGGGATCGCGATGGGGGCCAAGGGCGCGGATGCCGCGATCGAGTCGGCCGACGTCGCATTTACCGGCCACGACCTGCGCCTCATCCCGCAGGCCCTTGCCCACGCCCGCCGCGGCCGCAACATCATCAACCAGAACGTCGTGCTGTCGATCGCGATCATCGTCGTCCTTCTGCCGTTGGCAATCACTGGAGTCCTCGGACTTGCCGCGGTGGTGCTCGTGCACGAGGTCGCGGAAGTCGTCGTCATCCTCAACGGGCTCCGTGCTGCGCGGCGCACGAAGGCATGACCGATCCCCTTGACGGCTCCGCTCCCTCCCCGGGATCAGCGGAAGCCGTGGAAGCGAGTTCTGCCCGCACGGTGGCGCGCGTCCGGTTCCGCTGGTTCCTGCTCGCGTGCGCCGTCGCCGCCGGCGCAGTGCTGATCGACCAAGGCAGCAAGGCACTCGCCCTCGCACAGCTCAGTGAGGATGACCGCATCCCGCTGTTGGGAGACTGGCTCGGCTTGCAGCTCGCCTTCAACCCCGGCACCGTCATGTCCTTAGGGTCCGATTCAACGTGGCTGCTCACCGTCATCGCGACCGCGGCATCCATCGCCCTACTCATCGCGGCCGCGCGCACTCGATCGGCCGGGTGGGCGGTCGCGATCGGCCTAGTGTGGGGCGGCGCAGTCGGCAACCTCCTGGACCGGCTGTTCGCCCCACCCGGGTTCGGCCGCGGTCACGTCACCGACTTCCTCGCTTACGGCAACCTGTTCATCGGAAACCTTGCCGACGTCATCCTCGGCGTCGGCGTCGCCCTCGGCCTCCTGCTCTACCTCCGAGGCCCACACCACACCAGGAACGAACAATGATGGTCGCAGAGCATCAACGGCACGCGGCTGCCGGAAGCGCTGGGTCGCCAGGCTACTGGAACGCGGCGGTGGGCGCATGATCCTGTCCTCCGTCCTGCAGGCGATCGGCCTATTCATCGCCACGAACATCGATGACATCATCGTGCTCTCACTGTTCTTCGCCCGAGGCGCGGGCCAGCGCGGGACCACCGCCCGAATCCTGGTCGGACAGTACCTCGGGTTCATCGGCATCCTGGGCGCCTCCGTGCTGGTGACGCTCGGGGCAGGGGCGTTCCTGCCGCCAGAGGTCATCCCCTACTTCGGACTCATTCCGCTGGGGCTGGGACTTTGGGCTGCGTGGCAAGCCTGGCGCAACCGCGGTGCGGACGATGACGATGAGGCAAAGGTCGAGGGTAAAAAGGTTGGGGTGTGGACGGTGGCCGGGGTGACCTTCGCCAACGGCGGGGACAACATCGGCGTTTACGTCCCGGTCTTCCTCAGCGTGGGCCCAGCGGCCGTGGTGGCGCACTGCATCGTGTTCCTCGCCCTGGTCGCCGCCCTCGTCGGCCTGGGTAAGTTCGTCGCCACCCGCCGACCGATCGCCGAACTCCTGGAACGCTGGGAACACATCCTGTTTCCGATCGTGCTCATCGGCCTGGGCATCTTCATCCTCGTGAGCGGCGGTGCCTTCGGCCTCTGACCTCGTAGCCGACTACGTACATGGCAGCGTGCTGTGATTGCTACCTGGCGGCTGAGTGTCCTGGTGTGCTCCGCGTGTCAGCGGCCCAGACGACGCGCTCGGCGCCGCTGCCTCAACTGAGCCCACGCTGACCGCGTAGGCATCGATCACGCGGTCGGTGCCGGTGCTGAAGGGGTCGCGGATACCACTTGGACCACCACATCGCTGAGCCCGGCTCTTGTGTCAGGCGCAGCAGGAGGTGGGGAGTTCGTTGCGGAAGAGGTTCGCTGTGAGGCGAATGCCTTCCGCCATGGTGAGGTACGGAGCCCACGTGTCGGCGAGTTGCGTGACGGTGAATCCGGCTTTGATCGCGTAGGTCGCGGCGAGCATCATCTCCCCAGCGGTGTCGGCGAGGGCGTGGACGCCGAGAACTTTGCCGGTGTCAGCATCGGCGACAATCTTGATGCCACCGCGGGTGTCATGGTTGGCGATCGCTCGGGGCACATCGGACAGTCGCAGGTAGCGGCAAGCGCACCGGTATCCGGCGGCGATGGCGTCTGCTTCGGTGATCCCGGCGGAAGCAAGCTGAGGCGAGGTGAACAGCACGGAGGGGAGCCCGGTGTAGTCAACATGCTCAGCGCTACCGAGTGCGTTCCGCGCAGCGATCTTTCCTGCCATCGCGGCGACGTACACGTACTGGGGTGCATCGGTGACGTCACCGGCGGCGAACACGGCCGGGTTGGTTGTCCGCTGCAGTTCGTCGACGATGACGAAACCGCGCGCGTCGGTCGCAATGCCCGCCGCGGCAAGGTCGAGTCTCTCGGTGCGCGGCGTGCGGCCGGTGGCTACGAGTACCCGTTCACCCACAGCCACAGTCCCCCGGGCCGTCGTCACGTGCGCCAAACCGTCGATACGTGCGATGCTCGCGGCACGGTCACCAATGACAGTAATTCCGTCATCCAGGAAGGCCTTGCGGAGTTCCGAGGAAAGTTCGGGTTCGGTGTGCGAGGCGTGCCGTCCGATGACGGTGACGTCGACCCCGAGCCGGGCGAAGAGTTGCGCTTGTTCCAGACCAACGAAACCCCCGCCGATCACGACCAGCGAATCGGGCAGCTCAGTCAGTTCCATCGCTGTGGTCGACGTCAGGTACTCAATTTGTTCGATACCGGGGACTGCCGGGATGAGTGGTTCTGCACCGGTAGCGATGAGATACGACTTGGCACGCACCGGTTGGCCATCTACGAGCAGCGTGGATGGACTGGCGAACGTGGCTGTGCCGGGAAGGATCTCGAATCCGTACGCGGTGGCGATGTCTGCGTACTTGGTTTGGCGGAGCATGCCGACCAGCTCGTCTTTTTGTTGCATGAGCGCGGCGAGGTCAACGTTGCCAGCAATCGTGGAGACGCTCGGGAACGGACTCGAGATCGCGGCGTGGCGTATGTGAGCGGCCGCGAGGAGCGTCTTCGAAGGCACACAGCCAACGTTCACGCAGGTACCGCCGAGGGTGCCGGACTCGATGGCGACGACGCTCGCACCCTCCAAGCGAGCGTGGATTGCTGCGGACATTGCCGCGCCGCCAGTGCCGATCACCGCAAGGTCGAACTCGCTGTGTTGTGTCATGGTACTTCCCCCTATCGAACCGGGCCGTACGTTCGACCACTCGTAATAGGATGAACCTTCAAGTACGGTTGAAGGTCAAGCTGACTCCGGAGGTGTCACGATGCGGATCGGGGAACTCGCCGAAAAGGCAAGGACTACTACGTCGACCCTCCGGTACTACGAAGAGCGCGGGCTACTGCCGCAGCCAGAACGAACCCCGACTGGGTACCGCAGCTATGGGGACGAGTCAATTCAGAGGCTTGAATTCATTGACCGGGCACGTGCCGCCGGGCTCACCCTGGCACAAACCGCAGAGATTCTGGATGTTCGTGACTCGGGCCATTCGCCCTGCGATCACGTGCGAGGCCTCCTTGACCGTCAGCTCGTAGACATCGACGCGCAGATCGAAAAGTTGCAGGCCTTGCGCTCCAACATCGTCGAGCTTCGCGCAAACGCCACGGCAACCGCATCCGAACCCTGCGCTCCAGAGTCCATCTGCCGCTACCTCTGAAGGACGTTCGCGACACATCGTCGCTGACGGCATGAGGTTGAGGTAGTACGACCGAGTGCCCGCGTTCGTGGCTCGGCGAGTGGACTTGGCGGATCGGGCTATGCCCCGCGGGAGATGATCTGCGCACCTGGCTCTCGACCCTGTTCCGTCACCGCCGCGGGCGGTGTTCACGCCAAGGAGCCACCGTGTTCGAACTCATCACGACCCTCACCGCAGTCCTGCCAATGAATATCGACGTGACTCCCAACGACTCGGGGTTGCCCGGAATCGGGCAGCTGCGCGTCATCGTCGGCGCCGTCATGACGATCGGGCTGATCCTGTCCGTGCTCGCACTGATCGTGTCGGCGATCGTGTGGGGATTCGGCGCGAACTCATCCAATCCCCACCTCGCCTCCCGCGGCAAGTTCGGCGTACTCGTCTCCTGTGGCGCCGCCATCATCTGCGGTGCCTCCGTAACGCTGATCAACTTCTTCTGGAACGTCGGGCAGCAGGTGTGAGCTTCGCGAATCCACCGACTTCGAGAGCAACGCCATGAGTGTCTGCGATATCCCCGTCATCTCCAGTGTGTGCGATGCGGTCGGTGAGGGCGCCGCAACGCTGGTGTCTGCCCCATTCGACTGGCTGGCTGCGACGATGGGGCAAGCCGCCGGATGGCTCATCGAATCCATGTGGACCGTCTTCGACAGCACCACCCTCGTCGACGTCCAGTCGCAGGGCTACCTCGACGTCTACAACCTGCTCTTCGGTATCGGTGTCTTCATCGTGCTGCTCTTCTTCTGCTTCCAACTCATTCTGGGACTGATCCGGCGCGAACCTGCTGCGCTCTCGCGCGCAGCGCTCGGTGCGGCCAAGGCTGTGCTCGGTTCGTTTGTCGTCATCACGCTGACGGCAACGGCGTTGGAGATCGTCGACCAGCTCTCCATCGGCATCGTCCAAGCTGCGGGAGAGACCACCGAGACAATGGGCGACAAGATCGCGCTGCTCACCGCGGGCCTCACCACAATCAACATTGCTGCGCCCGGCGTTGGAGCGATCATCACGATTTTCCTCGCCGGGCTCATGATCTGCGCGGTCGCGATCGTCTGGTTCTCACTCCTCATTCGCAAAGCTCTGCTGCTCGTGGCAATTGTGCTTGCGCCGATCGCCTTCGCCGGTGCTGCCTGGGACGTCACTCGCGGATGGATCGGCAAATGGGTGGCGTTCGTCGTCGCACTGATCGTGTCGAAGCTCGTGCAGGTCATCGTGTTCCTCATCGCCATCACCCAGGTCTCGACACCGATCGAAGCTGACCTCGCCTCCGTGACCGAACCGATCTCGGGCATTGTGCTGCTGTTCATCGCCGCGTTCGCGCCTTACATGGTCTACCGATTCATTTCGTTCCTGGGCTTCGACCTCTACCAGGCGATGGGAAGCGAGCAGGAAGTGAAGAACGCCGTCAACCGCCCCGTTCCTGTTCCATCGAAGCCGCAAGGAGACGGCGTGAAGAGAGTCCTGGATGGCGGCTCCGGCGATAGTTCCGGCGCAACTCCCGCATCGAGCGGTGCGCGAGGCACAACGACCCCATCTGGAGCCAGTACCAGTAGAGCCGCAGCAGGAGCCAAAGCGGGAACCGGCGCGAGCGGAAGTGCTGGAGCCAGTGCTGGAGCGGGCGCTGGTGCTGGAGCTGCCGCGGCGGTCGGGCCTGCAGCAGCCGTGATCATCGGAGCCGAAGTCGTCAAGGGAGCAGCGACCGCTGGGCCGAAGGTTGGGCAAGCGATCGGTGGCACCGCCGAAACAGCGATGACTGGCGCAGGTGAAATCGGGGCTGCCCCGGCTACGACGCCGACTGCAACAGAGGCTCCCTCTGTTCCGCAACCGCCAGCACCACGATCAGATCCCGCACCGCCTAGCACCCCGCGGCCCCGGCCAAACGGCAAGGAGTGACCGATCATGCCGAAGAATCACGACGCGCAACGCGCCGGTGACCTCGTCCCGGTGAAGTTCTCCCGGCTTACTCGCCGAGGTGTCCTACTCGGGCTGTCGCTGTCGCAACTGGTTGCTCTCGGTCTCGGGGTCGGCACGCTCGTATGGGCGTTCTACGCTGGTGGCGGCATTCTCATCGCATTCTCTGCACCCGTGTGGCTTGCCGCGGCGGCCGTGGTGTGGATCCGGATCGCTGGACGCGCGATCGTCGAATGGATCCCTGTGGTCTTCTGGTGGATGTGGAAGACAACGGGTGGGCAACTTCTCTACCGTCGACGAGTTGTGAAACCTCGCCCAGCGGGGACTCTTGCGCTTCCTGGCGATATGGCGCGGCTCCGCGAGTACGACGACCCCACCACGGGCGCAGGGATGGTGCATGATCCGACCGCTGAAACGCTGACGGCGATCGTCGCAGTCTCGCATCCCGCATTCGTGCTTCTCGACCCAGGCGAACAGGAACGTCGAGTCAGCTCGTGGGGCCGCGTGCTCGCAACCGTATGCCGATCAGGACGCATCTCGATGCTCCAGGTGCTGGAACGAACGCTGCCCGACTCTGGGACAGGGCTTGCCGAATGGTGGGCGTCGCATGGCAACGCCGACGCCTCCTGGGCCTCAACCACGTACGCTGAGCTGATCGACCGCGCCGGGCCCGCCGGAGAACGTCACGCGACCACGCTGTCTCTCTCCCTCGACATGCGCTCAGCATCACGCCAGATCCGCACTGCCGGTGGCGGCATCCGCGGCGCGGCGGCAGTGCTCCGTCAAGAGATGTCCACGCTCGTTGCCGCGTTGCGATCCGCTGACCTCTCACCATCGTCCTGGCTGACGTGCGGTGAGATCGCGGTGATCCTGCGATCGGCTTACGACCCTGCCGTCGCCGCAACGCTCGAACGGCACGGTGAACTTGGGCAGTCCCTCGCGACGGCCGGGCCGGTCGCCGTCAACGAGTCTTGGTCGAGGCTGCGCACCGACTCGGCATTCCACGCGGTGCTGTGGATCTCGGAATGGCCGCGGTCGATGGTCTACCCAGGCTTCCTCGCACCACTGCTCCTCTCGACGGGGATCCAACGATCATTCTCGCTTCTGTGCACCCCGATGCGCTCTGATCAGGCGGCGCGCGACATCCGCAAGAAGAAGACCGAGTACATCTCGGATGCTGCCCAGCGTCAGCGGATCGGTCAGATCGAGGATGCATCGCAGACGGCGGAATTTCACGATGTGCTCCAGCAAGAAGCTGACCTCACTGCCGGGCACGGTGTGCTCCGCTACACGGGGCTCGTCTCAGTCTCGGCGCGAACCGCAGATGACCTCGACGCCGCAGTCGCCGCCATCGAACAAGCTGCGATCCAGGCGTCTTGCGACACGCGTCTTCTCGTCGGTCAGCAGGCCCAGGCGTTCACCGCCGCAGCCCTGCCGCTATGCCGGAACGTGTAATGGGAGCGTTCACGCCTCTCCGTCCGACAGCCCCTTGGAGTCGTCGCCCTTGAGTACCGCGGCAACTACAACCGCACCTACAGTGAGTCCGGCCACAGCAACTTTGGGTCCCGCATCTGCGGCCGCATTTTGCCATTGCTTCGGGTCGCGAACCGCATCCCGCCACCTAGTACGAGTTAGCTCGCGTCGCTGGGGCTCAATCCCGAGAGGGGCATAAAACTCATCAATTGAGTCACCAACTGTGTTGATTGAGTTAATTACTGCAGCCGCGGCTCTCACGTGCAATAGGACGTTCCCCTGAGCTACGCCTCCGGCTTCATGCATCCGTAGCAGCAAATGGCGTGATTTGTCGACGATCTTGTCGCGGCGATCGCTAAGGTCGTGTTGTATCCCAAGACGGTGGCCTTCAAGAGCCGATGGGGCAGTTTCAAGGACATGTTCGAGTTCAATTACTGCGTAATCGTCTTGGAGCTGAAAGCACCGCGATAGTACTGCCAGCCATACGGCAACTTCCCGTTCGATTTCTTTCAGAGCCTTGCTGAGTCCACCAACTGTGGCTTTTGCATCAACCTTGTCAGCGAGCGCTTCAAGCGCTCGCAGTGCGTCAGTCTGAACTTGCGCAAGTGTTCCAGCCTCGGGAAGCAATTTGGCCCATACAGTCTCCCGATCGCCGCCATGTTCCCGGACCCTCTGCGCGCTTTCAATTTGAAGAGCGACCCGGTCCATTCGGGCCAGTACCTCATCACGTTGCCTGCGGCGAACGTCATCGAGCTTCTCGTCAATGCGTACTAGAAGCGCCTTTAGTTCGCGTGCTTCTTGTTGCCGGGCAACTTGCATCATGATCCCCGCCGCGCCGGACAGCAAGGCAGGGTTCGTCAGGAAGGAGAACGAGTTATCCTCAATCTGGAGCCACTTAGCGATTGAACCGGGGTCACCGAGCATTGCATGGCTTATCCCCGGGGATTTAGTGGGCATGAGCCCGAACTCTTTCACGTTCTGAGCCGATTCCTTCGTGAGCTTCAGGTATCGCCCTGATTCGGCCGCAATCCGTGACACCGCTTCGGTCAATTGAGAACCGGTCTCCACTAGTGCACCAAGCTTGTTCAGACCGAACGGTTCTGAACTAGCCCACAGTCCGCGCCGCTTAAGGAATCGCTCCACAGCTCCGGGGTCTCCGAGAAGAGCGATCCCGACACCATCGCCGTAAACGACAACTCCATCTTCTTCGCTCGCCTGGTTGCTCAGATCAAGTTCGTCGCTCATCAGTGTCCTCCTGCTCTCCTCTACACAAATCGTAGTCGGCTCGATTTCCCCGGGACGGTTCGCATACCTCTCTTGTGTCCGATCTTCAGCGCAGGGAGTCCGCCATGCCAACGTTCTACGATCCCGGCGCCGATGCCGGTGAAGCATCCGAGGCGCTGCGCGGGCTCGCGCATGCGTCACGCAACTTCGAGAACCCCCAGGATCTCTACGGTGTGCTCGGCGACCTGCTGTCGGGAGTCCGTTCGCTGAGGCAGGTGCTCGATCAGCTCGCTACTGCCCACATAAGCAATCGTGCCCGTGCGTTCGACGATCACGGCGACCATGCCGTTGGATCAGCGGACGCGGTCGCTGCCGCCGATGAGTTGCACCAGGCGGCAACATGCATCGACCAAGCCGAGGATCGACTGAACGCCGCAGCATCTGCAGCGAGTCGTGTCGCCTGGTACGACGCGCCCGCGACAGAAAACACCCCGGCAACTCGGTGGCTCAACGTCGTCTTCATCCATGGTGAAGAAGCCGACGAGGTGCTCGACATGATCGACACCGACGGCCCTACCGCCGGACTCGACCACCTGAAGAGCTGGGATTACGGAGACGAGACCACGAGCGCGGCGATGGAGAACGGGTATGTCTACGACGAGCCGCCCAGCGGACCGTTGGAGCACGAGCTGCGCGAGGGTGACTACCACCTCACCTACAGTCACAGCTTCGACCACGTCGCCCTTTATCGACTCCACACCATCGAAGCCGAAGACGGACTTCCGAACGATTCGCGCGGCCTTGGTGCACGCCGAGCGGCGCCGCGTCAGCAGCGAGCATCTTGGTTCGAGCCTGCGAACATCACGGCACTCAAGCAACAGCGAGGACTGGGTCTATGAACCGGGATGAAGCCGAGCGACTCCATACGGCGGTCCTCGTTGCTCCGGCGTCTGAGAAGCGTCGAGTGCGCAAGCAACGTCAAAAGGCGGCAGCAAACCTACAGATCGAGCAGCAGCACTCGGAACGCGAAGAAACCCGCGCGAAGTATCTGGCCGAGTTGGCTGAGCGTCGGGGCACATCGTATCTCCCCGCCGCCGGGGAGCAGGGCCCCACTCAGCTGCGTTCACCAGGCAGGTTCCGCTTGCCCCGACATCAGGACACCTCTGCCACCCTCGCAGGGGCGTACCCATTCCTCGCGGAGGGCGGCCTCGGATCCGACGGCGTCTTCGTAGGCCAAGATCTGTACTCCGGCGGCTCCTTCGTCTACGACCCGTGGGTGCTCTACGCCCGCGGTATTATTACCGCCCCGAACCTCGTGCTCGCGGGCATCGTAGGCTCCGGGAAGTCCAGTCTTGCAAAGAGCCTCTACACACGGTCCCTCCCATTCGGGCGCCGCGTCTACGTGCCAGGTGACCCGAAGGGCGAGCACACGGCCGTCGCCGAAGCCGTCGGCGGACGGGCAATCGCGCTCGGGCACGGACTCGCCACACGACTCAACCCGCTCGACGAAGGCTACCGCCCCTCAGGCATGAGCGACGAGAGCTGGGCGTCCACCGTCGCGTCTCGGCGCCGCGACCTGATCGGCGCACTCGCTGAGACCGTTCTTACTCGACCCCTCACCCCGCTGGAACACACAGCCATCGACACCGCACTGACCGAGGTCGTGCGCAGCAACGATGTACCAATCTTGCCAATGGTCGTCGAACGCATCCTCGCCCCTGCTCAGGACGCCGACCCCGAGGGGAGACTCGCCGAAGACGGGAGGCTGGTCGGGCATGCACTCCGAAGGCTTGTGGCTGGAGACCTCGCCGGGCTCTTCGACGGCCCGTCAACGGTGACCTTCGATCCGACGTTGCCCATGATCTCACTCGACCTTTCACGCGTGACCGAGAACTCCACGCTGATCTCGGTACTCATGACCTGCTCCTCAGCGTGGATGGAGTCCGCCCTGCTCGATCCCAACGGCGGCCAACGCTGGTGCATCTACGACGAAGCCTGGCGACTCATGTCCCACCCAGCATTGCTGCGAAGGATGGATGCCCATTGGCGACTCGCACGTCACTACGGGATCGCGAACATGCTGATCTTCCATAAGCTGACCGACCTGGAAAACGTCGGTGACGAAGGTTCCGCCATGCGCGCGCTCGCCAACAGTTTGTTGGCCAACGCCGAGACGCGGATCATCTACCGGCAGGAATCCGACCAACTCGGTGTCACTGCCGGAGCACTCGGGCTCACCGGTACGGAACAGAAGCTACTGCCCGGTCTCGGCATTGGCCAGGGCCTCTGGCGCATCAAGGATCGCTCGTTCGTCTGCCAGCACCAACTGCATCCTGACGAGCTGGAACTCTTCGACACCACGGGCCGCATGGTTTCGAATCGCCACTGATTCGCAAGCCATAACCCAAGAGCGAGCGCACCCCAACATGAACAGTTGATGACGGGGGCCAACCAGACTTGATAGTCATTTCGATTTCTATCAATATAGAAGTATGTCGAATCAAGAAGTTGAGTTGGTCATCGTCGGTTCTGGGCCTGCCGGATACACAGCCGCTGTGTACGCGGCGCGCGCCGGTCTGGAGCCGGTGGTGATTGCGGGAGCGGTGACCGCGGGCGGCGCACTGATGACGACCACCGAGGTAGAGAACTTTCCCGGCTTCCTGGATGGTGTTCAAGGCCCCGACCTGATGAAGAGGATGCGAGCACAGGCCGAACGCTTCGGCGCCAGCATCGTGTATGACGACGCGACCAACCTGAAACTCACAGGTGACGTGAAGACCATCGAGACGGGGAATGGCGTGACCTATCGCGCCCGCGCGGTGATCCTTGCGATGGGTTCGGCGTATCGCAAGCTTGGGCTCCCCGAAGAAGAGCGCCTGTCTGGGCACGGCGTGTCATGGTGTGCAACCTGTGATGGGTTCTTCTTCCGCGAGCAGAAGATCGCCGTGATCGGCGGTGGCGACTCGGCCATGGAAGAGGCGTTATTCTTGACTCGGTTTGCATCACAGGTGATCTTGGTTCATCGGCGCGGTGAGTTTCGCGCATCGAAGATCATGGCGCAACGTGTACTTTCTGACCCGAAGATCGAGGTCGCTTGGAACAGTGAAGTGATGCAGATCCTTGGCGAGGATCAAGTCACCGGGCTTCGGCTACGCGATACCGTGACTGGCGCCGAACGGGATCTCGATGTCTCCGGGGTGTTTGTCGCGATTGGGCATGACCCTCGATCCGAACTTGTGAACGACCAAATCGCGACAGACGACGATGGGTATGTTCTTGTGGACCACCCTTCGACGCGCACGAACCTTCCCGGCGTGTTCGCCGCGGGCGACCTTGTGGATCACACCTACCGGCAAGCGATTACTGCTGCAGGGACCGGGTGCGCAGCCGCCCAGGATGCGCAGCACTATCTCGCTCAGCTGGCACCAGACGGCGCCGCCGACGCACGGGTTCTGGCGGTCTCCGCATGAGCATCACCCATGTCACCGATGCCACCTTCCACGCTGAAGTCATCGAATCCGAGTTACCAGTGCTCGTGGATATCTGGGCAGCATGGTGCGGCCCATGTAAGGCGATTGCGCCGATCCTCGACACGCTCGCGGAAGAGTATGCGGGCCGGGTGAAAGTTGTGAAGGTTGATGCCGACGCCAACCCGGAAACGGTGACTGCTGCGGGAGTGACGTCGATACCCACCATCGGATTCTACCGCGCAGGCGAACGTGTAGATGTGCTGATCGGCGCGCATCCGAAGCCCGTGATCGCGGCAAAGATTGAAGACGTGATCGCATGAGGACGACGACCACCCCTGCATCCCTCATCACACCGAAGCGGATGTCGACGCTCGACAAGTGGCTACCACTGTGGATCGGGCTCTCCATGGTCGCTGGCCTGCTGCTGGGCCGATTCGTGCCAGCGTTATCTGGGCTACTGGCGCGCCTGGAAGTTGGCGGCATCTCGGTTCCCATCGCACTCGGGCTGCTCGTGATGATGTACCCGGTGCTCGCGAAAGTCCGGTACGACAAGGTTGCCGCGGTCACCGGCGACAAGAAGTTGCTGGTCTCCTCGCTGCTGCTGAACTGGTTGGTCGGCCCGGCAGTCATGTTCGCGCTCGCCTGGGTTTTCTTACCAGGCCTCCCCGAATACCGCACGGGCCTCATCATCGTGGGCCTCGCACGCTGTATCGCGATGGTGGTGATATGGAACGATCTCGCCTGCGGTGACCGCGAGGCGGCCGCGGTACTCGTCGCGATCAACTCCGTGTTTCAGGTGGTCATGTTCTCGGTGCTCGGTTGGTTCTACCTGACCGTGCTACCTGGGTGGCTCGGTCTCGACACACAAGGGCTTGAGGTGTCGCTGTGGCAGATCGCGTTGAACGTGCTTGTGTTCCTCGGCGTGCCACTCATGGCCGGGTTCGCCTCTCGCTGGATCGGTGAGAAGCGCCGCGGCCGCGTCTGGTATGAACAGAAGTTTCTCCCAGTCATTGGGCCCTGGGCGCTCTACGGGCTGCTGTTCACGATCGTGCTGCTCTTCGCGTTGCAGGGTGAGGCTATCGCCGAGAACCCGTTCGATGTTGCCCGGATTGCGTTGCCGCTGTTCATCTACTTTCTGGTGATGTGGTTCGCAGGAATCCTCCTCGGGAAGGGCCTCGGGCTCGGATACGCGCGATCCACGACGTTGGCGTTTACTGCGGCAGGCAACAATTTCGAACTCGCGATCGCGGTTGCGATCGGCACGTTCGGCGCTGCGTCAGGTCAAGCCCTCGCAGGAGTGGTCGGGCCCCTCATCGAGGTGCCCGTGCTCGTCGGGCTGGTCTATGTTTCGCTGTGGGTGGCACGTGCCTGGTTCCATACCGACCCGTTCAACTCCGTCGCAGTTCCAGTGACGGAAGCCGCAACCGACCCGGCAATTGAGACGAGGACATCATGACAGACACCTGCACTCCGTCCATGGCGCATGCGATCGGCGAGAGCGCAGCGACCACCGTCGCGAGCACTTTGAAGGCCCTCGCTGACCCGTTCCGACTGCGCGTGCTGTCGGCCATTGCGACCGACCCGCGCGGTGAATCGTGTGTGTGCGACCTTGCAGAACTCGCCGACGTCTCCCAGCCCACTGTCTCCCATCACCTGAAAGTGCTCAAGGACACCGGACTGTTGGCCTCCGAGCGGCGAGGTACCTGGGTCTGGTACCGCATCGCACCCGAGAAGCAGCACGCGGTCAGCTCCCTGCTTGACGCGTTCGCCCCCGCAGCGCTGGCGAACCAAACTAGCGAGACGAGCGATGCGGCCCTCGCGAAGGCCGACGCACTGGTCGAAATGGATGCCCGGGTGACACGTCTCGCCGAGGAACTCGCAGACGAACACGCGGACCAAAGCCGCGACCTCGTGATTGCGATGGTGAGGGAGTCGTTTGCGGGTCTTGCCCGCGCCGCCCGTGTCCCCCAGCACCTGATTCCCCTGACAGAGCGGTTCGCTCGGCAACGCCTGACAGACCTCGCCCGTGAACGGAAAACCGGCGTGCCGCAGGTGCTGTTCGTGTGCGTCCAGAACGCGGGCCGTTCGCAACTAGCAGCCGCACTCGTGAACCAACTCTCCGATGGCCGGGTCGTCGCCCGCTCAGCCGGATCCGCACCCGCGGCCGACGTGCACCCGCACGTGCGCTCTCTCCTCACCGAGATCGAAGGCGGCCAGCGCACCGACGCCGCATTCCCGAAGCCCCTCACCGACGATGCGGTGCGCGCCGCCGATGTCGTCGTGACGATGGGGTGCGGGGATGTGTGCCCGATCATCCCCGGGGTGCGCTACGAGGACTGGGCCGTGGGCGACCCGGCCCTCGCCTCACCCGAGGGTGTTGCCGCGATTCGCGACGACATCGCCGGGCGCGTGCGCACCCTCATCGACTCCCTCACCAACGACTGAAACGGAAAGCTTCCATACTCATGACCGATCAGAAGCCGTCAGTATTGTTCGTCTGCGTGCACAACGCCGGGCGCTCGCAAATGGCCGCAGGCTACCTACGTCACCTCGCGGGCAACGCCATCGAGGTGCGTTCGGCCGGGTCGATGCCCGCCGAGCAGATCAACCCTGTAGCGGTCGCAGCGATGCGCGAAGAGGGCATCGATATCACCGCGGAAGCCCCGAAGGTACTCACCACCGAGGCTGTACAGGCCTCCGATGTGGTGATCACGATGGGGTGCGGCGACGCCTGCCCCTTCTTCCCCGGCAAACGCTACGAGGATTGGAAGCTCGATGACCCCGCCGGTCAGGGTATCGATTCCGTCCGGCCCATCCGCGACGACATCAAGGGCAGAATCGAAACCCTCGTCGGCGAACTGCTCGGAAAGCAGTGACCAAGCCTACGCAGAGCCCCTCTGCCATCCCGCTGGCGGATCGGGACCTAGATGTAGTCGTCATCGGTGGCGGCCAGGCCGGACTAGCCGCCGGATACTACCTACGCCGCGCGGGTGTGCGCTTCGTAATCCTCGATGCGTCCGCCGATCCTGGCGGCGCATGGCAGCATGGCTGGAACTCGCTCCGTCTCTTCTCCCCGGCCGAGTACAGCCCACTGCCGGGATGGCCGATGCCAAGGCAGGAAGGCGAGGAGTATCCGACCGCTTCGCACGTCGTCGACTATCTTCGCGCGTACGAGCACCGCTACGACCTCCCCACCCATCGCCCGGTCCGGGTGAGCGCGGTTCGACGTGATGGGGAACAGCTAGCAGTGGACACCGACCACGGCACCTGGCAGGCCGCTCACGTGATCAGCGCGACCGGCACTTGGGGGAACCCCTATGTACCGACGTACCCTGGCGAATCCTCCTATACCGGGAAGCAGCTCCACACTGTCGATTATTCGTCACCCGACTCCTTCCAGGGGAAACGGGTCGCTGTCGTCGGCGGTGGCAACTCTGCGGCGCAGATCCTCGCGGATGTGTCCATGGTCGCTGCGACCCGGTGGTATGCGCAGCGGCCACCCCGGTTCATGCCGGACGACGTCGACGGCCGCGTACTGTTCGACGTCGCAAGCCGTCGAGAAGCCGCGCAACGACACGGAAAACAGACGGCCGGTGTGTCAGCGCTGGGTGATGTCGTCATGGTGGAAAGTGTCCGCGAGGCACGTGATCGCGGTGTCCTCCACACACTCCCGATGTTTCATCAGCTCACCGCCCACGGGGTTATCGAGTCGGACGGCAGCGAGTGGGAGTGCGATGCGGTCATCTGGTGTACCGGGTTTCGGCCCACCCTCGACCACCTCGCACCGCTTCATCTCACGACTCGGGCAGGCGAGCCGCTCACGAACGGGACACGCTCAGCAGATGAACCACGGCTGGACCTACTCGGTTATGGGGATTGGACGGGTATCGCATCGGCGACCATCGTCGGCGCGAGCCGCACAGCCAAGCTCGCCGTCGCAGATATCGTCAATAGCTGACTGGGCGGAAGCCGACGTTATCGCACGTGCGCCAGGGGCGATCGGGTTTCAACACGAGCGCTGGCGATCAGGAGGAGCGTTGCGATACCCGCGATAACAGCCAGCGCGCCGAAGGCGGCCGCGTAGCTGCCGAACGCTCCGGCGAGTACCACGCCGATCCACGGCGCCATCGCTGTTACCAACATGGTGGGTGTTCCGACTATCCCTGAGAGTTGCCCATAGGCGCGCGGCCCCCAACGATCCGTCACAGCGGTGGCCTGGAGAAGGGTCCCGATGCCACGACCGACCCCGGCTGCCATGGAGATTCCCACGAGCACCGCGAACGGGCCGGAAAGGATCGCGAATGCCGCAGCGCTCACGGCGACGATCGCAAACGCTGCCCCGGTGTGCATGGTGAGCGACGCTCGCCGCGCGAAGGCGGTGTAGAAGACACGCCCCGCGACCTGCCCGATCCCGCCGAGTCCGAGCACCCACGCAGCTTCGGACGTCGTCAGTCCACGTTCGAGCATCAACGCCATCATCGCGATCAACACCGTATGTATCGCGGCGGATGCGATCGTGAGCCCGGCCGTCAAGAGCCAGAACTGGCCACGGCGGAGAACTCCTGACACGTACCCCCGCTCATCGAGAGACCGAGCTGTGTGGTCAGCGTGCTGTTGGGGTCGCGAATGTCGCAAGAGGATCCAGTGCGCTGGTGCGGTGACTAGTGCCAGAGCGACGGCAGACCACAGGTAAGTGCCACGCCAACCGACAGCCGCCCCAACGTGCGCGACGAGCGGAGCGAACACTGTTGCGGACAGGCCAGCGACCAGCGTGAGCGTGGTCAGTGGCCCGAGGCTGCGCGCGCCGTACCATGAGGTGATGGCCGCGAACGCGGGCTGGTACAGCACGCCCGACATTCCGAATCCCGCAAGGATCCACGCGGCAGCGAACACGATCGAATTGTCAGATGCGGCAACGAGAGCCAGCGCCGCCGCGCTGAGCAAGGACCCGAGGGCCATTACCCAGCGCGGGCCGTGTCGGTCGATGAGCTTCCCGACCGGCACCCCGAGGAGCGCGGACACCACGAGCGACCCTGAGAACGCGAGCGTCACGAACTGGGCAGACCAGCCCGTGTCGCTCACGATTTGCGGTGCAAGAACGGGAAACGCGTAGTACAGCAACCCCCACGACACGGTGACCGTGACGCTGAGCGTGGCGAGCATCACACCCAGCCGCGGCGGGCGTTCTCGCACGTCACACAGTGAGCGTCAGCGATACCGGCTTGGGAGCACAACACGAGCCCGCGCCGCTCACCGCGTCTGGGGCGTCGAAGTCGCCAGCGCCTCCGCACACGCCCGTGTCGGGGAGCACGAGATCGACTCGTGCGGCAGCCTCGTGATCGCCCGCGATCTCCGCCACCACGCTACGCACCTGCTCGAACCCGGTCAGTGCGAGGAAGTTCGGCGCACGACCATAAGACTTCGCGCCGACAATATAGAAGCCTTGCTCGGGGTGTGCGAGATCCGCCGCGCCGGTCGCACGAATCGACCCGCAGGAGTGGAGATTCGGGTCAACCTCCTCCGCGACACGCACCGGGGCCTCAAGACGCACATCGAGATCGAGTCGAATCTCAGACAAGAACGACAGGTCGGGACGCAACCCGGTCGCAACGAACACGCGTGCAGCAGGATCGAGTCTCCGCCCGTCTTCTGCGACCAGGACCACCCGGCCGTCCTCGTGCAGAATCTGTTCGGTGCGGAACCCGGTGACCAGGTCGACAAGCCCATCGTCGACGGCCTGCTTCGCGCGCTGCCCGAGCGCTCCGCGCTCCGGCAACTCATCAGCTGTGCCCCCGCCGAAGGTGTTGCCGACCAGGCCGCGACGTAGCACCCACGACACCCGTGTGCCCGGCGCCTCGCGTACCACGGGCGCGAGCAGAGTAATGGCGGTCGCCGCAGAGTGGCCATTGCCGACCACGACCACGTGCTCACCGCCGAATGCCGCTGCCGACTCGCTGGTCGGGATGCCGTAGCTGAGCGCCCCGGCTTCAACCGCCGCCAGCTCACCGAGGGCAGGCAACCCGTCGGCGCCCGCCGGGTTTGGGGTCTGCCACGTGCCCGAGGCGTCGATCACGGCACGAGCATCGATGCGACCCTCGCCCCCATCCGCAAACTGCACGTGCACGACGAAGGGCTGTTCGTCGCGGCCCGCGTCGACCGTGCGGTCACGACCCTTGCGACTGACTCCGACCACGCGCGAGCCGTACCGGACGCGATTGCCCAGCGCCTCAGCGAGCGGGGCGAGGTACCCGTCGATCCACTCCGCTCCGGTCGGAAATCCGCTCTCGGGCTGCACCCAGCCCGTGGACTCTAACAGCCGGGCACTGGCCGCATCGACCAGCTCGGCCCAGTCCGAGAACAAGCGCACGTGGCCCCACTCCGCAACGCCGGAAGCCGCACCCGGTCCCGCTTCCAGCACGAGCGGTTCGATTCCGCGCTCCACAAGATGGGCCGCGGCGACAAGTCCCTGTGGGCCTGCACCAATTACGACGACAGGATTCATTTCATACCTTCTCTTATCGACATTCTTCGATGGGTCAAGCATGTCGAATGCATCGACAAATGTCAATACGTGCGAGAGAATGGATCTATGGCAACCCCGGGAAGTACCACCGAAGAGATCACGGCACGCACGTGCTGCGCGCCCGCAAACGATGCGGCACTCGATGACTCACGTTCGCAGCACCTCGCACAGGTGTTCAAAGCGCTCGGCGACCCCGCCAGAGTAAAGTTGTTCTCACTAATCGTCGCGAGTGCCGACGGTGAGATGTGCGTCTGCGATCTCACCGAGCCCGTGGGGCTCTCACAATCGACTGTCTCACATCACATGAAACTGCTCGTCGAGGCGGGCCTTGTCACTCGTGAACAGCGTGGGCGTTGGGCGTACTACCGGACGGTTGACGGCGCTGTCGAAAAGGCCGCCCGCTCGGTCCTCACCGTCTAGGCCTTCATGCCACCACAAGTTCTCGGTCAGGTGTGGCTGATCGGGGACGTCTGAGATCGATCGCGCGCGACTGAGCACCTTCTTTGCATGAGCAAGCGCAACACTCGAAGTTCATTACCCGATCCCTCCGTCGACCTTCCAATCGCCAGCATCAGCGTCGATGAGCGTGGCGCGATGCACGTCACGTACGACGGACATGAGTTCCCACCTTCGACGCCAGATACAGAATGGAGTCGGGGTCGGTTCGGTGATCTGCTCGACGCACTCTCCGCGCACCGCACGCGCACACTCCGCGTCGAGGTGCACGAGTACGACGGCTCGGTATTCACTGACATCATCCACGCCACTCGCAGCGAGCGCATCGAAGACGAGGTGCCGCTGCCCAGTGCCACGCGGCGAGCGCGCCATCGAACGACTCATCAACTGATCGAGATACGCGGCTCTGGGTTCATCCCCGGTGAGGACGTGACGATTGCGCTCACGCTATCGAGCGCGGAAGGCGCCGCAGACGGCACAGCTCGCGCAGTTGTCGATCTCAGCCACATTGCGGGTCAGAACGCAGAACTCCTGCTCATCGGGCGCATCTCAGGTGTGATTGTCGTCGAGCGGTTGCAGTCATGACGAGCGCCCAGTCTCACAGCCGAGGTCTTGGAGAGGAGCTGACCAACGCCCTCATGATTGGCCTCTTCGCACTGTTCGGTTTCGCCGCCGTACTCCGCGGGGCCGGATCGGTCGCAGCGTTTCTTACTGGTGCTAAGCAGCCTGAAATCGGCTTCGCTGGGGGTGTCAACGTGCTCTTTGCCCCCGCTGACCCCGCCACGGCACTTGGTGCGCACGGCCTCAATGCAGTTGTGTACTGGGTCGTAGCAGTTCTTCTTCTCGGTTTGCTCACCACCGCGATTGTGTGGGCCTGGGCTCGGATACGACGCCATACTCGGGCCCTCACTATCGACCCCCGCAAGCTCCAAGGAACCGCGAGTGGGCACGACGTCGCATCCAGCGCTTCCTCGAAGTCACTCCTTCGTCGGGCTGCGACGCTACGTCCTTCGCTTGAGCATCCGAAGCCGGAGGATGTGGGCTTCTTGCTTGGTCGCTCGCACGGCAAACAGATCTGGGCGAGCGTCGAAGATTCGATCTTGCTGATCGGTCCTCCGCGCTCAGGCAAGGGTCTCCATTTCGTGATCCCGGCCATCCTCGACGCCCCAGGCGCAGTCGTCACAACGTCCACCCGCCCAGACAACCTCACCGTGACGCTCAAGGCACGAGAACGCATGGGCCCTGTCGCGGTCTTCGATCCACAACACCTGGCCGAAGGCATTCCTGCCGGGCTGCGATGGTCACCGATCAGAGGCTGCGAGGATCCGCTCACTGCGATGATCCGAGCGACCGGTCTCGCGGCAGCAACCGAACTCTCCTCTGGTGGTGTCGAAGGTGGCGGCTTCTGGGAGGGCAAGACCCGGGTCGCGCTACAAGCGCTCCTCCACGCCGCAGCCCTCGATCACAGGACCCCTGCGGAACTATTCCGATGGACGCTCGACCCCGCGGCCGCCGCCGAGGCCGTTGCGATCCTCACCGGTTCACCGCTCGCCGCAACCGGATGGGCCGAATCATTGGAAGCAATGCTCGACGCTGACCCGCGCACTCGCGACAGTATCTGGCAGGGAGTGTCGCTCGCACTGGCGTCACTCGCCGACCCCAGGGTGTTGGACGCGGTAAGCCCCACTGAGGGCGAGCACTTCGACCCGGAGCAGTTCATTCGCAGCCGGGGCACGCTATACCTGCTCGCGACCGGAGCTGGTGCCGGAAACAGCGCCGCGCTGGTCGCTGCCTTCGTCGAAGACCTCGTCGAAACCGCGCGCCGCATGGCCGCACGATCACCCGGCGCGAGGCTGGATCCACCGCTACTGCTCGCGCTCGATGAGATCGGGAACCTCGCCCCGCTCCCTTCATTGCCAACCCTCATGGCCGAGGGTGGCGGCACGGGCATCACGACGATGCCGGTGCTCCAATCGCTCGCTCAAGCACGCGACAAGTGGTCAGAAAATCAGGCCGCTGCGATCTGGGACGCAAGCATCGCGAAGATCATCCTCGGCGGTGCATCGAACTCTCGCGACCTCCAAGACCTCTCCACCCTCATCGGCGAACGCGACGAATTCACCGATTCCGTTACGTTCGGCGACTACGGCTCACGCTCCAGTCAGCGCTCCGTCCGCAGAGTCCCCATTCTGCCGCCGGATCGCATTCGGACGCTCCCCTTCGGGTCCGGCGTGATTCTGCTCCGATCGACGGCACCAATCATCACCGATCTACACCCATGGCCGAAACGTGCTGACGGAGAGAAGCTCCGCCTCGATCGTTCGGCGACCGAGGCTCTGCTGGAGCACCCCAAGCATTAGCAAGCACGGGTGACGATCGCGCACCTACCTGTCGCAGCGGCTGAACAAAGGCGGCCGCCTGACCAGACAGGAAGAACATCATCATGTCGATCCACACACAAGAATCCGTCTCGGGCTTTGTCACCTCAGAACCGCAGCTGACCGTCTCGGCTAATGGCAACCCGCGCCTCTACTTTCGCTTCGGGCAAGAACACTTCCGCCGCGAGGAAGACGGCACATTCACGCAACTGGAGTCGAGCTTTCACCACCTCGTCATGTTCGGGCGTTCCGCCGAACGCGCTTCAGAACGATTTTCCAAGGGCGACAACTTCATAGCTGAGGGATATCAACGACCCGTAAGCTACGAGCGCGAAGGTCAAAGCGTCGAGAGCGAGGAGTTCGTCGCAAAGCGGATCGGCCACGACGCGGCCCGCACCCGGTACGAAGTCGACCGCTCACCCCGCAAGACCGCCTCGCGGAGCAGCGCCGACAAAGAGCAGCGCCGTGCATTTGCACCCCGAACCTCGGGAGCCGTGAATGGTGCTCCGTCTCTCGGGTACTGAGCCGGATCGGAGCAGCACATGAACGAGCACAGCATCCCCGGCGAAGACAACGAGAACATCCAGGCTGAGCGGTTTGAGCCGGATCTCGTCGCAGAGCCGCCACATCCCATCAACTGGAACCTCCTCACATCGCAAGACCTCGAAGAAGAACTCCTCGAACTCAATCGCTGGGTGAACTGGCTCCGCACGGAGTACGGCCTACCCGCCGCGGTGATTCCACCGGTCTGGCATCGTCACCCCGAGTTGTTCTGGGAGCTTTCCGCACTCCACCTGCATTGGCTGTGCGCCTACGACGCCAACCAAGACGGCTCAGCACCGTTCGGTTGGCATCGCGACTTCGCAGAGGCCCGTCAGCGTCTGCGCGACTGGGTGACGGCCAGCGGCACGCGACTTGACCGAGATCGCCCGACGCGGCAAACCGTCTGGCCGGGCGAGGAACGCACCGTCGACATCGTGGAGCAGACCATCACGGATCGGGATGCAGATTTCGTACAGTTCGTTCTCGAACAGGTTGAGGCGCGCAGGGCCGCAGAGGATGCGTTCTACGCAAGTATCGACGATCGGCCCGGGGAGGTGTCTGGTCAGGAGTAGTCCAGCCTTCATGTGCCGACGAGTTCCCCGTGATGTTCGTGGCGCGCTTGCTCGCGACGTGCCACGGCTTCGTCGTGTCGCGCACGGATGAGAAGTGCCACGGAGATCGGGCCGATCACGACGTATTTCAACGCGTTCCACAGGCACAGCAGGATGACGAGGTTGAGCCAACCTGGGGCGCCATCGCCGACCCCAGATGAGCACCAATACGCGAGCACGATGTACGGCGCAGCCAAGAGCATCGCGGGAACGCCCCATTTCAGGCCACGGCGTCGCCGGATCCGGCCCAGCACAATGTTCGTGGGTGCGTATCGCTGCAGAACTGCATAGATGAAGCTGCTGACCGTCAATATCAAACGGATCATGATGGGGCCTATCGTCACACGTCGATCTCCGTCGAGGAAGCAGCATGTGAATCGAACGCCCGAGAGGGCCGCCCCGAAGGGCCCGCAGAGTTGGGAACCTGCTTCGTCTCCCAGGGTACGCCTACTCCGTATGAGTCGAAAGGGGCAGCATTCGAACACCTTCTCAGTGAGATCTCACCTCGAAGGAGGCCATCATGCCCACGCTCTCGAATCTCGCGAAAGATGAGCGAACTGCCCGCCAGGTGCTGTCATTGATCGGCACCCCGAACGACGCCGCAACGGGCGCACTCCTCGAACGAGTCGGTGGGGTCGAACTCATCGCACTGGTCGAGCGCGACACCGCGATTCCCGGGATGGATCGAATCGAAGCGGCAATCTGGCGAGATCGATTGCAATCACGCGCGAATCCCAATCAGGTCGCCTCGCGGTTGCTCACTGAGAACGACTATCGGGTGCTCGTACCCGAGGACTCAGAGTGGCCCGCCGCCCTCAATGACCTCCGCGAGCGAGCCCCGTACGCGCTCTGGGCTGCGGGACGTGCAGAACTTCTCAGCGCGCAGCCCTCTCAACTGATCACGATCACTGGCGCCCGGGCGGCGACCGCTTACGGCGTGCACGTTGCCGAGGACATCTCCAGCGAGCTGGCCCGGAACGGCAAGACTCTCGTCGCCGGTGCTGCCTACGGTATCGAAGGCTCCGTACACAGGTCTGCGCTCATCGAGAGCGGCAACACGATCGCGGTACTTGCCTCGGGCGTCGACCGCCCCTATCCCGCAGGTCATGCTGACCTCATTGCGAGCGTTTCACGCCAAGGGCTGGTGCTCTCTGAGTTACCGCCAGGGGTCAGCCCAACCCGTCAGCGTTTTCTGGATCGTTCCCGTATCCTTGCAGCGCTGTCTGGCGCCACCATCGTCGTTGAAGCGGGGTTTCGGTCTGGAACGCTGCACACAGCTCGGGAGGCTGGGCACTTGGATCGCATCGTTGGCGCTGTCCCCGGGCCCGTTACCTCCGCCGCCAGCGCCGGAACGAATCATCTGCTTCAGGAGGGGAGCGCACGCGTCGTCACCAACGCATCGGACGTCACGCGGATGCTTGACACTGCGAACGCCCCCAGGCGGAGCGTCATCCACCTGGGGGCGTCGCGTGCCGTTCTGCCGAACAACCGCGCGCTGTAACCGCTATCTCATCGTTGGGATCTCCACGACGAGACTCTTTCGCAGTTCATCCATGTCAACCCGGATGAGGCGCCCGACCCGGTACCCGCGAACCGTGCCGTCGGAGATTCGACGCCGGATCGTCTTGACTGAGACGCCCAGGCTTTCGGCCGCGACGGTAAGAGAGACCAGGTCGGGTTCGTGCTCCTCGCTGCGAGTTCGAGAGTTCATGGCAGTGCCTTCCTGTGAATGGATTGGTGTTACCTCACAGGTGTCCGCGGCTGTCCGCTTACGACTCCTCCCCTGCGTTCTTCCGGGCGAGGTTCGGGTCGAGGGTCGCTGCGACGCGTGCGCTCATCCGATCCGCCAGCTCTCGGTCGCGATTCATGGTGGCGTGCTGGTATCGCAGCACGATGTGAATGTCGGCGTGCCCGCCCCTGCGCATCAGCTCAGCGAGCGTCGCACCTTCCTGAGCGAAGATCGTCAGCCCAGTGTGACGCAGATCGTGGAAGCGGAAACGGTGTGGCAACCCGTCAACGCTGTCGCGTACGTCGGCCCAGATATAACCCCAGCGGGTATTCGAGAGCGGCATGCTGCCGCGAATGCTTGCCGGGACAAGCGGAGCCTTGTCTTCGCTTGCGACGTGGTCTTTGAGGTGCTGCTTCAATCGATCGGTCATGAGCTTCGGGATGCTCAGCGACCGCCTGCCCGCTTCGCTCTTCAGGTCGGTGTAGTCGCCAGTGTTGGCGTTCAACTGACGTCGCACGTGCAGAGTCGCACTGCCGTCATCATGCCACTCGACATCACGCCGTTGCGCGCCCAGACATTCCCCACGTCGCAACTGACACCAGGCGGCGAGCTGCACCATGATCGCCCACTGGTCCGGAACCGCTTGATACAAGGCCTCCACCTGTTTCGGTGTGATGATGTCCTCGCTTTCATCATGGTCGGCATCATGACGAACCGATTCCTGGCGGGGAATCGAGACGCTTGGCGCCGCAGGAATGATGCCGTCGCGGGCCGCTTGACGCAGGATCATCATGAGCACGATCAGCACCGGCCTTGTGATGCCGTTGAACTTCGATTTCGGGTTCAGCGGCGCCGGGATCTGGTCGAGTCGATCTGTCATCATGCGGATGCGGTTGACGTCGATGTCCCGGATTGGGGTGTCTCCGAACTCAGGGACGAGATAGCCAGAGACCTTGCCTTGATACGAGCGGACGGTCCCGACGGCACGTATCTTGCCGCTTCGGTTCGGCTCAGTCTTGATCATCTGCAACCAGCGCTTCGAGTACTCCTCGAAGCCCATGGATCGCGACTGCTCAGCGGCAGTCTCGGCGCGGCGTCGCTCCGCAATGACCTCTGGTGGCTCCCACAAGCCGAGCGAGATCTTCGAGTGCATCGACGCGAGCCACTTCCGCGCATCGGTCTTCGTGACGAACGTCAGCGCCTTGTCGTCCTCGGTTCGTGCCGGGTACATCTCGCCATCTGGCGCGGGATAGCGGGCCTGCCAGCGACCCGACGGGAGCTTGCGCAACCGACCCCAGGCCTCGCGTTTCACCGTGCTCATGATGACCTCCCGTGGACTCGAACAGCCGCTCGTGGACCGTCGTGCCCCTCCGTGCCCCTCACGTTGCGCAGGCCCAGAGATCCGCAGCATTCCGCGGAAGTTGAGCCTTTGCGTTCACATCGAGGGGCACGATGGGGCACGGCGTTGGGCGTCAGCCGAACCCCGATTCGGTTCGGATCGCACCTCCTTGCCCACGTCGAAGGTGCACGCGTGCCCCCTGCGTGCCCCACTGAATGGATATTCCTGGTCATCTCTGTTCTCCTCTGTCGTCGAACAGAGGGCATAAAAACGGCCCGAACCCGCGAGATTTCGCGGATCCGGGCCGTTGACCAGGCTTTTCAGCCGGGGCTTCTCAGAAAACTTCTAGAAGTCCCAGTCCTCGTCCTCGGTGTTGACCGCCTTGCCGATGACGTACGACGAGCCCGACCCGCTGAAGAAGTCGTGGTTCTCGTCGGCGTTCGGCGACAGCGCCGAGAGGATCGCCGGGTTCACGTCGGTGACCGACTTGGGGAACATCGGCTCGTAGCCGAGGTTCATGAGCGCCTTGTTGGCGTTGTAGTGCAGGAACTTCTTGACGTCCTCGGTGAGACCGACGCCGTCGTAGAGGTCCTGCGTGTACTGCACCTCGTTGTCGTAGAGCTCGTAGAGCAGCGAGAAGGTGTAGTCCTTGATGTCCTCGCGCTCGGCC
Organism: Agromyces sp. NBRC 114283; assembly: GCF_030268405.1. Lineage (NCBI taxonomy): Bacteria > Bacillati > Actinomycetota > Actinomycetes > Micrococcales > Microbacteriaceae > Agromyces > Agromyces sp. NBRC 114283. The sequence continues at coordinate 3,475,574 of NZ_BSQP01000001.1, forward strand.
TCGCTCACGAGCTCCAGCCCGCGCTGGAACTTGTAGCCGATGTAGTACCCGTGCACGGCCTCGTCGCGGATGATGAGGCGGATGAGGTCGGCCGTGTTGGTGAGCTTCGCCCGGCTCGACCAGTACATCGGCAGGTAGAAGCCGGAGTAGAACAGGAAGCTCTCGAGCAGGGTCGAGGCGACCTTGCGCTTGAGCGGCGAGTCGCCGCGGTAGTACTCCATCACGATGGAGGCCTTCTTCTGCAGGTTCTCGTTCTCGACCGACCAGCGGAACGCGTCGTCGATCTCCTTCGTCGAGCAGAGCGTCGAGAAGATCGAGGAGTAGCTCTTCGCGTGCACCGACTCCATGAAGGCGATGTTGGTGTACACGGCCTCCTCGTGCGGGGTCAGCGAGTCGGGGATGAGCGAGACCGCGCCGACGGTGCCCTGGATCGTGTCGAGCAGGGTGAGGCCGGTGAAGACGCGCATCGTGAGCTGCTGCTCCTCTGGCGTCAGCGTGTTCCACGACTGGATGTCGTTCGACAGCGGCACCTTCTCGGGCAGCCAGAAGTTGTTCACCAGGCGGTTCCAGACCTCGAGGTCCTTGTCATCCTGGATCTTGTTCCAGTTGATCGCGTTGACGTGGTCGACGAGCTTGATCTTGCCGGCGTGCGCCGGGTCGTTCTTCGCGGAGTTGACCGGATCGGTGAGAGTCATCGGTGGGGGTCCTTCGTTCCAGCCGTTAGAGCGTGCAGCTCACGCACATGTCGAGCTCGGTGCCCTCGAGGGCCATCTGCCGCAGGCGGATGTAGTAGATGGTCTTGATGCCCTTCTTCCACGCGTAGATCTGCGCCTTGTTGATGTCGCGGGTCGTCGCGGTGTCCTTGAAGAAGAGGGTGAGCGAGAGGCCCTGGTCGACGTGCTGCGTCGCCGCGGCGTAGGTGTCGATGACCTTCTCATAGCCGATCTCGTAGGCGTCCTGGTAGTACTCCAGGTTGTCGTTCGTCATGAAGGCGGCCGGGTAGTACACGCGCCCGAGCTTGCCCTCCTTGCGGATCTCGATCTTCGAGGCGATCGGGTGGATCGACGCCGTCGAGTTGTTGATGTACGAGATCGAGCCGGTCGGCGGCACCGCCTGCAGGTTCTGGTTGTAGATGCCGTGCTCCTGGATCGAGGCCTTGAGCTCGCGCCAGTCGTCCTGGGTGGGGATGTGCACGTTCGAGTCGGCGAACAGACCCGCCACCTTCTCGGTCGCCGGCACCCACTCCTGCTCGGTGTACTTGTCGAAGAACTCGCCCGAGGCGTACTTCGAGTCGGCGAAGCCGTCGAACACCTCGCCGCGCTCGATCGCGATCTTGTTCGAGGCGCGCAGCGCGTGGAACAGCACCGTGTAGAAGTAGATGTTCGTGAAGTCGACGCCCTCTTCGGACCCGTAGAAGACGCGCTCGCGGGCGAGGTAGCCGTGCAGGTTCATCTGCCCGAGGCCGATGGCGTGCGACTTGTCGTTGCCGTCCTCGATCGAGCGCACCGAGGTGATGTGGCTCTGATTCGACACCGAGGTGAGGCCGCGGATGGCGGTCTCGACGGTCTTGCCGAAGTCGGGCGAATCCATCGTGAGCGCGATGTTCAGCGAGCCGAGGTTGCAGCTGATGTCCTTGCCGATGACGTCGTAGGAGAGGTCCTCGTGGTAGGTCGTCGGCGTGTTGACCTGCAGGATCTCGCTGCAGAGGTTCGACATGTTGATGCGGCCCTTGATCGGGTTCGCCTTGTTCACCGTGTCCTCGAACACGATGTAGGGGTAGCCCGACTCGAACTGGATCTCCGCGAGGGTCTGGAAGAACTCGCGCGCGTTGATCTTGGTCTTCTTGATGCGCGCATCGTTCACCATGTCGCGGTAGTTCTCGGTGAGCGGCACGTCGCCGAAGGGCTTGCCGTAGACCTTCTCGACGTCGTACGGCGAGAAGAGGTACATGTCCTCGTTGTTCTTCGCGAGCTCGAACGTGATGTCGGGCACGACGACGCCGAGGGACAGCGTCTTGATGCGGATCTTCTCGTCGGCGTTCTCGCGCTTGGTGTCGAGGAAGCGCATGATGTCGGGGTGGTGCGCCGAGAGGTACACCGCGCCGGCGCCCTGACGCGCGCCGAGCTGGTTGGCGTAGCTGAAGGAGTCTTCCAGCAGCTTCATCACGGGGATGATGCCGGAGGACTGGTTCTCGATCTGCTTGATCGGCGCACCCGACTCGCGGATGTTCGAGAGCAGCAGTGCGACGCCGCCGCCGCGCTTGGAGAGCTGCAGCGCCGAGTTGATGCCGCGGGCGATCGACTCCATGTTGTCCTCGATGCGGAGGAGGAAGCAGGAGACGAGCTCGCCGCGCTGGGCCTTGCCCGTGTTGAGGAAGGTCGGCGTGGCGGGCTGGAAGCGGCCGGCGATGATCTCCTCGACGAGGTCGATGGCGAGCTGCTCGTCGCCGCGGGCGAGGCCGAGCGCGGTCATCACGACGCGGTCCTCGAAGCGCTCGAGGTAGCGCTTGCCGTCGAAGGTCTTCAGCGTGTAGCTCGTGTAGTACTTGAACGCGCCGAGGAAGGTCTCGAAGCGGAACTTCTTCGAGTAGGCGAGGTCGTTGAGCTTCTGGATGAACTCGAAGGAGTACTGATCGAGCACGGCCTGCTCGTAGTACTCCTTCTCGACGAGGTAGTCGAGCCGCTCCTTCAGCGAGTGGAAGAAGACGGTGTTCTGGTTGACGTGCTGGAGGAAGTACTCGCGCGCCGCCTCGCGGTCCTTCTCGAACTGGATCTCGCCGTTCGGACCGTAGAGGTTCAGCATGGCGTTGAGGGAGTGGTAGTCCATTCCGCTCGACCCCCGGGGCGCCTCGATCAGAGCTACGCCGTCAGTCGTTGCTGCTGTGCTTGCCAAAATGCGTCCAATCCCTCGTCGACGGCGCGAACGTCGTCTGGTGTTCCGAATACTTCAAATCGATAGAGATGCGGCACGGCGCACTTGGCGGCGATGATGTCGCCGGCCAGGCAGTAGCCGGTGCCGAAATTGGTGTTGCCGGCGCCGATGACGCCGCGGATGAGCGCCCGGTTCGCCGGGTCGTTGAGAAAGCGGATGACCTGCTTCGGGACGGCGCCATTGCCGTCGCCTCCGCCGTAGGTCGGCACGACGAGCACGAACGGCTCGTCGGCGTGGAGCGGCTCATCGCGGGCGTACAGCGGGATGCGGTCGGCCGGACGGCCGAGCTTCTCCATGAAGCGCTGCGTGTTGCCCGAGACGCTCGAGAAGTAGACCAGGTTCGTCATGTTCCCTCCCTCACGTCGTGCACGGCCGGATCTCGTGGAGCTCACCGACCGCCATGACTACGCGAGGCGGGCGGCCAGCTCGTCGATCTTGTCGGGGCGGAAGCCCGACCAGTGGCCGTCGTCGGTGATGACGACCGGGGCCTGCAGGTAGCCGAGCTCTTTCACCTGCGCGAGCGCCTGCTCGTCGACAGAGAGGTCGAGCACTTCGTACTCGATGCCCTTGCTGTCGAGGGCGCGATACGTCGCGTTGCACTGCACGCAGGAAGGCTTGGTGTAGACCGTGACCGTCATGATTTCCCCTCGTTCTCGAGCCCCTCGGGGAGCTCGCCCCCGGTTCGTAGCTGGTGCCTTCGATACTACATCTTGTGTTCACCCAGCGGGGCGGCCACAACATGCTGTAGTTACATTCGTGTAGTTATCCACGGGGTTATCCACGGGATTTCCCCAGCCCGGCCGCCCCGGATTCGGCGGAAATCCGCCCTTCCGGGCCCTGTTATCCACAACGCTCACGACCCAGGAAAAAGTCCTTGTGGACAGTCGCCCCGGCGTGTCGCGGCGTGTCGCTGAGCCCCAATACCTTGGGGCCCTCGCCGGGCCGACCCCTACATCTGGTGTTGTGGGATCAGCTTCCCACCGACCACCGACATTCCGGCCTCGACACGCGCCACCAGGGCTGCACGTCCGTGCAGGCGGGGCGGCCGGGCGCCCAGCAGCGCGACGCCGAGCAGCGCGAGCGAGACGAGGGCCGGCACCGGGGCGAAGCCCACGACGAGGGCGGTGCCGACGCCGAGCACCCCGGCCGGCACGGCGAACCAGGCCGGCACGCGCGGCAGCTCGCCTGCGAGCGCGCGCGCCCGCGGCATCCGCCCCGTCCCGTCGTCGCCCTCGCGACCCGAGCTGCGCGAGCCGCGCTCCCAGCGGGCGAAGGCGCGCACGGCGAGCGCCGTGACCGCCGCGGCCCCCAGGAGCCAGAGCGGCCGCGTCGCCCACCACTCGGCGCTGAGCGGCTCGGGCAGCACGAGCCCGAAGCTCGCGTTCGCGGCGAGCAGGCCGGCCGCGAGCAGCACGAAGGCCGGCAGGTGCCAGAGGTACATCGTCATCCCCCACTCGCCGAAGCTCGCGACGACGCGGGCCGGGCCGCGGCGCTCCGCCCAGCGGCCGAGGGGGCGCCGCACGAGCGAGAAGAGGGCGAGCTGCGCGGTGCCGAGCAGCACGAGGCAGACCGTGGGCGGGTTGAGGTTCTGCAGCAGGTCCGGCGTGTACGGGCCGGAGAGGGTGATCGCGAGCAGCCCGCCGAGCGCGCAGCCCGCGAGCCGCAGGCGCGCGGTCACCGGCATCCGGTCGACCGTCCCGTCGGCGAGCAGGAAGCCGAGCTGCTGCATCGCGAGCCACACGAAGGCGAGGTTCAGGAAGCCGAGCGCCTCGACACCGGTGGCGAAGCGCAGCGCGTCCACCGCGACGACGGCGCCGACGAGCGCGCCGATCGTCACGCCCGGCCGCCACTCGTGCAGGCGCACCATGAGCGGCACGAGCGCGGAGGCGCCGAGGTAGACGGCGAGGAACCAGAGCGGCTGGCCGATCCGGAACGAGGCCGTCTGCACGATTTCGGCCGGCACCCCGGCCGCGGCGAGCCCGGCCAGCGCGAGCCCCACGACGGCGACGAGCGGCACGGCGGGGCGCACCAGCCGGGTGATCCGGTCGCGCACGAAGCCCGCCGCGTCGACGCCGCGGGCCCGGCGCCGTTGCCAGGCGGTCCAGCCCGAGAACCCGCCGATCAGGAAGAAGAGCGGCATGATCTGCACGACCCAGGTCGCCGGGGCGAGGTACTCCCAGCCCTCGAGCGCGTTCTCGAGCACCGGCCCGCCGGGTCCGACGCTCACGCCGACCATCATCGCGTGCAGCAGGAACACGACGGCGAGGCATCCGGCCCTGGCCGCGTCGATCGCCGTGTCCCGCGCCGGCTTCGTGCCCGCCGCGGCGCGCCCTGCGGCGCTCGCCTGGATCGTCGCGTCCATCGGGATCCCCTCCGCCGGCGGTCCCTCCCCCGGCTCCCGCAGGCTATGGACGCGGCACCGGCCGGGGCATCACCCGGTGGAACGGTTCGTGCCCCCTACCTCGGTAGGGGGCACGGGGCGGCGGATGGCCCGACGGGCGGATGCCTCGGGGCGCGCGCTCCGCGCGCCGAGCCGCTCAGCGGGCGGGCGAGACGAGCCCGGTGTCGTACGCGAAGACGACCGCGTGCACCCGGTCGCGGAGCCCGAGCTTCTGCAGGATCTTGCTCACGTGCGTCTTCACCGTCTGCTCGGCGATGAACAGCTCGGCCGCGATCTCCTGGTTCGAACGGCCTCGGGCGATGCGCACGAGCACCTCCCGTTCGCGCTCGGTGAGCGCCGAGAGCAGGTGCTCGTCGACGGGGCGCGCGGGCGCCTGCTTCGCCACGTCCTCGATGAGCCGGCGGGTCACGCTGGGCGCGAGCAGCGCCTCCCCCGCGGCGATCACCCGCACCGCGCGGGCGACCTCGTCGGGCAGCGCGTCCTTCAGCAGGAAGCCGCTCGCCCCCGCGCGCAGCGCCTGGTACACGTACTCGTCGATGTCGAAGGTCGTGAGCATGAGCACCCGCGGCACGTAGTCGCTCGAGCGCGGCGGGGTCTGCAGGGCGCGGGTGGCCTCGATGCCGTTCGTGCCGGGCATCCGCACGTCCATGACGATCACGTCGGGCCGCAGCTCGTGCGCGAGCCGCACCGCCTCGGCGCCGTCGGAGGCCTGGCCGACGACCTCGATGCCGGGCTGCGCGTCGAGCACGGCGGCGAAGCCGGCGCGCACCATGGCCTGATCGTCGGCGACGAGCACGGTGATGGTCATCCGGCGGTTCCTCCAGGGCTGGCCTCGGCGATCACGGGCAGCACGGCGGCGACCCGGAAGCCGCCCGACTCGGTCGGCCCCGTCTCGATCGTGCCACCGACGAGCCGCGCGCGCTCGCGCATGCCGAGCAGGCCGTGCCCCGCGTCGCCGTCGGGACGGCCCGCGGCGGCCCGATCGCGGCCGGCTGCGTCGGCGGCCGGCGTGTTCACCACCTCCACGAGAAGGCGCGTGCCGTCGCCGTGCACCTCGACGGCGGCCTCCGCGCCGGGCGCGTGGCGCAGCACGTTGCTGAGCGCCTCCTGCACGATCCGGTACGCGGCCTGGCCGACCGCGGTCGAGACGGGGGCGGTCGTGACGATGCGAGCGTCGACGACGAGCCCCGCGCGGCGCACGCTCGATACGAGCGGGCCGATCTCGGCGAAGCCGGGCTGCGGGGCGGTCTCGGCCTCGGCGTCCGGATCCCGGAGGACCGCGAGCAGCTCGCGCATCTCGGCCATCGCGGCGCGCGCGTTCGCGGCGATCTCGCCGAACTCGGCGGTCGCCGCCTCGTCGAGGCCGCTCAGCCGGTACGGGGCGCTCGTCGCCTGCACCTGCACGATCGACATGCGGTGCGCGACCACGTCATGCAGCTCGCGGGCGATGCGGGTGCGCTCCTCGGCGACGAGCCGGCGCTCGTGCTCGGAGGCGCTCGTGCGGCGCTCCGCCTCGAGCGTGTCGGCGACGCGGGCGCGCAGCACCCGCAGGAGCCAGGCGAGCCCGAGCACCCCGGCGCTCACGGCGGCGCCGGTCACGAAGCTCGCCGCGATGGTCGACGGCTCCTCGGCGCGCGCCGGCGGCAGCACCGCGGCGATCGAGCCGAACACGGTGCCGCCCCACAGCACGACGGCCGGCAGGAAGCGGCCGCGCAGGGCGAGGATGACGAGCCCGGCGCAGAGGGCGAGCAGCATCGGCACGCTGATCGGCCACGGCGCCCCGGGCGGCGGCACCGCGAGCGCGAAGAACGCGGCCTGCCCGCCGAGGCCGGCGATCGCGCCGGGCCACGCCCAGCGCATCGCGAGCGGCAGGCCGCCCGCCGCGAGGAGCGCGACGCCGAAGGCCGCCGCCACGGGCACCCCGTAGAGCGAGGCCGACACCGGCACCAGCACGGAGAACAGCGCGACGGCGACGAAGATCACGGCGAACCAGCTGAGCACGAGGCCGGGCCAGGCATCCGTCTCGGTGAGACGCGGGCGTCGGCGGACCGTCACCGCCGAAGTCGGCGGCGTCGGCGCCGCCTCCGCGGCGGCCGCGACGAAGCCCTCCGGCGGCGCGGGCGCCTGCGGGGCTGCGGGGGCGGCGGGATCGGTCATGGCACCATGCTCGCACCGGCCCGCGCCCGGGGCATCCCCCGGCGGTGGTGTTCGCGCCCCCTACCGCGGTAGGGGGCGCCGGCTCAGCCCTTCGCCGCCTTCGCGGCCTTCGCTTGCGCCTTCATCTCCTGCTTGTGCGCACGCACCTTCTGCAGCGACTCCGGGCTCACGATGTCGGCGACCGAGGCGAAGCTGCCCGCCTCGCCGTAGCCGCCGGCCGCCTCCCGCCAGCCCGGCGCCTCGAGGCCGCACTGCTTGCCGAGGAGGGCGAGGAAGATGCGCGCCTTCTGCTCGCCGAAGCCGGGCAGCGCCTTCAGCCGCTTCAGCACCTCGGCGCCGCTCGGCTCGCCGCGCGTCCAGATCTGGCTCGCGTCGCCGCCCCACTCCGTCTCGACCGCGGCCGCGAGCTGCTGCACGCGGCCCGCCATCGAGCCCGGGTAGCGGTGCACCGCCGGCGTCTGGCTGAAGAGCTCGACGAGTCGCTCCGGATCGGTCGCGGCGATCGTCGCAGGGTCGATCGAGCCGAGGCGCTCGCGGATCTTCTGGGGACCGGCGAACGCGGTCTCCATGGCGACCTGCTGGTCGAGCAGCATGCCCGTGAGCAGGGCGAAGGGATCGTTCGAGAGCAGCTCGTCGGCCGACTGCTCCCCCGTGATGTGCAGTGCCATGCCCCCATCCTCGCACCGCCCGCGGCGAAGGGGGATGGCGGATGTCGGCGGATCGTGCTCGGATGGCCCCGTCGGAGCCCTCCGGCGAACCACGATCCCACCGCATCCGCGAACCAGGAGGAGGCATCATGCCGCTCGAGATGGACGTGAAGATCGAACTCATCCACGTGCCCGTGAGCGACGTCGACCGCGCCAAGGCGTTCTACGTCGAGCAGTGCGGCTTCGTCGCCGACCACGACGTGCAGGTCAGCGAGACGCTGCGCTTCGTGCAGGTGACCCCGCCGGGCTCCGCCTGTTCCATCGCCTTCGGCGAGGGGCTCGGCGCGACGCTCGCGCCCGGGTCGCTCGACGTCATCCAGGCGGTCGTCCCGGACGCGGATGCCGCGCTCGCGCAGCTGCGGGCGGCCGGCGTCGACGCGCAGGGCGTCGACGAGCAGGTCTGGGGGCGCTTCGTGACGTTCGCCGACCCCGACGGCAACCGCTGGACCCTGCAGCAGCTGCCCGCGCGCGACTGAGCCGCGCTCGTCGGCGCCCGGGGGTGGACCGGGACACCGCCCACCCCCGGACGCCGACGGCTCCCGCCCCTTCCGGAGCGGGAGCCGCCATGCGGGCTTCGGGTCTGCCCCGGCATCCTCAGGACGCCGTTGCCGATCCGATCAGCCGGCCTGCTTGACGATGTCGAGCAGGTTCGGGTTGTTCGCGTACGCCTCCGCCGCGTTCTCCTTGGTCACGATGACCGGAGCGAGGAGGTACGCCGGCACGACCTTCACGCCGTTGTCGTACTGCTCGGTGTCGTTGACCTCGGCCTCGTCGCCCTTCTGGAGCTGCTGGATCATCTTGATCGTCTGCTCGACGAGGAGCGAGGTGTCCTTGTTGATGGTCGAGTACTGCTCACCGGCCATGATCGACTTCACCGACTCGACCTCGGAGTCCTGACCGGTCACCGTGATCTTCGAGATGTCCTTGCCGGCCTGCTTCGCCGAGGTGATGATGGCGCGGGCGAGGGTGTCGTTCGGCGAGAGCACGCCGTCGATGTTCGCCGAGGTGTAGTTCGCGGCGAGGATCGAGTCCATGCGGCTCTGCGCGTTCTCGGCCTTCCAGCCCTGCGTCGCGGTCTGCTGGATGTCGGTCTGCCCCGAAACGACGACGAGCGTGCCGTCGTCGATCTTCGGCTGCAGCACGTCCATCGCACCGTTGAAGAACACGGCCGAGTTCGCGTCGTCAGGCGAGCCGGAGAAGAGCTCGATGTTCCACGGCGCCTCGTGGCCCGAGCGGGCGGCGAGCCCGTCGAGGAGGGCCTGGCCCTGCAGCTGACCCACCTTGAAGTTGTCGAAGGCGACGTAATAGTCGACGTTCGGCGTGTTCTCGATGAGCCGGTCGTAGGCGATGATCTTCACGCCCGCGTCAGCCGCCTGCTGCAGCTGCGTGCCGAGCTGCTTGCCGTCCTTCGCGCCGATGACGATGACCTTCGCGCCATTCGTCACCATCGACGAGATCTGGTTCTGCTGCTCGGCGACGGTGTTCGAGGCGGGCGCGTACTGCACGTCGGGGTTGAAGCCGGCCGCCTTCAGGCCGTCCTCGAAGAGCCCGCCGGCGAGCACCCAGTTCTCGCTGGTCTTGTCCGGCAGGGCGATGCCGATCGTCGCGTCGGCCGCGAAGCCGGCCGAGTCGGTCGACTCGCCGCCGCCCGATCCGCCGCCGCGGTCCGAAGAGCAGCCGGAGAGCGCGAGGGCCGCCGCCGCGGCGACCGCGGTGGCTGCGAGAGCGATCTTCTTCATTGATCAGTCACTTTCTCTTGGTGTCCCGGGGCGGCTGCCACGAGAGGGGGAGGTGCGTTCCGGCATCCGCCGCGGACAGCGCCGCGGGGTACCGGGTCAGAGCCGGGCGACGTCGCGGGGCTCGGACGATTCGTTGGTGCCGGAGCTCGGCACGACGGCGGGCGGCTCGGTCGGCCCCTGCTCCTCGAGGCGGGTGCGCCGGCGGCGCGACCACAGCCCGAGGATCGACGGCCGGCCCTGGCTCTTGCTCCACACGTCGACGCCGACGGCGAGGAGCAGCACCATGCCCTTGATGATCTGCACCCAGTCGGCGCCGACGCCGAGCAGCTGCAGGCCGTTGTTCAGGAACGCCATCACCAGACCACCGATGATGGAGCCGATGACCGTGCCGATGCCGCCGGACACCGCGGCACCGCCGATGAAGACGGCCGCGATGGCGTCGAGCTCCCAGCCGTTGCCGTCCTGCGGGCCGGAGGCGGTGGAGCGGGCGACGAAGATCATGCCGGCGAGCGAGGCCAGGACCGACATGTTCATCATCACGAAGAAGTCGACCCGGCGGTCCTTCACGCCCGAGAGCGTCGCCGCGAGGCGGTTGCCGCCGACCGCGTAGATGTGGCGGCCGAAGACGGTGCTGCGGGTGATGAAGGAGTACAGGATGACGAGGAGCACGAGGATGATGCCCGAGATCGGGAAGCTCGTGCCGGGTCGGCCGGTCGCGAACAGCCACGCCGCCCAGAGGATGACGCCCGCGAGCAGCACGACCTTGACGACGCTGACCCAGAGCGGCGCCTGCGGCGAGCCCATCTTCTTCTGCACGCCGCGCAGGTGCAGCTCGTTGTAGACGATCCAGGCGGCGCCGAGCACGCCGAGCGCCATCGTCGCGTAGTTGAAGAGGGAGCCGGGGACGTCGGGCAGGTAGCCGGCGCCGATGTAGGTGAACTCGACGGGCACCGGCGTCGTGGTCGACTGGCCGATCCACTGGTTGCCGCCGCGGAAGATGAGCATGCCCGCGAGCGTCACGATGAACGCCGGCACCCCGACGTACGCCACCCAGAAGCCCTGCCAGGCGCCGACGGCCGCGCCGACGAGCAGGCCCAGCACGATCGCGAGCGGCCAGGGCAGGTCCCAGTCGGCCATCGCCTTCGCCACGATGATGCCGGTGAACGCGGCGACCGAGCCGACCGAGAGGTCGATGTGCCCCATGATGATGACCATCACCATGCCGATCGCGAGGATCAGGATGTAGCTGTACTGGTTCACGACGTTGATGAGGTTCGTCGAGGAGAGGGTGAGCCCCGTCCCCTTGATGAGCCACGTCAGCAGCTGGAAGAGCGCGATGATGACGACGAGGCTGCCCAGGATGCCGAACTGGCGCAGGGTCGACTGGCCGTTGCCGAACATCTTGCGCAGGTCGGCGAAGCCGCCCCGCTTCTCGGGCGTTGCGCCGGTCGTCGTGGCGCCCGTGGGGGTCGCGCCGGTCGGAGTGGTCATGCGTTCGCCTTCTTCTTCGCGGAGGTCATGCTGCGCATGAGGGCCTCGGGAGTCGCCTCGGACACGGGCAGGTTGTCGGTGATGCGGCCTTCGAAGACCGTGTAGATGCGGTCGGCGATGCCGAGCAGCTCGGGCAGCTCGCTGGAGATGAGGATGACGCCCTTCCCCTGTGCCGCGAGCTGCTGGATGATCGTGTAGATCTCGTACTTGGCGCCCACGTCGATGCCGCGCGTGGGCTCGTCGAGGATCAGCAGATCGGGGTCGGTGAACATCCACTTCGCGAGGACGACCTTCTGCTGGTTGCCGCCCGAGAGCTTCGCGACGCCCATGTCGACGCTCGGCGACTTGATGCGCAGCTGCTTGCGATAGCTCTCGGCGACCTGCGACTCCTTGAACTCGTCGACGACGTCGAAGCGGGAGATCTTACGGAGCTTCGCGGAGACGATGGAGCGCTTGATCGTGTCGAGCAGGTTGAGCCCGAGCACCTTGCGGTCCTCGCTCACGTACGCGAGGCCGTGGTCGATCGCGGCCTCGACGTCCTTCAGCACGATCTCCTTGCCGTCCTTCACGATCGTGCCCGCGAGGTAGGTGCCGTAGGAGCGGCCGAAGATGCTCATCGCGAGCTCGGTGCGGCCGGCGCCCATGAGGCCGGCGAGGCCGACGATCTCGCCGCGGCGCACCTCGAGGTTCGAGCCCTTCGCGACGAGCCGCTCGGGCACCTGGGGGTGCTGGATGGTCCAGTCGCGCACCTCGAAGAACACCTCGCCGATGTGCGGCGTGCGGTCCGGGTAGCGGCTCTCGAGGGAGCGGCCGACCATGCCGCGGATGATCCGGTCCTCGTCGACGTCGCCGCCGTGCACGTCGAGGGTCTCGATCGCGTGGCCGTCGCGGATGATCGTGATCGCGTCGGCGATCTGCTCGATCTCGTTGAGCTTGTGGCTGATCATGATCGATGCGATGCCGCGGCCCTTGAGGCCGAGGATGAGGTCGAGCAGGTGCTGCGAGTCGTCCTCGTTCAGCGCCGCCGTCGGCTCGTCGAGGATGAGCAGCTTCACGTCCTTCGCGAGCGCCTTGGCGATCTCGACGAGCTGCTGCTTGCCGACGCCGAGGTGCTTGATCTGCGTGTCGGGGTCCTCGGACAGGCCGACGCGGGCGAGCAGGTCGAGGGCCTTCCGCTTCGCGGCCGACCAGTCGATCCGGCCGCCGCGGGCGATCTCGTTGCCGAGGAAGATGTTCTCGGTGATCGAGAGCTCGGGGATGAGCGCGAGCTCCTGGTGGATGATCGCGATGCCGGCCTGCTCGCTCTGGCGGATGTCCCGGAACTGCACCTCCTCGCCGCGGAAGAAGATCTCTCCCGTGTAGGTGCCGTGCGGGTACACCCCGGAGAGCACCTTCATCAGGGTGGATTTGCCTGCGCCGTTCTCGCCGCAGATCGCGTGGATCTCGGCGGGCATCACGGTGAGCGAGACATCGCTCAGCGCCTTCACGCCCGGGAACTCCTTGGTGATGGAGCGCATCTCCAGGATGGGCGGGGGCGCGTTCATCGGCTGCCCGCTCGGGCGCTGGTCGTCATCGACGGAATCACTGATCTGGACCTCGGTGTCGTGTGCTGCTGCGTGTGACGTGATCGTGTGACCGTTCACATCGACACCATGCTGCATCCGCGGGGCGGGCGTGTCAAGCCGGTGCGCGGAACGGGCGCGGCGAGCCGCTCAGCGCGCGACGGACGCCGGCCGCACCGCGACGGGCGCCGTCGAACCGCGCACCACGAGCCGCGGCACGATGTCCTCGACCTCGATCCGCTCGGCGCCGTGGACCTGGTTCAGCAGCAGCGCGACGGCCCGGCGGCCGATCTCGTGGAAGTCCTGGTACACGGTCGTGAGGGTCGGCGCGACGTGCTTCGCGACCGGGATGTCGTCGAAGCCGACGACGCTGACGTCGCCCGGCACGTCGAGCCCGGCGTCGCGGAACGCGTGCATGAGCCCGATCGCCATCTCGTCGTTCGCCGCGAACACGGCGGTGAAATCCCGGCGGCGCACGAGCTCGCTGCCCGCGTAGTAGCCGAAGTCGGCGGTCCAGTCGCCGAGGATCGGCGGGTGCAGGCCGAGCTCGGCGTCGTCGATCGCCTCGAGGAAGCCCCGCATCCGCGCCTCCGCCTCGATCCAGTCCTGCGGGCCGGCGAGGTGCACGATCTCGCGGTGGCCGAGCCCGATCAGGTGCTGCGTGGCGCGGCGCGCGCCCGTCACCTGGTCGACCGAGAGGGCGAGATGGTCGCGCCGCCCCGTCGACTGGAGGCTCACGAAGGGCACCCCGATCGAGGACGCCGCGAGCACCTCGAACACCCGCACCTGCGGGGCGATCACGACGAGCCCCTCGATCGCCTGCAGCATCAGGTGCTCGATCGCGTCGGCGATGCCGGCGGGCGAGGTGTCGGCGAGGTTCGCGGTGTTCACGTGGTAGCCGTGCTCGCGTGCGGCGTCCTCGATGGCCGCGATGCTCGTGGCCGGGCCGTAGGTCGTGCTCATGGCGGCGAGCACGCCGATCGTGTTCGATCGGCTCGTGACGAGGGTGCGGGCGGCCCGGTTCGGCCGGTACTGCAGCGTCTCCATGGCCTGCAGCACGCGCTCGCGCGTCTCGGGGCGGATGCTCGGGTGGTCGTTCAGCACCCGGGACACGGTCTGGTGCGAGACCTCGGCCAGGCGCGCGACATCGCGGATGCTGGGCGCGCGCCCGCGGTCCTGGGGAGGAGACACTGTTCGCCGATCCGGATGTGCACGTTCACATCGCTGTCGCATCCATTATGCACGCCGCGCTCCCCGCGTACAGTCCGGCCATGTGACAGTCACAACGGGCGGTCGAATCGAATCGATCGAGCCTGGGCGCATGAGAGCGCGCTCACCACACCCGCACGACGGCATTCGGGCGATTTCTGCGGGTCAGGGCCTCCCGGCACCCGCAAATACCGCCGACACGCACCAGAGGGAGGGCCCGAGCAGCAGGATGACCCGCGCAGCGCGCGACCAGCGCGCGCTGCTCAGCGCGCGGCGGGCGGACGCACCCGGGAGGCGAGCAGCACCGCGACGACGGCGACCGCCAACGCGACAGCGAAGTCCGGGGCGAAGCCGCCCCACACTACGGCACTCGACACGAGCGCGGTGATGGCGAGCGCGATCGAGGCGCCGAGCGACTCCGCGATCGAGAGCGCGGCGCTGTTGAAGCCCTGGGCCGAGACCGGCGACAGGCTCAGCACCGCGACCGAGAAGCGCGGGTACATGAAGCCCATCGCGCCGCCCGCGAGCGTCCAGGCTACGAAGGCGATCGCGGGGTGCAGGTGCAGCGCGGCGACCGCGAGCACCACGGCGAGCGCGACGACGAGCAGCGTCGAGCCGGTGACGACGGCGCGTACGTTCGAGATGCGGTCCCCGAGCCGGCCCTGCAGCCAGGAGGCCGCCGCCCAGCTCACCCCGGCCCCGGTGAGCACGGCGCCGGCGAGGCTCGGCTCGAAATCGTAGTCCTCGATGAAGAGGTACGGCAGGTAGATCTCGCTGCCGAAGAACGCGCCGGCGACGACGAGGCGCATGAGCACGGTCGCCGGCAGGCCGCGCGCGGCGCGCAGGGTGCCGGCGGGCAGCAGCGGGCGCACGGCCACGATCACGATGGCGACCGAGAGCCCGGCGACGACCCAGCGCAGCGGCGAGTCGAACTCCTTCGCGAGCGAGACGCCGAGCGCGGCCGCCGCGGTCAGCACGGCCCAGCCCACCCGGGACGGGCTCCACGGCACGGCGGCATCGCCCTGCACCTTCGCACGGGCCCGGAGCAGCGGCGGCAGCAGCATCGCGGTCGCGGGGACGACGATCGCGATCACGCCGAGGAAGACCCAGTGCCAGCTCGCCTGCTCGGCGACGAAGCCGGCGACCGCGGGCCCGACGATCGAGGGGATGACCCACGCCGCGGCGAAGCCGGCGAACACCCGGGCTCGGATGGCCTCGGGGTACACCCGGCCGACGATCACGTAGAGCGGCACGATGACCGCCGCGCCCGCGATGCCGTGCACGAAGCGCCCGACGATGAACACGATCATGTCGGTCGCGGTGCCGGCGATCACGAGGCCGACGACGAAGAGCACACCGGAGGTCAGGAGCGACGGCAGCGGCCCGTTGCGGTCGGTCCAGTTGCCGGCGATGACCATACCGATGATGCCCGCCGCGAGCGGCACGGCGAAGGCGAGCGCGTACAGCGCCTCGCCGTCGAGGTCGCGGGCGACGAGCGGCATGATCGTCGTGACGGCCATCGCCTCGAACGCGGCGAGGAAGATGAGCGCGAACATGCCGATCGAGAGCCACCGGTACGGCCGGGCGAGCGGACCGCCGACCGGCACCGCGGGCGCCGACGCGTCGCTCGCCGTCGGCTCGGCGGGCGCCGCGGCGCGAGGTTCGGTGGAGGGGCTCGGGGATTCGCTCACTCGATCGACCCTAGGACTTCAAGGGCCCTTGAGGTCAACCGGCCGCGCCGGGATCCGCCGTCGACAGCTCGGCGAACGCCCGCACCGGGAAGGTGCCGAAGCCCTCGATCCGCGGCGGGACCGCGGTGAAGCGCGCGCCGCGGGCCGGCAGCCGCTCGAGTCCGGTCAGGTGTTCGACGACGTGCACGCCGGCCGCGAGCAGCAGCGAGTGCGCCGGCCGCTCGCCAGTGCCGCCCTCCGTGTCGTCGATGTTCAGCGAGTCGATGCCGACGAGCGCGACGCCCGCCGCGACGAGGAAACGCGCACCCGCCTCGCTGAGGAACGGAGCTCCCGTGGCGTACTCGGGGGTGCCGAAGTGCCGGCTCCAGCCGGTGTGCAGCAGCACGGCGGCCCCCGCGAGCTCGACGGCCGTGCGCTCGAAGAAGACCTCGGCGGGGATGCCGCGCTCCGCCGCATCCGCGAGGTGCAGCACCTGCGCCGGGAGCCCGACGAGGGTCGCGAGCTCGAGCGAGGCGAGGTCGCCGCCGTCGGCGTAGCGGTGGTACGGGCTGTCGAGGTAGGTGCCCGTATTGCCCGCCATCGTGATGACGTCGATCGCGAACTCGGTGCCGGGCGCGTACACCTGCCGCGAGGCCGCGCGCGTCAGGTGCGGCGCGATGCTCGGCGCGGGGATGCCGGGGTACGTCACGAGCCCGGCGCGGATCGGGTGGCTGAGGTCGAGGAGGCGGGATGCCGCGCCGGCGCCGGCCCCGCCGGGCGACGTGCCGAGCGAGGCATCCGCGGCCACGCCCCGGGAGCCCTTGTGCGCCTCGGCGACGATCTCGAAGCTCGGGAACTCGACCGAGCCGACGAGCGCGAGCCCGAGATGCCGCACGAGAAGCTCGGCGACCGCGGCCTCGCCGACGTCGGGCCCCGGTACGTCGAGCCGGAAGCCGCGGGCGCTCAGCCCGCCGCCGTTCACGAAGGCGATCTCGGCGTCGAAGACGGCCCGGTACTCGGTCATACGCGCTCCTCTATTCTGTGGTCGGATCCGGATCCGAGCGCTCCGGCCCGGGCGTCGGCGTCGGTCCCGCGCCGGTGCGGACGCCGACCCGCGCGCACTCGCCGTACGAGGGTCACCGCGATCGCGGCGACGGCGAGCAGGCCAGGCACGACGAGGTTCGGACCGGCGAGCACGAGCAGCCCGGCCGTGAGCACCGTCGCGATGACGGCGAGCCACCAGCCCACGCTCCAACGGCGCAGCAGCAGCGTCGCGGCGAGCATGCCGACGAAGTAGATCGCGACCATGTTGCTCGTGTGGATCAGGATGAACGCGCCGAGCGCGCCGCCGTTCGCGACGACGAGCACGAAGTACCCGAGCGAGACGACGCCGGTGAGGGCGAGCGCCCGCCTGGGCACCTCGCCGCCCGCGGCGCCCTTCGCGAAGTACCGGGGCAGGTCGCCGTCGCGGCCGAGCGCTGCGCCGAGATTGCCGAAGGCCGGCAGGTACGCGTTCATGACGCCCACGGTGACGATGACCGCGATCGCGGCGACGATCGCCGGGCCGATCCCGGGCAGCACGACGTCGACGAGGTCGATGAGCGGCACGACGCCCTGCCCGGCGCGCTCGCCGAGCACGCCGACGGTGACGAACTGCAGCGCGAGGTAGCCGACGCCGACCACGACGATCGCGATGGCGGTCGCGATGGGGATGACGCGGCGGGGGTTCCGGAACTCCCCCGCGATGTGGGTGCCGACCTCCCAGCCGGCGAACGCCCACACGAACAGGCTGATCGCGGTGCCCACCCCGGCCCAGCCGTTCGGCAGGAACGGCGTGAAGGCGGCCGTCTCGACGTGCGGGAAGGTGAGCGCGACGACCGCGACGACGACGGCGAGCAGCAGCGCCGTGAGCACGAGCTGCACCCAGCCCGCGACCCGCACCCCGAACCAGCTGATGACGTAGGGCGGCACGAAGATCGCCGCGGCGATAAGCGGCACGGCCGCGCGGTCGACGCCGAGCGCCGCGACGACGTACTCGCCGCAGAGCAGGGTGACGACGGGCGCGCCGACGCAGACCCCGAAGTAGAACCAGTACCCGGTCATCCGCGCGACGGTATCGCCGAGGGACCGCCGGGCGTAGCTCGCGACGCCGCCCGGGTCGGGGAAGCGGGCGGCGAGCGCCGCGAAGGTCCCCGCGAGCGGGATCGACAGCACGAGCACCGCGGCGACCGCGAGCACCGAGGCGGGACCGGCGGCGGCGGCCGCGAGGCCGGGGAGGGCGAGGATGCCGGTGCCGAGCACGCTCGCGATGTAGAGCGCCGTGCCCTGCCCGAGGCCGAGGGTGCCGTGGCCGGCGGCCGGGGTCTCCGGTGCGGTCGCGGGGTGCTGCGTCGAGGTCACCCGCACAGTCTGGCGCACGTGGCATCCGTCCCGCGCTGGCAGGAGTGACACCCTCAGTGCATATCCTGCCAAGCTCGGCCGCCCGGCAGGGCCTACTCCCGCCGGGCCCGGGCGCGGCGGCGCGCTACAGGCGTGCGAGCGTCTGGTCGATGTCGGCGAGCAGGTCGTCGACGTCCTCGATGCCGACCGAGAGCCGCACGATCGAGGCCGGCACCTCCGCCTCCGTGCCGCGCACCGAGGCGTGCGTCATCTCGGAGGGGTAGTTGACGAGCGACTCGACCCCGCCGAGCGACTCGGCCAGCTGGAACAGCTCGGTCGACTCCGCGAAGCGGCGGGCCGCCTCGCCGCCGCCGGCCAGTTCGATCGAGAGCATGCCGCCGAAGCCCGACATCTGCCGGCCGGCGAGCTCGTGGCCGGGGTGCGACTCGAGGCCCGGGTAGTAGACGCGGGCGATGCCCGCGTGCTCCTCGAGCCGGCGGGCGATCGCGAGGGCGTTCTGGCTGTGCCGCTGCATCCGGATGCCGAGCGTCTTGATGCCGCGCGAGGTGAGGAACGCGTCGAACGGACCCGACACCGCGCCCGCCGCGAACTGGGTGAACTGCACCCGCTCGTGCAGCTCCTCCTGGCCGGGCGCGAAGACGACCGCGCCGCCGATCACGTCGGAGTGCCCGCCGAGGTACTTCGTGGTCGAGTGCACGACGACGTCGGCGCCGAGCGCGACCGGCTGCTGCAGCGCGGGGCTCGCGAAGGTGTTGTCGACGACGACGAGAAGGCCCGCCTCGTGGCCGAGCTCGGCGAGCGCGGCCACGTCGGAGATCTTCATGAGCGGGTTCGAGGGCGTCTCGATCCAGAGCACCTTCGTGACACCCGGCTCGATCGCCGCGCGCACGAGGTCGAGGTCGCTCGTGTCGACGGTCGAGTGGCGCACGCCCCAGGCGCCGTGCACCCGGCGGATGAGCCGGTGCGTGCCGCCGTAGACGTCGTTGCCGATGACGACGTGGTCGCCGGGGGCGAGCACGGTGCGCAGCAGCGCGTCCTCGGCGGCGAGGCCGGAGGCGAAGGACAGCGCATGCGCGCCGCCCTCGAGCGCGGCGAGCTGAGTCTCGAGGGCGGTGCGGGTCGGGTTGCCGCCGCGCGAGTACTCGTAGCCGCCGCGGAGTCCGCCGATGCCGGCCTGCACGTAGGTGGAGGTGGCGTAGATGGGCGGGATCACCGCGCCGGTCGTGGGATCGAACGCCTGGCCGGCGTGGATGGCTCGGGTGTCGAAACGGGCGTCGTCGGAGTTCATGATGGAGTCGCTTTCGAGTGGTTCGGAGAGACCGGGGAGCCGCGCTGCAGCCGGGGGTCAGTGGGAGAGGTAGCCGAGCAGGTCGCTGCGGGTGACGACCCCGAGCGCCTTGCCGCCGTCGGTGACGAGCATGGCGGGAGCGTCGGTGAACGCCTGCCGCGCCGCGGCGACGGGCTCATTCACGCCGATCAGCGGCAGCGGTGCGCCGAGCACCTGGCCGACCTCGTCGGTGAGCTTCGCCGCCCCGGAGAAGACGCGCTCGAGCAGCTCCTCCTCGTGCAGCGCGCCGAGCACCTCGCCGAGCACGACGGGCGGCTCGTGCCCGACGACGACGAGCTGCGAGACGCCGGTCTCGGTCATCTTGTCGATCGCGTCGCGCACGGTGTCCTGCGGGAAGACGTGCACGAGCGGCTCGGTGCGGTCGGCCTTCGCGGCGAGCAGATCGGCGACGGTGTGCCCGCTCGGGGCGTTGCCGAAGCCATAGGCGCGCAGCCACTTGTCGTTGAAGATCTTGCCGAGGTAGCCTCGGCCGCCGTCGGGCAGCAGCACGACGAACACGTCGTCGGGCCCCGCCTTCGCGGCGGCCTCGAGCGCGGCGACGACGGCCATGCCGCTCGAGCCGCCGACGAGGATGCCCTCCTCGCGGGCGAGCCGTCGGGTCATCGCGAACGACGCGGCGTCCGAGACCTCGATGATCTCGTGCGGCACCGCGGGGTCGTAGGCGGTGGGCCAGAAGTCCTCGCCGACACCCTCGACGAAATAGGGGCGGCCGGTGCCGCCGGAGTACACCGAGCCCTCGGGGTCGGCGCCGATGATGCGCACCTGGTCGCCCGAGACCTCGCGGAGGTAGCGGCCGGTGCCCGTGATCGTGCCGCCCGTGCCGACGCCCGCGACGAAGTGGGTGACCCGGCCCTCGGTGTCGCGCCAGATCTCCGGCCCGGTGGTCTCGTAGTGCGAGCGCGGGCCGTTGGGGTTCGAGTACTGGTCGGGTTTGAACGCGCCGGGGATCTCGCGGACGAGGCGGTCGGAGACGCCGTAGTACGACTCCGGGCTGTCGGGCGCGACGGCCGTCGGCGTCACGACGACCTCGGCGCCGTAGGCGGTCAGCACGTTGCGCTTGTCCTCGCCGACCTTGTCGGGGCAGACGAAGATGCAGCGGTAGCCCCGCTGCTGCGCCACGAGGGCGAGGCCGACGCCGGTGTTGCCGCTCGTGGGCTCGACGATCGTGCCGCCCGGCTTCAGCTTGCCCTCGCGCTCGGCCGCGTCGATGATGCGGCCGGCGATGCGGTCCTTCGAGGAGCCGCCGGGGTTCAGGTACTCGAGCTTCACGAGCACCGTCGCCGTGGTGACGCCCTCGGTGACGCGCGAGAGCTTGACGAGCGGGGTGTCGCCGACGAGGTCGACGATCGATTCTGCGTACTTCATGGCCGTGTTCATTCCTCGTGTGGGGTGCGTCGCATCGATCGGATGCCGCGCGCGACGCGATGAATAGGGGTCGCGGAGCTCAGCGACAACAACACAGCGAGAAGTTCACGCTCGACAGCCTAGCCGGTCGCCTCAGCTCGGCGCTTGGCCGATCCCTTCGCGGGGAAGAGCGTCTCGGACTCCTCGAGCGACATGCCGTTCGTCTCGGGCACCTTGAGGAAGACGAAGAGGAAGGAGAGCGCGGCGAACAGCGCGTACATCCCGTAGGTGAAGAGCAGCGAGAAGTCGCTGAGCGCCGGGAAGCTGACGGTGATGAGGAAGTTCGCGATCCACTGCGCCGCCGCGGCGAGACCGAGGGCGCGGGCGCGGATGCGGTTCGGGAAGATCTCGCCGAGCAGCACCCAGACGAGCGGGCCCCACGAGAAGCCGAAGAACACCACGAACAGGTTCGCGGCGACGAGCGCGACCGGCCCCCAGGCGCCGGGCAGCGAGACCTCGCCGTCGACCGTCACGGAGTTCGCGAAAGAGAGCGCCATCGCCGCGAGCGACACCGTCATGCCCGCCGAGCCGACGAGCAGCAGCGGCCGCCGGCCGACGCGGTCGACGAGCACGATCGCGACGAAGGTGACGACGATGTTCGTCACGGAGGTGATCACCGAGATGAGCAGCGAGTTCGACTCGTCGAAACCGACCGCCTTCCAGAGGGTCGTCGAGTAGTAGAAGATCACGTTGATGCCGACGAACTGCTGGAAGACGCTCAGCAGGATGCCGATCCAGACGATGCCCTGCAGCCCCAGCACCGGCCCGCGCAGCGCGCCCTTGCGCTTCGCGTAGGCGTCCTGCTGCATCGAGTCGTGGATGTCGCGGATGGCCCGGTCCACCTCGTGCGGTTGGATGCGGGCGAGCACCTCTTTCGCCTTCTCCTCCTTGCCGGCCTTGACGAGGAAGCGGGGTGACTCCGGCAGGGTCAGCGCGAGGAGCCCGTAGACGAGCGACGGCACGATGCAGGCGAGGAACATCCAGCGCCAGGCCTCGAGCCCGAACCAGAACGCGTTGGATGCGCCGCCCGCGGCCGTCGCGAAGAGCGCGTCGGAGAGCAGGGCGGCGAAGATGCCGAACACGATCGCGAGCTGCTGCAGCGAGGCCAGCCGGCCGCGGGCCTTGCGCGGCGAGATCTCGGCGATGTAGGCGGGCGCGACGACCGAGGCGATGCCGATGCCGACGCCGCCGATGAGCCGCCAGACGATGAGGTCGACCACCCCGAAGGCGAAGCCGGAGCCGAGCGAGGAGACGAGGAAGAGGATGGCACCGAGCACCATCACGGGGATCCGGCCGAAGCGGTCGGCCAGCCGGCCGGCGAGCTCGGAGCCGACGGCGCAGCCGAGCAGGGCGCTCGCGACGGCGAAGCCGGTCACCCCGGAGCTGAGGTCGAACTGGTGCTGGATGGCGTCGACCGCCCCGTTCACGACGGAGGAGTCGAAGCCGAAGAGGAAGCCGCCGACCGCGCCGGCGGCCGCGAGGCCGATCACCTTCGCGTTGAGCCCGTCTCCCCCGCCGGCCTGCGGCTCGGCTGCTGCGCTCGTCATGTGCGGTCTCCTCGCTCGCCCGGCCCACCCCCGGCGTCGGGGTCAGACTATGCCTTCGGCCCGGTGCGGGACGAGGGCTTGACTGGATCCTGGTATCCCGATCAGACTGCGAAAGCCCTGGGAGTACCCCGCCGCGTACCGGGGTTCGGATCTATGCATCCGTATCATCGGAGCGACGCGTCGAGAGAGGTCCACCAGTGAGCGCCAGCCCCAAGCAGCCGTCGATCAAGCAGCAGCGCGCTGCCGCCCGCGAGGCGAAGCTCGCCGAGTTCCGCGCCAAGGAGGCCCGCCGCAAGCGGGTCCGCACGATCGGCATCGCCTCGGGCATCGTCGCCGTCATCGGCCTGCTCGTGACCGCGATCGTGCTGACCCCGAAGCCGGCGAGCTACAGCAAGGGCGGCACCGGCGCCGAGATCGACGGCGTCGAGACCTTCGACAACGGCGCCGGGCACGTCGCGGGCACCGTGGACTACCCGCAGACGCCGCCCGCCGGCGGCGAGCACAACCAGGTATGGCTGAACTGCGGCGTCTACGAGCAGCCCGTGCCGAGCGAGAACGCCGTGCACTCGATGGAGCACGGCGCGATCTGGGTGACCTACGACCCCGAGCGGGTCTCGGGCGACGAGCTCGCCACGCTGAAGTCGAAGCTGCCCTCGAGCTACGTCGTCCTCTCCCCCTTCGAGGGCCTCGACACGCCGATCGCGCTGAGCGGCTGGAACGCGCAGCTGAAGCTCGACGACGCGGCCGACCCCCGCATCTCCGAGTTCTTCGAGGAGTACTGGCAGAGCCAGAACGTGCCCGAGCCGGGCGCGCTCTGCACGGGCGCCTTCGACGCGCCCGGCAAGGTCTCCTGACCCCGTGAGCCGCACGCGCATCGTCGCGGCCTCGATCGCCGGCGTCGTCGCCGTCGTGCTCGTCGCGGTCGCCGCGTTCGCCTTCGGCCGGCTCTCGACGGTGCCCGAGGCGACGCCGTCCGAGGGCAGCGCCGAGGCGGGCTTCGCCCGCGACATGCAGGTGCATCACAAGCAGGGCGTGGAGCTCGCCCTCATCGTGCGCCAGGTCACCGACGACGCCGAGGTGCGCCTGCTCGCCGATGACATCGCCGCGACGCAGGCCCAGCAGTCCGGTCAGCTGGCCGGCTGGCTGAACGTCTGGGACCTGCCTCAGTACAGCGCCGAGCCGCAGATGACGTGGATGACCGACGGGGGCGCGCACTCGCACACGGCGGGCGAGCCGATGCCCGGCCTCGCGACCCCCGAGCAGATCGCCGCGCTGCGGGCGTCGAGCGGGGTCGAGGCGGAGCGGGAGTTCCTCGAGCTGATGATCGCGCACCACCTCGGCGCCGTCGAGATGGCCGAGGCGCTCGAGGAGCGCTCGAGCCATCCGGTCGCCCTGGCCTTCGCGCGGGCCGTGATTGCCTCGCAGCAGTCCGAGATCGAACTCATGCAGGGCATGCTCGACGCCCGCGGCTGAGCGAGTGCGCTCAGCCCTGCGCGGGCAGCGCGAGGTCGGCCTGCTCGCGGTAGAGCGAGGCGTACACGCCGCCGAGACCGAGCAGCTCGGCGTGGGTGCCGCGCTCGACGATGCGGCCGGCGACGACGACGAAGATGACGTCGGCCGAGACCACGGTCGTCAGCCGGTGCGCGATGGCGATCGTGGTGCGACCCTTCGCGGCGTCGTCGAGGGCGGCCTGCACGACCCGCTCGGAGATCGTGTCGAGCGCGCTCGTGGCCTCGTCGAGCACGAGCACCGGCGGATCCTTCAGGAGCACCCGGGCGATCGCGATGCGCTGTTTCTCGCCGCCGGAGAGCCGGTAGCCGCGTTCACCCACGACGGTGTCGTAGCCCTCGGGGAAGCTCGCGACGGTCTCGTGGATGTTCGCCGCGCGGGCCGCGGCCTCGAGCTCGGCGTCGGTGGCGTCGGGCTTCGCGTAGCGCAGGTTCTCGGCGATGGAGGCGTGGAAGAGGTACGTCTCCTGGCTGACGATGCCGATGCGCCCGACGAGCGACTCCTGCCGGAGCTCGCGCACGTCGACCCCGGCGAAGCGCACGGTGCCGCCCGTCGCCTCGTACAGCCGCGGCACGAGGTAGGACACCGTCGTCTTGCCGGCGCCCGACGGCCCCACGAAGGCGGCGAACTGCCCCGGCTCGATCGTGAACGAGACCTCGTCGAGCGTGGGGCGACCGTCGGCGTCGGCATCGGGGTAGCGGAACGACACTCGGTCGAACTCGACGCGGCCGAGCTCGGCGCCGTCGGGCACCTCGCGGGCGCCGGGGGCGTCGGTGATCGCCGGCTTCAGGTCGAGGTACTCGAAGATGCGGGCGAACAGGGCGCTGGAGGTCTGCAGGTCGAGGGCGACCCGCATGAGGCCCATCAGGGGGAAGAGCAGCCTCGCCTGCACAGTCGTGAACGCGACGATGGTGCCGGCGGTGACATCGGCCGCGCCGCCGGTGATGAGCCACCCGGACACGAGGTAGACGATCGCCGGGATCGAGGACATGAAGATGTTCACCATCGCGAAGAACCACTGACCGGTCATCTGCTGGCGCACCTGCAGGCCGATCTGGTTCCGGTTCTCGTCGGCGTAGCGGTCGATCTCGCTCTGCTGGCGGGTGAAGCTCTTCGACAGCAGGATGCCGGAGACCGAGAGCGTCTCCTGCGTGATCGCCGTCATCTCGGAGAGCGACTCCTGCGTCTTGCCGGCGATGCGGGCCCGCACCTGGCCGACCCGGCGCTGGGCGATCACCATGAACGGCATGAGCAGCAGCGCGACGAGGGTGAGCTGCCAGTTCAGGATGAGCATCGCGACGAACGCCGAGATGACGGTGACGGTGTTGCCGAGCACGCTCGACACGGTGTTCGTCAGCACGCCGGCGACGCCGCCGACGTCGTTCTGCAGCCTGGACTGGATGACGCCCGTCTTCGTGCGGGTGAAGAAGCTCAGCTCCATCGACTGCAGGTGCGAGAACAGCCGCACCCGGAGGGCCCCCATGACCTTGTTGCCGATCGTGGAGGTGAGCCAGGTCTGCCACACGGCGAGCAGCGCCGAGACGATGAACACCGCGATCATGCCGACGACGAGCCAGGTGAGCTGCGGCACGTCGGGCGGGAGCGCATCGCCGGCGGCGTTCTTCGGGAACAGGCCGTCGTCGAAGGCGCGCTGGGTGAGCAGCGGCGGGATGACGCTGAGGGCCGCCCCGATCAGCACGAGCACGATCGTCGTGACGAGCGCGGCCCGGTGCGGCGCGAACAGTTCGGCGATGCGGCCGAGCAGGTTCGGGATCTTCGGCGCCTGGGCGTTCTCGGCGCGCTGGGCGGCCTCGTCGGCCGAGGCGATGCGGGTGCGCGGCTTGCCCATGCGCCCGCTCTGCCCGCCCGGCGCGGTTCGGTTCATGCTCACCGCTTCACCCTACGCCGCGCCGGGGACGCCCCGGCCGGGCGGCCGCGATCGGCCCCGGCGGCCGGTGCGGACGAGCGGATGCCGCGAGCCTCGGCCCGCGGCATCCGCTCCCCCCTGCCCGGTCTCAGCCCTTGGTCGATCCCGCCAGCAGGCCGCGCACGAAGTATCGCTGCAGGCCGAAGAAGACGGCGAGCGGGATGATGATCGAGATGAACGCGCCTGCCGTCAGGCGCTCCCACTCCTGGCCGCGCGAGCCCACCATCTCCGCCAATCGCTGGGTGAGCGGCGCGACGTCCTGCGTGCCGCCCGAGAAGATGAGGGCGACGAGCAGGTCGTTCCACACCCAGATGAACTGGAAGATCGCGAACGAGGCGATCGCCGGCGTCGCGAGCGGCAGCACGATGCGGAAGAAGATCTGCCCGTGGGTGGCGCCGTCGACCCTGGCGGCCTCGATGACCTCGCTCGGGATCTCCGCGATGAAGTTGTGCAGCAGGAAGATCGCGAGCGGCAGCGCGAACATCGCGTGCGCGAGCCAGACCGGCGCGTAGTTCTGCTCCGGGATGATCGGCACGACGTCGTGCAGCCACGCCTGCATCGGGCGCAGCCAGGTCGAGAAGATCTGCAGCAGCGGCACGAGCGCCATCTGCAGCGGCACGATCTGCAGCGCGAACACGAGGATGAACAGCACCCCGGCACCCTTGAACTTGATCCACGCGAAGGCGTACGCCGCCATCGTCGCGAGCACGAGCGGGATGAGCGTGCCGACGAGCGAGATCGCGATGGAGTTCACGATGTACGCGCCGAGCTGCGGCGACGACTGCGAGGTCGAGAGCAGCACGTCCTTGTAGTTGTCGAGCGTGAAGCCCCAGTTCTCGAAGATCGTCCACCAGCCCGTGGTGCGCACGAGCTCGGCGGGACGGAACGAGGAGATCAGCAGGCCGAACGTGGGGATGGTCCAGAGCACGGCGATGATGAGCGCCGCGACCGTCGCGGTGCGCGAGGTGAGCCGCTTCTTGACGCGGGCGGACTTGGTGCCGACGACCTCGGTCAGGGCGGTCGTCTCGGCGGCCCCCTCGATCGAGCCGCGGTCCTTGCCGGTGGGCAGGTCGGCGGGCGCGATGCTCATCGGATCTCCCTCTGCTTGCGGAGCACGTTGATGTTGTAGACGACGATCGGGAGCACCAGGAGGAAGAGGATGAGCGCGAGCGCCGAGCCGCGGCCGACCTCGCTCGCCCGGAACGCCTGGGTGTACATCTCGTTCGCGATGACCGAGGTGTTGAAGTTGCCGGCGGTCATCGTGCGGACGATGTCGAAGACCTTCAGCGTCGCGATCGAGATCGTCGTGAGCACGACGACGAGCGCCCCGCGGATGCCGGGCACCGTCACGTTGATGAAGCGCTGCCAGCCGTTCGTGCCGTCGAGCTGGGCCGCCTCGATCTGCTCGGTCGGCACGCCCTTGATGGCCGCGCTCAGCAGCACCATCGCGAAGCCCGTCTGGATCCAGATCATCACGATGATGAGCAGGAAGGTGTTCAAGGGGTCGGTCTGCATGAACTGCACGGGTTCGCCGCCGAAGGCCGTCACGATCGCGTTCAGGAGGCCGATCTGCTCGCGGTCGCCCGAGCGGTACTCGTAGACGAAGCGCCAGATGATGCCCGCGCCGACGAAGGAGATCGCGATGGGCATGAACAGGATGACCTTGTAGTACTTCTCGCCGCGCGAGCGGTCGATGAACACGGCGTAGGCGAGGCCGATGGCCGTGGAGACCGTCGGCACGAGCAGCACCCAGATGACGGTGTTGATGAGCGTGCGGATCGCCGTCGGCTGGGTGAAGGTCCACACGAAGTTGTCGAGGGTCCACTCGCCGCCGGAGGTCTGGAAGGCGAGCAGCGAGGTGCGGATGGCCGGGTACACGAGGCCGATCGCGAGGAAGATCAGCGCCGGGGCGAGGAAGCCGACGAGCTGCCAGTAGTCGCGGCCCTTCTTCGGCGCCTTGTCGATGAAGAAGATGAGCAGGCCGACGACGGCGGCCAGTACGGCGAGCCCCATCACCACCTGCAGGAGCTTGCCGAGCAGATCGGCGGTCGTCATCGTGCCTCCCGGGTTTTCGTCTTCGAAGCCAGCCGGAGCTGGAGGGGGGTGCGAGGGGCGGAGCCGTGCGGCTCCGCCCCTCGATCATGCCGCGCTGGGCGCTGGGTCTGCGACCGGCGCGCGGCGTTCGCTCAGCTGGCGGGCCAGCTGGACTCGATGGTGTTCAGGGTGTCCGCGGTGCTCTGCCCCGTGGTCCAGGCGACCATGCCCTTCCAGAAGGAGTCGGCGCCGACGGCACCGGGCATGAGGTCCGAACCATCGAAGCGGAACGTCGTCTCGGGGTCCTGCAGGATCTCGATCGACTGCTCGAGCAGCTCGCTCGACGCGTTCTTCGGGTCGAGACCCTTGTTCGCGCTGATGACGCCGCCGAGCTTCACGCGGTTGTTCGCCCAGGTGTCGCTGGAGAGGTAGGCGCGCACGGCCTCGACCTCTTCGGCGTCGCGGAAGGCGACCGGGAACTCGCCGCCGCCGGTGACCGACAGCGGGTCGTCGGCGTTGGCCGGCGGCATCAGGAAGGCGAAGACCGAGCCGTCGCTCGCGACCGTGTTGGCGTCGCCGCCGTCCGGGTTCCAGAAGGTCTCGTAGAACGAGGCCTGGTGGTGCAGCGAGCACTGGCCGTCGAGGATCGGGAGCCCGGCGGTCTGGAAGGCCTCGGTGACGATCGTCGACACGTCGCCGATGCCGCCGTTGACCATGGCGTCGTTCTTCAGGATCTCGCCCGCGGCGTCGAAGGCCTCCGCGACCTTCGGGTCGTTGAACGGGATGCCGTGGGTGACCCACTGGTCGTACACGTCGGCGCCGTGCAGGCGCAGCATGTAGTCCTCGATCCAGTCGGTGCCCGGCCAGCCGGTGGCGTCGCCCGACTCGAAGCCGACGCACCAGGGCTTGTGGTCGCCCTCGGCCGCGATCTTCTCGGAGAGCGCGTTCAGCTCGTCGAGGGTCTTCGGGATCTCGTAGCCCTTCTCCTCGAACTCGGACGGCGAGTACCAGATGTAGCCCTTGATGCTCGCCATGAGCGGCGCGGCGTAGAAGGTGTCGTCGTAGGTGCCGTACTGCTTCCAGTCCTCGCTCCAGAACTCGTCGACGTTGGCCTCGACCTCCTGGGATGCGGGGACCAGCCAGCCGCCGTCGGCGAGCCGGCCGAGCAGGCCCGGCTGGGGCACGATGCCGATGTCGGGGGCGTTGCCACCCTCGGCGAGCACGGCGATCTGGGCCTCGAACTCGCTCGAGCCCTGGTAGGTGATCTCGATGCCGGTGCAGGTCTGGAAGTCCTTCCAGGACTCGACCAGGCGGTCGGCCTCGAGGTCGAGGATGGTGCCGCTGATGGACACCTTCTTGCCCTCGAAGGTGCCGTACTGCTCGTAAGGCGCGCAGTCGACGTCGGCGGCATCCTCGTTGGCGATGTCGCCCGTACATGCCGTGAGGGCCAGGCCGAGCGCGGCGGCCGCCACGACGGGGACCACCAATCGGCGATGACGCGTGAAACGCATAGCTCTCTCCTCGTTGAGTGTGGTGCAGGCGGACCGGAACCGGTTCCAGCGACCACCGTAGAGCACGGTCGCGTCTCGCCACAAGTGACCCCCGATCACGAATCGGCGACAAGTCACTCCCTCGCCAGCGTTGGGTGAGAGCGCTTCCACGAAAATCTCCCGTTCGACCGGCAAAACGCGATCTCGACTGGAACCGGTTCCATACATCCGGCCCGGGCGAGTATGCTCTGCATCGAATACGCCGAGTGAGGAGCCGCGATGACCGCGATCGCCGACGTCGCACGCCTCGCCGGCGTCTCGAAGGCGACCGCCTCCAGGGCGCTCTCCGGGCGCGGGCACGTCGCCGAGGCGACGCGCCGCAGGGTCGAGACGGCGGCCGCGGAGATCGGCTACATCGTCTCCCCCGACGCCGCGAGCCTCGTCACCGGCCGCACGAAGAACATCGGCGTCGTCATCCCCTTCGTGAACCGCTGGTTCTTCGGCGAGGTGCTCGAGGGCCTCGAGCGTACGCTGCTCAGCGCCGGCTACGACCTCACCCTCTACAACGTCGACGGCGCGGGGCCCGACCGCGACCGCGTCTTCGAGTTCTTCCTCGCGCGCAAGCGCGTCGACGCGGTCATCGCGGTCGGCGTCGACCTCGCCGAGCACGAGCTCGCGGCACTCGAGCGGCGCGACAAGCCGGTCGTCGTCCTCGGCGGCGGCGAGGCCGGCGCGCTCGGCCCAGCCCGCCTGGGCATCGACGACCGGGCGGTCGGGCAGCTCGCCACCGAGCATCTGCTGCAGCTCGGGCACACCCGCCTCGTGCACCTCGCGGGCGACGGCGCGGCCGCCCGGCCGCTCAGCGTGCAGGGCCTGCGCCGGCACGGCTACCTCGACGCGATGTCGGCGGCGGGGCTCGCGCCGCGGGGGCGCGCCGAGGTCGTCGAGACCGAGATGACGATGCCCGGCGGCTATGAGGCCGCCCTGCAGCTGCTCGGCCAACCCGGACGGCGCCCAACGGCCGTGTTCGCGGCCTCCGACGAGGTGGCCTTCGGGGCCATCCGCGCGGCCGAGCGACTCGGCATGTCGGTGCCGCACGACCTCTCGATCGTCGGCGTCGACGGGCACGAGTACGCCGAGATGTTCGGCCTCACCACGGTCGAGCAGTCCCCGAGCGGGCAGGGCCGGGCGGCCGTCGACCTCGTGCTCCGGCTGCTCGGCGAGGGCGCGGAGGCCGACCCGCTGCCCGACTCCGGCGCGCCGCTGCCGACTCGCCTGGTCGTGCGCACCTCGACGATGCGCGCCCCGCTGTAGGCCGCGGGTGCATGACGTCACTTTTTGCGGGTGCGGCGAGGATCGCACCCGCAAATAGTGCCGTCTTGCGGGCCTAAGCGGCGTCGCCCGCGGTGATCGCCTCGGCCTCGGTGAGTGCGGGCTCCGCCTCGACGCGGTCGACGCGGCGCAGCGCCCGGTGCCCGAGCACGACGATGACGAGGGCGACGGCGACCGAACCGGCCGCCGCGTAGTACGGGGCGTCCGGCGCGATCAGGTGGGCGAGCTCCGCCGCGGCGGGCGGGGCGACCGCGCCGCCGAGGAAGCGCACCGCCGAGTACGCGCTCGAGGCGACGGAGCGCTGGAGGTCGGTCGCCTCCATGACGCACTCGGTGAGCACCGTGTTCAGCACGCCGAGCACGAGGCCGCCGATCACGATGCACACGACGAGCGCGGTCGGGTTCGCGATGACGAGCCCGGCCGCGACGAGGTCGATCGCGAGGAGGGGCAGCGCGATCCAGAGCACGCGGGTGCGCGGCATCCGGGCCGTCAGGAGCGGCGCGACGAAGACCGAGGTGACCGCGAGCGCGAGCCCCCAGCCGAAGAAGGTGAAGCCGAGCCCGAGCGCGTCGAAGCCCAGCGGGAACGGCGAGTAGGCGAGCAGCACGAAGAAGCCGATGTTGTAGAAGAGCGCGGCGGCGGCGAGCACCGCGAGCGCGGGCTGGCGGAGCGCCCGGAGGGGCGCGGAGAGCTTCGTCGGCACGGGCTTCTCGGCATCCTGCTCCGGCCGCAGGAACGCGACGATCGCGATGAAGCCGATCGCCATCAGCGCGGCGGTGCCGAAGAACGGGCCGCGCCAGCTCAGGTGGCCGAGCAGGCCGCCGAGGAGCGGGCCGATCGCGATGCCGAGCCCGAGCGCGGCCTCGTAGAGGATGATCGCCGAGCCTGTGCCGCCGGACGCGGCGCCGACGATCGTCGCGAGCGCGGTCGAGATGAACAGCGCGTTGCCGAGGCCCCAGCCTGCGCGGAAGCCGATGACGGACTCGACGTTCTGCGACAGCCCCGCGGCGGCCGCGAAGATCACGATGAGGCCGAGGCCGATGAGCAGCGTCTTCTTCGCGCCGATGCGGCTCGACAGCCAGCTCGTGCCGAGCATGGCGAGGCCGGTGATGAGCAGGTAGCTCGTGAAGAGCATCTCGGTCTCGGTCGGCGTCGCCTGCAGGCTCTCGGCGATGGCCGGCAGGATGGGGTCGACGAGGCCGATGCCCATGAAGGCGATGACGCAGGCGAAGGCGACCGCCCACACCGCCTTGGGCTGCTTGAGGATGGATGCGGATGTCTCGTGCGAGCCGTGGCTCATTCGTGCTCCTTGCTGCGGCCGAGGCTGGCGTCGGCCCGATCGAGGCCGGCCTGCAGCACCGCGACGGTGCGCTCCAGGGCGGCGAGGTCGTCGTCGGAGAGCTCTGGGAACATCGGCGCGATGGTCGCCGTGAGCTCGTCGCGCCACGCGTCGAGCGCCGTGAGCCCGGCCGGCTCGGCGGCGACGCGCAGGGCGCGGCCGTCGTCGGGGTCGGGCGTGCGGCGCACCCAGCCGCGCTCCTCGAGCGCGTTGACGAGCTTCGTCATGGTCGGCTGGGTGACCCGGCTGACCCTGGCGAGCTCGCCGAGGCGCAGCGGGCCGAGGTCGCGGAGCACGCCGAGGGTGCGCCAGACGGCGGGCGACTCCTCGCTGCCCGTCGCGGTCGCCGCGACGCGGACGAGCCGGCTGTTCGCCGACACGAGCGCGCCGATGAGGGCGGGCAGGTCGAGGTCGCGTGGCATGCACACCAGTATACATAGCCTGGCTATATATCTCTGGACTGCCCACGAAATCCCCGCCGACCCGCGAGAATAGGAGGGCTGCGCGCGAGCGCGGCGACGCAGACGAAAGGGCGCAGATGGGCACCAGCTACCTCGAACAGCCGTTGCTCACCTCCCCCGGCCAGCCGCTGCGCGTGGCCGTCTACTCGCGCATCGCCCACGGCATCCGCACCGGGGTGTTCCCGCTCGGCACCGCCCTCCCCCGCGAGACCGAGCTCGGCACCGCCCTCGGCGTGAGCCGCACCGTCGTCCGCGAGGCGCTCATGCTGCTCGAGGAGGACGGCCTGATCAGCACCAGACGGGGCGTCGGCCGCTTCGTCGCCGACGCCGTGCCGCACGCGGGCCTCGAGGAGTTCCGGCCGCTCGAGCTCGTGCTCGCCGAGCCCGGCGTCACCATCGAGCTGCGCCACGTCGAGCTCACCCAGCAGACCGCGACGGACTTCGTCTCGACGTACCTGCAGCTCGCCGACGACGCCCGGTTCTGGTTCCGCGAGGCGATCGCCTCCCGCGACGGGGAGCCGATCGCGGTCGTGCAGGAGTACCTCCCCGTGGGCGACGACCGGGCGGGCTTCGGCGCCGCGGTCGAGGCGGCCCTCCCCGACATCGACGAGGCCCGCTCGACCGTGCTGATGCGCATCATCGACCGCACCGGGCTCGCCTTCGTGACCGGGGTCTGCCGCATCGGCGTCAGCGTCGCCGGGGCGACCCGGGCGAAGCAGCTCGAGCTGAAGGCGGCCGACCCGGTCATGCTGCTCACGCAGACCGCCGACCTCGACGGCCGGCCCGCCTACCTCGCGAAGGTCATCGTCGCGCCCTCCGTCGGGCACCTCGCGGTGCGGCAGTCCTCGGGCGGCTGAACGGGAGCGTCTCCGCTCAGGCGGGCAGCCGCGCCTCGAGCGCGCGCCGGACCGCCGGCTCGAGGAACGCCGCGGCCACGCTCGTGCGATCGAGCTCCGCGAGCGAGCGCTCGTCCCAGCCGAGCTGCGCGACGAGCACGCGGCGCTCGGCCGCGAGGTCGGAGCCCGTCTGCATCGGGTTGTCGTCGCCGAGCACGAGCCGGACCCCGGCCCGCCGCATAGCCGCACCCGGATGGTCGGCGACCCGATCGATCGCCCCGGTGAAGTGGTTCGAGGTCGGGCAGATCTCGACGACGAGCCCGGCATCGGCCGCCCGGGCAAGCTGCTCCGGCTCGTCGACGAGGTGCGCGCCGTGCCCGATCCGGCTGACGCCGAGCCAGTGGAGCGCGTCGGCCACGGCCGCCGCCTCGCCGGCCTCGGCGGCGTGGCAGGTGAGCCCGAGGCCCGCCGCGGCGGCGACGCCGAACGCTGGCGCGTGCACGTCGTGCCGCGGGAAGCGCGACTCGTCACCCGCGAGGTCGAAGCCGCAGACGACGTCGCCGGCGGCCGCGGCCGCCGCCCGGGCGACCGCGAGGTTCGTCGCCTCGTCGTGGTGGCGGAGCGCGGCCACGACGGCGCCCGACGGCATCCCGCTCGCGGCGCTGCCCGCGGCCATCCCCCGGGCGACCGCGGCGATCACCTCGGCGAGGCCCCGATCGTCGTCGGCGTGCGTGGCCGGCCCGAAGCGCAGCTCCAGGTAGTCCTGGCCGCCCGCCGCGCCATCCTCGACCGCCTCCCTGGCGATCCGCTCGATCGCGTCGAGCCGGCGGAAGAACGGATAGCTCGCGGCGACCTTCTCGAGGTACGCGGTGAGATCCGCGGGCCCGTCGAGCCGGAGCGCCCGCGCCCAGCCGGCGGGCGGCTCCGGCACGCCGGCCCCCCGAGCGAGCTCGGCGGCCGTCTCCGGCCGCACCCGCCCCTCGAGGTGGCTGTGCAGGTTGATCAGCATCGGCCCGCGACTCAGAGCTCGAGCCGCACGGCGGTCTCGAGCGCCGCCTCGATGCTGCGCATCCAGCCTTCCTTCAGCGCCTCCTTGACGCCCGAGTAGAGGCTCGTGCCGTCGTAGAGGTTGCTCGACGTGGAGCAGATCATCCCGGCCCGCACGCCGCGGAGGCGCGCGACGACGAAGATGGCCGAGGCCTCCATCTCGACGTTCGTCACGCCGAGCTCGTGCAGCGTGGAGATCCACTCCGGCGTCTCCGCGTAGAAGGCGTCGTCGCTCACGCTGATGCCGGTGTGCACCTTCGCCTGCGTGCCCTCGGTGAGCTCCCGCGCGGTGCGGGCGAGCTCGGCGGTGATCGCGAGGTCGGGGACGGCCGGGTAGCCGGTCATCGCGTAGGCCGCGGTCGTACCGTCGTTGCGCAGCGAGCCCTCGCTGACGAGCAGGTCGCCCGGCGCGATGCCGGCCTGGAGCCCCGCCGAGGAGCCGACCCGGATGAACGAGGTCACGCCCACCCGGACGAGTTCCTCCACCGCGATCGCCGCCGAGGGGCAGCCCATCCCGGTGGAGGTCGCCGTGATCCGCCGCCCCTTGTAGTCGCCCGTCATCGTGAGGTGCTCGCGCTGGTGCGCGACCGTGCGCACATCGGTGAGGAACTCGGCGATCATCGGTACCCGGAACGGGTCGCCGGGCAGCAGCGCCACCGTCGAGACCTCACCGGGCGCGACCCCGATGTGGTACTGGCGTTCGCCGATCCCGGCGCTGGCCTTGTCGACGGCAGTGGCAGCGGTAGTGGCGGAGGTGGTCGTGGTCATCGTGGCGCGGGCCTTTCGTTCGGGTGCGCGGGGTGCGCGGGCAGGGGGATGCGCGGGAGCGCGAGCAGTGGCGGAGCGGATGGCCCGCTCAGGCCTTCGGGGACGAGGGCGATTCGACGACGAACTCTCCGGAGACGATCTGCTGGCGCAGTTCCTCGACCTCGTCGAGCAGGGCCGGATCGATGCGCGACTCCCAGTCGTGGGTCGGCGCGATGCCGACGCCCTCGTTCTCGAGCGTGCCGATGTAGGGGGTGCTCGAGAAGTCGCCGGCGGCCGCCGCGAGGGTGACCTCTTCGGCCGCGGTGGTGAGGTTCTTCAGCACCGAGGTCAGGTAGTACTGGCGGAACTTCGGCACGGCGTCGTAGACGTCGCCGTTCACGCCGATGATCGCGAGGTCGGTGCCGCGCTCGTCGGCGACGGCGGCGCTCGCCTCGAACAGGCGCCCGGCGACGGGCATGATGACGTCGGCGCCCTGGTCGAGCAGACCCTCGGTGAGGGTGCGCGCCTTGATCTGGTCGTCGAAGCCGCCGACGAAGAGGCCGTTCTGGGCGGCCTTGTCCCAGCCGAGCACCTTCACGTCGGTGCCGTGGGTCTCGTTGTAGTGCGCGACGCCGTCGGCGAAGCCGTCCATGAACACCGTGACCGAGGGGAACGGCATGCCGCCGTAGGTGCCGACCGAGCCGGTCTTCGTGACGCCCGCGGCGAGGTAGCCGGCGAGGGCTGCAGCCTGGGCGGTGTCGAAGAGCACGGGCTTCACGTTGTCGAGCGCGAGCGGCGCGCCCTCGGCGTCGGTCACGGTGCTGTCGATGAGCGCGAAGTCCACCTCGGGCGCCTGCTGCGCGGCATCCCGGGTCGCGTTCGCGAGGGCGAAGCCGACCGTGACGATGAAGTCGCAGTCCTGCTCGACGAGGCCCTGGATGTTGCCCGCGTACTGGTCCTCGGTGTTCGAGTCGGCGGTGAGCACCTTCGTGCCGAGCTCGTCGGCGGCGGCCTTCACGCCCTCGTAGGTGAGCTGGTTGAAGTCCTTGTCGTCGAAGCCGGTGATGTCGGAGACGGCGCAGGGGGTGAAATCGCTCGCGGCGGCCGCGTCGTCGCTCGACGTCGGCGCGGCGCCGCAGCCGGTGAGGAGGAGGGCTGCGGCGCCGACGGTCAGGCCGGCGGCGAGCAGGGGTCGGGGGAAGCTTCGCATCATGACGTCCTTGTCTGGGGGCGGAGGACGCGGGGCACTCGCTCCCCGCGCAGTATGATGTTATACCTCTCGGTCGACGAAGGCAATGGTCGATGATCGCCGACCGCGGGCCGGGCGCGCGGGCCAACTCTGGAACGACGGATGCCCCGTGCCGAAGGAATCGGCACGGGGCATCCGTGTACTGCAGCGACGTTCGTCGCCTCAAGCGGGGTGCACTCGCAGGGAGTGCGCCGGATTACTTGAGGGTGACGGTGGCGCCGGCCTCCTCGAGGGCGGCCTTGGCCTTCTCGGCGGTCTCCTTGTTGGCGCCCTCGAGGACGGCCTTCGGAGCACCGTCGACGACGGCCTTCGCCTCACCGAGGCCGAGCGAGGTGAGCTCGCGGACGACCTTGATGACCTGGATCTTCTTGTCGCCGGCGGCCTCGAGGACGACGTCGAACGAGTCCTTCTCCTCCTCGGCGGCGGCGTCGCCACCACCGGCGGCGGGCGCACCAGCGGCCGCGACGGCGACCGGGGCGGCGGCGGTGACCTCGAAGGTCTCCTCGAACGCCTTGACGAACTCCGAGAGCTCGATGAGGGTGAGCTCCTTGAACGCCTCGAGCAGCTCTTCAGTCGAAAGCTTTGCCATTTTTCTCTCCTTGTTGTGTACTCACCGCAGCGTGGCTCGCGCCTTACGCAGCGGACTCCTGCTTCTCGCGCAGCGCGTCGACCGTGCGGACGGCCTTCGACAGCGGCGCGTTGAACAGATATGCGGCTCCGAACAGCGAGGCCTTGAAGGCACCGGCGAGCTTCGCCAGCAGCACTTCGCGGGACTCGAGGTCGGCGAGCTTGCCTACCTCTTCGGCGGTCAGGGGCTTGCCATCGAAATAGCCGCCCTTGACCACGAGGAGGGGGTTCGCCTTGGCGAAGTCACGCAGCGACTTCGCGACGGCGACGGGGTCGCCGTGCACGAACGCGATCGCCGACGGGCCCGCGAGGGCGTCGTCGAACGCCGAGATGCCGGCGTTGTTCGCGGCGATCTTGGTCAGCGTGTTCTTCACCACGGCGTAGCTCGCGTCCCCACTGATGGACTTGCGCAGCTCCTTGAGCTGGGCAACAGTGAGGCCGCGGTATTCGGTCAGCAGAACGGCGGTCGAGCTCTGGAACATCTCCTGGAGCTCGGCAACCGCGGCTTCCTTGTTCGCCATGGCCACTCCTTGTGTCTTCATCGCGCATCGCGGTGACGATGCACGGCCTGGGAGCGCTGGCATGAAAAAAGCTCCGGCGCAGACGCGCGGAGCTTCGGGCCGGAGAATTCCGGAGAGACTTCGTCACACCTGCGCGGGCCCCTTGCTCTCGCAAGAACTTCGGTCGAACCCCTTCGGGCACGACGACCAGCGGTCTTTGGCTCGGATCAGCGTACCCGACCCCGCGCCATCCGCCAAATCCCGCCCGCGCAACGGAATCGCACACCCGGGGAATAGTTGACCAAGGTCGATAGTTGACGTACATCAACGACAGAGTTATCGTTGACGCACATCAACTTTCTACGAGGACTACTTCTTTGACGTCTCAGCTCACCGCCTCGACTACCGAGGCACCCCGCTCCGCCCGCGAGGTGTTCACCGCACTCTCCGGGCTCATCATGGGCATGTTCGTGGCCGTGCTCTCCGGCACGGTTGTCTCGACCTCGATGCCCGTCATCATCGCCGACCTCGGCGGCGACCAGTCCGCCTACACCTGGGTCATCACCGCGAGCCTGCTCGCGACCGCCGTCTCCACCCCCATCTGGGGCAAGCTCGCCGACCTCGTCGACCGCAAGGTGCTCCTGCAGCTCGCGCTCGGCCTCTTCGTCGTCGGCACGGCGATCGCCGGCCTCGCGCAGGACACCGGCATGCTCATCGCCGTCCGCGTCGTGCAGGGCCTCGGCGCCGGCGGCCTCATGTCGCTCGTCATGATCGCGGTCGCGCTCATCATCTCGCCGCGCGAGCGCGGCAAGTACATGGGCGTCGTCGGCGGCATCATGGCGCTCGCCACGATCGGCGGCCCGCTCCTCGGCGGCGTCATCACCGACGCCTTCGGCTGGCGCGCGAACTTCTTCATCGGCATCCCCTTCGCGGTCGCCGCGATCATCATGATCCAGCGCACCCTGCACCTGCCGAAGCCGAACCGCGCGCGCGTGCGCATCGACTACCTCGGCGCCGTGCTCCTCACCGTCGGCGTCTCCGTGCTCCTGATCTGGGTGTCCATGGGCGGCAGCCAGTTCGAGTGGGACTCCATGCAGAGCTACCTCATGATCGGCGGCGCGGTGCTCGCGCTCCTCGCCTTCATCGTGACCGAGTTCTTCGTGCCCGAGCCGATCGTGCCGATGTCGCTGTTCCGCAACCGCACCTTCACCCTCTCCGTGATCGCCTCGATCTCGGTGGGCGTGGCGATGTTCGCGACGAGCGTCTTCCTCGCGCAGTACTTCCAGCTCGCCCGCGGAGCGACCCCGACCGAGTCGGGCCTCATGACGATCCCGATGATCGTCGGCCAGATGGGCGCCTCGATCGGCATCGGCCAGCTCGTCTCGCGCTTCGGCAAGTGGAAGGGCTGGATGCTGCTCGGCTCCGCGCTCATCATCGCCGGCGTGAGCCTCATGTCGACCCTCCGCTACGACACCGACTTCCTCTGGGTCTCGGTGTACATGGTGATCCTCGGCGCCGGCCTCGGCATGGTCATGCAGAACCTCACGCTCATCGTGCAGAACGACACCCCGGCCTCGCAGCTCGGCGCTGCGAGCTCGAACGTGAACTTCTTCCGCTCGATCGCCGGCACCATCGGCGTGACGATCATGGGCTCCGTGCTCGCCAGCCAGGTGACGACCCACATCACCGACGGGCTCGCGAAGTTCACGCCGTCCTCGGCCGACGAGGTCGCGGCGCTCAAGGGCCTCGCGTCCGGCAACGTGCCGAAGGTCGGCGAGCTCCCCGACGCGATCCGCGTGATCGTCGAGGGCGCCTACGGCCACGGCATCGCCGACGTGTTCATCATCGCCATCCCGCTGGCCGTGCTGAGCCTCATCGCGATCGCCTTCCTGCCGAACAAGCCGCTGTCGACGAAGAACGCCGCGCAGTCGCTCGCCGAGGAGGCCGAGGAGGTCGCCATCGACCTCGCCGAGGCCGAGACCGGCTCGCCGGTCACCGCCTCGGTCGCGATCGGGCGGGCGGATGCCTCGCGCGAACCGCGCACGGCGGCGGATGCCGAGGCATCCACCACCGCTTCGGAGGGCGAGCCGGCCCCGGCCCGCAAGTAGCATGAGTGCCATGACCGAGTCCTCCGTCGACGAGGCGATCGCGCGCGTGGAAGACCAGCTCTCCGTCGTGTTCGGTCGCGCCCGCACCGTGTGGAAGGAGGCGGCGCAGCAGATCCACCCCGAGCTGAACCCGGCCGGCTACAAGCTGCTGTCCACCGTCGTGCGACTCGGTTCCACGAACGCCCACGTGCTCGCGGAGCTGTTCGACATGGACAAGAGCGTCGTCAGCCGCCAGCTGCGCATGCTCGAGGAGGTCGGCCTTCTCGAGAGCCGCCCCGACGAGCGCGACGGGCGGGTGCGCGTGCTCGTGCCGACGCCCCTGGCGCTCGAGCGGGTCACCTCGGTGCGCGCGCGCAACCAGTCGCGCCTGCACGCCGCGCTCCGCGAGCGCACGCCCGAGGAGCTGCTGCTCTTCGCCGAGATGCTCGGCGTCCTCGCCGACGCGTAGACCCGGTCGGCACTCGACTCGAACGGCCCGTCCCCTCCCGGGGGCGGGCCGTTCGGCGTCGCCGGCGGGCTTCCGCTCAGGCGGCGGGGGCGAGCGGGAGCTCGACCGTGAAGACCGTTCGGCCGGGCTCGGACTCGACGGAGACCGTGCCGTGCTGCGCCTCGACGACGGCCCGCACGATGGCGAGACCGAGGCCGGTCGACCCGGCCCGGCGGGAGCGCGAGGCGTCGCCGCGGGCGAAGCGCTCGAACATCGTGTCGCGCACCTCCTCGTCGATGCCGGGGCCGTCGTCGGCGACCTCGATGCGGACGACGCCGGGGTCCTCGCCGTCGCCGGGTTCGGGGGTGACGGTGACGTGCACCGCGGTGCCGGCCGGCGTGTGCACCCGCGCGTTGGCGAGCAGGTTCGCGAGCACCTGGCGGAGCCGGGCGTCGTCGCCGGAGACCTCGACGGGACCCTCGGGCACCTCG
Source organism: Agromyces sp. NBRC 114283 (assembly GCF_030268405.1). NCBI lineage: Bacteria > Bacillati > Actinomycetota > Actinomycetes > Micrococcales > Microbacteriaceae > Agromyces > Agromyces sp. NBRC 114283. Next base: position 3,516,264 of record NZ_BSQP01000001.1, read on the forward strand.
ACCGACCATTCGTGGTCCGGGCCGGCGACCTGGGCGTCGCCGACGGCGTCGACGACGACGGTGCGCAGGTCGAGCCGACTGTGCACGAGCTCCCGGCCCTCGTCGAGGCGGGCGAGCAGCAGCAGGTCCTCGACGAGCTCGGTCATCCGCAGCGACTCCGACTCGATGCGGGAGATCGCGTGCGTGACGTCCTCGGGCAGCGTGCCGCCGTGCAGGCGGGTGAGCTCCGCGTAGCCGCGGATGGAGGCGAGCGGGGTGCGCAGTTCGTGGGAGGCATCCGCCACGAAGCGGCGCACCTTGCGCTCGGATTGCTCGCGCGCCGAGAGCGAGCCCGAGACGTGCCCGAGCATGCGGTTGAACGCGGTGCCGAGCCGGCCCACCTCGGTGCGCGGGTCGTCGACCGGCACTCGTTCGTCGAGGTCGACGTCGCCGCGGTCGAGCGGACGCTCGGACACGGCGAGCGCGGTGTCGGTCATCCGCGCGAGCGGCACGAGGGCGCGGCGCACGATGAGGGTGCCGAAGGCGATCGCGAAGAAGAGGCCGGCGAGCGCGACGAGGGCGATGGTGAGGGCGAGCTGCCCGGTCGCGCGGTTCACGCCGGCGAGCGGCAGCGCCACCACGACGTTCAGCTGCGGCAGCACCGGGGTCGCCATCGCGCGGTACTCGCCGAGCTGCCCGCCGAGGGAGACGGTGTGCGCCCGCCCGTCGGCGGCCACCTCGCCGAGCTCGGCGACCGCCCCGCTCTGGAACGTCAGCACCTGTCCCCCGTCGGCGATGTAGCGGGCGCCGTCGACGGAGCCGTCGTGGTTCACGAAGGCCGCGATCGTGCCCGCCGACTGGCCGGGCACGTCGAGTGCGAGGCCGACGTCGCCGCCGGGGGTCGGCACGGCGGCGATGCCCGTCGCGGCGCGCTGCAGCGAGGTGCGCAGGTCGTCGTCGACGCTCTGCACGGAGGAGCCGTGGAAGACAGTGACGCTGACGACGCCCACGACGACGCTGACGGCGGCGAGGAGGGCCGCCATCGCGACGACGAGGCGGCGTTCCAGGGTCCAGCGACGGCGGGCGGATGCCTCGGCGTCGGCGTGCGCCTCGGCATCCGCGCCGTCGCCGCGCTCGGCCCGCGCCCGCGACTCCGCCGCGTAGCCCGGGTCGCCCGGCCGCGTCACTCCGCGGCCTTCAGCAGGTAGCCCGCGCCGCGGACCGTGTGGATCATCGGCGTGCGGCCGGCGTCGATCTTCTTGCGCAGGTAGGAGATGTAGAGCTCGACGACGGACTCCTTGCCGCCGAAGTCGTACGACCAGACCCGGTCGAGGATCTGCGCCTTCGAGAGCACCCGGCGGGGGTTCCGCATGAGGTAGCGGAGCAGCTCGAACTCGGTCGCGGTGAGCTCGATCAGCTCGCCGTCGCGGTGCACCTCGTAGGAGTCCTCGTCGAGGGTGAGGTCGCCGACGCGGAGCACCGGGTCCTTCGCCTGGGCGAGGGTGAGCGTCGAGCGGCGGATCAGGCCGCGCAGACGGGCCACGACCTCCTCGAGGCTGAACGGCTTCGTGACGTAGTCGTCGCCGCCGGCGGTGAGCCCGGCGATGCGGTCGTCGAGCGCGTCCTTCGCGGTGAGGAAGAGCACCGGGGTCTCCGCACCGTCGGCGCGCACCCGCTGCAGCACCTCGAGCCCGTCGATGTCGGGCAGCATGATGTCGAGCACGATCGCGTCGGGGCGGAACTCGCGGGCCACCTTCACGGCGGTGAGCCCGTCGCCCGCGGTGCGCACGTCCCAGCCCTCGTACTTCAGCGCCATTTTCAGCAGCTCGGTGAGCGAGTGCTCGTCGTCCACGACGAGGACGCGCACCATCGAGCCGTCGGGCTTCGCGATCTGCGGCGCGCGGGCGGGTGCGGGGGTGCTCATGCTTCCAAGTATCCGCGTCGGGCTATGCGTTGGCTATGACCCGGCTGTGCGCTCCCCTGGTTCCCTGAGCCTGGTTCCCTGAGCTCGTCGAAGGGAGCCGACCCCGTGGTTCCCTGAGCTCGTCGAAGGAACGCCCGCCCGCTTCGACGAGCTCAGCGAGCACCCTTGCGGCTTAGGTAAGGCAAACCTAAGCTACTGCCATGCTGTGCTTCCTCCCGAACCGCCGGCCGGACCTCGTCGACGACGGGCCGCCTCCCCGCCGCCACCTGCTGATCGCGGCGGGCGCCGCCGACCTGCTCGAGGTGAGCCGGGTGCTCGCCGTCGCCCCGGTCGACGTGCGCGGATTCGTGGCGCTGGAGTCCGACGGGCCGATCCCGGCGCAGCCGATGACCGCCCCGGAGGGGGTCGCCGTCCGCTGGTTCCGTCGGGAGGGCGCCGCGGGGGCGGCGTGCGTGCGCGCGGCCGACGCGTGGCTCGACGAGTGGATGCGCGCCGACGAGGACGCCCGAGCGGAGTACGCGATCTGGATCGGCTGCGAGGGCAGCGACCTCGTCAGCGGCTTCGTGCACGCCATCGGGCTCGAGCTCGCGGCGAACCGCGCCGGCGAGGCCTGAGCCGCCTGGTTCCCTGAGCCTGTCGAAGCGGGGGGGCGTTCCCTTCGACGAGCTCAGGGAACCACAGGATGGTGCGCTGAGCCCGTCGAAGCGGGGGGGGGTGTTCCCTTCGACCAGCTCAGGGAACCACGGGATGGTGCGCTGAGCCTGTCGAAGCGGACGGGGCTCCTTCGACCAGCTCCCCTTCGACAGGCTCAGGGAACCGGGCACCAGGGAGAACGCATAGCCGGGCCAAAGTCCCGCCATAGCGGGCGTGCCTAGCGTCTCGTCGACCCCCATCGACGAGAGGACCCCCCATGTTCTTCACCTTCCTCCGGCGCGAGCTCGCCGGCAGGCGGAGGCAGACCGCGATCGTCGCGATCGGGATGGCGATCGCCATCGCGCTCGTGATGATCGTGAACGCCGTCTCCACGGGCATGCGCGACGCCCAGGCCGAGGTGCTGCAGTCCGTCTACGGCGTCGGCACCGACCTGACGGTCACCGCGACGCCCACCGCGCCCGGCGAGGGCGGCGCCGCCGGCGGCCCGCAGCGCTTCGAGTTCGACGCCGGCGCCGGGCAGACCGCCGACGGCTCGACGGCGCTCAGCCAGTCCCGGCTCAGCTCCGGGCCCGGCAGTCAGACCTTCGACGCGACCGCGCTCGACACCGTGCAGGCGATCGACGGCGTCGAGGCCGCGGCCGCGACGCTCGCGCTCGAGAACGTCACCTTTTCCGGCGAGCTGCCCGCGATGAGCCAGGACCAGGGCGGCACCAACGTGCAGACAGCGCCGGATGGCGGCGGTGCGCCGCCGCAGGGCGGCTTCGACGGCGCCGGCGGCAGCGCCTTCGACGTCGACCGGGTGACGGTGCTCGGAATCGACCCGGCGGGCGCCGCCGTGGGCCCGCTGTCGGCGGCGGCCGTCGACGAGGGACGCGGGCTCGAGGCATCCGACGCCGGCCAGGCGGTCGCCGTGCTCGACGCGAGCTACGCGGCGAGCGCCGGACTCGCCATCGGCGACGCGATCGAGCTCGGCGGGACCGAGTTCGAGATCGTCGGCACGGTCGCGTCGACCTCCGCCGACGCGACGACCGCGTCGAACGCGTACGTGCCGCTCGACCTCGCGCAGTCGCTCTCCGGCCAGGAGGGCAAGGTCAGCGACGTGTACGTGCAGGCCGCCTCGGCCGACCGGATCGACGCCGTGCAGGCCTCGATCGAGGAGGCGCTGCCCGACACGAGCGTGTCGACCCAGTCGGACCTCGCGGCGCAGGTGTCCGGTTCGCTCGGCAGCGCCTCCGCGCTCATCTCGAACCTCGGGCTCTGGGTCTCGATCGCCGTGCTCGCGGCGGCGTTCCTCACGGCCATCCTGTTCACGATCCAGGGCGTCACCCGCCGCACCCGCGAGTTCGGCACGCTCAAGGCGATCGGCTGGCGCAACCGCCGCATCGTCGGTCAGGTCGCGGGCGAGTCCCTCGTGCAGGGGCTCATGGGCGGCGCGGCCGGACTCGTCGTCGGCCTCGCCGGCATCTGGGTCGTGAACCTCCTCGGGCTCACCCTCGGCGGCAGCACCGGCGGCGGGTTCACCGCCGGCGGTCCCGGCGCGATGCAGGGAGCGGATGCCTCGGCCGGCGCCCCTCCCGGCGGGATGACCGGCGGCCCGTTCGGCGCGGCCTCCAGCCAGACCGCGACGGAGGTCGTGCTGAGCGCCCCGGTCACCATGAGCGTCATCGCGATCGCCGTCGGCCTCGCCGTGCTCGGCGGACTGCTCGCCGGCGTGATCGGCGGCTGGCGCGCCGCCCGGCTGCGGCCGGCCGAAGCCCTGCGGAGCGTCGCATGAGCGCCGCGGCATCCACTCCGACCAGCGCCACGAGCGCCCCGCCGAGCGACCCGACCCAGAGGAGCACCGCCGCCATGTACCGGCTCGACCACGTGACCAAGCAGTACCAGGGCAAGCGCACCGTGACCGCGCTGAAGGACGTGACGCTCGAGATCCCCGCCGGGCAGCACGTCGCCATCCAGGGCCCCACCGGTGGCGGCAAGTCGACGCTGCTGCAGATGCTCGGCGCGCTCGACCGGCCGACGAGCGGACGGGTGGTGCTCGGGGACGCCGAGCTGTCGCACCTGCCCGACGCGAAGCTCGCCCGGGTGCGCGCCGCGCAACTCGGCTTCGTGTTCCAGGGCTTCAACCTGATCCCGACCCTCACCGCGCAGGAGAACGTCGAGGCGGCCCTCGCGCCCATCGGCGTCGCCGCGGCGGAGCGCACCCGGCGGGCCGGCGAGGCGCTGGCCGCGGTCGGACTGGCCGACCGGGCCGGGCACATGCCGGGCGAGCTGTCGGGCGGGCAGCAGCAGCGCGTCGCGATCGCCCGGGCGCTCGTGAAGGAGCCCGAGGTGCTGCTCGCCGACGAGCCGACGGGCGCCCTCGACGAGACCACGCGCGACGAGATCCTGCAGCTGCTCGAGGGCATCCGCCGGGATCGCGGGCTCACCCTCGTCATCGTGACGCACGACTCGGCCGTGGCGCGGCGGGCGGAGCGGCGGCTGCACCTCCACGACGGGGTGGTGACGGAGGGGGCCCGCTGAGCCCGGCGGTTCGCTGAGCCTGTCGAAGCGGCGGAGTTCCCTTCGACGAGCTTAGGGAACCAGCGTGGTTCGCTGAGCTCGTCGAAGCGGTGGGGCTCCCTTCGACAAGCTCAGGGAACCAGCGTGGTTCGCTGAGCCCGTCGAAGCGGGCCGGCGCTACTGGTTCGAGAACACTGCGTCGAAGGCGGCGGTCGGCCGGGGGAAGAGCTGCTTGCGGACGAACTCGAGCGCCTCGGGCGCGCCGTGCAGGCGGTCCATCCCGGCGTCCTCCCACTCGATCGAGATCGGCCCGGTGTAGCCGATTCGGTCGAGGGCGCGGAACGCGTCCTCCCAGGGCACGTCGCCGCGCCCCGTCGAGACGAAGTCCCAGCCGCGCCGCGGGTCGCCCCACGCGAGGTGCGAGCCGAGGATGCCGGCGCGGCCGGTGGGCGGGCGGAGCCGGGTGTCCTTGCAGTCGACGTGGTAGATGCGGTCGGCGAAGTCGACGATGAAGCCGATCGGGTCGATGCCCTGCCACATCATGTGCGAGGGGTCCCAGTTGAAGCCGAACGCCTCCCGCCGGCCGATCGCCTCGAGCGTGCGCACGCTCGACCAGTAGTCGTAGGCGATCTCGGAGGGGTGCACCTCGTGCGCGAAGCGCACGCCCTCGGCGTCGAACACGTCGAGGATCGGGTTCCACCGCGTCGCGAAGTCCTCGTAGCCGGCGTCGATCACCGACTCCGGCACCGGCGGGAACATCGCCACGTACGGCCAGATCGCCGAGCCGGTGAAGCCGACGACGGTGTCGACGCCGAGCCGCCGGGCGACCCGCGCGGCCCGCTTCATGTCCTCGGCGGCCCGCTGCCGCACGCCCTCGGCGTCGCCGTCGCCCCAGGTGTACCGGCGCACGATCGCCTCGTGCCGGAAGTCGATGGGGTCGTCGCAGACGGCCTGGCCGGTGAGGTGGTTCGAGATGGCGTGCACCTCGAGGCCGTGCCGCTTCAGGAGCTCGACCCGCTCGGCAAGGTAGCCGGGCTCTTCCTCGGCGAGCTTCAGGTCGAGGTGGTCGCCGGAGCAGGCGAGCTCGAGCCCGTCGTAGCCCCAGCCGGCGGCGAGCCGGGCGACCTCCTCGAGCGGGAGGTCGGCCCACTGCCCGGTGAAGAGGGTGACGGGGTGGCCCCCGTTCGCGCCCGTCGAGGATGCGGTCGTGTCGGTCATGCCCCTGCCCTTTCGTCCTGCAGTGCCTGGAGGTAGCGGATGCTGCGCGCGGCGAGCTCGTCCTGCGACGCGGCGAGCGGGCGCCAGACGGAGGCGGCGACCGCGATGGTGGCGTTCTCGCCCGTGAAGCTCTCGAGCCCGAGCGGGCCGGCGTAGCCGGCGTCGTCGAGGGCGTCGAGGAAGCCCGGCCAGTCGAGGTGGTCGTCGCCGACGGGGCCGCGGTCGTTGCCGCAGACCTGCACGTGGGCGAGGTGCTCCCCCGCGGCGCGGATGGCGTCGCCGATCGAGCGCTCCTCGATGTTCAGGTGGTAGCTGTCGAGCGCGAGGCCGAGGCCGGGCCCGAGCAGCGGGCCGAGGGCGTCGAGCGCCTGCTCGACGGTGTTCACGAGGCTCGTCTCGTAGCGGTTCAGCGGCTCGACGGCGAGGCGGATGCCGCGGGCCTCCGCCTGGCGCACGACGGGCGCGAGGTTGCGGCGGAGCTCCTCGATCCGCTCGCAGCGCTCCGCGGCATCCATCCGCCACGCCCGTCCGGTCGCCGAGGTGAACGGGCCGGCGACGACCTGCGCGCCGAGCCGTTCGGCGACGCCGAGGCAGTGCACGAGGTAGTTCTGCGTCGCGACGATCTCGGAGCCCGGCGCCGCGAGGAGGTTGCGGCCGGGGCCCATCGCGCCGACCACGATCGGGGCGAGCCCGTGCCCGGCAAGCACCTCCGCGGCCCGCTCGGGCGCCCAGTCCCCCGGCTGCTCGACGGGCAGTTCGATCGCGCCGAAGCCGAGGCCGGCCGCCTTCGCGGCGAGCTCCAGCAGGTTCTCGTCGGTGAGCGGCGACGCCCACACCCAGGTGTTCACGCCGATGATGCGGCGCATGCGGCCTCCTCGCGGCGCCCCGCCCTCGCCGGCGCCCGTGTCGATGGTGAGCGTATCGGGACCGCGGCGCGTGCCGCGGCCCCGATACGCGATCGGCGTGTTCCCCCAGCGCCGGTTTACGGGATGACGCGGTCCTCCCAGACCTGCGGGTAGCCGGGCAGGTCCTCGCCGCCGAACTTGGCGTAGTGGCCGTCGGGCATGCCCTCGTTCAGCGCGAGGTACTGGTCGACCTCCTCGGCCGTGATCGGCGACTGCGGCAGCACCCACTCGACCGGCACCTGCTCGCCCGCGAAGATCTTCTGCGCGGCCAGCAGCGGCGTGCGCCACTGGAAGTTGGAGTACACGGGGGCGAGCCCGGTGAGGCCCGTCTCCTTCCACTTGCGGAGGAAGCTCATCTCGTCCTCGCCGGTCATCACGGGGTAGTCCGCACCGGCGTCCTCGAAGGCCTCGATCGCGGCGACGGCGCCGTCACCGGCATCCATCCAGATGCCCTGGACCTCGCCCTTGGCGAGCTCGTCCGAGATGATCTTCTTGATCTCGGCCGGGTCCGCACCGGTGAAGTAGTCGACCGCCTCGATGCCGGCCTCGTCGAACAGCTTCTCGGCCGCGGCCCAGCGCTGCTCGAGCACGTCGACGCCCGGCAGGATGCGGAGCGCGACGACCTTGTCGCCCTTCTCGAGGTTGTCGATCAGGAACTCGGCCGTGTCGATGCCCCAGGCGAAGCCGCCGATCGGGTGGATGAACGTGACCGGGCAGTCGGTCTGCACGCCGCGGTCGAAGACCACGACGGGCTTGCCGGTGTCGCAGGCGCGCTCCACGGCGGGCGTCATCGCCGCCGTCGAGTTCGGCGAGATCAGGAAGATGTCGCAGTTGCCCTCGTCGATGAAGTAGTCGATGTCGGCGATCTGGGTGTCGTCGGAGTCCTGCGCGTCGCGGGTCTCCATCTCGCTGATGACGCCCGCGTCCTGCAGCACCTTGAGCTGCTGGTTCATGGTGATCCAGCCGGTCTGGCGCCACGGGTTCGAGATCGAGGCGTTCGCGAAGCAGGCCTTCTTCGGGCCGGTGCTCGCGTACTGCGCGGTGTCGACGAGCTCCGCGTTGATCGTCTGCAGCCACGGCTGCCCCTCGGGCCCCTCGGGCACGACGGTGCGCTCGGCGTTCTGCTTGTCGAAGAGGGCCTGGTCGAACCACTCGACCGACGCCTCCTCGCTGGACTCGGGCGCCTCGCTCGAGTCGGTCACGCTCGGATCGGTCGTGCAACCGGCGAGCGTCATCAGCGCCACGGCGCCGACCATGGCGGATGCCACGGTGAACCTGCGTCGCATCACGAACCTCCCTTGGTTTCGTTGTCTGCCCTCTGCGTCGAGGGAATGGGTGCAGGGGTGGCGGGCGTCTCCGGGGAGTCGTCCGTCTTCGCTCCGGATGCGGGCGAAGTCTCTGGGGCCGCCTGGGGCGGCGGGGCCTCCGGCGGCCGACCGGCCGGGGCCTCGAGGGCCCGGCCGCGGCGCCTGGCGCGGAAGGTGGTCGCCGAGTAGGCGACGGCGAGGATGATGATCGCGCCCTGCACCGCGTCGCGGTACGTCGAGGGCACGCCGGCGAAGTTCAGCAGCGTGAAGAGGGCTTCGAGGGCGAAGGCGCCGGCCGCCGCGGCGACGACCCAGCCGCGCCCGCCGCCGAGCACCACGCCGCCCAGCACGACGGCGGTGATCGCCGTGAACTCGTAGCCGCGGCCGACGGAGGGGTGCACGCCGGCGTAGCCGACGAGGAGCACGCCCGCGACCGTCGCCGAGAGCGAGGAGATCATGAACGTCGAGGTCTTCACCCACCAGCTGCGGGTGCCGGAGAACCGCGCCGTGGTGGGGTTGTCGCCGAGCGCGATGATGGTGCGGCCGAAGGGGCGCCGGGCGAACCAGACGGCGAGCACGAGCACCACGACGAGGATGACGACCGACCACGGCAGGATGTCGATCACGGGAATGCCGCGGATGCCGCCGCGGCCGATCTCGCGGAAGCCGTCGGCGGGGTTGCCGGTCGCGGCGCCGCCCGTCCAGTAGAGGACCGCGCCGAGCAGGGCGAGCATCATGCCGAGGGTGACGATGAAGCTCGGCACCTTCAGGAACGAGACGATGAGCCCGTTCACGAGGCCGATGACCGCGCCGAAGCCGAGCATGAGGGCGAGCACGGGCAGCGCCTTCGACTCGTCCTGGCCGATGAGGTTGCCGGCGATCACCACCTGGGCGGTGACGACCGAGCCCATCGAGAGGTCGAACTCGCCGCCGACGATGACGAAGTACTGGCCGATCGCGACGATCGCGACGGGCGCGACCCGCTGGACGAAGCGGATGAACTGGCTCGGCTCGGCGAAGGAGGGGTTCAGCGCCGCGATCGCGACGAGGAGCAGCACGAGCAGCAGGAAGACGGCGCCGCGGGGGCTGATCAGGGTGCGGGCGAGGCCCGCGAGGCGCTGCCCGGCGCTCGGGCGGAGCTCGGTGGCGGCGGTCATCGGACCCCTCCTTCCGCGGCGGCGGGCTCGGCCGGCTCGGCGGGTGCGGCGAACGCCTCGCTCGAGGCCGGCGGCGGCGCACCGCCCCCGTCGAAGCGCGGCCGGCGGCGCTCGACCGAGCGGCTGGCGTAGACCGCGACGGCGGCGACGATGACGATGCCGCGCACGACGTCCTTCAGGAACGGGTTCACCTGCATGACGCTCATCACGTTGTCGACGACGGCGAAGATCGCGACGCCGCCGATGGTGCCCCAGACGGAGCCGCGGCCGCCGAGCAGCAGGGTGCCGCCGAGCACGACCGCCGCGATCGAGAGCAGGTCGTAGCCGCCCTGGGCGCCGAACGTCGGGTTGCCCACGCCGGAGCGGCTGGCGAGCAGCAGGCCGGCGAGGGCCGCGCTCATCGAGCACAGCACGTGGGCGATGATCACCGGTCGGGCGGTGCGGATGCCGGAGAGCCGCGCGACCTGCTCGTTGCCGCCGACGGCGTAGATGTGGTGGCCGGTGCGGGTGCGGCTGAGGAAGAGCCACACGAGCACGGCCACGGCGAGCATCAGGATGGTCGACACCGGCACGGGGCCGAGCCCGGTGGCGCCGATGAGCCGGAACTCCATCGGCACATCGCCGCTCGTGCCCTTGTAGTTCGAGTCGAGGAAGCCCTTGATGATGAGCCCGGTGCCGAGGGTGGCGATGAAGCCGTTCACCTTCAGCTTCGTCACGATGAGCCCGTTCGCGAGGCCGATGAGCCCGGCGACGCCGAGCGAGGCGGCGAGCGCGAGCGGGATGTTCGCCGGATTGCCGGCCATCAGATCGGCGGCGATGAGGCTCGACAGGCTGATCACGTAGAGCACGGAGAGGTCGAGCGAGGCGCAGAGCACGACGAGCGTCTGCCCGATCGCGACGAAGCCGAGCACGCTCATGCCGGTGAGGATGTCGCGGATGTTGCCGGGGCTGAAGAAGTTGCGGCCGACGGTGGCGACGAGCACCGCGCCGATCGCGATCACCACGACGAGCGCGATGCCGACGACGAGCGAGGAGTCGAGGCGGCCGCGCCGGCGGCGGGCGGTGGGGGTCACGGCGCTCATGCCGCCCCTCCCCCGGGCTCGATCGCGGCGAGGGTGCCGGTGGCGGCGGCGAGGATGGTCGCCTCGTCGCTGCGCGCAGGCAGCTCGGCGGAGGCGCGGCCGTCGTGCATCACGATGATGCGGTCGGACATGCCGATCACCTCTGGCAGTTCGGAGGAGATCATGAGGATGGCGACTCCTTCTCGGGTGAGCCGGCGCATGAGCCGGTAGACGGCGACCTTCGCGCCGACGTCGATGCCGCGGGTCGGCTCGTCCATGAGCACGACGCGGGGGTTCGTGGCGAGCCACTTGGCGAGCACGACCTTCTGCTGGTTGCCGCCGGAGAGGTACTGCACCTCCTGCTCGACGCCGCGGGAGGCGACTTCGAGGCTGGAGAGCACGCCGGGCAGCTCCCGCCGCACCGCGGCGGTGCGCCTCGAGAACACGGAGCGGATGACGAGCAGCGCGTTGTCGAGCACCGATTGGTTCAGGGCGAGGCCCTGGGCCTTGCGGTCCTCGGTGACGAGGGCGAGGCCCTCGCGGACGGCCTGGCGGGCGCCGGTGACGCGGATCGCCCGGCCGTCGAGCTCCATGGTGCCGCGGGTGAACGGGGCGATGCCGAAGACGGCCTCGGCGAGCTCGGTGCGGCCGGAGCCCTGCAGCCCGGCGACGCCGACGATCTCGCCGGCGCGCAGCTCGAGCTCGATGCCGTCGACGTAGCCGTTGCCGGCGCCGCGCAGCACGAGCCGGGGTTCGCCGAGCTCGGTGCCGGGCTCCGCCTCGGGGAAGTAGCTCTCGATGGGGCGGCCGACCATGCGGCGCACGAGCTCGTCGGTGTCGAGCTCGGCGGCCGGGCCGGTGGAGACGAGCGCGCCGTCCTTCAGCACCGTGATGGTGTCGCAGAGGTCGAAGATCTCCTTCAGCCGGTGCGAGACGTAGAGGATGGCGACGCCCCTGGCCTTCAGCCGGGCGATGATCGCGTAGAGCAGCTCGACCTCGTGGTCGGCGAGCGCGGCGGTCGGCTCGTCCATCTGGATCACGCGGGCATCGACGGAGAGCGCCTTCACGATCTCGACGATCTGCTGTTCCGCGACGCTCAGTCGTCGCACCGGGGCATCCGCGTCGATGAAGTCGATGCCGAGCTCGGCGAGCAGCTGCTCGGTCTGCCGGACCATCCGCCGCCGGTCGACGAGACCGTAGCGGCGCGGTTCGCGACCGACGAAGACGTTCTCGGCGACGGTGCGCTCGGGCAGCAGGTTGAACTCCTGGAACACGGTGGCGAGGCCGGCCTCGGCCGCCTGCACCGGGTGCTGGAAGTCGACCTCCTCGCCCGCGATGCGGACCGTGCCGCCGTCGCGCTGGTACACCCCGGCGAGGATCTTCATGAAGGTCGACTTGCCGGCGCCGTTCTCGCCGATGAGGCCGTGCACCTCGCCCGGGTGCAGGGTGAGGCCGACGCCGCGGAGCACCTGAACGCCGAAGAAGGACTTCTCGAGGCCCTCGGCGACGAGGATCGGCTCGCTCATGCCGCCACCTCCGCCCAGTCGCCGCTGCGGGCCGAGGCGAGCACGGCCTCGGTGACCCGCGCGGAGCGCAGCCCGTCGGCGAAGTCGGGCAGCCCCTCGGGCCGGGCGCCGCCGATGGCCGCGTACGCGTCGGCGACGAAGGCGTTGAACGCGTCCTGATAGCCCATCGGATGCCCCGCCGGCACGAGCGACAAGCGGGCCGCCTCGCTCGAGAGTCTGGCGGGGTCGCGGTCGACGAGCCGCGAGCCGTCGACCCGGCCGAGCCAGAGCCGCTCGGGGCGCTCCTGTTCGAAACGCACCGTCTCGCGGGCGCCGGAGAGCTCAACCACGAGCGCGTTCTTGCGCCCCGGGGCGACCTGCGAGATGAGCAGGGTGCCGATCGCCCCGCCGGCGAGCTCGACGACGACGGCGACGAGGTCCTCCGTGGCGATCGCGTCGCGGCCGGCGCGGTTCGGGTACACGGTGCGGGTGCGGGCGTTCAGGCGCAGGATGCGCTCGCCGGCGACGAACTCGAGCAGGTCGACGAGGTGCGAGCCGATGTCGGCGAACGCGCGCGACGGACCGCCGAGCGCGGGGTCGACCCGCCAGTCGTCGGCCTGCGGGTCGGCGAGCCAGTCCTGCAGGTAGGCGCCGTGGACGCTCACGAGAGGGCCGGCGTCGCCCGCCGCGATCCGAGCCCTGGCCTCGCGGGCCATGGGGTGGAAGCGGTAGATGAAGGGGACCGCGGCGACGAGGCCGCGCTCGGCCGCGAGCCCGGCGAGCTCGGCGGCGTCCGCGGCGTTCGTGGCGAGCGGCTTCTCGCAGATGACGTGCTTGCCCGCGAGGAGCGCGGCCCTGGCGTAGTCCGCGTGGGTCGTATTCGGGGTGCAGACGTGGATCACGTCGATCGCCGGGTCGGCGAGCAGCTCCTCGGCCGAGTCGTAGGCGGCGGCGATGCCGAGCCGCTCGGCGGCCTCGGCCGCGCGTCCCGCGGATGAGGAGGCGGAGCCGGCGAGCGCCCCGCTCGCGGCGCGCGCCGCCCGCGAGTGCACCGCCGCCATGAAGCCGCCGCCGATGATGCCGGCGTGGACCGCACGGGCTGGAGCGCTGACGTCCGTTGTCATGCTGCACATCGTGACACGGTTCGCCGACTTTTGCTAGTCAAGAATCAAAAGTTGATTTGTTCGTTCCGAATTTGTGATGAGTCGGAGCGACAAGGCGGTGTGCTTTACTCGATACATGGTCGACACGAGTCGGGTCTCAGCGCCCGGCACCTCCGGGGCGAGCGAGCTCTTCCAGCTGCTGCGCGACGGTGCGCCGCGCACCCGCGCCGCCCTCGCCCAGGCCACGGGGCTCGCCCGTTCGACCGTCGCCGCGCGCGTCGACGAGCTCATGCGTCTCGGCCTCGTCGCCCCCGTCGCCGACGCCGCTTCCACCGGCGGCCGCCCGCCCTCGCAGTTCGCCCTGAACCCCAGCGCCCGCGTGGTGCTCGCCGCCGACCTCGGCGCCTCGCACGCGACGCTCGCCATCACCGACCTCACGGGGGCGGTGCTCCTCGAGCGCAGCGAGCCGATCGACATCGCCGAGGGCCCGGAGGCCGTGCTCGGCTGGCTCGTCGAGACGGGCGTCGCCATGCTCCGCGAGCTCGGCCGCGACCGCAGCGAGCTCGTCGCGATCGGCATCGGCATCCCCGGCCCCGTCGAGCACTCCACCGGCCGCCCGGTGAACCCGCCGATCATGCCCGGCTGGAACCGCTTCGACGTGCCCGGCTGGGTGCAGCAGCACCTCGAGGTGCCCGTGCTCGTCGACAACGACGTGAACATCATGGCCCTCGGCGAGCGCCAGGCCGCCTGGCCGAGCACCGACCACCTCATGTTCGTGAAGGTCGCGACGGGCATCGGGGCGGGCATCATCTCGGGCGGGCTGCTGCAGCGCGGCGCGCAGGGCATCGCCGGCGACATCGGGCATGTGCGGGTCTCCCGCGGCGCCGGGGTGCCGTGCAGCTGCGGCAACCAGGACTGCCTGGAGGCCCTGGCCTCGGGCCCCGCGATCGCCCGCTCCCTGCGCGAGCGCGGACTCGACGCGGCGAGCGGCCGCGACGTCGTGGCGCTCGTGCAGCGCGGCGACCTCGACGCGATCCAGGCCGTGCGGCAGGCGGGCCGCGACATCGGCGAGGTGCTGACCGCTTCGGTGAGTCTCATCAACCCCTCCGTCATCGCGATCGGCGGCTCGATGGCCCGGGCCGGCGAGCATCTCATCGCGGGCGTGCGCGAAGCGGTCTACACCCGCTCGATGCCGCTCGCCACCGAGCACCTGCAGATCGTGCAGTCCGCCGCCGCCGAGAACGCGGCCGTGCTCGGCGCGAGCATGCTCGCCATCCAGCACGTGCTCTCGCCGGAGGGCGTCGACCAGCTCGCCGCCCGCTGAGCCGCGCGGCTACCGCGTCGGCACGAAGGACTCGCGCACGACGAGCTCGGCCTCGAGCGGCGGGCGCGGGGCGTCCCGCCCGGCGAGGGCGTCGGCGAGCAGTCGCATGATCGCGTGCCCATTGCGCTCGGCCGCCGCGGACAGGGTCGTGATCGCCGGCCGCACCTGGGCGGCCAGCGGCACCTCCTCGCCGCTCAGCACGACGAGGTCGTCCGGCACCCGGAGCCCGCGCGCCTCGGCCGCGCGGATCGCGCCGATCGCCATCGGCACCGTCGCGGCCAGGATGCCGCCCACACTCGCGCGGTCCAGGAGCGCCGCGGCGGCCGCCTGCGCGCCGTCGAAGTCGTAGGGCGTCTCGACGACGAGCTCGGGCGCGCCGGGTGACAGCGCGTCGAGGTAGCCCGCCACGAGCTGCCGGCCCAGGGGTCCGATGCCGGTGCCGACGAGGAGGGCGACGGGACCGTGCCCGGACCCCGCCATCGCGCTCGTCGCCGCCCTGGCTGGCTCGCGGTAGTCGAAGCCGAGGCTCAGCGCGTGCCGGGCGTCGTCGCGGTCGACGGTGGTGAGCACCGGGATGCCGTGCTCGTGCAGCACGTCGAGCGCCTGCAGCGTCTCGGGCTCGACGAGCGCGTCGGCGGTCGCGAGCACCACCGCGTCCACCCCCTGCTTGGGCAGCTTCTCGAGCACCCGCCGCAGTCGGGTCTCGCTGTGCGCGAGGTCGTAGAGCATGACGCTGTAGCCGAGGTCGTCGGCCTCGTGCGAGATCGTCTTCGCGAGGCCGCCGTGGAAGGGCTGCGACACGTCGCCCACGAGGAGCGCGATGGTGCCGGTGCGCCCGTTGCGGAGGCTCCGGGCGGCGGCGCTCGGCACGAAGTTCAGGCGATCGGCGGCGGCGCGCACCTTCGCGAGCGTGTCCGGCGTGACCCGCTCCGGCTCGTTCAGCACACGGGAGACCGTGGTGCGGGAGACGCCGGCGAGCCGGGCGACATCCAGGATGGTCGCCTGGCCGCGTTCCGGTGCCGTCACATCCGCGATCCTATCGAGGCGGGACCGCCGCACCGGCGTCGACGGCGGCGAGGAACAGCTCCGCGCAGCGCTCGCCGTCGAGGTCGAGCACGACCTCGACGTGGCTCTCGGCATCCTTCGTCGCCTCCCCGCCCGCGCCGAGCCCGGTGCGGAGGTCGACGACGGTGCAGCCGCGCGTCGGCCCCTCGGCGAGCGCGACGCGCACGGGCGCGCGCCGGAGCCGCAGCAGCGTCGGGTCGATCACCGCGGCGACCGTGCCGGCGTCGCCGATCGCCGCGGCCCCGGTCCCGTCGACCCGGCCCTCGTCCTCGGTGACCCCGGCGAGGTGCGCGAGCAGCGAGCCCGCGGCGCGGGCGACCGGATCGGCCGAACGGCCGAGCTCCGCGATCCGCTCGGCGGGCACCGTCGCGCGGTAGAAGGGCTCGAGCCCGTACATGACGACGGGCACCCCGCTCGTGAGCACGATTTCGGCTGCCTCGGGGTCGTGCCAGACGTTGAACTCGGCCGCCGCGGTCGCGTTGCCCGCGCCCACCGCGCCGCCCATCATCACGACCCGCGCGATGCGCGGCGCGACCTCGGGGTGCATCCGCAGCAGCACTGCGAGG
Source organism: Agromyces sp. NBRC 114283 (assembly GCF_030268405.1). Lineage (NCBI taxonomy): Bacteria > Bacillati > Actinomycetota > Actinomycetes > Micrococcales > Microbacteriaceae > Agromyces > Agromyces sp. NBRC 114283. The sequence continues at coordinate 3,532,531 of NZ_BSQP01000001.1, forward strand.
TTCGTGAGCGGTGCGAGCGCGATCACCGTGACCGGCTCGGGCGCGGCGAGCAGCGTGCGGCGCAGCAGCTCGACCGCGTGCACCGGCTCCACCTCGCGCTCGCTCGGCGGCAGCTCCAGGGTGCCGAGCCCCGTGGCGCCGTGCACGTAGCTCGCGTCCTGCGGCGTCTCGACGAGCGGCCGGTGCATGCCCGCGGCGATCGGCACCGGCGGGGCGTCGGCGAGGTCGAGGACGCGCCGGGTGTTCTCCACGACCTTGGCGAGCGGCACGTTGCCGCCCGCGCAGCTGACGGCGAGGACGTCCAGGGCGGGATGGCGCACCGCGAGCAGCAGGGCGAGGGCGTCGTCGACACCGGTGTCCACGTCGAGGACGACGGGAATCGGCCGCGCGCTCATTCGCTCGCCAGGATCAGCTCGGCGTACTCGACGGCGTCGTCGGCCGCGGGGTGCACGTCGATCGCGACGAGCTCGAGCAGGGCGGGGTCGATCGGCACAGCCTGCAGCGGGCTGAACGCGCTGACCGGCGCGAGGCCGACGTCGAGGCCCCAGAACGACAGGTGCGCCCCAGTGCGCGGGATCCGCGCCGAGCCGAGCTGCTCGCCGCCGGCCTCGAGCACGAGCTCGCCGCTGAGGTCGGGCAGCGAGCGCAGCCGGAACCCGGCCTCCCGCTCCCCCGGCGCGAGGGCCCGCGATGCGCGCAGCTCGACGGTCTCGCCGAGCGCGGAGTGGGCGAAGGCGAGCACGCCGTCCTGCAGCGCGAGCACGTAGCCGCCCTGCGCGTTGCCGCTCGACAGCAGCACGCCGCTCGCCGTCGAGGCGTCGACGCGGAACCGCGCCCGCACGTCGATCGAGCGGTTCGAGCCGGTCACGGCGCTCGGGAACGGCACGTGGCTCTGGCCCGGGCGCAGCACGATCCGGCGCTCGGCGTAGAGGCCGATGGGCCCGCGCGCCTCGATGACCTCGTGCAGCGGCCGGTCGTCGAGCGGGAAGACGTCGTGCCGCCGCGCCTCCCGCCACCACAGCTCCTGCAGCTCGGCGAGCCGTTCCGGCTCGCGCGCCGCGACGTCGGTGGCCTCGGCGAAGTCGGCGGCCGTGTCGTAGAGCCGCCACTCGTCCTCGGCGTAGTCGGTGCCCGGGACGTGCGCGGTGACGGCACGCCATCCCTCGTGCCAGATCGCCCGGTGGCCGAGCGTCTCCCAGTACTGGGTGCGGCGTCCGGCCGGGCTGTCGGCGTCGGCGAGGGTCGCGGCGACGCTGCGGCCGTCGAGCTCGCCGGGCGCCGGGATGCCGAGCAGCTCGTAGAGCGTCGGCGCGATGTCGATCGCGTGCACGAACTGCCGGCGCACCCCGCCGGGCGTGCCGGGCCCGTTCGGCCAGGCGACGACGAGCGGCGAGCGCACCCCGCCGAGGTCGACGAACTGCTTGTAGCGACGGAAGGGCGTGTTGCCCGCCATCGCCCAGCCCTCGGGGTAGTGCGAGCCGCCCGTGAGGGTGCCGACGCGGTCGAGCTCCCCGACGAGCTCGGCGGCCGGACGGCGGATGCCGCTGTACGGCGCATTGGTGTCGACGTCGCCGCCGGGCCCGCCCTCGCGGCTTGCGCCGTTGTCGCTCGTGACGAGCACGATCGTGTCGCCGAGCTCGCCGAACTCGCGGAGCGCGTCCACGACGCGGCCGAGCTGCGCGTCCGCGTGCTCGAGGAAGCCGGCGAAGGCCGCCTGCAGCGCGGCGTAGACCCGGCGCTCGTCCTCGTCGAGCTCGGCCCAGGGGCGCACGCCGTCGTTGCGTTCGGCGAGCGGCGTGCCCTCGGGCACGAGGCCGGCCTCGATCTGCCGGGCGAGGCGGGCGCGCCGCGTCTCGTCCCAGCCGACGGTGAAGGTGTCGAGGTACTGCTCGATGAATTCCCGCGGGGCCTGGAAGGGCGCGTGCGTCGCCCCGAAGGCGAGGTGCAGGTAGAAGGGGTCGCCGGGTCGGAACGCGAGGTGGTCGCGCACGTAGCCGATGGCGCGGTCGGCGAGGTCCTCGCTGAGGTGGTAGCCCTCGCGCTCGGGCACGGGCGCAGGGTGGTTGTCCTCGAAGAGCTCGGGCTCGTACTGGTCGGTGCAGCCGTCGAGGAAGCCGTAGTAGCGGTCGAAGCCGCGGGCGAGCGGCCAGTTGCCGTAGGGGCCGGCGGGCGTGATCTCGTGCAGCGGCGCGAGGTGCCACTTGCCGACGAGGTAGGTGCCGTACCCCTCGCCGCGGAGCACCTCGGGCAGCAGCGGCACGTCGCGGCGGATGGACCCGCGCGAGTTCGGGAAGCCCGTGTCGGTGTCGGCGAGGAAGCGCATCCCGATGCCGTGGTGGTTGCGCCCGCTCAGCAGGGCGGCGCGGGTCGGCGAGCAGAGCGGGGTGACGTGGAACCCGGTGTAGCGGAGGCCGGCATCGGCCAGGGCGTCGATCGTCGGCGTCCGCACCTCGGAGCCGTAGCAGCCGAGGTCGCCCCAGCCCGTGTCGTCGAGGATGACGACGACGACGTTCGGGCGCTTCGGCCCCTCGCGCCGCTCGGGCCACCACGGGGTGGACTCGGCGACGGTGGTGCCGATCCGGCCGGGGAAGTCGGGATGCGTGGTCGACATGGTGGTGCCTTTCCGGGCCGGGCGGATGCCCCGGCCGATGCCTGGTCGCGGGAGGGTGGTGCCGGGCCTCAGCCGGCGTGGCTGCGGGCCGCCGGCTCCGGCAGCGGCAGCACGGCGTGCGAGCCGAAGCGCGGCTTCACGATCGCGGTGAACACGAGGGCGACGACCGCGACGAGCACGAGGTAGCTCGAGACCGACCAGGTCTGCCCGCCCGCGGCGTTCGTGAGCGCCTGCGCGATGAGCGGGCCGAAGCCGCCGCCGAGCACGGTGCCGAGCTGGAAGCCGAGCGACATGCCCGAGTAGCGCACGCGCGGCTCGAAGAGGTCGGCGAAGAGGGTCGCCTGCTGGCTGAACAGCAGGCCGACGAGGATGCCGCTGACGCCCGTCGCCGCGAAGAGGCCGACGACGGTCTCGGTGCCGATGAGCCAGAACATCGGGAACGCCCAGAGCACGAGCAGTCCGAGCCCGACCATGAGCAGCCGGCGCTGGCCGTAGCGGTCGCCGAGGTGCCCGGCGATCGGCGTCGTGACGAGGTTCGTGAGCGAGGAGAAGACGTTCGCGAGCAGCACGACGGTGGGGTCCATGCCGAGGGCGCCGGAGGCGTAGCCGAGCACGAAGACGCCCTGGATGAGGCCGAGGGTGGTGTCGCTCGTGTGGATGAAGACTGCCGCGGCGATCTCCTTCGGGTAGCGCCGGATGGCCTCCCAGACGGGCAGCTTCGCCTCCGCCTTCTTCTCCTGCACGGCGACGAACTCGGGGCTCTCGTCGACCTTCAGGCGCAGGAAGACGCCGACGACGAGCAGCAGCGCGCTCGCGAGGAAGGGGATGCGCCAGCCCCAGGCGACGAGCGCCTCGAGGCCGATGGTGGCGGTGAGCAGGGCGACGACGCCGCTCGAGAGGATGACGCCGATCGGGGCGCCGGCCTGCACGAGGCTGCCGAAGAAGCCGCGGCGCGCGGTCGGGGCGTGCTCGACCGCCAGGAGGGCCGCGCCGCCCCACTCGCCGCCGATGCCGATGCCCTGCAGCACGCGCAGCACGACGAGCAGGATGGGCGCGGCGACGCCGATCTGGGCGTACGTCGGCAGCACGCCGATGAGCACGGTGACGGTGCCGGTGAGCATGAAGGTGAACAGCAGCACGCGCTTGCGGCCGATGCGGTCGCCGAAGTGGCCGAGGATGATGCCGCCGAGCGGCCGGGCGATGAAGCCGACGGTGAAGGTGGCGAGGGAGAGCAGGGTGGCGACGCCGGCGTCGCCCGTGGGGAAGAAGACCTGCCCGAAGACGAGGGCGGAGAGCGTGCCGAAGACGAAGAAGTCGTAGTACTCGAGCACCGATCCGATGGTGCTGGCGGTGACGGCGCGCCAGGAGGCCGCTGGGGCCTTCGTGGGCGAGGGGGCGGTCGTGTCCATGTCACTCCTCATTGAACGTGCGGACTCGGGGATTGGGGGATGGAATCGATTCCGGAATCGATTCCACAGCGTACGTCCCGAGCTCGCGGCCGTCAATCCCCAGCCGAGGGAGCGCGAGCCGGATGCCGCGGCAGCGGCACCCCGCCGCGGCATCCCGCGCCGGCATCCGGCCGCCGTCGCCCGGCGGAGGTACCCTCGGATGGTGACCGAGCCCTTCGCCCTCTTCGACCTCGACGAGGTCGCCCCGCGGGTGTCCGAGGCGCTCCGGCACGAGCCGCACCCGCACGAGCGGCGCATCGTCGCCGACTCCGGCGACCGCGTCGCCTGGCTGCGGGCGCGCAGCCAGGGCATCACCGCGACGGATGCCGCGAAGCTCGCCACCCGCGAGTCGGTCCGCGCGGCAGCCCACGAGAAGCTGCACGGGGCCCGGCGCAGCTTCGGCGGCAGCCGCTTCACCGACCACGGCCGCGAGCGCGAACCCGTGATCGCGGCCTGGGTCAAGCAGACCCACGGCATCCTGCCGTCGAGCCTGCTGTTCCACGCCGAGACCGAGCGCCGCCACCTCGCCACGCCCGACGGCCTCGTGGCCGACGCGGCCGGCCGGCTCACGCTCTGCGAGATCAAGACCACCTCGAAGCCGTGGCGCTCCATCCCCCGCTCGTACCTGCGCCAGGTCTGGTGGCAGCAGTACGTGCTCGGCGCCGAGCGCACCCTCGTCGTCTGGGAGCAGCACGACGACTTCGTGCCCGTCGAGCCCGAGCCGCGCTGCCGCTGGGTCGACCGCGACGACGACGAGATCCAGCGCCTCGTCACCCTCGCCGGCGAGCTGCTCGAGGCGATCGGGCCGCGCCCGCCCGTGCAGCAGCCCCGCGAGCGGGACCGCTCCTTCTACCGGCCGGGCGCCCTGGCGTGACCGCGCTGCTCCTGCACGGACTCGGCGCCGACCGCCGCCAGCCGCTGGAGCTGCTCGCCCCGCCGCTGCTCGGCGTCGAAGGCCCCGAGCAGCGCCTGCTCGCGACCGACGCCCGCGCACACGGCGACTCGACCCGCATCGGCGAACCCGGCGACTTCGCGCTCGACCGGCTCGCCGAGGAGGCCGTCGCCGACGCGCTCGCCCTCGACCCGGGCCTCGCCGAGGGTCCGGTGACGCTCCTCGGCATCTCGATGGGCGCGGCCCTCGCCCTGCGCATCGCGCTGCGCGGCCTGCTGCCCGTCGACCGGGCGGTCTTCGTGCGCCCCTCCTTCGACGACACCCCCTACCCGGAGCACCTCCGGCCGTTCCCCGTGATCGGGCAGCTGCTGCACGACCGCGGGCCGGCCGCGGTCGAGGACTTCCGCGAGAGCTGGCACTACCGCTCGGTGCAGCACCGCTCGCCGGCGGGGGCGCGGGCGCTGCTCAGCCAGTTCGGCTCGCCGCGGGCGGCCGAGCGGGCCGTGCGGCTGGTCGAGGTGCCGCGCAACCGTGCGTTCTCGGGCGACGCGGAGCTCGCGGGTGCGCCCGAGGCGGGCATCCGCTCCCTCGTCGTCGTCGCCGAGCGCGACCCCGTGCACCCGCTCGAGCTCGGCGAGCGCTGGGCCGCAGGCCTTCGGGCCGAGCTCGTCGTCGCCCCGCCAAGGGAGGACGGCATCCCCGCGCTCAGCGCACGGATTCGCGAGGGCGTGGCGCGCTGGCTCGAGGCGAACCCGCCGCGCCGCTGAGCGCCGGGTCGGCCGGGTACGGCCAGCTCGTGCGGCTGAGCGCGAGGACGCCGGCCCCCATCAGCAGGATGAACGCGGCGATCGCGAGGACGTAGACGAGCACGCCGCCGTAGCCGACCCCGGGGGCCACATCGGGATTGAGGAACGGGTACGGGTACCAGTCCGCGATCGGCCCGCGCACCATCGTGTACGCCGCCCAGACGAGCGGGTAGACGGCGACGAGCCAGAGCCGGTTCCAGCCGATCGGACGGCGCCCCGGCGCGAGCACCCAGTCGACGAGCACGTAGAGCGGCGCCCAGACGTGCAGGATCTCGTTCGACCACGGCACCGTCGCCGCCTGGTCGAGCGCGAGGTCGCGCAGCAGCAGGTTGAACACGACGAGCGTCGTCGTGAGGTACGTCGTCGCGCAGGCGCGGACGAGCGCGAACCCCGGGGAGTCGTCGCGCCCGCGGAACGCGAGCACGGCCCCGACCACGAGCACGACGGCGCCAATGAGGTTCGACTGGATGGTGAAGAAGCTGAAGAAGTTCACCAGGAAGACGCCCGGCTCGGGAACGAGGGACAGGCTCTTCACGAACTGGCCGACCACGGCGGCCACGATGGCCGCGGCGGCGACGAGCCGCAGGACCGCGAAGGCGATGCGCATGGCCAGAGCATAGCGGCGCACGGGGGCCTCGCGGCGGGCGGGCGCTACGCGCCGCGCCCCGCGAGCAGCGCCGAGCCGAGCTCGCTGCGCAGGTAGAGCACGCTCCGGCCGGAGCGGGTGCCGACGAGCAGACCGGCGTCGCGGAGGGCGCGCAGGTGCTGATTCACGGCGCTCGTCGTCACGCCGAAGCGCACGCCGAGCTCGGTCGAGGAGGCGGGGTCGCCTAGCGCCGCGAGGAGCTTCGCGCGGGTCTCGCCGAGGATCCCGGCGAGCGCCGCGGGGTTCGCGACTGGCTCGGTCTCCCAGAGCGCACCCTGCCCGCGTGCCGGGTACATCAGCATCGGCGGGCCGTCGCCGACGGGGGCGGACGCGCGCCGGGTGAACATCGTCGGCACGAGGGTGAGGCCGTGCCCGTCGATCGGCTGCACGCGATCGGCCGGGTCGCGCAGCCGCACCGCGACGACGCCGTCGGCGTAGTCGACCGTGGAGGAAATGCCGTTCAGCATCGTCGACAGTCCGTTCTGCGCGATCTGCCGGCCACGGTAGACGACGTCGGCCTCCAGCACGGTGCGCATGCGCGGCCAGTAGGGCTCGAAGGTCGCGGTCCAGAGTTCGCGGAGCGCGCGGACGACCCGCCGGAACGCGGCCCGCGGCGGTCCGGCGAGCGCATCGGGCACCCGGCCGTGCACGGCGACGAGGTCGGCGAGGAACACCTCGACCGGCAGGGCTTCGAGGGCGGCGAACTCCTCGTCGATGCGGGTGAGGGGCGAGGCCGGTCGCGGGTTCAGGAAGTCCGGCGTCCAGAGCCGCTCGTCGATGAGCGCCTGCAGCACCTCGAGGTCGAGCTCGGCACGGGCCGCCTCGGTGCGCCGGAGCCACGGGAGCTGCAACGGGAATCCGGCGGGCATCATGACCGCCCGCAGCGAGAGGCCGAGCTCGCACATCGGCGAGATGCCGAAGCGCACGGCGGCGACGTCGGACTCGCTGAGGACGTAGCTGAGCATGAAGCACAACGCTACATCGTTTTTGCGAGGCATCCGGCTCTGGCAGAACTGAATCCGTGACCAACACCCCGCCCGCCGACGCCCCCGCCCGTCCCCCGTTCCGCGAACGCCTCGCCGCCGCGGTGAGCGACCCCGTGCTGCGCATCCTCGTCGGCTCGACCCTCATCTCGCGCGTCGGGCGCGGCATCTTCCTCACGGTCACGGTGCTCTACTTCACCCTCATCGTCGGGCTCACCCCCGGCGAGGTCGCGATCGTGCTCGCCTCGGCGAGCGCGGCGGGCGTCCTCGCCTCCTTCGCGGGCGGCTGGCTCGCCGACCGGGTGAGCGCGAGGCGACTGCTGCTCTGGGCGACCGGCATCGAGGGCGTCGCCCTCATCGCCTACGTCTTCGCCGGGGACTTCCTCACGGCCCTCGTCATCGCGATCGTCTGCGGGCTCTTCGAGCAGGGCGCGAACTCCACCCGCTCGGCGATCATCGCCCGCGCCTTCGAGGGCGAGGCGCGGGTCGGCGCGCGAGCGGTGCTGCGCACCGTGACGAACGCGTCGATCGCGGTCGGCTCCGGCCTCGGCGCGCTCGCCCTCGCGATCGGCACCGCCGAGGCGTACCGGGCGCTCATCGTCGGCGCGGGCCTGCTCTACCTGCTCGGCCTCGTGCAGCTCGTGAAGCTGCCCGCCCGGGTCGACGCCCCGGCGCGCGCGCCGATCGCCGAGGTCGTCACCGCGACCGGCTCGGTGGATGCCTCGGCCACCGCCGCGGCCGCGCGCACCGCGCGCCGCGATTGGCGCAGCCACTCCCCCTGGCGGAACCCCAGGTACCTCCTGCTCACCGCCCTCAGCGCGATCTTCGGCATGCAGTTCGGCGTCGCCGAACTCGGCGTGCCGCTCTGGATCACCCGCGAGACGGCCGTGCCCGAGGTGCTCATCTCGGTGCTGCTCATCCTGAACACCGTGATCGTGATCGTCTTCCAGGTGCCCGCCTCGCGCGGCACGCACGACCTCCGGGTCGCCGGGCGCGTCTCGGGGATCGCGGCGTGGCTGATGGCCGCGGCGTGCCTCGTCTACGCCGCGGCCGCCGGGCTGCCCGTCGGCTTCGCGATCGCCGTGCTCGTCATCGCGGCCGTCGCGCACGCCTTCGCCGAGGTGCTCTCGCAGGCCGGCGGCTGGGGGCTCAGCTTCGAGCTCGCCGACCCGGTGCGCGCGGGCGCCTTCCAGGGCGTGTTCGGCATGGGCTACTCGGTGGGCGCGCTCGCGGCGCCCCTCGTCGTGAACGCCACGGCGATCTCGCACGGGCTCGCCGGCTGGGCCGTGCTGGCCGGGGTGTTCCTCGCCTCGGGTCTCGGCATCCGCTGGATCGCCCGGCGCGCCGCGAGCCGGGCCGACGCCGCGGCCGAGCTGCCGGAGCCGGCCGCCGCTTAGTCGCCGGCGGGCGCGTCGAAGGCGCGCTCGAGCACGAGGTCGTGCTCGAGGCGCCCGCCGAGGCGGAAGCGCTTCGTGCCCACCCGCGCGAAGCCCTGCTTCTCGTAGAAGCGGATCGCGCGCGCGTTCTCGGCGTTCACGCCGAGCCAGACGCTCGCGGCCCCGCTCGCCGCGGCGACCTCGAGGCTCGCGGTCATGAGCTCGGCCGCCACTCCTCGGCCGTGGGCGGCTGCGTGCGTGTAGAACTTGCTGAGCTCGATCGTGGGCCGGGCGGCGACGGCGGCCGCGGCATCCGCGTCACCGGGCTCGCCGCCCACGAGCATCGACCAGCCGATCAGCCGGCCGTCCTCGTCCGCGGCCAGGAGCACGGCCCTGGCCGGATCGGCCAGGTGCGCCGCGAAGCGCTCCGGCGTGAGTTCGGCCGCGAGGTACGCCGCGATGTCCCCGGCGGTCGCCCCGGGCGGGCAGGCGAGCGGGAAGGTCTCGGCGGCGAGCTCGGCCAGCTCCTCGAGGTCGGCGGGCGCGGCGGCGCGGATCGTCAGCACGGTCACCCTCCGATTCTGCCCGAACACGACTTGCCCGACTTTCATGAAAGTCGGGCAAGTCGTGGGGGTGGGGCGGCGTTCAGAGGAAGCGGGCGTAGGCCCCGAGGGTGAGGAACGTCGGGAACTCCGGCTCGAGCGCCACCGTGCGGAACACCTGGATGGCGTCGTCGAAGCGATCGCCCTCGAAGCGCGGCAGCCCGCGCACGGCCTCGCCCATCGCCTGCACGATGTAGGTCTGGTCGATGCGGGTGCCCTCGGCCGTCACCGTGTTGTCGTGCAGCCACTGCCAGATCTGCGAGCGCGAGATCTCGGCCGTCGCGGCATCCTCCATCAGGTGCTCGATGGCGGCCGCGCCGACGCCGCGGAGCCAGGACTCCACGTAGCGGATGGCGATCTGGATGTTGTCGATCACGCCCGCCTCGGTGACCGCGCCGCCGACGGACGGGATGTCGAGCAGCTGCGCCGCCGTGACCTCGACGTCCTCGCGGAGCCGCTCGAGCTGGTTCGGCCGCTCGCCGAGCACCCGGTCGAACTCGGCGCGCGCCGTCGGGATGAGATCCGGGTGCGCGACCCAGGTGCCGTCGAAGCCGTCGCCCGCCTCGCGGCGCTTGTCGGCGGCGACCGCGGCGAGCGCGCGCTCCGTGATCTCCGGGTCGCGGCGATCGGGGATGAACGCGCTCATGCCGCCGATGGCATGTGCCCCGCGGCCGTGCGCCGTCTGCACGAGCAGCTCGGTGTACGCGCGCATGAACGGCACGGTCATGGTGATCTGCGCCCGGTCGGGCAGCACCCAGCGGCGGCCACGGCTCCGGAACGTCTTCACGATCGAGAAGATGTAGTCCCAGCGGCCGGCGTTCAGGCCCGCGCAGTGCTCGCGCAGCTCGTAAAGGATCTCCTCCATCTGGAACGCGGCCTGGATCGTCTCGATCAGCACCGTCGCTCGGATCGTGCCCTGCGGGATGCCGAGCGCGTTCTGCGCGAAGACGAAGACGTCGTTCCAGAGCCGGGCCTCGAGGTGCGACTCGAGCTTCGGCAGGTAGAAGTACGGCCCGCGGCCGAGCTCGATGAGCCGGCGCGCGTTGTGGAACACGTAGAGCCCGAAGTCGACGAGCGAGCCGGAGGCGTGCATGGCGCGCCCGGTGCGGTCGTGGAAGCGCAGGTGCTTCTCGGTGAGGTGCCAGCCGCGGGGGCGGAACACGATCGTCGGGGTCTCGGCGAGCTCGCGCTCGACGCGGTACTCCTTGCCCTCCGGGCTCGTGAAGCCGAGGCGGCCGCGCAGGGCGTCGGCGAGGTTCAGCTGACCCTCGACGATGTTGCGCCAGGTCGGGCTCGTGGCGTCCTCGTGGTCGGCGAGCCAGACCTTCGCGTCGGAGTTCAGCGCGTTGATCGTCATCTTGCGGTCGGTCGGGCCGGTGATCTCGACGCGGCGGTCCTCGAGCCCGGGGCCGGCGCCCGCGACCCGCCAGCTGCGGTCGGCGCGGATCTCGGCGGTCTCGGGGAGGAAGCGGGGGTCGCGGCCGTTCGCGGCGTCGACGCGGGTCTGCAGCCGGGCGGCGAGCAGGTCGTGCCTGGTGTGCGCGAAGCGGTCGTGCAGCGCCGCGAGGAAGTCGAGCGCGGCCGGGGTGAGGATCTCCTCGTAGCGCTCGCCGAGCGGGGCGGTCACCTCGATCCACGGCGAGACGGTGGCGAAGCCGCCGGCGCTCTGGCGGGGCTCGGTGCGGTCGAGGGCGGGTGCGATGGTCATGAGGTCGTCTCCTTGGTTCCGTGGAGGTGAGGCCCGGCGCGCCGAGGGATGCCTCGGCGCGCTCAGGGCGTCAGAACTGGTCTTCCTCGGTCGATCCGACGAGGGCGAGCGTGGCGCTCTGCGGGTTCAGCGCGGTGGCGATGCGGTCGAAGTAGCCGGTGCCGACCTCGCGCTGGTGGCGCGTGGCGGTGTAGCCGGCGGCCTCCGAGGCGAATTCCGCCTCCTGGAGCTCGACGTAGGCCGACATGTGCCGCTCGTTGTAGTCCTTGGCGAGCGTGAACATGCCGTGGTTCAGGGAGTGGAAGCCGGCGAGGGTGATGAACTGGAACGCGTAGCCCATGGCCGCGAGCTCGCGCTGGAACTTCGCGATCTGCTCGTCGTCGAGGTGGCGCTTCCAGTTGAACGAGGGCGAGCAGTTGTAGCTCAGGCGCTTGCCGGGGAACTTCGCGTGCACGGCCTCGGCGAAGCGGCGGGCGAGCTCGAGGTCGGGCTCGGCCGACTCCACCCAGAGCAGGTCGGCGTACTCGGCGTAGGCGAGGCCGCGGGCGATGACGGGCTCGATGCCGTTCTGCACCTCGTAGAAGCCCTCGGCGGTGCGCTCGCCGGTGACGAAGGGGCGGTCGCGCTCGTCGTGGTCGCTCGTCAGCAGGGTCGCGGCGAGCGCGTCGGTGCGGGCGATGATGATCGACGGCACCCCGGCGACGTCGGCCGCGAGCCGGGCGGCGTTGATGGTGCGGATGTGCTGGCTCGTCGGGATGAGCACCTTGCCGCCCATGTGGCCGCACTTCTTCTCGCTCGCGAGCTGGTCCTCCCAGTGCACGCCGGCGGCGCCCGCCTCGATCATCTGGTGCATGAGCTCGTAGGCGTTCAGGGGGCCGCCGAAGCCGGCCTCGGCGTCGGCGACGATCGGGGCCATCCAGTCCTTCTGCTCCTGCTCGGCCGACCCCTCCCCCGTCTCGATCTGGCCGGCGCGCAGCAGCGCGTTGTTGATCCGGCGGACCACCGCGGGGACCGAGTTCGCCGGGTACAGCGACTGGTCGGGGTAGGTCTGGCCGGAGAGGTTCGCGTCGGCGGCGACCTGCCAGCCGGAGAGGTAGATGGCCTTCAGCCCGGCGCGCACCTGCTGCACGGCCTGGTTGCCGGTGAGGGCGCCGAGCGCAGCCGACCACTCGGGCTCGGCCATCGGGGCGAACGCGGTGCCGGTGTTGCGCTGGAGGTCCTCCCAGAGCCGCTCGGCGCCGCGCTTGGCGAGGGTGCGCTCCTCGCGCACCGGACCGCGCAGGGCGATGACGTCCTCGGCGGTGTAGTCGCGCCGGACGCCCTCCCAACGGGGGTTCGCGTCCCACTCGAGCTGCAGCTCGGCAGCGGTCTGGGTCTGGTCGCCGGGGCGGAAGGGGGTGCTCATCGTCGTGCTCCGTTCGAGTTCGCCGCGGGTGCGGTTCGCTGTGGTGCCATCCATGCTGCGTCCGCCGTGAGGGGCGCGGGCGACGATCCGGGGGGTGAACTTTCCGGGAAGTTCTGCGCCGCGGAAAAGCACCCGTCGCAGCGGGGCTGCACGGCGCTATAGCCCCTCCGAACCGCGCTCGGGTTTCGGCGCGGTGACGAGAGCTCGGACGAACTGTCGCCGTTCGCTCACGGCGGGCGATGGATCGTCCGGTTCTGCACGCGACCATTGCCCCCACCCGGCCCCGGCGGTTGAATGGCGGCACGCGAGTGAACGGCGGCGTGCGAAGTGGCGCGCTGCAGACCCGGGAGGTACCACGAGGTGACGACGGCGACCGAGGCGAGAACGGCCTCCCAATCCAGTGTTCGGGCGGGCTCCGTCGAGATCGACCGGGTCACGAAGCGCTACGGCGATCAGACCGCCGTCGACGGCGTCTCGCTCACGATCGAGCCCGGCGAGTTCCTCTCCCTGCTCGGCCCCTCGGGCTGCGGCAAGACGACGACGCTGCGCATGATCGCCGGCTTCGAGCAGCCGGACGAGGGCGACATCCGGGTCTCCGGGCGTTCGGTGCTGGGGCTGCCGCCGTACCGGCGCGACGTCAACACGGTGTTCCAGGCCTACGCCCTGTTCCCGCACATGTCCGTCGCGGAGAACGTCGCCTACGGCCTGCAGCAGCGGCGCACCCCGAAGTCCGAGCTCCGCGAGCGCGTGGCCGAGGCGCTCGAGCTCGTGCAGATGCGCCGCTTCGCCGATCGCAAGCCGACCCAGCTCTCGGGCGGCCAGCAGCAGCGCATCGCCCTCGCCCGCGCGCTCGTGAACCGCCCCGCGGTGCTGCTCCTCGACGAGCCGCTCGGCGCCCTCGACCGGCAGCTCCGCGAGGAGATGCAGCTCGAACTGAAGCTCTTGCAGTCCCGGCTCGGCATCACCTTCGTCTTCGTCACCCACGACCAGGGCGAGGCGCTCTCCATGAGCGACCGCATCGCCATCATGCGCGACGGCCGCATCGAGCAGCTCGCCGATGCCGACACGATCTACGCCCGCCCGGTGTCGGCGTACGTCGCCGCGTTCGTCGGGCAGCAGAACTTCTTCCGCGGCCCCGTCGTGGCGGGCGGCGCGGCCGTCGAGTCGCCGCACGCCGTCGTGCAGGGCACGGGCGCGGCGCTCGCCGGCCTGGCCAACGGCCAGGCCGCGGTGCGTCCCGAGTTCGTGCGCATCGAGGCCGACGACGCCGCGGCGCCCGCCGCACCGAACTCGGTGCGCGGCACCCTGCTCGGCGTCTCCCACCTCGGCGAGACCATGCAGTACCTCGTGCGGCTCGGCGAGGAGCAGAGCCTCATCTCCCGGCGCCCCACCCCCGAGGCGCCGACGCTCGAACTCGGCCAGACCGTGCGCTGCTCCTGGTCGGCCGAGAGCGTGCTGCTCTTCCCGGCCGACGAGGCCGCGCAGGCCGGGGGCTACGTGGCCCCGCCGACCGCGTGACCGTCCCGGCATCCGCTCCGCCCCGCTGTCCCGCAGAACCACCCAGGAGGACCCCATGACCGAATCGACCCCCACCGTGCGGATCCTCGCGAGCACCGACGCCGCGAAGGTCATCCGCCGCGAGCTCAGCCGCCGCGGCTTCCTGAGCGCCGCGGTCGCGGCCGGCGCGACCGGCGTGCTCGCCGCGTGCAGCCCGGGCGGCGGCGCCCAGAACGCCCCGGTCGCGACCGGCGGCCCGCTCGAGTCGAAGCTCTCGATCTACACCTGGGGCGACTACGACGCGCCCGACGTGCTCGAGGCGTTCACGAAGGAGCTGGGCCCGAAGATCACGCTCAGCTCCTTCAACTCGAACGAGGAGCTCATCTCGAAGCTCGTCGCGGCGAAGGGCACGAGCGGCTTCGACATCGTCGTGCCGACCGGCACGTTCATCCCGCAGATGATCGAGAACGGGCTGCTGCAGAAATTCAACTTGGAGCTCATCCCGAACATCGAGCACATGGACCCGGCGTTCCTCGGCCGGGCCTGGGACCCCGACAACGAGTACTCCATCTGCAAGGCGTGGGGCACCACCGGCTTCGTCTACGACAAGACGGTCATCACGCGCGAGCTGAAGGACTGGAACGACTTCATCGACGCCGCGCAGAACGAGGCGAGCGGCAAGACGAGCGTGCTCGACGACCCCGCCGAGCTCACCGGCATCTACTTCTGGGCGAACGGCATCGACTGGACCACGACCGACCCGGCCGATCTCGACGCGGCCGAGGACTTCCTCGTGAACACCCTCGCCCCGCACGTCGCGGCCTTCGACTCGTACCCCGGCGGCTCGGCGATCCCGCAGGGCACCCAGGTGCTCATGCAGTCCTGGAACGGCGACGCCCGCCTCGGCATCCTGGAGAGCCCGGACCCCAGCCGCTGGCAGTGGGTGCTCGGCTCCCCCGCGACGGAACTGTGGATGGACAACTGGGCCATCCCCACCGGCGCGCCGAACCCCGAGGCCGCGCACGCCTTCATCAACTACGTGCTCACCCCCGAGAACTCGCTCGCCGAACTCGACTACATCGGCTACCACACGGGCGCGACCGGCATCGAGCAGGCGGCGGCCGACGCGGAGCTGCCCATGCTCGACCTCGTGTTCTTCACGCCGGAGCAGATCGAGACGATGCACGAGGGCGAGGTGAACGAGGCGCAGGAGCGCGTCGTGGAGATCTGGAACACGATGAAGGCGGCGGCCGGTGCGTAAGAGCGCCGGCGTCGCCCTCGCCTTCCCGGCGTGGGTGTGGCTGCTGGTCTTCTTCGTCGCCCCGGTGGGGATGGTGATCTGGTTCAGCTTCGGCTACAAACCGGGCATCTTCGGCACCCACGCCAACGACGTGCTGAGCTTCGACCGCTACGCCGAGGCGATGTCGCCGACCTTCTTCGCGACGTTCCAGAACACGCTCTGGGTCGGCATCGCGGGCACGGTGATCTGCCTGCTCGTCGGCCTGCCGGTGGCGTACTGGATGGCCGTCAAGGCGCCGCCGTCGCGCCGGGGCCTGCTCGTCGCGCTCGTGATGGTGCCGTTCTGGACGAACTTCCTCGTGCGCACGATCGGCTGGCAGGTGATCCTCGCCCCCGAGGGCTGGTTGTCCAGCGCGCTGCAGGCGGTCGGCCTCATCGACGGCCCCCTCGAGCTGCTCTACACCCGCGGGGCCGTGCTGCTCGGCGTGGTCTACAACTACCTGCCACTCATGATCCTGCCGCTCTTCGTCGCCTTCGACCGGGTCAGCGGCCCGCTGCGCGAAGCGTCGAAGGACCTCGGCGCAGGCAAGTGGACGACCTTCTTCCGCGTCACGCTGCCGCTCGCCCGCCCCGGCGTCGTCGCCGGCGTGCTCCTCGTGTTCATCCCGCTGATGGGCGACTACATCACGGCCACCGTGCTCGGCGGCGCGAAGGGGAACATGGTCGGCCAGCTCGTCGCGAGCCAGTTCCAGACCGCTCAGAACTGGGCGCTGGGCTCGGCGATGGCGGTGCTGCTCATCATCGTGATCATGGCGACCGTCGCGGTCGGGGCGGGCCTCGTCTGGCTCGTCACGCTGCCGTTCCGCACCCGGAACCGGCTCGTGCTCGGCGAGCCCGAGCCATCCGCCGTGTCGAAGCCCGTCGAGGAGGTGGCCGCATGAAGCAGCGGTCGTGGTCGGATGTCGTCCTGAGCGTCTGGGGCGTGCTCGTCTTCGTGTTCCTCTTCGCGCCGATCCTCGTGATCATCGTGTCGTCGTTCAACGTGGGGCGCCTGCTCGTGTCGTGGCAGTCCTTCGGCTTCGACTCGTTCCTCGCGCTCTTCGAGAAGCCCGCGATCCGCGACGCGGTCTGGATCTCGGTGCAGACGGGGTTCATCGCCGCCGTCGTCGCGACGCTGCTCGGCACCCTCGCCGGCATCGCGATGGCGCGCCACCCCGGCAAGTGGGTGTGGTGGTTCCTCGGCCTGCTGCTGCTCGTCTCGGTGACGCCGGAGATCGTCGACGCGGTGGCGCTGCTGCCGTGGCTCGTGGTCCTCGGCCAGGACCTCGGCATCGGGCTGTTCAACGACGGCATCGTGCGGCTCGTGATCGGCCACTCGCTGTTCTCGGTCGCGGTGGTCTCGTACCTCGTGCGGGCCCGGCTCGTCGGCCAGGAGGGTCAGCTCGAGGAGGCGTCCGCCGACCTCTACGCGAAGCCGCCCGCCACCTTCCGCCGGGTGACGCTGCCGCTCGCGATGCCCGCCGTCCTCGCCGGCTTCCTGCTGTCGTTCACGCTGAGCCTCGACAACACCGTCATCGCCGCGTTCGTGCAGGTGTCGGGCACGACGCCGTGGCCCGTGTACGTGCTGAGCGCGCTGCGCAGCGGCCTGCGACCGGAGATCGCCGCGGTGTCGACGATCATGCTCGTGCTGACCCTCATCGCCCTCGGCCTCGTCGCGTACGTGCTGCGGCGCGCGGGCGACTCCGCCGCCGACATCGCGCGCACCATGGGCGGCGGCTGAGCCGCCGCGCTCATCGGCTCCCCTGCTGCTCGCGCGCCTTCGCACCGCTCGCGCTGCTCGCCTCGTGCGCGCCCGTCGCGCCCCACTGAAAGGACTCACGGATGCCTCACGCCGACCTCGTCTTCACCGGCGGCCCCGTCTTCACCGCCGACGCGGTGCGCTCGCGCGCCTCGGCCGTGGCCGTCTCGGGCGGCCGCATCGTCGCCGTGGGTGCGGACGACGACGTGCGGGAGCTCATCGGCCCGGGCACCGAGCACGTCGATCTGCGCGGCCGACTGCTCGTGCCCGGCTTCCAGGACGCGCACGTGCACCCCGTCTGGGGCGGGCTCGACATGCTGCGCTGCGACCTCCGCGACGGCGAGACGGAGGGCGCCTACCTCGACACCATCGCGGCGTACGCGGCGGCGCACCCGGATGCCCCGTGGATCCTCGGCGGCGGCTGGGGCATGTCCGCGTTCCCCGGCGGCACGCCCACGGCTGCGGCGCTCGACCGGGTGCTGCCCGACCGGCCGGCGTTCCTGCCGAACCGCGACGGGCACGGCGCCTGGGTGAACAGCGCCGCGCTGCGACTGGCCGGAATCGACCGGCACACGCCCGATCCCGCCGACGGCCGCATCGAGCGCGACGCCGACGGCGCACCGAGCGGCACGCTGCACGAGGGCGCCATGGACCTCGTGCGCCGGCACCTGCCCGCCACGACGCCCGAGGAGCTCGAAGCGGCGGTGCTCGAGGGGCAGCGGTACCTGCACTCCTTCGGCGTGACCGCCTGGCAGGACGCGATCGTCGGCGACTACGGCGTCGGCGACGATCCCGGCCGCGCGTACCTCTCGGCCGCGGCATCCGGCCGGCTCACCGGGCGCGTCGTCGGCGCGCTCTGGTGGGACCGCGCGAAGGGGCTCGAGCAGATCGACGGGCTCCTGGCGAAGCGCGAGGAGTACCGCGGCGGCCGCTTCGCCGCGACGAGCGTGAAGATCATGCAGGACGGCGTCGCCGAGAACTTCACGGCCTCGATGCTCGAGCCGTACTGCGACGGCCACGGGCACCCGACCGACAACTCGGGCATCTCCTTCGTGCCGCCGGAGCTCCTGAACCAGGCGGCGCCTCTGCTCGACGAGCTCGGCTTCCAGCTGCACTTCCACGCGATCGGCGACCGGGCGGTGCGCGAATGCCTCGACGCCGTCGAGCACGCGATCGCCCGCAACGGCCGGAACGACCACCGGCACCACATCGCGCACCTGCAGGTGGTGCACCCGGACGACGTGCCGCGCTTCCGCGAGCTCGGCGTGGCGGCGAACATGCAGTCGCTGTGGGCGGCGCTCGAGCCGCAGATGGTGGAGCTGACGCTGCCGTTCCTCGGCTCGCCCCGCGACGCCTGGCAGTACCCCTTCGGAGATCTGCTGCGCTCGGGCGCGGTGCTCGCGGCGGGCAGCGACTGGTCGGTGTCGACGCCGAACCCGCTCGCGGCCATCCACGTCGCGGTGAACCGCGTCTCGGCGCCCGGCGAGAAGGAGGGCGAGTACCCGCCGTTCCTGCCCGAGCAGGCGATCGACCTCGCGACCTCGCTCACCGCGTACACGGCGGGCTCGGCGTACGTGAACCACCTGGACGAGACCGGCACGATCGCGGTCGGCAAGCTCGCCGACTTCGCCCTGCTCGACCGGGATCCCTTCGCCGGGCCGGCCGAAGAGATCGGGGCGACGCGAGTGCTGCAGACCTTCGTCGAGGGCGAGCGGGTGCACGCGGCCGGGGACGCCTGAGGCCTCGGGCGCGCCTCTACCGAACCGAAACGCGAAACGGCCCGCACCCTCTCGGGTGCGGGCCGTCGTGGTTCCGCTCGGGCGGTCACCCCGTCGCAGGGTCCGCTGCGGCGCGGGGCCGTGGCCGGGTCAGCTGGCGCGTGGCCGGGTCAGCTGGCGCGTGGCCGGGTCAGCTGGCGCGTGGCCGGGTCAGCTGGCGCAGACGGTGCCGAGCTCGGTGACCGACTCCTGCAGCGAGGTGATGTGCTCGCTCATGGCCGAGATGTCGGCGTTGGCCGGGTCGGCGACCATGCCGTCGAGGTAGACGACGTACTCGTCGAGCGCGACGGCGGCCTGGTCGGCGGCGGCCTTGACCTCGGGGTTGCCGACCTTGGCGGCGGTCTCCGAGACGGTGCCCGAGGCCTCCTTGAGCGCGGCGAGGGCCGCAGCGGGGTCGCTGGAGTCGACCGAGCTCAGGCTGGAGAGCTCCTGGAGCGCGGTCTGCACGTCGGTGCAGGCCTCCTGCTTGGTCTGCTCGGACGCCGCGGGCGCCTCCGCCTGCTTCTCCGACTTCGCGGCGGTGCCCTCGGCGTTGCCGCCCGAGGCGCAGCCGGCGAGCAGCAGGGCCATCGCGGCGAACGAGACGGCGGCGATCTTACGGGTTGCGGTCATGATGGTTCTGGTTCCCTCCGGTTCCCGGGTCGATCCCGGGCCCCCGCCGACCATCCAAGCAGCAGAGCGGCCTCCCCCAAAATGGGGAGGGGTCCCCGTCCCGGATCCGACCGAATCGCTGGCACGCTGGTGCACGGTTCGTGCGGCTCGGCCACGGGTCGCGATCAGGCCCGGGCCGCCGCGGTCCGTCGCTCGCAATCGCAATCAGTTGCCGGCAGCATCGAGTCGGCGATCACTCGCCGAGCAGGAACGGGCGCGCTTCATCGACCCCGTCCACCTCGAGCTCCCATGCGGGTCGCCGGAAC
Organism: Agromyces sp. NBRC 114283; assembly: GCF_030268405.1. NCBI lineage: Bacteria > Bacillati > Actinomycetota > Actinomycetes > Micrococcales > Microbacteriaceae > Agromyces > Agromyces sp. NBRC 114283. The sequence continues at coordinate 3,552,237 of NZ_BSQP01000001.1, forward strand.
GCGGATGCCTCGAGCCGCAGCCGCACCTCGTCCTCGACGACGCCCGCCTTCGGCGAGCGCCGCGTGACACCGTTCTCCCGGTAGCCGAGCTTCGTCGAGACGGCCAGCGATGGCGAGTTCCAGTCGTACGCCTCCGACTCCGCGACGGTCGCGCCGAGGTGGTCGAACGCGAACAGGAGCAGGGCGGCGCGCATCTCGGTGCCGAGGCCGAGGCCTTGGCGGGAACGTGTCAGCCACGACCCGCTCGACACCGTGCGGAGCGCGGCGAAGTTCGTCGCCCGCAGATCCTGGACGCCGATCGGGCGGCCATCCTCGAGCACCGCGAAGAGGAGGTTCCACTCCTCGGGGACGACGCCCGCGCGCTCGCGCCAGACGAACCGCGCGAGATTCGGCAGGAGCTCCTCGCGCGGCGCGTCCGTCCACGGGAAGCCGAACGGCGTGCGCTCAGCGTCGTGGACGCCGTCGAGTGCTGCCTGGGCGAGCCCCGGGAGATCGGCGTCCCGCACCGGGCGCAGCTCCAGCCGCGGCGTGCGCAGCCGAAGGCGGAAGACAGGCCAGACGTCGAGGAGGTCCATCCGTCGACGATACCGGCGGGATGCCGGGCGCCCGGCCTCCACTGCGCTTCGTCGCGGTCGTGCTCCGTCGTCGCCGTGCTCGGGTCCCTAGTGAGCTCCGTCGTCCTGAGCTCCTTGGTGGCCGAGCTCCGTCGTCACCGAAATCCGTCGCCGTCGCGCGTCGTCGTCACCGAGCTCCGTCGCCGAACACCTCCTCGAGCAGGCTCAGGTGAGCGGGCCGCCAGCCGAGCGCGCGCGCCTTCTCGCCGAGCGCGCGCTGGTCGAGCAACAGGGCGTCGGCGAAGGGCGTGCCGAGCCGCGCCCGCGACTCGTCGACCGATTCCTCGACCACGGCGCTGGCCCGCCCCGAGGCGACGGTCGCTTCACCGATCGCACGTACGCTCTGCGGTCGGCCATCGACCGCGATGAGCCTTCCCTGCTCCTGCGGATGCTCGACGGCGATGCGGTAGAGCCGCGCCAGGTCGTCCCGGTGCACGAGGCTCCAGTGCTGTCGGCCGTCGCCCACGAGTCGGACCCGTCCATCCGGGCCCGGCGTCGTCAGGAGCTCGGGAATCCCTCCGGAGCCGTAGACGACGCCCGGTGCGATGATCGTCGCGGAAACGGGCCCTGCGAGGAGCCGCTCCTCGAGGGGCACGCGCCACGCCACGATCTCCGGCGGGTCGAGCGGACCGTCGTCCTGGAGGCTCGCGCCCGAACCGTACTCCCAGATCCCGCTCGTGTGCACGAACCGGCGCCCAGTCGTCGCGAACGCGTTCCCGACGGCGTCGAGGACGGCTGCGTCGAACTCGGGCGCCCCGCTCGCCGGCGCGGCGGTGTGGATAGCGGCTTCGGCCTCGGCGAGCTCGGCGCCGAACCAGCTGGCGTCCGTCACCTCGCCGAGCCGCGCGGAGGCACCTCGTGCTGCGACCGCCCGCGCCGACTGCTCGCTCCGGACGACCGCTCGCACCTCGTGTCCAGCCTCGACGAGCTCGTCGAGCACCGCCGAGCCGATGGTCCCGGTTGCCCCGGTCAGTAGGATTCTCATGTCGGCAACGCTATGGATGCACCGCCGGTTACTTCAACGGAACTTCCCTCGAGGAAACCACGACGCCGGACGGGAGGCCGCCGATGCCTCAACCCAACGCACACAGTACTGCCGCCGCCGCTGCCACCGGCTCCGCCGCCGCTGCCACTGCCACTGCCACTGCCACCGCCACCGCCTCTGCCGCTGCGGCCTCCGCCTCCGCCTCCGCCTTCGAGGAGGCGCGCGACGTGCTCGCGCCGGAGTGCCCGAGCCGCGTAGTGTTCGAGCGGATCGGCGAACGCTGGACCATGTTCGTGCTGCTCGCACTTGAACGGGGCGGCACCTTGCGCTTCGGCGAGCTCCGCGAGCGCGTCGGCCGTGTCACCCCGAAGGTGCTCACCGAGACGCTGCGCGCGCTCGAGGCCGACGGCTTGATCGTGCGTCGAGCGTTCCGCGATTCTCCGCCGCGCGTCGAATACTCGCTCACGGAGCTCGGCATCTCCCTGCTCGACCCGATTCGGGCGATGCGTGAGTGGGCAGAGGCGCATGTCCCTGAGGTGCTCGCGGCTCGCGACCGCGCGGCGGACACCGAGCACGAGTAACCCCGCGTGCCGTGGTTCGTAGCTGTATTCGAATCTCATCTCTTTTCCCTCCGGGTGTCGACCCCGACCATTCGGCGCGGGAGAATCTCTCGGAGTGCCGTATTCGTGGGCAGCCCCGAGCGTATCCGAGCCCAGCAAGGCGTACGGAGTTTTCCACAGCCCGAACATTTCTTCGAATGTATGGCGCACCCCGGGCAGAATAGGGGTATGCACTCCACGACCGCCGTCACCCCCTTCGCCGAAGCCGCTGCCGACGCCGTCGCGACCTGGGCGGGCGCGTTGGCCGGGGCGGCGAGCGGCGTCGACGCCGAGGTGCACGCGATGAGCGGAGCGGGGCTGGTGCGCACGGTCGAAGCACTCGCCAGAGCGGCACGCGCCCTCGAGGCCCTGCAGGCGCGGTGCGCGGCCGAACTCGCCGACCGCTCGTGCGGAGAGGTCGATGCCGATCTCGCCCGCGAGCACGGCTTCCCCAACGCGGCCAGGCTCCTCGCTGCAGTCAGCGGCGGGCGAGGCATCGACGCGATTCGCCTCATCGAAGTCGGACGGGCGATCTCCGCCAGGCGTAGCTTCTTCGACGACCAGCTCCCGGCGAAACGCCCGCTCGTCGCTGCGGCGATGCACCGGGGCGAACTCTGCGTGGATGCGGCCGGCGTCATCGTTCGCTTCCTCGATCGCATCGCCCTCCGCTGCGAACCCGAGGCGCTCGCATCAGCCGAAGCCCTGCTCGTCGAACGCGCGCCCGTCGTCGGCGTCGACGGCGTGCACGGCCTCATCAAGCGACTCGAAGCTCACCTCGACCCCGACGGAGTGCAACCGCGCGAAGACGAGCTCCGCGCTCGACGATCGCTCTCGATCCGTGAAGACCGCTTCGGCATGGTGCTCGTGCGCGGCGCGTTCGATCCCGAGAGCGGAGCCGCGATCAAGGCCGCGGTCGACGCGCTCGTCGGCGCCGCGCTGCGCGCCGGGCGAGGCAGCAACCGCACCGACCACGCAGGGAGCGGCGGTGGCGCACTCGACAGCGGCGCACTGGCAAGCGCCGCGCGCGGAGGCGGGAACCGCAGCAACGACGACCCCGTCAGCCCCGTCTCTCTCGATCCGTTGTTCCGCGAAGACCGCTCGATCGCGCAGCTCAACGCCGACGCGCTCGCCGACCTCGCCCGGCACGCCCTGGGCTGCGGCGACGGTCCGACCGCGCTTCGTCGCGTCACCGTCGTCGCCAGAGTCGACGCCGAGGCGCTGACCAGCGGCGAGGGGCACGCGACGATCGACGGCATCGAGCAGCCCGTCTCGATCGCGACCGCCCGCGCCCTCGCACTGAGCGCGGGCATCAGCCCGCTCCTGCTCGGCGACGGCCGCGCTCGGCTCGACCTGGGCCGTGCGGCCCGACTGTTCAGCACCGAGCAGAAGCTCGTGCTCGTCGACCGGGACGGCGGCTGCGCCTGGCCCGGATGCCTCAGACCGCCGGGCTACGCCGAGGCGCACCATATCGCGTGGTGGCGGCGCGACGACGGCCGCACCGATACCGGCAACGGCATCATGCTCTGCAGCCACCACCACCATCGGGTCCACCGGGACGGTTGGCGCATCCACGTGCGCGACGATCACAGCTGGTTCACCCCGCCGGCGCATCTCGATCCGCAGCAGGTGCCCCGTCCAGGCAATCGCGCCAACGAACGGGTGATCGCTGAACGGTTGGCGAGCCGCCGGAGCACTACCCGAAACACGCCGCCGGGCACGCCCCGCGGCGCATCCCGAGGAAGTTCCCGGAGGGCTCCCGCGAGCCCGCCACCTCCCGCTAGCGTGAGCGCATGACCCGAACGCTGCTCATCATCGACATCCAGCAGGACTACTTCGCCGGAGGCCGGCACCCGCTGGTCGGCCCCGAGGCGGCTGCCGATCGGGCGAGCGAGGTGCTCGCGGCATGGCGCGAGCGCGGCGAGCCGGTCGTGCACATCCAGCACGTCTGGGACGCTCCGGACGCGGCGTTCTTCCAGCCGGGCACCCCGGGCGTCGAGATCCACCCGAGCGTCGCACCGCTCGAGGGCGAGACCGTGCTCACCAAGGCGCTGCCGAACGCCTTCATCGGCACCGGGCTCGAGGTCGTGCTCCGCGAGCACCACACCCCGACCATCGCCGAGGCCGCACCGCAGCTCGTGGTCATGGGCATGATGTCGAGCATGTGCGTCGACGCCACCGTCCGGGCCGCGGCCGACCTGGGCTTCCAGGTCACCGTCGTGCACGACGCCTGCGCGGCACCCGATCTCAGCTTCGACGGCGTGACCGTGCCGGCCGCCCAGGTGCATGCCGCGTTCATGGCCGCGCTCGGCGACAGCTACGCCGAGCTCGCGAGCGCCGAGGAGATCCTGACCCGGCGCTGATCCGCCGCGATCCCGGACCAGCAGCACGCCGCACCCGCCCAAGCTCCGGCGATTCGGTAGTTCGGCGCTTCTTCACCCGGTTCCTCGCGAATCCGCCCGAATCAGCCCAGCGAATCCGCATCAACACCCGACTAGACCAGAACTTTCGCAGAAGTTCCGTTTGCGGCATCCGCCATCGCGTGTGACCATCGTTGACATGATCGCCGTCGATCGATCCCGGTCCGAGCCGGGCACCGCTGCCGCCGCCGCCGAAGCCGCCACCTCCGGCGAGGTCGACGCGCTCACGCTCGGCCGCCGCATCCGCGAGCACCGCACCGCCCGCGGCCTGACCCTCGGCGAGCTGGCCCGCGCGATCGACCGGGCGCCCAGCCAGGTCTCCGCGATCGAGAACGGCAAGCGCGAACCGCGCCTCTCGATGCTCCGCACGATCGCCCTCGCGCTCGGCACCTCGGTCGACGAGCTGCTCCGCGCCGACGCACCGAGCGAGCGCGCCGCCCTCGAGATCGCCGTCGAGCGCGCGCAGCGCGGTCCGGTCTTCTCGGCGCTCGGGCTCGACCCGTTCCGCGTCGCGAAGACGATGAGCGACCAAACCCTGCAGACGATCCTGGCGCTGCACAACGAGATCGACCGTCTGCACCGCGAGCGAGCGGCGACGCCGGAGGAGGCCCGCCGCGCGAACGCCGAACTCCGCGCCGAGATGCGCGCCCGCGACAACTTCTATCCCGAGCTCGAGCGCGTCGCCGCCGAACTCCTCGAAGCGGTCGGCCACACCGGCGGTCCGGTCTCGCACCAGCTCGTCGCCGACATGGCCTCGCACCTCGGCTACTCCCTGCACTACGTCGGCGACCTGCCGCACTCGACCCGCTCCGTCACCGACAAGCGGCACGGGCGCATCTACCTGCCGACCCAGCAGTCCCCCTCCCGGGACTCCCGCTCGCCGATCCTGCAGGCGCTCGCGAGCCACCTGCTGCACCACGAGGAGCCGCGCGACTACGGCGAGTTCCTGCGCCAGCGGGTCGAGACGAACTACCTGACCGCGGCGATCCTCCTGCCGGAGCAGGCCGCCGTCCGCTTCCTCGCGGAGGCGAAGAACCTGCGCCGCATCTCAATGGAGGAGCTGCGCGACCACTTCGCGGTCTCCTACGAGACGGCCGGCCACCGCTTCACGAACCTGGCGACCGCCCGCCTCGAGATCCCGGTGCACTTCATGAAGGTGCACGAGTCCGGCACCATTATCAAGGCGTACGAGAACGACCGCGTCCGCTTCCCCTCCGATGCGCTCGGCGCCGTCGAGGGCACCACCGTCTGCCGCAACTGGACGGCCCGCACGGTCTTCGACGTCGAGGACCGCTTCAGCCCCTGGTACCAGTACACGGACACTCCGTCCGGCACCTTCTGGTGCACCTCCCGCATCGAGAAGGCGAAGGAGGGCGAGTACTCGGTCTCGGTCGGCGTGCCCTTCGAGCACGTGAAGTGGTTCCGCGGCCGGGAGACGCCGCACCGCGCCGTGTCCCGCTGCCCCGACCCGAGCTGCTGCCAGGCGCCGGAGGGACTCGCCGACAAGTGGGCGGATGCCTCGTGGCCGGCCGCGCGCACGCCGACGAGCCTGCTCGCCGCCCTCCCGACCGGCACCTTCCCGGGCGTCGACCAGACCGAGGTGTACGAGTTCCTCGAGCAGCACGCCCCCACGGCCTGACCGCGCGACGGGCGGGCGCAGCCCGTCAATCTGTCCGGAGCCGCCGCGATTCCGCGACAGCGGCGGGCTGGCGGCCCGGCCGCCGCCGCGTCAGGATGGTGGGAACCAAACACGCATCGGAGTGATCCCCGTGGGCACCACCGTCTTCGAACGACGTCGACCCTCTTCATCCGTCATCGAGCATGCGCTCGCCGACACCCGCCACTCGGTCTTCTGGCGGGACGACCTGCCGGCGGCGCTGAAGCCGTCCCGGCCCAAGCTCAGCGGCACCGTCGTCGCCGACCTCGTGATCGTCGGCGGCGGCTACACCGGCCTCTGGACGGCCCTGCTCGCGAAGGAGCGCGCGCCCGAGTCGCACGTCGTCCTCGTCGAGGCGAAGCGCATCGGCTGGGCGGCCTCCGGCCGCAACGGCGGCTTCTGCGAGGCGAGCCTCACGCACGGCCGCGAGAACGGGCTCTCCCGCTGGCCGAAGGAGATGCCGCTGCTCGACCGCCTCGGGCTCGAGAACCTCGACGCCATCGAGGCGAGCGAGCAGCGCTACGGCATGGACTTCGAGTTCGAGCGCACCGGCCAGCTGGCCCCCGCGATCGAGGAACACCAGCTCGAGTGGCTGCGCGAGTGGGCCGACGAGGCCGCCGCAGCGGGCGAGGCCGACGAGGTCGTCTTCCTCGACGAGGCCGCGGCCCAGGCATCCGTCCACTCCCCGACCTACCTCGGCGCGGTGTGGGAGAAGCGCACCAACGCGATGGTGCACCCGGCCCGTCTCGCGGCCGAGCTCGCCCGCGTCGCCGAGGAGCGCGGCGTCGAGATCTTCGAGCAGTCGCCGGTGCGCCGCCTCGACACCCCCGGTTCGACGGGTGCCGTGAGTGTCGTCACCGACGGCGGACGCATCGACGCGAAGCACGCGGTGCTCGCGACGAACGTGTTCCCCTCGCTCCTGAAGCGCAACCGCCTGATGACCGTGCCGGTCTACGACTATGTGCTCATGACCGAGCCGCTCTCGGCCGAACAGCTCGACTCGATCGGCTGGAAGGACCGCCAGGGCATCGGCGATATGGCGAACCAGTTCCACTACTACCGGCTCTCGAAGGACAACCGCATCCTCTTCGGCGGCTACGACGCCGTGTACCACTACGGCCGCAAGGTGCGCGAGCAGTACGAGAACCGCCCCGAGTCGTGGCAGAAGCTCGCGAGCCACTTCTTCACGACCTTCCCGCAGCTCGAGGGCCTGCGGTTCAGCCACCAGTGGGCCGGCGCGATCGACACCTCGACCCAGTTCACGGCCTTCTTCGGCACGGCACGCGAGCACCGCGTCGCGTACGCGGCGGGCTTCACCGGCCTCGGCGTCGGCTCGACCCGCTTCGCCGCCGAGGTCATGCTCGACCTGCTCGAGCGCCGCGACAACGAGCGCACGCAGCTCGAGATGGTGCGCAAGCGCCCGCTGCCGTTCCCGCCCGAGCCGGCCGCCGCGATCGGCATCAACGCGACCCGTTGGTCGCTCGACCGCGCCGACCACAACCGCGGCAAGCGCAACGTGCTGCTGAAGACGCTCGACGCCCTCGGACTCGGGTTCGACTCGTGAGCACCGAGCAGCAGGGCGCCGAGCGCCTCGTCCCCGGCGCGCTCGTCGACGGCCCGGCCGTCGCACTCGAGCACGAGCCGGTGCCCGCCGAGCAGTCCGTCGCCGGCGAGCCGACCACTGCGTACCTGCCGCTCGACGTCTCGGCGGCCGGCGAGATCGGTATCTGGGAGATGGGCCGCGGCACGATGCGCGACACCGAGGTCGACGAGGTGTTCGTCGTCCTCGCGGGCGACGCGACCGTCGAGTTCGTCGAGCCCGCCTGCGAGGCGATCGTGCTCGCACCCGGCTCGGTGGTGCGCCTCGAGGCCGGCATGCAGACCATCTGGACCGTGCGCGAACCGCTGCGCAAGGTGTTCATCGAGCGCTGAGCGCTCCCGCGCGGGCCGACGCCCGTGCCGCAGACCCACGAAGACGAAGGAGAGAGCCGAAATGGCGAAGTACCGGGTGCAGAACCCAGCGACGGGCGAGATCGTCGAGACCTTCGAGGTCGCGACCGACGCCGAGATCGAGCAGACGCTCGCGGCGGCCGACGGCGCCTACCGCGAATGGCGCGAGCGCAGCGTGCAGGAGCGCGCCGCCGTCGTGAAACGCGTCGCCGAGCTGTTCGAGGAGCGCAAGGAGGAGCTCGCCCGCCTCATCGCGGTCGAGATGGGCAAGTCCCTCGCCGAGTCGATCGACGAGGTCGAGTTCGCGACGGCGATCATCGAGTACTACGCGGTGCACGGACCGAGCCTCATCACCGACTACGAGATCCCCTCGACCATCCCCGGCAAGGCGATCATCGAGCAGCTGCCCATCGGCACGCTGCTCGGCGTCATGCCGTGGAACTTCCCCTACTACCAGGTGGCCCGCTTCGCGGCCCCGAACCTCGTGCTCGGCAACACGATCATCCTGAAGCACGCCGACATCTGCGCCCGCTCGGCCCTCACGATCCAGGAGATCATGGAGGAGGCGGGCATGCCCGTCGGCGGTTACCAGAACGTGTTCGCCTCGCACGAGCAGATCGCCACGATGATCGCGGACGACCGGGTGCAGGGCGTCTCGCTCACCGGCTCCGAGCGGGCTGGCGCGATCATCGGCGAGCAGGCGGGCCGGCACCTGAAGAAGTGCGTGCTCGAGCTCGGCGGCATCGACCCGATGGTCGTGCTCGACGCCGACGACGTCGCGAGCGTCGCGAAGGCAGCGTGGGACTTCCGCGTCTACAACGGCGGCCAGGTCTGCAACTCGAACAAGCGGATGATCGTCATGGACGACATCTACGACGAGTTCGTCGCCGAGCTGAAGAAGCTGGCCGACGGCCTCGTCCCCGGCGACCAGCTCGCCCTCGGCGAGGGCGAGTACGCCCCGCTGTCGACCCGCGTGGCCGCCGAGACGGTGCACGAGCAGGTGCAGCGCGCGGTCGCCGCGGGTGCAACGCTCGAGGCGGGCGGCGTGCTCTCCGACGGTCCCGGCGCGTACTACTCGCCGGCCGTGCTCACGGGCGTGCCGCGCGACTCCGCGTCGTACCGCGAGGAGATCTTCGGGCCGGTCGCGACCGTCTACCGGGTGCACAGCGACGAAGAAGCCCTCGAGCTCGCGAACGACTGCGACCTCGGCCTCGGCGGCTCGGTGTTCTCGACCGACGAGGCGCGCGCGGCGCGCGTCGCCTCGCGGCTCGAGGTCGGCATGACCCACGTCAACACGATCGCCGCGGAGGCGGCGGAACTGCCCTTCGGCGGCGTGAAGCGCTCCGGCTTCGGCCGCGAGATGGGTCCCATCGGCATCGGCGAGTTCGCGAACCGCCGCCTGTCCTTCGTCGCGAAGTAGCGGGCACGAGATGAGCCGGCACGCGGGGACCGCCCGGGAGCGCGAGCTCCGGGTGGTCCTCGCGCAGCTCGCGGCCGCGCCGCGCGATCTCCGCGCGAACGCGGCGACCATCCATGAGGTGCTGGCGGGCCATCCGGATGCCGAGCTCGCCGTCTTCCCCGAGCTGTTCCTCTGCGGCTACACCGGCGAGCGCGTCGGCGAGCTCGCCCTGACGCGCGACGACCCGCTGCTCGCCGAGCTCGCGACGGCCTGCGCCGACTCGGGCACGGCCGTCGCCTTCGGTTTCGCCGAGCGCGGCGAGCCGGATGCCTCGCGGCCCGACGGCGCCGTGCACAACTCGCTCGCGATCATCGACGCCGAGGGCCGGCTCGCCGCCGTGTACCGCAAGCGCCTCCTGTTCGGCGCCGAGGCGGAGGCCTTCGCCCCCGGCGCCGACGATGTGCTCGGCACGGCGGCGGGCACCGCGATCGGCGCGCTGATCTGCTTCGACGTCGAGTTCCCGGAGCCGGCGCGCCGGCTCGCCCTGGCCGGAGCCGAACTGCTCGTCTCGGTCGCCGCGAACATGGCCCCCTACCTGCCCGACCACGAGCTCGCCTCCCGGGCCCGGGCGCTCGACAACCGGCTGCCGCACGTCTACGTCAATGCTGTGGGCGAGGCCGAGGGCCTGCGTTTCGTCGGCGGTTCGCGTGCGGTGCGGGCCGACGGCTCGGTCGCCCTCGAGCTCGGCGCCGGCGAGGAGGTCGCCGAGGCCGTGCTCACCGTGGGCGCGGCGGTCGACCCCGCGGTGGACTACCTGCGCTTCCTGCGCTGAACGGCACGCACGGCGCGCACAGCGCGCACCGCGCACGTCAGCCGAGCCCGCAGTCCAGTGCGAGCTCGGCGTACTCGACGACGGCGCGGCGGCAGGCCGCCCGGTCGAGCTCGACGCCGATCAGCGGGTAGAGGTCGTACGCGTCCTCGAGCGCGACGAGGTTGCGCGCGATGGTCGCCTGCTCCTGGCGCGGCCGGAATGCGCCGAGCGCCGTACCGACCTCGATCGTCGAGCGGTACAGCATCACCTGCCGCTCCACGATCGAGCGGTGCAGCGGCTTGTACTGCGGCTTCTCGCGCAGCAGTCCGATGCTCTCGTAGACGAGTCGGAGCTCGTCGCTGATCACGTCTGGCACGCCGGCTTCGATGAGCGCGCGGAGTCGCGCCGCGGCATCCGGCTCCCGCTCGGCGATCGCGCGCCGGCGCTCGTAGAACTCCTCGAGCACGCCCTCGACCGCGGCGAACTGCAGCTGCTCGAAGCTGTCGAAGTAGTAGAGCACGCTGCCGGCGCTCACCTCGGCCTCGGCGGCGACGGCGCGCACATTGGCCTGGGCCATCCCCCGCTCCCGCGCGACGCGGCGCAGCGCCGCGACGAGATCGTCGCGGCGCTGCGCGTGCTTCGCGGATCGCGTCACGCTTCGGCCCGTTCGTCGTCGAGGTTCTCGGCGAGGGCGGCGTAGCGGCCGGGGTCGCGTCGGCGGATGATCATGGCGATCACGATACCGACGATGAACAGCAGCGGGGTGGGCGCGAGCAGCACCCAGTTGATCGGGCCGGTCATCGTCGTCACGATCTCGAAGTTGAACGCGATGAGCAGGAACCCCGTGATCAGGCCGGCCGCGCCGATCGCGGGGGCGACGAGCACCCGCCAGACGCTGTGCCCGCGGCGGTTCCGGGCGAAGAAGCCGACGACGGCGACCGCGGCGACCGCCTGTGCGAAGACGAGGCCGGCGACGCCGGTGGCGTACGTCCAGATCGCGAACTGCAGGAAGGGGTCGGCCCCCAGCAGGAACGCGACGAGGATGGCGACGACGGCGATCACGCTCATCACGGCGCTCGCCACGTACGGCGCCTTCGTCTTCGGGTGCGTGCGGCCGAGCGCGGCCGGCAGCAGCCGCTCGCGGCCGAGCGAGTAGAGGTAGCGGCTCGACGCGTTGTGGAAGGCGAGCAGGCAGGCGAAGAAGCTCGTCACGATGAGCACCTGCATGACGATCGCGGCCCAGTCCCCGAGGTACTCGGCGCCCGCCGCGAACACCATCGTCTCGAAGGCGTCGCCTCGGGCAATCTCGATCACGCCGTCGGCGCCGAACGCGACCGTGAGCATCCAGAAGGTGAAGGCGTAGAAGACGCCGAGGAAGCCGATCGCGAGGTACGTGGCGATCGGCACGGTGCGCCGCGGGTTGCGGGCCTCTTCGGCGTAGATCGCGGTGCCCTCGAAGCCGAGGTAGGCGCCGAAGCCGACGACGAAGAGGCTGCCGGCGCCGGCGGCGAAGAAGATCTCCTTCGGGTCGAAGGGGGCGGCGCTCCACGGCTCGGGACCGCCCTGCACCAGCACGGCGACGGACAGCACGAGCAGGATGGCGACCTCCGCGGTGAGCAGCACGCCGAGCACCTTCGCGCCGACGTCGATCTTGCGGTAGCCGAGCAGGGCGACCACCGCGGCGGCGATCAGGGACCAGACCACCCAGGGCAGTTGGATGCCGAAGAGGCCGCCGAACGTGAGCTCGCCGAAGAAGCCGATGAAGCCGTAGAAGCAGACCGTCAGGATCGCGTAGGCGAAGATCGTCACGAACGACACCCCGAGGCCCGCCGGCTTGCCGAGGCCGCGCGAGACGTACGCGTAGAAGGCGCCGGTGTTGCGCACATGCGTCGACATCGCGGTGAAGCCCAGGGCGAAGAGGATCAGCACGACGGCGCAGACGAGCATCGCGCCGGCCGCCCCGATGCCGCCCATGCGCATGGAGGTCGGCGCGGCGCTCGCGACCACGGTGAGCGGTGCCGCGGCCGAGACGACGAAGAAGACGACGTCGCCGACGCCCAGCCGGCCGGCGGCGAGGGAGCCTCTTCGGGTGGACGGGGCGCGCTCGGCGGTGTTGATCGGGTGTTCAGACATCATCGTCTCCTCGGCGTGGGGGCAGCCGCATCGGGTGCAGCAGAATCTGAACGCTCATTCAATCGAGGCACCCGGGCGCTGTCAAGAGTGCTAGCGTGATCGTCACCCGAAAGTTGAACGGGTGTTCGAGAACGTCGAGAACGAGGAGCGTCGATGACGACCACCAGCCAGTCCCCCGTCGAGTCCCCGCGGGCCAGAGACCTCGGCGTGCCCTTCGACGGCACCCCGGGACCTGTGAACGCGATCACCGACGTCCCCGGGGTGCAGGTCGGCTACACGACGCTCGTGAGCGGACCCGACGCGGCGGGCACCGCGCGCACCGGGGTGACGGCGATCCTCCCCCGCGGCCGCGACGGCGTCGGCGTCCCCTGCGCCGCCGGCACCTTCTCGCTGAACGGGAACGGGGAGCTGACCGGGCGCAGCTGGATCGACGAGGCCGGCATGCTCGCGCTGCCGATCGCGATCACGAACTCGCACGCCGTCGGCGCCGTGCACCAGGGCGTCGACGAGTGGGTGCACGAGACGCATCCCGAGGTGTCAGCGCAGTGGATGCTGCCGGTCGTCGGCGAGACCTGGGACGGCTACCTGAACGAGATCAACGGCGGGCACGTGCGGCCCGAGCACGCGCGGGCCGCCCTCGACGCCGCCGCCGGCGGCCCGATCGCCGAGGGCAACGTCGGCGGCGGCACCGGCATGAACTGCTACGCCTTCAAGGGCGGCACCGGCAGCGCGTCGCGGATGGTCGCGACGGCCGGCGGCGAGTACACCGTCGGCGTCCTGCTGCAGGCCAATTTCGGCGATCGCGACGAGTTCCGGCTCGCCGGCCGGCCGCTCGGCCGCGAGTCCGCCGCGCCGAAGCCGATCGAGGACGACGACTGGTTCGTGCGCGACGGCGAGCGCACGAAGGCCGCCGCGGGCGCCGGCAGCGTGATCGTCATCGTCGCGACGGATGCCCCGCTCCTCCCTGGCCAGTGCGAGGCCCTCGCCCGACGAGTGCCGCTCGGCCTCGCCCGCACCGGCACGGCGGGCAGCCACTTCTCGGGCGACATCTTCCTCGCGTTCTCGACCGCGAACCCCGGCGCCCTCACCTCCCAACTCGGTCGCGGGGCGAACCAGGGGCTCGAGCGGCTCGACTTCGTGCCCTGGGGCGCGATCGATCCGCTGTACCGCGCGACGGTCGAGGCCGTCGAGGAGGCCGTCGCGAACGCCCTCGTCGCCGCCCGCGACCTCGAGGGCCGCGACGGGCACGCGAGCTACGCCCTCCCGCACGAGGAGGTGCGCCGGGCGTTCGCCGAGCGTTAGCCGCAGAACTCCTTCGGCGCGCGGGGCTCGGCGGAGGAGCCGATGTACGTGACAGCGCCCTGATAGACGATGAAATCGAGCCACCCGGCGTCGTCGTCGCCGACCGCGTAACCGTAGCCGTCGAGACTGACCTGCGTGGTCTGCTGCAGCGTCGGGTACGCAGCGGTGAGCTCGGCGAGCGTCGAGCCGAGCCCGATGCCCTCGGCGGTGCGCGGGGCCTCGGCGCCCGGGGCGCCGGAGAGCCACACCTCATCGACCTGATCGCCGGCCTCGGACGTGATCAGCAGCACGGTCGCCGTGCCCTCGCGCGACATCGTGTGCAGGCGCGGGCATGCCGCGTCGACGGGCTCGAGCGCGAACGTCGTGAGCGGGGTCGCCACGTCGGGGTAGACCGCGCCGCGCGCGACGGGACCGACGCCGAACGCGCTGATCACCCAAGTGCTGACGTCGGCGGGATCGGGTGCCGCCACGGTGGGCGTCGCGGTGGGCGTCGGCGTCGCGGTGGGCGTCGGCGTCTCGCTCGCCGTCGGGCTCGGCGTCGGCTCCGGCCCGCTCGCGCAGCCGGCGAGCAGCAGCGCCGCGATCGCGAGACCCCCGAGCATGGCGGCACCGCCTCGCACGCTCACGCGCACAGCTCCTGCGGGGTGAACTTCGTGTCGGCGGCGGCGATGCCGCCCACGACACCCTCGACCGCAGTGAAGATGATCCATCCCGCCTCGTCGTCGCCGACGGAGAACACCGTCGAACTCGGCCGCTCGATGACCAGCTCGAGATCCGGGTAGGCGGCCTGGAGTTCCGCGACGGTCGCGCCCAATCGAATCCCGGCTTCGGTCGCGCCGCCGTCGCGCAGCCCCTCCGGGTCGCGGACGGAGCCGAAAACCCAAACCCGGTGCACCAAGGACCCGTCCTCCGAGCGGATGACGAGCACGTCGGCGGCGCCATCTCGTCGCAGGTACACGAGCTCCGGGCACAGCCCGGACGGCTCGACCGAGTACAGCTCCGTCAGCGAGTCGATCGCGTCGGGGTATGCCGCTCCGCGCTCGATCGGCCCGATACCGTCGGCGCTGATCAGCCAGCTCGACGGGTCGGCCGGGTCCGGCGCGGCCACCGGCGTCGGGGTGGGTGTCAGGGTCGGCGTCGGGGTGGGCGTCGACGTCTCGCTCGCCGGCGGGGTCGGCGTCGGCTCCGGCCCGCTCGCGCAGCCCGCCAGCAGCAGCGCGGCGACCGCCGCGACCGCCCCCGCGATCCTGACGCGCCCGCCCGCGCTCGATCCCGCCATCATCTCCCCCAAGCCGTTCACCTGCAGTGGTCGGCTCAGCGTATCCGCACGATGCCCTCCGCCGGGCGTCGCGGAGATATCGCTCCGGTAACGCCTACGCGACCGCGACGCCCGTCGAGCCCGCCGCGCCGGGCGGCGGTCCGACGGGTTCGATGCGGAAGGTGCGGGTGAAGCGCTCGAGCAGCTCGGCATCCCCCGCGAACGCCGCCGACCCGGGCCGGCCCATCGCGCTGTCGGCGAGCAGGGCGCGCAGCGCCGCCGGCGCCAGCTCGAGCTCGAGCACCGCCTCCGGCACCGGCTCGAGCGCGGAGCGCCGCCGCGGTTGGGGCAGCGCACCGGAGCCGACGGGGACGACGTCGAGCGTGCCGCCGACCACGATCGCCGAGACCGCCACGGGCGGCTCCGCCCCGGAGAGCGTCAGCACGTACTCGGTCGGCGGGAGCGCCGCCGCGGCATCCGGCCGGAACGCCGCGGCGAGCGCGAAGCCGAGCGCGTCGGCGCTCATCGTCTCGCCCTCGCCGGGATCGCCGAGCACCGACCAGCCCCAGCGCTCGAGCGCGAGGACCACGGGTTCGAGGCCGCGACCGAGCGGCGTCAGCTCGTAGCCGCCGCGCACGCTCGGCACGCGGCGCACGAGGCCCGCCTCCTGCAGCTCCTTCAGGCGATCGCTCAGGATGTTCGTCGGGATCCTGGGCAGGGACGCCTTGAGGTCGCTGTACCGGCGCGCACCGCCGAGCAGGTCGCGGACGATGAGCAGCGCCCATCGTTCGCCGACCCGTTCGACGGCGCGCGCGACGCCGCTGTACTGGCCGAAGCCGCGCGCGGCGCGGGTGCCCACGGGCGCCTCGTCAGGCCTGGCCGGCGAGGTACGCGTCGGGGCCCTGCTCGGCGGCAGCCTGCTCCATGAAGAGGAACTCGAGCACGTTGCCGTCCGGGTCCTCGAGGTCGCGCGAGTACATGAAGCCGTAGTCCTGCGCCTCGCGCGGCTCGGTACCGCCCGCGGCGAGCCCCCTCGCGAGCACCTGGTCGACGTCGTCGCGGGACTCTCGGCTGAGCGCGATGAGCGCCTGCGCGTGCGTCTTCGGGTCGATGATCTGCTTGTCGGTGAAGGTCGCGAGGTAGTCGCGGGTGAGCACCATGAAGTACACGTTCTCGCCGAGCACGACGCAGGCCGCGTTCTCGTCGGTGAAGAGCGGGTTGATGCTGAAGCCGAGCGCCTCGTAGAACGCCTTCGAGCGCTCGAGGTCGGTCGTGGGGAGGTTCACGAAGATGCTGGTGGCGGTCATGGCGTGCTCCGGTTTCGTCGTCGAGATGGTGCGTGGACGCCTTTAGCTTGCTCTTTGCAAGTCAACTTGTCAATAGCAAGTAACCGGATGCCTCGCCGCCGGCTCAGCGACTCCCGCTCCGCCGCACGAGCAGCGCGAGATGCAGCGCCGTGAGCGTCTCGCCGTCGTCGAGATCGGCGTCGAGCAGCTCCGCGATGAGCGCGATGCGCTGGTAGAACACCGAGCGCGACAGATGCGAGGCCGACGCCGCGGCCGTGCGGTTGCCCGGATGCGCGAGCATCGCGGCGAGCACGTCGAGCAGGTCGCCGCCGCGGGCGAGGTCGTGCTCGATGAGCGGCGCGAGCATCCGCTCGCCGTGCTCCTGCAGGCGGTGGTCGTCGCGCAGCGAGGTCACGAGCCGCACGAGCGGGCGGTCGTCGGCGCGCCGGACGACGGGCCCGCGCGTGCCCCGCGCCACCGGCACCCGCGCGAGGTCCCGCGCCTGCTGCACCGAGGCGAGCAGCTCGGCGAGGCCGTGCGCCGCCTGACCCACCGAGAGCACGAGCCGCTCGCGAGCGGCGGGCTCCTCGACGAGTGAGCGGGCGAAGGCGAGCACCCCGGTCTCGTCGACCGCGAAGCGCGTCGCCTCCGGCAGCGAGACGAGCAGCACGGAGGCTGGCGCCTGCCCCTCGGCGAGCGCGCCGGCGAGTGCCCGGCCGCCCAGCGCGCGCGCCGCGGCATCCGCCCGCTCGCCCGAGATCTCGGCGCCCGAGGCGACCACGCCGAACTGCACCCCGTGAGCGATCGGCAGCCCCGCCGCCTCGAGCCTGGCCGCGGCGTTCGGCAGCGCGGCGAAGCGCCCCTCGAGGAGGGCGTCGACGAGTCGCTGGCGCCCGATGCGCGCCCATTCGTCGCCGCCCGCGTCGGCGAGCCGGCCGAAGGCGAGCGCCGTCGCACCCTGTTCGAGCACGGCGGATCGACCGGCGGGATGCTCCGGCCCGGGGAGCGCCACGAGGTGCCCCCAGCGCAGCCCGCGCGCCTCGACCGGCACGATGAGCCAGCCCTCGACGTCGCCGCGGTGCGCGCGCCGCGAGCGCGCCTCCCACTGCCGCAGCAGCGGCTCCTCCTCGCTCGGCGGCACCTCGGCGCTCACCACCTCGTGCGCGAGGTTCTCGAGCACGACCCCCGAGCCGAGCGTCGCCGCGAGCTGACGCACGATGAAGTCCGCCGGCGAGCCGCGCAGCGCGAGCCCGGTGAAGCGCTCGCGCACCTCGTCGCGGGCGACGAGCGCGGCGGTCTGCGCCGAGATGATGCGGCCGTGCACGGCCTCGGTGAGGGCGACGAACTTCACCTCGCGGTGCAGCGCGACGAGCGCGAGGCCCCGACGCTCGGCCGCCTCGGCGACCACGGCGGGCACGTAGCGGTAGTGCACGCCGAGCTCGAGCACGAGCCCGGCGAGCCCGGCGTCGACGAGGCCGCCGATGAACGCGTCCAGCTCCTCGGGCTCCGTCGGCCAGCCGGAGCCGGTCGTGAGCAGCAGCTCGCCGCCGTCGAGGAGACGGGCGACGCCGGCGCTGTCCGAGACGTGCGCCCAGCGCACCCGGGCGTCGAGCGCCTCGCCGCCGACGAGCACCTCGGGCACGCCGTCGGCGAGCGCCGGGAGGGCGAGGAGCTCGCGCACGGTCGGCAGCCCGGCACCCTCTGCGACCGGGCTCGGACGTTCCGTTCGGATCGACTCATCTTCGCGACGATCTGCCACCGCTTCACTCACTTCGGCTCTGCAACACTGGGAAACACAAGCTTAGCCGAGCTCCGGGCATTCTGTCCGGCCGGCCCGTTCCACCCCTGAGAAGGAGACGCCATGAGCACGACCGAGACCGCATCCGCCACGAGCTCGACGGCCTCGGTGCCGGTCATCGGCCACTGGGTCGACGGCGGCCACCGCGCCTCGACCTCGGGCCGCACCGCCCCGGTCTTCAACCCGGCCACCGGCGCCGTGCAGGCCGAGGTCGCCCTCGCCGACCAGGCCGAGATCGACGCCGCCATCGCCTCGGCCCAGGCCGGCTTCGAGATCTGGAGCGGCTACTCGATCGCCAAGCGCCAGACGGTGCTCTTCGCGTTCCGCGAGCTGCTGAACGCCCGCCGCGGCGAGCTCGCCGAGATCATCACTGCCGAGCACGGCAAGGTGCTCTCCGACGCGATGGGCGAGATCCTCCGCGGCCAGGAGGTCGTCGAGCTCGCGACCGGCTTCCCCTCGCTCATCAAGGGCGCCTTCTCCGAGAGCGCCTCGACCGGCATCGACGTCTACTCGATCAAGCAGCCGCTCGGCGTCGTCGGCATCATCAGCCCCTTCAACTTCCCGGCCATGGTGCCGATGTGGTTCTTCCCCATCGCCATCGCCGCCGGCAACTCGGTCGTGCTGAAGCCGAGCGAGAAGGACCCGAGCGCCGCCCTCTGGCTCGCCGAGCTGTGGAAGGAGGCCGGCCTGCCCGACGGCGTCTTCACCGTGCTGCAGGGCGACAAGCTCGCCGTCGACGGCCTGCTCACCTCGCCGCTCGTGCAGTCCATCTCCTTCGTCGGCTCGACTCCGATCGCGCAGTACATCTACGAGACCGCCTCCAAGCACGGCAAGCGCGTGCAGGCCCTCGGCGGCGCGAAGAACCACATGCTCGTGCTGCCCGACGCCGACCTCGACCTCGTCGCCGACCAGGCCATCAACGCGGGCTACGGCGCCGCGGGCGAGCGCTGCATGGCCATCTCGGTCGTGCTCGCCGTCGAGCCCGTCGCCGACGAGCTGATCGCGAAGATCACCGAGCGCATCGCGAAGCTGAAGATCGGCAACGGCGCGGGCACCGACGGGGTCGAGCCCGACATGGGCCCGCTCATCACCGCCGTGCACCGCGACAAGGTGTCCTCCTACGTCGACATCGCCGAGGCCGACGGCGCCGAGATCGTCGTCGACGGCCGCGGCTTCACCGTCGACGGCCACGAGGACGGCTTCTTCTTCGGCCCGACCCTGCTCGACAAGGTGCCGACCACCTCGCGCGCCTACACCGAGGAGATCTTCGGCCCGGTGCTCTCGGTCGTCCGCGTCGCGAGCTACGACGAGGGCCTCGAGCTCATCAACTCCGGCCAGTTCGGCAACGGCACCGCGATCTTCACGAACGACGGCGGCGCGGCCCGCCGCTTCCAGAACGAGGTCCAGGTCGGCATGATCGGCATCAACGTGCCGATCCCCGTGCCGGTCGCCTACCACTCCTTCGGCGGCTGGAAGCAGTCGCTGTTCGGCGACGCCAAGGCCTACGGCGCGCACGGCTTCGACTTCTTCACCCGCGAGAAGGCGATCACGAGCCGCTGGCTCGACCCGGCCCAGCACGGCGGCATCAACCTCGGCTTCCCGCAGAACCACTGACCCGCCTCGCTGAACCGGCAAGGAGCATCATGACCGACACGCTGACCCAGACCGCCAGCTACACCGACCGCCACGGCGCGACGCACGCCCTGCCCGACGCCGCCGGCGACGCGCAGGTGCGCGCGGACGACCGTGCGCACGTGTTCCACTCGTGGAGCGCGCAGGCCCTCATCGACCCGCTGCCCGTCGCCACGGGCGAGGGCTCGACGTTCTGGGACTACCAGGGCAACGCCTACCTCGACTTCTCGAGCCAGCTGGTGAACCTGAACCTCGGCCACCAGCACCCCGACCTCGTCGCCGCCATCCAGCAGCAGGCGGGCCGGCTCGCGACGATCCAGCCGTCGATGGCCTCCGACGTGCGCGGCGAGCTCGCCCGCCGCATCGCCGAGGTCGCCCCCGGCGACCTCGACAAGGTGTTCTTCACCAACGGCGGCGCGGACGCGAACGAGTACGCGGTGCGGATGGCCCGCCAGGTCACCGGCCGCCGCAAGGTGCTCTCGATGTACCGCAGCTACCACGGCTCGACCGCCACCGCGATCTCGCTCACTGGCGACCCGCGGCGCTGGGCGAACGAGCCGAGCGACGGCAGCGTGGCGCACTTCTTCGGCCCCTACGAGTACCGCTCCGCGTGGGGCTCGACGAGCCCCGAGGAGGAGACGGCGCGCGCCCTCGCCCACCTCGAGCAGGTCATCGTGCTCGAGGGCGCCTCGACGATCGCCGCGATCATCATCGAGACCGTCGTCGGCACGAACGGCGTCCTGGTGCCGCCGCCCGGCTACCTGCAGGGCGTCCGCGAGCTCGCCGACCGCTACGGCATCGTCTACATCGCCGACGAGGTCATGGTCGGCTTCGGCCGCATCGGCGAGTGGTTCGCGGTGAACCACTTCGGTGTGACCCCCGACCTGATCACCTTCGCGAAGGGCGTGAACTCGGGCTACGTGCCGCTCGGCGGCGTCGTCATCTCGCAGCGGATCGCCGCGCACTTCGACACGGTCGCCTTCCCGGGCGGGCTCACCTACTCGGGCCACCCGCTCGCCTGCGCGGCCGGCGTCGCGACCTTCGAGGTGTTCGAGCGCGACGGCATCCTCGAGCGCGTCCGCGAGCTGGGCGAGCGCGTCGTCGCCCCGCGGCTCGCCGAGCTGCAGGACAAGCACCCCTCGGTCGGCGACGTGCGCGGCCTCGGCCTGTTCTGGGCGATCGAGCTCGTGAAGGACCGCGAGACCCGCGAGCCGCTCGTGCCGTTCAACGCCTCGGGCGCCGCAGCGGCCCCGATGGCCGCGTTCGCCGCGGCGTGCAAGCAGAACGGCGTCTCGCCGTTCGTGCACTTCAACCGCACGCACGTCGCCCCGCCGCTCGTCATCACCGAGGACGAGCTCGTGCGCGGACTCGACGTGATCGACGAGGCCCTGACGGTGGCCGACGGCTACACCGTCTGAGCGCGCTCGCCTCTACGATGATCGCCCGCGTCCGCACGGACGCGGGCGATCTCGCGTTTCCGGCTAGCCTGAGAGGCATGCGGGAGCGGGCTGACGGAGGCGGCATGAGCCGCCGGGCGCTCCTGGCCGCCGGGCTGGCGGGGGCCGCCTCGCTCGCGCTCGCGAGCTGCACGGCGGGCCCGAAGCCGACCCCGAGCGGCTCTCCCGCGCCGAGCCCGAGCCTGTCCCCCACCCCGACGCCGAGCGCCCCAGCCGGCATCCCGCTGCCGAGCGCCATGCGCCGCTCCTCCTGGGCGGCCGACCCCTTCGCCCGCGGCGCCTTCGGCTTCCAGGCCGTCGGCACGACGCCCGAGCTGCGCGAGGCGCTCGCCGAACCGGTCGCCGACCGGGTCTGGTTCGCCGGCGAGGCCTGCTCCGTCGACGCGCCCGGTACCCTGCAAGGCGCGCTCTCCTCGGGTCGGCTCGCCGCCCGCTCGCTCGTCGAACGCGCGGAGCCCGGCGAGCGCGTCGCCGTCGTCGGGGCCGGTCTCGCGGGCCTCGCCGCGGCCCGGGTGCTGCAGGACGAGGGCTTCGAGGTCATCGTCGTCGAGGCGCGCACGCGCATCGGCGGGCGCATCGACTCGGTGGAGGATGCCGCGTTCGGCCGTCCCGTCGAGCTCGGCCCGCTCTTCGTGGACGACGACGAGGAGCTCACCGCCCTGCTGGCGGCCAGCGACGTCGCGACGGAGCCCTTCTCGAGCAGCACCCGGACCCGCGCCGCCGACGGCACCGTGCTCGAGGTGCCGGACACCGGCCCCGACGCCCTCGCCCGTGCGCACGAATGGGCCCTCGCGCAGGACGTCGACCGCTCCCTCGCCGACGCGCTCCGCGCGAGCGGTGCGAACGAGTTGCCGCCGGAGGGCCTCGCCTGGCTGCAGCACTCGATCCGCACCGGGGTCGAACCGCTCACCGGCGCCGGCACCACCCTCGTGTCGGGGCGGGCCGACCTCGCGGGGCTCGCCGAGACCTCCCGCCGCCTCGTCACCGGTCGGCTCGCCGACGTCACCGACCGGCTCGCCGACGGCCTCGACGTCGCCGCGGGCAGCGCGGTCACCCGGGTGACGATCACCGATCGGCGAGTCGGCCTGCGCCTCGACTCCGGCGAGTCCGTCGCCGCCGACCGCGCGATCGTCGCCGTGCCGCTCGGGGTGCTGCAGTCCGACGCCTTCGCCTTCGAACCGGCGCTGCCCGCCGCGCATCAGGAGGCGATCGACGTGCTCCGCACGGGGGCCCTCGACTTGGTCTGGCTCCGCTTCGAGGAGGCGTTCTGGCGCGACCCCACCCCCGCAGGGGGCGAGACGTCCGCCGACGCGCAGGCGGGGATGCCGCAGCTGCTCACCGTCGAGACCCCCTCGCACGTCGCCGGCTGGATCGACCTCGGCGGAGACCCGGTGCTCGTCGGCGTCATCGCGGCGTCGCAGGCACGGCTGCTCGACCGGCTCGACGATCAGACGTTCCAGAACGCCGTGCTCGTCGATCTCGCGCCGTACGCCACAGTCCGCGGTTGAGCGCGACGAGCCCGGCCGTCACGCTCACGAAGATCACGAGCACGACGGCGCAGTAGAGCGCCACGCCCCACGGGCCGCCGACCTGCGTCTCGTCGAGGAAGAAGTACGGGTACCAGCCGACGTCGGCGCCGCGCACGAGGGTGTAGCCGAGCCAGAGCACCGGGTAGACGAGCACCCAGCCGAGCGTCGACCACGGCACGCGCGGGTTCACCGCGAGGGCGGCGTCCACCGTCCAGGCGACGAGCGCGAGCGCCGGCACGACGAAGTGCAGCAGCGTGTCCGACCAGGGCACCTCGATGCGGTAGTCCCGGGTCGAGGCGTTCGCCACGATGAGGGCGAAGACGATGCCCGAGATCACGACGTACACGGTCACGATCGTGCGGAGCGTGCCGAGCCAGCGGGGGTCGCGCGGCGCGAGCAGGGCGTAGCCGCCCGCGAGCACGAGCGTCGCGACCGCCGCGAACGCCGACTGCACGGTGAAGTAGCTGAAGAAGTTCGCGGTCGCGAAGGCGCGGAAGCCGAGCACGTAGACGAAGTTGCCGATGAGGGCGACGACCTCGAGCACGGCGATGCCGAGCCGGAACCAGCCGAGCGCGCGTCGCTGCCGACCGGTGGCCAGCCGCCGCGCCCGGGTGAACGCCCGCGCCCGGGCCGGCGACGCGAGGCCGTCGGTGCGCGGAGTCATCCTTCAACGCTACCGTCGGGGGCCGCGCCGCTCAGTCGAGCGGGCGCAGGATGCGGTCGAGGAAGCGGCGGGTGCGCTCCTCGCGCGGCGCGGTGAAGAGCTCCTGCGGCGCGCCGCGCTCGACGACGACGCCGCCGTCGAGGAACAGCACCTCGTCGGCGGCCTGTCTGGCGAAGGCGAGCTCGTGGGTGACGACGACCATGGTCCAGCCCTCGCGGGCGAGCTCGGCGATCACCTGCAGCACCTCGCCGACGAGCTCGGGGTCGAGGGCGCTCGTCGGCTCGTCGAAGAGCAGCAGATCGGGCTTCAGCGCGAGCGCCCGCACGATGCCGACCCGCTGCTGCTGCCCGCCGGACAGCTCGAAGGGGTACGCGTCGCGCTTCTCGGCGAGGCCGACCCGTTCGAGCAGCGCCGTCGCCTCGGCGACCGCCCGGGCCTTCGGCACGCGCTGCACCTGCACCGGGCCCTCGATGACGTTCTCGAGCACCGTGAGGTGCGGGAACAGATTGTGGTGCTGGAACACCATCGCCGAACGGTCGCGCAGGGCGAGCCGCTGCTGCTTCGCCGCCTTCGCGGGGCGGAGCGCCTGCGCCGCGAAGTCGATCACGGGCCCGCCGTCGAAGTCGAGCACGCCCGCGTCGGGGGTTTCGAGCCCGTTCAGCGAGCGCAGCACGGTCGTCTTGCCGGAGCCGCTCGGGCCGATCAGCACGACGACCTCGCCGCGGCGCACCTCGAAGTCGATGCCGCGCAGCACCGCGTTCTCGCCGAAGGCCTTCCGGAGGCCCGTCGCCGTCAGCAGCGGGCGATCAGCGGGCGACGGCTCAGCGGGCACGGGGTCAGTGGGCGACATAGCGATCGAGCCTCCGCTCCAGGGCGCTCTGCCCGCTCGACAGCGCGAGGCAGATGAGCCAGTAGACGAGTGCGGCCTCGAGGTAGAGGAGCATGAACTCCTGGCTGAAGGCCGCGATCTGCTGCGACACCTTGAACAGCTCGGTCACGAGGATGAGCGAGGCGAGCGAGGTGTCCTTCACGAGCGAGATGAACGAGTTCGACAGCGGGGGGACCGAGACCCGGGCCGCCTGCGGCAGGATGATCCGCCGCAGGGTCTTCGCGTGCGACATGCCGATCGTGTAGCCGGCCTCCCACTGCCCCTTCGGCACCGAGAGGATGGCCGCCCGGATGATCTCCGCCGCGTAGCCGCCGACGTTCAGCGAGAACGCCGCGATCGCGCTCGGCCACGGGTCGATGACGACCCCGATCGCCGGCAGACCGTAGAAGATCACGAAGAGCTGCACGAGCAGCGGCGTGCCGCGGATGATCGAGATGTACACCCGGGCGATGCCCGAGACCACCCGGTTCCGCGAGAGCCGCATGAGCGCGACGCCCAGGGCGAGCACGAGTCCGATCGCGAAGGAGGCGAGGGCGAGCGGGATGGTCCCGCTCACCGCGCCCCAGACGATCGGCCAGAAGGAGTCGAGGAAGAGCTGCCAGCCGTCGGCCATAGTCAGGACGGTACTACTGGGAGACGTCCTGGCCGAAGTACTTCTCGCCGATCTTCGCGAGCGTGCCGTCGGCCTGCAGCTTGGCGAGGGCCTCGTCGACGGCCTTCACGAGCGCGGTCTTCTGCTTCGTGAACGCGAAGGCGCTCTCGGCGGGGTCGGTCTCGGCCGCGACCGCGAGCTTCGCGTCGGGGTGCTCCTTGACGTAGTCGAGGTAGGTCAGCTCGTCGTTGACGGTCGCGTCGACGCGGCCCTGCTCGAGCAGCGCGACGGCCTGCGCCCAGCCCTCGACGGACTGCACGTTCGCGCCCGCCTCCTGGGCGAGGGTGTAGAAGTTGCTCGTGAGCGACTGGGCGGTGGTCTTGCCCGCCAGATCGGCGAAGCTCGTGATCGAGGTGTCGCCGTCCTTCACGACCACGACGCTCGGCGAGACGGTGTAGGGGGTCGAGAGCAGGTACTTCTCCTCGCGCTCCGGGTTGATCGAGACCTGGTTCGCGATGACGTCGAAGCGTCCCGCCTCGAGGCCCGCGAAGATCGCGTCCCACTGGGTCTCCTGGAACTCGACCTTCAGGCCGAGCTCCTCGGCGACCGCCTCTGCGACCTCGACGTCGTAGCCGACGAGCTCGCCCGAGCCCTCCTCGTGGAACGTGAACGGCCGGTAGGTGCCCTCGGTCGCGACGGTCAGCGTGCCCGGCTTCAACAGCCCGTACTCGTCGTCCGCGGAGCCGGTCTGGGACGCCGATCCGGCACCGCCGCTCGAGCAGGCGGCGAGGGCGATCACGGCGACGACGGACGCGGCGGCGCCGATGGCGGCGCGGAGACGGCGGGGACTGGGCATCGGTGGTGCTCCGTTTCGGAAGGCCGCGGGTGTGCGGCGCTGGTGGGACGCCCCGTAGTCCAGCACAGGGCGCCGCCTTCCAAAAACCGCGTGACGCCCCGTTGCATTCCCGTCGCGGTCGGGCTAGACCTCGAGCACCCCGTCCACCCGGCGTGGCACGCCCGCCGGGTTGCCGTCGCGGAGTTCGACCGGCAGCACCTGCTGCGGCGCGTCCTGGTACGCGACGGGCGTGAGGAAGCGCCGGATCGCGCTCGCGCCGACCGAGGTGTGCACGGACGCGGTCGAGGCGGGCCATCCGCCGCCGTGGTGCTGCGCCCAGGCGATCGCGACGCCCGTCGGCCAGCCGTTGTAGAGCACGCGGCCGGCGATGCGGGCGAGCGCGGCGCTCGCCCGCGCGACGAGCTCGTCGTCGTCGGATGCCGCGTGCCGCACGGTGCCGGTGAGGCTGCCCTCGAGCGTGGCGAGCGCCCGGTCGAGCTCGCCGCCGGGCGCGGCGTCGTCGTAGCGCACGAGCAGGGTGAGCGGACCGAAGTGCTCCTCCTGGAACGCGGCCGGCTCGGCGAGGAACGCCGCGATGTCGGTGGCGACGACGGTCGGCCGGGACACGCCGGGCTCCGGCGAGGCGCCGCCGTCGACGAGCAGCTCGACGTCGTCGCGCGCGGCGATCCCGCTCGCCCCCTCGGCGAACGCGCTCGTCATGCCCTCGGTGAGGAGGCGCTGGCCCGGGGCCTCGGCGGCGGCCGTCGCGAGGGCGGCCTCGAAGCCGGTGCCGCGGGGCACGAACACGAGGCCCGGCTTCGTGCAGTACTGGCCGCCGTCGCGGGTGAACGAGCCCGCGAGGCCGGCGCCGAGCCCGGCCGCGTCCTCGGCGGCGGCCGCCGGGGTCACGACGACCGGGTTGATCGAGCCGAGCTCTCCGTAGAACGGGATCGGCTCCGCTCGGGAAGCGGCGAGGTCGAACAGGGCCCGCCCGCCGCGGGTCGAGCCGGTGAAGCCGACGGCCCGGACGAGTGGATGGCGCACGAGCTCGATGCCGGCATCCATCCCCTCGACGAGCACGAGCGCGTCGGCCGGGCCGCCGGCTGCGGCGAGCGCCTCGCGCGCGATCGCCGCGGTGCGGCGCGAGAGCTCGGGATGCCCCGGGTGCGCCTTCACGACGACGGGGTCGCCGGCGGCGAGCGCCGAGGCGGTGTCGTTGCCGAGCACCGAGAAGGCGAAGGGGAAGTTCGACGCCGCGAACACGGCGACGACCCCGAGCGGCCGCAGCATGCGCCGCAGATCGGGCCGCGGCGGCAGCAGGGAGGCGTCCGGCCGGTCGAGGGTGGCCTCGAGGTAGGAGCCCTCCTCGACGACGCCGGCGAAGAAGCGCAGCTGCGTCGCGGTGCGGGTGACCTCGCCGTCGAGGCGGGCCTCGGAGAGGTGGGTCTCCCGGTTCGCGATCCCGACGAGCTCGGCGCGGTGCGCCTCGAGCGCCTCGGCGATCGCGCGGAGCCAGCCGGCCCGCTCGCCGTGGTCGCTGCGCTCGAGCCCGCTGGCCGCCGCGGCGCGGACGGCCGAGTCGACTGTCGTCATCCCGTCGCCTCCGCTCAGAACGCGTTCAGGCCGGTGAGCGCCCGGCCGAGGATGAGCTGGTGGATCTCGTCGGTGCCCTCGTAGGTGCGCACCGACTCGAGGTTCGCCGCGTGCCGCATGACGGGGAACGCGTTGGTGATGCCGTCGCCGCCGAGGATGGTGCGCGCCTCGTGGGCGATGGCGAGCGCCTCGCGCACGCTGTTCAGCTTGCCGACCGAGATCTGCGCCGGGGTGAGCCGGCCGGCCTCCTTGCGACGGCCGAGGTGCAGGGCGAGCAGCATGCCCTTCTCCACCTCGAGCAGCATGTCGGCGAGCTTCGCCTGGGTGAGCTGGTTGGCGCCGATGGGCTTGCCGAAGACCTCGCGGGTGATCGAGCGGTCGAGGGCGACCTCGAGGCAGGAGCGGGCGGCGCCCATCGCGCCCCACACGATGCCGTAGCGCGCCTCGTTCAGGCAGCCGAAGGGGCCGGACAGTCCCTCGGCGCCCGGGAGGATCGCGTCGGCGGGCAGCCGCACGCCGTCGAGCTCGATGTCGCACTGCACGCTCGCCCGCATCGAGAGCTTGCCGTCGATCGGGGTCGCGGTGAAGCCCGGGGTCGTCGTCGGCACGAGGAAGCCGCGCACCGCCTTGCCGCCCTGGTTTCCCGAGCCCGTCGAGGGGAGCGAGTCGTCCTCCACCCGCGCCCAGACGACGGCGACGTCGGCGAGCGAGGCGAGCCCGATCCAGCGCTTCGCGCCGTCGAGCACCCAGCCGTCCCCGTCGCGGCGGGCGACGGTCGTCATCGCCGCGGGGTCACTGCCGCCCTGCGGCTCGGTGAGCGCGAAGCAGCCGATGAGCTCGCCCTTCGCCATGCCGGGCAGCCACTGCTGCTTCTGCTCCTCGGAGCCGTACTTGTGGATGGCGCTCATCGCGAGCGAGCCCTGCACGGAGACGAAGGTGCGCCAGCCCGAGTCGGCGGCCTCGAGCTCGAGGCAGACGAGGCCGTAGCTCACCGCGCCGGCGCCCGCGCAGCCGTAGCCGCTCAGGTGCATGCCGAGGAAGCCCGCCGCGCCGAGCTCGGGGATGAGCTCCTTGCGGAAGTGCTTCTGCTCGAAGTCGTCCTCGATGATCGGCAGGATGCGGTCCTGCGCGAATGCGCGGGCCCGCTGCTGCCACCCGCGCTCCTCCTCGCTCAGCAGCTCGTCGAAGTCGAAGACCTGGTCGATGCGGGGTGCGGTGGTCATCGGGATTCCTTTCCTTGGCCGGTCGAGGCGTCGTTCCAGTCGGCGCCCGCGTGCTGGTCGAGTGCGGGCGGCGGGGTGCGGTAGGCGGGGGCGGACTCGGAGAGCCCGATGGGGTTCGCGACGGTGCGGCTCTGCGCGATCTCGGCGACGGGCTCGAGCCCGAGGGACTCGGCGAAGGCGATGGCCTCGGCGACGTCGTTCACGAGGCCGGCCGGAACGCCGCGCGCGGCGAAGCGGGCGACCCACGCGGCCGCGGGCGCGGCGGCGAGGGCGGCCTCGAGTTCGGCGCGCAGGTGCTCGCGGTGGGCGACGCGCGCCTCGTTCGTCGCGTAGCGCTCGTCGTCGGCGAGGGCCGGGATGCCGAGCTCGGCCGTGAGCGCACGGAACTGCTTGTCGTTGCCGACGGCGATGACGAGGTCGCGGTCGGCGGCGGGGAACACGGCGTAGGGCGCGATCGAGGGGTGCTGGTTGCCGAGGCGCCGCGGAGCGCGACCCGTCACGAGCGTCGACGCGGCCTGGTTGGTGAGTGCGGCGAGCAGGCTCTGCAGCAGGTTCACCTCGACGAGCTGGCCGCGGCCGGTGCGCTCGCGCTCGCGGAGGGCGAGCAGGATGCCGGCGACCGCGTTCTGGCCGCAGAGCACGTCGACGAGCGCGACGCCCGCCTTCGCGGGCTCGCCCTCGGGCTCCCCCGTGATCGACATCAGACCGCCGACGGCCTGCACGAGGAGGTCGTAGCCGGCGAGCGCGGCGCCCTCGCCGGTGCCGAAGCCCGTGATGGAGCAGTAGACCGCGCGCGGGTTCAGCGCCCGGACCGCGTCGTAGTCGAGACCGAAGCGGGCCATCACGCCGGGGCGGAAGTTCTCGATCACGACGTCGGCGCTCGCGGCGAGGCGCCTGGCCTCGGCGAGGCCGGGCTCGCTCGTGAGGTCGAGCGCGACGGAGCGCTTGTTGCGGTTCACGCTGCCGAAGTAGGTGGCGTTGCCTGCGGCATCGACGGGCGGCTTCCAGTGCCGGGTGTCGTCGCCGGCGGGCGACTCGATCTTGATGACGTCGGCGCCGAAGTCGGCGAGCGTCATGGTCGCGTAGGGGCCGGCGAGCACGCGGGAGAAGTCGGCGACGCGGAGCCCCGCGAGCACGCCCGGCCGCTCGGTCTCACTCGTCATCGCTCGCCTCCATCACCGTCGATCTTCATTCATCCTATAGTGAATCTTTAACTCCTGTGAAAAGCTGTGCGCTATGGGATCGAGGGTGGGCCCGGGAGCGCGCGAGGCCGTGTTCGCGCAGCTGTCGGACGCCGGCCGCGCCGAGCAGGTGGCGCAGCGGCTCACCGACGGCATCGTGCTCGGGGTGCTGCACCCCGGGGAGCGGCTGCCGAGCGAGCCCGAACTCGCCCGCCGCTTCGGCGTCGCGCTCATCACCGTGCGCGAGGGCCTCGGCATCCTCCGCGACGCCGGCCTCGTCGAGACCCGCCGCGGCCGCGAGGGCGGGAGCTTCGTCGTGCACGACGACGCCGAGCACCGTGCGCTGCTCACCGCCCGGCTGCGGGCCCTCGCGCAGGTCGAGCTCAGCGACATGGCCGTCTACTTCGGCGCGATCCTCGCGGGCATCGCCGAGCGCGCCGCCGAGCGCGCCGCCGACGCGGAGGCCGTCCGCCTCGCCGAGTGGCTCGACGCCGCCGACTTCGGCACCGCGGCATCCGCCCGCACGAACCAGGGCGGCTTCTTCCTCGAGCTCGCCGTGCTCAGCCAGTCGGCGCGCCTCGTGCGCGAGCAGATCCGGCTGCAGGCCGACGCCGGGCCGCTGCTCCTGCTCGGCCTCGACGAGGCCGACGAGCGCGCGAACGCCGCCGAGATCGACCGTCGCATCGTCGCAGCCGTCGCCGCGCACCGGCCCGCCGAGGCGCGCGCAGCGGTCGGCGCGCTCGTCGCGAGCCTCGCCGAACGGCTGCTCGCCGCGAAGGCCCGGGTCGAACGAGGGGGTGGCATCGATGACTGAGCACGCGCTGCCCGCCGGCGCCGAGGCGGCCGCCGCGGCCGTGTCCCGACTGTTCACCGGCGTGTTCGAGCAGCTCGCCGCGTGGCGCGCGCCCATCGAGCAGGCGATCGCGCCCGGCGTGAAGCCGCTCGCCCTCGACCAGCTCGTCTCCGAGCTCGTGATCCCCCGGCTCGTCGAGCCCGACGCCCTGCTCGTCGGAGCCGGCTTCATCGCCGACGGCGAGATCGTGCACGGCCGCGACGTGCACTTCGCCTGGTGGCTCGGCCCGCTCGACGACAACCCCGTGCTCGGCTCGACCGACGGCCCGACCCGGCTCGACCTCTCCACCCGGGGGTATACGGAGTACCTCCGCGACTTCCGCGCCCTCGAGTGGTACCGCATCCCCGCGACGACGCGGCACGCGCACGTCACCGGGCCCTTCGTCGACCACCTCTGCACCTGCGACTACATCCTCACGCTGACGATGCCCGCGCACGCCGCCGACGGCGAGCGGATGGTCGGGGTCGTCGGCGCCGACGTCGCCGTGCGCCGGCTCGAGCGGGAGCTGCTCGCCGGCTTCCTCGCGGTCGACGCGCCGCTCGCCCTCGTCAACGCCGACGGTCGCGTCGTGCTCTCGACCGAGCCCTCGCTCCAGGTCGGGCAGCTCGCGAGCTCCTCCGCCGCCGCGCTCGACTGCGCCTCGACGCCGTTCCGCGTGCTCGTCGCCCCGGCCTGAGCGTGCGTGGCTCGGCGCCGCCGGATCAGCGCGGCACGAGCAGGGTGGACTCCGGCAGCGCCGCGTGCAGCGCCTCGTCGAGGGTCGCCAGCCGCCCCCGGTGGTGCCGAGCGAGCGCCGCGAGATAGGCGTCGGTCACCTGGCGATGCCCGATCACGTGCCCGAGCTCGACCTCGGTGTACGACAGCGACTCGGACCAGAGCTCGATGCGGGGATCTTCGTGCAGCGCCAGCAGCATGGCGCGGACAGAGCTCGGCGGCACCCCGAGCCGCACGAGGAACCGCAGCAGCGCGCCCTCGACGATCGGGCAGACCGCGGCCTGCTGGACTCCGGCGAACCAGGCGCTCGCGCGCTCGTGGTGCGCGTGCTCGGCGACGGTGAGCGCGATGAGCACGTTCGCGTCGAGCAGGAAGCGGGTCGTCATTCGTCGTCGAGCGCGTCGGCCACTTCGGCGTCGTCGACGGCTCGGCCGAGGCTCAGCACCGGCAGGCCGGACTGCGGATCGCGGCTGTACTCGACCTCGACCTGCAGGCCGGCGAGCCCCGTCATGGTCAGGTCGGCGATCACCCGGGACATCGACTGGTGCCGTGAGGCGGCGAGCTCGCGCACGCGGTGGTGCACGGCCGGCGGGAGATCGACGGTGGTACGCATGCGACCAGGGTACCGCATCACGAGTGATGCAAAGCTGATGCAGGCTGAATCGCGCCACTTCCAGCTGTGCATCCGCAGAGACCTGCCCAGATCAATCATCCGCTGCTATATCTTTGAAGGACGAGCGTATGCACCGCGGCAGACGGACTCTGGCGTGCGTGCACCCGAGAAGGAGAACCCCATGCCCTATGCCGTGACCAACCCCGCCACCGGCGAGGTCGTCAAGAGCTACGACACGATCACCGACGAGGCGCTGCAGGCCGCGATCGCGAAGGCCACCGAGGCGCACCGCAGCTGGTCGAAGAACTCCACCGTCGCCGAGCGCGCCGCCCTCGTCCGCCGCGTCGCCGAGCTGCACACCGAGCGCATCGACGAGCTCGCCGACATCATCGTCCGCGAGATGGGCAAGCCCCGCGAGCAGGCCGTCGGCGAGGTCGAGTTCTCGGCCGCGATCTACGAGTACTACGCCGACAACGCGGAGTCACTCCTCGCCGATGAGGAGATCGAGCTGCTCGCGGGCGAGGGCTCGGCGCTCATCCGCCGCTCCTCGCTCGGGCCGCTGCTCGGCATCATGCCGTGGAACTTCCCGTACTACCAGGTCGCCCGCTTCGCCGGCCCGAACCTCATCATCGGCAACACCATCCTGCTCAAGCACGCCGAGCAGTGCCCCGAGTCGGCCGCCGCGATCGAGCGCATCTTCCTCGACGCCGGCTTCCCCGAGGGCGCCTACGTCAACATCTACGCCTCGCACGAGCAGATCGAGCAGGTCATCGCCGACCCGCGCGTGCAGGGCGTCTCGCTCACCGGCTCGGAGCGCGCCGGCGCGAAGGTCGCCGAGATCGCCGGCCGCTACCTGAAGAAGGTCGTGCTCGAGCTCGGCGGCTCCGACCCCTTCATCCTGCTCTCGACCGACGACCTCGACGCGACCGTCGAGGCGGCCGTCATGGCCCGCGTCGACAACAACGGCCAGGCCTGCAACGCGGCCAAGCGCTTCATCGTTGCCGACGAGCTCTACGAGCCGTTCCTCGAGAAGTTCACCGCCGCGATGAACGCCGTCGAGGAGGGCGATCCCGCCAAGGACGGCACCGCCCTCGGCCCGCTGTCCTCCGCGAAGGCCGCCGACACGCTCCAGGAGCAGGTCGACCGCGCCGTCGCCCAGGGCGCCACCCTGCACTCGGGCGGCACCCGCAACGACAACTACTACTCGGCCACGATCCTCACCGACGTGAAGCCCGGCTCCGACGCCTTCCACGAGGAGTTCTTCGGCCCGGTCGCGCAGGTGTTCAAGGTCGCCGATGAGGACGCCGCCGTCGAGCTCGCGAACGACACCCCGTTCGGCCTCGGCTCCTACGTCTTCACCACCGACCGCGAGCAGGCCCTCCGCGTCGCCGACAAGATCGAGGCCGGCATGGTCTTCGTGAACGTCGTGGGCGCCGACGGCGCCGAGCTGCCCTTCGGCGGCATCAAGCGCTCGGGCTCGGGCCGCGAGCTCGGCCGCTTCGGCGCCGACGAGTTCGTCAACAAGAAGATGATCCGCATCGGCTGATCCAGCCGCTCGGACGCACGGATGCCGCAGGCGAACGCCTGCGGCTTCCGTCGTCTCCGCGTCTGGACCCGGCTCAGCTCCGGTCGAGCCGTGCGTCGATTTCGGCGATGCGGGCCCGCAGGATGCGGCGCAGCAGCTCGTCGGGCAGCTGGTGCTCGGCGCTGAACTGCACGGTGCCCTTCGACCAGCTGAAGCCCTCGAGCTCGTCGGCGAAGCCGGCGAGCACCGTGCCGCTGAACGGGTAGAAGCCGAGGTGCTGCTTCGCCTGCATCGCCGAGACGAAGCCCTTCCCGCGGTGGAGCAGGGCGGGCATCCCGTAGCTCTCCCCCTCGCTCGCGTCGGGCACGAGCTCGCGGGCGATGCGGATGACCCGTTCGAGCGCGGCCCGCTCGGATCCGCTGCGCTCGTCGAGGTAGTCGGTGACGGTTCCCATGGCGGCATCCTGCCAGCCCGGACCGGCGTTGTCAGCCCCGCCGCAGCAGCTCGGCGAGCCGGGGCAGCTGCGTCTCGTCCTCGAGCGCCGAGCCGACCGCCACCGAGCGCACCCCGGCGGCGAGGAAGTCCCCGGCGTTGCCGGCGTCGAGGCCGCCCGTCGCGACGAAGCGCACCTCGGGGAACGGGCCGCGCATCGCCCGGAACCAGCCCGGCCCGAGCGAGGCGGCGGGGAAAGCCTTGAGCCAGCTGAGCCCGAGCGCCGCGGCCCGCTGCACCTCGGTGGCCGTCGCGACGCCGGGCAGGGGCGGCAGCCCGGCCGCCGCCGAGGCCCGCACCACGGCCTCGTCGAGGCCGGGGCTCACGGTGAACGCGGCGCCCGCACGGGCGGCGACCCCGACCTGCTCGACCGTCACGACGGTGCCGGCGCCGACCACGCGGCCGCGCTCCCGGGCCGCCGCCGCGACGACGCTGAGCGCCTCCACGTCGTCGTCCGACTGGATCGGCAGCTCGACCGCGTCGATCCCGAGGCCCCAGGCCCGCTCAGCGAGCTCCAGGCTGCGTCGAGCGCCGAGCCCCCGGAAGATCGCCATGACCGGCGCACCTCCGAGCAGCTCGGCGAACTCGGCGTTCTCGATCCGGGTCATCCCTCATTCCCTTCCTCGCGGGGCACGTCGCTCGTGCCCGCGATGGTCAGCACGGCGCGCGCGTGGCCGGCGGAGAGCCGCGCCTCGGCGTCCGCGCCGTCGAGCCAGGCGGCGATCCAGCCCGCGGCGAACGCGTCGCCCGCGCCCACCACCTCGACGGCCGTCGTCGGCGTCGCCGGCACGTGGGCGGCGGGCGCGCCGTGGGAGAACTCCGTCGCGCCGACCGCGCCGTCCTTGACGATCAGCTGCGCCGGCTCCGGCAGCAGCTCGCGCACCGATTCGGCGGTGCTCGTGCCCCAGAGCCCCTCCGCCTCGTCGAGGCCGACGAAGACGACACGGGCGCGGCGGGCGAGTCCGAGCAGCCGTTCGGCCGCGGCCGCCCGCGACGGCCACAGCGCCGGCCGGTGGTTCACGTCGAAGCTCACCGGCACCGCCGCCGCAGCCGCGGCGTCGAAGAGCGCGTCGACGAGCTCCTCGCAGCTCGCCGAGAGGGCGGGGGTGATGCCGCTCAGGTGCAGGAGGCGCGCGCCGGCCACGGGCAGCCCGGCCACGGTGTCCGCGCCGAGCCTGGACGCCGCGGAGCCGGCGCGGTAGTAGTGCACCCCGTCGCCGGGGTTCTTGAAGTAGACGCCCGTCGGCGACCCGGGGTCGCGGCCGGCCCAGCTCGTGTCCACGCCGAGCGCGTCGAGCTGGGCGAGCAGTCGGCGGCCGAGGGGGTCGTCGCCGACCGCGCCGGCCCAGGCCGCGCGGCGCCCGAGCGCGGCGAGATGCGCCGCGACGTTGGACTCCGCCCCGCCCGGTTCGACGCGGAAGTCGACGGCGGACTCGAGTGGCTCGGCGCGGGCGGGCACGACGAGCGCCATCGTCTCGCCGACGGTCAGGACTTCAGGGAAGGGCGGCACGGCCCCTATGCTGACTTCTGTGCAGTTGCCGCGCAAGCGCGTTGCAGTATTTGCACACCGCCGCACGACCGATCACGCCGCACTGCGAGGAGACGCATGACGCTCGCGCTCGACCGACTGCACGACGAGCTGCTGACGCCCGCCGACACCGGGCTGCCGGCCCGCGCGGTCGGGCTCACCGCCCGGGCGTTCCTCGCCACCGAGCCGACGCTCGACGAGTTCTGGACCCCCCTCACGGTGCTCGATCGGGCGGCCCTCGAGCACAACGCCACCACCGTGCAGCGCTGGGCGAGCGAGGCCGGGCTCGAGCTCATGCCGCACGGCAAGACCACGATGGCCCCGCAGCTCTGGGCGCTGCAGCTCGACCGCGGCGCGAGCGGGCTCACCCTGGCGACCCCCGGCCAACTGCGCACCGCGCGCGCCTTCGGCGCCGACCGGCTCATGCTCGCGAACGCGCTCGTCGCCCCGGCGGCCCTCGCCTGGCTCGCGGGCGAGCTCGCCGACCCCGGCTTCCGCTTCCACTGCTGGGTCGACTCCATCGAGACCGTCGAGGCGATGGAACGCGGGCTGGCCCCGCTGCCGCCGCTCCCCCGCCCGATCGAGGTGCTCGTCGAGCTCGGCGGCGCCGGGGGCCGCACGGGCGCCCGATCCGTCGTCGACGCCCTCGCGCTCGCGCGCCGCGTGGCCGCCTCCCCCGTGCTGCGCCTCGCCGGGGTCGCCGGCTACGAGGGCGCGCTCGCCCACGACCGCAGCGCTGCCGGGCTCGACGCCGTGCGCGGCTACCTCGAGGCGATGCTCGAACTGCGCGACGGGCTCGCCGAACTCGTCGACGATGCGGCACCGCTCATCGTCACGGCGGGCGGCAGCGCCTACCCCGACCTCGTCGCCGAGGTCTTCGCCCCCGCGATCGCCGCGGCGACGGCGTCGGCCCGGCCCGGGCGCTGGGTCCTCCGCTCGGGCGCCTCCCTCGTGCACGACGACGGCTTCTACCACGGCATCTCCCCGCTCGACGCGGAGCTGCGGCCCGCGATGCGCGGCTACGCTCGCGTCGTCTCGCACCCCGAGCCCGGGCTCGCCCTGCTCGACGGCGGCCGGCGCGACTTCCCCTTCGACGAGGGCCTGCCGCGCCCGCTCGCCGTCTCCGCCGAGCTCGGCGACGCAGCGACCCGCCCGCTGCCCGGCGCCGAGATCACGGCGGTGAACGACCAGCACGCCTTCCTCAGCGGCGAGGCGCTGCCCGTGGGCGTCGGCGAGGTCGTCGCGCTCGGCCTCTCGCACCCCTGCACGGCGTTCGACAAGCGCCGCTGGCTGCCCGTCGTCGAGCACGCGGGCAGCACCCGCGTGGTCGAGCTCGTCCGGACCTTCTTCTGAGCGGAGCGCGAGCATGACCGACCCCCGAGCCGCCCAAGCGCGCACCGTCCTGCAGGACGTCCGGCTCGACCCCGCGGCCGAGCCCGTCGACCTCGTCGTCGACGGCGAGCACATCGCCGCGGTCCGACCCTGCAGCGACCGCGACGCATCCGGGGCGCGATCGGCCGAGCACTCCATCGCGGGCGAGGGCCGGCTCGTGCTCCCCGGCTTCGTCGACGTCCACTCGCACGCCGACGCCCGCGTCTTCGACCCCGAGGTGCAGCTCGCCCTGCTCCGCCAGGGCGTCACGAGCGTCATCGGCGGGCAGGACGGCGTCGGGTTCGCGCCGGGCGACGGGCGGTACGGCAGCGAGTACTTCGCCGCCATCAACGGTCGGCACCCGGGCGAGGCGGGCGGCGGCGTCGCGGGGCTCCTCGCGGGCTACGACGACAGCACCCCGCTCAACGTCGGCGTGCTCGTGCCGGCCGGCACCGTGCGCCACGAGGTGCTCGGCCGGTCCAGCGCGCCGGCGACCCCCGAGGCGCTCGCCGCGATGCGCGCGCTCGTCGACGCCGGCCTCGACGAGGGCGCGCTCGGGCTCTCCAGCGGCCTCGATTACGTGCCCGGGATCTTCGCCGACGTCGACGAGCTCGCCGGGCTCGCGGCGGCCCTCGGCGAGCGCGGCGGCGTCTACGTCTCGCACCTCCGCGGCGGCTACGAGGCGAACTCCGCGGCCGGGATCGCCGAACTCGCCGAGATCGGCCGCCGCGCCGGGGCGCCGGTGCACGTCTCGCACTTCCACGCCGAGCCGGCGATCGTGCACGGGCTCATGGCCGAGCTCGCCGAGGCCGGGCTCGAGGCGAGCTTCGACGCGTACCCCTACGGCCGCGGCTGCTCCCTGCTCGCGATGCCGCTGCTGCCGCCGGAGCTCGGCGTGCGGCCCGCCGACGAACTCGTGGCCGAGCTCCGCGACGAGCGGGTGCGCGCGGAGCTGCTGCGCGACTGGTTCCCCGGCATCGCCGACTACCCGAGCCTCGGCCCGGCCTGGCCCGAGATGCTGGTCTTCGGCCACCTCGCGGCACCCGAACTCGACTGGGCGCACGGGCTCACGCTCGCCGAGGCATCCGCGCGCGCCGGGCGGACGCCGGCCGAGTTCGCCCTCGACGCCCTCGCCGCCTGCCGGCTCGAGGTCAACGTCGTGATGGCCGTGCAGCGCGAGCGGACCGCGGCGGAGCTCGCCGGCATCCTCGCCCACCCGCGGGCCATGGGCGGCTCCGACGGCATCTTCGTGGGCCGGCATCCGCACCCGCGAGCGCGCGGCAGCTTCGCCCGCTACCCCCGCGAGCTCGTGCTCGAGCACGGCGTGCTCGACTGGTCCGACCTCGCGGCCTTCGCCTCGACGCGGGCGGTGGAGCGCTTCGGCCTGGGCCGGCGCGGCCGCGTCGAGGCCGGTGCGATCGCCGATCTCGTGCTGCTCGACCCCGCCACGGTGCGCGACACCGCCACCTACGCCGCGCCGCTCAGGCTCGCCGAGGGGATCGAGGACGTGCTCGTCGCGGGCGTCCCGGTGCTCGCGGGCGGCCGGCTCAGCGGCGCGACGCCCGGCCAGGGCCTGCGCCGCGCCGGCTCGCCCGCCGCCGCAGAGAGGAGCCGCTGATGTCGCAGAGCGTGGAGCGGGCCGCCCGCATCATCGACGCCGTCGCCGCATCGCCGCGCACCGTCGCCGAGCTCGCCGAGGCCTTCGAGCTGCACCGCTCGACCATGTTCCGCGAGCTGCAGTCGCTCGAGCAGGTCGGCTGGGTGCGCCGCCGCAGCTCCGGGCGCTACGCGCTCGGGCCGCGGCTCGCCGCGCTCTCCCGCGAGGCGCTGGAGTCCCTCGACCTGCGCGAGGCGGGTGCCGAGCACGTGCGCCGACTGCACCGGCGCACGGGCAACACGGTGCACCTCGCGGCGCTCCTCGACGGCTCGATCGTCTACGTCGACAAGGTCGAGGATGCCTCGGGCGTGCGCATGTACTCCCGGATCGGCAAGGCCGTGATCCCCTACTGCTCGGGCGTCGGCAAGGCCATCCTCGCCGAGCTGCCCGAGACCGAGCGGGACGCCGTGCTCGCCGACGTCGACTGGGCGCCGTTCACCGAGCGCACGATCACGAGCCGCGCCCGCTTCGACGCCGAGCTCGACCGGGTGGCCGCCGCCGGCTACGCCGCCGACGACCGCGAGTTCGAGCCCTTCGTCAACTGCCTCGCCGTGCCGGTGGTGTCGAGCATTGGCGTCGTCGGCGCCGTGTCCGTCACCGCCATCCGCATGGTCGCCGACCTCGACGCGCTGAAACAGCACCTTCCCGCCCTCCGGGCCACGGCGGCGGCGATCGCCGCCGAGCTCGGCTGAGCCCCCATCCGCCCAACCACCCAACCGAATCAGGAGCACCCCATGCCGAAGACCGCCGTCACCCTCTCGAACGCGCCGAAGCCCGCCGGGCCCTACAGCCACGGCGTCGTCGCGAACGGCTTCCTCTACACCGCCGGCTTCGGCCCCCAGGACCCGGCGACGGGCCTCGTCGTCGAGGGCGGCGTGCAGGAGCAGACCCGTCAGGTCCTGCGCAACATCGGCGCCGTGCTCGCCGAGTACGGCCTCGGCTTCGACGACGTCGTGAAGGTGACCGCGCACCTCGAGGACCTCGCCGACTTCGCCGAGTACAACGAGGCGTACGCGGAGTTCTTCCAGGAGCCCTACCCGGTGCGCACGACGGTCGGCTCGCGCCTCGCGAACATCCTCGTCGAGATCGATGTCGTGGCGGCCGTGCCGCAGGGCTGATCGAGCGGGGTCCCTTCGAATCATCCGGTTCTATAGCTTTACCGTCGGAGGTATGGCTATGCTGGCGCTCGACCCGCGCGACCGGCCCTCACGACCGGCCCTCGTGACGCGAGATCAACGACGATCGAAGGGACCCCCATGCCTGCAGAACCCGAGGTCACCCACCTCGACGACGCCGAGCACCTCCAGGTGCTCGGCTATGACGACTCGTTCAACCGCTCGATGAGCCTGTGGGCGAACTTCGCCCTCGGCTTCACGTACCTCTCGCCGCTCGTCGGCGTCTACTCCCTGTTCGCCGTCGCGCTCACGATCGGCGGCCCGCCGTCGATCTGGTGGATCGTGATCGTCGGCTGCGGGCAGCTGCTCGTCTCGCTCGTGTTCGGCGAGATCGTCTCGCAGTACCCGATCCACGGCGGCATCTACCCCTGGGCGCGTCGGCTCTGGGGCCGTCGCTACGCGTGGATGGCCGCCTGGGTCTACATCTGGGCGATGATCGTGACGATCACCGCGGTCGCCGAGTTCGGCTCCGGCTTCGTCGCGAGCCTCTTCGACCTCGAGCTCACCCCCGGGGTGAACCTCGCGATCACGCTCGGCCTGCTGCTGCTCGCCTTCGTGTTCAACTTCTCGGGCACGAAGACGCTCGCCCGGGTCGCCCAGATCGGCCTCGCCGCCGAACTCATCGGCGTCATCGGCCTCGGCCTCTACCTGCTGATCTTCCAGCGCAAGCACGACTTCGGCGTCTTCTTCGACACGATGGGCGTCGAGGGCGACGGCAGCTACGCGGTCGCCTTCCTCGGCGCCGCGCTCGCCGGGCTCTTCCTCTTCTACGGCTTCGAGGCCTGCGGCGACGTCGCCGAGGAGGTTTCGAACCCCGCGAAGCGCATCCCCCGGGCGATGATGATGACGATCCTCGTGGGCGGCGTCTCCGCGCTGTTCTCCTTCGGCGGCTACGTGCTCGCCGCGCCGAACCTCGAGGCGATCGTCTCCGGCGAGGACGCGGACCCCATCCCCGGCATCCTCGCCGACACGCTCGGCCCCGTCGGCGCGAAGGTCTTCCTCCTCGTCGCGATCACGGCGTTCATCTCCTGCGTGCTGAGCCTGCAGGCGGCGGCGAGCCGGCTGCTGTTCTCCTTCGCCCGCGACGGGATGATCCCCGGGCACACCTGGCTCGCCAAGGTCTCGCCGCGCAACAAGGTGCCCACGAACGCCCTCATCGTCGCCTGCACGGTGCCCGCGATCATCAGCGTGCTGATCTTCCTGAACGGCAACCTGCTCGTGCCGATCACCTCCTTCGCGGTGCTCGGCATCTACCTCGCGTTCCAGATGGTCGTGCTCGCCTCGCTCCGGCAGCGGCTGAAGGGCTGGCGGCCCGCCGGACCGTTCTCGCTCCGCGGCGCCGGCATCGTCGTGAACATCCTCGCCCTCGCCTACGGGATCTTCGCGATCGTGCTGATCGCCCGCCCCGGTGAATCGGGCGATGTGTTCGCCGACTGGGTCGTGCTCATCGGCCTCGGCATCGTCCTCGTCACCGGGCTCGCGTACCTCTTCATCGCCCGGCCGGACCGGAAGTCGAGCGCTCCCGAGGGCGACGCCATCGCGGTGGCCGAGGCGATCCGGACCCGCACCGGGGCGACGCCCGTCAGGCGGTAGCGTGGCGGGATGATCCGCCGCCACGTCCTCGTCTCCGGCCACGTGCAGGGGGTCGGCTACCGCTACCTCGCCCGCAAGCACGCCGAGCGGCTCGGCATCGCCGGCTGGGTGCGGAACCTCCCCGACGGGCGCGTCGAGGCCGAGATCGAGGGCGAGCCGGCGGCGGTCGAGACGATGCTGCGCCGGCTCGAGGCCGGTCCGCCCGGGTCCCGGGTGACCGGCCTCGAGGTCGCCGATCGGCCCCTCGCCGAGCCGGCCGAGGAGGCAGCTGCGTCGGGCGAGCGCATCCGGCGCTTCCAGATCCTGCGCTGAGGCGCAGCGCGCAGAACACGCAGAACGGCCCGCCGGATCACCGGCGGGCCGTTCTCTGGTCTGAGCTGGCTCAGATGGCGTTGACGTCCAGCGGGATGCCGGGACCGAAGGTGGTCGACACGGCGCCCTTCTGGATGTAGCGGCCCTTCGAGCTCGACGGCTTGAGGCGCAGGACCTCTTCGAGCGCAGCCTTGGCGTTCTCCTCGAGCTGCTCGGTCGAGAAGGAGGCCTTGCCGACGACGAAGTGCACGTTGGCGTGCTTGTCGACGCGGAACTCGATCTTGCCGCCCTTGATGTCGGAGACGGCCTGGCCGACGTTCGGGGTCACGGTGCCGGTCTTCGGGTTCGGCATGAGGCCGCGCGGACCGAGCACCTTGCCGAGACGGCCGACCTGGCCCATGAGCTCGGGCGTCGAGACGGCCGAGTCGAAGGCGGTGTAGCCCGCGGCGACCTTCTCGATGAGCTCGGCGCCGCCGACCTCGTCGGCGCCGGCCGCGATCGCAGCCTCGGCGGCGGGGCCGGTCGCGAACACGATGACGCGGGCGGTCTTGCCGGTGCCGTGCGGGAGGATGACGGTGCCGCGCACCATCTGGTCGGCCTTGCGGGGGTCGACGCCGAGCTTCAGCGCGACCTCGACGGTCGAGTCGAACTTCGCCGAGCCGGTCTCCTTGGCGAGGGCGACGGCCTCGCTCGGGGTGTAGTACTTGCCGGCCTCGATCTTCTCGGCCGCGGCCCGGTAGGCCTTGGACTTCTGTGCCATGTTGCTTCTCCTTGCGAGAATGTGGTCATCGCGCCTGGCGGGCGCTGCCACGAATGAGAGTTCTGAAGGCGGATGCCTCGAGGCATCCATCCGACGGGCTCAGCGAATGAGCCCGCGAGGCGATTATTCGACCGTGATGCCCATCGACCGGGCGGTGCCGGCGATGATCTTCGACGCGGCGTCGAGGTCGTTCGCGTTCAGGTCGGACATCTTCTGCTCGGCGATCGCACGGACCTGGTCGGGGCTGATCTTGCCGACCTTGGTGGTGTGCGGGACGCCGGAACCCTTGGCGACGCCGGCGGCCTTCTTGATGAGCTCCGCGGCGGGCGGGGTCTTCAGGATGAAGGTGAAGCTGCGGTCCTCGTAGACGGTGATCTCGACGGGGATCACGTTGCCGCGCTGCGACTCGGTGGCCGCGTTGTAGGCCTTGCAGAACTCCATGATGTTCACGCCGTGCTGACCCAGCGCCGGACCGATCGGCGGGGCGGGGTTGGCGGCGCCGGCGTTGATCTGAAGCTTGATCAGACCAGTGACCTTCTTCTTCGGTGCCATGATTTCTCTCTTTCTGTTCGAACGCCCCGGCGGGGCACTCTCCCGTCACTCCGGCGGTTCCGGGTGGCGGTGGATCGTGTGGTTCGGGCTGGCCCGAACGCAGCACAACCCTCCGAGTATACCGGAGGGTCGGCTGGACGCGCGGTGGGAAGCCTGCTAGAGCTTCGTGACCTGGTCGAAGCTGAGCTCGACCGGGGTCTCGCGCTCGAAGAGCGAGACGAGGACCGTGAGCTTGCCGCTCTCGGGCTTGATCTCGCTGATCGTGCCGGGCAGGCCGGCGAAGGAGCCGTCCTTGATGGTGATGGTCTCGCCGACCTCGAAGTCGACCTCGGCCTGCACCTGACGCGCGGCGCCGGAGGCCGCGGCGGCCTTCGAGCCCTTCGCGGCGGGCACGTCGGCGGGGGCGACGAGGCTCTTCAGCATGCCGAAGGCCTCTTCGAAGCGCAGCGGCGTCGGGTTGTGGGCGTTGCCCACGAAGCCGGTGACGCCCGGGGTGTGGCGGATGACCGACCACGAGTCCTCGTTGAGCTCCATGCGCACGAGCACGTAGCCGGGGATGCGCACGCGGGTGACCATCTTGCGCTGGCCGTTCTTGATCTCGACGACGTCTTCCATCGGCACTTCGACCTGGTAGATGTAGTCGGCCATCGCCATCGACTCGCGGCGCTGCTCGATGTTCGCCTTCACGCGGCGCTCGAAGCCCGCGTAGGAGTGGATGACGTACCACTTGCCCGGCAGGAAGCGCAGCTCGGCGCGGAACTCCTCGTACGGGTCGAACTCGTCTTCGGCCTCAGTCTCGGCCTCTTCTTCGACGGCCTCCGCGGCCGCCTCGGCCTCGTCGGCGGAGTCGATGTCGAGGGCGTCGTCGACGACCGCGTCGGCCTCGGGGTCGCTCGCCTCGGCGAGGGAGTCGAGGACGGCGTCGAGGTCGACCTCGTTGCCCTCGTCGTCCACCACGTGGACGGCGACGTGCTCGGCCGCCTCGGAGGAGTCCTCCTCGTGCTGGTTGACGTTGCCCGTCTGCGCCTCGTCGTCCTCGGCCGACTGCTCGGCAGCCGTGGCCCAGTCGACGTCGTCGCGCTCAGTCCTTGACACTTCTGATCCTTACTTCGTGAGTCCCGACCGCCACTCGGCGAGTCTCGGTCGACGCGGGCCCGAAGCCCCGATCAGACTCCCGGTTGCCCGAAGACGTACACCACCAGCAGACCGAACAGCTGGTCGAGGCCCCAGACGAGCGCCATCATGATGATGACGAAGACGAGCACGACGATCGTGAAATTGACGAGCTCCTTGCGGGTCGGGGTGACGACCTTCTTCAGTTCTGCGATGACCTGACGGATGAACAGGGCGATCCGGGCGAACGGATTCCGACGCGCAGCGCGGTCGCGCTTGGCGTTGGCGACGACATCCTCGCTGGGTTCGTCGATGATCTTCCGGGCCACCTGTACACCTTTCGTGGGCCGGCATTCACTGCCGGCTCGCAGGGCGGACAGGACTCGAACCTGCAACCTGCGGTTTTGGAGACCGCTGCTCTACCAATTGAGCCACCGCCCTAGGCCCCCGTTGCTGGGGCCGAGGAGGCTGCCAGTCTCGCCGCAGCCGACCGCGTCCGAAACGGATTTCGGGCGCAGTGAAGCATTGCCGGAACGAGCAACCTCATCCAGTCTATGCGACACGAGCGGCTGGCGCGAACCGACGCCTACATTGGGACCATGACCCCGGACCGCGCCGCCCGCCGCACGCCTGAACCGAG
This sequence comes from Agromyces sp. NBRC 114283, assembly GCF_030268405.1. Lineage (NCBI taxonomy): Bacteria > Bacillati > Actinomycetota > Actinomycetes > Micrococcales > Microbacteriaceae > Agromyces > Agromyces sp. NBRC 114283. Next base: position 3,596,939 of record NZ_BSQP01000001.1, read on the forward strand.
CTCGAGCGTCGAGGTCACCGGCGAGCACTCCCAGTTCCGGCTCGACCTCGAGCGGATCCGCTTCTCGCCCTACTTCTCGCGCCTCTCCGCCGTGACCCAGGTGATCGCGCAGCCCGGCGCGGGACCCCTCATCCACAACCGGCTCACGCACTCGATCAAGGTGACCGCCGTCGCCCGCGCGATCGCCGTCGGCTTCGCCGACCCCGCCTCGCCGGCCAACGCGCTCGCCCGCGAGCACGGCTGCGACGCCGTCGTCGTGCAGGCCGCCGCGAGCGCGCACGACCTCGGCCACCCGCCCTTCGGCCACCTCGGCGAACGCGTACTCGACCGGCTCGCCCGGGAGACGCTCGGCCTCGCCGACGGCTTCGAGGGCAACGCGCAGAGCTACCGCATCCTCGCGACCCTCGACGTGAGCGCCGCCGCCCCGCACGGGCTGAACCTCACCTCCGCGGTGCGCGCCGCCGTCGCGAAGTACCCGTGGACGCGATTCGCCCGGCCGGTGCCGTTCCCGGACGGCGGCCTCCCCCGCGGGCTCCGGCTCGTCGACGGCGCCGTCGAGGCCGGCAAGTTCTCGGCGTACGACCTCGACGCCGCCGACCTCGCCGCCGCGCGCACCGGGCTGCCGCCCATGGTGCAGTCGCTCGAGTGCTCGATCATGGACACCGCCGACGACATCGCCTACTCCATCCACGACGTCGACGACTTCTACCGGGCCGGCCTGCTCAGCCAGGGCGCCGTGGCCCGGGAGTTCCGCGGCTGGACGCAGGCCGCGACCGAGCTGCGCGAGCTCGCCGACGAGGAGCTCGCCGCCCGCACCGCGCCGCCCGGCTCCGCCCTCGAGGCGCTCCGCCGCAAGCTCCGCCGCTCCGACGGCTGGATCGCCGACGACGACGCCTTCGCCGCCGCGGTCGACGCCGTCGCCGACGACCTCGTCGACGGCCTGCTCGCCTCCCCCTTCGACGGCTCGATCGCGTCCGAGCGGGCGCTGTCCGCCTTCACGAACGGCTGGATCGGGCACCTGCAGACCTCGGTCGTGCCCGCGCCGCCCGGCGTCGCCCGCACCGGCCTCGTCACGCTCGATCGGGCGGCCTGGCACGAGGTCGAGATCCTGAAGTTCGTGCACCGTCACTTCATCCTCGACCGGGCCGACATCGCGATGTACCAGCGCGGGCTCAGCCGGGTGCTGACCCGCGCGGTGAAGGGGCTCACCGCCTGGGCGACCGACGAGTACGACCGGCACCGCGTGCCGCAGCGGCTGCGCGAGCTCATCGAGATCGCGACCGACGGCTACGCCCTGCTCCGGCGCACCCGCCCGGAGGGCGTGCCGGTGCCCGAGGTCGGCGAGCTCGCCCGGCTCGGCGTGGGCCGCGGCGTCGTCGACTACGTCGCCTCACTCTCGGACGACCAGGCGCTCGCGGTGTCCGAGGCGATCGACGGTCGGCCGGACCGGCTCTGGGACATCGGTCAGAACCTCTGATTCCACGGCGGATGCCGGTCGGATCGACGGTTCGGCCGCAGCATCCGCTCGGTAGACTCGCGGTGTGACCGAGAAGCCGCGCCTGTCCGCCCGCATCGCCGCCATCGCCGAGTCCGCGACCCTGAAGGTCGACGCGAAGGCGAAGGCCCTCCAGGCCGAGGGGCGCCCGGTCATCTCCTACGCGGCCGGCGAACCCGACTTCGCGACGCCCGAGCACATCGTCGAGGCGGCGCTCGCCGCCACGCACGACCCCAAGAACTACCGCTACACGCCGGCCGCCGGGCTGCCCGAGCTCCGCGAGGCGATCGCCGCCAAGACGCGGCGGGACTCCGGGCTCGACGTGCCCGCCTCGCAGGTCGTCGTCACGAACGGCGGCAAGCAGGCCGTCTACCAGGCGTTCCAGGTGCTCCTCGACGAGGGCGACGAGGTGCTCGTGCCGACGCCCTACTGGACCACCTACCCCGAGGCGATCAAGCTCGCCGGCGGGCGCCAGGTCGACGTCTTCGCGGGCAGCGAGCAGGGCTACCTCGTCACGGTCGAGCAGCTCGAGGCCGCGCGCACCGAGCGCACGAAGGTGCTGCTGTTCGTCTCGCCGTCGAACCCGACGGGTGCGGTCTACGCCCCCGAGCAGGTGCGGGCGATCGGCGAGTGGGCGCTCGAGCACGGCATCTGGGTCGTCGCCGACGAGATCTACCAGAACCTCACGTACGCCGGACTCGACACCGAGGTCGGCGCGCCCGCGCCGCGCGCCGTGTCGATCGTGGAGGCCGTGCCCGGGCTCGCCGAGCAGACGATCCTCGTGAACGGCGTCGCGAAGACGTACGCCATGACCGGCTGGCGCCTCGGCTGGATGGTCGGCCCCGCCGACGTCATGAAGGGCGCCGCGAACCTCCAGTCGCACCTCACCTCGAACGTGTCGAACATCTCCCAGCGGGCCGCGATCGCCGCCCTCACCGGCCCCCAGGAGCCGGTGGAGCAGATGCGCCGCGCCTTCGACCGCCGCCGCCGCACGATCGTCGCCGAGTTGTCGAAGATCGAGGGCATGCGGGTGCCGGTGCCCGAGGGCGCGTTCTACGTGTACCCCGACGTGACCGGCCTCCTCGGCCGCGAGTGGGGCGGCGTCACGCCGACCACCTCGCTCGAGCTCGCCGACCTCATCCTCGAGCGGGCCGAGGTCGCCGCGGTGCCCGGCGAGGCGTTCGGGCCGAGCGGCTTCCTGCGCTTCAGCTACGCGCTCGGCGACGAGCCGCTGCTCGAGGGCGTGCAGCGCCTGCAGCGCCTCTTCGGCTGAGCCTCCCTCGGCGCACCCCTCCCCCGGCGCGCCTCCCCCGGCGCGCCGCTCCCGGCTCGACGTCAGTACTTGCGGGTGCCGAGCGCCGCGCACCCGCAAATACTGACGTCACACCACGGAGGCCGGGGCCCAGCGTCAGGCGAACGCGCGGCGGGCCTCGGCCACCACGGCGTCGGCGATCGTGTCGAGCAGCGGCGAGCGCAGGTTCCACTGCTGCCAGTGCAGCGGCACGTCGATCGGCGGACCGCCGAGCGGCACGAGCCGCCCGTCGGCGAGCTCCTCCTCGCTCTGGAAGCCGGGCAGCATGCCCCAGCCGAGCCCGAGCTTCACGGCGACGGCGAAGTCGTTCGACGCCGGCACGTAGTGCCTGGGCGGCCCGGCGGCGTCGGCCCCGACGAAGCGCAGGAAGCCGGTCTGCAGGTCGTCGCGCCGGTCGAAGTCCACGAGCGGCGCGCCCGACAGCGCCGCGGGCGTCATGCCCCCGGGCAGCCAGCGCGCCATGTACTCGGGCGTCGCCACGGCCCGGTAGCGCATCACGCCGAGCGGCCGGGCGACGCAGCCGGCGACCGGCGTCGCCTGCGAGGTGATCGCGGCCATCACGGTGCCGGACTCGAGCAGCTCGGCGGTGAAGTCCTGGTCGTCGCGGTGCAGGTCGAAGACGACCGGATGCCTCGCCGCGAGCCCGGCGAGGGTGGGCAGGATCCAGGTGCCGAGCGTGTCGGCGTTCACCGCGAGCGGCACCGCGATGGGGCGGCGGTCGGCCTCGCCCTCCGCCCGCCCGAGCGCGAAGCCCGCGAGCGCGTCGTGCTCGAGCAGCGCGAGCTGCCGTGCGTAGCGCACCACCGCCTGGCCCGCCTCGGTCGCACGTACCGGCTTCTGCCGCACGAGGAGGACCCGGCCGAGGTGCTGCTCGAGCGCCTTGATGCGCTGCGAGACAGCCGAGGGCGTGATCTGCAGCACCCGGGAGGCGGCGTCGAAGGTGCCCTCGGCGACGACGGTCGCGAGGGTGCGGGCGAGTTCGGCGGGGATCTCCATCTGTAGCCATGCTAATGCTGATGAAGAATCCTGAACTGTACTTCAGACATCCGGGGTCCTAGCGTCGAGGCGTGGATCTCAGCTCGACCCTCGCCGGCCTCGGCCTCGGCCTCTCGCTCATCGTCGCCATCGGCGCGCAGAACGTGTTCGTGCTGCGCCAGGGCATCCGCCGCGAGCACGTCTTCGCCGTCGCGGCGGTCTGCGCGATGTCGGACGCCGTGCTCATCCTCGCCGGGGTGTCGGGCATCGGGGCCGTGCTCACCGCGGTGCCGTGGCTCGTCGACGTCGTCCGCTGGGCGGGCGCCGCCTTCCTCGCGGGCTACGCCGTGCTCGCCGCGAAGCGCGCGATCCGCCCGAGCGGCGCGACGCTCGGCGCCGGTGCATCGACCGCGGCGCCGTCCGACGGGACACCGGACGGCGCCGCACCCTCCGCTGCCGGCCCGGCCGCCACGACCTCCGCGGCCGGCACGCTCACGGCCGCGCCCGCCCGGCCGACGCACGAGACCGACACCGCCGCCCGCACGACCCTCCTCGCGACGCTCGGCACCTGCCTCGCGCTCACCTGGCTGAACCCGCACGTCTACCTCGACACGGTGTTCCTGCTCGGCTCGGTCGCGAACGGGCACGGCGAGGGCCGCTGGTGGTTCGCGCTCGGGGCCGCGCTCGGCTCGGTGCTCTGGTTCTTCGGCCTCGCGTACGGGGCCCGGCTGCTCGGCCGGGTGCTCTCGACCCCGCGGGCCTGGCGGATCCTCGACGGCGTCATCGCGGTCGTGATGCTCGCCCTCGCGGTGTCGCTCGTGCTGCCGCGCTGAGCCGGAGGCGCCCGCTCGGGTCCTCGCGGCATCCACCGATCGGGGGATGCCGGAATCGCCAGTTCGGGGGTGCCCACGACCGCCCCGGGCGCGGGAGCATCGCAGTATGGACCAGATTCAGAGCCCCGCCGTCCGCGTGCGCGGCCTCCGCAAGGCGTACGGCGGGGTGACCGCCGTCGACGGCATCGATCTCGACATCGCCCGCGGCGAGACGTTCGCACTGCTCGGCCCGAACGGCGCCGGCAAGTCGACCACGATCGAGATCCTCGAGGGCTACCGCCGGCGCAGCTCGGGCGAGGTGTCGGTGCTCGGCGCCGACCCGGCGAGTGGCGGCCGCGCGTGGCGCTCCCGCCTCGGCATCGTGCTGCAGTCCGCACCCGAGGCCGGGCTGTACACGGTCCGCGAGCAGCTGCGCCAGTTCGCCGGGTACTACCCGAACCCGCGCGACGTCGACGAGGTCATCGCCGCCGTCGGACTCGAGCAGAAGGCCGGCACCCGCATCTCGAAGCTCTCCGGCGGGCAGCGCCGCCGCGTCGACGTGGCGCTCGGCATCGTCGGCCGCCCGCAGCTGCTGTTCCTCGACGAACCGACGACGGGCTTCGACCCCGAGGCCCGCCGCGAGTTCTGGGGCCTCATCGAACGGCTGAAGGCCGAGGGCACCACGATCCTGCTGACCACCCACTACCTCGACGAAGCCGCGCAGCTCGGCGACCGCGCCGCGGTGATCCTCGGCGGCCGGATCGTCGCCGAGGGCGCCATCGCCGAACTCGGCGGCCCGGCCGCCAGGGTCCCGATCGTGCGCTGGCGGGATGCCTCGGGCATCCGCCGCGAGCAGCGCACCGAACGGCCCGCCGAGCTCGTCGCGGCCCTCGCGGCCGAGGCCGGGGCGTCGGCCGACGGGCGCGGCGGCGAGCCCGCCGAGCTCGAGGTCATCCGCCCGAGCCTCGAGGACGTGTACCTCGAGCTCGTGGGCGCCGCCGAGGCATCCGCCGTCTCCCCCACCGTCGCGATCCCCGAGGAGGCCCGCGCATGAGCGCCGTCACCACCCCGTCCACCGCCGGCCGCACCGGCGCAGCCCGCCTGCCGGGCGTCATCGCCGCGGGCCTCAGCCGCATCGGCTACGAGGTGCGCGGCTACTTCCGCAGCCCGGACACGGTGTTCTTCACCTTCCTGTTCCCGCTCATCATGCTCGGCATCTTCACCGCCGCGTTCAGCTCGTCCGGGGACATCGCGCCCGGGCCGGGCACCGCGGGCGTCAGCGTCGGCGCGTACTACCTGCCCGGCATGCTGGCGGCGGGCGTGCTGCTCTCCGGCGTGCAGAATCTCGCGGTCGACATCGCCGGTGAGAAGGGCGACGGCACGCTGAAGCGACTCGGCGGCACCCCGCTGTCGCCGGTGTCGTACTTCATCGGCAAGCTCGGCCAGGTGTTCACTACCGGTCTGCTGCAGGCGGCGCTGCTGCTGCTCGTCGCGGCCACCGTCTTCGGCGTCGAGCTGCCCACGAGCGGCGAGGCCTGGCTGACCTTCGCCTGGGTGTTCGTGCTGGGCACGGTCGCCTCGGCACTGCTCGGCATCGCCCTCTCCGCGGTGCCGCGCAGCGCCCGCTCGGCGACCGCCGTCGTCGTGCCGATCGTGCTCGTGCTGCAGTTCATCTCGGGCGTGTACCTGCAGTTCTCCGCCCTGCCGGAGTGGATGCAGAACCTCGCGAGCCTGTTCCCGCTGAAGTGGATGGCGCAGGGCATGCGCGCCGCGTTCCTGCCGGAGGACTTCGCCGTCATGGAGCAGCACGGCACCTGGGACCTCGGCTGGGTCGCACTGTGGCTCCTGGTCTGGCTCGTGATCGGGCTCGTCGCGAGCCGGCTCACGTTCCGCTGGATCCGACGCGACGCCTGAGGCCCGTGAGAGCATGACGGAATGCTGAACCGCCGCTGGTGGGACCTCGCCGCCGTCGCGGTGTCGGCCGTCGTCGTCACCTTCGGCCTCGTCTTCCCGCCCTACGGGCCGCGGGACTGGGGCAGCTGGTCGGTCGTCGCGGCGTTCCTGCTCGTGTACGTCGGCTACCTCAGGTGGCGCGTCGGCTCGGAGGACCCGCGGCACCACGTCGCGATCACCGCCATCCTCGTCGCCGTGGTGTTCGCCGGCACGGCGTTCGACTCCGGCGCCGCGACACTGCAGGCCTTCGCCTATCCGTTCCTCTGGATCACCGCGCCGTCGACGAAGCGCGCGATCATCGCCAACGTGCTGCTCGCGCTCGCCGTCGGTGCCGGCTACGCGGTCGGGCTCGGGCCGACGGGTGTGCTCCCCGGCCTCGGCGTCGGCGCCCTCTCGCTCGCGTTCAGCCTCGCCCTCGGCCTGTGGATCACCCGCATCGCCGAGGTCGGCGAGGAACGGGCGCGGCTGCTCGACGAGCTGCAGGCCGCCCAGGGGCAGCTCGCGACGATGCACCGGGAGACGGGCGTCACCGAGGAGCGGGCCCGGCTCGCGCGGGAGATCCACGACACGATCGCGCAGAGCCTCACCGGGCTCGTCATGCTCGCCCAGCGCGCGGAGCGGCGCCTCGACGCCCCGTCGCCCGACGTGCCGGCCGCGCGGGGCGACCTCGGCCTCATCGAGGAGATGGCGCGCGAGGCGTTGACCGAGGCGCGCGGGCTCGTCGCCGCGGTCTCCCCCATCGCGCTCGACACGAGCCTCGCCGACGCGCTCGGCCGGCTCGCCGCCGGCTTCGAGCGGGAGACCGGCGTCGCCGTCGCGCTCGACGTGCGCGCGCCGGGCCTCGACCGGGAGCTCGAGGTCGTGCTGCTGCGCGCCTCCCAGGAGGGGCTCGCGAACGTGCGGAAGCACGCGCGGGCGGCGCACGCCGCGCTCAGCGTCGAAGCGGCGGACGGGATGGCCCGGCTCACGGTGCGCGACGACGGCGTCGGGCCCGGCCCGGACGATCCGCCCGGCTTCGGACTCGCCGGGCTCCGCGACCGGGTGGCCCTCGCCGGCGGGCGGGTGACGTTCGGCCCGGCCCCCGGCGGCGGGGCCGAGCTCCGCGTCGAACTGCCCGTCGAGGCATCCGACCGCGTTCCGAACGAAGGGAGCACCGCGTGACCGCGCCGATCCGCGTCGTCGTCGCCGACGACCACCCCATCGTGCGCGCCGGCATCGTCGGCCTGCTCGAGAGCGCCGAGGGGATCGAGGTCATCGGCGTCGCCGCCGACGGGCTCGAGGCCGTCGCGCTCGCGGCCGAGCTGTCCCCCGCGCTCGTGCTGATGGACCTGCGCATGCCCGGCCTCGACGGCGCCCGGGCGACCGCGCGCATCCTCGCCGAGGGCGGCGGCGTGCGGGTGCTCGTGCTCACCACCTACGACACCGACGAGCACATCGTCGAGGCGATCGAGGCGGGCGCCGCCGGGTACCTGCTGAAGGCGGCGCCGCAGGACGAGATCCTCGCCGGCATCCGCGCCGTCGTCGCGGGCGAGACGGTGCTCGCACCCTCGGTCGCGGCCCAGCTCGTGCGGCGGATGCGGGCGGACGCCGGTGGCGCGACGGCCCTGCCGCAGGCCCTCTCGCCGCGGGAGCTCGAGGTGCTACGGCTCGTCGCGGCCGGCAGTTCGAACCCCGAGATCGCCCGCACGCTCGTGATCGGCGAGGCGACGGTGAAGACGCATCTCGCGCACGTGTTCGAGAAGCTCGGCGTGAACGACCGCACCCGCGCCGTGACCCGCGCGATGGAGCTCGGGCTGCTCTGAGCCCGAGCTCCCGCGGGCGCCGGCTCAGCCCGTGTTCTGCAGGCCGGCGGCGATCCCGTTCACGGCGAGCAGCAGCAGCCGCAGCTCGTGCTCGTCGGGCGTCGCGCCGGCGGTCTGCTCCTCGCGGACCGCACGGAGCGCCCGGAGCTGCAGAAGCGACAGCGCGTCCACGTAGGGGCTCCGCAGCCGCACCGCTCGCTGCAGCACCGGCTGTTCGGCGAGCAGCTCGTCGTGCCCGCTCGCCCGCAGCACCCACTCGCGGGTGAGGGCGAGTTCGTCGAGCACGAGGGCGGCGAGCTCGTCCCGGTCGCCGAGGGCGAGATAGCGCTCGGCGAGCCGGTCGTCGGCCTTCGCGAGCGACATCTCGACGTTGTCGATCATCGAGGCGAACAGCGGCCACTCCCGGTACGCCCGGCGCAGCAGCTCCTCGTCGCCGACCGCGGCGAGCGCGGTGCCGAGCCCGAACCAGCCGGTGAGGTTGATCCGCGCCTGCGTCCAGGCGAACACCCACGGGATGGCCCGCAGGTCCTCGAGCGAGGACACCGAGAGCCCGCGCCGCGCGGGTCGGGAGCCGAGGGCGAGCAGCCCGACCTCCTCCATCGGTGTGACCCGGGCGAACCAGGGCGCGAAGCCCTCCGCCTTGACGAGGGCGAAGAAGCGGGCGCGGGAGGCCTCGTCGAGCCGCGCCGCGAGCCCGGCGAAGCGGGCGGCGGCCTCGCGGTTGCGCTGCTCGTTCTCGGGGCTGCCGGCGAGCAGCGTGGCCGCGGCCATCTGCTCGAGGTGGCGGGCGGCGATGTCGGGGTCGCCGTAGCGGGCGAAGATGACCTCGCCCTGCTCGGTGACCTTGAAGCGGCCGTCGACGGAGCCCGGCGGCTGCGCGAGGACGGCCTCGTTCGTGCGCCCGCCGCCGCGGCCGAGCGCGCCGCCGCGACCGTGGAAGAGGGTGAGCTCGATGCCGTTGCGCTCCGCCCAGGCCGCGATGCGCGCCTGCGCGGCGTCGAGGGCGAGCGTCGCGGCGACTGGCCCGACGTCCTTCGAGGAGTCGGAGTAGCCGAGCATGACCTCCACCGCCCGGCCCGTCTCGGCGAGGCGGCGCTGCACCTCGGGCAGCTGCAGCATGCCGTCGAGGATGTCGGTGGACGCCTCGAGATCGGCGAAGGTCTCGAAGAGCGGGATGACGTCGAGCACCGGGGCCTCGTCGCCGAGCGCGGCCTCGGCGAGCCGGAAGACGTTCGCGAGGTCGTCGGCGCTCTGCGTGAAGGACACGATGTAGCGGCGGGCGGCGCGCAGCCCGCCCCGGCGCTGCAGTTCGGCGATCGTGCGGAACACGGCGAGCACCTCGGTGGCGAGCTCGCTGCGCGCCGCTCCGGGCTCCGCCTCGGCGAGCTCGGCGAGCACGCGCCGGTGCACCTCGGAGTGCTGACGCACCTCGAGCTCGGCGAGGTGGAAGCCGAAGGTCTCCACCTGCCAGACGAGCCCCTGCAGCTCGCCGTTCGCGCTGCGGTGGGCGCCCGCCGCGGCGAGCGAGGCCTGTACGAGGCGGAGCTCGGCGAGCAGCTCCTCGGGCGAGCCGTAGGCGAGCGTCGCGTCGCCCTCTCGGGTGGCGCGCAGCCGGGCGGCGATGACGAGGAGCACCCGGCGGTGCGGCTCGTCGGGCGCGCGCGTGCCGATGCCGGCCGTCACCTCGGGGGCGAGCCGCTGCTGGGCGGCCCAGAGTTCCCGCACCTCGGGCGAGGCGGGCGTGCCGTCCTCGGCGAGGGTGAGGCTGCGGCCGACCCGGGTGGCGGCGCGCTCGAGCCCGAGCAGCACGTGCTCCGCCGCGATCCCGGCGGCGGCGGCCGTCGTCTCGGCGGTGACGAAGGGGTTGCCGTCGCGGTCTCCCGCGATCCAGCTGCCGAGGCGCACGAAGGCGGGGGCGACGGCGGGGGCGAGCCCGGCCTCGCGGCCCTGCAGGCGGTCGTCGAGCTGCCGGTACACCCGCGGCACGACCTCGAAGAGCGTCTGGTCGAAGACGTTCATCGCGCTGCGCACCTCGTCGAGCGGGGTGGGCCGGGTGGTGCGGATCGGCGAGGTGCGCCAGAGCACGTCGATCTGCTCGGCGAGGCGGCGGTCGAGCTCGGCGGGGTCGGCGGCCGGGGCGAGCCGGAGCAGCTCCTCGCGCTCGGCGAGCAGCTCGCCGACGCGGCGGATCGCGGAGGCGACGGCGCGGCGCCGGGCCTCGGTGGGGTGGGCCGTGAGCACGGGGTGGAAGCGCAGCCGGCGCAGACGCTCGGCCGCGGCATCCTCGCCGATCTCGGCGACGAGGTGGTCGTAGGCCGCGCCGAGCGACTCGGCCGGGGCGTCGCGGTCGCCGCCGTCGCGGGCGCGGAGCACGCGCACGCGGTGGTGCTCCTCGGCGAGGTTCGCGAGGTGGAAGTACACCGTGAACGCGCGCGCCACCTCCTCGGCGCGCGCGGGCGTGAAGGCGGCGACGAGGGCTTCGGCGTCCTCGAGGGAGGCGCCCTCGCCCTCGTACGCGGCGATCGTGAGCGCCCGGAGGCGTTCGACGTCGTCGAGGAGGGCGGGACCGCCGGCCTCGGCGAGCACCGTGCCGAGGAGGCTGCCGAGCAGGCGCACCTCGGCGCGCAACTCGTGGTCGATGCGGTCGCTGACGGCCTCGCGGGCGCTGGGGTCGTGGTGGGCTGCGGCGGGCTCTGAGGGGAAGGCGGAGCTGGTCACCCTGCGACCGTACCCGGATTCGCGTGACGGTCACATTTCGTCACGTCACATTCCGCGACCCGCGGCCGCGATCCCGAGTTGCCCGACTTTCATGAAAGTCGGGCAAGTCGGCGTGGGGGCTGGTCAGAGCAGGCGGCGGGCGGTCGCCCAGGCGGTGAGCTCGTGGCGGCTGGAGAGCTGCAGCTTGCGGAGCACCGCCGAGACGTGCGTCTCCACCGTCTTCACCGAGATGAAGAGCTCGGCCGCGACCTCCTTGTACGCGTAGCCGCGGGCGATCAGCCGCATCACCTCCTGCTCGCGCGCCGAGAGCCGGTCGAGCTCGTCGCCCGCGACCGCCGTCTCGCCGACCGCCGCGCCGAAGGCGTCGAGCACGAAGCCCGCGAGCTTCGGCGAGAAGACCGCGTCGCCGGTGGCCACGGCGTGCACCGCCCGGCTCACCTCGCCGCCGGAGGAGCCCTTCGTGATGTAGCCGCGGGCGCCGGCGCGGATGACCCCGACGACGTCCTCCGCCTTGTCCGAGACGCTGAGCGCGAGGAAGCGCGTCGCGGGCAGCTCGGGCGCCGCCCGCCGGATCACCTCGGCGCCGCCGGTGCTGCCGGCGGGCACGGCGAGCCCGGGCAGGTGCACGTCGAGCAGCACGACGTCGGGCGCGGTCTCGACGACGACGGCGAGCGCGGACTCCACGTCGTGCGCCTCGCCGACGACGTCGATCGAGGCGTCGAGGTCGGCTTTCAGCCCGGAGCGGAAGATCGAGTGGTCGTCGACGACGACGACCCGGACGGATGCCTCAGCCACGCGTTCCCCCTTCGCCCGGCGCCGCCGCCGGCATCCGCAGCCGCACCTGGGTGCCGACGCCGCCGACCCCGGGGCCGACCTCGGCCTCGCCGCCCGCGCGGCGCATCCGGCCGACGATCGACTGCCGCACACCGAGCCGGTCGGCCGGCACGTCCTCGAGCGAGAAGCCCTCGCCGCGGTCGCGGACGAAGACCTCGACGGCGTCCGGACGGCCCTCCACGTAGACGGAGACCTCGCCACCCGCGTGCCGCGCGGCGTTCAGCATCGCCTCCCGGCTCGCGGCGGCGAGCTCGCCCGAGGCGCGTTCGCGCTGCTCGCCCACGACGACCACGTCGACGCTCACCGGGTACTCGATCTCGAGCACGGCGGCGACCTCGCGCAGCTCGGCGCCGAGATCTCGGTCGGGCACGGCGTCGCCGGCGAAGAGCCATTCGCGCAGCTCCCGCTCCTGCGCCCTGGCGATGCGGGCGACCTCGCTCGTCGCCCCGGCCCGGTTCTGGATGAGGGCGAGCGTCTGCAGCACCGAGTCGTGCAGGTGGGCGGCAATCTCGCTGCGCTGCTCCTCGCGGATGCGGCGGGTGCGCTCCTCGCTCAGCTCCCGGAACCGGGTCACGAGCGTCGGCGCGTAGACGAGCGCGATGCCCGCCACCGCGGCGAGGGCGACGGCGAAGGCGGGACGCGGCGCTTCGCTCGCGGCCGGTCCGAACACGATCACGACGGCGACGAGGGCGAGGGCGACCGTCGCGACGATCCGCACGGCGAACTCGTGCCGCGGGCCGCGGTCGGCGTCGGGCCGATCGAGGAAGCCCGCCCAGGCGGACGCCGCCACGATGAGCCCGACGCCCGCGAGCGCGGGCCAGAACCAGGCGGGCCCGCCCGTGGGTGGTCCGCCGGAGACGGCGGCGAGGCCGAGCGGCACGGCGGCGGCCGCGAGGAGGATCCAGGCGACGGGGGCGCGACGCTTCGGCGCCTGCTCGCCCGGCTGCAATGGCGTGAGCGCCCAGAGCCAGAGGTAGAGCAGCAGGCCCGCTCCGCCGAGGAGGCTCGTCAGCACGAAGCCGAGCCGCACGAGCGCGACGGGCCAGCCGAGGTGCTCGGCGAGGCCTGCGGCGACGCCCGTCGCCACGCAGTCGCGCGGGCGGGCGAGGCGGGGCACGACGCGGTCGTCGCCCGTCGCGGGGGCGGTGCTCATGCCTGCCATCCAAGCAGACCGGGCCGTCGCCCCGACCGCCCCTGGACCCCGTTCAGGGTCGAATCAGGGGTTCACCCCATCGCGGGCGGGAGCCCGGGTGCGCCAGCATCGAGGCATGGAGACGAATCGCACCGCTCCCCACGACGCCGAGGCGCCGCGGGACGAGCAGGGGGAACGCAGGACCGACGGCCGGGGCACCGGTGGCGGAGCGGGCGGTTCGGCTCCGAACGGCGGCCCGGGCAGCGGCTTCTTCGCCGATCTGCGCCGGGCCGGGGTTCCGCGCCGCGAGGGCTGGATCGGCGGCGTCTGCGCCGGCGTGGCCGCGCGGATCGGCCTCGACCCGATCCTCGTGCGCGGCATCGTCGTCGTGCTGGCCGTGCTCGGTGCGCCGTTCCTGCTGATCTACGCGGCCGCCTGGCTGCTGCTGCCCGACCTCGAGGGGCGCATTCACCTCGAACAGCTCTTCCGCGGGGTCGTCGACCCGGCCCTCGCCGGCATCGCCGTGCTGACGGTCGTCGGGATCATCCCGCTCGTGCAGGGCGGCTGGCTCGGCTGGCGCTGGTGGCCCGATCTGCCGTCGCTGCCCGACCCGCTGTTCGGCTTCGACCTCTCGGTTCCGCTCCGGCTGTTCTGGGTGCTGCTCCTGCTCGGCGGGCTCGCCGCACTCGTGGTGTGGCTCGTCCGGCGCGCGAGCGCCACCGGCGGCGTGGATGCCTCGGCCCGGCCCGCCCCGGCGCAGGCCGCCCCGGCGCAGTCGACTCCCGCCGAGGCCGGAGCCGGGTCCGGGTCCGCGCCGGCTGCGCCCGAGGCATCCGCCGGCCTCGACGCATCCGCCGCCGCGACCACCGCGACGACGGCCGCGTTCGCCGGGGAGGCGCCGCCCGCGCCCGCCCCGCCGCCCCCGCCGCCGCTCGAGCCGGGCCCGGACGCCTCGGGCGAAGAGCTCGGCGCCTGGCGCCAGAGCCACGACGCGTGGCGCGCGGAGCACGCCGAGTGGCGCGCCGGTCAGGCCGAGGCCGACCGCCGGGCCCGCGCCGCCGCCGCCGAGGAGAACCGCGCGCAGGCCCGCGAGCTCATGGCGCGGGCCGACGCCGCCCGCGCCGCCCGCCGGGCGAGCCGTCCTCGTGCGAGCGCCGCGTTCGTGTTCACCGCGCTCGGCCTCGCGATCGTCGGCGGCGCGGTCGCTGCCATCGCCGCGATGTCGAGCGCGAGCACCGACGGCTTCGCCGTCCCGCTCGCGCTCGCGACCGCCGTCTGCGTGTTCGCCGTGGCGATGGTGATCGCCGCGCTGCGCCGGCGCCGCAGCGGCTGGCTCGCCTTCTTCGCCTCGGCCACGACCCTCGTGATGCTCGCGGCGACCGCGATCGCGGCGGTGCTGCCCGAGGGCCGGCTGATCGGGCCGAATGCCTCGATCTCGCTCTCGACGCCGCAGCGCCTCGTGCAGCCGCTCGGCGACGCCTACCTGAGCCTGTACACGACGCCCGGCTCGGCGGCGGAGGGACCGGCGACGGTCGAGCTCTCGCAGGGCATCGGGCAGGCCTGGGTCACGATCGACGACGGCGACCGGCTGCAGCTGGACGCCTCGGACGCCGGCGGCGTCACGATCTGGGTCACCGACGAGAACGGCGGGATGTCGGCCATCGGGCCGGACACCCGGCGGCCGTTCGTCGTCGGCGGCCCGGACGGCCTCGCGAGCGACGAGGGCCCGGTGGACGCCCGCCTCGTGCTGCGGCAGTGGACGGGGTCCGTGTACGTCGAGATCCGATCGGAGATGCAGGGATGACGAAGCCCACCCCGGACCGCGAGGCCGAGACGAACGCCGAGCCCGAGGAGACCGCCGTGACCGAGGTGCTCGCGCCCGCCGAGACCGCGGAGACGCTGGTGCTCGCACCCGAGGCACCCGCAGCGCCCGCACCGGGCGTCGCCGAGCCGGCCGACGCCGCGCCCGCGCCCGCGCCCGCGCCCATCGAGAGTCCGACGATCCGCTGGGGCGCGCTCGTCTGGGCGCTGCTCTTCCTGGCGATCGCCGGCACGACGATGTGGCTGCTCATCTCGCCGGAGCGGCGCGACGCCGTGGGCGACTGGCTCGGCTCGGTGCATCCGCTCGTGCTCGTGCTCTCGGGCGTGATCGCCGTCGGCGTCGTGATCGCCCTCTTCGGCATCGTCGGGCTCATCCGCCGCGGCGAACGAGCCCGGCGCGGTCACCAAGCGGCAGGCAGCTCCCGGTCGCCGAGCGGCGTCAGCTCCGGCGGCATCGGCCAGGCGAGCTCGTAGCGCACGAGCGGCGCGTCGATCGCCCCGAAGTCGTCCTTCTTCACGACGATGCCGCGGGTGCTCACCTCGGTGATCCGCACGCGCAGCTCGGTGCCGTTCTCGAGGCGCAGCGCGTAGGGGTCGGCGAGGTAGCGGATGCCGAGCTCCTCCAGCAGCGTCTCGCCGTCGAGCCAATCGACGGGGCCGCCGTGCTCTCGCCCGAGCAGATCGACGGGCACGAAGCCCTCGCCCTCGGGGCGCAACCAGCCGACGAGCTCGCCGTCCGGGCGGCGGTGTTCGATGAAGTCGCTGCGGTCCACCCGCCGAGCCTAGCCCGCCTGCTCCTCCCCACTGCCGTCTGTGACGGAACGCTCCACAGCTTCAGGCCCGAACCCGACGGCGCCCGACGGATCGCATAGGGTCGAAACACCGGGGGCCGAGACAGGAGGAGGGTGCGATGACCGAGGTGCAGAGCTGGGTGCTCATCGGGGTGTTCACGAGCGTCGTCATCGGCATGATGAGCTGGCAGACCGTGCACCTGAGTTCGCTGTTCCGCGCCGAGATCGGGCGGGCCACCGCCGAACTCCGCACGGAGCTCGCGACGATCGACCGCGACGTGCAGGCGCTCACCCGCCGCGCCTTCGGCGGCGAGACCGGCTGAGTCGCGAGCCGTCGTCGAGCGCCGCGATCGAGACGGCTAGATCTCGACGCCGACGAGCACGGGCTCCGGGTGCAGCACGATGCCGAACTCGGCCTGCACGCGGTGGCGCACGTAGCGCGCGAGCTCGGCGAGCTCGGCGGCCGTGGCCCCGCCCCGGTTCGTGAGCGCGAGGGTGTGCTTCGAGGAGACCGCGGCGCGCGAGCCGGGCAGCGCGAAGCCGCGGCGGATGCCGGACTGCTCGATGAGCCACGCGGCCGAGAGCTTCACGAGCGGCTCGGCCGGCGCCGCGTCGGCGGCCGGCTCCTCGTCGGCGGCGGCGAGCTCGGCCTGCAGCTCGAGGAAGGCGTCGAGCGGCGAGTGGGAGGCGAGCCGCGAGAGCGGCACCACCTCGTCGGGCTGCTCGGGCTCGAGGTACCAGCGCGGGGCGTCGGCGGGCAGCGTGCGCGCCACCTTCTCGGTGACGATCGGGTTCGTGAAGAAGGAGCCGGCGCTCACCGAGTCGGGGTCGTCGGGATCGAGCACCATGCCCTTCGAGCCGCGCAGGGCGAGCACGGTCTCGCGCACCTTCGCGACCGGCGCGCGGTCGCCCGGCTGCACGCCGAGTGCGGCGGCGAGCTGAGCGTAGGCGATGGGCCGGCCGATCGCCTCGCCGAGCACAGCGCGCTCCGCGGCCGTGTCGTGCAGCTGCACCTCGACGGCGACGACGACGCCGGCGAGTCCCTGCTTCAGCACCGAGGTGCGGTAGCCGAGCTCGAGCTCGTCGGCCGGCATCCAGCGCGGGGCGTCCGCCCCCTCGTCGAGGAACCAGACGCCGAGCAGCGCCTCCGACAGCTCCTGGCCGTAGGCGCCGATGTTCTGCACCGGGGCGGCGCCGACGGAGCCGGGGATGCCCGAGAGCGCCTCGAGCCCCGAATAGCCGTGCGCGACGGTCCAGGCGATGAAGCCGTCCCAGTTCTCGCCGGCCTGCACGCGCAGCCGCACCGAGCCCTCCGGGGCGTCGGGCAGCACCTCGATGCCGTTCGTCGCGATGCGGACGACCGTGCCGTCGAAGCCCTCGTCGCCCGCGAAGAGGTTCGAGCCGCCGCCGAGCACGAGCCAGGGCTCGCCCGAGCCCCAGACGCCGTGCAGCAGGTCGACGAGGTCGCGCTGCGTGGTCGCCGTCACGAGCCGGGCGATCGGGCCGCCGAGGCGGAGCGTCGTGAGCTCGGCGAAGCTCGCGCCCGTCATCGGCCGCCGCGGTCGCCGAGCTCGACGCGCACCTGCGCCTTGCCGAGCACGGTCTCGTCGCCCACCTTCACGGTGAGGTCGATGCGGGCGACGGCGGCCTCGGCATCCAGCTGCCCGACCTTCGCGACCACCTGCACGACGGCGCCGAGCTCCGGGTCGACGACCACGGGCCGGGTGAAGCGCACCTGGTAGTCGACGACGCGGCCGGGGTCGACGGCCCAGTCGACGACGGGCTGCACCGCGAAGCCCATGGTGAGCATGCCGTGGGCGAGCACGCCCGGCAGGCCGACCGCCTTGGCGACGTCGTCGCGGTAGTGGATCGGGTTGAAGTCGCCCGAGGCGCCGGCGTAGCGCACGAGCGTGTCGCGGGTGAGCGCGAAGCTCTGCTCGGCGACGACGTCGCCCACGGCGAGCGAGGCGAAGTCCGGGGTCTGCAGCGCGGCCATCAGTCCTCCCCTCGCACGACGAGCGTCGAGATCGCCGTGACGACGTGCGCGCCCTCGGCATCCGTGATCGTGGACTCGGCGGTGACCATCGCGTGCGCGCCGAGCGACTTCACGCTCGTGACCGCGAGCGTCGCGGTGAGCAGGTCGCCGGCGACGATCGGGCGGCTCTGCACGAAGCGCTGGTCGCCGTGCACGACGCGCGTGAAGTCGATGCCCGCGTCGGGCTCGGCGAGGAGCTGCGCGAGCGTCTGCTCCTGGATGACGACGGCGAAGGTCGGCGGGGCGACGACGTCGGCGTAGCCGGCCGCCCGAGCGGCCTCGGGGTCGAGCGAGATCGGCGTGGAGGCGAGCACGGCGCGGGCGAACTCGCGCACCTTCTCGCGGCCGACGAGGTACGGCGCGGTCGGCGGGAACTCCCGGCCGACGAGTTCGGGATTCACGGACACCCCGCCAGTCTAGACGGGCGGGGTGTCCGCAGGATCAGCGCTTGCCGCCGCCGAGGAGTCCGCCGAGGCCGCCGAGCAGATCGCCGAGCCCGCCGCCCTGCGCCTGCGAGCCGCCGCCGGAACCGCCGCCGAACAGGCCGCCGAGGAGGCCCCCGAGGTCGACGCCGCCGGCCGAACCGCCGGAGCCGGATCCGCCGCCGAGCAGGCCGCCGAGCAGATCGCCGATGCCGCCGCCCTGCGCCTCGCCGCCCGCGGACTTCTTGGTGAACTGCTGGGCGAGGAAGCTCAGCACGATCGGGGCGAGGATCGGCAGCAGCTTGCCGATGAGGTCACCGGCGCCGCCGCCCTGCTTCTGGTCGAGGGCCTGCACGACCTGGTCGGTGTTCTGGCCGAAGACGTTCTTCACGATCTTCTTGCCGTCCTCCTCGTCGACGTCGGCGAGGTTCACGCCGCCCTCGACGAGCGAGGGGTCGTGCTTCGAGACGGCCTTCTGCAGCGAGGCGGCGCCCGCCTCGTCCTGCGCGTTGGCGCCCATGCCGGCGAGGAGGGCGGGGAGCGCCTGCTCGACCGCCTGGCTCGCGGTCGCCTCGTCGACGCCGAGCTTCTTCGCGATGTCGCCGATGGGAAGGCTGCTCATGAGCTCGTCGAGTGCTGCCATTGGTGCGTCTCCTTCTGGCGCCCGCGTGCGGGGCGTCCCGCGTTCACGCTAGCTGGACGGATGCCGCGGGCGGAAGGGGCCAAACCGCGGCGACGCGCCCGGTCAGCGGCCGGCGATGCGGGCGAGCCGGACGTGCAGCGAGTCCATCAGGAGCTCGAGCCCGACCTCGAAGACGCGGTCGCTGCGCGCGGCGCCGGTCGGCCCGCTCTCGACCAGCCGACCGAGGGTGCGCGTGGGCTGCTGCGGCAGCCAGACCACCTCGGGCCCGGCGAGGTCGAGGCCGAAGCCGAGCGCGAAGCCGTCGAGCACGGCGACGATCGTGAGCACCTCGTCCTCGGGGAAGCCCGCCTCGAGCAGCGCGGTCGCCACCCGGTCGTAGGAGGCGATCACCCGGTCGGAGGTGATCGTCTTGCCGACGAGCAACGGCACGATGAGCGGGTGCGCCGCGTACATGCGGCGCTGGGCGCGCATGACCGAGACGACGACGTCCTCCCAGTCGCCCTCCGGAGGTTCGGCGAGGTAGCGCACGGTGAGCCGGTCCCGGACGAGTTCGACGATCGCGTCCTTGCCGTCGACGTGGTTGTAGAGCGACGAGGGGGTCACCCCGAGCCGGCGGGCGAGCGCGTTCACGCCGAACCCGTCGCCGGAGTCGATGAGCTCGATCGCGGCGTCGGCGATGCGGTCCTCTGACAGCAACGGCACTCTGGGGCGCGGCATCCGCCCCTCCTCTCGGCGTCGCGGGCGATCCGAACGAGGCTACACGCTCGGATCGACGGCTCCCTCTTCCCATCCAGGGCGTCCATCTGCATAATAAACGAACGCCATTCATTTATGGTCGCGGCCGAGCCGCTCCCCCGCCCTGCACGCCGCCGTGCCAGACTCCCCCGGAGACCCAATGTCGAACTCCGATCTCGCCTCGCGAGTCCCGCTCCGCCTGCCCAGCGCCAGCGCGACCTTCGCCATCGCCATCGCCGGGTACCTCGGCGTGAACCTCTCGCCGTACATGATCGGCGCGCTGCAGTCCGCGCTCGGCGCCGACGTGCTCACCGCGAGCTGGATCGTCACGGGCGCCCTGCTCGCCACCGCCATCGTCGGCCTCGCCATCGCCCCGCTCTGCGCGGGACCGCGGCGGCGGCTCCTCGCGCGGGCCGGACTCGCGCTCGGGGTCGTCGGATTCGGCGCCGCCGCGCTGCTCCCCCTCCCGGGCGTCGTCGTCGGCGGGCTCCTGCTCGGCGGCGCCGGCGCCGGCGGGGCGGTCGCCGCGGCCGGCGCCGCCCTCGCCGCCTTCCGCAACCCCGACCGGGTCGCCGGCTTCAACGGACTCGCGAACCGCGGCATCATCACCGTCGTGCTGGCCGTGCTGCCGGTGATCGGACTCGCCCCGCTCGAGGTGTTCGGCGCGCTGGCCCTGTTCTCGCTCATCGGCCTCCTGCTCAGCGCCTGGCTCCCCGCCGCACCGGTGCACGGGCCGCAGGCCGGGGCCGCCGTCGCCGAGGCCGTGCCGGTGGAGATCCCGCCGACCGGGCACGTCCGTCAGATCCCGGTGCGCAGCGCCGCGACCACCCGCGCGGTCACCATCGCGGGCTTCACCCTGCTCGTCACCTTCGCGCTCTGGGCCGCGAGCGAGGACTCGCTCTGGGCGATGGCCGGCGTCATGGGCACCGAGCAGGCCGGCCTCACCCCCGAGGGCCTCGGCATCGCCCTGAGCGGCGCGACCGCCGGCGGCCTGCTCGGCTCGCTCGTGCTCACGATCGTCGGCGAGCGGCTCGGCCGCGCGGCGCCCCTCGGCATCCTGCTCGTCGCCGGCGGCGCGCTGAAGATCGTCGAGGGCTTCGCCGCCGACCCGACGACGTTCATCGTGATCTTCGTCGCCTGGAACACGATCTACGCGCTCGCCTTCATGTACTTCGTCTCGACCTCCGCCGCGCTCGACGCCGACGGCCGCTGGTCGGGCCCGCTGCTGGCCGTCTACCTCGTCGGCTCGAGCCTCACCCCCGTGATCGGCGCCGCGCTCGTCGAGGTGCTCGGCTTCCAGGGCTTCGCGATCGCGCTCGGCGTCGCGAGCTTCGTGCTCGCCGTGCCGACCGTCGCCGTCGCCCGCCTGTCCACCCGGCTGCAGCGCGAGGAGCGCGCCGCCACGTCCACCACCACCGAGGAGGTCCCCGCGTGACCCGCACGCTCTACACCAACGGCCGCATCTTCACCGCCGCGGAGGGCGGCCCGGCCTGGGCCGAGGCCATCGTCGTCGACGGCGACACCCTCGCCTACGTCGGCGACGCCGAGACGGCGCACGAAACGGCCGGTGATTCGGCCGAGCGGGTCGACCTCGGCGGCGGCCTGGTCGTGCCCGGCTTCGTCGACGCGCACACCCACCTCGTCATGATGGGCGACGCGCTCGGCCGGGTCGGCCTCACCGACGCCCGGAGCGTCGCGAGCATCCAGGAGCGGCTGCGCGCCGCCCGCGCCGCGGCCCCCGACGCGCCGCGCCTGCTCGGCCGCGGCTGGCTCTTCGACTCCGTGCCCGACGGCAAGCCGACCGCCGCGATGATCGATGCGGCCGTCGCCGACGTGCCCGTGTACCTCGACGCGAACGACTACCACTCCTGCTGGGTGAACACCGCGGCCCTCGCCGAGCTCGGCATCACCCGGGACACCCCCGACCCGATCGGCGGGCGCATCGGCCGCGACGCCGACGGGGAACCGAACGGCATGCTCTACGAGACGGCCGCGCAGCAGCACGTCTGGTCCTTCCTCGCCGCGGCCACGACGGACGCCGACCGCGACGCCGCCGTCGAGCGCACGATCGCCGCCTACCTCGCCGCCGGCGTCACCGCCGTCGTCGACATGGCCTTCGACGAGCTCGGCCTCGCCGCGTTCGAGCGCGCGGCCGCCCGGCGCGGCGGCACCCTCCCGCTCACGGTCATCGGGCACTGGTTCATCGAGAACACCGGCGACGACGAGCAGAACCTCGCCCAGGTGGCGCGCGCCGCCGAACTCGCCGCGCGGGCCGGGAACCCGACGCTGCGGGTGGGCGGCATCAAGCTCGTGCTCGACGGCGTCATCGACGCGTGCACGGCGGCGCTGCGCCTCCCCTATGCCGACGGCTCGAACGCCGAGCCGATCTGGCCGCTCGAGCGGGCGAAGCCGGTCGTCGCCGCCGCGGACGCCGCCGGCCTGCAGATCGCGCTGCACGCGATCGGGGATGCCGCGAGCGACCTCGCCCTCGACGCGATCGAGCACGCCGTCGCCGTGAACGGCGAGCGCCCCCGGCGGCACCGCATCGAGCACCTGGAGTACGCCGCACCCGAGACGCCCGCGCGGATGGCGCGACTCGGCGTGACCGCCTCGATGCAGCCGGTGCACACCGACCCGGCGATCTGGGACAACTGGGCGGCGATGCTCGGCGACGAGCGCGCCGACCGCGGCTGCGCCTGGCCCGAGTACACCGAGGCCGGCGTGCGCCTGGCGTTCTCGACCGACGCGCCGACGGCCCCCTACGAGGCGCTGCCGAACATGTTCATCGCGGCGACCCGTCGCTCGGCGCTCGACGACTCGTTCCCGCCGAACCATCCGGAGTTCGCGGTGCCGCTCGACGAGGCGATCGTGCACGCCACCCGCGACGCCGCGGCCTCCTGCCTCGAGGAGCACCGCCGGGGCAGTCTCGCGGCGGGCCTCGCCGCCGACTTCGCCGTCGTCGACCGCGACCCCTTCGCGCTCGGCGAGGACTCGCTGCTCGAGGCCCGCGTCCTGCGCACGGTCGTCGCCGGCCGCACCGAGTTCGAGGCCTGAGCGCCGGGCGTTCCCGAGCCGGCACGAACGGAGCCGCCCCGCCGAGTGTCGTCGGCGGGGCGGCTCCAGTCTGTGCGGCCTAGCTGTCGCGGTCGGCGACGCCGCGGGCGAGGTGCTCGCTGCGGAAGAACTCCGGCCGCTTCACCCGCTGCCAGATCATCACGACGACGCCGGCGAGCAGGATCACGACGCCGAGGATGAACACGAGGCCCACGCCGCCGATGTTCGAGCCCGAGCCGTACGCCGGGTCCATGCTGTCGATGAGCGTGGTGAAGAACAGCACCGCGAGGATGAGACCGCCGACGAGCGGCGCGACGAGCCGGAAGAACACGTTCCGGCCGCTGCGGAACCACGTCTTGCGGAAGTACCAGACGCACGCAAACGCGGTCAGCCCGTAGTAGAAGCAGATCATCATGCCGAGCGTCGTGATCGTGTCCCAGAGCACGTCCTCGCTGACGAAGCGCATCACGGTGTAGAACACCGCGGCGACGATCGCCGAGACGACGGTGGCGTAGCCGGGCGTGAAGAAGCGCGGGCTCACCTTCGAGAACTGCTTCGGCAGCGCGCCGTAATGGCCCATCGCGAGCAGCGTGCGCGCGGGCGAGACGAAGGTCGACTGCAGTGAGGCCGCCGAGCTCGACAGCACCGCGATCGACATGAGGATCGCGAGCGGCCCGAGGATGGGCCCCGCGAGGTAGAAGAACGCGTTCTCCTGGATCGCCGGGTTGCCGAGGCCGACGCCCGACTCGCCCGTCCCGGCGAACGCGAGCGCGCCCATCGCGACGAAGAGGTAGATCGCGACGACGATCGTGACCGTGAGCGTCGCCGCCCGGCCCGGCGTCGAGTTCGAGCCCTTCGTCTCCTCGTTCATGGTGAGGGTCACATCCCAGCCCCAGAACACGAAGAGCGACACCGAGAGCCCGGCGACGATCGCCGAGAACGAGCCGACCTCGAGCGGGTTGAACCAGCTCAGCTCGATCTGCGTCGGGTCGAAGGCGGTGCCGTTCGCGACGTGCCAGAACGCGGCGACGCCGAAGCCGATCATCACGAGCAGCTGGAAGCCGACGAGCCAGTACTGCAGCTTCTGCGTCGTCTGCATGTCGCGGTACGAGATGAACGTCGCGCCGAGGATGAACACCAGGCACGTCGCGACGTTCACGAAGGGGTTGCCGACGAGGTTCGCGATGTCGGGGTTGTTGAAGGCCTGCGCGAGCGCGAGGTAGAAGAACTCCACCGCGATGCCCGCGAGATTCGACAGCACCACGACGGTCGCGGCGATGAGCCCCCAGCCGGCCATCCAGCCGACCCACGGGCCGAAGGCCCGCGTCGCCCAGGTGAAGGAGGTGCCCGAGTCCGGCATCGCGCTGTTCAGCTCGCGGTAGCCGAAGGCGACGAGCAGCATCGGGATGAAGCCGAGCAGGAAGATCGCCGGCAGCTGCGTGCCGACCTCCGCGACGGTCGGGCCGAGCGCGCCCGTGAGCGTGTACGCCGGGGCGATGCAGGAGATGCCGATGACGATCGCGCCGATGAGCCCGACCGATCCGGCCGAGAGGCCCTTCTTGGAGAGGCCGGGGTCGCCGCCGTCGACCGTCGCGCTCGCGGTGGTGAGCGGGGCGTGCGGCATGGAGTGGGCCTCGTGGGCCAGGTGCTGGTTCGCGGGGTCGTGCGTCATTGCAGAAGGTCTTTCGGGTGGGGTCAGGAGGTCTGGGCGGCGCGGGGCACCACGATCAGGGGCACCGGCAGCTCGCGGAGCATCTTGGTCGCGGTGCCGCCGAGGAACAGGCGCGACGGCGCCGCGAGCCGGCTGGAGCCGACGAGCACGAGCTCGCCCGGCTCCCAGTCGAGCGCGCCGACGGACTCCTCGATCGTCTGGCCGGTGGCGACGACGGCGCTCGCCTCGACGCCGGCGGGCAGCTCGCGGCGGGCGCCCTCGAGCGCCTGCTCGGCGGCGACCGTGCTCGTGAGGTTCACGAGCCCGGTGTCGACGCCCGCGGGCAGGTCGATGGGCACGAGGGAGAGCAGCCGCAGCGGCGCGTGCGCCCGGCGGGCGAGCGCGACGGATGCCTCGAGCACGACGCCGGGCGTGCCGCCGACGGCCGCGGTGACCCGGGTGAGCCCCGCCGCGACCGGCAGTTTGCGGGCGCCGACGGGCGCGAGCGCGACGGGCACGTCGGCCGAGTGCAGCAGCTCGGATGCGACCGAGCCGATGCGGGTGCGGCCGAACAGCCCGCCGCGGGCGGGCCCGACGACGACGAGGCGCGCGCCGAACTCGTGCGCCGCGGCCACGAGGCCCTCGGCGAAGGAGTCGGCGTAGCGGATGTGCAGCGCCTGGTCGACGGCGCCGCCGAGGCCGGCGGAGGCCTCGGCGAGCCACGCCTGGGCCTGCTCCTTGACCCGGCGCTCGTGCCCCGGGTCGCGGGGCACGACGCCGCCGCGCGCCTCGATCGGCAGCACCATGACGACCTCGAGCGAGGCCTCCGTGGCGCCGGCGATCCGGGCGCCGAGCGCGAGCGCGTCGGCTCCCGAGTCATCCGCGGTGTAGCCGACGACGATCCGGTAGCCCGGCTCGGTGTTCGCAGTCATCGGCGGCGCTCAGCCCTGGAGGATGTTGGCCGCGGCGAGGCGGCCCATGCGGATCGCGCCGTCGACGTGCTGGTACCCCTTGCCGGCCATGTCGGAGCAGGCGAAGGAGATCGGGCCCACCGGCTCGCGGAGGTCGGCGCCGTAGCGGGCGAGACCGCCCATGTCGAAGCTCGCGGCGTAGGCGCCGCGCGTCCACTCCTCGCTGCCCCAGTCGCTCTCGTAGTAGAGCACCGGGTTCTTCGCCTGCTCGCCGTAGTAGTGCGAGAGCGACTCCAGGATCTTCGCCTGGCGCTCCTCGGCGGAGAGCGAGAAGACGCCGTCGGCCTCCTCGTCGGAGACGAAGCCGACGAGGGTGCCGCGGGTGTCGCCGTGGTTCGTGTTGTCGTACGCCTCGTGGCAGAGCTCGTACGGGCTGAACGCGGTGCCCGACAGCCCCTGCTCGCGCCAGAACGGCGTCTCGTAGACCGCGTGCACCTTGATCACGAAGCCCATGGAGAGGTGCTGGTGCAGCTGGTGCTGGCGGCGCGGCAGCGGCGGGTCGTAGCTGATCCGCGAGTACAGGATCGGCGCGAGCGCGAGGATGACGCGGTCGGCGGCGACCTCGAGCGAGTCGGTGACGACGGTGACGCCCGCCGCCGGGTCCTCCGGCGACCAGCGGATGGTGCGCACGGGCTGCTCGAGCTTCACGACGTCGTCGCCGAGGCGCTCGGCGAGGCGGAGCGGCACCTGCTGCAGTCCGCCGACGACGCGCTGGTCGAGGATGAAGTCCGCGTCGACCAGGTGCGAGAACGAGCCGGCCGAGGCGGCCATCAGCAGCGCCTGCAGGGCCGAGAAGGCGTGCGTCGGCTTCGTCAGCATCGCGCCGGCGATGAACATGCCGATGTTGAGCTTCGCCTCCTCGTCGTCGGTCTGGGTGCCGAGCCACTCGGCGAAGGAGATCTCGTCGAGCTCCTTGGCGCGCGGGTGCGCCCACGGGGCCTCGGGGTCGATCTCGGCGACGAGCTCGTCGAGCTTCTCGATGAGGCCGAGGATCTCGCCCTCGGTCTTGGCGGGGACCGGGAAGATCTCGCCCTCGAAGAGGCGGCGCTCGCCGTCCTCCGCGATGTAGACGTTCTCGCCCTCGCGGTAGCG
This sequence comes from Agromyces sp. NBRC 114283, assembly GCF_030268405.1. Lineage (NCBI taxonomy): Bacteria > Bacillati > Actinomycetota > Actinomycetes > Micrococcales > Microbacteriaceae > Agromyces > Agromyces sp. NBRC 114283. The sequence continues at coordinate 3,623,187 of NZ_BSQP01000001.1, forward strand.
CGAGTAGGTCTCGAGGCCGAGCTCGGCGAGGGTCTCGATCAGGGCATCCTGGTCGGGCGAGACCCACTGGCCGCCGATCTCGAGCAGGTGCCCGTCGAAGTCGCCGTTCCAGAGGCGGCCGCCGACGCGGTCGCGCGCCTCGAGCACGACGACGCGCTTGCCCGCGGCCTTCAGCTCGGTCGCGGCGGTGAGGCCGGCGGCGCCGGCTCCGATCACGACGACGTCGGTTTCGATGCGTTCCATGGTTCCTGGTTCCTGCTTCTGTTCGTTCGGAGAAACACGAAGGCGGATGCCGCAGGCGTGCGCCCGCGGCATCCGCCCGCGCGCTCAGCTCACCGGGATGAGCGTGTACTTGGTGTCGAGGTACTCGTGGATGCCCTCTGCGCCGCCCTCGCGGCCGATGCCGGACTGCTTGATACCGCCGAAGGGCGCCGCCGCGTTCGAGACGAGGCCGGTGTTCAGGCCCATCATGCCCGTGGCGAGGCGCTCGATCATGCGGTGGCCGCGCGCCAGGTCCTCGGTGAAGACGTACGAGACGAGCCCGTACTCGGTGTCGTTGGCGAGGCGCACGGCCTCGTCCTCGTCGGCGAAGGTGGTGATGCCGAGCACAGGCCCGAAGATCTCCTCGCGGAGCAGGCGCGCGTCGGCCGACACGTCGCCGAGCACGGTCGGCGCGTAGAACGAGCCGGCGCCGTCGATGACGGTGCCGCCGGTGAGCACCTTCGCGCCCTTCGACACGGCGTCCTGCACGAGCTCGTCGGTCGAGGCCACGGCCTTGGCGTCGATGAGCGGCCCGATGTTCACGTCGTCCGCGGTGCCGCGGCCGACCTTGAACGAGGCGACGCGCTCGGCGACGCGCTTCGAGAACTCGGCGGCGACCTTCTCGTGCACGATGAAGCGGTTCGCCGCCGTGCAAGCCTGGCCGATGTTCCGGAACTTCGCGAGCATCGCGCCGTCGACCGCCTTGTCGAGGTCGGCGTCCTCGAACACGACGAAGGGGGCGTTGCCGCCGAGTTCCATCGAGGTGCGCAGAATGCCGGTGGCGGCCTGCTTCATGAGGGCGCGGCCGACCTCGGTCGAGCCCGTGAAGCTGAGCTTGCGCAGGCGCGGGTCCTCGATGATCGGGCCGGAGACCTTCGACGAGGTCGAGGTCGGGATGACGTTCACGACGCCCTTGGGCAGGCCGACCTCCTCGAGCAGCTGCACGAACGCGATGGTCGTGAGCGGCGTGAGGGCCGGGGGCTTGATGACGACCGTGCAGCCGGCGGCGAGCGCCGGAGCGATCTTGCGGGTCGCCATCGCGAGCGGGAAGTTCCACGGCGTGATGAAGAACGACGGGCCGACCGGGCGCTGCGAGACGACCATGTGGCCGGTGCCCTCGGGGTTCAGGCCGTAGCGGCCGGAGATGCGCACGGCCTCCTCGCTGAACCAGCGGAGGAACTCGCCGCCGTAGACGACTTCGCCGCGGGCCTCGGCGATCGGCTTGCCCATCTCGAGCGTCATGAGGAGCGCGAACTCCTCCTTGCGCTCGGTGAGCAGGTCGAAGGCGCGGCGCAGCAGCTCGCCGCGCTGGCGCGGGGCGACCTTGGCCCATTCGTCCTGCGCGGCCACGGCCGCGTCGAGGGCCTTGATGCCGTCGGCCGGCGAGGCGTCGGCGATGACCTTGATGGTCTCGCCCGTCGAGGGGTCGGCGACCTCCAGGGTCTTGCCGCCCTCGGCGTCGACCCAGGCTCCCCCGATGAACAGCCGGCCCTCGACCTTGTCGAGCACCGAGGATTCAAGCGTTGCGTTCGTCATGTGTGACTTCCGTTTCGATGGATGTTCGTGCCGTGCACCCCCGGCTCGCCCGATTCCGACGGAAGTCGGGCGAGCCGGGAGGGAGCGGGGCCTGATCAGGGGTACAGGCCGCGCAGTTTGTGCGCCTCGGCGACGCGTTCGACCGCGAGCGCCGTGGCGGCGGTGCGGAGCGAGAGGTCGCGCGACCGGGCATAGCCCAGCACGTGCTCCCAGGCGCTCAGCATCCGCTCCTCCAGTCTGGACTCCACCTCGTCGGCGCGCCACCAGTAGGCCTGGTTCGCCTGCACCCACTCGAAGTAGGAGACGATCACGCCGCCGGCGTTCGCGAGGATGTCGGGCACGACGAGGATGCCGCGTTCGCGGAGGATCCGGTCGGCGTCGGGCGTCGTCGGGCCGTTCGCGCCCTCGACGATGACCTTCGCGCCGACCCGGCCGGCGTTGCCCTCGTGCAGCACGCCCTCGACGGCGGCCGGCACGAGCAGGTCGACGTCGAGTTCGAGCAGAGCGGCGCCGTCGAGCGCCTCGCCGCCGGCGAAGCCGACGACCGCGCCGGTGCGCTGCACGTGGTCGCCGAGCGCCTCGATGTCGAGGCCCGCGGCGTTGAACACGGCGCCGTACTGGTCGCTGACGGCCTGCACGGTGACGCCGGCCTCGGCGAGGAAGCGGGCCGCGTCGGCGCCGACCTTGCCGAAGCCCTGCACGGCCGCGGTGGCCTGCGTCTGGGTGATGCCGGCGTGACGGAGGGCGGCGAGCGCGATGTGCGTGACGCCGCGCGAGGTGGCGCTCGCGCGCCCCTGCGAGCCGCCGAGCGCGATCGGCTTGCCGGTCACGATGCCGGGCACGGTGTACCCGGAGTTCACCGAGTAGGTGTCCATGATCCAGGCCATGGTGCGCTCGTCGGTGCCGATGTCGGGCGCGGGGATGTCGCGCTCCGGCCCGATGATCGGCAGGATCTCGCTCGTGTAGCGACGGGTGACGCGCTCGAGCTCGGCCTGCGAGTGCTCGCGCGGGTCGATCGCGATGCCGCCCTTCGCGCCGCCGTACGGCACGTCGAGCAGGGCGCACTTCCAGGTCATCCACATCGCGAGCGCGCGGACCTCGTCGAGGTTCACGTTCGGGGCGTAGCGGAGGCCGCCCTTGGCCGGGCCGCGGCTGAAGTTGTGCTGCACCCGGTAGCCGGTGAACAGGCGGGTCTCGCCGGCGTCGGTGCGGAGCGGCACGGCGACGGTGAGCTCGCGGCGCGGGGTCGCGAGCATCTGCCGGGTGCCGTCGCTGTAGCCGAGCAGTGCGATGGCCTCGGCGAGCTGGGCGCGGGCGTCCTCGAGGGGCGTCGCGACGGGGGCGGCGAGGGTCGCCGCCCCGTCGATCACGGTGCTCATGCCTGCTTGAGCCCCTCGGCCACGACGCCGAGGCCCTCGATGAGGAGCTCGTCGGAGATCGTGAGCGGCGGGAGGAAGCGGATGACGTTGCCGTAGGTGCCGCAGGTGAGCAGGATGACGCCCTGCTCGTGGGCGTACTTCGCGACCTTGCCGGTGAGGGCGGCGTCGGGGGCGCCGGTCTCGGGGTCGACGAGCTCGATCGCGACCATGGCGCCGCGGCCGCGGACGTCGCCGATGCGGGCGTCGGCGGTGCGCAGGGCGTTCAGGCGGCCGATGAGCACCGAGCCGATCTCCTTCGCGCGCTCGACGAGGCCGTCCTCGGCGTAGGTCTCGATGGTCGCGAGCGCCGCGGCGCAGGCGAGCGGGCTGCCCGTGTAGGTGCCGCCGAGGCCGCCGACCTGGGCGGCGTCCATGATCTCAGCGCGGCCGGTGACCGCCGAGAGCGGGAGGCCGCCGGCGATGCCCTTCGCGGTGACGATGAGGTCGGGCACGATGCCCTCGTGCTCGCTCGCGAACCAGGCGCCGGTGCGGGCGAAGCCGGTCTGCACCTCGTCGGCGATGAAGACGACGTCGTTCGCGGTCGCCCACTCGACGAGTGCGGCGAGGAAGCCGGGCGCCGGGACGATGAAGCCGCCCTCGCCCTGGATCGGCTCGATGATGATCGCGGCCAGGTTCTCGGCGCCGATCTGCTTCTCGATGCCGAGGATGGCGCGGGCCGCCGCCTCACGGCCGTCGAGGCCGCCGTCGCGGAAGGGGTAGCTGAGCGGGGCGCGGTAGATCTCGGGGGCGAAGGGGCCGAAGCCGTTCTTGTACGGCTGGTTCTTCGCCGTGAGGCCCATCGTGAGGTTGGTGCGGCCGTGATAGGCGTGGTCGAAGGCGACGACGGCCTGCTTCTTCGTGTAGTGGCGCGCGATCTTCACGGCGTTCTCGACGGCCTCGGCGCCCGAGTTGAACAGGGCGGTGCGCTTGACGTGGTCGCCGGGGGTGAGCTCGTTGAGCTTCTCGGCGACGGCGACGTAGCCCTCGTAGGGCGAGACGGTGAAGCAGGTGTGCGTGAAGGCGTTCAGCTGGGCCGTGACGGCCTCGACGACGCGGGGGGCCGAGTTGCCGACGCCGGTGACCGCGATGCCGGAGCCGAGGTCGATGAGCGAGTTGCCGTCGGCGTCGACGACGACGCCGCCGCCGGCCGCGACGACCGAGATCGGCAGGGTGTGGCCGACGCCCGCGGCGACGGCGCTCGCCTTGCGGGCCAGGAGCTCCTGCGAGCGGGGGCCGGGGATGGCGGTGACGAGGCGGCGCTCCTGTGCGAGCGCGGGGCCTCCGGTGGCGGTGGCCGGGGTGTCGACGAGGGTCATTGGTTGCTCCGATGCAAGTGACGACGGGGGAGGATGACCGCAATGCTAGGTCGGCTCCCCCGCGCCCCGCGACGCCCTGATGTACATCGGATGCCACCGCACTGGACGCGGTGTACAGCGCCGGGGCGGCCGGCATCCCACCGCCCGCCGCCCCGGCGCCGCCCGGTCAGCTGCGACTGACCGAGCGCTCGCTGCCGGCTGCGTCCGGCGTGCGGAGCTTCGTGCGCGCGCGGTGCTCCTGGTGCTCCTGCGCGGCGATGGAGATCGTGTCGGGCGCGGGCGCGACCGGGGGCTTGCCGCTCCGCGAGCCGAGGCCGGGCAGGCCCGGCCGGCGCTTGGCCCGGCCGATCGCCCGGAGCGACACGGCCCACTGCAGCCCGTAGCCGATGAGGAACACGAGCAGCGTGAAGACGAGCGCCATCGCCGCGCCCTGGTCGGGCGCGTAGAGCTGCGCCGAGCGCGGGTTGATCATCGCGTAGACGTACATCGACAGCGGCCGCGACTCGGGCGTCGCGAGGAACGCGGGGAGCGTGAACTCGTTCGTGCCGAGGATGAACACCTGGATCCACACCGCGAGCACCGTCGGCAGCAGCAGCGGGGCGATCACCCGGCGGAACGTCGCGAGCCGGCTCGCGCCGCTCGTGAGCGCCGCCTCCTCGAGCTCGGTGCGGATCTGCAGCGTCGCGCTGTACGAGGCCCGGTACGCGATCGACACCCGGTACGAGTACGCGATGACGAGCGCGAGCACGGTGCCCGCGATCGGGATGACCGGGTTGATGACCATGAACAGCAGGAACATCGCGAAGCCCGCGATCGTCGCCGGGATCGCCACCGAGGAGGAGGTGAAGAGGTCGACCGCGCGCGTCCACCACGTCGAGGTGCTGCGGGCGATGCCGTAGGCGAGCACGGTCGCCGCGACGCAGGCGATCGTGGCGCTGCCGCCCGCGATGACGAGCGTGCGGCCGAGCGAGGCCCAGAACTCGCCGTCGGCGAGCACCGCGGCGAAGGAGCCGAACTGGGTCTGCTCGACGAGCGCGGTGAAGCTGAACGCGATCGGGTACGGCGTGATCGCCGCCCAGAACAGGGCGAAGAGCGGCAGCACCGCGGTCAGCAGGATGAAGATCGCGACGCCGATCGCGACGGGGATGCGCCACGCGCCGAGCTTCATCGTCGTGGGGCGGAAGCCCTTGCCCGAGACCGAGGCCCCCCGCTCGGCGTTCCTCGTCGCCCGCAGGTACACCGCGAAGGCGATCGTCGTGATGACGAGGAAGACGAGGCCCCAGGCCGCGGCCAGGCCGTACTGCGGCAGCTCGCCCGCGTTCGAGCTGATCAGCGTCCAGAGTTTCAGCGCGAAGATCGAGCGACCGGACTCCTGGCCGAACAGCAGCGGCACCTCGAGGCTGCCGAGGCCGAGGATGAAGGTGAGCACGGCGACGCCGAGGAGGCCCGGCCAGAGCATCGGCAGGGTGACCCGGCGGAGCGTCTCGCCCCAGCTCGCGCCCGAGGCGCGGGCGGACTCCTCGAGCGAGCCGTCCATGTTCGTGAGGATCGGCACGATCATCAGGTACGGGAACGTCACGTTCGTGAGGGCCTGGATCAGGATGAGGGTGCCGAAGGCGTAGGGGTCGATCGGCACGTCGCCCGTCCACGGCAGGAGCCGCAGCAGTTGGTTCAGCACGCCCGTCTCGGGCGAGACCATGAGCAGGTACGCCTGCGCCTTCACGATCGGCGGGATGATGTACGGCACGATCACGAGCACGCCGATCACCCGCCGGAACGGGAAGTCGGTGCGCACCGTCACCCAGGCCAGGCCGAACGCCATGAGCAGCGACAGCAGCGTCGAGCCGCCGACGAAGGCGCCCGTGGCGCCGAGCACCGACCAGAAGTCCTCGCGGAGCTCCCAGAGGGTGACGAAGTTCGAGACGCCCCACTGCGCGGAGGCGACGCCGAACGGCAGGAACGGGCCGCGGAACGCCGTGATCACCTGAACGATCAGGGGCACCGCGAGGAGGAGGAAGATCACGACCCCCGCGACGATCATCGCCGCGGTCATGGTCGTGGGGCGCTGCCGCCCCGGCCTCGCTCCGCCCGGCCGCCGGGCCCGTCCTGCCGTCGACATCGATCAGCCGTTCAGTGCGGCGTCGGCGGCGTTGATGAGGGCGTTCCACTCATCGCGGGTGTCCTGCGTCTCCGTCTCCGCGCCGGACTCGAGGCCCGTGAGCAGCGCGTCGGCGTTCGTCTTCATGAGGCCGGTGGCCTCGTCGAAGAGCGAGGAGGGGAGCCCTGCGTACGGCACCTGCGTGGTGGCGAAGCGCTCGTCCGTCATCCGGAGCTTCAGCCAGTCCGGGTCGTACGCGTTCCAGAGCACCCAGAGCATGGCGCCGGGCTTGTTCTTCGCGTCGGTGTTCACGCCGGAGAACTGCGCCCAGACACCCGAGTGCTCGAACGGCTGCGCCGCGAGGCTCGGGTTCGGGTTGAACAGCGTCTGGTTGAGCGCGATCGGCACGTCACCGCTCGACAGCGGGGTGTTCTGGTCCTCGAGCAGCGACAGCGTGCCGCTCGACTTGAGCTCGCCGATGAGGTCGACCATCGCGTCCTCGCCGAGCGCCTTGCCGTAGCCGGCGAAGACGACGGCGTTGTACGCGGCGACCGAGACCTTGCCCGTGTACTCCGGGGCGAGGAGACCGTCGAGCGAGTCGGGCGCCTCGATCTTGTCGGTGTTCACCTGCATGAGCGAACCGTTGATGCTGTCGGGCAGCAGCTCGGGGGCGCCGAGCTCGAGGTACTCCTTCGGCACGCCGAACGAGGACCAGTCGACCTTCTCCCAGAACCCCTCGTCGTACATCGCGGCCATCGAGGTGATCGAGCCCGAGACGACGTCGGTGTTCCGCGAGCCGGTGGCCTTCGCCGAGATGATCGCGGACGACAGGTTGTAGGTGAGGCCGCGGGTCTCGATCGTGAGGTCGGGGAAGCGCTCGTTGAACGCCGCGATGACCTCGGGGCCGAGCTCGTACCAGTCCCAGATGACGAGGCGGCCGCCGTCGGTCTCCTTCGCCTGCTCGTAGAGCGCGTCGAGCTGCCGGTCGATCTCGGGCCAGTTGTCCTCGTAGAAGTTCTCGCAGCGCGTGATCGCGCCGAGCTCGACGGCCTCGCAGGGCGCGATGTCCGCGCCCTCGCCGGCTGCCGCGGTCGGCGCGGCCTCGCCGCTGCTGGTGGCGCAGGAGCTCAGCAGCAGCATGCCTGCTGCCGCGACTGCGACGTATCCCATCCGTGTGCGCATGATCCTCATGTCCTCTCTGACCTGGATCGGGGGTTCTGGTTCAGTGGTGCTGGTCGTGCGGTCGTGCAGGTGGTGCCTTGGTCGTGCGGTGGTGCGTTCTGGGGGCCGGGGCCGGGCGGATGCCGCGCCGCTCAGCCGACGGGATCGTCGACGAGCACGCGGCAGGCGTGCGGGGCGAGCTCGAGGAAGACCTCGGCGCCCTCCCGGGGCGACGCCATGGGGGCGCCGCGCGCGGTGAGCCGGCCGACCGTGGTGCCGCCCTGCAGGACCTCGGCCTCGTACTCGACGATCTCGCCGAGGAACTCGACGCGGACGACCCGGGCCGGCAGCACGTTCGGCCGGTCCGCCGGCGCGGTCTCGTGCCAGCGGATGCTCTCGGGCCGGAAGGTGATCGTGACCTCCTCGCCGCGGACGACGCCGCCCGGGCAGGGCGTCATCATCCGCGTGCCGAAGGCCTCGACCACGGCGTCGCCGTGCTCGTCGCGGTCGCGGACGACCGCGGGGATCATGTTCACCCGGCCGACGAAGTCCGCCACGAAGCGGTCGGCCGGGCGGTCGTAGAGCTCGCGCGGCGAGGCCTCCTGCACGATCCGCCCGCCGTTCATGACGGCGACGCGATCGGACATCGAGAGCGCCTCGGACTGGTCGTGCGTGACGTAGAGGGCGCTGATGCCGAGGCTGCGCTGCAGGCTCCGCAGCTCGGTGCGCATCGTGTCGCGCAGCTTCGCGTCGAGGTTCGACAGCGGCTCGTCGAGGAGCAGCAGGCGGGGCCGGTGCGCGAGCGCACGGGCGAGCGCGAGCCGCTGCTGCTGGCCGCCGGACAGGGCCGTCGCCGGCCGCTCGGCGAGGTGGTCGAGCTGCACGAGCTCGAGCGCCTCCATCGCGCGCTTCCTGGCCTGCGCCTTGGGCAGCCGGCCGCCCGAGACCTGGAGCGGGAAGACCGCGTTCTGGAACACGGTCATGTGCGGCCAGATCGCGTAGTTCTGGAAGACCATGCCGACGTCGCGCTTGTTCGGCGGCACGTGGCGGTCGCCCGTCGACAGCACGTCGCCGTCGAGGCGGATGCTGCCGCCGTTGCTGGTCTCGAGGCCGGCGACGCAGCGGAGCGTGGTCGTCTTGCCGCAGCCGGAGGGGCCGAGCAGGGAGTAGAAGGTGCCGGGCTCGATCGTGAAGTCGACGCCCTTCACGACGGGCACCTCGGCGCCGTCGAGCTCGTAGTGCTTCTGCAGGTTCTCGACGACGAGGAGTCCCCCGCCGTTCTGCGCGTCCGTGGTCTGGGTGGTCATCCGGGTCTCAGCTCTCCGTGGGGGCGACGGTGCGCACGGCCCTGGCCTTCGACCAGGCGGTGCGCGGCCGCTCCTGCTCGACGCCGTCGACGATGACGGCGTCCACCTGCTCGTCGTAGAAGCAGACGAGGTTCTCGATCTTCGGGCACTCGGCGATGGGGTGGCGGTACGACCAGGCGAGGTCCTTCACGAGCTGGTCGCCGATCTGCACCGACCAGTACTCGGCGTCGCCCTTGTACGGGCAGGTCGAGCGGGTCGTGGACGGCACGAGCAGCTCGGAGCGCACATCGGCCCAGGGCAGGTAGTACCGGGTGGGCAGGCGCGTCTCGAAGAGCAGCCTCGGGCGGCGCGACTCGGCGACGACCTCGCCGAGCAGGACGATCTGCACGTGGCGGGAGGAGTTCAGCACGTCGACCCGGTGGTACGGGTCGCGCGGGTGCTTGTAGACCTCGTCGTCCTCCTCGAACCAGCGGTCCATCTTCGCCCAGTAGAACGCGACCATGCCGCGCAGCGGCTCGGCCGCGGGCGAGGTCGGCGCCTCGTGGATCCACGCGCCGTCGGCGACCCGCTTCGTGCCGGTGTCGACGTCGAGGTAGCGGGCGACGCCCTTGATCGGCGTGTCCTTCGTGCGGCCGGACGGGCTCAGCAGGTCCATCCGCACGTCCTCGACCGGGAAGTAGTAGACGGGCATGTGCTTCGACTCGTGCAGCAGCGCGACCCGCCGGCTGCGCGCGACGACCACGCCGCCGAGCACGACGGTCACCTGCCGGCCCGTCGGCTCGACGGAGAACTCGTGGTAGCTCGGGTCGAGCTCGCGCTCGATGAGCTTGTCCTCGATCTGGAAGTCGGAGACGGTCATCTCCCGGCCTCCACCGGTGCGGCGTCCTCGCGCTCGGCGTCGTACTTGTCGGTGTCGACGAAGCGCAGGATGCCGCCGTCCTGATCGAGCGGGACGACCTGGCGGTACATCTCGTAGTCGTCGCGCACGACGAAGTGCTCGCTGATCTTGAAGTCGCGGAAGCGCAGGATGTGCACCTGCGGCTGGCTCACCTCGACACCCGTCGCCGGGACGCCGTAGAGCGTGAGGCCCGTGTGCTTCGCGGTGAACACGCCCTCGAGGAAGACGAGGTCGCCGTCGGCCGCGACCTTGTCGATCACGAAGTTCGGGTCGGTGAACAGCTCGAGGAACGCCTTGCGCACGTAGTACGCGTTCTGGAAGCCGCGGTCCTTGCCGGGCTGCGAGGCGTGGTTCCAGTAGTCCTCGGTGTAGTACCGCTCGAAGTGCTCGCGGAACGAGGGGTCGTCGGGCGAGGTCTTGTGCGAGTCGAGGTCGTTGCCCCAGACCTCGAGGGCGATCTCCTTGTTGCGGGCTGCGACGTCGTCCATGACGCCCCTCCTTCGGATTTTGTATTCTGGATCCGATTTGCGATCGGAATGCTGGACAGCGAACCACCTCCGGGCCGAGCGGCCGCGGCGGCGCGCCGCTCAGGCGGGCGGCAGCCCCACCACCGGCTCGCCGAGCAGCGGCGTCGACACCGCGTAGATGCCGTGGTTCGCGAACAGCCAGATGAGGTTGCGGTCCCACTCGACGAACACGCCGTGCACGGGCGCCGCGAGGTCGTCGTCGTCCTTCAGGCCCATCGGCGGCACGAAGTAGGCGCCGACCTTCGGGTCCTCCGGGTCGCGCACGTCGAAGATCTGCAGGCCCGCGGCGTAGAAGGCGTAGGGGATCACGCCGCCGTGCGGCGTGCCCGTGTTCGTGAAGTAGCCCGAGCGCTTCGGCCCGAAGGAGCCGCGACGCTGCGCCCAGTCGGTGAACTTCGCCTCGGCGGGCGGCACCGGGCGGGGCAGGGTGCGCACGAGCCGCGGGTTCGTCGGGTCGCTGACGTCGATCTGGTAGATCTCCTTGGCCGGCTCGTAGCAGTCGGTGTTCATCGGGTAGCCCGAGACGTAGACGTAGCCGGTCTCCTCGACCTGCGTGGTGTCGACGTTGTCGCCCTCGGTGCCGGCGACGCTCGACGGGAGCTCGCACCAGCCGACGTGGTGGATGTTCGCCGGGTCGGAGACGTCGAGCACGAAGAAGCCCTGGCCGCCCTGCGCGGCGTAGCCGTACTTCCAGCCCGACTCGACCGAGCGGGGCAGGAAGATGCCCATGCGCGAGCCGAACCACGAGGTCTTGTTGTTCCAGCGCTCGTTGTTCGCGAGGTACTCGGAGTCGTCCTCCTCGCCGGCGCGCGTGCCCGGCACCCACCACGTGGAGAGCAACTCGGGCTGCGTCGGGTCGCTCACATCGTAGGCGGCGTGACCGGCGGCCCAGAGCGTGGTCTTGTAGGGCTGGTTGGTGAAGGTGTTGTCGGGCGCGGTCGCCACGAAGAGGTACTTCTCGCCGTAGTAGACCGGCAGGTCGAGGACGCCGTTGCCCTCCTGGATCTCGTCGGGCCCGTGGTTCGGGTCGGTCGAGGTCTCGTTGATGATGGTCCAGTCGCGCGGGCTCGGCCCGTGCATCTCGAAGGTGCGGAAGCCGCGCAGGCCCTCCCACTCCTTCAGCTGGCCCTCGACGGTGTCGTCGATCCACTTGTTGGCGACGCGGCCCTTGAGGAAGTAGCGGGGCGTCTCGCTCGCCTGGATCGCCAGGTACTTGCCGAGCCGCTGATTCCACTGCACGGTGGTCGCGCCGAACTGCGGGCGGGGGTCGCCCCAGCCCCACTGCTCCTCGTCGACGATCTTCAGGTTGCGCGGGTCGGTGATGTCGTAGAGCTTCCAGTGGTTGCCGCCGCCGTAGTGCAGCATGTAGCGGACGCCGTCCCAGTCGTAGATGCACTGCCAGGAGTGGCTCGTGTTCACGACGATCGGGTAGAACGCCTCCGCGGTGGCGTTGAGCGCGTAGGTCTCGGGGTCGCGGTAGTCGAGCTGGCCGGGCCAGTCGACGAACACGTCGCGCGGCACCGAGGGCGTGTGCGCCGGCGGCAGGAAGGTGCCGTCGGGCTGCATGCCCCAGCTGGCGGGGTCGGGATCGGCCGGTTCGCCCGGGACGCGCTGGAAATCCTCCGGGCGGTACTTCTTCGCGTCGGGAACGTAGGGAGAGCCGGCCATGTCGCCTCCAGAATCGGCTGGGAACTGCGGCGCCTCGATGCGCCGTCCCCTTCAGCGTCGCCAGCCCGAGCGATGCTGTCCAATATCCTTTCGGCTTCGAGCTATGACCGGGAGGGCATATCAGCCGCGCGGCCCGGCCTCGCCCCGCGCGAACGCCTCCTCGAGCTCGGCGAGCTTCGCGCCCTCCTCGCGGAGGTGCCCGAGCAGCGCGGCCGCGGCCGGCGACGGGGCGCGGTCCTTCGGCAGCGTGACGCCCACCGAGCGCCGAATGGAGCTCAGCGCCGTCGGCAGGATGCGCAGCTCCCGGTCGTCGACCGCGATGAACATCGGCAGCGCGGCGATGACGTCGGTCGAGACGAGGAGGTTGCGCAGCGTCAGCATAGAGGTGCACTCCACGCGGTCGGCCGGCAGCGGCAGCCCCTCCTGGAAGAACACCGCCTCTAGCTCGGCCCGGAGCGCGGTCTGCGCGACGGGGAAGATCCACGGGTAGGCGAGCAGCTCGGCGAGCGCGGTGCCGCGGCCGCCGTGCACCGGATGGCCCGCCCGCGCCACGAGCCGGATGGGCTCCTGGTGCAGCCGCTCCTGCTCGAGCCGCACGGGCACCGTCGGTGAGAGCCGGCCCACGGTGAGGTCGAGGTCGCCCGCGAGCAGCCACTGCTGCAGCGCGTCGGGCGTGCCCTCCCGCACGACGACGGTGAGCTTCGGGTGCTCGGCCTTGAGCCCGGCGATCGCGCGCGGCAGCAGCAGGTTCGAGCCGGCGAGGTGGGTGCCGACCGTCACGGTGCCGAGCTGGCCTGCGCGCAGCAGGCGCACCTCCTCGCCCGCGGCGCGGAGCTCGGCGAGCACCGAGCGCGCCCGTTCGATGAAGGCCTGCCCGTAGGGCGTCGGGGTGACGCCGCGCGGCAGCCGCTCGAACAGCGGGGCGGCGAGCACCTCCTCGACCTCGCGGAGGCCGCGGGTGACGACGGGCTGGGTGATGTGCAGCGACTCGGCCGCGCGGACGAGCGTGCCCTCGTCGGCGATGGCGGTGACGAGCACGAGATGCCGGATCTTCAGCCGGCCGTCCAGGAGTCGATCGGTGACCATGCGGGGAACTATAGCCGGATGGGCATGGCAGTGCAGCAAGAGAGTATTTGTCGGCATCCCTGGTCCTTCCTAGCCTGAGGCCATGCCAGCTCAGACGACGTCGCTGCCGACCGCCGCGACCCCCGAGGCGGGGCCCGCGCCGCGCACGATCCGCAACTTCATCGGCGGCGTGCCGGTCGACGGCGTGGCGGGCTTCGACAAGTTCGACCCGGTGGACGGCAGCCGCATCGCGCTCGTGCACGAGGCCGGCGCCGAGCAGGTCGACCGCGCGGTCGCCGCGGCGCGCGCCGCGCTCGACGGCCCCTGGGGGCGGATCTCGGTCGCCGAGCGCGCCCGCATCCTCCGCCGCGTCGCCGACGTCATCGACCGCCGCGCCGAGGAGCTCGTCGCGGCCGAGGTGGGCGACACCGGCAAGCCGGAGACCCTCGCCCGCGAGCTCGACGTCGCCCGGGCCGCCGCGAACTTCCGCTCCTTCGCCGACACCGTCTCGGCCGCGGGCCTCGACTCGTACCTCACCGAGCTGCCCGACGGCCGCAGCGCCCTGAACTACGCGGTGCGCAAGCCCCTCGGCGTCGTCGCCGTGATCGTGCCGTGGAACCTGCCGCTGCTGCTGCTCACCTGGAAGCTCGCCCCCGCCCTGGCGACCGGCAACGCCGTCGTCGTGAAGCCCTCGGAGGAGACGCCGTCCTCGGCCACGCTCCTCGCCGAGATCCTCGTCGAGGCGGGCGTCCCCGCGGGCGTCGTGAACGTCGTGCACGGCTTCGGCGCCGGCTCAGCGGGCGAGGCGCTGACGCGGCATCCCGGCATCGACGGCGTGACCTTCACCGGCGAGTCCTCGACGGGCTCGGCGATCATGCGGGCCGTCGCCCCGCGCGTGCGCCCGGTCTCCTTCGAGCTCGGCGGCAAGAACGCGGCGGTCGTCTTCGCCGACGCCGATCTCGACCACGCGATCGCGGGCCTCGCCCGCTCCACGTACCTGAACACCGGCCAGGTCTGCCTCTGCACCGAGCGCATCTACGTCGAGCGCTCCGTGTTCGACGAGGTGGCCGCGGGCCTCGCCGAGCAGTCCCGGCGACTGCGCCTGGGCCGCCCGGAGGACCCGGCGACGACGACCGGTCCGCTCATCTCGCAGGCGCACCGCGAGAAGGTGCGCTCCTACTTCGAGCTCGCCCTCGAGGAGGGCGCGACGGTGCTCGCCGGCGGCGGCGTCCCGTCGCTCGGCGCGGAGCTCGACGGCGGCGCGTGGATCGAGCCGACCCTCTGGACCGGGCTCGACAACTCGCACCGCACGGTGCGCGAGGAGATCTTCGGACCGGCGGCGGCGCTCATCCCCTTCGACACCGAGGAGCAGGCGATCGCGCTCGCGAACGACACCGACTACGGGCTCGCCGCCGTCACCTGGACGAGCGACCTCGCCCGCGGCCACCGGGTGGCGCAGCGCATGCGGGTCGGCATGTCCTGGGTGAACACCTGGTACCTGCGCGACCTCCGCAGCCCCTTCGGCGGCGTCGGCCTCTCCGGCATCGGCCGCGAGGGCGGCCACCACTCGCTCGAGTTCTACACCGAGCCGACGAACGTGTGCGTGCAGCTGTGAGCGCGACGGACGAGGCGATCCGCGCGGCCGACGCGCGGCTGCGCGAGGCGGCCGTGTCGCGCACGGCGTGCGCGCCCGTGCGCGAGCTCATCGGCGCGGAGGACCAGGATGCCGCGTACGCCGTGCAGTCCCTCGGCATCGAGCGGCGGATCGCGGAGGGGCGGCGCCTCGTCGGCCGCAAGATCGGCCTGACCTCGCCGGCCGTGCAGGCCCAGTTCGGCGTGCATGCCCCCGACTACGGCGTGCTGCTCGACGACATGGTCGTCGCCGACCGCGAGCCGATGCCGCTCGACCGCTTCCTGCAGCCGCGGGTCGAGGCCGAGGTCGCCTTCGTGCTCGGCCGCGACCTCGACTCCCCCACGACGCACGTCGGCGACGTGCTGCGGGCCACCGAGTTCGTGCTGCCCGCGATCGAGGTCGTCGACTCGCGCATCGCCGAGTGGAGCATCCGCATCGCCGACACCATCGCGGACAACGCCTCGAGCGGGGCGGTCGTGCTCGGCACGGTGCCGCGCAAGCTCGACGGGCTCGATCTCGCGGCGATGGGCATGCGGCTCGACACCGACGGCGACCCCGTCTCGACCGGCGCGGGCAGCGCCTGCCTTGGCAGCCCGGTGATCGCGGTGGCCTGGCTCGCGCGGGCGGTCGCCCGCCACGGCCGGCCGCTGCGCGCCGGCGAGATCGTGCTGTCCGGTGCGCTCGGCCCCATGGTCGCCGCGACGGCCGGTGTCTTCCACGCCCGCATCGACGGGCTCGGCGAGGTGCGCGCCGACTTCCTCGCACCCCTCGACGAGACGGAGGCGGCATGAGCGCAGACGGCAACGGGACCGACGGCGGGGCCGGCGGCACCGTCGGCATCGCCATCATCGGCTCCGGCAACATCGGCACCGATCTGATGATCAAGGTGAAGCGCCTGTCCGCCGAGCTGCACGTCGCGGCGATGGCGGGCATCGATCCCGACTCCGACGGCCTGGCCAGGGCGCGCCGCCTCGGCGTCGCGACCACCCACGAGGGCGTCGACGGGCTCGTGGCCCTGCCCGAGTTCGCCGACGTCGCGCTCGTCTTCGACGCGACCTCCGCCGGGGCGCACGTGCGCAACGACGAGGTGGTCCGCGCGCACGGGCGACTGATGGTCGATCTCACCCCCGCCGCGATCGGCCCGTACGTCGTGCCGGTCGTGAACCTCGAGCAGCAGCTCGCGGCGACGAACGTGAACCTCGTGACGTGCGGCGGCCAGGCCACCGTGCCGATGGTGGCCGCCGTCTCGCGGGTCGCGCCCGTCGCCTACGCCGAGATCGTGGCCTCGATCGCCTCGAAGTCGGCGGGCCCGGGCACCCGCGCGAACATCGACGAGTTCACGCAGACCACGGCCCGCGCGATCGAGCAGATCGGCGGCGCCGAACGCGGCAAGGCGATCATCGTGCTGAACCCGGCCGAGCCGCCCCTGATGATGCGGGACACGGTCTACTGCCTCGTCGACGGGGCCGACGGCCCGCTCGACGAGGACGCCGTGCGCCGCTCGGTCGAGGACATGGTCGCGGCCGTCTCCGGCTACGTCGGCGGCTACCGGTTGAAGCAGCGGGTGCAGTTCGACGCCGTCGACGAGGCCTACGTGCCCGCGCTCGACCGGCCCTTCCGCGGCACCCGGGTGACGATCCTCCTCGAGGTCGCCGGCGCCGGGCACTACCTGCCCGAGTACGCGGGCAACCTCGACATCATGACCTCGGCCGCCCTGCGCACCGCCGAGCGGCTCGTCGCCGAACGACGCAAGACCCAGCTGACGGAGGTGCCGGCATGACCGCGGACGCGCCCCGGGTCTACGTGCAGGACGTGACCCTCCGCGACGGCATGCACGCCGTCGCACACCGCTACACCGTCGAGGAGGTGCGCACGATCGCCGCGGCGCTCGAGGCCGCCGGCGTCGACGCCATCGAGGTCGCCCACGGCGACGGCCTCGGCGGCTCGAGCGTCGCCTACGGGCAGGGCGCGCACACCGACTGGGACTGGATCGAGGCGGCCGCCTCGGTGCTCGAGCGGGCGCGCCTGACGACGCTGATCCTGCCGGGCATCGGCACGATCGACGACCTCGCCCGGGCCCGCGACCTCGGCGTGCAGAGCGTGCGCGTCGCGACGCACTGCACCGAGGCCGACGTCGCGGCCCAGCACATCGGCTGGGCGCGCGAGCACGGCATGGACGTCTCGGGCTTCCTCATGATGAGCCACCTGAACGACCCGGCCGGCCTCGCCCGGCAGGCGAAGCTCATGGAGTCGTACGGGGCGCACTGCGTCTACGTCACCGACTCGGGCGGGCGGCTCACGATGGGCGACGTGGCCGAGCGGATCGACGCCTACCGCGAGGTGCTCGACCCCGCCACGGGCATCGGCATCCACGCGCACGAGAACCTCTCGCTGAGCGTCGCGAACAGCGTGACCGCCGTCGAGCACGGAGCCACCCGCGTCGACGCCTCCCTCGCGGGCATGGGCGCGGGCGCCGGCAACACGCCGATCGAGGCGTTCGTCGCGGTCGCCGACCTGCTCGGCTGGCAGCACGGCTGCGAGCTGTTCGCCCTGCAGGACGCCGCCGAGGAGCTCGTGCGGCCGCTGCAGCGCCGACCCGTCCGCGTCGACCGGGAGACCCTCGCCCTCGGCTACGCCGGCGTGTACTCGAGCTTCCTGCTGCACGCCGAACGCGCCGCCGAGCGGCACGGCCTCGACCCCCGCGACATCCTCGTCGAGCTCGGCCGCCGGCGCATGGTGGGCGGCCAGGAGGACATGATCGTCGACGTCGCCCTCGACCTCGCCGCCGCGCGCGACGCCGCTGCCGTGGCCGGAGGCGCGGCATGACCGCCGCGTCCGCCTTCGCCGCAGCGCTCGACCAGGCGCAGCGCACCGTCTCGCCGATCTCGCAGCTCGCCGGCGACGCGCCCATCGGCCTCGACCGCGCCTACGCCACCCAGCACGCCCTCATCGCCCGCCGGCTCGGCCGCGGCGAGCGTCCCGTCGGCGTGAAGCTCGGCTTCACGAGCCGCGCGAAGGCCGTGCAGATGGGCGTCGACGACGTCATCATCGGCACCCTGACCGATGCGATGCGGATCGAGGACGGCGGGGTCTTCGACCCGAGCCGCGCGATCCACGCCAGGGTCGAGCCGGAGCTCGCGTTCCTGCTCGGCGCCGAATTGGATGCCTCGGCCGACGGCGACCCGATGGCCGCCGTCGCGGGGCTCGCCCCGGCGCTCGAGCTCATCGACTCCCGCTTCCGCGACTTCCGCTTCAGCCTCGACGACGTCGTCGCCGACAACGCCTCGGCCGCCGGCTTCGTCACCGGGCCCTGGACCTCGCCCGAGGCGCTCGGCACGGGGCTCGACAACCGGGCGGTCGCGCTCGAGTTCGACGGCCGGCAGGTCGCGATCGGCTCCACCGGGGCCATCCTCGGCGATCCCCGGCGGGCGCTCGTCGCGGCGGCGAGACTCGCCGCCGCGCACGGCTTCGCGCTCCGCGCGGGCACCGTGCTGCTCGCCGGCGCCGCGACCGCGGCCGTGCCAGTGCCCGCTCGGGGACTCGTCGAGGCATCCGTCACCGGGCTCGGCCGGGTCTCGGTGCGCATCGGTACGACGACCCCCGCAGCGAAGGAGGAGACCGCATGACCGACGACGACCGGGGCATCCTGGCCGAGGGGCGCGCGGTGCCGCGCGGCCGCTTCCCGCACGCGCGGGTCGCCGGCGACTACGTGTTCGTCTCGGGCACCTCGAGCCGCCGCCCGGACAACACCATCGCGGGCGCCGACGCCGACGAGTTCGGGGCGACGCG
The DNA here is from genome assembly GCF_030268405.1 of Agromyces sp. NBRC 114283. Classification (NCBI taxonomy): domain Bacteria; kingdom Bacillati; phylum Actinomycetota; class Actinomycetes; order Micrococcales; family Microbacteriaceae; genus Agromyces; species Agromyces sp. NBRC 114283. Next base: position 3,641,864 of record NZ_BSQP01000001.1, read on the forward strand.
CCTCGACATCGCGGTGCAGACCCGCGCCGTGATCGAGAATCTCCGTGCGGTGCTCGCGGCAGCCGGCTGCGAGCTCTCCGACCTCGTGCAGGCGACGAGCTACCTCGTCGACATGAACGACTTCGCCGCGTACAACGCGGTGTGGGCCGAGCACTTCGACGAGCAGGGGCCCGCGCGCACCACCGTCGCGGTGCACGCCCTGCCGCACCCGCACCTGCGCCTCGAGATCCAGGGGATCGCGTTGCGCCCGACCACCGACCGAAGCACGACCGCCACTCTCGAGGAGGAGAAATGAGCACCATCCCACCCGTCATCGATTTCGCCGCGTGGATCAAGGAGCACGAGCACCTGCTCCAGCCGCCGGTGAACAACAAGCAGGCCTGGGAGCCCATGGGGGACTTCATCGTCCAGGTCGTCGGCGGCCCGAACCAGCGCACCGACTTCCACTTCGACCCCTACGAGGAGTGGTTCTACCAGTACCGCGGCAACATGCACGTGAACATCCAGACGGAGGACGGCCCCAAGCGGATCGACATCCGCGAGGGCGAGATGTGGCTGCTGCCCGGCAACGTCTTCCACTCGCCGCAGCGCCCCGAGCCCGGCTCGATCGGCATCGTCATCGAGCGCATCCGCGAGGAGGGCACGCTCGAGAAGTTCGCGTGGTTCTGCCCGAACTGCAACACGAAGGTGCACGAGGTGGAGCTGCAGGTGCGCGACATCGTCGAGGACCTGCCGCCCGTCTTTCGCGAGTTCTACGAGAGCGAGGAGGGGCGCACCTGCCCGCAGTGCGGCACGGTCCACCCGGGCAAGGGCTGAGCCCCTTGGGAACCATCGACGTCCACACGCACTCCGTGCCGAGCGCCTGGCCCGACCTGCGGACGCAGGCCGGGCCGGGGGTCTGGCCGTCGCTGCGGGTCGACTCGGAGCGCGAGGCGATGATCCTGCTCGGGGACGTCGAGTTCCGTCGCGTGGGCGCCGAGGCCTGGGATGCCGAGACGAGGCTCGCGGACATGGACGCCGACGGCGTCGAGCTGCAGGTCGTCTCGCCGACGCCGGTCTTCTTCTCCTACGACAAGTCCGGTGACCAGGCCGCGAAGGTCGCCCGCATCTTCAACGAGCTGACGCTGGAGATCTGCGCGCCGGGCGGGGGACGGCTGATCCCGTTCGCCCAGGTGCCGCTGCAGGATCCGGATGCCGCGTGCGCCGAGGCCGACCGGGCGATCGCCTCGGGCCACGCGGGCGTCGAGATCGGCAACCACGTCGGCGACCGCGATCTCGACGACGCGGGCACCGTCACCTTCCTGCAGCACTGCGCCGAGCGGGGCATCCCCGTCTTCGTGCACCCGTGGGACATGCCGAGCTCGCCGCGCCTCGAGCGCTGGATGGCCCGCTGGCTCACCGGTATGCCCGCCGAGACGCACCTGTCGATCATCGCGATGATCCTCGGCGGCGTGTTCGACCGGGTGCCGCCGTCGCTGCGGATCGCGTTCGCCCACGGCGGCGGCTCCTTCGCCTTCTGGCTCGGCCGCTTCGAGAACGCCTGGCGGCAGCGCCCCGACCTCGTGGGAGTGAGCGAGCGGCCGCCCTCGGCCTACCTCGACCGCTTCAGCGTCGACTCCGTCGTGTTCGACCCGGCCGCGCTGCGGCTGCTCGTCGACACGCTCGGCGCCGAGCAGGTGATGGTCGGCAGCGACTACCCCTACCCGCTCGGCGAGCGGCCGGTCGGGGCGGTCGTCGACCGCGCCGACTTCCTCGATGAGGCGCAGAAGGCCGCCATCCGGCACGGCAACGCGCGCCGCTTCCTCGGCCGCTGATCCATCCATCCACCGACCCCGCACGTCCCACCGAGAGCTCCGGAGCAGCGCATGACCCTCGACACCCAGGCCCGTCAGCCGATCGACCGCAGCACCTGCTCGGCCCTCGACGCCGCCGACCCGCTCGCGCACTTCCGCGAGCGCTTCGTCCTGCCGGACGGGGTCGTCTACCTCGACGGCAACTCCCTCGGTGCGCTCCCCCGGGCGACGGCGTCCCACGTCGCCCGGGTGGTCACCGAGGAGTGGGGGCAGGGGCTCATCCGCAGCTGGAACGACGCGGGATGGTTCGAGAAGCCGCTCGTGCTCGGCGACCGGATCGCGCCGCTCATCGGCGGGGCGCCCGGCGAGGTGACGCTCGGCGACTCGACGTCGGCGAGCCTGTTCCAGGCCGTGGTCGCCGCGGCGCGGCTGCGACCGGGGCGACGGGCGATCGTCGCGGAGCGGGGCAACTTCCCGACCGATCTCTACGTGCTCGAGTCGGTGCAGGAGCTCCTCGGGGGCGACACGCCGCTCGAGCGCCGGCTGATCGCCGACGACGGTCCGACCCTCGCCGAGGTGCTCGACGAGGAGGTCGCGGTCGTCGTGCTCACGCACGTCGACTACCGCACGGGCCGGATGCACGACCTCGCCGAGGTGACCCGGCAGGTGCACGAGGCCGGCGCGATCGTCGTCTGGGACCTCTGCCACTCGGTCGGCGCGGTGCCCGTCGAGCTGAACGCCGCCGGTGCGGACTTCGCGGTCGGCTGCACCTACAAGTACCTGAACGGCGGGCCCGGCTCGCCCTCCTTCATCTGGGTCGCCGCACGGCACCAGGCCGAGGCGCGGCCCGCGCTGACCGGCTGGCACGGCCACGCCCGGCCGTTCGCCTTCGAGCTCGGCTACGCCCCGGCCGAGGGCATCGGCCGCTTCCGCGTCGGCACGCCGCAGCTGCTCGCGCTCGCGGGCCTCGAGGCGAGCCTCGACCTCTGGGCCGAGGTCGACCTCGAGGCGCTGCGGGAGAAGAGCCTGCGGCTCTCCGAGCTCTTCATCTCGCTCGTCGACGCCCGGCTCGGCGCCTGGGACGTCGAGGTCGTGACGCCCAGGCAGTCGGCCCGCCGCGGCAGCCAGGTGTCGCTGCGGATCGGGGCCGCCGACGGCTACGCCGTGATGCAGGCGCTCATCGACGGCGGCGTGATCGGCGACTTCCGCGCGCCCGACCTCGTCCGCTTCGGCTTCGCGCCGCTCTACGTCTCGCACGCCGACGTCTGCGACGCGGTCGACGCCCTCGAGGACGTGCTCACGAGCGAGCGCTGGCGGGAGTCGCGCTTCGCCCGGCGGGGCCTCGTCACGTAGGCCGGGAGCGCAGGGCCCGGCTGTACACTCGGGGCTGATCCGTTCGACACGGCGTACACCGCCGGACTCCCCCGGTCCCGTCGACGGACGAGCCCACCGAGGAGCCGCCGTGAAGCCCACCGTGCAGACCCTGCTCGACCGCCCCGAGCTGACGCTCCGCCTGCTCACCCCGGCGGACTCGCTGCCCGAGGGCGCGCTCGCCGCCCCGGTGACCTGGGCGCACAGCTCCGACCTCGTCGACCCCACCCCGTTCCTCGACGCGGGGCAGGTGCTGCTCACCACCGGCACCTGGCTCGGCGAGGAGGGCGAACCGCGGCCCGGCGGCGCCGCCGATGTCGGCGCGTACGTGACCCGGCTCCGCGAGACCGGCATCGCCGCGCTCGGCTTCGGCACGGAGGTCACCCGCGCGGGCACGCCCGCCGCTCTCGTGGAGGCGTGCCTGGCCTCCGGGCTGCCGCTCTTCGAGGTGCCCTACCGCACCCCGTTCATCGCGATCGCACGCACCGTCGCCGACCTCATCGCCGAGGACGCCTACGCCCGGCAGGCCTGGGCCCTGCAGGCGCAGCGCGCCATCTCGCTCGCCGCGCTCCGCCCCGACGGGCTCTCGGCGACGCTCGCCGAACTCTCCAAGCGGCTCGGCGCCTGGGTGGGCCTCATCGACTCGACGGGCGGCCTCGACCGCGAGTTTCCGCTCGGCGGACTCGGCCAGCCGGCGCTCGGCGAGGTCGTCGGCGAGGCGCGCACCATGCTCCGCCGCGGGCAGCGGGCGAGCCGGGCCGTCGAGGCCGGCGGCACGGTGGGCCGGCCGCAGCGGATGACGCTGCAGACCCTCGGCTCCGGCGGCGCCCTGCGCGGCGTGCTCGCGATCGGCGACTCCCCCGAGCTCGACCAGGCCGGCCGCGAGGTCGTCACCTCGGTGATCGCGCTCGCCGGGCTCGCGCTCGAGCAGAACCGCGACCTCGACCGCGCCCGCGGGCACCTGCGCTCCGGCCTGCTGCGCTCGCTGCTCGCGGGCGACGTCGGCCTCGCGGCCGACGTCGCGGGCGAGATGTGGGGGCCGCTGCCCGAGGCGCCGCTCCGGGTGCTCGTGACGAACGCGCCGGAGGACGGCATCGACCGCCTCGTCGAGCTCCTCGAGCTGCGGGTGGACGAGCGCGGCGGCCGGCTCTTCTTCGGCCGCGAGGCGGAGCACGTCGTCGTGCTCGCCGAGGAGCCCGACGCCGCCGAGCTCGCCGAGGAACTCGCCGCCGAGTTCGAGCTCGCCGTGGGCGTCAGCGATCCGAGTTCGCTCGCGCAGCTCGCCGACGCGCAGGAGGAGGCCGTGCGCGGCTACGAGCGCGCCCGCGAGGCGGGCTCGGGCGTCGCGTGGTTCGACGACATCAGCCGGCAGGGGGTGCTCGCGTTCCTCGCCCGCACCGACGCCCGCGCGGTCGCCCGCGCGACGCTCGCCCCGCTCACCGAGTACGACCGGGAGAACGGCACGACGCTCGTCGCGACGACGCGGACCTGGCTGGAGAACGGCGGCCAGTTCGACGCCACCGCGCAGGCGCTCGGCGTGCACCGGCACACCGTGCGCAGCCGGGTCGGGCTCGCCGAACGGCTGCTCGGTCGGGACCTGTCCGGCTTCCATGCGCGCGCCGACCTCTGGGCGGCGCTCCTCGCGGTCGAATAGGGGCGGCGGCGCTGCCGCGTCAGCCCGCGCGCTGCTCGGCGATCAGCCGGCGGTACCAGTCGAAGGAGTCCTTGCGGGTGCGCTCGCCGGTGTCGAGGTCGAGGTGCACGAGCCCGAAGCGCTGCGTGTAGCCGTCGGCCCACTCGAAGTTGTCGATGAGCGACCAGACGTCGTAGCCGCGCACGTCCACCCCGGCCTCGATCGCCCGGTGCACCGCGCGGAGGTGCCCGTCGAGGTAGGCGATGCGCTCGGCATCCGCGACCCGGCCGTCGACCACCTCGTCGGGGTAGGACGCCCCGTTCTCGGTGATCGCGAGCGGCGGCAGCGCGTCGCCGTAGGCGTCGCGCAGGCCGAGGAGGAGCCGTTCGAGCGCCTCCGGCACCACGGGCCAGCCGAAGCCGGTGACGGGGACGCCCGCGATCTCGACGGGCTCGAACGGCAGCCCGGCCTCGGCGAAGGGCGAGTCGGGCGCGGCCGCCGCCACCTGGGTGGGGTTGTAGAAGTTCACGCCGTAGAAGTCGAGCGGGGCCGACACGAGCTCGAGGTCGCCCTCCTCGACGCCGGGGAAGGCCTCGAGCCCGAGCGGCGCGAGATCGGGATAGCGGCCGAGCAACACGGGCTCGGCGAAGATGCGGTTGTAGATCGCGTCGAAGGCGCCGGCCGCGGCGAGGTCGCCTTCAGCTTCGGAGGCGGGTTCGACGAGGGTGTGGTTGTTCGTGATGCCGAGCTCGGCGCCGGGGCGCGCGGCGCGGATCGCCTGCACGGCGAGGCCGTGGCCGAGCAGCTGGTGGTGCACCGTGGGCAGCGCGCCGAGCATGAGCGTGCGGCCCGGCGCGAGCTCGCCGAGGGCGTAGCCCTGCAGGGTGGTCATGGCCGGTTCGTTCAGGGTGATCCAGCGGCCGACCCGGTCGCCGAGCGCGTCGACGACGAGCGCCGCGTACTCGGCGAAGCGCGCCGCGGTGTCGCGGGCGAGCCATCCGCCCCCGTCCTCGAGCGCCTGCGGCAGGTCCCAGTGGTAGAGCGTGACGAGCGGGCTGATGCCGGCTTCGGCGAGCGCGTCGACGACGCGCGCGTAGTGGTCGAGGCCGGCGGGGTTCGCGGGGCCGCGGCCGTCGGCCTGGATGCGGGGCCAGGAGGTCGAGAAGCGGTACTCGTCGACGCCGAGCTCGGCGAGGAGGGCGACGTCGTCGCGGAAGCGGCGGTAGCTGTCGGCGCTCGTGCTCGCGTCGCTGCCGTCGAGGATGCGGCCGGGTTCGGCGGCGAAGACGTCCCAGATGGAGGTGCCCCGGCCGTCGGCGTGCGGGGAGCCCTCAATCTGGAATGCGGCGGTCGCCGCGCCCCAGCGGAATCCGGCCGGGAACGCCGGCATCCTCGTCGTCTCGGCCATCGGCATCCTCGCCCTCCGGGTCATCGGGGCCTCATCGCCCCGAACTGGGTCATCTGACCCACTCCGTCCACCCTACGCATCCCCACCCCGAGTTGCCCGACTTTCATGAAAGTCGGGCAACTCCGGTACTGACCCAGGGTTGCCCGACTTTCATGAAAGTCGGGCAACCCTGGGTGAATGGGCGGAGCTGCGCGGCGGTCAGCGCTGGCGACGGCGGCGGATCAGCACGATCGCGAGCACCGCACCGCCGGCGAGCAGGATGCCTCCCGCGACGAGCGCGATCGGCAGCGGGTCGACGCCGGTGCGAGCCATCGGCGGCGCCGCGTCGAACTCGTTCACGACGTCGATCCGCACCACGTCGCCCGAGCCGACGATCACCGAGGCCGTGCGCGGGTCGTCCACGTGGGGGGTGAGCGTCGTGCGCGCCGCACCCGCGGCATCCGTCTCGACGAGCTCGCAGGCCGCGCCCGTCGGCAGCTCCTCGTACACCGTCGTGAGCGAGCTCGCCTTCGAGAGCGTGCGGGTCGCCCCGCCCGGGATCTCGATCTGCACGCCCTCGCCGCCGTCGTCGCGGACGCACGTCAGCTGCACGGTGAAGCTGCGGTCGGCGGCCGCGGCCGCCCCCGAGCCGGTGACGGTCTTCACGACCTCGATCAAGCCGAGCTCGAAGACGTTCGTCACGGTGAAGCTGCGCTCGACGCCGGGCTCGACGACGAAGGTCCCGCCGGGCTCGCCCTCCTCGTCGGTGATCCGCACCTCGTTCGCGCCGCCGGTGCCCGTCTCGCTGAGCTCGCACTCGGCGCGGGCGGGCAGCGGCTCGTAGTCCGCCTCGTAGCCGTTCGCCGCGTTCAGCACCCGCTCGGCACCGCCCGGGATATCGACCGGCACCAGCCCGCCCTCGAGCGGGAGCGTGCAGGCGAGCGAGACCGTGAACGGCCCCGCCCCGTAGCGCTCGGCCCCGTCACCTGTGCGCTCCTTCACGACGTGCAGCGAACCGGCGAGGAAGGTGTTCGTCACCGTCACCTCGACGGGCTCCTCGCCGCCCACCGTGAACGGGCCGTCGGGCGAGATCGCGACCTCGTCGGCGAGGCCCGGGTCGGGCTCGGTGACGGTGCAGGACGCGCCGGCGGCGATCCCGTCGACCTCGGTCGTCCACTCGCCCTCGGGCGTCGGCAGCACGAGGTCGCCGTCCCAGACGGTGCGGACGCCGGACTCGTCGGACAGCACGCACTCGAGGTGCAGCGTGAACGGCCCCTGCCCGAAGTCCTCGGCGCCGGGGCCGACGCTCGCCTTCTCGATGACGACGCCCGCCGTGTCGAAGACGTTGTCCGTCACGACCTGCACGGTCGGCACGCCCTCGTCGAGCGGGGTGAGACTGACGTCGACCCGTGGGCCCGGCCCGGTCTCGGGTGCGCCGTCGCCCACCGTCACCGTGAGCGTCGTGCTCGCGGCCCCCTTGTCGTCGGTCTCCTCGACGGCGCACTGCGCCCCCGCGGGGAGCCCGGTGAGCTCGATCCGCTCTCCGTCGGCCAGCTCGACCGCCATCGGCTGTCCCGCCGGGTAGCCCTCGGCGACGACCTCCTCGCCGAGGTAGCTGCAGCTCACCTCGAAGGCGAAGGGCCCGTAGGCGACCGGGTCGCCGTTCTGGTCCACGGCGTTCGAGTCGACCTGCTTCTCGAGGGCGAGGCCGGCGAGCTCGTAGACGTTCTCGAGCTCGACGAGGCCGACGGGGTCCGTGTCGCGGCCCACGACGGCCGTGGTCGAGGAGGAGCTCGTCTCGCCGTTCGCACCCGGCACCTCGCTGAGCTCGCACTCCGCACCCCACGGCAGGTCCTCGACGGTCTGCACCTCGTCGGCGACGAGGGTCAGCTCGATCGGCGGCAGCACCGTCTCGACGGGCGTGCCGATCGCCGAGGTGCACGTGAGCTGCACCTGGAACTCGTCCGGCGCGAACGCCGCACCGTCGCCGCTCACCCGCTTCACGACCTCCAGCGGCCCGGTCGCGAGGGAGACGCCCACCCGGCGGCCCTCGCTCGGCAGCACGCTCGCCGCACCCGAGCTGCCGCCGACCGCCGCGGTGTTCCAGGCGATCGTGTCGGGGCCGGTGGTCGGCGAGACCGCGGGGCTGCGGGTCTGGAAGGTGAAGTCGACCTCCTCGCCCGGCTGCAGCTGCGCGCTCGTGAACAGGAACTCGACCTTGATGCTCGTCACCGTCGCCGGCTCGAGCGAGTCGATCGGCACCCACGCGCCCGGCGGGCACGTCGCACCCGGCGAGCTCAGCTCGACGGTGCACGGGTCGGCGTCGGCCGTGCCGTAGACCGTGAACGAGTCGGGCAGACGCGATCCGCCGACCGACTGCGGCGTGACGTTCCCGACCCAGAGCGGCGTCCACTCCGAACCGCGGGGCAGCGTGGCGTACGCCCCCGTGTCGCCCGGGGTCGGCAGGCGGTCGATCGAGATGACCCGGTCGGCCGGGATGGTGCCGGTGTTCTGCCCCGCGACGAGCCAGGTCTCGGTCGTACCGGGCTTGGTCACCGGCACGCACGGCGCACGGTAGAAGTCGGCGACGGCCGGCGCGCAGGCGGCGCTCGCGGAGGGGTCGTCGACGTTCTGCACGCCCAGCCCGTCGTCGGCCTTCACGAACTTCGCCGCGCGCAGCGCCCCGACGTTCGCGGGGTACACGACGGTGGTGTCGGAGCAGTCCTCGTGCGGACCGGGCGTGCCCTCGCAGAAGTCGAAGGGCCGCTCGGCGGTCACGTCGACGGCGTTCGTGATCTCCTGGCCGGCGGCGACACCGGGCCGGAACATCAGCATTACGGTGATCGTGTACGTCTGGCCGGGCTCGAGCACGGTGCCGTCGGGGAAGCGGAACTCGATCGTGCTGCCGTCGGCCGCGACCGTCGTGGTGACGTCGTCGGGGTCGGTCGGCATCGGCGAGCCGTTCGCCGGGTCCGGGGCGTCGCCGGCCAGCGTGTACGCGTAGGGCGAGCCGGAGAGCTCCGGGTCGAAGACGAGCAGCGGCTGACCGTCCTGCATCGGGATGCGGTCAACGATCACCGGGTTCGAGATCGCCCCGGTGCCGCTGTTCAGCACCTCGAGCGTGAACGGGATCGCCGCGCCCGGATCCTGCACGCCGCGCGGGCCCTTGGTCACGACGACGGACGTCTCGTAGTGCAGGTAGCGGGCCTGCGCCTCGGCGTCGTCGCTCTTCGTGTAGAGCGGGTCGCCCGAGCCGTTCTCGAGGAAGGAGTTCGCGGTCGCCTCCACCCGGTTCGTGAAGGTGCCGAGCTCGGTCTCCCCCGGCGCCGGCGTGTTGCCGTCGATCACGAGGTCGGTGCGCACGTCGCCGCCGCTGCGGAACTCGAGCCGCCGCTGCACGAACAGCGGCATCTGCTGGAGGGGGTTCGCCGGGTTCTCCCACTGCGCACCGTCGGCGCGGCTGAAGGTGAAGCGGAGGCCCTGCACGTCCTCGGGCTGCACGGTGGCGGGCAGCTGCGGGGTGGTGCCGGGGCTGCCCGTCACCCAGCTGCCGCCCGTGCGGGTGAGCGAGCCGTCGGGCTCCGCCGTGAAGGTCGCTCCCGTGAAGGCATCCACCTGCACCCGCGTGATCGGCGAGGTGAGGGTGAACATGGGGCCGAAGTCGACGAAGTCGAAGGCGTTCCAGAAGGTCGCCTCGTCGTCGGTGACGATGAGCTCGGACGCGCGGGCGGAGCCCGTCGGCCGGGCCGTGAGGTTCATCATGATCGGGTCGCGATCCGCTTCGACCTGCGCCTGCGGCGAGAAGCTCTTGCCGGCGATGACGCCGATCTCGAGCGCGACGAGCCGCATCTGCGCGTCGTCGTCGTCGGTCACGCGGTGCTGGTCGTTCACGCCGCCGAGGTCCTCGACGGCGCTCTGCGCGACGTTGTGCACGGGCGAATCGGCCGCGGTGACCGGGGCGCCGCCGTCGCGGTGCGCGGCGCGGAGCCGCAGGTCCATGACCAGCCGGGTGTCGGCGCCCGAGGCGATGCGGCCCTCGTGCACGACGGCGATCCCGACCACGTCGGCGAGCTCGGTCGCGGACATGCCGGTCGCGGTCGCGATGCTGACCTCGTCGACGGCCCCGCCCGCCCGCGTCAGCTGCACGGTCGCGGTGACCGTGCCGCCGGGCACCGAGATGCTGACGATCCGACGCAGGTCGAAGGTGTCGAACGCGCTCGGCCCGGTCTGCGCGGGCGAGGGGTCGCTCACGCTCAGGGTGTCCACCTGGGCGACGGTCGCGTTCGTGCCGATGATCGTGACCCGCCCGCTCGGGTAGTCCTCGGCCGCGGTGCCGGCCGGCGGGATACCGATGGGCCCGCCCGACCAGCCCTTCGTGACCGTGGTGTTCAGCGGCCGGTCGATGATCGAGATGACGTCGGCCGCGGTGTCGCGGATGACCTGCTGCTCGTCGACGTAGCCGGTCGCCGAGGCGGTGTTGTTCACGTCGCCCGCGGTGTCGGTGTTGTAGAAGCGGGTGCCGAGCACCGGGTCGGGGTCGCTCGACGGCACGCGGGCGAGGTCGCGCAGCTCGAAGACGAGGTCGAGGGCGCGGTCGTTGCCGCTCGATCGGGCGACGCCGGTGCCGGGCAGCGGGGCGTCGATGGGGGCGTCGGATGCCTCGCGCGCCTCCGGGTACTCCTCGAACACGAGCCGGACCCCGGTGGTCGAGGCGCGCTCGGCGTCGCTCAGCCGGTAGCCCGGGAAGACGCCGGCGCAGGCGTCGCCGACGCACGGGTTCGTCTCGGTCGGCACCCAGGCAGAGCCGTTCCAGAGCTGCACGGCGGCCACCCGGTCGTAGCGCAGCCAGGGGTCGGCCGTGATCTCGGGGATCTCGACGAGGTCGAAGGCCTGGAACACGGAGGCCGCGACCGAGGCGTCGTCGGACGGCGGGTCGGCGGTGTCGGCGACGATCACCTGGTCGAGGTTGGAGTAGCCGCCGGTCGACCAGTGCAGCCGGGCGGTCGCCCGCTCGCCGCTGCGGGCGATCACGACGGGCGGGACCGGGTCGACCCACTCCTTGTCGATGAGGTCGCCCTCGCCCGGCCTCGTCGGGATGAGATCGATCGCGGGGCAGGGCTCGGGCGTCGTCGCCTCGGCGGGGTCGACGCCGGGCGCGGTCGCGCCGGCCGAGGCGCAGTTCGGCACCGGCTGGTCGCTGCCCGCCGCGGGCCCCGAGCCGTCGCGCAGCTGATCGCGCAGGGCGCTCGTGAAGTTCGGCTGCACCGTCGTGCCCGGCGGGAAGCCGTTCGGGTCGTCGAACTGGAACCGCAGGCCGCCGATGTCGTCGCGGAGCTCGGGCGGCACGGTCATCGAGAACGGGTTCGGCGTCGTCACGTGGTCGGCGCCGTCGAACACGATCCAGCGCTGCTCGGACACGCTCCAGTAGCTCACGGTGAGCGTCGCGCCCGGCGGGATGTCGGTCTTGGTGATGGCGACGACGTCGAAGCTGTTCCACCAGCCGGGGTCGGGGATGGTCTCGGGGTCCTGCACGACGATCTGGGTCGCCGAGGTCGTCGACTCGGGCTTCAGCAACTGCGTCGGCAGCTGCACGGTCGCGAGCTCGCCGGCGACCGAGGGAATGCTGCCGGGGTTGACCTTCTTCGTCGTCTCGAGCGCGAGGATCTTCTCGAGGATCGTGAGCTCGGCGGTGTCCTCGTCGGTGGCGGTGGCGCCGCCGGACTCGCCCTCCACGCCCACGGTGTTCGGGATCGTCATCGGCCCGACGAGCGCGGGGTCGGTCGCGACGCCGAAGCGGATGCCGGCTTCGGCGCCCTCCGTGATGGTGCCGGTGTACTCCACGGTGAAGCCGGCGACGGTCTTCGCGGGGTCGGGTGTGGGCGGGTCGACGCCCTCCTCGAGGTCGTACACGGGGCTCGTGGTGCCGTCGTCGTAGCGGTAGACGAGGGTCGCGGCATCCGCGCCGGCCGGCCAGCCGATGGGCGCCGTGAAGCCGTCGAAGGCGGCGTCGCTCGTGAAGTCGCCCGTGGCCGGTTCGGTCACCGTCATCCGGTCGAGCTCGGTCTCGCCGCTGTTCTTCGCGACGATGCCGACCTCGCTGGGCTCGCCCGGCAGCACCTCGGCCGGATCGAAGGCCTTCTCGACGTCGACGACGACGGGGTCGAGCACGATGCGGTAGTCGTCGCTCGCCGTGCCGCGCTCGGCGTCGTCGCCGCGGCCGACCTCGCTGGCGGCGGTGTTCTGCACCGTGGTCGGCTCGGTGAGCCCGTCGACGGCCTCGCCCTGCACGAAGGTCGCGGTGACGCCCGCCTGCGCGCCGGGCGGGATGGTGGCCTCGCCCGAGGAGTTCGTGAACTCGACGCGGAAGCCGCCGGCGTCGGCCGCCGCGGGGGCGGGCGGCGGGTTGGGCAGCGCGGGCGCGGTCGCGGGCGGGCCGGGCACCCAGCTCGAGGTGGCGGGGTCCCAGTAGGAGAGCACGGCCGTGTCCGCGCCGTCCGGGTAGGTGACCGCATCGACCGACTGCAGCTCGAGGAGGTCGAAGGCGCCCGGCTGGCTGGGATCCACCGGGTCGCTGATGACGAGCCGGTCGACGGAGCCGTTCGAGGTGTTGGTGCCGCCGAGCACGGCGGTGAGCTCGGTGCCCGGAGCCGCGACGGCCGAGGGCGGCTCGATGGTCTTGGTGGCCTCGGTGGCGAGCTCGAGGTCCACGACGGGGGTGACGGCGATGCTGCCCTGCGCCTGGTCGGCGTTCGTGGCGCTCGCCGTCGCGGTGTTCGTGATCGGCACCCCGTTGAGGTCGTAGGGCATGGGGTCGGGCGCCTGCACGGTGATCGTGACGGTCGCGGTGGTGTTGTCGAGGAGGCCGAGCCGGCCGTCGCCGAGGTCCTGCGCGAACACGACCTCGACGTCGCTGCCGTCGATCGTCGGGGTCTGGGCCGTCGCGCCGCTCACGGCGGCGGAGACCGGCACGAAGGGGGCCGGCACGGCGTCGCTCAGGGTCGCACCCTCGCAGCCCGTGTCGGTGATCGAGGAGCACGAGACCTGCACCGTGTAGCTGAAGGTGTCGCCCGGCCGCACCTCGGTGACGGAGGCCTGCTTGCGCACCTCGAGCACGCTCGTGGGCGCGGCCTGCGCGGGCATGGCCCCGAGCGGGACGGCGAGCGCGGCGCCCACCGCGATGGCGATCCCGCCAGACAGGATCCTCCGGATGCGTCGCGACACGGCCATGATTCCCCCTTCACGCCGAGGCAGCCGGCCGGTCTTCGCCGGCCAGCGGCGCCCTCGCTCATTCAACCGGAGCAGTGGGTCCGCTGTCGAGGGTTCGGCGAGTACCGTGGAGGCATGTACACGAGCTACGCCGCCATCGGCGACAGCTTCACCGAGGGCGTCGGCGACGAGCTCCCCGACGGCTCGGTGCGCGGCTGGGCCGACTTCGTCGCCCTCGGGCTCGCCGCCCACGCGCGCGAACCCGTCCGCTACGCGAACCTCGCCATCCGCGGCCGCAAGCTCGGCCCGATCATCGAGGAGCAGGTGGAGGCGGCCATCCGGCTCCGGCCCGAGTTGATCAGCTTCAACGGCGGCGGCAACGACATCATGCGCCCGCGGATGGACGAGGCGGCCGTCGCCGAGCGCTTCCGCGAGGCCGTGCTGCGCATCCGCGCCGCGGGCGTGCACGTGCTCATGCTGAGCGGCGCGAACCCCAGTGACCACCTGCCGATGGGTCGCATGATGGACTCGCGGGGCGCCCGGCTCACCCGCGCGCTCGCCGACGTGGGCGAACTCGACGGAGTCACCTTCGTCGACAACTTCTCCGACCGGGGTCTCCGGGACATCCGGTACTGGTCGCCCGACAAGCTGCACCTGAACTCGCTCGGCCACGCCCGCGTCGCGAGCAACGTGCTCACCGCGATCGGCGTGCCCGTGCCCGCCGAGTGGGGCGTCGAGGAGGTCGCGGCGGCGCCGGCCGGCCCGCGCAGCCGCAACACCGCGGCGTACTACCGCGAGTTCGTGCTGCCGTGGATCGGCCGGCGCCTCACCGGGCGCAGCTCCGGCGACGGCCGGACGGCGAAGCGGCCCGTGCTCGAACCGTTCTCGCTGCCCTGACCGCCGCGGACCGGATCAGCGGACGGCCCGCCGCCACCCGCGCGCCGTCGTGACGAGCTCGCGGAAGCCGAGCCCGGTGAGCCGCTCCAGCGACTCGGCATCGTCGGCGTCCTCGGCGACGAGGAGCCGGCGCACCTCGCTGAGCTCGAGCCAGGCGCGGGCCTGCGCGAGCAGCCAGGGCAGCACCGAGGCATCCGCCTCGTCGTCGACGTCCCAGTCGGACAGCTCGGCGATCCCGACGCCGGCGGCGTGCCGTTCGGCGCGCCCGGCACCGAGGTCCAGCTCGAGGGAGCCGAGCTCCGAGCCGTCGCGCTCCGCGGCGAAGCGCACCCCCGCCGGGCCGAGCGTCCGTCGCACGGCGAGGCCGTCCGAGGCGAGCAGCGCGGGGTCGGGGAGCGAGGCGGTCGTCGCGAGCAGCACCGTCTCGGCCGGGCCGTCCCAGACGAAGCCGCCGCGCTCGAGGGCGGCCCGCACGTGCGGCCACGACTCGGGCACGCCGAAGACGCCGGGGAACGGCAGCTGCCCGTCGGCGTAGGCGATCCGGACGTCCCAGGCCGCCAGCTGGGCGAGGCAGGCGCGCAGCAGGGCGTCGGCCGCGGCATCCTCCTCGGGGATCACGAGGAACCACTGCACGAGCCCGGCGCCCCGGTAGTCCTCGCTCACGGCGGGCCGCTCGGCGAAACGCTGCAGGTGGGCGGCGGCGACGACGCGGTCGAGCTGTTCCACCACGATCGTGACGCGCTCGACGACCCACGGGTCGACGACGTATTCGTCGGGCTGGCGCTCGAGGCTCGCGAGCACGGTGTTCACCGAGACCCGGGCGCCCGGGATCACGGCGGAGAGGTGCGCGTTCACGAGCTCGGCAAGCTGCTCGCGGTCATCGCGTCGAGCGAGACGTGCGCGGGGGACGATCTGCATGGTCATGCCTCCAGAAGGAACGAAGAATGGGAGGCCGCCACGCGATGCGGTACGCCAACACCGTAGCAGAGCTCGGGCGGATGCCTCAGCCGCGCACGTTCGCCACGAATGCGCGGGTGCGCCGGGCCAGGCCCTCGATGCGGCGCAGCGCCTGCCAGCCGTCGCGCACCTCCGCCGGGGCGAGCGGCGCGTGCAGGCGCACGTTCTCCTGGCAGGAGAGGTCGGCGCAGAGGTAGCTGCCGAGCGAGTCGCCCTTCGCCCCCGCCGGCCCCGCCCGCCGCGCCGAGAACAGCGTCACCTGATCGGCGGGCTGCTGGGTGTGGCAGAGATTGCAGATCGCCGCGCGGTGCCGGGACATCGTCGTCTCGGCCGCGCGCAGCACGATCCCCACCGGCTCCTCGTCGAGGAGCGTCACGAGGTAGCCGAGCCGCCGGTTGGAGCGATCCCGCCAGGCGAGCGCGTCGAGCCGCTCCCACTCGGCGACGAGCACCTCGATCGGCAGCTCGAACTGCTCGAGCTCGGCCGGCGTCGCGTTCACGAACGACTCGCGGATCTCCGCCTCGCTGAGCGCCCGCATGCCTCTCCCTCCGACCCAGCCACCCTACGCCCGGAGCGGCGGCGCAGGCGCAGGCCCCGGCGCCGGCTCAACGGGCGCGGTGCAGGAGCGCGGGCCGCGGCCGGTCGTCGGAGACCGGCTTCCAGCCGTCGGGGGTCCGGCGGTACTTCGCCCGCGGCCCTTCGACGACGAGCTGCTCGAGGGCGGCGAGGAAGCGGTCGATCTCGGCCTCGCCCGTGCCGAGCCCGACGCTCGCGCGCAGCCCGTTCGACCGGCTCGCGACGCGGTCGAAGAGCGGGTGGGCGCAGAAGCGGCCGGCCCGCACCGAGACGCCGTGCTCGGCCGAGAGGGCGGCGGCGAGGAGGCCGACGGAACCGTGCTCGAGCTCCAGGGTGACGATGCCGAGCGGCTCGGGGGCGTCGTCGAACGCCCGGATGCGGCGCACCCCGGCGATGCGCTCGATCCCGGCGCCCAGCCGCTCTGCGAGCGCCGCCTCGTGCGCCGCGCGCGCCGGCTCGCCCAGCCGTTCGAACTCGGCGAGCGCCGCGGCGATCGCGGCCGCGCCGAGCACGTTCGGCGTCCCGGCCTCGTGCCGTTCGGCGCCGGTCCGCCAGGCCACCGCGTCGAGCGCGACGTCGGCGACCGCGCCGCCGCCCGCGAGGTAGGGGGCCGCCGCGTCGAGCCAGTCGGCCCGGCCGACGAGCGCCCCGGCGCCGTACGGGGCGTACGCCTTGTGGCCGGAGAAGGCGAGGTAGTCGGCGCCGGACTCGGCGAGGGAGACGCGGCGGTGCGGCAGGAGCTGCGCGGTGTCCACCGCGAGCCGGGCGCCGTGCGCGTGCGCGAGCTCGGCGAGCCGGGCGATGGGGAGCAGCTCCCCCGTCACGTTCGAGGCGCCGGTGACGGCGAGGAGGGCGGCGGGACATCGGGCGAGCTCGGCCCCGAGGGCGAGAAGCGTCGCCTCGATGCTCGGCTGCGCGACGACGACGCGGCGGCTCCGCCAGGGCAGCAGGTTCGCGTGGTGCTCGAGGTCGAGCACGACCACATCGCCTGGCACGGCGCTCGCGAGCAGGTTCAGCGAGTCGGTCGTGTTGCGGGTGAAGACGACGAGGTCGTCGTCGCGGGCCCCGACGTGGCGGGCGACGGCCGCCCGGGAGCCCTCGACGAGCTCCGTCGCGAGCTCCGAGGCGTAGCCGGTGCCGCGGTGCACGCTCGAGTACCAGGGCGTGATCTCGGCGACGTGCTGCGCGACCGCGACGAGCGGCGGCGCGGAGGCGGCGAGGTCGAGGTTCGTGTGCGGCACCCGGTCGCCGCCGAGCACGGGGACGACGAGCCCGCGGTCGGCGAGCTCGGCGAGCGGCATCAGCGGGGACTCCGTCGCCCGCGCCTTCCGTTCCGCCACCGTGCTCGCTCCAGTCATGCGGCGACGCTACGACCGCCCGGCGGCGCCCGCCAGCGGCCGGGTCACACACCGGAACGCGGCGTCACACGACGTCATGCGTACCGGCGTCCGCCGCCGGCTCAGCCCTGCAGCGCCCCGAGCGCGGCGTGCACGCTGTCGGGGCGGGCGAGGCCGAGGTGCTCGCGCAAGGTCGTCCCCTCGTAGGCCCGCGGCAGCAGCCCGCGGCGCTGCAGCTCGGGTGCCACGAGCGAGGTGAACGCCTCGAACTGCGACGGCTGCACCGCGGACAGCACGTTGAAGCCGTCGACCGCGCCCGCGTCGCCCCAGGCCTCGAACTCGGTCGCGACGTCCTCGGCGGTGCCGACGATGATCGGCGCCGTCACGGCCGCGGCGACCACGAGGTGGCGCAGCGTCGGCGGGCGGAATCCCGCCGGCGTGCGGCCGGTGCGCTCCGCGACGATCTCGACGAGCTGCTGCCCCGCCTGGCCGAACTGCGCAGCGACCGCCGGCGTCACCGCGAGGTCCGGGGAGACGCCCTGCAGGTCCACCCCCACGAGCGGCGAGAGGCTCGCGAGGGAGCGCTCGGCGGGGAACCCGGGCGGCGGCCCGTCCGGCCAGTCGTCGACGAGCCGGACGAGCTCCGAGAGCTCGTCGGCGATGGCCTGCGCGCCCGCCCGCGTCTCGGCGACGATGGGCAGCACCGGGGCGATGACCTTCAGCGTCCGGTCGTCCCGGCCGGACTCGAAGGCGAGCGCCCGCAGCTCCTCGCGGACGGTGACCGCGTGGGCGAGGTCGTCCGCCGCGACGAGGGCGAGGTCGGCGCTGCGGGCGGCGATGAGCCGCGAGGCCGGCGAGGCGCCCGAGCGGACGATGGGCGGATGCCCCTGCACCGGTCGCACGGCGTTCAACGCGCCGTCGACCCGCAGGTGCGTGCCGCGGAAGCGCGCCTCGTGCAGGCTCGCCGGGTCGAGGAAGTCGCCGGTCGAGGCATCCGCGACGATCGCGTCGTCGTCGAAGGAGTCCCAGAGCCGCTTCAGCACCGTCTCGAACTCGACGGCCCGCTCGTAGCGGCTCGGGTGCACCCGCTCGGCGTCGAGCCCGTGGTTGCCGGCCGCCCTCGCGTCGGCGGTCGTGACGAGGTTCAGGCCGACGCGTCCGCCGGAGAGCAGCTCGATCGACGCCGTCGCCCGGGCGACCGAGTACGGGTCGGCGTAGCTCGAGTCGACCGTCGCGATGAGCCCGATGCGCTCGGTGACGGCCGCGAGGTGCGCCACCGCCGAGAGCGGGTCGATGCGGGCGAGCAGGTACGGGTCCCGGTGGGCGAGCTCGGGCCCGGTCGAGAGCCAGTCGCCGAAGAACAGGTGGTCGAGGCGGGCGCGCTCGGCGAGCCGCGCGGTCAGCCGGAGCACGCCGGCGTCGCCCCGCGGGTCGCGGTGCGCGCCCGGGTAGCGCCAGCCGGAGGGATAGGCGCCGAGCGCCCGCACCATGGCGCCGATGATGAGTCTCGTCATGCTGCGCCTCCCCCGTCGCCTGCCCGGTCGAAGGCGGCGTCCCGGCCCGGATCGGGGCCGTCCCGACGACGGTAGGGGTGGGCGGCGGCGCTCGCGAGCCCCCGCCGACGCACGGGGTAAGACGGCGCAACACGCGGCCACACAGCCGGCCCGGGCGCTCAGGGGATTCGCAGGAAGCGCCGCGTCATGTTCCTCGCGGCGGGCCGTCTCTCAGTCGAGGCGGGTGCGCAGCGGATCCCCCGATCCTGTGCCCCCGTTCGCCGCGAGAGCCTGCTCCGGCGGCGACCCCCGGGCCCCGAGCCCGGGGGCTCCCAGCCTCGGCGCCAGCCGGCCCAGCACCCCCAACCTCGAGTTGCCCGACTTTCATGAAAGTCGGGCAACTCGGGGTTCTGCAGCCGGCGGCTCAGTCCTCGCGGCGGCGCGCGCTGTGGCGCGGCTTGCGCGGCGGCGGGCCGTTCCGCTCCTCGTCGCGCCGCGGACCGCGGTCGTCGTCGCGCCGGCGGCCGCGGTCCGCGTCGCGGTCGAAGCGCTGGGGGCCACCGCGGTCGGGGCGCAGCTCGATCAGCCGGCCGGAGATGCGGGTGCCCTCGAGCCGGTCGAGCACGTCGCGCGGCAGCTCGGCGGGCAGCTCCACGAGCGAGAAGTCGCCGCGGATCTGGATGCGCCCGAAGTCCTCGCGGCGCAGACCGCCCTCGTTCGCGAGCGCGCCGACGATCTGCCGCGGCTCGACGCGGTGCCGGCGGCCGACCGCGATGCGGTAGCTCTGCAGCTCCCCGGCGTCGCCGCGGCGACGGCGCTCGGGCCGCTCCCGGCCGCCGTCCCGATCGTCGCGGTCGCGGCGCTCGCGTCCGCGGTCGTCGCCGTCGCGCTGGCGTCCGCGCCGCTCCTCGTCGCGCCGGCCGCGCTCGAAGCGGGGCTCGGGGTCGGGCTCGAGCAGCAGCGGCGACTCGCCCTGGCCGACCACGGCGAGCGCGGCGGCCACGTCGACCTCGGGCACGTCGTGGTGGCGCACGTAGTGGGCGATGATGTCGCGGAACGCCTCGATCCGGCTCGTCTCGTCGAGGGCCGCGGTGATGCGGTCGTCGAATCGGGCGAGCCGGGTCTCGTTCACCTCGTCGACGCTCGGCAGCGGCATCTGCGCGATCGGCTGCCGCGTCGCCTTCTCGATGCGGGCCAGGAGGCCGCGCTCGCGCGGCGTGACGAAGCTGATCGCGTCGCCCGTGCGGCCGGCGCGGCCGGTGCGGCCGATGCGGTGCACGTACGGCTCCGAGTCAGTCGGGATGTCGTAGTTCACGACGTGGCTGATGCGGTCGACGTCGAGGCCGCGGGCCGCGACATCCGTCGCCACGAGGATGTCGAGCGCGCCCGACTTCAGCTGCTCGACCGTGCGTTCCCGCTGCGCCTGGGCGAGGTCGCCGTTGATCGCGGCGGCGGAGAAGCCGCGGGCGCGCAGCTTCTCGGCGAGCTCCTCGGTGGCGTTCTTCGTGCGGACGAAGACGATCATGCCCTCGAAGTTCTCGACCTCGAGGATGCGGGTGAGGGCGTCAAGCTTCTGCATGTGCGAGACGACGAGGTGGCGCTGGGTGATGTTCGCCGAGGTCTGCGTCTTGCCCGCGACGCGCACCTCCTCGGGGTCGTGCAGGTACTGCTGCGACATCCGCCGGATCATCGCCGGCATCGTGGCCGAGAACAGGGCGACCTGCTTGTCGTCTGGGGTGTCGGCGAGGATCGACTCGACATCCTCGGCGAAGCCCATGCGCAGCATCTCGTCGGCCTCGTCGAGCACGAGGTAGCGGATGCCGGAGAGGTCGAGCGTGCCCCGGTCGAGGTGGTCCATGATGCGGCCGGGTGTGCCGACGACGACGTGCACGCCGCGGCGGAGGGCGGAGAGCTGCACGCCGTAGCCCTGCCCGCCGTACACCGGCAGGATGTGCACGCCGGGCAGGTGCGCGGCGTAGCGCTCGAAGGCCTCGCAGACCTGCAGCGCGAGCTCGCGCGTCGGGGCGAGCACGAGCGCCTGCGGCTCGCGCACGTCGAGGTCGAGGCGGGCGAGGATGGGCAGCGCGAACGCCGCCGTCTTGCCGGTGCCGGTCTGGGCGAGTCCGACGACGTCGCGGCCTTCGAGGAGCAGCGGGATCGTCGCGGCCTGGATGGCGGAGGGGGTCTCGTAGCCCACGTCGTCGAGCGCGGCGAGCACGGGGCCGTCGAGGCCGAGCGCGGCGAAGCCGGAGGGCGAGGCGGGGGCGTCGGACGGAACGTCCGCGGAAGCGTCGACGGCGGACTCCTCGGCCTCGGCAGTACCGGCGGTGGGTGCTGCGTCGGCCGGGTCGGGCGTCGGGAAGTCGTCAGAGGTCACGCTCCAGGGTAGTCCTCGCAGGATGTCCAGCGCCTGTGCAGCTCGAGGCGGTACGGTCGGAGCCAGGTCCCCCACGGCCGTTCCCCACTATGACGCGCACGCTTCCCCAGCCCCCAGCCACGTCGGCCGCCGCGCCTGCCCGCGCCCCCGATGCGCGGCGCGGGCTGGGCCGCCGCCGGGCGGTCGCGGTCCTGGCGCTCGCGTTCACGGCGGTGGTGCTGCTCGGCCTCGTGCCCGGCTTCGTCGGCTCGGCGGTGTCGACCGCGCTGCCCTGGCTCGGGCTGCTGCTCGTGCCGCTGCTCGTCGCCGCGCTCGCGGTGCGCGGCCGCACCTGGCTCGTCGCCCTCGTGCCCGCCATCGCCTGGGCGTTCGCCGTCGGTCCCTCCTTCGCCTGGCTGCCCGCCTCGGACGGCGTCGGCGCGGCGGACGCCGCGGAGGCCCCGGCCGAGCTCGTCTTCGCGAGCCAGAACGTCGAGGCCCTCTCGGGCACGGCGGCCGACTCCGCGACGACGCTCGCCGCCGCGGGTGCCGACGTCGTCGCGCTCACCGAGCTCGAGGGCGACGCCAGGGCGCAGGCGGATGCCGCGCTCGAGGCGAGCCATCCGTACTCCTACGCGGTGGGCACCGTCGGCATCTGGAGCACCTCGCCGATCTCGAACGCCCGTCCGCTCGAGCTCGGCCTCGGCTGGAACCGGGCGCTCACGGTCGACATCTCGGCGCCGGCGGGGCTCGTCAGCGTCTACGTCGTGCACGCCGCCTCGCTGCGGCCGGGCGCCCAGTCCGACCGGGACACGATGCTCGACGAGCTCTCCGCCGTCATCGACCGCGACGAGAACGAACGGGTGGTCGCGCTCGGCGACTTCAACGCGGCGTCGACCGATCCCGCGCTCGCGGGCATCCGGCGCACACTGAGCGAACCGGGCCAGTCGGAGCCGTCGTTCGGCTTCACCTGGCCGGCGGCGTTCCCCGTCGCCCGCATCGACCACCTCTTCCAGCGCGGGCTGACGCCGGTCGAGAACACTGTGATCCCCGCCGGCGCGAGCGACCACCTGGCGGTGCTCACGACGCTGCGCTACTGAGCGCGACGGGCCGCCGCGCACAGGGGCCGTCCAGCCGGCGCCAAGGCTCCGCCGCTACCGTCGTCGCATGAGCGATCGGGGGGTGGCGGCGCAGACTGCGCCGCAGGTGCGGATGCCACGGGGGCGGCAGTTCGCGGTGACGTGGGCGATTCCGAGCGACTACGGCGGCATGACGCAGGCGATGCTCGCGCGCTGCGCCTCCTTCGCGCGGCTCGCGGGCACCCCGGTCGACGTGCTGACCTTCGACGCCCACCCCGACGTGCCGGGACTCGAGGCGGGGCTCCGCGCTCGCGGCGCCCTCGCCGACGGCGTGCGGCTGCGGAACCTGTACGAGTGGCTGCGGGAGCATCCGCTGCCCGGCGGCTCGCTCCGCCTCGACCGCGACGCCTTCACCCCGCTCGGCGAGGCCGAGGTCGACGAGCTGCTGCGCCGCGGCGACCGCGTGATGGCGCGGCTCCGGCACGACACCGACGGCCGGCTCCTGCAGATCGACCACCTGCGCGCCGACGGCACGCTCCTGCTGAGCGACCGCCGCGACACGAAGGAGCGCGGCGCCCTCGGCGGCCGCTCGGTCGTGCTCTGCGACGCGCACGGCGAGCCGGTGCGCTCGTGGGCGCGCATCTGGCACCTCTACACGGCCTGGCTCGACGCGCTCACGGCCGGCGAGCGCAGCTTCATGATCGTCGACAGCAAGACGATCGCCCCGTTCATGCTCGGCTACCGGCGCAAGCACGTCGTCACCGCGCACGTCGTGCACGCTTCGCACCGCTCGGGCGGCGGCGAGACGCATCCGGTCCGAGCCTCCCGGCGGGAGGTCTTCGACCGCATCGACGAGTTCGACCTCGTCGCGCTGCTGTCCAGGCGCCAGGCGCAGGAGGTCGCCGAGCTCGTCGGCGCCCGCCCCAATGTGGTCGTCATCCCCAATGCGCGCCCCGCCCGCGCCGACGCCGCACCGACGATCGTGCGCCCGCGCGCGGGCGGCGTGGTGCTCGCCGCGCTCACCCGCCGCAAGCGGGTGCAGCACGCGGTGCGCGCGATGGCCATCGCCAACGAGGGGCGGGCGACGCCCGTGCGGCTCGACGTGTACGGCGACGGCGAGTGCCGCGCCGAGATCGAGGCGCTCGCCGCCGAAGCGCCGGGCGTGGTGCTGCACGGCTACGACCCGTCGGCCAGGCAGCACCTCGACGGCGCCTCGTTCATGCTGCTGACGTCCCGTTCGGAGGGCTTCCCGCTCGTCCTCGTCGAGAGCATGGCCGCGGGCTGCCTGCCGATCGCCTACGACATCCGCTACGGCCCCGCCGACCTGATCCGCGATGGGCGGAACGGCTTCCTCGTCCCGGAGGGCGACGTCGCCGGGCTCGCCCGCGCCGTGCAGCGGCTGGAGGCGATGCCCGCCGCCCGCGTGTCGGCGATGCGCCGGCGGGCGATGCAGGCCGCGCGCGACTTCGACGAGGACCGGGTGGTCGCGAAGTGGGCGCTCGAGTTCGAGCGCGCCCTCGAGCGGCGCCGCCCGACGCCGCAGTCCCGGCTGCAGCGGCTCCGCCGCGCGGTGTCGCGTTCGCCGCTCGGCCCGGTGCTGCGCACGGTGCTCCGACCCGTCCGCGCGCGGCGCTGAGCCGGGGCATCCGCCTCAGCCAGGTCGCCCTACCTGAACAGCACGACGGCGACGAACACTCCGACCGCCGCGACGATGACCAGCACCGGGTGCCACCACCGAATCCGCATCGGTCTCGACGCGGGACCGCTGCGGAAGGACGGATTGAGCGGGGCGTCGTTCATTCCGGGCATCTGGCCGAGGTCGTGCCGGTGCTGATCGTCCATGACGGCCACCTTTCGCACTACTCGCCCGGCCCCGTGACCAACACAATAGCCGTAGGGGCTGGGCCAGCGGATCGAGTCGTTGGCTCGCCGATCAGGACGACTTCCCCGCTGATCGGCTCACCGGAGTTGATTGCGATCGCGTCGGTGAGGCGGACAAGGCCTGCTGCCGCCGCAGCTTGCTCAGTGATTCCGCCGGCAGGAGCGAGTGCGACTTGAAGAGACTCGTTGGGGCCCTGCATGTGCGTGCTGAGACCGTACGCTGCGAAGGTCGCGGCATCCGCACAACTTGAACCGACATAGTCGCCGCCCTGCAGAATGAAGATGCAGGTCTCACCGTTGCTTGCCACACCGGTCCAAAGCTCGCCGCCAGCAGTTGCCCCATACGACGTCAACGCAAATCCCTCGGCTTGCCCGCTGCGCAGGTCGGCGGCAACGACGTCCACGCTCGCCGGCGGTTCGATATCATCCTCGCCGTCGCTCACGTCCAGTGCCTGTGGTGCAGAACGCCCCAGAACAGCGCCTAGGAGCCAGGCCTTGACCTCGATCCGGTCGTTCGCCCCGGTGCCTGGCAGGAATGTGAACTGGGCTTTCGTCTCTCCGTAGCCGCGTGGGCCATTCTGAGTCGCCATGCCCTGACCGGTGTTCGAGTAGCCGTTGTACCAGGCGACGGTCTTCCATGTGTATCCGTCCGCGCCTTGGATCTTCGCAGAGACACCAGTGCGCGAGAAACTCGTCGCGCCGGTGCTCCGATCCGAGTACCAGGATCCGTTCGGGTTCACCGACTTCGACAGCCATGTGTACTCTGCCGACGAGGCCGGGCTAGAAGCCCCGCCGACGACAGCTGCCAATGCAAGGCCGAACGCAGCAGCTCCAAGACTCGCCCGCCGCTTTCGAGATCCGCACCGACCACGCCCACTTCTGTCCACAATCACTCCCGTCGTTCACAAGCACTCGCTTGAGCAAGTTCGGAGACGGTATCGAAACACGGCGGACGATTGGTTTTGTTGTCCACAGCCCAGCCGGCCGAAGCACAGAGACCACCGAGGCCGTGCCCCGGACACTGAGCAAGAGCACCACCGGAGACGTGCAGTCCGTCCCGTCCGCGCGCGGCGCTGAGCCGGGGCATCCGCGGCGTCGATGTCGCCGGTGCGGCGTACGGTGCAGGCGTGGACGACCGCTGCGCGCTGACGGATGCCTCGGGCGCCCCCTGCCCGAAGCCGACAGCGCCCGGTGCGCCGCTCGCACTCTGCGCGGCCCACCTCGCCGTCGCGCTCGACTGGGCCGAGGGCGAGTTCGGCGCACGGGGCCTGCTGCTCTCGCCCTGCCTCGCCTGCGGCGGCCGGGTGGGCGTGCGCTACCCCGGCGGCACCCTGTGCGAGCGCTGCGGCTGGCGCGCCGGCGACGTGCCCGACCGCGAGTTCGGCGCGCCGATCGTCGAGGTCGTGTACTACCTGCGCTTCGACGACCGCATCAAGATCGGTACGAGCGGGCGGCTGCGCGCCCGGGTCGCCGCGCTCCCCCACGACGAGCTGCTCGCGCTCGAGCCCGGCGGCCGGGCGAGCGAGCGGCGCAGGCACGAGCAGTTCGCGGCCTCTCGCATCCCCGGCACCGAGTGGTTCGAGCGCTCGGCCGAGCTCGACGCTCACGTCGCCGCGCTCGCGCTCGGCGTCGACGATCCGTGGGCGCAGTACGACGAGTGGTTGGCGGCGCGCGCCGCCGCGTTCGCCTGAGCGCCGGCCCACGCGCCCCGGACTCACACCCGGCGGATGCTGACGGCCTTCCACCCCTCGGGGATCTGCGCCTTCGCCGCGGCCGTCGCGGTCTCCTCGTCGGCGCCGTCGGCCTCGACGACGACCGCCTCGCCCGATGACGGGTTCGTCGCGATGATCGTGACCTTCATGCCTTCGACCGTACGTCGCGCCTCCGACGAACGCACCCCTCCATGACCATCGCCGACACGGAAGGCCGCACGCTCCGCGGCACGGAACAGGCCCGGCCCGCGGTCCGAGACCGCGCACCGGGCCACCCCATTCCGTGCATTGATCGCTCCCTAGTGCGACGGATTCATCCCACACCCGGAGGGCGTCGCAGGAAAGGGGTTGACAGCGCAGCTTCGAGCGGCCTCGCCCCGCGCGACGCCGGCTGGGCGCACGGCGAGTCCGGGGCGGTAAGCGTCGGCCCCGGACGGCTTCGGAGAATCCGCTCCGATCCGTCAGGATGGGAGGCAGCAAGCGAGACGATCCGGGGAGACATGACACAGCACGCAGCGAAGACCCGTGTTCGATGGTGGCTGGCGATCGCCGGCGCCGGCACAGTGCTCGCCGTCGCGGCAGGCCTGATGACGGCGGGCGTCGGCATGCCGCGGATCCCCGCCGGCGGCGTCCGGATCGACGCACCGGACGCCCTCGTCGTCCGCGACGCGTCCGGCGCGACGACCGAGCTCCGTCTGATCAACGGCCTGCCAGCGCTGGTCGACCCGCAGGTGTTCGGGATCGAAGCCGTCGACACGACGTCCTACGTCGACGCCGAGGTTCCGGTGGACGCCGACATCGGCTTCCTCATGCCCGGCGAGGAGCCCCCCGCTTCGCGCCAGGTGCGCGGCCAGGGCATCGACGACGCCGGCGAGCTCCGCGACATGTACGACGCCCTCGGCGGGTACGTCGTGATCGACGACGGCGAGAGCGGGGCCCTGCCGGAGGACCTCGACAGTTCCGGCGATCGCACGGCCGGGAAGGGCAGCTCGGACCTCGTCGTCCAGGTGGACGACGAGGCGGTGTCCCGCCTCTTCCCCGCCTACAACGTGACGCTTCGCGACGCCTCGGGCGCCGAGGCGGAGGCCCCGGCATGGGACGTGCAGTTCGACCTCGCGGCCGCGCACGAACAGGGCCGCACGAACCTGCCCCTGCCCCTCGCCTGGTACGCCTCGCCGTTCGCGCACGCGCTCGACGCCGCGGCGCCGTGGCTGCTCTGGGGCTTCGTGCTGGTGACGCTGCTCGCCCTCGCCCTCGCCAGGTGGGACCACGTGCGGGCCCGGCGCGCCGACGCGGCTGCGGAAGCCGTGCCCGCCGAGGAACGGTAGCGGCGCGAAAGCCCGGAACAAGAAGCCCGGAGACGAGAGAAGCCCGGAACTCCTGGAGTTCCGGGCTTTTCCGGTAGCGAGGGCGGGACTCGAACCCGCGACACCACGATTATGAGCCGTGTGCTCTAACCACCTGAGCTACCCCGCCGCAAGGCCTCCGGCCGAAGCCGGGAACCAGAGCCCCGAGTCAGGATTGAACTGACGACCCCTTCCTTACCATGGAAGTGCTCTACCACTGAGCTATCGGGGCGCGTCGCCGCGTTCGGCAACCGTTCGAGGATAGCACCTCGGCGGCGCACCGCCGAATCGAGGCCGGCTCCCGGAAACAGCCCCGTCGGACCCGTCGCGTACAGTGAGCGCTATGACGAGCGAGTGGTGGCGGACGGCCGTGATCTACCAGATCTACCCGCGCAGTTTCGCGGACGCGAACGGCGACGGCATGGGCGATCTGGCGGGCATCACCGCCCGGCTCGGCGCGCTCGCCGAGCTCGGCGTCGACGCCATCTGGCTCTCGCCGTTCTACACCTCCCCGCAGCACGACGCCGGCTACGACGTCGCCGACTACCGCGACGTCGACCCGCTGTTCGGCACCCTCGCCGACTTCGACACGATGCTCGCCGAGGCGCACGCCCGAGGCATCCGCGTCATCGTCGACCTCGTGCCGAACCACTCCTCGAACGAGCACGCCTGGTTCCAAGCCGCCCTGGCCGCCGGCCCCGGCAGCACCGAACGCGCCCGGTACCTGTTCCGCGACGGCCGCGGCGAGGCCGGCGAGCTGCCGCCGAACAACTGGGACTCCGTCTTCGGCGGCCCGGCGTGGACCCGGGTGACCGAGGCCGACGGGCAGCCGGGCCAGTGGTACCTGCACCTCTTCGACTCCTCGCAGCCCGACTTCGACTGGACGAACGACGAGGTCCGCGAGGAGTTCCGCGACATCCTCCGGTTCTGGCTCGACCGCGGCGTCGACGGCTTCCGCGTCGACGTCGCCCACGGCCTCATCAAGGCCGAGGGCCTGCCCGACTGGACCCCGCCCGCCGAGGGCGGCAGCATGGGCGGCGCCGGCGGCCTCGCCGACGACGCGCCCGACGCCGAACGCCCCGTGCCGAGCGCCGAGCCGGGCGTCGCGCTCGAGCCCGGCATCTCCTCCGAGCCCGGCGACGCCCCGCCGTTCTGGGCACAAGACGGCGTGCACGAGATCTACCGCGACTGGCGCGCCCTGCTCGACGACTACCCGGGCGAGCGCATCCTCGCCGCTGAGGCCTGGGTCGACCCCCTCGCCCGCGTCGCCCAGTGGGTCCGCCCCGACGAGATGCACCAGTCCTTCAACTTCGCCTACCTCGAAACACCCTGGCGGGCCGCCGCCCTGCGCCGTGTCGTCGACGAGTCCCTCGCCGCGTTCGGCGCCGTCGGCGCCCCCTCCACCTGGGTGCTCTCGAACCACGACGTCGTGCGCCACCCCACCCGCCTCGCCCTCACCGTCGGCAATCTCCAGGGCCACGGCGTCGGCCCCCGCACCCCGGGCATCGGCGACCCCGCCACCGGGCTCCGCCGCGCCCGCGCCGCGACCGCGCTCATGCTCGCCCTCCCCGGCTCCGCGTACCTCTACCAGGGCGAGGAGCTCGGACTCCCCGAGGCCATCGACCTCCCCGACGACGCCCGGCAGGACCCGACCTGGTTCCGCACGAACGGCGAACGCTACGGCCGCGACGGCTGCCGCGTCCCCATCCCCTGGGAGGCCGGCTCGCCCTCCTTCGGCTTCGGCCCGACGGATGCCTCCTGGCTGCCCCAGCCCGCCGAGTGGGCCGACTACGCCCGCGACCGCCAGCAGGGCGTCCCCGGCTCGACCCTCTCGATGTACCGGGCCGCCCTCCGGCTGCGCCGCGAGCACGCCCTCGCGAGCGGCACCCTCGAGTGGATCGAGACGCCCGACGCCCCCGACGTCGTCGCCTTCACGAACGGCGCACTGCTCGTCGTCGCGAACACCGGCGACACCACCATCTCGCTCGCGGAGGTGCTGCCCGACGAGCACACCGCCGCTGCGGCCGCGCAGCCGCTGCTCGCCTCGGGCGACCTGGCCCGCGGCATCCTGCCCGCCGACACCACGGTCTGGCTCACCCGCTGAGCCGTGCTGCGCCGGCCCCAGGGTCGGCGCGGCGGCCCGGTCAGCCGATCAGTCGGCGTCGACGCGTCGGCCCAGCCTGTGTCGGCCCAGTCCGTGTCGGCTCAGTTCGTGTTGGCGTACAGCCACTCGAGCGGGTCGACCCAGGTGCCGTTGATGCCGCCGATGCGGATCTCGAAGTGCAGGTGGGGGCCCGTCGACATACCGGTGTTGCCCGTCTCGCCGATGACCTGACCGACGTGCACGGTGTCGCCGATCTGGACCGTGCGCGAGCCCTCGATCATGTGGGCGTACACGCTCGTGACGGTCTGGCCGTCGATGACGTGATCGATCATGATCACGGTGCCGAGCGAGCCGCCGTTGTCGGTCGACTGCGAGACGACGCCGTCGGCGATGGCCTGGATGTCGGCGCCGAGGCCCGGGTTGAAGTCCTGACCGTGGTGGTCGCTCGAGCAGCCGGCGCAGTCGCGGTAGCCGAAGCGGTCGCCGATGTGCACGCCGACCGCGAAGGGCCACTGGATCGTGCCGTTCGGGTTGTTCGTGAAGGTCGCCTCGGCGCGGATGCCGGCCGCCGCGGCGTACTCGGCGATCGACTGCGATTTGTACGACTCGAGGCCGAGCTGCGGGGTCGCGGCGATGGCATCGCCGCTGGTGTCGAGCGTCTGGCCCGCTTCGCGGCCGGAGTCGGTGCCGGTGAGGGCCATCGCCTGCACGTCGTCGGAGCTCAGCAGCGACAGCGAGGGCACGGAGGTGGCGACGGCGAGCATCGCGGCGAAGCCCATCGCGACGAGGCTCGTGAGCTTGGCGCCGCTGCGGCGCGCCCGGGCGGGCGCGGGGGCGGCGAAGGCGGCGTTCGCCGCACGCGGCGGGCGGGCGGCCGCGACGGGGGCCTGCACCGGAGCAGGATCCTTCGCGAGGCGCCGCGAGCGCGCCTTGGGCGCCTCGTCGCGCAGCCGCGCGCGGCGGCTGAACTGGGCCTCGGGGGCCGGCGCGCTGATCTCGGGCACCGCGACGGCGAGCTCCGCCTCGGCCGGCGCTGGAAGCGGCTCGGCGATGCGGGCGGCGGGGTGCTCCTCGACCCGGGCGGGCGCGGCCTCGGCGGCGGCCGCGACGGCCTCGGCGGGCACGGGCTCGCCCGAGATGATGGCGTCGAACAGCTTGACCCCGCTGGGCTCCTCGACGACGGCCGGAACGGGCGCGGCGGGGGTCGCAGCCAGCTCGGCGGCGCGCTCGCGTTCGCGAAGCTCTCGACGGGTCAGGGGTCGTTCAGACCGCAACGGGGTCTGAGTGCCTGGCGTGGAACCGTCGGGCACGAGGGGGGACTCGAGCACGTAGGGGCTTTCGGCGTTGGGGGCGGACGTAGGGGCCGTCATTCCGAGCGGTGCTCGGGTAACAGATTGGTAAAGGCTACCCCGGGCACGCCGATCGCGCCACCCGTCGGGCATCCGCTCCGGCCGGCATCCCCGCCGTTCCAGGCGACGCGCCGTGAGAGCGGTCCCGGGCCCTCCGCTCAGGCGGGCAGTCCGGCCGCCGCGAGCGCCGCGCGCAGCTCCGGCGCGAGCCCCGGCCCGGCCGCGACGAGCAGCTCGCTCGACTCGCGCCCGCCGCCGGGCCCGGTGACGAGCGCGCCCGCCTCGCGGGCGATGAGCGCCCCGGCGGCGTGGTCCCAGGGGTTCAGCCCGGTCTCGTAGAAGCCGTCGAGCCGGCCGGCCGCGAGCGCGCAGAGGTCGAGGGCGGCCGAGCCGAGGCGACGGAGGTCGCGGATGCCGGGCAGCAGCGCCGCCGCGACGGCGCCCTGAGCCCGGCGCACCTCTGCGGCGTAGCCGAAGCCGGTGCCGATGAGCGCACGCGACAGCGGCACCGGGTCGTTCACGCGCAGCTTGGCGCCGGCGAGGCGCGCGCCGCCGCCGTTGCTCGCCTCGAAGAGCTCGCCCGAGACGGGGTTCACCACGACGCCGGCGAGCGCGGTCCACTCGGCCGGGTCGGCCCCGCCCGAGACGACGGCGATGCTGATCGCCCAGTTCGGGATGCCGTAGAGGAAGTTGACCGTGCCGTCGATGGGGTCGACGATCCACTCGAGCCCGCTCGTGCCGATGCGCGCCGCATCCTCCTCGCCGAACACGCCGTCGTCGGGGCGCTCCTCGGCGATGAGCGCCCGGATGAGCGCTTCGGTGTCGCGATCGACCGCGGTCACGATGTCGAGCGGGGTCGACTTCGTCGCGGCGACGCTCACCCCCTCCCGCCGGGCGGCGAGCGCCTGCTCGCCGGCGCGGACCGCGATGTCGCGGGCGAGGCCGAGGAGCTCGGCCGGGGACGGAACGGCTGCGGAGGTCATGCCCCCACGCTACGCGGCGGCTCTCAGCCCTGCGAGCGCCCCTGGGTGGACTCGCGCACGTGTAGTTCGAGCGGCAGCTCGATCGAGGCGCCCCGCTCGGTCTCGCCGCTCAGCAGGCGGAACAGCAGCCGCGCGCACTCCGCGCCCGCCTCGCCGCCCTTCGTGTCGATCGCCGTGACGGAGGGGTGCATGGCGCGCAGCGCGCTGTTGTCCACGCAGGAGGCGAGCAGCAGGTCCTCGCCGATGGTCCGCCCGGCCGCCGTGACGACGGGTGCGACGGCCGCGGCAAAGCCGTCGCTCGCACCGATGAGCGCGTCGATGTCGGGTTCGCGTTCGAGGAGCGCGGCCGCCTCGGCCTGCGCCTGGGAGGCGTCCGTGCCGAAGGTCGCGACCGCGACCGCGGGCTCGACGCCGTGGTCGCGGCACCAGGCGAGGTACGACTCCTGGATGCCGATCGACCAGTCCGAGACCGTGGCCGAGGCGAGCAGGGCCGGACGGTGCGCGCCGCGCTCGGCGAGGTGGTCGAGCAGCACCCTCGTGTACGCGCCGTGATCCGACCAGACCACGCCGGTCGGCTGCTGGCCGCTCGGGAAGCGCTCGGAGGAGACGACGGGCAGCCCCATGGCGAGCAGCCGCTCGACCATGGCATCGCCCTCGGCGGGGTCGATCATGACGAGGCCGTCGACGTGCGGGGCGTAGTTCGGCCGCGCCTCCTCGCCGGCCACGATCACGGTGACGTCGTAGTCGAAGCCGGCCGCGACGTCGACGACGCCGTACACGAAGGAGAGGTAGTGCTCGCTGCGGAAGACCACCTGCGGGATGTACAGGCCGATCGCCCCGGTCGTCGCGGTGCGCAGCGAGCGGGCGGAGCGGTTGATGGCGTAGCCGAGCTCGGATGCCGCGCGCAGCACGGCCTCGCGGGTCGCGTCGGAGACGCGTCCGTGCCCGCGCAGGGCGTCGGACGCGGTGGTCTTCGACACTCCCGCGGCTCGCGCCACGTCCACGATCGTCGCCGGCGTCACGTGCCCTCCCCGAGTCCCCGCCATTGTGTCAGACCCTCCCTGCTCAGAACACCTGCCAGCTCGCCCGCTCGACGCGGCAGGGGCCGCCCTCGTGGAACTGCAGCCGACCGGCCTCGAGGTCGAGCGAGATGGTCAGCAGGGTCTGCCAGCGGTGCTCGAAGGCGAGCTCGGGGTCGGGGTGGCAGCACACCGGCGCCCCGTCGGCGTCGTGCACGAGCATCCCGACCGCCCGCTCGACCGGGTCCTCGGAGCGGAACAGCGCCTCGCGGGCGAGCAGGTGCTCGAGGCGGGGGTAGCTGCTCGCGGTGGCCGGCGAGAGCTCGCCGCCCGAGAGCGCCTCGTCGAGGAAGTGGTTCGTGTGCACGAGCAGCCCGTCGTCGTTGGGCCGCACGACGGCCGCGCCGCCGGGGCTCAGCTCGACGCAGACCGCGTCGGCGACGCCGCCGGCGTAGGAGACGATCGTGAGCACCGTCGAGGCGCTGACCGCGGCGGAGGACGCGATCGACACGGCCTCCTCCAGGGTTCGGGCCCGGTCGAGCACGGCGCGGGCGACGACGTGCACGGGGACGCCGATGCCGTCCCCGTCGCCCGCGTGGTTCAGGATGTTGAAGTGCACGCCGATGCCGGCGCTGTTCAGGCCGATCTTGCCGAGGATGCCGAACTCCGTGAAGTACCGCACCTCGTGGTCGGGGCGCACCCGGGCGCGGACGACGAGCGTGTGGTCGTTCGAGACGTCGTGCCAGTCCCAGGTCTGCACGGTGCGCGGCGCGGCATCCGCCGGCAGGGTGACGACCGTGGAGCACTCGCCCTCGCCGATCGCGCCGACCGTCGCGAGGATCTCGGTGCGCGCGTTGAGCACGCCGAGCTGCCAGTGCTCGAGGCCGGCGCCGTCGGCGAGGCCGCGGAGCTCGGCGGCGAGCTCGGGCGCCCACTCCTCGGTGCGCTCGATCGCCTGCCGGCCGATTCCGGGCAGGTCGTCGGCGACGACGCCCACGACCTCGAAGAGCTCGGCGTAGCCGCGCGCGTTCCACGCGATCTCCTCGGCGCCGAAGCGGCCGAGGGCGAGCCCGCGCTGGTAGGGGTCGAGCTCGTCGGTCTCGAAGCGGCGGACGGTCATCTGGTCGGTCCTTCCTCGCGGCGGGCCGCGAACGGGGTGGTGCTGGTCGTCGCTCGGGTCATCGGCCGGCCTCGAGCACGGCGTCCCAGGCGAGTTCGGAGGCCACGGCGGCGAGCGCGATCGAGTTGACCGCCTGCTCGCCGAGCCGGGTGCTGCCGGCGGGCGGCAGCGTGATCTCGTCGGTCGTGAGCGCGAAGAGCGTGTCGCCGTCGTGGTTGGTGTGGAACGGCTGGATGGCCCGGTGCATCGAGCTGTGCACCTGGCGGCCGAAGAGCCGGAGCTCCTTGTCGTCGAGCTTGACGTTCGTGACGACCGCCGTGATCGTGGTGTTGCCGGCCGCCGTCACGGGCTGCTCGCCCGCGAGCAGGGCCGCCTCGTAGTCCACGACGGGCAGGCGCCGCTCGCCCGTCTCCGGGTCGTAGTTGCCGCGGACGATCCGGCCGTCGCGGTCGACGATGACGCCGACCGGGTTCACGATGGTGACGACGAGGATGCGGATGTCGCCGATCTGCCGGAAGGCGGCGCCCTGCCCGGTGAACTCGCAGCGGGAGAGGTCGATCTTGCCCGCCGAGGCCGCGATGCCCGCGCCGACCCGGCCGACCGGGATCACGTCGGGGCGGGCGGCCTCGAGCGCGGCCCGGCCGAGCGCCGCGTCGGGCACGATGCCCGTGTCGCGCGCGCCCAGGTCGTAGATGACGGCGCCGGAGGCGGAGCGCAGGTCCTGCCAGCCGACCCGCCCCTGCTCGCGCACGAGCAGCTCCTCGTCGACACCGGTGGCGGCGGCGAGCCCGTAGGAGGAGCCGCCGGCGAAGCAGATCGCGTGGTTGAACTCCTCGTAGCGGCCGATGATGCCGATCGCACCTCCCCGGGCGTCGACCGAGGTCCGCGCGCCGTTCGCAATCGTGATGACCGTCGCACCGGTCGGCCCGTTCGCGTACTCGGCTGTGCCGACGGCGACGCCGGGGAAGTCGAAGGGCACCAGCCCGCGGCCGACGCCATGGCTCGGCACGAGCTCGACGTCGTCGTTGCCGACGCGGTCGCCCCAGTAGGGCGGGGGCGTGAGCCGGTGCGGAGCGGCGCGGCCGGCGTCGCTCGCGGCGGGGTCGATGAACGGCACGTCGGATCCTTCCGTGGCGGTGGCGGTGGCGGTGCGGGTGGCGGGAGTCTCGCCGGTGGGCGCGGGCGCTGCGGCGCTCATCGGGCCGCCTCGAGCACGGCGTCCCAGGCGAGCTCGGAGGCGAGCGCGCCGATCGCGATCGAGTTGACCGGGGCGTCGTCGTCCTCGGCGGGGACGCTCGGGTTGAGGTCGACCTCGTCGGTCGTGAGCGCGAACAGGGTGTCACCGTCGAGTGCGGTGTGGAAGGGCTGGATGGCCCGGTTCATCGAGGAGTGCACCTGCCGCCCGAAGTGGATGAGCTCGCGGTCGCTCAGCCGCACGTTCGTGATCACCGCGGTGATCGTCGTGTTGCCGCGCTCCGCGCGCGGCTGCTGCGCCCGCTCGATCGCCGCGAGGTAGTCGCCCTCGAGGCGGCGGCGCTCGCCGCGTTCGGCGTCGTAGTTGCCGCGCACGACCTCGCCGTCGCGGTCGACGATGACGCCGACCGGGTTCGGCACGGTGACGACGAGCACGCGCACCTCGCCCGCGCGGGCGAAGGCGGCGCCCTGGCCGGTGAGCTCGGTGCGGGCGTAGTCGATCTTGCCCGCGGAGGCGGTGGCCCCGGCGCCGACCCGGCCCACCGGGACGCGGCCGTGCTCGGCGGCGCGGATCGCGGCGCGTCCCAGCGCGGCATCCGGGTGGATCGCCGTCTCGCGCGCCGAGTAGTCGTAGATGACCGCGGTCGAGACGAGCTGCAGATCGTCGACGCCGCCGCGGTTGCCGCCGCGGGCGCGGAGCTCGTCGGCGACGCCCGAGCCGGCGGAGAGGCCGTAGACCGAGCCGCCGGTGAGGCAGATCGCGTGGGCGAAGTACTCGAAACCGTTGCTCATGCCGATCGCACCGCCGCGGGCGTCGATCGCGAGCCGGGCGCCGGCCGGGACGTGCAGCACGGTGCAGCCGGTCGGGCCGTTCTCGTACGTGGCGACGCCGACCTCGACGCCGGGGAAGTCGTACGTGACGACGTCGCCCGACCAGTCGGTGCTCGGCACGAGCTCGACGTCGCGGTTCGTGGGCCGGGGGCCCCAACTGGGCAGTCCGGCGAGCCGCGGCGGGATCGCGGTGGCTGAGGGGTCGGTCACAGTGCCTCCAGGAGTTGGCGGGAGTATTCGTGTTCGGGGGTCTCGTAGAAGCGGGCGGTGTCGGCGAGCTCGACGATCTCGCCGAGCCGCATCACCGCGATCCGGTGGGCGAGGTAGCGCACGGCCGCGAGGTCGTGCGAGATGAAGAGGGCGCCGAAGCCGTGCTGCGCCTGCAGGTCGATGATGAGGTTCAGGATCTGCGCTTGCACCGAGACGTCGAGCGCGCTCACCGCCTCGTCGAAGACGATGAAGCGCGGGTTCGTCACGAGCGCCCGGGCGATCGCGATGCGCTGCCGCTGCCCGCCCGAGAGCTCGTGCGGGTAGCGCGCCGCGAGGGCGGGGTCGAGCCGCACCTGGCGGAGCAGCTCGGTCACCCGCTCGGCGTGCGCGGTGAGGCGCGAGCCGTCGAGCGCGGCGAGCGGCTCCGCGACCGAGAGGCCGACGGGCATCCGCGGGTCGAGCGACCAGTGCGGGTTCTGCGGCACGGTCTGGATGAGGCCGCGGCGGGCCCGCCGCTGCTTCGGCCCGCCGATGGGCTCGCCGAGGAAGCGCACCGTGCCGCTCGTCGGCTCGCGCAGCCCGAGGGCGACGCTCGCCGTGGTGCTCTTGCCGGATCCGGACTCGCCGACGAGGCCGAGCGTCTCGCCCGCCTGCACGTCGAGGCTGACCTCGCGCATGGCGACGAGCTCGCTGCGGCCGCGCCCCCACCCGGTGCGGAACACCGTCGTGACGCGGTCGAGTTCGAGGATCGTCTCGCTCATCGGGCCACCACCTCCTCCTCGTCGCGGAAGCTCGCCGCGAGCGCGGCGACGTCGACCGAGCTCGTCTCGATCCGCTCGCCCGGCTGCACGCCCGCCGGGTCCGCCGCGGCGAGCGCGACGGTGTACGGATGCGTCGGCGAGCCGAGCACCTGCTCGGCGGGGCCGTCCTCGACGACGCGGCCGGCGTACATCACGGCGACCCGCTCGCACCAGCGGCCCACGCTGCGCAGATCGTGGCTGAGCCACAGCACCGTGGTTCCGGCGTCGCGGGCGAGGCCGAAGACGAGCTTCGTCACCTCGCTGCGCACGTTCGAGTCGAGCGCCGCGGTCGGCTCGTCGGCGATCAGGATGCGCGGCGAGCGCGCCATCGTCATCGCGATCACGATGCGCTGGGCCATCCCGCCGGAGATCTCGTGCGGGAAGAGCCGCAGCACCCGCTCCGGCTCGCGCATCCGCACCCGCTCGAGGTGCCTGACGAGCGCGGCCCGGTCGTTCGGCAGCCCGCGCAGCGCGAGCTCGAGCTGGCGGCCGATCCGCATGGTCGGGTCGAGCGCCGAGATCGGGTCCTGCGGGATGAAGCCGAGCTGCTCGCGGCGGAGGGTGCGCAGCTCCTTCACGCCGAGCTGCAACACGTCGTGCCCGTCGACGAGCACCCGGCCCTCCGGGTAGCGGGCGTTGCCTGGCAGCAGCCGGCCGACGAGGGAGCCGAGCGTCGACTTGCCCGAGCCGGACTCGCCGACGAGGCCCACGGTCTCGCCCGCGCGGACCGCGAGGCTCGCGCCGTCGAGGGCGCGCACGATGGTGCCGCCGGTCGAGTACTCGACCGTGACGTCTTGGATGTCGAGGATGGCGCTCATTCGAGGGACCTCGCCTCTCTCGGTTCGAATCGGTCGCGCAGGCTGTCGCCGATGAGGTTGATGGCGAGGATGGCGAGCACGAGGATGAGTCCCGGCAGCAGGATCAGCCACGGCGCCTTCACCATGTAGAGGGTGCCCTCCTGCACGAGGAGGCCGAGGCTCGAGCCCGGCAGCTGCACGCCGTAGCCGAGGAAGCTCAGGCCGCCCTCGACGAGGATCGCGACCGACAGCGCGTAGGTGCCCTGCACGGCGATCGTGCCCGAGATGTTCCGCAGCACGTGCCTGGTCATGATGACGGGCGTCGACACCCCGCTGATGACGGCGGAGGTGATGAAGTCGCGCTGCGCGACGAGCCTCGTCGCCTGCCCGACCATCCGCGTCATCAGCGGCACCGTGACGAGCACGATGCTGCAGAGCGCGGCGATGTAGCCGGGCCCGACGACCGCGGCGACGAGGATCGCGAGCACGATCGCGGGGAAGGCGTAGAGGATGTCGCCGACGCGCATGATCAGCCCGCCGGTGCGGCCGCCGCGGTAGCCGGCGATGATGCCGCAGAGCGTCGCGATGACGGCGGTCAGCAGCACCGCCACCGCGGAGAGCAGCAGCGTCGTCATGACGCCCTCGAGGAGCCGCGGCAGCAGCGAGCGGCCGAGGCTGTCGGTGCCCGCGGGGTAGGCGAGCGACGGCGGGGCGAGCCGCGGTCCGACGATCGCGGTCGGGCTGCCGCCGAGGCCGAAGAGGCGGCCGAGGAGCGCCGCGGTGAACAGCACGGCGAGCGTCCACATCGCGGTCTTCGCGAGCCCGTCGAAGGAGGCGAGGTAGTCCCAGGCGCGGCGGAGCAGGCCGCGCCGTCGCCCCTCGACCCGGATGACGGCGGTCATGCGCCCCGTCCCTTCTTCGCGACGCTCACCCGCGGGTCGACGAGGCCGGTGAGCACGTCGATCAACAGGCTCGCGATCACGAACACGGCGGTCGCGAGGAGCACGCCCGCCTGGATCACGGTGTAGTCGCGCCGGTCGAGCGCGAGCACGAGGTAGGAGCCGATGCCCGGCACGTTGAACACCCGCTCGACGATGACGGCTCCGCCGAGGAGGTAGGCCGTGATCGTCGCGGTGAGGGTGAGCACGGGGATCAGCGCGTTCCGCAGCACGTGGTGCCGGATGATGAAGCCCTTCGGCTCGCCGCGCGCCACCGAGGCGGCGATGTGCGGCTCGACGAGCACCCCGATCACCGCGTCCCGGGTGGTGCGCGCGGTGGCCGCGACGCAGAACACCGAGAGCACGAGGGCCGGCAGCAGCAGCGAGACCACGCCGCGGCCGAAGTCCGTCGTCGGCGAGGTGAACGCGCCGACCGAGAGCCCCAGGTCGAAGCGGGAGAAGAGGAACACGACGAGGCAGCCGAGCACGAACTCTGGGAAGCTGATGCCGATCGTCGAGACGATCCTGGCCGCCGCGCTGCCGCGGCCGGTCGAGGCGTGCGTGCCCGCGTAGACGCCGAGCGGGATGCCGATCGCGATCGTGACGAGCATCGCCATCCCGGCCAGCAGCGCGGTGACCGGCAGCCGGGAGGCGAGCTCGTCGAGCACCGGCTGCTGGCTCGCGAGCGAGAGCCCGAAGTCGCCGCGCGCCGCGTTGCCGAGCCAGAGCAGGTACTGCTCGGGCAGCGAGCGGTCGAAGCCGAAGCTCTGCCGCAGCTGCTCGCGCTGCTCCTCGTTCGAGAGCGGGCCGAGCACGATCTGGGCGAAGTCGCCGGGGAGGCTCCTGACCGCGGCGAAGATCAGGATGGATGCCCCGAGCAGCACGATGATCGCGCTGAGGAGCCTCCCCGGGAGCCAGTGGAGCAGGCGCATGGTGCCGTTAGCCCTCGCTCTTCAGACGGAAGTCCGTGACGTAGCGGAAGATGTCGCCGTAGCCCTCGTTGGAGTTGATGGTCGGGCTGATCAGGTCGTCGCGGTAGGCGATGACGCCGGGGCGGGTCATCAGCGGCACCTGCTCGGCGCCCTCGTCGACGGCGGCGCAGAGCTTCGTGAGCGTCGCGTCGCGTCCCTCGCCGGCGGGCTCCTCGCTGGCGTCGACCACGAGCTGGTTGAGCTCGGGCGAGCCCTGCATGAAGCGAGCGGTGAAGCCGGCCTGGTCGGTGTTCCACCAGCGCGAGACCATCGCGGCGTCGCCGTAGCCGGCGTACCAGCTGACGCCGATGTCGGCGCCGGCGGTCTCGTCGGAGCCGTAGAAGGTGGCGCCGTAGGTGGCGTCGTCGACGATCTCGATGTCGACGGTGACGCCGAAGGGCTCGAGCTGCTGCTGGATGACCTGGGCGATCTTGCCGGGGGCGCTCTCGGAGTTCCAGGTCTGCAGCGAGAGCGTGATGTTCTCGGCGCCGGCGTCGGCGAGGAGCTTCGTGATCTCCTCGTCGCTCAGCTGCTGGCTCGGCAGCTCCTCGGGGTCGCAGGCGCCGGGCAGCGACACGGGCGAGACGCCGGTGGCGAGGCCGTGGCCGGCGAGCGTGAGGTCGGAGAGCTGGGCGCGGTCGATCGCGGCGTTCACCGCGAAGCGCACCCGCTCGTCGGCGAGCGGCGAGTCCGGGTTCGTGGAATTCAGGATGACGTAGTAGAAGTCGGTGTTCTGCTGGTTCACGACCTTGGCCTCTGGGGTCCCGGCGAGGAGGTCGAGGGCGTCGGCGTTGTTGAAGAACACGTACTGAGCACTGCCGTCGCGGATGGCGGCGAGGCGGTTGGCCTCGTCGGGCACGATCTCGAGCTCGACGGCGTCGATGCCGAGCTCGTCGAGGCCGTGGTAGTGCGGGTTCTGCTCGAAGCTCCAGGACTCGTCCTGCACGTGCGCGGTGGGCACGAAGGGACCGGTGCCGACCATCTCGGTCTTCAGGTCGACGGTGCCGTCGCGCACCTCCTGCACGGGGAGGATCGCGGCGGGCGTGTTCGCGAGGGCGCCGAGGAGGGCGGTGTACGGGGCGGAGAGCTTCACCGTGACCTCGAGGTCGCCGGTGACCTCGACGGATTCGATCGGTCCGAGCTGCAGCGACCACGCGGAGCCGGTCTCGAGCAGGAGCTCGATGCTGCCCTTCACGTCATCGGCGGTCATCGGCCGGCCGTTCGAGAAGACCGCGTCGTCGCGCAAGTGGAAGACGTACTCGGTGGGGCTGACCTCGTCCCAGGACTCGGCGAGGCCGGGGGTGAATTCGAAGTTCTCGTCGATGTTCACGAGCGTCTCGTAGGCGAGGCCCATGATCGTCCAGGAGCGGGCGGTATCGGCCGTGCGGGGGTCGAGGCCGTTGGGCTCGACGGTGTCGTAGTCGAGGTAGGCCCGGAAGGTGCCGCTCGAGGCGATCGACTCGTCGGCGACCGCGAGGAAGCCGGGGGCGACCTCGGCCGCGGCGTCGTCGCCGTTGCCGGCTGGTTCGCCGGTACAGCCGGTGAGGAGCAGGGTGGCGGCGGCGAGGCCGCCGATGAGGGGGAACGCGTGTCGCATCGTTGTCGACTCCCTTGGGTTCGTGGGCGGGGGCCCGTGATCGGAGGGGTGGAGCAAGGGGTTCCTGGTGTGGCCACGGATGCCGGATCGTTCCGGCGTGTTGGAAAGCTAGCCCCGATCGGATGCCCCGTCAAGACCCCGGCGGAAGGTTTCCCGGAATCGAGACATCCCCGTGATCTCAAGCTCCGGATCGTTCCGGCAGCGTTGACGGCGTGCGCGCCTCCCGCTAGTCTCGCTGCGAGTGCCGGATCGATCCGGCATCCTCGTTCGCCCGACGAACGCGATCGCGCTGAAGGAGGCGCCATGGCACCCGCTCACCTGGAGCGCATCGTGCGCTACCCCGTGAAGGGCCTGCCCGGCGTGCCCGAGACCGACGGGGCCGAGCTCCGCCCCGGCCGCGGCCTGCGCTGGGACCGCAGGCACGCCGTCGAGAACGGCACCGTCGTGCCAGCCGATCGCGCGGCCTGGCAGCCCCGCGAGACCTACTTCCATCTCGCGAAGTACGAATCGATCGCCCGCATCGGCACCGCCCTCGACGGCGCCGACGGCGACGACCCGGTGCTCACGCTCAGCGCGGCCGACGCCGTCGCCCGGGTGCGCCTCGCCGGTCCCTCCCTCGACGCGGCCGACGCCGACGCGCTCCTCCGGGCGACGCTGCCCGCCGGCCCGCTCGGCTCGCCGACGCTCGTCCGCACTGCGGCGGCCGGGCTCTGGGATTGGCCCGCCGCCCACCTCTCGATCATCAATCTGGCCACGCTCGAGGCGCTCGCCGAGGCGGCCGGCGAGCCCGTCGACCCGCGGCGCTTCCGCGGCAACCTGTACCTCGGCGGCCTCCCCGCCTGGGGCGAGCTCGCGCTCCTCGGCCGCCGGGTGCGGCTCGGCGGGGCGGTGCTCGAAGTCTTCCAGCCGACCGACCGCTGCCGCGCCACCACTATCAACCCGCTCGACGCGGTCTCCGATCTGAACGTGCCGGCCCTCCTCGCGAGCCGCTTCGGCCACATGTTCTGCGGCGTCTACGCCCGGGTCGTCGAACCCGGCCGCATCTCGCCCGGCGACCGGATCGAGCCCCTCGACGAGCGCACGCCGCTCCCGGGGGCCGAGCACGGCTGGCCGCGCACCGGACGCGTCGTCGAGCGCCGCCGGGAGTCCGAGGCGGTCACGAGCTTCTGGTTCGACGACCCGCTCGGCCTCCTACCTCGCGCCCGGCCCGGCCAACACGTGCGCATCCACGCGCCCGGCGCCGCGGCGCCGAACTGGCGCTGCTACACGATCTCCGCGACCGACGACGGCGCGAGCGAGTCGGGCACGTCGGGCCGGTTCCGGATCAGCGTCAAGCGCGACGGCCGCATCTCCACGGCGCTGCACGAGCAGCTGGAGTCCGGCGGCGAGCTCGTCGTCACCGGCCCCTTCGGCGACGTCGTGCTCGAAGAGGACGCCTCCCGCGACCTTCTGCTCGTCAGCGCGGGCGCCGGCATCACCCCGACCGCCGCGATGCTGCGCGCCCGGCTCGCCGCGCCCGGCACCGGCCGGGTGCGCGTCGTGCACAGCGAGCGCGACGCGGCATCCGTCGCCCTCTGGGACGAGGTGCGGGACGCCGTCGCCGCCCTGCCCGACGCCGAGGCCTCCCTGCACCTCACCCGCGACCCCGCGGGGGCCGAACGCCTCGGAGCCGCGAGCGTGCGGCCGGACGCGGCGACGTTCGGTGCGATCCTCGCCCAGCTCGACCTCGACCGGCTCGACGTCTACGCCTGCGGCCCCGGCACCTTCACCGCCGACGTCCGCGCGCAGCTCGCGGCGCTCGGCGTCGACCCGGAGCGGGTGCGGGCCGAGGTCTTCTTCTCCCCCAGCTCCGCCGAGCTCGCCGAGCCGCGCGAGCCCTCGACGAGCGGCCCGCACCGCATCACCGTCGGCGAGGACGAGCTCGACTGGCGCCCCGAGTCCGGCTCAGTGCTCGACGCCGTCGAGGGCATCGGCATCGACTGGACGAGCGGCTGCCGCGTCGGCGTCTGCGGCACCTGCGTGCGGAAGCTCACGAGCGGCACCGTCGAGTACCTGAGCGAGCCACTCACCCCGCCGCCCGCGGGCAGCGTGCTCGTGTGCTGCTCCGCCCCGACGAGCGATCTGGTGTTCGACCCCGGGGACTGAGCCGTCCGCCGCTCGCTCCGCACCGACCCATCCGCCGCCCGCGCACCCCGAAGGACCGATCATGCCCACGCTCCCCCTGCCCTCTGAGCTCGAACTCGTGCAGCCCACCCCGCCCGAACTCTCCCCCGCCGACGCCGAGCGCATCGCCCGCGACGCGTTCGGCCTGCGCGCCACCGCCCGGGCGCTCGGCAGCCACCAGGACCGCAACTTCCTCCTCGACCGCGGCGAGGAGGCCCCCGTACTGCTGAAGATCGCGAACCCCGGCACCACGAGCGCCGAGCTCGAGGCGCAGTCGGCCGCCGCCGCCCGCATCGCCGAGCGCGCCCCCGGCCTGCGCACCCCGCGCAGCCTGCCCGTCACCGCGGGCGGGGCGGATGCCGCGGATGCCCCGACGGTTCGCGAGATCGAGGAGGACGGCCAGCGGCTCGGCGCCCGCGTGCTCGAATTCCTCGACGGTGGCACGCTCTCGGGCGGCGGCCACCTCTCCCCCGCCGTCGTACGCGGCATCGGCGAGCTCGCCGCCCGCGTCGACCTC
The DNA here is from genome assembly GCF_030268405.1 of Agromyces sp. NBRC 114283. Taxonomy (NCBI): domain Bacteria; kingdom Bacillati; phylum Actinomycetota; class Actinomycetes; order Micrococcales; family Microbacteriaceae; genus Agromyces; species Agromyces sp. NBRC 114283. Next base: position 3,685,481 of record NZ_BSQP01000001.1, read on the forward strand.
GCCCTCGCCGACTTCGACGCGCCCGGCGTCGAGCGACCGCACCAGTGGGACCTGCGCCGCGCACCGGCCGTGCTCGACGCGCTGCTGCCCTACGTCGGCGACGCGGAGCTGCGCGCGCGCCTCGCCGGCGCCGCCCGCGAGGCCTGGGCCGTCGTCGAGCGGCTCGCCCCCGAACTGCCGGTGCAGGCCGTGCACGGCGACCTCACCGACGACAACGTCGTCTGGAGCGACCCGCGCACCCGGCTCCCCGACGGCATCATCGACCTCGGCGACCTGAACCGCGGCTGGACCGTCGGCGAGCTCGCCATCACGCTCTCCTCCCTGCTGCACCACGACGGCGTCGACCGCCGCGCCGCCCTCCGCGCGGCCACCGCGTACCACGGACTGCGCCCGCTCTCCCGCGCCGAGGCCGAGGCGCTCTGGCCGCTCGTCGTGCTGCGCGCCGCCGTGCTCGTCGCGAGCGGGCACCACGTCGTCGCGACCGATCCGGGCAACGGCTACGCCGCCGAGAACCTCGGCCACGAGCTCGCGATCCTCGAGGCGGCCACCGCCGTCCCGCTCGCCGTGCAGACGGCGCTCGTGCTCGCGGCGACCGGGCACGAGCCCGAGACGCTCGCGCTGCCCGCGCACGGCCCGCTGCTCGGCGGGGTCCGCCCCGAGGAGTTCGTCCACGTCGAACTCGGCACGACGAGCCGCGCACTGCACGGCGGGCGTTGGCTCGAGCCGGATGCCGAGGCCGCCGCCTCCCGTGCGGCGCTCGCCGCCGGCGCGGCCGTGGCCGCGACCCGCTTCGGCGAGGCGCGACTCACCCGCTCGACGCCCTTCGCCCAGGAGGCTCCGGCGAACGTCGCGCTCGGCGTGGAGCTCGCCCTCGCACACCCGGTCGAGCTGCTGGCGCCCTGGCCCGGGATCGTGACCGCCGGGGACGACGGGCTCGAGCTGCGCGGCGACGGGCTCGTGCTGCGCCTCGACGGGGCCGAGGCATCCGCGCTGGAGCGCACCGCGCCGGGCGCCGGCGTCCACGTCGCCCGCGGCGCCGCGATCGGCCGAGCCGAGACGCAGCTCGCCGTGCGCGTGCACCGCGACGGCGACGCGACCCCGCCGTGGTTCGCGCCCGCCGCCGAAGCCGCGGGCTGGCTCGCCCTCGTCGCCGACCCGAGCCCGCTCGTTACGGGCGCGGATCACGCGAGCACCTCGACGGGCGACGCGGCCCTGCCCGCCGGAACCCGCGACGCCCGCGAACTCATCGCCCGGCGCGAGGCCGTCTTCGCCGAGGTGCAGGAGTACTACTTCGAGGAGCCGCCCGCGATCGTGCGAGGCTGGCGCGAGCTGCTCGTCGACGCCGACGGCCGGGTCTACCTCGACGCGCTGAACAACGTCACCTCGATCGGGCACGCGCATCCGCGCCTCGTCGAGGCGGTGACCGAGCAGTGGCAGCTGCTGAACACGAACTCGCGGTTCAACTACCCCGCGGTCGTCGAGTACGCCGAGCGGCTCGCCTCGCTCGTGCCGGACCCGCTCGACACGGTGTTCCTCGTGAACAGCGGTTCGGAGGCGGTCGACCTCGCCCTGCGGCTCGCCCGCGCGGCGACCGGGCGGCGCGACATCCTGGCCGTGCGCGAGGCATATCACGGCTGGACCGACCTCTCCGACGCCGTCTCGACCTCCGTCGCCGACAACCCGGGCGCGCTCGCGAGCCGCCCCGACTGGGTGCACACAGTCGACGCGCCGAACCCGTTCCGGGGGCGGCACCGCGGCGCCGAGGCATCGAGGTACGCGGGCGAGGCCGTCGCGGAGGTCGAGCGGCTCGCCGACGCCGGCACCCCGCCGGGCGCGTTCATCGCCGAGACGTACTACGGCAACGCGGGCGGGATCGCCCTGCCCGACGGCTACCTCGCCGCGGTGTACGAGGCGGTGCGGCGGCACGGCGGCGTCGCCGTCGCCGACGAGGTGCAGGTCGGCTACGGCCGGCTCGGCGAGTGGTTCTGGGGCTTCGAGCAGCAGGGCGTCGTGCCCGACGTGGTCGCGGTCGCGAAGGCGATCGGCAACGGGCATCCGCTCGGCGCCGTCATCACGACGAAGGAGATCGCGGCGGCGTACCGCAGCCAGGGCTACTTCTTCTCCTCCGCCGGCGGCAGCCCGGTGTCGAGCGTCGTCGGCTCCACCGTGCTCGACGTGATCCGCGAGGAGGGGCTGCAGGAGAACGCCCGCGAGGTCGGCGGCTACTTCCGCGAGCGGCTCGCGGAGCTCGGCGAGCGGCACCCGCTCGTCGGCGCGGTGCACGGCTCGGGCTTCTACCTCGGCCTCGAGTTCGTGCGCGACCGCGAGAGCTTCGAGCCCGCGACCGAGGAGACGGCGGCGATCTGCGAGCGGCTGCTCGAGCTCGGCGTGATCGTGCAGCCGACCGGCGACCACCAGAACGTGCTGAAGATCAAGCCGCCGATGTGCCTCGGCCGCGCGGGCGTCGACGCGTTCGTCGCCGCCGTCGACCGCGTGCTCACGACGGGCTGGTGACCCGCCCGCCTGAAGCTCAAGAGATCCAGGGTTGCCCGACTTTCATGAAAGTCGGGCAACCCTGGGCTGAGTCCCGAGTTGCCCGACTTTCATGAAAGTCGGGCAACCCTGGGCTGGGGCGCGGCTGGGCCGGGCGTCAGCCGGCGTAGGCGGCGCGGAGCGCGGCGCCGAGCTCGGCGTCGACGTTCGTCCAGTACTGGAAGAAGCGCTCGCGGATCTCGTCGATCGTGATCGCGCGCGCCTGGCCGAGCAGCGTCGCCTGGAAGCGCGCCTTCGCGTCGGCCGAGTACACCTCGCGGTAGAGCGTGCCCGCCTGGCCGAAGTCGTCGTCCTCGGCGTGCAGCGTCGCCGCGGCGCGCACGAGCTCGCCGTCCGACTCCCACGAGCCCTCGCCCGCGAGCTGCGCGTCGGCGACCGGGCCGCCGAAGGAGTTCGGCGCGTACACGGGCGTCGTCGGCGCGTTGAAGTGGTGCCGCTGCGCGCCGTCCTGCGAGTAGTTGTGCACGGGCGCCGCGTGCGGCGCGTTCACCGGCAGCTGCGCGTAGTTCGTGCCGACCCGGTAGCGCTGCGCGTCGGGGTAGCTGAACACGCGCGCCATGAGCATCTTGTCGGGGCTGATCGCGATGCCCGGCACGGTGTTCGCGGGCGAGAACGCCGCCTGCTCGATCTCCGCGAAGAAGTTCTGCGGATTGCGGTCGAGCGTGAGCGTGCCGACGGGGATGAGCGGGTAGTCCGCGTGCGGCCAGACCTTCGTCAGGTCGAAGGGGTTGAAGCGGTAGGTCTTCGCGTCCTCGTAGGGCATCACCTGCACCGAGAGGTCCCACTGCGGGAACTCGCCGCGCGCGATCGCGTCGTGCAGGTCGCGGCGGTAGAAGTCCGCGTCGGCGCCCGCGATGGCCTCGGCCTCGGCGGCGTCGAGGTGCAGGTCGCCCTGGCGGCTCGCGAAGTGGTACTTCACCCAGAAGCGCTCGCCGGCGGCATTGATCCACTGGTAGGTGTGCGAGCCGAAGCCCGGCATCTCTCGCCATGACTTCGGCAGTCCGCGGTCGCCCATCAGGTAGGTGACCTGGTGGGCCGACTCGGGCGAGAGGGTCCAGAAGTCCCACTGCATGTCGGCGTCGCGGAGGCCGGAGCCCGGCAGGCGCTTCTGCGAGTGGATGAAGTCGGGGAACTTGATGCCGTCGCGGATGAAGAACACCGGGGTGTTGTTGCCGACGATGTCGTAGTTGCCCTCGGTGGTGTAGAACTTCACCGAGAAGCCGCGCACGTCGCGCCAGGTGTCGGGCGAGCCCTGCTCGCCGGCGACCGAGGAGAAGCGCATCAGCGTCTCGGTGGTGGTGCCTGGCTGGAAGAGCGCCGCCCGGGTGTAGGCCGACACGTCGTGGGTCGTCTCGAAGCGGCCGAAGGCGCCGCCGCCCTTGGCGTGCACGATGCGCTCCGGGATCCGCTCGCGATTGAACTGGGCGAGCTTCTCGACGAGGTAGCGGTCGTGCAGCGCCGTCGTGCCGTCCGGGCCGGCGGTGAGCGAGTGCGCGTCGCTCGCGACGGGCGTGCCGGTCTGGGTGGTGGTGGGGTTCGTCATGCGTTCGTCCTTCGGTTCGTGGGCGGATGGGTGACGAGCCGCGCTGGGCGCGGCGGGCGCGGCAGGGCGCGCCGAACACCGCCGGGCAGGGCCGGCGGGGGCGGTGGGTCGGATGCCGGCGGCGCTACGCCGCCGGTTCCGATCTGCAGGATTCGCAGAGGCCCCAGAAGGTGACCTCGGCGGTGTGGATGGCGAAGCCCCCGGTGTCGGCGGGCTCGAGGCAGGGCGGCTGGCCGACGACGCAGTCGACATCGGCCACGGTGTGGCACTTCGTGCAGACGAGGTGGTGGTGGTTGTCGCCCGTGCGGCGCTCGTAGAGCGCGGGCGAGCCGGCGGGCTCGATGCGGCGCAGCAGCCCCGCGCCGGTCAGGGCGGCGAGCACGCCGTAGACGGCCTGCAGTGAGGTGGTCGACAGTTCGCCGCGCACGCGCTCGAAGACGGTGTCGGCGTCGAGGTGGCCCTGGCCGCCGAGGGCGGCGAGCACGGCCTTGCGCGGCGCGGTGACTTTGAGGCCCGCGGCGCGCAGTCGCTCCGCGTCGTCCGTCGCCATGCCGTGCACCTCCATGCCTCGACCCTAGCAAGTTGTTTTGAATGAATCAAAACAACTGGCGGATGCCTCGCCGGTTCGCCGCCCGATGCGGCGGCGCCCGCCGCCGAGTGGCAGGATCGATGCTGTCCACCGCAGCTGAGGAGCCCCACCATGACCGGACTCACCGACGTCACCCTCGACGACGACGGCGACCTGACCGCCACCGCGACGCTGCCCGGCGACCGCGTCGTCGCCGTGCTCTCGGAGCCGGAAGAGGGCACCACCGCGGAGCTCGGAGCCATGCGCGCCCTCGTCGAGCGCGCCCTCGCGCCCCTCGGCGAGTCGCACCTGCTGGCCGCCGATGCGCGCGCGGCCGAGGAGCTCGCGGTGGAGGACGGCGAGACCGTCGAGGTCGCGCTCGAGGGCGTCATCGTGCTGCCCGACGCGAAGCTCGTGCTCATGTACGACGCGCCCGGTCAGGGCGTCACCGTCTTCTGCGCCCTCGACGATCAGCTCGCGGTCGCCGAGGTGGAACTCGACGAGGACGACGAGGAGTTCGAGTACGAGTACGAGCTGGAGGGCGACGGCGACGGCGACGAGAGCCGCTCCTTCGCCACCATGGACGAGCTGCTCGACCACCTGAGCCGGGCCGAGGCATCCGAGCGCGGCGCGGCCGACGCCGACGCCGAGAACGGCGACCGCCCGGCGTGACCGCGCCCGTCGCCGTCCGCGAGCTCGGCGGGGCCGAGCTCGACGCGCTCGCCCCTCGCCTGCTCGAGATCCAGCACGCCGCCTACGCCGTCGAGGCGGCGCTCATCGGCGACGACCGCATCCCGCCGCTGCACGAGACCGAGGCGGGGCTGCGCGCGTCCGGCCTGCGCTGGCTCGTCGCCGAGCGCTCCGGCGAGCTCGCCGGAGCGCTCGGGTTCACCGTGGTCGACGAGGTGCTCGACCTCGACCGCCTGGTCGTCGCGCCCGAGCACGCGCGCCGCGGCGCGGGCCGGGCGCTCGTGGTCGCGGCGCTCGCCCTCGCGCCCGAGACGGTCGTGGCGACGGGGCGGGGCAACGAGCCGGCGCGCGGCCTGTACGAGTCCGCGGGTTTCGTGCACGAGGGCGACCTCGAGGTGCTCCCCGGGCTGTGGATCAGCCGCTTCCGACGGGCCGCCGCCTAACGATCGGCCGCCGCCGAACGATCGGCCGTCGCCGACGCATCCTTCGCGGCGAGCCAGTCGACGAGCTGGGCGAAGAGCCGCCCGTAGCCGTCCCACTCGGAGAACTCCGGCGGGCACCAGTGCGGCGCGATGTCCGAGGCCCAGGCCGCGCTGCGCCCGGCGCCGTGCTCGCCCACGACGAGGAGCGGCAGCCCCTGCTCGGACTCGACGAGCACCGTCGAGCCGGCCGACGGCGTCAGCCGGTGGTGCCCGAGCACCGGCGGCCAGCTCGCCGGCAGCCCGCGCACGGCGGGGTGCTCCGGATCCAGGACCGCCCCGTGCGCGCCCTCGGGCGTCTCGACGCGGTCGTCGTAGGGCAGCACCTCGACGGGCAGCGCCCGCTCGACGGCGGTGCCGTGGTAGAAGCCGCCGCCCTGGAAGCCGGCGAACGAGCGCCAGCCGCCGCACATCAGCAGGCCGCCGCCGGCCTCGGTCCACTGGCGCAGGGCCTCGAGCCGGTTGGGGCGCACCTTGGCCTCCCGCCAGACCTCGGGCGGCAGCAGCAGGCTGTTCGCCCCAACGTCGGAGAGGATCACGACGTCGTAGCCGTCGAGCTCGCTCGCGTGGAACGGGAACGAGCGGGTGGCCTCGTCGGCGCGCATCCAGGTGACCTCGTGGCCGTGCGCCGTGAGCGCCTCGACGAGCGGGCTGCCGCCCGACTCGAAGCTCGTCATGTTCAGCGTGTCGAAGCCCTTGTAGTGGATCTCGTGGACCACCCACGATTCCCCGACGAGCAGTACCGATGCAGCCATTGCCATCCTCGTGTCGCACAATGCCGCCACGGGCGTGACGGCGAGCGCCACTCTACATGCCTCTCAGGAAAGTATATAGACAAGAACTTGCCTGTGTGGCACTATCTCGTCTCGGCAGGGAAAACCCGGCCTCCCCCGAGACAATGGAGTTGAGCGTGTCCACACCCACCTGGCGCCGCGCGGCCGCAACCGCCGCCGCGCTCGCCGTCGCCGTCCCGCTCGCCTCGTGCGCCGCAGCCGGCGACGCCGCGAGCGACCGCATTTCCGTCCTCATGGTCGGCAACCCGCAGATGACCGATCTGCAGGAGCTCACCGAGCAGCACTTCACCGCCGAGACCGGCCTCGCCGTCGACTTCACCGTCCTGCCCGAGAACGAGCTGCGCGACCGCGTCGCCCAGGACCTCGCCGCCGGCGTCTCGAAGTACGACGTCATCAGCATCAACTCCTCCGAGACCCCGTACTACGCCGACCTCGGCTGGCTGCAGGACCTCACCGCGTACACCGAGCAGGACACCGCCTTCGACGTCGACGACGTGCTGCCCTCGATGCTCACCACGTACAGCGCGAGCGACGGCGGCATCCACGGCATCCCGTTCTACGGCGAGAGCTCCTTCGTGATGTACCGCACCGACCTCTTCGAGGCGGCCGGCATCACGATGCCCGAGCACCCCACCTGGGACCAGATCGCCGAGTACGCTGCCGCCCTCGACAGCGGCGACACGGCCGGGATCTGCCTGCGCGGCCAGCCCGCCGCCGGCCAGATGTTCGCCCCGCTCGGCACGATCGTGAACACCTTCGGCGGCACCTGGTTCACCGAGGACTGGGAGCCGCAGGTCGACTCCCCCGAGTTCACCGAGGCCGTGCAGTTCTACGTCGACCTCGTGCGGGACTCCGGCGAGACCGGCGCCGCGCAGGCCGGCTTCACCGAGTGCCTGAACCTCTTCGGCCAGGGCAAGGCGGCCATGTGGTACGACGCCACGGCCGGGGCCGGCCTCGTCGAGAACCCCGAGACGAGCACCGTCGCCGGCAAGGTCGGCTACGCCTACGCGCCGACGAAGCTCACGGACTACTCCGGCTGGATCGCGGGCTGGGGCTGGGGCGTCCCGAAGAACAGCGCGAAGGCGGATGCCGCGTGGGAGTTCATCTCCTGGGCGTCGAGCGCCGGCTACGAGGAGCTCGTCGGCTCCGAGATCGGCTGGAGCAACGTGCCCGACGGCAAGCGCGAGTCGACCTACTCGAACGCGGACTACCTCGCCCACGCGGGCGCCTACGCGCCCATCGTGCTCGACTCGATCAAGTCGATCGACCCGCGCGACCCCGGCGTGCAGCCCCGCCCGACGATCGGCACGATCTTCGTGGCCATCCCCGAGTTCAGCCTGCTCGCGACCCGCACCGCCGAGCAGATCAACGCGATCCTCGCCGGCCAGGCCGACAGCGTCGCCGACGCGCTCGCCGTCGGGCAGGAGCTCGCCATCCCGATCGGGCAGGAGTACGCGGGCGAATGATCCGGACGCCCGACGCTCCCACCGCCACCTCGGCACCGGAGGGGTCCCGCACGCGGGGCCCCTCCGGCCCGGGCCGCCTGGCCGCGGCGGCCGCCCACGAGCGGCGCGAGAACCGCCGCCGCTGGCTGCCGCTCTGGCCGGCCTTCCTGTTCCTCGTCGTGCTCACCCAGCTGCCGTTCGTCGTCACCCTGGTGATCTCGGTGCTGGACTGGAACATCCTCCGCCCCGACGCCTTCGGCTTCGCCTGGGTCGACAACTTCGTCGCGGTGTTCACGGACGCGCGCATGCTGCCGGCCGTGCTCAACACGATCGTGCTGACGGCGGGCGTCGTCATCGTCTCGCTCGTGATCGGCACGGCCGTGGCCCTCCTGCTCGACCGGCCGTTCCCCGGCCGCGGGGTGGCCCGCACGCTCATGATCGCGCCGTTCATGGTCATGCCGATGGCGGCGGCGCTGATCTGGAAGCACGCGATCCTCGACCCGAACTTCGGGATGCTGCAGCGCATCGCTGACTGGGCCGCTTCCCTCACCGGTGCGGCGCCGCAGTCGATCGACCTGCTCAACGCGGCACCGATGACCGCGCTCATCGCCTCCCTCGTCTGGACGTGGGCGCCGTTCATGATGCTCATCGTGCTCGCGGGGCTCCAGGGCCAGCCCGACGACGTGCTCGAGGCGGCGCGCGTGGACGGCGCGAACGAGTGGCGGATCTTCGTGCACATGACGCTGCCGCACCTGCGGAGCTACCTCTCCCTCGCGGCGGTGCTCGGCACGCTCTACGTCGTGCAGACCTTCGACGCCGTCTTCGCGATCACGCAGGGCGGCCCCGGCACGGCGACGACGAACCTGCCGTTCGAGATCTACCAGACCATGTTCCGCAAGTTCGACTACGGCCAGACCGCGGCGGCGAGCGTCGTCGTCATCGCCGGGGCGCTCGTCATCGCGAATCTCTTCGTCCGCGTGCTCACCCGACTCGGAAAGGAGCGCGGCGCATGACCCGCACCCGCGCCGGAGCCATCCGCATCTTCCTCGCCTGGGCCGCCTGCGCCCTGTTCGCCGCTCCCCTACTCTTCGTCGTGCAGGCGTCGCTGCGGAGCGAGGCCGACGCCGTGTCCGGCGAGCTGCTCGCGCCGTTCACCCTCGACCAGTGGCGCCTGCTGCTCGACTCGGACGCCACGAAGTACCTGCTGAACTCGGCGATCGCGAGCGGCTGCTCGGTGGTGCTCGTCATCGCGCTCGCGTTCCCGGCCGCCTACGCGCTCGCGGTCCGCCCCGTGCGCGGGGCGGAGCAGTTGCGCATGTTCATCCTGTCGACGAAGTTCCTGCCGATGGTGGCCGCCATCCTGCCGATCTTCCTGCTCGTCTCGACCGCGGGCGCGCTCGACCAGATCTGGGTGCTCGTGCTGCTCTACACCTCGATGAACCTGCCCATCGCGATCTGGATCCTCTGCTCCTTCCTCCTGGAGGTGCCCGCCGAGATCGTCGAGGCGGCGCAGCTCGACGGGGCGGGCCTGCGCCGCATCCTGCTCCAGGTGATCGCGCCGGTGGCCCTGCCCGGCATCTCGGCGACGGCCCTCATCTGCGTCATCTTCAGCTGGAACGAGTTCCTCTTCGCACTCAACCTCACGGCGACGTCCGCGAGCACCGCGCCCGTGTTCCTCGTCGGCTTCATCACCAATCAGGGGCTGTTCCTCGCCCGGCTGAGCGCTGCCGTGCTGCTCGTGTCGCTGCCCGTCCTCGCCCTCGGGCTCGTCGCACAGGGCAAACTAGTGCGCGGGCTCTCCCTCGGAGCCGTCAAGTGACGGAGCGGGAGGCCTGGCTGAGGATGAGGAGGAGTGCGCGGATGGCGTTCGACGAGGCGGCGGAGGGCATCGACGAGGCGCAGGTCGGCCCGCGGCTGAAGCAGCTGCGCCAGGACCGCGGCTGGGTGCTGAGCCGCCTCGCCGCGGAGACCGGCCTCTCCGAGGCGTTCCTCTCGCGCATCGAGACCGGCGCGCGCACCCCCTCGCTCGGCACCATCATCGCCGTCGCCCGCGCCCTCGGTGTGCGCATCGGCGACATCTTCGACGAACCCGACGCCGACGAGAGCTACGTGCTGCACCGCCACGACGAGCACGCCGACGACGTGGTGGGCGGGGTGATGACGGGCCTCGCGAGCCGGGCCCCCTGGGCTTCGATGGAGGCCGTGCGCCTCGTGATGGCCGCCGATCATCCCGGCGCCCTCTCCAGGCACGCGGGCGAGGAGTTCGTGCTCGTGCTGTCGGGGGCGATCCGGGTCGAGCTCGGCGCCGAGCGCCTCCGCCTCGAGGAGGGCGACAGCATCCACTTCGACGCCGACCTCGAGCACCTGCTCGCGGCCGAGGGCGGCGCACCGGCGACCGTGCTCCTCGTGGTCGTCGACGCGAAGCCCGTTCCGGGTGCGCCGCACCCGCACGCCTCCTACTGAACCGCCGATCCGAGAGCCGAGAGCTGGGAGCCGAGATGACCGCAGCGAGCTGGCCAGCGGGCGCGCGCGCCCTGTCGATCGGCGAGGCGCTCGTCGACGTCGTGCACGACCGCGCCGGCGGCGTCGCGGAGCATCCGGGCGGCAGCCCGCTGAACGTCGCCGTCGGCCTCGCCCGACTCGGCGCGACCGTGCAGCTCGCGAGCTGCCTCGGCGACGACGCGCACGGCGCGATGGTGCGGCGGCACGTGGAGGCATCCGGTGCGGCCCTCGCCCCCGGCACGCTCGGCGCGATCCAGCGCACCTCGACCGCGCAGGCGACGCTCGCCGCGGACGGCGGGGCGAGCTACGAGTTCGCGCTCGAGTGGCGACCGGCGCGTCCGGAGGTGGCCGGCTTCGACGTGGTGCACACGGGCTCGATCGCCGCCTACCTCGAGCCCGGCGCGACGACGGTGCTCGACGCCGTCGGCGAGGCCGCGGCGAGCGCGCTCGTCTCCTTCGACGCGAACGTCCGCCCGACGCTGATCGGCTCGCGCGGCGCCGCCGTCGGGCGGGTCGGCGCGTTCGCCCGCATCGCGCAGCTCGTGAAGATGAGCGACGAGGATGCCGCGTGGCTGTACCCGGAGCGCACCGCGGAGCAGTCCGCGGCGGCGCTCGCGGCGGAGACCGGCGCGGTCGCCGTGATCACGCGCGGCGCGGCGGGCGGACTGCTGGCCGCCGGCGCCGAGGTGCTCGACTTCCCGGCGTTCCCGATCACGACCGTCGACACGGTCGGCGCGGGCGACTCGTTCATGGCCGGCTTCCTCTTCGCCGTCGTCGCCGACGGCCTCGCCCCGGCGCTGCGGCGGCGGGCGGCGACCGCGGGCGGACTGCTCCCCGCGGCCCGTTTCGCGGCGGCCTGCGCGGCCATCACGGCGTCGCGCGCGGGCGCCGATCTGCCGAGCCGCGACGAGGTGACGGCCTTCCTCGCGGGCTGACTCCCGGCGACTCACCCCGTGCGCATGAGTGCGCGGGTACAGGCATCCCCCGATTCCTGCACCCGCGCACAGCCCCCCGACTAAGATCAGCATACCGCCTCCCCGGTTTCCCGTGAACCCCGAGCCCGATTCCCTTGGAGCGCCAGTGCTGTCCTTCGACCGAACGGTCCCGCGCCGCCTCGTCCACCGGCGATCCACGAGCGAGGTGCTGCCCACCGATTTCGTGCGCTGGGGCGAGCACGAGTACATCGCCGCGCTGCAGTGGCCGAGGCGGCACGGCTACTTCGAATCCGAGCTGCCCGGCTCGGCCCTCGTGACCGAGACGGTGCGCCAGCTGACGATCCTCGCCTGCCACGAGGGCTTCGGCGTGCCGCTCGAACACCGCTTCCTGATGACCGGCCTCGGCTTCGCACTGCTCCGGACGCCGCTCGCCGCACGGGCGGGCTCCGCGGCGGAGCTGCACGCGACGGTGCGCGCGACCCGACTCGTGCGCACGCCGGGCGGGGCGTTCCGCAGCGCCCGCTTCGAGATCTCGATCGGCGAGCCGACGGGCGGCGCCGTCGCCGCGGGGCACGGCGACGCCCTCGTCATCGGGCCGGCCGCGTACGCCCGCCTCCGCAGCGGGCGCGCCGGCACCACGCCGCCGCTCCGCCGTCGCAGCCCGCTCGTGCCGGCGGCGGCGGTCGGCCGTCTGCTCGAACAGGACGTCCTGCTCATCGACGGCGACGGCGCCCTCACGCTCGATGTCGACCGGCGGCATCCGGTCTTCTACGACCATCTGCTCGACCACGTGCCCGGCGCCGCGCTCATCGAGGCCTGCCGGCAGGCGGCCCGGCTCGAGGCAGCCGATCCCCGACTCGAGCTCGGCCGTTTCGAGGGCGAGTTCGACCGGATCGTCGAGTTCGACCCTCCGGCGACCGTCCACGCGACGATCCGGGGCGAGCAGGCCGCGTTCGAGATCCGTCAGGGGCGGCGTGTGGCGATGCGCGCCGAGGCTACGCTCGTTTCCGTCGGCGTGCCGGCTTCACGGTGAACACCTCGTCGGCGAGCGCGAGCTTCGCCGCGAGCTGCTCGGCGGGGATGATCGCGGTGAGCAGCACCCGCCAGAGGTCGTGGATGCGGTCGATCAGGTCGGCCCGCCCCGTGAAGGTCTCCGAGACGAGCTGCACGCCCGTGTACGAGGGGATGAGGGTGCGCGCGAACACCTCGGGCGAGATGAGCCCGTTCGTCTCGCCCACGGCCTCGGCGCGGCGGGCGAGCTCCTCGAAGCTCGCCATCCAGTCCCGGTACGGGTCGAGCAGCGGCGTGTCGAAGGTCGAGGAATCCGTGGTGAGGCGGATGCCGGCGCGCACGATGGGGTCGCTGGTGAGCCGCTCGGCGAGGTCCATGCAGAGCCGGAGCATGTGCTCGACCGGCGTGAGTTCGAGCTCGAGGATCTCGGCCGCGGCCTCTCGGGTCACCCGGTGCTGCTCCTCGATGAGCGCCCGGGCGATCTCCTCTTTGGAGTCGAAGTGGAAGTAGAGGGCGCCCTTCGTGACCCCGGCGGCGGCACCGATGTCGTTGAGCGTCGCGTTGGCGTAGCCGGCGGTGCGGATCACCTCGGCCGCGCCCAGCATGATCTTCGCCCGCGTCCGGCGCGCCCGTTCCTGCTGGACCATTCCACCCCGCTTCGTTTCGGCTGCGGTCAACCCTAGCCAACCTCCCCCGGATGAATGGAGCCGAACATGCCCGGAACCTCCCGAGCGGTGCTCGCCGTCCTCGGCGCGCGCGGCTTCATCGGCTCCCGGGCCGCTGAGGCGGCGCGTCGCCTGCCCGGATGGTCGGCCCGCCCGATCACCCGGGAACTGGCGGACGTGCGGGACGCCTCGGCCCTCGCCGCGGCGCTCGCCGGCGCCTCCGCGGTGGTGCACGCCGCGAGCCACGTGGGGAGCGACCCGCAGCTGCACCGCTTGGTCAACGTCGAGGGCACGGCGAACGTGGTCGCCGCCGCCGACGCGAGCGGCGCCCGAGTCGTGTACCTCAGCACGGCCGCCGTCTCGGGACGCGGGCCGTTCCACCGCCTGGACGAGGCGGATGCCCCGCTCGCCCCGAGCTCGCCGCTCAGCGCGAGCCGGGCGGCCGCCGAGCGGCTCGTGCTCGACGCCGGCGGCCTCGTCGTGCGCCCGCACCTCGTGCTCGGTGCGGGCGACCGCTGGGTGGGGCCGGGCGTCGCAGCGCTGACCGCCGCGGTCGGCGGCCTCGTCGACGGCGGGCGCGCCGTGCACTCGGTGATCGAGGCGGGCACTCTCGGCGGCCTGCTCGTCGAGCTCGCGACGGGTCCGCGCCCGGAGCACTCGGTGTTCCACGCCGCCCATCGCGACCCCGTGCCGGTGCGGGCGCTCGTCGACGCCCTCTGGCCCCGGCGGCCGGCCCCGCCGAGCGTGTCGATGGCGCAGGCTCGGGCAGCGGTCGCCGGCTCCCCCGGGCTCGAGCGGGCGCTCGCGCTGCTCTGCGTGGATCACGACTTCTCGACCGAGCGCGTGCGGGCCGAGTCATCCGCTCCCCTCGATCGGCCGTTCACGCTGCCGGCGAGCGCGGTCGAGTGGTACCGGCGACCTTGAGCGCGGGGATGCAGCACACCCGACGCACCGCTGTCAAGGCCCGGGGCCGCGGGGCCTCGATGCGATTCACTGGTGACGTCGCTTCGGGGGAAGCGGCGGCCCGGTAGTGAGAAGGGGGCTTCTCCTGCTGGATGCGTCAGGGGCTGGCGCGGCCGGGAGCACATGTTGAATGGCTCCCGGCCCACCCTGCGAGCAGGGCCGCGAACGCGCGGCTAGTGCGTGTAGACGTTCTCCGCGCCGGTGTCGGCCGTCGGCGCCTCGACTCCGGAAGTCCAGTTGACGGTGTTGCGGTCGCCGTGCACCTCGAGCGCACCGGTGATCGCGGTGAGCACCACCGTGGCGTCGTTCGCATTCAGCATGACGCGCTCGGCCTCGTCGCCGTTGACGGTGGCGCCGTCGCCGTCGATCACGAGTTCGCCCGCGCGCTGAGTGGTGAGGTGCGTGCCGGCCGCCTCGGTCACGAGCCGCTGCACGGAGTCGACGTTGAGCGTCACGCCGTCGGCGAGCACGAGCGCCTCGCCCCACTCGGCGCCGAGGACGCTGGCGTTCGCGCCGGAGACCTCGACCGATTCCGCGGACTCGATGTTGCCGCCGAAGTCCGCGCCGCTGATGGTGACGGTACCGCACGGGCCGTCGACGACCGCGCTGGAGCCCGCGGCGGCGATCACGATGTCCTCGCCGTCGACGCAGCTGCCGCCCTCCGAGAGATCGCGCCCGCCCGCCTGGGGCGTGTCGTTCGCCGCGGCATCGGACGGAGCCGTCTGCTCGCCGGCCGCGGGCCCCGCTGACGGCGCGGCACCGGCGCAGGCAGTGAGCACCAGCGCGAGCGCGAGCACCCCCGCCCCGGCCGCGAGCTTCGCTGCTCGCCTGCGAACGAACGTCTCCCGAACTGCCATGGTCATCCCTCTCGATCGCGGCGCGCTGGGCCGGACGGCCCCGATGCGCACCCAACCAGATTAGCTCGGGATACCAATCTGCCTCGGGAGTTCTCCACAACCGCGGCCGCGCACCCGGGGACGCCGAGCGGCCGGCGCGCCGGGAATCTCACCCGACGGCGCCGGCCGTTCGCAGCCGCCTAGCCTCGAGCGCGCCGTCGCGCGATGAGGACCGCGGCTCCGCCGAGCATCGCGAGGAGCGCAGCGCCCCCGACGATGCCAAGCGCGACCCCGTCGACGCCGGTGCCCGCGAGGGCCGGGCCGAGCTCGAGCCGGTTCTCGAGCGAGAGCTCGGCCGCGGCGGCCGACTCGCCGGTCACCGTAACCGTGGCGACGGCGCTGCCCGCATCGCTCGTGACCGTCACGCGGTCGTCGGCGGACGACCAGTCGGCTCCGGCCCATCGGATCCCCTCGGGGAGCTTCGCCGTCCCCTCCTCGACCCGGAGCTCGGTGCCGAGCGGGAGCCCGTCGATCGTGGCGGGAGTGCCGGCGGTGAGCTGGACCTCGCGGCTCTGCGGCTCGCCGAGCAGGTCGCTCCAGGTGATGGTCACCGGGAAGCTCGTCTTCGCGGCGGCGTCCCGGCCCTCACCGGCCAGCGTCTTGGTGATCGTGACGCTCCCGAGGGTGGGGACGGCCGTGTTCACGAGCGCCACCTCCGCGGTGTCGGCCGCGCCGATCGTCACCACCGCGGTGCCGTCGCCGCTCGCGGCGACCCGGTCCCCGCTCCAGTCCGGCGTCGCCCAGGTGAACTGCGCGCCGGCCTCGAGCCCGGTCTCGCTCAGCGTGACCTCGGTGCCGTGCGGAAGCAGCGCCGGGAACTTCACGACGGTCCCGTCGGTCGGCACCTCGAGCTCGAGCGACTGCACGCCGTCGCCCGCCATCCACTCGGCCAGGACGGTCACTGCGGCAGGCACGTCCGGGTGATCCCCGCGGACCCCGTCGACGCGCTTCGCGATCGAGAAGTCGCCGGGAGCCCAGGTGGCCTCGTTGACGACGGTGACGAGCGCCACGTCATCCTGCTGGTCCGAGACGACGACCGTCGCGGAGCCGTCGCCGTGATCGTCGACCCCCGCACCGGAGATCGTGATGGACCCCCACACGACGGTGTCGAAGCGCGGCTGGGCGCCTTCGGTGATCGTGACCACGGTGCCGGCCGGCAGCTCGACGCCGAGCGGGGTCGGCTCCGCGGTGCCGATCATCAGCTCGCGGGCGTGCTCGACGTCGTCCGCGTCGACCCACCTGGCGGTCACCGGGAACTCGGCCTCCGGATCGACCTCGCCCGCCGCCTCGCCGGCGACGGCCTTCAGCAGGCTGAGGCCCGCGGTCGAGGTGGCGGCGTGGTTCTCGAGGGCGACGGTGGCGTCGGCCGTCCTGCCGATCGTCACGACGGCGGAGTCGCCGTCGACCGTCACTCCGGGTCCCGACCAGCTCGGCGCGCCCCAGGCGATGCTGGAGCCGTCGACGAGCGGGGTCTCGCTCAGCGTGACCCGGGTGCCGATGAGGAGGTCGGCACCGAGCGGCACCGGCGTGCCGTCGGTCGGCACGGTCAGCGTCGTGCTGCCGGGGACGCCCTCCTCGGTCCAGCTCGCGGTGACGGTGACGGTGTCGGAGACGGCCGGGTTGTCGGCCTGCGCACCGGTGACGGTCTTCGTCACCGCGAAGGTGCCGACGGTGCGTTCCGCGCTGTTCGTGACCGTGATCGCGGCCGGAGTGGTCGCGTGGCCCGCCGAGACAGTGACGGTCGAGGGGGTGATCACCGGCGCCGCCCAGGTGAGGGTGTCGTCGTCGACCGGCCGGAGCTCGGTGAAGTGCACGGTCGCGCCGATCGGCAGATCGGCGAGCGTCACCGGCACGCCGGTCTCGAGCTGCAGGACGCGGTCGGCCTGGGCGGGGAAGCCCTGCCCGAGCGCGCTCGTGTCGATGGCCGCGGTGACCTGGTACCGGCGGTCGGCGTCGACGAGCCCGGCAGCGCCGCCGCCGAGCTCCTTGACGATGGTCGCGGATCCGAGCAGCGCCTCGTTCGTGAGCGACACCGCGACGTTCACGCCCGGGTCGATCGAGGCGATCGCGGTCTTCCCGTCCGGGCTGACCGTCACGCCGGGCCCGTCGGCGAACACCGGGTCGCCGAACGTCACGCCCGGGACCGTCGGGAACGTCGGCTCGGTGAGCTCGACCGTCCAGCCCGTGCCGCGTGCGTTGAGGCCGCTGATGGGGGCGCCGTCGAGCGGCACCTGCAGCTCGTACTCCTTCTGCACCGTCGCCGTCGGGTCGATCTCCTTGACGTGGACGGTGAACTTCGTGTCGGCGGGCACGAACGCCGCGCCGGCGTTGTCCACGAGCGTCTTCACGAGCGACACGGAGCCGCGGGTCACGCCCTGACCGGTGCCGCTGCCGCTGTTGTTCTGCGTGGTGGTGGAGCTGAAGGAGACCCCGTCGCCGGTCAGCGTGTTCGAGTACACGGTGCCCGGGGCATCCATCCCGCCGGTGGCGGTGCAGGTGGTGTACGTCAGCACGTACTGGTACTCGCGGCTGAAGCCGTCGCTCGTGCCGGTCGGGATGGGGAGGTCGACCGCGTCGAGGTCGAAGGTGAGGGTGTTGCCGGCGAGCGAGGCCGCGGTGGACCCGGTGAGGTCGACGGTCTGCAGGCCGCCGTTCTGGATCTGGTCGCGCGCCTCGACCCGGAGGCCCAGGCGGGCCGCCAGCCCCGCGCTCGGATCGCCGGCCGCGCAGACGGCCTGCGAGTCGGAGAGCACGTCCGTCAGCGTGAGCACGCCGTCGACGTTCTCGATCAGCTGACCGGGGATCGTGACGGACCAGCCGATGGTGGTCTGCGGCATGTGCTGGACCCCGTCGAGGGTCACGGCCGCGGTGTTGATGCGGCCGGTCTTGCCCTGGCTCCGGTTCGGCACGGTCGCCTCGTTCGTCGCGACCGCGCCGTCGACGTCGACCGAGTTGGCGTACGCGGTGCCGCCGTTGGGCAGCTCGGTGGCGGTCACGCAGGTGGTGTACGTGATCACGTACCGGTGGTCGGATGGCTTGAAGGCCACGGCGCTGTCGTTGAGGTCGAAGCGCACCTGGAACGCCTGCGGGCTCGAGGCGAGCGTGGTCGGCGTGAGCTTGCCGGTCAGGCTCTGCTGCAGCTGGTTGCTGGGGCCGTACCGTTCGGTGATCTGGATGCCGCTGATCGTGTCGGTGCACAGCTGGTGCCCGGCGCCGAGGGTCTCGGTGAGGGTGAAGCCGTCCTTGCCGAGCAGCTGGTCGCCCGGGACGACGACGGTCCACGCGACCTTGCCGTTGCGCTCCGCGCCGCCGAGGACGCTGCCGGACTTGCCGAGGTTCACGTGCCACGGCAGGTTGGCGACGGTGCCGACGCCGTGGCCGGCCTCGCCCCAGCCCTCGATCTGGGCGGAGTTCTCGTACTCGGTGCCCGCGGGGTCGATCCGGCCGTCTTCGGTGCAGGTCTGGTAGGTGACCCGGTAGGTGACGTTCGCGTCGAACGGCCCGGCGAGCGCGAGGCCGAACGAGGTGTCGCCGGGTGCGCCGTCGAGCGTCGCGATGCTCGTCACGTCGACGACCGTGCTGCCGCGCACCGTCTGCACCTTGAGTCCGGTGGGGTCGCAGAGCGCGTGACCGGCGCCGAGGGTGTCGGTGATGCGGGCGGTATCGCCGCCGGCGGCGACGAGGTTCGCACCGGGGATGTCGATGGTCCACGTCATGGACCAGTTGTTCTGGTTCATGACGCCGGACTTGGTGACCTCGCCGGGCAGCACGATGCCGTCGTCGATCCCGCCGGTGCCGGGGAGGTCGACCATGACCGGCTTGCCGTTGAGGTCGAACTGGATCGCCTCGGCGGTGGTCGCCTGGACCGCCTCCACCTGGAACTGCCAGGTGCCCATGACGAGCTCGGGGAACGACTCGACCTCGTCCGTCAGCTCGCAGGTGGCGATGCCCGACGCGGTGTCGGTGAGGCAGTTCCCCCACACCACCGGGTCGCCGCTCGGGGTGGTGCCGGTGAGCTGGAACGGCACGTTCTGCGGGAACTTGAGCTGCGGCGGGAGCCCGATCGTGAAGGAGTCGCCGACCTTCGGGTCGGCTTCGCTCGCATTCCACGAGCCCGACACGGTGAGCGAGTCGCCGATGGTCGCCTGCGTGTCGGCCGGCGCGATGGTCACGTCGCCGACGACGATCGCGGGGTTCGGGGCGGCGTGCGCCGCGGACGGCAGCACGACCACCGCGACGAGCGCGAGCCCGATGGATGCCACGAACGCCAGCAGGCGCCGGACGAGGCTGGGGTGCGGTCGGTGACTTCGCGGCGCGGTCGAACGCAAGGCACGCTCCTTCGGTGAATCGGGTGGGCGCGACGGGGTCGCTGCCGATCGGGTTCTCGCTCCGTTGGGAGCGCGCGCGTCAGTCGGTCGGGATGCGTCGGATTCGGCCGGATGCGTCGGGTCCGACCGGCTGGGCGTCACTTCGACTATGTCCGACCGCATGTGAGATGCAGCCCGGGAACGCAGGACTTCACCCTCGGCGCGCGGAGAATCCCCCTGAGGGTGAAGTCCGCGAGCCGATCAGTTGCGGATTCCGGCCTCGCTCGCGGCGAAGATCGCCGCCTCGAGCGAGCGCACGCCGAGCTTTCGGTACGCGGACCGCAGCTGGCTCCGCACCGTCTCGACGCTGACGAACGAGTCCCGCGCCACCTCCGCGCGGGTCTTCCCGGACATCAGTCCGAGCAACACGGCGCGCTCGCGGGGCGTGAGCAGGGTGTGATCCCTCGAGCGGTCGAGGGACACGAGCTCCTGGTCGATCTCGGCGACGGCGTCGAGTGCCTCGCGCGTCCCGGTCAGCTCCGAGAGCTTCGTGAGCACGGCGGGCCCCGCCACGACGAGCGACCTGGGGATGCCGTTCTCGAGTGCGAGCGCGACGGCGCGCCGGAACTCGCGGGACGCGATCGCGTCCTTGCCCTCCGAGAGCGCCCGGGCGGCTTTGAGCAGGTGCATCTCCGCTGCCGCTCGCGGCCGGTCCCGGCTCTCCCGGAGCACCGCTTCCACGAGCGTCGCGGCGGCGGTCGGGTCCTCCGCCGCACGGATCGCCGCGAGGCGGACGCGCACGATCCCGTGCGCGTCCTGCTCCGCGCTCCGCTCCAGCAGCTCGACCGCGAGCGCGCCGCGCCCGGTCAGCCCGTTCAGCTGCGCGCGCGCCACGTCGAGGTGGACGCTGTTCGCGGGCTGGGCCACGACGTCCGACGGCCAGGACGCCGCCTCGGCCTCGAGCTGGGCGAGGAACCGCATCGAGTCCTGCTTCGCGGCCGGCAGCTGCGAGCGCACCATCAGCGCGAGCGCCCACAGCTCGGAGTCCTGCTCCGCTCGGCGGTCGTCGGTGAGCAGCGCAGCCGCCTCGTCGCCGTGCCCCCGGTCGAGGAGTCGGAGCGCCGAGGCGAGCCGGAGCGGGACGCCCATCGCCGCCCGCTGCCAGGGCTCGATGAGGTCGGCGAGGGCATCCGCCTCCGCGGCGGCCCGGTCGGCGGCCGGTCCCCGCCCGGCCAGTGCGTGCGAGAGGGCGTAGTACCCGGCCGTGCAGTACGCGATGTCCAGCTGCCCGGTCGCGACCGCGACCCGCAGCACCTCCTCCGAGCCGTCGACGACCGTCACGTAGCCGGTGCTCATCAGCTCCGTGCGCAGCCAGTGATGCTGCAGCCGGGCGAGCATCGCCGGCGGGATCCGCGCCGCGGCCGCGGGCAGGGCGGCCCGGGCGCGATCGACGTGGACGAGACTCTCGGCGGCGCGACCGTCGGCGCGCGCGGCGATCGCGGCGACGGTGCCGCCGAGCACGGCGCGCAGCGCCTCCGCCTCCGAGCGGCGTGCGCCGCTCCAGCGAGCGCGGTGCGAGGCCGCGTTCGTGCGGAAGGTCGACTTCAGGTGGGCGCCGAGCTCGGTGAACACGGCGGTCAGCAGCGGATCGGCCGGGTCCGGCGTGCAGAGGCCCATCGCCAGCGCCAGTGTGATGGAGCGGTGCTCGAGCAGGTACATCCAGTGCTGCGCGACGAGGGACGTGACCGCCTCGACGTCTCGCTCGCCGACGGCACGGCGGAGCGCGGCGCGCGGATCCGCTGATCGTTCGGTTCTGTGGGAAGCCACCATGAAGCCCGGGTCGAAGTCAGTCCGCTCGGGGTACGGACCGTCTTCTCCATCTAAACAGGGCTCAGGCCGGCCCCCGGGCCGCCGCATCGTGATGGCCCGCGAACGGGGGGGGTCACCACTTCGCCGTCAGTATTCGCGGGCTCGCAGGCGCCGGCACCCACGAACACTGACGGCGAGCAGCTCGGGATGGCCAGAAGGAAGGACGAAGGCCACCGGAATCCGGCGGCCTTCGATGTGAAACTGAGGTGGACGGTTCGCGTATCTCGCCTTGCCGTGTGATTCCGCGCCCTCTGAGGAGCCCCCACAGTCTTAATCCTCTCAGCCAGGATGGCTATTCCTCCGAGCTTTCCCGCTGCGCTCTAATCATCAGACGCTGAATGCGCCATTGAGCGGTCAGTCGTTGCCGTAGTCGGGCTCCTCGTAGGCGAGCATCAACCGATCTTCAAGGGACTCTTCCAGTTGCTGGACGAGTTGTTGTTTCACGCCAGCGGCGACACACTCGGCCGTAGTTTCGAGGGTCAGTGCGCAGACCTTGCATTGCAGGGCAGTCACAACGTAGACCGCGTCACGGGTAAGTTGGCCTTCCTCAAATCGCTCGGCAGTCAGCCGAACCTGGTCGGCGCGTAGCCAGGCCTTCCAAGCGCAGGCCGGGCATGTGGCTACGAAGCTGTAGCCGTCCGGCCCCGGTGACGACGAGCGGGATGCGATCTCTGCTGGATTGAGTTTGGTGAGGAACGCTCTTGCTGCTCTGATCCGTTCCTCGACCTCGTGCGCCAGCTTCTTGTCCTGTGCGTCGATTAGCTTGCGCCCCTCGGCAATCACCGCAGAGGTGAGGAAGGACTCGAGAGGAATCCCGAGATGTTCCACGATCACATCGGCGACTCGAATGAGTTTTGGCAGCCAGAAGTCATTCGTGGTGTTCTCGGCGAT
This sequence comes from Agromyces sp. NBRC 114283, assembly GCF_030268405.1. Taxonomy (NCBI): domain Bacteria; kingdom Bacillati; phylum Actinomycetota; class Actinomycetes; order Micrococcales; family Microbacteriaceae; genus Agromyces; species Agromyces sp. NBRC 114283. The sequence goes on from NZ_BSQP01000001.1 coordinate 3,707,592, forward strand.
GGGCGCCCCCGTGTGCAGCTCCGCGTTGCGGAGGCCCACGAGGACGGACGCGTCGTCGGCATGCGCTTTCGTGAACCCCTCCACGATGGTCTGCAGACGAGTGATCACTGTTGAGACCGGAATGGACTGCGGCGTCGAGTTTGATGCGGCTATGAATCCGTTCGCGTGCAAGATCGAGGTTCCGTCTGGGACGGCGAGCAGGGACGCATGTACTTTTGCGAGAGGGAGCCGTAGGAGGAACTCCAGGCCGAGGAGGTTCCAGATCACGAACTCAGCGTCGTCAGACTTGGTGTGCTTGCCGCCGCGCCCGAAGTATTCGACTGCTTTCGCGTAGATGCTGTCAAAGTCCCACATTGGCGCCTCCGATGTACTCGCGCGTCAGGAGCCGACGTTTGCCTGCCTCGACTTCGGGTCTTCTGTGCAGCAGACGGTGGTTGTCGACGATCACCGTGGCGCCCTCCGTCCACGGGACCCGAAAGGTCACGGGCAGAGCCTCGATTCGGGCTTCTAAGGTGCCTGAGTCCACACGGCCGATTCGCGGGTCCCACCTGATCTTGTAGGCCCCTCCGCCGACAGGCGTCGCTACAGCGAAGCGCTGTTTTCGCCCATCACGGCCGGTCATCGTCACCATGGTCCGCGAAAGTTCGGGCAGCAGGTCTGCTGGCAGCGAGAGGAACTCAGTTGGCGTCGAGGACTCGTCCACCGTGCAGCGGAGAACCATCCACCGCGGCGGGCGAGATGAGACGGCGCCGTCGGTGTGCCAGGGAAATGAGCCTCGTCCGAATCTCCCTGACAGGCTCCATAGGTCGCCTGCGTCGCGCGCCTCGAGCACAGTCGCTCCCCAGCGTGGGCCGAGGCTCTCGAGCCGTTCGGTGGCTCGTGTTTGCTCGTGGTGCACCTCAACGCCGTCCGCTTCCAACGTCCACTTCTTCGTGAGGTGCATCCGCTCAGCGTATATATGCATACGCCGCGCACAAGTTCGACACACGTGCCATGCTCATCAGTCCCCGTACTGTCGTTCGATGTAGTCGAGCATCCCAGGGACCGTGAACGCTACGACGCCCCTGGCGGAGGCGGAGAGAACGCCTTTGTGCAGCAGCTGCTGTCTCGTGGTGCTCAGGCGGCCTATTGCGACACCGAGGTGTGCAACGATGTCGCTGGTCCTCGCGCTGTCGGCGCCCAAGCCCGCCATCGCCTTCAGGTACCTGCGTTCGGTGCGCGTGGCCTGGCCCCAGCGCGAGGGGTAGAGACCTTCGTCGAAGGATCTCCGGCCCTTGATGAGCCCGGCGTTGGCGTCGGCTGCTGTGATCTGCTTGTCGATGGCGGCATCCCAGGTGGCTTTGCCGAATGTTTGCAGGAAGAACGGGTAGCCACATGCCGCGTCGAGGAGAGATGTGAGCGCTGCAGCTTCGAAGCTGACGCCGGCGGACTTGGCGGCTGGGCGGTTCCGACGCCCGGTCGAGGAAGTCATCGCGGAAGCCCATCCCAGATACGCGATCTCGCAGCCTGAGGTCGTTACTCCGACCAGCGTTCCTGATCATCCAGTGAAGTGCGATGGCGGCCTCGCCCGCGCGGCAAGGCTACTAACTAGCGCTGCCCTTGCTCCCAGAGCATCAGCCGCGCGGTCGAGGTCAGCACGACATTGAAGTCTTGGTCACCGTCGAGGTATCCGATGAACACGTCTTGTGGGAACGCGATTGGATTCCCGTCGCGGTCCTCGCTGCGAGCGTTGTCGAGCAACTTCACGACAATCGCGGGGGTCCCGTAGTCCGGGTACTCGGCTCCGCGAAGGAAGGTCTTCCACTGGACGAGGTTGCCAGCATCGATGCTCGCTTCCTCGTTCAACGAGGCGTGCGCGGCCCGCAAATGCTCTTCATAGCTCGACGTACCCACGTACGCACGATAGCTACGGAACCGCTCCTGCTCTTCCCGACGAAACGCCGAGTAAATGTCGGTCATGACCGCCTCCGCGGGATCCACGGCGGGCTCAGGTTGCGACTCATCGGTCATACATTCGTGCCCTTTCCGTGAAGTCCGCGACGCGCGGGGATCTAGTCTGCTCGCTGGCTAGAACCCGTTCGATAAAGAGACGCATTGCTTCGCTGTAGTCCCGTCTCGGCGCGAACGGCTTCTCGGCATCTCTGACGGGCGCCTGTTCGGCCAGGCGTTGGCCCCTCAGCCACACGCGCAGCTCATCAACTGCCTGATCGAACTCGAACTCTGACGCGAATAGTTGGTGCACGATGATCGCCTCACTGCGGACGAACTCGTAGGAGTAGCGGTCCCGTCGCTCCGCGAAGTACAACCCACGGTTTAGCATCGACGCCCGCGTCGGCTTAAGCGGCAAACCGGTGTACAGGGCATAGATCGTGTCGGCATCGCCATGGCTCATCTCAAGCGAATCGAACAAGCTCCGATGTAGCGCTCCTTGAAGACCGACCGCAAGACCATGCACGAGATCATGGAACTCTTGACGAGTTCCTTTCGCCCAGCGAATACCCCTCGAGGCGGTGCTCCACGCTCGAAGCTCATACGCCTGTTCGAGAACGGCGGCGCAATGTCGGACTCCAGCAACGAACGACTCCCCGGCGAGCCACACCGTCTCGCCCGGCGCCAGCTCGACACGGTCACGAGCACCGAGGAAATGAACATAGTCGTTCGCCCCGCCGGCGAGCGGGACCAACGATTCAGGTGCCCAACCCAGCCCAGGGGCGACGAGCGTTTCCCGGGCGTCAGGCGTGAGCACGACGGAAGGAGCCGCTTCGAAGATCTGGCCGTCAATGCCTGCCAGGTCTGCGACGAATCCGACGAGTTCCACCAGCTAGTTTCCTCTCGAGGCCAGAATATCCGACCGTACACTTTCGATTGGTGACGCCGTCTCTACCACAACCGTAGCGACCAACCGAAGATGTTCAGTGTATTGGTCGATACTGAGTCTTCTAGATGCTCGTACCCATTCCAGGTAGTGCTGCCGCTTCCCAGGCGTGACGTACGCCCGGACCGGGGCGACCGGGTTTGTGCGAAGGCCATCGACCGGGATGCGGCCTTCGAACGTCCAACTCTGCGAATCGCAGGCGGGAAGGTCCACCTCTTCAACGAGGTGATACCCAGGCCTCCCGGCTTCCACATAGTCGTCGGGTGCGCGGAATGCCCCGCTGATCCATTCGTTGAGTTGCCTTTCGTACGAGAGGTCGTCCCACGTCCATTGTCCGAGCAGCCGCCGACGTTGTTCTTCGTCGAGTTCCACTCGAGTCCTGATCCATCCGTGGGCGAGTCCTCCCGTATCGAACGGGGAGACACACCACGTGGCGACTTCCACCGGTCCGTCGTTCGCAACGATCATGTCGCCGTAGTCGGGGTGCGCACGGTCAACGTAGAAGTAGGCCGACCTTTCGAGCCCGAGCCGCTCTTCAGCTTCTTTGGTCTTGGGCCGGGTCTCGATGCGGTCGAATTGTCCGGTGAGGCGGAAGTAGAGGAGCTCCATCCAGGGGATGAGATGTGGTTGCCCGCTGTCGGGACGCGCGCCCTGTATCCAGCTCACAGCCACCGCGACCCCCATTCTTGCAGTTCACCGATTCTGCCCCAACTGCGCCAAGCGGTGCGAGGAAGCCGGCCTTCGCGTCGTGTGAGGACCACCAGAAGGGAGGAATTTCACCGACTCGCGCACGCGGGACGCCCGTATTTGCAGGGCAGAATCTCGATGCGGCACGCGAATCCCCCAATCAGAGGGGTATGGCCTCGAACTCCCGCGTGCGAGCGACAAGTTTGCGAGCGCGTCGGCAGCGACAGCAGATGCCGAACCTCTTGTGTCCCGATCAGCGACCAGCCCGCAACCGACTTGATGGTGCTGTTCCGGCTTAGTCCGTCGAGTTGCGGATCAGGTCGAGTGGGTCGACCTGGAAGGCCTCGGCGAGCTTGGTCGACGCTCGCAGCGATGGATTACGCTCATCCAGCTCGAGACTGCCGGCGTATGTTCGATGCATGCCAGACTTCCTGCTCGAGCGGGAGGAGCGGCCTTTTCAGGGAACTGCCGGGACGGCTGCGCCCCATGCCCGCCGACGCCGCAGCCGCAAATCCACCGCAGGGATGCGACTCGAACACCGCACGCGCGCGGCGCGACTTCGGAAACAGTCAGTTCTGAGGACGTGAGTTGCATCTCTGAGTTCGATGGGACCGCTCACCAAAGCCGGAAAACGTGAAGTAGAGGGGCAGTCGGGGCGCCTTGATGAGAGGCCCGGACGAGATATCAAGCCCCCGCAGGCACGAAAACCGAGGAAGAAACGACGAAGGCCACCGGAGTCCGGTGGCCTTCGACGTGAAACTGATGGTGGCGAGTGAGGGATTCGAACCCCCGAATGCTGAGCAGTCTGATTTACAGTCAGATCCCTTTGGCCGCTTGGGTAACTCGCCATGTGCACCCGACCACGTTCTGCACACAACCGGGGGCCTCACAAGGATACTCGGACCGCGCCCGCTGACGAAATCGAGTTCACCGCCCGCCGCAGCGACCCCGAGCCGAAACCGGATCAGCGGGTTTCGCGCCACCAGGGCAGCTCGTCGCCGTAGTCCCGCGTCGCGTTCAGATCCCGAGTGTCGGCCGCGGCATCCGCCTCGGCCCGAGCTGCCATCTGCCCGCCGCTCGCCGCGTCGTAGGCGGCGAGCTGGCCGACCCGCGTCGGGTCGTACTCGGGCATCGGGAAGTCCGGCTGAGGCATCCGCCCGCGGAGCCCCGAGCGCTGGATGACCCGTTGGATCGTGAGCCCGCGCTCGTCGGGTCGCCCGACGAAGCGGATCTCGCGGAGCCCCTGATCCTGCGCCGCGGACTCAAAGACGAAGTGGCCGTAGCCGATGATCCGGCCGACGAAGGGCGTGTGCACCGAGATGTCGAGGATGCGGGCGAGCGGCATCGTGGCGATGCGCTGCGACAGGATGCCGTGCACCCGGAAGACCCGCATGTTCGTGATGACGAAGCGGTCCATCCGCAGCCCGATGTAGCGCCAGAGCCCGTGCAGGAGCAGCCCGAGCGCGAGGAGCAGCGGCACGAAGTACAGGGGCTTCGGCAGCACCGCGAGGAGCAGCAGCACGGGCGCCGCGGCGACCATCTCGGCGACGCAGCCGACCTTCGCGGCCCAGTGCTTGCCGACCTCGTCGACGATCACCTCGCCCTCGTCGGCGATGAGATGCCGCTCGACCTTCGGGTCGAGGCCGAACACGCTCACGGCAGCATCCGCCCGCCGCTCAGGACGCGAGCGAGGTGAAGAAGCGGCCGACGCCGTCGACGGCGGTGGCGACGCCGTTCACGGCCCCCTGCACGAGGTTCGCCGCGTCCTCCGGCCGGCTGATCATGTAGAAGAGCGCGAACACGACGACCAGCACGAGGGCCAGGGGCTTGATCCACTTCACGTTCGCGATCCCTTCGATCGGAGTCCGCCGTCGTTTCTACCCCACCCGAACGGGGGCCGCCAGATGACACGCGGATGGGGGACAAGACGAGCCCGGCGGGTACGGTGCTGTGATGCAGCTCACGCGCGTCCGCATCCATCCGGTCAAGTCCTTCGCCGGCTTCGACGTGCCGAGCGCGACCGTGCTGCCCTGGGGGCTCGCCGGCGATCGCCGCTGGGCGGTCGTCGACCCGGAGGGCGCCCCCGTCACGGCGCGCGAGGAGAACGCCCTGCTCGGGCTCGCCGCGACCCCGCTCGCCGACGACGCACTGCGGCTCGGCGAGGAGCGCGATGCGGCCGGCAGCCTGCTCGTCGCGGCCCCGCGCGGCACCGAGCCCGTCGCGGTCGGGCACTCGCGTCAGGGCACGGCGCTGCCGGCGGGCGGGGAGGCGGATGCCTGGATCAGCGCGCGCATCGGCCGCCCGCTCCGGCTCGTCTGGCAGCCGGACCCGACGGCGCGCACCGTGAAGCCCGACTACGGCGGACGACCGGGCGATTCGCTGACGCTCGCGGATGCCTCGCCGCTACTGCTCGCGAGCGAGGCCTCCCTCACCCTGCTGAACGAGCTCGCCGCGGGCGACGCCGCCGAGCGCGGCGACGCGGAGCCCGCGCCCCTCGTCATGGAGCGCTTCCGGCCGAACCTCGTCGTCGACGGCGAGACGCCGTTCGCCGAGGAGGCGTGGACGCGGGTGCGCATCGGCGACGTCGAGTTCCGCGTCGAGGGCTGCTGCGACCGCTGCGTGATGACGACGATCGACCCCGGGACGCTCGTGCGAGGCAAGGAGCCGATCCGCACGCTCGCGCGGCACCGGCGCCGCGAGGGCAAGACCTGGTTCGGCGTGCGGCTCGTTCCGGTGCTGGATGCATCGTCGGGCGACTCCGTCGCGGTCGGCGACGCGCTGCACGTGCACGGCTGAGCCGAGCCGCGCGGCCCTGGCTAGACTGGCGGCATGGCAGATTCGACGTTCGACATCGTCATGTTCTAACCGTCGTTTTCCTCAAGCTCCGTCCACGCCGGTCGGACCGTGACTCGCTGCTCTTTGCGGGCACCGCGTGCAGATGCCGGAGCCACCTCCACCCACGCGATGAGCGGCCTTAGGACGTGCTGCCGCTGTGCGTTCGACAACCTAGGCCACTGCGCACGCAGGTCCCCAGGAAGCTCAGAGAGGGCGGCAATGCTCGTAGGGTTCTCGGCGAGGATCTGCAGCTGTCGTGTCGCCGCGTTCCGTTCGGACTCGATTCGCTCTGCCGCCACCTTGTAGGCCTCCGCGGTGACTACTCCGTCGAGGTGTCGCACCGTCAGGGTGGCTAGTCGATCGTTGGCCTTCTCGATTTCGCGCCGCAAGTACGACCGACGGGTTCCGGTCTTCGTCAGCTTCACATGTAGAGCCGCGCGAGCGTCGGCCTGAGCGGCGACCTCATCCGCGAGCGCGAGCGCCCAGTCCTCGACTGCCTTCTCGGCTCTCCAGGCAACGATGGAGACCTTGCGGTGGCCGTCGGTCACAGTCGATCGGGAACAGACATAGGTCGGACCGACCGGGTATTGGTGGCCGTGCATTCGGCCACCGCAGTCGCCGCAGCGCAGCATCCCCGTGAGCAGGTATTTCCCGGCTTCGCGCGCAGGAACACGATGGCGCTTCGCGCGAGCCGCGACGTACGCATCCCAGAGCTCGCCGTCGACGATCGCCTCGTGTGCACCGCGGGTGAACTCCCGCTCCCAGACGCGCCGGGCGCTACGCGCCCGTCCGATCAGCCCAGCCGCGAAGCCGGTGTCCAGCATCCCGAGCGTGGACTGGTACGTCCATCGTGAACCTCTAGCCGACGGGATGCCGAGCTCGTTCAGCCGGCGCGTAAGTTGCGCTGCACCTGCTCCTGAGAGGTACCGCTTGTAGAGATCAACGAGAATGGGCGCGATCTCAGGATCGGGCGAGTAGGCGTCGCCCTCTCGTCGGTAGCCGAATCGAGGACCTCCAGTTGGTGGCAACCCTGCCCGGCGCCGATGCTCGCGAACCTCTCGCCACTGCTCTCCGATCTGCTCCGACTGGAATGCCGCGTACTCCGTCATCATGCCGCGAGCGAACCGTCCGGACGCCGTAGTGGTGTCGAGTGGCTCCGTGGCGGATTCGATCCGTCCGCCGGCACTCTCGACGCGCTCTGCCGCCAGCGCGAAGTGCAGCCGGTTGCGGGCGAGACGAGACCACTTCCAGAGAACCACGACGTCCGCTCGGCCTGCCTCGACGGCGAACATGACCTCCTGCACCGCGGGCCGGTTGTCCCAGCGGCGGCCTGAGTATCCGGGATCGGAGTGCACTTCGACAATGTCGTAGCCCATGCGCTCGCAGTAGTCCCTGCCGGCCTGTTCCTGCATCTCGATACTGATCGATTCGTCACGATGCACCGACTGTCGAAGGTAGAGCACGGCGCGGGCGCGCGCCCGCGCCCCCTGTGGCTTGATCACGAGTCCCCCTCTCCTGGGGTGCGTGTTGATGTGGTGCAATCCTCTTGCATGCCCTACATTCGAACACAACTTCGAACATTGGGGAACGTAATGACGCTCACGACGGGCCTGATCCTGAGGATTGCGACAGAACTCGGCGTGCAGCCTTCGCGCCTAGTCGAGGTTCTTGGCGGCGTCGTCGAGCAGGCGCCCCGGGGAGATGCCTAGGGCATCCGCGATCTTGAAGAGCGCAGAGACGGGAGTGTCACGCGTCCCCTTCAGGTAGCGCCGCAGCGTCACCGTCGGAATCCCCGACCTCTCCGCGAGAGCCGTATCGGTGAGCTGAGCACGAGCCTGGGCCGCCCGGAGCTCCGCAGCCGCCGCCACAACATACTTGTCCATGTGGATGACACTAGCGCCATTTTGGATCACGAAACAACCCAAATAGGTGTGTTCCCTTAGTTGACATGATCCATTTGGATCACTAGGTTTGCTGCATGGATTACACACCGACCCGAGAGGCCGCGGACAAGGTCGCCGCAGCCATCCTCCGATCCGGCCGCTCCAAGGCCTCCGTCGCCCAGGCCGCCGGCATCCCCCACACGACCTTCACTCGCAAGATCAACGGCGACACGGAGTTCACTTTCGGCGAGCTCCTCCGCATCGCCGAGGTCCTCGAGATCGCCCCCTCAAACCTGACGCCTTCCGCGTTCATGGCGGTGGCCTGATGCCGACGCGCGACGAGGCCATCGCCGCCGCGGCCGACGCGTTCCTCGATGTGCTGGACGAGCTGGCCGCCGAAGAAGCAGAACGTGCTGCTGCCGCATGAGTGCGGGCTCAGACCGAGCGGCCAAGTGAAACGGCCTCGCTGCAACGAGGCCGAATCGAGAAAGGAACAAGTCCCTTGAACAGCGCCGACAATACCACCCGGGTCGAGGTGAAGCACCTGCATCACTCCCACGACCCCGAGACATCCCGGATCGCGGCCGAGTCCGTCGATCGTGACGAGGCGTCCCGCGTGCAGCAGGCCATCCTCGACCTCCTCGCCGAGGAGCCACGCGCCGACTTCGAGCTGATCCCGGCGTACTTCAACCTCCGCGTCGAGAACGACTGGCCGTTCGTCCAGCCTCACTCGATCGCCCGCCGCCGCTCGGAACTCCACATGCTGGGCCGCGTCTACGACACCGGCGAACGCCGGCAGACGCCGTACCGCCGGCCCGCCGTCGTGTGGGCCGTGAGGGAGGCGGCGTGATGGACGACACCGCCCTCGACCTCATCGAGACGACCGCGTCCGTGCGCGACGTAGCTCTCCCGCCCGCACCTCCCGTGGCCGCGTCCACGGCGACCGGGTCTGTGCCCTCCGTCCTCCCCCGCCGGCACCGGCGTCTCTCGTGGACGGCACGGCAGTGGCGCAAGCTCCGCGGAGGCACCCGATGAGCGGCGTGCACATCCGGTACGGCCGCCTCCAGGGCGTGAAGTGCTGGGGCTGGACCGACGAAACCCGCGAGCGGAAGTGCCCGCTCTACGACGTTCCGCAGTACGACGTGGACGCCGAGTTCGACGACCCGCGGCGCACCGCCGTGTGGACCTGCGAGGGGTGCGGCACCCCGTACGCGGAGCCGTACGACGAGCCGCGCGAGCGGCCCGCCCACCACGACGTCGCACCCGAGTCGAAGGGGTCGCTCGCGATCGCGCAGGCGCTCTTCATCCTCGTCATCGTCGGCTGCGCCCTCGTCGCCGTCGGCGCACTCGGGCGGAGCCTCCCCCTCGCGCTCGCCGGCGTCTGGCTCGCCCTCTCCCCCATCCTCATCGCCGCGTGGCTCAGCGGCCGTCCTCGAAAGGACAACTCGTGAAGACCTACCTCACCCCCGACGGCATCCCCGTCCTCGAGATCAGCGCGGCCGAACTCCTCGGCCCGAACGTGCACCCCGCGTTCACCGCCGCCGTCGACCAGATGAGCGCCGCCGCACTCGACGCCTACGGGCCGAACTCGCCCAAGGCGCCCGGCTATGCCGACCGGCTCGCCGACCTCGCTGACGGGAGGGACTGACCATGGCACTCCAAGTCCTCAACTTGCGCGCCGAGAATTACAAGCGCCTCAAGGCCGTCGACATCACCCCCGAGGGCAACGTCGTCTTCATCGGCGGCCGCAACGCCCAGGGCAAGACGTCCGTCCTCGACGCGATCTGGGCAGCCCTCGCCGGCGGCGAAGCATCCCGCGCGACACAGCAGCCCATCCGAGACGGCCAGGACACCGCCGTCGTCCGCCTCGACCTCGGAGACCTCATCGTCACCCGCCGGTGGACGAAGGACGACTCCGGCACCCTCACCGTCGAAGCGCCCGACGGCGCGAAGCACTCCTCGCCGCAGAAGCTCCTCGACCAGGCGATCGGGGCGCGGGCGTTCGACCCGCTCGCGTTCACCCGCCTGCCCGCCCGCGAGCAGCTCGCCGCGCTCGTCGCCACCGTCGACCTCCCGTTCGACCCCGACGAGCTCGAGCGGGAACGGAAGGGCGTCTACGACCGCCGCACCGAGATCGGTCGCGACGTCACGAAGCTCGAGGGCCAGCTCGCCGGCTACACGCAGCCCGACCCCTCGCTGCCCGAGGCCGAGGAGTCCGCCGCGGACGTGCTCGCCGAGCGCGAGCGGGCCCGCTCGAACAACGAAATGTACGAGCGCGCCGTCGCCGCCGAGAAGCGGCTCATGGAGGAGATCAACGAGCTCGAGGAGCAGCTGCGCGAGAAGATGAACAACCTCGCGCTGCTGCAGGATGCCGCGCTGCAGCTCGACCGCCCGGTCGACCTCGCGCCGTTCGACGAGCGGCTCGCAACCCTCGAGCAGACGAACGCCCGCGTCCGCGCCCAGCAGCAGCGCGCGGCCGTCGCCGCCGAGCTCGCCGAGCGGAAGCAGGCGCACGCGCAGCACACCCTCAAGCTGCAGCAGATCGAGCAGCGGAAGGCCGCCGCCCTCGCCGAGGTCGAGTTCCCCGTCCCGGGGCTCTCGTTCAACGACACCGGGGTCACGTTCAACGGCATCCCGTTCTCGCAGGCATCCGCCGCCGAACAGCTCCGCGTGTCCGTCGCGCTCGCGATGGCCGCGAACCCCACCCTCCGGGTGCTGCGCATCCTCGACGGCTCCCTGCTCGACTCGAAGTCGCTCGAGTTGATCGCCGAGCTCGCCGCCGAGCACGACTACCAGGTGTGGATCGAAGTCGTCGACGAGTCTGGCTCGGTCGGGTTCGTCATCGAAGACGGCGAGGTGCGCTGATGTCCCGCGAGATCCTCATCGAGCACAACGGCGTGGAGTACGGCGGCCAGATCGGCACGATCAAGTCCACCTCCCTCGGCTACGAGTTCCACGGCATCCTGACCGCGTCCCTCACCATCGAGTGGTCCGGCGGCGGCGTCAGCGTCGGCGGCTTCTGCCTCGACGAGCCGAAGGACCGTGAAGGCCGGGACTACTCCCGCCGCGGCACCGCCTACGGCCTCGACCACATCATCCGGATCATCGAGACCGTCGGCGTCGAGCGATGGGAAGACCTCCAAGGCCGCCAGGTGATCGTCCTCTTCGAGGGCCGCTCGGCGTGGGGCGCGCACTCCGTCGGCCTCGCGAACACGACAGACGACTCGAAGGTGCTCGTGCTCGGCGAGCACGCCGCGCTCTGGCGAGAGGGGGCGGAGCTGTGAGCACGATCGACCTGCTGCGGGCCGCAGCCCAGAAGCTCGAAGCGCTCCGGGACGCGAGCACGCCCGGCCCGTGGGAGCTCCGCGGGCATGAGATCGTCCGTGACTCCGAAGGGCTTCCGGTGATTCAGGCCCTCTGGGTGGCCGACATCGACCCCGTCGCGCAGGATGCCGAGCTGATCGTCGCCCTGCATCGCACGATCGAGACGCAGCTCGCGATCCTCCGGGAGGCGCTCGTGATCGTCACGCCGAGCGCCCCGGGGGCGGTCGTCAGCTACGACGCCGGCCCCCGCTCGAAGGTCGGTCTCGCATTGGCTCTGGCTGGCGCGATCCTCGGGAGGAACTCGTGAGCGCGGTCGACCACGCCGCCGAGGCGCGCCGCATCGTCGCCGATGGTGAGGCCGCCGTCGGGAAGCTGCGCGAGGCGCACGAGAAGGGCAACTACCTCATCGCGGACGAGTACGGCAAGAAGGCGATGGGGTGCTGGGCGCAGGCTCAGGTGCACGCGACGCTCGCGCTCGTCGAGCAACAGCGCATCGCGAATCTCATCGCACTGGCCTCGCTGCGCGTCGATCCGCTCGACTTCCCTCCGCTCCGGCATCTCGCGATCGAGCCCAGGGACGAGCACAGCGTGCAACCTGTCGCCACGATCCGCGAAGGGCTTGGCCTCGCATGAGCGAGCTCGCAGACCTCGGGCGGACGCTCGCGGACTCCGCCGACCGTGAGTCGTGGCTCGCCGTGCACGGCCGCGTGATCGGCTCGTCGACGGCCGGGAAGTTCGCGAAGCCCGGCTCGGTGGAGACGTACGTGCGGCAGATCCTCGAACCGCGCACCTTCCGGGGGAACGCGGCGACCGAGTCGGGCAACCGGTGGGAGCCGATGCTGCTCGCCTGGGCCGGGGCCGACCCGAACAGCCTCCTCATCCACCACCCCGACAACGAGCGCTTCGGCGCCACGGTCGACGGCACCCGCCGCGTCGGCGCCCGCCTCGGCATCACCGAGACGAAGACGAAGCACAACCGCATCGTCACCGGCCCGACCCCGTACGAGATCCGGCAGCTCGCCTGGCAGCTCTACTGCATCCCCGAGGCGGAGTTCGCCGACTGGGTGTGGGGCGAGCTCGTCGAGCAGGGCGGCGAGTGGGTGCTCCGCCGCGATCCGCAGGCCCTCGTCTTCTACCGCGATCACCCGCAGATCGTCGCCGCTACCTCCCTGATCGTGCCGATCGCGCACGACGTCGTCGCCGCGCTCGACGCGGTCCCCGCACTCGAAGGAGCGTTCTGAATGTCCACCGCCGTCGTCGCCTACGAAGCCGCCTCGCTCACCGAGCGCCGCGAGTACGCGCAGACCCTCGCCGCCGCTGGCGACCTGATCCCCCGCGGCCTCTGGTCCCCGGTGCAGCGCCCCGACGGGTCGATGGGCCCGGCCGCGCCTTCGCCCGGGAAGGTGCTCCTCGTCATCGAGACGGGCGCGATGCTCGGCCTCCACCCGGCCGCCGCGCTGCAGTCGATCAACGTCGTCGAGGGCCGCGCGACGCTCTCCGCGCAGCTCATCGCCGGGCTCATCCGCAAGGCGGGGAACCGGCTGGAGATCCGCAAGACCGGCAGCATCCCGACGGGCGACTACTCCGTGACCGTCGTCGGCACGATCACCCAGACCGGCGAGGAGTTCGAGTCGACCTGGGACATCCCCCGCGCGATCCGCGCAGGCCTCGTCGATTCGTACCGGCAGAACGCCGACGGCGTCTGGGAGGTCCGCGCCCGCTCGAGCCAGGGTAAGGCGAAGCCGTGGGAGTCGTACGCCGAGGTCATGCCCGTGTGGCGTGCGATCTCCGAGGTCTCCCGCTTCGGGTTCTCCGACGTCACGTTCGGGCTCTACTCCACCGAGGAGCTCACCGACGGCGGCCCCGCCCTGCCGGTCTCCGAGCCCGACCCCGAGCCGTCGGAGGACTGGGCGGCGCTCATCGCCGCGGCCGACACCCGTGACGCCCTCGAAGAGATCCGCGAGCGCATGCGCCCGGAGGCGACCGAGAAGCTCAAGGCCGCCTGGTTCGCCCGCGCCGGCGTCCTCGCCCGTGACGCGAACGTCGTCGACGCCGAGGTGCTCGACGACCCCGAACCGCGGGACGAGGCGGCCATAGCCGCCGAGGCGCGCGCCGAGTTCGAGGACGCACAGCCGTGACCGAGCAGTCCGCGTTCATCCAGAAGGCCGACCAGCTGCGCGAGTTCTCCGCGACCAACCCGGTCGAGATGGAGTTCTTCATCCGCGAGGCCAACGCCCTGCTCGAGGACATGCCCGACGTGCTCCTCGCGATCAACGAGCAACGGTACGCCGCCGAGCGCGAGTACTCGCGGATCAAGAACACCGCCCTCGTCGACCACGGCAAGTCGATGATCCCGACGTTCGCCCGCGCGCAGGCCGAGCTCGACGCCGCCGAAGCGAAGGCGCTCTGGGATCAGAAGCGCGCCGAGTACCACTACGCCGAGGACACCCAGAAGGCCCTCACCACCAAGATCTACTCGATGCTCAACGTGAACAAGGCCGTTGCGGCCGCGTACGCGACGCATCGGGGCTGACCCACGAAGGGACACCTCATGACCAGCAAGAAGAACACCGTCACGATCTCCGCGCAAAGCGCGAAGTACCTCGCGGATGCGATGCTCGCCGCGGCGTCCAAGGACGACGCCACTCCGCTGATCTGTGCCGCGCAGATCACCGTCAGCCCGGACGAGCTCCGCGGCCTCGCGACCGACCGCTACCGGGTCCACACCGTCGCGCTGAACGTCCAGAGCAAGCCGAAGGCGCACGAGTTCGTCATGCCGCGTGACGCCCTCCTGTGGCTGTCGAAGAACGCGCTCGCGTTCACCTCGCGACGGTACACCGCGTTCGACCCGATCGTGACGTTCACCACCCGCGCACCGGGCGAAGCGAACGACGACCACGGCTACCTCAAGCTTGAGGTCCGGCAGAGCCTCGACTCCGGCGACGTCGAGGGTGTCATTTCCCGCACCGGCCCCCTCGTGAAGGGCAACTTTCCGCCCATCGGGAAGCTCTTCGAGAAGGCCCGCGCCGCGGAGCTCCACGCTGGCCCATTCATGCTCAAGCCCGAGCTGCTGGCCTCCCTCCGAGTCCTCGGAGGCAAGTGGGACGTGCCGCTCATCCGCCCCACGGCATCCGACAACCCGGCCAAGCCGGGCCCCGTGCACTTCGAGTTCAAGCAGGGCGACCGCGTGTTCGCGGAGGCCCTGATCCAGCCGAACCTGATCGTCCGGTAGCGAACCGGGGGCTCAGCAGGATTCCGGCCCGCTGAGCCCCCACACCCACCCCCGTACTCCCTGCGAAGGAACCAGCGATGGACACCACATTCTCCGGCGCCGCCGACGGCGCGCACAACCTCACCGACCAGACCCCGGCCGAGCCGCCCCGGTTCGTCGGCATCGACTTCTCCCTCACCGCCACCGGCATCGCCGTCATCGATGGCGGCACGGCCCGCACCGAGCTCGTGAAGACCCGTCCCGACGACGGCACCATCGACGGTTTCACCCGGCGGTGCGCGTCGATCGTGCAGGGCCTCTTCGAGGCCGGCGAGCTCTTCTCCGGCGACCGGGTCGCGATCGAGGGCGTCTCGATGCACTCCCGCTCATCCAGCCTCGACCGCATCTACGGCGGATGGTGGCTCGTCGCCAGCGAGCTGCAGGCGTACCTCGCCCACCCGATCGTGGTCATCACCCCGTCGCAGCGCGCGAAGTACGCCACCGGCAAGGGCAACGCAGGCAAGGATGCCGTGCTCCTCAGCGTCGCCCGCCGATACCCCGACGTCCCCGTAGCCGACAACAACGAGGCTGACGCTCTCGTCCTCGCCGCGATGATCGCCCGCCTCGGCGGACGCCCGATCGACATCGGACTGCCTCTGACCCACATCGACGCGCTTGCCAAGGTCCGGTGGGACGCATGAGCCCCCTCGCACTCACCACCGGCAACCCCGGCACCCTCGACTACGACGAGTTCCTGCGCGAGAAGGTCGCGTTCGATCGCAAGTTCGGCTTCGACGTCGACCCGACCGAGATCAGTCCCGCACTCAAGCCACACCAGGCCGCGATCGTGCGATGGGCCGTCGCCGGCGGCCGCCGCGCGATCTTCGCGAAGTTCGGCCTCGGCAAGTCGGTCATGCAGCTGGAAATCCTCCGCCTCATCACCGACCGGATGCGGCCCTCGTCGCGCGCGCTGATCGTCGCCCCGCTCGGCGTCCGCAGCGAGTTCATCCGCGACGGCCGCGAGCTGCTCGGCCTCGACGTGAAGTTCGTACGGCACACGCACGAGCTCGACGGCGGCGGGTTCTACGTCACGAACTACGAGTCCGTCCGCGACGGCAAGCTCGACGTGTCGCTCTTCGACGCCGTCTCTCTCGACGAGGCATCCGTGCTCCGCTCGTTCGGGTCGAAGACGTACCAGGAGTTTCTCGGGCTGTTCGACGCCGTGCCGTACCGGTTCGTCGCGACCGCGACGCCGTCACCGAACCGGCACAAGGAGCTGATCCACTACGCAGGGTTCCTCGGCATCATGGACACCGGCGCCGCCCTGACCCGGTTCTTCCAGCGCGACAGCTCGAAGGCCGGGAACCTCCAGCTATACCCGCACAAGGAGCGCGAGTTCTGGCTGTGGCTGAACACGTGGGCGTGCTTCCTCCAGCGGCCCTCCGACCTCGGGTTCCCCGATGACGGGTACGAGCTGCCCCCGATCGACGTGCGCTGGCACGAGGTCGCGATCGACCTGCACTCCGACCGGATGGACCGCGACGGGCAGGGCGTCCTCGTCCGCGGCGGCGCGCTCAGCATGGTCGACGCGGCACGCGAGAAGCGGCAGACCATGGACGACCGCATCGCCAAGGCGCTCGAGCTCGTCCGGGAGCACCACGCCGCCGGCGACGAGCAGCTCGTCATCTGGTGCCACCTCAACGACGAGCAGACCGCGCTCGAGCGGGCTCTCGTCGCCGAAGACATCTCGTTCTCCTCCGTGCACGGCTCCCTCGCCGACGACGAGGCCGAGGCGCGCCTCGACGCGTGGCGCGCATCCGACACGGCCGAGCTGATCGGAAAGCCGGTGATGCTCGGGCAGGGCATGAACCTGCAGCAGGCGCACGTCGCGATCTTCGTCGGCATCGACTACAAGTTCAACGACACGATCCAGGCCGTGCACCGCATCCAGCGGTACGGGCAGACGCGCCCCGTCGTCGTGCACCTGATCTACGCCGAGTCCGAGACGGAGGTCCGCTCCACCCTCGAAGCGAAGTGGATCGAGCACGACCGCCTCACCGACACCATGTCGGACATCATCCGCGAGCACGGCCTCGACCCGCTCGCGATCAGCGCCGAACTCACCCGCGCGATGGGCGTCGAACGCGACGTCCACGCCGGCGACGGGTGGACGATCGCACTGAACGACTCCGTCGTCGAGTGGCGCGACCACGTGCAACCCGACTCGATGGGCCTGATCGTCACGTCGATCCCGTTCGGGAACCACTACGAGTACTCCCCGAACTACGCCGACTTCGGCCACACCGACGACAACGACCACTTCTGGTGGCAGATGGACTACCTCACGCCGTCGCTCCTGCGAGCGCTCAAGCCCGGCCGCATCATGGCCGTGCACGTGAAGGATCGGCTCCTGTTCGGCTCCGTCACCGGCAAGGGCCGCTACACCGTCTCCCCGCTGCACGCCGAAGCCATCGCGCACTACACCGGCCACGGCTTCGACTACCACGGCATGATCACCGTCACCACCGACGTCGTCCGCGAGAACAACCAGACCTACCGGCTCTCGTACTCGAAGATGCTCAAGGACCACACCCCGATGGGTGTCGGTTCACCCGAGTACGTCCTCCTGTTCGGCAAGCCCCAGACTGACCGCACGAAGGGGTGGGCCGACGAGCGCGTCACGAAGGATGCCGCCGCGTACACGGTCGGGCAGTGGCAGATCGACGCCGCCGCCGACTGGCGCACCGGCGGCGACCGGCTGCTCTCCGTCGACGAGCTCATGCAGCTCGACCCCGAGACGCGCTCGCGCCTGTTCACCGAGCAGTCGCTGCGGTCCGTGTACGACTACGACGAGCACGTGCGCCTCGCGAACGAGCTCGCCGCGAAGCACGCCCTACCCGGCACGTTCGCGTCCCTCGTGCCCGGCTCCTGGCACCCCGCCGTCTGGCATGACGTGCTCCGCATCGACACGCTCAACAGCGAGCAGAAGCGCCGCAACGTCGAACAGCACATCTGCCCGTTCCCGCTCGACATCCCCCGCCGGCTCATCAACGAGTACTCCAACGAGGGCGACCTCGTCGGCGACCCGTTCTCTGGGCTCGGCTCAACCGTGCTCTGCGCTGTCGAAGCCGGCCGCGAGGGCTTCGGGTCCGAGCTGAACCCGGCGTCTGTCGCCGACTCGCTCGTCTACCTCCGGCGCCACGATGACCGCGCAAAGATGCCTACCCTGTTCGATCTTCTCGACGAAGAAGCTGGTGCAGCGTGACCGCCCAAGCGCGCCCCTCCTTCGACAACAGGCAGACTGCGGCAGCTGCGGCGAGCAAGGTGTCGGGGGCAAACGAGAGGAGCATGTGCGCGCAGTTTAGGGCGTACATCGGGGCATCCGGCCAACTCATCAGGATCATGGCGCGGAGCGTACAGAGGACGCGGAGCCACTCGGCAGATTCAGTCATGTCCAATGAATCCGCCAACAGTCGACCCCCTGCCCACGCTACTCGGGACGCAGGGGGCTGCTCATGATCGGCCCGAAGCTCGCCCGCCCGACACCGGCAGAAGAGCGCGACGCATACGAGCTCGCCACGCTCCGCGACTCGGACACCTGCCAGCGGTGCCGCCGCGCGCAGGGCACGAACCGGGACCACCGGAAGAACCGCTCCCAGGGTGGCCACACGGTCGCGTCGAACCTGCAGCTCCTCTGCGGCACCGGCACCACCGGTTGCCACGGATGGGTGACTTCTCACCCCGCGGATGCCGTTGCGGACGGCTGGGCGGTGCCCGGCTGGGCGGACTGGCGCGAGTGGCCGGCCCGCCGCTGGGTGCCGGGCCCATGGGGTGCGCTGCGCCTCGCCTGGGTGCTCTACGACGACGAGGGCGCCTGGGTCGAGATCCCCGAGTACGAAGCACACGAACGCATGGGAGGTGCGTGATGGCGTTCCCCGCGAATTTTCCCGGCCGCTGCACGGCGTGCGGGGAGTCGATCGAGCCTGGCGATCTGATCCGTTCCGAGGGCGGCCGGTACGTGCACGAAGACTGCGAGCGCGCCGCCCTCCCGGGCGCCGCACTCGACCCGACCGAGCTGCGGCCCGGCGAGGTCGTCTGCGACGTGTGCTTCCTCGTGAAGCCGTGCGAATGCGAGGAGACTTGATGGAAGAACAGCTCAGACCCAACGGTGAGGCCGACCCGCGCCGCGTGCATGTGGGCCGACACTTCACCGTCAACTGGGCCTTCATCACCGAGGCGGCGACGATCCGCTGCTACGTGTACGAGGTCTACGACGCCAGTCACACGCTGCTGTACGTCGGCATCACGGACGGCTTCCCGGGCCGCTGGTCGGCACACCTGAGCAAGTCCTGGTGGACGCGCGAAGCGACCGTCGATTACGTCATCCTCACCGGGTACGAGTCCCGCAGCGCCGCGCGCAAGGTCGAAGCGACGCTGATCCACGAGCGCACGCCGATCTACAACACGAAGCCTGAGTGGAAGTTCCTGCGTCTCGCGCGCTCCACAGGGCTGCCCGATGACTCTCTCATCGCCGAGCTCCTCCCGACCGGATGGGGTGGTCGCTGATGGCGGGAATGTCCTGGGTGCGGGTCGATGCGTCGCTCGCGTCGAACCACAAAGTGCTCACGCTTCTGTCCGAACGAGGCGGCGATCACGCGCTCTGCGTGTACGTATTCGCGCTCGGACACTGCGGTCAGCAGGGCACGGACGGGTTCGTTCCGGAGATCGCCCTGGGGCTCATCCACGGGAAGAAGCGCGATGCCGATCTGCTCGTCCAGGTGGGCATGTGGCGGCCAGTCCCGGGCGGGTTCGAGGTGCCGGATTGGGCGGAATATCAACCATCCGACGAGGAATCGCGCCGCCGCTCGGAGAAGGCGAAGAAGGCCGCGAGCATCCGCTGGGCAAAGAAGAACGGGGGCGCAAGCAATGCCTGAGCACATGCCCGGAGCAATGCTCGACGCATGCTCGGAGCAATCCACGAACGAACGAACGTACGTAACGGACGTACGTAACCAAGACACGAGCAGAGATTCTTGCGTTCCTGATGCGGCTGGCCCTGTGGATAACCGGGTTGAGCGCGTCGTGATTCGACGGAAGCTGTTCCCGTGGACCGGTGAGCCGGCATGGCGGGTGTCGCATTCGTCGATTCCGCAGGGCCGCCCGCTGCACGGATCGGTGCACTTCGACGTGTTCGAGGACGCGCTCGACTACGCGAACTCGTTGCACCGCCGCAGCGCCGAGAACCTCGCCGCCGGCTTCGCGTCCATCCACAAGCCAGGGCTCGCAGCATGAGCGCCGGCTTCCTGCAGTCGGACCTCGACTTCGCCGAGTGGCTCGGCGAGACGCAGGCCCGCGTCACTCCGACAGGGCTTCGCCGAGAGGCGTGGACTCCCCCGGCAGACGAGACACGTCGCCGCGACTACGACAACCAGACCGAGCACCTCCGGGCGCTCATCCACACGAAGGAGAACCAGACACCATGACCACGCTCACCTACACCTCGACGCTCGACTCGCTGACCTGCGGCGTCTGCGAGATCCCGTTCGCGATCCCACGCAACAAGCTCGCGAAGGTCCAGGCCGACGGCAGCTCGTTCTGGTGCCCGAACGGGCACAAGATCTCGTACCACCAGAGCCGCAACGACGAGCTCGAAGCCGCGCTCGCTGCTGAGCGGCGACGGCGCCAGCGAGCCGAGGCGCGCGAGACGTCGACGCGCGACCAGCTGGAAGCCACTGAACGGTCGCTCCGCGGCCACAAAGCGGCGAAGACGCGGATCAAGAACCGGATCGCCGCGGGCGTGTGCCCCTGCTGCAACCGCCGCTTCGAGAACCTCGCTCGCCACATGTCCGGGCAGCACCCCGACTTCACGCAGCGGGGCGACGCGTGAGCGCCCCGGACCTCAGCCCGGAGGAGAAGGCGACCGTCGCCCGCTTCGGCATCCACAGCGGCGGAGACGGCATCCCAGAGGTGCGTGTCGAACGCGACGCGAGCCGCTACCTCGGCCTCGACGAGGTGAACGCGTTCCGCCTCGCCGGCGTGCCCGTGACCGACACCCCGGACCCGCTGGAGTGCTGTGCGTCCTGCCGTCGCGGGACGAAGAGCCTCGGCGAGTTCCCCTGCGGTCGAGACGGGAAGTGCCGCTGCCACGGAGGGAGACCCCGATGACGCTGCTGTGCATCACGACGACCCGCATCCCGGGCATCCGTCCCTGCACCCATCGCGACCAGCACATCGACTCGTGCGACGGGTGGGCCTACGTGTGGAACGCGGAGCGGTCCCGGGAGGAAGCCACCGGCCGCGAGTGCACCGGCTGCCTCCCCCGCGAGGCGCGCGTCGGGCTGCTGTGCTGGGGCTGCTGGAACCGGCTCGAAGCGGCCTACGCCGAGTGGGACCGGTTCGCCGCGGTCGTCGAAGGCATCGACCGGGCGGTGCAGGGCGACAACGGTGGCATCCGCGGCAGCTCCGCCGGGCACGTGAACCTCGCGCAGACGACCCTGCACCTGGACGCCTGCCGCTCGTACCTCCGGACCCGTGCCGGGACGCTCGAGTCGTGGGTTTCGACCGAACCCGGCGCCCGCGACGCCGTGCAGTTCACGGCTGCCGCGCAGGCCGCGTATCGGTCCCTGCCGATCGAGATGCGCCCGGTGAAGCTCCGCCGGGTGTTCTGCCCGTCCTGTCGCCTGGCGTCGCTCGTGCGAGAGCCGCCGGCAGGGTTCGCGCAGGACGAGGTCGTCGTCTGCCAGACCGCGGGCTGCGGGAAGCGCATCACAGACCAGCGGTCCGTCGTGACGATCGCGGAGATCGAACGGAGGGTCGGGTGAAGGAGTGGCTCACGATCACCGAGGCCGCAGCGCTCGCCGGCCGCCACACGTCGCGCATCTACCGGTGGATCGACGACCGCAAGCTCAGCCCGAACGACGTCGGCCGAAGCCTCGACTCCGGCGCCCTCGTCGTCCGCGCTGACGCCATCCGAGCCCTGCAGGTGAAGCGGGGCCGACCGAAGGGAACCGCGTCCCGCAACGGACGCCGAACGGAAGGAACACCATGACCACCACGAAGACCCCGGAGCAGTCCGAGCGCGTGCAGCTCGACATCCTCAACGAGCTCGCCGACGTGCGCGCCCGACTGGTCGACGCCGAGCGCGCGAAGGCAGACGTCTGGGACGAAGGCTACAAGGCCGGCAATGTCGACGGGTACTTCGAAACTCGTGAGGAGAAGAACCCCTACCGCCAGGAGGACGTTGTGGAGGAGAGCCACCGTGGCTGACCGTACCGTGCACTGCACCATCGTCCCGATCGGAGGCGGGCGGATCGAGATCGTCCGATACGACCGGTCTGGGAAGTGGTTCTACGAGTCGGGTGCCACCCGCTGGCGGCTCACGCTCGATGAGGCGGCTTCGATGGCCGACGACCGACCGGCGGTGATCTGGCACGAAGGCCGCCCGGGAGGCCTCATGTTTGATGCCCGAGTCCGACGGATGCGGGCATCGAGCTCGCGACGAAGCCCAGACGATGCAGGACGAGAGGAGACCGACCGTGGCTGAGCGGAAGACGCACTACAAGGTCGACGCCGGAAGCTGCGCCGTGCTCACCCGCGAGCCCCTGTGCGGTGGGGGTCTGACCGTCGAGGTGTGGGCCGTCGGCGAGCCGTCGCTGGTCACGTGCGGCAAGTGCCGCGTGCGGAAAGCGTTCAAGGCTCTCGCCGCTGTACCCGACGATGCAGGACGAGAGGAGACGGACCGTGGCTGACGTCGAGGACGCTTGGGACGAGTGGATGCACTTCAACTGGTCCGACAACGACGACATGGAGCTCGTGGAGGCTGCGTTCCGAGCAGGATTCGCCGCCGCAGAACCCGACGAACGAGAGGAAGACCGATGAAGCTCGGAGAGATCACCCTGCGCATCCCGGTGCGACTGGACTACGAGAGCGACGATCGCGAGTACGCCGTCGGAGGCTGGTACTTCGTCGTTGCTGAAGACCCTGAACTCGTCGCGAGCACCCTAGACAACGACGCGATGGTCATGCTCGCCAAAGAGTTGCGGGACGGCGACTTCTGGGCTGGCGCTGCCCTTCACCGGTTCGTCGACCCGTCGATCGCCGACGCGCTCACGGACACCGAGATGCGCGAACTCGGCGATCGGATCAACAATCGCTGGGTCGGGTACCACTACGTCCCGGAACCCGACGAGGAAGGGAGCGAGCCGTAAGCCTCCGACTCGTGCCCGTCTCCTTCGGCGACGCCGCGGCGTTCGTCGCGGAGCACCACCGGCACCACGACCGCCCCGTCGGCCACAAGTTCAGCGTGGGCGTGGCGCAGGGCGGCCAGCTCGTCGGCGTCGCGATCGTCGGGCGGCCGGTGTCGCGCGTGCTCGCCGCGGAGGGTCACACGCTTGAGGTGATCCGCACCGCGACCGACGGCACCCGCAACGCGAACAGCATGCTCTACGGCGCCGCCCGTCGGGCCACGTTCGCGATGGGCTACGACCGACTCATCACCTACACGCAGGACGGCGAGTCCGGGGCGAGCCTCCGCGCGTCCGGCTTCCGGGTGCTCGCCGAGCGCCCGCCCCGCCCGGGCTGGGACACACCGAGCCGGCCCCGTACCGCGAAGGGCACCGAGAGCGTCGCCCGGACGCTCTGGGAGTCCATCGCAGAACCCGACGTGGAAGGGAGCAACCGTGGCTAGGTACACCGCAGTGCAGCTCGACCGGCTGATCCTGCTGGCAGAGGAGCTCGGCTTCGATGACGACGTGGCGCACTGGACGAAGATGCGCGACGCGCTTCGCGGATCTGAACCCGACGGTTTCGGGTCTACCCCGGAAGGGGACACCAGTGGGTGAGCACCCGCGCGATAGCCTCGGCGCATGGCTACCTCTTGGCTCTACGGTCCCGAAAAGGAAGTCCATTGGTCGACGGGTCCGGATGGGTACACGTATCGTCCGATCTGGATCGACACGGATTCGATCGTGGATATCGCCGCTTTCATGGAGAAGTTGATCGCGGAGCGTGAGTTCAGCGACGTGCAGTTTTCTCGGGTCTACCGGCTTGGAACGGATGACCACGAAGTGCCAGAGGCCGAGCTGCCAGGCACCAGCAACCACCATCGGGAGACGCTCAAACTCCAGCTCACTGCGAACTTCCCGTCCCCTTCAACTCCGGGTGGAACGGAGCCGCGGACCTGGTATGTGGAGTTCAATCGGAGGGGCAAACCCTACCTGGCGAACTTCTGGGTTCCGACGCTCGGTGGCGTGAGCACCAACGAGACAGACCGACTCCTCGCCGAAATCTACGCCAGCGGTCGGCTCGTGTTCCCCTGGTATCGCCTGGTCGTGGTGCTTCCGATTGCGGGGTTCCTCGCCCTACTTGGAAGCTCGATCTGGCTCCTCCTGTCGACCACCCAGCCGCCTGCTGCAATCGCACTTCTCGGCGTGGCTGCGCTTGGCGCACTGGTTGGGACGATCGCGTTGACGACGCAGGCTGAGCGCTGGATACGATCACAACGGCTACTGCAGGGGCACCGCATTCTCGGAGTCTCTCGCGCCGATGCGCGCGAAGAGGAGCGCCGCCACCGGACGAGTTTCAGAGTGGCAGTGATCACGACCTTGGTTGCATTCCCGACCGGAATCGTGGTGGCGCTTCTCCCGGTCTGGTTCGGCGGTAAGTGATCGGGCAACGCGAGAGTTCGGATCGGCGACCAGCCGCGACACGCCGAGCGACCCGGACGTGCACTAATTCGCGAAAGGCGCGAGCCTAGTACTCAGATGATGGACCACTGTGTCCAGCACGAAGCCCCCGGCCACACGGCATGGGGACTTCGGCGCACCCCGGTCAGTAGGTAAACCGTAGCCGCCGTCTCGGTGCCGGCTCAGCGTGGAGAAGATACTTCTTCACGCCTTCCTCCAGCTCGACCTCAGCCGACTTCCGCCGGCCATCAATCCAGGAGATCATGAACGTCCGGTTGCCGCGAAGCTCGTGAATCACGGTCGAGGCACCGCCCGGTACGTCGGGGCCTGCACCGAACGGATGCCAGTTCCCAGGAGCGACGTTCTCGCCGTTCTCGTTGCCGATCCAAGCAACGACGTCGAGCGCCTCCGAGCGCCGGGCACGCCTGAGATGCCACTGGGCGGTCTTCCACTCCAGCACCCAGTCGGGACGCTTCCCGATCGCCCGCGTCAACTGTCCCCACAGCACAGCCACAACCCAGGTGATCAACGCCACCACCAACAGCGCGATCACCGTTGACCACACGTAGTCCCAGAACTGCATCAGCACCCTCCACCGCGAGAACCGCTCAACTCTCCCACACCAGCGCACGGCATGCCCCTCGCCGCCCCGCCGCGCAGCAGACTCTCGCGCACCACGCACCGAGCCGAGGGACAGACCAGAACCCCCGCAACGGCGACACCACCGGGCAAGAGGCCCAAACGAGGTGATGAGCCATGGCGCGACGCGGCACGTTCGACAGCAAACGCGCGGAGGCGCGGCGACTCTTCGATGAGGGCAAGTCGTGTCGGGCGATCGCGAAGCAGCTGGGCTGTTCTCCGTCGACGGTGTCGCGGTGGGCTGAGGCGGAGGGGCTGTCGTTCGACCGGTCGCAGACGGCGGCCGCGGTCGAGGCGCACAAGATCGACCTCGCTGCCGAGCGGCTGCTACTCGCTGAGGAGATGATGGCCGCCGGCCGTCAGGCACTCAAGGAGATCCAGGGCCAGGTCGTCGTGTACAACTTCGGCGGCAAGGACAACACCTTCGAGCAGAAGACGCTGGACCGGGCGCCGATGTCGATGCGGCGTGAGGCTCTCACCGCTGCGGGGATCGCGTTCGACAAGGCCACCCGCATCGTGGAGAAGGACAACGGCGGGCTCGACCAGGCGGTCGGCGTGCTCGACACTCTCGCGGAGGGCTTCAAGGCCGCTGCGGAGAAGTACCGGGCGGAGACGCCCACGGAGGCCGAGGGATGAACCTCGCCGACGTCGAACGGCTCGTGTCGCGCGCGCAGATCCTCTCCATCGTCGACGCGCTGCACCGGAAGCTCGCCCTCTGGTACGGGTCCGTGTCCGCCGGGAAGACCGTGGCGTCGCTGTTCGCCTTCCTGCTCGCCGTCGTGGTCGCCCCGAGGACGGGCCTCATCATCATCGTCGGCAAGAGCCTGCAGACGGTGTACCAGAACGTCTTCGTGCTGTTCCAGAACACCAGCATCTTCGGCTCCGTGATCGCCTCCCAGATCGTCTACACGCCCGGCGCGACGTCGGCGATGATCCTCGGCCGCGAGGTCATGATCGTCGGCGCCAACGACGCAAAGGCCGTCGGCCGCATCCAGGGCGCCACGGTCGCGCTCGCCTACGTCGACGAGGCCGCGCTCCTCCCCGAGGAGTTCTGGAACATGCTCGTCTCGCGCCTCCGCGTGAAGGGTGCCCGACTCCTCGCAACGATGAACCCGGCGTCGCGGAACCACTGGATCAGGAAGAAGTGGATTCTCGAGGCCGGGGCGAAGAACCTGATCTCATTCCACTTCACGATGGCCGACAACCCGAACCTCGACGCCGGCTACATCGCCGATATGGAGGCCTCGTTCTCGGGCGTCTTCTACGACCGCATGATCAAGGGCGAGTGGACGAACGCCGCCGGCGCCGTCTACCCGATGTGGGACCCGAAGCGCCACGTCATCCCCTTCGACGCCATGCCGCGCCTGCAGGACATCCTCGGCATCGGCATGGACTACGGCACCACGAACCCGACCACGGCGATGATGCTCGGCCTCACCGCCGAGGAGAAGCCCCGCCTCGTGCTCATGGACGAGTGGGGCTACGACCCCGCCGACGAGAAGAACCACGGCGAACGGAAGACCGACGCCGAGCTCTCGAAGCTGTTCCGGGCATGGCTGCCGAAGCCACACCAGCCGGAACCCGACGGGTTGCAGCCTCGGTTCCTCATGCTCGACCCGGCGGCCGCGTCGTTCCGCACGCAACTGCACCAGGATCTCCGCGGCACCGGCCTCTCCCCGTGGGCGGCCGACAACGACGTCCTCAAGGGCATCGCGACGATGGCGAACCTGTTCGGCAACGACCAGCTGATCGTCACCGACCGGTGCGAACGCTTTCAGTCCGAGGTGTCCGAGTACCAGTGGTCCGACAAGGCCACAGAGCAGGGCGTCGACGAGGTCGTGAAGGAACACGACCACTGGCTCGACGGCGGCCGCTACATCACCCACTCCACGAAGACGTACTGGCAGGCCGAACTCAAGGCCGCGTGAAGGGAGACGACACCGTGCCGCTTCCCGAGAACAACTCCCCGTGGCTGCCCGAACCGTGGAACGTCGCGTACCGCGAGTACGCCGAGAACGCCGCATGGTGGACCGGAGACGTCGAGGCCCTCGAGCGGATCTACCGCCGCGAGGAGCAGTCTCGGCCCGACTACGTGCGCCACGGACAGCGGATGCGCGGCGGCGTGGTGGGTCGCGCCTCCCGGTTCTTCTGGGGCCGCCCGATCCCGGCCGAAGAGCACCGCACCCGGCTGCACATCCCGGCGCCGGCAGATCTCGCGACGCTCGCCTCGGATCTCGTGTTCGCCGAACCGCCGACGGTGTCGATCCCGAAGCTCACGGAGCGCCAGCAGGACCGCCTCGACGTCATCTCGAACAGCGACGGCGCGCACGCGACGTTCAACCGGATGGGCGAGCTCAAGTCCGCACTGAGCACGACCGCCCTCGTCACCCGGTGGGACACCGACGTCGAGGACCACGTGTGGCTCGACACGGTCGCCGCAGACGTGATGATCCCGACGTTCCGCTCGGGCCGCATGATCGAGCTGACGATGTGGACCGAGTACCGCGACGGCAACGTCTTCTGGCGGCACCTCGAGCACCACGCCATCGGGTACATCGAGCACGCCCTCTACCAGGGCACCGAGACGAACCTCGGTCGGCGGGTGCCGCTCACCGAGCGTGCCGAGACGGCCGTGTACGCGAAGCTCGTCGATGGCGACTCCGTCATCCCGACCGGCATCAACCGTCTCACCGCGTCGTTCAACCCGAACATGGAGACGATCGCCTGGCGGAAGCAGGGCGTGCTCGCCCACACGGGCCGCTCCGACTTCGACCAGCTGCACCCTCTGTTCGACGCGCTCGACGAGACGTGGTCGTCGTGGATTCGCGACCTCCGCCTCGGCGCCGGCAAGATCCTCGTCCCCGACGCGGCGCTCGACTACAACGGTGTCGGCAAGGGCGCCTCGTTCGACATGGGCCGCGAGGTGTTCGTCGGCCTGAACATGCCGGGTGACCCGGACAAGCTCACGATCGACCAGGTGCAGTTCGAGATCCGCACCGAGGCGCATGAGGCGACCGCGGCGGGCATCTACCGCGAGATCCTCCGCAAGGCCGGGTTCTCCCCCTCATCGTGGGGCGAGTACTCGGGCGGCCAGGGCGCGATGACCGCCACCGAGATCGACGACCGCAAGTCCGCATCCGAACGCACCCGCGACAAGAAGATCCTCACCGACCGTGGGGCGATCGCGCGGCAGTCGTCGGTCGCGCTCGAGCTCGACGGGCTCATCTTCCGAGGCAAGGGCGGCGGCCGGTTCGCTGTCCCCGACGTGGAGTTCCCGGACCAGTCGCAGGAGTCGCCCCTCGTGCTCGCGCAGACGCTGTCCCTGCTCGACGCAGCTGGGGCGATCTCGACAGAGCAGAAGGTGCGGCGGGCGAACTCCGACTGGGACGACGAGCAGGTACTGGCCGAGGTCGAGAAGATCCGCAACGACAGGCCCGCCGCACTCGACCCGGCCCAGTTCACCGGTGACGGGCCGTTGGAGGACGGGCGGGAGTAGCTCATGGCGCTGTTCGTCCCCGACCCTGACGGGCTGCCCGTCGAGGAGTTGATCGAGCAGCTCGCGCTCGACATCGCGTCCCGGTACGCCGGCGCGGAGGATGAGCTGATCCGCGAGGTCGCGATCCGCGCCCGCCGCGACCTGGAGCTGCAGTCGCGCCTCCCGGAAGCACCCGGCGGCCTCGGCCTCACTTCGGCCGAACGACGGCGCCAGAACCGCCTCCTCGCCGAGCTCGCCGCAGACCGGGCGCGCGCGCTCCGCGGGCTGCAGTTCATCGCCGCCGGTGTGGTCGAGAAGCTCCGGCGGGAGAACCTCGCCGCCCGAGTGGTGGAGATCGCCGCCCGCGAGGGTGAAGCTGCCGCAGCCGCACGTCTCGGGCTCGCCGGGATCTCGCCGGCGGCCTTCCCGGGCGCTCCGCTCGCGCGCACCGCCGGTTCCACGGCCACGCAGGCTGTCGCGGCCATCGCGTTCTCGCTCGAGTCCCGGCTCGAGGTCATGAACCAGCGCCTCACCCGGTACCCGCAGGACGCGTACCAGCGGATCATGGCGCTCTACTCGCCGACCACAATCCTCGGCGTGACGACGTCGCGGGTGCAGCAGGCCCAGGCGGTGCAGCGGTTCCTGTCGGAAGGGGTGCGCGACTTCACCGACAAGAGCGGCCGCCGCTGGACGATCGGCGCCTACGCCGAGATGGCCGGGCGCACCACCGTCAACCGGGCCTTCAACGACGCCGGCGTGTGGCGAATGCAGCAGTCAGGCATCGACCTCGTCACCGTCGTGCGCGGCCTCGACTCCTGCAAGAAGTGCGCCGAGTGGGCGGGCAAGATCCTCTCCACGAACGGCGTCGTCGGCCCGGTGACGCTCCCCCACGCGACCCGAGGCGGCTCCATCACCGCGAACGTTGCCGCGACCGTCGACCAGGCGCGCGCCGCCGGGTGGAACCACCCGAACTGCCGGTGCCGGCTCGTGCCGTTCATGGCCGGCCTCACGGTGCCGCAAGCGGACACCACGTACGACGAGGCTGGCGAGAAGGAGCGAGCCGAGCAGCGCCGCCTCGAGCGCGAGATCCGGGCTGCGAAGCGCAAGGAAGCGGTCGCGATGGACGACGTGGCCGCCCGCCGCGCACACGCCGAAGTGCTCGAAGCCCAGGCGGACATGCGGGCGTTCATCCGCGAGACGGGCCGGAAGCGCCAGTCGTACCGCGAACAGCTGCACTTCGCGGACGGACCGACAGGAACGTCAACCACCCCATAGCGGCCGAACAAACAGGGTGACAAGCACCGACGCTGCAACGCCAGCGACGAAGAACACCACGTTGTTGATGAGCTGCCTGCGCCGATCGCGCTTCCCGACGGCGTCAACACCCGCCTCGGTCTGCTCTCGGACCAGTCCCGCGATAGCATCGCGCTCCTTCGCGGAGAGAGCCGCGAGAACAGTAGCGCGCTCGGCGTCTTCCTTCGCCTTCTCCGCTGCGGCAACTTGTGCCTGAATCTCGAGCTCGACCTCGGACGCTAGGCGGCTTGCGGCTTTCGCAGCCATCTGCAGGTCGCTGAGCTTCGAATCAAGGCTTCGGTCAGGTACCGCGTTCTCGGCCTTATCCCGCGCCTTCAACCAGGTACTCAGCCCCTGCACAACCGAGAAGAACGCACCGCTGACTCCGACAGCAGCGATCACGGCTGCGCCCGACTGAAGCAGAACGTCCCCCAAGTTGTCCACGGCCGCAAGCGTACTGGCCCGTTGCCAGTCATGCGCCCCCAACTCCGTGTCGTCGTCGCCCCTGCACGGCGGCGGCACGGCCCTCACGTCCCAGCGCAGGGCTGGGCGCCGGCAGAGGCCGGACACATCACCGAGCTGGAGGCTCACTGTGCACAAGCGCACCATCACCCCGACCGCCCTCAGCGATCGCGACGGCATCGCCGTCATCGGCCGCACGCTCCACGACCTCCGAGGCATCCGCTTCGAGAACGAGCCCGGCGGCGGCGCTCCCCCGGCGGAACCGCCCGCGCCGGCGAGCCCGCCCGCAGCGGCCCCGCAGTTCACCCCGCCGCCGGCGGCTCCCGCGCCCGCTGCGCAGCCTCCCGCCCCGCAGCCGCCGATCCCGGCGGCGGCGCCCGCGCCGATCCAGTACCAGGGCAACCCGGACGACTACGTGCGGGAGCTCCGCGGCGAGGCGAAGCAGCACCGCGAGGCGTTCGAACGCGAGCAGACCGCGCACCAGACCGCGGCGCAGGAACGCGACGCCGCAGCCGCCGAGCGCGACCGCCTCGCCCGCGAGAACCACCTCCTCCGGGCCGCGCCGAAGTACGGCGCCAACGCAGACCTGCTGCTCGACTCGAGCAGCTTCATGAAGTCCTTCGCCGACGTCGACCTCGCGAGTGAGGAAGCCGTCAAGAAGGCGATCGAGGACGCGATCGAGAGGAACGCGGCCTTTCAGTCCGGCCCCGGACTGCCCCCGACGAGCGGAGGCGGCCACCAGGGCGGGGCAGCACCCGCAAACCCCGTCAGCCTCGACGGCGCCGTGAAGAAGGCGCTCGGCGGCTGACCACCACCCCACTCTCGAAGGAGAAACCATGCCCACCTCGCTCGCAGAGGGCAAGCTCAACGCCCAGACCGACCTCAACGTGGCGGTGATCGACGAGTTCCGCAAGGAGTCCGCGATCATGGACTCGCTGATCTTCGACGACGCCGTGAACCCCGCAGGGGGCGGCGCGACCCTCCTCTACGGGTACCGCCGGCTCGTCACCCAGGCATCCGCCGGGTTCCGCGCGATCAACAGCGAGTACACCCCCGGCGAAGTCACGACCGAGCACAAGTCGACCGAGCTCAAGGTGCTCGGCGGCTCGTTCTCCGTTGACCGCGTCGTCGCGAAGATCGGCCCGGCCGCGTCCGGCGCCGTCGCCCTGAACCTCTCGCAGAAGATCAAGGCGACCGTCACCGCGTTCCAGGACGCCGTCATCAACGGCGACACCGCCGTCGACGCCAACGGCTTCGACGGACTCGACAAGGCCCTCACCGGCTCCGCGACCGAGTTCAACGGCGGCGCCGTCGCCGACTGGCGCGACTTCGACACCGACGCGTCGACCAAGTTCAAGGCGCTGGACGCGCTCGACGAGTTCCTCTCGCTGCTCGACGGCACCCCCACGGTGCTCATCGGCAACGCGAAGGTGCTCGCCCGTGTGCGTGCGATCGTGCGCCGCACGGGGATGTACGTCCGCAACCCGATCGACGGACTCATCGGCCAGAACGGTCGCCCGATCTCCCGTGAGGAGTACGGCGGCATCCTGTTCGCCGATGCCGGCAACCAGGCCGGGTCGAACAACCCGATCGTCCCGATCGAGACCCGCACCGTCGCCACCGTGTCGACGAGCGGCCTCACCGACCTGTACGCGTACCGCGTCGGCATCGACGGTTTCCACGGCGTCTCCACCGTCGGCGGCCAGCTCGTCGACACCTGGCTGCCCGACTTCACCACCTCCGGCGCGGTGAAGAAGGGCGAGGTCGAGATGGGCCCGGTCTCCGTCGCACTCAAGGCGACGAAGGCCGCCGCCGTCTTCCGCAACATCCGAGTCCAGTAGGAGGACACCGTGGCACCGAAGATCACCACGCCCGTCAAGGGCTTCACCGGGAACGTCGCTGGCGTCGCGTTCGTCGACGGCCGCGGCGAGACCGACGACCCGATCGCGCTCGGATACTTCGAGCGGCGCGGGTACGGCGTCGAGAAGGCGGCCGCACCCGAGCCGATCACGGTCCCCGAGGGGAAGCCCTCGACCGACTGGAAGGTCGACCAGCTGAAGGCGTACGCCGAGAAGCACGAGCTCGACCTCGGCTCGGCGAAGTCGAAGCCCGAGCTCGTCGCCGCGATCGAGAAGGCGGGGGCCGAGAAGGCCGCCGCGTCCACCGCGGCCGGCGACGGCGGCCAGGGCGGCTCGCAGGAGTAGCCCGCACCGGGGCCCGGAGCGTTCACATGGGGGGCGCTCCGGGCCCACCCGATGGCACGTAGCTCAGCAGGCAGAGCACCCGGCTGTTAACCGGACGCGCGCAGGTTCGATCCCTGCCGTGCCAGCCACCACCCGACCCGCAGGAGGTCATCATGATCCGCATCACTCACCCGCGGCCGCATGCGGGCCGCCAGCGCTTCCTCGGCGTCGAGTTCGTCGACGGCACGGCCGAGGTCGCCGATCTGCACCCGGCGCGGGAGCAGGCGCTCTTGCAGCATGGCGCGGCCATCGAGCTCGAGGGGGTTCCGCTCGAGGATCTCAGCGCGCGTGAGCTTCGCGAGCTCGCAGTCGACGAGGGCATCGACGTGCCGAAGAAGGCGAACAAGGCGCAGATCATCGCGCTCATCACCGCCGCACCCGTGCGCACGCTCGCCGCGGAGTTCGACCTCGCGTCGCAGTCGCGCCGGGAGTTCGATGACGCACCCGAGAAGGGGCAGGTGTAGCCGATGGCGATGCGCGTCTACGCGACCGCGGAGGAGTACGCGGGCCTCGCTGAGGAGCCGTGGGACGGCGCCCCGGAAGCGCTCGTGAAGCGTCTCCGCTCGGCGTCGATCGAGGTGGAGAAGCTCACCCGCCGCACGGTCTACGCGACCGACGCCGACGGGTACCCCACCGATCCGGACATCGACGACGCGTTCATGGAAGCGACGTGCGCGATCACCGAGTACTGGGCGGAGACGGACGACCCGGCCGGCGCCGCGCAGTACGAAGGCGCGGTGAAGATCGGCAGCGTCTCCCTCGGCACGACGTCGTCGAGCTCGGAGGGCCTCACCGAGCGGGAGAAGCTCGAACGCCGCATCGGCACGAAGGCGATCTCGATCCTGACCAACGCGGGCCTCATCGGCTCGGCCGTCGCGCACACGTAGGGATCACGGTGAAGGCCCACGAGACGGGCGGCCAGCCGTCGCACTGCTTCTGGTGCCCCGGCTGCGACATGGCCCACTGCATCAACGACACGATGTGGTCATTCAACGGAGACCTCGAGCGGCCCACGTTCCAGCCGTCGGTGCTCGTCCAGGGCGGCGCCGCCGACGTGCACTGCCACTCGTTCGTCACTGACGGGCGCATCCAGTTCCTCACCGACTCGCGGCATGCGCTCGCCGGCAAGACCGTCGATCTGCCCGACTGGCCGCTCACCTAGGAGGTCCCCGTGGCCCGCCTCCGCAAGAAGCACCTCCCCCACCAGGTCGACCTCGTGCGCTTCCTCGGCGACGGCGCCGAGGGCGACATCTGGGCCAGCCCGGTCCCTGATCGGCCGGCGTACGTCGAGCAGAAGTCCCGCCTCGTGGTCGACCGTCGCTCGACGTCGCCCTCGTCCGGCCAGGAGGTCACGTCGACCACGTTCGTCGTGCTGCTCCTCTCCGATGACGTGCAGCCCCGCACGAAGGTGACCGTATGGAAGGGCACCCCGCGCGAGCGGACCTCCGAGGTCATCGACTCCGCGTACTTCGAGTACCGCGGCACCCCATCGCACGTCGAGCTCTACCTCGAGTA
Organism: Agromyces sp. NBRC 114283; assembly: GCF_030268405.1. Classification (NCBI taxonomy): domain Bacteria; kingdom Bacillati; phylum Actinomycetota; class Actinomycetes; order Micrococcales; family Microbacteriaceae; genus Agromyces; species Agromyces sp. NBRC 114283. Next base: position 3,741,717 of record NZ_BSQP01000001.1, read on the forward strand.
GGAGGCTGCCATGGGCGTCAGCGCCTCAGTGACGATGTCCGGTCGAGGCTTCGCGGCCGCGGGCGCCGAAGCGCTGCAGCGTCTCGCGCGGGGCGAGACGCTCGCCGCCGAGCGTCTCCTCGCGCTCTCGGCGGAAGTCGTGCCTCTCGACCAGGGCACTCTCCTCGGGTCCGGATCGGTGACGCCCGCGACCGACCCCGAGGAAGGCGCGGCGGTGACGTACGACACGCCGTACGCGGCTCGCCTGCACGAGCACCCCGAGTACAACTTCCAGGGCGGCCGTCAGGGCAAGTACCTCGAAGGCCCCGCGCTCGAGCACCGGAAGGAGCTCGGCGACATCATCCGCAAGGAGGTGCGCGGTGGCTGACGCCCCCGAGACGATCCTCAACCGGGCGCTCGCCCGGCTACTCCACGACGCGGGCCTCGCGATCTACGCGACCGGGCCCGGCCCGATCCCCGAGCGCGGCATCCGCATCGACGGCGTCATGCCGACCGGCGTGAACGAGTTCACCCTCCTCACCCCGCTGCAGCCCGTCTCCGATGGTCGGGCCAACGTGATCTACCGCACGCAGTTCTACACGCGCCGCGCCGGGTCGCCGCTCGTCGCGCGCGCGTGGGCGGCTGGCCTGCGCGGCGTGCTCGACCAGGTCGAGTACACACCGAACGTGCTCGGCATCTCGTGGGCACAGGAGTTCTCCGCCCTCGACTTCGAACCCGACTCGCAGGGCCGCTCCGCGGTCGCCGCGACGTACACCTTCCGCGGCCGCCGGCCGTAGGAACCGCCGGAAGCGCCGGCACCCCCACCAACCAGAAGGAGACCGGCCATGGCCGACACCACCCTCTACGACACGACGGCGCCCTCCGAGGGTTCCCTCGCGCTCGCCCACCAGCGGCTCATCCGCCTCAAGCAGGCAGGCGTGTTCGCGAACATCACGGGCGACGTCAACAACCTCGCCATGAACCCGACGCCGATCACCGTGCAGCGAGAGGTGTACGGCCAGAAGGGCCGCACCTCGCAGGACATCATCGGCTACAACTTCGGCCCGACGTTCAACGTCGAGGTCGTCCGCGACCCGGTCACGAAGCAGATCGTCGCCGCACAGTCGTGGTTCAAGGACCTCGTGGTCGCGGCGTTCTCCGAGGGCGACGCGAACAAGCGCGAGTTCCAGCTGTTCACCGACGCGCTCGACGAGGACATGCCCGTGTTCGAGGGTTCGTTCTCGGTCGCGTACAGCGAGGCGAACACCGGCTTCTCCGACAAGGGCGTCGTCACCTTCACGCTCGCGAACGACGGCGTGGTGGATCAGATCCCCTCGCCGCTCGCGAGCGACGGCAAGCCGATCCTCGAGTCCGCCACCCCGGCCGGGCAGACCGTCGGGGACCTCATCGTCGTCCGCGGCTACAAGCTCGGCACCACCGTGTCCGCCACCATCGACGGCCAGAACGTCGCCGAGCTCCGCATCGTCGACGACTACACGGTCGTGCTGCTCATCCCCGCGACGGTCGCCGGTTCGGCGCCGATCGTGGTCACCAACGCCGCCGGCGCGTCGAACTCGCTGCCGTACACGGCCCTCTGATCCGAAGGAGTTGCAGGGACTCATGACGATCCACGCGGAGCAGGTCGGTCGCGACCTGCACATCACCCTGGAGGGGGTCGAGCAGCCGTTTGTTGTTCGCCCCCTCCCCGGCCGCGCCGGCCTCCAGGTGACGAGCACGTTCCTCGGCGTCTCTGGCGGGTTCGGATCGACCGAGCAGCTCGCCGAGATGATGATCATGTGCGTCGATGGCGCCGTCTACGACGCCGAGACCGACACGTGGTCACCGGTGCCCGAAGGGCAGCGCACGAACTACACCCGCCTCGGGTTCGAGCTGTCGCAGAAGGAAGCCGACGACGTCCTCTACCCGGCGTTCTTCTGGCAGTCGGTCCTCGGCATCGACGGCGTCAACGCCTACCTCGAGGCAGGTGGAGGGCTCCCCGGCGCCCTAAAAGCGACGGGGGCGCTGGCGGTCCGGTTGGGTCGCTTGCCCCGTCCGACATCGCCCAGTTCGGAATCGGGAAGCCCGACGAGCGGGGCATCTACCCCGAGTACGCCATCCCGCTCTGGTGGCGGCAGCAACGCGAAGAAGCCGCAGGACAGGCTGCCCAAGAAGGGCAAGAAGCGGAAGGGCTGAGCGCGCGCGAGCTGTGGCAACTCATCCACCCGGAGCTGTTCGGGCAGATCGAGATCGACCTCGCGCAGACCGGCCTAATCCCCGACCTCGACCAGGCGCTCGACGGCCGCCCGTGGCACTTCATCCGGGCGGCCGTTGAGCGGCTCACGACCATCGACAACACCTGGCTGAGAGGGGCTGTCCATGGGCGGGTTCGACGCGGGCGCACTGCTCTTCAAGATCCAGGCCGTCGGGGCGCAGATCTTCACCCGGGACATGGCGGAGGCCGACCGGGCGGTTGAGAAGACCGGCCGGTCTATGCAGGGCGCGGCGAAGCAGACCGACGAGCTAGGCAACTCGACCGATCAGACGGGCAAGAAGGCGCGCGCCGCGAAGGGCAGCCTCGACGAGCAGGCGAAGGCGACGAAGGGCGCCGGCGAAGAGGCTGCCCGTGCGAAGCCGAAGCAGGAAGACCAGGCGAAGGCGTCCGAGCGGCAGGCGGAGACCGCGCAGAAGCTCTCCGTCGCGCTCCTCGCCGCAGGTGTCGCTGTTGGGGCGCTCGTCGGACTCTCGGTGGCGAAGTTCGCCGAGTTCGACCAGGGCATGTCGCAGGTCGCCGCGGCGACCATGGCGACCGCCGAGGAGCAGCGCGACCTCGCCGACGCTGCGCTCGAAGCAGGCGCCGACACGGCGTACTCCGCCCGTGAGGCTGCCGGCGCGCAGGAGGAGCTCGCGAAAGCGGGCATCAGCACGTCACAGATCATCGGCGGCGCCCTCACCGGCTCCCTCGCGCTCGCAGCTGCTGGGCAGCTCGAGGTCGCCCGGTCCGCGACGATCATGGCGACCACGCTCAAGCAGTTCAAGCTGCCCGCCGAGCAGGCCGGCCACGTGTCCGACCTCCTCGCCGCCGGTGCAGGGAAGGCGCAGGGCTCGGTCGACGACCTCGCACTCGCGCTGCAGTACGTCGGCCCCGTCGCTGCCGGCCTCGGCCTCTCGCTCGAGGAGACGACGGGCACGCTGGCGCTGTTCGCGGAGCAGGGGCAGCTCGGCGAACGCGCGGGCACGGGCCTGCGCGGCGTGCTCATGGCACTCACCGCACCGTCCGCTCTCGCCGCGAAGACGATGCAGCAGTACAACGTCGAGATCTTCGACGGCCAGGGCCGGATGAAGTCGCTCGCCGCCGTCTCGCAGGAGCTCAAGCGAGCTTTCGGGAACCTCACCGAGGCGGAGCGGTCCGAAGCGCTCGGCCGGATCTTCGGCAACGAGCAGATCACCGCCGCCCGCGTCCTCTACGAGGGCGGCGCCGAGGCCGTGAACAAGTGGACCGACGAGGTCAACGACAGTGGCTACGCCGCCGAGCAGGCCGCGATGCGGCAGGACAACCTCGCCGGCGACATCGAGAAGCTCGGCGGCGCGTTCGACACCGCTCTGATCAAGACGGGGTCCGGCGCGAACGACGTCCTGCGCGACATGGTGCAGTCCGTCACTGCCCTCGTCGACTGGTACGGCGAGCTCCCGGACGAGGTCCAGTCGACCGCGCTCGGTATCGGCGTCGCCGCGGCGGCAGCGCTGCTGTTCTCGGGCACCGCGCTCGGTCTGATCGGCCGCTTCCAGGAACTCAAGAAGGTCCTCGACGGCGCGAACATGTCGATGGGCAAGACTGCGCTCATCGCGGGCGGTGTAGGCATTGCTCTCACCGGTCTGCTCGCGATCGTCGGCGCCATCGCGTCGGCTCAGGCGGAGGCGCAACAGAAGGCGAAGGGGTACGCGGACACGCTCGAGCAGTCGACGCAGAAGATCACCGACTCGACGCGGGAGATGGCGAAGGAAGCCCTCGCGACTGAGAAGTCGTGGCTGTGGATCTCACAGGGTTCCGCGTTCGACAACGCGGAGAAGCTCGGGTTCAGCCTCGACACGGTCACGGATGCCGCGCTCGGTCAGAAGGACGCCATCGACGCGCTGTCGCTCGCCTACCGGGCTGCCGCGCTCGACGGTGAAGCCATCGACGAGCTCGCGAAGCGGAACGGGATCTCGGCATCCGAGGCCGAGGTCGCGGCGCGCAACCTTACCGAGGCTCTGGGCGCGGAGAACAGTGCGCGCGAGCGCGGTGTCGAGATCTCTCGTCAGAAGAACGCCGCGACAGAGGAGGGTGTGCCGGTCACGAAGTCGGCCGCCGAGGCGTACCTCGAAGCAGCCGACGGCGCGGACGAGCTCACCTCCACGCTGGACCAGCTCATCAGCAAGATCAACGAGGCGAACGGGATCGGGCAGGACGCGATCTCCGCGAACCTCGACTACCAGAACGCCCTCGCGAAGGTCGATGAGCAGATCCAGTCCGCGCGCGACGGGGTTGAGGGGTACGCCCTCACGCTCGACACCAACACCCAGGCCGGGCGCGACAACATGGACATGCTCGTCGGTCTCGCCGAGCAGTCGCAGCAGGCCGCCGACAAGCAGTTCGCCCTCGACGGCAACACGGCGAACTACAAGGCGACGCTGGAAGCGGGCAGGCAGGCCCTCATCGACCGCGCGACCCAGCTCGGCATGAACGCGGACGAGGCTGCTGCGCTCGCGGACCAGATCTACCGCATTCCGTCGGCGACGGAGTGGGAGGCGATCATCCAGACGCGCGCGGCTCAGGATCGAGTCGACCAGTTCATCTGGAAGAACGACGGCCGCAGCCTCACGCTGAACGTCGACGTCGTCGGCCGCCGCAACACGGTCGGCAACTCCGGCGGCAGCGACGGTGGGTTTGGGTTCGCCGACGGCGGCCACTTCGACGGCCGCCGCCCGGTGCAGTACTTCGCCTCCGGCGGGGAGAACCACGTCGCGCAGTTCGCGCGCGCGGGCTCCTACCGAGTGTGGGCGGAGGACGAGACCGAGGGTGAGTGGTACTACCCGGAGGCCCCGTCGAAGCGGGCTCGCTCGCTGCAGCTCGCGGAGAAGATGCTCGCCGGGTGGGGGTACAGCATGGTTCCCGCCGGCGCGGGCTCGTCCCGCAGCAGTGGTGGCGGCCGGCCTGGCGTGTCCATCGAGCAGCACTTCCACGGAGTCGGTCTGAACGCCGACCAGATCGCCGACAAGGCCGCTCAGAAGGCAGTCGAAGCTGTGGAGGAGAGGCTCCGATGATCTCGATCACGCTTCCGACGCGGACGCTCGTCAACGTGGCATCCGCGTCGGAACCGTACCTCCGCAGCCTCGACGGCGTCCTCGACTCCTTCGGCGTCGTCGGCGCCTACGAGCAGCGCCCCAACGCGCGCGGGTTCTTCGACGACGACACCCCCGAGTCGCCCGGCCGACAGATCACCGTGTTCGGCGAGTACCGCGTGCACGGCGGCGACTGGATGGCTCTTCGGCGCGAGGTCACCGGGCTCGCCAGCCGCGGGATGTTCGCGATGCAGATTGCCGTGGATGGGCTCACCCGCACTGTCGAGGTCCGCATCGATGGCCGGGTAACGTTCGAGCTGATCGACGAGAACGGCTACGCCGACTTCTCGATCCCGCTCGTCGCTCCGGACCCCGTGCTGTACGGCCCGTGGCAGTCACGCTCGAACGGCCTGCCCGCTGCGGGCGGCGGGGTCCAGTCCCCGCTCACGTCGCCCCTGACGGAGCTTGGAGGCGGCAACCCCGGCCGGGTGACGCTCACGAACGCGGGGAGCACGGACACGGCGCCCGAGTTCCTCATCTCGGGAGGCGGCCTCGCCGGCGGGGTGGAGCTGACACGGATCGAAACCGGTCAGCGCCTCCGCCTCGAATGGCCGATCCTCCCGACGAACGTCGTCAGATTCGACAGCGCCGAGGGGCAGGTCTGGCTCGACGAGCAATCGCCGATCACAGGACGACTCACGCGCGGCGAGTGGTGGACGCTCGGCCCCGGGGAAACCGCGACGGTTCAGATCGGCGCGATCGGCACCGTGACCGGTGCCCCGCAGCTGACCGCACGATGGAGGGACAGCGACGCATGAGGTTCTTCCTGGCCGACGCGAAGACCGGTCGCAACCTGATCCCGATCACAGCCACCGGCGGGCGGTGGGAGGTCCGTCGAAACCGCGCTGGCGACACCGTGTGCACGATCCCGCTGTCGAACAAGGAGCACCGTCGCCTCAATCTCTACGAGACCGCCACGCCTGGCGCGACGATACTCGGCATCGGGGAGGGCTCGTGGATCGCAGAGGCGGGGCCGATCTGGGAGCACGACTTCGACGAGGACCGACAGGAACTCGTTCTCACCGCCGAGGGCATGTGGTCGATGCTGATGCGGCGGTACGTGCTGCCTCCCGCGGTGGAGACGACGAGTCTCCTCCTCACGTCGGGCGATGATTCAGGAAAACCGAACCCCGCCGTCGCAACGAGCTTCACCGGCAAGTCCTGGCCGTTCATCGTTCGCACCCTCCTGCAGCAGGGCATGAGCCGCACTGGGGGCGCCCTGCCGCTCGTGTTCGGCCCGGACGGAACTGGCGCGCACGACAAGACGTACGACGCGGCCAGCTTCAAGACTCAGGGCGAAGCGCTCCTCGACCTCACGGAGCTCGAGAACGGGCCCGAGATCGACCTCCGCCCGCGCTACACGGCAGACGGCCTCGGAATCGAGGTCCTCGTCCGTGTCGGCGACGATGCGAAGCTGCAGCTCTCCAGCGTGGGCGACCCACACGTCTTCGACTTCTCGGTACCGAAGCGAACCGTCCGCGGGCTCAAGGTGAAGCGCTCGGCGAAGATGCTCGCGAGCGAGGCGTGGGCGTCAGGCGGACGTCAGGCTGCGATTGCGCTGATCGCCCGGGCCGCGTCCTCGGTGCTGTTGGAGGCAGGCTTCCCCCGCATGGAGAGCCTGTCGAGCGCGCACTCGACGGTGACCGAGCAAGCCACGCTCGATGCCTACGCCGCCGGCGAGCTCTCCGCGTCGCAGAAGGCACACGAGTGGTGGTCGTTCGAGACGAACATCGACAAAGTGCCGAAGCTCGGCTCGTTCTGGCTCGGCGACTACTGCAACGTCATCATGCGGAACTCGTCCTACGTACCCGACGGCACCTATCGACGGCGGATCGCCGCGATCTCCGGCAGCCTGAGCAGCCGCTGGGTGCGCATCACAACTGACGAGGCGGTCGACGCATGAGGTCCCAGGTCCCTCCGTCGGAGCACTTCGGAAAGCAGAACGCGGAGCGCGAGCAGCAACGCCGCGACGTCGACGACGCACTCCGCATCGATGGCTCGCAGTTCGTCCGCCTCTACGAGAAGATGCAGGCCCTCATCGCGAACTTGCAGACCACCGTCACGGATCTCGTCAACGCGCTCACATACACCAAGCCGCAGATCGACTCGAAGATCACGAACCCCGGCAACATCAGCCCCGGCAATGTGTCCGCGAGCGGTCGCGGCACCTTCCCGGCCGGTGTGACGTCGACGGGCGTTTACAACACCCTCCTCACGTACGGTGGCCCCTACTCGTCACAGTACGTGCACCAGGACGGCACCATGGGCTTTGTGCCCTCGTCGCGCCGCTTCAAGCAGGACATCGAATCGTGGACGTTCGATCCCGCGACTATCAGCTACCTACGAGTCGTGACCTTTCGGTACATCGACGCTGTCGAGCGCCTCGGCGACGACGCCGCATCCGAGCTCGGCCTCATCGCGGAGGAGGTCCATGAACTCGGCCTGCACTGGCTCGTGGACTACAAGCTGATCTACACCGACGAGGGGGCGAAGGCCGTTCCTCCCTACCAAGGCGAACGCGCCATCCTGCCGTTCGGAGTGAAGATCGAGCGGATCTCGCTCGTTCTCGTCAGCTGGGCGCAGAGCATCGAGGCGCGCCTCGACGCCGCGGGTATCTAGCCGACGCAGATCGGGGTGCCGTCAGGGCCGCTCTCGAAGCGCCCGGATGCGCATCCGCTGGTGTCCCAGTCGCCCCCGTTGCGGTTGTTCGGATCTTCGGACGGAACCCAGGGCGCAGGCTCCCCCTCAGGGTCACCGCCGAGAACGCCGGGATCGGAATCCTCGCCGACCGGCTGTTGCTCAGTTGCGACGCGTGCCGCCTCGGCCGCAGCCGCCTGCGCCGCAGCCTGCTCAGCAGCGACCCTCGTGGCTTCGGCGACGCGGGCATCACGGTCCGCGGTCGACGTCGCAACGGCGGAGGCCCGGTCGTACTCGGCGCCGTAGTCGAGCGTCGCGACGGTCGCCGGCTCAGCGTCGGGCGTCTGCGCTGCACTCACAGCTGCGATCGCGCCGGCGGCGATCACGCTCGTCAGTCCGACCGCGACGACGGCGGCGACGGCCTTCCCCCAATTGATCCGCATACCGCGGATTTAAGCGCGACCCGGCGACGTTCCGCAACCGGGCAACCTCTGATTGGAGCAATCCATGGCTGCACGCCCTGGCTTCCCCGCGGTCTCCGGGGCCGCCACGTTCGACGACATCCGCCGCGCCATGGCAGGCGACTTCGCCCGCAACGCTGCCGGAGCGCTGCGCCCTGGCATCCTCCCCCACACCGATGCTCCGCTCATCACCGGCAAGGCATCGATGGCCGTCGACGTGGCGATGGTGAACCTTCTCATCGATCGGTCCGGTGCAGTCCGGCTCTCGAACGACGGCACCGTCAGCGTCACCATCTCGGCCGCGCCCGCCTCGGGCTCCCGGTGGTCCGTCATCTACGCCCGCCAGCGCGAAGCCACCAAGGGTGACGGGGCCGACGGCCCCATCATCGACAAGGTCGAGCAGACAAGCCTCTCCGCGGCTCGTGCGCTGCTTCCCGCGGGAGCCCTGGAGCTCGGACACGTGCAGGTGCCCGCCGGGTCGGGAACGACCAACGCCGCGGGCGTCATCATCACGCAGACAGCGCTCTACACGGCATCGTCCGGCGGTGTCGTGTGGCTTCGCAACCAGACGGAGGAGAGCGGCTGGACGCCGGCCGACGGCTCGCTCGCCTACCGGCTCGACACGAAGGCCCTTCTCATCCGCCGAGGCGGCGCCTGGGCCCGAGTAAACGACGGCCTGAACCTGATCACCACGGTGCAGATCGCTGCCGGTTCCACGGAGCTCGTGCTCGACAACATCTTCAGCGATCCGTTCTTCGACAACTACCTCGTCCAGCTCGACATCGAAGCAACCGCGTCCCGGAACCTGCAAGCGCAGCTTCGCGCCGGCGGCGCAACGAAGACCAGCTCGTACTGGACGCAGGTGTTCTACGGCGGCGGCGGGAGCGCGGCCGCAGCCGCGCAGGCCAACGTCGCACAGTGGCAGCTCACCGGCGTCGCCGGCCAGATCCACGGCATCGACCTCAAGGTGCGCCGCCCCTTCGATGCGGCATGGCGGACCATGGCGCTCACCGAAGGCACCGCGACCGACCTCGGAGGCCCCAGCCTCGGCAAGAACGAGAACGGCCACTGGTACGGCACCAGCGAGGCCCACGACGGGCTCCGGATCTCCCTCGTCGCCCCGTCCGGCGCCACCTTCAAAGGCACCGCCGCCGTCTACGGCTACTACAAGGGATAGGAGCCTGACGTGGTCACCATCATCAAGACCGCCCGCGGCCGCATCACCACCCGCCACGGCGAGGACATCGGCCGCGACGCATACACCGGAGCGAAGGGGCACGTCGGCATCGACATCGGCCACGGCGACGCCACAGCCGAGGATCTGCGACTCGTTGCCCCGGCCTCGGGCAAGATCACCGCGGCCGGCCGCTACGGCAGCTACGGGAACCGGGTCGTCATCGCGCACGGCGACGGGACGTGGTCCCTCATCGCGCACATGGCACGCATCCTCGTCTCCGCCGGCGACGACGTCGGCCAGGGGCAGGACATCGGCGTCATGGGAAACACCGGCACGGTGTTCGTCCACGCCCACCAGGAGTACCACCGTGCGGACGGGTCGGCCGTCGACCCGCTCGCGTACATGAGCACCACCGCCGGCGGACCCGGCACTGAGATAGGAGATGAGTTCGACATGGCAACACTCGATGACCTTCGGCAGATCGTCAACGGCGCCGTCCAGGAGGTACGCAACGACGTCGGCTGGATCAACAACGGCAAGGGGAACCCGAACTCGCTGCAGTCGATCCGCGGCGCGATCGACGGCGGGCGGGCGGATCTCGACTACATCCACCAGCGCTCGCCGTACTCGCTCAAGCAGGTGCGGCAGGCGCAGGCCAACGGACAGATCGCCCTGACGAAGGAGCAGCTCGGCGAGCTGAGCAACCAGCTCCTCGCATCGGTGCCCGCCGTGCTCCGCGACGCGCTCGAGGAGAACGAAGCCGCCGTGCTCGCGGCCATCAAGCAGATGCCGGCCGCGTTCCTCACCACCCTCAAGGCCGCGCTCTAACCCCGACTCGGAAGGGGCTGGAATGCCCGAATGGCTCTTCGGCGGTCTCGTCACCGCCGGTGTCGGGATCATCGGAACGATCGGCATCGTCATCGGCTACTTCGTGTCCGCGAAGACCGCGCGCACGACGGCCGCGACGCAGGCAGCGTCCCAGGTCGAGATCGCGAAGCAGACCGCGGCGACCACGGCTGCAGTGGCGGAGAAGTCGAACGAGCAGCAGCTCATCGACCAGCTGCAGGAGGAACTCACTGCCCACCGTGCCGAGCAGACCGAACGCACGGCCCGTCTCGAAGAGCGGATGCAGAAAGTCGACGACCGCAACCACGACCTCATGCGCGAGCGCGACGGGTACCGCACCCATGCGCACGAACTGCGCGCCCACATCTGGGACGGCAAACCCCCGCCCCCGCCCGAATGGCCCGACGGCCTACCCCGATAGGAGAACCATGAACGTCCTCGATGCCGTGGTGCGCACGCTCACGGCCTACATCGTCGGCGCCGTGTGCGCCGCTCTGCTGCTCGCCAACATCGCTGTGCCCGAGGAGGGTGCGGTCGGCCTCGCGGGCGTCCTCGCGATCGTGTTCGCGAACGCCTACTACCTGCTCGTCACGTTCCTCGCGAAGCTGTGGCCGCCGATCGGGTACCTGCTCGTCATCCCGACCGAACCGACCTACGGCGCCGGCGCCGACCTGCTGTGGGCCTTCCTTCGCACCCTGATCCCGTCGATCGTCGGCTACCTCCTCTCGCTCATCCCGACGAGCATCATCGTGATCGACCCCGCCCTGCAGACCACCCTCGTGCTCGGCATCATCGGCTCCACCCAGTCGGCCTACTACGCCGTGCTCAAGTGGGCCGAGACCCGCTGGCCGTGGCTGTCGATCCTTCTCGGCGGCAGACCCTCCGCCCAGCCCCGCTACGTCCCGCGCCACCGCGCCACCTGACGGCCTTGCAGCGCCCCCTCTCACCTTCGGGTGGGAGGGGGCGCGTTCGTCGTTCCTGGGGTCGCTGGCGGTGCCGACCACCCGATCGGGCCGCGGCTGCCGTGCGAGGCGACGTACGCGCGGTGCACACGCTCGCAGGATGCCCGCAGCGAGGTGAAGTGCCCGACGAGACGCACCGGCCCGTCGAGCGGCTTCACGTGCGCCTCGTAGCCTCGCTCGCCGCTGATCTCGACGAGTCGGATGCGCCCGTAGTCGCGGCCCGACGTGTCGACGAGGTACCACGTCCCGGGCTCGCGCTCGTCCGTGGCGAGGAGCGGGTGCCAGCGCGGCGGCTCAGGCTGCGGCACGGGCTCGGCCTCGGCTTTTCCGGGCGTCGATCGCGGCCTGGTACACCTCCCACACCATCTCCGCGGCCAGGCGGAGCTCGTCGACAGGGAAGTAGCCGAGGAACTCGCGCGCGAGCGGGTCGTCGGCCCAGGTGTCGGCGCGGAGGAGTTCGCGGGGCGGGTGGCCGGCGCCGATGCGGCGGATGATCGCGATGCGGCGCCCGCGGTCGAACTGGACCCATTCGCCGTCACGGACGGTTCGGAGCTTCGGGGTCCAGTAGCGCATCGGGGGAACCTCTTGACGGTCGAGCGGTGGGGCGTATGCTGCTTAACTCTCGAACACAACTTCGAATCATGCAAGCCCACTGAGCCACATGGAGATCATCATGCTGACCATGACCGACCACGTCACCCTCTGGCTCGAGCAGGACCGCCCGGTCCGCCTGTACTGGCGCGAGCAGCGGTGGCGCGTCACCGACACCCCGACCCCGATCTACGCCGACGCGGACGACGTCCCGCCGATGATCACCCACCCCGGGAAGGTGCAGGCCGGCTGGCGCTTCCAGGCCACGAGCGAGGCTGGGGAGTCGTTCGTGCTCGACGCGCTCCGCGACGGGTCAGGGTGGGCCGTCGTGCACGCTTACTCGTGAACGATCAGATGATGGTGCGGCCGAGCAGCACGTAGCCCTCGGGCACCTGTGCCTCGAGCGCAGCGTTCGCGGCCGCGTAGTCGGCGCCCTCGACTTCGATCGTCTCGGGCCGGTCGGGGCGGATGGTGCCGCGCACGGTCGTCACGCCGGCTTTCATCGAGAAGTGCGCCTGGATCAGCTCATGCCCGGCCGGGACCAGTGCTTCGAGTGCTTCGTAGGCGGAGCCTCGGTCGTGTCCCTCGGCGACGAGCTCGGTCCTCGCGGTGGGGCGGATGGTTCCGATAAGGCGCATGACTCGAGCCTAGGTCCGCGGGACGAGGGGCCTACTTCTGGACGAGGATGACGTCGAGGCCTTCATCAGGGTGGTACGTCCATGTCGCGGTGATGTCGTCCCACTCGGCGGTCTGCTTGCCGTCGAGTGCGCGCGTCGAGTCCATCTGCGAGAGCACAGCGTCGGAGACGTTCAGCTCGGCGAGGGCGCAGACCACATCCTCGATCGGGAGCCCGGACCCACCATCGACCTTCATGTCGAGGATGAGCGTCTTCCCCTCGTCACCGATCGCGAGCGCGGAAATCTCGCACTTCTCGGCAGCCGCCTCGAGCTTCGTGGGCTGGTTCGCAGCGATCGCGATCCACACCCCGACGAGGACAACGACGAGGCCGGCGGGCACGGCGAACTTGACCCAGAGTGGCACCTTCGACCAGAAGGACGGGGCTGGCACCTCAGTCTCGACCTCGGGTGCGGGGATGGCCTGCTCGTCGCTCATGCCCGCAGCCTATCCGGAGGTGGCGCACCGGTTCGGTGCCCCATTCGCGGGGCGCCAACTCCCGGGCCAATTAGTACAGCTCCCGCGGTGGGATGAGTTTGCCGTTCGGGAGGATCGCGAAGCCGCAGGCCGTGAGGGGCAGACCCTGGAACTCTGGCCGCATCGGGCGTGGCCACTCCGAGTCAGGGTCGATGCCGATATGGCACGGCTCGCACCACCGGCTCGGACGTTCGGGCGAAAGCACCGCCGCGCCAAAGCGGTCGCGGCCGAGATGCACCTGTTCAGTGCCGCGCTCGCGGCCGCAGTCGGGGCACGGGTTGCTCATGCCCGTGACCATAGCGGCAACGTCAGACACTCAGTCCGCCCATGCATCCGTGCTAGAAACGACGGTATGGACAGCACTTTCGACATCGTCTCCAAGGTCGACAAGATGGAGGCCGACAACGCGGTCAACCAGGCCCGCAAGGAGATCGAGCAGCGCTACGACTTCAAGGGCGTCGGCGCCTCGGTCGAGTGGAGCGGTGAGAAGATCCTGCTCAAGGCCTCCTCGGACGAGCGCGTCAAGGCCGTGCTCGACGTGGTGCAGTCGAAGTTCATCAAGCGCGGCATCACGCTGAAGAGCCTCGACGCGGGCGAGCCCTACGCCTCGGGCAAGGAGTTCCGCATCGAGATCGCCCTGAAGCAGGGCATCGATCAGAAGGCCGCGAAGGAGATCGGCAAGATCATCCGCGAGCAGGGCCCGAAGACGGTGAAGTCGCAGATCCAGGGCGACGAGCTCCGGGTGTCGTCGAAGAGCCGCGACGACCTGCAGGAGGTCATCCGCATCCTGAAGGCGGCCGATCTCGAGGTCGACCTGCAGTTTGTCAACTTCCGCTGACCCCGGGCCGCGCCTGCGTCCGGCGGGGGCGGCTCAGCGCGGCGCGTAGCCGCGCAGCCAGCGGCTGATCGAGGCGTAGGCGGCCGCGCGGGCGGGTTCCCGCGAGAGAGTGACGTCGTGCAGTGCGCCGTCGATGCGCGACACGGTGACCTCGGGGCCGAGCTTCAGCGCGCGCTCGGCGATCTCGTCGACCACGAGCACGCTGTCGCTGGTACGCATCGACTCGTCCCAGCGGGTGAGGATGCTCGACCTGGCCGAGAGCAGGGTCAGCGCCGGCGAGCCGACGTCGATGCCCGCGGCGACGCGCGCGTGGCCGGCGAGGATCGCGTTCAGCCAGACGGGGCTCGTCGCGAAGCCCCGGTCGGGCCGCCAGCGGTGGTCGTACTCCCACTCGCCACCCTGCTCCTTCGCGACGGCCCGGGTGTAGAAGCCGAGGTCGACGTTCGGCAGCGGCGCGAGCGGGTGCACGCGGGCGCCGAGGGCGAAGACGGGGGCGAGTGCCTCGCGGCCCACGCGGCTCAGCTGGAACTCGAGCCACGGGCTGTTCAGCACCAGCGCGCGTGCGCGGCCGCGGTGCCGGTCGGCCCAGAGCGAGAGCGTCAGCCCGCCGGTGGAGTGCCCCATCAGGATGAGCGGTCGGGCCGGTCCGCCGGCCCGCATCGCGGTCAGCGCGGCGTCGAGGTCGGCGTCGTAGTCGGCGAGGTCGGTGATGAGGCCGGGCGTCTGTCCCGGGCGGAGGCTTCGGCCGTACTTGCGCAGGTCGAGGGCGAAGAAGCGGGCTCCCTGCGCGGCCCAGAAGCGGGCGAGCTCGGGGTTGAAGAAGTAGTCGCTCCAGCCGTGCACCGAGAGCACGTCGCAGCCGGCGACCGGCCCCCGCGGGGTGCGGGCAAACGGCCACCAGCCGGATGCCGCCGGCGGGGTGTAGCGCACGAGGGTGGCGACGAGCTCGCCCTCGTCGTCGGAGCCGAGCGGCAGCGTCAGCTGCTCGAACCCGGGCCCGAGCACGTCGGGGCGCCACGCGGCGGTCATGGCCCCAGGGTAGCGGGCACCGCGACGACGGCGAGGAGCGCCCCGGCGAGCATCGCGGGACCGAACGGGATCGCCCCGCCTGGCGGCACTCGCCGCAGGCTCAGGCCGACGACGGCGACGAGGCCGCCGATGAGGAACATGGCGACGACGCCGACCGCCCAGCTCGTGAGCCCGCCCCAGCCGAGCACACCGCCGACGAGGGCCGCGAGCTTCACGTCGCCCATGCCCATCGCCCGCGGCGAGACGAGGGCGACGGCGAGGAAGAGCGCGAAGAGCACGGCGGCGCCGACGGCCGCCGAGAGCGCCCGGCCGGGCCCGGCGCCTGCACCGTCGAGCGCCGCCGCGACGCCGAGCAGGGCGGCGACGGTGAGCCCGGCCGGTCCGAGCACCGCGTTCGGCAGCCGGTGCTCGAGCACGTCGATGACGGCGAGCACCGTTGCGGCGGCCGCGAACACGAGGAGCGCGCCGAGCACAGCGAGGCTCGAGGCATCCATCTCCGGCCGAGCGAAGCGCCAGCCGAGCGCGCCGAACGCGGCCGCGGCGAGCGCGGCGCTCGTCGCGGCGACGGCGCGGACGCCTCGCGGCGGCGGCCCGTACAGGCTCCGCGTCGCCCACGCGGCGAGCGGCCACCAGCCGAGCAGGCCGCCCAGCGCGGCGAGACCGAGCGTGGCGATCAGCTGCGGAGCGAGGGGCACCGCCCGAGGCTAGCCGCGGACGCGGCGCAGAGGCGCCCCGCTGTCCACAAGGGGCGGCCTACGCCTCGCCGCGGGAGAGGTCGACCATCTCGTCGCGGGGCACGACCTTGATGCGAACGCGCCCCTCCGCCTCGCCGAGCGCGAGCTCGTGCTCGTCGAGGCGGTGCCAGCCGTCGAGGTCGGTCCAGCGGATGCCGCGCGACTCGAGCAGCTCGACGATCGCCTCCTCCTCGGGGTGCTCCGGCTGCCACCAATTGCCGAGGTCGTTGATGACGTGCTTCACCGTCTCCATGGCGTCGGACTTCGTGTGCCCGATGAGCCCGACCGGTCCGCGCTTGATCCAGCCCGTGGCGTACACGCCGTAGAGCTGGCGCGGCTCGCCGGTCTCCTCGTCGCGGATCATCACCTGACCCTCGTGGTTCGGGATGACGCCGAACTTCTCGTCGAACGGCACGCCCGGCAACGGCGAACCGAAGTAGCCGACCGCGCGGTACACGGCCTGCACCGGCAGCTCGCGGATCTCGCCCGTGCCGACGACGCCGCCGGCCCCGTCGGACTTCGTGCGCTCGTAGCGGATCGCGCCGACCCGACCGGTGCCGTCGTCGACGAACTCCAGCGGCTTCGCGAAGAAGTGCAGGTGCAGCCGTCGCGACGCCTGCCCGACCTCGCGCTGGCGCCACTGCTGCAGCACCTTGTCGATGACGAAGACCTGCTTGTTGCCCGCGACCGCCGCCTTCGCGGCATCGTCGTAGTCGAAGTCCTCGTCGTAGACGATCATGTCGACGTCGCGCAGCTCGCCCAGTTCGCGGAGCTCGAGCGGGGTGAACTTCACCGAGGTCGGGCCGCGACGGCCGAACACGTGCACGTCGGTGACGGGCGAGGCCGCGAGGCCCTCGGCGACGTTCGCCGGGATCTCGGTGACCATCAGGTCCTCGACGTGCTTCGCGAGGATCCGGGCGCTGTCGAGGGCGACGTTGCCGTTGCCGATGACGGCGACCTGCTTCGCGTCGAGCGGCCAGGTGCGCGGCACGTCGGGGTGCCCGTCGAACCAGCTCACGAAGTCTGCGGCGCCGTACGAGCCCTCGAGCTCGACCCCGGGGATGTGCAGCGGGGCGTCGCGCACCGCGCCCGTCGCGAAGATGACGGCGTGGTAGTGCTGCTGCAGGTCGTCGAGAGTGAGGTCCCGTCCGAAGCGGACGTTGCCGAAGATGCGGATGTCGCCGCGGTCGAGCACCTCGCGCAGCGCGGTGATGATGCCCTTGATGCGGGGGTGGTCGGGCGCGACGCCGTAGCGGACCAGCCCGTAGGGCGCCGGCAGGTGATCGAAGA
This sequence comes from Agromyces sp. NBRC 114283, assembly GCF_030268405.1. Taxonomy (NCBI): domain Bacteria; kingdom Bacillati; phylum Actinomycetota; class Actinomycetes; order Micrococcales; family Microbacteriaceae; genus Agromyces; species Agromyces sp. NBRC 114283. Next base: position 3,758,792 of record NZ_BSQP01000001.1, read on the forward strand.
GATCGATCGAGACGTCGAAGTTGCGCTCCGCTTTCAGCATGATGTCCGCGGCGTAGATGCCGGCGGGGCCGGCTCCGACGATCGCCAGGCGCAGCTTGTTCTTCGTCACGTGCTCGTTCTCCTCTCGCCCGAGCTCAGCTCGAGCGCTCCACGATGGTCTCGGCGAATCGCGTCAGCGCCTTCTTCACGCTGCCCTCGGGCAGCGGCGCGAGCGCGGCGACCGCCTCGTCCGCCCAGCGGTGCGCCTCGGCGAGCGTCACCCTGGTGGCCTCGTGCTCACGCAGCTCCGCCACGATGGCGTCGACCGTCTCCTTCGACGGCACGATCCTCGCGGCCTGCGTGTTGGTGTCGAGCGGGTCGCCCACGGCGTCGGCCGGGACGGGGAGCACGTCGCGCTCGATGCGCGCGAGCAGGGATGCCGCCTCGGCATCGCGCTTGGCGAGCTCGCGCAGGCGCAGCAGCGGCAGGGTCACGACCCCGGCGCGCAGGTCGGTGCCGGGCACTTTGCCCGTCTCGGCGGGGCGCGGCGACAGGTCGATGACGTCGTCGATGAGCTGGAAGGCGACGCCGATCTTCTCGCCGAACTCGACGAGCGGCGCCTCGAACGCCGGGTCGGCGTTCGAGAAGATCACGCCCGACTGCGCGGCCGCCGCGATGAGCGAGCCCGTCTTGTCGGCGAGCACCTGGATGTAGTGCGCCACCGGATCGTCGCCCGGCTGCGGCCCCACGGTCTCGTGCAGCTGACCGAGCACGAGGCGCTCGAAGGTGTCGGCCTGCATGCGGATGGCGCGCTCGCCGAGCCGGGCCATGAGCTGGCTCGCCCGGGCGAACAGCAGGTCGCCGGTGAGGATCGCGATCGAGTTGCCCCACACCGCGTGCGCGCTGGGCACCCCGCGGCGGCGGTCGGACTCGTCCATGACGTCGTCGTGGTACAGGCTCGCGAGGTGCGTGATCTCGATGGCCTCGGCCGCGATGACGACCTCGTCGGTCACCCCGTCGCCGAGCTGCGCCGCGAGCAGTGTCAGCATGGGGCGCACCCGCTTGCCCCCGGCCTCGAGCAGGTAGCGCGTCGAGGCATCCGCCACCGGTGCGGTGAAGCGCACCTCGTCGACGAGCCCCGCCTCGACCCGATCGAGCCCGTCGTCGATGGCCCGAGCCATCGCCCGATCGGCTGCGGACGCGAAGACGCGCTCGCTCAGACCGAGGTTGGCGGCGAGGGAGGACCCGCGACGCGCGCCCTGGAGGCTCGATTTCACGCTGTCCAGCCTACCTGTGCGTCGGAGCCCGCTCGCGTATCGGCCGTGGCGAAGGCGGGCCGGAGACATCGCCGGGCGGGCGAGCCGGCCACGCGGGACAACCGCCTACTCGGGCGAGCCCGCTGCCGCGGCGCGCGGCTTGCGCCCGCGGTGCAGGGCCACCACGCCGAGCGTCAGGTTGCGCCAGGCGACGTCGCGCCAGCCCGCCTCGCGCAGCCAGGCCGCGAGCTCGGACTGCACGGGCCAGGCGTTGATCGACTCGTTCAGGTACTCGTAGGCCGTGTCGTTCGAGCTGGAGAGCTTCACGAGCGGCGGCATCACCCAGCGCTGGTAGGCGCCGTAGCCGGCGCGCACGAGCGAGGCCTGCGGGTGCGAGAACTCGCAGATGACGAGCCGCCCGCCGGGCTTCGTCACGCGCAGGAACTCCCGGATCGCCTGCTTCGGGTCGCTGACGTTGCGCAGCCCGAAGGAGATGGTGACCGCATCGAACTCGTCGTCGTCGAACGGCAGCCGCATGGCGTCGGCCTCGACGAAGACGAGGTTCTGCACGTGCGCCTGCCTGCGGCGGCCGACCTCGATCATGCCGGGCGAGAAGTCGGCGGCGACGACCGAGGCGCCGCTGCGGGCGAGGCTCGCGCTCGAGGTGCCGGTGCCCGCGGCGATGTCGAGGATGCGCTCACCCGGCTTCGGGTCGACCGCCCGGGTCGTGGCGATGCGCCAGAGCGGGGCGTTGCCCATCGACAGCAGGGTGTTGGTGCGGTCGTAGTTGGCCGCCACCCGGTCGAACATGGCCGAGACCTGCTCCGGGTGCTTGCCGAGGTCTGCGCGGGTCATCCTCCGAGTCTACGACCGCACCCTGGGTGCCCGGCGGCTGCCCCCGGCCGGTGCGGGCGTAGGCTGGGGCGGTGAGCCAGCATGCCGCCGCTTCCCCCGCCTCCGCGGGCTCGCGGCTCATCGTTCGCACGACCGCGGTCGACGAGACCGAGCCGCTGATCCCTCGCACCGACCCGCGCAACCCGCTCGTCTGGTTACGGCGCGGCGAGGGCGTCGTCGGCCTCGGCGAGGTGCTCCGCATCGAATCCAACGGCGAGCACCGGATCGAGGATGCCGCGGCCGCCTGGACTTCGATCGCAGCCGCCGCCGACCTCGACGACCGGGTCGGCCTGCCCGGCACCGGCCTCGTCGCCTTCGGCGCCTTCGCGTTCGCCGCGCACTCCGCCGCGACGAGCGTGCTCATCGTCCCCGAGCTCGTCCTCGGCCGTCGCGACGGCCGCTCCTGGATCACCCGCATCGCCCTCGCCGATTCCGCCGAGGGGCAGGCGCTCGCCGACGCGACCGCCGGCGAGGAGACCGCCGCGCTGCTGCCGACGCCGGCACCGAAGCGCCAGGTGCCGCGGGTCGCGTTCGCTCCCGGCAGCATGAACCCCGCCGGCTACGAGACGGCCGTCGCTGAGGCCGTGCGCCGCATCGACGCCGGCGAGCTCGAGAAGGTCGTGCTCGCCCGCCAGCTGGTCGGCGCGCTCGACGAGGACGCGGGGCTCCGCGCCACCATCAACCGGCTCGCCGAGGACTACCCCGACACCTGGGTGTTCGCCGTCGACGGCCTCATCGGGGCGAGCCCCGAGACCCTCGTCCGCGTCGACCACGGCACCGTCTCGGCCCGGGTGCTCGCGGGGACGGCCCCGCGGGGGGCCGGCGAAGCATCCGACCGCGACCACGCCGCGCAGCTCGCCGCGAGCGAGAAGAACCTCGCCGAGCACGCGCTCGCCGTCGCGAGCGCCGTGCAGCGGCTCGCTCCGCACACCCGCCGCCTCGACTCGAGCCCGGAGCCGTTCACCCTGCAGCTGCCGAACCTGTGGCACCTCGCGACCGACCTCAAGGGCACCCTCGGCGACGGCTCGAACTCGCTCGACCTCGTGCGGGCGGTGCACCCGACGGCGGCCGTCGCCGGTACGCCCCGGAGCGTCGCCCTCGACGTCCTCGCCGAGCTCGAGGGTTTCGACCGCGGACGCTACGCCGGCCCGGTGGGCTGGGTCGACGGCGCGGGCGACGGCGAGTGGGCGATCGCGCTGCGCTGCGCGCAGGTCGACGGCGACGGCACCGTCACGGCCTACGCGGGCTGCGGCATCGTGCACGACTCGGTGCCGGCCGAGGAGCTCGCCGAGACCGAGATGAAGTTCCGCCCGATCGTCGAGGCCTTCGGCGGCTGACGCCGCACATCTTCTCGACTTGCCCGACTTTCATGAAAGTCGGGCAAGTCGAGGGGTGGTGCGGGGCGGCGGTCAGGATGCCGCGAGCCGGCGCTGCTGCTCCGCGACGTCGTAGTCGGCCTTCGGCCAGTCGAGGTCCATCCGCTCCAGGGCGTCGATGACGAGGTGCTGCACCGCGAGCCGGGCGTACCACTTGCGGTCGGCGGGCACGACGAACCACGGGGCATCCGCCGTCGCCGTGCGCTCGAAGACGAGCTGATACGCCTCCTGGTAGTCGTCCCACCTGGCGCGCTCGTCGATGTCGCTCGGGTTGAACTTCCAGTGCTTGTCGGGCCTGGCCAGTCGGTCGGCGAGGCGCTCGCGCTGCTCGTCCTTCGAGAGGTGCAGCATGACCTTCACGATGGAGGTGCCGGTGCGGGCGAGCTCCTCCTCGAAGTCGTTGATCGCGCCGTAGCGCCGCTCGATCTCCTCGGGCGGGGCGAGTTCACGCACGCGTCCGATGAGCACGTCCTCGTAGTGCGAGCGGTCGAACACCCCGATCTGACCGGCCGCGGGGACCTGCTTGTGGATGCGCCAGAGGAAATCGTGCTGCAGCTCCTCGGCCGTCGGCTTCTTGAACGCGGCGAGGTGCACGCCCTGCGGATCCACGGCGCCCATGACGTGGTTCACGATGCCGCCCTTGCCGGCGGAGTCCATCGCCTGCAGCACGAGCAGCACGCGCCGCTCGTCGCCGTTCACGACGTTGTTCGCGAAGAGCTGCTCCTGCAGGCGGTTCAGCACGGCGGCGCCCTCGGCGAGCGCGGCCTGGCCCGCGACCTTGTCGCCGTCGAAGCCCGGGTGCGCGTTCGTGTCGACGTCGGCGAGGCGGAAGCCCGGGCCGACGCGGAGCAGCTCGGCGGGGTCCGCCGTCCAGAACGATTCGCGGTCCATTCGGTTCCCCCTCGGCGCGTCGGCGGCGGATGCCGCGTGGGCTCCATCATGGCGCGCGCGGGAGGGGCGGGCCAAGCCTTCGCGCGCCTCAGCGGTTGAGCGGGACCTCGAGGATGGTGGGCTCGGTCACGGCCTCGCCGAGCGCGGCCTCGAGCTCCGAGCGGACGGCGGCCCGCCGGTACCGCCAGCCGTAGGCGCGGGCGAGGGCCTCGAGGTCGACCGACTGCGGGGTGTACTGCACGCGGTCGAACGCCTCGGCGGGCGCGGAGGCGGCGACCTCGAGCGAGTCGAAGATCGTGCCGCCGCCGTCGTTCCCCACGATGACGAGGATCCGCGGGCGGGTCTCCCCCGCGCCGAGCAGCAGCGAGCCGACGTCGTGCAGCAGGGTGAGGTCGCCGAGGAGCACCCGGGTCACGCTCGACTCGGCTCGGGCGCGGGCCTCCTGGGCGGCGCGGCCGGCCTTCGCCTCGGCGAGCTGCTGCTCGACCTCGGCGGCGCGGGCGAGCATGGCGGCGAGCCCGTCGCCGGCGGACGGGTCGAAGCCGTCGGACGCGGCCGACGCCGGAGCGGAGGATGCCTCGGCCACCGCCTCCGCCGGTTCGCCGGCCGCGGCCGGCTGCTGACTGGCGATCGCGATGCCGAGCGCCGTCGCGACCGTGCCGTCGATGCCAGAGAGTCCGCGGTTGGCGTGCGCGTGGATGCGGCGCCCGGGCACGACGCGGTCGGCGTCGCGGATCAGCCGGGATGCCCCGAGCACGAGCCGGTCGTGCGGCCAGCTCGCCGCCCAGACCGACTCGGCGAGCAGTCGGCGGCCGACGGGCTCGCGCATGCGGCCGAGCTGCGCGTCGAGGAAGGCGCGCTGCGCGGCGAAGTCGGTGACGTGGCCGGTTTCGTCGACCCCGGTGCGGACGGCGTCCGGCTCGGCGGGCGCGCTCGCGGCGGCCAGCGCCCGGCCCGTCTGCAGCCAGCGGCCGAGCCAGGCGCGCTCCCCCTCGGCCGGCGCTCCGGGTTCGACGTGCACGGCGCGCTCGAAACGCCGGGCCCGGTGGCCGGGGTTGAACCACTCGACGCCGCTCGGCGCGACGACGACGGTCTCGACGCCCTCGCGCTGCACGAGCGCGGGCAGCTCTCGCGACAGCGTCGGGTGCCCGAACACGATGAGCCGCTCGACGGCGTCGCCGAGGCCGGGCTCGGCGAGCACCTCGCGGTAGGCGGGCACGAGGTTCGGCCCGAAGCGGGCGCCGCTCGTGATCTCGGCGATGAGCGGCCAGCCGCCCGCGCGGGCGAGCGCCTCGGCGGCGGGGCCCGCCCCGGCACCCGCGACCACGACGGTGCGCGGTCCGCGGGCGAGCGCTCCCGCCTGCCCGCTGGGGGCGGCGCCATCAGCACCGGGCGACACCGGCGGCATCGGCTCGCCGGCGGCGGGCGGCAGCGCCGCCACCGCTGACAGCGGCTCGCGCAGCTGCAGGTTCAGCAGCACCGGGCCCGGGCCGGGATGCGGCACCGACTCGCCCGTGCCATCCCGTCCCTCCGCCGCGGCGACCGCGAGCCGCGCGAGCTCGGCGGCCGTCTCGGCCTCGCCGGGCGCGCCCTCGGGCGCGGAGACGTCGCGCTCGAGGCGCACCGCTCCGGCGAAGATGCCGGGCTGCATGGTGGTCTGGTTCGAGCGGATGCCGCGGAGCTCCGCCGGCCGGTCGGCGGCGAGCACGAGCAGCGGCACACCCGCGTGGTGCGCCTCGAGCACCGCGGGGTGCAGGTTCGCGACGGCCGTGCCCGAGGTCGCGACGACCGCGGCGGGATGCCCCGACTCCACGCCGAGGCCGAGCGCGAGGAAGCCCGCGCTGCGCTCGTCGATGCGCACGTGCAGCCGCAGCCGGCCGGCGCGCTCGAACTCGGCGGCCGCCAGCGCGAGCGCCTGCGAGCGGGAGCCGGGGGCGACGACCACGTCGCGCACGCCGAGCCGTTCGAGCTCGGCGAGGAGGGCCACGGCGAACTCGCTCGCGGGGCTCCGCCGGTGCTCGGATGCCTCGGGCGCAGCGCCCACGGCACCCGGGTCAGTCATGCGGTCGACCGGGCTGGCCGGGCTCTCCCGGCGCCTCGGGGTCGTGCGGGCCGCGGTCGCCGCGGCTCGGATGGCCCGCCCCGGAGTCGTGCCCCTCGTCGCCAGTGCCTGGGTCGTCGTCGAGATCGGCGAGCTCCTGCTCGAGGCGGCGGATGCGCTCCTCCTGCACGGCGTCGGAGCCGAGCCGGCGCAGGAACTCCGCGTCGTCGTCGGGCGCGAGCGAACGGCCGCTGCGGGTGCGGCGACCCCGGCCGATCACGAACCAGAGCACGCCGCCGACGACCGGCACGAGGATCACGAGGGCGACCCACCAGCCCTTGCGGAGGCCGCGCACGCGCAGCCGATCGAACAGCGCGCAATCGACGATCGTGTAGATCCAGAAGACGATCGCGGCTGCCACGACGATGACAGCGAGCCTCGGCATGCCCCCAGTCTAGGCGCGCCAGATCACGGCAGGCTGGGAGAGCCCGGTGCACCGCGGTCCCGCAGCCCGCGCTCAGCCGCCGCGCCTACACTGGCAGGGTGAAATCGGTGCCCGTCTGGATCTGGTACACCGCGCTGCGCATCCTGCTCTTCGCGGTGCCGCTCGCCGTGCTGCTCATCGCGAACGTGAACGTCTGGGTGTCGACCCTCGTCGCGGCGGTGTTCGGACTGAGCGCCTCGCTCCTGTTCCTGCGCAAGCCGCGCGAGGCCCTCTCGGGCGATCTGTACGCCGCCCGCCACCGCGAGCAGCCGCTCGTGCGCGACGACGACGCCGCGGAGGACGCGGCCGTCGAGGCCGTCGAGCACGAGGCATCCGCGCACCCGGCCGACGCGAAGCGCGCCGAATAGCCGAGCGCGCCGCGTAGCGTCGCGCGCCGCGCTCAGAGCGCGAAGACGAGCCCCAGGCCGACGCCGTAGACGAGCGCCGTGAGGCTCGCGAGCTGCAGCGCGATGAGCAGCTCCTTCGCCGTGCGCGCGGTGATCACGATGACGCACGCCGGCAGCGCCGCGAGCAGCGCGAACAGTACGAGCCATCCGGTCGGGTAGAGCAGCGCCCAGAAGGCGGCGATGCCGAACGGCACGAGCATGAACACGCAGAACAGCGCGCGCCCGACGGGAGCGCCGACGAGCACCGCGAGCGTGCGCTTGCCGGAGGCGCGGTCCTGCTCGACGTCGCGCAGATTGTTCGCCATCAGGACGGCGCAGGCGAGGAGCCCCGCGCCGACGCCCCCCGACCACGCCTCGAGGTTCACGTCGAGGGCCTGCACGAACGCCGAGCCGGCGGTCGCGACGAGGCCGAAGAACACGAAGACGAAGAGCTCGCCGAGGCCCGCGTAGCCGTAGGGCCGCTTGCCGCCGGTGTAGAACCAGGCGGCCACGATCGCGGCCGCGCCGACGGCGAGCAGCCACCACTGCTGCGTGATGACGACGAGGGCGAGGCCGGCGAGCGCGGCGATGCCGAGGAAGGCGAGCGCGACCGCGAGCACGTGCTTGGGCTTCGCGAGACCGGAGCCGGTGAGCCGCGCGGGGCCGACGCGGTGGTCGTCGGTGCCGCGGATGCCGTCCGAGTAGTCGTTCGCGTAGTTCACGCCGATCTGCAGGGCGAGCGCGACGATGAGCGCGAGCACGGCGCGGGTCGGATGCCACGGGCCGTCCGCGATGGCGACGACGCCCGCGCCCGTGCCGAGCGCGACCGGCGCGATCGCGAGGGGCAGGGTGCGCAGCCGGGCGCCCGAGATCCAGTCGCCGACGGTCGCCGGACCGCGCGCGGCGACCGGGCCCTGGGCGGCGCGGGCGGGATTGCCGCTGCGGCCGTAGCTCTTCGCGCGGCGGGTGACGGCGGGATCGGGGCGCTGGGGCTTCTGGCGTACCACGGCCCTCAGCCTAGTTCCGCACGCTATGCGCCCGCCGCGAGCAGGGCGGCGACGGCTTTGCGGTCGGGCTTGCCGGAGTCGAGGCGGGGCATCGCCTGCAGGGCCGCGAGCCGCACCGGCCGGCCGGCCGGCGGCAGCCCGGCGGCGTCGACGGCGCTCGCGAGCGCGGCGAGCTGCCACTGCACGGCGTCGTCGCCGAGCCCCGCGAACGCGGCCGCCTCGACGGCCACGCCCGGCCGCTCCCCCCACTCGGCGTCGGCCACGGCGACGACGACGGCCTCGGCGAAGCCGGGCAGCCCCCGCACCGCGCGCTCGACCTCGCCGAGCGCGACCTTCACGCCGCCGGAGACGATGACGTCGTCGGCGCGACCGCGGATGCGCAGTCGCCCCTCGGCCGTCAGCTCACCGAGGTCGCCGGTGCGGTACCAGCGCTCGCCCCGCTCGGCGAGGAAGGCTCGGGCGGTGCGCTCCGGGTCGCCGAGGTAGCCGCGGGCGAGCGTTGGGCCGCCGAGCTGCACCTCGCCGTCGACGACGCGCAGGCGGACCCCGTCGAGCGGCCGGCCGTCGTAGACGCATCCGCCGGCCGTCTCGCTGGAGCCGTAGGTGCGCACGATCCTCGCGCCGAGCGCCTCGGCCCGTTCGGCGAGCTCGGCGCCGAGCGCCTGGCCGCCGACGAGCACGGCGTCGAAGGAGCGCAGCGCCGCGGCGACGAAGGGGTCGCGGTCGGCGCCCTCGACGAGGCGGGCGAGTTGCACGGGCACGAGCGAGGCGTAGTGCGGCACCTCGGGCAGCATGGTCGCGGCGGCGGCCGCGAAGCCCGGCGCGGTGAACGGCCCGTCGGGCACGGTCACGGGGTCGAGCCCGGCGAGGGACGAACGGACGAGCACCTGCGCGCCCGCGATGTAGTGCCCGGGCAGCGCGAGCAGCCACTGGCCCTGGCCGCCGAGGGCGTCGTGCGTCGCCTCGGCGCTGGCCACGAGCGCAGCGGCACTGAGGGCGACCCGCTTCGGCGCGGCGGTCGAGCCGCTCGTCTCCACGACGAGGGCGACCTCGTCCGCGACCTCCCGGAGCACGGGATCGACGGCGGATGCCTCGTCGGGCGCACCGGCCGCACCGACCGCGTCGGCATCCGCCACCGGCCAGACCGCCGGACCGCCGTCGAGCGCCGCGGCGAGCGCGGATCGCAGCCGCGGCAGCTCGCCCGACGGAACCCGATGAAGCGGTTTCACGGCGCCGGCTCCGCCGCGCGGCGGCTCAGAAGTGCCACGGGTACGGCCCCCAGTCGGGTGCGCGCTTCTCGAGGAAGGCGTCACGGCCCTCGACGGCCTCGTCGGTGCCGTAGGCGAGCCGCGTCGCCTCGCCCGCGAAGACCTGCTGGCCGACCATGCCGTCGTCGACGGCGTTGAAGGCGAACTTCAGCATGCGGATCGCCGTCGGCGACTTGGTGAGGATCGTGCGCGCCATGGCGATCGCCTCGCGCTCGAGCTCGGCGTGAGGCACGACCCGGTTCACGGCGCCCATCTCGTACGCCCGCTCGGCCGAGTACTCCTCGGCGAGGAAGAACACCTCGCGCGCGAACTTCTGCCCGATCTGCCGGGCGAAGTAGGCGGAGCCGTAGCCCGCGTCGAACGAGCCGACGTCGGCGTCCGTCTGCTTGAAGCGGCCGTGCTCGCGGCTCGCGATCGTGAGGTCGCAGACGACGTGCAGGGAGTGCCCGCCGCCGGCCGCCCACCCCGGGACGACCGCGATGACGACCTTCGGCATGAAGCGGATGAGGCGCTGCACCTCGAGGATGTGCAGGCGCCCGACGGCCGCGTGCCCGTGCGGATCGGCGGTGCCGCCCGCGCCGTCGACGATCGCGGTCTCGGCGTCGGAGTACTTGTAGCCGTCGCGGCCGCGGATGCGCTGGTCGCCGCCGGAGCAGAACGCCCAGCCGCCGTCCTTCGCGCTCGGCCCGTTGCCGGTGAGCAGCACGACGCCGATGCGCGGGTTCGTGCGGGCGTCCTCGAGGGCGCGGTACAGCTCGTCGACGGTGTGCGGCCGGAAGGCGTTGCGCACCTCGGGGCGGTCGAAGGCGACCCGGGCGATGCGCCCGTCCTTCGAGTGGTGATACGTGAGGTCGGTGAAGCCCTCGGGCCCCGCGAGGGCGGGCGCGGCATCCACCCACTCGCTCGGATCGAACAGCTCGGACACCTCGGCGCTCATGCCCTCCAGCCTATTCCCGCTGCGGGCCGCGCCGGGGTGCGCGAGACTGGGCGCATGGTCCAGCCGTCGCTGCATGAGCTCCTCGCCACCGCCCGCGTCGTCGCCCTGCCGCTCGTGACCCGCTTCCGCGGCATCGACGTGCGCGAGGCGCTGCTCCTCGAGGGCCCGGAGGGCTGGACCGAGTTCAGCCCCTTCGCCGAGTACGAGGACGAGGAGGCCGCGGTCTGGCTCGCCGCCGCGATCGACTTCGGCTGGACGGCGCCGCCCGCCCCGCTGCGCGACCGGATCCCGGTGAACGCGACGGTGCCCGCCGTCGACCCCGACAGCGTGCCCGCCGTGCTCGCCCGCTTCCCGGGCTGCCGCACGGCGAAGGTGAAGGTCGCGGCGGCCGATCAGACCCTCGCGCAGGACGTCGCGCGGGTCGCGGCCGTGCGCCGGGCGCTGGGCCCCGAGGGGCGGGTGCGGCTCGACGCGAACGGCGGCTGGACGGTCGACGAGGCCGAACGGGCCGTGCACGCCCTCGCCGAGTACGACCTCGAGTACCTCGAGCAGCCGTGCGCGACGGTCGAGGAGCTCGCCGAGATCCGCGAGCGCACCGCCTACCTGGATATCCCGGTCGCCGCCGACGAGAGCGTGCGCCGGGCGGCCGATCCGCTCGCCGTCGCCGAGGCGGGCGCTGCGGACCTCCTCGTCGTCAAGGCGGCGCCGCTCGGCGGCATCCGCCGCGCGCTCGAGATCGTCGAGCGCGCCGGCCTGCCGGTGAACGTGTCGAGCGCGCTCGACACGAGCGTCGGGCTCGCGATGGGCGCGCACCTCGCCGCAGCGGTTCCGGAGCTCCCGTTCGACTGCGGGCTCGGCACCGCCTCGCTCCTGGCGGCGGATGTCACGGCGGAGCCGTTGTTCCCCGAGGACGGCGCCGTCCCGGTGCGACGGGTCGTGCCGGACCCCGTGCTGCTCGACCGCTACGCGGCCGACGCGGAGCGCACCGGCTGGTGGCTCGCCCGGCTCGAACGCTGCGCCGCGCTGCTCAGCGGGTGATCGTCGCGCGGTCGAGATAGGCGCTGATCGCGTCGCGGTTCCGCGCGAGGCAGCCGATGCGCTGCTCGAGCTGCGCGCGCCGCTCGGCGAGCGTCTCGGCGAGCTCCTGCGCGATGACCGGGGCTTCGACCACGGAGGTGCTCGCGAGGCAGGGCAGCATGTCGAGGATGACGGCGGTCGGGATGCCCGCCTCGATGAGCCCGCGCACCTGGTTCACCCGCTCGACGGCGGGCTCCGGGTAGTCGCGGTAGCCGTTCGATTCGCGGCTCGAGGAGACGAGCCCCTGCTCCTCGTAGTAGCGGAGCAGCCGGGTCGACACCCCGGTGCGCTCCGCGAGTTCGCCGATGCGCATGACGCCCTCCGTTCATCCGGCTTGACCTTCACACTAGTGTCAAGGTTTCAGACTTGCGACATGACCGCTCCGATCACCGATTCCACGCCCGCCGTCGAGCCGCGGCGGACGGCCGAGGCATCCGCCCGCTCCGGCCGTCGTCTGCCCTACAACGGGCTGCTCGCCCTCGCCGCGATCGTCTTCACCGGCGTCGTGACCGAGATCATGCCGGCCGGCCTGCTGCCGCTCATGAGCGCCGAGCTCGGCGTCTCCGAATCACAGATCGGCTCCCTCGTCGCGGTGTACGCGCTGACCACCGCGGTCACCGCCATCCCGCTCACGGCGCTGACCCGGGGCATCCCGCGCAAGCCGCTGCTGCTCGCCCTCGTCGCGGGCTTCGTGCTCGTGAACGCGGTGACCGCGCTCGCCGGCGACTACCTCACGATCCTCGTCGCCCGCGTCGTCGGCGGCATGCTCGCCGGCCTGCTCTGGGCGATGGCCGCGGGCTACGCGATGCGCATGGTGCCGCCCGCCCACTCCGGCCGGGCGCTGTCCGTCGCGATGGTCGGCACGCCGCTCGCCTTCGCCTTCGGGCTGCCGATCGCGACGAGCCTCGGCACGGCGCTCGGCTGGCGGGCCGCCTTCGCGCTGATGGCGGCCCTCGCCGCCGGCCTCGCGATCTGGGCCCTCCTCGCGCTGCCCGCCTTCCGCGGCGAACGCGCGGCCGAGCGCCCCGGGCTCCGGCAGGTGCTGCGTCTGCCCGGCCTCGCCGCCGTGCTCGCGACGACCGCCGCGTTCGTGCTCGCACACAACGTGGCATATACGTACATCGCCCCGCTCACGGTCGCCTCCGGCGTCGCCGCGCACCTCGATCTCGCCCTGCTGCTCTTCGGCGGCTTCGCGGTCGCGGGCGTGCTGACCGCTGGCGCCCTCGTCGACCGGCACCTTCGCGCGATGGTGCTGATCTCCTCGGCCGCGCTCGGCGTCGCCATGGTCGCGATCGGGCTCGCCGCGGCGCAGCCCGTCGTCGTGCTCATCGCGATCGCGCTCTGGGGACTCGCCTACGGCGGCGCGCCCACGCTGCTGCAGGCCGCGCCCGCCCGGATCGCCGGCGAGGCCGCCGACGTCGCCCAGTCGATGGTCGTCGCGTCCTGGAACGGCTCGATCGCCATCGGCGCCCTGCTCGGCGGGCTCGCGCTCGACACGCTCGGCATCGGCTCGCTGCCGTGGCTCGCACTCGGGCTCGTCGCGGTCGCCGCGCTCATCGCCGGGACCGTGCGGACCGCCTTCGCCCGCCTGCCGCGCGACTGATCCCGGCTGAGCACCGCCGAGGGGGTCGATTTCCGACATCCGCACGCCGGAACGGCAGGCGGGATGTCGGAAAGCGACCCCCTCGAGGTGCGAGGACGCGCGGCGCCGCGGCTCAGAGGCCGGAGTAGGCGTGCAGGCCCTTGAAGAACAGGTTCACGACGGTGAAGTTGAACAGCACCGTGGAGAAGCCGATGATCGCCAGCCACGCCGAGCGGGAGCCGCGCCAGCCGCGCGTCGCCCGGGCGTGGATGTAGCCGGCGTAGACCACCCAGATGATGAAGGTCCACACCTCCTTGGTGTCCCAGCCCCAGTAGCGGCCCCACGCGGCTTCGGCCCAGATCGACCCGGCCATGAGGGTGAACGTCCACAGGATGAAGCCGACGATGGTGACCCGGTACGCCAGGTTCTCGAGCGTTGTCGAGTCGGGCAGCGTCGCGAGGAACGACTTCTTCACGGCCTTCGCCGAGGCGACGAGCGACTCCCGGCGGGACTGCATGAGCTGCACCACCGAGAGCGCGAAGCTGAGCGCGAAGAAGCCGACGGAGGCGGTCGCCACGAACACGTGGATGACGAGCCAGGCCGACTGCAACGCCGGCGGCAGCGGCACGACCGAGACGTAGAAGTTCACCGTGGCGACGCCGAGCAGCACGAGCACGAGCCCGGTGACGAAGGTGCCGAGGAAGCGCAGATCGTGCTTGGCAACGACGAGCACGACGAGGAACACCGTCGTGATGATGAGCGTGCCGGTGAGGGCGAACTCGTACATGTTGGCCCACGGCACACGGCCGGCCGCGAAGCCGCGCAGCAGGGTCGCCGTGAGGTGCAGCAGCCACGCGAGCACGGTCATCGCGACGCCGACCCGCAGCGCGGGCGAGCGCCCGTAGGCGACGCTCGCGCCGTCGGCGGTCGCGCTGCGCCAGCGCGAACCGCGACCGGAGGCCTCGCCGGCACCGGTGCCGCCGGTGCCCGCGTCGGCGCTCACCGAGCCCTTCGCCGTCGCGGCGGCCTGCAGCACGCCGACGCGCTCGCGCTCGGCGGCGGGCAGCTCCCCGCCGTCCTGGGCCAGCCGGAGTTCGTCGGCGGCCTTGGCCGCGGCAGCCCCGCGCTTCGCGAGGTCGATCGAGAAGGCGATGAAGGCGATGGCGTACACGGCCATGGCCGAGTACACGCTGAGCACTGAGATTTCATCGAGGCTGGGCACGGATCTACCTTACGTCGTGGGCTTCGCGGTGTCGTGGGTGGGCTCTGATTCGGCCGCGGGTCCGGCGAGCTTGTCGGCGAGGGCGGAGACCGCCTGTTCGAGCCCGGGGTCCTCGCCGCGGGCGAGGCCCGCGAACTCGAGCACCCGGCTGCCGTCGCGCCGGGTCGCCACCTTCACCCACATGCGGCGGCGCGGCACGAAGAGCGAGGCGAGCAGGCCCGCGAGGATCAGGATGGCGAACACCAGCACCCAGACCTGGGTCGGGTCGTGGTGGATGTCGAAGGAGGCGAAGCGCTTCACCGACTGCGCGTAGTCGCGGTCGGCGGCGCTCCCGGCGGGCACCGCCGCGGGCGCATCGGGGCTGTCGTCGACGAACTCGACGGTGCCGCGGCCGCCGGGCAGCTCGGTCACCTCGCCCGGCTTCAGCTCGATCGAGTCGACGCCCGTCTCGCCGCCGGTGAGCTGATCCATGCCGGAGGGGTCGAGCGTGTACACCGAGGTCGGGGTGCCGCTGTTGATCCCGAGGTCGCCCTCGTAGACGTTCAGCGTGAGCACCGGCAGCACGAGGTCGGGGTAGGTCGAGGCGTACGCGCCGGTGCCGAGCACGTCCTGCGTGGGGTAGAAGAAGCCGACCATGCCGAGCTGCTCGTCGAGCCCGTCGGGCACCTTCACGACGCCGATCGAGGTGAGGTTCGCGTCCTGCGGCAGGAACGGCACCGCGTCGTCGAACACGATCTCTCCCTCGGAGTCGCGGACGACGATGTGCGGTGCGTACCCGTTGCCGAGGAGGAAGACGTCGGTGCCGTGCGTTCGCAGCGGCTCGTTGACCTTGACCTGGCCGTCCTCCGCCGGGCCGCCCTGGTCGGTGATCGTCACGTGCGCCGTGAAGTCGATCGGCTGGCCGAGCGCGTCCTGGTTCTGCGTCTCGTAGACCGCGTCGAGCTCGCGCAGCGAGAGCTTGTACGGCGCGAGCGAGCTCGGGTCGAAGAAGCGGCCCGGATTGAAGGAGTCGAAGGCGGCGAGGGTGTTCACGAAGGACTGCCCCTCGACGATGACGCGCTGGCCCGCGAAGCCGAAGCCGCCACCGACGCCGACCGCGACCAGGATGCCGAGCATCGCGGTGTGGAACACGAGGTTGCCGGTCTCGCGCAGGTAGCCGCGCTCGGCCGAGACGCTCGGCTCCCCTCGCAGTTCGTAGCGCTCGACCCGGTAGCGCGCCTGCTTCAAGAGCTTCGTCGCCTCGGCGACGGCGGTCTCGGCATCCACCCCGTCCGGGAGCGGGCGCGTCGTGTAGCCGGCGAGCCGGCCGAGTCGCACCGGCGTGCGCGGCGGGCGCGCCCGCATCGCCTCGAAGTGGTGCTTGGTGCGCGGGATGATGCAGCCGATCAGCGAGACGAACAGCAGCAGGTACACCGCCGAGAACCACGCTGAGGTGTAGACGTCGAACATCTGGAACGAGTCCAGCACCGGCGCCGTGTCCGGGTGGTCGGTGAAGTACTGCGTGACGCCGTTCGGGTCGCTCGAGCGCTGCGGCACGAGCGAGCCGGGCACGGCCGCGATCGCGAGCAGCAGGAGCAGCAGGATGGCCGTGCGCATGCTCGTGAGCTGGCGCCAGCCGAAGCGCAGCCAGCCGACGAAGCCGAGCTTCGGCTGGGCCACGCCGGGGCCGTCGCCCGGTGCGGGCTCGGGCGAGTCGACGTGGTCGGCCGGCCGCAGCGGGTCGACGCCGCCGTCGCGGTCAGAGGACGAGGTCGATACCACTCATCACCCCTTGCAGATCGCTCATCCACGCCGTCCAGAGCCCCGACACCATGATCACGCCGATCAGGATGAGCAGGCCGCCGCCGATGAGGTTGATGGTGCGGATGTGCCGGCGCAGGAACGCCAGCGCCCCGGTCGCCCAGCCGAAGCCGAACGCGACGAGGAGGAACGGGATGCCGAGGCCCACGCAGTAGGCGAGGCCGAGCAGCGCCCCGCGCCACGCCGACTCCGCGTTCAGGCTGAGGCTCAGCACGGCCGCGAGCGCCGGGCCGATGCACGGCGTCCAGCCGATGCCGAACACGACGCCGAGCAGCGGCGCCCCGGCGAGGCCGGTGGCCGGCCGCCAGCTCGGCTTCAGCTGCCGCTGCAGGAAGGTGAACTGGCCGACGAAGACGAGCCCCATCACGATCATGACGACGCCGAGCACCCGGGTGATCGGGTCCTGCCAGGCCCGCAGCCACGCACCCGCCGCCCCGGCGAGCGAGGTGTAGACGAGGAACACCACGGTGAAGCCGGCGATGAAGAGCAGCACGCCGAGCAGCAGTCGCCGACGGTTGCGCCGTTCGGCGGCGGCATCGGCGGAGGCGTCGGTGAAGCCGCCGAGGTAGCCGAGGTAGCCCGGAACGAGCGGCAGCACGCACGGCGAGAGGAAGGAGATGATGCCGGCGGCCATCGCGATCGGGATCGCCACGAGCAGCTGCCCGCTGAAGACGAGCTCGCCGGGCGTCATCGCCGGCCTCCGGGATCGGCCACGTGCGTCACTGCTCCTCGAGGAGCTTGTCGACGAGGCCGCGCAGGATCGAAGCGTCCTGCAGCTGGCCGAGCACGCGTGCCGCGACGCGGCCCTCGCGGTCGAGCACGAGCGTCGTCGGGACGGCGGCCGGGGGCACGTCGCCCGCGAAGGCGAGCTGCGCGTCGCCGGAGTCGACGTCGAGGATGGAGGGGTAGTGCACGCCGTAGTCCTGCTCGAAGGAGTTCGCGGTGCCCGCCTGGTCGCGCACGTTCACGCCGACGAAGGTCACCTCGCCCTCGCCGGAGTCGTACTCCTCGAAGACGTCCTGCAGGATGGGCGCCTCGACGCGGCAGGGCGCGCAGCCCGCGTACCAGAAGTTCACGACGGTCACGTCGCCGACGGAATCCGCGGAGTCGAAGCTGCCGCCGTCGACGGTGGTGCCGGAGAACGACACCGGCTCGCCGCGCGAGGCCTCGTCGAACTCGGAGATGGTGCCGTCGCCGGCGATGTAGTTCTTGCCGCTGCCCTCGCGGTACTGCTCGGCGAGGGGGTCGCTCGTGCAGCCGGCCAGCACCACGATCGAGGCCGCCGCGAGGGCTGCGGCGGCCACCAGCTTCTTCATCAGACTGCTCCTACATCGCTCGCGCCGGCCGCGAGGGCGGCGGCCGGGTCCCGGTACCCGATCTCGACGAGGCCGCGCGCCGCCGACGAGGAGGGCTCGAGCGTCGTGATGCTCGACAGCGCGCAGCGGCGCCGCCTCGGGTCGTGCGCGAGCGGCTGCCCGGCGAGGTGCAGGTGGGTCATCCAGATCGGCATCTGGTGGCTCACGACGACCACGTCGCCGCCGTCGACCGAGGCCGAGGCATCCACGATCGCCGCCACCATCCGTGCCACGACGGCGCGGTACGGCTCGCCCCAGCCGGGGCGCCACGGGTTCATCAGCGCCGGCCAGTTCGCGGGCCGGCGGAGCGAGCCGCCGGGGCCGCGCATGCGCGTGCCCTCGAATCGGTTCGTCGGCTCGATGACCCGCTCGTCGATGATCGGCTCGAGCTCGAAGGCCGCCGCGATCGGCGCGGCGGACTCGCGGGTGCGCTGGAGCGGCGAGACGACGATCGCGCTGACCGGGCGCCGGCGGGAGACGAGGTCGGCCGCGGCCGCCTCGGCCATGCGGAGGCCGAGATCCGAGAGCCCGTAGCCCGGCAGCCGACCGTAGAGCACGCCCTGGGGGTTCGACACCTCGCCATGGCGCACGAGATGGATCTGCTCGGCCGGCACGGGTCCAAGTCTAGGTTGGCGCTCCCTTTGAATCCGCCGAGACTCCGCCTTCGGCGGCACGCCGGTAGGATAGTGCGGTGACTCACCGCACCCTCATCCAGGACCTGGCCGCGCTTCCCGACGGCCCCGTGACCGTCGCCGGATGGGTGGAGACCGTCCGCGATCAGAAGAAGGTGCAGTTCATCATCCTGCGCGACGAGTCGGGCGCCGCTCAGCTCGTGAACCCGGCGACGCGCCCTTCGACGGACTCAGGGGCCCAGGAGCCGAGCGAGGCGCCCGCCGAGGGCCCCGGCTCCGCCGCCGCGCTCGCGCTGACCGAGTCCATCTCGGCCCTCTCGCACGGCACCTTCGTGCGCGTCACGGGCGAGCTGAAGCACGACGAGCGCGTGAAGCTCGGCGGGCTCGAGGTGAAGATCGGCTCGCTCGAGGTCGTGAGCGAGGCGCTCGAGACGCCCATCGCCGCCGACTCCTCGCTCGACAAGCGGCTCGACTGGCGCTTCCTCGACCTGCGCCAGCCGAAGCAGAGCCTCATCTTCCGGGTGCAGACCACCTTCCTGCACGCGCTGCGCACCGTCTGGGTCGAGAAGGGATTCATCGAGATCCAGACCCCGAAGCTCATGGCGAGCGCGTCCGAGTCGCGCGCCGAGCTGTTCCAGCTCGAGTACTTCGAGACCGTCGCGTACCTCGCGCAGAGCCCGCAGTTCTTCAAGCAGATGGCCCAGTCGGCCGGCTTCGGCGGCATCTTCGAGGTCGGGCCGGCGTTCCGCGCCGACCCCTCCTTCACCTCCCGGCACGCGACCGAGTTCACCTCGATCGACACCGAGTTCAGCTGGATCGACTCGCACGAGGACGTCATGGCGCTCCACGAGGAACTCCTCGTCGCGGGCTTCCAGGCGGTCGCCGACACGCACGGCGACGAGATCCGCGAGCTCTTCGACGTCGAGGTGACGGTGCCGCAGCGCCCGTTCCCGCGCATCCCGCTCGCCGAGGCGAAGCGCATCGTCGCCGAGCAGGGCTACGTCATCCCCCGCGCCGACGACGACATGGACCCCGAGGGCGAGCGCCGCATCTCGCAGTATGTGCGCGAGACGTACGGCCACGAGTTCGTGTTCCTCACCGACTACGCGTCGAGCATCCGGCCGTTCTACCACATGCGTCACGAGGGCGACCCGTCGCTCACGAACTCGTACGACCTGATCTTCAACGGCGTCGAGATCTCGACCGGCGCGCAGCGCGAGCACCGCGTCGAGGTGCTCGAGGCCCAGGCGCGCGAGAAGGGGCTCGAGCCCGAGGAGCTC
This sequence comes from Agromyces sp. NBRC 114283, assembly GCF_030268405.1. Lineage (NCBI taxonomy): Bacteria > Bacillati > Actinomycetota > Actinomycetes > Micrococcales > Microbacteriaceae > Agromyces > Agromyces sp. NBRC 114283. The sequence goes on from NZ_BSQP01000001.1 coordinate 3,778,259, forward strand.
TCCTTCTACCTCGACTTCTTCCGCTACGGCGTGCCGCCGCACGGCGGCTTCGGCATGGGCCTCGCGCGCGTGCTGATGCTGATGCTGGGCGAGTCGTCCATCCGCGAGACGACGTACCTCTTCCGCGGCCCGACCCGCCTGCTGCCCTAGGCGCCGGCCCTTCGCGCTCCGCGCTCCGCAAGCGGTCAGTATTTGCGGGTGCCGATCGCCGCGCACCCGCAAATACTGACCGCTTGCCGGTCGAGGGGCCGGCCGGGAGCGGATGGCCCGCGCCGGCCGTAGGCTCGGAGCATGACGGTCGCCACCACGCCCATGCTCCGGATCGAGGGCGGCACGTTCCGCATGGGCTCGAACGAGTTCTACGCCGACGAGTCACCCGTGCACGAGCGCACCGTCGACGGCTTCGAGCTCGACCTGCACCCGGTCACGACCGAGCAGTTCGCCGCGTTCGTCGAGGACACGGGCTACGTGACGGTCGCCGAGCGTCCGCTCGACCCTGCCGACTTCCCCGGCGCCGACCCGGCCGAGCTCGTGCCCGGCGGACTCGTCTTCACCCCCACGGCCGGCCCGGTCGACCTCCGGGACTGGCGGCAGTGGTGGCGCTGGGGCCCCGGCGCGAGCTGGCGGCATCCCTTCGGCGCGGCTCCCGAGGGCGAGCCGGGCTTCGACGCCCTCGTCGAGCGGCCGACGCATCCGGTCGTCCAGGTCTCCTTCGAGGATGCCTCGGCCTACGCGGCCTGGGCCGGCAAGCGCCTGCCCACCGAGGCCGAGTTCGAGTTCGCCGCGCGCGGCGGCCTCGACGGCGCCCGCTTCGCCTGGGGCGACGAGGAGTTCCCGCGCGATGCGGAGCATCCCGACGGTCGGTTGATGGTGAACCGCTGGCAGGGTTCCTTCCCCTACCGCAACACCGGCGCGGCCGGCTGGGTGGGCACGAGCCCGGTGATGACGTTCCCGGCGAATGGCTACGGCCTCTTCGACGTGACCGGCAACGTCTGGGAGTGGACGAGCGACTACTACACCGAGCGGCACGTCGTGCCCGGTGCGGCCGATGCCGCCGTCGACGCCGGCGCCCGGCCGAACCTGCTCGCCGCGGCGTCCGCCGAGCCCGGCTCGCGCATCCCGCGCCGGGTGCTGAAGGGCGGCTCGCACCTCTGCTCGCCCGACTACTGCCTGCGCTACCGGCCGTCGGCCCGCTCCCCGCAGGCCGACGACTCGGCGACGACGCACATCGGCTTCCGCTGCGCCCGCTGAACGACGGCGCCCGCTGAACGACGGCGCCCGCTGAGCGGCGGCAGCCGAGCGGCGTTCGCCGAGCCGCCGGCGCGCGCATCGGGTCGGCTACCCCGCCGTCGCCGCCTCGAGCGTCGGGTAGACCCGCCCCGCGCGCTCCATCCCCGCGAACCACGCACCGCGCCTGGCCATCGCCGCCCCGGACTCGGGCACCGCGGCGAGCCGCAGCTCGACGCCCATGCCGCCGAGCTCGCGGTCGAGGTCGGCGAGCATGTCGAGCACGGTGATCGAGGTCGTCTCGAGCCGCGTGAGCTCGAGCGCCACCGCCCGGATCGGGTGCTCCCCCGACACGGCCTCGCCCGCCCGGGCGAGCACCGCCTGCTCGTAGGCGAGCGCGTTGGCGGTGAACATGCCGCCGAGGAGCCGCACCGGCAGCACCCCGCCCCACGGCTCCCCCGCCTCGATGCGCACCCGGCTGAGCTCCCGGAGGATCACGACGAAGGTCGCGACGAGGCCGACGAGCACGGCGTAGAGCAGCCCGGTGGTGAGCCCGACGACCGCGGTGAGCGTCGCGATCCAGAAGTCGTTCCGGCTCGTGCGCCAGAGCTCGACGATCGCGCCGATCTCGACGAGCCCGATCACGGCGACGAAGACGAGCGAGGCGAGCGTCGCCTGCGGCAGGAGGCTCAGCACCGGTCCGAGGAACAGGGCGACGAGCACCGCGAGCGCGACCGTCGTCAGCGAGGCGAGCTGCGAGCGCGCCCCCGCCCCCTGGTTCACGGCGCTCTGCGAGAAGCCGCCCGCGGCCGGCAGCGTCTGGAAGAAGGCGCCGAGGGTGTTCGCCGCGCCGGTCGCGAACAGCTCCCGGTTGCTGTCGATCTGCGGCTCGCCGGGCTTGCGGATGCCGCGCGCCACCGCCGCGGACTCGAGGAACGCCATCACGGCGATCGCGAGCGCGCCCGGCAGCATGCCGCCGAAGTGTGCGAAGGAGGGCAGTTCGAACGGCGGGAAGCCCTGCGGCACCGCCGCGATGAGCTCGACCCCGAGCCCGTCGATGCCGGCGAGCCAGACGAGCAGGATGCCGACCACCACGACCACGAGCGGCCCTGGCACCCGCTTCGCGAAGCGCTTGAGCAGGAACAGCACGAGGATCGAGCCCGCCGACAGCAGCACGGTCGGCAGGTTCGCGCCCGGCAGCGCCTCGACGGCGGCGGCGATCGAGCGGAGGAAGCCGTGCCCGGTGAACTCCGCGTCCTCGCCGAGCAGCTTCGGCAGCTGGCCGACCGCGACCGTCGCGCCGACGCCGACCTGCACCCCGATGATGGTCGCCTTCGAGATGTACTCGACGGCGGACCCCGCCTTCAGCAGCCGGGCGAGCAGCAGCAGGACGCCGACCAGCAGCGTCAGCGCCATGAGGTCGGGCACCGGGTCGTCGGAGCCGGCGGCGACCCCGGCACTCACGAGGGTCGTCGCCGTGAGCGTCGCGATCGTCGACGTCGTCGACACGCTCATCGCCCGGGAGCCGCCGAGCATGGCGTAGACGAACATCGGCACCATGCAGGTGTAGAGCCCGAGCTGCACGGGCAGGTTCGCGATGGTGGCGTACGCCATCGCCTGCGGCACGACGACCGCACCGGCCGTCAGCCCGGCCAGCAGATCCCGCGGGATCGAGGCGGCCCGGTACCCCTCCAGCGTCGGCAGCAGGAGGCGCCCGCGGCGGGCGACGGCGGCGCGGGCCATCCGCTCAGCCCTCCGGGAAGATGCGCGACCAGTCGCGCTTCACGCTCACCACGGTGATCCCGCGATCGGATGCCTCGGCGAGCGCGCGCTCGGCGCCCGTGTCGTACGGCTGGTCGCCGCGGCCGGCGTCGTCGTCGTGGTGCACGAGGATCGCGAACCCGCCGCCCGCCCGCGCGTACGCGAGCATCGGGAGGTCGCCGTTCGAGTTGCCGCCGGCGAAGAGCGGGCGCCGGCCGATCCGGCTCCAGATCCGAACGGGCTTCTCGGGGCCGTCGTCGAAGAAGTCGAGGCCTGCGGTGTACCGGACGTCGCCGGTCTCGGCGTCGAAACTCAGTCCGAGCGCGGAGCCGACGACGCGCTCCGGCGGGATGCCGTAGTACCGCTCGGTCATCGGGCGCATGAAGTCCCGCTCGCCCCCCGACACCAGGTACACGGTGAAGCCGTTCGCCTCGAGCTCGCGGAGCAACTCGATCATCGGGGCGTAGACGGCATCGGCGTACGGGGTGCCGAGGGTGAGGTGCTTCGCCTCCTCGTAGAAGCGCGACACCGAGGCGGCGTAGTCCTCGACGCTCATGCCGGCGGTGACGCCGACGACGGCACCGATCAGGATCTTCAGATCGGTGTCGTCGCCCTGGTAGTGCCGTTCGACGGCGCCGCCGAGCCAGCCGTAGTCGCCCGTCACGGCGGCCCGGTACGGCTGACGCTCGGCGAGCGACGGATCGGCTTCGGCCTGCCGCTTCCACTGCTCCACGATGTAGTGCAGCTGCGTCGGCATGGGCTTCTCGGTCCACAGGGTGCCGTCGTTGTCGAAGACCGCGACGCGCTCGGCCTCGGGCACGGCGTCCGGGCCGTGCGCGACGCGGTCGATGAACGCGAGGATGGCGTCACGGGTCGGGGTGTCGGCCCACGAGGGCAGGCGCTCCGGCATCCGCTCAGTCCCGTGCGTAGGCCGCGGCGAGATGCGCCTCGAGGTCGAGGTAGGCGTCGTCGGCGATGTCGAAGACCACCTGCGCGATCTCGCCGCCAGTGAAGTCGAAGCCGTAGCCGTACAACGACGAGACCGGGTCGGCGCTGTCCCGGCCGATCGTGAGGCCCTCGCCGCAGAGCGAGAAGTGCCCGAGCACGGTGCGGATCCGCTGCTCGCCGACCTGCTGGTCGTCGAGGTAGAGCCTCACCGGGCCGACCCCCTCGCGGTATTCGCCCATGCCCTCCTTCACGAACTCCACACCGATGATGTGTCTGCCCGAGGTGGGTGCGGGCGCCGAGACCCGGTCCTCCGGCGGGATGCCGAGGAAGTTGTAGACGTAGTGCACCTGGCCGTCCTTCACGACGAGCGCGTGCCCGCCGAAGCGGGAGCCGTGGGCGAAGATCACGCCCTCGGTCTCGGGGGTGAACTCCACCTCGGCGGCGATCTTGTACGAGACGCCGTGCACGTTCGCCGCGCTGCGCTCGGGCACCTCGCTCGTGCCCGGGTAGTACACGTAGCGGCCCGATGGCGGCGCGGGCTGGTGGTACTCCATGTGCATGAAGGTGTCGAAGTCCTTCGGGTTGCCGAGCACCTGCAGATCGTTCAGCGGCAGCACGTTGTTCTGCTTCGCCTCGGCCATCCAGAGCGCCTTCAGCTCCTCGAGCTTCTCGGGGTGCTCCGCCGCGAGGTCGTGCGACTCGGAGCGGTCGACCTCGGTGTGGTACAGCTCCCACACGTCGTCGTCGAAGTTGCCCTTGCCGCTCACCGGCCCGTGCACGGTGACCGCCTTCCAACCCTGGTGCCAGATGCCGCGCTGGCCGAACATCTCGTAGTACTGCGTCTGCTTGTTCGAGGGGGCGTCGGGCGCCGCGTCGAAGGAGGGCACCATGGACACTCCGGACAACGGCGTCTGCTCGACGCCGTTGTACGTGTCGGGGAACGTGACGCCGCAGGCCTCGAGGATCGTCGGAACGATGTCGGTGGAGTGGTGGTACTGGTGGCGCACTTCGCCGCGCGCGGCGATGCCCTTCGGCCACGAGATCACGAGCGGGTCGGCGACTCCGCCCTGGTAGGTGTAGCGCTTGAACATCTTGTAGGGCGTGGAGAAGGCCGCCGCCCAGCCGGTCGGGTAGTGGCCGTAGGTGTTGGGGCTGCCGAGCTCGTCGACCATCGCGAGGTTCTGCTGCAGATCGTCGGGGTAGCCGCCGAACACCTTGCCCTCGTTGACCGAGCCGTTCGGGCTGCCCTCGCCCGAGGCGCCGTTGTCGGCGCAGTAGATGACGAACGTGTTGTCGAGCTGGCCCGACTCCTCCAGGTAGTCGATGATGCGGCCGACCTGCGCGTCGGTGTACTCGCTGAAGCCGGCGTAGACCTCGGCCATCCGGCTGAACAGGGCGCGCTCCTCGGCGTCGAGCTCGGCCCACGGCCGCACCGCGTCCGCCGGGGTGAAGGTGCCGTCGGGCATGGGGTTCAGCTCGGTGAGGGCGGTGCCCTCGGGCAGGATGCCGCGCTCGATCATGCGCGGCAGGACCCACTCGCGGTAGGCCTCGTAGCCGTCGTCGAACTTGCCCTGGTATTTGGCGATGTACTCCTCGGGCGCGTGGTGCGGCGCGTGGTTCGCGCCGGGGCAGAACCAGAGGTACCAGGGTTTGTCGGGCTCGGTCTGCTTGACGTCGCGGATCATCTTCAGCGCCTGGTCGGCGAGGTCTTTCGAGAGGTGGTAGCCGTCCTCGGGCAGGTAGGGCTGGTCGATGTAGCGGTTGTCCTCGGCGAGCGAGGGGTACCAGTTGTTCGTCTCGCCGCCGATGAAGCCGTAGAAGCGGTCGTAGCCCTGGGCGAGCGGCCAGTTCTTCTTCGAGGCGCCCGCGGTCCACTCGTCGATCGGCACGTTGTGGTTCTTGCCGACCCAGAACGTCGACCAGCCGGCATCCCGCAGCACGTTCGCCATCGTCGCGTTCGACGGCGGGATGTGCGAGTTGTAGCCGGGGAACCCGGTCGAGGACTCGGAGATCGTCGCGAAGCCGTTGAGGTGGTGGTTGCGGCCGGTGAGGAACGTGGAGCGCGTGGGCGAGCAGAGCGCCGTCGTGTGCCACTGCGAGTACGTCAGACCGTTCTTCGCGAGCCGTTCCATCGTCGGCATCTGGATCCGCCCGCCGTACGGCGACCAGGCCGCCATCCCCGTGTCGTCGTAGAGCACGACGAGCACGTTCGGCGAGCCCTCGGGCGCCTTGCTCGGCAGGAAGGCCTCCCAGTCCGCCTGCGAGTCGCGCACGTCCAGCTCGATGCGTCCACGGAATTCACGCGCCACGATGTCCCCCCGGATCATCCCGGGCGGACGCGGTCGTCCGCCCTCCTGGGGCAAACCTAGCCAGCAGAACGGGCCCGTGGCTAGAAGAGAACTGCCGGTTCAGCCGAGCAGCGCCGCCTTCAGGCGGACCGGATCGACCCGCCAGTAGGTGTGCACCTCGCCGTCGATGAGCACGACGGGGATCTCCTCGGCGAAGCGCTGCGCGAGCGCATCGTCGTCGAGGATCGATTGCTCGTCGAAGGCGATCACCGGGCCGTCGGGCAGGGCGGCGAGCTCCTCGCGCACGGCCTGAACGACCTCGCGGGCGTCGTCGCAGAGGTGGCAGCCGGGCTTGCCGACGAGGGTGAGGCGGAGGTCTCGGGCCATCCCCTCAGCCTACGCGGCGGCCTGGTTCCCCGAGCCCGTCGAGGGGTCCGTTGGTTCCCCGAGCTTGTCGAGGGGTCCGTTGGTTCCCCGAGCTTGTCGAGGGGCGAGGGGCGCTTCGACAAGCTCAGCGAACCATCCGGGAACAGGCTCAGCGAACCATCCGGAGACAGCGAAAAGCGCCAGGCCCGCAGACCTGACGCTCAGCCGTAGTCGGAGCGACTACTTCTTGTTGCGACGCTGGTGGCGCGTCTTGCGAAGAAGCTTGCGGTGCTTCTTCTTCGCCATGCGCTTGCGACGCTTCTTGATGACGGAACCCATCGAAACCTCACTGAAGATCGTGTCGGCCGCGCGTGCCGCAGCCGAGGGCCCAAAGAGCCTCGGAGTAGTCTACCCGATCCATCCGCATGCCCCGACCGCGGGCCTCGGGTAGCGTCGGAGGATGCCTGGCGCGCCGTTCACCGTCCGTTCCACCCGCGAGGACGACTGGCGCGAGGTGCGCGCCCTCCGCCTCGAGATGCTCCGCGACGAACCGATCGCCTACGCCGAGACGCTCGAGCACGCGCTCGACGTCGACGAGGCGGGCTGGCGGCTCCGCGCCCGCCGCGGCGAGACGGACGGGCAGACCGCGCTCGTCGCGGTCGAGGGCGCGCGCTGGATCGGCACGATGGGCGGCTACGTGCCGGATGCCGCGACGGGACCGATGCTCGTCGGCGTCTTCGTCGCCCCCGACCGCCGCGGCGACGGGCACGGGGTCGCCCGTGAGCTCCTCGACGGGGTGGAGCGCTGGGCGCTCGGGCTCGGCGACACCCTGCGGCTCGAGGTGCACGAGACGAATGCGCGAGCCCGACGGTTCTACGAGAAGCTCGGCTTCACGCTCACCGGCCGCAGCCGCCAGTACGAGCTGGCACCCGGCGGCCTCGAGCTGGAGATGATCAAGCCGCTGCGCTGAGCTGGTTCGCTGAGCTTGTCGAAGCGGCCCCTCGACGAGCTCGGGGAACCACCTGGTTCGCTGAGCTTGTCGAAGCGGCCCCTCGACGAGCTCGGGGAACCACCTGGTTCGCTGAGCTTGTCGAAGCGGCCCCTCGACAGGCTCGGCCCCTCGACGAGCTCGGGGAACCGGGGCTACTTGCGCTTGACCGCCTGCGTGACGCGCTGAGCGGTCTCGGCGAACGCGGCGCCGAGGCGCGAGGCGAAGGCGCGCTGGTCGTCGTTCAGCGAGATCGCGGCGCTCGCGAGGGTCGCGGCATCGGCGGCGGCATCGGATGCCGTGAACGGAATGAGCCAGTCCTCGATCGTCTCGAGCGGCTCCCGGTCGAGCCGGTAATAGCGGTGCTGGCCCTCCTCGCGCACGGCGACGAGCCCCGCCTCGCGGAGCACCTTCAGGTGCTTCGACACGGTCGGCTGGCTCACGCCGAGGGCGGCGACGATCTCCGAGACGCTGATCTCGCCGCCGGACGACGGCTCGCTCTGCTCGCGTTCGAGGAGCACGGCGAGGATGTCTCGCCGGGTCGAGTCCGCCACCACGTCGAAGATGTCCGCCATGGTGCAAGGGTAGCCACTCGCGCCGGGGAGTACCATGACACACGCGTCACGCAAGGCTGGAGGGGGCTCGATGCACGCACGGCCGACGATCGGGAACCCCGGTCGCGGGAGCCGCAGCTGGCTCGGGGTCGTCCGCGACGCCGTCGACGGCCTGGTCAAGCACTCGCCGTCGCGGTTCGCGATCCTCGTCTTCGCGGCCCTGATCCTCGTCTTCACGCTGCTGTTCTCGCTGCCGATCGCGCGTGCCGGCGAGGCATCCTCCGCGCCGCTGCACGACGCGCTGTTCACCGCCGTCTCGGTCATCTGCGTGACGGGTCTGTCGACCGTGGACATGGCGACCTACTGGTCGCCGTTCGGGCACGGGCTCGTCTACCTCGGCGTGAACATCGGCGGCATCGGCGTGCTGACGCTCGCGACGACCCTCGGCTTCGTCATCTCGCGGCGCCTGGGCCTGCGGGCGAAGCTCATGGCCGCGAGCGACACGAACCCCTCGCGGCTGCACGTCGGCCCCGTGGCGGAGCGCCAGGCGATCCGCCTCGGCGAGGTCGGCGGGCTGTTGTTCACCGTCGCGGTGAGCGCCCTCGTCATCGAGGCGGCGCTCGCGATCGGCCTCATGCCGAGCATGCTCGCCGCGGGATACGACGTCGGCCACTCGATCTGGTACAGCCTGTACTACTCGGCGATGGCGTTCACGAACACCGGCTTCTCGCCGAACCCGGGCGGGCTCGCGCCCTTCGAGCACGACTACTGGATGCAGTCGCTGCTCATGGTCGGGGTGTTCCTCGGCAGCCTCGGCTTCCCCGTGATCTTCGCGCTCGCGAAGGCGTGGCGCAGCCCGCGCAAGTGGAGCGTGCACGTCAAGCTCACGCTCACCACGACCGTGATCCTGTTCATCGCCGGCGCGGCGATGTTCATCCTGCTCGAGCACGCCAACCCGAAGACCTACGGGCACCTCGACGCGGGGCCGACGATCTTCCAGTCGTTCTTCATGTCGGCGATGACGAGATCCGGCGGCTTCGCGACCGTCGACATGCACGACCTGTACGGCTCCAGCCAGCTCGTCAGCAGCATGCTGATGTTCATCGGCGGCGGCTCCGCGTCGACGGCGGGCGGCATCAAGGTGACGACGCTCGCCGTGCTGTTCCTCGCGGCGGTCGCCGAGGCGCGCGGCGCCCCCTCGATGGAGGCGTTCGGCCGACGCATCCCGCGCGACATGCTGCGCCTGTCGGTCTCCGTCGTCCTCTGGGGCGCGACCATCGTCGCGGCGGCCTCCATCGCGATCCTGCAGATCACGAAGGCGCCGTTCGAGAACGTGCTCTTCGACGTCATCTCGGCCTTCGCCACCTGCGGACTGTCGACCGGGCTCACCGCCGAACTGCCGCCGGAGGGCGTCTACGTCATGGCCGGCACGATGTTCATGGGACGGGTCGGCACCGTCACCCTCGCCGCGGCGCTCGCCGCGAGCACCCGCCGGCAGCTGTTCAAACGACCGGAAGAGAGGCCCATCGTTGGTTGATCGCATCAAGCACAACGCCCCCGTCCTCGTGATCGGGCTCGGCCGCTTCGGCGCCGCGACCGCGGGCCAGCTGGACCGGCTCGGCCGCGAGGTGCTCGCCGTCGACACCGACGAGTCCCTCGTGCAGAAGTGGGCCGAGCGGGTCACGCACGCCGTCGTCGCCGACGCGAAGAACATCGACGCGCTGAAGCAGATCGGCGCGCAGGACTTCTCGACCGCGGTCTGCGCGGTCGGCTCCTCGATCGAGGCGTCCGTGCTCATCACGGCGAACCTCGTCGACCTCGGCGTCCCGCAGATCTGGGCGAAGGCGATCTCCGCCTCGCACGGCAAGATCCTGCAGCGCATCGGCGCGAACCACGTCATCTACCCGGAGCGCGAGGCGGGCGAGCGCACGGCGCACCTCGTGAGCGGGCGGATGCTCGACTTCATCGAGTTCGACGACGACTTCGCGCTCGTGAAGATGTACCCGCCGAAGCCGATCCGCGGCAAGAACCTGACCGAGTCGGGCGTGCGCACGAAGCACAACGTCACGGTGGTCGGGGTGAAGAGCCCGGGCAAGCCGTTCACCTACGCGACCGAGAAGACCGTCGTGTCGAACCACGACCTCATCATCGTGACCGGCACCGAGAGCGACATCGAGAAGTTCGCCGCGCTCGAATAGCCGCGGCCGGGGCCGGGGCCCGTAAGGATTCCGTTAGGAAGATTCACGAATTCGTGAAATCGGCGTAGCGTCGCGCGCATGACCACCGTCATCCGCACCAGCGACCTCGTGAAGCGCTACGGTCGCACCCGCGCCCTCGACGGGCTCGACCTCGAGGTCGACGCCGGCCAGGTGCACGGATTCCTCGGCCCGAACGGCGCGGGGAAGTCCACGACCCTCCGCATCCTGCTCGGCCTCGCCCGCGCGAGCTCCGGGGTGGTGAGCGTCTTCGACGCGCACCCCTGGCGCGACGCCGTCGCCCTGCACCGGCGGATCGCCTACGTGCCCGGCGACGTCAGCGTCTGGCCGAACCTCTCCGGCGGGGAGGCCGTCGACTTCCTCGCCCGGCTGCGCGGCGCCGCGCACCGCGACCCCGGCTACCGGGCGGAGAAGGCCCGCCTCGTCGAGGCCTTCCAGTTCAACCCGCGCAAGAAGGGCCGCGCGTACTCGAAGGGCAACCGGCAGAAAGTCGCGCTCATCGCCGCGTTCGCGGTGCCAGCCGAGCTCTACATCCTCGACGAGCCGACGAGCGGCCTCGACCCGCTGATGGAGCTCGTCTTCCGCCGCGAGGTCGCGCGCGTGCGCGCCGCGGGCGCGACCGTGCTGCTGTCGAGCCACATCTTGTCGGAGGTGGAGCAGCTCTGCGACCGGGTGTCGATCATCCGCGCGGGCCGCGTCGTCGAGAGCGGCACGCTCGCCGAACTTCGCCACCTCACTCGCACCGAGGTGTCCTTCGACGCGGGGAACGGGGCGGATGCCTCGGCCGACGCCGCGTTCGCCGGCCTCCCCGACATCCACGACACCGCCGTCGCCGACGGACGGGCTCGGTTCACCGTCGACAGCGACCGCGTCGCCGGCATCCTGCCCGCCCTCGCGAGCCGGAACGTGCGCGGCCTGCGCGTCGAGCCGCCCTCGCTCGAGGAGCTGTTCCTGCGGCACTACGGCGACGAGATCGGCGACGGCGGGGCATCCGCCGACGCGGCATCCGCCGCGGGGTCCGCGCCCGCCGCCCGGGAGGGTGCGCGGCGATGAGCGCCATCGGCGCGCTGCTCGGCGAGCGTCTGCGCCGCGACCGCTGGCAGCTCGTGCTCTGGGTCGGCGGCACCGCGCTGCTCGCGATCGCCGCCGTCGGCGGGGTGCAGCAGTCCTACGGGACCGAGGCCGACCGGCAGGAGGTGCTCGCCGCCGTCGCCGCGAACCCCGTCATCATGCTCTTCCGCGGGCTGCCGTCCGGGGCGGAGTTCGACGCCTTCACGCTGTTCCTGATCCTGCCGTTCCTCGCGATGATGGCGGCGTTCATGTCGAGCTTCCTCGCCGTGCGGCACAGCCGCATGGACGAGGAGCTGGGCCGAGCGGAGCTCGTCGCCGCGACCCCGGCCGGGCGCACCGCGCCGCTCGTCGCGACGGTGCTGCACGGCATCGGCGCGAACCTCGCGCTCGCCGTGCTCGTCGCCGCCTGCTTCGCCGGGGCGGGCTACGCCCCGCTCGGCTCGATCGTGTCCGGGGTCTCCGCGGCCGCCGTCGGGCTCGTGTTCCTCGGCCTCGGCCTCGTGGCCGCGCAGCTCATGCGCACCTCGCGCGGCGCGAACTCGCTCGGCGTCTGGGTGCTGCTCGGGAGCTTCCTCGTCTGCGGGCTCGGCAACGCCCTCGGCACGCCGTCGAGCGATCTGCAGCGCATCGAGAGCTCCTGGCTCACCTGGCTCTCCCCCTTCGGCTGGGCGGAGAACGCGCGGCCCTTCGCCGACGACGTCTGGTGGCCGATCGCCCTCTGCGCCGCCGTCGCCGTCGCGCTCACCGCGCTCGCCTTCGCGCTGCAGCGGGTGCGCGACCTCGACGGGAGCTTCATCGCCGAACGCGCCGGTCGGCTGGCAGCGCCCGCGAGTCTCGGCTCGCCGCTCGGCCTGGTCTGGCGGCTCGCGCGCGGCTCCGTCGTCGGCTGGGCCGTCGGCGGCCTGCTCACCGGGGTGCTCGCCACGAGCCTCGGCGCGGTGATCGACGAGATCGGCACGAAGATCCCCGCCGTCGAGGAACTCTTCGCCGCATTGTCCAAGGGCGGCAGCCTCGAACAGGGCATGGTGGTGATCTTCTTCACGATCGTCGGCGTGCTCGCCGCGTGCGCCGCCGTGCAGACCGTCACGCGCGCACGCCAGGAGGAGACGCACGGCACCGCCGAGCAGGTGCTCGCCGCGCCCGTCGGCCGGGTGCGCTGGCTTTGGGCGTTCCTCCTCGTCGGCCTCGGCGCCGCGCTCGCCGTGTGCACGGCGGCCGTGCTCAGCGCCTGGCTCGGCGTGCAGGCGAAGGGCGCCGACGCCTCGCTCGCCTGGGACGCGCTCGTCGCCGGGGCGGGGCAGCTCGCCGCGGCCGCGGTGTTCCTGGTGCTGACGGCGCTCGTGTTCGTGCTCGCGCCGCGGCTCACGATCGCGCTCGGCTGGGTGCTCGTGCTCGTCGCGCTGCTGCTGGGGATGTTCGGACCCCTGTTCGGGCTGCCCGACTGGGTGACGAACCTGTCGCCCGTCGCCGTGACGCCCGTGGCCAGCGCCGACGGGGTCGACGTCAAGGGCCTCTGGTGGCTGCTCGGGGTCGTCGCCGCGGGCGGCATGCTCGCGCTCGGCCTGATGCGACGCCGCGAGCTCGCGGCAGGCGATTGAGCCGGAGATCGACGTGAGGAGCAGCCCGTGACGGCATCCGAGGAGCACGGCCGGCACCGTGCGATCGCCGCCGCCGAGGAGGGAGCGGCGATGCTCACCGCCGCCGGGATGCCGCGGATGCCCTCGCGCGTGCTGATGGCCCTCGTGGCCTCGCCCGCCGAGGGCTCCACCGCGGCGGAGCTCGCCGAGCGGCTCGGCGTGAGCGCCGCCGCGGTGTCGGGCGCGGTGCGCTACCTGCAGACGGCGCGGATGGCCCAGCGCATCTCGAGCCCCGACAGCCGCCGCGACCGCTACCGTCTGTTCGACGACACCTGGCATGCGGTGCTCACGAGCGGGCTGCCGATCTACTCGCGGCTCGCGGAGCTCATCGACGAGATCGCCGACGACGCCCACGACGACGACGCGGCCGCGCGCGGGCGGGACATGGCCGGCTTCTTCCGCTTCATGGCGGCGCGGATGCCGGAGCTGCTCGAGGAGTGGGAGGGCGAGCGCGAGGCGCTGCGCCGCGGGGAGTAGACCGCTGGTTCCCCGAGCTCGTCGAGGGTGCCATCGCTTCGACAAGTTCAGCGAACCAGGTGGTTCCCCGAGCTCGTCGAGGGGTGCGATCGCTTCGACAAGCTCAGCGAACCAGGGCGAGCTCGGCGAACCAGGAGCGTGAGGGCCGCGTAGGGACGGGGCGGGCGGGGCGTTAGGGAACCGTGAGGACGGCCGCTCGGCCGCCGCTACGGGTGTTGCATCGCAGGTGCAGCCGAACCGCTGCCCGCCCGCCGCGACCGCGGCAGGCGGCGCCCGATCCTGGAGTCCCCGTGCTCGACGTCGTCGCCATCCTCGGCATCCTCGCCGTGTTCGCGGTCGTCGCCCTCATCGCCAAGGGGGTCGAGAAGCTGTGATCGTCTTCGAGCTCCTCGCCGCCGCGCTGGGCATCGCCGCCGTCATCTACCTGGTCATCGCCCTCGTGAAACCCGAGCGGTTCTGATGCAGGTCCTCTTCGCCGCCCTGCAGGCGGCCACCCTCGCGCTGATCCTCGCCCTCCTGTACCGCCCCCTCGGCGACTACCTGTCCCGCACCTATACGAGCGACCGCGACTGGCGCGTCGAGCGCGGCTTCTACCGCCTCATCGGCGTCGACCCGCGCGCCGAGCAGTCCTGGCCCGCATACCTCCGCGGCGTGCTCGCCTTCTCGCTCGTCGGCCTGCTGCTCGTCTACGCCCTGCAGCGCGCGCAGGCGGTGCTGCCGTACTCGCTCGGCCTGCCCGCCGTGCCGGAGGGGCTCGCGTTCAACACCGCGGCCTCCTTCGTCGCCAACACGAACTGGCAGTCGTACTCCCCCGAGCTGACGGTGGGCTACACCGTGCAGCTCGCCGGCCTCGCCGTGCAGAACTTCGTCTCGGCAGCCGTCGGCATCGCCGTCGCGATCGCGCTCGTGCGCGGCTTCGCCCGGCACGGCTCCACCACGATCGGCAACTTCTGGGTCGACCTGGTGCGCGGCTGCCTGCGGGTGCTGCTGCCGCTCGCGATCGTCGGCGCCGTCGTGCTCCTCACCGGCGGTGTCGTGCAGAACTTCGCGGGATTCACCGAGGTGCAGACCCTCTCCGGCGGCAGCCAGCAGCTGCCCGGCGGCCCGGTCGCGAGCCAGGAGGTCATCAAGCTGCTCGGCACGAACGGCGGCGGCTTCTTCAACGCGAACTCGGCGCACCCCTTCGAGAACCCCACCGCGTGGACGAACCTGTTCGAGACCGTGCTCATGCTCGCCATCCCCTTCGCCCTGCCGCGCGCCTTCGGTCGCATGGTGGGATCGAACAAGCAGGGCTACGCGATCCTCGCGGTCATGGCGACGCTGTTCGTGCTCTCGCTCGTCGCGCTGAGCGCCCTCGAAGCCGCCGGCCGCGGCACGGCGCCCGAGCTCGCCGGCGGCGCGATGGAGGGCAAGGAGACCCGCTTCGGCATCTTCGGCTCGACGCTGTTCGGCACGACCTCGACGCTCACCTCGACGGGCGCCGTGAACTCGATGCACGACTCCTACACCGCGCTCGGCGGCATGCTGCCGATGCTGAACATGATGCTCGGCGAGGTCGCCCCCGGCGGCGTCGGCTCCGGCCTCTACGGCATGCTCGTGCTCGCCGTGATCGCGGTGTTCATCGCGGGGCTGCTCGTCGGCCGCACGCCCGAGTACCTCGGCAAGAAGATCGGGCCGCGCGAGATCAAGCTCGCGAGCCTCTACATCCTCGTCACGCCGACGCTCGTGCTCGCGGGCACCGCCCTGAGCTTCGCGCTCCCGGGCGTGCGGGAGGACGTGGAGTCGACCTCGATCTGGAACCCCGGCATCCACGGCATGAGCGAGGTGCTCTACGCCTTCACCAGCGCGTCGAACAACAACGGCTCGGCCTTCGCCGGACTGACGGCGAACACGCCGTGGTTCAACATCGCGCTCGGCGTGGCGATGCTGCTCGGCCGCTTCGTGCCGATCGTGCTCGTGCTCGCCCTCGCCGGCTCGCTCGCGGCGCAGCGGAAGGTCCCGGCCACCGCCGGCACCCTGCCGACGCACCGACCGCAGTTCGTCGGCCTCCTCCTCGGCGTCACCGTGATCGTCACGGCGCTCACCTACTTCCCCGTGCTCACCCTCGGACCCCTCGCAGAAGGGCTCAACTGACCCATGTCCCTCATCACCACCGCCCAGCTCGGGCAGGCGCTGCCCGGCGCGCTCCGCAAGCTCGACCCGCGCCGGATGTGGCGGAACCCCGTCATGTTCGTCGTCGAGCTCGGCGCCGTGCTCACCACGCTGCTCGCGATCGCCGAGCCGTTCCTCGGCGGGCCGCAGGCCTCCGGCGGCAGCGAGGTGCCCTGGTCGTTCACCTGGGCGATCGCCGCCTGGCTCTGGCTCACGGTGCTCTTCGCGAACCTCGCGGAGGCGGTCGCCGAGGGCCGCGGCAAGGCGCAGGCCGAGTCGCTCCGCCGCACCCGCAGCGACACCGTCGCGCACCGCGTCGAGCGGTACGACGAGGTCGCGGACCCGGGCGCCGAGCGCAGCCGCACGGTCGAGGTGTCCTCGGCGGCCCTTCAGCTGGGCGACCTCGTCGTCGTCACGGCGGGCGAGCTCATCCCGGGCGACGGCGACATCGTGCACGGCATCGCCTCGGTGGACGAGTCGGCGATCACGGGCGAGTCGGCCCCCGTGGTGCGCGAGTCCGGCGGCGACCGCAGCGCGGTCACGGGCGGCACCCGGGTGCTCTCCGACCGCATCGTCGTGCGCATCACCTCGAAGCCGGGCGAGACCTTCGTCGACCGGATGATCGCGCTCGTCGAGGGCGCCGCCCGGCAGAAGACACCGAACGAGATCGCGCTGAACATCCTGCTCGCAAGCCTGTCGATCGTCTTCGTCGTCGTCGTGCTCACGCTCAACCCGATCGCCTCGTACGCGGCGCTGCCCGCCTCGATCCCGGTGCTCGTCGCCCTGCTCGTCTGCCTCATCCCGACGACGATCGGCGCGCTGCTCTCGGCGATCGGCATCGCGGGGATGGACCGGCTCGTGCAGCGCAACGTGCTCGCCATGTCGGGCCGAGCGGTCGAGGCCGCCGGCGACGTCACCACGCTGCTGCTCGACAAGACCGGCACCATCACCTACGGCAACCGCCGCGCGAGCGCCTTCGTGCCGCTGCCCGGCGTCGAGGAGACCGAGCTCGTCCGCGCGGCGGCGCTCGCCTCGCTCGCCGACCCGACGCCCGAGGGCGCCTCGATCGTCGAGCTCGCGGCGGAGCGCGGCATCGCCTTCCCCGCCTCGGGCGAGGCGCAGCCGGCCGGCGAGGTCGTGCCGTTCACGGCGCAGACGCGGATGTCGGGGCTCGACCTCGCCGACGGGCGGATCGTGCGGAAGGGCGCGGGATCCGCGGTGCTCGCGTGGGTCGAGGCATCCGGGCGCCAGCCCTCCTCCCTGCTCGCCGAGCTCGAGGAGCGGGTGGAGGCGATCTCGGCCTCGGGCGGCACCCCGCTCGTCGTCGCGGAGCGCGCGCCGGACGGCGCGACCCGCGTGCTCGGCGTCGTGCATCTGAAGGACGTCGTGAAGGACGGCCTCGCCGAGCGCTTCGCGGAGCTGCGCTCCATGGGCATCCGCACCGTCATGATCACGGGCGACAACCCGCTCACCGCGGCCGCGATCGCGAAGGAGGCGGGCGTCGACGATTTCCTCGCGGAGGCGACGCCCGAGGACAAGCTCGCCCTCATCCGCCGCGAGCAGGAGGGCGGCAACCTCGTCGCGATGACCGGCGACGGCACGAACGACGCGCCCGCGCTCGCGCAGGCCGACGTCGGCGTCGCGATGAACACGGGCACCTCCGCGGCGAAGGAGGCCGGCAACATGGTCGACCTCGACTCCGACCCGACGAAGCTCATCGACATCGTGCGGATCGGCAAGCAGCTGCTCATCACGCGCGGGGCGCTCACGACCTTCTCGATCGCGAACGACCTGGCGAAGTACTTCGCGATCATCCCGGCGATGTTCGCGGGCGTGTTCCCGGGGCTCGCGGTGCTGAACATCATGCAGCTGCACTCGCCGGCCTCGGCGGTGCTCTCGGCGATCATCTTCAACGCGATCGTGATCGTCTTCCTCATCCCGCTCGCGCTCCGCGGCGTGAAGTACCGGGCGGGCGGGGCGAGCGCCGTGCTCAGCCGCAACCTGCTCGTGTACGGCCTCGGCGGCATCATCGCGCCGTTCATCGGCATCAAGCTGATCGACCTCGTCGTCAGCCTCATCCCCGGGTTCTGACCCCGCCCGGAACGAAAGGACCGTCCCATGAGCACCACCCGCTCCACTCTCCGCACCCACTGGGTCGCGCTCCGCGCGATGCTCGTGCTGACCCTCGTGCTCGGCGTCGGCTACACCGCCGTCGTCACGGGCATCGGCCAGTTCGCCCTGCCGGCGCAGGCGAACGGCTCGCTCGTGCGCGACGCCGACGGCGCGGTCGTCGGCTCGGCCCTCATCGGGCAGTCGTTCGCGGATGCCGAGGGCGCGGCGCTGCCCGAGTGGTTCCAGCCGCGCCCCTCGGCCGCGGGCGACGGCTACGACGGCGGCGCCTCGAGCGGCAGCAACTTCGGCCCCGAGAACGCGGACCTCGTCGCCGCGATCACCGAGCGGCAGGCGGCGATCGCCGAGGCCGACGGTGCGGCGCCGGGCGAGATCCCGGTCGACGCGGTGACGGCGTCGGGATCCGGCCTCGATCCGCACATCAGCCCCGCCTACGCCAGGCTGCAGGTGGGCCGGGTCGCCGAGGCGCGCGGGCTGCCCGAGACCGAGGTCGCCGCGCTCGTCGAACGCTTCGTGCAGGGCCGCGACGCCGGCTACCTCGGCGACCCGACGGTGAACGTGCTGCGGCTGAACCTCGCGCTCGCCGAGCTGTGAGCCGGATCGCGCCCGCGCCTCTCCCGAGTTGCCCGACTTTCATGAAAGTCGGGCAACTCGGGAATGAGCGGATGGGAGGATGACGACATGAAACGGGGTCGGCTGCGGGTACTGCTCGGCGCCGCGCCCGGCGTCGGCAAGACGTACACGATGCTCGAGGAGGGCAAGCGGCTCCTCGGCGAAGGCCGCGACGTCGTCGTCGGCTTCGTCGAGACCCACGGCCGGCGGGCGACCGCCGCCATGACGGCGGGGCTCGAGCTCGTGCCCCGCCGGGTGAGCACCCACCGCGGGATGTCGCTGGAGGAGCTCGACCTCGACGCGCTCCTCGCCCGCCGGCCCGAGGTCGCGCTCGTCGACGAACTCGCCCACACGAACGCCCCCGGCTCCCGGCACGAGAAGCGCTGGCAGGACGTCGAGGAGCTCCTCGACGCCGGCATCGACGTCATCTCGACGGTGAACACGCAGCACATCGAGTCGCTCGGCGACGTCGTGCTGCAGATCACCGGGGTGCCGCAGCGGGAGACGATCCCCGACCGCGTGCTGCGGGCGGCCGATCAGATCGAGGTCGTCGACCTGGCGCCGCAGGCGCTCCGCGACCGGCTCTCGGGCGGGCTCGTCTACCCGGCCGAGCGGATCGACGCCGCCCTCTCGAACTACTTCCGGCTCGGCAACCTCACCGCCCTCCGCGAGCTCGCCCTGCTCTGGCTCGCCGACGAGGTGGACTCGGCGCTCAAGGCGTACCGCGCGGAGCACGGCATCAGCCACAAGTGGGAGGCGCGCGAGCGCGTGGTCGTGGCGCTCACGGGCGGCCCGGAGGGCGAGACGCTGCTCCGCCGCGGGGCACGGATCGCGTCGCGCTCCTCCGGCGGCGAGCTGATCGCCGTGCACGTGACCAGGCCGGACGGCATGCGGGCGAGGCATCCGGGCGCCCTCGACGCCCAGCGCACGCTGGTCGAACAGCTCGGCGGCACCTTCCACCAGGTCGTCGGCGAGGACGTGCCCCGCGCGCTCGTCGAGTTCGCCCGCTCGGTCGACGCGACGCAGCTCGTCATCGGGGTGAGCCGCCGCTCGCGGCTGGCCGCCGCGTTCTCGGGGCCGGGCATCGGCGCGACCGTGATCCGCGAGTCCGGCGACATCGACGTGCACATCGTGACGCACGCGGCGGCCGGCGCGGCCCTCTCGCTGCCGCGGATCGGCGGGGCGCTCAGCCGCAAGCGGCTCCTCATCGGCTTCGCGGTCGCGCTCGTCGCGGGACCGCTGCTCAGCTGGGTGCTGTTGCAGTTCCACACGGAGACCTCGATCACGAGCGACGTGCTCGCGTACCAGCTGCTCGTGATCGTCGTCGCGCTCATCGGCGGCATCTGGCCGGGGCTCTTCGCTGCGGTGCTCTCGGGGATCACGCTGAACTTCCTCTTCGTGGCGCCGGTGCACACGCTGACGATCGCCGATCCACGGCAGTTCCTCGCGCTCGTGTTCTACGTCGCGAACGCCCTGCTCGTGAGCTACGTCGTCGACCAGGCGGCACGCCGCACCCGCGAGGCGAAGCGGGCGGCGGCCGAGTCGCAGCTGCTCGCGACGATGGCCGGCAGCGTGCTGCGCGGCGAGGACGCGCTGCAGGCGATGGTCACCCGCACGCGCGAGGCGTTCGGGCTCGCGGGGGTCCGCCTGCTCCTCGACGGGGAGCCGCGGGTCGCCGACGGCGAGCCGACCCGAGACGACCGGGTCTCGCTCGTGCCGATCGGCGAGCGCGGCACGCTCGAACTGCACGGACCGGACCTGGATGCCTCGGAGCGCCGCCTGCTGCAGGTGATCGCGACCCAGCTGGACGCCGCGATCGAGCACGGCGCGCTCGCCTCGGCGGCGGAGGAGGCCTCGGAACTGGCCGAGACCGACAAGGTGCGCTCGGCGCTGCTCGCCGCGGTGGGCCACGATCTGCGCCGGCCGCTGACCTCGGCGTCGGCGGCGATCAGCGCGCTGCGCTCCCCCGAGCTGCGACTGCCCGCGGGCGAGCGCGCGGAGCTGCTCGACACGGCGGCGGAGAGCCTCGACTCCCTCGCCGAGCTGGTGACGAACCTGCTCGACGTGAGCCGGGTGCAGGCGGGGGCGCTCGCGGTGCGGCTCGCGCCGGTCGAGACGGCGGACGTGGTGTTCCCCGCGCTCGACGAGCTCGGCCTCGGCCCGGGCGAGGTCGAGCTGGATCTCGCCGATGGCGTGCCGCCGCTGCTCGCCGACCCCGGGCTGCTGCAGCGGGTGGTGGTGAACCTGCTCGCGAACGCGGTGCGGCATTCGCCGTCCGGGGAGCGGGTGCGGATCGCGGCGTCGGGGTTCCGCGGGCGGGTGCAGCTGCGCGTCGTGGACCGCGGCCCCGGCATCCCGGTGGAGCGCCGCGACGGCGTGTTCACGCCGTTCCAACGGCTGGGCGACACCGACAATGAGACGGGCCTCGGCCTGGGCCTCGCCCTCTCGAAGGGCTTCGTCGAGGGGATGGACGGCACCCTCGAAGTGGAGGACACCCCGGGCGGCGGGCTCACGATGGTGGTGACGCTGCCGGCGGCGGATGCCGGGGCTGCGGCGGATGCTGCGCCGACGACGTCGGCGGACGAGGAAGGGCCGGTGCGATGAGGATCCTCCTCGCGGACGACGACGAGCAGCTGCAGCGCGCGCTCCGCATCACGCTCGCGGCGCGCGGCTACGAGGTGCTGCACGCCCGCGACGGCGCGGAGGCGATCGAGCAGGCGGCCTCGGGCCATCCGGACCTCATCCTGCTCGACCTCGGCATGCCGCGCGTCGACGGCCTCGACGTGATCCGCGCGGTGCGGGCCTGGTCGAGCGTGCCGATCCTCGTGCTGTCGGGGCGCACGGACTCGGGCGAGAAGGTCGAGGCGCTCGACGCGGGCGCCGACGACTACGTGACGAAGCCGTTCGCGATGGACGAGCTGCTCGCGCGGATCCGCGCCCGTTCCCGCCGCCCGGCGGGCGAGGACGACGCCGGCGCGGTGCACCGCATCGGCGAGCTCGAGGTGGACCTCGCGGCGAAGACGATCCGCTGCGCGGACGGGGCGGGCGGCTCGGCCGGCTCGGTGCGGCTGACCCCGACGGAGTGGCATCTGCTGGAGCTCTTCCTGAAGCATCCGGGCAAGCTGCTGACCCGCGAGATGCTGCTGTCCGAGGTCTGGGGACCGTACCACGCGAACGACGCCGGATACCTGCGGCTCTACGTCGCCCAGCTGCGCCGCAAGCTCGAACCGGTGCCGGCGGAACCCCGCCACTTTCTGAACGAGCCCGGCATGGGCTACCGCTTCGAGCCGTAGCGCCGGCGACGGCCCGCGCGCGGCCTACGCTTGACGGGTGGACTGCGGCTACTTCGACGCCGGGCGCTGCACCTCGTGCGCCCTCATGGGGCAGCCGTACCCGGAGCAGCTCGCCGCGAAGCAGGCGCACGCCGAGCAGCTGCTCGCGCCGTTCGGCGTCGGCGCGTGGCATCCGCCCGTCGCCTCCGGCGAGCGCGACTACCGCAACAAGGCGAAGATGGTCGTCGGCGGCACGGTCGACGCGCCCACGATCGGCATCCTTGACGCCGACGGGCACGGCGTCGACCTGCAGGCCTGCGGCATCTGCTCGCCCGGCCATCGGGCGGCGTTCCCGGTGCTGGCGAGGTTCATCACGCTCGCGCGCATCGCACCCTACGACCTCGCCGCCCGGCGCGGCGAGCTGAAGCACCTCATCGTCACCGAGTCGCCCGACGGGGAGCTCATGGTGCGCTTCGTGCTGCGCTCGACCGAGCCGGTCGCCCGCATCCGCAAGCACCTGCCCGCGCTCCTCGCCGAACTGCCGCAGGCCCGCGTCGTGACCGTCAACCTGCTGCCCGAGCACAAAGCAGTGCTCGAGGGCGACGCCGAACTCGTGCTCACCGATCAGGAGACGCTGCCGATGCGGCTCAACGACGTCACGATGCACCTGCGGCCGCAGAGCTTCTTCCAGACGAACACGGCGATCGCGGCGGCGCTCTACGCGGAGGCGCGGGACTGGATCCGTGAGCTCGCCCCCGACTCGGCCTGGGACCTCTACTCGGGCGTCGGCGGCTTCGCGCTGCACCTCGCCGGCGGCGGCCCCGGCGGCGACGGCTCAGGGGGTACCGGCCCCGAGATCACCGGCATCGAGACGAGCGTCGAGGCCGTCGCCTCGGCGGAGCTCAGCCGCACGGATGCCGCGCTCCACCGGCTGCGCTTCGCCGCCGGCGACGCCACCGAGTTCGCGCTCGCGGCGTCGTCCGCGCCCGACCTCGTGGTGGTGAACCCGCCGCGGCGCGGCATCGGCGCCGAGCTCGCCGGCTGGCTCGAGCAGAGCGCGGGCATCTCGCACGTGCTCTACTCGAGCTGCAACGCGGCATCGCTCGCGAAGGACCTGCGGGCGATGCCGTCGTACCGGCCCGTGCGGGCGCGGGTGTTCGACATGTTCCCGCAGACGAGTCACTTCGAGGTGATGGTGCTGCTCGAGCGGCGCTGAGGCCGGCTCAGATCACCTCCCAGCCCTCGTCGCGGACCGCCGCCGGCGTGCCGGCGCGGTAGCGCAGCACGCGCTCGTCGAAGTCGAGCGACAGCGTCGCCTTCGTCTCGCAGCTGAACTCGGGGTGCTCCTCGTCGCGGTAGAAGATGCACACCGGGCCGCCGTCGGGGAGCCCCTCGACGAGCTGCGCGGCGCGCTCGACCGGATCGAGCGCGCGGAACGCCGTCGCCCGCTCGTCGAGCATCGCGAGCCGCGCGTGCGTGTCGCTCATATCGGGGTTGCGTTCCCCGCGCGCGAGCCCGGCGTCGAGGAAGTGG
Organism: Agromyces sp. NBRC 114283; assembly: GCF_030268405.1. NCBI lineage: Bacteria > Bacillati > Actinomycetota > Actinomycetes > Micrococcales > Microbacteriaceae > Agromyces > Agromyces sp. NBRC 114283. The sequence continues at coordinate 3,801,490 of NZ_BSQP01000001.1, forward strand.
TTCGTGTGCCGCATCGTCTCGCCGGGCGCCCCCTCGATCACGGCCACGCCGACCGGCGTCACCTCGAGGAACGCGGCCCGCGGCCGCTCGCCGTCGTAGCTCACCACCGTGAGGGTGGTGGAGGCGCCGAAGCGGGTGCCGCGGACGAGCTCGATCGCCTCGTCGAGCGACGCGGCCTCGTCGTGGATGCGCCGGGCGACGAGGTGCAACGGGATGCCGGGCACCGAACCATCCGCCCGGTGGTTCAGCATGTTCATGTGGCTGCCGACGCCCGCGTCGTTGATGCCGATCTTGCCGAGGATGCCGAGCTCGGTGAAACCGTGCACCCGCCGCCCGGCGTCGGTGACGTACGACCAGGCGAGCGACTCCGTCGCGAGGTGCGTGTACCAGTCCCAGATCTGCAGCGTGCGGGGTGCCTGCCCGTCGGCCGGCAGGAACACCCCGGTCGAGCACTCCCCCTGCCCGCTCGGCTCGGCGAGCGCGATGATCTCGGTGCGGCCGCTCATGAGCGCGGCCTCCCAGGCCTCCAGGCCGGCGCCGGCGGCGAGGCCGGCGAGCTCGCTCGCGAGGCTCGGCGACCAGTCGGCGACGTCGTCGAGGATGCGGCGGGCGGCGTCGCGGCCCGCGCCCTCGTCGATCCCCTTCGCGCGGAACAGCCGCCAGTAGCCGTCGAGCGATTCGGCGATCTGGGCGGCGAAGCGCTCGCCGATCTCGGCCCCGCGGATCGCGGGGTCGCGGGTCTCGGATTCGTGTCGTCGGATGATCATGCGGCGGCGCTCAGCACGGCGTCCCAGGCGAGCTCCGACGCGACCGCGCCGAGTGCGCTCGGCGCGAGCTGGTGCACGCCGAGCTCGGCGCTCGTCTCGGTGGGGAAGTCGAGCTCGTCGGTGGTGACGGCGAACAGCACGTCGCCGTCCTGGCTGGTGTGGAAGGGCTGGATGGCCCGGTGCATCGAGCTGTGCACCTGCTTCGCGAACTGGTCGAGCTGGCGGTCGTCGAGCCGCACGTTCGTGAACACCGCGGTGATCGTCGTGTTGCCGAGCTCGGTCGCCGGCATCGCCGCGCCCGCGAACGCCGCGGCGTAGTCCTCGGCGGGGTGGCGCCGTTCGCCCGTCTCCGGGTCGTAGTTGCCGCGCACCACGCGCTGCTCGCGGTCGACGATCGCCCCGACGGCGTTCACCACGGTGACGACGAGGAGCTTGATGCCCGAGATCTCGCGGTAGGCCGCGCCCTGCCCGGCGAACTCCGCGCGGGACCAGTCGATCTTGCCCACGGTGGCGGCGACGCCCGCGCCCACGCGGCCGACGGGCACCGTGCCGGCGACGGCGTTCGCCAACGCCGCCTTGCCGAGGGCGGCGTCGGGGATGACGGCGTTGTTGCGCGCCGAGAAGTCGTAGATGATCGCGCCGTTCACGAGCGAGAGCCGCGGGAAGGACACGTCGTTCCCGCGCTCGGCGAGCAGCGCCTCGGCGACGCCCGTCGCCGCGCCGAAGCCGTAGACCGAGCCGCCGGCGAAGCAGATCGCCTCGACCACCTGGTAGCCGCCGCTCATGCCCTTCGAGCCGCCGCGGAAGTCGGTCGCGACGCGGGCGTGGTCGGGCAGCCGCATGACGGTCACCCCGGTGGGCCCTTCGGCGTACTCCGCCGTGCCGACCGTGAGGTCGGCGAAGCCGTGGTCCACCAGTTCGCGCGGGGTCCCGGGCACGGGGCTCGGTGCGAGCTGCGGGTTGCCGTCGAGTCCGCGGAAGCGCGGCAGTTCGGCCGGCCGGCGGGGTGGGTACGTCATTGTGTTCCTCTCGAGAAATCCCTACGATGACTCGTGCCGGAACGATCCGGCACGGTCCGACGGTAGTGCCCCTCGCCGAGCGCGGTCAAGAGCGATGCTCAGATTCTCGACCCGACGCGACTCGGCGCTTCGGAGTGCGCTCCCGGGCGGTCCGGAGAGGAGCAACGACGTCCAGATGACCCCCGAACTCGTCTTCCACGGCGGCCGCGTCTTCACGGGAGCCGGCCCCGACGCATCCCCTGCGAGCGCCCCGCCCGCGACCGCCGTCGCCGTGCGTGAGGGACGCATCGTCGCGGTCGGCGACGACGGCCTGCTCGCGCTCGCCGGCCCCGGCACCCGCACCGTCGACCTCGCCGGACGCCTCCTGGTGCCCGGCTTCCAGGACGCGCACGCGCACCCCGTCTTCGGCGCCCTCGAGCTCTCCAGCTGCCACCTCGGCGGACTCACGACCGTCGACGAGTACCTCGCCGCGGTCGCGGCGTACGCGGCGAGCCATCCCCACGATGCGACGCTGCAGGGCGCCGGCTGGGTGCAGACCGCCTTCCCCGACGGCCCGCCGACCGCCGCGCTGCTCGACCGCGTCGTGCCCGACCGCCCGCTCCTGCTCTGGGGCAACGACGGCCACCGCGCCTGGGTGAACTCGGCCGCGCTCGCGGCCGCCGGCATCGATGCGAGCACGCCCGACCCGGCCGACGGACGGATCGAGCGGGATGCCTCGGGCCGGCCGACCGGCTTCCTCCTCGAGGGCGCCGTGGCCCCCGTGCTCGCGATCCTGCCCGACGCCACCCCCGAGCAGCTCGACGCCGCCGTGCTGCGCGCCCAGCAGCACCTGCACGCCCTCGGCATCACGGCCTGGCAGGACGCCATCCTCTCCCGCGCCGAGGACGGCGAGGACCCCGCCGAGGCGTACCTCCGCGCCGACCGCGCCGGGCGGCTCACCGCCAGGGTGGCGGGGGCGCTCTGGTGGGACCGCGCCCGCGGGCTCGAGCAGATCCCCGAACTCGTCGAGCGCCGCGAGCGCTTCCGCGGCCGCCGCTTCAGCACGCCGGCGGTGAAGATCATGCAGGACGGCATCATCGAGTCCGGCACGGCGGCGCTGCTCGCCCCGTATCGTGCCGTGCACGCCGAGTCCGGGCTGTCCTTCGTCGACCCCGGACTGCTCCGCGAGATCGCGGTCCGCCTCGAGGCCGAGGGCTTCCAGCTGCACTTCCACGGCATCGGCGACCGCGCCGTGCGCGAGAGCCTCGACGCGGTCGCCGCGGCGCGGGCGGCCCGGCGCGGCCCGGATCCCCGCCACCACCTCGCCCACGTGCAGCTCGTCGACCCGGCCGACGTGGCCCGCTTCGCCGAGCTCGGCGTCACCGCGAACATCCAGCCCTATTGGGCCTGCAACGACCCGCTCATGGTCGAGCACACCGTGCCGGTGCTCGGCGAGGAGCGCGCCGGGCAGCAGTACCCCTTCGGCTCGCTGCACGCGGCCGGGGCGCGGCTCGCGGCGGGCAGCGACTGGCCGGTCTCCACGCCGGATCCGATCGCCGGCATCCACGTCGCCGTGAACCGCGCGCTGCCGTCGGGGCATCCCGGCTCCGGCGCGGAGCCGTTCCTGCCGGGCCAGGCCCTCGACGTCGTGACCGCCCTCGAGGCGTACACGGCCGGCTCCGCCTACGTGAACGGCTTCGACGACACCGGCCGCATCGCGCCCGGCTTCGCCGCCGACCTCGCCGTGCTCGACCGGGACCTGCTCGCGATCCCCGCGGAGTCGATCGGCGCGGCGCGCGTCGACCAGACCTTCGTCGACGGCGTGCCGGTGTTCGAACGCTGACGCCTCAGCCCGCCGCGCGTCGCTCGCAGAGCCGCCGCACCGCCTCGGTTGGCACCTCCGCGGCGAGCGCGGCGTAGCGTTCGGCGGCCTCCTCGCGGCGACCGGTGCGCCGGGCGAGGTCGGCGAGCGCGAGCCGGGCGTCGAGCGCGGCGTAGGGCGCAGAGCCCGCGGCGAGCACCCGCAGCTCCCGCTCGACGGCGCGGAGCGCCGCGGTGCGCTCCCCCGAGGGCGGGCTGAACAGCGCCAGCTGCTGCTCGGCGACGAGGCGGGCGACCGTCACTGAGGGCGCACCCCACACCCGTTCGAGTGCGCGATAGAACGCGACCACCCGCGTCCAATCGGTCTCGGCGAAGCTCGGCGCCGCGGTGTGCAGCCCGGCGATGGCGGCCTCGAGCACGAAGCGCGCGTCGCCCCGGTCGGCGGCGGCCGCGGCGTCCGAGAGGCCGGCCTCGATGAGCCGAGCGTCCCAGCGCCCCCGGTCGGCCTCGTCGAGCGGCACCGCCGCGCCCTCGGCATCCACCCGTCCCGGGCGACGCGCCAGGCCGAGCCGAACGACCGCGCGCAGCCCGCGCACCTCGGCGTCGTCCGGGAACTCGGCGACGAGCGCGTCGGCGATCGAAAGCGCCTGCCGGCCGAGGTCGTCGAGCGGCGTGCCCGGGTCGAGCACGTCGCGGTGGGCGACGGTGAACATGCCGGCGACGCTCGCGAGCACGACGGGCAGGCGGGCGCGGCGCTCCGGTCCCTCCGGCACGCGGAAGCTCCCCCGGGCCTCGGCGAGGGCCCGCTTCGCGCGGGTCAGCCGGGCCGCGGCGGCCGAGGGCTGCACGCCGAGGTGCGCCGCGATGCGCGGCACGTCGAGCCCGCAGACGACGCGGAGGGCGAGCACGAGCCTCGCCTGCTCGGTGAGCGCGGGGTCGCAGGCGACGAAGAGCAGGGCGAGCCGGTCGTCGAGCGCGTCGCCGGGCAGGGCGCCGGTGGATGCCTCAGGCTCCGCCCACTCCGCCGCGCGCGGGCGGGCCGAGAGCTCGGCGGCCTCGCGCTCGGCGTGCCGCTGTTCGGTGGCGAGCCGCCGGCGGTCGTCGAGGAAGGCCCGCTTGCCGACGGCCGTGCACCAGGCGGCGAGCGAGCCGATGGACCGTCCGCCGCCGGCTTCGGCGACGGCCCGCGCCATCGCCTCGGCGGCGTACTCCTGGGCGTCGTCGAGGCTGCCGGTGTACGCGGCGAGCGCCCGGACGACGCGCGGCCAGGCGTCGGCGAAGTCCTCGCCGAGGCCGGCGGCGGAGGCGGTCACGAGGTGGGGAAGACCTTGCGCCACTCGATGTGGCCGCCGGTCGGCACGAGCGCGGCGATGCGCCGAGCGAGCGCCTCGTCGTCGGTCTCGACGAGGTAGAAGCCGGAGACGACCTCGCTCGTGTCCGGGTACGGCCCGTCGGAGTACACCGCGTCGGCCTCGAGGCGGTCGCCGGACCCGGGCGTCACGCGGCCGCCGTACTTCGCGTTCTGCAGGGCGGAGCCGCCGACGAGCCGGGCGCCGAGTCGGGCGACGGCCTCCTGGAACGCCTTGTGCGCGGGGAAGTTCGCCTCCGGGTCGCCGCCCGGTACGCCCGTGCCCGAGAGATAGGCGTCGGAGTCCCAGTCGGGCTCGTGGATGAGGTAGACGTACGTGTCGGTCATGGTGTCTCCCAGCTGTCAGCCCGCTCGCGGGCCGTGACGACGATCGTCACACCATGGTGACGAACTCGGGGCCCGGAAATCGACACCCGGAACGAAACTCGCCCTGTTCAGGCCTTTCCGCAGTTTCGTCGGCTATACTGGTGGGTCATGCAAAGGAGGTGACATGCGAAGGATCGGAACCATCCCCGCGACCATCATCGTCGCGACCTGGGTGTTCATCATCGGATTCACGTTCGGCTACCTCGGCCGTCTCGACTCGGGCACGGCGCCCGCGACGGACGGTGCCGCGCTCGCCGGACTCCTCTCCGGCGCTGCCGCCGTCGCCATCGCCGGCGCGATGCTCATCGCGTTCCGGCTCGTGCGCACCGCCGCTCGCGCGGCCCGGTCGCGCGACGCGAAGCACGCGGGCTAGCCCCGAGACCCGGGATCGTCCCGGGAGACCCGGACGCGGGGTCGGCCATCGCTGGCTGGCCCCGCGTTCCACGTTTCCGCGGGGCGCTGCGCGGCATCCGCGACCCACTCAGGCGCTCGCGAGCCCCGCGGTGAGCCGTTCGAGCTCGGCGATGCGCGACGCCCGGTCGCGCGGCACGCCCGGGACGCCGGGCCGCTGCTGCTCTGGCCGAGGGCCGGTCGGCGGCCGATAGCCGACGCCGCGCTCGTCGAGCCAGGCGAGGTACGCGGGCAGCCGGGTGGCGAAGTCCGCCGGATCGAGCGGATAGCCCGTCCAGGCGACCTCGGCGAACGCCCCGAGCCGCGGGAACACCGCGTAATCGAGCCGCTCCGGCCCGTCGAGGTGCTCAGCCCAGACGTTCGCCTGCACGCCGATCACCCGTTCGGCGAACCAGGCGGGTTCGGCGTCCGGCACCGGGTCGAAGCCCGCCACGTCCTCCAGGGCGAGCACGGTGCCGACCGGGATCGGTTCGGCCGGGTCGTCCGATTGACGGTAGTCGAAGTAGGTCCAGAGGTCGGGGCAGAGCACGACGTCGTGGCCGAGGCGCGCGCCGAGCCGGGCGCCGACCGGGCCGCGCCACGACGCGACGATCGCATCGGGTGCCGGGTCGCGGCCCTCGAGCATCTCGTCCCAGCCGACGGCGCGGCGACCGCGGGCGCGGAGCCCGTCGGCGACACGGCCGAGGAACCAGGCCTGCAGTTCCTCCTCGTCGGCGATGCCCCGCTCGGCCATGAGCTGCTGCGTGCGCGGGTCGGCGCGCCAGCGGTCCTTGCGCACCTCGTCGCCGCCGATGCCGACGATCTCGTCGTCGAAGACCTCGCAGAGCTCGTCGAAGACGGCGCCGATGAAGGCGAGGGTCTCGTCCTCGACGTTCAGCACCTCGTCGCTGATGCCGAAGCGCGTCCACGGCTCGCGCACGCGCCGCGCCACCTCCTCGGCGCCGCCGACGCCGAACTCGGGGTACGCGGCGAGGATCGCGCTCGCGTGCCCGGGGACGTCGAGCTCCGGCACGACGCGGATGTCCCGCTCCGCCGCGTAGGCGACGAGCTCGCGCAGCTCGGACTGCCGGTACCAGCCCTCGTGCGGCACCCCGTCGAGCGTCGATGCCGGGCCGTGGCCGAGCTGCGTCTCGGAGCGGCGCCCGCCGAGCTCGGTGAGCCGCGGGTACGCCCGCACCTCGAAGCGCCAGCCCTGGTCGTCTGAGAGGTGCAGTTGCAGCACCGTGATCCGGTGCGCGGCGAGGAGGTCGACGAAGCGGAAGAGCTCCGGCAGCGGCCGGAACCTCCGGGCGACGTCGAGCATGACGCCGCGCCAGGCGAAGCGCGGCTCGCCCGTGAAACGCAGCCCGGTGGCGGGCGGCACGACGGCGCTCATGCGCCGGCGGCGAGCTCGCGCGCGCGGGCGAGCGCGGCGTCGGTCGCGCGGGCGAAGATCTCCTCGAGCCCGGCGGACTCGAGCACGGCGACGGCCCGTTCGGTGGTGCCCTTCGGGCTCGTCACGCGGCGGCGGAGCTCGGCGGGCTCCTCCCCCGACGCGGCGAGCAGTTCGCTCGCGCCGCGGAAGGTGCCCTGCACCATCGTCGCCGCCTGCTCGGCCGTGAAGCCCTTCGCGACGGCGGCGGCGGTGAGCTGCTCGATGAGGTAGAACACGTACGCCGGGCCCGAGCCCGAGATCGTGGAGAGCGCGTCGAGCTGCGCCTCGGGCACGACGAGCACCTCGCCGACGGTCTCGAACAGGCGCACGACGAGGGCGAGCTCCGCGTCGCTCGAGCGCGTTCCCGCGGAGACGCCGGTCACGGCGCGGCCGACGACGGCGGGCGTGTTCGGCATGGTGCGGACGACGGCGACGTGCTCGGGCAGGATCGACTCGAACGTCGCGACGGTGACCCCGGCAGCCACGGAGACGACGACGGTGCCCGGCTCGAGCGCATCGGCGATCTCGCGCAGCAGCTCCGGCACCATCGCGGGCTTCACGGCGACGACGACGAGGCCGGCCCCGGCGACCGCGTGGCGGTTCGCCTCGGCATCCTGCTCCGTCGCGAAGGCGGTGACGCCGGGCAGCTCGGCGAGCTCGGCGGCCTTCGCGGCGCTCCGGTTGGTGGCGCGGATGCCGTCGACGGCGACGCCTGGCTGCAGGAGGCCGTGCAGCACGGCGCGCGCCATGGATCCGGCGCCGAGGAACGCGATGACGGGAAGGGATGGCGCGTCGGCAGTCATGCGCCCATCCTAGGAGCGGCCCGGCGAGCCGCATCGCTTGACGATGCGCGCACGGCGGTTGACCGATCGTGCGCAGTGACGCTGGAATGCATGACTGGCATCCCGTAGCCTCGCTAGCGTCGCCCTCAGTCCCATCGCGCACGAGCGCGAGCGAGCGCGACGGCGAAGGAGTCCCACCGTGACCGAAGTCCGATCCCCAGAAACCTCCGGCCCCGGAGCGCCGCAGCGACTGCGGCCGGGCCGGCTCGGCATCTTCGCGGTCGTGTCTCTGGTGGTATCCGCGGCAGCACCGCTGACCGTTGCGGCGAGCTCGGGCCCCACGAACTTCCGGCTCGGCGGCCTGGGCGGCCCGCTCGCCATGCTGATCTGCGCCGCGGTGCTGATCTGCTTCGCGATGGGCTTCACCGCCATGAGCAAGCACGTCACGAACGCCGCCGCGTTCTACGCGTACGTCGGACGCGGGCTCGGCCGACCCGCCGGGCTCGGCATCGCCGCGGTCACGACCTTCGCCTACGTCGTGCTCACCGCGAGCTTCTTCGGCTTCATCGGTATCTTCACGAGCATCGGCGTGCGCACCGTCTTCGGCGTCGAGGTGCACTGGACGATCGGCGCCCTGCTCGGCTGGGTGCTCGTCGCCTTCCTCGGCCGACGCAGCGCCGAGGCGGGTGCGCGCCTGCTCGCCGTGCTCCTCACCGCCGAGGTCGCGATCCTCGTCATCCTCTCCGTCGCGGTGCTCGTCACCGGCGGCCCCGAGCCGATGTCGGCGGAGTCGTACAACCCGGCGCACCTGTTCGTCCCCGGCGCCGCGGCGCTGTTCGTGCTCGGCTTCGGCGCCTTCGTGGGCTTCGAGGGCACGGCGATCTACGCCGAGGAGGCGAAGCGGCCCGAGCGCACCGTGCCGCTCGCCACGTACATCGCCGTCGGCTTCCTCGGGATCTTCTACTCCTTCGCGTTCTGGCTGTACACGGTCGCGTTCGGCACCGAGGGGGTCCTCGAGGCGGCCGCGCAGGACGATTTCCAGGACATGATCTTCGCCGCCTCGGACAGCTACCTCGGGCACTGGGCGGCCGTCGTGCTGTCGGTGCTCGTCGTGACGAGCTTCGTCGCCTGCGTCATGGCGTTCCACAACGCCTCGGCGCGCTACCTGTTCTCGCTGGGCCGCGACGGCGCGCTGCCCGCGGTGCTCGGCCGGGTGCATCCGAAACACGGCTCGCCGGCGAACGCGAGCCTCGCGGTCTCTGGGATCGCGATGGTGCCGATCGTCCTCTGCGCGGTGACGGGGGCCGACCCGTTCCTGGTGTTCGCGATGGTCGTGTACGCGACGGGCGTCGCGGCGATCATCTTCGCGCAGGCGGTGGCGGGGTTCGCCGTCGTCGCCTACTTCGTGCGGGATCGTCGCGGCCACCACCCGTGGCGCGTGATCGTCGCGCCCCTCGTCGGCGCGATCGGCCTCGCGATCGCCTGGGTCGTCGTGGTGCTGAACTTCTCGATCATCAGCGGCCTGGAGGGCGTCCTGGTCAATGTGGCGCTGATCCTGCCGACGCCGCTGTTGTTCCTCGGCGGCGTGCTGCTCGCGAGGCACTGGCGACGCACCAAGCCGGAGCGCTTCGAGCGGCTCGCCCAGAACCTCGGCACGTCGACCACGCACCTCCAGCAGATCGACTGACGCTCGACCCATCGGGCGCAATCGGCAGAGCCCATCACGCTGGCGGCATCGACCACTCCTAGAATCGATCCATGAGCGCATCGGGCGGAACCAAAGCCATCATCGCGGCCTTCCTCGCCAATCTCGGCATCGCGATCACGAAGCTCATCGCGTGGGCGTTCTCGGGCTCGAGCTCGATGCTCGCGGAGGCGGTGCACTCCTTCGCCGACTCGGGCAACCAGCTGCTGCTGATCTTCGGCGGCCGCAAGGCGCGGCGCGCGGCCGACAAGGAGCACCCCTTCGGCTACGGCCGAGAGCGCTACGTCTACGCCTTCGTCGTCGCGATCATCCTGTTCTCGGTCGGCGGCCTGTTCTCGATCTACGAGGGCATCGAGAAGATCCAGCACCCGCACCCGCTCGAGGTGCCGTGGCTGCCGATCCTGGTGCTCGTGATCGCGATCGTGCTCGAGTCGTTCTCGCTGCGCACCGCGATCAAGGAGTCGAACCCGCTGCGCGGCCGGCAGAGCTGGGTGCAGTTCGTGCGCCGGGCGAAGGCGCCGGAGCTGCCGGTGGTGCTGCTGGAGGATGTCGCGGCGCTGCTCGGCCTCGTCTTCGCCCTCTTCGGCGTGGGGCTGACGATCCTCACGGGCAACCCGCTGTTCGACGCGATCGGCACGCTCATGATCGGCACGCTGCTCATCATCGTGGCGATCGTGCTCGGCATCGAGACGAAGAGCCTCCTGGTCGGCGAGGGCGCGAACGACGCCGACGTCGAGAAGATCGAGCGGGCGATCACGGCGGGCCCGGAGATCGAGCGGATCATCCACATGAAGACCCTGTACCTCGGTCCGGACGAGCTGCTCGTCGCGGCGAAGCTCGGCTTCGCCGCCGATCAGCGGCTGCTCGAGGTCGCGGCCGCGACGAACGTCATCGAGCAGCGCATCCGCCAGGCCGTTCCGGCGGCCCGGGTGATCTACATCGAGCCGGACGTCTACGTCGATCCCCACCACACGGCGCCGCCGACGGACGCGATCGTCATCAAGGGCCTGGAGTGAGCCGGCGCCGCTGAGCGGGCCGCATCCGCTGGACGCGCGAGCGCCCCGAGGCAGTGCCTCGGGGCGCTCTCCTGTTCGCGGCGGGCGCGACTCAGAAGTGCGTGCCGCCGTCGATGCGCACCTCGGTGCCGGTGATGAATCGGCCGTCGTCGCTCGCGAGCATCGCGACGACGCTCGCGACGGTCTCGGGGCCGGCGAAGCCCTGACCGAGGGCGGGCTGCAGCTTCATGAACAGCATCATGTCGGCGTCCTCGGGGAGGCCGGGGCCCTGGCTCTGCTTGCTCTGGCCGGAGCCGTCGGTCATGCCGGAGGAGATCGAGCCGGGCTGCACGGCGGTGAAGCGGATGCCCTGCTTCGCGTACTCGGCCGCGAGCGCGTGCGTCATCGACTGCACACCGCCCTTGCTGGCCGCGTAGGCCGCCATGTAGGGGTGCGCGAACACCGCACTGGTCGAGCTGAAGTTGACGACGGCGGCGCCCTCGCCCTGGAGCAGCGCGGGGATCGCCTCGCGGATGACGAGGAAGGTGCCGACGAGGTTCACCCGGACGACCTGCTCGAAGGCGTCGAGGCTCGTCTCGTGCGTGTGCGAGGAGCGCAGGATGCCGGCGGCGTTCACGAGCGCGTCGAGCCCGCCGAGCCACTCCACGGCGGCGGCGACGCCGGCACGGACGGATGCCTCCTCGGCGATGTTCATGGTGACGGTGTGCAGGCGCTCGGCGGCGTCGCCCGCCTTGGCGACGGTGTCGGCGAGCCCGGCGTCGCTGACGTCGGCGGCGACGACGCGGCCGCCCTCGGCGAGCATGCGCAGCACGGTGGCTTGTCCGATGCCGGATCCGCCGCCGGTGACGAGTGCGCGGCGACCTTCGTAGCGGTTCATGGTGTTCGACCTTTCGAGTCCCAGGAGTTTGACTACACGTTACGCCTATTTGGCACAACGTGTCATCATGTCAAACGTCGCCACGGCGCGGAGTATTTCCCGTACGCTGCCAGACGTGGAACGCACCCCGACCCTGACCGAGCGCCGGAAGGCGGCCACCCAGCTCGAGATCGCCAAGGCCGCCGCGGTGCGCTTCGCCGAGCACGGGGCCGACCAGGTCACGGCCGAATCGATCGCGGCCGCCGCCGGGGTGTCGCTGCGCACCTTCTACCGCTACTTCCGCACGAAGGAGGACGCCGTCGGCCCGCTCCTCGCGGTCGGCGCGTTCACCTGGCAGGCGGCGCTCGCGGCATCCGCGCCCGGCGACCCGACCGCGGTCTTCCCCGAGCTCATCGCCCGCGTGCTGACCCCGGTCGACGACGCCGAGCGCGAGGCGCTGCGCTGGACCCACGGCCTGCTCCGCACCGCAGCCGACGACCCCGCGCTGCAGACCGTCTGGCACCGCGTGAACCACGACTCCGAGACGCGCCTGCGCGCGATCATCGCCGAACTCGCCGGCGAGGGAGCCGATCCCTTCGAGGTGCGGCTGCTCGCCGCCGCAGCGACCGACGCGATCCGGCTCGGACTCGAGCAGTGGGCCGCGGGAGACGAGGACCCGGACGGCTCGGCCGGGGTGCCCGCCGCGCTCGCCGGGCGGGCCTTCGCTCAGCTGTCGAGCGGCATCTCGCTCGGCGCCTGACCCGGGCGGCCGTCGGCCGGACGGTGCTCGGCACCGCCGAAGAAGCCGAGCAGCTGCGCCGCCGCGGCCTCCGCCTCCACACCGCCGTACACCTCGACGCGATGGTTCAGCCGGCGGTCGCGGAGCACGTCGTACAGCGAGCCGGCGGCGCCGGCCTTCTCGTCCCACGCACCGAACACGACGGTCGGCACCCGCGCCGCGAGGATCGCCCCAGCGCACATCACGCAGGGCTCCAGCGTGACGATGAGCGTGCAGCCCTCGAGCCGCCACTCGCCGCGCGCCGCGGCCGCGTCGCGGAGCGCGAGCACCTCGGCGTGCGCCGTCGGGTCGCCGCTGAGCTCGCGCTCGTTGCGCCGCTCGGCGATCACCCGCCCGTCGGGGTCGAGCACGAGGGCCCCCACCGGCACATCGCCGGAGTTCAGCGCCTCCTCGGCGACGGCGAGTGCGCGACGCATCCACTCCCGGTGCTCCGCCCGCTCCATCCGCGCCCTCCGCTCGATCGGCTCTCGGCTGCCACGCTACCGCGCCGTAGAATCGGGGCCATGCGAGTCCACGTGGCGGATCACCCGCTCATCACCCACAAGCTGACGGTGCTCCGCGACCGCGAGACCCCCTCGCCGGTGTTCCGCTCCCTCGTCGAAGAGCTCATGACGCTCCTCGCGTACGAGGGCACCCGTGGCGTCCGCGTCACCGAGGTCGAGATCGAGACGCCCGTCGCCGTGACGACCGGTGTGCGCATCGCCGAGCCGAAGCCGCTCATCGTGCCGATCCTGCGTGCCGGCCTCGGCATGCTCGAGGGCATGGTCAAGCTGCTGCCGAGCGCCGAGGTGGGCTTCCTCGGCATGGCGCGCGACGAGGAGACGCTGCAGCCGACGACGTACGCCGAGCGCCTGCCCGACGACCTCAGCAACCGGCAGTGCTTCGTGCTCGACCCGATGCTCGCGACGGGCGGCTCGCTCATCGCGGCGATCGAGTTCCTGCTCGCGCGCGGCGCGACCGACGTGACGGCGATCTGCATCCTCGCCGCCCCCGAGGGCCTGAAGGCCGTCGAGGAGGCGCTGCACGGGCGCGAGGTCACCGTGGTGCTCGGCGCCGTCGACGAGCGCCTCAACGAGCACGGCTTCATCGTTCCGGGCCTCGGCGACGCCGGCGACCGACTCTACGGCACCGTCTGAGTCATCCCTCCCCTGTTTCGACGACGGGCGCCTCGATCGAGGCGCCCGTCGTGCTATATGCGAAGGATCTTCGAGCGACGCCGCGCCGACTCGGGACCTCGGTGCAGAAGATTCTTCTCTAGGTCGCTTTCCCGTTGATTCTTCGATCTCGGGCGGTCGCGGGCGAGAGGGTTGCGCGACGCCCGGATGCCGATGCACCGCGTGCGACGTCACACCCCGTCATCCCGCGGTCACGAATTGACACATGCTCGTGGCTCCGATTGACTCTCCCCATGACCGACACCGCACGCACCCTGACCACCCGCGAGGTGAACAGGACTGCCGACATGATGATGTCGGCGCGTGCAGGCATGTGTTGTCGAATGTGCCGCTGACCCGCGACCTCTTCGCCGAGTCCCGCCGCCGATCCGCATCCAGATCGCCCGGACTCCTCTGAGCCGCCGCCCAGGCGCTCGCCCGGCCCTCTTCGGCCAGTTCGCAGACCCCGACGACGGGGTCGATCGCTGCACCCGCAACGCAAGGAATCCGTCATGTCGCTCGCACTCGCTTCCGCTCCCACCGCTCGCACCGCCCCCAGCATCTCGGCCGCCCCGGTCCGCGCCATCGCCGACGGCGCCCCCATCGCCCGCCTCGCCGCGCCGGCCGCCGAGCTCGCCTCCCCCGCTCCCCGCGTCCGCGCCGTGCCCGAGGGCACCGAGGCCCGCGGCTTCGTGCTCTACGTCGGCATCGACGAGAACAAGGCCACCGAGGACGGCACGACGCTGCACCGCATCGTCGAGGCCCTGCGCCGGCTGACGGCCGAGGTCGCCCCCTCCGCCGAGACCTACGCGGCCGTCGCCCTCGCTCCCGAGGGCGCCGGCGGCCGCGACGTCGACGTCGTGCGCCTCGCCCTCCAGGACCCGGCCGCGCTCGCGAAGCAGCGCGAGGCCCAGGGCGACGTGCGCGACGACAGCGACCGCCACCCGAACGGCGTCATCATCGACATCTCCCGCAAGCGGGTGCTGCTCGACGGCGAGCCCGCCGGCCTCACGTACAAGGAGTTCGAGCTCCTGCAGTACCTCGTGCTCCGCGAGGGCCGCACGATCGACCGGCACGAGCTCATCGACAGCCTCTGGAACGCCGACGACGAGGCCCCGAGCGAGCGCACCATCGACGTGCACGTGCGCCGCCTGCGCTCGAAGCTCGCGCACTACCAGGACATCGTGCGCACCGTGCGCGGCCTCGGCTACCGCTTCGACCGGCACGCCGACGTCTCGATCCGCCAGGCCTCCACGCCGAGCCCCGACGTCTTCTGAGATCGGGTACTGGACGTCCTCCCGCTCGGCGGGAGGACGTTCGCCTTCCCGGAGGATGATTCGCGCCGAGGCATCCTCCCGCAGAGCGGATCTCCTCCGCGCCACCTGTGCGCCGCCGCAGAGATTTCCGGGCGGGTCTGGCGCCCGTTACCTTTCTGTTATATATTCGATCTCGCACCGCTCGTTTGCTGTGGCGGGCGGTGTGGAATGTGATTGCAGGACACTCTTGGTGCAAGGGCGAGGGCCGGTCGTCAGCCTCTACGACCGGCCCTCAACCGTGTCCGGGCCCCCTATTCTGGGTAGCGCGCTTGCGCGCTGACGAAGGGAGCACCACGTGGTCGATCGGCAGCTCACCGTCGCGGCCTGGGAATCGCTGTTCCGCGCCCAGGTGACCGTCATGCGGGCCCTGCAGCGGGACTTCCCGTCCTCGGTCATCTCGATGAACGAGTACGACGTGCTGTTCAACATCTCCCGCGCGCCCGGCCGGCGACTGCGCCTGAAGGAGCTCAACCGCTCGGTGCTGATCACGCAGCCGAGCGTCAGCCGGCTCGTCGACCGGCTCGCCGCCCGCGGCCTGCTGGTGAAGAGCGAGGATCCGGACGACGGCCGCGGCACCATCGTCTCCATCACCGCGGAGGGCTTCGACCTGTTCCGCCGCGTCGCGGTCGAGCACATGCAGTCGATCACCGAGCACATGGGCGCCTCGCTCGACGAGGAGGAGCTGCGCACGCTGATCCGGCTCACCACCCGCTTGCGCCAGGGCGCCGCCGAAGCGGGCGCGCCGGTCATCAAGCCCGACGACGAGGACTGACGCAGCGGCCGACGGGCGAATGCCGGGCGAGCCACGGGAACCCGGGCGAATGTGACGGCCGACCCGCGGCGCGCCGGGAACCCGCCGGTCCACGATCGCCGCGAATGACGGTGGGGCGGGAACCCTACCTCCCGCCCCACCGCGGCCTCCGGGGAGGCCCTCCCCGCCGAGCGACCCGAACTGAGCTCGACGAGCAACCTCCCGAGCGGGGCGCGCGAAGGCGCACCGCGGCCACCACGGATGGCGGGCATGTCGGGTTCGGGTTCCCGACTCGGGTTTGGGTGAATCGTATCCCCGCCGCGTGCCGTGTGCCGCCCCCGGAACGGGTGACATGCGGTGGTGCGATTCAGGGCGCGGACCGCGTTCCGCGGTGGCTCGGACAGGCGCCGCCGGGGCAGTTCGTCGGCGCGTGCCTGCTGAGGCGCGCCTGCAGCGCGCAGCCGACGCAGATGCCGAACGCGGTCTCGAGGAACAGCAGCGAGAGGCAGAGTCCGCAGAGCGCGAGCGTCACCCACAGCGGGGCCTCCAGGAGCCCGGTCGCGAGGCACGCGGTGAGGCCGAGGCCGTAGCCGAGCCACCAGGCGAATCGCTTCTGGCGGGCGCCGACCCACTCCGGCCGCTGACGTCGCACGATGAGCCCGCCGAGCACGAGCGAGGGCGCCCACCGCTCGCCGAGCAGCACGCGGAGCATCATGTCGACGACGAAGACCGCGCCGAACGGCTTCAGGACCTCGGCGGAGCCCTGATGGACGGCCGTGACGTAGAGCACGCGGCCCGGCAGGAGCAGGAGGCCCGCTCCTGCGCGGGCGGCCCGCTCGTTGATCACGGAGCGGTCAGCGGCCGAAGAGCCGGGCCAGGAATCCGCCGCGGCTCGCCTTCGCGGCGTCGATCTGGGCCTGCGTGTGGGTGCCGGCGCACCACTGCCCCGCGGGGACGCTCGCCTTGACCGCGCCGACGTGCTGTCCGCACCCCGCCCAGGTCGTCTTCTGGCAGGTTCGGCAGGTCACAGCTCGGCACATGGGTACTCCGTTCGAAGGGGATCGAGGTCGCCGGCCCGGGACGGTCCCGTTCGACGGGAGCGCCGGGTTCCGACGGGTCCAGGATACCCAGGGGGTATCTGAATCCCCCCTGAACGCCGCGCTGAATGCCGAGCTGGCGAGCCCTACGCGGTCGGCTCGACGGGGTCCACCGCGTCGGCGTACTCCCGATGCCGCTCGAGGTAGGCCCGGATGAACGGGCACTCGGGCACGATCCGCTCGCCGCGCGCGACCGTGTCGTCGAGGGCGAAGCGGGCGAGCCTGCTGCCGATGCCCTTCCCCTCGAACTCGGGCTTCACGATCGTGTGCGTGAAGGTCGTCCGGCCTGCAACGCGCCGGTACATCGCGAAGCCGGCGACCTCCCCGCCGGGCCGGATCTCGTACCGCGACCGCTCGGCGACCTCCGCCAGCTCGATCTCCTCGCTCATGCGCTCCTCCGCTCCCTCGGCCGCGCAGGGCTGCGCGGCGCCGTCACCAGGTGCAACGTCGGGCTCCGGCAGGGATTCCCGACGCCGGACGGGATGGCTCAGACGAGCGCCGCGTGGTCCGGAGGGTCGTCGGCCGAGGCATCCGCGCTGTGCACTCCGAGACGGCGGAGGCGGTCCGAGCCGACCCCGCGCGGGCCGCGCAGCCTGGCTTCGTCGTCGCGGCCGGCGGGCCGGCCGAGCACGGCCGACGCCGCCGGCACGAGGCGACGGCGCGGCACCGCGTGCGCGTGGGCGGCGACCGCGGCCGTCGCGAGCCCGAGCTCGTGGGACTCCGCCGCGGGGTGGGCGTGCGTCGTGGCGACGAGGGCGATGAGCCAGGCGAAGACGAGGGTGAACGCGACGATCTCGAACACCGTCAGGTTGAACAGGCCGAGCACCTGATACGCGAACATGGCCGCGACCTCGATGCCGAGGAAGACGAAGGACAGCACGACGAGGGTGCGCGGCATCCGCCGGGCGAACGCCCGGACGCATCCGGCGAGCCCGGCGAAGCCGGCCGCCGCGGCGCAGGCGAAGACGTTGTGCAGCAGCGTGTCGGTGTCGATCGGCACGAGGCCGACGCCCGCGAGGCTCACGCCGATCACGGCGATGAGGACCCGGGCGGCGCCGAGCCCGCCCCGGCGGGCGGCGAAGCGCGCCTCGCCGAGGGCCCGCGTGAGCGCCGGGCCGAGCACGGCCATGCCGAGCCCCGCGATCACGATGCCGACGTTGAAGCTCGCGGCGGCGAGGTCGTCGCTCGTGCCGAGCGTGCTGAAGTTCAAGGTCCACCACTCGCCCGTCGGCGTGATCGACATGGCGCCGAGGCTGCCGGCGGCGAGCAGCATGGAGACGAGGTTGAAGGTGCGGTACGCCTCGTGGCCGATCGCCTGGTGGTGGAGCCTGGCGGTGCCCGCGCCGAGCACCGTGCCGAGGAGCACGCCGGCGACCTCGTGCCCGCCCGGCATCCACGCGAACGCCGGCGCCGCGAAGTGCACCGCGAGCAGGGCGATGCCGGCCCAGACCATGCCGTTCGCGATGGCCCTGGCCCGGTCGTCGAAGCCCGGGAGCCCGAAGCGCATGACGGCGGCGAGCCGCTCCTCCGAGGCGGAGACGACGAGGAGCAGCATCGCGACGGCGACCGCCCCGAGCGCCGCGAGCGGCATGACCGCGGCGTCGGCGGCGCCCCAGCCCCCGAGGGCGTGCGACTGGGCGTCGAAGCCGAGCCCGCGTCCCTCGACGCTGAGCAGTCGGGCGAAGACGATGCCGAAGGCGAGCGCGATGCCCACCACGAAGATGCGTCGGAGGGCGCGGGACGAACGCAGGGCGATGGCGGCCAGCGGATCGGATGCCGCTTCCGCGACCCGCACGGTCTCCGTGCGCACCTCGGGGAGCGAGGCGCTCGAACGCTCGCCGTTCAGCCGGACGTGATCTTCACGACCGGCGCAATCCGGGGCCGCCATGCGACGCCGCAGGGAGTGTACCCGGAGTGTTGGTGCCGGGGTGGCCCCGACAAACGCACCCCTCATATCCGGACTCTCGTTCACGGGAATCAGACAAAACGAGCCTATCGGCGCCCCCACGCCCGAATCGTCGAGAATCCACCCAAAACGGGGGGCAAAGTCCGAGATTCCGGGGCAGAACGGCCACCGAGCGGCGAGAATCCCGCCCCTTCGCCTCGACGAACGGACGGGGACCGGAGCGGCGGGTGGGACTCGAAACGACGAGCCCCACGGCCGGCGCGCGCACCGGAAGAACTGCCCGCGAAGTCTACCGCATCGTGATGATTCCTCGCGGACGCGGGCGCGGGTCGGCTCGTTCGCGTGATCGCGCTCCCGCCCGGCGGCTGGACGGATCAACGGCGGAGCATTGCGCGGAGGTTTTCTCGGGTTTAGTCTGCGGACTCGGGGGGGGTCCATCATGACGCGTGCGCAGGTTCCAGACACGAACGGCCTCGGCATCCGGAGGGGAAGCGGGCGGCACTCGCGCTGGCTCGCCGCGATCGTCGCGATCGCGGCGTTGCTCGTCGGGGGCGGCGGCGCGTTGACCGCGGCGAACTCGGCGAGCGGCGCGCCGGGCAGCCCCGGCATCCCCCAAGCCGCTCCCACCGCGGTCTTCGCGGAGGACTTCCAGAACCAGGTCGCGACGAACGGCATCCGCCTGCCGCAGTACACCGGGGGCGCCGCCGCCAACACCTCGACGTACGTCGCGAGCCCCGCCTGGCTTCCCGCCGGCGACCAGTGCAACGGCTGGATCCTGCGCTCCTCGACGCCGCGCAACGCGGTCGTCACGGGTGTCGACTCCGGCTGCGACGCCACCGCATGGGCGCGGCTGCAGGGCATGGCGACGGCGATCGGGCTCTTCCGGGGCGAGACGCTGCCGGTCGCGCAGCAGAACCAGATCCTCTCCGCCTACACCAACGGCGGGTCGAACCCCGGTCCGGGGGTGCAGTTCCAGACCGCGAAACCGATCACCACGAGCATCACGGCCGGGCATTTCTACCAGATCAGCGCCATCTACGGCGCCGTGAACTGCGTCTCCGAGGGACCGGGCCTCGGCCGCCAGGACCCGAGCCTCACCTTCAACCTCATCCAGAACCAGACCGGCTCCGGTCCGGCTCCGGGTACCGGGACGGGGACCATCACGACGCTCGCGAGCGGGCTGAACCCGTGCACGGATCCCGCCGCGCGCATCATCACGACCGCCGGGCAGAACTACCACGTCGCGAAGCTGAACTCGCAGGGCTTCCGCGCGCCGGCCGGGGTGTCGACGATCGGCATCCAGCTGTACAACGCCGCCGGCGGCTTCCGCGGCAACGACTCCGGCTTCGACGACCCGCAGATCGTCGACGCGACCCCGCAGCTCGACAAGGTGTTCTCGCCCACGACCGCCGTCGCCGGCAGCACGACGACGCTCACATTCACGATCACGAACACCGACGAGCTCGCCGCGAAGAACGGCTGGTCGTTCACCGACACGCTGCCCGCCGGACTCGCCTTCGCCGGCGAGCCCGGGACCGACTGCCCGGCCGGTGTCGCGACGCTCGACGGAAACGCCATCACGGGGTCGGGCAACCTCGACGCCGGCACCGCCTCGTGCACCTTCACGGTGCTCGTGACCAGCGCCGTCGCCGGAACGTACACGAACGGCCCGGACAACATCGGACCGCTCGACGGGCTGCTCGAGCCGGGCGACTCCACCGTCGCGTTCACCGTCCCCGAGACGCCCGCGATCTCGCTCGTGAAGTCCTCCGACCTCGCCGACCCGTCGGAGTTCGTCGTCGACCGCACCGTCACGTACACCTTCCAGGTGACGAACTCCGGCAATGTCCCGCTGACCGACGTCTCCGTGGCCGAGACCGCGTTCGACGGCAGCGGCACGCCGTCCGCGATCTCCTGCCCGCAGTCGACCCTGGCCGTCGGCGCAGGGATGAGCTGCACCGCCACCTACGTGCTGACGCAGGCGGACATCGATCAGGGCAGCGTCACGAACACCGCGCGCGCGACCGGCACGCCGCCGAGCGGGCCGCCCGTCACCGCCGACTCGACCGCCGTGGTCTCGGGCGACGAGACGCCCTCGATCGCCATCGTAAAGGCCGCGGACGCCTCGGGGGTTCAGCAGCCCACCGCGGTCGGCGACCCGATCGCGTACACGGTCACCGTCACGAACACGGGCAATGTCACCCTCGTCGACGTCGAGGTGGTCGACACGCTCCTCGGCGACGGGCTGAGCTACACCTGGCCGGGCGACGACGGCGTGCTCGCGCCCGGGCAGTTCGTGACCGTGACCGGGAGCCACGCGGTCACGCAGGCCGACATCGAGGCAGGGGTGGTCACGAACACGGCGACGGCATCCGGGCAGTCCGAGACCGGAACGCCCGTCGACGCCGGGCCCGCGACCACGACGACGCCGCTCACACAGTCACCGGGCCTCCTGCTCGGCAAGGAGGCGACGCCCGACTTCAGCTCACCGCCGAGCGTCGGCGATCTCATCGCCTACGACTTCACAATCGAGAACACCGGCAACCTGCGGCTCGAGAACGTCTCGGTCACCGACCGGCTGAGCGGGATCACGGCGATCTCGTACACCTGGCCCGGCGACCCCGGCGTGCTCGAGCCCGGCGACATCGCGACGGGCACCGCGAGCTACGCGATCACCCAGGCCGACATCGACGCCGGCGGGGTGATCAACCGGGCCGTCGCGAACGGCACGACCGCGAGCGGGGCGAACACGCCGTCCAACGAAGTCGAGACGGAGACCCCGATCGATCGCAGCGACGCGATCGCCCTGACGAAGACGGCGGATGCCTCGGGCCTCAGCTCCCCCGCGGAGCCGGGCGATCCGATCGTCTACCACTTCGTGGTCACGAACACCGGCAACACGACCCTCACCGGGGTGAGCATCGCCGAGCAGCTGCCCGGGGTGAGCGCACTGCGCTACACCTGGCCGGGCGTCGACGGCGTGCTCCGGCCCGGGCAGTTCGCGGTCGCGAGCGCGAGCTACCCCATCCTGCAGGCCGACATCGACGCCGGCGAGGTCACGAACGAGGCGACGGCGAGCGGGACCGGCCCCGACGAGTCGGAAGTCGAGTCGCCGCCCGCGACGACCACGACCCCGCTCGACGAGGCCGCGCGGATCACCCTGGTGAAGTCGGCGAGCCCGAGCGATGCGGCGAGCTTCGTCGTCGGGCAGGTCATCACGTACTCCTTCGTGGTGACCAACATCGGCAACCTGACCGTCACCGACCTCGCGATCACGGAGGACGCGTTCTCGGGCAGCGGCCCGGAGAACCCGATCACCTGCCCGAGCGCCCCGTTGCCGCCCGGCCAGCAGGCGACGTGCACGACGACGTACACGCTGACCCAGGCCGACGTCGACGCCGGCCAGCTCGCGAATACGGCACATGCAACGGGTGAGGCCGGCGGCGAACCCGTCGAGTCGAACCCCTCCTCGACGGTGATCCCGGCGCTGCAGAGCCCGGCCCTCTCCCTCGTGAAGTCGGCCGACGTCGAGCGCGTGACGGCGGCGGGCCAGGTGATCTCGTACACGTTCCGGGTGACCAACATCGGCAACGTCACCCTGCGGACGATCGAGGTCGTCGAGACCGACTTCTCCGGGGCCGGCACGGCGCCCCTCGTCACCTGCCCGAGCGGAGCGGCCGAGCTGCTGCCCGGCGCGTTCGTCGACTGCGAGGCGAGCTATACGACGGTCGCCGCCGACCTCACCGGGGCCGCGATCGAGAACACGGCCATCGCAACGGGCACGGCACCCGACGAGTCGCCGGTCGAGTCGCCGCCCTCGTCCGCGTCCGTCGAGACCGTGACGCCCACGCCCACGCCGGTGCCGCCGAAGCCGGGACCGCCGCTCGCGGGCACCGGCTGGGAGCCGCCCGTCGGGGCGATCATGATCGCGCTGCTGCTGACGGCGGCGGGCGCCGCGGCGCTGCTCCTCGCTCGGCGCCAGCCCACCGGCCGGCACCGCTGACGACTCGGGGGATGGGGCCGGGCGGCGGGGACCCCCGGCCCCGACTCCCCCGTCAGACCGTGGCGGGCTCGGCGTGCAGCGCCTGCACCATGGGGGCGAGCTCCGGGCGCTCGCCGGCCTCGGCGAGCACGCGCTCGAGCGCGGCGTCGTGGACGGGTCGCGCGGTCTCGTAGAGCGCCCGACCGGCCGCGGTCAACTCGCTGTAGATGCCACGGCGGTCGTCGGCGCAGAGCACGCGGGTCAGGAGCCCGCGGTCTTCGAGCCGCGTGACGAGCCGCGTGGTGGCGCTGGGGCTCAGCGCCGCGGCGCGGGCGAGCTGCTGCATGCGCATGTGCCAGCCGTCCTGGCGGTCGAGGGCGTCGAGCACCGTGTACTCCACGACCGAGAGCCCGGCCGACTCCCCCAGCGCGCGTTCGAGCTCGAGCTCGATCATCGCGTGCAGCGCGACGAGGGTGCGCCAGCCCGTGGCCCGGATCTCGACGGCGTCGTCGGCGATGCCCATGTGCGGCCTCCTCCTCGGTCGTTGCTTGCGCAATCTATTTGCGTGTGCAACTATTAACCCCGCTGCCGAAATATGCAGCGTCTGCAACTACCTCACTGTATCAGGAGAATCGTCCATGCCACTCGGCCTGCTCGCGCTCGCCATCGGTGCCTTCGGCATCGGCCTCACCGAGTTCGTCATCATGGGCCTGCTGCCCGAGGTGGCCGGCGACTTCGGCGTCACCGAAGCGGCGGCGGGATGGCTCATCTCGGGCTACGCCCTCGGCGTCGTCGTCGGCGCGCTCGCCCTCACCGCCGCGACCGTGCGGCTCCCGCGCAAGGCGGTGCTGCTCGGACTCGTCGTGCTCTTCATCGCCGGCAACGCGCTCACCGCCCTCGCCCCCGACTACTCGGTCGCGATGATCGGCCGGATCGTCGCCGCCCTCTGCCACGGCGCGTTCTTCGGCATCGGCTCGGTCGTCGCCGCGAGCCTCGTCGCCCCCGAGCGCAAGGCCGCCGCCATCGCGATCATGTTCACCGGCCTCACGGCGTCGAACGTGCTCGGCGTGCCGTTCGGCACCTTCCTCGGCCAGCAGTACGGCTGGCGCGCGACGTTCTGGGTGATCGCCGCCATCGGCGTGGTGGCGCTCGTCGGGCTCGCCCTGCTCGTGCCGCCGCTCGGGCATCTCGAGCAGCCGAAGCTGCGCAGCGAGCTGGCCGCGTTCCGCTCCGGGCAGGTCTGGCTCTCGCTGCTCGTCACGATGCTCGCGTTCGGCGGCATGTTCGGCGCGTTCACGTACATCGCGTACACCCTCACCGAGGTGAGCGGCTTCGCGGCCGGTGCGGTGCCGTGGCTCCTGGTGCTCTTCGGCGCCGGACTCTTCGTCGGCAACTGGATCGGCGGGAAGGCCGCCGACCGCTCCATCGACGGCACGCTGCTCGTGTTCGTCTCGGCGCTCGTGGTCGTGCTCATCGGCTTCGCCCTCGTCGCGGCGAACGGTCCCGCCACCGTCGTGGCGCTGTTCCTGATGGGCGGTCTCGGCTTCGGCACCGTGCCCGGCCTGCAGTCGCGCATCATGGGCTACGCCTCGAGCGCCCCGACGCTCGCGTCCGGCGCGAACATCGCCGCGTTCAACGCCGGCAACGCCCTCGGCGCCTGGGCGGGCGGTCTCGGCATCGCCGCCGGGCTCGGCTACACCTCGCCGATCTGGATCGGCGCGGCGCTCAGCGCGCTCGCCCTCCTCGTGCTCGTCGGCGCGGCGCTCGCGGCGCGCTCCCGCTCGCGCTCAGCCGCACCAGTCGGAGAAGCCCCCGTTCTGCACGAGCACCGGGTCGCCTGAGGCGAGGTCGACGACCGTCGTCAGCCGGTCGACGGGCGAGGGGGCGTTCGGGTAGCCGTCGTACGGGGCATCCGCTGCGACGGTCTCGATCGCGACGAGCCGGCCGTTCGGGGAGAGGCAGGAACCGGCGAGGCGGCTGCCGGGCCCGCTCGCCCAGCGCACCTCCGTGCCCGCGCCGTCGACGAGGGCGAGCAGCGACTCGGTGCCGCCGTCGCCCGCGAGCAGCACGTCCATCAGGTACGCGCCGTCGGCGTCGAGCTGCTGCACCCGCCCCGGGTAGGCCTGCTCGGGTAGTCCGGCCGGCGGCAGCTCGTTCGCCGTCGCCTCGCCGGTGGTGAGGTCGATGAGGGCGCCGCCGTCGGGGTCGGCGACGACGAGCACGGCGGTGCCGGGCAGGATGCCGCGCAGCTCCGCGTGCGCCCCGAGCGCCATCGGCGGCGAGAGGCCGAGGGCGTCGACGACGAAGAGCCCGCCGTCGAGATCCTGCAGCACGAGCGAGGTCGTGCCGGGCACGAAGCGCCAGTCCGCGACCGCGAAGGGCTCGCCGTCGGGGCGCAGCACCGGCTCGAGCGCGGCCTGCGCACCCGAGACGTCGAGGGTGAACAGGGCGTGCCGGTAGCGGGGCTCGCCGCCGCCGAGGTTCGTCCGCCCGTCGAAGCCCAGGGCGACGAGCGGATGCGTCGTGGAAGCCGCGATGCGGCGGACGACCCCCGGCTCGGGCAGCCCGACGAGCTGGGTCGTCTCGCCGACGCCGGCGACACGCAGGGTGTTCGTGCCGTCCTCCTCGATCGCCGCGGCGACGACGACCTCCCCGGCCGCCGCGAAGGACTGCAGCCGGGGCGCTTCGAGCACGTCGCTCGGCGCCGGCTCGGACGCAGTCGCCCGACGCACGACGTCCGGGCGCCCCTCCGGGCTCCGGCGGACGAGGGTGAACACGGGCTCGTCGGCGCTCGTGAACCGGTACGCGACGTCGGCGGCCGCCGGCTGCGCGGCACCGACGACGTCGTCGATCGCGACGTGGAACTCCGTCCCGGCCGGCAGCGGGCGGGCGAAGGTCACCACGAGGCGGTCGCCGTCGTGCTCGAGCGAGGCGGGCTCGTGCGGGCTGATCCGCAGCTCGCCCACCCGCGCGACGGGCTGATTCAGCTGCAGCACCAGGCGGGACTCGGCCAGGCGGGTGACGCGCTGCACATCGACCGCGGCGTCGACGAGCTTCGGGCCCTGCAGGAACCCGGCAGCACCGAGCGAGACCGCGGCGAGCGCGAGCACGCCGAGGGTCGCGGCGAGTCCGCGCCGGAAGCGGCGGGCACTGGAATCGGTCGCGGCGTCGTTCGCGGCGTCAGTAGACATACGGCTGCTCCGGCTGTTCGACGGGCTCGAGCTCCTCGGGCAGCAGCACGAGGCCGGTGCCGCTCGCGGGGTCCGGTCCGAAGGCCCCGCTCACCCGCACCCAGTCGTCGACCGCAAAGCGCTCGCGCCAGTCGGGCAGGTGCACCGGCACGCCGATCGGCTGCGCGTCGACCGCGCAGCAGGTGATCGTGAACCTCGCGAGGTAGAAGGCGTCGTCGGGGTCGCCTGGGGCGGGCGTGACGAAGCCGACGAGTTCGGGTCGCTGGCCGGCGAAGGCGGCGGGGTCGTCGTTCTGCCGGACGAGCAGCGCCCAGTCCTTGAGCGTGAACGTCGCCGGGTCGGCGCCGCGGAGGCTCGGGGCCTCGCCCGCGAGGTCCGCCGTCGTGCGGTCGATGTCGCGCTGCACGGCGGTGCGCGAGGTGAGCGCCGCCGGGGGCACCACGAGCAGCGTCACGACGGCCGTGGCGACGAGGAGCACCGTGCCCCACGCGGCGAGCGGGGCGAGCCGGCGGCGCTGCGGTGGCGTCTCCGGCCCCGTCTCGTGGTCGGCATCCGCCTCGTCCGCGTCCTCTGCCTCCCCGGCGCGCGGTGCGAGCGCCAGCGCGACGATCGCGGCCGCCCCGCCGAGCACCGCCATCACCGCGGTGAAGCCGAAGTAGCGCGGGTGGATGTAGAGTCCGAGGCCGCCGCCGAGCGCGAGCCAGACCGTCGCGACCACCCCGACGAGGGTGAGGGCGACGCCCTTCCACCGGGCCACGAGCCTAGGCAAGCAGGTTCACCCCCAGGCCCAGCGCGGCCGAGGCGAGCGCGACGATGGCGGTCAGCTGCACGAGCGTGCGCGCCGTGAAGGTGGTGCGCATGAGCGCGAGCATCTTCACGTCGATCATCGGTCCGAACACGAGGAACGCGACGATCGCGCCGGGCATGAACGTCGAGCCGAAGGAGAGCACGAAGAAGGCGTCGACGTTCGAGCAGATCGCGACGACGAAGGCGAGCAGCATGAGGGCGAAGACGCTGAGCACCGGGTTCTGGCCGAGCGCGACGAGCAGCTCGCGGGAGACGACGACCTGGATCAGCCCGGCGACCGCGGAGCCGACGAAGAGGGCGGGCAGCATCGCGGAGGTCTCGTCGGCGAACATCCGGGCGGCGCGCCGCGGCTTCGACCCGGCTGCGGCGTGGTCGTGCGCGCAGGCGGCCTGGAACGCGGGCGTGAGCAACGACATCGGGCGGGGATGCCGGCTGAACACCCAGCCGACGAGGTTCGCGATGACGAAGCCACCGAGGATGCGGGACACGAGGATGCCGTCGTCCCAGCCGAACGCCTGGTACGTCGTGATGATCGTGACGGGGTTCAGGATCGGCGCGGCGAGGAGGAACGTCATCGCCTCCGCGACGGTCAGGCCGCGGAGCACGAGTCCGCGCGCGAGCGGCACGTTGCCGCACTCGCAGACGGGCAGCAGCACGCCGAGCAGCGAGACCACCGCCCGTCGCAGCAGGGGGCTGCGGGGCAGGCGGCGGGTGAGGAGATCGGCCGGGAGCCAGAGCTGCACGGCGATCGAAAGCAGGATGCCGAGGAAGACGAACGGCAGGCTCTCGATGACGACGCTCGCCGAGAGCGTGATGAAGTCCTGCACGCCGTCGTCGAGCCCGGCGGAGAGCTCGGGCGGCGCGAGCCAGCGCACGGCGAGGAGGCCCGCGAGGCCGGCGATGCCGAGGGCAAGCGGCAGCGGAGCGATCCGGCCCCCGGTGCGTCGCCCGGGCGCGAGGGGCGCCGGGCGCAGCGGGGCGAGGGGACTCGGGGGCATCCCGTCGAGGGTAACCGAGAATCGGAATCGTTCTCAATAGCTCGAGCCGGTGCGCGCCGCTCGCGCGACCCGGCGGCGCCCGCGGCTCAGAGGCCGGCGAGCGCCTCGTCGATCACGGCGACGGCGTAGCGGAGCATCCGGTCGTCCGTGCGCAGCGTCGGCAGGAAGCGGATGACGTTGTCGTAGCTGCCGGCCGTGAGCAGCAGCACCCCCTGCTGCGCCGCGTGCGCCGCGACCCGCTGCGCGGCCCCGGCGAGCGGGGTCTTCGTGCCGGGCTCGACGAGCTCGAAGGCGAGCATCGCGCCGTGCCCGCGCACCTCGCCGACGACCGCGTGCCGCCGGGCCAGCTCCGCGAGCAGGCCTCCGAGCGTGGCGCCGATGCGCTCGGCCTCGGCGAGCAGCCCGTCGCGCTCGATCTGCTCGAACACAGCGAGCGCCGCGGCGACGGCGACGGGGTTGCCGCCGAAGGTGCCGCCGAGGCCGCCGGGCAGCGCGGAATCCATGATCTCGGCGCGGCCGGTGACGCCCGCGAGCGGCAGCCCGCCCGCGATGCCCTTGGCCGTGAGCACGAGGTCGGGCACGAGCCCGAAGTGCTCGCTCGCGAACCAGCGGCCGGTGCGGGCGAGGCCCGACTGGATCTCGTCGGCCACGAACACGACGCCGTTGGCGCTCGCCCAGCGCTGCAGCGCGGGCAAGTAGCCCTCGGCCGGCACGATGAAGCCGCCCTCGCCCTGGATCGGCTCGGCGATGACGGCGGCGAGCTCGCCCACGCCGATGCGCCGCTCCAGGTAGGCGATCGTGCGGGCCGCCGCCTCGGCGCCGTCGAGGCCGTCCCGGTACGGGTACGAGTTCGGCACCCGGTGCACGTCGCCCGCGAACGGGCCGAAGCCGGTGCCGTAGGGGGCGGCCTTGTGGTTCATCGCCATCGTCAGCATGGTGCGGCCGTGGAACGCGTGGTCGAGCACGGCGACCGCGCGCCGCCCCGTGTGCTTGCGGGCGATCTTCACGGCGTTCTCGACCGCCTCGGCGCCCGAATTCACGAACAGGGTCTTCTTCGCGTGATCACCGGGGGTGCGCTCGGCGAGCTTCGCGGCCAGCTCGGCGTAGCCGCGGTACGGGGTGACCGTGTAGAGCGTGTGCGTGAGCTTCGCGAGCTGGGCGCTCGCGGCCGCGACGACGGCCGGGTCGGCGTGGCCGACGGTCGTGACGCCGATGCCCGAGCCGAGATCGACGAAGCGGTTGCCGTCGACATCGGTGAGGATCGCGCCGGAGCCGGACTCGATGTACACGGGCAGGGCCCACGACACGCCCTGCGGCACGTGCTCGAGGCGCTCGGCGTGCAGCCGGCGGCTCTCGGGGCCGGGCACCTCGGTGCGCAGCAGTTCGGCGCGGGTGAGCTCGGGGGCGTGGGCGGACTCGTGAGCGGCGGCGGGAGCGGTGAGCGTCATGATCGGTCCTCTCGGTTCAGTTGGGGCGGCGCGCGGCGAGGCCGAGCCTCGTCGCGGCATCCGCGAGGTCTTCAGCGAACGCCGGAGCGGATGCCTCGGCGAGCACCGCGGTGGTCACGCGCACGGCGTTTCGGTGGCGTCGGTCCTCGCTCGCGAACGGCTCGCCGGACCGGAGCTGCCAGCCGCGCTCCCCCATGGCGGCGACGAGGCGCTCGCTCGGGCGGTCGAACTCGATCCAGACGTTGAGCCCGTCGGGGCGGCCGGCGACGGGGATGCCGCGCTCCGCGAGCGCCGCGACGAGGGCGGCCGCCCGCGCGGCGTACACGTCGCGCGCCCGTGCGAGCTCCGCTTCGGCGCGCTCCCCGGAGAGCAGTTCGAGGGTGAGCCGCTGGAGCAGGTGGCTCACCCAGTTGGTGCCCGAGTTCAACCGGGTCTCGAGCCGGGCGGCGGTGTCGGGGTCGGCCGCGACGAAGGCGAGCCGGAGGTCGGGCCCGAGGAACTTCGACACCGAGCGCACGAGCGCCCAGCGGTTCGTCGTGGCCGGCGTCGCCCGACGGTAGGGCTCGGCGGAGATCGCGGAGAAGTGGTCGTCCTCGATAACGAGGACGTGCGGGTGGCGTTCGAGCACGGCGCGCAGCTCGGCGGCGCGGCGGGCGCTGAGGCTCGCGCCGGTCGGGTTGTGCGCCCGTGGCGTCAGGATGACGGCGCGCGCCCCCTCGTCGATGGCGGCGGCGAGCGCCTCGGGGGTCATGCCGTGCTCGTCGACGGCGACCGGATGCGTGCGGTAACCGTTCAGCCGCAGCGTGCCGATGCTCGACAGGAAGCAGGGGTCCTCGACCGCGACGCCGTCGCCGCGGCTGAGGTGCGCCGTGAGCAGCCGTTCGACGGCGTCGACGGCGCCGTGGGCGAGCACGATGCGGAACTCGCGCTCGAGCTCGGCGCCGAGGCTGCGCCTGGCCCAGTCGCCGAGCTCGGCGTCAACGCCGGGCGTGCCGTAGAGGGTGGGGACGTAGCCGAGGCGGGCGAGCACGGACTGCGCGTCGGGGAGCAGCGCGGGGTCGGGGTTGCCGGAGGCGAGGTTCAGCACCCGGGCGGGCGAGGCGGCCCCCTCGCGGGCGAGCACCGGGACTCCCGCGATCGCGGTGCCCGCGCGCCCGCGGGCTTCGGCCGCCCCGGTGGAGACGAGCAGCCGGTACGCGGCGGCGACGGTGTTGCGGTTCACGCCGAGCTCCTGGGCGAGCTCGCGGATCGGCGGCAGCGTCTCGCCCGCGGTGAGCTCGCCGGCCGCGACGAGGTCGCGCACCCGTCCGACGATGTCGGCGGCGGTCGACCCGGTGATGCGGCGGTCGTTTGCGATGCTCATGCGTCGATACTAGCTTTTGTCCTAGGACATTTCGAGAGGTGGCTGGAACATGGCCGAGGAATCGTGGCCGTCCCCGACGACGACGGCCGAGTTCGCCGAGCGGATCGACGCGGTGCACCGACGCATCCGCGCCGCCGAGCTCGCAGCCGGCCGCACGCCCGGCTCGGTGCGACTGCTGCCCGTGAGCAAGACCGTGCCCGCCGAGCGGGTGCGGCTCGCGATCGCCGCGGGCGCGAGCCTCCTCGGCGAGAACAAGGTCCAGGAGGCGCGGCAGAAGGCGCAGGAGCTCGCCGGGCTGCCGGTCGGCTGGGCCGTCATCGGGCACCTGCAGACCAACAAGGCGAAGTACGTGGCGGAGTTCGCGAGCGAGTTCCAGGCACTCGACAGCGTGCGCGTCGCGGAGGCGCTCGACCGCCGGCTGCAGGCGGCGGGGCGCTCCCTCGACGTGTTCGTGCAGGTGAACACCTCCGCGGAGCCGCAGAAGTCCGGCCTCGCGCCCGACGAGCTCGGAGCGTTCCTGCAGCAGCTGCCCGCGTTCGGATCGCTGCGCGTGCGCGGCCTGATGACGCTCGCGGTGTTCAGCGCCGACGCCGAGCGGGTGCGCGGCTGCTTCCGGCTGCTCCGCGAGACGCGTGACCGGCTGCGCGACGACGCCCCGGACGGCGTCTCGCTCGACGAGCTCTCGATGGGCATGTCGGGCGACTACGAGCTCGCGATCGCCGAGGGGGCGACCACGGTGCGCGTCGGCCAGGCGATCTTCGGCGAACGGCCGCTGCCCGACTCGTACTACTGGCCGGAGGGCTGAGCGCTCCTGGGCGGTGGCCGCGCTACTGGCCGGAAGGGTCCGCGCCGGCCGCGCCCGCCCCGCTGCCCGCGGCCGCGGCATCCGGATGCGGCATCCGATCGAGCCACTCGGTGACGACCGCCGCGCCCGCGGAGGCGAGCTCGGCCCCGAGGCGCGCCGCGTCCGCGCGGATGCCCCGGACGTCGGCGCCGACCGCGCGCAGTTCGTGCGTGTGGCCGATGAGCCACTCGTCGATGCGGGCGGGATCCGCCTCGAGGTGGAACTGGAGGGCGAGCGCGCTGCCGCCGAGCGCGAACGCCTGGTTCGGGAAGCCCGGGGTCGCGGCAAGCGACGGGACCCCGGCCGGGAGGTCGAAGGCGTCGCCGTGCCAGTGCAGCACGGGGACCCCCGCGAGGTGCCCGAGCGGCGAGGCGAACCCGGCCGCGCTCAGCTGGAGCGGCGCGTAGCCGATCTCGTGCGCGCCCGTCGCGCGCACTTCGGCCCCGGCCGCGACGGCGAGCAGCTGCGCGCCGAGGCAGATCCCGAGCGTCGGCGCACCGCGCCCGAGCCGCTCGGCGATGGCGGCGATCTCCGCGCGGAGCACCGGGTGCTCGTCGGCCTCGTACACGCCGATCGGACCGCCGAGGACGACGACGAGGTCGGCGTCGGCGACCGCACGGGCGTCGAACTCCCCCGAGCCGACGTCGGCGTACTCGACGGCGTAGCCGCGCTCACGGAGCACCGGCTCGAGGAGGCCGAGGTCTTCGAAGCGGACGTGCCGGATCGCGAGGGCGGTCGGGGGTCGCTCATCGCCGGGTCCGGCGTCGTCGTGTGCGCGCACGGCGCCAGCCTAGGGGAATATGTCCTAGGACAAAAGCGGATGGGATGGGAACTCGCGGCTTCTGGATGGCGCGACGCCGAACCGGGCCCCGACGCGCAAGGAATGGGAGCGCAGGCAGACGAGGGACGTGACGCAGGAGACATGACGCAGCACACAGCGAAGACCCGGGTTCGATGGTGGATGGCGATCGCCGGAGTCTGCGCGGTGCTCGCCGTCGGCGCGGGCGTGATGACCGCGGGCGTGGGCATGCCGCGCCTCCCGCCGAGCATCCGCGTCGACGCTCCGGACGTGCTCCGCGTCAGCGACGCGTCCGGGGCCACGGCGGAGCTCCGCCTGATCAACGGCGTGTCGCCGACCGTGGACCCCCGGGTGTCCGACCTCGACCGGATCGACGAGGAGTCCTACACCGCGGCGGAGGTCCCCGTGGATGCCGACATCGGCTTCCTCATGCCGGGCGAGGAGCCGCCGGCATCGCGACAGGTGCGCGGCCAGGGCGTCGACGAATCCGGGGAGCTCGGCGACATGTACGACCCCCTCGCCTCGTACGTGCTCATCGACGACGGCGAGGGGACGGTGCTCCCCGAGGAGACCGACCTGGACGGCGACCGCACGGCGGCGAAGGGCTCCGCCGGCCTCGTCGTCGAGGTCGACGACCCCGCGGTCTCGCGGCTCTTCCCCGGGTACAACCGGACCGTCCGCGAGGAGTCGGGCGCCGAGGCGGAAGCGCCCGCCTGGGACGTGCAGTTCGACCTCGCCGCCGCGCACGAGCAGGGCCGCACGAACCTGCCGCTGCCGCTCGGGTGGTACGCCTCGCCGTTCGCGAAGGGGCTCGACGCCGCCGCGCCGTGGCTGCTCGGCGGCTTCATCCTGGCGACGCTCCTCGCTCTGGCGCTGGCCAGGTGGGAATCGGTGAGCGGCCGGCGCAGCGCCGAGGCGGGCGCCGCGGAGACCGACTAAGCGGGGCCGCGGGACGACCGTGGTCGCGTGCGCGTGGATAACTCAGGGAAACGGAGAGACTTCCAGCACGAAGCGTTGACGCCCCGAGGGCGTCAACGGCGAAGCGCCGGTCCTGCGCCCGACTACGCTCTGGCGGGCCCCGTCGACTCGCGCACCACGAGCTCGGGCTGGAAGAGGTACTCGGTCCTGGACGCTCGGATGCCGTTCATCTCCCCGACGAACGCATCAGCGATGGCCACCCCCATCGCGGTGACCGGCTGTCGGACCGTCGTGAGCGGCGGCCAGGCGTGTCGCGCAATCACCGAGTCATCGAAGCCGACGACGGACAAATCGCGAGGAATCTCGAGGCCTTGCCTGCGGGCCTCCGCCAGTACCCCGACCGCGATGAGGTCGTTCGCGCAGACCACTGCCGTGCAGCCGGCCGCGATCAACGCTCGCCCAGCGCTGATTCCGCCATCGTCGGTGTAGAGCGACGGCTCGATGACGCCGCGCGCTCCATCACCAGCGTGCTTCTTCATCGCACTGTGGAATCCTTCGGACTTCCGCTGCGCGGCCACGTAGGACTCTTGTCCGACCGCGAGTCCGATCCTCCTGTGCCCCATGGCAGTGAGATGCCGCACGGCGAGCTCCATCGCACTGTGCTCATCAATAGAGAAGAACGGCGCATCGACCCCGGTGCGGTAGCCGTTCACGAACGCCAACGGCAAGCCGAGCCCCAACAGCTGAATGTACCGCTCCATCGGGAATCCTGAGTCGGAGTGTCGGCCGGAGAAGAAGACGATCCCCGCCGCACCGGCCTCGATGAACATGTCGATGTACTCGTCCTCGTCGAGTCCGCCTTCGCTCTGGGAGCCGATCAGCGGGGTGAAGCCTCGACGTGCGAAGTTGGGCCCGAGGGCTTGGGCGAATGCGGGAAAGACCGGGTTGATCAGCTCGGGGAGGAGCAGACCCACCGGACGACCGGTGCGTCGTCGCAGACGCGCCGGCCGTTCGTAACCCAGTAGGTCCAGAGCGGTCAGAACTGCCTGACGCTTGTGTTGAGCGACTCCCGGCTTGTCATTGAGAACGCGGCTGACCGTGGCTTCGCTGACCCCCGCGTGCGCTGCAATATCCGCGAGAGTCGCACCCATGCGGGTAAGGCTAGCATCGGCGAACTCCACCCCGGCTACTTCACGGATCCAGCGGTGAGACCACTCACGATGTACTTCTGGAGCACGAAGAAGAGGACGACCACGGGCAGCGCCGCGAGCACTGCACCGGCCGCGAAGACGGGCCAGTTCGCAGAGGTCTCCTGAGCGATGAACTGGTAGAGGCCGACGGCGAGGGTCTTCTTCTCCGGCGCGGTCAGGAGCACGCTCGCGATGACGAACTCGTTGATCGTCGCGATGAACGAGAGCAGGCCGACCACGGCCAGAACGGGAGCCGAGAGCCGGAGGATGATCGTGAAGAAGATCCGGCTGTGCCCGGCACCGTCGAGCTTCGCCGCTTCGTCGATTGACACGGGGACGGTGTTGAAGAACCCGTACATGAGATACGTATTCACGCCGAGGGCGCCGCCCAGGTAGACCATGATCAGCCCGATATGGGTGTTCAGCCCGAGCGCCGGGAAGATGTCGCCGATGCCCTTCATCAGCAGGAAGATCGCGACCACCGCGAGCAGTTGCGGGAACATCTGCACGAGGAGGATCGTGATCAGCCCGAGCCGGCGTCCGGAGAACCGCATTCGCGAGAAGGCGTAGGCGGCGAGCCCGCCGAGGAGGACCGTGCCGGCTGCCGTCACCAACCCGATGAGCAGGGTGTTCATGAACCATGCTGCGAACGGTTGAGCCGGGTTGCTGAAGAGATTGATGTAGTTCTCCAGGCTGAACTTCGTGAAGAGACCGGTCGAGCCGGCCAGGCTTCCGTTCGGGTTCAGAGATGCGGAGACGATGTACAGGATCGGGAACACCGCGATGACCGAGGTCAGGATGACCACGATGTACTTCGCGGCGAGCGCCCGGGCGGTCCTGCGGCGCTGGGAGGGCCCCTTCGGAACACGCCCGCTCCTCTCCCCGCGGGGGTTCACTTCAGGCGTATGCGACGTGGCCGGGTACGTGTCGATGGACATCAGTTGAGCTCCTCGAGCGTTTTGGTGCGGCGGAAGCTGATCACCGAGATGACCGCGACCAGAACGAAGATGATGATCGAGAACGCGCTCGCGAGGCCGAAATCGCGTCCCCCGGTCTCGCCGAATGCGACCTTGTAGACCAGGGTGATGAGAATGTCGGTCGCGCCGACGTTCATGTCGGTGGTGATGTCCTGCGGGCCGCCTCTCGTGAGCATGTAGATCAGATTGAAGTTGTTGAAGTTGAACGCGAAGGACGCGATCAGCAGCGGCGCCATCGAGACCATGAGCAAGGGGAGCTTGATGCGCCGGAATACCGCCCATGGGCCGGCCCCGTCGACTTTGGCGGCTTCGACAAGCTCTTCCGGGATGGACTGGAGCGCCCCGGTGGCGACCAAGAACATATACGGATAGCCGAGCCAGAGGCTCACCATGAGAATGCTGAACTTCGCCAGGATCGGATCGGTCAACCAGGGGATCTGCGCCCCGCCGAAGAGCACTTGGTTGATGAAGCCGAACTGCGGGTTGAGCATCCCGCTCCAGATGAGCGCGGAGAGGAAGACGGGGAATGCATACGGCAGGATGACGAGGACACGGAACGTCCTGCGGAATCGCAGCCGCCAATCGTTCAGGATGAGCGCGAGGAACACACCGACTGCGAAGGTCGCTGCGACGGTGAATCCAGCGAAGACGAAGGTCCAAAGGACCACTGCGATCAGTGGTCCTCGAATGGACTCTTCGGTGAACGCTCGAACGAAGTTCTCGAAGCCCACATCGATCTTCCAGCCGGGCATGAGCTGGTTTCCGTCGGCCGCGACGAAGGCGCCGTCCCCGGTGTCCTCGTAGATCTTGCCGGTGGCGGTATCGATGAACGCGTCGGCGGTTTCGTCGTACTGCATCTTCGCCGAGTAGACGAACGCTTGGGATCCGTCAGGAGTCCGCAGAGCCCCGTCGTTCGGGTCGTCGGTGAGTGGCACGCTCATCGCAGCCAGTTGCTCTTGCTCAGCGAGCACACCGGCGAAGTCCAGCGTGGTGTAGCCCTCGACGGCGACGGCACGGCCGCCTTCGAAATCAGCTTCCGCTGGTTGAAGCGGCCGATCCTCTCCACCGATGAGCGCCTCACCGTCGGGGTCGGTCACCAGGAAGGAGAGTTGCCCGAACTGTTCGACGACGACCATCGGATAAGCGGGTGAATCGGGGACCCGAGTGAGCGATTTGTTGATGAGCGCCTCGACGGCGGCTTCCTTCGAGCCGATGTGCCCGTCACCGTAGTTCGTGAAGGCGACGTACCCGCTGTAGATGATGGCGTACATCTGGAAGACCAACAGGAACACAGTTCCCGGGATCAGGTACTTGGCGGGGAGGCTCCCCCTTCGGATGTAGATCCAGTTGATCAGGGCTGCGGCCACCAGCGCGACAGCCGCGAGCACCCAGTCCTCGTTCAACGCGAGGATGAATGCCGCGTAGATGACCACCGCGTCGAGCACGCCGAGGCTGATGATCTTGATCAGCACCACCCAGGTGGACGGTGCGCCGGCAACGGCGCGAGTGGTGGGGCGTTGACGTTTCCGGCTTCTGTCGGTGCTGGAAGGCGATTGCAGTTCGGTGGTGGTCACACGTGCTCCTGAATGCGGTTGGACGGCTGGAAGGGCCGAGGCGGTTGGGGCTCCGCCTCGGCCCGGTCTGTTATCCGCCGACGACTTCGCGGAGCCGTTCGGTCATCGCCTGCCATGCTTCCGTCGGGTCTCCGGCCGTTCCGTTCAGCAGCGCAGACTGAGTGGCGCCGAGGTTGTCCCAGACCGCCCCCATCTCAGGGATCGAGGGCATCGGCACGCCCGTCCGGCCGACCTCGCCGAACGCGCCCACATCGGGGTTCTCGGCGGAGGCGATCTCGAACGCGGAGTTCAGCGCCGGCGGGCGGCCGCCGGCTTCGTAGAGCGCGAGCTGCGCCTCTTCGCTGCCAAGGTAGTTCACGACGAACTCGTTGGCCGCGATGGCATTCTTACTCTGCGAGCTGACGAAGAAGCCCTGCACGCCCACGAAGGGAGTCGGCGCGTCCGGGCCCGCCTGCGGGATGGCCTCGATGGCGTAGTCGATGCCGCCTTCCTGGAACGCCGGGAGGTTCCACGGACCGGAGAGCATGAATGGCGACTTGCCAGCGGCGAACTCGTCACGTGCGATGTCACCGGTGATGCTGGTGTTGATGATTCCGGCCGCGCCCCACTCGACGAGCTTGGCCGCGAACGCGTTCCCACCCTCGCTACCCACCAACAGCTCGGAGGTGTCGTACCCGTTGTCCGCGTCGAAGGCGAAGAGCGGGGCACCGTAGGAGGTCTGGAGGGGGTACAGGTGGTACGGGTCCGAGTCCACCGGGTCTGAGGGCACGAGCACCGGATACTGGGCGGCGCCGCTCGCGACGACGGCTTGCCCGGCAGCGATCAGCTCGTCCCAGGTGGCCGGGGTGGACGAGGCGAGCGCCGTGTTCCGCAGAAGCGCGATGTTCTCCAGGGAGACTGGCAGCCCGTAGGTGACCTCGTCGTAGGTCATGGCACCGATGGCGACGTCGGAGAAGTCCCCAGCGGTGTCGCCGAGCTCGAGCGGAGCCACGACCCCGTTCTGGACGAGCTGGCCAAGCCAGTCGTTGCCGCCGACCATGACGTCCGGACCTTCCCCTGCCGGCACCTGCTGGATGAAGTCGTTGCGCATCACATCGCCGTACTCCTTCTGCACGAGCTCGACCTTGATGCCCTTGTCGTCCTCGAACTTCGCAGCGATGTCCTGCATCTCTTCGACACGGTTCGCGTCGACCCAGACGGTGAGCGTGGCCGACGTCGATGACTGCCCGCCTCCCCCGCCCGCCGAGCATCCCGTCAAGGCCAGAGCCAGAATCGCGCTGCCCGCGAAGATCGCGGTCGCGGCTGATCGATTCACCTTCATTGGTGCTGCCTTTCTGCGTGATTGTCAGGGCCCGCACTCGCGAGCACCTCCACGGAGAAGGGGAGCAGCGTCGTTGCGGGTGAGAGCAGATTGCCAGACTCTTGCGAAACTTGCAAGCCCTTTCATATCTTGCGGTTGGAGTTCATCCAGCTCGCCCCGAAGTCCACGAGTTCCCTGAGGCTCATCGCCTCGCAGCTTGCCCGCCCCACCGTCGCGGATCGTGTCGCTCCCATCGACCGGAAGGCGTCACCGATCACCTCGAAGTCCTCCGACTCGGCCAGCGTTTCCTCCCAGGCGACCCAGCGCCGTTCGCCGCCCACGAGCATGGGCGCGCCGTTGGGAACCCTGGGGAGCCGTGCCCGCGAGCGCCACTCCGCGAGATGGAGCGCGGTCGCCTTGTCGAATCCGACGCCGAGGAGCAGGACGACAGCGTCGAGATCGTAGAGTCGCGCAAGAGGCGACGCGTCGTCGAACGGTGAATCGAGATTCTGCTCGGCGGTGACGCCCGCCGCCTCCGGCCCGAGCGCCGCGAACGAGCGGTGAGGATGCCTGCTTCGCCGGGCGCCAGGCAGGGTTCGGAACAGCTCCGCAACTGCGCCCATCGACCGCGTCGGAGTTCGCACCACGTCGAAGACCGGGAGATTTTCCCGAGTGCGGGCGTACCCCTCAAACGCCATCGCACCAGGTGCCAAGTACTCAGGATCGCAAAGCTGCCAGCTCTGCGATGGCATCACGAGCGTGCCGGTTGGGCCGATCGCTGCTTGAAGGGCATCGATGACCGCTTGCTCGCCGCCGATGACATCCCCGAACGCGGACAGCGACGCGTGGACGAGCAGCACCGAGCCGTCACCGATACCGAGCGAGCGAACCGTCGCCTCGATATCCCGTTCGCTGACGGATCGGCCGGCGTTCTGCGTGGTGGCTGAATCGTGTTTCATGAACTGCATGATCTCTCGTGGATGGCGATTCACGCAACGCCACCGCTCGCACTCAATTGCCCGAGAGAAGGCCGTATCTCGCCGCGTACAAGACCGCTCCGACGCGGTCACGAACACCCAGCTTTCGCAAGACAGCCCCGACGTGCGTCTTCACGGTGGACTCGGACAGCCAAAGCCGTGCTCCGATTTCAGCGTTCGTGAGCCCCTCCAAGAGACACTTCAGGACCTCTTGCTCACGTCGGGTCAGCAGATTGCATTCCTCGGCGGTCTCGGGCGCTTGAGCCAGGCGACGATACCGCCGTACGAGTTCACTGGTCACCCAGTGGGGAAGGGCCACTCCCCCGCCCGATGCATCCCGGACCGCGGAGTGCAGCTCGCCTGCGCTCGCATCCTTCATCAGATAGCCGGCCGCGCCGGCTTCGAGCGCGTCGAACGCTGCCTCGTCGCAGTCGAAACTCGCCACCGCGATCACGCTCGGCGAGGGCTCCCTCTCGACGATGCCTCGGATCGCGGCGATGCCCTCGAGGTATGACCCGTCCAGATCGACGAGGACGACGTCGGGGCGATGGCGTCGCGAGAGTTCGATTGCCTGTGATCGGTTCTGAGCGAGCGCTACGACCTCGAAGCCCGGCTGGCTTTCGAGCATGAGCGCGAAGCCGAGCCGCATCAGTTCCTGACCGTCGGAGATGAGTACCCGGATGCTCATCCCGCCACCGCACGGTGTGGGTATGCCGCGCAGACCCAGTCCGCATCCATTTGCCTACCTCCCGCAGTCGGCGCTGCGTTCGCTTTCGAGCTTGCAGCAGCGCCGCTGCCGCAGGCGAACTCCTACAGAAGTACCGATTCCCAGCCCACCCCTTGGCGAGTCCGATGAGATGAGCCACGATGTGCGAGTGAAACTCATTGCAGAAAGTGATAGTAGCGTCAATCTGTCGCGTCCTTCGAAGCCAGCCTTGGGGTCTGGAGCGGCGTGGATTTGGGTGGCGCTGTCATCGCTCGCCATTGTGGGATATGCCGTCACTCCGTACGTCACCGTCTCCCTTGCAGATCTTGCCGCCGATCACGTGGGTCTCGCGGAGGACTATCTCAACCAACCCCTCCCAGTGGCCGTCGCGTTCT
The DNA here is from genome assembly GCF_030268405.1 of Agromyces sp. NBRC 114283. Classification (NCBI taxonomy): domain Bacteria; kingdom Bacillati; phylum Actinomycetota; class Actinomycetes; order Micrococcales; family Microbacteriaceae; genus Agromyces; species Agromyces sp. NBRC 114283. The sequence goes on from NZ_BSQP01000001.1 coordinate 3,841,487, forward strand.
ACGCGCACGTGATATCGGGCGGGATCGTCCTCCTGCTCTCGCCGGTGCAATTCATCGGCGCGCTTCGGGCACGCACTCCTCGACTGCACCGGTGGATCGGCAGGCTCATCCTCCTCAGCGTCGCTGTGGCTGGGGTCTCCGCGCTCGTGATCGCACCGTTCAGCCCGGCGGGGCTATCCGGTCTGTTTGGGTTCGGAATGATGGCAGCACTCTGGCTCGGAACGGCTGCGGCAGCGTACCGAGCGATCCGCCGACGGGATGTTCCGAGCCACCGAGCCTGGATGATTCGGAACTTCGCGCTGACGTATTCCGCCGTCACGCTTCGCGTCTGGATGGGTCTCCTGATCTTCGCCCAAGTACCGTTCGGCGGGTTCGAGTTCGACAGCGCGTTCAGCAACGCCTACTCGGTCGTCCCGTTCCTCGGCTGGATTCCGAACCTGGTCGTCGCGGAGCTGATCATTCGTCGACGGGGGTTGCCGGCGCTTCGGCTTGTCTCGGATACGACACGCATCCGGGCGGTGCAGCCCTGATGCTCGGGAGCATTCAAGAAGTCGTCACGAATTGCGAGGATCCGAGCAAGCTCGCCGAGTTCTGGGGCAGCCTGCTCGACGCAACGTGGGCAGTCGACGGGTCGGAGTGGGCCATCGTGGCAGAGGCGCCGGTCTTCCTCGCATTTCGGCGTGCTCCGAATGAGCGACGGTACCCGCGAAGCAACTTGCACCTCGATGTCGTCGTCGACGACCTCGAAGGCATGGTGCAACGTGCCGTCGAACTCGGCGGATCGGTTCTCCGGGAGCCTGTTTCAGAGGGGGACGGCGGCTTCGCTGTGCTCGCGGACCCTGAGGGCAATCGCTTCTGTCTTGTCGTCGACTGTGGGAACCGCTGGAGTGATCGGCAGCGCAGCGTTCTCTCCCGTGGGGCCAGGCCGTCCGGATCGCTGTCAGCTCGGAGCGTTTCCGCTGCTCCTGAGCAGTGATTGGACGCGTTCAGCCGTCATGGTCGGGAACTCCTTCCACCCGTGTTCCAACACAACGCGCGCGAGCAGCGCGATATCTCGTGCCGATTGCTCGATCGGCTGAGCGAGTGCGTGGTCGAGCTGCGTAGCTATGTGCGGGTACGCGGCGTCGAAACGTCGGGAAGGGTCCAGCGGATCCGAGCGCGCTGCGCCCGCCGGGAGGACGCGTGCACGTATCGCCCGGAGCAGATGGTCGACCGCCCAGCCTCGCACGAAACGCCCGGCGGCGATGCGTTCGCCCCGACAGGCTCGACCGTATCCGATGAGGAGTTTGATGTAGGCAAGGGCGACTTCGTTCGCCGGGTCAATAGCAGGGAGCGCAGCGAGACGGTCCTGCCCCGCGTCGACGAAGTCCCGCATCCGCGGATCTCCGAACATCAGCTTCGCCTCATCCAGTGGTGCGGCTGCGAGCTCCTTGGTCGTTCCAACGGCGAACTCGAGGACATGGCCGTCGTCGTAGAGCACCGAGAAGCCGAGCTCACCTTCGCGGGCGACGCACAGCACACGTTGCGGATCGGGGAGCCAATCGAGGTTCGCACGGGCCGACTCGACGTGCTCCTCTTCCACGAGCGCGAGGAAGTCGTGGTCGGACCATCGGTCTCGACGGTGTCCCGCAGCGGCCGACCCGAGGAAGACGAGTCCGTGTGCACCAGGTACGCCTGCGAAGCCGCCCGAGAGGCGGTCGCTGAACGCGTCGAACTCAGCGAGGTCACGCATTGGCGTTGACCCGCTCGGGAGCGGACGCGCGTGCCGTGACCAGCGAGCGAACCGCCCAGACCCCGAAGGCCGGCCCGTCCGCCTCCCAGAGCAGCCGCGCACCTTCCCGTCGAAATGCGATGCTCCCGAACGTCAGCGTAGGAGCATCCTCGAGCGCTTCAGCGACGTTGAGCGGCAGCGCGAGTTCGCTGGGCGATCGGAATGCCATCACGAGTTCGGCGCCCTCATCGCTTTCCCGCAGGAAGGCCAGGCACTCGCTGTCGGCAGAGAGCCAGCGCAGGCCGCCGGTCTGCAGGGCGACCGACTCTCGCCGAAGGCGACCGAGCTCGCTGTATGCAGCGAGCAGTCGGGGGTGCTCTTCCCACGGCAGGGGCGTCCGCGATCCCTCCCCATTGCGTCCACGGAGTCCGAACTCGTCACCCGCGAAGACGACCGGGGTACCCGGCAGCGTGTACGAGAGTCCAGCAGCGACCAGTTGGCGCTCGTCGTCAGCCTCTTCCGCAAACCGAGCAGTGTCGTGGGTGTCGATGGCGTTCATCGCGAGGAGCTTCACCGACCAGGGATATGGCGCGGTGAATCGTCGGTAGCTCTCGACGACATCCGCGGCAGAGTATGCGGGAGCGGATTCGTAGGGGATGCCGAAGTCGCGCCGATTGATCGCCGGGCGTCGAAGCCAGTTCCAGACTGGACGAGTGAAGGACGGGTAGCTCATGGGCGCATGCCACCCTTCGCCGTCGAAGTCGACTGTGGCGTCGTTGGTCGACTCTGCGAAGAGCACTCGACCAGGGGCGACTTGGTCCATCGTCGCTCGCACCGTCCGCTGAATCGTCCGATTGAAGTCATCTGTTCCGAGTCGGCCGCTCATGTTGGCTACATCGACTCTCCAACCGTCGAGGTTGAATGGCGGGAGGAGCCACTTCGCAACCACGCAATCGCCCCCCTCGATGAACCGCCGGCGCAGTTCTCGCGAGTCCCAGTTGAGCTTGGGAAGGCTGGGCAGGTCGTACCAACCGACATAGTCGGTGTGGTCGGTGTCGTTCCAGTAATAGAAACCCGATTCGACGGCGCTGGGTTTGCCGAACGCAGCTCGGAACCACTCGTGCCCGTCGCCGGTGTGGTTCGTCGTGAGGTCGCCGATCACCCGCATCCCGCGCGCGTGCGCCGCTTCGACCAGGCGGACGAGCGCTTCGTCGCCACCGAGCAGCGGGTCGACCCGGTCGAAACTGGAAGCGTCGTACCGATGGTTCGATTGCGCTGGAAAGAACGGCGTCAAGTAGAGGAGGGTCACCCCGAGTCGCTCCAGGTGGTCCAGCCGCTCCGTGATGCCGTCGAGATCTCCGCCGAAGAACTGGCGCGAGGTCGAGGGACCCTCCGCGACCGGCGCGTCCTGCCACTCCGCTGGCTCGGCCCAGTCCGGAATGTCACGGGACGCGCCTGAACTCCTCGCGAAGCGGTCCGGGAAGATCTGGTACATCACCTGCTGGTGTGCCCACGACGGCGGCGGCGGAAACGAGGTCGTTCGGAAGTCGCTGCTGTCTCGCGGCTCAAGCGACTCCAGACCGTCCGCGGACAACCAGCGCGTGCTCCCGTCCTCGAGGTTGATGAGGAATCTGTACTTGGTGATCGGGTTCGGGAGCGCGAAGTTGCCTTCCCACCATTCGGCCGCGGTGTCCCAGTCGGGGGAAGCCGCACCGGGCAGGAGCGGGAAGAAGCACGGTTCCGCGTCACAGACCACACGAACGAACACTGAGCGCGGAGCACCGAATCCATGAGGAACTCGCACGCGAACGAACTGTGTCGCGCCCACACCCCGCCCAAGGGTCGACATATAGAGAGACGAACCATCGTGATGCGGTCGGTCGTAGTAGCAATTCATGAGATGACGCTGGCTCCCCTGCATAGACGAGTGATGTTGCGGCGACCTTAGCAAACCCATTTCATGGTTTGAAAGATTTTGCAATCGGTGTGTCCTGTGGGATCCTGCGTGATGTTCGTCGACTGCACCAAGGGAGCTGCCAATGGCCATCCGCCGCAAGAATCACTTCGAGCTCGCTCGTGACGCTCGAGACGAGTGGTGGCGGACGGCCGTGATCTACCAGATCTACCCCCGCAGTTTCGCGGACGCGAACGGCGACGGCATGGGCGATCTGGCGGGCATCACCGCCCGGCTCGGCGCGCTCGCCGAGCTCGGCGTCGACGCCATCTGGCTCTCGCCGTTCTACACCTCCCCGCAGCACGACGCCGGCTACGACGTCGCCGACTACCGCGACGTCGACCCGCTGTTCGGCACCCTCGCCGACTTCGACACGATGCTCGCCGAGGCGCACGCCCGAGGCATCCGCGTCATCGTCGACCTCGTGCCGAACCACTCCTCGAACGAGCACGCCTGGTTCCAAGCCGCCCTGGCCGCCGGCCCCGGCAGCACCGAACGCGCCCGGTACCTGTTCCGCGACGGCCGCGGCGAGGCCGGCGAGCTGCCGCCGAACAACTGGGACTCCGTCTTCGGCGGCCCGGCGTGGACCCGGGTGACCGAGGCCGACGGGCAGCCGGGCCAGTGGTACCTGCACCTCTTCGACTCCTCGCAGCCCGACTTCGACTGGACGAACGACGAGGTCCGCGAGGAGTTCCGCGACATCCTCCGGTTCTGGCTCGACCGCGGCGTCGACGGCTTCCGCGTCGACCTCGCCCACGGCCTCATCAAGGCCGAGGGCCTGCCCGACTGGACCCCGCCCGCCGAGGGCGGCAGCATGGGCGGCGCCGGCGGCCTCGCCGACGACGCGCCCGACGCCGAACGCCCCGTGCCGAGCGCCGAGCCGGGCGTCGCGCTCGAGCCCGGCATCTCCTCCGAGCCCGGCGACGCCCCGCCGTTCTGGGCACAAGACGGCGTGCACGAGATCTACCGCGACTGGCGCGCCCTGCTCGACGACTACCCGGGCGAGCGCATCCTCGCCGCTGAGGCCTGGGTCGACCCCCTCGCCCGCGTCGCCCAGTGGGTCCGCCCCGACGAGATGCACCAGTCCTTCAACTTCGCCTACCTCGAAACACCCTGGCGGGCCGCCGCCCTGCGCCGTGTCGTCGACGAGTCCCTCGCCGCGTTCGGCGCCGTCGGCGCCCCCTCCACCTGGGTGCTCTCGAACCACGACGTCGTGCGCCACCCCACCCGCCTCGCCCTCACCGTCGGCAATCTCCAGGGCCACGGCGTCGGCCCCCGCACCCCGGGCATCGGCGACCCCGCCACCGGGCTCCGCCGCGCCCGCGCCGCGACCGCGCTCATGCTCGCCCTCCCCGGCTCCGCGTACCTCTACCAGGGCGAGGAGCTCGGACTCCCCGAGGCCATCGACCTCCCCGACGACGCCCGGCAGGACCCGACCTGGTTCCGCACGAACGGCGAACGCTACGGCCGCGACGGCTGCCGCGTCCCCATCCCCTGGGAGGCCGGCTCGCCCTCCTTCGGCTTCGGCCCGACGGATGCCTCCTGGCTGCCCCAGCCCGCCGAGTGGGCCGACTACGCCCGCGACCGCCAGCAGGGCGTCCCCGGCTCGACCCTCTCGATGTACCGGGCCGCCCTCCGGCTGCGCCGCGAGCACGCCCTCGCGAGCGGCACCCTCGAGTGGATCGAGACGCCCGACGCCCCCGACGTCGTCGCCTTCACGAACGGCGCACTGCTCGTCGTCGCGAACACCGGCGACACCACCATCTCGCTCGCGGAGGTGCTGCCCGACGAGCTCCGCACCGCAGCGGCAGCCCCCCAGCCGCTCCTCGCCACGGGCGACGTCGCCCGTGGCATCCTCCCCGCAGACACCACCGTCTGGCTCGCCCGCTGAACACGCACCGATCCCTCGACGTGTCATCCGTCAGCGCCGCGTCGGATGACAAGTCGAGCGAAACAAACTCACAAATGGCCATGTAGATCGAAACGCTGTCAACGAACTCGATACAGATGACAACGAGATCGGTGTTTCACACAGAGCCCGGAAACGCAGAACGGCCCCCGAAGACGCAGAGCCCGGAAACGCAGAACGGCCCCAGCCGAAGCTGGGGCCGTTCTTATTCCGTGCGCCCGGAGGGACTCGAACCCCCAACCTTCTGATCCGTAGTCAGATGCTCTATCCATTGAGCTACGGGCGCATCAGATGCTGCCCACCGCACTCACTGCGATCAGGCAACCACGCCACTCTATCCCACGCCGCTCGCGATTGCGAATCGAGCGCCGTGCCGGACGAGGCATCCGCGGTCCGGCCCGAACCCGGGCCGACGCAGCCCGCGCCGCGCCGCCGCGCCCCTCGTCACCATCTTCGAGTTGCCCGACTTCCATGAAAGTCGGGCAACTCGAGGAGACGGGCCCGGGAGCCGGGCTCAGGGAGCGAACGCCCGAACGCCGGCTACCCCTTGACCGCGCCGCCGAGCCCCGCGCCGCTCAGGAAGAGCCGCTGAAACACGAGGAACAGCACGATCGGGATGAGCGTCGAGATCGCGAGCGCCGCGAGGAACACGTCGAGCTCCGTCTGCGACTGCACCGCGGGCAGGCGCACCGACAGCGGCTGCACGGCGGGGTCCGGCAGCACGAGCAGCGGCCAGAGGAAGTCCTTCCACGCGGCGATCACGGCGAACACCGAGACGACGCCGAGGATCGGCTTCGACATCGGCAAGACGATCGACCAGAACACCCGGAACGGCCCCGCGCCGTCGGTGCGCGCCGCCTCGAACACCTCGCGCGGCAGCCCGTCGAAGAAGCGCTTCACGAGCAGGATGTTGAACGCGTTCGCCGCGGCGGGCAGCCACACCGCCCAGTACGTGTTCAGCAGCGAGGTGTCGATGAGCGGCGGATGCAGCACCGTGAGGTAGAGCGGCACGAGCAGCACCACCGCGGGCACGAACAGGGTCGCGAGCACGAGCCCGTTCAGGATCGGCGCGTACTTCGGCCGCAGCACCGAGAGCGCGTAGCCCGCGGTCGTCGCGATGAGCAGCTGGAAGAACCAGGAGCCCGCCGCGACCCAGATCGTGTTCAGGAAGTACTGGTCGATGTGGATGTCGTTCCATGCCGTCTCGAGGTTCGCCCAGTCGATCCCGTTCGGCCAGAGTTCGAAGGGATGGCTGAGCGTGTCCTGCGTCGGCGTGACGGCCGCCTTCGCGAGCCAGAGCAGCGGCCCGAGGCCGGCGACGACGAGTCCGACGAAGAGCACCACGTGCACGCCGGCCATCGAGACGCGCACGCCCCGCTTGCGCCGATCGTGCCCGCTCAGGATGCCGCGGTCGGCGTCGCCGGCGGTGCGGTCCCGGCGGCGCGTGCCGAGGCCCGCGAGCTTCTGCCGCAGGGCCACGGAGGGCTGGGCGGAGGAGGGGGCGGGGGCGGTCAATTCGTGCTCCAGCGGTCGGTGAGCTTGAAGTAGAGCCAGCTGAGCAGCCCGAGGAAGACGGCGAGCATCAGGCTCAGCGCCGTGGCCTCGCCGTAGGCGCCGCCGAGGCTGTTCTGGAAGGCGTAGCGGTAGATGAGCAGCAGCACGGTGAGGGTCGCGTTGTTCGGCCCGCCGCCGGTGAACAGGTACGGCTCGAGGAACACCTGCGCCGTGCCGATCACCTGCAGGATCAGCATGATGAAGAGGATGCCGCGCAGCTGCGGCAGGGTCACGTGCCAGATCTTGCGCCAGATGCCGGCGCCGTCGACCTCGGCCGCGTCGTAGAGCTCCGGCGGCACCGCGATGAGCGCGGCGAGGTAGATGATGATCGAGCCGCCGGCCGCCGCCCAGGTCGCCTCGATCACGAGCGAGGGCATGGCGGTCGCCTGGGATTGCAGCCAGGGCTGCGGCGGGATGCCGACCCAGCCGAGGATCGTGTTGAACACGCCGTCGGGGCTCGCGTTGTAGAAGACCTTCCACAGCAGCACCGCGACGACGGGCGGAACGACGACCGGCAGGTACGCGAGCGCGCTGTAGAGGCCCTTGGCGCGGCGCACCTCGCTCATCAGCACGGCCATGATGATCGGCAGCGGGAAGCCGAACACGAGCGCGAGGCCCGCGAAGTAGAGCGTGTTGACGACCGCGGTGCCGAGGTTCGGGTCGGCGAGCACCCGGGCGAAGTTGTCGAGGCCGACCCAGACCGGGTCGCTGATGAGGTTCGTCTTCTGGAAGCTCATGATCACCGAGCGGGCGATCGGCCACCAGCTGAAGACCCCGAACACGATGAGCATGGGTGCGAGGAAGGCGAGGTTCCACAGGCCTCCCCCGCGCAGCCACGTGAGCGGGGTGCGACGGCGGCGGCGCGATGGGGTGCGCGCCGCCGCCTCGGGCGACGGATGCCCCGCGCCGGCCTCGGCCGGGGCATCCGTCTGATCGATCGCGGTGGTGCTCACTGGTCGAGCAGCGCCTGCGCGTCGATGTCGAGCTGCGTGAGCAGCGCGTCGATGTCGGCGTTCCGGTCGGTGAGGACCGCCTGCACGACGTTGTCCATCAGGGCGTAGATCGGCTGGGTCTGGCCCTTGAACTCGCCGACCGGGCTCTGGTCGAAGATGCCCTCGGTGAAGCCGGTCATCTGCTCGAGCGGCACGTTGATGTAGTCCTTGATCCACTCGCGCGACTCGAGGTACGTCTCCTGGTCGAGCACCGGCAGCACCGGAGTGCCGACGGCCTGGTCGCTCGCGGCCAGCGCCTTCGCGTCGGCGACCGCGGCGTCCTGGTTCAGGAGCTTCTGCATGTAGTACCAGTCGATCCAGGTGACGGCGGCCTTCTTGGTGTCGTCGTCGACCGTGGGCGCCACGACCGCGATGTCACCGCCGCCGAGCACGCCGCCGCCGTCCTCGAGCGGGATGACGGTGAGGCCGTACTTGCCCGAGTCCATGCCGTAGTCGCGCACGAGCGCCGTGTAGACGTCCGAGCCGCTCGTGTACATGCCGATGTTGCCGGCCGCGAACTCCTGGTTGATGCTGCCCCAGTCGAGGTCGAAGTTCGCGCCCATCGAGTTGTCTTCCCAGCGCAGGTCGTGCAGGTACTGCAGCGTCGCCTTCGTGGCCGGGTTGTTGATCGTCGAGGTGAAGGTGCCGTCGTCGTTCGCGGTCTGCAGCTGGGCGCCGCGCGAGTCGGCCTGCGCCGACAGCTGCCAGCCGCCGGTGCCGTTGCTCGTCATCGTCGCGTAGCCGGCCTTGCCGGTCTTCTCGGCGATGGTCTTCGCCGCGGCCCGCACCTCGTCCCAGGTAGTCGGCGGCTGGTCGGGGTCGAGGCCCGCCTGCTCGAACAGGTCCCGGTTGTACTGGAGGCCGTTGGCGTAGGCCTGGCGGGGGAAGCCGTAGATCTTGCCGTCGCTGCCGGTGACCTCCTCGAGGAGGATCGGGTTGAACTTGTCGGTGTAGCCGAGCTCGTCGATCTCCTTCGTGAGGTCCATCAGCTGGCCGTTCTCGAGCAGCGTCTTGGAGTCGGTGAAGGGCACAGTGAACACGTCGGGCAGGCTGCCGCCGGCCAGCTGGGCGGCGAAGGTCGGAGCGGTCCACTCGTACTCGACGCCGACGATGTCGATGTCGGGGTGCTCCTTCTCGAACTGCTTCTCCTGCTCGGCGAAGGCGTCGTAGGCCGCCTGGTCGGCGCCGGGCGGGAAGGTGGCGACGCGGAGCTCGAGCTTGCCGTCGCCGTCGCTGCCCCCGGAGGAGCAGGCGGCGAGGGCGCCGACCATGGCGAGCGCGGCGATGCCGGCCGCAACGGTGCGTGTTGACTTCATTGTCGGTCCTTTCGGTGCTGTGATGCGGTGGGGTGCGGATGGTGCGTGGTGCGGATGGTGCGCTCGGTGATGCAGGCGGATGGTGCGGGTCAGGGCGCCGCCGTCACGGCCCGCGGCGCGGTGCGCAGCCAGGCGGTGGCGTCGGCGGCGAGCCGCCCCTCGTCGAGCGGGGCGCTCGCGAGGACGATCGACTCGTGCGGCGGCAGCTCGATCGGAGCCGTGCCGAGGTTCGTGATGCTGAGGAATCCGTCGCCGCGGCGGAAGGCGATCGCTTCGAGACCTGCGTCGACCCAGTCGAGCGCGCCGGAGCGCAGCGCGGGTTCCGCACGACGGATGCCGAGGGCTCGGCGGTAGAGCGAGAGCATGGAGGCGGGGTCGGCCTCCTGCGCCTCCACGGTGAGGCCGGACCAGTCGGCCGGCTGCGGCAGCCACGGGGCCGCCGCGGCGCTCGCGGGGCTGAAGCCGTACGGCTCCGCGAGCCCGCGCCAGGGCAGCGGCACCCGGCAGCCGTCGCGGCCGGGGTCGATGCCGCCGGAGCGGAAGTGCATGGGGTCCTGCAGCACCGCGACGGGCAGCTCGGCCTCGGGCAGGCCGAGCTCGTCGCCCTGGTAGAGGTAGAGCGAACCGGGCAGCGCGGCGGTGAGGAGTGCGGCGGCGCGGGCGCGGCGGGTGCCGAGGGCGAGGTCGCTCGGCGTGCCGAAGCGCTTCTTGCGGAAGGCGAAGCCCGAGTCCTCGCGGCCGTAGCGGGTGACCGGGCGGGTGATGTCGTGGTTCGAGAGCACCCAGGTGCTCGGGGCGCCGACGGGGGCGTGCACCCGCAGCATGAGCTCGATCGAGGCGCGCAGCTCGGCGGCGCTCCACGGCCGGGTCATGAAGTCGAAGTTGAAGGCCGTGTGCATCTCGTCGGGGCGGAGGTAGGCCGCGAAGCGCTGGGCGTCGGGCAGCCAGATCTCGCCGACGAGCACGCGGGGGTCGTCGTAGCTCTCGGCGATGCGCCGCCAGGAGCGGTAGAGCTCGTGCAGCTCGTCGCGGTCGATGTGCGGGTGCTCGCCGGGGCCGGGCTCGGCGGGGTAGTCGGGCAGCTCGGGGTGCTTCATGAGCTGGGCGGCGGAGTCGATGCGGACGCCCGCGACACCACGGTCGAACCAGAACCGGAGGATCTCCTCGTGCTCGCGCCGCACGTCGGGGTGGTTCCAGTTGAGGTCGGGCTGCTCGGCCGTGAAGAGGTGCAGGTACCAGTCGCCGGGCGTGCCGTCGGGGTTCGTGGTGCGGGTCCACGGCTCGCCCGTGAACTCCGACACCCAGTCGTTCGGCTTCTCCGCACCGTTCTCGCCGCGGCCCGGGCGGAACCAGAACCGCTCGCGCTCGGGGCTGCCCGGCCCGGCGGCGAGGGCCTCCTGGAACCAGGGGTGCTCGTGCGAGACGTGATTCGGGACGATGTCGATGATGGTGCGGATGCCTCGCGCCGCGGCGTCCTCGATGAGCTGCTCGGCGTCGGCGAGGGTGCCGAAGGCGGGGTGGATGTCGCGGTAGTCGGCGACGTCGTAGCCGCCGTCTGCGAGCGGCGAGGGGTACCAGGGGGTGAACCAGAGCGCGTCGACGCCGAGTTCGGCGAGGTAGTCGAGCCGGCTGCGGACGCCCTGCAGGTCGCCGATGCCATCGCCGTTCGAATCGGCGAAGCTGCGCACGTACACCTGGTAGATGACGGCGCTGCGCCACCAGTCGGCGTCGCCCGCGGGGGCGCCGGGGCCGGCCGTGGTGGCGGTGAGTGGCATGGTCACGCGGTGGTGCTCCTCGTCGTTCGGCGCGCCGTCGCGTCCGTGACGACGGCGTCTTGCCGGTCAACGTAATGAGAGCAACAGGATGATGCAACTATTCAACAAATCAACAAAATGTTTCGACGGCTTGCGTGGAATTGCGTCAGCGGCTTGCGGCTGGAGCGCAAGCGGCATCCACCCCCTCAGAACCCGACTTGCCCGACTTTCATGAAAGTCGGGCAAGTCGAGAGCGGGAAGCAGGGTTGCCCGACTTTCATGAAAGTCGGGCAAGTCTGAACTCAGACGGGCGCGGGGGCGGGGGCGGGGCCCGTCGAGCCGCGGACGACGAGCTCGGGCGCGAAGAGCACCTCGTCCCCGAGGGCGCGCTCGCTCGTCATCTGCCGCAGCAGCAGCTCGATGACCATCTTGCCCATCGCCTCGATCGGCTGCCGCACGGTCGTGAGTGGCGGCTCGGTGCAGTTCATCAGCGCCGAGTCGTCGTAGCCGATGACCGAAACGTCCTCCGGCACGCGCAGGCCCGCCCGACGCACGGCGCGCACGGCACCGAGCGCCATCGGGTCGCTCGCGCAGACGATCGCCGTGACACCGGCCCGCAGCAGCTTCGCGGCGGCCGCCTGCCCCGACTCGAGCGAGTACAGCGAGTGCACCACGAGCTCGTCGTCGAGGGCGAGGCCGTGCCGCTCCGCCATCCGCCTGGCCGCGGCCAGCTTGCGCCTGGACGGCACGTGATCGCGGGGCCCGAGCAGGATGCCGATGCGCCGGTGCCCGAGCTGCACGAGGTGCCCGTAGCCCTGCTCGATCGACATGGCGTCGTCGCACGACACGGTCGCGAAGCCGAGACCGTCGACCGGGGCGTTCAGCAGCACCGTGGGCAGCTTGAGCTCGACGAGGCGTTCGTAGTGCTCGTGCGAGGCATCCCCCTGCGAGTACGCGCCGCCGGCGAAGACGACCCCCGAGACCTGCTGGTGCAGCAGCAGCTCGACGTAGTCCGACTCGGAGACGCCGCCCGCGCTCTGGATGCAGAGCACGGGGGTGAAGCCGTTCTGCGCGAGGCCGCCGCCGATCGACTCGGCGAGCGCGGGGAAGATCGGGTTCTGCAGCTCGGGCATGACGAGCCCGACAAGGCGGGCTCGCTCGCCGCGGAGCTTCGTCGGCCGTTCATAGCCCAGCACGTCGAGCGCCGTCAGCACGGCATCGCGCGTGGAGGCGGACACCCCGGGCTTGCCGTTCAGCACCCGGCTCACCGTGGCCTCGCTCACGCCGACCTTGCGTGCGACATCCGCCAGTCGTCTCGACATGCGAGCAATGGTATGCGAAGTCCGCGCAAGAACTCGACGATCGGACACCCCGGGCGGCGGGCCACCGTCCCGCGTAGGCTTGGCACATGGGCAAACTGGTCTACGGCGCATCGTTGCGCGAGTTCGACATCGACGACCGGACGCTCGCCCACCTGCGGGTCGCCATCCTGAACAAGCTGCGACGCTCGGAGTCGTTCGCGTTCACCTGGGAGCACGGCGTCGACCGCGGGTCGGGTCGCACGACGGTCTGGCTGAACGAGTCCATCCCGGTGCAGTTCGTCTTCAGCGGCAATCGGCCGCCGAAGCTGAACCGGCTGTGGGTGGAGCAGCTGCTGCTCTCGGCGAACAGCGCGGGCGGGTTGCAGCACGTCCTCGAACCCGACGAGACCGAGCCGTTCGACGCCGAGTAGCCTCCGGCCGGACTGCGCTCAGTCGACGGCCTCGATCTGGGTGCGCACGTAGTCGCGCTCGTGCGCCTCGAGCCGCACCGGCGGTTCGGCATCCGGCCGGCCGCTGCGCGCCGCGATGACGACGATCTCGGCGATCGCCTCCTCGTCAAGCTCGGCCTCGAGGTCGCGGAGCACGCGGTGCTTCGCCTCGATCGAGAGGTGCGGCCACCAGCGCTCGATCTCGATCCGCGCCGCGGTCTCGTCGGCCTGCCGGAGTTTCTCGTCGCGCTCGCTCATTTCGGCGCCTCCTCGTCGTCGTCGTCGCTGTGCTCGATCTCCTGCACGTCGACGCCGACCCGCACCGGCTGGTCGGGATCGGTCGGGATCGGCCCGGTGTCGAGGTACTCGGGCAGGAACTCGATGCCCCCGGTGCTGTTCGCCGAGCGCATCAGCTCCTCGATCCAGCGCATGCTGAGGTCGGGCCGCTCGGGCTCGTCGAAGACGAAGCGCAGCGGGATGGACGGATGCATCCACAGGGTGCTGCGCCCGCGCGGCTGCTCGTCGGTGTGCCGCCAGGAGAAGGTGAAGCTCTCGTTGCGGCGCAGTTTCGTCGTGATCGCCACCTTCAGGTGGGTGAGTGCGCGATCCTCGATGCCGATCGGGGTACCGGAGTCGCCGTAGTACAGCGTGCCCATGCGGCCGATGCTACGCCCACCCGGGCGCGGCCGCGAGGCCGGCGAGGGGTGTCAACCCCCTGCCGGGCCGGCTGCGCGCGATCTAGCGTCGCAGGCATCGAGGAAAGGAGCACGCCATGCCCGGACGACGGAACGCCTCACTGAAGGACCCGGAGCTGTACGAGAAGCTCCGTGACGACGGTGCCTCCAAGGAGAAGGCCGCGCGCGTCTCGAACGCGGCGGCGAAGCAGGGGCGCAGCGCGATCGGCCGCAAGGGCGGATCGCACGGCGACTACGAGGACTGGACGGTTCCCGAGCTGAAGAAGCGCGCCAAGGAGCTGGGCCTCTCGGGGTACAGCGACAAGCGCAAGTCCGAGCTCATCTCCGCCCTGCGGAACCACTGACGCGGGATCGCGCCCCGGCTCAGCCGCCCTCCCGGCGCACGCCGGCCGGGTCGAGGTCGGGTCGGAGGCCGCGCCAGCGCGCGTGCCGCACGACGCCCGTGCGGGTCCACGAGCCGAACTCGATCTCGCCGACGAGTTCAGGACGCAGCCACACGGCGTCGGCGGCGTCCGCCGCGGGCACCTCGACGAACGGCGAGGTCTCGCGCTCCAGCTCGCGGAAGCGGGCCAGGAGCCGGTCGAGTTCGCGCTCGCGGAAGCCGCTGCCGACCCGGCCGACGTACTCGAGCCCGCGCTCGCCGGGCAGCCCGAGCAGCAGTGAGCGGATCCGGCCGGTGCGCGTGCCGACGCCGCGCCGGTAGCCGCCGATGACGACCTCTTGGGTGCGCGCGAGCTTCAGCTTCAGCCAGTCGTCGCTGCGCTCTCCCGCACGGTACGGCGAGTCCCGCCGCTTCGCCATGACCCCTTCGAGGCCGAGCCGTTCGGCCTCGGCGAGGGCGGTCTCGACCGAGCCCTCGGCGGGTCCCGGCACCTCGACGGGCGCGCCGGTGCCCGGTCGGAGCAGCCGCTCCAGCCGCTCGCGGCGGTGCCGGTACGGCTCGTCGACCGTCGGCGAGCCGGCGACTTCGAGTACGTCGAAGAGCAGCAGCCGCACCGGGATGCGCGGCGCCGTCTTCGCGATCTCGCGCGGGTCGGCGAGGTTCATCCGGTGCTGCAGCAGGCCGAAGTCGGGGCGGCCGTCCTCGTCGAGCGCGACGATCTCGCCGTCGACGACGGCGTCGGCCCGGAGCGCCGAGGCGAGCCCGGCGAGCTCGGGGTAGACGTCGGTCACGTCGCGCCCGGTGCGGCTCGCGAGCCGGCTCGCGCCGTCCTCGACGCGGGCGAGCACGCGGATGCCGTCCCACTTCCACTCGAGCGCCCGGTCGTCGCCCGCGAGGCCGGGCGCGCCCGCGACGGCGAGCATGGGGGCGTAGGGGATGCGCGGCGGGCGTCCGGCGGCCCCGCGCGGCGCGGGCGCGGCGAGGGGCGCCGCGGATGCCTCGGGCGGAGGCGGGACCGCGGATGCCTCGGACGCCGCTGCGGGGCCCGCGTGCCGCTGCCCGGCGCGCTGCTCCTTCATGCGGTGCAGCAGCCAGCTGCTCTTTTCGCCCTCCCCGTCGGTGCGGATGAGCGCGAGCCGCACCCGCCCGAGCGGCCCGCCGACGCGGCCCTCGAGGGTGAAGATCAGTTCGTCGTCACGCCACTTCTCGAGCTCGTACTCACCGGTGTCCCAGACCGTCATGCGGCCCGCACCGTACTCCCCGGCCGGGATGGTGCCCTCGAAGTCGAGGTACTCGAGCGGATGGTCCTCGGTCTGCACGGCGAGGTGGTTCACGCCGGTCGTCTCGGGCACGCCCTTGGGCACCGCCCAGCTGCGCAGCACCCCGTCGCGTTCGAGTCGCAGGTCGAAGTGCAGCCGTCTGGCGTGGTGCTCCTGGATCGTGAAGCGGCGGCCCGAGGCATCCGTCGCGCCCGAGGCATCCGCACCCGCCGCCTCGATGCGCTCGCGCGGGCCCGGGATCGGCTCGGGCGTCGCGCCGACCGTGCGCTTGGCGCGGTACGCGTCGAGCGCGTCGCCGCCGGGCGCCGCGCGACCGAGCTGCGCCATCGGGTCGCCGCCCGCGGCGACCCGGGCGAGCACCTCGTGGAACTCCAGCTGGCCGAAGCCCGGTTCGTCGAGCTCGGCCCACTCCCGGGGCGCCGCGACGGAGGGGCGCAGCCGCCCGCGCAGGGAGTAGGGCGCGATCGTCGTCTTCTTGCCGTTGTTCTGGCTCCAGTCGATGAGCACCTTGCCCGTGCGCAGCGCCTTGCGCATGCTCGACACGATGAGTTCGGGGTGGTCGGCCTCGAGGGCGCGCGCCAGCTCGTGGGCGACGTCCGAGACCTGCTCGGAGCTCTGCGAGCCGTCGAGCCCGGCGTAGAGGTGCAGCCCCTTGCTGCCGCTCGTGACGGGCACCGCCTCGAGGCCCATGCCGCCGATGAGGTCGCGCACCAGCCGCGCCACCTCCGCGCACTCGGCGAGGCCGACGCCCTCCCCCGGGTCGAAGTCGAAGACCATCCGGTCGGGGTTCGCGGCCGAGCCGTCGGGTGCGAAGCGCCACTGCGGCACGTGCAGCTCGAGCGCGGCCTGCTGCGCCATCCAGACGAGGCTCGCCCGGTCGCCCGCGATCGGGTAGGTCTTGGGCCCGTCGGAGTGCTGGATGACCCCGCGGCGCAGCCACTCCGGCGCGTGCTCGGCGAGGTTCTTCTCGAAGAACGGGGTCTCGGGATGCTCGGCGGTGCCGACGCCGTGCACCCAGCGCTTGCGGGTGACCGGGCGTCCGGCGACGTGCGGCACCATGACGGCGGCGATCTCGGCGTAGTACGAGATCACCTCGCCCTTCGTCGTGCCCGTCTCGGGGTACATGACCTTGTCGACGTTCGTCAGCCGCAGCCGTCGACCGTCGACCTCGACGAGCTGGCGCTCCGCATCCGCCATGCCCCCATCCTGCCCGCTCGCGCACCGGGGAGGCGAGGGCTTGCGCAAGGGGGTTCCGGTGCGGCACCCCTGGGTGTTCACTGGGGGTATGCGAGCCGTCTGGAAAGGGGCGGTCACGTTCGGCCTCGTGAACGTGCCCGTGAAGCTGTACAGCGCGACCGAGGACCACGACGTGAGCCTGCACCAGGTGCACGACGAGGACGGCGGCCGCATCAGGTACCAGCGCAAGTGCGAGGTCTGCGGCAAGGTCGTGGCCTACCAGGACATCGACAAGGCGTACGACGACGGCGAGCGCACCGTCGTGATCACCGACGCCGACCTGAAGGCGCTGCCCGCCGAGCGCAGCCGCGAGATCGAGGTCGTCGAGTTCGTGCCGAGCGAGCAGATCGATCCGATCATGTTCGACCGCTCGTACTATCTCGAACCCGATTCGGCGTCGAGCAAGGCGTACGTGCTGCTGCGCGAGACCCTCGAGTCCACCGACCGCACCGCGATCGTGCGCCTCGCGCTGCGGCAGAAGACCCGCCTGGCGGCGCTGCGCGTGCACGACGAGGTGCTCGTCGTGCAGACCCTGCTCTGGTCGGACGAGGTGCGCGAGGCCGCCTTCCCCGCGCTCGACGAGAAGGTGAAGATCAGCGACAAGGAGCTCGCGCTCTCGAAGCAGCTCGTCGAGAGCCTCGTGTCCGACTTCGATCCGACGCAGTACGTCGACGAGTACCAGCAGGAGCTGCGCACCCTCATCGAGGCGAAGCTCGAGCAGGGCGACGCGCTCGACACCGCGGCCACCTTCGGCGAGGAGCCGGAGGAGGAGGGCGCCGAGGTCATCGACCTGATGGAGGCGCTGCGCCGCTCGATCTCCGCCAAGCGCGGCGGCGGCAGTGCGGATGCCTCGGACGACGCGGATGCCTCTCCGGAGAAGTCGACCGGGAAGAAGCCCGCCACGAAGAAGACCGCGCCCAAGAAGGCCGCCCCCGAGAAGGCCACGGCGAAGAAGCCGGCGGCCAAGAAGAAGGCGGCCTCCTAACCCGCGGTATCGCCGGCGCGTCGCCGCTACGCCGCGACCTCCCAGCTGGGCCGGGGCACCGAGTCCACGAGCAGCCGGGTGTAGGGGTGCTCCGGCTCTCGCAGCAACTGGTCGCTCGGGCCCTGCTCGACGATCTCGCCGCGGCGCATGACGACGGCGCGCTCGCACACCCGGCGCACGACCCCGAGGTCGTGGCTGATGAAGAGCACCGTGAGGCCTCGTTCCTCCCGGAGCCGCGCGACGAGGTCGAGCACCTGCGCCTGCACCGAGACGTCGAGCGCGCTCGTCGCCTCGTCCATGACGAGGAGATCGGGCTCGATGGCGAGCGCCCGGGCGATCGCGACCCGCTGGCGCTGCCCGCCCGAGAGGGTCTTGGGTCGCGCGGTGAGGTGGCGCTCGCCGAGCCCCACCGCCTCGAGCAGCTCGAGGGCCCGCGCCTCGGCGGCGGCGCGGTCGAGGCCGCCGTGCAGCCGCAGCACGTCCTGGATGGCGCGTCCCGCCGGGATGCGCGGATCGAGCGAGAGGTAGGGATCCTGGAACACCATCTGCACGCTCTTCGCGTGCGCGAGCCGCTCTGCGCGGCCGTGCGGCGCGGCGCCCCGCTCGCGGCCCGCGACGCGCACCTCGCCGCGATCGGCGGCCTCGAGGCCGACGATCAGCCGGGCCAGCGTCGACTTGCCCGAGCCGGACTCGCCGACCACGCCGAGCGAGCCGCCCCGCGGGATCTCGAGCTCCGCCTCGACGACGGCGTGCACCGGGGGCCGTCCGCGCAGCTGGTACTGCTTGTCGAGTCCGCGCACCTCGAGCATCGGGCCGGCGAGGGCCGAGGCATCCATGCGCCCCGAGGCATCCGCCCGCGACGAGGCATCCGGTTCGATGCCGCCGTCCAGGCTGCGCACCGCGATGCTCGGCGTCGCCTCGATGAGCCGCCGCGTGTAGTCCGCCTCGGGCGCCGTGAAGACGCGGCGGGCGTCGCCCGACTCCTCGATGCGGCCGCGGCTCATCACGACGACCCGGTCGCAGAGCGAGGCCGCGAGGTTCAGGTCGTGGGTGATGAAGAGCATGCCCATGCCGCGCCGCTCGCGGAGCTCCACGAGCACACGCACGATCTCCGCCTGCGTCGTGACGTCGAGCGCGGTCGTCGGCTCGTCGCAGATCAGCAGCTTCGGCGAGCTCGTGAGCGCGCCGGCGATCATCACGCGTTGCAGCATGCCGCCCGAGAACTCGTGCGGGTACTGGTCGAAGTGCTCCTCGGGGCGCGGCAGCTGCACGTCGGCGAGGAGCTCGATCGCCCGCGCCCGCGCCTCGGCGGCGGACTTGCCCTCGCAGCGGCGCAGCGTCTCGGTCAGGTGGTCGCCGATGGTGCGCATCGGGTTGATGCCGGCACGCGGGTCCTGGAAGATCATGGCGGCCGCATGGCGGCGGAGGTCGAGGATGTCGCGGGCGGGCGCGCCGATCACCTCGCGCCCGTCGAGCCGCACCCGACCGCCGAGGCGGGAGCGCTCGGGCACGAGGCCGAGCACGGTGCGCGCGGTCAGCGACTTGCCCGAGCCGGACTCGCCAACCAGCCCGACGGTCTCGCCGGGCGCGACCGACAGCGAGATGCCGTCGAGCAGACGGGTGCCGTCGTGCAGTTCGAGCGTGAGCCCGTCGATGTCGAGCAGCTGGCTCATGCCGGCACCCCTCCTCCGATGCGGTCGGAGAGCTCTTCTCCGATGATGTTCACGGCCACGACGACGAGCACCACGGCGACGGCCGGCACGATCGCGGGCAGGAAGTAGCCGCCCGCGACGCCGGACTGCGCCTCGTTGATCATCGCGCCCCAGTCGGGCGTCGGCGGTTGCACGCCGAGACCGAGGAAGGAGAGCCCGGCGAGTTCCGCGAGCACGTAGCCGAAGTTCAGCGTCGACTGCGCGCCGACGATCGGCGTGACGTTCGGGAGCACCCGGCGGAACGCGATCCACGCGCCGCCGAAGCCCTGCACCCGGTACGCCGCGACGTACGGCCGGGTGCGTTCGGCCTTGACGAGGGCGCGGGTCAGCCGGGCCACGAAGGGGGCGTAGGCGATGCTCATCGCGATCACTGGCGCCACGAGGCCCTTGCCGAAGAGCGCGACCGCCATGATCGCGAGCAGCAGCGAGGGGAAGGCGAACAGCACGTCGAAGACGCGGCCCAGCACGGCATCGATCCAGCCGCCGCGCCAGCCGGCGAGCAGGCCGAGCAGCATGCCGATGATCGTCGAGCCGATGACGACGAGGAGCGGCCCGAGCAGCGCGGTCCGCGCGCCGTAGACGAGTCGGCTCAGCAGGTCGCGGCCGAGGCCGTCGGTGCCGAGCCAGTGCGCGGCGCTCGGCCCGGCGTTCACGGCGGTGAAGTCGACCGCGTCGGGCGGGTACGGCGCGACGAACGGGGCGAAGACGGCGGCGAGCGTCATCACCGCGACGACGCCGCAGGCGATCGCGAAGACGAGGCTCGTGCGGTGGGCGCGGGGCGCGCGCAGCACCTTCACGGCGAGGGTGGGGGTCGGGGTCGTCATCTGGCACTGGCTCCTGCGGCGGATCGGGGGTCGATCCAGGGTTCGGCGAGGTCGACGATCGCGTTCACGACGACGAAGGCGGTCACGACGAGCATCACGATCGCCTGCACGACCGGGAAGTCGAGGCGGTCGACCGACTGCACGAGCAGCGAGCCGATGCCGGCGAGCCCGAAGGCCGCCTCGACGATCGTGGAGGCGACGAGGAGGCCGGCCACGAGCACGCCGCTGACGGTGAGGATCGGGCCGAGCGCGTTGCGGAACACGTGCCGGCGGATCACGGTGGCCCGCTTCAGGCCGCGGCTGGTGGCCACCTCGACGTGCTCGCGGCCGAGCTGCTCGACCATCGAGGAGCGGGTGACCTTGCCGACGAGCACGACGAACACGATCGCGAGCGCGATCGACGGCAGCACGAGGTGGGAGACCATGTCGCCGAAGCCCTGGCCGGAGCCGAAGGTCGGGAACCAGCCGAGCTGCACGGCGAAGATCGCGATCAGCACGATCGAGCCGACGAACGAGGGGATGGCGCTCAGCACCGTCAGCCCGATGAGCGTCAGCCGGTCGAGCGGACGGCCCTTGTTCAGCGCCGCCACGACGCCGGCGGAGAGGCCGACGATCGCGATCAGGAGGCCCGACATGACGACGAGCATGAGCGTGACGGGCAGGCGCTCGCCGATCACCGTCGAGACGTCCTGGCGGTACTGCAGCGAGCGGCCGAAGTCGCCCGTGAGCGCGCCGCCCAGCCAGTTCAGATACTGCTGCCAGGGCGGCAGGTCGAGGCCGTACTGGGCGGTGACCTGCGCGACCGCCTCGGGACTCGGCTTGCGGCCGCGGAGCAGGAAGCTCACCGGGTCGCCCGGCACGAGGAAGCGCGAGAAGAACACCAGCAGGGAGGCGAGGAAGAGGGTGAGCGCGAGTCCGCCGAGCTTGCCGGCGACCCGGCGCACGCCGGCGGCCGACCACCGCCCGCGGCGGGGCGCGTCGGCCGCCGCCTCGCGGGCGGCGACCGAGACGGTGCGACTATCGAGCGCCAATGGTGGCCGCCCAGGGGTAGTAGAGGAACGCGATCGATGGCGCGACGCCGGTGATCCGCTCGCCGACGAAGACCGGCATCGGACCGGCGAAGAGGGGCAGCCAGGGCAGCTCCTCGTTCGCGATGTGCTGCAGCCGGCTCGTGAGCTTCGCCCGCTCCTCCGGGTCCATGGTGCCGACCGCCTGCGTCGCGAGCTCGTCGAACTCGGGGTTCGACCAGTTGCCGTAGTTGCTGAACTCGCCGGTGCGGAGCACGCCGTACATCTCCAGCGGGTCGGGGCTCGAGAGGTACCAGACCGTGTAGAAGAGGTCGACGCCCTCACGAGCGCTCGGGTCGGAGAAGAGCGCCGTGTACGCGTTCGGCGTGACCGTCTTGATCTCGGCCTCGAGGCCGATCGACTGCGCCGCGGCGGCCGTCGCCTGCGAGACGACGGTGAAGTCGTTGCCGATCGGCGCGGTCGCGAAGACGATCTTCTGCCCGGCGACCCCGGCCTCCTCGACGAGCGCCTTGGCCTGCTCGAGGTCGTTCGGGTACTCCTCGAGTCCCGAGAACGCCTCGTCGCGGGTGGCCTCGGACGCGCCGCCCCAGACCGACTCCTGCGTCAGGGCGTTCGACACCTCGCCGTAGCCCTTCGCCGCAGCATCCAGGATGCCCTGCCGGTCGAGCGCGAACATGAGCGCCTTGCGCACCCGCAGGTCGCCGAGCGGCCCGTCGAGGTTCGAGACGATGAGGTTCGACGTCGCGGTGCTGAGCCCGAAGTACACGTCGCCCGCGCCCGAGGCCTGCAGCTGCGGGATGCCGTCGACGGGAAGCATCCAGCTGCCGTCGACATCGCCCGACTTCAGCGCGTTGACGCGGGCGGTGGCGTCGTTCATGAAGACGAAGCGCACCTCGCCCGACTTCGCCCGGAGCGACTCGTCCCAGTAGTCGTCGAAGCGGGTGAGCGTGATCGACTCGCCCGACTTCCACTCGCTGAGCTCGAACGGCCCGGTGCAGTTCACGAGACCGGTCGAGTTGCCGTAGTCGGTGCCGTCGGCCGCGAGGGTCGCCGCCGACTCGATCACGCCGGCCGAGCCGCCCAGCCCGAGGTTGAACTGGGAGTCGGGGATCGTCGTGGTCACCGTCACCTGGCGGTCGCCGGTCTGCTCGATGCTCGCGACGTTCTGGTAGACGGAGTACCAGGAGGAACCGACGGCCGGGTCGAGGTGGCGGCTCATCGAGGCGACCACGTCGGCCGCGGTGAGCGGCGTGCCGTCGTGGAAGCTGACGCCCTCGCGGATCGTGTAGACCCAGGTGGTCGGGCTCGTCTGCTCGTACGCCTCGGCGAGGCCCGGGCTCAGCGTGTAGTCGGGGTTCAGCCGCAGCAGCGACTCGCAGACGTTCGAGAGCACCATGTTGTCGGCGTAGTCGAACGCGTAGGCGTAGTCGAGCGAGTACGGCTCGGCGTAGTTCGCCCAGGTGAACGAGTCGATGTCGCCGGACGGGGCCGGCGTCTCGGCGGTCAGCTCCCAGTCGGGGGCCGCGGTGGGGGCGTCGGATGCCGGCGTGCAGGCGCTGAGCGCGAGCGCGGCGGCCGCGGCGCCGGCGGTGAGCGCGACGATGCGCCGGCCGGTGCGGGGTCGGAGGACTGGCATTGGGGGGCTCCTCTGGGTACTGGTGGGTGGACGGATGCAGCGGTGCTGGTGCGTGCGGTGCCGGTGTGCGCGGCTCAGCCCGCGTCGGGGGCGGCGTACACGCGCTCGCCCTCGATCCAGGTCGAGCGCACGGCGGCGCGGTGGAGCTCCTCGGGCGCGAGCCCGAAGGGGTCGGGCGCGACGACCACGAGGTTCGCGAGGTACCCCTCGCGCACGTGCCCGGTGTCGTGGTCGCGGTGGTTCACGTAGGCGCTGCCGGAGGTGTACGCGGCGAACGCCGTCTCGAGCGCGAGCCGCTGGTGGGCACCGCCGAGCGGCTCGGCGTCCAGACCGGGGGCCACCCGGGTGACCGCGATGTGGATAGCGGCGAGCGGGTCGGCGGTGGAGACCGGCCAGTCGCTGCCGGCCGCGAGCCGGGCGCCGTCGCGGACGAGGTCGCCGAAGGGGTACTGCCTGGCCTCTGCGCCCTCCTGCAAGAAGGGCAGGGTGAGTTCGTCGATCTGGTCCTCGTGGGTGGCCCAGAGCATCTGCAGATTCGCGACGGCGTCGAGCTCGGCGAAGCGCGCGGTGTCGGCCTCGTCGACGATCTGCAGGTGGGCGAGGTGGTGGCGGCCGTCGCTCGGGCCGTTGGCCGCCCGGGCCGCGGCGACGGCGTCGAGCGCCTCGCGCACCGCGCGGTCGCCGAGGGCGTGGAAGTGCACCTGCACCCCCTCCGCGTCGAGCCGTTCGACCGCCGCGCGGAGCAGCTCGGGGTCGATGAAGGAGAGCCCGCGGTTCTCGGTGTCGTGGCCGTGGTGATCGCGGTAGGGGGCGAGCATCGCGGCGGTCTGGTTCTCGGCGACGCCGTCGACCATCATCTTCACGGTGGCGAGGGAGAGCCGCTCCTCCCGGCCGAGCGCCGCGATCTCGTCGCGGAGGGCGAGGAGCCCGTCGACCTGCTCGAGGCCGGCGTCGCGCCGCCACCACTGCGCGCCGACGACGTGCACCTTGAGCTCGCCGGCGTCGAGGGCGCGGCGGTAGGCGGCGACGGGGTCATGCACGCCGCCGCCCTGGCCGACCATGGCGTCCTGCCAGCCGGTGATGCCGAGCGCGAGCAGCTCCTCCTGGGCGCGAAGCAGGCCGCGGTACGCGAGGGCGTCGCTCGTGGCGGGCCGCACCTCGGCGAAGAGCTCCATGGCGCCCTCGTGGAAGGTGCCGGCGGGCCATCCGTCGGCCTCTCGCTCGATCCGGCCGTCGACGGGGTCGGGGGTGGAGGCGTCGAGGCCCGCGGCGCGGATGGCGGCGGTGCTCGCCCAGGCGCTGTGGTGGTCGCGGCTCATGAGCAGCACGGGACGGTCGCCGACGACGGCGTCGAGAAGGCCGCGGGTGGGTGCCCCGCCCGGATAGTGGTCCATCGACCAGCCGCCGCCGAGGATCCACGGCTCCTCGGGGTTCGCCGCGGCGTACGCGGCGACGAGCGCGACGGCCTCCTCGGCGTTCGCGCCGGAGCTGAGCTCGCACTGCAGCAGCTCGATGCCGCCGCCGACCGGGTGGATGTGCGCGTCCTGGAAGCCGGGTGCGAGCAGCGCGCCCTCGAGCTCGACGACGCGGGTGCCCGGCCCGCGGAGGGCGTCGGCGTCGGCGTCTGGCACGACCGCGGTGATGCGGCCGCCGGCCACGGCGACCGTGTGGCCTCGGAGCGGGGATCCGGTTCCGGTGAACACGGACCCGCCGGTGAACAGGACGTCGGCAGTCACGTCGCCTCGCTTCCTCATCGAACGGACGAGGCGAGCGTACTCAGAGCCCATCACCGCTGTCAACACTGTTGACAGCGGTGATGCGGGACTTGCTACGCTTCCCGAGCCGCTGCACCGCCCCGGCGTGGCAGCATGGAGGCGACGCGGAGCGAAGGAGCGCCATGACGACAGCCACCGAGACCACGGCTGGCGCGAGCGCGCGCGGCAAGGCCAGGCTCGACCACGACTCGATCGTGGCCGCCGGCCTGGAGCTCGCCGCGGAGACCCGGGCGACCACCCTTTCGGTGCGGGAGCTCGGCGCCCGGTTGGGCGCCGATCCGACGGCGATCTACCGGCACTTCCGCAACAAGGAGGCGCTCATGCAGGCGCTGCTCGACGAGCTCAACGCGCGCTCGGTCGCGGCGGTGCGCGCGCCGCTCGACGACTGGCGCGGGCGCATCCGCCAGCTCGGCGACGCCACGCTCGAGCTCTTCTGCGCCCACCCGGCCGTCGCCGCCGAAGCGGTCGTGCTCACGACGCACGGCCGCGGCGAGCTCGACGCGATCGAGCTCATGCTCGATGCCTTCGCGCGCGCCGGCCTCGCCGAGGAGGAGCTCGTGCGCCACTACGCCCTGCTCGCCTCGCACGTGCTCTCGACCGCGGCCGGCATCGCACGCAGTCGCAGCGAACGCGGGGCCAACGAGGACGGCACGAGCCCCTGGTTCGACGGGCCGATCCTCGCGGACGCCCGCAGTCACCCCCGCGTCGTCGAGTACGGCACGCGCCTCGTCGAGCTCGAGGACCGCGAACTGTTCCAGCTCGGCATGGACGTCATCATCGCTTCGGCCGAGCGCGCCGCCGCCGCGCGCTGAGCCCGTGCCCGCAGCCGGGCGGGGCGCCTCGCGGCATCCGGCCCGCGTGCCGGAGACGACGGAGCGCGCGGCACCCGGGGAGGGATGCCGCGCGCTCGTGCGTCGGTGCGCCTGCCGTCAGGCGGCGCAGGCCGTGTTGACCTCGTTCGCAGCGGTCTGAATGGCCGTCTGCTGGGCGGCGAGCGCCTCCGGGTCCTGGGTGCCGTCGGCCGGGATGGTCGCGGCGTAGTCCGCCGCGTCGCCGAGCGCGGCCTTCAGCCCCTCGAGCGCGTCCTCCACCTTGGTGTCGTCGCCGGCCTGCTCGTCGAGCGCGTCGACCCGGTCCTCGAGGCCCTCGAGGTAGGTCTTCGTCTCGGCAGCGTCGGTCGCGGTCGCGAGCGTGTTCTGCGCGCCGTTCGACACGTTGCGGACCTCGCTGCGGATCGTGTCGCAGCCGTCCTTCGCGGACGTCGAAGCGGCGTCGCCCGAACCGGACGTGGCGCAGCCCGAGAGCAGCAGAGCACCCGCGAACACGAGTGCCGTCGTCGTCATGAATCGTTGCATTGTGTGCAACCTCCCCTGTTCTGTTGTGACCACGGGAGTCTACGCCGGAGCGGGGACACCGCCTCACCAGCCCCGGGTGCGGGGCTGCCCTCGCGGCGCGTCAGGCGGTCGCGAGCCCGATCCAGAGCGCGACGGCACCGAGCAGCGGCGGCCCCAGCTGGATGAGCGCAGCGCGCGCCTTCGACGGGCTCGACAGCAGCAGCACGAGACCCGCGCCGACCATCATGCCCGCGCCGGCGAAGACGAGCGTGGCGCCCACGTTGCCCGCGCCGGCCGCGAACGCGACGATGCCGGCGAACACGGCGAGCGCGAGGAACAGGTTGTAGAAGCCCTGGTTGAACGCGAGGGCGCGGGTGAGCTGCGCCTCCTCGTCGCTGCGGATGCCGAAGGTGGCGCGGGCGCGCGGGCCGGTCCAGACGAGCGACTCGAGCACCCAGATGTAGACGTGGATCAGCCCGCCGAGGCCGGCGAGCACGAGCCCGGCGACGATCACGCGGCGGCCCTCGCCTCGCGGCGCAGGTGCAGCAGCGGGAACGGGCGACCCTCGCCGTCGAGCTCGGAACGGCCGACCTCGACGAAGCCGCGCGCGAGGTAGAAGCCGCGCGCCACGGGGTTCTGCTCATTGACGTCGACCCGCAGCTCGCCCCCGTCGGCGCCGACGTCTTCGAGCAGCCTGGTGCCGACGCCCTGCCCGTGCACAGCCGGGTCGACGAAGAGCATGTGGATCTCGCCGTCGTCGTGCGAGATGAAGCCGACGACCTCGCCCTCGGCGTCGCCGCCGCCGTCGACCGCGACACGCAGGTCGCCGAGCTGCGGCAGATAGCCGGCGACGACCTCCTCGTACCAGTCGATGTCGGCCGGCGCGAGGAAGTGGTGGGTCGCCTCGACGCTCGCGCGCCACAGCTCGAGCAGGCGCGGGTGGTCGCTCGGCGCGGCCGATCGGATCGTGAGTGCCATGCAAGCACGATACGCGACGCCTCCGACGCGAGTCGTCACTCAACCGCCGAGGCCGTCGCCCGCGAGCAGCCGCTCCAGCACCGAGCCCGGCGGCACCTCGTCGTACTTGTAGCTGAGCTTCTGCAGCGGGGCGACGTCGAGGATACGGCGCACGGTCGTCGCGCGCCAGGGCTGCATCATCTCGAGCTGCAGCAGGTGCGCGGAGGTCGCCGAGAGCGAGGGCACGGCATTCCACTGGCCTCGGGCCTCCGGGACGAGCGCCTGGATCACCTCGAAGACGCGGTGGTAGAGGAAATAGTCGGGCAGCTCGTCCGTCGACTCCCACCAGGCGTCGAGGGCGAGCCGTTGCAGGGTGAGCACCACGGCGCCGGGCTGCGCCGCGATGAACCAGTTCGCGATCTGACGCTTCGCCCAGCGCGGGAACACCACCCCGGCGCGGAGCAGCCGGTGCAGCTCCGGGTCGAGCGGCCGGTCGACCCAGGCCGTGGCATCCGCCCAGATGCCGCCGTGCTCGGCGAGCACCCTGGTGCGCACGTAGTCCGAGAAGTGGGCGGGACGCGCCTCCTCCAGCACGGTCGCGACGCGCTCGGGGATCTCGACGAGCTCGCGCGCGGACGCCCCGTCGAGCACCAGGACGTGCGGGTAGGCGCGGTACAGCTGGGCGATGCAGGCCTGCACGAGGGGCGGTGCCTCGGCGACCGGCCGGTTCCAGAACGTGAAGACGCGGTCGGACGGCACCGGACGCGCGGCGAAGGCGCGGGCCGAGCGCCGCGCCCGCCAGCTCGCGAACAGCGGAGGCGACTCGGGCAGCCCGGCTGCGAGCCGCAGCTCGCCCAGCCGCGGCTGCAGCAGCTGCACGAGGCGCAGCGAGGTTCGCAGCGAGGCCGCCAGATCGATCGTGTCCTCGAAGCGCGCCGATCGTTCGAGCTGGGCGCGCAGGCCCGCCATCACCCGGTCGAGCTCGGGGATGCCGCCGGCGCCGGTCATGCTCGAGCGCTCAGCCCCGCGACGCCGGGGCCTCCGCACCCGCGACCGTCGCGGCGATCGGGGTCGCCCGCCCGCGGATGAAGATCAGCAGCAGGAAGCCGCCGACGATCAGCAGGATCGTCGCCGGCCCGGTCAGCGCGAGCAGCGGGCTCTCCGACGCGGCGCCGCCGGTCTTGTCGACGCCGCCCGTCGCGAGGAAGGTGGTCGGGTCGGTGAGGCCGTGCAGCACCATCGCCCAGATCAGGCTGCCCGTCACGCGCATCGTCAGGTACATCAGGATGCCGAAGGCGAAGGTGTAGAGGAGGGTGAAACCGACCGCCGCGACGCCCTGGCCGGTGAGGATGTTCACCGAGTGCATGAGGGCGAAGAACAGCGCCGACACCGCGGCGACGGCCCACTCGGCATGCCCCGCCTTGCGCATCAGCGTCACGACGAGGCCGCGGGTGACGAGCTCCTCCGAGAAGCCGATGAAGAGGCCGGCGACGAACGTCATCACGATGACGCCCACCGAGTAGGCGCCGTAGTCGGTGCCGAAGAGGCGCAGCACGATCGGGATGAGCACGAGCACCGGCGCGAACCACATCCACCAGCGGCCGCGCACGGGCTGCCGGCCGAACAGCGGCTTCAGCCAGCCGAGCGACCAGGCGAAGACGAGCAGCACGATCGAGCCGAGGACGACCGGCAGGGCGAGCCCGGCGAACACGCTCGCCGGGCTCGCGAAGAGGTTCTCCTCCATCAGCGGCCGGGTGAGCGGGAGCAGCACGATCGGCAGCAGCTGGTAGACGCCGAGATAGACCACGACGACGATGAGGGCCTTCCACCAGCCGCCCCGGTTCCAGAAGGCGCGCCAGCCGCGCTCGCGGGTCTCGGGGACGGGTGCGTCGGCGAGGGGGGCGTCGGTCACAAAAGGTCCTCTCGGCAGGGTCCCCGATCGCCTCGCGCGGGTGGCGCGACGGGCCGAGGTCAGTTCAGAAGGTAGCGGAGCGGATGGCCCGCGCGGAAGCACCGCGCGAGACGATCGCGATCATGATCGCGGTCGCGGCCGGCGGGGATGGCGCATGTCGGCGGGCCCCGCTACCGTCGCGCTATGACCTCGACGGCACTCACCGCTCTCGCCGAGCGCTTCGGCGACCGACTCGTCCTCCCCGGCGACCCCGTGTACGACGAGGCGCGCGCGCCGTGGAACCGGGCGGTCGAGCAGCGCCCCGCCGCGGTGGCGAGCCCGCGCGACGTCGACGAGCTCCGCGCTCTCCTCGAGGCGGCGCGCGCCGACGGCCTCCAGCTGGCGGTGCAGCCGGGCGGGCACGGCGCCTCGGGCTCGCTCGAGGGGGCCGTGCTCGTGCGCACCGCGCACTTCGACACCGTCGAGGTCGACGTCGAGCGCCGGGTGGCGCGCGTCGGCGCGGGCGTCGGCTGGGGCCGCGTGCTCGCCGCGCTCGAGGGCACCGGACTCGTCGCCCTCTCGGGGTCCAACCGGGTCGTGCACACGGTGCCGTTCCTGCTCGCGGGCGGGCACTCCTGGTTCAGCCGCGCGCACGGGCAGGGCTCCGCCTCGCTCATCGCCGTCGAGCTGCTCACCGCCGATGGCGAGCACCGCTGGGTGCGCGACGCCGACGACCCCGAGCTGCTGTGGAGTCTCCGCGGCGCGGGCGGCGCCGCGGGCGTCGTCACCGCGGTCGAGCTCGAGCTGTACCCCGCACGCGAGCTCGTCGGCGGGCGGCTCGCCTTCGACGGCGCCGACCTCGCACCCGTGCTCCAGGCCGCGCTCGCGGCGCAGGCGACGGCCCCGCGCGAGATCGCGCTGCACGCCGGAGCGATGCGGCTGCCCGACGTCGAGGCGGTGCCCGCCGAACTGCGGGGTCGCACGATCGTCACCGTGCAGGCCGTGTCGACCGACGGCGCCGAGGCGCTCGAGGCGGTGCTCGCCCCGGTGCGGGCCGCCGGCACCGTGCAGCTCGACACGATCGCCCCGATCGGCATCGAGCAGCTCGCGGTCGTGGCCGACGAACCGACCGAGCCGAGCGCGGGCTACGGCTGGGGCCGCTTCGCCGACCTCGACGCGGCCGGCCTCGACGCCCTGCTCGAGACCTGGCAATCGCCCGTGGGGCAGGCCGTCATGCTCATCGAGTTCCGCGGGCTCGGCGGGGCGCTCGCCGAGGCGCCAGAGCGTCCGGCCATCGCCGGGGCCGTGCCGTACACGCACGTCGTGAGCGCCCGTGCGGTCGCCGTTCCCGGTATCGAGCCGGCTGTGCAGGCGGGGTTCGCCGCCATCGCGGCGGCGCTCGGCGAGCGAGTCGTCGAGCGCACCTTCGCGACGTTCCTCGAGGGCGAGCCGAGCTATCTCGGCGCCTACGACCGGGCCGACGTCGAGCGCGCCGACGCGGTTCGCCGCCGCCTCGACCCTGAGGGCCGCTTCCGCGGCAACCGCGTCTTCGCCTGAGCCGCCGCCCCCTCCCCACGGGTGCCCCGCCTGCCCCGGCGCCCACCCAACCCTTCCGGGGCCCCGCCTCCACGGCAAGACGGCAAAATCTGTGGGTGCGCGAGCTTCCTAACCCGCAAATACTGACGTCGCGCCATCCCGCTCCGGCCCGCCACCGGCCCACCGGCTGCGGCGCACCCATACCCCCGCTCGAGGCAAGGTGTCAGTATTTGCGGGTGCGCGAGACGGCAGACCCACGAATACTGACGTCTTGCCCCGGGTGGGGTGGCGGAGCCGGCCGGGCCGGCGGCTCAGCGGTAGGCGATGTGCACGGTGTCGATCGTGCCGTCGAGGGCGAACGGCATCCGCTCGGCGTACGCCCGCGACACCGCGCCGCCGTAGGCACGCCCGATGTCGAGACAGTCGTTCGCCGAGAAGAGCAGCGGGGCGCTCGCCGGCACCGTGCCGCTCGCCACCTCGGTGCCGTCGACCCGCAGCACGACCGAGAGCGGGCCACCGGGCCGTCGCTCCACGTACGCCGTCTCGATCTCGATCGTCGCCTCGCCCGCCGGCAACGGGGCGTCCGCCGCGATGATCGTCCGCTGCACGAGGAACAGGTTGTACTCGTAGTGCAGCACGCCGTCGAGCAGGTACGCGGTGAGCCCGCCGCCCGCGCCGCCGAGCTTGTAGAACACGCCGTTCGCCCGTTCGGGCAGCGTGGCCCGGATGGTGACCAGGTTCGGCGTGTTCCCGAGCGCGGGCGCGCAGAACTCCGGGATCCGCACCGTGTCGCCCGAGAGCTCCCACTCCGTGTAGGCCGGCCCGAGCCGGTACTCCGGGTGGTAGACGGGCACCCACAGCCCGCCGCCGACGGGCAGCACCTCGTTGCGCGCCGCCTCGATCGCGAAGAGCTCCTTCAACTGCGCGAGCTTCTCGGGATGCTCGGCGGCGAGGTCGCGCGCCTGGCTCCAGTCCTCGTCGAGGTGGTAGAGCTCCCACGGATCGGCGTCCGGCGTCCAGGTCGCGATGCCGGGAGGGGCGCCGGGCACCCAGGGCAGCCGAGGCCCCGTCGCCGAGGCGAGCCAGCCGTCGGCGTAGATCGACCGGCTGCCCATGATCTCGAAGTACTGCACCCGGTGCCGCCCCTCGGCCGCGGCGTCGTCGATCGCGTAGGCGAAGCTCGTGCCGTCAATGGGGATCTGCGGGATGCCGTTCACCGTCTCCGGCGGCTGGATGCCGATGATCTCGTAGATCGTCGGCACGAGGTCGATGACGTGGTGGAACTGCGTGCGCGGCGAGGCATCCGCCGCGATCCGGCCCGGCCATTGGATGAACATGGGGTTCCTGGTGCCGCCCAGGTGGGAGGCCATGAGCTTCATGCCCTGGTAGGGCGTCGACCCGGCCCAGGCCCACGCCGCGTGGTACTGGTTGTCGGTCGCCGGGGTGCCGAGCGCGTCGAGGCCGCCGAGTTCCTCGAGCGCGGCGAGGTGCTGGTCGACGGTCGTCGGGATCATGTTCTGCGCGAGCAGTTCGCTGATGGTGCCGTTCTGCCCCTCGCCCGAGGATCCGTTGTCGCCCCAGATGTACACGATGATCGTGTCGTCGAGGTAGCCGAGCCGCTCGAGCTCGTCGATGAGCCGACCGGCCTGCACGTCGGCGTGCTCGCCGAATCCCGCGGCGATCTCCATCAGGCGCCGCTGGAAGGGCTTCTGGTGCTCGGGGATCTCGTCCCAGCCCTGCAGGTTCTCGGGCCGCGGGGTGAGCTCGGCGTCGTCGGGGATCCAGCCCGCCGCCTTCGCCCCGGCGAAGGCCTCCTCGCGGTAGGCGTCCCAGCCGTCGTCGAAGACGCCGGCGTACTTGTCGGCCCACTCCTTCATGATGTGGTGCGGGCCGTGGATGGCCCCGGTCGCCCAGTACAGGTAGAAGGGCTGCTCGGGCGCGTTCGCCTTGTGGTCGCGCAGCCAGCGCATCGCGTCGTCGGCGAGGTCCTCGCTCAGGTGGTAGCCGTCCTCGGGCGAGCGCGGCGGCAGCACGGTCGTCGTGTTCCGCACGAGGTTGGGTTCGTACTGGGATGCCTCGCCGGCGAGGAAGCCGTAGAAGTACTCGAAGCCGTAGCCGGTGGGCCAGCGGTCGAAGGGGCCGGCCGCGGTCGTCTCCTCGGCGGGGGTGTTGTGCCATTTGCCCCACGCCGCGGTCGAGTAGCCGTACTGGCGCAGCACTTCGGCCATCGTCGCGCTCGACTTCGGGATGTGCCCCGAGTAGCCGTCCCAATCGTTCGCGAGCTCGGCGATCTGGCCGTTGCCGACGCGGTGGTGGTTGCGTCCGGTCAGCAGCGACGCGCGGGTGGGCGAGCACATCGCGGTGGTGTGGAAGCGGTTGAAGCCGATGCCGCCCTCGCGGATTCGGGCGAGCGTCGGCGTCTCGACGAGGCCGCCGAGCGGTTTCGGCAGGGCCGGGCCGGCGTCGTCGATGAGGATGACGAGCACGTTCGGCGCGTCGGCCGGGAGCCGCCGCTCGGGCGGTCTCGGCGAGTAGGTGGATTCCTGCAGCGTCCGCCCGGCGGTGCTGCCTGACGCCTTCGGCGGGAACGGCAGCGTGCGCGCCGTGGGCAGCGCCTCCCCGATGACCGATGTGCGCTCGCCCGTCATGTCGACCTCGACTCCGCGGTGCCGCGCCGTTGCGGCGGGCGGGCCGACCGCGTCCCCCCGGATCCTGCGGCGTGTTCGCCGCCGTCGCCTCGCCTGCTCGCAGCCTAGGGCGAGATGCGAGGCGGACTCAAGAACCCGTCTCGGGGGGCGACCCCGTGCTCGTAGGCGTAGATCACGGCGTGCACGCGGTCGCGGAGGCCCAGTTTGCCGAGCACCGCGCGCACGTGCGTCTTCACGGTGTTGCGGGTGAGGTGCAGCTTCGCCCCGATCTCGTCGTTCGAGCGACCGGCGACGATGAGCCCGAAGATCTCGCGCTCGCGCGCCGTGAGCGGGGCGAGCGCGTCGGGATCGGCGACGGGCGCCTGTCGGAGCAGGCCGATCACCTTCTCCGCGACCCCCGGCGCGAGCGCGGCGCTGCCGTCGGCGACGTCGAGCACCGCCTGGCGCAGGGCGGCGGGCCGGATGTCCTTCGTGACGTAGCCGCAGGCGCCCGCCCGGATCGCGGCGACGACGAGCTCGTCCGCGTCGAAGGTCGTGAGCACGAGCACGCGGGTGGCCGGCGCGAGCCGGGTGATCTCCGCGGTGGCGCGCACCCCGTCGAGGCGAGGCATCCGCAGGTCCATCAGCACGACGTCGACGCGGTGCGCGCGCACGAGCTCGACGGCGGCCGCACCGTCGCCGACGTCGAAGGCGACCTCGATGCCGGGGTCGACCTCGAGCAGGGCGCGCAGCGCCCCGCGCAACATCGCCTGATCCTCCGCGAGCAGCACCCGCACCGGCCTCATCGCTTCTCCCGCACCGGGAGCATCGCCTCGAGTCGCCATCCGCCCTCCTCCGTCACCTCGAACGTCCCGTCCGCGGCGAGCACCCGCTCGCGCACGCCCGACAGCCCGGACCCGGAGCCGCGCGCCCGGCGCGGCCCGCTCCCGCCGTCGTCCTGCACCACCACCAGCACCCGCTGCGGCTCCCAGCGCAGCCGCACCCGCACTGCGAGCGGCGGCTGCACGTGCCGCAACGCGTTCGTGATCGCCTCCTGCACGAGCCGCACGAGCGCGAGCTCGGCGCGCAGGGACAGCGGCCCGCGCTCGCCCTCCTCGACGAGCTCGACGGTGTGCAACGAGGTCGACGCAGCGGCGACCATCGTCGGCAGCGCCTCGAGCGAGAGCGGCAGCTCGGGCGTGGCCCCCGGATCGGCGTCGAGCACCGCGAGCATCGCGCGCAAGCCGTCGAGGGCGTCGCGCCCCGACTCGGCGATCTCCAGCAGCTCCGCCTCGGCGCCCGGGTCGACGGTGGCGAGCGCCGCGGCCTCGGCGCGCGCGATCATGACCGTGAGCGAGTGGGCGATGACGTCGTGCAGGTCGCCGCGGATGCCGGCGCGCTCGGCCCGGCGCGCCTCCTCGATGCGGGCGGCCTGCGCGGACGCCACGCGCTGCCGTCGTCGGGTCGCCGCGATCGCCGCGAGCCAGACACCGACGACGGCGCCGGCGAGCAGCGCCCCCTCGGTCACCCGCATCCACGTCGGCTCGATTTCGCTCGACCGTGAGACGGCGACGAGCTCCGCGAGCAGCACGCCGAGAAGGCCGACGGCGAGCGCGAGGAGGCGCCGCAGGCGCGCACCGAGCTCCGCCTGACGCCAGAGCACCAGCAGGAAGCACCCCGCCGAGGGCAGCAGGCTCGGCGACCAGCCGGGCATGGGCAGCAGCACGAGCGCGAGCATCGCCACTGAGGCGAGCGCGAAGCCGACGTCGGGGTGGCGAACGGCGAGCACCACTGCGAGGTGCAGCGCGACGGCCACGGCGACGGTCGCAGCGACGAGCCAGGGGCCGCCGCCGCTGAAGGCGATGAGCACGATCACCGCGGCCGAGGCCGGGGCGAGCACGAGGTGGCTCGCGAGCGCGGCGCGCCGCCAGCCCCGGCCGGGCTGCGCGGCGGGGTGGACGGCGGACGGAGGTTCAGGATGCATGCTGCCGCAACGATCCCACGAGCGGCGGATGCCTGCCTCATCCCGCGGGGTGATGTCCGCCCCTCGGGAGATGCATACCGTTCCTGGCATGCACCAGTCGCTCCCCCGTGAATCCACCCTCGCGCGCCGGCTCGCCCTCGGCGGCGCCGCGGCCCTCGCCGCGCTCCTCCTCGCCGTGGGCTCGCCCGCCGGGGCGGCGACTGCGGCGAGCGAGCCGCCCGAGCCTCCCGAGGCATCCGCGCCCTCGGCAGCCCAGCTCGTCGAGGACTACCGCGCGGTATACGGCACCCCCGGCGTCGCCGCGGCGCTCATCACCGGCGGCGGGGTGGAGCGGGTGACGAGCGGGCAGGACGGCGACGGCCGGAAGGTGACCGCGAGCACCCCGTTCCGGATCGCCTCGATCAGCAAGTCGATGACGGCGACCGCGGTCATGCTGCTCGTCGAGCGCGGCGAGTTCGGCCTCGACGATCCGGTGGCGGGCCTGCTGCCGGAGTTCCGCCTCGACGACCCGCGCGCCGGCGACGTCACCGTGCGGCAGCTCCTGATGCACCGCTCCGGGCTCTCGATCCGCACGAACGACGAGTATGCGCTGCCGCCCGCCGGCAGCGCGGAGGAGGCCGTCGCGCGCCTCGCGGACCGGCACCTCGCCTGGGACCCCGGCACGCAGTTCGAGTACCACAACACGAATTACGCGATCGCCGCCCGGCTCGTCGAAGTCGTCTCGGGCCGGCCGTTCGACGAGTTCCTCGAGACGGAGCTCTTCGCGCCGCTGGGCATGGCGGACACGCTCGCCACGGAGGGCTGCTCCGACGAGGTCCCCGGCGTGGCCGACGGCTACGAGGTCGTGCTCGGCTTCGCCGTCGACGTGCCGGAGATGCCGGGCCTCTGCGCCGGCAACGGCGGCGTGATCTCGACGCTCGACGACCTCGTGCGCTGGATGCGCTTCAACACCGGCGCGACGGTCGGCCTGCTCGGCGCGGACTCGCTCGCGACCCTGCACCGCGCGACGGCCGCGAGCGACGGCTATGCACTCGGCTGGCAGGAGCGGCGCACCCCGTCGGGCATCCCGCTGGTCGGGCACGGCGGCACGCTCGCGACCTGGACGGGCGACGTGGTCTTCTCGCCCGGCGACGGCACCGCCGTGGTCGTGCTGACGAACGCGGCCGGTTCGCCGGGCGAGCTGTCCGCGAATCTCTTCGCGACGGTCACGGGCGACCCCGTGCTGCCGATCGAGAATCCGTTCACCGTGCTGAACGCGGTGCTGCTCGCGCTCACGCTCGTCATCGGCATCCTTCTGATCGTCGCGATCGTGCGGGCGCCGCGCTGGGCGCGCCGTCGCGTGTTCGCGAAGCGCCCGCTCGTGGCGCTGCGGCTGCTGCCGATCGCGCTGCTCGTCGTCGCCGGGGCGCTGCTGCCGATGCTGATGAACGCGAAAGCGGGGCTCGTCACGAACTGGGTGGTGACGGTGTGGCTGCTGCCGATGGCGGCGATCCTCGGCCTGGTGTGCGTCGGGCTCGGGCTCGCCGCTCTGGTCTGCCGCCTCGCGGGCTACGCGAGGGCGCGCCGCCGCGCGGCGACCCCCTGAGCGCGCCGCGGGGGTCGCTTTCCGACGCGGGCGCGCCGCCGGGACGGAACGGATGTCGCAGAACGACCCCCTCGGCGGGCCGGAGCGGCCGGGCGCCGGGCGGGCAACCCCCGCGCTCAGCGGAGCACGCGGTCCCGCCCGGCCAGGAAGCCGAAGACGACCGTGAGGCACACGAGCCCGGCGAGCACGAGCAGCGGCGGCGTCCACGAGCCGGTGACGTCGTGCATGAGGCCGACCGCGATCGGCCCGATCGCGGCGAGCGTGTAGCCGACCGACTGCGCCATGCCGGACAGCGAGGCCGCCTGCGCGTGGTGGCTCGTGCGCAGGCCGAACGAGCTCAGCGCGATCACGATGTTCGATCCGCCCGCGATGCCCGCGAGCACCGCCCACCCGGCGGCGAGCTGCGGCGCGAGCAGCACCCCGAGCACCGAGCCGAGGAAGAGCGCCGAGCTGCCCGCGGCGAGCCAGCGCTGGTCGCGGAGTCTCGGGATGAGCGCGGATGCCGCGAGGCTCCCCGCGATGCCCGCCCCGTTCAGCAGCAGCTGGTGGAGGCCCGCCGACGCCCGGTCGATCCCCGCCGAGGCCTCG
Organism: Agromyces sp. NBRC 114283; assembly: GCF_030268405.1. Taxonomy (NCBI): domain Bacteria; kingdom Bacillati; phylum Actinomycetota; class Actinomycetes; order Micrococcales; family Microbacteriaceae; genus Agromyces; species Agromyces sp. NBRC 114283. Next base: position 3,878,482 of record NZ_BSQP01000001.1, read on the forward strand.
ATCGAGGGCAGCCAAGTGATCAGCACGTAGAAGCCGAGCGACTGCAGCCCCATGAACGCGGTGACCTGCCAGCCGATCGCCGAGCGCCACGGCGAGCGCAGCCCGGAGAGGTCGGGGTGCTCGGCGTCGGCGAGGTCCTGCGCCGAGAGGTGGGTGGTGCGCCGGAACTGCGGCAGCATCACCGCGATCGCGAGGAGCGCGAGTCCGGCCCACATGCCGAGCGGCAGCCGCCAGCCGAGCGCCGATGCGCCCGCGACGGGCACGGCGACGCCGGCGGCCAGTGCGGCGAAGGCGGCCTGCACGGCCGAGTAGGCGCCGGTGACCTGGCCGATGCGCTTCGGGAAGTCGCGCTTCACGACCGCGGGCAGCACGACGTTCAGCACGGCGATCGCGACACCGAGCAGGGCGGTGCCGATCCAGAGCAGCGGCAGGCCGGGCAGCGAGCGCACGACGAGACCGACGGCGAGCGCGGCGAGGGCGATGCCGAGCGATCGCTCGAGGCCGATGCGGCTCGCGACCGCCGGCGCGATCGGCGAGACGATCGCGAAGGCGACGAGCGGCAGGCTGATGAGCACGGATGCCTCGAGCGAGGCCAGCCCGAGATCCTGCTGCAGCTCGCCGAGGACCGGGCCGACCGTGGTGATGCCGGCACGGAGGTTCGCCGCGACGAGCAGCAGCCCCGCGAGCACGAGCGCGGGGCTGAGGGCGCGGGCCGCTCCCCCGCGGCTCATCGGGCGGCCTCGGCGTCGCTCGCGGCGGTGCCGGTGACGGCGCCGGGGAATCCGGTCTGCTCGTGGGCGAGGCGGACCATCCGTTCCGCGGCCTCAGCCGCGGCGTCGGGATCGCGGGCGACGATCGCCTCGGCGAGCTCGGCGTGGGCGTCGTCGACGTGCCCGAACGCGGCGCGCTGCGCGGCGAGGTCGACCTCGGGCCCCGAGAGCGGCGCGAGCGCCTGCTCGTTGCCGCCGACCCCGCGGTAGAGCTCGGCGAGGAGTGCGTTGCCCGAGGCATCCTGCACCGCGCGGTGGAAGCGCACGTCGGCGGCCGCGTACTCCGGCGCCGTCTCGGCGGCGGCCCGGGCGGCGAGGGCTTCGAGGATGGCGCGACGCTCGGGTTCACCCGCACGCAGGGCGGCGAGCCGGGCGCCCTCGCGCTCGAGCAGGAGCCGCACCTCGGCGACGTCCTCGGCGCGGTCGTGGTCGAGCCGCCGGGCGAGCGCCGGGGCGACGTCGCTCGCGGCGACGACGAAGGTGCCGTAGCCGGCGCGGGCGCCGAGGAGCCCGGCGTGCACGAGCGAGCGGATCGCCTCGCGCAGGCTGTTGCGGCTCACCTCGAACTCGGCGGCCAGCTCGGCCTCGGTCGGCAGGAGCGCGCCGACGGCGTACTCCCCCTCGGCGATGCGGCGGCGGAGCTCGTCGGCGAGTTGGGCGGACAGGGGGATGTTGGGGGTGATTCCGGGCACCGATCCAGCCTAGCCGCAATAGAGCCAAATGTCGGACAAAAGATGTCGCGCTCCCGCCGGGCCGTCCCGGCGCGGCCGGGCGCCGCGGCACGGCGCCGAACCGCGGCGCGCCTCGGCACGACCGATCGGCGGCGCCTCCGCGCTACGGCAGCACGATGTCGAACGCCGTGTCGCCCTTCGAGAGCACCCCGAGCAGCTGCGACAGCACACCCGTGTCGCCGACGGCGTCGATCCCGGGCGAATCGAGGTCGCCGCCCGCGAGGGCGATCAGCCGCGGCTTCGTGAGCGACAGCCGCAGCGCCCCGTCGTCGGCGGGCTCGCGCTCCACGTATACGAACACCCCGTTCCGCAGCGTCAGCCGGAAGCTCCGGTCGAGGTCGGTGAGCACGAGGTCGAAGGCGAGGTCGAGGTCCCACGCCCGCGGGCCGTCGACCGTGATCGCGACGGCGTCGAAGAGCTGCTCCGGCGTGAGCTGGGCGAGGATCGCGGGCGCGTTCGTCGTGGTCGGCGTGCCGAAGTTGCCCTCGCGCAGCTCGGTCGCCCCCGAGAGGAAGAAGTTCCGCCACGTGCCGTTCTCCGCGCCGTAGCCGAGCTGCTCGAGCGTGTCGGCGTAGAGCTCCTTGGCGGCCTCGTTGTCCGGCTCCGCGAACACGGCGTGGTCGCAGAGCGTCGCCGCCCAGCGGAGGTCGCCGTCGGCGAACGCCTGCCGGGCGAGCTCGAGCACCCGGTCGATCCCGCCGATCGCGGCCACGTAGCGCTCCGCCTGCGCCTGCGGCGGGTGCGGCCAGAGTCGCGCCGGGTTGCCGTCGAACCAGCCCATGTATCGCTGGTAGATCGCCTTCACGTTGTGACTCACCGAGCCGTAGTACCCCCGGGTGTGCCAGGCGTTCTCGAGTGCGGGCGGCAGCTGGATGGCCTCCGCGATCTCGGCGCCCTGCATGCCCTGATTCAGCATCCGGAGGGTCTGGTCGTGCAGGTAGCCGTAGAGGTCGCGCTGCAGGCCGAGGAACTCGACGATGCGCTCGCTCCCCCACGTCGGCCAGTGGTGGGAGGCGAAGACGACGTCGGTACGGTCGCCGTAGCGTTCGATCGCCTCGGTGAGGTACCGCGACCAGATGTGCGGGTCGCGCACGAGCGCCCCGCGCAGCGTGAGCAGGTTGTGCAGGGTGTGCGTCGCGTTCTCCGCCATGCAGAGCGCCCGGTAGCGCGGGAAGTAGAAGTGCATCTCGCTCGGCGCCTCGGTTCCCGGGGCCATCTGGAACTCGATCTCGAGCCCGTCGATCGTGTGCCGCTCGCCCGTCGTCGTGACGTCGATCGTGGGCGCGATGATGGTCGCATCGCCGGTCGAGGTGGTCTGGCCGAGCCCCGCGCCGACAGCACCGCGCGGACCGCGGGCGAGCGCCGCGCCGTACATGTAGCCGGCGCGCCGGCCCATCGCCGGTCCCGCGTAAACGTTCTCGGCGACCGCGTGGCCGACGAGCCCCTCCGGCGCGATGATCTGCACCTCGCTGGCATCGACCTGGGCCTGGTCGACGATGCCCTGCACTCCGCCGAAGTGGTCGATGTGGGAGTGCGTGAAGATCACGGCGGTGATCGGCCGCTCGCCCCGATGCGCCCGGTAGAGCGCCATGGCGGCGGCGGCCGTCTCCGTGGAGATGAGCGGGTCGATGACGATGACGCCCGTGTCGCCCTCGACGAAGGACATCACCGAGAGGTCGAGGCCACGCGCCTGGTAGAGCCCGGGCACGACCTCGAACAGCCCGTGTTTCGCGACCAGCCGGCTCTGCCGCCAGAGGCTCGGGTTCACCGTGTCGGGCGCCTCCCCCTCGAGGAAGTCGTAGCTCGAGGCATCCCAGACCACCGTGCCGTCCGCGTCCCGGATGACCGGATCGTCGAGCGTGCCGAGGAAGCCGCGCTCGACGGCCTCGAAGTCGGCGGTGTCGGCGAACGGCAGTCGCGCGGCCAGCTCCCGCTGCTGCGCGACGATGGCCTCGCTCGGGTCCTTCTGCGGCATGGTCTCCCCCTCCGGGGGCGCCGGGCGGCGGATCCCCCCGCTCCCGACCCTGCCGGACATCCAGGCCCCGGGCAAGAGGGAATCCGCCGGGGGATGCGGCCGTCGGCGGTCGGTGGCATCATCGCGCCCATGGAGCGGGACGAACGCGACGAGGACGTCATCGACTGGCTGCTGCACGCCGACCCCGCGATCCGCTGGCAGGTGCAGCGCGACCTGCTCGACTCGCCGCCCGACCTCGTCGCCGCCGAACGGGCGCTCGCGACGCGCGAGGGGCTCGCCGCGCGCATCCTCGAGCTGCAGGACGAGCGGGGCTACTGGGGCGGCTTCACGTACGGGCCGCAGCGCGAGCGCGACAGCGTGATGTGGACCCTGCACGTGCTGCTCCGCTTCGGCGTCGACCCGCAGGCGCCCGAGGTGCGCACCGCGATCGAACGCGTGCGCGAGGGGGTGCGCTGGCCCGAGGAGGACGGCGGCCGGCCCTTCTTCGCCGGCGAGATCGAGGAGTGCGTCAACGGGGGCGTGCTGGCGTACGCCGCGTACTTCGGGGTGCTCGACGAGGCATCCGATCGCCTGGTCGACCGTCTGCTGGGCCAGCGGCTCAGCGACGGCGGCTGGAACTGCGACCCCGTCGAGGAGTCGGTGCGCTCGTCCTTCGACAGCACGCTCTGCGTGCTCGAGGGGCTGCGCGCGTACCAGCGGAAGACCGGAACGGCGGATGCCTCAATCGCCGACGCCGTGCGCACGGGCGAGGAGTACCTGCTCGAGCGCGGCCTGTTCCGCCGCCGGAGCACCGGTGAGCTCGCGAATCCGCAGTACGCGACGTTCGCGTTCCCCATGTACTGGTTCTACGACGTGCTGCGCGCCCTCGAGCACTTCCGCCTGAACGGCGGGGCGCCCGACGCACGGCTCGCCCCTGCGCTCGAGCTGCTCCTCGCGCAGCGGCTGCCCGACGGCCGCTGGCCGGCGGGACCGCAGCGGCCGACGCTGCGCGGCTACGTCGTCGAGGCGCCCGAGGGGCAGCCGAGCCGATGGAACACGCTGCGGGCGCTCCGGGTACTGCGCTGGGCGGAGCCCGCCGCGCTCACGCGCCGCTGAGGCGTCCGCCCGTCGGCCGGCGTGAGGAATCCGTTCGGATCGCGCGCCGGGCCGTTCGGACTCCGTCGGGCCCCCGCCGGCCGGCCTCGCTCCGGCGTAGACCGGACGGCATGACCCTGACGACCATCCTGCCGACGCTCCGCCTCAGCATCCCCGACCCGCACACCCCTGGGCTCTGGCCCGCGGAGACCCGGATGACGGTGACCGACGTGATCGTCGCCGGCGTCTCGCTGTCCGCGCTGGCGGCGGCGCGAGGCACCCCGTGCCGAGCCGCGGCGGCCGACGGGGTCCTGCTCATGCGGGTGACCGGCTGCGTCGACGGAGTGCCGCGCCGCCTCCTCGTCGACGCCGAGTTCGACGGCTCGGCGGTCTGCGCGGGCGAGACCCGGCTCGTCGGCCGGGCGTCGCGAGCGCGTGCGGCCCGCTTCGAGATCGGCGGCCCGGAGTGCGGCTGTCTCGCCGAGCTGCCCGGCGACGTCGGGATCGGGGATCTGCTCGCCGTGCCGATCGTCCGCGGCGCCGCGCCGACCCAACGCCGAGTTGCCCGACTTTCATGAAAGTCGGGCAACACCGCGTTGGGGCGGCTCAGCTGAGCTTCTTCCGGTAGATCGCGATCGCGAAGCCGTACGCGACGACCAGGATGCCGACGAGCCAGGCGAGCGCGATCCAGATCTCGGCGCCGACCGGCTGCCCCGCGAACAGTGCCCGGATCGTGTTCACGATCGAGGTGACCGGCTGGTTCTCGGCGAACCAGGCGACCGGGCCGGGCATCGAGTCGGTCGGCACGAACGCCGAGCTGATGAACGGCAGGAAGATCAGCGGGTAGCTGAACGCGCTCGCCCCGTCGACCGACTTCGCCGAGAGCCCCGCCACCACGGCCAGCCAGGTCAGCGCGAGGATGAAGAGCACCAGGATGCCGGCGACGCCGAGCCACGCCCCCACGGACGCCCCCGTGCGGAACCCCATGATCAGGGCGACGCCCACGACGATCGCGACGGACACGAGGTTCGCGACCACCGAGGTGAGCACGTGCGCCCAGAGCACGCTCGAGCGGGCGATCGGCATCGACTGGAAGCGGTCGAAGATGCCGCCCTGCAGATCGAGGAACAGCCGGTACGAGGTGTACGCGACGCCCGAGGCGATCGTGATGAGCAGGATGCCGGGCAGCAGGTAGTTGATGTACGACTCGTCGGAGCCCGTGTTGATCGCCCCGCCGAGCACGTACACGAACAGCAGCATGAGCGCGATCGGGGTGACCGCGGTCGTGATGATCGTGTCGGGGCTGCGGAGGATGTGGCGCAGCGAGCGCCCGGTGAGCACGCCGGTATCGGCGATGGCGTGGGTGGTCATCGTGCGTCCATTCGTGTCGAGGCATCCGCCGCCGCGTCGGCGTTCTCCGCCGCTTCGGCCTCGCCCGTGTCGCCGACGAGGGCCAGGAAGACGTCCTCGAGGGAGGGCTGCTTCTCGACGTACTCGATCTCGGCGGGCGGGAGGAGCTGCTTGAGCTCGGCCAGGGTGCCGTTCTGGATGATGGTGCCGCGGTGCAGGATCGCGATGCGGTCGGCGAGCTGCTCGGCCTCGTCCAGGTACTGCGTGGTGAGCAGCACGGTGGTGCCGCCGTCGGCGAGCTGCTTGACGGTGCGCCAGACGTCGATGCGCGCCTGCGGGTCGAGCCCGGTGGTGGGCTCGTCGAGGAAGATGATCTTCGGCTCCCCGATGAGGCTCATGGCGATGTCGAGCCGGCGGCGCATGCCGCCCGAGTAGGTCGCCGCGCGGCGGTCGCCCGCCTCGGTGAGCGAGAACCGGGCGAGCAGCTCGTCGGCGATCGCGCCCGGGTTCTTCACGTGCCGGAGCTTCGCGACGAGCACGAGGTTCTCCCGCCCGCTCAGCACTTCGTCGACCGCGGCGAACTGCCCGGTGAGGCTGATCGACTCGCGCACCTCGCCCGGCGCTCGGGCCACGTCGTGGCCCTGCACGGTCGCGGCTCCGGCGTCGGCCTTCAGCAGCGTCGACAGGATGCGCACGAGGGTCGTCTTGCCCGCGCCGTTCGAGCCGAGCAGGGCGAAGATGCTGCCCCGCTCGACGTCGAAGTCGACGCCTCGGAGCACGTGGACGTCCTTGAAGGACTTCTCGATGCCCCGCACCTGGATGGCGGTGTCGCTCACTTCCGATCACCTCGCTTCGCCTGGTCGATGTCCTTGACGAGCCGCGCCCGCTCCTTGTCGATCCACTGGGTGCCGCCGTAGGCCTGGGCGAACGTCTCGGCGAACTCGACGGGGTCGTCGCCCACGATCTCGGCGACGGGCGTGCCGTCGACGGCCGCGCGCTCCCAGAGGTCGGCGAGGTCCACGAACATCTGCACGAGAGTCTCGCCGTCGGTGATGCCGCCGTAGTACATGAGGTAGCGGTGGCAGGCGCTCGCGGCGGTGCGGTACGGCTCGGGCAGCGCCTCGAGCCTGGCCTTCGTCTGGCGGTACTGCTTCTTCTGCTCGAGCGAGCCGGTGAGGGCTTCGATCCACTTTGCAGCCATGGTCACTTCTCTCCTTCGTGGAGCTGTTCGATACGTTCTGCGAGGAAGCTCCACGTCCTCCAGAACTCTTCGAGTTCGTCGTGCCCCTTGGCGTTCAGAGTGAACATCTTGCGGGGCGGGCCCTTCTCGGAGGGGACCTTCTCGACGTCGACGAGGCCGCGCTGCTCGACTCGGACGAGCAGGGCGTAGATGGTGCCCTCGGCGATGTCGGTGAAGCCGCGCTCGCGGAGCCGCGCGGTGATGTCGTAGCCGTAGGCCGGCTGCACCGCGATGATCGCGAGGACGATGCCCTCGAGCGTGCCCTTGAGCATCTCGGTCATCTGCTTGCCCATCGGGATGCTCCCTTCTCTTCGTTCAGTTCCGTGCTTTGGTATTCAGTGTTGCTGAGTACCACTAGAAAGTATCACTGAGTACCGGTACTTAGCAACACCGAATACTGAACTTCTTTCTCGACTTGCCCGACTTTCATGAAAGTCGGGCAAGTCATGGACGGGGCGGGCAGGATGAAGGCATGGCCGACGACCACGCACTGGCCGAGATCGCCGGGGAGCTCTACGGGACGCGTCCCGCGGAGTTCGTCGCGGCTCGGAACGCCCGGGCGAAGGAGCTGAAGCCGAGCGACCCGGCGCTCGCCGGCGCCGTCGCCGAGCTGCGCCGCCCGGCCCCGGCCGCCTGGCTCGTGAACCAGCTCGCCAGGCACCGACGGGACGATCTCGAGCAGCTCCTCGAACTCGGCGAGGAGCTGCGGGCCGCACAGGCCGAGCTCGACGCCGCCGCCCTCACCGCGCTCGCCCGGCAGCGGCGCACCGTGGTCGCCGCCCTCGCCCGCGATGCGGGCGCGCTCGCCGACCAGCTCGGCGCGCCCGTGCGCCAGCCGGTGCTCGACGAGGTCGCCGAGACGCTGCAGGCGGCGATGACGGATGCCTCGGCCGCCGACGCCGTACGCACCGGACTGCTCGTGCGGGCCCTCGAAGCCGTCGGCACCGAGGTGGACCTCGACGGGGCCGTCGCCGGTGGACTCGCGGGTGGCGTCGCCCCGGCAGCGGCGGGGCGACGGGCGAATCCGCCCGACGAGCTCGCCGAGCGGCGCACGCGCAAGCAGCAGGAGGCCAGGGCGCGCGCCGAGCGCGAGCTCGCCGAGGCGGAGGAGAAGGCGGATGCCGCCGAGGCCGCCGCGGCCGAGGCATCCGAGCTGGTCGACACGGCGAGCGCCGCCGCCGGGGCCGCCGCCGCGCAGCGGGACGCACTCCTCGCCGAACGCCGTGAACTCGAACGCCGGCTGAGCGACGCCGAGGGCGAACTGGCCCGCGCCGAGCAGGCGGTGCCGCCGCTCGAACGGGAGCGCGCCCGGGCCGCCCGCGCGGCGAGCGACGCGCGCGCCGCCGCCGAGGCGCTGCGCGCCCGCCTGGCGCCCTGAGCCCACCCTGGTTCCCTGAGCCCGTCGAAGGGAACCTCGCCCACCCCGCTTCGACAAGCTCAGCGGACCACCTTGGTTCCCTGAGCCCGTCGAAGGGAACCCCGCCCACCCCGCTTCGACAAGCTCAGCGAACCACCCTGGTTCCCTGAGCCCGTCGAAGGGAAACCCCGCCCACCCCGCTTCGACAAGCTCAGCGGACCACCTTGGTTCCCTGAGCCCGTCGAAGGGATCCGGGCGGGTGAGATCATCGTTCGCATGAGCTCCGAGGCGATCGCGTCGATCCGCGCCGCGATCGTGGCGGACCCGGCGAACCGCGCGTTCGTGGACGCCGGGGCGCAGCCCGTCTTCACCGCCGACCCCCGCGCGCGCATTCTCGTCGTCGGGCAGTCCCCCGGTCGGCAGGCCCAGGACAACGCCCTCCCCTGGAGCGATGCGAGCGGCGAACGGCTCCGCGACTGGCTCGGCGTGGACGAGCACACCTTCCGCGCGCCGGAGTCGTTCGCGTTCCTGTCGATGGACTTCTTCTACCCGGGTCGCGGTCCGAACGGCGACCTGCCGCCCCGGCCCGGCTTCGCCGCGAGGTGGCATCCGCCGATCCTGCGATCGATGCCCGAGCTCCGGCTGACCCTGCTCATCGGCGGCTACGCGCAGCGCCACTACCTGGGTCGGCGGGGCGGCGCCAGCCTCACCCGGACGGTGCGCGACTTCGCCGAGTTCGGGCCGGCGATCGTCCCGCTCGTGCATCCGAGCCCCCGCAACACGGCCTGGCAACAGCGGAATCCCTGGTTCGCCGCCGAACTGCTGCCCGTGCTGCGCGAGCGGGTCGCGGCCGCCCTGGCTCCCTGAGCTGGTTCCCTGAGCCCGTCGAAGGGAACGCCGCTTCGACAAGCTCAGCGAACCAACGCCGCTTCGACAAGCTCAGCGAACCAACGCCGCTTCGACACGCTCAGCGAACCAACGCCGCTTCGACACGCTCAGCGAACCAATGCCGCTTCGACAAGCTCAGCGTGCCAGTAGACGCCCACCGAAGCGGACCAGCTTCGTCGATTTGCGGCCGGGGCCGCACTCTGGCAGGATCCCCCTACCTTCGGGGTGGTTCCCACCCGGAAGGACATCGGAGGCCGGCGTTTTCCCTGCCGCTCCGATGGCACGGCCGGCCCGGGCAAGCATCCCCCCGATCTCGCCCGGGTCGACCCCCCACCGCGGTGCGCCGGCACGCCGCTCGAACGGTTGACGTGCCGCAACCACCGCAGTGCGCGTCAGCATACTCCCGGGCGGCACCCGGCCAACACCCCCGAACGGGCGACGAGCCGTGGCAGCCTGGAAGCGCTCTCAGCCAGTGACCGCCCGCAGCCGCTCCGGGACGGGCTGCGAGTGGTGCGGCGCATCGAGCAGCTCCGCCTGGAGCTCCCACAGCTGCACCTCGAGCTCCTCGCGGATGCCGCGGTAGGCCGGCTCGCGCACGACGTTCCGCAGCTCCTCGGGGTCGAGCTCGAGGTCGTACAGCTCCCACTCCGGCGGGTAGACGTGCGGCGAGCTGCCCGGCAGCCCCATCCCGTCGTTGTAGAAGTAGATGAGCTTGTACCGCTCCGTGCGGATGCCGTAGTGCGCGAGCGCGTGATGGTTCACATCGTCGTTCTCGAAGTAGCGGTAGTACATCGCGGGACGCGTCGGGGCATCCGGCTCGCTCGTGAGCTGCGGCCAGATGCTGAGGCCCTGCATCCGCGGATGCGGGGCGACCCCGGCGGCCTCGAGCACAGTCTGTGCGAAGTCGACGTTCGTGACGATCTGCCCGAGCGGTTCGGAGCGGGCCGGGATGCGCGACGGGCAGCTCACGAGCAGCGGCATCCGCAGCGACTCGTCGTACATGAAACGCTTGTCGAACCAGCCGTGGTCGCCGAGGAAGAAGCCCTGGTCCGAGGTGTACATCAGCAGGGTGTCGTCGAACGCGTCGTGCGCGCGCAGCCAGTCGATGACCCGGCCGACATTGTTGTCGACGGACGCCACGCAGGCGAGGTAGTCCTCCATGTAGCGCTGGTACTTCCACAGCGCGGCCTGCTCGTAGTCGAGCCCCTCGGGCGGCGCCTCCTTGAGGTCCGCGAGCGTCAGATGGTCGGCGATCCGCATCGCCGCACGGTGCGCTGCCGAGCCCCGAGTGGCGTAGTCGTCGCCGAAGGTCGCCGGCACCGGGATCGGCTCTCGGTACATGCCGCGGTGCCGCTCGTCCGGCTCCCACGGGCGGTGCGGCGCCTTGTGGTGCACGAGCAGGCACCACGGCTCCTCCCCCTCGAGCGAGTCCAGCCAGTCGAGCGAGAGATCGGTGATGACGTCGGTCGCATACCCCTCGACGATCTCGACGCCCCGGGCGGTGCGGATCTGCGGATCGAAGTACTCGCCCTGATCGCGCAGCACCGCCCAGTAGTCGAAGCCCTCGGGGTCGTGCCCGGGCCCCTCCCCCATGTGCCACTTGCCGACGATCGCCGTGCGGTAGCCGGCCGCCTTGAGCTGCGAGACGAAGGTCGGCTGCGAGGCGTCGATCGGGGTCTCCAGCGTGGTGACGCCGTTGACGTGACTGTAGGTCCCGGTGAGGATCGTGGCCCGGCTCGGCGTGCACAGCGCGTTCGTGCAGAAACAGTTGTCGAGCCGGACGCCCGCCTCGGCGATCTCGTCGATCCGCGGGGTGCGGTTCACGACCGAGCCGTACGCGCCGATCGCGTGCGCGGCGTGGTCGTCGGTCAGGATGATGACGACGTTGGGCCGTCGGGGTTGCTCGGTGCTCATCGTCCTCATTCGTGCACGAGCGTGCGCTCGGGGGTGTACGCCGCGTCGTCGAAGCCGCCGAAGGAGGGGTCGTAGTCGACCCCGCCGACGGGGTACATCGCGGTCATCCAGTGCGAGAAGTTGTCGCCTCGCTCCTGCAGCAGGCGGTAGAGCCGCTCCAGCATCCGCTGGCGGATCGCGCCGTACTCCGGCAGTTCGTAGACGTTCTGCAGTTCGTCGGGGTCGAGGCCGAGGTCGTAGAGCTCGTTCACCGACTCGGGGTTGACGACGAGCTTGTAGCGCTCGTTGCGCAGCATGCGCTGCGGGTACGGGAACTGGTGGCCGTGGAACTCGCAGACGATGTCGTCCGGCCATTCGGGGGACTCGCCCGCGACGAGCGGCACGAGGCTGCGGGAGTCCGTCGCCGGCGTCGGGTCCACCCCGGCGAGCTCGAGGATCGTCGCGGTGCAGTCGAGCAGGCTGACGAACTCGTCGCGCACCTGCCCGGCGGGCGCGCCCGGGATCCGGATGAGTCCCGGCGTGCGGTAGATGTCCTCGTACATGGCCGGCCCCTTGTCGTGGAGCCGGTGCGAGCCGGTGAACTCGCCGTGGTCGCAGGTGAAGAACACCGCCGTGTCGTCGACGAGGCCGAGCCGCTCGAGCGCCGCCATGACCCGGGCGATCTGCTCGTCGATGAGGGTGATGTACCCCCAGGACACGGCGATGAGCTTGCGGCTCTGCTCGACCGTCAGCGAGTCGAACGCCCAGTGCGCGCTGTAGTTGCGCTGCACCGGCGGCTTGCCCGCGAACGTCTCGAGCATCGAGACGGGCAACTCGATCTGCTCGGGATCGAAGCGGTCGAAGTACTCGCTCGGCACGATGTACGGCAGGTGGGGGCCGAAGAAGTGCAGGGCGAGGAAGAACGGCCGCCGCCCCGAGCGGTAGTCGTCCGCGTAGCGTTCGAGCATCTCGATCGTGCGCGTCGCGAGGTAGTACTCGAAGGTCGCCTCGACGGGCTGGTGCAGGCGGGCGGCGAGCAGGTTGCCCGGCCCGCCGTTCGGCAGCACGCCGCGGATGCGGTCGCTGATCTCGTACGGCGGCAGCACGTGCTCCGCGAGGTACGCGAGGTAGTCCTCGTGGTCGATCGCGTTGTGCCAGCCGTCGAAGTGCGGCCCGTCGAAGCCGAAGTCGGCCGCGGTGCGCTTGGTTCCCGCGTGCCACTTGCCGAGCAGGCCGCAGTTGTAGCCCGCCTCGCGCAGCGCCGAGGAGAACGCGAACTGCCCGTCCGGGAGATCCTCGATGTAGCCGACGTTGCGCTCGTGGTTCGCGAGCAGCTTGTGCCGGAACGGCGCCTGCCCGGTGAGCAGGCTCGCCCGCGCCGGCGTGCAGATCGCGGTGGGCGTGAACCAGCGGTCGAACCGGGTGCCGCTCGCCGCGAGGGCGTCGAGCGCCGGCGTCTCCGCCGCGGTGTTCCCGTAGGCGCCGAGGCTGTCGACCCGGTGCTGGTCGGTCATCAGGAAGAGGATGTTGCGCCCGGTCACGTCACTTCCCCGCAGCGACGAACTGCTCGCCGAGGTAGTAGGTGGAGGCGTCCGTCGGCTCGTCGAGCTTGCCCGCCGTGACGAAGTACTCGTTCAGGCCGGTGAGCCACGAGGCGACCGTGCCGTCCTCGGTGAGTGCGTCGAGTTCGCTCGCCGAGAGGTACTTCGCGTTCGCGGCATCCGCGGCGAAGCCCTTCGGGTCTGCCTTGAGCTTCGCGGCCGTGAGCTCGACGGTCTCGTCGAGGTGCTCGACGCGGTAGTCCATCGCCTCGCGGAGCACCGCGAGCACCGCCTCGGTGGCCTCCGGGTGCTCCTCCGCGAAGGCGGGGCTGACCACGAACGCGCTCGGGAAGGCGATCTCCTCGGCGAAGTCCTCGTTCTCGGCGAGGATCTCGAGGTCGGGCACCTGCTGCTCGATCGTGCCGATGAGCGGGTACCAGATGCCCGCCGCGTCGACCTGCTTCGAGGAGAACGCCGAGACCACGGTCGCCGGGTCCATGGCGACCTTCTCGACGTCGTCGATCGTGAGCCCGGCCGACTTCAGCGCCATGGTCAGGATCATGTCGCCCGAGGTGCCCTCCGGCACGGCGACCTTCTTGCCCTTGAGGTCCTCGATCGAGTCGATGCCGGGCTGCGCGATCACCCGGTCGGCGTTGCCGAGTCCGTTGATCGCGGCGATCTCCGCCTGCCCCGAGGCGGGCAGCCACATGGCGCCCGGCCCGATGTAGCCGAAGTCCAGGTCATTCGTGCCGAGCGCCTGGATCTGCAGCGGGCCGTTGGTGAAGACGGGGGTCTCGACCTCGAGCCCCTGCTTCTCCCAGAGCCCCTGTTCCTCGGCGATCGCGAGGAGGCTGCCGCCGTTGAAGTCGGCGATGTAGCCGAAGCGGATCTTCGGGAAGTCGGCCGCGGCGTCGCCGCTCGCGGCGGGCGCCTCGGAGCCGGTGCTCGAGCAGCCGGCGAGGGCGAGGGCGGCCGCGGCCGCCGTGGCGATGGCGGCGACGATGCCGCGCGTGGTCCTGATCTGCATGGGGGGTCCTCTGCTCTGGCCGTCAGGCGACGGCGGTGGGGGATGGTGCGATGGCTCGGTGGGTGGCGTCGACGCGCCGGCCGGGGGTCTGGTGGTACACGGCGCTCCACACCCGGTTGCGGAGCTCGGTGAACTCGGGGCTGAGGCGCAGGTCCTCGGTGCGCGGGCCCGGCAGCTCCACGTCGATGACGTCGTAGATCCGACCGGGCCGCGCCGCCATCACGACGACGCGGTTGGCGAGGAAGACGGCCTCGTCGACGTCGTGCGTGATGAACATGACGGTGCGCTTCTCGCGGCTCCATGTGTCGAGCAGCTGCTCCTGGAGCTTGACGCGGGTGAGGGCGTCGAGGGCGCCGAACGGTTCGTCCATGAGCAGGATGCTGGGATCGACGGCGTACGCCCTCGCGATCGCGCAGCGCTGCTTCATGCCGCCGGAGAGCATCTTCGGCAGCGCATCGGCGAACTCGCCGAGGCCGACCATCTCGATGAAGTGCTCGGCCTTCTCGCGCCGGTCCTTCGCGCTCAGCCCGGCGGTCTTCAGCCCGAACTCGACGTTCTTGCGCACCGTGAGCCAGGGGAAGAGCGCGTATTGCTGGAAGATGACGCCGCGGTCGGGACCCGGCCCGGTGACTGGTCGGCCGTCGACGAGCGCCTCGCCGCTCGTGGGGGTGTCGAGCCCGGCGAGGATGTTCATGAGCGTGGACTTGCCGCAGCCGGAGGGCCCGACGACGGTGATGAACTCGTTGTCTGCGACGTCGAGCGAGACGTCGTCGAGGGCGACGAACTCCTCGCCCTTGAGGTCGAAGGTGCGGGTGACGTTCCGCATCGAGATACGGGGGCTGCCGGCGGTGGGCGTGGTCGTGGTCATCGGCGTTCCTGCCATCCGGTGAGCTTCTTCTCGGCGAGCAGCAGCAGCCGGTCCATGACCAGGCCGAGCACGCCGATGACGATGAGTCCGACGAAGATCGTCGGGAGGTCGTAGTAGAGCTGGGCCTGCTGCATCCGGTAGCCGAGGCCCTGCTGGGCGGCGATGAGCTCCGCCGCGACGAGCGTCGCCCAGGCGGCGCCGAGGCCGACGCGCATGCCGACGAGGATGAACGGCACGGATGCCGGCACGACGACCCGCACGAAGATGCCGGCGTCCTTGGTGCCCAGCACCCGGGCGGCGTTGATGAGCGTGCGGTCGACGTTCACGACGCCCTGGAACGTCGAGATCACGCAGGCGAAGAACGCCGCGAGGAAGATCACGAGGATCTTCGGCTCCTCGCCGATGCCGAGCAGCACGATCGCGAGCGGGATGATCGCGAGCGGCGGGATGGTCCGGAAGAACTGGATCCACGGCTCGATGAGCCCGCGCGCCCAGGCGTACCAGCCCATCAGGAAGCCGACGGGGATGGCGACGATCGTGCCGAGCGCGAAGCCGACGAGCACCCGGGTGAGGCTCGCGACGAGGTCGGCGCCGAGGGTGCCGTCGACGGTGAGCTCCCAGCCGCGCACGACGACGTCGGCGGGCGAGGGCAGCTTGAAGCCGATCGACGACAGCAGCCACCACACGCCGATACCGGCGGCGATGCTGATCGTGCTCAGCAGCAGGGTGCGGGCGCGCTTCGCGGAGTCCTGTCGCGCGCGGCGGGTGCGGCGGGTCTGCTCGGTGCCCGGCTCGGCGAGCGCGCTCGCCGAGGTGGCGGTGCCGGGCTCGTCGCGGGCGGTCACGGTCTCGGTCATCGAGGCCATCGGAGTCCTCCTCGGGGGAAAGCGGACACTAGGCGTTGCTCCTTCGCAATCGGGTCTCGGCCGACGCGTCGTCGGCGGTCAGGGTGGCGTAGCCGGCGAGCAGCGGCGAGCTGCGCAGCAGCGCGATGATGCCGCCGATGGCGCCGCCCTCGTCGCCGAGCACGGCGCGCCGGATGCGCGGGGTCGAGCCGCCCACGGGGACGAGCTCGTAGGCGACGGTCGCCGCGATCTGCTCGACGACGACCTCGGACACGTGCGCCACCTCGCCGCCGATGACGATGTCGGCGGGGTTCGTGGCGACGGCGAGCGAACCGAGCACCTGGCCGACGGCCTCCCCCGCCTCGCGCAGGGCGGCGATGACGATCGGGTCGCCCTTCGCGGCGGCGGCGTCGAGCTCGGCGAGGGTGGTGACGGCGGCGCCCGTCTCGGTGCAGCGCCGCAGGATCGCGTCGATCGAGGCGATGGTCTCGAGGCATCCGCGCTTGCCGCAGCGGCAGTCGACGCTGCTGCCGGCGACGCTCATGTGCCCGAACTCCCCGGCGAAGCCGGCCGCGCCCGTGACGAGCCGGCCGCCGATGACGAGCCCGCCGCCGATGCCGGCGGACAGCCGCACGTACAGCAGGTGCTCGGTCTCGGTGCTCGGTTCCCAGGCGGCCTCGCCGAGGGCCGCGAGGCGGGTGTTGTTGTCGACGAGCACGGGGACGCCGAAGCGGCGTTCGAAGGCCGTGCGAACCAGTTCGGCCCCGACCCGGCGGGCCTCCGCGACCGGCTCGGCGCGCCGCCGCGGCAGCCGCGGCGAGAACGGACCGGGGAAGCCGATGGCGACGCCCTGGATGCCCTCGTAGTGCAGTTCGGGCGCCTCGGCGAGCCGCTCGATGAGCCCGAGGGCGAGCTCGACGCGGGTGCCCCAATCGGCCGGCTCCTCGTACGGCGCCACGTCGGAGGCGATGAGCTCGTGCGCGGCGTTCATCACGGCGACCCGGACGCGGCGGTGCGAGAAGTCCACCCCGAGGTATTGCCCCGCGGCCGGGTCCAGCGTCAGGATCTCGGCCGGGCGACCGCGGCCGACGCGCGGCGAGTCGTCGATCGTGACCGACACGACGCCGCGCGAGATGAGGTTGCCGGAGATCTCGGAGAGGGTCGTGCGCGACAGCCCGATGTGCTTCGCGAGCTCGCCGCGGGTCATGCCGCCGTGCTGGCGCAGCAGCTGCAGCACGCGGTCCTCGTGCGTGCGTCTCACGAGCGTGTGCACTCCGGTGGGCAATGGCATGCGTTGAACGCTAAGCGGGCCGATTTTTTCCGTCAATCACCCGACAGAATTCGCCGGGAAAAACATCCATCGCTTTGTGAAAACCCTCCGGACATGGACGGTCCGGCGGCGATCAGCGTCGGCGGCGCAGCTCCGGCAGCACCGCCACGGCGCCCACCACGATCGCCGCGACGAGCACCGCGACCGCGAATCCGCCCGTCGCGAGGGCGGCGGCGATCGTGCCGAACACGGCGATGCCGAGGCCCGAGCCGAGCGCGAAGCCGATCTCCTGGATCGCGCCGACCTGCCCGGCCTGATCCTCGGTGGTCGCCTCGAACAGCGCCGTCGCGGCGAGCGTGCCGGCGATGCCGAAGCCGAGGCCCACGAGCACGAGCGGGGCGGCGATGAGCCCCGGATCGCTCGCGAGCCAGCCGAGGCCGGCCGCCTGCACGAGCAGGGCGAGCACGGTCAGCGTGTTCGCGGACAGCCAGCGGAGCAGCAGCGGCGTGACGACGCCGCCCGCCGCGATCGCGGCCGCCTGCGGCAGCAGGGCGAGGCCGGCCTCCGCCGCGCTCGCGCCACGGGTGTCTTGCAGCTGCAGGCTGACGAGCAGCACCGAGGCCGCCGAGGCGCCGGCGCTGACGAGGATCCGGGTGATCGCCGGCGAGAACCCCGCGAGCCCGAACAGCCGCACGTCGATGAGCGGTTCACGCAGCCGCCGCTGCCGCACGACGAAGAAGACGAGGCTCGCGACGGCCACCGCACCGGCGACGATCGCGACGAGCGGGGCGACGACCGCCTCGTGCAGCGCGAGCACCAGCCCGCCGAGGGCGAGCATCGAGGCGAGGATGCTCGGCACGTCCCAGCCCGGGCGGACGCTGCTGCGCGAGTCGGGCACCAGCCAGGCCGCGAGCACGATCGCGATGATCGCGAGCGGCACGCTGCCGAGGAAGAGCCACCGCCAGCCCGGGCCCTCGGCGAGCGCGCCGCCGAGCACCGGCCCGAGCGCGTTGCCCACGCCGAAGGTCGCGGTCCAGAGGCCGTAGGCGACGACACGGTCGCGCCCGGCGTAGCGGGCGCCGATCGTGGCGACCACGCCCGCGATCACGAACGCCTCCGCGATGCCGAGCAGCGCCCGCGCCCCGATGAGCATCGCGCCACCGGTGGCGAGGCCGCCGGCCAGGTTCAGGATGGCGAAGCCGGCGAGCCCGATGAGGATGATCCGCTTGCGGCCGAACGCGTCGCCGATCCTCGCCGCGATGATGAGCGTCGCGGCCATCGCGAGCGAGTAGCTGTCGACGAGCCAGAGCGCCTCCGTGTCGCCGAGCGAGAGCTCCGCGCGGATCGCGGGCAGCGCCGTCGCGGCGCTGCTGATCGCGAGCGAGCCGATGAGGATGCCGAGCAGCATCGGCACCATCGCGGCCCAGCGGCGGATCGAGGAACGGGAGTCGGGGAGCGCCGGAGAGAGGGTCACTCGACCATTCTGTGGAGTACCGTACGGAGGAACAAGTACGGACATTCTCGTCACGTAGTGACTGATTGGATACTATGGGCGCGAGGAGTCATCCCGATCGCGACCCGGAGGTGCAGCCGATGCGAGAGAAGACCGAACGCGTCATCCGCGAATGGACCGACACCTGCGACGCCGAGGTTTCGATCGCCGTGCTCGGCGGCGCGTGGAAGCCGAGCATCCTGAGCCTCTTGGCCGAGCACGGCGTGCTCCGCTTCGGCGAGCTCGGGCGCCTGCTCGACAACCCCACCGCCCGGGTGCTGACGCGCCAGTTGCGCGAGCTCGAGCAGGACGGCCTCGTCACCCGCACCGTCTACCAGCAGGTGCCGCCGAAGGTCGAGTACCGGCTGAGCGAGCTCGGTGAGAGCGCGGGCCCCCTCGTCGAGGCGCTGACCCGCTGGGGCGGCCACTACGCGGGACTCCAGCGCGCGACGCCCGCGGTCGTCGCGCCGACCGCGGGCTGACCCGGGAGCCATCCGGCCGGCCGCCGTGCGACGATACTCGGATGGCCCTGGCTGCACCGACCCTCCTGACACCGCGGCTGCGACTGCGCCCGTTCGCCGAAGCGGACGGCGACGCGCTCTTCTCGCTGATGAGCGATGCCGAGGTGCTGCGCTATTGGGATTCTCCGCCCTGGACGGACCGGGAGTCCGTCGGCCGCTTCTTCGAACGGAGCCGGACGATGGCGGAGGACGGCAGCGGTGCTCGTGTCGTCATCGAGCACACCGAATCCGGTGCCTTCCTCGGCTGGTGCACCTTCAACAGTTGGGACCCGGACTTCCGCAGTGCCTCGCTCGGGTACTGCCTCACCGAGCGGGCGTGGGGTCACGGCTACGCCACCGAGGCCGCGGGCGCCGTCCTCGCCTGGGCGTTCGGGGCGCTGGACCTGAACCGGGTCCAGTCCGAGACCGACACGCGCAACCTCGCCTCGGCGAGGGTGCTGGAGAAGCTGGGGTTCCGCCGCGAGGGCACGCTGCGCGAAGACTGCATCGTCGACGGCGTCGTCTCCGATTCCTGGGTCTACGGGCTGCTGCGGCGCGAGTGGGAGGCGGGGCGAGCGTCGGCCGGATGACCGATTCCGGAGGCCGATCGGCATCCGATCGATCCGGACCGCGGAAGTCGGGTCCCGGTCCGCGGCGACGAGCAGGCTGGAGGGCGAAGGAGGCACCGTGATCGCCACGCTGAACCTCGTGGTCGAGCTGGTCGAGCAGCAGCTCGACCAACCGACCGAGCTGACCGTGCTCGCCCGACGGGCGGGCACGACCGAATACCACCTGCGTCGGATGTTCTCGTCGCTGGCGGGGATGCCGCTCTCGGAGTACGTCCGCCGGCGGCGGATGACGCTCGCCGCGGCGGAGGTCCTCGGCGACGGCGAGCTACTCGACATCGCCGTCCGCCACGGCTACGGCTCGACGGAGGCGTTCGGCCGGGCGTTCCGTGCGGTGCACGGCGCGTCCCCGGCCGAGGTGCGTCGCGACGGCGGCCCCCTTCGCACACAACCGCAGCTCAGGTTCCGCCTGACCGTCGAAGGGAGTGCCCCGATGGACACCCGAATCACCGACCGCCCCGCGTTCACGCTCGCCGGCCACGCCGCGCGCGTCCCACTCATCCACGAGGGGGTGAACCCGCACATCCAGGCGCACATCGCCGCGATCGAGCCGAGCGAGCACGCCCGGTTGAAGCAGCTCAGCGACACCGAGCCGCGCGGGCTCCTCCAGGTGAGCGCCGACGTCGACCCCGACGCCCGCGAGGGCACGCCGCTGACGTATCTGCACGGCGTCGCGCTCGCGGACGCCGCCGCAGCGCCCGAGGACCTCGACACGATCCAGGTCCCGGCCGGTCAGTGGGCCGTGTTCCGCGTCGCCGGCGAGTATCCGGCCGCGCTGCAGACCGCGTGGGCCGCGACGGCGACGGACTGGTTCCCGTCGAACCCGTGGCGGCTCCGCCCCGGCCCCTCGATCGTCGCCGTGCTCGACCGCGCGGACGATTTCACCACGGCGACGTGCGAGCTCTGGCTCCCGGTCGAGCGGGCGTGACCGCACGAGTCGGCGGCCCGACCCCCTCGGGCCGCCGACGGCGGGCTCAGCGCGAGTAATAGAAGTACGCGCTCCAGTAGCCACCGCCGCTGTGGTAGCAGGGCTGGCGCAGATCGACCTTGTAGCCGGTCATCAGCTTGCCGCGGATGGCGCTCGTCAGCATGCCCTTGCAGGCGCTCTGCCCCTGCACGCTGACGCTGTACGCCTTCCAGTCGGCGGCCTGGGCCGGTGCCGCAGTCGCCACGCCCCCCGTGACGACGAGAGCGAGTGCCGCGGTCATCGTGGCCAGCCGGATCTTGCGCTTCATGGTTCTTCTCCCCCGGATTCGGTGTCCCTTGTGCTCCAATGCAAGCAGCCCGGGCGTCGGTTCGGAATGGGGAGGACTCCCCGCTTCCGTCTATCCGGCCGCTCAGGCGGCCCGGATCGCGGCCAGCACCCGTTCGATGTCGCGGAGGTCGTTGAAGCCGTGCACGCCGATCCGGAGTCGATCGCCGGTCACCCGTGCGCGCACGTCCGCCTCGGAAAGACGGGCGGCGAGCCGCTCGGGGCGCGCCACGCGCACCACCCGGATGTGCGAGCCCGCCCCGGTCCGGACGGGGACGGCGCCGAGCTCGAGGGCTTCGCGCTCGAAGAGCTCGGCGAGTTCGAGCGCACGCTCCTCGATCGCGAGCGGATCGAGCCGGGCGAGGAGGCCCACCGCGGCCTCCGCCCCGATCCAGGAGAGCCAGGCCTGCGAGGTGTCGCACCGCGCGAGCCCGCCGCCGAGCTGCGGCCGGCCGCCGAACAGTCCCTCCGCGCCCTCGGCGGTCTTCCAGCCCGGCGCGATGGCTTCCAGCTGAACCGCCGCTGCGGGAGCCGCGACGAGCCACGCCGCGCCGCGCGGGGCGAGCATCCACTTGTAGCCGTGCACCGCGAGGTAGTCGGGCGCCGCCGCCGGGATCGGCGAACGGAGCACGCCGAGGCTCTGCGTCGCGTTCACGAAGAGCTCGGCGCCGACCTCGCTCGCGCGCTCCCGCAGCGCCGCGAGGTCGATCCGTTCCCCGTCGAGCGTCGTCGTCTCCGACACCGCGACGAGCGAGACGCCCGGCCGGATCCGTTCGAGCAGCGCGTCGCTCCGGCTCTCGCCGGCTTCGACCGGCACGAGTTCGACCGGGCGGCGGGGGTCCCGGCCGGCCTCGGCGACGAAGGGCAGCAGCAGGCTCTGGAACTCGTCGGCGGCGAGCAGCGCGACGCCCGCGGGCCGGAAGCGGGCGACCGTCGCGGCGGCCTCGGCGAGCGAGCCGAGCGTCGCGACCGACTCGCGCGGCACGCCGCACCAGGCCGCGAACCGAGCCCTGGCCCGATCGGCGGCCCCGTCCCACTCGCTCCAGTCGAACTCTCCCGCCAGCTGCCCGTCGATCGCGCGCCGGAGGGCCGCCGCGACCGGCGCCGCCGCCGGGGCCGAACCGGGGGTGTCGAGCCACGCCCAGCGCTCCAGCGCCGGGAAGCTCGCGCGGAACTCCTCCGGCGTCATCGCGGGACCGCGACCACGGCCTCGATCTCGACGAGGAGCTCCGGGGCGGCGAGCTCGGCCGCGACGAACGCGGAGTGCGCAGGGTACGCGCCGTCCGGGTACCAGCGACCGAAGACCTCGGTGCGGACGCCCGCGAACTCCCGGAAGCTCCCCTCGCCCGCGACGATCGTGAAGAGCTTCACGATGTGGGCGGGGGTCGCTCCGAGCTCGTCGAGCAGGAGCTCGAGATTGCGGAAGACCTGCGCCGTCTGCGCTCCGCAGCCGCCGGGAGCGAGCACGCCGTCGCGGTCCTGGCCCACCTGCCCCGAGAGGTACACGAGGCGGTGGTCGTCCGGCACGACCGTGTAGTGCCGGAACTGCCCGATCGGTGCGGCGAGCGCGTCGGGGTTGCCTCCGGTGACGATCATGGCCGTTCTCCTCCTTCATCGAGCGTTCCGGGCATCCGGAACACGGTCTTGCCCAGCGTCCGTCCGTCGGCGCTCGCGCGCATGGCGGCCGGGGCCTCCTCGAGCGGATGCACCGCGTCGACGACGGGCCGGATCCCATGCTCGCGCACGAAGGCGAGCGCGTCACGGAACTCCTCCGCGCTGCCCACGGAGGTGCCCCGCAGGCTCAACTGCCGGAAGAACAGCTCGCGCAACGACAACCGGATCTCCGCGCCCGTCGTCGCCCCGAGGGTGACGACGCGGCCGCCGGGGCGCAGCGTGCCGAGCGCCGCCGGCACGCTCGCGGCGCCGACCGTGTCGACGACGAGGTCCACCGGTGGCAGGCGGGCCCCGCCGAGCTCGTCGCTCGGCACCGCCGCGGCGGCACCGCGGGCGAGCGCGAAGTCGCGCTTCTCGGCCGAGCGGCTCGTCACGGTGACCCGGGCGCCTGCGGCGAGCGCGAGATCGAGCGCGAGGAGGCCGACCCCGCTGCCGATGCCCGGGATGAGCACGTGCTCGTCCGCGGCCAGCTCGCCGACGGTGAAGAGCGCCCGGTACGCGGTGACCGCGGCGAGCCCGAGCGCCCCGGCCTCGGGCCCCGAGAGGTGCGCCGGCACGGGATGGGCGTTCCCCGCCGGCACGGCGACGAACTCCGCGAAGGTCCCGGGCGCGCGGCCGCCGAGCAGGTCGGGATGCTCCGGCACCCGAGCGCGCTCCGGCCAGTTCAGGGTGGGATCGAGCAGCACCCGGTCGCCGAGCGCGGGCCCGTCGCCCCCGAGCGCCGGTCCGTCGCCCCCGCGCCCCGGGCGGGTGGCGGGCCCGAGGCCCACCACCCGGCCGACCGCGTCGGCGCCGAGTATCCGCGCCGGCTCCGAGCCGTCGCGCCGCTCGGCGGTGAACAGCTCGTGCCGGTTCAGGCCCGCGTACTCGACGGCGAGCAGCACCTCCCCCGCCGCGGGTTCCGGGGCCGGCATCCGCTCGACGCGCAGCCCGTCGAGCCCCGTCGCCCCGCCGTGCACGAGGGCCAGCATGCCGACATCCGCGCCCGTCATGCGCCCGCCGCGGGGATCGCGCCGGTGCGCAGTTCGGTGTGCTTCGTCTCCGGGGTGAACAGGGCGGCGATCAGGCTGATGACCGCACCGCCCACGAGGTACCAGGAGGGCGACCAGCTCGAGCCCGTCGCCGTGACGAGGGCCTGCGCGACGAGCGGGCCGAGGCCGCCGAAGAGCACCACGCCCAGGTTGTAGCCGACCGCGAGGCCGCTGTACCGCTGCGCGGTCGGGAAGAGCTCGGCGAAGAGCGCGGGCTGGGCCGCGAGCATCATCGCGTCGCCGACGAGGATGAGTCCGATGCCGAGGATCGCGAGGCCGAGCTGCTGGGTGTGCAGCAGCAGGAAGCCGATCGGCGTGGTGACGATCACGAGCGCGGCGCCCCAGCGGATGAACGGACGCCGGCCGAAGCGGTCGCACGCCTTCGCGAACGCGAGGACCAGCGCGACGAGCACGAGCATCGAGACGAGGCCGATGTTGCGCGCCTCCGTGTCGGCGTACCCGAGCTGGCCCGCGAAGAACGTCGGCCCCCAGACGAGCAGCACGTAGGTGCACATGGTGGGCGAGGCGACGAGTCCCGCGACGAGCAGCACCGAGCGCCAGTTCTCGCGGAGCACCCGGGTGAGCGGCGAGCGACCTGCCTGGCGTCCGTCGGATGCCTCGACCTCGGCCTTCGCCTCGGTGAACTCCGCGGGGTCGGCGAGCCGGAGCCGCATGTACAGCCCGATCAGGCCGAGCGGGAGCGCGACGAGGAACGGGATGCGCCAACCCCACTCGAGCACTGCTTCGGGGCTCATCGAGGTGGTGATGAAGAGGGAGGTGAGTGCCGCGACGAACATGCCGAGCACGATCGTGATGGTCTGGAAGCTGCCGTACCAGGCGCGCTTGCCCGCGGGGGCGGTCTCGATGATGTACGTGACCGCGCCCATCCACTCGCCGCCGGCGGAGAGCCCCTGCACCAGGCGCAGCAGGAAGATCAGGATCGGGGCGAGGACGCCGATGCTCGCGTACGGCGGCACGAGGCCCATGAGCGCGGTCGCGATCGAGATCATCAGGATGATCGCCGACAGGGCGGCCTTCCGGCCCAGCCGGTCGCCGACGAGGCCGAACAGCACCCCGCCGAGCGGGCGGATGATGAAGCTGATGCCGAAGACGAGGAACGTCGTCAGCAGCGCGACGGCCGGATCCTCCTGGGGGAAGAACAGCGCCGCGAAGACCGCGGCGAAGTAGCCGTACAGGACGAATTCGTACCACTCGAGGAAGTTGCCGATGCAGGCGGCGACGATCGCGCGCATCTGCGAGGGCTGCAGGCCCTTCTCGCGGGCGTTGCGGGGGTGCGTGACAGTCATCGTGAGCTCCTTTGCTGTTCGGTGACGCGGGGGATGGATCGGGTGACGCGTGGGATGGATCGGATGACGCGGGAAGATCGCCGGGACGATCGGGGCGGATGCCGGGAGAGCTGCGCGGCCTCAGGGCGCGTGCTGCGCGTGCGGCGGCACCGGGGTCCAGCTCGGGCGGCCGAGCGGCGCGGGCGGATCCACGTCGGCGAGGTACCGGCCGTAGCCGATGTCGAGCACGGCGCGGCCGTAGGCGGCCGTCGCCGGTCCGTTCGGGGCGAAGACGTGCAGGGGGTCGGCCTCGCTCGCGCCCCAGGCGAAGTCCGCGGTGCCCGTGCGGGCGGGACCGAGGGCGGTGAGGCTCCACGGGATCTCGACGAGCTTGCACAGGTCGTAGCCGGTGCCCTCCGCGCTCGGGATCGCCTTCACCGTGCAGTGCCGGGCGAACCAGTCGGGGGCGGGGATGTCCTCCGAGCCGCGCCCGAGCATCGCCTCCCCCGCGACGAGCTCCTCGCCGAGGGCGGAGACGATCGCGAAGGCGACGCCGTCGCCGTGCTCGTCGAGCCGGACCGCTCGGGCCTGCTTCTTCGGCAGTCCGAACAGCTCGCGGCCGAGGATGCCGTGGTTCAGGCCCTCGACGAAGGTCTCGATCGCGTAGGCGCCGTCCGGGCCGCCGCGGTATCCGGCGCAGCGCAGCGAGACGCCGCCCTGCAGGTAGTCCGGGCGACGCTCCACGCCGCCGGACGAGGCGAACTCCGCGCCGATGAACTGGGCGATCCAGAGCGCCACGGTCGGCGAGTCCGGCACGCCCAGCCCGGCGGGCAGGCACCGGGCGGCGACGTCGGCGTCGATCGGCGCCTCCACGGTCAGCCAGCGCACCTCGACGCGCTCGGTGCCGGGCGTGAACAGCGGGGCGAAGACCGGCATGGCGAGCGGCACGGCGACCGGCGCGGCGGCGCTCATCGCGCACCCACCGGCATGGCTTCGACCCGGCCGGCCGGCACGTCGTGCGCGACGCGGCGGATGGCACCGAGGATGTCCTCGTCAGCCGGCAGCACTCGGGCGGCCAGCTGTACCGCCGCCGGGATCCGCGTCTCCAGCGCGCCGATGCGCACGGGCGGCGAGTTGAGCCGGACGCCGCTCTCGACGACGCGGGAGACCACTTCGGCGCCCACCCCGCCGGTCGTGTGCGCCTCGTGCACCACGAGCAGCCGGCCCGTCCGCTGCACGCTCGCGAGGATGCTGTCGAGATCGAGCGGGCGGATCCACCGGGCGTCGAGCACCTCGGCGTCGATGCCCTCGGCCGCAGCGCGCTCGGCGGCGGCGAGCACCCGGTGCTGCATCGCGCCCCAGGTGACGACGGTGAGGTCCGAGCCCGAGCGGCGCAGGCCGACCCCGCCGACCGCCTGCACGGGACCGCCGATGCGCACCGGCTGCTTGGCGCCGTGGTAGAGCGTGCGGTTCTCGATCACGATCGTCGGGTCGTCGCTCCAGATGGCGCTGAGCAGCAGGTCGTAGGCGTCCTGGTTCGTGGTCGGCATGCAGACGCGGATCCCGGGGATGTGGGCGAACAGGGCCTCCAGCGACTGCGAGTGCTGGGCGCAGGCGCCCGGGGCGTTGCCCTGCTGGGTGCGCACCGTCAGCGGCGCGGCGAGCGCGCCCCGGGAGACGTACCGCACGTTGGCCGCCTGGTTCACGATCTGGTCGAACGCGACGAGGGCGAAGTCGGCCCACATGATCTCGACGATCGGCCGCCGGCCGAACATCGCGGAACCGACCGCGCCGCCGAGGATCGCCGACTCGGAGATCGGGGTGTCGAACACCCGCTCGCCGAACTTCCGGCGCAGGCCCTTGGTGACGCCGAATACGCCGCCGGGGATCGCCACGTCCTCACCGAAGAGCAGCGTCTCAGGCCGCTCCTCGAGCGCACGGGCGAGGGCCGCGTTCACGCTCTCCGCGTAGGACAGGGTCTTCTCGATGATCTCAGGCATAGACGTGCTCCTCGACGGTGGCGGGGTCTGCGAGCGGGGCGGCGAGCGCGGCCTGGGCGGCGCGATCGACCTCGTCGACCACGCGCTGGCGCAGCGCCGCGAGCTCCGCGTCGCCGACGCCGGCCGCCCGGGCCATCCGCTCGGCCCTCGCGATCGGCTCGGCCGCGATGGCGGCGTCGAGCTCGCCCGCCGGCCGGTAGTGCTGGACGTCGCCGATGTAGTGCCCGACGATGCGCTGGGTCATGGCCTCGAGCAGCACCGGTCCGGCGCCGTTCCTGCACCGTTCGACGGCGTCGGCGACGGCGTCGCGCACCGCGTCGGGGTCGTTGCCGTCGAAGCGCACGCCGGCCATGCCGTACGCGGAGGCGCGGCGGAAGAACTGGTCGTTGCGCACCACGTCCCGCGTCGGGGTGAGCTCGGAGTACGTGTTGTTCTCGACGAGGAAGACCACCGGCAGCGTCATCGCCGCGGCGAAGTTCATGGCCTCGTGCACGGCGCCCTGGTTCATCGCGCCCTCGCCGAAGGAGGCCAGGGCCACTCGGCCGCTCCCGTCGAAACGGCCGGCGAGCGCCGCGCCGCACGCGATCGGCGCGCCCGCGCCAACGATCGAGTTCTCGCCGTACATGCCGTAGGCGGGAGCCGTGAAGTAGGCGGATCCCCCGCGGCCGCCGCTGATGCCGCTCTCCCGGCCGAGCAGTTCGGCGAGCACGGCCTCCGGCGGGACGCCGCAGGCGATCGCCCAGCCGTGCCCCCGGTAGGTCGGGAACACCGCGTCGCGGCTCAGCTCGAGCGCGCGGACCGCGCCGGCGTAGATCGCCTCCTGCCCGTTGCAGAGATGCACCGATCCGACGATGTCCTCGCTGAGGCGGAGCCGGGTGATCGTCTCCTCGGTCTCTCGGATGCGGTGCATGGCTCTGTTGCAAAAATCGTGAAGCTTGAGCATGCTTGGCGGAGATTGGACGGACGGAACGATGACGGATTTCAAGTGGCGCCATTTCCAGGGTGATGTGATCCTGTGGGCGGTGCGCTGGTATTGT